>NZ_CP012623.1:0-2400000 GCF_001280305.1 Hymenobacter sp. DG25A | reverse complement strand
CCCGGGCAGCCACCAAAGCAAAAGCCAGGCCCGCAGCGGCTCCTAAAAAGCCCGCTCCGGCCCCCGCCAAGCCTGCCCAGAAAGTTACAACGCCTCCTGCCAAACCCTCTACCGTAGTGCCTGCGCCCAGGAAACCGTTGGCGCGGCCGGTGGATATCCTGCGTCGGAAGCCGCTGAAATAGCTCCCAAGGGCCAGATCTTTGATTCGGCTCCGTAATCCGTTACCTTTGCGCCCCTTATGCTCTTCATTCGTCCCCTCTTATTTGTTCTATTGTTCGGCAGCCTGCTGCTCGGCTCGTGCACCGGCTATCAAAAGCTGCTGAAGAGCGACGACGTGAACAAAAAATATAATGCCGCGCTGCAGTATTACGAGAAGGGCGACTATGCCCGGGCCGGTACGCTGCTGGAAGAGCTGCTGCCGCTACTGAAAGGCCGTCCGGAGTCGGAAAAGGCCGAGTACTACTTTGCCAATACCAACTTCCAGGAGCGCAACTACGTGCTCAGCGCCTACTACTTCAAGCAGTTCTACGACACGTATCCTACCTCCGCCCTGGCGGAGGAAGCTACGTTTATGTATGCCAAGTCTCTGTTTCGCGACTCCCCGGAGTATGAGCTGGATCAGACCAACACCTACACGGCCATTGAGTCTCTGCAGGATTTTCTGAACCAGTACCCGGAAAGCAAGTTTCGGCCCGATGCCGAGAATATGTCGAGGGAGCTGCAGACCAAGCTGGAAACCAAGTCTTTCGAAGGTGCTAAGCTGTACTACCAGCTGCGCTACAACCAGGCCGCCGTTATTGCTTTCAACACGTTTCAGCAGCAGTTTCCGGCTTCCGCTTACAATGAGGAAGCAGCCTATCTGAAGGTGGCGGCGCAGTATGAGTTTGCCAAGGAAAGCGTGGAAAACAAGCAGCGGGAACGGTATCTGGAAGTTGTTGCGTTCTACCAGAACCTGCTGGATACGTATCCGCAAAGCAAAAACCTGAAAGCGGCCGAAACCATGTACAACGCTGCCCGCGAACAGCTGGCCAAGTTGAAACCGGAAGACGCCGCCGCTTCGAAATAATTTTTTGTTGGCTGATCTGCCTATTTTGCCAGGGCAAAGCCTCCCATTTGTAACTCAGCTTCTTATTATATGAAAACTCCGAACAGCGTATCTGCCTCTATCGTGACCCGCAACATGTCGGATCTGGCCGTGGACACCGGCAACGTATACGAGTCTCTTGCCATCATCTCGAAGCGGGCCAACCAGATTTCTGTGAAGCTGAAAGAAGAGCTGAACAGCAAGCTGGCTGAGTTTGCTACCACGGTTGATAACCTGGAAGAAGTATTCGAAAACCGCGAGCAAATCGAAATTTCGAAGCACTACGAACGTCTGCCCAAGCCGACCAACCTGGCTATTGAAGAATTTCTGGAAGGCAAAATCTACTACCGCACGCCAAGCGCTGAGGAAAGCGGCGAGTAATTCATTCTTCTGCTGATACCCCGCTGATGTCGCTGCAAGGTCGTCGTATTCTGTTGGGGGTGTGCGGGAGTATTGCTGCGTATAAAGCTGCCGCTTTGGTGCGGCTCCTGGTAAAGGCCGGGGCTGAGGTGCAAGTCATTCTGACTCCCTCGGCCCCGGCCTTTGTTACGCCCCTTACGCTCAGCACGCTCTCCAAAAAGCCGGTGCTCACGGGCTTCCTGAAAAGCGAAGCCACCGGCGAGTGGCACAACCACGTGGCCCTGGGCCTGTGGGCCGATGCCTACCTGATAGCACCCGCCAGCGCCAACACCCTCGCTCAGCTGGCGCACGGCCATTGCCCCACGCTGCTGGCTGCCGTGTACCTCTCCGCCCGCTGCCCGGTGTTTCTGGCCCCGGCCATGGACCTGGATATGTACCAGCACCCGGCCACCCAAGAAAACCTGGCCCGCCTGCGTTCCTTCGGCAACCATATCTTCGACTCTCCGGCCGGCGAGCTGGCCAGTGGGCTGGAAGGCCCGGGCCGCATGCTGGAACCGGAGGATATTGTGCGGGAACTGGAAAAGTCGCTTTAAATCGAGTGCTTTGATTATAATTATGAATGATAAATTAAAAAATATTATTTCATATTATGTAATTGTTTTTGGCTTATTAAGTCTCATTTCTAATATAATCATTTGTTTTGATTATTATTCTGCTGAGCATTATTTTCATTTTGTGTTATTTATTTTATTTTCGTTGTTAAGTATTATATCTGGCTTATTATATTATAAATCTGTTGAATGGTCATTTTGGTTGCTGATAATCTTGCAGTTACTTCAGGTGGCCACAATATCTATTCTTAATATTCAATTTTATTTAAGAGCGGGTGTGTCGTTGATTATAGACAGGGTGAATATATTTTCTATTCCAGTGCTAAATATACCTGACCTGAATTGTTTTTATTCTATAAATGAATATATGGTTAAAGATGATGTTAATATATTTCCATTCTTGATAATATATTTGCTTGTTTATAGAAAAACAAACAGAATTGCTTAAATGTGTTTTATGAATTAATGTTATTATTTCAAATTGATCTTCTTTCAATGCGCGTCCTCATCACCGCCGGCCCCACTTACGAGCCCCTCGACCCGGTCCGGTTTATCGGCAACCACAGCACCGGCAAAATGGGCTACGCGCTGGCCGAAGCCTTTGCCACCGAAGGCGCGGACGTAGCGCTTATCAGCGGCCCCACTAACCTGCCCGACCCCGTTCACGCGCGCATCCACACCCAGCGCGTAGAAACCGCCGACCAGATGTACGCTGCCGCCGCCGCCATTGCGCCCACGGCCGATGTATGGGTATTCGCCGCCGCCGTAGCCGACTACAAGCCGCGCCACGTGGCCGAAAATAAAATCAAGAAAGACGGCGACACGCTCACCCTGGAGCTGGTGAAGAACATTGATATTGCCGGCACGCTGGGCAAGACCAAGCGGCCCGAACAATTTTCGGTGGGTTTTGCGTTAGAAACCAACAACGAAGAAGACAACGCCCGCGACAAGCTGCGCCGCAAAAACTTTGATATGGTGGTGCTGAACTCCCTGCGCGATGCCGGGGCCGGTTTCCGGCACGATACCAACAAAGTGACCCTGCTAACAGCCGATGGGCAAATGTCTATCTTTGAGTTGAAGCCTAAAGCGGCCGTAGCCCACGATATTGTGGCCGCCGTTCTTGCCCGTATTCCGCGCCATGCCTAAATCTCTGCTGCTTTTCCTGTTGATGTGGTGCTGCACCGCTATTGTGGCCACAGCGCAGGAACTCAACTGCGAAGTGCGCGTCAGCACGGAAAACGTGACTATTGCCGACCGGCAGCTGGTGTCGCAGATGGAAAAGGACATCAGCCAGTTTCTGAACAAGCGCCGCTGGACCAACGACACGTACCGGCCGGAAGAGCGCATCAACTGCAAGCTTTTCATCGGCATTCAGGCCATTCCCCAGTCCGGCACCTACCAAGCCACGGCCCGCATCGTCAGCTCGCGGCCGGTGTATGGCACCGGCTACGAAACCAACCTCCTGACCTTCGCTGATAAAGGCTGGGTATTCAACTACTCGCCCCAGAACCCGCTGGATTACTCGGAAACGTCGTTCGTTTCCAACCTCTCGTCGCTGCTGAGCTTCTATGCTTACATCGTCATTGGCATGGACCACGACAGCTTTGCCCGCATGGGCGGCTCGCCGTACTATGATGTGGCCCGGCAGATTGTAGCCAATGCCGCTTCCCAAACCTTGGAAAACGATAAAGGCTGGAAAGATTCGGAGTCCCGCAACCGCTACTGGCTGCTGAATAACCTGCAGGATCCGCAGCTGGAGGCCTGCCGCACGGCCCTGTATGCCTACTACCGGCAGGGGCTGGACGTATTTATTGAGAAGCCCCGGGATGCCCGCGCCAGCATAGTTACTGCCTTGCAGGGCATTCAGCAGGCGGCCCAGCGCCGCCCCGGCACCTTGCTTATCCGGGCCTTTTTTGATGCCAAGGCCGATGAAATTGCCAACGTTTTCCGCACCAGTCAGGAGCAGGAACAAAAGGCTACGGTAGTCACCATGCTCACAGAAATAGACCCCACCAACTCCGCCAAGTATCAGTCGATTTTGCAGCGGTAGAATAAAAAATTTAGCAACTAACTAATTGAGTTAGTAGATTTGTGGTTAGCAGGCTACGCTCTGACGAGCGCTGGCGGATTGGAAAGTGCTAACCACGGGTCAGGAGCCCGTTTTGCGCGGATTATGCTCGTTGATCTTCGAATTCAGAACTACGCTCTCATTGAGCAACTGGAGCTGCGGCCCTCGGCCCTGCTCAACATTATTACCGGCGAAACCGGTGCCGGCAAGTCTATCATGCTCGGTGCCATTGGGCTTCTGCTCGGTAACCGCGCTGATTCGCGCCTGCTCTTCAACACAGAGCGCAAATGCGTAATTGAAGGCCAGTTTGATATTTCCAGCTACCAGCTGCAGGATATTTTCGAGTCGGAAGACCTCGATTATGATACCCAGTGCATTCTGCGGCGGGAAATCAGCCCGGCCGGCAAGTCCCGGGCATTTGTAAACGATACGCCCGTGACGCTGGAAACCCTGCGACACATTGGCGCCAATCTGATGGACATTCACTCCCAGCACGATACGCTGCTGCTGGGGGATGCCGTGTTTCAGCTGAACCTGCTGGATTTGTATGCCGGCCTGGTGCCCACCCGGGCCCAATACAGCAGCTCCTACCGCCAGTACCGCAAGCTGGAAGCCGACCTGAAAGACTTGGAAAGCCAGGTAGCCCAGGCCAACAAAGAGCTGGACTACCATAGCTTTTTGCTGAGTGAGTTGGAAGAAGCCCGCCTCGATAACGAAGACCAGGAAGCCCAGGAGCAGGAAATCAAGCAGCTGGAGCACGCCGAGGAAATCAAGGTGAAGCTTAGCCACGCCTATCAGTCGCTGTCAGAAAGCGAGTACTGCGCCACCAGCAGCATGAAAGAAGCCGCCACACTGCTGGGCCAGATTGCGGGCTATGCAGACTCCTTCAAAGAGCTAAAGCAGCGCCTAGACAGCTGCCTGATTGAGCTGCATGATATTGCCGACGAGGTAGAAGCCGCCGAGCGCCGCACCGAAGCCGACCCCAAGCGCCTCGATGAGCTGCAAAGCCGCCTCACGGTGCTCTATAATCTGCAGCGCAAACACCAGGTGCGCGACATGGAAGCCCTGCTGGCTGTGCGCGAGGAGTTACGCCAGAAAGTAAGCTCCGTTCTGAACCTGGACAAAGAAATTTCCCGCCTGCGCAAGGATACGGATGGTGCGCTGGCCACCGTTACGCGTCAGGCCACCCGGCTTTCCGATGCCCGCCAAAAAGCCTTCCCGCTGTTTGAGCTGGAGCTTTCTTCTCTGCTGGCAGACCTGGGCATGCCGCACGCCCGCATTGTAGTGCAACACCACACGGGGCAGCCCGGCCCCAGCGGTACCGATGTGGTGAGCATACTATTCACGGCCAACAAAGGCGCCCAGCCCCAAACCCTGAGCAAAGCCGCCTCCGGTGGAGAATTCTCCCGCCTCATGCTTTGCATCAAATACATGCTGGCCGATAAAACCGCGCTGCCCACGATAGTATTCGATGAAATTGACACCGGTATTTCCGGCGAAATAGCCGTGAAAGTGGGCCGCATGATGCAGCAGATGGCCCAGAAGCACCAGCTGGTGGCTATTTCGCATCTGCCGCAAATGGCCGCCGCCGGCGATACGCACTACTTTGTGTACAAGGAAGACCGCGCCGACCGCACTGTTAGCCGCATCCGCCAGCTGAACACGGAAGAGCGAATCCGCGAAATTGCGCAGATGATTGCCGGGGCTAACCCCAGTGAGCATGCCTTCCAGAGTGCCCGCGAATTGCTGGCCATGCGTGGCGAAGTGATGATGGGATAGGGAAGGGAATGGTTGAATTGCTAAATTGCCCTGTCGTTGCGCCTGTAGCAAGGACGGTTGCTTAGTCACTCCCTCATTTCAATAGCATGTCTAATAACCTACTCGCTGGTAAGGTCGGCATCATTTCGGGTGCCCTGAACGAAGAATCTATTGCCTGGAAAGTAGCCCTGAAGGCCCACGCCGAAGGTGCCCGCTTTGTGCTGACCAACGCCCCGCTGGCTATGCGCATGGGCGAAATCAACAAGCTTTCCGAGCAGTGCAGCGCGCCCATCATTCCGGCCGATGCCACTTCCATGGAAGACCTGGAAAAGCTGTTCAGCGGCACTCAGGAGCACTTTGGTGGTAAGATTGACTTTGTGCTGCACAGCATTGGCATGAGCGCCAACATTCGCAAAGGCAAGCACTACGGCGAGCTGAACTACGAGTGGTTCCAGAAAACGCTGGACGTATCGGCCCTGTCGTTGCACAAAATGCTGGCCGTTGCTGAAAAGCAGGATGCCTTCAATGAGTGGGGCTCCGTGGTAGCGCTGTCTTACATTGCGGCCCAGCGCGCCTTCCTTGATTACACGGATATGTCGCAGGCCAAAGCGGTGCTGGAAAGCATTGCCCGCAGCTACGGCCAGCGCCTGGGTAAGCTCAAGAAAGTGCGTGTGAACACCGTTTCGCAGTCGCCCACCAAAACCACGGCCGGCACCGGCATTAGTGGTTTTGATGCATTTTATGAGTACGCCAACAAAATGGCTCCGCTCGGCAACGCTCCCGCCGAAGCCTGCGCCGACTACTGCATCAGCCTGTTCTCAGACCTGACGCGCTACGTAACCATGCAGAACCTGATGCACGATGGCGGCTTCAGCACCACCGGTATTTCGGAAGAAATTGTAGAAGCTATTATGGCTTCGAAAGCGTAATTCGAATATCCTTCTCTAATACAAAAAGCCCGACCAGTAGTGGTCGGGCTTTTTTGTTTCTATGCAAAAACGGCGTTTGTTTTCGACCGGTCATATTCCAGAATCCAGCCCTTATATGTTTCATATATACACTCTAGCGACGCTTTTGAACTTCCAATAATATCCAGGCCACGGTCATCATACATATGAAAAACAATGCCCTTGGTTTTATTTAGAAAATAGACTTCACCCTGAATAACCGGCTTTTTAGCGGGGAAATCCTGATTGCCAATTGCAGCCAAAATAGTTTGGTGAGGTATTCGGGAAGCTTTTGTAGAAAAGGACATGCGCCGCCACTTACCTCGGGTAGAAGAGGAAGGCTGAGAAATGACTGAGTTATGAAAGGTCACATCTGACTTCTTAACCGCCAGCTGGCGTAGCAAATAATGGCTGGCCCTAATACGCTTTCTGCCATGACTGTAGACCCGATAAATAATAAGTACATCATCTGTTAGCTCAAAAACAGCCTGAAACAAAGCCGTCGCCCGCTGCAGCATCTCTTTAAAATAAGCTTCATCAGTCGCGGGAAAAATGCCCGTTAAATTGAAACGAATGCCGAAAGGGTTATTATAAAATAATGGTCGCTGAAAAATTAAATCGGAAAAATAGAGGTGTTTGAATTGAGCTATGGGAGATGCCACCGGACTATACTAAATAGGTTACGAAGACCGATAAATCTAAAAAGCCCGACCATTGCTGATCGGGCTCCTATGTTGATAACCGGTTAATAACTCACGGCCAAAGAATCATCAACGGGCTCCTGGCGCCGCAGGGGCAGGCGCTGGCCGTAGCTTAACTGCCGCCATACCCACTCAACCGGACCATATTGATAGCGGGCCAGCCACCACTGACTAAACCATACCTGCAGAATAAAGATTAACCAAGCTATTCCTACATGCCACACAAGTGGTTGTTTGCCGAGTTGAGCCAGCCCAAAACCCGAAAAAATAAGCAGCATGAGCAGGTTCTGGACTAGATAGTTCGTCAGTGTCATGCGCCCCATTGCTTGCAAGCTTTTAAACAAGTTAGAGAAGTGTCTAGTCTGGTGCAGCCAGCAAATAGCGCTGGCGGTTAACAGCATTATGCTGAACACCATCCAGAAATTGGGCTTAAACAGAGTAGTGAAGAAATAAGACTTACGCTGGCTTACCAGTATAACAGAGAATACGAATACCACTGCGAAGCTGCTCCAGAAGATGCGTCGCGCCAACCGGGGAGTAGAAGACAGGCGCCCGAAGAAGTCTGCTTTCTGCGCGGCAAAACCGAGGAAGAAACAGGCCAGCATTTCCAAATGCACATCAATGATATAACGAAGGTTAGCTACCTGCAGCAAATAAGAGCCCTGCAGGTTAGCCTGCAGAACCTGGAGAGGATTATGACTCAGGTACAAGGTTTTCAGGCCGTTCATTTCAGAAGGGGAGCCCACACCACCGGGCAGCGTAGCTACAAATGCTGAAACAAACGGAATAAGCAGGAGCAGAACCAAAGATGCCCGAAATGCCTGACGGGCTGAAAACTGAGCAAATAGTAAAAACACAAACCCGAGCAGGGCATAATCCTTCAGGAAATCCCCAAAGTAGAAAGCACTATCTATAAAGCCCAGCACTAAAAGCCAGCCCATGCGGCGGGCGAAAAACGGCGCAGCATTTTGGTTTCTTTCAGCCAGATTACGGAGCAGGATAGCGAAGCCATAGCCAAAGAGGATGCTTAAAAGCGTCCAGGATTTTCCATGAAATACTGTTTCCTGCGTCATGTACAGGATGTTGGTAAGTATGCCGTGCTTAATGCCCTCAGCAGCCTGCGTTAGTTTCCACAAACTGGTATAGTTCATCAGTACTACGCCCAGCAATGCCCAACCTCGAAGCACATCTACAAGAGCTGTCCGTTTGGAAATAGGAAGGGGGGATATCGTGTTAGTTAGAGTCATGCAACAGACAAATTGATTGCTTGAAATTACAGAAATATATGTTCGGTCTTTCGCTCTTTTACCGGTTCAGTAATGGCAAGTATAAGAAGCATGTATAAGGGATGGACGACGAACGGGCTAAGGCATTAGCTGCCGCCAAGGTGTTGGCTAGCCCCATATGATGAGGTAAAAATGCAACATGATAGGCCCGCTTCACCAAACCGCAAATGCCAACTAGAACATTTTATACTTTCAGCAGGACTAGATAAAATTTTTAGTCATGCTGTTTAAGTCCTGTTTCCGAATACTTGCTCGTCTCTGCCAGAGAAATGATGTGCTGGTCACTGATGAACCGGAGCCAGCCGGGTGTATTCAGCATCTCCCTGATAAAGGCGGCGTCTTCGGTAGTAAACTGGTATAGCGCCAGACGCTCCGTTTCAAGAATAAGCATAAGAAAAGCAGAGAAGGGGAGGTGAAGCGGCGCGCGTTAGGGGATAATATTCAGCGTGATAAGCATAATTGTTACAAAAATAATCATAAGGCCCCCGAGGAAAATGAGGTCGGCTAGCCGCTCAAAAGCATTTGTCTGCCGGCTATTTCTCATCGATAAAAACGACAGAATGCAGCTGGAAATAAAGAACAGCGTGGCCACCGACGTCAATTCATCGATGATGGAGGCATCCGAAAGCTTATTGACTTTCAGGGAGGTTAACACAATAAAACACAGGCCCATCAGGTTGGCCGAGGTGTTCAGGATATGTGGTGAATTATTTTTCATAGAGCCTACTAATTTAATAATTCCGACACTAGCTTCTGGGCGAGGTGCCCCCTGTTTATAATAGCATGGTACGCCTTTTTAGGCCATAGGAAATCAGGCTTTCAGAACGATAAGTCCATATTTCAGAAGCCTACAAATTCCGGGGTATGCAGCGGAGGCTGATTTCCCGAGGTCCGAGGAAAGATAATCTGGTTAGCGTTTGGGCCTGTTTATAAATACATTAGCAAGGAAGCGTAGAAGTGTATTGGTAGAGAACTATATTTATGGCTGCTGGCCTTATTTCGGGCAGGTAGCTATTGTATAAAAATAGGGGTATAGCGTTAAAGGTGAATGGTCCAACTCTCGGGTAAATTCTGGGTATGAAACAGGCTTTCGTCGGCTTAGCCTGTTGGCTGTTCTGGTTATCTGCTCTGCCCGTATGGGCGCAAAGCCCTGAAACGGGCACTATAAAAAACGTACTTGCCCGCACTACTACCGATACCAGCCGGGTGTTGCTGCTGGCCGACTTAAGCGCTACCTACCGGTATTCGCACTTCGATTCGGTGTTGAATTATGCGCGGGAAGGCCTGCAGTTGGCGCAAAGTATTGGCTACACCAAAGGCGAAGGCCGGTGCCTGTCGCGCATTGGCATTATCCTGAGTGAGCGGGGAAACCTGCCGCAGGCTCTGCGCACCAACCTGGATGCCCTGCGGCTGGCGGAAAAAAGCTACGATCTGGAGGGCACCGCCCGCATCCTGAACCAAACCGGCCTGCTCTACCAGGCCCTCGATGACTTCCGCCCTGCCCTGCAGTACTATTTTCAGTCCCGGGCCATTTATGAGAAGCAGCATATTGCGGATTATTCCCAGCGAATCAGCGTACTCACCAACATTGGCTCTACCTACGTGGGTACCGGCCAGCTCGACTCGGCCGCTTACTTTCTGCGGCAGGCCTACGCCCTTACGCTAAAGTCGCAAAAGCTGGGCTATAGCTGCTGGGGCAACCCCTTGCCCTACGTATTGCGGGAAATAGGCTTGCTGGAAGCCGCCCGCAAGCATCCCGATAAGGCGCTGAGCTTTTACCGGCGCAGCGCCCAGGCCGCCATTCCCGAAAATGACCTGCGGAGCCGCTCCCGGGCATACCAATATATGGCGGAGCTGTATGCCGAGCAGCAACAGGTAGATTCCAGTGTGTATTATGCCCGCAAAGCCCTAGTGGTAGGTCAGGCGCTGCCGTTTGTAATTGGCATAGTGCGCAACAGTGGCCTGCTCTCGAAGGCTTTTCAAGCCCGGCGCCAGACAGACAGCGCCCTGAAATACATGCGCATCATGGTAACGGCCGAAGATAGCCTGTACAACCCGCAGCGGATTAAGCGGCTGGATGCCATCGGGTTTGCCGAGCAGCGCCGGTTACGCCAGCTGGAGGCAGAGCGCACGCAGTTTGAAGCCCGCACCCGCCTGTATGCGCTGATGGCCGGACTAGGCGTACTTATTCTGATTGTGCTGCTGCTGTGGCGGAGCAACCATTTGCAGCGCCAGGCCAACAGCCGCTTGCATAAGCTGCACGCCCAGGTTACGCGGCAGAAAGAGGAGCTGACCACCCAGCGGGACCTGCTGGCCAATATGCTGCAGGAGTTGAAAACCACCCAGAGCCAGCTGGTGCTGCGCGAGAAGATGGCTTCCTTAGGAGAGCTGATGGCCGGAGTAGCCCATGAAATACAGCAACCGGCCAAAACCATTAAGGACCTGGCCGGGGTAAGCGTGGGCTTGTGCCAGGAAATGCGCGTGGAGTTGCCGGAAGGCATCTACATCACTGCTGAGCAGGAAATGCTGGACGAAATGCTACTGAACCTGAGTCAGTATCAGAACAAAATAGCCGAACACAGCCAGCGGGTAGAGTCTATTGTGCGGGTAATGCTGGAATACTCCAGTAATACCCCCGGCCCCCGGCAGCTGACGGAAATCAACACCCTGGCGCATGATTATCTGCGGCTTTCCTACCATGATCTGCGCGCCAAAAACCGGCAGTTTGATGCCGAGCTGCTGGCGCAGCTGGACCCTGCCGTGGGTAGCATAGAAGTAGTGCGGCATGATCTGGGCCGGGCACTGATTTGCCTGTTTTCCAATGCGCTTTATGCCGTGCAGGAGCGCATGCGGCAGGAGCCGGCTGGGTACGCTCCCCAGGTACAGCTCAGCACCCGCCGCACGGGCAGCGAAGTAGAAATCAGAGTGTGGGACAATGGCCTGGGTATCCCGGCCGCCGACCGCGCCAGCATTTTTGATGAGTTCTTTACCACCAAGCCCATCGGGGAAGGTACCGGCCTGGGGCTATCCTTCTGCCATGATGTAATTACCCGGGGTCATGGGGGCAAGCTCCGGGTAGAAACGCAGGAAGGGGAGGGTACTGAGTTTATTATTACCCTGCCGGTTTCCTCGGCTATTGTCGAAGAACAGAAGGGGTAAGGCCCTGCCATCTTCCGAAGACAGCATAAGGGCCTACCGTGCCTTGGGTAAGCGAGTTCCTCAGCCTTCATCTAAGGTGCGCGCAATTTTCTCAATGTTGAGGCTGCGGGCCGAGGCGTCGAAAATCTCGCGGTAGGCACCATGCTGGTCGTAGAGTTGCTCGTGGGTGCCGCTTTCCACGATGTAGCCCTTCTGCATGACATAAATGTGGTCGGCATCAATAATCTGGGAGAGACTGTGCGAGATAACCACCACCGTGCGGCCCTTCTTTAGGGCGTCGATACTGTTTTTGATTTGTTCAACCGTTACCGCATCCAGCGAGGCAGTGGGCTCGTCGAGGAAAATAATGGGTGGGTTTTTGAGCAGCATCCGGGCAATGGCAATGCGCTGCTGCTGCCCGCCGGATACCTGCTGGGCATCGGTCTGGTATTGATGAGGGAGCTTTATTACCTGCTCATGCAGGAAGGCTTGTCTACTGGCCTGCTCCAACTCGGCCGCGGTTGCCTGCGGATTACCGTAGCGGATATTCTCCTCAATGGTGCCTTTGAAGATGTGGTTTTTCTGCAGCACCAGGCCAATCTGCTGGCGCAGGGCATGGGTATCGTAATCGGCCAAGGGGCGGCCATCCAGCAGCATCTGGCCCCGGTCGGGCTCATAGAATTTGCAGAGCAGGTTGATGACGGTGCTTTTGCCGGCCCCGGAAAGGCCCACCAGAGCGGTGGTTTTACCTGCTTCCACTGTCAGGCTGACATCGTGCAGGGCCTGCGTGCCGCTGGGGTAAGTAAAGGTTACGTGGCGCAGCTCAAAGGTGCCCTGCAGGTGGTCGGGCAGTAATGTCCCGGAAGGTTCCACGGCCTCTTTGGCATCCAGAATATCAAAGAAGGCCTCCGAATACGTGTGCACCTCATTCATTTCATCATACATGTGATGCAGCTGCCGAATGGGGCCTGAAACGTTATTAAAGAGCATAATGTGGAACATAATGGCCCCAATAGACATATGCCGGCCCAGTACCAGGTAGGCCGTCAGCACTATCACCAGTACCAGGCCAATCTGCTCCACAAAGGTTTTCAGCCCATCAAACAGAAAGTTGGTTTTGCGCATCTGCAGCTGCACGGTTTGCAGGTCGAGCTGCATTTGCTGCTGCTTCCGGTCTTCGTAGTCCTCGCGCACAAAGCTCTTGATAACCACGGCGGCCTCAATGATATTAACAATGCCGTGGTTTTTGGTTTCGCGCAGCTGGCGCATGTTGCGGCGCACGCCACTCAGGCGGGCCGCCTGCCGGTAGCTGATCCAGAAATACACCGGAAGAATGAAAAGCGCTACCAGCCCCACGTGCATATCGGCCATAAACATGACCACCAGGGCCACCACGGCATTGGCGCACAAAGGCAGAATATCAATAAAGAAATTCTGTACCAGTTTCATCAGGCTGTCTACGCCCTTATCAATGCGGGTCTGGAGCTTGCCGGTCTGGTTGGTGGCCGCGTCGTAGAAGCTGAGCTGATAGCTCAGGATTTTGCGCACGGCGTCCTGGGAAAGGTCGCTGGAAACGAAAATGCGGATTTTCTCGCCGAAGAATTTCTGCCCGAACTGGATAAAGATGTTGATGACTTCCTTACCCAGCAGTATCCCGCTCACCAGCAGTAAAAGCGGCATCCCCTGCGATACTCCTTTGCCCTGCTCCAGTAGCAGCTGCACATTATCCACGGCGTAGCGCAACACAAAGGGGTTTACCTGGGCCGTGAGGGAGCCTACCAGCGTAAGCAGCAGCGTGCCCAGTACCAGCCCCCGGTAGGGCCGTACGTAGGGAATAAGATGCTTGATGATGTCCCAAAGGCTCATGGCCGGCCGCTTGCTGATGAGTAGGAGAGTCCGGCTGCACCGCCCGCCCCATTTCCCTGTGCAGGGGCTGAACAGGGGGCCGGCGCAGATGCTCTTATCTAAGATAAGCAACCTGCGGGGCCGGTGCACCCCAGCGGCACTCTTTCTAATGCTTGGCCATGAACGGTTTAAAATCGAAGGTCAAGGCATTCATCAATAAAGGCTTAAATAAAAAAAGCTACCGCGCTGCACCACTGAGTGGTGTAGCGCGGTAGCCCTTGGGCCTGCTCAGGATGCTGGTAGCTGCCTGGCTGTCGGCCCTGGGTTCTTACTCTTCCTCCGCTACCGTTTCCTCGGCCTGGGTAGCTGCTTCATAGGTATCGGCATATTTAAAATCATCCAACCAGTAGGCCGAGCTAACTACTTCAAATACTACCGTTTTATCCGCTTTTTCCACGGTGCGGAGCTGCCAGATAATGTCCTGGGCTTCGGGGAAGCTGGTGCCGGCCAGTTGCTCACTGAACAGGCGCTTCAGCAAGGTGTTGTCGGGCATTCCCTGAGCCAGGAGGCGCAGCAGCGGGGCTTCGGGCTGGGTGTCAAACACTGCCAGGGCCTCCGGGTCTTCTGTGTTTAGCCGCACCTGAAACTGCACGGCTTCTGTGCGCGGAAATTTGCCGTTGTAGGCTTCGTATAACAGCTGCGTCGCCTTGAAAAAGCCCTCATGCTGCCCCAGCTCCGGGTTTTCCTCCCATAGTTTTTCCGTCAGCATCTGGTGGGCCAGGTTTTCTATCTGGCCGGCATTCAGCTGGTCAGCAAACAAATAGCTTAGCACCAGCTGCGCGGCTTCGGTAGGTTCCAGGTCCGTCAACGACATCTGGCACATGGCCTTTAGCTCGGTCGGCTCTATTTCGTCGGGGTTGTCGTAGTTCATTTTCAGCAGCAGCTCCTTGTAATCCTGGTTTTGCCAGGAGTTCGGCAGCTCGCTGAGGGTATCGAAAGAGAGGCGTTCTACGGTGAAATTCTTCATGAATGGAGTATTACTGCTGGCAGCCAAAGGTGGCCGGGTACCGGCGGCAGCTGCGCGCCTGGTTATAGTAGGTTTACGGCAATGCCCGCTAAATACTCATAAAGTATTCTGTTTATGTGCAGAACCGGCACCTGGGCATCCGGCGGGCTGTTTTCTTAAGCGGCCGTATCGCCTACCTCATCCTCATCATCTACCATGATGCGGGCCAGCTTCTCAATGTTGAGGCTGCGAGCCGAGGCGTCAAAAATCTCGCGGTAGGTGCCGCGCAGGTCATAAAGGTGCTCGTGGGTGCCGCTTTCCACCATGCGGCCCTGCTTCATCACGTAAATGCAGTCGGCGTCCACAATCTGGGCCAGACTATGGGAAATGATAACCACCGTACGGCCGCGCTTAATGGCATCCAGCGAGTTCTTGATTTGCTCGGTGGCAATGGCATCAAGCGAAGCGGTAGGCTCGTCGAGGAAAATAATAGACGGGTTTTTAAGGAACAGCCGCGCAATGGCAATGCGCTGCTGCTGCCCGCCGGAAAGCTGCTGGGCATCACTCTGATACTGTTTAGGCAGTTGCATTACCTGCTCGTGCAGGTACGCCTGCTTGCCGGCCGCTACCACCTGCTCAAAGGAAGCATGCATGTTTCCGTAGCGGATATTCTCCTCAATGGTGCCTTTGAAGATGTGGTTTTTCTGCAGCACCAACCCGATTTGCTGGCGCAGGGCATGGGTATCGTAATCGGCCAAGGGGCGGCCGTCGAGCAGCATCTGGCCCCGGTCGGGCTCGTAGAATTTACAGAGCAGATTGATGATGGTGCTTTTGCCGGCCCCGGAAAGGCCGACCAGAGCGGTAGTTTTGCCCGCTTCCAATGTCAGGCTGACATCGTGCAGGGCCTGCGTGCCGCTGGGGTAGGTGAAATCCACATGACAGATTTCGAAGGTTCCCTGCAAATGGTCGGGCTGAATAAGGCCGGTTTTCTCTGTGGCATCCTCGGCGTCCAGAATGTCAAAGAAGCCCTCCGAGTAGGTGAGGGCATCGTTCATCTCATCGTAAATGCGGTGCAGCTGCCGGATGGGGGCCGAGACGTTATTGAACAGCAGAATATGGAACATGATGGCCCCAATGGAAATCTGGCGGTCCAGCACCAAATAGGCAGTGAGAATGATGATCAGCACCACGCCTACCTGCTCCGTGAAGGTTTTGAGGCCATCGTAGCGGAAGTTGGTTTTGCGGGTTTCCAGCTGGGCGGCCTGCAGGTTTTGCTGGAGCTGATTCTGCTTTTGCTCCTCATAGTCTTCGCGCACAAAGCTTTTAATGACTACGGCCGAATCGATGATATTCACCAGGCCCTGGCTTTTCTGCTCGCGCAGGCTGCGCAACGCGCGGCGGGTGCCGTTCAGCCGGTCGGCCTGCCGGTAGCTGATCCAGAAGTACACCGGCATCACCGCCACGGCCACCAACCCCACATATAGGTTGGCCATAAACATGACCACCAGCGCCACAATGGCGTTGGCAAAGAGGGGGAGAATATCAATGAAGAAGTTCTGCACCAGCTTCATCAGGCTCTCCACGCCCCGGTCGATGCGGGTCTGGAGCTTGCCGGTCTGATTGCCGCTGTCGGAGTAGAAGCCGAGCTGGTAGGAGAGAATTTTGCGCACCGCGTCCTGGGCCAGCGTGCTGGATACATTAATGCGGATTTTCTCCCCGTAAAACTTCTGCCCAAACTGAATGAACGTGTTAATAATTTCTTTGCCCAGCAGCAACGCACTCACCAGCAGCAGCATATCAGCGCCCTCGGCCAGGCCCTTGTTCTGGTTCAAGAGCCCCTGCACGGTGTCCACGGTGTAGCGCAGCACGAAAGGGTTTACCTGGGCGGCCAGAGAGCCCACTAGTGTCAGAAGCAGCGTGCCGATAACCAGCGGCCGGTATGGGCGCACGTACGGGTACAATCGTTTAATAATTTCCCAGAGACTCATGAAGTAGGGGGCTTAAGCGGGCAGCAACTAGCCGATAAGACGCGTGGGGGAGGAGTGGGGTTATCAGAAAGACAAAACGCCCGGCATTGTTGCCGGGCGTTTGGGAGCAGAAGCGCTGGTTGCTTGAGGAAATAATAGAGTGGGTTGATTACACATCAGCACAACTACAATCAAAGCCTACGCAAATAGAAGGCATAAAAAAGCCTCCCCGAAATGGAGGAGGCTTTTTTGAAAGTAAAATATTAGTAACCAGGATTCTGTTTCACCAATTCCAAGCTGTTCTGGATTTCACGCTGTGGAATAGGCCACAGGATGCGGAAGTCCTGCGTAATGGCGGGCAGAGTGGCCATCACCAGACCAGTACGGCGCAGGTCAAACCACCGGAAGCCTTCGTTCGCCAGCTCCACCCGGCGCTCTTTCAGAATAGCCGCTACCACAGCATCGTTCGTCTTAGCTACAATTACGTGGGGTCGCACGGTACCATCAGTACCAGGAGCAGGTGCTTCAAAAGCGTAAGGAGCCAGGCCGGCACGGGTCCGCACCCGGTTAACCAACACCGCTGCAGAATCAAGATGACCCTGCTGAGCCACGGCTTCAGCCCACGTGAGGATTACTTCACCACCGCGAGCCAGAACTACGTTGTCGTCGCTGGCAGAAATCCGGAAATACTTGCGGGTAGTACCGGTAGGGTAGATAGAAGTGGCAGTGCTAGCGGTTACCACGTTCACGTTGCGGCGCAGGTCACCTGCTTCGTGGGCGGCGCCCAAGGTCGTAGCAGGGTCTACCTCGTTACGTCCACCAGCCCCAGCTGGGAACCAGAAAAAAGCCAGCTGGTTAGGATCTACCGCATCAAACGGAATTTCCCAAAGAGCCTCGCTCGAATTTTTCTGGGAGAAGATAGCACCATAGTCACCTTCCAGACGAACACCACCCGTCAGGGCAGTATTCAGCTCGCTGGCAAAGTTAGATGCGGCCGTGTAGTTACGCAGGCGCAGCTCCAGGCGGGCACGCAGGGCCAGTGCCGTGGCTTTGCCAATATACGCTTTGGTGCTACGGGCTACGGGCAGGTTGGCAATGGCAAAGTCCAGGTCAGCGCGGATGGCATCTACCACTTCGGCCTCTGAGGCGCGGGCCTTGGGCTTAATTTCCTCGCCGGTAATGGAGGTAGTTGGCGTCAGACGCAGGGGTACTCCCAAACCATCAGAGAAGCCGTAGCCTTCTGGTTTGCCACCCCAATAAGCCAGCAGGTTCATATAGTGGAAGGCGCGCAGGGCGCGGGCTTCCCCTATAGTGCCGTTCTTATCAAAGCTGGGGTCAGTAATCAGATCAGCCTGCTGGATAACATAGTTTACGCGGTTAATACCCACGTAAATAATGTTCCACATGTTAGTAAGCTCTACGTTAGCTGGCAGAATACCACCGTTCGCAATTTCTGCGAATGAAGGAAAAGTACCGGTGTGGCGGGCATTATCAGCGGCCAGGTCAGCAAACAGCTGGTAGCGCAGGCCGTAGTAGTTGGCGCTCTGAATAGCATCATAAGAGCCACGCAAAGCTGCCTGTACGTCGGCAGGGGTCTTCAGCCCGGCTGCTGAGTCAAGGCTTGCCTGAGGCTCTACATCCAGAATCTTCTCGCAGGAAGAGATGCCGAAGCCAACGGTGAGAGCTAGCGCTGCGGGAAGCAAGCGCCGGCCAAAAGAACGAATATGTACCATTATGTAATGTCGGATTTAAGCTGAATTAGAAGCCCAGGCTGATACCACCCGTGATGGTGCGGGCCTGTGGGAACGTGAGGAAGTCAGTGCCCAGCGAGATGTTAGAGCCGCTGAAGGTGTTAACTTCCGGATCAAGACCCGAGTAATCGGTTAGGGTGTAGAGGTTCTGGCCCTGTACATATACCCGTACGTTGCTCAGGTGGGCGCGCTGCGAAATAGCCTTGGGCAGCGTGTAACCCAACGTCAGGTTCTTGAGACGAGCATAAGAGCCATCTTCAATGAAGCGGTCGGACGTACGACGGTTGTTGTTAGGGTCGCCGTATACTGCACGGGGAATGTTGGTGTTAGTGTTGGTAGGCGTCCAACGGTTCAGTACCGCGGCATCCTGACCAAATACACCGTTCATGCCCTGAGCAAACGAGATGTTGTTGTTGAAAATCTCATTGCCGTAGCTGTACTGGATGAAGGCGCTCAGATCGAAGCCCTTGAAACGAACCGTGTTGGTCAGGCCACCGAAGAAATCAGGCTGGCCATTGCCCAGAATTTCCTGGTCGTCGCCGGTAATGCGACCATCGGGTTTGCCAGTCAGCTTGCCAGCCGCGTCACGGCCATTGATGTCGCGGAACTTGATGTCGCCAGGGCGGGTAGCCGCAAGCTGGTAACGGGCCGTAGGGCTGCCGGTTTGTTCCCGTGCAGCGGCATCCAGGGCGTTAATCTCTTCCTGCGTCTGGAAAATGCCGTCTACACGGTAGCCGCGGAAAGCACCCAGTGGCTGGCCCACTTCCAGCCAGCTGGCAAAGCCCGCAGCCGTACCTTGGTCGCCATCAACCAGTTTAGTCACCTCGTTCTTGTTGAAGGCAATGTTGAAGTTGGTTTCCCAGTTGAAGCCACCATCTTCCTGGGCACGAATGTTCACCGTGTTCAGGGCAAACTCAAGGCCGCGGTTAGTCATGTTGCCAATGTTCTCCTGGTACGACAGGTAACCGGTGTTACCGGGTACGGCACGGGCGAGGAGCAGGTCACGGGTTTTGCGGTCATAGGCATCTACCGACAGGTAGATACGGTTGTCGATCAGACCCAAGTCAATACCTACGTTGGCAGTAGCGGTACGCTCCCACTTCAGGTTGGGATTTTCCAGCTGGCCAATAGCCAGACCACCTACCTGAGCGAAGTTAGCACCCGTGTTAATCAGGCCACGCGAAACGAAGTTGCCGATTTCCTGGTTGCCCGTCTCGCCATAGCTGGCGCGCAGCTTAATGTCCGTGATGGTAGCATTATCCTGGAGGAAAGCCTCCTCCGAGATGCGCCAGCCCACCGAAGCAGCGGGGAAGTAACCGTAGCGGTTGTTGCGGCCAAAGCGCGAAGAACCATCACGACGCAGGGTAGCACCGAAGAGGTACTTGTCTTTGAAGTTGTAGTTCAAACGGGCCAGCGTGCCGAACAGGCGATATTGAGTTTCGCTGGAAGAGGCGTTGGTTTTCACTGCGGCAGCCGACAGCTGACGAACGGTGTTGCCGGGGAAGCCGGTACCCTGCGCAATTACCGAGTTGAACGTGCTCTGCTGATAATCCAGAACGAACTGGCCATCAAAGGCATGGTCACCGAAAGTTTTGGAGTACAGGAAGGAGCTGATGTGGTTGAAGTTCGCGTCCGTGTTGATGGAGAACGTAGCCGCACCGCTGGTGCCCCGACCAGCGTTAGTGGTAGAAGGGTTGAAGGTTTCGTCCTTGAACTGGATATAGTCCAGACCGAAGGTAGCCCGGTACTTCAGGTTCTTGATGAATTCAAACTCTGTGTACTGTGTGCCGATAATGCGGGAGCTGATGCCTTTGTTGAAAGGCTCACGGGCAGCTGCAATGGGGTTTTCAGTAGAGGAAGCAGGGTCGCGGGCGTAGGTGCCGTCGGCTTTGTACTTAGGAATGTCGCTGGCTACCAGAATGGCCGTGCTCAGTACACCGTAAATGTTGTTGTCGTTCTGAATACGGTTGTTTACCGAGCGGTTCAGGCCCAGGTTTACGCCCATACGGATATGGTCCGACAGCTTGTTATCAAGCACTACCCGGCCGCTGGCACGGTTGAAGCCCGAACCTAGGATGATACCCTGCTGATCGAAGTAGCTGCCGCTTACACGGTAGCTGGACTTCTCCGTACCACCGCTGATGCTCAACTCGTGGTTGGTGACAGGGGCCGTACGCAGAATTTCATTCGCCCAGTTCGTGTTAGGCGCTTTGGTAGGGTCCTGGAATTGAGCCAGGTCACGGATACCATCGCCGTTATCCACGATGAAGTACTGTCCAACATCATTCACATTCAGACCAGCGTCGCTGAACAGGTAACCCGTCAGGTCAGCATAGCTGCGCCAGTTTACGCCAAAGGCGTTGATGTTACCGGCAGCATTAACCGGGTAACGGTTCTGTGCCTGCTCCAGGAACAGCTCCGTTTGCTGCTGGCCGGTGAGGGCATGCGGCTTTTTCCAGGCAGACTGGGAGCCACGGTAATAGTCGAGGGTTACTTTGGTCTTGCCTACACGGCCACGCTTGGTGGTAATCAGCACAACGCCGTTAGAACCACGTGAACCGTAGATAGCCGCCGCGGCAGCATCTTTCAGAATCTCCATTGACTCAATGTCGTTGGGGTTCAGGTCAGACAGGGCGTTAGTCGTCTGGTTACCCACGCCAACGTTGCTATAGCTGCCCGTATTGATAGGCAAACCATCAATTACGTACAGCGGCTCGTTGCCGGCACCAATAGAGGCACTACCCCGCACACGAACGGCAATACCCGAACCAGGCGTACCCGAGTTCTGGGTTACCTGCACACCGGCGGCGCGGCCTTGCAGGGCCTGGTCAACGCCAGCAATGGGTTGGTTTTCAAAATCCCGGGCTTTTACAGTGGCAATGGAACCCGTGAGTTCCTTGCGCTCTTGTGCAATACCGAAACCGGTTACTACAACTTCGCTTAGCTGGCGGTTATCCTGCGCCAGAGCAACATCAATACGGCTTTCGTTGGCTACTACACGCTCTGTAGCGGCATAGCCTATGAAAGAAAAGGATAGAGTACCGCCCGAAGAAGGGATAGACAGCGAGTAAGTACCATCACTGCTGGAGGAAACCCCAACCGATGTGCCTTTCAGAAGAACAGTAACGCCGGGCAAGCCCTCATTAGTCGTTGCGTCAGTTACCCGTCCAGAAATGGTGCGGTCCTGCGCCGAGACGGAATGCAGGATGCCCACTAGGAACAGGAAACTCAGTAGTAAGAGTTTTCGCATGTTGAGAGAGGTGTGAAATTAAAAGGTTTTAATGGGGTGAAGTTGCATTCTGGTTGAGGGCAGAATGATTACAATTATACAGCTGAAATGACTTAATGACAAAAATGTTTCCCCTATGTTATCATTATGAAAGAAATGTAGAGGTATAATTATCATTTTAGTATTTGCTGTTTGTTGGTGCTTAATTGTGTTATTTATATAAGACATATGTCTATATACATTCAAATTATGCCCAGGCATAGGCTGACTTTTTGAATTTTTACCTTAATCATCTAATTGTCAATCAATTGATGATTAAACAAGATTATGATTGCAGAATTGATTTTCGCATATAAAATTCAATTTCTAAGAACATAATTTTAATGCTGGTGAGTGCCTAGAAGCTGCTTATACAGCTTCAAAAGCGCTTATTAAAAATCTTTAATATAGCTGGTGCTAGTTGAGTTATTGGAATAATTATATTATAATATTATATTAATAATATACTATATTCGGCTGCATAATCGAATTTGTATGATGGAAGTCCCACAAGCTTTTGTATCACATGTCTATCAACCCAGACGAGATTAATCAAGCCTACTCAACAAAAAAATGCCCTACCAACTGTATAAACAGGGTAGGGCGGTTTCCTTTGCGGCCTGAATTCCTTTCAAGCCATGAAATAGCCAGCTGGATCAGCTTAGTTTCTCCTGAAATAACCGCAGGGTTCTTTCCCAGGCCAGTTTAGCGGCTTCGGCGTTGTAGCGGGCCGGGGAGGAGTCGTTGTTGAAGGCATGGTTTACGCCAGGGTAAATGTATTGCTCAAACGATACTCCGGCCGCTTTCAGGGCTGCTTCGTAGGCGGGCATGCCGGCATTCACCCGCTCATCTAGGCCGGCGTAATGCAACATCAGGGCCGCTTTAATTTGGGTGAGGTCGGCGGTGGCGGCGGGTTGGGTGCCATAGTAGGCTACAGCGGCGTTCAGCTGCGGGTCGTGCAGGGCCAGCTGGTTGGCTAGTGCCCCGCCCCAGCAAAAGCCCACGCAGCCCGTACGGCCGTTGCTTTCCGGGCGGCTGCGCAGATAGCGCAGGGCCGTGAGGTAGTTATTCAGGTTCTGCTGCTTATCCAGCTTGCCAATGAGCGTGCGGCCTTCATCCTCATTCGCCGGGGTACCGCCAAATACCGATAAAGCATCGACGCCCAGTGCCAGATACCCGGCCTGAGCCACGCGGCGCGTTACGTCTTTAATATGGGGCGTGAGGCCCCGGTTTTCGTGAATCACCACCACGGCCCCACGCTTTTTCTTCTTTTTCGGCTGTACCAGGTAGCCCTTCATTGTAATGCCAGCATCTCCCGGCCAGGTAACCTCTTCTGCCAGCAGCTTGCTCTTTTCCGTTTCCAGAGCAGAAGCCTGTGCATAGCCGGGCTCCAGGGCGGCCAAAGCCACTGCTGCCAGGGCCGTGCCACCGGCCAGCTTTACTAGGCGCTCCAGAAACTCCTTGCGGCTGAGCGGAGCGTGCGTATACTCATCAAACAGGGTAATAATGCGCTGGTCCATAAAGCGGAAAGGTGAAAGCCAAGAGAAAGTGCCGACGGATAGCTACAACCGCTAATCTTCCTCCCGGTTCACGGAGTCCATGGTAAAAGCAGGCACGCAGATAGACCAGTATTCCACCTCCTCATCAAAGGGGTTGGAATAGCGCACGCGGGCACCGGCCTTTATCAGCAGGGATTCGCCGGGGCCTAGCTCTATAAGGTCGCCATCTACCTCAAACTGCTTGCGGCCGCGAATAACAATGGTCACCTCATCAAAATCCGGGTTCTGGTGCGGCTCGCTCCAGTGGGGTGGGGCCACCATGTGGGCCACGCTGTATTCACTGGTTTGGGTGCTGGCCCAGCCAATGTGCTCCTCAATGAGCTTACCATCGGTGGTGGGTACGCGGAAGGGGTTTTGCTGGCGGAAGTAGCGCTTGTGTAGCATCAGGTGGAAAGTTTAGTTGGTTTTGGTGCCCGGGCATTCGCCCTGGGTAAAGCTGGTGAGGCCGGCATTCAGGGCCTGGCAGGCGTTGCCGTAGGTTTTACCGTCGCAGCCGCATACTGGGTCATACTGCATGGTGCACATCATGTCCTTGCGGATTTTACTGGGGTCGATGCAGGGCTTGGTTTCGGCAGTGGGGGCCGCGGCGCGGTGGCAGTTGAAGGCCAGCAGCAGGGGCAGGGCAAGTAGTAGTTTCATAGGAGCAGGGCGGCGGGTGAAGGCGGCAAAATACGGAGCATGGATGGGAATGGCTGCGGTGGGGCGGAATATTTGCTCTTCGCTATTTTTTTACGCGCCCTATAAAACCCAAGGCACAGCCCTGCGTATAGGCAGGCATTGGTGATTTTCGCTCGGAAGAAAAGCCGCCGCGATTCATGGCTTATCAGTCAGGCATCAACCCTAACATTAACCGTTCACACTTTCTCCCTCCCTTATCATGTCCTATCACGAAGAAGACAACTCCGGTAAAATCCTCCTTGCTGTTCTCGCCGGTGCCGGCGCTGGTATTATTGCCGGTATGCTGATGGCTCCCGACAAAGGCAAAGCTACCCGCGAAAAGCTGGGCTCGGCTGCCACGAAATATAGCGGCCAGTTTGGCGAGCAGCTGTCGAAGTACAGCGGCCAGTTTGGCGAGCAGCTTTCCAAATATGGCGAAGAGCTGGACTCCAAGTTCAAAGGCTACGTGGAGAAGCTCGAAGATATGGGCGTAACCGGTGCTGGCAGCAGCCTGCAGCTGAAAGGCGACTGGAATGAAGCCAAAGGCAAACTGCGTCAGCAGTACGCACAACTCACCGACGAAGACTTGAACTACGTTGAAGGTCAGGAAGAAGACCTCGTAGGCCGCCTGCAGCAGAAGCTGGGCAAAGGCAAGCGCGAAATCACCAAAATGCTGAACGACCTGTAGGTCGTAGCCAACGCTATAGCGTTTTGGTAAAAAGAGCCTTTCCCTTCCCGGGGAAAGGCTCTTTTTCTGTCAACTCTTTCCCCGCAGCCGCGTTACTTCCAGCAGTGGCAACGCCTGCCGTTGCGGCTTTTCCTTTTACCTCCTTATATCTTTTTACACGCTATGAAAAACGACAGCGGTAAAGTAATTCTCTCTTTGTTGGCGGGTGCAACAGCCGGCATTGTAACGGGCCTGCTTCTGGCCCCGGAAACGGGCGAAGAAGCCCGCACGGCGCTGCGCAAAACGGCCGGCCGATTTTCCGAGGATCTGGGCAAACTGCTCAAGGAAGGCGTTAGTCGCCTCAACGATTTGAAAACCGGCGGCGTTACCGGCGAGCATACCCAGGCCCGCTCCGCAGCCGATGACCTGTTGCAGTCAATGGCTGCCGGTAGCCAAGCGGGCCAGGAAACGGCTGGCCCGGGTGCCAAGCCTGCTTCCTCTGCCAATACCGATGAAATGGTTGGCGATACCCGATTGGGTGGCTAAGCAGCTCATATCAGTTATGGCCAAAATAATGTAATATCGGCTGGTAACTTTTTGATGATGAGTGCGTTTAACTAACTACAACGGCTTGAAAGAAGATTGGAGAATCACACGAAGTAAAATTGCCGACGGTTGACTTTCTGGTAAGACATGGTCTATTTGTTTTAGCAGCAAAATCTGACTTGTTCATCGCAAATTTCTTCGCCTCGACCCAATTGGAAGGGTAAGCTGATTGTTAAGGAAAGCCTCTCACACCTGTTGTGAGAGGCTTTTCGATTTTTTGACGCCCAAAAAAACTCGAACAAAGTGTAACCTCTTTTTTTAGAACCTCGTTATAAAACTCATAACCGACTGGTAAGAGGTACGGAGTTCGTTTACGAAAAGTAAAATTGCCGGCAGTGGAGTTTCTTTTAGGATCTGGTAAAACAGCCTCTCAGTAAATTCGTACTGGTTCCTCGCAAGATTCTTTTGGTAAAGCTCTGGTTATCATACTAAGTCGATTAAAAAGAAAAGCCTCCTGTGCTAAACACAGGAGGCTTTTCGATTTTTGAACCGGGGCCTTTATGCCTGGGCTTCAGGCTTCGGCGCGTTTTCCGATTTGGTGTACTCCGGCTTCATCTGCGGGAAGAACAGCACGTCCTGAATGGAGTTGGAGTTGGTCATGATCATGCTCAGGCGGTCGATGCCGATGCCCAGGCCGGCCGTAGGCGGCATACCGTACTCCAAGGCGCGCAGGAAGTCCTCGTCCAGCACCATGGCCTCCGTGTCGCCGCGCTTGCCCAGTTCCAGCTGCTCCTCGAAGCGGGCGCGCTGGTCAATGGGGTCGTTCAGCTCGGAGAAGGCATTGCAGATTTCCTTGCCGTTGCAGATTGCCTCGAAACGCTCTACCAAACCGGGCTTGGAGCGGTGCTTCTTGGCCAGCGGCGACATCTCCACCGGGTAGTCGGTAATGAAGGTGGGCTGAATCAGCTTCGGCTCCACGTGCTCCCCAAAGATTTCGTCAATGATTTTGGCCTTGCCCATGCTTGGGTCCAGTCCTACTTTCAACTCCTTGGCGGCAGCGCGCAGCTCTTCCTCGCTCTTGCCATCAATATCAAAGCCCGTGAAGTGCTTGATGGACTCAGCCATGGTGTAGCGCTTCCAGGGGCGCTGGAAGTTGATGAGGTTATCACCGACCTGCACCTCAGTTTTGCCGTGCAGCGCCATGGCTACGCGCTCCACCATTTCTTCTACCAGATCCATCATCCAGTAGTAGTCTTTGTAGGCTACGTACAGTTCCATCTGGGTGAACTCCGGGTTGTGGAACCGGCTCATGCCCTCGTTGCGGAAGTCTTTCGAGAATTCGTAAACGCCATCAAAGCCACCCACAATCAGGCGCTTCAGGTACAGCTCGTTGGCAATGCGCAGATACAGCGTCATGTCCAGCGTGTTGTGGTGCGTTTTGAACGGGCGGGCCGCCGCGCCCCCGTACAAGGGCTGCAGAATAGGCGTTTCCACCTCCAGGTAGCCTTTGTCGTTGAGGTAGTTGCGCATGGCCTGCACCAGCTGTGTGCGCTTAATAAAGGTTTCGCGCACCTTGGGGTTCACCACCAGGTCCACGTACCGCTGGCGGTAGCGCTGCTCAGGGTCAGTGAAGGCATCAAACGTTACTTTGTTGCCCTGCTCATCTACGGCTTCCTTCACCACCGGCAGGGGGCGCAGGCTCTTGCTCAGTAGGGTAAGGCCGGTTACGTGAATGGACGTTTCGCCCACCTGCGTTTTAAATACGTGGCCTTTCACGCCTACAAAGTCGCCCAGGTCAATGAGCTTCTTGAAGACGATGTTGTACAGGTCCTTATTCTCGCCGGGGCAGATTTCGTCGCGGTTGACGTAAAGCTGAATGCGGCCGGTGGTGTCCATCAGCTCGGCAAACGAGGCTTTGCCCATCACGCGCACCGACATAATGCGGCCGGCCAAGCTTACATCCTGAAAGTTGTTAAGCTCCGGATGGTAATTGTCGTGGATTTCCTGCGCATAGAAATTCACATCGAACAACTCCGACGGATAGGGCTCAATACCGAGCTTTTGGAGTTCTGCCAGCTTATGGCGGCGCAGTTGCTCCTGTTCGCTGAGGTGCTGCATGGGGGAGGAGGCTTAAACATAAGGCCCACACGGGCCCCGAAAAATCAAGCTGCAAAAATAAGCCGCTTATTCCGAATCCCGACTGTCGGAACAGAATTAGCCGTGCGTGCCAGGCGGTGTTTGCTTTCGATGCCTTTAAAAACAAAAAAACGCCGCCCCAAAGGAGCGGCGCTTACGATATATGGAGTGGTGTTAAAAGAGGCAACGCTTAAGCAGCCATTCCCATCTGATTGTTGGGGCTGATGCCGGTAATGGCGGGCGCCACCTGCTTGCGCAAACGTTCCTGCACAAAGCTGTGCTGCAAGTGCTTGGGCAGCTCAACTATCAGCTGCTCGTAACGCTCCAGGCCCATAGCCTTGGCTACGTAGCTTTCATGGATACCATTGAGGTAGCTGACAATGTTGAGCAGCGACTGATGGAAGAGTTTAAAGTCGATGTCGGCCTCCACGAAGCGCTCAATCTCCCGGCTGGTCTGCGAAATGCGCAGGCGGCCCAGCAAATCGAAGATGGTGGTATAGCCCAGGCGCCAAGTAATCTGCTGCCAGTGCGAGGCCGTCCATTTATCCAGCACTTTGCCGGTCTTCTGGCTACGAATAGCCGTGTTCGGGTTGGCCTGCACCTGCTGGCGGGTAGCCAGGGCTTTGATCTTGCGCGTGGTGCGCAGGAACTGCCCAATCTGGGCCTGCGCCTCAATCTCCTTGCCCGCAATGTGCAGCCCCGGCTTGTAGCCCGCCAGCGGCAGCCGATGAATGCTAAAGTCGCCGTAAGCGCCCGCCGCATAGAAGGAAACCGGCCGTGGATAGGCATTGCGCACCACCAGGCGGCCCACCTCCCGCCGAATCAGCGAGGGGTTATTGGTCCGTACGCCCGCCGTGTACAGGAAAGCCTGAAGGCCGGAGAGTATGGCATGGTATGCCTGCGGAAACGTCCAGTGCAGAGCGTTACGCAGGTAATCTTCATCACCCAGCTCTGCTGTGGCACGCAGCGCATACTCCGTACTCCAGGAAGCATGCAGCATCTTGGTCACTGCCTGCAGATCTTCTTCCGTCAGCTCGGCTTGGTGCGCCCGGAAATAAGGTAGGTGCTGCACGCCGCCAGTAGCATCATCGTGCTCCTGGATATGATAGTTGATGGCAAAAAAGTAGTTGAGGAAAACCTGGGCCGGAATGGATTTGCGCCACGTTTCCTCCGCTTGTTTCTGCTCGTCCGTAACGAGCGGAATGATATTGTTTTCCAGTATCGTTGTCATGATTAGTAAACACAGGGACTCTAAAATCAGTTGCATATTTACTAAAAATAATAGCGAAATATTTTACGCGTTTAAACAGCATTTAAGGCGTTTTATAGCCTGTTTATTGATGACTATGGATGATTGTGTTTCAAGGTCTATTTGCTAAATATATTGTCAGGTATAGACAGGGTAAAAAAAAGCCTCCTGCTCAATCAGAGCAGGAGGCTTTTAGCAGTTTATGAGGCAGGATTAGATCTGGTCTTTAATAACCGCTACTGCTTCTGTCAGGTCAATGTCCTTCTTCAGGTTTTTGGTGAAGCGCGAGGCACGGTTCACTTTCACGGTGTCGCCACCCAGGGCCTGCACGTCAGCAGCCAGGGGAGCAATAGCCAGCGTAGGAGCCGCTTTCTTAATCTCATCGTAGCGGTTAGATTCTACTTTGGCCTTCTCCTGCTCTGTGCGGAAAGCCGCCAGTTTCAGAGATACCATCGTTTCATCCTTGCGCTTGCGCATGCGCTGCACCATTTCGTTTACCATTTTAAACGAAGGGTTAGTGGCTACGCGCGCCTGGCTTTTTGCTTTTACTTTGTCCAGGGGTAGGGTAGGCGAGTTCCAAGTACGGTAACGAGCCGCGCCAATTTCGTCCCATTTCAGGGCATAGTCGGACTCTTTCTCACCCTGGTCCAGGTAGCTGTAAGCATCGGGCAGCACGATGTCTGGCACCACGCCTTTAAACTGGGTAGAGCCGCCATTGATGCGGTAAAACTTCTGCGTGGTCAGCTTCAGAGAGCCAAAAGGCTTCAGGCTGCTGAAATCACCCAGCACATCATCCAGATCAAAAATGCGCTGCACGGTGCCCTTGCCATACGTGCTGGCCGAGCCCATAATAATGCCACGCTTATAGTCCTGAATGGCGGCAGCCAGAATCTCCGAAGCGGAGGCACTGTACTTGTTTACCATTATCACCAGCGGGCCGGAGTACTGCACGCGGGGGTCACGGTCGTTGAGTACAGTGGCAGCACCCTGGCCACCTTTTACCTGTACTACCGGACCACTGTCAATAAAGAGGCCAGCCATTTCAACCGCATCTTGCAGGGAGCCGCCGCCATTGTAGCGCAGGTCCAGCACAACGCCTTCCACGTGCTCTTTCTGCAGTTTTTCCAGCTCTTTACGAACATCCGTGGCGCTGCTGCGGCCACCGTTGTCATTAAAGTCGGCGTAGAATGTGGGCAGCCGCAGGTAGCCGATTTTCTTGCCATTTTCATTGATGGTAGCCGACTGCGCGAAGGTTTCTTCAATCACTACCACGTCCCGTATAATCGGAATGACTTTGATAGCGCCATCCGGCTTCTTCACCGTGAGGCGAACCTCCGTGCCTTTTTTGCCCCGAATCAGGGAAATTGCCTTATCCAGGCGCCAGCCTTCTACTGATACAGGTTCTTCAGCACCCTGCGCCACCCGCATAATAATGTCGCCGGCTTTCAGCTCGCCCTGGCGGTAAGAGGCACTGCCGGGAATAATCTCCGACACTTTAATCTGGCCATCTTTCTCACCCAGGGAAGCCCCAATACCTTCAAAACGGCCCGTCATGGCTATATCAAAGGATTCTTTGTCCCGGGGGGCAAAGTACTCGGTGTGGGGGTCGTAGGTATTGGCAATGGTGTTGGCATACAGCGCCAGCCGGTCATTGGCATCGTTCTGCAGCAGGTCGCTGAACTTATCGTCGTAGTTTTTCAGCACACGTTTGCGTGCCTCGGCTTCCATTTTAGCCGGTGTGGGGTTGGGCTCAGCAGAAGCCACTTTGGGGTCCTTTTTAGCCTGGGCATCCATCATCTCTGAAATACGAACCATGGTCTCATATTTCAGGAATTTGCGCCACTGCTCCCGCTGTGCCGCTTTGTCAGCCGCAAAAGCCATTTTATCTGAATCAGTCTCCACGGACTCTTCCGTGGTGAAGTCAAACGGCTTGGAGAGAATATCCCGGTAAAGCGCCTGTACATCCTTCACCCGCTGATCCATGATCTGGGTGGTCAGGTCCATAAACTCGTGGCTGCCCGCCCGCGCCTGCTCATCAATAGCCGACTGATACTTGCGCAGCTGAGCTATGTCAGACTGCAACAGAAACATCTTGTTGTAGTCTACGCGCTTCAGGTATAGATCAAAGACGCGCTTAGAGAAGGCATCGTCTATTTTCTCCGGCTGATAGTGCGCCGCGCTCAGGCCCTGAAGCATGGCTTTAATCAAGACCTCATCTTTCTGCGGCGCCCGACTGGTAGTGCGGTGATACAGTTTATAAGAAGCCAGCACGAAAACGGCGGACACCAGAAAGGCATATAAGCCTACTTTTAATCGCAGAGATGACATGAAACCGATGCTAAAATGGTCGTAAACAAATATACGCAAAAGCGTATGCAAAAGCCGGTCCTAACTCTACGAGTCTGCCGGGGTGTCTGGTTGGGCTATAACGTGCATAGTGGGAAAATAAGTGCCCCTATGCATTACCATGGGCACCGCCAGCAGGCAGAAGGTTGCACCTTTTTAAGGAAGTTCCAAAAAGAAAAAGTCCCCCTCCAGAATAGGAGAGGGACTTTTTCAGGTAGCTAAAGCCAAAAGGGCTTAGCTATAGATACGGTCACCTTTGTGACGACGGAATTCCGACTCGAAATAACGGGCATCTTCTTCGCTCCGGGGTTTCACACCCATTACGATACCGCCGTTCTTGATATCAGATTCGTACTCAGCAGCACGCTCTTCGGGAATACCCGAGCCTACCAAGGCACCTACCAGGCCGCCCGTCAGGCCACCGGCACCAGCACCTGCCAGAGCAGCCGCAACCGGACCAGCAATGATCAGACCCAGGCCTGGCAATGCTACCGAAGTACCAATGGCAGCAATGGCACCAATAATAGCACCAGCGGTGCCACCAATGGCCGAGCCTACGCCGGCACCTTCCATAGCTTTGTCGCCCAAGTCGGTATCAGCGGTATGGTCGCCGAAGTGACGCTTGCGCGTTTCGTCCGACATCAACAGGTTTACATCATCTTTAGAATAACCGCGTGACGACAGCGAAGTATAAGCACGCTCAGCGCTTTCACGGTCACGGAAAGTAGAAGTCAGCATCCGGGGACCGGAAGTATTCTGATATGGCTGGCCGGTTACAGCGTGTGCTGCTTCGTCGGCTGCATTTTGTACGGCATCAACACCACGTCCTACCACTGCACCTGCAGTACCAGCGGCAGCAGCACCTTTAGCGGTTGCGCTGTAATCGTCGCCGGAAGCACCGGAGCCAGTGCTGGAGTTACCCATATTGCCACCCGAAGTTGAGCCAGTTGAGCCATAACCGGAGCCGGCAGTGCCGCTACCATAGTTTGCGCCCGAGCCAGTACCAGTATTCGAGGGATTATTTGATTCGTTGGTATTCATTTGAGTGGGAGTTAAGAGTACAAGAAAACATAGAGTGCTGGTTTCAAAAACCAGCGAATCTCATTGTGGGATTCTGGTAGCTTAACGGCCCACCTTACTGAGGGGTTACAGGTGGAATAAGAAAATGCCTAAATTCTATTAGAATATGAATAACTAAATTTTTCTATATTTATCAGGAAAACTCCTTGTAATTCAGGTCATTCTGCCAGAAGTCACGGCATTCCTGGCGCAGCTTCGGTAAAAAATCTTCATCCTGCTTCAGCGTGCGCCATTCGCCTAAGCCCAGCCGCTCGCAGAGTTTAAAGAACTGGTCGCCCTGGCCTTTGGAGCCCTTTACTTTAATAAGCGAGCTTAAAATGGGGCGGCCTGCCCGGTACTCATGCTCGGATATCTCCGCCAGAATTTCGTTGAGGCGGGATTTCTCGTGCGATATATCCAGATTCAGACCCAACTCAGCTTCCTGCACGAGGTTGATATAGCTGGTGGTGCCTATCTGGGTGCGGGAAAAACGAATTAAATGTTTGCGTACTCGGCCGTTCATGGAAGGAAGCAGGTGGTAATAACTGCGGAAATTACAAAAAAACCGCTGCCCGGCATAAATGCCAGGGCAGCGGCAAATTGCTAATAAATGGCTGATAAATAGCCATGCAAACTTAGCGGGCTGTTTTGCGGCGGGTCAGTTCTTTCTGAATGAGCAAAAACTCCCGGCTGCTTTGACCCGCAATGGCCGTGTTTTCATCGGCGCGGCGCAGCAAATAGGGCATCACAGCCTCCACGGGGCCATAAGGAACATACTTAGCCGTGTTATAGCCCGCGTGGGCCAGATTATAGCTCAGGTTGTCGCTCATGCCGTAAAGCTGGGCAAACCAGATGCGCGGGTCGCCGGGCTGCAGGTTATGCTGCTGCATCAGCTGCGTGAGCAGGAGGGAACTGTCCTCGTTGTGGGTGCCCGCGCAAATGCTGATGCGGTCAGCGTGCTCCACGCAGAAGCGTAGGGCCTTGTTGTACAGCTCGTCGGTAGCGGCTTTGCTGGGGTTGATGGGGTTTGGATTGCCGCGCTGGGCCGCTACCCGGGTTTCCTTCTCCATATAAGCGCCCCGCACCAGCTTGCCGCCCAAGTAATAGTTGCCTTTCTCGGCGGCCGCACAGGCCTGCTGAATGGCCTCGAGCCGGTCGTGGCGGTAAAGCTGGTAAGTGTTCCAGACAATAGCCGACTCCTTATTATACTTGGCCATCATCTCATAGGAGATCTGGTCAATGGTTTCCTGGAACCAGCTTTCCTCGGCATCAATAAATACCCGCACGCCATAGCGGTGCGCCTGGGCGCAGATGGCATCAATGCGGGCGTGGGCGCGGTCGTAGCTGGTTTGCTCGGCCGGCGTAAGCGGCTTTTTGTCCTGAATTTTCTCCAGCAGAGCCGCATCGGCCACGCCGGTTACTTTAAACACCGAAAAGGGAATATGCCGCGAGCGGTGCGCCATATCAATGGTGCCCAGAATTTCGTCCCGGGTATGGTCGAAGCTCTTTTCGCTGCCTTCGCCCTCTACCGAGTAGTCCAGGATGGTACCGATGTTATAGCGGCCCAGCTCTTCAATCACGGGCAGGCACTCCTGAATGGTCTCGCCGCCGCAGAACTGCTCAAAAATGGTGTTTTTGATGAGGGACTTGGTGCCGGGCAGGTGCCATTTCAGCGCGGCCTTCATCATGCCGCCACCTAATTTCACCAGGCCATTATTGTTCATGGCCGCAAATAGGGCGTACATTTTCCGCAGTTCCGCATTCGATTTAGAAGCGAAGGCAATAGCGGTATCTTCAAAAGAAACGGGGAGAACTTGGGTGGGGGGCATGCAGGTGGTAGTTTTGAGCGGTGCCAACAGATAGCACGTTCGCGCTGCGAAGATAGCCGGTAAACATCGTTTTGGCTGTGTTAGTTAGTGTGGTGCCTGGTACTATTACCTGACGGGCGCCCGGGCCGGCCAAACGGCACCGGCTGCTCGTATTCAATTGCTCTCTATGGAAGTGACTCCTCTCACCGATACTTTTTTTACCCGCCGCCTGGCGGCTAAAGGCCAGCCCTTACTCATTGCCGGCCCTTGCAGCGCCGAAACCGAAGAACAGGTGCTCGCAACTGCCCGCGGCCTGCAGGCCTTGGGCAATATCGATCTGTTCCGGGCCGGTATCTGGAAGCCCCGCACCCGGCCCGGTTCTTTTGAAGGTATGGGTAAAACCGCCCTGCCGTGGCTACAGCGCGTGCAGCAGGAGCTTGGAATGCCCGTAGCTATAGAAGTAGCCACGCCTAACCACGTAGAACAGGCCCTGGCCCACGGTATTAATGTGCTCTGGATTGGCGCCCGCACCACGGTAAACCCCTTTGCCGTGCAGGAGCTGGCCGATGCTTTGGCGGGAACCGGCGTGCCCGTGATGGTGAAAAACCCCGTGAATCCGGATGTAGCGCTCTGGGCCGGCGCTCTGGAGCGGCTGGAGCGGGCCGGTATTCAGGATCTGGCCGCCATTCACCGGGGCTTCAGCACGTTTGCGCCTTCCCGCTACCGCAATGCACCCACCTGGGCCCTGCCTATCGAGCTGAAAACCCGCTTTCCGCATATTCCGCTCATCTGCGACCCCAGCCACATTGGTGGCCGCCGCGACCTGCTGCTGCCCATCGCCCAGAAAGCCCTGGATCTGGACTATGACGGGCTGATGATTGAAACCCACCCCGACCCCGACCGTGCCCTTTCCGATGCCGAGCAGCAGGTAACGCCGGAGCGCCTGGGCGAAATCCTGAGCGAGCTGAAGTACCGCTACCGCTCTTCTGACAACGTGGAATACCTGAATAAAGCGGAGGAACTGCGGCAGAAAATGGACGTAGCCGACCGCGAAATTATTGAGGCGCTGGCCCGGCGCATGTCTTTGGTAGAGGAGCTGGCGGCTTACAAAAAGGAAAATAACGTGAAGATTCTGCAGCTGGACCGCTGGCAGGAAATCTTCGCCTCCCGCTCCGACTGGGCCGGGCGGGTAGGGGTGAATGAGAAGTTTGTGGAGGAGCTCTACAAGCTGATTCACATCGAAAGCATCCGGAAGCAAACCGAAATTCTGAATCGACCGGAGTAAGCGGCATTTTCGTACGCCGGAATACGCATTGCCTATCTACATTCTGCAACCCCCGAAACTGTGACCCAAAACGCCCCTATCATTGGCTCAGAAGCTTTACCGGCGCTGGAGGAAGTGCTGCGCCGGCCGGCCATCAGTCAGGTTTTTGTACTGACGGATGCCAACACCAGCCGCCTGTGCTACAACCGCCTGCTGCCTTACCTGCCGGAAGGCCATACGCTGCTGGAAATCCCGGCCGGGGAGGAGTATAAAACCCTGGCTTCCTGCGAGACGGTGTGGAGCGAGCTGACCGAACAGCGCGCCGACCGGTTTGCAATGCTGGTAAACCTGGGTGGCGGCGTCATCACCGATTTAGGTGGCTTCTGCGCGGCGCTGTATAAGCGCGGTATTCTGTTTGTGCAGGTGCCCACCACGCTGCTGGCTCAGGTAGATGCCAGCGTGGGTGGCAAAACCGGCATCGACTACATGGGCTTCAAAAACCAGTTAGGCGTTTTTCAGGAACCTACCGGCGTGTTCATCCACCCGCAGTTCCTTACCACCCTCGACCCCCGGCAATTAAAATCTGGCTACGCCGAAATGGTGAAGCACTGGCTGATTGCCGATGCGCGGGCGTTTGACAACTACCGCCAGGAGGGCGTATTTGTAGAAGACTGGACGCCGCTCATTCGACATTCAGTAGATATAAAGCGGAATATCGTCGCCCAGGACCCCTTGGAATCCGGCCTGCGCAAAGTGCTCAACTTTGGCCATACCGTGGGCCACGCGCTGGAAAGCTACCTGCTCACGCAGCCGGGCCGCGAAATTCTGCATGGCGAAGCTGTTGCGGCCGGTATGATTTGCGAAAGCTGGCTGTCGGTGCAAAAAGGCTTGCTGAGTGCAGAAGAGCTGGATAAGATTGAAACCTTCCTGTTCACGGTGTTCGAGAAGGTGCAGTTTGTCACCCTGGAAACCGATGCCATTGCCGACTACGCCCGGCAGGACAAGAAAAACTCCGGCACCACCATTAATTGCACGCTGCTGAAAGGAATTGGCCAGGCCGTGTACGACCAGCCCGTTACCCTGCAGGAACTGGCCGATTCGCTTCGTTACTACCATCATCTGTGAGTTCCACTTCTCTCTCCCTGCGCTGGAATGGTGGCCCGCTTCGCGGCATTGCCCAGCTTCCGGCCTCTAAAAGCGAAAGCAACCGGGTATTAATTCTGCAGGCATTGGCTGGCGGCGGAAGCCTCTCCAATCTGTCGGATGCCAACGATACGCAACTCATGCAACGGCTGCTGTCGATGCCGGATGCGGATGTGGTGGATGCGGAAGATGCGGGCACGGTAATGCGCTTTCTCACGGCCTATCTGGCCGTAACTAACCGTCATGTGCTTCTCACCGGCACCACCCGCATGCGTCAGCGGCCCATTGGGGTGTTGGTAGATGCCCTGCGCCAGCTGGGAGCCCGGATTAGCTACGAAGAGCAGCAGGGCTACCCGCCGCTGCGCCTGGAAGGCTGGGTGTCGGCGGCAACCGAAGAGATGCCCGAGTTGATGGTGCGCGGCGATATCAGCAGCCAGTATATTTCCGCGCTGCTGATGATTGCGCCTATGCTGCCGGGCGGGTTGCGCATCCGCCTGACCGGCACTGTGGGCTCCCGACCCTATATCCGCATGACGCAGGCTTTGATGCAGCATTTCGGCGCCCGCGCCCGCGACCTGGGCAGCGTGCTGGAAGTGCAGCCGCAACCCTATCAACCCGCTGACTACACAGTAGAAAGTGACTGGTCGGCGGCCAGCTATTGGTATGCCATGGTGGCGTTGGGGCCGGCTGGTTCCGAAATCACCCTGACGGGCCTGCGCCGACATTCCCTACAGGGCGACCAGGCCATTGTAGCCATTATGGAGCAGCTGGGCGTAGCCACGGAGTACGTAGCCGACGGCATGCACCTGACGCAGATAGCCCCTGGCCCGGCCGTAGCACAGGATTTCACCCATTGCCCTGATCTGGCCCAAACCGTGGCCGTAGTAGCCGCTGCCCTGGAAATTCCGGTGGATATGACCGGCCTGGAAAGTCTGCGCATCAAGGAAACCGACCGGATTGCGGCCCTGCAAACGGAGCTGGCCAAATTCGGCGGCGAACTGGCGGACCTGGGCGAGGGCCGTTTCCGCGTAACGGCCGCCAACTTCCGGGTGCACGGCCAAACCATAGAAACCTACCACGACCACCGCATGGCCATGGCGTTTGCTCCTTTAGCCCTGCGCGGCCCGCTGACTATTGTAGCGCCGCAGGTAGTGCGCAAATCTTACCCGCAGTTCTGGAAAGAGCTGAAAAAGGCCGGGTTTGAAGTGTACCCAGAGTTGTAACCCGAAATGAGAGTTTCGGGCTACTGCAGCTCCCGGAAATAAGCAGCGGAATGCAACAACCGGCTGCCATACCAGCTGAACAGCTCTCCATCTACAATACGAACCTGCGCCGCCGGGCAGATGGCCTGAAACTCAGCCAGGTGCTTTTCACCGAAAGGATAAGGCTCCGAGGAAAGCAGAATCTGCTGCGGATTGGCTGCTGCCAGCTGTTCCGCGCTGATTTCGGGATAACGCGAGAGGTGACCGAATACATTTTGAAAGCCCGCTACCCGCAGCATCTCATCAATAAAGGTGCCGCCGGCGGCCACCATATACGGCTTGCGCCAGATGAAGTAAGCCGCCGGAATCAGTTCCGCTGATGGTCGGGCCAGGTTAGTGAAGGAGGCCTGAATTTGTTGGGCAAGCGCCTCGGCGCGCTCCTTGCGGCCGGCAATAAGCCCCACGCGGCGTATCATATCCAGCGCATCGGCCAGTGTGCTAATGTCGCTCATCCAGACCGGGTACCGGGCCGCCAACTGCTCAATGCCTTCCTGGTAGTTCTCTTCCTTATTGCCAATAATCAAATCGGGCTTGAGTTCGGCAATCCGGTCGAAATGAAAGTCCTTGGTTCCCCCAATGATGGTAGCCTGCTGTCGGGCCTGCGCGGGGTGGATGCAGAATTTGGTAACGCCCACAACCCGCTCTCCCAGGCCCAGATCAAACAAAAGCTCCGTCTGAGAAGGCACCAGCGACACAATGCGCCGGGGCGGAAACGGCACTGCGACCCGCCGATTCATTTGGTCGGTAACAGTAAGCGGCAAATGGGGGAGGGGAGGAAGCTCCATAAATTAAAAAAGTGTCATCCTGAGCGAAGCGAAGGACCTTCTCACCATAGAACGACAATCGTATTAACGACTTGTTCTCGCGGGAGAAGGTCCTTCGCTTCGCTCAGGATGACAAAAAGGATAGGCTATTTGAAATAGCGGAAATCGTGGCCGTCTTCGATGCGCAATAGCGACTCATAGATGAGCTTGGTTACGTTTTCCACGTCGTCTTTATGCACTGTTTCTACGGTAGTGTGCATGTACTTCAGCGGCAGCGAAATGAGGGCGGAGGCTACGCCGGCGCTGGAGTAGGCAAAGGCGTCCGTGTCGGTGCCGGTGGCGCGGGTGGCGGCGGCGCGCTGGAAGGGTATTTCCGCTTTCTGAGCGGTTTCAATGATCAAGTCGCGCAGGTTGTTCTGCACGGCCGGGCCGTAGGTAATCACCGGGCCTTTGCCGCAAAACAGGTCGCCAGACGTCTTTTTCTCATACATCGGCGACTGAGTATCGTGGGTCACGTCGGTAATGATGGCCACGTCCGGCTGAATGCGGTGGGCAATCATTTCGGCCCCGCGCAGACCAATTTCTTCCTGCACCGCATTCACAATGTAGAGGCCGTAGGGCAGCTTGTTCTTATTCTCCTTCAGCATGCGGGCCACTTCGGCAATCATGAAGCCGCCGATGCGGTTGTCCAACGCGCGGCCCACATAGAACTTCTCGTTCAGCACCATGAACTCGTCCTCGAAGGTGACCACCGAGCCCACGTGAATGCCCATGGCTTCCACCTCTTCCTTGTTGGCGGCGCCGCAGTCCAGGTACACGGTTTCAATGGTAGGCGCTTTGTCCTGCTCCACCTTGCGCACGTGAATGGCCGGCCAGCCAAACACCGCCTTCACAATGCCTTTGGCGGTGTGAATATTCACGCGCTTGCTGGGCGCTACCAGGGGGTCAGAACCGCCATTGCGGCGCAGGTACAGAAAGCCCGATTCGGTAATGTAATTAACGAAGTAGCTGATTTCATCCGCGTGGGCTTCAATCACGACTTTGTACTTGGCTTTGGGATTGATAACGCCCACCACCGTGCCATAGGTATCCACGAAATACTCGTCGATATACGGCTTTATATAATCCAGCCACAGCTTCTGGCCTTCCTTCTCAAAGCCGGTAGGAGAGGCGTTATTCAGGTATGTCTGGAGGAAGTCGAAAGATTCTTGACGCATAATTTAAAGGAAAGAGCAGTTAGCTTACCCTTAACAGGTTAAGCAGTAGGAACAAGAGAGCAACAAAAACACAACTGCCGCCGGAAAACAGTAAGTATCGACTGGCTTTAGCAACATTAGTATCTGAGGCTAAACCTGCACCACTAAAGTCTGGTAAGTTGCCATCAATCATTAGGAATACGCAAAGTGCTATTACGAGTAATATCAATATTCCCTTCCCAATTCCAGATTTGAGTAGCAGGCCAATGAAAGAGCAAATAATGCCTAGAAAGAACAGTAAGATGCTTATTGCTGGCAAACCCATATCGTAGGTCTTAAGCTTATAGCGGAATGTTTCCGTGCTTCTTACGAGGTAGCGTATCCACTTTGTTCTCCAGCATCTTGAAGGCGCGAATCAGCTTCTGGCGCGTTTGCGAAGGCAGAATAACCTCATCCACAAAGCCGCGGTGGGCGGCGCGGTAAGGCGTGGCGAACTTCTTCTGATACTCATCTACCTTTTCCTGCAGCTTGGCTTCCGGGTCTTCGGCCTGCGCAATTTCCCGCTTGAAGATGATTTCCGCGGCACCTTTGGCACCCATTACCGCAATTTCGGCGGTGGGCCAGGCGTAGTTCATATCAGCGCCAATGTGCTTGGAGTTCATCACATCATACGCTCCGCCGTAGGCTTTGCGGGTAATTACAGTGATGCGCGGCACGGTAGCTTCGCAGAAAGCGTAGAGCAGCTTGGCCCCATTGGTGATAATGCCGCGCCACTCCTGGTCGGTGCCGGGAAGGAAGCCGGGCACGTCTTCCAGCACCAGCAGCGGAATGTTGAACGAGTCGCAGAACCGCACGAAACGGGCGGCTTTGGTGGAGGCATTGATATCGAGCACGCCCGCCAGTACAGAGGGCTGGTTGCCCACAATACCAATGCTGCGGCCACCCAGGCGGGCAAAACCCACTACAATGTTCTCGGCAAAGTTCTGGTGCACTTCCAGGAAGGTATTCGCATCAATGATGCCTTCAATTACCTCCCGGATGTCGTAGGGTTGGTTGGGGTTTTCGGGAATGATGGTGTCCAGCACGGGACGCATCTCGTCGGAGGCCTCGTAGGGCAGGGCCGGGGCGGTTTCCTCGCAGTTCTGCGGCATGTAGCTCAGCAGGGCTTTGAGGTGATTGATGCAGGCTACCTCATTGGCGCACGAAAAGTGCGTGACGCCGCTCTTGGCCGAGTGGGTGCTGGCACCACCCAGTTCTTCGCTGGTCACGTTTTCGTGCGTAACCGTTTTTACTACGTTGGGGCCCGTCACGAACATATAGCTCGTGTCTTCCACCATCAGAATAAAGTCGGTAATGGCGGGGGAGTACACCGCGCCGCCCGCGCACGGGCCCATAATGGCCGAAAGCTGTGGCACCACGCCGGAGGCCAGCGTATTTTTATAGAAGATATCAGCGTAGCCACCCAGGCTTACTACGCCTTCCTGAATGCGGGCTCCGCCAGAGTCGTTCAAGCCGATAACAGGGGCACCATTCTTCATGGCCAGGTCCATGATTTTTACGATTTTCTCGGCGTGGGTTTCGCTCAGAGAGCCGCCAAAAACCGTGAAATCCTGGGAGAAAACGTACACCAAGCGGCCGTTTACGGTGCCATAGCCCGTTACTACTCCGTCGCCCAGATAGTATTCCTTATCCAGCCCGAAGTCCTTGGAGCGGTGCATCACAAACTTGCCGATTTCCTCGAAGGAGCCTTCGTCCATCAGCAGATCTACCCGCTCCCGCGCCGTGAGCTTGCCTTTTTTGTGTTGGGCCTCAATTCTTGCCTGACCACCGCCGAGTAGGGCTTCGGCATTTTTGCGGGCCAGAATTTCGATTTTGCTCAGTTGGGCTTCAGCGTGCGGATCAGACATTGGGTGGGGATGGGGTAATCAGAAAATGCAACCGGAATGAATACCAAAGGTAACCAAGAGAGGAAAAGATTAACGCCTGATTTTTTGGCCAGGAAAAACAAAAAGGGCTGACCCAATTGGGTCAGCCCTTTTTGTTAACTGATTCAGCAATTATTTGCCCTTCTCCGCATCCGGCGCGTCAGGTTCCGGAGTCTCCTCCGGCCGTTCGTCGCTGGCTAGTTTGGGGGTTTCCCCGCTCTTGCTTACGGCAAACGTCAACTCTTCTGCGCCTTCCGTGTAGTCGGCCGTGATAACGTCTCCCTGGGCAATCTGCGCCTTCAGGATTTCCTCCGCAATCGGGTCTTCAATGTACTTCTGAATAGCCCGGTTGAGCGGACGAGCGCCAAATTTGGGGTCGTAGCCCTTCTCGGCTACGAAGTCCTTGGCGGCCTCCGTCAGTTCTACACGGTAGCCCAAGGCTTGTACCCGCGAGAGCAGCTTGGCCAGCGAGATGTCGATTATTTTGTGAATGTCCTTCTTCTCCAGGGAGTTGAAGACAATAACATCGTCCAAGCGGTTGAGGAACTCTGGGGAGAAGGTTTTGCGCAGGGCGTTGGTGATAGTGCTCTTCGTCAGCTCATCCATGTTCTCATTGCGGGCCTTTGTGCCGAAGCCGATGCCTGCGCCGAAGTCCGCTAGGTCGCGGGCTCCGATGTTGGAGGTCATGATGATGATGGTGTTGCGGAAGTCCACCTTGCGGCCGAGGCCGTCGGTCAGAATACCATCGTCCAGCACCTGCAGGAGCAGGTTGTATACGTCCGGGTGCGCCTTCTCAATTTCGTCGAGCAGGATAACCGAGTACGGCTTGCGGCGGATTTTCTCCGTCAGCTGACCGCCCTCTTCATAACCCACGTAGCCGGGAGGCGCGCCTACCAGGCGCGATACGCTGAATTTCTCCATGTACTCCGACATGTCGATGCGCACGAGCGAATCTTCCTTGTCGAAGAGGTAGGTAGCCAACACTTTGGCCAGCTCCGTTTTACCCACACCCGTTGGGCCGAGGAACACGAACGAGCCGATGGGCTTTTTCGGGTCTTTCAGGCCTACGCGGGTACGCTGGATGGCTTTCACCAATTGCTTAATGGCCTTTTCCTGCCCAATTACTTTGCCCTGCAGCTCCTCACCCATGTTGAGCAGCTTCTGGCTTTCGTTCTGGGCCACGCGGCTCACCGGAATGCCAGTCATCATGGCTATTACTTCAGCCACGTTTTCCTCCTTCACGGTGTACCGCTTCTTCTTGGTTTCGTCTTCCCAGTTCTTTTTGGCCAGCTCCAGCTGCTCCAAGAGCTTCTTCTCTTTGTCGCGGAGCTGGGCGGCTTCCTCGTATTTCTGCGACTTCACCACGCGGTTTTTCTCCGTCTTGATGTTCTCGATGCTCTCTTCGAGCTTGAGAATATCCTCGGGCACCACAATGTTGTTGATGTGCACGCGGGCGCCGGCTTCATCGAGAATATCGATGGCCTTGTCTGGCAGGAACCGGTCACTCATGTAGCGGTCCGACAGTTTCACGCAGGCCTCAATAGCCTTGTCGGTGTACACTACGTGGTGGTGGTCCTGATACTTGTCCTTGATGTTGTGCAGGATTTCGATGGTTTCCTCCGGCGTAGTGGGGTCCACCATCACCATCTGGAAACGACGGGCCAGAGCACCATCTTTCTCAATGTACTGCCGATACTCATCCAGGGTGGTAGCGCCAATGCATTGAATTTCGCCGCGGGCCAAAGCCGGCTTGAACATGTTGGAAGCATCCAGCGAGCCGGAGGCTCCGCCAGCACCTACAATCGTGTGCAGCTCGTCAATGAACAGAATCACGTCGGGCGACTTTTCCAGCTCGTTCATCACGGCCTTCATGCGCTCCTCAAACTGACCGCGGTACTTGGTGCCGGCCACCAGGGAGGCCAGATCCAGCGTCACCACACGCTTGCCAAACAGCACGCGCGATACTTTCTTCTGAATGATGCGCAGAGCCAGGCCTTCGGCAATAGCCGTCTTACCTACCCCGGGCTCACCAATCAGAATGGGGTTGTTCTTTTTGCGGCGCGAGAGAATCTGAGCTACGCGCTCAATTTCTTTTTCGCGGCCTACAATGGGGTCCAGCTTGTCGTCCTCAGCCAGCTTGGTCAGGTCGCGGCCGAAGTTATCGAGCACGGGAGTGCGCGACTTTTCGCCCGGTTTCTTGGCCGTGGAGCTGCTGCCTGATTTAGACGAGCTGCCAAACAGTTTGTCGTTGTCGTCGTCGTCGGTATCAGAAGGACCGGCGGAAGGACCCGGCGTGTTGCCGTGGTAGTCTAAGGAGTCGCGCACTGCTTCGTAGTTAACGTTGAACTTAGCCAGAATCTGAGAAGAGATGTTGTCCTCATCGCGCAGAATCGAGAGCAGCAGGTGCTCCGTGCCAATGATTTCGCTCTTAAAGATCTTGGCTTCCAGGTACGTAATCTTAAGTACTTTTTCCGTCTGTTTTGTCAGCGGAATAGAGCCGGTAATGCTGGTGCCCTGAGTGGCGGTATTGCGGGTAGCTTGCTCTAAAGCATACTTGAGCTCGTCCACGGAAACGCCCAGTTTTTTGAGCAGTCCAATGGCCGTGCCTTCGCCCTCGCGAATCATGCCCAGCAAGAGATGTTCGGTACCGATATAGTCGTGACCGAGCCGGATGGCTTCTTCCCGGCTCAGGGAGATGACCTCCTTGACTCGATTTGAGAATTTAGCTTCCATGCAGATAAGGTAGTGAAGAAAAACGGAACCCCGCAAGCGCAAATAGCACGTTTTAGGGCAGGGAAGGCCGTGGGTACCTGAAAACAGGCGGGTACGGACGAAGGTTCGGAAATAGATAAGCGGCAAAGACCCTACACGAGAAAACTGCCGGCAGCTGGCCCTTGCATAAATAACAAGTCCAGGATGCTTAAGTTGGGTACAAATTGTACGCCAAAGGTTTGGGCATACGGGCGTACCGACGTCCTGTCAGGTTCCGGGGTAACTGGATCTTTGGGTGACAGCCAGTCGCGCCGGTCGCGCAGGGCCTCGGGAGGGTAGGAAGCATGATACTCGGTGGTGAATTCCACAGGAATTCGCAGCCGCAGACAGCGCAAAAAGAAAGCGAGTAGCGAGAGATTCAGGTCGAAAAGCAGCGCCGGTTTCTGTACGTAAATGTCGTGCAGATAGTCGGCGTAATATTCAAAATACGGGCTACCCCCGTATGCGGTTTGCAAGGTGCGCCAGTGTTGATGCACCCAGTTCTGTCGATAATCGATTTCCAGCTCCGTAATACGTACTTTCTCGCTGCGGTTACCATCAATAACCGGTACCGTAAGTGGCTTTACCCCCTGCGCGGTGAGAATAAGGCAGCGGTTGCGGTAGGTCTGCTTGCGGTAGTGCTCGTGGCTCTCCAGCCACAATGCATCCTGGCCGGCCAGTGCTGCAAAAAATGCCGCCGGTGGATTATATTGAGTTTCAAATAAAACAGGCATGATGCTAGCTTAGGGCAGGCAGACAACTGGCCCGCCGCGCCCAAGTTACACGTTGCTGCCCCGGTCTGTACTATCCATTTGCCGTACCTTTAGTCCGCCAACCTGTCATGAAAAGACTTCTCTTTGCCTTTCTGGGTGTTTTTCTGAGCGTTGCAGCCCAGGCCGGAGCCCCTAAGCTCACGCTGGACGTAGCCGCTTTTCGTAACGATGACCGGGGCCGGAATGGTGGGGTGCTGGATATGTTTGCCACCGTGGATGGCAACTCCCTAGCCTATAAGCGCCGGGCGCCCAGAATTTTTCAGGCGACCGCCTCCCTTACCCTGGAAGTGCTGGCCAAGGATGGTAAGATAGTGTATAGCGAAATGGTAAAACTGCGGCCACCGGTGCTGAATGACACCACCCAGGCCCTGAAAAACCCCATGAGCTTTCAGAAGCGCATTATGCTGCCTGATGGCGTGTACACCATACGTGCCCAGGTAACGGACCAGTACCGGGCCGGTGGCAACCGCATTTTAGAGGTGCCTATTACCATAGAGTTTGATAAGCCAGGCCTGCGCCTGAGCGACGTGGTGGTGCTGTCCAAGCCCGCCTCCCGCTCGGCGGCGCAAACCAACTTCAACCGGGGTGGCTATATGCTGGTGCGCACGCCCGGTGGCCTTTACGGCCGCGGGGCCGATAAACTCTATCTGTACGCTGAGCTATATAACGCGCCCCAGGAGCAAACCCTCACCACCAAATACCGCCTGCGCCCCGTGGGCGGTACCAAAGACGCGGCCACGCTGGCCGGCACGGCGAAACCCGTGGCCGGGGCGCCCCATTTGCTGATTGCTGCCATGGATATTGCCAAGCTGCCGGCCGGGGAATACGATTTAATTGTGGAAGTTCGCGGCGCCAAAAGCAAGCTGCTGGCCAGCAAAACCACGCGGGTACTGCGCGACCCCGACACGTACGCCCCAGCCGGGGCTGTTATCAATCCATGAGTTCAACTATTGCCCCGCCCACGTACCCGTGGTATTATCGTCCGCTTGAATGGTTTTTACGGGGCTTAGCGTCTCTGCCGCTGCCGCTGCTGTACGGACTGGCCGAAGTGCTGTATTTCCTGATGGCCTACGTTCTGCGCTACCGGGAGCGGGTAGTACTGGAAAACCTGCGCAACTCCTTTCCCGAAAAAACGGAGGCGGAACATAAAAAACTGGCCAAGCAGTTTTACCGGCACTTTGCCCAGCTAATGGTAGAAATACTGTGGCTGCGGCAGGCTTCCCCGGAGGAATTGAGCCGGCGGGTTTCGTACCCCAACAAGCATGTCATTACGGATCAGCTGGCCAAGGGGCGCTCCTTGCTGGCCCTGGGCTCCCACGAGGGCAACTGGGAATGGATTCTGACTTCGGGGGCTCTACAGATCAATGCGCCGGCGGTGGGCGTGTACCAGCCGCTGAATAGTCCGTTTTTCGACGATTTTATGTACAAGCTGCGCACCCGCACCGGAGCTGAGCTGGTAACCATGCGCGAAACTATTCGCTATATGGCAGCCAGCCAGGACCGGCAGCAGCTGCTGTGCATGTTGAGCGACCAAAGCCCAAGCAACGCCAAAAACCGCTACTGGACGCAGCTCCTACACCAGGAGACGGGTTTCTATACCGGCGCCGACCGTTTAGCCGCCCAGTTTCAGCTGCCGGTGGTTTTTGTCAGCATCCGGCGAAAGCGGCGGGGATACTATGAAGTAGTGCTTACCGAGCTTTATGATGGCAATACGCCTCTGGACCCCAATCAGCACCGGATAACTGAAGCCTTTGCGCGGGCTATGGAGAAGGATATCCGGGCTGCGCCGGCTGATTATCTCTGGTCACACCGCCGCTGGAAACATAAGCGCCCGGTAGGAGAGTAGGGGCAGTTGGCTACTACAAATCCTGAATCTTTTGCAACTAAAAAGCCCCTGCCGTTTAAAAAACGGCAGGGGCTTTTTAGCGTCAATCAAATACTGCCCCTATACAGGCAACGGGTAATTAACCCTTTTACAAATACTGCTCAATATCTCCGGCACCCTGCCGGATGATGGTAAAGTCATCATCGGTGCAGTCCACCACAGTGCTGGCAATGTTATTTCCGAAGCCGCCATCAATCACCAGGTCTACCAGGGCGCGATATTTCTCGAAGATGAGGTCGGGGTCGGTGCTGTACTCCAGAATTTCGTCTTCATCGTGCACCGAGGTACTCACAATGGGGTTGCCCAGCTCCCGCACCAGCGCCAGGCAGATATTGTGGTCGGGCACGCGGATGCCCACGGTTTTGCGCTTAACGCCCCCGTATTTGGGTGCTTTGGCGCTGGCCTCAAAAATGAAGGTGAACGGGCCGGGTAGTGCTTTTTTCAGGACTTTGTAAATGGGGGTGGTAATGCCGTTGGCGTAGTCAGTAATGTGCGAGAGGTCGGAGCAGATAAAGGAGAGGTTGGCTTTATCGGGTTTCACGCCTTTGATGCGGCAAAGCTTCTCCACCGCTTTGGCGTTGGTGATGTCGCAGCCCAGGCCGTAAATGGTATCCGTGGGGTAAATAATAACGCCGCCGTTGCGCAGCACGTCCACTGCCTGCTGAATGCGGTTTTGCGGTGGGTTATCGGGGTGAATGCGGAGCAGCGTGGCAGACATACGGAGTAGGAGCTAGGGTGAAATAATCAATAACACCTCCGGACTAAGGGAGGCGGCCGGGGCAAGGTACGGTACCCGCCAGAAAACTTTCACTAGTTCGGTTTTTTGGCCCTGCAGGTTGCATCCGGCCTGCTAAATCTGCCGGCTACCGGGAAGTGCGGGCCGCGGCGGCGGAAGATGATGCGCAGAAGCTTACTTTTGCGGGTCGGAGCCATAACTTCCCGGGCGGATATCCGCCTGGTATTGGCTCTACTTCTTTTTACCTCTACTTATCGTCCTGCCTTCGCATGGCCTCACCCCGCATCGACTACAAAGCCCGCGCCATTCGCCGCCGCAACCGTTTTGCCGCCATCACGGCTGTTTTGGGGCTTTTGTTCGTCACGTTCTCCTACTATTTCTACCAGGTTTTCTACACGCCCAACGTAGAAACCAAAGGCCGCCCCACTTACGTGTTGGTGCGCCGCGGCGAAACCGCCAAAGCCGTGCTGGACTCCATTGAAGCCACCGGCGTGATTGTGGACAAGCTCAGCCTGCACTTCGTGGCCCGCATCATGAAGTATGATAAGCTGGTGAAGCCCGGCCGCTATGAGCTGAAGGATGGCTACACCAACCGGCAGCTGATTTCGGACCTTCGCGCCGGCCGACAGTCCCCGCTTAAGCTCACCTTTCAGAACATCCGTCTGCGGGAAGACCTGGCCCGCAAGCTTAGCACTGCCATCGACTCCCGCCCCGGCCAGTTTGATTCGCTGCTAAGTAGCCCCAACTACACCAAAAGCCTGGGTTTCGATACCACGAGCATTCTGACGATGTTCATTCCCAATACCTACGAGCTGTACTGGAACTCCTCGCCCGATAACCTCATGCAGCGCATGAAAAAGGAATACGAGAAGTTCTGGACACCCGCCCGCGACGCCAAGCGCAAGGCCCTGGGCCTTACCCGGGCCCAGGTAAGCACGCTGGCCAGCATTGTGGAAGCCGAGCAGCAGCAGCACGCCGATGAGCGCCCCCGCGTGGCCGGAGTGTACCTCAACCGCCTCAAGCGCGGCATGAAGCTGCAGGCCGACCCCACCGTGGTGTACGCCAACCAGGACTTCACCATCAAGCGGGTGCTGAACGTACACTTGCTGAAAGACTCGCCCTACAACACGTATAAGTACGCGGGCCTGCCGCCCGGCCCCATCAATCTGCCCAGCATCGCCAGCATTGATGCCGTATTGAACCCCGAAAGCCACCAGTACCTGTATTTCTGCGCCAAGGAGGATTTCAGCGGCTACCATGCGTTTGCCCGTAATGAGCAGGAGCACCTGGTAAATGCCCGCCGGTATCAGGCCGCCCTGAGCCGGGCCGGCATTATGAAGTAAATTCAGTGGCCGGTTGAGAGTTGCCAGTATGCTGGCTCTAATTCACATAACTGGCCACTGACAATTATCAACTGACAACTCTGAATATGTATAGCCACGATACCGCCATTCGCGTCCGCTACGCCGAAACCGACCAGATGGGCTACGTGTACCACGGCAACTACGCCGCGTACTTCGAGGTGGCCCGCACCGAAGCCTTCCGACAGCTGGGTATCCGCTACAAAGACCTGGAGGCCGATGGCGTAGGCATGCCGGTAGGGGAGATTCGCACCCGCTTCCGGCGCCCGGCCCGCTACGATGACCTGCTGACTGTGCGCCTGCTCCTCAAGCAGCCCGCCGAAGGCTCGCGCGTTCTTTTCGAATACGAAATCTATAATGAAGCCCAGGAACTGCTTACCGAAGGCCATACCCTGATGGTATTTGTGAGCACTGCCAATGGCCGGCCGGTTCCCATTCCCGAAGATATTCAGGCCAAGCTGGCGCCCTTTTTCAGCGACGATGAGCTAACCAGCCCGCTCACGCCGCCCAAGCAAAAACTACCCTCGGAAGCTCCGGCCCCGGCCGCGTTTTTAAAGGGGAATGAAAGTTAAGCCACCTAAAAGCTCCTTTCTCACTGAAAATACCGCCATGTTAATGCGTATGCCACGCCGGTACCGGGTTTCCAACATGCGCCAGCAGCGCACGTACCGGAAGCTTATTATCTGGCTGAAGCGGCTGCGCTTTAACCGGGGAAAAGCCTCGGTATATGATGTGGTAGACCACATGATTCAGGAGTTGAAGCTGGACAGTGTGACCAAGCGGGCCAGCTATATGGCCTTCAACTTCACCATCTCCATCTTTCCCACCATCATCTTCCTGTTCACACTCATTCCCTACATACCCGTCCCCAATCTTAACCTGGACATCCTGCAGTTCCTCTCCGATTTTATACCGCGGGAGATGTACGTGGCCATTGCGGATACCATTGAGGACATTGTGAACATTCCGCACGGCGGCTTGCTGTCGTTTGGTTTTGGGGCGGCCCTGTTCCTCAGCTCAAATGGCATAATGGCGCTGCTGGATGCCTTTGACAAAAAGTACCACACCTTCAAGCGGCGCACCTATCTGCGGAAGCGGGTTATTGCTACGCTACTTACCGTGGTGCTGGCTATGGTGCTATTGCTCTCCATTGCGGGTATTTTCTTTGGTACTTATATCATTGACACCTTAGTGTTTTATGAGATAGTGCCCGAGCGCCTCACGGCACTGCTAATCACGGTATTACGCTACGGCTCCGTGGTAGCCCTGTTCCTGTTTACTACCTGCCTGATTTACTATTATGTACCGGCCGTGCAGGACCGCTGGCCCTTTCTATCGGCCGGGGCCGTGGTAGCCACGCTGCTGATTTTTCTGGTGTCGTCCCTGTTCATTCTCTACATCAAAATCTTCGACTCCTATAACCACTTCTATGGCTCCATTGGCGCGCTGGTGGGCTTCATGGTGTGGCTGGATTTTGTTTGTATGACCCTGATTGTGGGCTTTGAAGTGAACGTGAGCATTGATGCCGTAACGGGCCGGCTGAAGCGGTATGTGATTCGTAATGAGGAATTAGCCGCGCACCCGCACCCTTAGCCGCAAAAAAAAACGAAAAAATAGCTGCCCGCGCTTGCGGCAGGCAGGGGAGCCGACTACTTTTGTCGTCCCAATCCACTCAGTTGGGCCTTAGAGAGGTGGCAGAGTGGTCGAATGCGACGGATTCGAAATCCGTTATACCTGCAAGGGTATCGGGGGTTCGAATCCCCCCCTCTCTGCCAGTGGCTTTTTCTTTCGCGGGAAAAGTTGTTGTTTTACATACCGCGAACAAGTTAGAGGAGTGGCAGAGTGGTCGATTGCGGCGGTCTTGAAAACCGTTGAGGGTTAAACCTCCGGGGGTTCGAATCCCTCCTCCTCTGCAGAGCAACAGCCCCGTTTCCAGCATGGAAACGGGGCTGTTGTATTTTAGGCTACTACTGCCCGCGACATACATTTAAGACACATCAGGCGGAACCAGCATGCATAGAAGCGGGTTTTCCAGTGAAGTAATAAATCAGTAGGAGATAGATAAGCTTCAGGGCATCCTGATATTCAGGCTTTAGGAATTATCTTCTGCTAGCTATATTGCGCCATCATATTTTCTAAATTCATCATATGCGCTTTTTAATTTATCTGGCCACTTTTCTAGTGCTTTTCACAGCTTGTTCAAAAGACAAAGCGGAGCCAGCCAAAACTCCCCCAGTAGACCCTAACAAGGCAGTTATTACGCTGCGTGTTACTTCTAATTCTACAGCCAAGGACGTACAGGTGTATATCCTGCCAAAAGATGGCACACAGAATGACCTGTTTTCCTATGAGGCTACTTACAACGAAACTCCTCAGGAAGTAACCGCAAAGCAGATCAGCCATCGGACGGACGCCACGTTTAGAATTGCTGGTTCCGATGAGTTCAAGCCTGTACCTAACTCTGGCAAAGTACACGCCGAGCTGATAGCCGATGGTCAGGTAATATCCACACTGGATTTTGATACCAGCAACCCTCCCCAAGATCCAACTACTAAGCTGTATTACATTCAGCGAGTGGTTACCATTCCATAACAACTACCAGCTTTCTTCCACAGAATAGGAATAGTTGGAGTGAGAATTTCAAGCAAAAGCCCTGGCATCAGAACTGATGCCAGGGCTTTTGCTTGAAAAGGGAATTGCCGAAATACAGCGTTTCGCTTACCACCATTTCCCGCCTTATAAGCGTACCCCAATACCCGGCCCCAACAGAAAGAAAGGCTTGCCTTTCGAAAGCAGCCAACCACCGCCTAGATACAATGGGAATGAGAGCTTGGCATCACGCCGTGTGGGGTATACTGAGCCTAGAATCACGATGCCCAAGTCACGCTCTACGCTGGTGTCATTGCTATTAAGATTGAAGGCATTGAGGGCAACAAAGCCCGCACCAATCTTATATGGCCGCAGCCGATTTATCTTCTCTGGATGATAAAAGCTAAGCTGCCCCAGCATAGCCAGAGAAATACCTCCGAAGGAGCCAAAACCTGTATCACCAGACTTGCGAGTGAGTAGACCGCCAGGAAAACTCACGTCAATATCAAACTTCATCTTACGTTTGAATACCAACTCCAGCTTCTGCGAAAAGCCCGGCTCCTGGTACTGCCCAGGTGTATGTTTGACGGTAATGATGACCGTACTCCAATCATCCATATCATAGGTTTTACGCGCTGACAGCAGGCTGTTAAGGCTGATATTACCTACCTGGCACTGCTTGTCTTGGTAGAACGCCGCCCGCACCGAGCTGCCATCAGGGCACACCACCACGTTATCTACCGTGCGCATTTCAATCAGCTCCCCCTTGCTGTTCTGCGTCCGGATATCGAAGGTGAGGTACTGCTTGCCGTAGAGCTGCTGGTCGGCATCAATGGCACCCGAGTTGAAGCTGAAAACGACGTCGCTGATGGTACGGTCGTAGAGAATAGGGCCGTTGAAGCGCGTGATGGGGCGGGGCGCTTCACCGAAGGTAACGGCTACAAAATCGAGCGGGTGAGGGCGCTGAAATTCCTTGATGGCCAGCTGAAAACCCGTGGGCTGACCGGCATTGAAAATGGTAATGCGCTTTTTATCAATGGTTGAGGGCACCTGCACACGGTACACCACGGCCGCATCGGAGCGGATGCTGGAATCGGAAGGCACTACCTGCACATCCTCAAAATGAAACCGCGCCCGCTGCAGAGACTCTCCCTCCAGGCGCACATCCACCGTTTCGCCGGGGTTCACGGTGTTGCTGCTGGTCCAGTCGCCGCCGCGGTGGCGCACGCTCAGGGCCGTAACGGCCGTTTTAGGTGAGATATTGAAGTTGGTGACGTACTTGGCTTTGTCGTCCTCTTTGATGTAGAGGTAGCTATCAGTCTGGCGGTGGGTGTTGAACACGCGCAGCCAGCACAGCACCCGGTCGTTGGTGAGGTACTGCCGCGTAAACAGCTCGGCAATAAGCGCGCCGCCGGCCTCTTCCTGGTCCTCAATGCGGTAGGTGTGCTTCAGATCGAAGGTGCGGCCGTTATCCAGAATCAGCTCTACGCCCTGGCGGCGGGTGGCTTCGGTCAGCGTAATTTCTTTTTTATCGACGCTCAGAAAGCGCAGCCGGGAGGCCTTCACCGTAAATTCCTGGCGCAGCGGTGGCAGGCCATAGGTAAGGCGGCGGTTGTTGTCGGTGAGGAAGGGGCGCTCCGTCTGGGCACGCACGGTGAGCAGGCGGTTACCTAAGGTATTAGGCAGAACATGCAGCCGCAGCTGGCCTTTGTCCTGGGTGAGGCGGTAGTCAATATCCTGGCCGCGCGTCCATTCACCGGTGGTACGCACGTTTTTGGCGTTGTTGCTGGACAGGTCGTACACCTTTTCCTCGCCCACAAATAGCTCCGTATCGTTGGGACGGAAATCGAGGGTGGTGCGCGTAACGGGCAGCAGGTTTACCGTCTGGGCCTGCGCGGGCTGGCCGGCGCTATCGGCGGGAGCCGTGAACGTGAGGCGCAGGAACTGGGCGGAGGTAAGGTCGCGGAAGCGCAGCTTGGCGCGGAGAGATTTTCCGTCCGGCGCCAGCGTGAGCGAATCAAGCAGCTGAAAGTCGGCGGAGCGGACCAAGCGGAGCGGTTTCTGCGGCTGCGAAGGCAATACGGTCAGATCCACCGTTTCATCGTCGCGCCGGTAAGTGAAGAAGAGGTGTGGCTCGCCTTTCACCAGGAAAGTGGAGTGGGAAAGGCTATAGCTGAGCGTATCAGTCCGCAGCACTACTTCCCGCAGTAGGGGACTGGCAGCCGGCGCCTGGGCCTGGGTGTGGGTGGGTAATAAGGCCAGTAGAAACAGCCATCCAAGAAAAATCCAACGGTAACTCACCAGACAAACAAAGCAGAACAAACCAAACCGTCGTGCTTCCGCATCAGACATTCACTGACAAAAATACGGGTGCCGCCGGGTTATGCCGCATTTTATTCGGGCTTTTCCCACCTGGCCGCCTCTGCGCTGCGCAACGGAATGCCCGGACTATACGTTGCGGACGTATAAGCTCCTTGCTTTTTTCCTATGCAACGCATTCTTCTTACCGGCCTGCTGCTGGTTCTGGCTTGGGTGCCGGCCGCCGCCTATTCCGTCCTCACGCACCAGGCCAACATTGATTCTACCTGGGAGCCCTGCCTGGTGCCCACGCTGCAGCGGCGCTTTCCCGGCGCTACCCCCGCAGAGCTGAAAGAGGCTAAAGCCTACGCCTATGGCGGGGCTATTATCCAGGATATGGGCTTTTATCCATTCGGCTCCAAGCTGTTTACCAACCTGACGCACTATGTGCGCAGCGGCGACTTTGTGCGCAACCTGCTGGATGAGGCCCACAACCGGAACGAATATGCCTTTGCTCTGGGGGCGCTGGGCCACTATGCCGCCGATATCAGTGGCCACCCCGAGGGCACCAATAAAGCCCTGGCTTTCGTGTATCCCCAGCTGAAAGCGGAGTTTGGCGAAGTCATTACCTATCATGAGGCGCCCAAACAGCACACACAGCTGGAGTTTTCTTTTGATGTGCTGCAGGTAGCGGCCGGCCGTTACCGCTCCGATGATTACCACAACTACATCGGCTTTAAAGTAAGCAAGGAAGTGCTGGAGCGGGCTTTTGAGAAAACGTACAGCCTGAAGCTGGGGCAGGTTATTGCCAACGTAGACTTAAGCATTAGCTCGTACCGCTTTGCCGTAAAGGAGATTATTCCGATGGCCACCCGCGCCGCCTGGCAGAGCAAAAAGAAGGATATCTTGGCCATCAGCCCCAAGGCCCGCCGCCGCGACTATATTTATGATATCAGCCGCCGCCAGTATCGCAAGGAGTTTGGGGGTAGCTACCAGCAGCCGGGCTTTGGGGCGCGCGTGCTGTCCTACCTGGTGCGGGTGCTGCCTAAGGTTGGCCCCCTGAAGCCTTTTGCGTTCAAATTGCCCACGCCCGAGGCGCAGAAGCTCTTTCGGAGCAGCTTTCATCAGGTAATAGGCACCTACTGCGGGCTGCTGAATAAGCAGGGCTACCTGACTGCGGCCGCCCTGCCCAATACCGATTTTGACACCGGCCACATCACCCGCACGGGCGAGTACCCCCTGGCCGATGAAACCTATAGTGAATGGCTGCTCAAGCTGAATAACAACAAGTTTGAGGGCCTGACAGCACCGCAAAAAAAGAGCATTCTGGCCTTTTACACGCCGGCAGAGGGCAAAACCAATCCTCCGCTCAATGAGGATAAGCAACGGCAGACCCAGGAGGCCCTGGACCATTTGCGCACGCTCGTGACCAAAGAAGAGTAACAATAGTTGTTAGCTCTTAATCAAGAGCATTCTTGCCGTAACCCGGGCAACCCTTGCCCAAAAATCGTGGTCTGGCCAACATAATAACGTTGCTATGACTCTGGTTTTCCGCTTCCGCCTGTTTCTGTTTTGCCTGCTGCTGCCCGCCCTGGCAGCGGCCGCCCCGCATGGGCCGCTGGTCAATGGCACCCCCACATTGCTTACTTCGGATGGGGTTCAGCTTTATGCCTCAATTTCCGGCAAAGGCATTCCGTGTGTGTTTGTGCACGGCGGGCCGGGAGCCTGGAGCGGCATGCCGCAGGCGCTGGCCGGCCCCGCTCTGGAAGATAAGTTTCAGATGATCTGGTACGACCAGCGGGGTAGTGGCCGCTCCCAGAACGACCCGCGCCACAACTATTCGCTGGAGCGCATGGTGCAGGATCTGGAGGAAATCAGGCTGCAGCTGGGCGTAGAGCAGTGGGTGGTGATGGCGCACTCCTTTGGCGGTACCATTGCCACTGCCTACGCTGCCAAATACCCACAGCATGTGCGCGGACTGGTGCTGGTAGAGTGCACGCTTTACCTCTCAGACTCTATGCGCAGCATGATTCAGGATGGTATGCCCTTTACTACCGTCACTGACCGCACCCCGTACCTGGATGAAACCAGGCCCCTGTCGGAACGCTGGCCGCTGGTGATTGATATCTTCAATGCGCAAAACACCTGGCGCAAGCTGCAGTACCAGACCGACGAGGGTTTCCAGAAAGTAGAAGCCGCCGACCAGGGGAACCCCCGAACCGGCGAATTCGGCTCCTACGTCTTCAACCTGCCCGAATATCAGCAGGACTTCACCCTGCTCACCCCGCAGCTTACCGCCCCGGTGCTGGTCGTAACCGGAGCGAAAGACTACTGCATCGGCCCCAACCACTACAAGCTCTTCCGTTTCCCCAATCAAAAGGTAGCCGAGATGCAGACGGGCCACGTGCCCTTCGTGGAGGAGCCAGTTGCCTTTCAGCAGGCCGTGGCAAAGTGGGCGAAGAAGCTGAAGTAGTTTCCTTACAAATCAATTGCCGGCCTAAGCCGCGCATATTAAGGCCCGGTCTGGAAGGTGCAATCCTTCTAAACCGGGCTTTTTAAATGAAGGGCAGAAGCCCGATTTTCGGCAGACTTAATTGGCCAGAAGCCATGTATTGGCTTCCCCTTCGTTGTTGAAAATGGCCACGTCATAGCCCCGGTTGGGGTTGGAGGCCGTTTTCATGCTGGCCCGCAGGCTGGGGCTGGCGTTTAGCGCTTCTTCGCGGCTGGGCGAAATTAGGTAAGCCAAGCGTGCCCGGCGCGGAGCCAGCGCCGCTACTACTTCCGGCAGCCACACGTTGGCGGCCCAGGCCGCCATATCAGGGGTAGGCTGGGGTCGGCGGCGCACGTCAATTAGCCAGCGCGTGGTATCGTGCGTGCGGGCCTGGGCGAGGATGGTGTAGTAGTCGTGTTGGAAAAGTTCGGGCTGCAAGGCATCCAGCCAGCGTACCGTGAGCACATCCAGGTCGGCGCGGTACTGAATTTCAAGTCTGGGCGAAGAATCCATAAGGCAAAGAAAGCACGGGAAGCGCAATTACGGCTTATTCTGCCAGAATGGCTTCCCCGCAGCGGCTGCGGATACAGCTATTCCCGTACCAGGCCGCTGCTCAGGCGGCGGAGCGTCGTCTCGGCCTGCTTGGCCTGAAAGCGGATATCGAGCAGACGGTTTTCGGCGTCCAGCTGGCTGCGCTGGGCTTCCCGCAGAGCCAGCGGCGTAAGCAGGCCCAGGCGGTAGCGCTCCAGGGCAATGGCCACGTTCTGGCGGGCCAGCAGAATATTATCTTCTTCCAGCTGCAGCAGCTGCAGGCGGGTTTGGTACTGGGCATACGCCTGCTCGGCTTCTGCATCCAGCTGCAGTTGGGTTTGCTCCAGCTGCAGCTTGCTTTGCACCTCGCCAATACGCGCGTTCTGCTCCAGCCGGTTGCGGTTGAAACCATCAAAAATAGGCACCGAGGCCACCACGCCATAGTTTAAGCCGTGCGTGGTGTTGGTGCTGGTAGTGAGCTGGGTGCCGGCGAAGGCCGCGTTATTAATGTTGCGGTTGAGCCCGTAGCCGGTAGTGAGGCCCACCTGCGGCAGGCGGGAAGCCCGCACCAGGCGCCGCTCGTAAGTGGCCACTTCAGTATTAATCTTAGCCTGCTGCAGGCGGGGGTTATTCTGCCGGATGGCCTGGGCTACGGTTTCCCGGCTCAGGTCGCGGCTGACCACAATGGAGTCGGCGGGCTGAAAATCCAGGGCGGGGGAGCGGCCCAGTAGGTTATTCAGGTTTACTTTAGCCGTTTTCAGGGCTTCCTGCTGCTGAATCAGGCCTGCACGGTCGGCGTTATAGTCCACGCGGGCGGTCAGTACTTCCACCTTGGCACTCACGCCCACATCCGCGCGGGCCTGGGTCAGGTCAATTCGCTGCTGCCCGATGCGCAGGGCTGCTTCAAAGCTCTGAATCTTGCCGGCTTCGCGCACCACCGTAAAGTAGGCGTCGGTAATGTCGGCCACGGTTTCCTCGGCTGTAGCACGGGTAACCTGGCGCTGGCCCTGAGCCACACGCTGGAGCCGGTCGTAGGCAATGAACATCCCCAGGCCGTCGAAAATGGTCCAGGTGGCGGCTACGTTGGTGTTTAGCTGGTTGGAGGTGGCCCCGTTCACAATGCGCGGGTCATTATCTCCAAACTGCTGGTTGAGATTGTTGCGGTTGAAGTTGCGGGTGGCATTGCCATTCACGGTGGGCAGCTGCCCGGCGTTGCCGCGCGTTACGTTGTTGCTGGCAATGCGCTCCTCCTGGCGGGCCAGCTGAATTCCGTAGTTATTTTCCAGCCCAATGCGAATCGCCTCCGCCAAGGTCAGCGTGGGGCCGGTATTAACTACCTGCGCCGAGGTGGGCTGCGGCCGGGAAGCAGGCTGCTGGGCCAGGAGCGGCAGGGGAAAGGCCAGAAGCAGAAACAGAGAACGGCGAAGCGGAAAGATCATGAATATCAATACTGTAGCTGAAAATCAGTTCCCCGCCTTTGGAAGGCAGGGTGCCCGAAGGGCGGGGTAGTTAACCGGTAAACGAGGCACGAGGGAGGTGTTTTCAGTAAACAACCTTCGCCAGGCGGCCAACCACCCCAGCGGCAGGAAACTGCCGCGTCCCCTTCTCCCCGCGGAGAAGGGGTATTTTGTTTGGCTGCTTAAGCGGCCACGGCTTGTTTTTCCTCGGTGTGCTTGTGCTTTTTCGCCGTGGCGAAATAGGAGTACATCACCGGCACGATATACAAGGTGAGGCCCGTAGCGAAGAACAGGCCGCCCACCACGCCAATACCCATGGCCCGGCGGCTAAGAGCACCCGCGCCCGTGGCAATGGCAATGGGCAGAATGCCCAGTATAGCGCACAAAGAGGTCATGAGAATGGGGCGGAAGCGGGCCGTAGCGCCTTCCACCAAGCCGGTCATGTAGTCCACGCCCTGCTCCACGCGCTGGTTGGCAAACTCCACAATCAGAATACCATTCTTGGTTACCAAGCCTACCAGCATGATAATGCCGATTTGCGAGAACAGGTTGAGCGTCTGGTTGAAATACCACAGGCTCAACAACGCGCCCGAGAGTGCCAGCGGCACCGTCACCATGATGATGACCGGGTCGCGGAAGCTTTCAAACTGCGCGGCCAGCACCAGGTAAATCAGCACCAGAGCCAGGCCGAAGGCAAACACCAAGGAAGAGGAGCTTTCCTGGAAGTCGCGGGAAGGGCCGGAAAGCTCGTTGGTGAAGGTGTCGTCCAGGGTTTTGTCGGCAATGGCCTGCATGGCCGCAATACCATCGCCCAGAGTTTTGCCCGGGGCCAGGGAGGCGGAGAAGGTAGCCGCGTTGTAGCGGTTGAAACGGTAGAGCTGGGGCGGCGTGCTGCTTTCCGTCAGGCGAATGACATTGTCCAGCTGCACCAGCTTGCCGTCGGCGGCTTTCACCGAGAGTTGGCGCACGTCCAGCGGCTGGTTGCGGTCTTCCCGCGCTACCTGGCCAATAATCTGGTACTGCTTGCCCTCCCGGATAAAATAGCCGAAGCGCTGCCCGCTCAGGCCGGCCTGCAGCGTCTGGGAAATACTCTGCACTGATACACCCAGGCTCTGGGCCTTTTCGCGGTCAATGTTGATGCGCAGTTCCGGCTTGTTGAATTTCAGGTTGACATCCACAAACTGGAAGGTGGGATCCTGCCGGGCCGCATCCAGAAACTTGGGTACGGCTGTGCGCAGCTTCTCAAAGTCCTGGGTCTGAACCACAAACTGCACCGGCAGGCCGCCACCGCCACCACCAATACTCTGGTCCTGCGAAACGGAGGTGCGGGCGGCCGTCAGGCGCTTCACGCCGCGGCTCATAATTTCGGCCACCTGGTCCTGGGTTTTGGGGCGCTGATCAGCCTCTACCAGCAGCACGCGGGCAATACCGGAGTTAGAGCCACCGCCAAAGCCGGGCGAAGTCACGGTAAAGACACTGTTCAGGTTTTCAGCCCCCGTAGAGTCCATGGCCAGCTTGGTTATCTGGGCCATGTAGGCATCCATAAACTCAAACGAAGCGCCTTCCGGACCGGTAGAATTCACGTTTACGCGGCTGCGGTCTTCCACCGGCGCCAGTTCCGAAGGCAGCGTCTTCATGAAAAACCAGATGCCTACGCCCGTGCCGGCCACCACCAGCCAGGCCAGCCAGCGGTTGCGCAGAAAGGTTTGCAGGCTTTCCTGGTAGCCCCCAATCATGCGCTCAAAAAACGGCTCGGTTTTGCGGTAAAACCAGTTATGCTTTTCCTGCCGCTTGAGCAGCTTGGAGCACATCATGGGGGTGAGCGTGAGCGAGACGAAGGCCGAAATCAAAACCGAGCCCGCTACCACAATGCCAAACTCCCGGAACAGACGCCCGGTAATACCCGTCAGGAACACCACCGGCAGGAACACGGCCGCCAGTACAATAGTGGTACTGATTACGGCCATCAGAATTTCTTCTGAGCCCTTGATGGAAGCCTCCTTCGGGTCTTCGCCGTCCTCAATGCGGGAGTAAATATTCTCCAGCACCACAATGGCGTCGTCCACTACCAGGCCAATAGCCAGCACGATGGCCAGCAGCGTCAGCACGTTAATGGAGAAGTCCAGCAGGTACATCACGAAGAAAATACCCACCAAGGAAACCGGAATAGCCACTACCGGAATCAGAGTAGAGCGCCAGTCGCGCAGGAACAGGAAGATGATGACCACTACCAGCACAAAGGCCTCAATAATGGTGTGCTCCACTTCCTGAATGGAGTTGCGGATGAAGACCGAGTTATCAATGGCCGGGCGCAGCTCCAGGTCCTTGGGCAGGTCTTTGCCGAACTGCTTTACCCGCTTGTTGAACTCGTCGGCAATATCAATCTGGTTGGAGCCCGGCTGCGGCACCACGGCCAGGGCCACGCCCGGCACGCCATTCACCCGGAAAATGGTCTGGTCGTTTTCCGGGTACAGCTCGGCATAGCCCACATCCGAGAAGCGCACCAGGGAAGAGGCGTCTTTGCGGATAATCAGGTTGTTGAAGTCGTCTACCGACGTCAGGCGGCCCATGGTGCGCAGCGTGAGCTGCGTGTTCAGGCCCGAAACGGCGCCGCTGGGCAGCTCCACGTTTTCGCGGGTAAGGGCCGCCTGCACCTCTACCGGCGACACGCCCAGCGCCGTCAGCTTCACGGGGTCCATCCACAGGCGCATGGAGTACTTTCGCTCCCCGTACACCCGGATTTCCGATACGCCCGGAATGGTCTGCAGGCGCTCTTTCAGGGTGTTGTTGGCGTAGTCCGTGAGCTCCAGTAGGCTGCGCTTGTTGCTGCTGAGGTAGTTGATGACAATGGGCTGGGAGTCGGCGTTGGCCTTGCTCACGATGGGCGGGTCGATGTCCCGGGGCAGGCGGCCCTGGGCGCCGGATACCTTGTCGCGCACGTCGTTGGCGGCGGTTTCCAGGTCGGCGTCGAGGTCAAACTCCACGGTAATCTGGGTGCGGCCATCACGGCTGTTCGAGGTCATGTTCTTGATGCCCGCAATGCCGTTGAGGGCTTCTTCCAGCGGCTCAGTTACCTGGCTCTGCATCACATCGGCCGAGGCCCCGGTATAGCTGGCTGATACCGTAATAATAGGCGGGTCTACGCTGGGGTATTCCCGAATACTGAGGTACCGAAACCCGATAACGCCAAATATCACGATGACAAGGCTCATCACGATGGCGAGGACCGGGCGGTTGATACTAGTGGAGGATAAGCTCATAAGGAAGCGCTTCTACTACTCTATACTCTACAAAAATGCTGCTTGCAACCGCCCTAAAGCCAGCTGGTCAGCTTAAAAACAAGGGGCTACTCCGCCGGCACCGGCTTTATAAACCGTTTGGGCTGCTCGGAGTAGCCTTCGCGCAGGTAAAACCGATGAGCGGCCTCACGCCGGGCGCCACTACTGATTTCAATACGACCACAACCCAGCTGCAAAAGTGCCTGTTCAGCGGCCCTTAGCAACTGTTGGCCAATGCCCTGGCTGCGGTATTCGGCCGCGACCACCAAAGTAACCACGCGGCCATCGGGTGGACGGTGCAGAAAATACGTGCGATGCAGCAGCACAACCCCTACTATCTGCTCTTGCCGCACCGCTACCAGTACCTGGTCACCGGCGGCAGTAAGGGCATCCAGTCGCTGCTGCAACTCCTGCTGTTCGGTCGGATACCCGAGTTCCGCTACTAACTCTGCCAGGGCCGCCGCATCTGCCGGCATTGCCTGCCGGATGTGGATGGCAGACGAAAGGGGAGGAGAGGTGGCGTTCATGGGTAAATCCTTTCGACAGAAGAAGAAGCTTATAGCTCAGTTTTCTGGACCAGAACAGCATCGCCGGGCTTCAGCTGCAGAATACCCGTCCGGATAACGGTGTCGCCCACGGCCAGGCCGTCAGTAATCTGAATCACTTTTTCTGAGCGAATACCAATCTTCACCTTCGTAGAAACAGCCTTGCCATTTTTTACCGTGAATACGGTGTAGCCGCTGGCTTCCGGTATTACCGCTTCGGTAGGCACCTGCAGGGCATCCGTGGATTCGCCCAGCTGCAGGTTTACTTTCACAAAGGAGCCGGGGCGCAGCTCGTTGCCGGTGTTGGCGTAGCGGGCGCGCACCGGTTGGGTGCGACTCACGGGGTCAATCTGCGGGTCAATGGCGTATACCTTGGCCTCGTATTTCTTGTTGGTGGCTTCGTCGGTTACCGTTACCACGTCGCCTGCCCGCACTTTAGAGGCAAAGCGGCCGGGCACGGCGAAGTCAATCTTCACGGGCCGGATGCGGGAGAGAGTGGTAATCTCAGTGCCAGGGCTCACGTAGGTGCCTACCGTAGCGGTGGTCAGGCCCAGCACCCCATCAAAGGGGGCGCGCACGTAGGCTTTGGCCAGGTTGGCGCGCAAAGCCTGCAGCTCGGCCTGGGCCGTGAGCAGCTGGTTGTTGGTTTGCTCGTATTCTTGGGCGCTGATGTATTCTTTATCCAGCAGCACGCGCTGGCGGCGCTCCTGGTCGCGGTAGAGCTTAATGTTAAACTCCTGCTTGCGCAGATCAGCCTGAATCTCATCGGCATTGATGCTGAACAGTACCTGCCCCCGGCGGACCGGCTGGCCCTCCCGAATGTTGAGGCTGGTAATCTTGCCCGATATCTCACTTTTGATAACCACGGCCTCATCAGCCAGCACAGAGCCGGTGGCGGCTACTTCATCGGTCAGGTTAGTGGGCTTCACTACATAGGCCTGTACGGGAGTCTTAGAGCCTTTCCCGTCTTTGCCGGCGGGGCCGCCGGCGCCACCCTTACCTCCTTTACCGCCCGGACCACCCTTGCCGCCGGCCGCCGGGGCCGGGAAGTAGTGCATCTTCACAAAAACCAGCCCTGCTAGCAGCGCCAGCGTCAGAAAAATCCATAAAAACCGTCGGCCGCCGGTGCGTGGCTCTTCTACAACTTGCTCTTCGTGTTCCTTTGTTTGCATAGTATCAAAATAGGCACGCCTGCTTTCTCGCTATCAGGCGCTTATCCGCTGCGAAATTATCCGCTGTACACAACACCCCGCTTCCTGATAAGGTTACCAGAAACCCGGGCAATGCGCCATTGACACAAAAAAAGCCTGCATGTTGCAGGCTTTCCCTGTTTTAGGGCGCAATTACCTACATGGCTTTGGCATTGATGTAGTTCTTGGCCAGGTCATTGAGCTTGGTATCAGTCATTTGCTCTTCCTGCAGTGTCTGGCGCAGCAGCTGGGCCGCATCGGTATGGCCGAGGCGCTCGGCGTAGTGCGCCGCCGTGCCGTAGCCGGAAATTTCGTAGTGCTCTACGCGCTGGGCAGCGGCAATCAGAGCAGCATCCTTCACTTCATCGGTGGCATCTTCATGAATGGTATCCTGGCCTTCTTTTACCAGGCCTTCCATGGCTTTGCAGGTATGGCCGGAGAGAGACACATCCAGCATTTTGCCGATTTTCTCTAGGCGCGAAACCTGATTTTGTGTTTCCTGCAGGTGCTTTTCAAACCCCTGGCGCAGGCGGGTATCCTGAGCTTCTTTGGCCATTTTGGGTAGCGCCTTCAGGAGTTGATTTTCAGCGCTATAAAGATCTTTCAGCTGTTCGTGAAACAGGTCGTCGAGGCTTTTGAGTTTACCAAACATAAGTCAATAGAAGTAAGGTGAATAGATAAAATGCTCCGTTCATCGGAACACTTTATCTGCTTACGCCTACTCCCGGCAGCGGTTGTTATGTTATTTTGGTCTTTCTAACGTTTGCCGTATGCCAACCTCAGCTGAAAAGCCCCGCAATTTCTTTCAGGATGTATACGATGTAGTGCGGCTGGTGCCGCCGGGGCGGGTCACCTCCTACGGGGCCGTGGCCCACTACCTGGGCGCCAAAAATGGGGCGCGCATGGTAGGCTGGGCCATGATGGCGGCCCACACGGAAACCGACGTGCCCGCGCATCGGGTCCTGAACCGGCAGGGGCTGCTAACCGGGCGCCAGCACTACAGCACGCCCACAGCCATGCAGAAGGCTTTGGAAGCGGAAGGCGTGCGGGTGGTAGACGACCAGGTACAGGACTTCAGCCAGCTGTTCTGGGACCCCAGCATTGAATTAGGCTAAGCAACCGGCTGGCCGGGCCAGGAAATTTCAGGCCAGGCTCAGGCTGGCGGCATGGTCCTGCGCGGCGGCCTCAATGGCCAATTTCATTTCCTCGGGGCTGGCATTTTTCAGCAGGTAGCCGTGGGCACCTTCTGCTACCAGCTGCTCTATCAGCTCCGGCTCGTCGTGCATGGAGATAATAACCACGCGCACCCGGGGGTATTGCACGCGCAGCAGGCGCGTGGTCTGCAGGCCGTCCAGCACGGGCATCTGCAAATCCATGAGTACTACCTGGGGCGGGGTGGGCAGCTGGTCAATGAGCTCCAGCAGTTCCTGCCCGTCACCGGCTTCCGCCACAATCTCCACGTTGGGAAAGCTGGAGAGCAGGGCCCGCAGCCCTTTGCGGAACAGCACATGGTCGTCGGCGAGGGCAAGGCGGATAAGCGAAACAGGCTGGCTCATGGGCTAAACAGGCAGGAAGCTGTAGGGTAGCAAAGATATAAAATAGAGTAGGCTAATTGTCAGAAAGATAAAGCACCGGAAAGGAAATCCAGATCCGGGTTCCGGTTCCGGGAGTAGACTGCTGCCGCAGGGTGCCCTGCAGGAGCGTAACCCGGCTGCGCATGTTGGTGAGCCCTAGTCCCGTGCGCGTATCAGGCGAGGGTACGGCTTCGCTGCCCGAGAGGTCGAAGCCTATACCATCATCAGTATAGGTGATATTCAGATGGTTGGTGGCAAATACCAGATGAATGTGAATCAGGCTGGCCTGGGCGTGGCGCAGGCCGTTGCCCATCAGCTCCTGCACAATGCGGTACACGGCCAGCTCCTGCATGGGGCTTAAGCCCAGGGGTTTGCCATGCTGCGTCAGCTCTACCCGGGTGCCGCCCGGCGGCACCGCCCGCGCCAGCGCCTCCAGGGCAAACGTAAGCCCGAATTTGACCAGGGCAGCCGGCAGCAGATTACGCGAAATGCGCCGCACTTCACTGATGGCCTGGTCCAGCAGTCCGGTCATTTCCCGGGTGTCCTGGGGCTGGCCCATGGCCGTGAGGTGCAGCTTTACAATGGCCAGGGTGGTGCCTACTTCATCATGCAGATCAGCGGCAATGCGGCGGCGCTCTTCTTCCTGGGCTACTAGCGCAGCCTCCAGGGCTTGGCGCTGGGCAGCATCCTGCACGTTGCGCAACCGTTCCTGCTGCCGAAGCAGCCGCCGCTGGTAGCGCACCACAAACACCACAATGCTAAAGGCCAGGAATAGTAGAACGGATAGTACAACCGCGAATACGCGTAAAATATCCATGAATTTCCTGGGTTGCGGCTTCCGCGGCGGTTAGAAGAATCGAGAATAATACCAGGCTTACTTCAGCACCATTTTTTGTTGCCTACCTAATTGATAAAAGGCCAGGGTAAGCAACCCATAGCTCACCAAAGTTACACTGGAATGCACGAGACCGAATAAAGCCTGATAGTTCCGCCCATTGGTGTAATTAGTATCTGCCAACATTTTGTTGATAATGTTACCAAAGACTAATACCCCGGTAAGCTGGACAATGGCCGATATACTGATCCAGAACATCGGTTCACGCTCTATCTGGCTGGTGCGCAATTGCTGCAGTAGCTGCTCAAAGTACAGCAGACAAAGCACTATCACCGTAATATTCTGGCTGAACTCAGTGTATTCGTTGTGTTTAAACTCTAAAAAAGGATTAAAGTAGAACGAATCGAACAGGGCGATGAGCACCAAAACCGGTATCCATCCGTGTAGCACCCGCCTGATGGTTTGGCTTTGCAACGCATAGTAGTACACGCCTATAAAGCCCAAACACCGAATATTGCTTTGTAGGTGCGCAAATCCCCAGGTGGAGATACCATAAGACGGCAACTCAAACATGGCTATAAACTCCGCGTTAAGGCTAAGCAGGTTGAGAGTATTTAAGAAAAAGCAGTTGATTTCGAGTGCTACTAGTACCCAAAACAAGATCTGCACCGGCAAGGTCCAATACTCCCGGCGCTGCCACGCTACCCAAAGCGGATATAGAAGTGCAAACTGGCAAATCCAATAAATAGAACTGCCCACTTCTTGCAGCCAATTGGGTAGCGTGTAGTCCATTCGCTGGGTTATATGTTATTTAAAGAGTTGGCTACGCCGGAGTTAGGCGGCGATGCGCAGCCTTCATCCAGTACCAGAGTGGTCATATCATCTTCGTTGCTTTTAGCACCTACCAGAACCAGTTTGGGAGTAGTGCCATCCAAACCATAATAAACCCGAATGCCCATACAGCCCGTTTGGTTGAGTAAGCTCATGAGTTTGTTTCTGCCGAAGAAGTATCCTTTTACTTCATCAGCATGATCAGTCTGATATGCGCAAGTAAGATTATGCGCTGTGTCTAATTCAATGATGCTGCCTTCTGACCCGGAGAATGCCATAGAGATTGTAAAAAGGTAAACTGTAAAATGATTGAAAACGACGCATTTGCAGCCGTTTTCAAATATAGATTTTAATGCATGTTAAACAATGCGGCCCTTAGGTCAGAATGATAAAATAGCTGGGTTTTTGGGCTTTAGCCGGAAGGCTAGAACAGCATGCCGGGAATGCCGGGAGGCGGGGTGTTCCGGGGGGCTTCCTCCCAGCTTTCTTCCTCTTCGTCGGCTTCTTCTTCGTCCAAGCTATCAAATACCTGGTCAATAGCCGCTTCAGCGGCCCGCAGCTTCTGCTTGCACAACCGAATCAGCTCGGAGGAGCGCTGCACTTTGGCCGTCAGCTCGTCTACATCTACCGTGTCTGTTTCCAGCGCCCGTAGTATGGTTTCCAGCTCTTCAATGGCGTTGCGGTAGGTAAAGTCGGTACTCATTTTACTAAACGATAAATCAGCAGATGGTAAATGTAAATGGTTTTATCAGCGCTTAGGCAGCAGGGCCGTAAGCAGGCGCAGGCGCTCCGCTGCCAGCAGTTGCACGGTGTTAGCGGCAGCGGTATGCAGGCGGGCTTTTAGCTCCAGTTGGTAGCGCAGGCGCACCAGGGCATCGTGGCGGCGGCGGTGCTGGCGGCGGAACCGCTGGGCTAGGGCGCGCCCCAGCCGCCGGAGCCGGCGCTGCTGGCGCTGGCTGGCCTGGTGGGCCGCGCGCTGCAGGTGGTGGCGCCGTGTGGTAGTTGCCCGTTGTTGAGCCGTTACTACAGTGCGGGCGGCACTGGTCAGCTGGCGGGCATGCTGCTGCAGGTCCAGGTGCTGGGTCTGATACCGGCTTTTGGCGGCCTGCCGCAACTGGTTCCCCAACTGCAGAAGCTGGCGCTGCCGGTCAACTAACTGCTCATTGGCCAGCTCCCGAATGCGGGCGGCATAGCCATCAAATACTGCATCCAGCCGGCCCAGGCGCTCCGTAAGGAAAACCGCTACGGCCGTGGGTGTTTTCAGCGCCATATGCGCGGTCAGGTCTACCACGGCTTCGTCCCGCTCGTGGCCAATACCCGTGAGCACCGGCAGCGGAAAAGCCCCCACCGCCGCCGACACGCCATAATCATCAAAAGCCAGCAGATCAGTCTTAGAGCCGCCGCCCCGGATAATTACTACCGCATCAAAGTGCCGCTGCTGGCGCCGGATCTGCTCCAGCGCCCCCAGCAGGCTCTCCGGCGACTCCGTGCCCTGCATGGTGGCGGCAAACAACGTCACCTCAAAAGCATACACGGTTTCATCCAGCTGCCGCATAAAGTCCTGAAAGCCGGCGGCGGTAGGGGAGGAGATAACGGCCAGACGCTGCGGAGCCAGGGCCAGCGGCAGACTCTGCTGGCGCGTGAGCAGGCCTTTGGCTTCCAGCTTGCGCACGGTTTCCAGGCGCTGCCGGGCCAGGTCGCCCACGGTATAGGTGGGGTCTATGGCCAGCACATCCAGGCTGAGGCCGTACTGCTCATGAAATTTGATGCTCACGCGCAGCAGTACCCGCAAACCGGCGCGCAGCGTTTGACCGGTCAGCAGTTCAAACTGCGGAGCCAGCTGCTCGTAGCGCGCCGCCCAGATGGTAGCGCGGGCCTGGGCTTTCAGTTGGGCGCCGCGGCCGGTCTGGGCCTGGTCGGTGAGGGTGAGGTAGCAGTGCCCGCTGCCAAAGCGCGGCAGCGTGAGCTCCGCAATTTCCGCTACCACCCAGTAAGCATCGGGGAAAGTGCCGGTGAGGGCCTCGCGCACCCGGCGCAACAGCTCCGCCAGGGCCAGCGGCGCGGGAGGTTGTGGCGTCAGGCCGGGGTCGGGTCGTCGGTTATACAGCGGCGGCATGCCCGAAAGGTACGGAATTGGGCGCGGCGTACCCAAGCCGCTCCACTGGGGTTTCTGTGCTTTTACCGCCCGAGATATGTGCGTGAAACGGCACATTCTTTTATCTTTCTGCCAATTCCCATTCTGTCACTTTTCTTTTCTTATATGAAAAAGCGTACAAACGCTTCGTTGCTGGTAGCGGCGGCCGGATTTGCTCTGGCAAGCTGCGCCACCACAGCGCAGGCGCCTACCACCGCAACCACGCCCGCACCCGTGGCAGCGCCGGTGGCGGAAACCTTCCCTAAAGGGGTGGGCCTGAACGTAGCCAACCTGGATCCGTCCGTGTCGGCCTGCGACAACTTCTTTGAGTATGCCAGCGGCAACTGGCTGAAAAACAACCCTATTCCGGCCGCCGAAGTGCGCTGGGGCTCTTTCAATGAGCTGTCGGACAAGAACAACGCGGTAATGCGCAGCATTCTGGACGAGGCTGCCGCCAACCGCTCCTCAGCAAAAGGCACCAACGCCCAGAAAGTAGGCGACTATTACGCCACGGCCATGGACTCAGCTGCTATTGATGCCGCTGGTCTGAAGTATCTGAAGCCCGAGCTGGACAAGATTGCGGGCATCAAAACCGCCGATCAGCTGCAAACGGCTATAGCGCGCCAGCAGATGCTGTCTGCCGGCTCGTTCTTCGGGGCCTATGTGGGGCAGGATGATAAAATCAGCTCCCAGTATGCCGTAAACCTGTACCAGGGCGGCCTTTCGTTGCCCGACCGCGACTATTACCTGAAGGATGATGCCCGCTCCAAAGGCATCCGGGCGGCTTATACTACCTACCTCACCAACACCTTCAAGATGTTGGGTGAAAGCGAAGCCGCGGCCGCCAAAAACGCCGCTACCGTGCTGCGCCTGGAAACACGCCTCGCCAAAGCCAGCAAGAGCCGGGTAGACCTGCGCGACCCGTACGCCAACTACAACAAGATGACGGTGGCGCAGCTGCAGAAAACCTATCCTAACCTGAACCCGCAGCACCTGCTCAAGGATATGGGCATGGGCAGCGTGAAAGAGGTAATTGTGGGGCAGCCCGCTTTCTTCAAGGAGCTGAACACCATGGTGAAGACCGAGCCGATGGCCGATCTGAAAACCTACATGCGCTGGCATCTGGCTACGTCGTTCACCTCGGCGCTGCCGCAGGCTTTCGGCGACGAGGCCTTCAAGTTTACGCAGGTGCTTACGGGTGCTAAAAAGCAGCAGCCCCGCTGGAAGCGCATGCTGCGCTCCACCGACGGTGCCCTGGGCGAAGCCTTCGGTCAGCTGTACGTAGACAAAGCCTTCCCGCCCGCGGCCAAAGCAAAGGCCCTGGAGATGGTGACCAACATCAAAGCCTCTATGGGGGAGCACATCCAGCAGCTGGACTGGATGAGCGACGCTACCAAGAAGGAAGCCCTGCGCAAGCTGAGCACCTTCACCGTGAAAATCGGCTACCCCGATAAGTGGAAGGACTATTCGGCCCTCACCATCTCGCGTGACTCTTACCTGCAGAACGTAGCGGCCTCGCGCATGTGGGCGTTCAAAGACATGACCAACAAGCTGGGCAAGCCAGTAGACCGCACCGAGTGGGGCATGACGCCACCCACGGTTAACGCCTACTATAACCCGTCGATGAACGAAATTGTGTTCCCCGCCGGCATTATGCAGCCCCCGTTCTTTGACCCCAACGCCGACGACGCCGTGAACTACGGTGGTATGGGCGCCGTTATCGGCCACGAAATCACCCACGGTTTTGATGACCAGGGCCGCCAGTACGATGCCGAAGGCAACCTGAAAGACTGGTGGACCAAAGAAGACGCCGAGAAATTCACGCAGCGCGCCGACATGGTGGGCAAGCAGTACTCGGCCTTCTCCCCGCTGGACTCCGTGTTTGTAAACGGTAAGCTGACGATGGGCGAAAACCTCGCCGACCTCGGTGGCCTGAGCATTGCCTACACGGCCCTGCAAAAGCAGCTGCAGCAGAAGTACGGCAACGGCCCGCGCCCCAAGTTCGATGGCCTCACGCCCGAGCAGCGCTTCTTCCTCTCATGGGCGCAGGTATGGCGTACCAACGCCCGCCCCGAGTACCTGCGCCAGCAGGTGATGACGGACCCCCACTCGCCGGCTCAGTTCCGCACGGTTGGCCCGCTCATGAACATGCCCCAATTCTTTGAAGCCTTCGGCTGCAAGGACGACGCCAAAATGGTGCGCGCCCAAGCCGACCGCGCCAAAGTGTGGTAAGCTGAATAGCTAATTAAATTACCAAAAAAGGCGGTCTGCATAATGCAGGCCGCCTTTTTTGGTTAATAGGGGAGGAAGGAATATAACCGTCATGCTGAGCGCAGCCGAAGCATCTCGCTAGTGTGGTAAATAGTATGGCAACGACAGCGCGCGAGATGCTTCGGCTTTAATCAGCATGACAGTTACCTTGGCAACCTCAACACGCGTGAGTCTTGACAATGCCCGGCAGGAGGAACGGCGGCTCGCTTACTTATTTCCATCTACCACTTCCATCTTAATATCCACATCCTGCCTGGGCCACATGGTATTATCCACGGGTTCGGCGGCAATTTTATCGATGACATCGAGGCCTTCCACTACTTCCCCAAACACGGTGTACTGGCCATCCAGGGAAGGCACGCCGCCCGTGGTTTCATAGGTGCGCAGCTGCTCCGGGGTGAGTTTGCGGCCGGCCATGGCCTGCGCCTGGTATGGGGTTAGCTTTTCACCCTGCACCAGGTAGAAATCGGTGTTGGAGGAGAGCTTGCCGGGGTTCTTCTGATCATCGTAGCGGGCCATGCCCAGGGCTCCGCGTTTGTGAAAGTGGCGGGAGCTGATTTCAGGCGGCAGATGATAATCGGCAATGCGGATGGTGCGGTGGTCGGAGCGGCCGCCCTGCACGGCAAAGCCTTTTACCACGCGGTTGAATACGGTTTCATCAAAAACGCCTTTGCGGGCCAGCAGCAGGAAGTTGGCTTTGTGGATAGGCGTATCATCGTAGAGCCGGATGCGCATATTGCCCAGGCGGGTACGGATGATAACCTCGGTAGCCGGGTATTCGCGGCCGTAGGCGGGCAGCAGCCGGGCCACGTTGGTATCTGCCAGACTCACCAGATCAGGGCCGGGCGCGGGTGGGGGAGTAGCGGCGGCAGGAGCTTCTGCGGGAGTTGCTTTTTGAGATTTTCCGCAGCCAGCCAGCAGGCCGGCCGTCAGCATCAAAGAGAAATACAGCACTTTCACAATTCGTCGCCAAATAATAATAAAGCTTCCCAATCCAAAAAGCCGCATCGTGGCCAAGTAATAGGTTTCCTACGAATGCCGCTTCCCTCACGGAGCCAGCGGCGCGGCCTCTGCCTTCCCAAAAGCACTGGGTTTGGTGTTAAAGAAAATGAAATAGAACGGAATTAAGGCGAAAATAGCCAGGGCCAGCCACAGGCTCACGAATGCCAGCCCCACGCCCGTGCTGTACAGCAACGGCCCTAATACTAATGAGCGCCACGAAATACGGCGAAAAAGGACAAGGTCGATGCCTGGTGCCAGCAGCCTGGGGTGGCTCTGCACGTAGAAGCGAATGAGCAGGAACGACAGCGACATGACCGCCATTACGCCCCCAAATACTGCCGCCGACATCGGGTTGGTGAGGTAGTCGCCCAGCAGTGCCGTGGGGAAGGGTATAAACGAACACCACAGCATCAAATTGGCATTGAGCCAGAACACCACGTGGTCCAGCACCTGAATCTGGCTCAGCAGCCGGTGGTGGTTAACCCAGATTACGCACATCATCAGGAAGCTGGCCATCCAGCTCAGCACTTTGGGTAGCAACCCCAGCAGGGCCTGCCCCAGCTCCGGCACCGACTGGGGATGCACGAGGTGGGGTACCTTAATTTCAAGCACCAGCAACGTGACGATGATGGCGAAAACCCCGTCGCTGAAAGCTTCAACCCGGTGCTTGGCAAAGTAGTCCATCTCAATAAGGGCCAGGCCGAAAAAGGTGCGGGCCGAAGCAGGTGTCAGCCTCGCATCATCTTACAAGATAGTACCTTACGCAGGCTTCAATAGCATAATACAGTAACAAAAAACGGCGGGTAGCGAGCTGCAGGCTACTGCCTATAACTCGCTGCCCGCCGGGCAGACTGTTCAAATGCGGTTAATTCCAGCCGTCGTTGGCGGGAGCAGCTTTTTTCGTCTTCTGTTTGCTCTTGCCAGCCGGGGTTTTGGTTTTTTCTTTCACCTTTTCGGGAGCTACCGCGGGAGCGGCCGGGGTAGCAGTGGGCAGCGCAACCGGAATAGCGGCCTCCACGGGTGGGGGCGCCATATCGGCGGCGGGTTTAATCTGGTCGGGCGCTTCTACGGGCTTTTCTTTCACTTGGGCCATCAGCATGGAGTTGGGCACCAGCAGGTTTTTCTTCCAGGCCGTGAGCTGCTCGTCCAGCTTTTCTTTTTCCCCTTTGGTGATGGGCTTTTTCAGAAGCTTGTCTAGGTTGGGGCGGCCGGCATCCTGCCAGGCGGTGAGCCACATAGAGGCCACGGTGGCAGGCGCCAGCTGCAGCCGGAACATCACCATGCCGCCTACCTGCTTATGGTAAGCATCAGCAAAGGCATCGGAGTAGGCCCGGCGGGTTTTGCCGAAGCGGTGCGAGAAGGAGTATTTCTGCTCAGGTGTGAACGAGCGGCCTACCTTTTCCTCCAGATCAAAGGTGGCGCCCAGGAAACCATATGACTGCTGCAGCACGTCCCAAATGGCTTGCTGCGGGTCTTTCAGGTACTTGCCATCCTTGCCATAAAGCTTGTACTCGCCTATGTGACGCTCGGGGAGCTTGCTTTCCCACAGCGCGTGCAGGCCCTGCTGGTTGGAGAGCTGCCCGTCGTAGTTTTCGGTGGTGTGCAGGGGCACGTAGGCATCGGCTACGTAGTGGCCCAAATCCGCCGAAAGATTGAGAATGGCGGTGGTGTCGCCGGTGCGGAAGGCCTGCGTGAGCTTATTCTGAACTTCCAGAATCGTCCATGGCACGGTGCCGTACTTGCGCAACGTATCGGCGGAGTATTTGGCTACGGCCTTGTCCCAGGCTTTGGGCACAGTATTGAACGGGTCGTCACCGAAATGGTCCATGTCGATGAAGTGCCGGCTGGCCTCCAGCGTATCTATCTCCCGGCGCTGGTCGGCGGCGGTGGAGAGCTGCACTAGGCGGTTGAGGTTGCGGAAATAGAAGCCCTGCATGCCGCTGGGCAGCGAGTATACCGCAATCTGCGTAATGACTTTATGGCCGAAAAAGCCCCAGCCCGGCGAAAGCATCGGGCAGAGCAGGACCAGTAACAGAGTAGTAAGTAGTTTCTTCATAGGCGCAAAGGGTGGGCAACGGGCTGGCCACACAAACCCAAAGTTCGGTATTTTTCCGTGACGACCAAAGGGAAAGCGCCTGGATAAACCGGCTGATACTCTACCTTGTAACTGTTATTTTCCGCATCCGTGACCAGCATCTCCAAAAAGAAGATTTCGTATAGCATCAGCGCCCCGCTGCGCAGCTATCTGCGCGAGTACGACCGGGAAGCACATCTGCCCGTTGCCTACCACGACCTGCTGCGCATGAGCGGGGCTTATCCGCTGTTAGACCGCAAAGGGCGCGATACGCTCTGGGAAACGGTGTTTTATGAGCCGCAAACCCTGCAGGACCTTTCCCGGGGGCTCACGGAAGTATATGCCCTGCTGAAAACCGGCGGCGACCTGTCCTTTACCGAGCACCTGATGGCCGACCGCATCGACTATTGCCGCTTCGGCAACAGCCAGCCCTTCCGGGTGCGCATCGTGAATCAGTTCAATGATAATTATGATTATTTCTACGTGAAGCGGGCCGATGCCTCCCGCGTATATGGCCTGGAGCTGGAGCACGTGCTGGCGCCCAACAGCATCAATTATCTGGTGTGCGGCGAAACCCTGATTGAGGAACACATTGCCGGCATTCCCGGCGACGACTTTATCCGGGACCGGCTGCAGCGCCCGCACCTCAACCAGGTGCGCATTGCCAAGGAGTTTGTGAAGTTTAATGAGCGGTGCTTTGCCCGCCTGCTGGGCGATATGCGCGCCTATAATTATGTGGTAGACGTAACGGCCGATTTCGAGGACGAGCAGTACCGCGTGCGCGCCATCGACTTTGATCAGCAGAGCTACGAGGGCAAGAAAACTATGTACCTGCCCCAGTATTTCAAGGATAACCGCGCCATTGTGCAGCTCTGCACCCGCCTGCTGGCGCCGGAAACCATTCGGCAGTACCAGACGGAGGAGCGCACACTCATGCTGCGCCGTGCCCGTGCCGAGCGCTACCGCCTGAAAAACCTCATTGACTGCATGCGCCAGGACGAGCTGGCCCCCCGCGAAAAGGTAGAGCAGCTAAAGCAGGAGCTGAATGAATATCATCACAGCTCCCGCTTTAACCGATGTGACTCTATGGGCGACGTAGTACGCCTGCACCTGAAGCTGATGCTGGGACGCGCCCGGATAGCGAAGTAGGGGCGCAGGGCTTTACCGTGGGCCCAGGTTAATGGCCAGTCCCAGGGAAATTTCTACGCCGCCGGGACTAATGGTTTCCACCAGATTGCGCAGCTCCATAGAGGGCGTATAGCCATTCTGATAGGTAATGGGGTTGCCAGTGAAGCGCACGCCGTAGCCCAGCGTGCCCAGCAGGCCCAGGCGGCCGGGCTGCCAGCGCAGGCCGCCGCGCAAATGCAGCACGCCACTGGGCGCCATGCTATACACGGCCTTTTCCTGATTCAGCTCTATCTCCACGTTATCCAGCCGCCCGCTGCGCACCAGGTTGGCGCCCAGGTAGGGGGAAAGCTCACTCTGCGGCCGCAGGTAGTAGCGCGCGCCCACTCCAATCTTGCCGCCTACGCCAATGCCCAGCCCGGCATTTATATCCAGGCTTGGCGACACATGGTGGCCGTAGGAAAAGCCCAGCCCGCCATACGGCGCGCCCCAGCCCACTTCCATGCTCAGCACGGAACCAGAGTAGGGCGAGGGTTGCTGGGAAAGCAATGGAGTTGCTGGGGTTGCCACGGCCGGTGCGCCAGGCTGGGCTGGCGCAGTGGGCTGGGGCTGGGAGTTGAGCTGGGTCTGGGCAGTGGCAGTGCTCAGTGCGGCGAGGGTGAGGCCGGAGGCCAGGAGTATAGATAATTTCATAGAGCCACAAATATGGACGGATTGCCGGAAGAATGGCAGCCCGCCGGAAAAAAATATGGCTCTCCGAAATGCGGAAAATCAGCAGTTACCCAATGGGGCTATGGGCGTTTTAGCTGCCGTTCACTTTGGAATTGGGCGCTTCCTGGCGGCGGGTCAGCAGCTCATCCAGCTTCGAGTAAATGAACTCGGCTGCCTGGTCCCGAAACTTATCCGTGGGGCCCTTTAGCTGCTCCCGATACTCCTGGGCGTGGCCTTCCAGCAAAATAGTCACGAAGATGGTGCCCGAGGGCTTATCCGGCGTTTCGGAGGCGCCCGGCCCAAACAGGCCGGTAATGGCCACGCATACATCAGCCATGGGAAGCTGCTGATGCAGGCCCTGCGCCATTTCGTTGGTGGTCTGCTGGCTTTCGGCGGTATAGGTATCCAGGGTTTTCTTTTTCACGCCCAGTAGGCGCTGCTTGGCCTCGCCGTGGTAAGTAACTACCGAGCCCAGTAGTACTTCGCTTATGCCCTGCGCCGGAGCCAGCTGCGCCGTAGCCCAGCCACAGGTACAGCTCTCGGCCAGGGCCAGGGTGAGCTTGTGCTGCAGGAATTTTTTAACCAGATCATCAACTAAGGTAGATTTCATAAAGAGAGCGTAACTGGGCTATAGAAAGTATTCTCCCATACGCCAGACAGTCCCAGGGAAGTTGCCGAATGAAAAAATCGGGTCCGGGCCTACGCCAAAGCGCCGCGCTTCTGGCTGGCAGAAATGCGGCGCTAACCAAGGCCTGGCTACTCTTTTTCTTTTACTCCTGCTTATACACCACGCCCTGCTTCATCACAAAGCGCACCTGCTGCATCACCTTAATATCCTGCTCTGGGTCGCCATCCACGGCTACCAGGTCGGCTAGCTTGCCAGCTTCCACGGTGCCCAGCTGGTCCTGCTGCCCCAGCAGCTCCGCCGCCCGCACGGTGGCCGCCTGCAAAGCCTCGCGGGCCGGCATGCCGGCTTCTACCATATACTGAAACTCCAGGGCATTTACGCCGTGCCGGAACACGGAAGCATCGGTGCCAAACGCAATTTTAACCCCGCCCTTGTAAGCGCGCCCAAACGTGTCCTGCAGTTTGGGGCCAATGGCCAGTGCCTTGGGTGTTACCAGGGGCGGGTAGTAGTTGGGGATTTTAGCGGAGTCGGCTACCGACTTGCCGGCCGTGATGGTGGGCACGTACCAGGTGCCGTATTTCTTCATCAGCTTAATGCCTTCGTCGTCCATCAGAGAGCCGTGCTCAATGCTGGTTACGCCGGCCCGAATGGCGCGCTTAATGCCCTCCGGCCCGTGGGCATGGCAGGCCACTTTCAGGCCCAGGTCGTGGGCCGTTTGCACAATGGCTTTTATTTCTTCCTCCGTCATCTGGGAGCCGCTGCCATCTTTGGCCACGCTCAGCACCCCGCCGGTGGAGGCAATTTTAATAAGGTCGGAGCCGCGCTTGTATTGCTCGCGCACGGCCTGGCGGCATTCGTCGGGGCCGTTGGCTACGCCATCCGCAGGGCCGGGCACGCCCATCAGATCCTGCCGATAACCATTGGTAGGGTCCATGTGGCCGCCGGTGCCGGAAATGGCTTTGCCGGCAGTAAATACCCGCGGGCCCACCACTTGCCCGCGGGCTATGGCATTGCGCAGGGCCGTGTTCACGCCGGAGCCGCCCAGGTCGCGTACGGTGGTAAAGCCGGCCAGCAGCGTTTTGCGCGCGTGCTCCAGGGAGGCAAAGGCTACGTCGGCGGGGTTTTCGGTAAACTCCTTCAGGAAGTTATCCTTGCTGGTTTCGCCCTCCAGGTGCACGTGGCAGTCAATCAGCCCCGGCAGCACGGTTTTATTTTTTAAGTCGATGACTTTGTCCGTGGCCCCGCCCGATTGGTAGCCTGGGGTAACGGCCACAATGCGGCCTTTCTCCACTACTACCGTCATGCTGGTTTGGGCGCGCTGGCTGCGCATATCTAGCAGGCGGCCGCAGTGCACATAAGTTTTTTGGGCCTGAGCCGAGAAACTGCTCAGCAAAGAGCCGGCGGTGAAAGCAAGCACAAGTAAAGGACGACGCATAGAAGGACTGAGTGAAAAGAAAGAAGTCAAGTCATGCTGCATGCAGCATAAATTCCGGCAGGATAAGTATCTTGCTCACCACGAGTATAGCGTATTTTCCCTCTTAAATCCCGTTTTTATGGCAACTCAGGAAGAATTTGAAGCGGCGGCCCAACGCGCCCAGCAATTGCCCAGCAAACCCTCCAACACGGTGCTGCTCCAGCTCTATGCGCTTTACAAGCAAGCCACCGAAGGCGACGTGCAGGGCGACCGGCCCGGCGGCTTCGATTTCAAAGCCATTGCCAAGTACGATGCCTGGGCCAACCTCAACGGAAAAAGCCAGGACGATGCCCGCCAGGAGTATGTAGCGCTGGTTGATTCCCTGTTTCAGGGCGCGTAGATCTGCTCCGGAAATCATCAAAAAAAAGCCCCGGCGTAGCTACGCCGGGGCTTTTTTAATACTGTTGGTTTGCTGCGCTACACTTTAGGAGCGGGCAGGTCGAAGGCTTCGGCATTGTGCTCGAAGTGCCCTTTGTGGGAGCCGTCGCAGAACGGCTTGTTTTTGGAAAGCCCGCAGCGGCAGATGCTCACCCGCTCGCGGCCTGCCAGACCATAGGTCTTGCCCTGGGCATCTACAATTTCAAATTCGCCCTCTACGCGGAGAGAGCCATTGCTGAGGACGGTGATTTTAGTGGCCATGAAGTAGGTTGTAAAAGGATGACTTGGTTGAGAAATGAAGTAGGAAGCGTACTGAGCGCGGTGGGTGAGGATGGTCCTGCCAGCATAAACCGGCACATGTCGCCTGGTATCCCACGGTAGCCACGCAATCTGTTAGCGCAGCTCTTTGCGCATGACGTAGTCGTGCATCCAGTAGGGGCCGATAGGAATGTCTACCTCCTGATGGCGCTGGAAGCCCTGCCGCTCATAGAAGGCAATGGCGGGGTTGTAGCGGTTCACGTTCAGCTCCAGCGTGTGGCCTCCCAGCTGGCTGGTGGCTTCTTCTACGGCCTGAATGAGGTGGTGGCCCAGCCCCTGGCCCTGGTGGGAGGGAAGCAGGTAAATCTTGTGCAGCTTGTACAGGGCCTCGTGCGTGGGCTGGCGTGAAAACGAGGCGTAGCCGGCCGGATGGCCATCAGCATACAGCAGCAAAAACGTGTGGCCTTCCTCCGCAATCTGCCGCTGCAGGGACACTGGGGTGTAAATCACCCGGTACATGTATTCAATCTGCTCCCTGGAGATAATGAACCGATAAGTAGGCTCCCAGGTAGCCTCTGCCAGCTCAATGATAGTGGGAATATCTTCCAGCGTAGCAGGCCGGATGGTAACAGAAGCGGGGGCAGCAGACGTCATAACAGGTGCAAAAACGTCATTTTTTAATCAAAAAACGAACTTGAGATGGGTTCGTCCCCGTTTTTGGGCCGGAAATTGCCGGGCTGCTTATACCTTATTCAAGAGGGGAACCGTTCTACTTACCTGTACTTCTTTCCACCGCATGAAACGACTTACTATTGCTTTTGCCCTGCTGGCCGCCGGCCTTTCCCTGTCGCCAATTGCTGCCTCGGCGCAGCAAACCGGCGCTACCCGTGCCACCCAGCCAGCGGCTTCTGCCGCCGAGCGCGACCTGCGCTCCTTTGTAGATTGGGTGAGCGACAAGATGGATAAGGCCGAAACCGGCGCCCGCCGCGAGTGGCCCGGCATGATGGCCGACTTCGACCGCCAGAGCAAGCGCTTGGACAAAGCCACCGATAGTCTGTCGGTGCAGTCGCGCCGGGAATACAGCGCCCAAAAGGCCCGCTACCAGACCTGGTCGGAGGAGCAGCAGCGCCTGGAGGCGCAGGCCAAGCAGCCCGAAACGGCTCAGCAGGCGCAAAACCGGCTGCTCAAGGCGCAGGTAACCATCAGCCGCGCCCCGGCTGCCGACCTGCCCGAGCTGTATGAAAATTTGCTGACCAACACCCGCGAGCAGCGCCGCCAATGGACACTGCAGGACTGGGCTCTGGCCAGTGATGTGCTCACCCGCTTAAATACGCGGTATGAAAAAGTGCGCCAGCAGCTCTCGCTGGAGCAGCGGTTGCGGGTACGCACCTTGCAGGGCGAGTTCCGGACCCTGGAAGCCGCCCGGGCCGGCAAAGAAGTATACGTTCGATAAGCAGACAGGGCCGCGTACTGGCTACGCGGCCTCAAACTGCTGCTGCAGCCACTGACTGGCCGAAGGAACATCATAGAAAAGATGTACGGGCATATGCTGCCCAATCTTTTCGGAGAATTCGGCGGAAATCAGGTGGCTTGCCAGGTCCGGGGAGAAAACGTAGGCAAAGGCGCGCAACCCTTCCTCAACGGCCGCTGGGAGCCACTCGTATTCCAGCCAGGGTAGGGCGTCGGCCCATTCGCCGGTGGCGTGGGTTTTGTCATTGAGCAGCAACGGGAAATGATATTGCTTCTCGAGCTTCAGGGCTGCGGTAGCCACTTTTATTACTTCCGGCCCGGTCAGGTTGCCACTCCAGGAAATATACAGCAGCTGCTCGTTCGGATAGTGCCGAAACGAAGCAATAATATTTTCCTGCTCATCGAAAACAGAGCCTAAATCGGCGTAGGTGGTTGAAAGAAAAGGCATGTGAAAAATGTGCTAAGGGGAGCCGGGTAAGCATGCAGTGCAGTGCTGCCAGGCTGTTTGGTTGTGGTTCGGAAAGCGGCGGCAGGCCCGAGGTTAGGGCTTTTTAGGTATTGGCTGCTGAGCCAGCAGGCAGGTGAGGATGAAAATATACCTTTTTTTGAGTGATTAATTCAACAAACGGTTGAGCTGAGTGCGTGGATTTAGCCTGGCCAAGCTGGGCAATAAATGATGCGGGGGCCACGGGTTTCCACTACTTTTGCAGCTCACTTATTGTCCTTCATTTCGCTCATGCATATTGCAATCGTCGGCAACATTGGCGCCGGCAAAACCACGCTGGCCAACAAACTGGCGCACCATTTCAATTGGGAAGTTTTTCTGGAAGATGTGGACCATAATCCCTATCTGAAAGATTTTTACGACGATATGCACCACTGGGCGTTTCACCTGCAGGTGTATTTCCTCAATAGCCGCTTCCGCCAGACCCAGCGCATAAAAGAGCTTCAGAAGGCCAGCAAAGGCGTTATTCAGGACCGCACGATTTATGAGGATGCGCACATTTTTGCGGCCAACCTGCATGAGTCCGGGCTGATGCCTGAGCGCGACTACCACAACTACCTGGGCTTGTTTGAGTCGATGGTGAGCATGGTGGACCCGCCGGATCTGCTGCTCTACCTCAAGGCCGATCTGCCCAAGCTGATTTCGCAGATTGAAAAGCGCAACCGCGACTACGAGAACAACATCAAAATTGAGTACCTGAAAAACCTCAATGAGCATTACGAGCGGTGGATCAGCAACTACCACCACGGCCGCCTGCTCGTTATCGACGTCAACAACCTCGACTACGTGAATAAACAGGAAGACCTGGGCATCATCGTGGACCGCATCAACAGCACCCTATTCGGGCTGTTTTAGACACCGGAATAACCAAGTAGAAGTCATTCCATCAGCCCGCTTTAAAAGTAAAAGCCCTTGCCGTTATCACGCGGCAAGGGCTTTTACTTTTTAATGCGGGCTTTCGGGCTTCCTTATTCCTCCACTGTCATGGCGTCGTTCAGGAAGTGCACCAGGGGTTGAGCAGCACGCCAGGCTGTGAGCACCTGCTCCGGGAAATCGGGCCGGAGCACGTCGGCATCCGGAATGGATTGCCACACAAAATGACTTTTCAGCTGCAGCCATTCAATGTCCGGGTCCGTGCGGTCGTAACCTTTGGGGGCGGTTTTCAGGGCCTGGCTGCGGTCGAGGCCCTGGGGATAGTGGCGCAGCAACTCCGGTTGCTGGCGCATGACGTGAAAGGCCTCACCGTTGTAGTGAATCTCCTGCCGGATGCGGGCCAGCTGGGCGGGCTCGGGCATCCAGCGGCCGGCGCCCACGTAGCTTTCGCCGCCGGGCTCCAGAGCAATAAAATAGCCTGCCCACGGACTATGGCGCCCGCCGGGCTTTACGCCGGCACCCATGTGGCGCTTGTAAGGCTCGTTACTTTGCTGAAACCGGTCGTTTTTATTGATGCGGAACATTACATCCGACGGTGAGAGCGGCGCCAGATCGGGCTCGAAGCGCTGGGCCCCGCGCAGCAATTCTGCCACCAGCTCCGTGTAGATGGCGCGGGCGCGGTGGTAGTCGGCCCGGTTGGTATCCATCCAGGTTTTATGGTTGTTGGCCGCCAGCTGGCGCAGGAAATTCAGTAGAAAAGCTCTATCCATGCCTGCTATAACTACGCAGCGGCCCCGGAGGTTAGGAAAAAGTAGAGGTTAGCGGGTGAGGGCCTGGGTCCCGCTCAGCGCCTGGCGGTCGTTCAGGCGCCAGTCAAACGGCAGGAAGTCTATTTTAGCCGTGGCGGCCACCGGGGTGCGCGAATAGCGGTTTATGAAAGCCACTAGGGCATTAGTATCAGACCCAAATTCAGCGGAGTACCAATCGAACAGGCTGGAGAGCTTCACGTGCTCCGGGGCAATGGTATTGAGCAGCGGGTCGGCGAGGAAACGCTGGGTCTGCTCTTCGAGCTGGGCTTGCAGGCGGCGGCCTTCGTAGGCTTCATTGCGAAGCACGGGCGAAGAAACGGCCCCACTTACCAGGGCAAAATGAATGCGGGGGTCCTGAAACTGGTCGCGCAGCTGGGTGCGCTCCACCTGGTTCAGGGAATATTCGTGCCCACCTGCCATTACCGTAAGCGCCTCCCAGGGAGAAAAGCCAGTGCCGGATTTAAGCCGAATAGTATTCAGGCTGCTGACCGGGTAGTATTCCAGCACCAGGGATACTGTGGTAGCATTGTAGACATTCAGCCAAAAGGCTTTTACGTCGTCGGGGGTCCAGGTTTGCTCGTTGGGAGTGGTTTGGGCCAGTACCTGCAGGTATTCGGCCAGCTTTTCCTCATCGTCCAGGAAACCCTGGTAATCCACGCGGCCATCTGGGGTTACGTGCTTGAACAGCAGCTCATTCCAAAGCTGATGCACCTGGGCGGGGCCATCTGCTGCCAGGGCGTTGGTATACAGCATGCACAGCACCAACCAACCCACAAGCGCAGGTAGGAGCCGGGAAGGGAAAACCATGAAGAAGTGCAATAGAGGTGAGGAGCGGAGGCAGGCAAGCGGTGTGAAGGCCAGCCTGTAAGAGAGGGGTAGCGGGGCGCAAAGCCGCTTTTATTGCTAAAAGCAGATCTTGGCTAGTCAAAGGTAATTACTTGCCCAGAAAATGCACTATAACTACAGATAAATCAGGTGCTTATTGCGCTGGATAGGCCTTTGAATGGGGTAAAGCAGGCTGCAAACGCCATTATCAGCGCGCACGCAGTGGGGCTGCCAGCCAGAGCGGCCACCTGCTCAGTAGTATTTTTGGTTTTCAGAAATGCCCGAAACCGATGCGCTAGGCGTGGACTTCCCGGAGTTTGTGCACCGTAATAACGTCGCCGAGGCGCACGAGGCCCTGCCCGGGCCCGGTGAGATTTTGCCCAAACAGCACTTTATTGCCCGCAGCGCGATAGGTGGCCAGCGTGCGAAGCGGCTCGGCGCTTTTCTGAGCCGTTAGCTGATTAATGGTAGTAACCGGGCAGCGCGCACACGGCTTTACCGCCCGAAAGCGGACTTCCCCAATCTGAAAGTCTGTCCAAGTGTCTTCCTGCCAGGGCGTGCCGCCGGCAAACACGAAGTTGGGCCGGAAGCGGTCCATAGGCACCGGCTCCGCCAACCGGGTATTCAGTTCCTGCAGCGAAGCTTCCCCGGCCAGCAGAAACGGGTAGGCATCGGCAAAGCTCACCATTTGGTCGTCCGGGTTCTGCTCGGGCTCTGTAGCCCGCATGACCATATCCGACATATAGACCAGCCGGCAGGTTTGGCCCAGAGCTTCCGTCAGCCACGCATCGGCGGCGGGAGTGCCGCGCCAGGCAAACACCATATCGTCCCAGATGGTGACGAAAAGGGTCCGCTCCGGGGTGGCTTCAAAAGGGATATATAAGGGAAGCAGATCCGGGCGCTGGCGGTGCGTGAGCAGGAAGCCATTATAAGCGGGAGACACCTGCAATAGGGCCATATGCGGCTGCTGCCGCTGCGTCATAAACTGGTTACGGGCGTCCACAATAAGCCAGCGCCGGTCGTGGCGCAGGCCGCGCAGCTCTACCTCAGCCTCCGTGAGCGGAATGCCGCCCAGCGACTTAACCGGATAAATATAAAGGGCAGATAACGTCAGGGGAGAGGCAGCCATATACACAAAGGTACAAGTCTGCGGAAGCTCCCAAACGATATTTATAGCCGAGCCCTGTCCATTCGGCAGAAGCTGCGGGGTGGACGGGGCCCGGCGGAAAGTGGGTTAGCGCTTGATAAAGCGGGCATTCTGCACGGTGCTGGCCCCCAGTATGCGGACGGAATACGTGCTGGGCGACAGGGCACTAACAGAAACAGTAGCCGTAGTTCCCGTTACGGCCTGCCGAAGCTGCACCCGGCCCAACTGGTCGAGAATCACCAGTTCTTTTGCCCCATCGGGCAGGTTGCTCAGCGTCAGCATATCGGCAGTAGGTACCGGACTCAGCTGGAGCTGATGCGCTGCCTGAGAACCGGTAATGACGGCAACCACGGAGGAATAAGTGAAGGTGCCATTGTCATCGGTTTGTTTGAGGCGGTAATACCAGGTGGCGCTGCCCTGCGCCTTGCGGTCCAGATAGGTGTAGCGCCCGCCATTGGCGCCCTTGCCGGGCAAAGCGGCCAGAGCTTCCCAACGGTCTGCCGCTACCTGCCGCTCTACGGTAAAAGCGTGGTTGTTGCGCTCAGAGGCGGTATTCCAGGTGAGCTGAACGCCACCACCCACGGCGGGTTTGCCGGCAAAGCTGGTCAGCGTAACGGGTAGGGGCGCCGTGCCATCACCCAGGGTAAAGATGAAACGTTCTACAAAATCCCTAAGCCCATTCACCCCAACCGTATTGGCATCGAGGTTGCGTACCGGCGGTTTCATCAACTGCCAAGGGCCTTGCATCGAGTTAGACCGGAAGAGGGCCAGGTTCGATTCAACAATGCTGTTGAGCTCAGTGGGCTCTACCAATACGGTTGGTACGGCAGGATCATGCCGGTAGGTGAACACCAGGTTCACGTTTAATGGGTTCTGCGGGTTTTCGCCTTTGTAAGTAGGCTCTACCACATATTGCCGCTTAATGCTCTTGGCAAAAACCAGGTTGTAGGGGTCGTAGGGAGGCAGCGCCTGGCCGTAGAGTGTGGTGCCGGTATAGCGCGTAACGGTGGTAATACCCAGGCTGGGTCCTTGGCTGGTACCGTTATTTCCATTGGCGTTCAGCTTTAACCCAATGCCACCGAAGTTATAGTTGCCGGGCACACTCACCGGGTCTTTGCTGATGGCTACTACGGTGCCCAGCACATAGCCTTTGTCCTCAGTCAGCATGATGTTTTTCCCATCCACTATCATCTTCAGCCGATAAGCACCCGTATTAATTATACCATCCTTTAGCTGAAGCTCCTGTAGGATTTCCAGTTCATTATACAATTGCTTAACCCCTGGCTTAGTGACTATTAGCCGGTAAAATTTCGTTGGAGCTGACAGTAAAATATTTTGATTGCTGCCCGTAAAATTAGTGGTGCTTTTTCCAGTGTTAAAAGTCCCCATTATTTTAAAGTCGCCACCTACGCTAAGCGTATACTGCCCGGTGAAATTGTTGGTGCTGGGTGCAAAAGAGGCATTTTCGCCCAGCAGAAAGTTCTTTACCACTGTGAGGTTGGATGAGCTTTCCATTCGGGCATTTCCCTGATAAAGGGAGAAATTACCATTAATCACCAGCTGCCCATTCATGGTTAACGTTTTACCAGGAGCATTTACCGTGAAGTCATAAAAAGGCGAAGTGGTAGGTGCCACGCTGGCATCCTGGTACGTGTAGCTAATCCGGCTGAATATAGTGCTCCGGTCAGCATCGCTCATACTGGGCACCGTGTAGTAAAAGGAGACAGGTAGCACCTGAGTGCCACTTGTAAGCAAGGGGTTGGGATTGTTGATGGGTATCTGACCACCTGAGGTAGCGGTTGAGTTTCTCAGGGTATAGGCAAACCAGTTGAAAGCAGAAGCGCTGCCTTCCATGCCTACCGCGCTTCGATACACGCGAAATTCCCGGATAATAGAAGGAGTATTTCCTTGCTGAGACCCGGAGTGTAAATCTGCCGGGTCGTTCTCAGGATTGAGGGCAGAAGGATAATTAGCCGGCGAAAACCAAGTGCCCGTATTGGTATTGGCTAAGTACATACTTAGTCCGGTATTAGTAAAAACGAAAGCCCTGTCTGCCCTGAAGGGAGGCGTAAACGTCAGGCTGCTGTTACTATTAGCCGGATCGGTATACGTTATCCCGTCCAGCGTACCATCGGCGGAAAGGGCGCTGTTAACGGGCGAGGCGGGGTTGCTATCCAAAAACAGTACGGAGGGAAGCGTCCAGGCAGAAAGGTTGCTCCCCCCATTTTGCTGAATAGCTACATACAAGTAGGTATTGTCCCAATCCAGGTACCAGGTATAGTTACCACTGGTTTGGGAAGCTTTGTACTCGTTGGGGGTGATTTTTCCATCTGCAGTAGCTCCGTGCGAATTGAAGGAAGCAGCCAGGCACACGAGGCACAGCGCCATCCGGAAGCCGGAAGCGGAGAGTAGCTTTCTCATATACAAATAATATAATGTTGTATTAGCAAAACAATATAATAAATAACAATAATGCAATTTTGCAATCTTTCGAGTTCTTAGCATATTCTGTATAGGCCACCGCTTGCCAGCGCACTGATATTATATAGCCATGCATTCATATGGCGAGGAACTGCTTTAAGAACTTTATTTATTTAAATAATTTTAATAATCAATAGAATAAATTCATTTTATTTAAACATTATGAAAAATGTATGTTTTAAACAAATTCTTGGTAATTAAGTGCTTATGTATTTTTTTCTAATTTAAAATTATGCCTCAGGATAAATTTCAATAAACCTGAATTTATCTAAGCTATGCAGTGGCCAAGGCTGTTCTCGTGTATATGGTGAACTAGTACCTTTGCCGCCTACCTGAACTTTGGATATATGCGCTTGTCTTTTTGGTGGAAAACCGCTGTGCTGGTTTTACTACTACCTTTTACAACCCTCGCCCAGGCTCCCAAAACCTATTCCTCCTCTGATATACTGCTGGGCCTGAAAAAGCTCAACGTACTGGGCTCGGTGCTATACATTGCGGCCCACCCCGATGACGAGAATACCCGCCTGATTGCCTACCTGGCCAACGGGCGCCTGCTGGAAACCGGCTACTTCAGCTGTACCCGCGGCGACGGCGGCCAGAACCTCATTGGCCCTGAGCTGCGCGAGCAGCTAGGCGTCATCCGCACCCAGGAGCTTCTGGCTGCGCGCCGCATTGATGGGGGCCAGCAGTTCTTCTCCCGCGCCAACGACTTCGGCTTCAGCAAAACCGCCGAGGAAACCTTCACCATCTGGGACCGGGAGCAGGTGCTCTCCGATATGGTCTGGGTGATTCGCCAGCGCCGGCCGGATGTGCTCATCACCCGCTTCCCGCCCGACGCCCGCGCCGGCCACGGCCACCACACCGCCTCCGCCATGCTGGCCATTGATGCCTTTGATGCCGCCGGTGATCCTAACCGTTTCCCCGAGCAGCTGAAATACGTGAAGGCCTGGCAACCCAAACGCCTGCTCTGGAACACCGGCTCTTTCTTCGTGAAGGCGGGGGAGGATATGAGCAGTTACCTCAAACTGGATGCCGGCGGCTACAACCCACTATTGGGCCAGAGCTACGGTGAAATTGCTGCCCGCAGCCGCTCTCAGCACCGCTCACAGGGCTTTGGCTCTGCCGCCACGCGGGGCGAGGCGCTGGAATATTTCCAGCCGCTGAAAGGGGAGAAGGCAGGTAATGACTTGTTTGAGGGCGTGGATATGAGTTGGAACCGCGTGAAAGGCGGGGCTGCCGTGGCTAAGCTCCTTGAGGAGGTAATTCAGAAGTATGATCCGAGCAAGCCGGAGGCGAGTGTAGTGGGGCTACTGAAAGTGCGAAACCAGCTTATGGTGCTTGCTTATTCAGGGGCTAATCAGAAAGGACAAACCTCAAACGACGTTTTTTGGGCGGAGGAAAAGGCAGCAGCGGTAAACCAGTTGATATATGACGCATTAGGATTGCATTTGGAAGCAACTGTGCAACAAGCAACCACTGCCTCTTCAGATTCGGTTAGATTGAACACTATGGCCATTAATCGGTCATCTATTCCGGTTCAGTTGGAATCAATCGTTTATAAGATTAGTGGTTTTAGAGATAATGTAGCTGGAATCGAAGAAACAGCAAATACAGTTCTGAAAAACGACATTGTGCGCAATGGTACGTATCGATTCAAAGCCCCCATCACCTTAGCCGTGTCGCAACCTTATTGGTTGCGTGAACAAGGAACAATAGGTATGTATAAAATCCCGGACGTTATAGACAGGAGAGACTGGGGACTAGAGGTTGCGGCTGCGAAAGCATTATCAGCTACTGGTCTAGACGTCATTCATTCACAAGAAGTAGTTGGCGAGCCAGAAAACGAGCCAGTAGCCATTGCGAGCTTTCATTTGAAAGTGAATGGGGAAGGAATTGGCTATGACATGCCCATCCAATACAAGCGCGTCGACCCTGCCCTAGGCGAGCTGTACCGCCCTTTGGCCGTAGTGCCGCCCGTGGCCGTGAACATCGTAGGCCATGCCTACGTCTTCGCGGAAAACAAGCCCAAAACAGTGCTGGTAACCCTAAAAGCCGGACGTTCCAATGCCAAAGGCACGGTGGCGCTGCAAGTGCCCACCGGTTGGAAAGCAGAACCCACCAGCATTCCGTTCGACATCAAGAACAAGGACGAAGAGCGCACGGTGGAATTCTGGGTGCAGCCCACAAGTAGCCAGCAGAGTACCGGCCAGCTGCGCGCCGTGGCAACTATGGATGGCCAGGCATATAGCCGCGGCATTCAGGTTATCAACTACTCCCACATTCCAACCCAAACATTATTTCCAGAAGCCGTGGCCCCGCTGGTTAAGCTGGACCTGAAGCGGCGGAAGCAGGATATCGGCTACCTCATGGGGGCCGGCGACGACGTGCCGGATGCTCTGCGCCAGATTGGCTACAACGTAACCCTGCTCAAGCCCGAAGACCTGACCGCAGAGCGCCTGCGCCGCTACCAGGCTGTGGTAGTAGGCATACGTGCCTACAATACCCTGGACCGCCTCAAGTACCAGCAGCCTGCCTTGCTGCAATACGTGGAAAATGGCGGCAATCTGGTGGTGCAGTACACCGTGAGCCGCGGTACGGTATTGCCCGAAATTGGCCCGTACCCCATGAAGCTCTCCAGCGACCGGGTAACCGTAGAAAACGCCCCCGTTACCTTCCTCAAGCCCCAGCATGCCCTGCTGAACACCCCCAACAAGATTACAAGCAAAGATTTTGAAGGCTGGCAGCAGGAGCAGGGCCTCTACTACCCCTCGCAGTGGGACACCAAATACCAAACCATCATCAGCAGCCACGACCCCGGTGAGCCCGCCAAGGAAAGCGCCATTCTGGTAGCCGATTATGGTAAAGGTCACTACATCTACACCGGCCTCTCGTTCTTCCGGGAGCTGCCGGCCGGTGTGCCCGGTGCCTACCGCCTGCTCACTAATATGATTGAGCTGGGAGATAAGAAGTAATTAGCTAACCAACCCAAATTGTCATCCTGAACTGGCGAAGGATCTTATCACATGCGAACGAATGGTTGTAACGCTTGTCGTTCAGCTTTAATAAGGTCCTTCGCCAACTCAGGATGACACACTTTTTTCAATTCTATGCCCGCCTCCCCCGAAACAAATAAGCCACCCCTGCTGCCTTCCTGGCGCGCCTGGTATGGGCTGGTGCTGGCGGCGCTGGTGGCGGAAATAGGGTTGTTTGTGTGGCTTAGTGGCTACTTTGCCACATGAGCGCGCTGGACTGGGCCGTACTGGCGGGGGCGCTGACGTTTATCATTGGGTATGGGGCCTGGCGCACGCGGCAAGCCGGCTCCTCCTTGGATGGCTACCTGCTGGGCGGCCGCCAAACCCGCTGGTGGGGCGTGGGGCTGAGCATTATTGCCACCCAGGCTTCGGCCATTACCTTTCTCAGTACTCCCGGCCAGGCCTATGCCGATGGCATGCGCTTTATTCAGTTCTACTTTGGCCTGCCCGTGGCCATGGTGCTGATTTCGATAGTTGCCGTACCCATTTACCAGCGCCTGCAGGTATATACCGCCTACGAGTACCTGCAAAGCCGTTTTGATAAGCGCACCCGCACCCTGGCTGCCGGCCTTTTCCTGCTGCAGCGCGGCCTCAGCAACGGACTTTCCCTATATGCCCCCGCGTTAGTTTTATCGGCTATTCTGGGCTGGAATACTACCGTAACGGTGTGCCTGCTGGGCGCCGCTATTATTGGCTATACCGTGAGCGGAGGCACCCGCGCCGTTACCGTCACGCAGCAGGGGCAGGTAGCGGTTATCTTCAGTGGCATGGTGGTGGCTGGCTACCTGCTGGTGCATTATCTGCCGGCAGAAGTAGGCTTTTCGGATGCCATGCACCTGGCCGGGCGCATGGGCAAGCTGAACCTGGTGGACTTCCATTTCGACTGGGAAAACCGCTACAACTTCTGGACGGGTATGACGGGCGGCCTGTTTCTGGCGCTGTCCTACTTCGGCACCGACCAAAGCCAGGTGCAGCGCTACCTCTCCGGCCAGAGCGTAACCCAAAGCCGCCTGGGCCTGCTCATGAACGGGCTGGTGAAAGTGCCCATGCAGTTTGGCATCCTGCTGGTGGGCGTGCTGCTGTTTGTGTTCTACCTGTTTCAGCCCGCCCCGCTCACCTTCAACCGGCCTATCTATGAGCGGGTAATGCGCAGCGCCGTGGCGCCCCAGGCCCGGCAGCTGCAGCAAGAGTACAGTGGCATTCAGGACGCGCAGCGCGAGGCGGCCACGGCGCTGGTAGCTGCCCACCAGCAGAACAATGCTCCGGCCCAGGCTGCCGCCGACCAGCGCCTGCAAACCACCCAGGCCGCCGCCGCCGGCATCCGCGAATCGTGGAAAGGCCTGGTAAAGCAGGTAGCGCCCGCGGCCGATTCCAAAGACACCGACTACGTGTTCATTTCCTTTGTGCTGCACTACCTGCCCCGCGGGCTGGTGGGGCTGCTGGTGGCCGTGGTACTAAGCGCCGCCATGAGCTCGGCCGCCTCGGGCCTCAACTCCCTGGGCTCTACCACGCTCATCGACTTATACCGCCCGTTTACGCGCCGCCTGCACTGCCCCGATGCACATCTGGTAGCGGTTTCGCGCTGGTCTACGGTGGGCTGGGGCGTGCTGGGCGTGGGTTTTGCCCTGTTCGCGGCCCGCATGGAAAACCTGATTCAGGCCGTTAATATTCTGGGCTCCCTGTTCTACGGCACTATCCTGGGTATTTTTGCCGTGGCTTTCTTTCTGAAGGAGGTGCGGGGCCGGGCCGTATTCTGGGCTGCCGTCATCACCCAGGTGGCCACCTTTCTGGCTTTCTGGCTTACTGATATTGCCTACTTGTGGTACAATATCTTGGGCTGCTTTGCGGTGATGCTGCTGGCGGTAGTAGGCCAGGCGGTGTGGAATAGAAAATCAACCCACCTGACAGAACACGCTTCCCTCTAATGAAAAATCCCCTGATGTCAGGGGAGACATCAGGGGATTTTTAGCGTTGAAGTGGCCGTTATACAGCTGCCCTGCTGGCAAGCCGGGAGCAGGAAACGGCCTGCGGCTTACAGCTTGCCGGCTTTCTTGGCATCCACAATCAGCGCGTCGTTCATCTTCACGTAGTCAGCATTTTTAGCTTCCTGCGCCAGTTTCTTCGACTGCTCCGCGGCCGTAACGGCGCCTTTGTAATCCTTCATTTTCAGGCGGATTTTGGCTTCCGTCAGCACGTTCCAGAACTTAGGCTCCGTGGCGTTGGCTTTCTGAATCCAGGCCAGTGCCTGCTTGGCGTCTTTGTTGTTATCGTAGTAGTAAGCAGCGGCAGCGGCCAGGTCATTGGCGCTGGGAGAAGCGTTTTTGATAACCTTCTCATCAATCTGCGCCATTACTTTGCTGTCCACGTCGGCAATTACCTTAAACTTGGCGCCGGTCATTTCCCACTGCATGTCCACGTTGGCCGTGGCCGGGGTCAGGTCAGCGAAGTTGATGGTGAAGGTTTCCACCTTCTGGCCCAGCTTGTAGGGCTTCACTTTAAAGGAGGCTACATCGTCGGCGGCCTTAAAGCCGGCCACGTCAGCGCCCTGTTTCAGGCTTTTGTTGAGTACAACCGTCCACTCCGTCTTGCCGGGAATGGTGTACAGGCCGTATTCGCCGGCTGGCACTTTCTTGCCTTCCACGGTCACATCATCCGAAAACTTGATGGCCGTAGTAGAGTTGGCCCCGGTGCGCCAGCGCTTGCCGTAGCCCACCACCGCCTTGCTGGTGGAGTCGCCGAAAATCACGCGGCCTTTCACGCTGGGGCGATAATAAGTAATGGTTACCTCGGTGAGGCCTACGCGCTGCGTAACGGTGCTTTTTGGGCTGGCAGCCGGGGTGTTCAGCTGGGCTTGGGCGGTTGGAGCCGAGAGAAGGAGGGCACCGGCCAGGGCCATGCTGGTCAGCAAAGCAGAAGATGTTTTCAGCATTATCAGGAATAAGTAGAAAGATGGAACGTGGGGTAAAAGTACACCTTTTGCGCAATGCCGGATACGGTGTAGAAATGCCCTGCCATCGTAAACAGCAGCGCCCGGATATGTTTTGACATTTACGGCGGACCGGGAAAAATAAGCCGGGTTAACTGATAGATATCATTGGTTTGCTCTGCCCGGAAGCCGGACCTTCGTGCCAGGCCCGCTACCCCGCTGTAGCCGGGCTGGAGTGGGGACTCTTCTTCCCTTCGCCTTCGGGCCATATTCTCTTGTATGCAAATTACGGTATTTAGTGCCCACGCGTTTGAACAGCCTTACCTCACTACCGCTGCCCAGGGGAGCCATGAGCTGCATTTTGTTACGGATGCGCTAAGTCTGACAACCGTAGAGCAGGCCAAGGGCAGTATGGCCGTAGCCCTTTTCACCAGCGACGATGCCTCGGCCCCCATCCTGGAGCGCCTGCATGCTTTGGGCGTGCGCTACGTGGCCGTGCGCGCCGTGGGCCACGACCAGGTAGACTTGGCCGCCGCCGCCCGCCTGGGCCTGCGCGTAGCCAACGTGCCCGAATACTCTCCCTACGCCGTGGCCGAGCACGCCGTGGCCCTCATGCTGGGCCTCAGCCGCCAGCTGTGTCGCGCCAGCAATCAGCTCCAGCACGGCGACTTCCGCCTAGACAACCTGGTGGGCTTCGATCTGCATGGCAAAACGGTGGGCATTATGGGCTGCGGGCGTATTGGGGCCGTTATGGCTACCATTCTGCACGGGTTTGGGTGCCGCCTGCTAGGGGCCGATGTGGTAGAAGACCCAACGTTGTGCCAACGCTTCGGGCTGGCGTACTTACCAAGCGAGAACCTCTATGAGCAGGCCGATATCATCTCGGTGCATATCCCCCTGACTTCGCACACCTACCACTTGCTGGACGCGGCGGCCCTGGCAAAAATGAAACCCGGCGTTATGCTGATCAACACCGGGCGGGGTGGAGTTTTAGACACCCAGGCGGCGCTGGATGCTCTGAAATCGGGGCAGCTGGGCTACCTCGGGCTGGATGTATATGAGCACGAAAAGGGTCTGTTCTTCAATGACCGTTCCCAGCAGCCGCTGCCGGAAACCGACCCACTGCTGGCCGAGCTGGTGAGCCTGCCCAATGTGCTGGTTACCGGCCACCAGGCCTTTCTCACCCACGAGGCCCTGACCAACATAGCCGCTACCACCCTGGCCAACATTAACTGCTGGCAGCAAAAAGAAACGTGCCTGAATGAGCTGCGTCCCGGGTAGTGCTAACCGGGCCCCGGCAGGCCACCCGCGCTAAATTCCCTCTTTTGATAACGAAGGCCCGTAGCTGGGCGTAACATGCGCCGCCCGGCGGCCGGCTTCCGCGCGCACCATATTATCAATGCCTTTCAGCAGGGCATCGGGCGTGAAGGAAATGCTGTCGATGCCCTGCTCTACCAGAAACTGCGCAAACTGCGGGTAGTCGCTGGGGGCCTGCCCGCACAGGCCAATTCTCACGCCCGCGTGGTGGGCCGCCTGAATTACCTGGTGCAGCAGCAGCTTCACGGCCGGATTGTTCTCATCAAACAGCTCGCTCACGATGGCCGAGTCCCGGTCGATGCCCAGGGTGAGCTGGGTGAGGTCGTTGGAGCCGATGGAAAACCCATCAAACACGGTGGCAAACTGCTCGGCCAGCAGCACGTTGCTGGGAATTTCGGCCATAACGTAGATTTCCAGCCCGTTTACCCCGCGCGTTAGGCCAAAGTCGCGCATAATGTCCACCACTTTCTGGCCTTCCTCCACGGTGCGGCAGAAGGGAATCATGGCCTTCACATTGGTGAGGCCCAGCGTGTCGCGCACCCGTTTCAGGGCTTCGCACTCCAGCCGGAAACCGTCGCGGTAGGCTGGGTGGTAGTAGCGCGAGGCGCCCCGGAAGCCCAGCATGGGGTTCTCCTCCTCCGGCTCAAACTGCCGCCCACCCAGCAGGTTGGCGTACTCGTTGGTCTTGAAGTCGCTCATGCGCACAATCACGTCTTTGGGGAAAAACGCGGCCGCCACCAGCGCAATAGCCTGCGACAACTTCTCCACGAAATACTCCGATTTGGAAGGATAGTAGCGCGTCAGCTTTTCAATCTCCAGACGGGCCGCTTCATCTTTCAGCTCATCAAACTTGACCAAAGCCATAGGATGAATACGGATGTTGCTGCTGATGGCGAATTCCATGCGCATCAGCCCCACACCCTGGTTGGGGTAGCGCGAAAGCCGCATGGCCTGGTCGGGGTCGGCCAGGATAAACATGGGTTTGGTGCGCGGCATCCGGATGGTGCTCAGGTCGATGGTGGTTTCCTGCCAGGGCAGCTTGCCGCCGAAGATGTAGCCGGCGTCACCTTCGGCGCAGGAAACCGTGATTTCCTGCCCATCCTGAATCTGGCGGGTGGCGTTGCCGGTGCCCACCACGGCCGAAAGGCCCAGCTCCCGGGCCACAATGGCGGCATGGCTGGTGCGTCCGCCCTGGTTGGTCACCAGCACCGAGGCTTTGCGCATCACCGTGTTCCAGTCGGGGTTGGTGATGTCGGCCACCAGAATGTCGCCGGGCTGCAGGCGGTGGCCTTCGGCAGGGGAGGCCAGGATGCGCGCTATGCCGGAAGCAATCTGGCTTCCTACGGCTTTGCCCGTGGCCAGCACCGGGCCGCGCTCCTGCAGGTGATATTCGTGCAGCTGCAGCTCCTGGTGGCCGTGGTGCACGGTTTCGGGGCGGGCCTGCACAATGTAGAGCTTACCGTTGCGGCCATCTTTGGCCCATTCTATGTCCATGGGCAGGCCGTAGTGCTCCTCAATCAGCAGGCACCAGCGGCCCAGCTGCTCGGCTTCCGCATCGGTGAGTACAAACTGCGCCTGCTGCTCCGGGGGCGTGGGCACGTTTTCAATGGTAGGGCCGGGGCCGGTGTGCGCGGCGGCGTAGCGCATGGTGCGGGCTTTGTCGCCCAGCTTCTTGCTGACCAGCGACTGATGACCGGCCCGCATGGAGGTCTTGAATAGGTAGAACTCATCGGGATTCACGGCGCCCTGCACCACGTTTTCGCCCAGTCCCCAGCTGCCCGTCAGGTAAATCATGGGCTCAAAGCCGGTTTCGGGCTCAATGGTAAATGCCACCCCCGCCGAGGCCAGATCAGAACGCACCATCAGCTGCACGCCCACCGACAAAGCAACCTGCATGTGCGGGAAACCATTTTGAATGCGGTATTTGATGGCCCGGTCGTTGAACAGCGAGACGTAGCAGCGGCGGCAGGCCTCCAGCACCGCCTCGGTGCCTTCCATATTCAGAAATGAATCATGCTGACCGGCAAAGCTGGCGGAGGGCAGGTCTTCGGCGGTGGCGCTGCTGCGCACTGCTACCTGCGCGCCGGTTGGCATATCGGTGCTGAGCTGTTGGTAGGCAGTGGTAATGGCGGCGCGCACCGGCTCCGGTATAGTAGCGTTCTGGACCAGCGCCCGGGCTGCTGTTCCTACCTCGTGCAGGTTGCTGAATTCCTTAGTGTCCACGGTTTCCAGCAGCGCGGATAGCTTTTCCCGAATGCCGTTTTCATCGAGCAGCAGCCAATACGCGGCGGCCGTGGTGGCAAACCCATCGGGCACGTTAATGCCCTTCGGCATCAGCTGGTTAAATAGCTCACCTAGCGAAGCATTTTTGCCGCCAACTACGCCTACTGCGCTGCTGGATAAATCCCGGAAAGGAATAGTGTAGGTCGCGTCCATGACTGTTCTCGCAATACGGCCAAGTAAACTGTGGCCAGTGAGGAAGAACTATCAATATGCATTGAATAAGGAGCTTATGCGTTGATATATATCATCTTTAGTAGGTGCTGTTGGTCAGGTAGGTAGCAAGGCTAACAGGTCTGCCGACGTAGCAGGCGGGGCTATGCGACGCATATCCAAATAATAGCTGTGCTCCACAGATGTATAGAGCAAAAGCCAAGGCGAAAGGTGTTGAATTCGGTAAAACTCACTCCATGTATAGAATGCTTCACCACGAGGGAAAGTTAGTTTTACACCGTTCTGACTGACTCGAAACTGAGAAGGATGTAACCGTGCTGATATCTGCCGATATGCCTTCCGGTATTCATATAGCTGATAAAGGAGCCCTATGCCGGTGAAGAATAGTGTTAAAAATGCCCAGCTTAGCCATTTTCCCGGCCCCATTAACCAGTAGCCTAACCCTGAGGAAAGGAAAAATGCCAACCATAACTTTCCTTTTTGCTTCCACGAATCGGACGTTGCCGGCTTGCGAGTCTGGTTGGGGTAACGTTGACGCTCTTGCTCTTGGTGAATCGTCTGATAATCGGCAAATGTCGGCGTAGCTGCCTCCACATGAATGCTCAATAATCTTTCTGGACTTATAGATGTCATGATTAGTAGTTATATCCGATACTACATTAACACAATAATTTTCAATGAAAAAGGGCGAAGCTATGCTTCGCCCTTTTCTCAGATGGTATAGTAATTTAACTCAGCTCAAACTGCAGCTTCAGCAAATTCGCATACAAGCCATTCTCATTGTGGGCCAGCTCCTCATGCGTGCCTTGCTCCACAATGCGGCCGCCGTCAATCACCAGAATTTTATCCACTTTGCGGATGGTGCTGAGGCGGTGGGCAATGATGATGCTGGTGCGGTTTTGCATTAGCTCATCCATAGCACCCTGCACCAGCTTTTCACTCTCAGAGTCGAGGGCGGAAGTGGCTTCGTCCAGAATCAGGATGGCGGGGTTTTTCAGGATGGCGCGGGCAATGGCCACGCGCTGGCGCTGGCCGCCGGAGAGCTTCACGCCCCGCTCGCCTACCAGCGTATCCAGCCCCTCGGGGAAGGTAGAGATAAACTGCCAGGCATTGGCCTTGCGGGCCGCTGTGATAATCTCCTCATCCGTAGCGTCGGTTTTGCCATAGGCAATGTTCTCCCGGATGCTGCCGCCGAACAGCAGGGTTTCCTGAGGCACAATGCCAATGTGGCTGCGCAGCTCGGTGAGGTCGAACTGACGGATGTCGTGGCCGTCGATGAGGATTTTGCCGCCGCTGAGTTCGTAAAACTGCATCAGCAGCTGTACAATGGTGCTTTTGCCGGCGCCGCTGGGGCCTACCAACGCAATTTTCTCCCCGGCCTGAATATCGAAGGTAATGTCTTTGAGTACCGCCAGATCGGGGCGAGTGGGGTAGCTGAAGGCCACGTGGCGGTAGTCGATGTCGCCGCGCACCTGGAGTGGGGCAGTGCCGGCCACGCGGGCGCGGTGCGTAGGCTCGGAGGGCTCGTCCAGAATTTCCAGAATCCGCTCGGAGGCGCCCAGCGTGCTTTGCACTTTGCCGTACAGTTCGCCCAGGCCACCTACCGAAGCCCCGATGAAGATGGTGTAGAGGGCAAAGGAAGTCAGGTCGCCGATGGTCATCTGGCCGGCCGCTACCAGCGAGGCCGCACGCCATAGCACCAGAATAATGCCGCCAAACAGGCCGATAATGACGAACGACACGAAACCGCCGCGGTAAAGGTTGCTTTTCAGCGCGGCCCGCACTGTGTTGGTGAGCGAGGCGGAGTAGCGGCGGGTTTCAAACTGCTCGTTGGTGAAGGCCTTCACCGTGTTAATGCCCTGCAGGGTTTCCTCAACAATAACGTTGGTCTTGGCCAGCTCATCCTGCGTGGCTTTGGCCAGCACCCGGATTTTGCGCCCAAACACCATAGCCAGCACCACAATGGGCGGGAAGGTGAGCAGCATAAACAACGACAGCTTCACCGACACCATCATGATGAACACAATGCCCACCACCAAGGTCATAATCTGGCGGAACAGCTCGGCCAAGGTCAGTGAAAACGAGTCCTGAATCTGGCTGACATCGGAAGTGATGCGCGAGGTGATGGCACCCACCCGGTTCTTCTCAAAATACGGAATGGGCAGGCTCACGAACTTGGCGTAGAGCGCCTGCCGGATATCCCGCACCGTAAACTCGCTCACCTGCGTGAAAAACCAGATACGCCCAAATGAAAACAGGCCCTGAAAGACAATGATGACAAACAGGCCCAGCGCAATCTGATTGATAGAAATGGCGCTGCCATTGGGCAGGATAAAGGGCTTGCCGTTGGCGGTATCCGTGAGCTTGCCAATCACCCAGGGAAAGCACATCACGGTGGCGCTGGACAAGGCCAGCAGCACCATGCCCACAATGAATTTGGTCCGATATGGCAGTACATAGCGGAAAATCCGCAGGGCCTTCCGCAGATTTTCTTTGGTTAACTTCTTTTTGGGTACATCCGGGTCAAGGGTTGTACCGCTGGTATTCATTCCACTTCGGGCCATGTTTGGTGCTTAACGCTTAGTTCTTAACAACTGTCATCCTGAGCTGGCGAAGGACCTTATCAGGGAAGAACGACCATCGAAACAACGATTTGTTCTGGTGTGACAAGGTCCTTCGCTTGGCTCAGGATGACAGACGAAGGAGGCCAGTTTCTGTTCGGATCAAATTACTAGCGTCTGAAAGCCGATTATTCAAACTTGACTTTCGTCTTCGATTTTTCAAATTCTAAAATAGAGCTGTCAGCAAATGGCACGGGCAGCTGTACTGGTACTGGTAGCGCCACGCCCTTGCGGGTAGCGGGTTTCCAGGGCGGCAACAAAGCCAGCACGCGCAGGGCCTCGGCGTCGCACTCCGGCGAAAGGCCTTTTACCACCGTAGCGTTGCTCAGGCGGCCATCAGCCTCTACTGTGAAGGCAGTTAGCACGCTGCCCGTAATATGCTTGACGCGCGCAGCCTCCGGATACTGTACATTCAGCGCAAAAAATTCTCCTAAGGCCTCTGCGCCGCCCGGAAAAAGGGGTGGTACATCGGGGCGGTTGGGGGCGGGGGTGCGCTGCACCTGCATGCGGCCGGGCCGGAGTACGGTAGGCTGCTTAGTGGTGGGAGCAGGCTGGGTTTGGGCCTGCGCGGAGGCAACTAATCCTACGAACAGCAAAGAAAGGAACGGGTGTTTCACGAGTGAGCAGGCTTACAAGGTGAACAGGACAAACCGGTAAAAACTGGCAGGCGCAGCACGGACCCGCAAAGGTACGCACAACTGCCCCATTACCGTTGCTGCCTAACCCCTCAGGCGTGAGCCGGGTTCAATTCGTGCACCTGCGCCGTGCGGGAAATGGCCAGCAGCCCCAGGAACGTGAGGACACCGTTCAGCAGCAGTATCTCAAACCCGAATTTGTAGCCACCCAGCCAGGCCTCAGAGTTAACGTTGATGATGTACGTGATGATGGGCGCAGCCACGCACACGGGCAGCACCATCCGGTCGCGCAGCTGCAGGCGGGTAAGGATGCCGAAGGAGAACAGCCCCAGCAGCGGCCCGTAAGTATAGCCCGCCGCTTTAAACACGGCCGTAATCAGGCTCTGGTCGTTCAGGGCCTGGAAAATCAGGATAATCACCATCAGCACCACAGAAAAACCGAGGTGGGTGAGCTGACGCAGGTTTTTCTGCCGGTTTTCGGGGTACTGCTTAATGTTGAGAAAATCGACGCAGAACGAGGTAGTAAGGGCCGTCAGGGCGGAGTCGGCGGAGGCGTAGGTAACGGCAATGATGCCCAGGATAAAGATGATGCCCGCAAACAGGGAGAAATGGTTGGTAGCCAGCAGCGGAAATACGTTGTCACCAATGATTTTGCCCTCGGCGTTGGTAGGCAGCTGAATGCCCTTCACGGCGGCAAATTTATACAGCAATACGCCCAGTGTGAGGAACAGCACATTCACGAAGACCAGCACCAGCGTAAACCAGAACATGTTTTTCTGGGCATCAGCCAGGGAGCGGCAGCTCAGGTTTTTCTGCATCAGGTCCTGGTCCAGGCCCGTCATTACAATGGTGATGAAGGCGCCCGAGGCAAACTGCTTCCAGAAGAACTTGTCGTCTTTCAGGTGGCTGAAGTAGATCTGCGACATGGAGCTGTCTTTCACTGTCTTCACCAGTTCCTGCAGGCCCAGGTTCAGCTCCGAGGAAATCAGGTAGATGCTCACGCCCACGCAGGTCAGCATAGCCAGCGTCTGGAAGGTATCGGTCCAGAGAATGGTCTTGAGGCCGCCTTTAAAGGTGTAGAGGTAAATCAGCAGAATGCTCACAATTACCGTCACGTAGAACGGCACGCCCATCTGATCAAACACGGCCAGCTGCAGCACGCCCGCCACCAGGTACAGGCGGAACGCCGAGCCAATGGCCCGGGAAATCAGGAAGAACAGCGCGCCGGTTTTGTAGCTCCAGAAGCCAAACCGCTGCTCCAGATAAGTGTAGATAGACACTAGCTGCAAACGGTAATACAGCGGCATCAGCACCAGCCCAATCACCAGATAGCCCACCAGATACCCAAACACCACCGCCATGTAGCTCCAGGACTGCGACTGCACCATGCCCGGCACCGAAATAAACGTGACGCCCGACAGCGAGGTGCCAATCATGGCAAAGGCCACCATGTACCACGGCGCGTTGCGGTTGGCAATGAAGAACGACTCGCTGGTGGCCTTGCGGGAGGTGAGCACCGCAATAATGATGAGAACAGTGAAGTAGCCCGCAATCAGGCTCAAAATCAGGGTAGGGGACATAGAATCAGTTACCAGTTACGAGTTGTCAGTTGCCAGGACAAACCTCCCAAAATCTGGAAGGATGCTTGGTAATGGCTGATTTTCCGTGGAAAAGAATATCAAAGCTAAGGCAGAACTGGCAACTGACAACTCGCAACCGGCAACTGATGCTACTCCCACTCGGTCCAGCGCAGTACCTCACCCACGGCGGGGGCGTGCAGCTCAGCGCGCAGCATACCGCCGGCCGCTACTTCCTGCAGCAGGCGCAACGGTTCCGAGGCCGGCTCATCACTTAAATCAAAGGTACCGTAGTGCATCGGTACCACGTGGCCGGCGCGCAGCACGTTAGCGGCCTTGGCCGCCTCGTGCGGATTCACGTGGCTCATCTCCATCATAAAGGCCGGCTTGTAGGCGCCAATGGGCAGCAGGCAGATATCAATGGGGCCAAAGTGCTTTTCAATTTCCTCAAAGTGCCCGGCAAAGGCCGTGTCACCGGTAAAGAAAATCAGCCGCCCGTCCGGAGTGCGAATCATGAAGCTGCCCCAGAGCACGCGGTTCATATCCAGCAGGCCCCGGCGGTGCCAGTGCGAGGCGGGCAGGTAGAAAATTTCCAGCGGCGCATCGGGCCCCAGATCAAACTGCTGCCACCAGCCGGCTTCCTGCACGCGCAGGCCCGGCACCATTTTCTGCACTACGGGTTGCATGCGCAGCGAAGACAGCACCTGCATCTGCGGGTTCTGGCCGGCCAGCAGCTTCATGGATTGCTCGTCGAGATGGTCGCGGTGCCCATGGCTGAGCAGCAGGTAGTCGATGCCGACAATATCCTCGGGGCGGCAGGGCAACTCATGGCGGCGCCGCAGAAACGGAGAGTCGAACAGCACCGGGTCAAAGAGCAGCGTGGTGCCGGCTACGCGCAGCAAAAACGTAGCGTGGCCCAGCCACACCAGAGTGTCCTCCTTGGAGGTGAAACTAGCGGCGCAGGGCACTACGGCCGGCACCCAGGTATCCTGTTTCTTCTCCTGCTTTTGCGGGTTTTCCGTGAGTAGCTTCCAGCGAATAACCTTGCTGAAATCGGGGTTGTACAGCTTTTCGCCATTGGCAAACTGCTGACCAAAAAGCTTGTTGCCGGGGTAGCTGGGGCGGATGGTGGAAAGCTGCTCGTTGCGAGCGTACGTAATGCGGTCAGCCATAGAAAGGCAGCAGGGTGTTAACGGGTAGAAATGGGCAGAAAGCAGGCTCCGTCGATTTTCAGCTTAAAACAAAGCTCTCTGAAAAACCGATTTCAGAGAGCTAAAGCTATAGCGTTAAAGGGCAGGTTAGTAGCCCAATGGCTGGCCCGAAGCCGGGCCATAGTACATGCTATTGCCCGGCGCCGCGCCGGAGGAAACCCGGACTCCACCAGAAACAGAGACATTCTCGGAAATCTGGAAGTCGGCTCGCAGATTTACGCCGGAGCCCGGGGTGTTAAAGCCCGCGTACGGATTCACCACGGGCCGGCCGGCCATAGATGGGGTCAGGTCTTTCCAGGCGGTGCCGGTTAGTGAGAGGCGCGGCGACACCGCATAATTGCCCCCGGCCTGCACCAGATAATGATTAGTGCCCATCAGCCCCAAGCGGGAACTGCCATTTTCAGCACTGGCATACGGCGCGCCTGGCAAGGTGCGCAGATACGTAATGCCCCCAAACACCGAAAAGCGGGGCGCCAGCCGATATACTACGGAAGGACTGAGGTAGGAAGCCGAGCCATAACGACCCGCAAACATAGCGCCGGCCGTGAGGCTATAGGAAGCGCGCCCGCCCAGCAAACCGGGAACCGGCCGCGTAGCCGTAGCGGCTCCGCTGGCCATTACCTGCGCCGAAGCAGCGCTGGCCAGCAGGCTCAGGGCAGCGAAAAGAGCACCAAATCGGAACATAGAGAAAGGCGGCAAGGTGAAAATGCCAGGCTAAGTTACACAACATACCCGGCAGGGTTGTAGCCGACGGGGCCGGGGAAGAATAAAACCCGAAACGCCGCGTGGTGCTGTCGTGCTAATCCGGTATTTTGGACGGCTAATCCATGTTTTTACATTTTAAAACTTTACCCCTTTTATGGAAGAATTTGTACCCGAAGAAATCAATGAGCAGCCCCAGCTGATGCTGTCAGCGGAGGAAGCTTCGCAGGTTATTTCCGGTTATATGCGCCAGGTCTATACCTGGATGACGGCGGCGCTGGCTCTCACGGGCGGGGTGGCGTTGTTTGTGGGCGCTTCGCCGGCGGTGCAGGAGTTGGTGTTCGGCAACCGCCTGGTATTTATCGGCTTGCTTCTGTTGGAGCTGGTGGTGGTTGGTTTCCTGTCCCGTAAGGCTTTCGACTGGACCATTGGCCAGACGCAGGCAGCTTTTGTAGGCTACGCCCTGCTCAACGGCCTTACCCTGGGCGTGGTGTTCATGGTATACACCGCCGACTCCATTGCCTCCACCTTCTTCGTGACTGCCGGCACGTTTGGCGTGATGAGCCTCTATGGCTTTTTCACCCGCACCGACCTCACGCGCTGGGGCAACCTGCTGCTGATGGGCGTTGTTGGTCTCATCATAGCCTCGGTTGTGAATATGTTCCTGCTGAACTCCATGCTCTACACCATCTGCTCCTTCGTTGGGGTGCTGCTCTTTGTAGGGCTTACCGCCTACGACACCCAGAAGCTGAAAATGATGGCCTTTATGGGCTATGGTGAAGAAGATACAACCATCAACCAAAAGGCGGCCGTACTGGGCGCCCTGACGCTGTATCTGGACTTCGTAAACCTGTTCCTGTACATTTTGCGCCTGTTCGGTCGGCGTAAATAACCTTCACTTCAACGCATAAAAAAGGCGGCCTCCGATGCCTGGAGGCCGCCTTTTTATTTTCAATGCAGATGGGAAGTTGGTAGAAGCTTACTTGGCCTTGCTGTCCAGCCAGGCAGCGCGGAACGCCAGCTGCTCGGGGGTGGGCTGCTGGCCGGCTTTTTCCAGGGTCACTACTTCCAGCTCGATATCTTCCTGCAGCGTTACGGGCACAGTGCGTACCTGCCCGCGGGAGCGGGCTTCCAGCTGCACTACATCCCCGGGCTTGTGCTTGCTCAGGAGCTTGTCGAAGGTCTTTTGATCTTTCAGCTCTTTCCCATCCAGCTTCAGCAGCTGGTCGCCCCGGTCGAGGCCGGCATTATACAGGGCATCGTTCCGGAAGGTAGCCGAGCTGATGGTCAGAACCTTATTATCGAACTTCAGCCAGCTGTCGCCCAGGGTAGCCTTGCCGGCGTGTGCCTTGCGCACCACCATGCCGGCGGGAGCCAGCAGGGGAGCAAAATCGGGGAGGGTATGGCCGATAATGTGCTGGCGGAAAAACTGCCCGGCAAAGGCCGTGTCGCGCGTTACTTCGCCCAGCACGCGCTGCCAGTCGGACAGGGTGTAGGGCCGTTCCGGGGCATAGTCGCGCTGGAGCTTGCCGTGCTGCTGCCACATGGCCCGCATGAAGGCATCCAGGTCGGTTTTATACTTCTGGCGCAGCTCCAGATCCAGCGCCAAGGCATTGGCCCCACCAATGATGTAGTAGGAGAGGTAGGTATTGCTGCGGTTATTGGGGTCGATGCTGACGGCGGCATCCACGAAAGGCGCCTGCTGGCTCATATGCACCGGCGAGTAGAGCTTGGCCCCGGGCGCATTCAGCATGGCATTCACCAGGCCACTGACGGCTATGCTGGCGTATTGATCCGTAGAATACGCCCCGGAACGGCACAATAGCAGCTCGCCAAAATACTGGGTAAAGCCTTCGGCAAACCACAGGTTGCTGCTCATGTTGGCCCGGCTGAAGTCAAACGGCTCCAGGTCGCGGGGGCGCAGGCGCTCCACGTTCCAGCCGTGGAAAAACTCGTGCGAAACCGTACCCAGGTTGCGTAAGGCATCGGCCCCCTTTAAAGAGCGGGAGTTGGTAACGGAAGTAGAGTTGCGGTGCTCCATGCCGTCGCCGCTGGCCTGGGGCGTGTAATTCGCCACAAACGTGTAGCGGCCAAAATCGTACTTGGGCAGCTCGCCAAACACGGCGGCGGCTTCTTTTACTACCTTCTTGGTCTGCTCAGTGTAAGCATCCAGCTCGGCATCGGTACCGTTGTGCAGCACCTTCAGCTCAATGGTCTGGCCCTGTTCCTGCCAGGTGCGTACCTGCTGGTTGCCCAGGGAAGTGGGGCTATCCATGAGGTACTGCATGTGGGGCGCAGAGTAGGTGTTGGCGGCGGTTTCAGGGCGCAGCTGGGTGGCAATCTGCCAGCCGGCGGGCGCGTCAAACTTCACCTCCACCGGCCGCTGTTCCTGCCCCTGGGCGTAGGCCAGCGTGGCCGGCATATTCAGGTGCGCGTGCTGGGCATCAATTCCGGCGTAGGTGCCATCGGTCCGGTCGCCGAACAGCGTGTAGGTAAAGCGCACGGTGCCATCGTGGCCGGTCACAGCCCAGCCGTAAGGGTCGGGTTGGGAAATATTCAGGGCTTTCCCTTTCGAGTCGGTGGCCTGCACACCGTACACGTTCTTGGCAAACTCGTGCAGGGCATAGCGGCCGGGCGAGCTGCGCGCCATCCGTACCTGCAGCGGCCCGGAGGGTAGCTCAGAGAAGGTGACGGTTACCTGGGCCTCGTGGTGCACGGCATTGGGGAATGCCACCTGGTAGCGCACGGGGGCCTGGGCCAGGGCGGTGAGAGGCAGCGCCAGGGCAAAAAGAAGAGAGGCGGTAGAATGCCGCATAGGAAGGAGAGGGTAGAGGGAAGAAGGAATCCGGCTTGAAAATAAGCGCCTAATGTTTAACAAGACTGTTTAATTGGTGCCTTCGCTGCCTGAAAGCACAAATAAATAACGGCGGAGGTTGCCAATGGCTTCCCGTTGCGCTAGCCTATTTCCTGAAATACCACCGCCTCGGCCATGCCGCCAAACACGGTGTGATGCGTGGTAGGAGAGAGTCCCACCCGCGCCAGCTCCTCCCGGATGGGCGGCAGTTTCCGCCCCTGAATCCCGGTAGTCAGCCCGAAAAAGCGGTACATGGAAGCCAGCAGCAGCTTTTGCCAAGCAGTGTGTGGGGGCGCAAAATCAGCCAGCAGCCAAGGCGCCTGGGGTTGGCGCGCGGCAGCCAGCCGGCTTACAATATGGCGCAGCCGGGCCACCGGAAATAAATCAAGGAAAAAGAATGTCACGATGACGTCGAAAGCCTCCCCGGGCAGCAAAGAATCCTCGGTTCCCAGTCGTAATTCCACCTGCTGCTGTTGGCCGCTGCAGTACTGCTGCACCGTTTGCTGCGCGCGGTGCAGCATGGCCGGCGAGGCTTCCAGATAGAGAATATGCGCCGCAGGCCGCCGTTGCAGCACCTCCCGCAACACCCAGCCAGAGCCCCCGCCAATGATAAGCACCCGTGGCGCGCCGGCCGGCAGCCCCTCCAGCGCCAGCTGCTGGGCCCGCAGCAGGCTGCGCCCAAACACCAGCCGCGCCAGCGGATCGTAAAAGGCAGCTACCCGGTCAAAGCCGGCGTCAGGCAGAGTCATGCGTAAAGATGCGGGACGCGCCGCAATATCCTTTCCGGCGCGGCTTTCGTTTGCTGCATGCGCCCTCACCGTGTTTTTCTGAGCTTATGACCTCTCATCTGCGCCGCCTGCTGGCGGAAGTCGTGCTGTTCATCACCGAGTTTGCCATTGTGCTGGCCGTTGGCGTGCTGGGTGTAGCCGGTTTTCTGGCCATCAGCCGGGAGGTGTTTGATCAGGATGCCGCTACGTTTGATGCCGATGCTTTCCGCTGGACACAGCGCCTGTTTGGGGCCGAGCAGCAGCAGTGGGTGGAGGCCATTACGTTTTTTGCCTCCCGCAATTTCATTGTGGCGGCGGCCCTCATCGTTATCTTATACTTTCTGGTGCTGCGCAAGCACCGCTGGTATACCCTCATGGTGCCAGTGGTGGCCCTGGGCGGCATTACCCTCAACATTGCGTTGAAAGGCATTTATCAGCGGCCCCGGCCTCTACTGCCGCTCACCTCGGCCAGCGGCCTGAGCTTTCCCAGTGGCCACGCCATGATTAGCGCCTGTTTTTACGGCCTGCTTATCTACCTGGTATACAACCATGTGCGGCGGCATAAGGTCTGGCGCTGGGTGCTCATCGGAGCGTTGGCCCTGCTGATTTTGCTGATTGGAATTACCCGCGTGTACCTGCGGGTACACTATGCCACCGATGTAATGGCCGGTATTCTGGCGGGCATTTCCTGGCTGCTGATTGCCATTCCGCTGCTGCGGCGTTTAGAAGGAGTGATAAAAAAACGGTATCGGAACGATCCGCAATTAGCTGAAAAACAGGCGTTGTAGCCTGATTTCGCAATTTATTTCGGAAAAATGTTGCGCCCGGCTTGACACAAGTTCAATTCGGCGTGTATCTTTGCAGCGTCAAAAACACCTCCACACGGGAGTTCATGCTTTTGATCTACGATGCGCTTGTGGCGAAATTGGTAGACGCGCTGTCTTCAGGCGGCAGTTCCGAAAGGTGTGAGAGTTCGAGTCTCTCCGAGCGCACCACAAAAGCCGGTTCCTTTGGGAGCCGGCTTTTTTTGTTTTTTAGCGGTTTTGCAAATTGGGTCCGCACGCCAACGAAGCCTTCCGGTTTGCGTTTGGCAGAGAAACGGAAAGCCCATGAAAGCCTTCACTGCCCGTCTGCTGGCCCGCATATCCTTGATAACCACGGAAGCACTGGTGGTAGGGGTGCTGTTGTGGGCAGCAGTGGTCGTGTTTTTCTACCTCACCCGCGTGGTGTTCGTCAATAAGTCGGCTACGTTTGATTGGTGGGCCTTTTCCACCATGGATACGCTGCGCTTTGCCTATCCCGGGCTTACTTCCGTGGTGCTGGTGGTTACGTTTTTCGCTTCCATGCCTTTTCTGCTGACTGTGGGCATCCTGGCCCCGGCGGGCTTGCTTTGGCGCGGGTACAAGCGCGAGGCCTGGGAGCTGCTCTGGGCCGTAGCCGGGGGCGCCATCCTCAATCAGCTACTCAAAATCCATTATGAGCGGCTCCGGCCCGATACGGCGCTGCTGCCGCAAGCCGGCCTGAGCTTTCCCAGCGGCCACGCCATGATTGGTATGACGCTGTATGGCTGCGTGGCCTGGCTGCTGTGGCGGCACGGGCACCACCCCGCCTGGGCAGCGGCCCTGCTGCTCTGGACGGTGCTGATTGGCCTTTCCCGCGTATACCTGCACGTACACTATGCCACCGATGTAGTGGCCGGTTTCGCCGCGGGGCTGGTCTGGCTGATTCTGCTGCGCTTTGCCCTGCACCTGTGGGAGCAGATTGTGGGCGTTACGATCAAAGATGAGGTGGAAGTAACCGAAGGGGAATAAAGCCAGCGGCGCATTGCCGGCAATTATCAAAAAGCCCCTGCCGTTAGTTCTGACGGCAGGGGCTTTATACTTGAGTTGGTGCAGAGCTTTACAGCTTCACTTTTACCCGCAGCGCCAGCAGGCCTTTTACGCCCTGCAGCTCTTCCAGCTCTAATTCTTCTACCTCCGGCTCCAGCAGGTTGCGGTCCTGCAGGTAGTCAATGTATTCCATGTACTCGGTGGCTTCCCGCGCCTGGGTGTACACCAGGGCCAGCTGGCCGGGCTGGGTCAACCGCTCGCCGGTACCCAGAATGGTGGCTTTGTCGATGCGCTTCTTGATGATTTCGTAGCGGATGTTGTAGGTGCCGTCCACATCAAACTGGCGCTCGTCCTGCCGGAAGCGGATGCTCAGGGGCTGGCTGTGAATCAGCACCAGCTGAGTGGTTTCCAGCGGCATGGGCAGCTCGGCCTTGAGGGCAGCAGTGCGGCGGGTTATTTCCACCATGGTCAGGAGCTGCCACAGGCGGAGGTTTTTCAGGAAAATGAGGTCGAAAGGCTTATTTTCTACCAGTGCCCCGCCCACGTAAATGTTGTACTCCACGCCATCGGTTTTGAAGCGCTGGAAGTAGTGCGGGAACATCTGCTGGGCCTTTTCTTCCTCCTCGTCCAGGTAGTCGCTCACGGCATCGTTCAGGCGGGTTACGCTCTGCTCAAAAGCCTTGCGCCGCTTGTAGAGAATGCCCAGATCGGGGTCGATATTGTCCCAGTACTCCGTGAGGATGGAGCGAAGCTCGGGCGTGTTAGTGCCCAGGTACTCAAACAGGGGCTCCACCTCCGTCTTTATCGACTCCAGAATGTTGACTTCATCCCCCGTAATAATGCCCTGGCGCAGGCGGCGCAGGTTTTTATTCACGTAGAACTTCAGCTCATCCAGAATAGGCAGCGCCTGAAACTCCGATGCTTTCTTCAGCACCTTATTTGCCAGCGACAAATGCTCAATCAGGTCGCCCTGAATGGCTTCGTTGCGGGCCGTGCTGCTGCCCCGGATATCGGAAGAGCCATGCAGCGGGTACACTTCATGGAACACAATAGCCTCCATTTCGGCGTTTTTGTTGCCGTCCTCAATCTTCTCCAGCAGGTTCAGGGCGGCATCGGTAAAGCGCCACTCCATGGTAGGGTGAATGGCGGTGAACTTCTCCTTGATAATGGCCTGTACCCGCGTCTGAATGTCCTCGGCGTTGCGCTTCACAGCCACCGCGAACAGGGGAATAAAGGGGTTTACCTTTTCCAGGCTGAACTCGTCCAGGTCGCCTACGTTGGGGGAGCCCAACTCTAGCAAACCCACCGTGTCGTCGCCGTAAGGCAAAAGGGCTAAAATGGCGCTTCGGATGCCGATACCCAGAATCTGTTGGCGCAGGTCTTCGGGGATATCCGCGGTTTCCACGTTTTCCAGCACCACGGGCTGCCGCTCCAGCATCAGGCGGGCATAAATCTGGCGAAAACCAGAGCTTACTTCCTGGTTTTGCAGCTGCTTGGTAAGGAAGCTGTGGTTTATTTTTCGGCCAAAATCCACGAAGGCCCGCTTCTTCTCATCATAAGCGGCAATGCCCAGCTGCAGGAAGGGGCGGCCAAACAGCACGCGCAGCTTTTCCTGAATCTGCTCCAGCCGGTCAGAGGCCTGCAGCACGTCGCGCTCCAGCAGGTCATACTTCAGCTCCGAAAGGATTTCCTGGTCGGTTACGTCCACCAGATGCACAATGTTGAAGCCGTGCAGCTCAAACAGCTCCGGTGGCAGCAGTTCTTTCCAGATGTCCAGGCGGTGCAGGTTATGCCCCAGAGTTTCAATCTGCTCGTGGGTGAGCTCCGGCGCTTCGCCCTTCACGCGCACTTCAATAAAAGTACTGTTAAACTCCACGCTGTAGTGCCGGTACAGGCCAATGCTGTAGTCGGGCACAGTGAAGACTACGGTCGTGTCGAGGGGGAGCTTTACGCCGTAAACTTTTTCCAGAATGAGCAGGTAGGCTACCCGCATCATGTACACCTCCATGGTAGCCGCATCCACGTTCAGGGGCTGCTTTACCGTATGGTTGGGGTTCAGCAATACTTCGGCAAAGCGAGGCGTGTGGTAAAAGCTGAACCGGGCAAAGGGCGGGGTAGCCCCGCTTAAATCAGTCGGAAAAGAAGCCGGGGGAAACACCGCCAGCATCAGGGTTTCTACCAGGTCGCAGCCGCACTCCAGGGCCGTCATATCAGTAATGGAGCCGCGGCTCCAGGTGCCCTCCTGCACCTGCGCCATAATGGCCTGCGCCAGGGCGGCGGTGCCTTTGTTGGCATCATGCACCCGCTCCTGCCAATAGGCTATGAGGGGCTCCAGGCTGAGGAAGGTAGCAAAGGGAAATATCCCGGTAGAGGCCGGTCGTTCTAGAGTGTTAAGCTGCATATAGATAGTGGGCGGCAGCAGGCCAACAGGGCCCGCCGGGGCAGATGAAAGTATATACGCAGCCCGGTTCGCCGCGGCTGCCTACCGGCTCAGCACCACCGGCTTTTCTTCCGGGTGGTTATTGGAGGAGTACACATCAACAGGCTTACCATTTACAAGCAGTTGTTTCCTTCGGTTCCGATAGCAGGTCACGCAGCCATCGGCCTCAAAGTCGCCATTAATTTCCAGCATCGTCAGCTCAAAGCGCAGCTTTTCCGCGGTATTGGGCAGATACACGGTGTAGTCGTAGTCGGGCAGCCGGCGGAGGCCCTTTCGGGTGAAGGGCGCCGTGTGTTCCAGCAGAATATAGTCAGCGACAGCCGTGGGCAGCCGAACCACCCGGACGGTATCCGGAGCCAGGCGGGAAGAATCGGGCGGAGTATAGGTGGCTGTCGTGTCCCGGATTTTCCGGATCAGCAGCACACTGTCAATTTCCCGGACCCGAAACCCGTTACCACTGGCCGAGTCCTGCAGATTAAAGCGCAGAAACAAGCTGTCGGCGTGGGCATCCTGGCAGTCAACGGCGGAGTTTCCGCAGCAGGCGGCTACCAGCAGCATCAGCAGCAATACAAAACAAACGGAGGCGAGGCGGGAAATCATCAGCGGTAAAGATAAAGGATATGCGCCTGCCCACAGTAAAGACCCTTATAGCACCAACAGCGCCGGTCCTTTGCGGAACCGGCGCTGTTGGTATCTTATAATAGGGCGGTTATTCTTTCACAAACCGCTTGGTTTCCACCCCGCTGCGGGTGGTTATCTTAAAGAAATAAGTGCCACGGGCCAGGTCAGCTACCTGCACTGCCTGCGAATAAGTGCCTTTATTCTGCTTTTGATCAACAATGGTGCGCAGGGCGCTGCCGCGGCCGTCCAGTAGCTCCACGGTTACCGGGCCGGCCTTCTTTACCTCGTAGGTTAGCTGGCTGGTAGGAGCCACCGGGTTCGGATATACGGCTGCCTCGCCACTTACCTGTTGCTGCTGGTTGCGCCGGGAATGCGCCGGGGCGTTGGGGTTAAGCAGCAGAAAGGAAACAGGCTTGAAATAGCGGCGCTGCCCATTGTGCTGGCGGCCAGCTTTGGCGGGGGCGTTTTCCGGAGTGGTGGCGGGGTATTTTGCCCGGATAGCCTGCAAATCGGCCTGCCACTGGGCTTGCTGCGGCTGTACCTCGGCGGCCAGCTGGCTGATAGCCGCCTGGTACTTCTGCGCCAGCGGCTTCACCTGCTCCATAATAGCGCGGCGTTGTGTGTGCAGCTGTTTCAGCTGCTCTTTCTGGGCATCGGTCAGCGCAACGTGTGCTTGTGGCTGAGCCTGCTGCGGTGGATTGGCGGCCCGGAAGCTGCGGCGAAGCTGTTTTTCCTGCCTGCGTAGCGACTGCAGCTGCTCCCGATAAGCGGTAAGCTGGGTTTTATCGGTGGCGGAAAGCTGGGTTTCCAGCTTCAGGCGCTGCTGGCGCACTACCGGCATCACCGTTTGCTGCAGGTAGGTGTGTATTTCCTGGCGGGCCGGCGACTTAGCGGGGCGGCCATTTTGGGCGAGGGAGGCCGTGGTCATCAGCAACACAGCCAGAGCTGCCAGCAGCGACCGAAGGGAGAAAGTTTTCATACGGAAGAAGGGCAAAAAGATAAAGTATCGGGTTATGCCCTATAGAGGGCTGCCGCCGCCCTGAGTTTAACTGCCCACCAGAAAAAAAACCGCTACAGAATGCTCTGTAGCGGTTTTTCTATATATGCAGGCTTAGATACTGCAGTAAAATCTGGCGACTTTTTACTCCTCATCATCCTCGGCCGGCTTCACCGGGGCGGGAGCGGGGGCTGCTTCATAGGGTCTGCCCGTTGCCACTTCCTGTTCTTCGTCGCCCAGCTGCCCGGTACTCAGCAGGCGGGTGCGCAGCAGGGTAGAAGCCGTATCCAGCTGCGGTTTAATTTTAGCCAGCGCACTTTTCAGGGCTTCCGTATCGGCCAGACGCGGGCCCATGCTCTGCGAATAGCCGTGGTACATGGCCACCTTAATATTGGAGTCGCCGGTACCCTCATAGGTGCCCAATACTTCGCCCTTAGCATCTACTACCTGCAATTGCGCGCGCACGTGGGTGCGGAAAAACTCCAGAGGTAAGCCAAACAGGCTCGGCATCAGGAAGCCTGCCATCTGAATGGCGTGCAGGGCTTTGCCGTGCCGGGAGGCTTTGGCTTCCAGAATCTGCAGCTTAAGGTAGCCAAACCGCGCGCTGCTGTCGTTGCTCTCTACTAGGTTCTGCTTGGTTTCGCGCTTGAACAGCTGGACCGGATCTTCCGGCAGGGAGCCTTCCGTCTTATCCATGGGCCCGTTTTCTACCCTTACTTCCATCTCCGGCAGCTTGGTGCTCAGCGCCATCGGCGAAGGCTGATATAAGAGCTTGCTGCCGGATTTGCATCCGCCCAGCATCAACGAAGAAACACTCAGGAGCAGGAGTAGAGGTTGGGCCAGGCGCATAGTGGATAGCAGAGTAGGGGTGGCGAAAAAAAGATTTCGAAGTTAACACCCTGCTTCCTAGATAGGTGCTTTATAAAGTTGTAAAATTTTGTTATTACATATAATTATAGTAATAATTTTAATATTTTTATAAATAATGTCGTGAATGGTCTAAATAATAGGACTTAAATTATTTTTAATTGTTGAGCCAGCCGGTCTTTCGGCCCGAATTCTATAACTCTTGGGTTTAGAAAGCGGAAGTCCGGCTCTGCGGAACGCAGAGCCGGACTTCCGAATTAAGCTGCAAATGAAATTACCCTGCGTGCTGTACCAGGGTGCTGTCGGCTTCGGCCAGGTCTGTTATCGGTGCCGCGTGGTAGTTGTCTATAAACTCGCCTTCCCACCGCGCAATTACGGCCGTGGCCAGGCAGTTGCCGGTCACGTTTACGGCCGTGCGGGCCATGTCCATCAGGGCATCAATACCCAGAATGATGAATACCGGCCAGGCGGGCAGATTAAATGAGGCTACGGTAGCCAGCAGAATCACCAAAGAAGCCCGCGGCACACCCGCTACGCCTTTGCTGGTGAGCATGAGCGTGAACACCATAATCAGCTGCTGACCAAACGACAGATCAATGCCGGCTGCCTGAGCTACGAATACCGAAGCCAACGACAGATACAGCGTAGTGCCATCCAGGTTAAAGGAGTAGCCGGTAGGCATTACAAAGGCCACCACGCGGCGGGGTACGCCAATGCTTTCCATGGCTTCCATAGCGCGGGGCAGCGCTGCCTCCGAGGAAGTAGTGGCAAAGGCAATGCTCACAGGCTCGGCAATGGCCTGCACAAAGCGCTTCACGGGAATGCGGGCAATAAGCGCAATGGGCAGCAGCACCAGCAGGATAAAGGCAATAAGCGCCCCATAAAGCGTGAGCAGCAGCTGGAATGCATTCAGCAGGGGCGCGAAGCCCATTTTGCCTACCGTGTAGGCCATAGCGCCACCCACCCCGATGGGGGCGAAGTACATCACCACATTGGTGAATTTGAACATCACCTCCGACAGGCTCTCCGACCATTCCAGCATGGGCTTGCGGTGCTTCTGGTGCACCATGGCCAGGCCAATGGCGAAGATTATGGCAAACACCACCACCTGCAGCACCTGCCCATCGGCCACGGATTTGGCAATATTCTCGGGGAAGATGTGCAGGATAATATCGGAGGTGCTTTGGTTAACGGCCTCCAGCTTCTCGGTATCGGCCTGAATGCTGCCCTGGTTGATGCCGACGCCGGCTTTGGTCAGGTTAATGGCGGCCAGACCGATGAACAGGGCAAACGTGGTAACTACTTCAAAATACACTAGGGCTTTCAAACCCATCTTGCCCACCTGCTTAAGGTCGGCGTGGCCGGCAATGCCTACCACCAGCGTACCGAATACCAGCGGCGCAATAATGGTTTTCACCAGCCGCAGGAATACGTCGCTGAGCACTTTCAGGCTGACGGCCTGTACCGGGAAGTCGTGCCCGATTTCGGCCCCTACCAGCATGCTGACTACAATCCAGAACGTAAGGGAGCGGCGCTGGGTACCATAGGCTACCAGCGCGAGCAGGGCCACCCAACGGGCAACCAGCGGCACAGTGGGCGCCAGGGGCACCACCTGATAGGCGCTGAGCAGCGAGAGCACGGCCGCCACAATAAATAAAATAAGAACCAGAGGAGTGAGGCGGGAAAGCTTCATGCGGGCAAGTGAGGGGGACAAACTGGGGGAATGTCAGCAAAGATAGGTTTTTGGGTTAGCTAAGCGTAACCTCCCGGCGGCGGCCTCGCTCCGCGGCTTTCAACCCACGGCTATTTCCGCGTTATTTGATGCCTCATGCCCGGCTCTTTTTCCGGCTGCTATTATGCTTCACTGGTCTTTGCACCCCCGCACGCTGCCGCTGCGCTACACCTGGAAAATAGCCCGCAACGCCTCCACCGAAAAGGTAAATCTGCTGGTGCGCGTAGGGCGGGAGGGCAGCGGCGGGCCCGTAGGCTGGGGCGAAGCCGCCCCCAACGTCCGCTACGGGGAGTCGCCAGAAAGCCTGCAGGCCGATTTCGCCCAGCTGCTGGCCGCCGGCCTGCCGCACGTAGATGATGAGCATGACCTGCACGAATTACTGAATGCGCAGCACCCTGCCCATGCCTTGCGCTTTGCGCTGGAGTCGGCCTTTATCCACTATGCCGCCGCCCGCAAAGGGCAGTCGGTAGGCGAATACCTGGGGCTGCCAGCGGCGCCGGGCACAGTGCCCACGGCTTTTTCGCTGCCCATTATGGAGCCCGGCGCAGTGCCGGAATTTGTGCGTGCGCATGCGGTAGCGCGCTTTCCGCTGCTCAAACTAAAGGTAAATCAGGAAAGCGGCTATGCCCTGCTGCAAGCCCTGACAGAGTGCCTGCCCGGCCACCCGCTGCTGATTGATGGCAACGAAGCCTGGCAGGAGCCCGACAGCCTGCTGCAGTTTCTGGAGCAGGCCCAAACGCTGCCCGGCCTGCGGGTACGCCTGCTGGAGCAGCCCATGCCCGCCGCCTGCCTGGAAGCCTACCAATACTTGCGCAACCGCAGCCCGTTCCCGGTATTTGCCGATGAGTCGGTAACCGATACGGCTGACTTTGCCGAGGTGGCCCGGCAGTTTCATGGCGTGAATATGAAACTAATGAAGGCCGGCGGATACCGCAACGGCCTTCATATTCTGGAACAAACCCGTGCCCACGGGCTGCAAACCATGCTGGGCTGCATGGTAGAAACCTCCCTGGGTATCTGGTCGGCGCTGCAGGTAAGTCCGCTGGCTCAGGTCTGCGACTTGGACGGCTTCCTGATTGTGCGCGACGAGCCCTTTGAGCTGGTGCAGGAAAAGCAGGGGCTGCTCACCGCCCAGGCAGCGCTGCCTGCGCTGGACCAGGCGCACCCCGTCGTTATTTAATATTCTTCAGCTGCTCTTCCAAGGCTTGAATCTGCTGGTCCAGCTGCGCCGTATCGGTGGGGCGCTGGGCATTCACGCTCAACAGGCTGATTTTCTGATTCAGCAGCTGAATTTTCTGGGCCATCAGGTCCAGGCGGGTGTTCAGGGTGGTCAGGCGCGCATCAAATGTCTCGGGCGAAATAGCGGCGCCTTTTTCTACGTAGCGGTCAAATTGCGCGTCGGCGGGGGCTTTTTCACCACGGGCGGCGGCGGCGCTGCCGGGCGTGGCAAACACAATATCACCCTTGGCCGTTACGTAGTCGCCTTCGCGCAGGGTGGTCATTTTGCCGCCTGGCAACTCTACAATACCGCTTTTATAGTTGATTTTGGTGCCGTTGGCCAATCGGATATTTTGCGTGAGGCCAGTGCTCTGGTTGCCCTGGCGCAGAACTACGGTGCCGTTCTGCATCACGTATTGCGCGTTGGCGCTAACGGTTTGCTTGGTTTGCGGCGTGGTTTTAGCTTGGGCCGCCACGCCCAGGGGCGCCAGCAGGACAAAGCTCAGAAGCAGGGTAGGGAAGAAGCTTTTCATGGGAGTTTTTTCTGCGGTGATTTCGGCCTTCATACGCAACCCCGCCGGAGAAGGTCGAAGGCAGGCGGCCGAACTAATAAATTTCAGAAAGTTGTGAACTGTGTTTGTACATTAAATGTATATACATATATTTGCAACGGATTCTTGATGACCCAGCCTGGCAGTATGAAAATTGAAGACGAAATTCAGCAACGCACTTTCCAGAGCGAGTATCATAAGCTGCACATCAACCTGGTGTTTACGGCAAACTGGCTGCAGTTCCGGCAAAGTGTAGCCTTCAAGGAGTTTGGCCTCACGCTGCCCCAGTTTAACGTGCTGCGCATTCTGCGGGGCCAGCACCCCAAGCCAGCTACCGTCAACCTACTCATTGAGCGCATGCTGGATAAAACCAGCAACGCCTCCCGTATTGTAGACAAGCTGGAGGCCAAGGGCCTGGTAACCCGCACCGTGTGCCCCAGCAACCGCCGGGCCGTGGACATCCGCATTACCGAGTCCGGGCTGGACCTGCTCCAGCGCATGGATTCTGTGGTGTCCAATGCCACCCTGGGCCTGCAAAATCTCACCGAGCAAGAAGCTTCTCAACTCAATGCGCTGCTGGATAAGCTGCGCGGTTAATTAATACACTTCTCTTTTCCTTTTTTTCTTTCTGTTATGAAAAAGATTCTTTTCCCCGCTCTGCTGGCTTTCACCCTCCTGGCTGCTCCTTCTTTCGCTCAGTCTCCGGTAGCTAACTCGGCGGGCACCAGCGCCCCCCGCGCTGCCAAAGCAACCAAGGCTTCCGTAGCCGCTTACAAGCTGCAGCCGCAGCTGAGCACGCTGGGCTGGTTGGGTAAAAAAGTAGGTGGCCAGCACAACGGCACGGCGCAGTTCCAGCAGGGCGACCTGCTCGTGCGCGGCAATAAGCTGGTAGGCGGCACCGTAACGGTGGACATGAACTCCATCAAAAACGAAGACCTGAAAGATCAGGAGTACAACGGTAAGCTCATGGGCCACCTGCGTTCCGATGACTTCTTCAGCGTGGAGAAATTCCCCACCGCAACCCTGAAAATCACCAGCCTGGCACCTATTAAGGCCGATGCCCAGGGCAACAACATGCGCATCACCGGCGACCTGACCATTAAAGGCATCACCAAGCCCGTTAGCTTCCCCGCCAAAGTAGGCGTGAAGAACGGAGTAGCGGCTGCCAGCGGCACGGCCATCATCGACCGCACCCAGTATGATGTTAAGTACGGCTCTACCCTGTTTGGTGCTGCTGCCGACAAAGCCATTGACAATGACTTCGCACTGAGCTTCAACGTAATTGCCAAGAAGTAAGCAGCCCCGCTGCTGCCTTGTGGCAACCATAAAAAAGCCCCGGATACTGCGGTATCCGGGGCTTTTTTGTGCAGTGTGTTTAGCGTTTAATCGGCCAGTGGCAGCTCCCGCGGCAGCTCAAACTTGAGGTTGCGGCTTTTGGTGCGGGCATGGAGCTGGGTTAGAAAATCATCCAGCTCCGCTTTATACTCCAGCCATAAATCCTCGTGCAGGTTGTTCAGAATCAGCTGGGTGGTGCGGGCCGCTAACCGGGCGGTGCCCACATACACCCCGTTGTAGGGGCTTTCAAACTGCCCGGTATAGTTATCGAATATCAGCCGGAGCGTGTACAGGTTCAGGTCTACCTCCAGCTTTTTGTCTTTGGTAACGCGGCGGGCGCGCGCCACTTCCTTGGTGGCTTTCTGCAGGGCTTTGGTGAGGCTGCGGTTGAGCAGGCGGCCGGTTACAGCCACATTAAACAGCTCATGGATGCGGTCGGCGGCCTCTTCGTACACGGTTTCCACCGTCACCTCGGGCGTCAGCTCAAAGCTTAGGGTATCATACAACTCTGCATCCCGGCGCACGGCGCGCAGCAGCAGGGTTTCTTTCTCTTTGTCAGAGAGGCGCTTCAGGGCTTTTTTGAAGTCGGCGGAGGGAACAGGCATAAGGGAAGCTGCCGGAATTAGCGGAACAAAAAATGCTGGCGGGGCCCCGCACATCCGGCAAAGAAAGCAACTCCCGGCCAGCGGTGCCCATAGCTGCACTGGTACTGTGGCCGGGGCGCAAAGGTTCTGGCCGGCCAGGGCCGCTGCCGGAGTGAAAGACCCGGTTTATCCGCTTCAGCGGCCGCCGGCAAGCCCTGGCCGGAGCGGCTGAAAAAGCCGGAACCAGCCTGTTTTTTCCTTCCTTTTCTGCGAAACGATTCTGCCCACCAGGGGGTTATAGTACTCTGAATAGCACTTTGTAGCACGCTTTTTTGGCCGTTTTTTCGTATTTTTGCCCCATGAATACCAAACCGCAAATCAATTACGACGAGGACGTTCTGTTGCTGGAGGAAACCATTGATGTACGCGACCTGATTGTGTACAACGATGACGTAAATACCTTCGACCACGTCATTAAAACCCTCATCGATGTATGCGGCCACGAGCCAGAGCAGGCCGAGCAATGTACCTTGCTGATTCATTACAAAGGGCAGTGTACCGTTAAGCATGGCGCCTTTGATGAGCTGGCCGGCATGTGCACCGCCATCCACGACCGCGGCATCTCGGCGGACGTGCTTTAATTCAGTTACGAGTTGTCAGTTACCAGTTGCCAGTGCCCGTGGCCTGTTGGTAACCACCTGGCAACTGGTAGCTGACAACTCGTAACTGCAACTGAATGGAATTCCCCTCCAAACTGATAGAAAACGCCGTGGGTGAGCTAGCGAAGCTGCCCGGTATCGGCAAAAAAACCGCGCTACGGCTGGCCCTGCACCTGCTGAAGGCTGAAACCGATGCCACTGCCTCTCTGGCGGAGGCGCTGGCCAAAATGCGCTTCGATATTCGCTACTGCGATACCTGCCACAATATCTCCGACACGGAGAAATGCGGCATCTGCGCCAATCCGCTCCGCGACCATAGCACTGTGTGCGTGGTATCAGATATCCGCGACGTTATTGCCATTGAAAACACCGGCCAGTATCAGGGCACTTACCACGTGCTGGGCGGCGTTATTTCGCCTATTGAAGGCATTGGCCCCAGCGACCTGCAGATTGAGTCTTTGGTAGAGCGTTTGGGCGAGCCGGAGTCGGAAGTGAAAGAAGTCATCCTGGCCATTAGCCCCACTATGGAGGGCGACACCACGGCCTTCTTCCTTTCCCGCAAGCTGCGCGACTTCCCGCAGGTGCACATCAGCACCATTGCCCGCGGCGTGCCCATGGGCGGCGAGCTGGAATATGCCGATGAAATTACGCTGGGCCGCTCCATTATAGAGCGCCAGCGTCAGGCCAAATAACCGCGGTGGTTAAGGCCGATACAGCCACCGGTTTCTATTACTGAAAAGCCCTGGTGTAGGCTCGTACGCCAGGGCTTTTTGCAGGAATAAAAGGCCGTACCCTCTTTCCCGGCCGCACAGTACGCAAGTCTGCTTACCTTTCGTGACTGTTCGATTTCTGCCCCCGCCGCGCCCGTGAAGCTTTCCGTCGTTATTGTCAACTACAACGTCTGCTATTTCCTGGAGCAGGCGTTGTTGTCGGTGCGCAAGGCGGTGGCAAAGCTGGGGGAGCCGGCAGAAGTGTTTGTGGTGGATAATAACTCCGTGGATGGCTCCGTAGCCATGGTGCGGGCCCGCTTTCCGGAGGTTGTTCTCATCGAAAACAAAGACAACCCCGGCTTCAGCAAAGCCAACAACCAAGCCCTGCGGCAGGCTTGCGGCCAGTACGTGCTCCTGCTGAACCCCGATACCGTGGTAGAAGAAGATACCTTCCGGCTGTGCTGCGCCTTTATGGATGCGCACCCCACGGCGGGAGGACTGGGCGTGAAAATGCTGGACGGGCAGGGCAGGTTTCTGCCGGAAAGTAAGCGCGGTCTTCCCACGCCCCGGGTGGCATTTTACAAGATATTCGGGCTGGCGCAGCTGTTTCCCCGCTCGCGCACGTTTGGGCGCTACCACCTGGGCTACCTCGACAAAGAACAGACCCACGAAATTGAAGTGCTCAGTGGCGCTTTTATGCTGATGCGCCGGCAGGCGCTGGACCAGGTGGGTCTGCTGGATGAGGATTACTTTATGTACGGCGAGGACATTGACCTCTCGTACCGGCTCACGCGCGGAGGCTGGAAAAACTATTATTTCCCGGGCACCCGCATCATCCATTACAAAGGCGAGAGTACCCGGCGCACCAGCATCAACTATGTGTTTGTGTTTTACCGGGCCATGGTCATTTTTGCCCGCAAGCACTTTGCGCCCGAGCGGGCCGGCCTGTTTGCACTGCTGATTAATCTGGCCATCTGGCTGCGGGCCGGGGCGGCGGTAGCGCAGCGCCTGCTCATGCAGGCTGCCCCCATGCTGCTGGACGCTGCCCTTATTATTGGGGGCATGTATTTGCTGAAGGTTTATTGGGAAGACTACCACAAGTACGGTCCCACGCCCTACCCGCCGCAGTTTATGCTGGTAGCCGTGCCGGTTTATACTGCGGTGTGGCTGGCGGCCGCCTATTTCAGCGGGGCCTACGATAAACCGGTGCACACCCTGCGCATTGTGCGGGGCATCTTCTTCGGTACCATTCTGATTTCCGCTGCGTCCAATTTTTTTGATGCCTGGCGTTTTTCCAAGGCCCTTATTATTCTGGGGGGCGTCTGGGCCGTGGCCGCCCTGCTGCTACGCCGGCTCCTCACGCATTTTCTCCGCCACCGCAACTTCCGTCTGCTGAAGGAGAAGCAGAAGAACATTGCCATTGTGGGCTCGGCGGCCGAAAGCCAGCGCGTGCGCTTCCTGCTGAAAAATGCCGGCGTGCGGACCCGCATCATGGGCTACGTGAGTCCGGTGGCGGTGGCCTCGCAGGAAGCCCCCGGGACCTGCTGGGGGAGGTGCGCCAGATGGAAGAAATTATCCTGATTTACGGCATTAATGAGGTGATTTTTTGTGGCAAAGATTTGTCGGCCAGCGAGATAATGGCCCTTATGGTGAACCTGCCCCAACCGCGGCAGCGCCCCGTGAGCTACAAAATTCTGCCCGAAGACAGCCAGTACATCATTGGCAGCTCCAGCAAAGACACCCCCGGCGACTACTATACCCTGGAAATTGCCCTGAATCTGTTTCAGCCCCGATACATTCGTAATAAGCGGCTGCTGGATGTGCTGAGCAGCGTGGCCTTGCTGCTTACCGCCCCGCTGTTGGTGTGGCTGGTAGAGCAAAAGGAGGGTTTCCTGCGCAATTGTCTGCGGGTGCTCATGGGGCAGCGCACCTGGGTGGGGCTGCGCTACGCGGCTGGCCCCCGCCGCATGACCCAGGCCATTCTTTCCCCCGCCGATGCCGGTGCCCCCGCCACTCCGCTATCCGATGCCACCAAACAGCGGCTGGAGCTGCTGTATGCCCGGGATTATACTACCGGTACCGATCTGAGCCTATTGCTGCGGTGCTTTCGGTGGCTGGGGCAGGAGTAGAGCCTTTTGGTTGCTGCTTCTGAGTCCGTACATTCCCGTACTTTTAACCCGTCTTTCCCACCCACCCATTTGCCTTGTTGCCATGTCACCAACTGTTGACTCGCTCGCTCCTTCGCCAACCTCCGTTCTGTCAGACCGCATCAACACCATGCAGGAGTCGCAGACCATTGCCATGGCCAAAAAAGGCCGCGAGCTGGCCGCACAGGGCATCGATATTATCAGCCTGAGCTTTGGCGAGCCTGATTTTCAGACGCCGCAATACATCAAGGACGCCGCCAAAAAGGCCATTGACGAAGGCTACACCTTCTACACGCCCGTGCCCGGCTACCCCGAGCTGCGCCAGGCCATCTGCGACAAGCTCCTGCGCGAAAATCAGCTGAGCTTCAAGCCCGAGAATATTGTGGTGAGCACCGGGGCTAAGCAGGCCCTGGCCAATGCCGTGATGAGCCTGGTAAACCCCGGCGACGAGGTTATCGTGTTTGCGCCGTACTGGGTGAGCTACGAAGAGATGGTAAAGCTGGCGGAAGGTACGCCGGTAACGCTGATGGGCACGCTGGAAAACGGCTATAAAGTAACGGCCGCCCAGCTGGAGCAGGCTATTACGCCCCGCACCAAGCTCATCATGTACTCCTCGCCGTGCAACCCCACCGGCGCTGTTTTTAGCCGGGAAGAGCTGGCCGATATTGCCGCCGTGGTGGCCCGCCACCCCCAGGTGCACGTGCTGGCCGATGAGATTTATGAGTACATCAATTTTGTGGGCGAGCATGTAAGCATGGCGCAGTTCGCGGAAATAAAGGACCGGGTAATAACCGTGAATGGCTTCTCGAAAGGCTATGCCATGACGGGCTGGCGCGTGGGCTACCTGGCCGCAAGCAAGGAAATTGCCGGCGCCTGCGAGAAAATGCAGAGCCAGATTACCTCCGGCACCTGTTCCATTGCCCAGCGTGCGGCCCTGGCGGCCCTGCAGGGCGGGCGCTCTTCCGCCGATGAGATGGTAACCGCCTACCGCCGCCGCCGCGACCTAGTGCTGGAGCTGGTGAAAGACATTCCCGGTTTCCGCACGCCCACGCCCAGCGGCGCTTTCTATGTATTCCCGGATGTGAGCGGCTATTTCGGCAAACTGACGCCCGATGGCAGCACCATTCAGAACGCCACGGATCTGGCCATGTACATGCTCAACGACGGCCACGTAGCCGCCGTGAGCGGCGACGCTTTTGGCGCACCCAACTGCATTCGTTTCAGCACCGCCGCCGCAGATGAGAAGCTGCGCGAAGCCTTTACCCGCATCAAAAACAGCCTGGCCAAACTACATTAAAGAAAGTAGCGCGAAGCGCCGGCTTCGCGGACGAGCAGAGCGAGTAGCAGGCGTCTGCCTACGTTAGAACTCGCTCTGCTCGTCCGCGAAGCCGGCGCTGCGCGCTACAGCGCAACTTCCTACCTTTGCGGCTTCATTTCCCTGAATTTGTTGTGATGCCCGCTGCCACCGTTCCACCTACTTCCCTTGCTGATTTATTTGATGCGTTCAACCACCTGACCGTGCTCATTGTGGGCGACGTGATGATGGATGCCTACGTGTGGGGAAAGGCTGGCCGACTGTCGCCGGAAGCGCCGGTGCCCATCGTGAATGTAAGCCGCACGGAGCAGCGCCTGGGCGGAGCCGCCAACGTTGCCCTGAACGTGCAGGCGCTGGGCGCTACGCCGCTGTTGTGCGCCGTGATAGGCGAGGACCAGGGCGGCAACCAAATGCTGGATCTGCTGCGCGAGAATAACCTGTCGGCCGAAGGCATTGTGCGCAGTACGCACCGGCCCACCACCGTGAAGCAGCGTATTCTGGCCCACGGCCAGCAGCTCCTGCGCATCGATTCCGAAGTAGAGCACAACCTCAACCAGGAAGAAAATGCCGCCCTCACCACGCGCTACGCCGCCCTGCTGGACCGTGCCGATGTCGTGATTTTTGAAGACTACGACAAGGGTGTGCTCGGCGAAGCCAGTATCACCCGCTTTATTGAGTTGGCCCGGGAGCGGGGCATCCCCACCGTGGTAGACCCCAAGAAAAAGAACTTTCTGGCCTACCGCCACTGCACACTGTTCAAGCCTAACCTGAAAGAGCTGCGGGAAGGCTTGAAGCTTGAGTTTGAAGATACCGACGCCGCCCGCCCGCAGTTTGAGGCCGCTGTAGACCGCCTGCGCGAGCTTTTACTGCCGGAAATTGTGCTGGTGACGCTCTCTGAGCGGGGCGTTTTTGTGGAAGATGGCGCCACCCAACGCACCTACATTCCCGCGCATCTGCGTAGCATCTCCGATGTTTCCGGCGCCGGCGACACCGTTATCAGTATTGCCGCGCTGTGCGTGGCGCTGGGCATGGCCCCGCCCGTTACCGCCGCGCTGGCCAACCTGGGCGGCGGACTGGTATGCGAGCAGGTGGGGGTAGTGCCCATTGAAAAACAACTGCTCCTGGTCGAAGCTCAGGAAAACAAGGTGTTTTAAACCTAAAAGTAAAACGTGTCATCCTGACGCAGGAAGGACCTTATCACGGCTGAACGATAATCGTAACAACGATTCGTCTAGCGGGATAAGGTCCTTCCTGCGTCAGGATGACACGTTTATGAGGCGGCCACTTTTACTATGATGGCCCGGCCTGCTTAGTGGCGCATTTTAACGCTGTATTCCTTCACCGTGTCAATAAACACGCGCACGTTGTCGGGGTCGGTATCAGGGTATACGCCGTGGCCCAGGTTGGCAATGTGGTGGTAGGGGCCAAACTGGTCCAGCATCTGAATAGTAGCCTGCCGCACTTGCTCGCGGGTACCGTAGAGGGCGCAGGGGTCCAGGTTGCCCTGCAGGGTTTTGTCGCCTACCAGGGGGCGTACCGCGCGCGGGTCCTGGTTCCAGTCCAGCCCAATGGTGCGGCAGGGGAGTTGCGCGAAGTCGCCCACGGCCCAGAAAGCGCCTTTGGCAAACACCGTAACCGGCACTTCCGGAATGGCCGCGCAGATTTCGGCAATGTAGCGCGTGCTAAACTCCGCGTAATGCGCTGGCGGCAGAATACCAGCCCACGAATCGAATACCTGAATCAGGTTGGCGCCGGCCTGCACCTGGGCACGCAGGTAAGCAATGGTGGTATCGGTGATTTTGCGCAGCAGCTCGTGCGCCAGCGCCGGATTGGTGTACAGCATCCGGCGGGCTTTGCTGAAGGTTTTGGAGCCGTGGCCTTCCACCATGTAGGCCAGAATCGTCCAGGGGGCGCCGGCAAACCCGATGAGCGGCACACGGCCGTTCAGGGCGCGCTTGGTCACCCGAATGGCTTCCAGCACGTAGCCCAGGTGCTCTTCAGGGTCGGCCACACGCATGCGGGCCACGTCCTGCGCGGTTTTAATGGTTTCGGGGAAGAGCGGGCCGCGCGCCTCAATCATTTCATAGGTGAGGCCCATGGCTTCGGGTACCACCAGAATATCCGAGAAAATAATGGCGGCATCCACGTCCAGCGCATCTACGGGCTGAATAGTGACTTCCGCAGCCAGATCCGGCGTTTCTACCAGCTCTTTGAAGCCACTGAGGCGGGCGCGCAGGGCACGATACTCGGGCAGGATACGGCCCGCCTGGCGCATCAGCCATACGGGGGTACGTTCAGTCTGTTCGCCGCAGGCGGCACGAAGGAGGAGGTCGTTTTTAATCACAGATTTCGCTGATTAGAGGCCGGAAAGCGGCGCTGTCAGCAAAGGTAAGCCTAGCAACTCAGGAATACAGAGGGTGTGCCTGCGAAATGCCAACTCCCTCACTCTTGGCGGCGATGGAAAGTGATTGTGCGGTGGTCTGCAAAGAAGCTGATGGATTGGTATTCGCCTTCACTCTTATCGTTTTTTGAAAAGGTACAAAGCGTGATAAGGGCTGACCTATCAGGTGAAGCAGATAGCGCATTTCCAACAACAATAGTGTCTTGGCTGGAAACATTAGCCTGAAAGGTTGGGTCGGCGTGTAGCCTATGCAAGAGGCGCTGATAATCAGACGCGTCAAATTTTACCCGCGCATCAACGAAATAATCTCCTCCCAAATCAAGCCTGGATTCTTCTCCTTCCACGATTTCACCAGAAGCCGGGAAAGGAAGACCTGTTAGATTCTCGAACTCCTGTTCAAATTCGCTATCGAAGGGAAAATAGATGGAGTAGATGCCTATTATCCAGAAGAGGCTAAAACACAACAAAAAAGCGTGCGAGATGCGAGCTGCCCACTCATGGTTTCGACGGTGGAACCATTGGCCCAGCCGCCATAGCAGGATAGTTGGGACCCCTAGTATTACGACAAAAAGTATGGCGAGTACGAGTATCAGCACGAGTGCTTCTCCCATGATTTTCCTATCGGCTCAGCCCCGGAAACAGTGCCACAATAGCCGTAGCCAGAAAATTTACCCCAATGGCCAGCGTCAGAAAACCCATGATGCGTGCCAGCGCGGCCATGCCGGGCCGCCCCAGAAACTTGGTGAGCCGCAATGACGACATCAGAATCAGGTAGCTGGCCAGCGCCACCAGCACAAAGCCCAGAATAATCAGGCCCATATCGGTAAAAGAGAGTTTCACCGCGAACAAGCCGATACACACGGCCATGGAGCCCGGGCCCGAGAGCATGGGCATGGCCAGGGGCGTGAAGGAAATATCATCCTTGTGCATACTTTCCTCCAGCGTAGCGTCCGATACTTTGGCGCGGTTGCCACCGGGCGTGAGCAAATCAAAGGCGGAGCGCATCAGCAGAATACCGCCCGCAATGCGTAAATGGTGGATATTGATGCCAAAGAAGTTGAGCACGTACTGCCCGGCAAAAAACGAAACCGTCAATACCCCAATCATATACAGGCAGGCCCGGAGCGCCACCCCGGCCCGGTGCGCGGGCGAGTCGTCCTGCGTGAGGGTCAGAAATACTGGCATGGCCCCAAAAGGGTTCACTACCGAAAACAGCGTGGTGAAAGTAGCAAGCAATATTTCCATACGAAGGGCGTAAGGGGAGCGGGGTAAAGGTACGAGGGATTGAGAATCAGCAAAGAGGGAAAATGCTATGTTTGATAATCCAACTGTTACGTCGGGGAGCCGTAGAAATCCACGGACCACCTTCTTTTGATCCAATTTCGCTGTATGCAAACGCCTTCATCCGCTCCCATCCCAACTCCCGCACCCGACGATTCCCGGGAAGTCACGCCGTTGGTAGGCATCATCATGGGGTCGCAGTCTGACCTGAAAGTTATGACCGCCGCAGCGGAGTTGCTGCGTCAGTTTGGGGTGCCTTATGAAATGACGCTGGTGTCGCCCCACCGCACCCCGCACCGGATGATAGAGTACGCGGAAAATGCCCGCAAGCGTGGTTTGCGCGTTATTATTGCCGGTGGCGGCGGCGCGGCCCATCTGCCCGGTATGATAGCAGCTCTCACTACCTTGCCGGTAGTGGGCGTGCCTATCAACTCTTCGCTGTCTATCCGCGGGCTTGATTCGATGCTTTCTATGCTGCAGATGCCGACCGGAGTGCCGGTGGCTACCGTAGCCGTAGACGGGGCCGCCAACGCCGCGGTACTGGCCACCCAGATGCTGGGCCTGAGTAATGCCCGCCTGGTTGATGTATTAGAAAAATACCGTAACTCGCTAAAAGATAAAGTGATGCGCACTATTGAAGAGCTGCGCAAAGGCGGTTACAATGATGATATTTAACCGAAATTACTGCTGCTGAGTACCTGCCTCCGTTTTCCCACCCCTAACGAGCTTCTCTCTTGCCTGATCTAGACGCACCAATTTGGCTGTTGATTGCGCATGGCATTACGCTGCTATTCGCCATTGCTTCTATCATTGCTACCCTATTGCCATTGCTGCGCGAAGAAGCCTGGTGGATACGGGTGTTTGATTTTCCCCGCCTGCAAATCGTATTTGTGGCTATGGTTACACTGGGCGCCGGATTTGTGCTGGGCTGGCATCAGCTGCCGGGCTACTGGGGTCTGGGCCTGATGGCGGTGCTGGCGGTAGCTATTGTGTATCAGTTCTTCCGCATCATTCCGTACACGCCCATGGTAAGCAAACAGGTAGGCGACAGTACCCTGAAAGATGCGAAGCGCCACATGAGCCTGGCCGTGATGAATGTACTGCAGTATAACAAGCAGGCCCCTAAAGCCTTACGGGTGCTGCAGGAAGCGGATCCGGACCTCATTATTGTGGTAGAAACCGATAGGTGGTGGCAGCAGCAGTTGCGCCCCCTGGAGGAAACGCACCCCTACATCTGCCACGAGCCGCTGGACAACACCTATGGCATGCTGTTCTACTCGCGGCTGCCGCTGCGCGACGCGCAAATTAAATACCTGCTCGACGACGATATACCTTCCCTGCACACTTTCGTGCAGCTTCCCGATGGCCAGAGTTGGGTGCGCCTGTACGGCCTGCACCCCAAGCCACCGGCGCCGCAGGAGGCCGAAACTAGTACCCGCCGCGACGCCGAGCTGCTGATTGTGGGCAAAGAAATTGACCGCAATGAGGAGCCTACCATCGTGTTCGGCGATATGAACGACGTGGCCTGGTCACATACTAGTGAGTTGTTCCGGCGCGTGAGTGGTCTGATGGACCCGCGGGTAGGACGCGGGCTGCTCCCCACGTTTCACGCCGAATACCACCTCATGCGCTGGCCGCTGGACCATGTGTTCGTCTCCGCGCACTTTAAAGTAGAGGACATGGAACGCCTGCCCTACGTCGGCTCCGACCATTTTCCCATCTACATCAAAGTAAGCTACGAGCCCCACGACAAGGAGGAACAGGAGGAAAACCAGGAACAAGCCGACGCCGAAGACCATCAGGAGGCCACCGAAAAAATTCAGAAAGGCTTTGAAGAAGAAGCCGAAGAGGAGCACAAGGAACGTCAGGAGAAGCTGAAAGCCACTTCGTAAATCAGAGCGAGTAGATAGTTGAAATTTCCGGTCGCAATTCAGCTGTCATGCTGAGCGCAGCCGAAGCATCTCGCTAGTGTGGTAAGCTTAATTACTACCACAATGCCAGCACGCGAGATGCTTCGGCTGCGCTCAGCATGACGTTCTTTTTTCTGGGTTTTCAACTTTTCATTCACGCTGCCTTCTGCACCATCGTACTCCAGCTTTGCTGGAATTTTGGATAAAGCGGTGGCAATTTTAAGCGGGTGTAAAACGCCGGATACACTCCGCTACTTCCGCCACCTGTGCTTCCTGCATGCCCGGCCACAGTGGCAGGCTGAGGCTGGTTGCTGCCAGATGCTCCGCTATTGGAAACTGCCCGGCTATAAAGCCCAAATCCTGGTAAGCCGGCTGCAAATGCGGCGGCACCGGATAGTGAATGACGGTGCCAATTCCGTGGGCCGTGAGATGCCGCTGCAGGGCATCCCGGTTCGGCGTGCGCACCACGTACAGATGATAGACGTGGGTGGAAGTAGGCAGCCGTTGCGGCAATTGCAGCCCCGGAATAGCCGCCAGATACGTATCATACCACGCTGCCAGCTGTTGGTGCTGTTGGGTCCAGAGGGACAAGTAAGGGAGCTTCACGCGCAAAATGGCAGCCTGCAGCTCATCCAGCCGGGCATTGTACCCGATGACTTCGTTCTGGTATTTCTGCCGGGAGCCGTAGTTGCGCAGTACTTTCAGCTGCTCGGCCAGCGCTGCGTTTTTGGTGGTAATGGCGCCCGCGTCGCCCAGCGCGCCCAGGTTTTTGGTAGGGTAAAAGCTGGTGGCATTGGCCTCTCCAAAGCTGCCCGTCAGCTGCCCGTGGCTGGCGGCGCCCTGTGCCTGGGCATTGTCTTCGATAACTATCAGATCATGCTGCCGGGCCACTTCCATAATAGCGGCCATATTGCAGGCCTGGCCGAAGAAATGCACCGGCAGAATAGCGCGCGTGCGGGGCGTGATAGCCGCTTCCAGTTGCTGCGCATCCAAGTTGAAGGTGGCTTCATCCGGCTCTACCGGCACCAGTGTGGCGCCCACGTAGGATACGGCCAGCCAGGTAGCCACATAGCTGTTGCTGGGCACCAGTACTTCATCACCGGGACCAATGCCCAGCGCCACCAGCGCCAGGTGCAGCGCTGATAATCCGCTGCTGACGCCCACGCAATGCGGTACTTGGTTAAATGCCGCATACTCCGCCTCAAACTGCCTTACTTCCTCTGCCAGGATATATTGCTGCGAGTCGAACACGCGCATGGTGGCCGCCTGCACGTCGGCGCGGATACGTTCATTCTGGGCGACAAAAGAGAGAAAGGGAACGGGCATCGGGGCGGAGAAAAGGGCGTATCAGCAAAGAAACAGCTTTAGCCGCCGCCGGGCAAAGGCGCGCGCTATGCCGGCTGATACAGCCAGGCCATTTGCTTCAGACTGATGGCGTCCGGCACCAGGCGCATTCCCATATTGCGCAGCTTAATCTGCCATGGCTTTTCCAGCTGCGCCAGCCGGCCCAGCTGCCAGGAGGTATTCACAATGCGCGTGGTGCGGGGCAACCGGCGCTGCTCAAAGCGCTGGAAGGCGGCGGGAATATTCGTTTCATTCGCCAAAGTCTCCGCCAGTACCAATGCGTCTTCAATGGCCATACCCGCGCCCTGGCCCATATTGGGCGTGGTGGCGTGGCCAGCATCACCCAGCAAAAGCACCCGTTCAAAAGCCAGCTGCGTGAGCGGTTTCAGGTCGAGAATATCGTTCCACAACACGTTTTCATCAGAAGCCAGCGCCAGCAGTTCCGGCACCGGCGCGGAAAAGCCGGCAAACTCCCGGCGCAGGTCGGCCAGCTGGTAGCGGCTGAAATGCGGGCTGTTTACCTGGCCGCAGTTCAGGCAGGCAAACCAGTACACGCGACCTTCGCCCACGGGCACGTAGCCAAAGCGCCGTCCGCCCGTGCCCCACACCTCCGCCGATTCACCTACGGGCAGCTTCAGGGCGGCGGCATTTACCACGGCGCGCCAGCAGGTATAGCCCGCGTACCGGGGCTTGGCCGGGGGCACCAGCTGCCGCCGCACGCGGGAGCGAACTCCATCGGCCCCAATCAAAGCATCGGCGGTGAGCGAGGTGCCATTGGCCAAGTGCGCCCGCACGCCAGTGGCCGTTTGCTCAAACCGCTCAAACGGGATGCCCAGCTGCACGGTATCGGGGGGCAGGCCCGCCAGCAGTGCCCGCTGCAGGGCGGCGCGATGAATGCCCAGGTTCTGGAAGCCCAGCTCCCGGGTGAATTCCGTGGTGTCTACGGTTTGCAGAGCGCCGCCCTGCTCATCGCGCAGTTGAATTTTGGTGATGGCCGTGCCATGCACCTGCACGGTTTCCTGCAGGCCCAGCTTACTCAGGGCCAGCATAGCATTGGCGCCCAATACCACGCCCGCTCCAATTTCCCGCAGCTCCGGTGCGGCTTCAATCACCCGTACCGTATGCCCATGCTGCAAAAGCCCATGGGCCGTGGCGAGGCCGCCAATGCCGGCGCCAATGATGAGAAAATGTGCCATGTGCGAAAGGTAATAGTTGAAGAGTTATGCGCCGCCCTAACGCAAAAAAGGCCGGCAGCATATAGCTACCGGCCTTTTTGTTCAAATAAGTCAAGAATTACTTCTTGCCGTCTACTTCTTCGTAGTCTACGTCCGTCACGTTGTCGTGACCGGCGCCCTGGCCGTTGCCGCCGGGCTGCTGGCCTTCACCGCCCCCGAAAGGGTTGCCGCCTTCAGCACCGCCGGGCTGACCGCCCTGGGTAGCGTTGTACATTTCCGTAGAAGCTGCCTGCCAGGCGGCGTTGATAGCCTCCATAGCTTTGTCGATGGCGGCAATATCCTTGCTTTCGTGCGCCGTCTTGAGGTCGGCCAGCGCGCTTTCCACAGCGGTTTTGTTGCCGCCGCTCAGCTTGTCGCCGTACTCTTTCAGCTGCTTCTCGGTCTGGAAAATCATCGAGTCAGCGGCATTCATCTTCGAGATGCGCTCCACTTCGGCTTTGTCCGACTCGGCGTTGGCGGCCGCTTCCTGACGCATCCGCTCAATGTCAGCATCCGACAGGCCCGAAGAGGCTTCGATGCGGATTTTCTGCTCTTTGCCGGTGCCTTTGTCCTTGGCCGATACGTGCAGGATACCGTTGGCGTCGATGTCGAAGGTTACTTCAACCTGCGGAACGCCGCGGGGTGCTGGTGGAATATCGGCGAGGTGGAAGCGACCAATGGTGCGGTTCTGCGAAGCCATCGGACGCTCGCCCTGCAGCACGTGGATTTCCACCGAAGGCTGGTTATCCGAAGCCGTGGAGAAGGTTTCCGATTTCTTGGTCGGGATGGTCGTGTTCGACTCGATGAGCTTGGTCATGACACCGCCCATGGTTTCGATACCCAGCGAAAGCGGAGTTACGTCCAGCAGGAGCACGTCCTTCACTTCACCGGTCAGTACACCGCCCTGAATGGCAGCGCCTACAGCTACTACTTCGTCGGGGTTAACGCCCTTGGAAGGCTTCTTACCGAAGAACTTCTCTACTTCCTCCTGAATGCGGGGGATACGGGTAGAACCACCTACCAGGATTACTTCGTCGATATCGGAAGTGCTCAGGCCGGCATCCTGCAGGGCCTTTTTGCAAGGCTCCATGGAGCGACGCACGAGGCTGTCAGCCAGCTGCTCAAACTTAGCGCGGCTCAGCTTTACCACCAGGTGCTTGGGGCCCGAAGCGGTGGCCGTTACGTAAGGCAGGTTGATTTCCGTCTCCGTAGAAGACGACAGCTCTACTTTGGCTTTCTCAGCGGCTTCTTTCAAACGCTGGAGCGCCATGGCATCCTTACGCAGGTCGAGGCCTTCGTTTTCGCTGGCGAACTGATCGGCCAGGAAGTTGATGATTACCTGGTCGAAGTCGTCGCCGCCGAGGTGGGTGTCACCGTTGGTAGACAGTACTTCGAACACGCCATCACCCAGCTCGAGAATGGAGATATCGAAGGTGCCACCGCCAAGGTCGTACACGGCAATTTTCTGGTCTTTGTGCTTCTTATCAAGGCCATAAGCCAGGGCCGCGGCCGTAGGCTCGTTGATGATGCGCTTTACATCGAGACCGGCAATAGCACCGGCTTCTTTGGTAGCCTGACGCTGGGCATCATTGAAGTAAGCGGGCACCGTAATAACAGCTTCCGTTACGGGCTGACCCAGATAATCCTCAGCCGTCTGCTTCATTTTCTGCAGTACCATAGCCGAGATTTCCTGCGGCGTGTACTTCCGGTCGCCGATTTGCACAGCTACCGTGTTGTTAGGACCGGGCACCAGTTCGTAGGAAACGTGCTTGGCTTCTTCGGTTACTTCGCCGAAGCTGCGACCCATGAAGCGCTTAATCGACTGAATCGTGTTCTTGGGGTTGGTAATGGCCTGACGCTTGGCGGGGTCACCGACTTTACGCTCGCCTTTACCGTTATCGAGGAACGCTACGATGGAGGGGGTGGTGCGGCGGCCTTCGCTGTTTGGAATCACCACCGGCTCGTTGCCTTCCATTACGGCCACGCACGAGTTGGTGGTGCCGAGGTCAATACCGATTATTTTGCCCATGTGGATGGTTATCGTTTAGGAGTTGAGGTGTCAGAGGATAATTGCGAATCACTCGCGAAAGGAGGATTACAAGCAGCGTACCAGCCCGCAAAACGGCGTTTTCCTGTGACAACTTGTCATTTTTACGGGACACCCCGCGCCGTTTCCCGCCGCTCTGACCTTCTCCTGCACGCTCCATTCTGATTTCCCTGCCAGCCGGGCAGGCGGCAAAGCGCACTAAGCGGCTACTTCAAAGGTAAGCCTGCTACAAACCCAGCTATTTTGCTGCGCCATAGCTGTTCATGCTTCTTCCAATAGGGCTCATGGCCGGAACCGACAAAGTTTTGCCGTTGCTTGGGTCCTCGCAGGTTCCGGTAAATAGCGTCGGTTTCCTGCCGGGTCACCCGCGGGTCGGCTTCGCCCCACATCAGGAGGGTAGGGGTGTTAATATGGCTGGCGAACCGGGTAGCATCCAGGTCAAAAGCCCAGAAGCCATTTTGCACGCCGCCCCAGAAAACCAGCAAGTTGGCCATTGGGAAATCAGGCAGGTGCATGGCAGCAAAGCGGTTACGCGCCGTTTGGAGCATGCTGCCGTACGGGCACTCCAGAATATTGGCTTTGGGCAGCACGCCCAGTTCACTTTCGGCTCTTAGAATAGCTTCGGCACCCATGCTCACGCCGTAAAGCAGAATGGGTTTCTGCGGTTGGTTTTGTACAAGCCAGTTAAACGCGGTGCGCACGTCCTCCGCCTCCCGATATCCTACGGTGCAGGTATAGCCAGCCGAGCCGCCATTACCGGCAAAATCTGTGAGCAGCACACTATAACCTAAGCGGCGGAAATAGGCGGCTTCGGGAAGTAGGGCCGCTTTGTTGCTGGTGTAGCCATGAAAAAGCGCCACGGTGCCACGGGCGTTGGGCACTGTGCTATACCAAGCCTCCAGGCGCCCATTGGGGCTGGACAGCAAGAGGCGCTGGTAAGTAAAATTCGGACGGTTTGGGCTGTGAGGCTTAGGGTTCGATACGCCTGTGAGCAGCACCCCCAGCTTGCGCCAGCCGGCCAGCCCCTCCGGATTACTGGTGCGCACGGTGACGGCAGGAGAAAAATGGGTGAAGCGCCAGGCATGGAAAAAGGCCACGGCGTTTAACACAACCGTGGCCAAGACTAAGAGCAGCTGAACAAGGCGCTTACGCTTCATCGGCCGGACTTGCGCCCACCACCCGTTGGCCGGTCGGAGCCCGGTTTGCGGCCGGTGCTACCCCGGCTGGGGCCGCCGGCGGGCTTGCCTTTTCCCTTGTCCTGTGCCGGGCCGCCGGCGCTACGGCCGGTTTTGGATTTACTGCCGGCTCCGGGCTTGGCGCCAAAGCCGCCCCGATTATAGCCACCGGCGCTGTTCTGGCCGGGCTTTTCACTGGCCGGACGAATGCCGCCGGGCCAATAGCCACTGTCTGATTTGCTGGCCGGCTTAAAGGTGCCGGCGGCCAGGGTTTGGGCCGCCATATCATCGGTCAGTTCTTTTACCTCATCGGTGGTCAACTCGCGCCACTGGCCGGGCTGCAGGTTGCCTACCGGAATACCGGCGAGGCGGGCGCGCACCAAGCGTAGCGTAGGAAAGCCCACGGCCGCCGTCATTTTGCGCACCTGGCGGTTCATGCCCTGCGAAATGGTAATCTGAATCCAAGAGGTAGGAATAGCGGCCCGAAAACGCACCGGTTTGCTCCGGTCCCAGATTTGGGGTTCTTCAGTCAATAATTCTACCTCGGCGGGGGTAGTGAAGCCGGTTTTCAGGTCTACGCCGCGGCGCAGGGTTTCCAAAGCTTCGGGCGTGGGAATGCCTTCTACCTGCACCCAATAGGTTTTCGGTACTTTAAAGCGCGGCTCGGAGAGGCGGTGCTGCAGCTGCTTGTCATCGGTGAGCAGCACCAGGCCTTCGGAGTCATAATCCAGGCGGCCTACGGGGTATATATTCGGAATATTAACGAAATCCTTGAGCGTGGCGCGGCCATTCTCGTCGGTAAACTGGGTGAGGACTTCGTAGGGTTTGTTGACGAGGATGTAATGCATGGTGCAAAGGTAGCAGGAAGCGCGCATCGTAGCGTGCATTGTAGCGCGAAGCTCCGGCTTCGCGCACGAGTGAAGCGAGTTGTCGAAAATGCTCCGCTTGTAACAATGCTTAGGAACTCGCGCTGCTCGTGCGCGAAGCCGGAGCTTCGCGCTACACTACACCGGAATACTTACGCAGGGCCCATTCTGCTGATATCAAGGCCAGAATCAGGAAAAACAGCCATTTCATATCGATGAGCTCTTTCAGCTTTTCCTCGGAGTAGATAACCGGCTTGTAGTTGGCCTTCTCAATGTCCTGGGTGAGTTGGGCGAACTGTTGCGGGTAGTAGAGGCGCTGGCCGCTGCGGCGGGAGAGCTGGTAGAGCAGGTTATGGTCGGCGCGGGCGTCCAGGGCTTCCAGCTGCTGCTCCTGCACCAGCAGCTCGCCGCGGTCCTGCTGGGGCTGGCCGCCCAGCGTGGCGCGGGCGGTGTAGCGGTAGAGGCCGCCGGGCAATGCGCCCAGGTGCAGCGGCGCACCGTCCTCGGTATTAGTATAGCTGAAGGTGCGGGTCTTCTGCTTTTCGTCGGTGAGCGTGAAGGTAATTTTCTGGTTGTAGATGCGCTCAAACACTGCGTTGTAGGTTTCGACGCCAAACGTCACGTCGTCCTGCGAGGAAAAGGCGTCCTGGGTGGGGTATACATCGAGGCGCTTTTTGTTGGCGTTTTGCGTGAGCAACTGCAGCGTGCGAATAATCATCCGGTCGTAGGCTTCCGGGCGGTCTTCGTGCTCCGTGGCTTCCTGCAGGCGCCACTGCCAGCTGCCATCCGTGAGCAGCGTGGCCTGGCGCTGGGCTGCCGAGCCGCCAAAAACCAGCAGCGGGCGCTGGGTTTTCAGGCGGCCTACCTGCTGAAATAAGGCCACTTCGGCGCCGCCATTCAGGCGCAGACTGCCAAAAGGAACCGGGGCGGGCGAATATGCCGCAAACCGCCGGGCGGCGTCTTCTTCAAAGGAAAAGCGCGCAAAGGCGGGGTTGGGCACGGGCGTTACATCATCCGTCTGGGCGCCGCGCGGCTGCACCGTGAGGCCCGCTCCCAGGCGGTTGTAAGCATCAAAATCCGATTGGGCTCCCAGGATATAGAAGGCCGGAATCCGGCGTTGCCGTACCTGGGCCACTACTTCGCTGCCCAGGCCACCGCGGGCCGGCAGTTGGTGCAGAATGGCCACATCATAGTCCTGAGCCTTCAGCGGGCTGATGCCGGGCAGGTAGGAAACCAGGTCGAAGTTATCGTTTTGCTGAATGGCGGCGCGCAGAGCTTTCAGGTCGGGGTGGGGGGCTGCCCCGGCCAGCAGCACTTTCAGCTTGCCTTTCACCACATCCACGTAAGCAAATTTGCTGTTGTTGAGCAGGGTAAACTCACCGGGCTGCTTTTCCACTACCACCTCATAGCGCCGCTTGCCGGGGGCGGGTGCCATCACCAGAAAAGTGGTTTTCTGGCGGCGCTGACCGGCCGGCAGTTTCACCTGCTTGGTTTGCAGCACGCGGCCGTTTTCGCGCAGCTGCACGGTGGCAGTGCTGCCGGCGTAGCCATCATAGCCGATTTCAGCCTCAACCGGGAAACGGTTGCCGCTGAAGGCTACCCGATTATAGTTGAGCGCCGGAATGCTCAAATCTTTCTTGGGCACCGTGTCGCCCACGGCCATACCGTAAATAGGAAAGCGGTACTCCGAATACTGGGGCGCGCGGCCCTGGTTCACAATGCCATCGGACACCAGCACCACGCCGGCCAGGTTGCGGCCTTCATACGCCTCGCTCACGGCGGAAAGCATGCCATCCAGATCGGTAGCGGCGGCTGTGAAGCGCAGCGAATCGGGGCGAACAGGGCGCGTGGCAGGGGTGAGGGTCTGGGTTTCGACGGAAAAGCCTTTGGCCTGTAGGTCGGTGGTGAGCTGGCGCAGACCCTGGGTGGTTTGGTGCAGGAGCGGAGCCGGCGTAAACAGCCCTACCGACTGTGAATTATCCACGGCCAGCACAATGGTGGGCTTCTCGGTAGTGCTGGTAGTGGTTTTGATGAAGGGGGAAAGCAGCAGAAAGCACAGCAAACTCACCACCAAAAAACGCAGGGCCGCCAGCCCGAGATTCAGCGTCCGGCTCCAGGGCGCTTTGGCCGAGTACAGCAGGGCCGCGTAGCCCGCGCCCACGGCCAGGCACAGCAGAATAAACCAGGGAGAAGCGGCGAAGGATATCAACGGCGGAAATACGTGAAGAGAGCACCAATAACTCCAAAGCAACCGAAACGGTTGCCTGGGCCGATCAGAGGAATAGGATACAGAATAAGGAAGGCAGGCGAAGTTAAGAGTTCTGGAAAGGGATGCTGCGGTTTGTTGTCATCTCTTACAACCGACATGCTCAGCAGGACGGCAAATTGTTGGGCGATATGAGCCAAACGCTAGCGGCGTTTGTTTAGCGAAGGTAGCCGTAGAAAGTACGGCATTAGCCTCTCGCAAACTCATTTCCTCCTGCACATGAACTTACAACTTGACCAAAAAACCGTTCTGGTTACCGCTTCTACCGGCGGCATCGGCCTGGAAATAGCCCGCTCCTTTGCCCGCGAAGGGGCCATTGTCATCATCAACGGCCGCACAGCCGCCAGCGTGCAGCAGGCCATAGCGCAGTTGCGGCAGGAATTTCCTGAAGCCGAACTGCTGCCGCTGGTGGCAGACAACGGCACCGCCGAAGGAGCCGCCCAAACCATTCACAAGTACCCGGAGGTGGATGTGCTGGTAAATAACCTGGGTATCTATGAGGCCACCGAGTTCTTTGATACCACCGATGAATCCTGGCTGCGGCTGTTTGAGGTGAACATTATGAGCGGCGTGCGCCTCAGCCGCCATTACCTGCGCGGTATGCTGGCCCGCACCACCGGGCGCATCATCTTTATCAGCAGCGAATCGGCAATGAACCCGGCCCCGGAAATGGCCCACTATAGCGCCACTAAGCTTATGCAGCTTTCCATTTCCCGCAGTCTGGCCGAAATGACGAAAGGCTCCAACGTCACCGTAAATGCCCTGATGCCGGGCTCAACGCATACCCCCGGGGTGGAGGAATTTATTCGGCAGGTATTTCCCGATGAAAAAGATTACGCCACGGCAGAGCGGCGCTTTATGGCCGAAAACCGCCCAACCTCCCTTATCGGCCGCCTGATTCAGCCCCGGGAAATTGCCGATTTCACCGTATTCGTAGCCAGCCCCCTGGCCGGCGCCATCAACGGAGCCAGCCTGCGCGTAGATGGCGGCATTGTGCGCAGCGCCGTGTAAAAGGGTGTAGGTGTTGCGTAATATTCCTAACCGTCATGCAGAGCAGAGCGAAGCATCTCGCGTGCTGACTATTTTGGGAAAATAACGGTCATGCTGAGCGGAGTCGAAGCATCTCGCCCGCTTCGTTGCAGTGGTATACCACACTAGCGAGATGCTTCGGCTGCGCTCAGCATGACCCGTTCTTTTAGTGTGTATTTCTACTTGGTGTGTATTGCATTTAGATATCTATTACTAAGCCTGCATCACCAAATCTGCGCACTGGCGGGCAATTTCCAGCTCCTCGTTGGTCGGAATCACCAGCACTTTTACGCGGGAGCCCGGGGCCGACAGATCACGAAGGCCAGGGGAGCGGCGCTGATTTTCGCTCGTTTCCAGCGTGATGCCGAAAAAATCGAGGCTGCGGCAGGTTAGCTCCCGTACGCGGGCGTCGTTTTCGCCCACGCCGCCGGTGAATACAATGGCTTCGGCGCCATTGAGAACTGCCAGAAAACTGCCGATGTATTTCTTGATGCGGTAGGCGTAGAGGTCGTAGGCCAGCCGGGCGCGCTCGTCGCCGTGCTCCAGGGCGTGGGTCACGTCGCGCATGTCGCTGTGGCCGGTGAGACCCAGCATGCCGCTTTCCTTGTTGAGCAGGTTCTGCACCTGGCTAGCGGTATAGCCCAGGTGCTCGATGAGGTGAAAAATAACGGCCTGGTCGGTGTCGCCGGCGCGGGTGCCCATCACCAAGCCGTTCATGGGGCCAAAGCCCATGCTGGTATCCACGGAATGGCCGGCGGCGGTGGCTGTCATGCTGCAGCCATTGCCCAGGTGAATGGTGATAACGCGCGCCTCCGGGTTTTCTAAATAGCGCAGTGCCTCGCCGGCCACAAACTTATGGCTGGTGCCGTGAAAGCCATAGGCCCGGAAACCGTGCTCCGTGTAGAGCTTTTCGGGGAGGGCAAAACGGTAGGCGTGGGGCGGCAGCGTGTGGTGAAAGGCCGTATCGAACACAGCCACCTGCCGGGCCTGCGGAAACAGCTGTTCCGCCACTTCCATGCCCAGCAAATTGGGGGGGTTATGCAGCGGAGCAAGGGAAAACAGCTGCCGGATTTTCTCCTTCACCTCCGCCGTAATGAGCGTAGTGTCGCGGAACTGCTCGCCGCCGTGCACGGCGCGGTGGCCCACTACCGCAATTTCATCCGGATTCTGGATAACGCCAATTTCAGCATCGGTGAGCAGGCGCATGGCTTCTTCCAGCCCGGCGCGGTGGTCCGGAATGGGCAGGGTGCGTCGTACCGTGTGCTCCTGGCCATCTACCAACGCGTGGTGAGTGAGCAGGCCGTCTGTCAGGCCAATTCGCTCAATCAAACCCCGGCTAACGGGTTGCTCCTGGGGCCAGCGGAAGAGTTGGTACTTGAGGGAGCTGCTGCCGGAGTTGATGACGAAGATGTTCATAGGGCGGTGAAGGTAAAGACGCGCCCCGAAAGTACGGATGGAATGGGGTTATGTATTGGAGCATTACGCTATACAGACTGCGGGAGTAACTCATGGAATAGTGATAATCCTATCAGCGGGAGCTATATTGTCGCTACAACCTTGAGTAGTAAGACTGGATTAGCGCTACTCCCGCAAGTTTCCAGTAGCGGCAATACAAAGGTTAGTAGTCAGGATATAAAGGCCTTGTATTCTAACAACCAAAATTCGACAGAATGTTAGATAGAACTTTTACACCTTTCCCAATTTTAACTACGGAAAGGCTTACACTCAGACAATTAGTAATTACTGACGAACAGGAGATTTTCACTTTGCGGTCTGATAGTGAAATAAATAAATATCTTGACAGGTCAATAAGCAATACTATTGATGATGCAAAGAAATTTATAAATAAGGTTAATGAGAGTATTAGCAATAATGAATCCTTGTATTGGGTAATAACATTGAATAATAAAAATACATTGGCTGGGACAATTTGTCTTTTTAGCTTTTCAGATGAAGGTGATAAGTGTGAAATTGGCTATGAACTTTTGACAAATTTTCAAGGTCAAGGAATAATGAACGAGGCTATAGAAAAGGTTATTGATTATGCATTCAGTATAGGTAAAGTTCGAAAGCTTGAAGCATTAATTCACAGAGATAATCAGAGTTCCATAAATTTGTTGAAGAAATTATCTTTTATAGTTTCAAATGAACATAATAATACAGAGCCCGACTTGATATGTTACCATTTGATAAATCCAACTGGTGATATTAAATATAGAAATTATATATAGGATTTTAATATTTAATATCACTAGTTGTGAACTTTGGTAGTTTGAATTAATGTAATTTGATTCGGAATGGCCGTTAATAATTTGGCTTTCATTCATAAGTTTAATAAAATATTTTCAGTTAGCATTTGCTGCAGGTAGTGCATTTTAAAATGTTATACCTGCAGCAATTTCTGTACGTTATGCGGTATTCCATAAAATAAAAGGGTGGTTCCTGCAGCACGCAGAAACCACCCTTTTATTTTTCTATTAATTCTACCCCTGCGCCTGAATAGCCGTCAGCAGCACCGTATTATAAATATCATCTACCGTGCACCCGCGGCTTAAATCATTTACCGGCTTATTCAACCCCTGCAGCATCGGCCCAATAGCTAGGGCGCCGGTTTCGCGCTGCACGGCTTTGTAGGTGTTGTTGCCGGTGTTCAGATCGGGGAAGATGAGCACGCTGGCCTGGCCGGCTACCGGCGAGCCGGGGAGCTTCTGCTGGCCGATGGCGGGGTCCACGGCGGCATCGTACTGAATGGGGCCTTCCACCAGCAAATCGGGGCGGAGCTGATGCACGATTTGCGTGGCTTTGCGCACTTTATCCACGTCGGCACCTTCGCCGGAAGTGCCGGAGGAGTAGGAGAGCATAGCCACGCGCGGCTCAATGCCAAAGCGCCGGCTGCTGTCGGCGGAGGAAATGGCAATTTCGGCCAGCTGCTCGGCGGTGGGGTTGGGGTTCACGGCGCAGTCGCCGAACACGGCCACGCGGTCCGGCAAGCACATAAAAAACACCGACGACACCACCGACACGCCCGGCTTGGTTTTGATGAACTGCAAGGCCGGCCGAATAGTGTGCTGCGTGGTGTGAACCGCGCCGGACACCATGCCATCGGCCAGGCCTTTGTACACCATCATGGAGCCGAAGTAGGACACGTCCGTCATCAGGTCGCGGGCCATTTCAAGGGTTACGCCTTTGGCTTTGCGCAGCTCATAGAGGGTTTCGGCGAAGTCGTTGAACATCTCTGATTTAGTGGGGTCCAGGAGCTGCACGCGGGTGGGGTCCAGGGGGCGGCTCAGGCGCTTGGCGGAGGCCAGGATCTGGGCCGGGTCGCCGAGGATGGTGAGGCTTACCACATCCTGTTCCAGCAGGCGGGCAGCGGCGCGCAGAATCCGGTCGTCGTTGCCTTCGGGCAGCACAATGTGCTTGCGCTGGCTGCGGGCCCACTGCAGCAGCTGGTACTGGAACATGTGTGGCGTCATGCCCTCGGGCTTAAAGGTGGCCAGCTGATCCAGCAGGGGCGCCGTATCCACGTACCGCTCAAAGGTTTGAATAGCCAGCCGGATTTTCTTGGCATGGCCCGGCCCAATGCGCGACTGAATGGCCCCAATGCGGGTAGTGCTCTGGAATGTGCCGCTCTCCACCAGAATAATAGGCACGGTGGTCTGCAGGCCCTCAATCAGGCGCAGCACGGAGTCCTCGGGCATGTAGCCGCTGGTGAGCACCATGCCCGCTACCTTGGGGTAGTTAGCCGACATATTGGCCTGCAGCGTGCTCAGAATCAGGTCCGACCGGTCGCCGGGGGTTACTACCAGCACGTTTTCCTCAATGCGGCGCAGGAAGTTGGGCACGTGCATGGAGCCGTTGATGAAATGGTCGACGGTGTTGGTGAGCTGCTCTTCGCCAAACAGCAGCTGCCCGCCCAACTGGTCAAAGATTTCCTGCATAGACGGGTTGCGCAGCTCTTTGATGGCGGGAATCACGGTGAGGAGCGTATCGGGGGGCAACTGGTCTTTCACCTGCTGGTGCACCTCCACCACCAGCTCAGGGTCTACGCGGTTCAGGACCAGGGCCAGCACCCGCACTTCCCGGTCCTCGGCGGTGCGCCGGATGGAAAGGGCGGCATTCACCACCTGCTCCACGGTTTTATCCGCCCCGGAAATCACCAGAATAACCGGAATGCTCAGGTTGCGCGCCACCGACCAGTTTATATCCAGCTCCAGGGCCGTGCTGGTCCCCACAAAGTCGGTGCCCTCCACCACAATAAAGTCGTGCTGGGCCTCCATTTGCTTGAATTTATGGATAATAGTATCCAGCAGCTCGCCCTGCTGACCGTTTTCCATCAGGCGCAACGCTTCCTGGCCCCGGTAGGCAAAGGTGTCGGGGTAGGCGAGCGGCAGGTTGAAGTGCTGCAGTACCGTTTCAATGTGGAGGTCGTTCTGGTTGGGGGTAACCGGGGTGATAATCGGCTTGAAATAGCCCACTTTCTGCGCCTTGCCCAGCAGCAGGTTCACAAGCCCCAGCGTCACTACCGATTTGCCACTGTACGGCTCGGCCGTCGCAATAAATACTGCCTTACTCATATGCTGAATCCGGTTGAATGTTCAAGCCACTACGGATGCCCGCAAGATAGGTGGTGAAGCCTTTGGAGGACCAATAAAAAAGCACTTCCTGCTCAGCACAAGTGTCCTGCCCTACGCCAACAATAAAAAAAGTCATGTCGAGCGTAGTCGAGACATCTCGCGTGCTGATGTTGTGGTGCTAATCAATAGTTACCACACTAGCGAGATGTCTCGACTACGCTCGACATGACGGTCGAGGTATTTCTCAACTTAATTAATACGCCTAGGTCAGCATGCCGCCATCTACCTGCAGCACCTGCCCGGTAATGTAGGAGGAGTTCTCCGAAGCCAGGAATGCCGTGGCCTTGGCCACATCCTCGGGCGAGCCGCCGCGCTTCAGCGGAATAGCCTTGCGCCACTCATCTACCTGCTTAGGGTCGAGCGCATCGGTCATTTCAGTTTCAATGAAACCGGGGGCAATGGCGTTGCAGCGGATGTTGCGCGAGCCCAGCTCCAGCGCTACTGATTTGGTAAAGCCAATGATACCCGCTTTAGAAGCGGCGTAGTTGCTCTGGCCGGCATTGCCCTTAATGCCTACTACCGAGGTCATGTTAATGATAGAGCCGGCTTTGGCGCGCATCATGGGCTTGGTGGCGGCTTTGGTCAGGTTGAATACCGATTTCAGGTTCACGGCCAGCACCTGGTCCCACTGCTGCTCGCTCATGCGCATCAGCAGGCCATCCTGGGTAATACCGGCGTTGTTCACCAGAATATCCAGCTTGCCGAACTCCGCTACTACATCTTCCACCAGCTTTTCGGCCTGGGCGTAGTCGGAGGCATCGGAGCGGAAGCCTTTCACTTTGGTGCCGTATGCGCCGAGCTCCTGCTCCAGCTGCTGGCCCTTCTCCACGCTGGAGAGATACGTGAAAGCTACCTGAGCGCCCAGCTGGGCAAAATGCACCGCAATGGCGCGGCCAATACCTTTAGATGCACCCGTAATGAGGGCTACTTTTCCGTCGAGCAGTTTTGTCATGGGGACGAAGGTAGCCTAACCCACAAAACCCGGCAAGCCTGATAGAATATCGGCCCCAATTTTCTGCTACGGAATCGGAAAGTCATGTCACCTAAATGTCATCTGTTTCTAAAGAACGTCATGCTGAGCGCCGCCGAAGCATCTCTACCGCTTCGTCCTCACGATAGGAGTTAGCCAGAGGTAGAGATGCTTCGGCGGCGCTCAGCATAACGTTGATTTTTGCTCAGAATGATGGGCTTTTCGTGGCGTTCTTTTTCCAACAACATCAGCCCGGTAGAGAGGCTTCTCTGCCGCCTCTGCCTGACGTTCTATTATGGGAAGCGCCGCGCTTTAATCCTTCACATACTTGCGCAGGCTTTTGGTGGCGGCGGGATTTAGGGCGGCGGCGCGCTGCAGGTCTTTCTTGGCTTCTTTGGGTTTGTTGATGGAAGCATAGGAAATACCCCGATACTCGAAGGCATCGGCGTAAACAGAGTCCAGAGCAATAGCCTTGGTGAAATCCGGAATGGCGCTGCGGAAATTCTGGGTCTGCATTTTGGCCACGCCGCGTCCAAAAAAGGCTTCTTTATCATCGGGCCGGTACTTCAGGGCCTTGGAAAAGTCGCTGATGGCGGGCGTATAGGCCTCCGTTTTCAGCCGCGCCAACCCGCGGTTATAATAGGCTTCTGCATTGGTTGGCTTGAGGCGCAACGCCGAGTTGTAATCCAGAATGGCGTTTTTGTAATCCTTGAGCTCAATACGGGCTTTTGCCCGCTCCATCAGCGCATCAGGATTGCGCGGGTTCGTTCTCAGAGAAGCATCAGCCGCCTTAATCTGCGCTTTGTAATCGGCATTGGTCAGCTTTTTGGCTACCGGCTTGGCCGGGGCTGCCGGTGCCGGAGTGGTAGCCGCGCCCAGTACGGCGTCCTGCGCCGTAGAATCCATGATGGGAGCATTAACGGGGCTAGCGGAAGTAGCAGGGGAGGGGGCCACTGCAGCGGGCGTCTGACTTTCCTTGGGCGAAGTAGCACACTGGGTGGTAACTCCCAGCAGGGTGGCACTCAGGCAACAGAGAAGTAATGCTCTTTTCATTGGTAAAATATTACGGATTAGGCTAATGATGGAAGGAAGACAAGTCCTGTTCTTTACGGAAGGCCCTGCCGCCCGGCCGATTTTCCGTCAACTTTACACGCATACGGTGCGCGCCGAAGTCAGTACCTTCGTCGCGTAAGCCTATTTCATGCTCGAAACCGATATCTGTATTCTGGGCGCCGGTCCGGGTGGCGCCACTGCCGCGCTGCACCTGGCCAACGCCGGCCAGCGCTGCCTGCTGCTGGACCGTGCCACCTTCCCCCGCGACAAAGTGTGCGGTGATGCCCTCAGTGGCAAAGTGTTATCGGAGCTGCGCCGCCTGGGTGTGAATTTGCCCGCCCAACTGGAGGCCGACCCCATCCAGCTGCCCAGCTGGGGCATCGATTTTTACGCACCCAATGGCCGCCGGCTGGCTGTGCCATTCCGCCCCCGCTACAACCCCCACACCGACCAAGCCGCCGGCCACATTGCGAAGCGCCTCGATTTCGACAACTTCCTAATAGAAGAAGTGCGCCGCCGCCCCAAAATTGACCTGCGCGAAGGCGTAGACGTGGCCCACCATGAGCAGCTGCCCGATGGCCAGTGGCTCCTGAAAGCCGCCGATGGTACGCCCATTGCCCGCACGCGCCTGTTGCTGGTGGCCAATGGGGCCCAGTCAGCATTTGCGCGCCAGATAGGCGGCCACCAGCTGGAGCCCGACCACCACTGCGCCGGCCTGCGTGCTTACTACCGTGGTGTGCAGGGCCTGCACCCCGATAATTTCATTGAGCTGCACTTCATCAAGGATTTTCTGCCCGGGTATCTCTGGGTGTTTCCGCTGCCCAACGGCGAAGCCAACGTGGGTGTAGGCATGCTCACCAGCGCCGTATCGAAGAAAAAAGTAAACCTGCGCCAGCGGCTGGCCGATATGCTGGAAACCCACCCCGTGCTGAAAGAGCGGTTTGCCACGGCCGAGCGGCTGGGTCCCGTGCGCGGCTTTGGCCTGCCGCTGGGCTCCAAGCGCCGCTCCCTGTCCGGCGTAGGTTACCTGTTGCTCGGCGACGCGGGCTCCCTTATCGACCCCTTCAGCGGGGAGGGAATCAGCCACGCCATGGTCAGCGGCCGCCACGCCGCCGACTGGGCCGCTAAGGCCTTGGCGGCCGGGAATACCTCCGCCGAGTTTCTGAAGCAGTACGATGCGGCCGTGTACCGCCGCCTGTGGCAGGAGCTGCGCCTGAGCCGCACCATGCAGCGCCTGCTGCAATTCCCCAGCCTGTTCAACTTTGTGGCCAACCGAGCCGCCAACAATCCCACGCTGGCCGAAACCCTGTCCAGCATGTTCATGGATATTGACCTGCGGGAGCGGCTGCGCCAGCCCAGCTTTTACATGAAGCTGCTGTTTGGGAAATAAACCGTCATTGCGAGGAGGCACGACGAAGCAATCCGTATTTTGAAACGTGAAAAGCCCTGAGAAATGAAAAGCCCTTGACGTGCAGTACGTCAAGGGCTTTCTGGTAAAGGAGTATCGGTCACATTTCAAAGGACGGATTGCTTCGCTTCGCTCGCAATGACACTCGTCAAGCAGCTTACTTCTTGCCGTATTTGCGCAGGCTTTTAGCGGCGGCCGGGTTCAGCTGTACCGCTTTCTCCAGGTCTTTTTGGGCTTCCTTGGGCTTGTTGATGGAGGCGTAGCAAATGCCGCGGTACTCATATGCATCGGCGTAGGCAGGATCCAGGGTAATAACTTTAGCGAAGTCGCCCAACGCCGATTTATTGTTGCTCATCTGCATCTTGGCTACTCCGCGGGCAAAGAAGGCCTCTTTATCATCAGGGCGCAGGCGAATCACTTTGCTCAGGTCGCCGATGGCGGGCGTTATCTCCTCATTCTTCAGGTGTGCCAGGCCCCGGTTGTAGTAAGCGTCGGTGTTCGTGGGGTTCAGTTTAATGGCCGCATTATAGTCCTTAATGGCATCCGGGTAGTCCTTCAGCTGCAGATGCGCTTTGGCCCGGGCCAGCAGGGCTTCCTCGTTTTTAGGATTGCCGGCCAGTACTTTGTCAGACGTCTGTACCTGCAGCTTGTAATCGGCGGCCGTCATTTTCTTGGGAGGCAGCACAGCCGGCGCTACGGCAGTGAGCGCAGTGGCGGGCTGCGTCTGCGCGGGAGTGGTAGTAGAAGGAGCCGCCGGAACCGCAGTTTGCGCCGAGGCCGTGTAGCCCAGGGAAACAGTTAAAATGCCGGCTGCTATTAAAGAGAAGCAGTGTTTCATGACGTTTATAATGACTGGATTGTTGAAAAAGGTGGGAGCGGAAAGCAAGTGTAAACGGATAGACAATATCCGGGCCAGCTATTTGCCATTCACCTCATTCGGAACTGATTGATTTCCGTGTCTATCTTTACTCCCGCTTTGCGAAAACAAACAACGTGGCACCAACCCGCTGCGGAAAAGTGAAGGCAAGGTTTTTTCAAAAATACGGGAAGAATGGTCTTCCCTCCAAGCACTTATTCCAAGATATGGCATTGCAATTCGACCTGGTCGTGATTGGCAGCGGCCCGGGCGGCTACGTAGCCGCCATCCGGGCTTCGCAGCTGGGGCTGAAAGTAGGCGTGATAGAGCGTGAGTCGCTCGGGGGTATCTGCCTCAACTGGGGCTGTATTCCCACCAAAGCGCTGCTGAAAAGCGCCCAGGTGTTTGAATACCTCAACCATGCCGCCGACTATGGCCTGACCGCCGAAGGGGTAGGCTATGACTTTGGTGCCGTGATTAAGCGCAGCCGTGGCGTAGCCGAGGGCATGAGCAAGGGCATCAACTTCCTGTTCAGAAAAAATAAGATTGAAACCGTGATGGGCACCGGCAAGCTGCTGGCCCCCGGCAAAGTAGAAGTAACCGCCGCCGACGGCACCAAGCAGACGTTGGAGGCCAAGCACATCATTCTGGCCACCGGTGCCCGCTCCCGCGAGCTGCCCGCCCTGCCCATTGATGGTAAGAAAATCATTGGCTACCGCCAGGCCATGGTGCTGCCCGAGCTGCCCAAGCGCCTGCTGGTAGTAGGCTCCGGCGCCATTGGGGTAGAGTTTGCTTATTTCTACCGCACCATGGGTTCTGAGGTGACGGTGGTGGAGTACCTGCCCCGCATTGTGCCCGTAGAGGACGAAGAAATTTCGCGCCAGATGGAAAAATCCTTCCGCAAGATTGGCGTGAATGTGCTGACCTCGGCCGAAGTAACCAAGGTGGACACCAGCGGCGAAGGCTGCAACGTGACCATCAAAACGGCCAAAGGCGAGCAGCAGATTGCCTGCGACGTGGTGCTGAGCGCCGCCGGCGTAGTTACCAACCTCGAGAACCTGGGCCTGGAAGAGCTGGGCATTAAAGCAGAGAAAGGCCGCATCATCGTAGATGATTTCTACCAGACCAGCGTGCCCGGCATTTATGCCATTGGTGATATTGTGCCCGGCCCCGCGCTGGCACACGTAGCCTCCGCCGAAGGCATTATCTGCGTGGAAGCCATTACCGGTCATCACCCCGAGCCGCTCAACTACCAGAACATCCCCGGCTGCACCTACGCCTCGCCTGAAATTGCCTCCGTGGGCCTCACCGAAGCCGAAGCCAAAAACCAAGGCTACGATATTCTGGTGGGCAAATTCCCCTTCTCGGCCTCGGGCAAAGCCTCAGCTGCCGGTGCCAAAGACGGCTTCGTGAAGGTAATTTTCGACAAGAAATACGGTGAGTGGCTGGGCGCCCACATGATTGGCGCCAACGTAACGGAACTGATTGCCGAGGTAGTGGTAGCCCGCAAGCTGGAAACCACTGGTCACGAAATCATTAAAGCCGTGCACCCGCACCCCACCATGTCGGAAGCCATTATGGAAGCCGCCGCTGCGGCGTATGGGGAGGTAATCCACATCTAATTCTTTTCAGCTTCTGCTGATTGCAAAGGCCCTTGTCATTGCTGACAGGGGCCTTTTTTGTTAATCAAAATTTTGTTGATCAAAATACCGTCATGTCGAGCGTAGCCGAGACATCTCGCAGGCTGTTGTTGTGGTGGTAACTGTCATGCTGAGCACAGTCAAACCGAAGATAAACATAGCGAAGCATCTCTACCGCTTCGTCTGTCATCCTGAGCTCCGCGAAGGACCTTCTCACGTTGAAACGAGTCGCTGTGACGATGGTCGTTCTGCGGTGAGAAGGTCCTTCGCGGAGCTCAGGATGACAGATAGTGTGTATTATGGCAACGATAGTCTGCGAGATGCTCCGTTTCTCTGCTGAATGCGCAAAATTCTCAACATGACGAGCCTTTAAAATTATTTTGACACTTCCCGCTCCAGTGCCGACCGCTCCCATTGGCCCAGCTCAGCGGCGGCGGTGTACGTGCTTTCCAGAAACTCCAGCAGCAGTTTTTCGGGGCTGGGGGCGGTGCGCACAGCTTCGTAGGGCAGGAGAAATTCGCCGAGGTCCTTATCGTAGTAAGCGGGGGCGGGCACTTTCGCCTGGGCAAAGTCGCTGGGCTGGGGATACACGTAGCTGTAGTAGGAGGCCTCATAGCCCCCGCCGCCGGGCCACCAGCCGGCACTGCTCACCTCGTGCGAATACGCTTCCCGCATCACTCCTGGGCCCAGGTTGGGCGCTACGCCGGGGTGCGCCGGGGCCGGGCGACCGGAAAAGCGGGACACGGCCAGATCGAAGCTGCCCCAGAAGAAGTGCACCGGGCTGCTTTTGCCAATAAAACGGCCCCGGAATTCGCCCAGCACCCGCGCCGATTCCAGCAGAATACGCCAGCAGCGGTGTACCGCATCGGCATCGTACGCTACGGGCTCGGTCTGCTCATCAAAGGGCGTGTTTAGCTCGGCCACTTCTACCGGCATAATCCAGAGGTGCACATGTACGCCCAATTCGGTCAGGGCTTTCTGGTACTGCTCGTAAAAATCAGCCACCGATTTCATGTCGGGCAGGCGGAGGGTGCGGGTTTCGCCGTTGCAGGTGAACAGGCGCAGCTCATGGTCGTGAAAGTCGAAGAGGGCTTCTAGGCTACCGCCGGCGTAGGGTATGGCCGAGGTAGTGAGGCCGCGCGGCGTGACATAAAATGGCACCTGCCACCAGTGGTTAACCAGCGGACTAAGCGTGAGCCGGGTTTTGCCCACAATCTGCAGGTACATGTGCAGAGCGCGGCGGGTGGGTTCCCATTCGGCCGCGGGCAGGGGCGGCCAACGCTTCGCTTTCGTCAGCGTGCTGGACATAGTCGCTGAGGGCCGGGAATGTTAGCCAAGGCCTTCGCCGGATAAGATACGGACTATGCCGGTTTTGCTAGATTGTTTCCGGGGAATTCAGGGTAGTGTATACAGGTTTTGCTAACCCAACTGGAATGAGTTTTAATTGCTTGCATCTTTAGCTAATATTTCGTTAGGTACAAAATAGGAAGCTGCATACTGTAATTCTTGTCCGCTTTTCTTAAAGTCTTCAAACACTTTTATATACCAGTTTGGGTCTTTAGGGTCATCGGTGAATTCTTCGTAAATGACAGCGCAATAATATTCTCCATTCTGCCAAGGTTCAATCCCGTAGATTCCCAGACCAAGCTGCTGAACTCTACTTAAAACAATATCAAAATCAGATTCGGAAAAATATTTGATTCCAGGTGCATCAAAGCCATTATTTAAATTTGTTAAACCAATAAACACATATTTATCTAAAAAAAATTCTCTTATCAGATTGCTATTTAGTTGGTTCATGATTTATATCTGTCGTAAAATTCCCCTGTTCCTTTAGCGTCAAGCCTCCCAACAATGACCTCGATTGAACTATTAGATAACTCAATGCCTGGTCTTAAATGATAATATTCTCGTCCTCCAATTGGCAAGTATTTATCCTCTGCTTTTTCTTGGTTTAATTCAGCAATTTCTATGAGTAGTTTGGCAAATGATTTAAGTCCTTCTGGGTTTCCGTGAATTAAGATTTCATCCCACTTTGTTATTTTGCCATCATGTTCGTCTTCATTATGAGAAATATATATGTCTAACTTTCCTTCGATTTCGTTTCCCTTCAACTGTTTATATTTCATAGTTTTCTCCATTTTTTGAATTGGCTCTGTATAATCAAAAATGACTTCAGCGTTTACGAAAATAACACAGCTACCGAGTTTCGTCAATCGGCATGCTTTAAGAAACTCGAAGCCCAAAATAGCTGCGCTACTCAATCCTGAACCGGCTCCAGCGGCACCGGCTCCACACCCTTCGGCAGCACCTCCTTCGGCCGACGGCTTACCAGCCACACGCCCGCGAAAATCAGCAGTGCCTGCAGGAATTTGCCCCAGGTAAATACATCCTTGCCCAGAGAAATGGCAATGGCCGCCGCCAGCACCGGCTGCAGATACACATACACGCCCAGCAGGGCAGGGGAGGCATATTTCAGCGCCCAGTTATTGAGTAGGTAAGCCAGAATGGTGAGAAACACCACCATATACACCAGCTCGGCCCAGATGAAAAGCGGCAAGTGGGCATAGTCAATAGCAGTTACCTGCTGCCAGCCTACGGGCACCGCTACCACGGCGCCCACCAGAAATATGCGCGCCAGCACCGTGAAGGGGTGGTACTTGCGCATTAGCGGTGTTACAATTACTAGGTAAATGCCGAAGGCCGTGGCATTGAGCAGAATAAACACGTTGCCCAGCGTGCCATCCTGCCCCGGAACAGCTACGGCGCCGTGACCCCGGCCCAGAATAATAAGCGCGGCGCCCACGGCGGCCAGCAAAATGCCCAGCACCCGCGTGGGCGTAATTTTCTCGCCCAGCAGCACCGCCGAAGCCAGCACCACCACAATAGGCGCCACCGTCTGAATAAGCGAGGCATTGATGGGCGAGGTGAGATTGAGGCCCGCGAAAAACAGCAACTGGTTTAGGCCAATGCCGATAACACCGCACAGAATAGAGCGAATGGTATCGGCGCGGCCCCGGATGCGGTCCTGGGTAACCAGGCGGCTGAGCACCCCGAAGAAAATGGCCGCCCCCGCAATGCGCAGCGCCACCACGCCAAACGGTCCGGCATAGCGCGGCATAATGTCTTTAGACAAGCTATAGGCCGCTGCGTAAATCAGCGTCACAAACAAAAGCGCCGCGTGGACGCGGAAAGAGTTTTTCATGCCCAGCGAAGGTAACAGAGATGCGTCTCCCGTAGAAATAATGTAGCGCGAAGCTCCGGCTTCGCGTACGAGCAGAGCGAGTTCTAACGTCTGCAGACGCCTGCTACTCGCTGCGCTCGTGCGCGAAGCCGGCGCTTCGCGCTACTTCCTTCCGTACCTTTATCTATCCTTTCTACCCGCTCCCGCATGGCTACCGGCTCCCTTTTCGATACTGATTCTCCCGCTCCTCAACCGCATACTCCCCGCCCCGGTGCACCGCTGGCAGAGCGCATGCGTCCGCGCACCCTGGAGGAATATGCTGGGCAGCAGCATCTGGTGGGGCCGGAAGGGGTGCTGCGGCGGTATTTAAATGCGGGCCGGTTGCCTTCGCTTATTCTGTGGGGCCCGCCCGGGGTGGGCAAAACCACGCTGGCTAATTTGCTGGCCCAGGAGTTGGGGCAACCGTTTGCCTCGCTCAGCGCCGTGAATGCGGGTGTGAAAGACGTGCGCGAGGTGATTGAGCGCGCCCGCAAGCAGCGCGGTACTGTACTGTTTATTGATGAGATTCACCGCTTCAGCAAAAGCCAGCAGGATGCACTGCTGGGCGCCGTAGAGCAGGGCATTGTCACACTGATTGGCGCCACCACCGAAAACCCCTCGTTTGAGGTGATTCCCGCCGTGCTGAGCCGGGCGCAGGTATACGTGCTGGAGCCGCTGGACAAGGATATTCTAACCGGCCTGGTTGACAAAGCTCTGGCCGAAGACGAAATTCTGAAGCAGAAGAAAGTGCGCGTGCAGGACTACCACGCCCTGCTCACCATTTCCGGCGGCGACGCCCGCAAGCTGCTCAACCTGCTGGATATTGTGGTGGAAGCCAGCCGCCCGGACCCCAAAACCGGCGAAATCATCATCACCGATGAAGGCGTACAGCAGCTGGCCCAGCAGCACCTGGCGCGCTACGATAAAGGCGGCGAAATGCACTACGACGTCATTTCGGCCTTCATCAAAAGCATCCGCGGCTCCGACCCCAATGCGGCCCTCTACTACCTGGCCGTGATGCTGGAAGGCGGCGAGGATGTGAAGTTTATTGCCCGCCGCCTACTTATTCTAGCTTCGGAAGACGTGGGCAATGCCAACCCCAATGCGCTGCTGCTGGCGCAAAGCTGCTTTCAGGCCGTCACGGTCATCGGCATGCCGGAGTCGGATATTATTCTGGGGCAGACGGTGGTGTACCTGGCTACTTCGCCCAAGAGCAACGCCAGCTATAAAGCCATTCGGGAGGCGCGGGCCCTGGTGCGGCAGCAGGGCGTAGAGCCCGTACCCATTCCGCTGCGCAACGCGCCCACCAAGCTCATGAAGCAGCTGGGCTACGGCACTGAATATCAATACTCCCACGACTACCCCGGCAACTTTGCCTACCAGGAGTTCATGCCCGAAAAGCTCAGCGGCACCGCCTTCTACCACCCCGGAAATAACCCCACGGAAGACAAAATCCGGGAACGGATGCGCCAGCTCTGGGGCGAGAAGTACGGGTATTAGAGAAATTCTGATGTCATGCAGAGCGAAAGCGAAGCATCTCGCGTGCTGATGTTGCCACCCTATCTGTCATCCTGAGCCCAGCGAAGGACCTTATCACGATGAAACGAATCGTTGTTACGATGGTCGTTCTAGCGTGATAAGATCTTTCGCTGGGCTCAGGATGACAGGTGAAGCTGTAGAGATGCTTCGCTGCGCTATCCTAGGGTTCGATAAGCTCTGCATAACGGTTTACCGGGCTTCAATCCAGTTTAATCAAACGCAACCAATGGCCGAAAAACACCTCTATAGGAATGCCAAAAGCCCGTTACCTTTGTTAGGTAGCGGATATACTTTTTTCTGTACCCAATGAGACAATTCTTGAAATACGTGCTGGCTTCGTTTGTGGGGCTGCTGCTGTTTGCCTTAGTAGGTTTTGTGCTGCTGGTAGGGCTGATTGCAGGATTAGCATCAGCAGGGGAAGAAGTGAATGTGGCCAGCAACTCCGTGCTGGAAATTAAGCTGGATAAACCAGTGGCAGAGCGGGAAAGCCGGAGCTCGTTTGCCTCCATGCTCACCAACCGGGCCGATAACATCGGGCTGGACCAGATTAAAGCCAGTATTCGCCGCGCCAAAACCGACGACGACATCAAGGGTATTTTCCTGAATGTGGAGCTGGTACAGGCCGGTATGGCCTCGCTGGAGGAAATCCGCGACGCCCTGCTCGATTTCAAGAAATCAGGCAAGTTTGTGGTGGCCTACAACGATATGGCTTCCGAGAAAAGCTACTATCTCGCCTCTGTGGCCAACCGGATTTACCTCAATCCGCAGGGCACGCTGGAGTTCAACGGCCTGAGCTCGGAGACGTTCTATTACAAAAACCTGTTTGAGAAAGCTGGCATTGAGCCCTATATCTTTCGGGTAGGCTCGTTTAAAAGCGCTGTAGAGCCGTTTTTCCGCGAGAACATGTCGGATTCGGCGCGCCTGCAGACCACTTCCTTCCTGAACTCCATCAACAACTTCACCCTCAGCCACGTGGCCGCCGCCCGTGGTATTGAGCCCGCCCGTCTCAAAGTCATCAGCGACTCCATGCTGGTGCACAATGCGGAAGATGCCAAGCGTCTGGGCCTGGTAACCCACCTGGGCTACTACGATGAGGCTTCTGACTACATGAAAGGCCGGCTGAAGCTGGGTAAAAAGGAAAAGCTGAGCCTGGTGCCCCTGGCTGATTATGCCAAAAACGAGGACGAGGATGAAAGCAGCAGTAACCGGATTGCGGTGATTTATGCCGATGGCGACATCGTGACCGGCAAAGGCGGCAACAACAGCGTGGGCAGCACCCGCTTCGCGGAAGCTATCCGCAAAGCCCGCCTCGACGACAAAGTGAAGGCCGTAGTACTGCGCGTGAACTCGCCCGGCGGCTCCTCGCTGGCTTCGGATATTATCTACCGCGAGGTGGTGCTCACCAAAAAAGTAAAGCCCATTGTGTGCTCTATGTCGGATGTGGCGGCCTCCGGCGGCTACTTCATTGCCATGGCCTGCGACACCATTGTGGCGCATCCCAACACCATTACGGGCAGCATTGGCGTGTTCGGCATCCTACCTAACATTCAACCCATGCTGCGCGACAAGCTCGGCATTACCACCGACCGGGTTACTACCGGTAAATTCTCCGACCTCCCCACCATCACGCGGCCCCTCACGGCCTATGAGAAGGCACAGCTGCAGAAGGAAGTGGACCGCATCTACGCCGACTTCACCACCAAAGCGGCGAAGGGGCGCAACATGCCTGTAGAGCGCCTGCGTCGGTACGCCTCGGGCCGGGTATGGTCGGGCACGGAAGCCAAGCAGCGTGGCCTAGTAGATGTTTTGGGCTCGTTTGATGACGCCATGCATATTGCCGCCCGCCGGGCCGGCCTAGCCCAGGGCGACTACCGTGTGCAGATTCTGCCCCGCCAGAAGTCGTTCATGGAATCCATGTTCAGCAACTTCAACGAGGAAGTGCGCATGCACCTGGTGCGCGAGGAAATGGGCCCGATGTATCCCGTGTATGAGCAGTATAAAAAGCTCTCCGAAATGAGCGGCGTACAAGCCCGTATGCCTTTTGAATTGAACATTCAGTAGAACATTAAGTCGGCTGTCATGTCGAGCGCAGCCGAGACATCTTGCTAGTGTGGTAAACAGTGATTAGTACTGCAACATCAGCACGCGAGATGTCTCGGCTGCGCTCGACATGACAGCCTTTTTACTCCAAGTATAATGATGCAACACCTGCGCGAAGCCGCCGCTCACATCCGCCAGCAGCTCGGCGGCTTCCAGCCCGAATTTGGCATTATCCTCGGTACCGGGCTGGGGGCGCTGGTGCATGAAATAGACATAAGCCATACGCTGCCCTACGCCAGCATTCCGCATTTCCCCATTTCCACGGTGGAAAGCCACTCGGGCAATCTGCTGGCTGGTACGCTGGCCGGGCGGCGGGTGCTGGTGATGCAGGGCCGCTTTCATTTCTACGAAGGCTACACCATGGAGCAGGTAGTGCTGCCGGTGCGGGTAATGAAGCTGCTGGGCATTCAGAAGCTGTTTGTCAGCAACGCCAGTGGCGGCCTGCACCCGGATATGGAATATTCTGATTTGATGCTGATTGACGACCACATCAACCTGCAGCCCCTGAACCCGCTCATCGGCAAAAACCTGGACGAGCTGGGAGAGCGGTTTCCCGATATGCTGGAGCCCTACGACCTGGGCCTGCTGGCGCAGGCAGAGCAAGCCGCCCGGGACCTGGGCTTTGCCGATAAAGTGCGGCGCGGCGTGTACGCCAGCCTGCCCGGCCCCATGCTGGAAACCCCCGCCGAGTACCGCTACCTGCGCACCATCGGGGCCGATGCCGTGGGCATGAGCACCGTGCCCGAAGTTATTGCCGCCCGCCACATGGGCCTACCCGTGCTGGCCGTATCCGTCATTACGGACCTTTGCTCACCCAGCAAGCTGAAGCACGTAGCCCTGGCCGATATTCTGCGCGTGGCGGCCGTTGCTGAGCCGCGTTTAACGGCGCTGCTGAAAACGGTTATTGAGCGACAGTAAAAGAGCTAGGGCAGCTTGCTGAATACCAGCTGTTGGCAATCAGCATTGCCATATGTTTCGAGGAAGAGCGAGTCACTCCCGCCAGCAGAGTCAGCAGGGAGCAGCTTCTGAATTAAAAACTCTTTTTGCGGCCCGTGGTCACTCAACAAAACCAGCTGCCAGCTATTACTCGTCCACGTGCCTTGTTCTACGGGCGTGTTGGATGGCTTCCGGAGGCGCTGATAGGTTTTATCGGTCTTAAGCAGGAGCACATAGCGGCTGCGAATACTATCTGGGGGGCATAGGTCAGTACAGAAGCACTGCGTTCGTGCCTGTTGCCAGTTTTGCTGCAAAGCCGCGCTATCGAAGGCGGGTTGAGGCGGGCCTTCCCGTGGATAGCAGCACAGCGCGGCCATAAGCGGTAATACAGCAATAGAGAGAAATAATGCTGCTAACCTAGTAAGCATAGCTAATAGTTAATTACTCGTGACAATCATATAATAATCAGCTGATTATTTCACGAAAGTAAAGATGTAATAATCCCACTTATTATCCTTATTGAGGTGGCCATACGTGAGGATCTGGTCGTCGGCGCGCGCCAGTGAGTACTGCTGTAAGGCGCCTTTATGATCCGTCAGGTTCAGTGTGCTGTAGAAGGCGTCCGTCAGTGTCCAGGTGCCCTGAAAAACCGTGTTGTCGGCCAGCAGTGTCTGGGTATAAGTGCCATCGGCTTTAAATGCCAGGCTGAACCGGTCTTTGATGGATTCGGTGCGGGTAGTGTTGCCATCTGCCACCATCTCATCCAGCCGCCAGGTGGTGGCCTGGGTTAGCTGAGCCGAGGTAAAAGTAGGGCGTGGCGGCGGCGTGCAGCCACAGTCAAGCGGTTCTTTCTCGCAGCTGCTCAACGTGCCCAGCATGCCACTCAGCAGCACGACTAAAAGAATAAATCGAAAGCGCATCATTTCTCAAGAGATAGAAGGGTCGGATATCCTGGAGAGACCGATCGGATGCGCGCGGTTGCAAGGGCTGAAACCTATTTCACAATAATAGTGCGGCGCTGATAGCTCAGCACGGTAAACACGCCCACGCCGCCCTGCACCGTGGACCTGATAGCCGCGGGCTGCCCAAATGGGTTGCCGTTGGCACTGCGTGCATCCTGCACCGACTGCTGAAACTGGTAATAAGGCCGGTCGAGGTGGAAAAGGCTGACCACCAGCGTATCGTTCGGCTCGAACTCGTAGCTGGTGCCCAGGGTGAATTCCTGACCATTGTTGAGGCGGTCTTCGGGCGTGTAGTCCACTTCCGGGTCGCGGGAAATCTTGCTGCGGTGCACCTGAAAGCGGTAGTAGTCGCCGGGAGTGGCCGGGTCGTGAAAGCGGAGCAGCACGTAGGCGCGGCGCTGGTCGTCGGGCTTATCGTTGAATTTCCACTCTACGGTATCAATGGGAACCAGCGCGGGCATGGTGGCAGTGCCGGTTACGTGGCGGCCTTTGGAATCCGTCACATCCAGCGTAAAGGTGTCGCCGGGGCGGGCCTGCACGGGCTTGGTGCCGCGGTGCGTGTAAGCCTTCTGCATGAGGGAATCATAGCTGGGGGCAAACGGAATGGTATCAGTAAGCCCGCCGGGCTCCGTCAGCACCACGCGCACATCCAGCGGCACAGCGGGGGTGGGGGAGGCCAAGTATTCGGTAGTTTCCGTTACGGTGAGCTGCGGCACCTGCCCCGGCATGAGGTAGAACTCTACTACCAGCTGGGCGGGGTAGGCGGGCAGCTCCACGTCAATATCCTTCTGCAGGCCGCAGCCCGTGAGCAGCGGCAGGAAAACCGCCAACAGTAGCGTGGTGGCCCAAAGAGGCTGCTTTTCTGAAATTCTGGTGATGCGCTTCATCTGCATGCTCCGGCCTCTAAAACTTGAAATTGTATGTTACCGAAGGAATGACCGGGAACAGGGATACCTGCCGGGCCCGGTAGCCGGTTACCTGGCTTTCATCCTCGTTTTTCACCTGGTCGAAATACACGAAGTAAGGGTTGCGGCGGTTGTAGGCGTTGTAGATGCTGAAGGTGAGGTCTGACTCCGGAAACCAGCGCGTGGGCAGCAGCTTCCAGACCACACCCAGATCGAGGCGGTGATAGGGTGCCAGGCGGTAGCCGTTGCGGTTAGGGTACACGGGCACCGGCTCCGCATCGGCCCCATAGATATCCTGAAAAACAAAGCGCGCCAGCGGCAGCGTGGTGGGGTTGCCGGAGCTGAAGGTGAGGGCGCCGGTGAGGTTTACGCGCTTGGAAAGCTGGTGCAGGCCCACCACCGTCAGGTTATGGCGCCGGTCGTAGGTGGGGTAGAACAGCTCGCCGTTGTTGATGCCGGAAGTGCCGCGCTGGGCCTCAAACCGGCGCTTGGTCCAGGACAGCGTGTAGCCTATCCAGCCGGTGGTGCGGCCGCTTTTCTTTTCCAGATATAGCTCGTTGCCGTAGGCGAAGCCCTTGCCGAACAGGAATTCCGCATCCAGGTCGGGGTTCACAAACAGCTGGGCCCCATCCCGGAAATCCACCTGATTGCGCGACCATTTGTAATACACCTCATTAGACAGCAGGTAAGTGCCACCGCCAAACAGAAAGCTGAGGCCGGCGGATACTTGCTGGCTGCGCTGCGGCTTCACCGACAGTCGCGAAGGGTACCAGATATCCGTGGGCAGGGAAGCGCCGGAGTTAGTAACCAGGTGCAGGTATTGGTACATCAGCGCGTAGCTGCCTTTCAGGGCAAGTTTGGGCGAAAGGGTGTAGCGGGCCGAGAGGCGCGGCTCCAGCCCGCCGTACGTTTCGGTGCCGCTGCGGAAGCCCGTCAGGCGTAGGCCATATTCCAGCTGCCACCGGTCGGAGGCCCGGAAGTTATCGGTAGCATACAGCCCGCCTTCCTGACCCGCGTAGGTCACATCCTGCCCAAAATTCAGGCGGCCATCGGTGGAGCCGGCTTTCAGGCGGCCCACGCCAAACTGATGCTGCGTGCCCATGGCCCCAAACCGGATAGTGTGCCGGTCAGAGGGCGTATACTCAAAATCCGTCTTCAGGGAGTAGTCCTGAATGGTAGAGGCCAGGTTGAAGCTGAACTGGTCCAGCTTGTTGGTAATGCTGTACTGGTAGTGCGTGAAAGCGGCCGTAGTATTGGCATACAGCCGCTTGTTGAACACGTGGTTCCAGCGGGTGGCGGCCACCCCGTTGCCCCAGTTGAAATTGAAGTTGAAGCCGTTGGTGGAGTTGAAGCCAAACTTATCCTGCCCGTAATAGCCCGTCAGGTACACCCGGTCTTTCTCGCCCAGCGTGTAGTTGGCTTTGGCGTTGAAATCGTAGAAATAATAGTCGGGAATAGGGTTGAAGTCGGGGTCGTCTACGTTGGCTTTGTTGATCTGGCGCGTGAAGACGTCGAAGTACGTGCGCCGGCCAGAGAGCAGAAAGGCCCCTTTGTTTTTCACGATGGGCGCCTCCACCGTTAGCCGGGAGGAAATCAACCCCAGGCCGCCTGTTACGCTGGGCTTCTGGTTGTTACCCTCGCGCAGCTTTACATCCACCACGGAGGAAAGCCGCCCGCCGTACTGGGCCGGAAAGCCGCCTTTGTACAGATCCACGCTCTGCACCGCATCGGAATTAAACACCGAAAACAGCCCGAAAAGATGGTTGGGGTTGTACACCACCGCATCATCCAGCAGCACCAGGTTCTGATCGGGGGAGCCGCCGCGCACAAACAGGCCGGAGGTGCCTTCGCCACCATTTTGCACGCCGGGCTTCAGCTGCAGGGTTTTCAGAATGTCTACCTCGCCAAACAGGGCCGGCAGCAGCTTGGCTTCCTTGGCCGTGAGGCGCTCCACGCTCATCTGGGTGGTTTGCAGCTTTTGCTCCAAGGTGCCCGATGACTCTACTATCACCTCGCCCAGCTCATTGCCGGCCAAGGCCAGCTGCAGATTCAGCTGCTGATCGGCCCGCAGATTCACGGTGCGCGTCAGGGTCTGGTAGCCGATAAACGAAACCACCAGCTCGTGGCGGCCGGCCGGCAGCACCAGCACGTACTTTCCGTTGGCATCGGCCGTTACGCCGGTATTCAGCGCCGGCACGGCTACGGAAGCGCCGGGCAGGGTTTCGGCGTTGCTCAGCACCTTGCCTTGCAGCGTGTAGGTGCGTTGCTGGGCCAGCACAAAATAGGGAAGCAGCCAAAACCCGCAGGCCACCATTAAACATCGAAACACGGAAAGAGGCATCAGCAGCACGGTATATCACAAAGCACCGCAAAGGTAGCCGAAAGGCCTTACCTCTGGGAGTTCTCAGTGAAATGCTGCCGGGCACTCAATTGTTTTCAGATTTAACCGGCCTGCATGTAGGGCTGAACTACCTGCGCCAGTTGCTGCGCGGGCACTACGCCCGCCTGCCGCCAAACCGGCTGTCCTTTGTGAAACAGAATCAGAGTAGGAATACTCTGCACCCGGAACTGCTGGGCGGCCGCCTGGTTGCGGTCTACATCCACTTTTATCACCTTCAGCTTGCCCTGGTGCTGGGCCGCTACCTGCTGCAGAATGGGCGCCATGGTTTTGCACGGCCCGCACCAATCCGCATAAAAATCGACCAGTACCGGCATGCCGGGGCTATTAATGAGTTCGGAAAATGATTTCTTAGGCATGGCGGCAACTCTTTAAAAGGAAGACGTGGAGTGCTGGCCGCGCGGTGGGCAGCAGGCACAAAAAAAGCGTCTGGAGCACTTGTGCTCCAGACGCTTTATACGGGAATTCTGAAAAACCTACCGGCCCTTCTTCTCAATAACGGTTACATCATTGGAGGTGGTCGGAAACTCAAACCGGCCACTTACTACACGCTTGCCGGAAACCTGGCACTCCCAGGTATAGCGACCAGGAGTAGTACGGGCCGCCTCATTGGCTTCTGATTTAAAGTAGTCACCGTTGCTGGGGTCAGCCGGATACATAACGTCCGCCCCGTTCTGGCCTTTTTCGATTTCTTTCACTAGGATGTACTGCTTGCCATCCTCGTTGGTCACAATAAACTTAGCGGTATAGGTGCCTAGCTGCCCATATTTATCCATAACGCCCAGCTTAATGTAGGCGTCCGTAGAAACCATCCAGGTCTGCGCCTGGGTGGTGGTGGCGCGGAAGGCCAGCAGCATCAGCAGCAAGCCTGCTAGACGCAGCACGCGGGTTAAGGATGATGAATTGTTACGCGTAGAAGTTTGCATGGTGCAAATAGATAAGAGTGTGACGAACAGGAGCGGCGGGACAAGCAATTAAAAACTGGCTAGACTATGCAGTTGCGAAGCAGATACATACTCTGGGCAACCAAATATAAAAAGCCAAGTCAGTAATTCACAATGATTTCAATGGAATTTTTTTGACATGCTAATAATTCTGTAATACTTGCTACCAGCCTGATAATCTGCCTGGGTTTTGCTGTTTGCCTGATAAGCAGGAGGGATTTTCCGAAATCAGGCTAAGTTGGATCCTGGCTATTTTTGTCTGATTTCTGCAAAAGTCCTACTTCCTGCCGCTGAGAGTATAACCAGAGTGCCGCGCGGCCCCTGTGACCCACAGTAACTATTGAAAAAGGCAGTTGTAGCTTCGCCGCCACCGGCGCTTCCGCCCAACCCATTTACTATGAGCCGCACTTTCGTGCCTTTTGCGCAACTCTGCCGGCAGCCTGCTATTGTAGTGGATAGCGTAGGCTTAGGTGCCGTGCTTACGCTGGCGCACTGGCGCGGGGCCGCCACTCCGGCCGCCCTGCGCGATGATACCAGTGCGGGCTCCGTGCTGCGGGCCCTGCACGCCCCGGAAACCGCAGGGCTGCAGGCACTGGCCGTAACCGCCAATCATTTCGATGTGGATGGCTTTGTGGGCGTGTGGGCCTTGCTGAACCCAGTGCTGGCCCTGCAGCACGAGCACCTGCTCCGGCTGGTAGCTACGCTGGGCGACTTCCGCGAAATCAACTGGCAGGACCCATTGGCCGACCACGCCCTGCAACTGGTGTGCTGGCTGAATGCGGAAGAAAAAGCCCGGTTCTACGAGCCCTTCGGCGCCCCGGCCCGCCGTCGGCGGGAGGATGAGGCTTCGGCGGAGAAATTTGAGTGGTTCTTGCCCCGCTTCGCTGATATGCTGGATAACCCGGCAGGCGGCCGGGCTGCCTGGCAGCCGGAGTACACGCGGGTAAAGCAGGCGGTAGCCGTGATGCAAAGCCCGGCCACCCAGCTCACGCGCTACCCGGAAATCGGGCTAACGGTGGTGCGTACGCCGGAGCCGCTGCCGTATTACGCCCTGTTTGGCCCTACTGCCGGCACCGATATGGTGCTGTGCCTCTACGATGGGCAGCGCTACGAATTCGAGTACAAATACACTACCTGGATTGACCTGGCCAGCCGCCCCACGCTGCCGCGCCTGCGGCTGGATGCGCTGGCCGCGCGCCTCAACGCCCTGGAAGCCGCGCCGCGCCGCTGGACCTTTGACGGGATCACCGACACCGGCCCGCTGTTGCGCCTGAGCGGCAAAGGCCTCACCAAAGCCCAGCGCTACGCCGACCCCGACCAGCGGCCTATCTACGCCTCGGCCATCATGCCCGCGCAGCTGGAAGCGGAAGTAGTAGCGTTTTTTAGGGCCGGCTACGCCGGTATCATGCCGAAGCGAGACTGGACGTGGGCGGAAATCCGGGCGGCGAGTGAATCGGCCTAAACTTCCTCCCCAAAGCCCAGCACCTGCAAAGAGCTGAACCCGCCTGCACCCTTCCGCACGTTGATTTGCGTGGTGACGCGCTCCTTCAGGGCCTCCACGTGGGAGATGATACCGATGGTTTTGCCCGTGCCCTGCAGCATTTCTAGGGCCGAAAGTGCCACGTCCAGCGTGTCGGGGTCCAGCGTACCGAAGCCTTCGTCAATAAACAGGGTGTCAATCTGGGTTTTGCGGCCCGCCAACTCCGAGAGGCCCAGCGCCAGTGCCAGACTCACCAGAAAACTTTCCCCACCCGACAGCGAATTCATGGAGCGCGCCGAACCGGCCTGGTATTCGTCCTGAATCAGCAGGTCCAGATGCTGCTCGGGGTTGCGCAGGATGCGGTACCGGTCGATGAAGCGGTGCAGGTGGCGGTTGGCTAGGTCGATGAGGCGGGCCAGGGTGAGGCCCTGAGCAAACTCGCTGAACTTCTTGCCATCGGCCGAGCCGATGAGCTCCGCCAGTTGCCGCCAGCGGCGGGCTTCCTGCTGCTGCTTTTCCAGCTCCGCCGCCAGGGCGGCGTGCCGTTCCAGGCCCGCCTGATGGCTTCCCAGCCGTTCCTGTCGCTGGCCCAGCTGCTGGTTGAGCGTGGCCAGATGCTGGTTGTGGGTAGTCAAAAGCTCTTCGATGCGCTCTAAGGGCTCCGGCGTGAGGGCACGGGCTTCTTCCTGCTGCAGCTGCCGGGCGGTTTCCTGGGCGGTTTGTTCGGCCAGTGCTACGTCCTGCTCGTGGCGGCGCAACTGGTTCTGCAGGCTGGCGGCTTCCGGTTCGGGCAGGAGCAGCGGCAGCAGGTCGGCGGGGTTGGGGGAGAGGCCGGCGGCGGTGAGGCCTGCCGTAAGCGCCGCGTGGCGTTCTTCGTGGGCCTGCTGCTGGTGCTCTACGTCCAGCTCCCGCTGGCGCCGCTTGTCCACGGCTACGGTCAGAGCGGTTTCGTGCTGCTGAAACTGCTGCTCGGCCTGCTGGCGGTGCAGGTCGGCGGTGCGCAGGGCGTCTTCCAGGCGCTGGCGGGCGCGGGCCACATCGTCTTCGGAGAGCAGCTCCCGGCGCTGCTGCTCCTGGCGCTGCATGGCTTCATGGTCCAGCTGCAGCTTTTCGCGGCGCTGATTTAATTCCTGCTGCAACTCGTCGCGGTGCTTCTGAGCGGTTTCGGCGCGCTGCTGGGTCAGCAGTAGCTCGCGCTCCAGCTTTTCCGCTTCCTGTTGCTTCTGGCGGAATTCAGCCCCTACGCTTTCCAAACGCTGGACCAGAGCCGGGCCATTTTCGCCCGAAAACTCCAGCCCAAAAGCAGAAAGCAGGCTGACAATCATTTCCCGGATTTTGGGTGCCTGCTCCCGGGAATCATTCAGCCGCAGCGTGAGGCCTGCCAACTCCGCGCCCAGCTGCTGCTGCTGCTGTTGGGCGTTGTGGCGGTCGGCCTGGGCTTTGGTTTGAGTAAGCTGGGCCTGCTGCTGCTGCTGTTCCAGGGCGCGCAGCTCCTGCACCAAGGCGCGCACGGTGCCGGGGATAGAGGTTTCTTCCTCCACCGAAAGCCACCGCACTACCGTGGTTTCCGGCGTAAGCAGGGTTGCATCGGTTTCCAACAAGCCACTGATGGAAGTAAGGCGGTTGATGCGCCCTTTCAGATCCACCGTCTGCTGGGTCAGCTCCTGTTCCCGCTGGCGGTCCTGCTGCACCGAATCGTGACTTACGCCCAGCAGGCCTGCCGTAAACGGATGCTCCTTCGCGCCGCACAAGGGGCACGGCTCGCCTGGTGTTAGTTGCTGTCGGGCTTCTTCGTGGGTAAGAATGAGCTGATGCGCCTGCGTGAGGCGGCGCAAATCCTGCACGCTGCTTTCCAGGGCCTGTTCTTCGCGGTGCAGCCGGGCCACGTGGTGCGTGAGCTGGTGCCGCCAGTCGTGGCGGGCGGCGGTGGCGGTAGCGTACTGCGTGGCAAGGATGCTGAGCTGCGTTTCCACCTCCTGCAGCTGCTGCGCGCTGCTGGCCTGGGTGGCGGTGGCCGTAGCCCATAGCTGCTGCCGCGTTTTTACCTGGTGCTCCAGCTCTGCTATTTCGGCCTGCACGTGCTGCCAGTCGTGCAGAAAGCCGCTGAGCGGGGCCAGGGCTTCCGCCGTGCCGCTTAGCACGGTATGGCGCGTGAGCCAGTCGCGCAGCTCATGGGCTTGGTGCTGGTGCTGCCTGGTTTGTTCGGCAGCGTGAGTGGCTTCGCGGTTCTGCTCTTTCCAGAGGGCATTGCGCTCCTGATATTCCTGCTTGCCGGTTGCAAGGCGCTGCCGGGCTTCGGAGAGCAGCAGGTCCAACTGTTCGGCGGCACGCAGCTTTGGTTCCTGCTGGTCCCGGTTGCCCGCGGCCTGTTCATATGCCTGGTGGGCTGCGGTGCGGGCCGCCTCTGCCGCGGCGCGGCGCTCTTCCAGCTGCGGGAGCTGCTCCTGCAGCTGCCCGGCCTCCCGGCGCAGACGGGCTACCAGCTCTTCGGCCTGCCGTAACAAAGCAAAATCAGTAGCAAAAGGGGCCGCCTGCTGGTGCCCGGCCAGCCGCTGCCGCAACGGGGCCAGCGCTTCTGACTGTGCTGCCAGCCGTTGCTGCTGTTCCTGCGTGGCTTGCTGTTTCTGGCGCAATTCCCGCAGGCGCAGCTGCCACTGCCGGGCCTCGCGCAGCTGTTCCTGGGCCGCCGTGGCGGTACTCAGTTGGGTGGTCAGCTCCTGAATTTCGGTTTCCAGAAACGACACTTCTTCCGGCGAGAGCAGCACCAAACCCGTCAGGCCGGCGCGCAGCTGCTCCACCTGCTGGGTTTCCTGCTTGGCGCGCTCAAACGCGGCCCGCGAGATGTCGGAATACTTCCGGGTGTCGGTGATTTTCTCCAGCAGCTGGGCCCGCTCCCCGGCCGGGGCTTTCAGAAAGCGGGTAAAGTCGCCCTGGGCCAGCAGCACGGAGCGCAGGAACTGCTTGTACTCCAGCCCGCTCAGCTCGGCCACTTTTGCCGGAACCTTCGATTTATAGGTTTCCAGAAACACCCAGGTTTCCGTGCCATCCTCCGCTACTTTCCGCTCGCTGAGCTCCATTTTGGAATCCTGGAGGTTGCCTTCCGGCTTCCGGCGGGCGCGGTACTGGCCCCACTTGGAGCGGTATTGCTGGTCGTTTACTTCGAACTCCACTTCGGCCCAGCTTTCGCCGGTGCCGTGGCTCATGACGTGCTCTGGGCCGCTGGTTTCGTGGCGGGGCACCTGGCCGTAGAGGGCCAGGGTAATGGCATCGAGAATGGTGGTTTTGCCCGCGCCGGTGGGGCCGGTAATGGCAAACAGGCCCGCATCTACCAGCGGCGTCTGGCTAAAATCAACGGTGTGCTCCCCGCGCAGGGAGTTCAGATTATAAAAGCGGACGCGGAGAATTTTCATAGGGCAAACCGGGCAGGGGAGAAGCCGGGAAAAAGCAGAAGAAAATAGCGGTAAGCGGCTCATAAGCCGCCGGGCACACAGCACACGAAGTTACGCCGAAGCGGGCGTTTCGGCATCGGGAAAAAAGGCAAACTACATTTGGGGCCGGGTCTGGCCGACTGGCCGCCCATTTATAGAAACTATACTCCATGAAGTTATACTATTGGCTCTGGCTGGTCCTGCTACCGGTGGGCGCATTGGGACAGCAGAAAACCGCCGCCGATTATGGATTTCGGCATTTGCGAACAGTTTTTCAGGGCGACACCGTCGACATTCTCATCAAATCCCGCGCAGTGGAAGAGCAGGTGCCCAAGCCGCTATTCTTGTTTTGCCAGGGAAGCCTGCCGCAGCCGCTCCTTAAGCTGGCCGATGACGGCCACGTATATGGCGTGTTCCCCTTTAAGCCGGATAGCCTCCTGCGGCAGTATCATCTGGCTATCATCGGCAAGCCCTACGTGCCTTTAATCGGGCAGAAAAGTAAGCTGGGGCGCAACTTCACGTACGTAGAGCCCAACGGTAGTTTCCCGGCTGCTTACTCCCGGCGCAATCATCTGACTTACTATGTAAAACGGAACATTGCGGTGCTGCGCTTTTTGCGGCGGCAACCCTGGGTTGCCAAACAGCGGCTGGTGGTAGCCGGTCATTCGGAAGGCAGTACCGTGGCGGCCAAAATGGCCCAGAACTTTCATCCGATTACGCACCTGATTTATTCCGGTGGTAACCCCAGTGGCCGAATCCTCAACATCATTGCGCAGGACCGCGCCGTGGAAACCGACAGCAGCCGCACCGGAGAAGCTTCCTTGGCTGATTGGCAGACAGTGGTCAACACTCCTCAAGATTTGAACGCCTCGCAGGGGGATACGCATCTGGCCACTTACAGCTTTTCTATTCCGCCGCAGGAATACTTACAGAAGCTGCGGATACCGACCCTTATTTCCTACGGCACCAAAGACTGGTGCGCGCCTTATGTGGATTTACTACGGGTCGATTTTATTCGGAGCCATAAGACTAACGCGACCTTCCTGCCCTACATCGGCACCGAGCATAATTATTTCCCAGTGCTGCCCAACGGCCAACCGAATTATGAGGTGTTTAATTGGGATAAGGTGGCCGATGACTGGCTGGCTTGGTTGAGTAAAAAGTAAGATGATATGTTGTTGGAGCGGATTAAGCAGGGGCGGATATACTGCTAAGTAAATCGTGCGATAATCGGGGCATATTCTAACTTCCCGGCTTCAATGCTACCCTGAAGCTGATGAATCGACTTCTATCTGTCTTTCTCCTCGCGTTCCTCCCACTCTTCGCCCAAGCTCAAGCCCCCGACCTGGCCGACCTGGTGAACCCGCTGATGGGCACCGACTCCAAGCCCAGTCTTTCCAATGGCAACACCTATCCAGCCATTGCGCGGCCCTGGGGCATGAACTTCTGGCTGCCGCAAACGGGCAAGATGGGCAGCGGCTGGGCCTACCAGTATTCGGCCGATAAGATCAAAGGCTTCAAGCAAACGCACCAGCCTTCGCCGTGGATGAACGACTACGGGCAGTTTGCCCTCATGCCTATCACCGGGGCGCTGCGCTTTGAGGAAGAGGAGCGGGCCAGCTGGTTTTCGCATAAGGCCGAGGTAGTTACGCCCTACTACTACCGCGTGTACCTTGCCGACTACGACATTACCACCGAGCTGACGCCCACCGAACGCGCCGCCCGCTTCCGCTTCACCTTCCCAAAAACCGACAGCGCCTACGTGGTGCTCGATGCCCTGGACCGTGGCTCCCACGTGCAGGTGCAACCCCAGCAGCGCCGCATTATTGGCTACACTACCCGCAACAGCGGTGGCGCGCCGCAGAACTTCAAGAACTACTTCATCATCGAGTTCGACCACGAGTTCAGCAGCACCACTATTTACCTGGATAAAGTGCTCTACGGGCAGCCGCTGGAAGCTACCGGCGGCCACACCGGGGCCGTGGTGGGCTTTAAAACCCGCAAGGGCGAGCAGGTGCAGGCGCGGGTTGCTTCCTCGTTTATCAGCCCCGAGCAGGCCGAGCGCAACCTGCAGGAAATCGGCACCAACGACTTTGAGACGGTGAAGCAGCAGGGCAAAGCGGCCTGGAACGAGCAGCTGGGCCGGGTGCAGGTGGAAGGCGGCACCGATGCCCAGCAGCGCACCTTCTATTCCTGCCTGTACCGCTCCCTTCTGTTTCCCCGCAAGTTTTACGAGCTGGATGCCGCTGGTCAGCCCGTGCATTACTCGCCCTACAACGGCCAGGTGCTGCCCGGCTACCTCTACACCGATACCGGTTTCTGGGACACCTTCCGGGCCTTGTTTCCCTTCCTGAACCTGCTGTACCCCGATGTGAACAGCCAGATTCAGGCGGGCCTTGTGAACACCTACAAGGAAGGCGGCTGGCTGCCGGAGTGGGCCAGCCCCGGCTACCGCGACATTATGGTAGGCAACAACTCGGCCTCCGTGGTAGCCGATGCCTACCTGAAAGGCGTACGCGGCTACGATATCAACACGCTCTATGAAGCCATGCTGAAAGGCGCCAACGCCCAAGGCCCGCTGGAGGCCGTGGGCCGCGCCGGCGCCAGCTACTACAACAAGCTCGGCTACGTGCCCTACGACGTCAAAATCAACGAAAGCGCGGCCCGCACCCTGGAATACGCCTACGATGACTTTGCCATTGCCCAACTCGGGAAGGCGCTGGGTCGGCCCAAAAAGGAAGTGGCGCTCTACCAGAAGCGCAGCCAGAACTACCGCAACCTCTTCGACAAAGAAACCCGCCTGATGCGCGGCCGCAACCAGAACGGCACGTTCCAGTCGCCCTTCAACCCCTTTAAGTGGGGCGACGCCTTCACGGAGGGCAACAGTTGGCACTACACCTGGTCGGTTTTCCATGATGTGCACGGGCTGATGACGCTCATGGGCGGCCCCAAGCCCTTTGTGGCGGCGCTGGACACGGTGTTTACCCTGGCGCCGGTGTTCGATGCCTCGTACTACGGCTCCGTGATTCATGAAATCCGGGAAATGCAGATTGCGGGCATGGGCAACTATGCTCACGGCAACCAGCCCATTCAGCATATGGTGTACCTCTACGCCTACGCCGGTCAGCCCTGGAAAACCCAGTATTGGGCCCGCGAAACCCTCAACCGCCTCTACCTGCCCACCCCCGATGGCTACTGCGGCGACGAAGACAACGGCCAGACCTCGGCCTGGTACGTCTTCTCGGCTCTGGGTTTCTACCCCGTGTGCCCCGCCACCGACCAATACGTGCTGGGCGCCCCGCTCTTCCCGAAAACCACCCTGCACCTCGCCAACGGCAAGACTATCGTGCTGAACGCCCCCGCCAACAGCGCCGCCAACCGCTACGTGCAGGCTGTGCGCCTCAACGGCCAGCCCTACACCCACAACTGGCTCAGCCACGAGGCGCTGATGCAGGGGGCAACAGTGGATTTTGATATGGGAGATAAGCCGAATACAACGCGTAGTACGAAAGCTGAGGACGCGCCGTATTCGTTTTCGCAGGAGAAGAAGTAGGGCAGCCTATTTAAACCTAATTGAACGTCATGCTGAGCGCAGCCGAAGCATCTCGCTCACTTCGTTGGGTTTACTACACTAGCGTCATGCTTCGACTGCGCTCAGCATGACGCAAAAGAAATGAGGTATGAAAAATTGGTATGCGCTATTGATAAGTTTGGCCAGCCTGAGCGCTTGCGCCACGGTAAAACCCACCACTCCAGCTGCAGCAGGGGCGTACAAGCCAGTCGATGCGCAATTGTACCGCACCATTGCCCAGCAGGATAGCGCCATGTTCGTGGCGTTCAACCAGCACGATGTAGAGAAGCTGCAAACCTTCTTTGCCGAAGACCTAGAGTTTTACCACGATAAGGGCGGATTGGCCAACTTTCAGCAAACCATGCAGGGCTTCCGAAATATGTTCGCCCAGAACAAAACCACTGGCCTGAACCGCCAGCTGGTACCGGGCACGCTGGAAGTGTACCCCATCAACGGCTACGGCGCCGTGGAAACTTACCAGCACCGTTTCTGCCACGTGGAAAATGGCAAAGACGACTGTGGCACTTTTAAGAATATGATGGTGTGGCGGCTAAAGGATGGGCAGTGGAAAGTAACGCGGGTGGTGAGTTATGGGCATTAAAGCGTTGCAAAACACAATCCATGTAATGGATGCAGAAGCTCTGGCGAAAGAGCTGAATATTCCTTTTACCGAAACTCAGAATTTATTCTCTTTCCAGTTAAATAAGAACACCCATACAATTGCTATTGACCTCTTAAAAGATGGGCAATACATATTTGTGTCCGTTAAAGAAGATCAATTGAAATATCCCATTGAGCATATTGAGTTTTATGGGAGAGAAACCAAAGATGAAATTCTTCAGGAAGTGAAGGATGTTTCTGCCTTGTTTGCTGCCAACGAAACCAGGTGCGTCTTTGTAGAAGGACAGCAAAGAAAGTTGGCGCTGGAAGTACTGCAAGATGGTAAGTGGGAGAGATATGGATATCCCAATACGGCCATAAAACCTACGCAGTAAAGGGACTTGGTATTACCTTCCCAGCTTCAACGCTACCACCGAAGCTGATGAACCGCCTTTCCATCGCCGCGCTCCTCCTCGCATCCTTCCCCACCTTCGCCCAAAAAGCCAGGCCCGACGAAAACCTCGTGCAATACGCGCACCCCATAGTGGGCACGCAGCGGATGGGGCACACGTTTCCGGGGGCTACGGTGCCGTTTGGCATGGTGCAGCTCTCGCCCGATACCGATACCATCAGCTACGAGCAGAACGGCAAGTACAACCCCAAGGTGTACGAGTACTGCGCCGGCTACCAGTACGAGGATAAAACCATCGTCGGGTTCAGCCACACGCACTTCAGCGGCACCGGCCACTCCGATCTGGGCGACTTCCTGATTATGCCCACCACCGGGCCGCTGCAGCTCAACCCCGGCACCGCCGATAAGCCCGAAAGTGGCTTCCGCTCCCGGTTTTCGCACCAGAATGAAGTAGCGGAGCCGGCCTACTACAAGGTGAAGCTCGATGACCACAACATCCTGGCCGAGCTGACGGCCACCACCCGCGTCGGCTTTCACCAGTACACCTTCCCGAAGGCCGACGACGCCCACATCCTCCTCGACCTAACGGCTGGCATCTACAACTACCCCGATAAAAACGTCTGGACGTTTGTGCGCGTGGAAAACGACTCCTTGGTAACCGGCTACCGCCAGACCAACGGCTGGGCCCGCACGCGCACCGAGTATTTCGCTCTGCAGTTCTCCAAGCCCTTCCGCCAGTACGGCGCCCGCAACTACGCCAAAAAGCAGGCCTACCGTGGCTTCTGGGGTCGTTTCGATCAGGCGCATAACTTCCCGGAGCAGGCCGGCGAGCAGCTGCGCCTATACTTCGATTTTCAGACCCAGGCAGGGGAGAAGATCAAGCTGAAAATGGCCTTATCCGGGGTAAGTACCGAAGGGGCGCTGCGCAACCTGCGCGCCGAGCTGCCGGGCTGGGATTTTGAGCAGGTGAAGCGCCAGGGCCAGGCGCAGTGGCAGCAGGAGCTAAGCAAGGTCACAATTGAGTCGCCGAAACGGGTGGACAAGGACAACTTCTACACGGCCCTGTACCACGCCTTCCTCAGCCCCACTACCTACCAGGACGTGGATGGCCAGTACCGCGGCCTCGACCAGAACATTCACAAAGCCGAAGGCTTCACCAACTACACCACCTTCTCGCTCTGGGATACCTACCGCGCCCTGCACCCGTTGTTCAACGTGCTGCAGCCCAAGCGCAACGCCGACATGATTCAATCTATGCTGGCGCACTTTGGGCAGAGCGCCGAGCATATGCTGCCCGTGTGGAGCCACCACGCCAACGAAAACTGGTGCATGATTGGCTACCACGCGGTGCCCGTTATTGCCGATGCCATTGTGAAAGGTAACGCGCCCTTCGATGCCAACCAGGCCCTGGACGCCTGCGTGACTACCGCCCGCCAGCAATGGTACGACGGCATAGGCGAGTACCTGCGCCTGGGCTACGTGCCCGAGGACAAAAGCAACTCCTCCGTCTCCAAAACTCTGGAATACGCCTACGACGACTGGTGCATTGCCCAGGCCGCCAAAAAGCTCGGCCGCCCGGATATTGAGCAGGAATTCAGCAAGCGCGCCCAGAACTGGCAGAACGTGTACGACCAGCGCATCGGCTTTATGCGCCCGCGCCTTTCCGATGGTTCCTTTCGTAAAGACTTCGATGTGCTGAGCACCCACAACCAAGGCTTCATTGAGGGCAATGCCTGGAACTACAGCCTCTACGTGCCTCAGGACCCCGCCGCGCTTATCGCCAAAATGGGTGGCAATGCCCGCTTCACGGAGCATCTGGACTCGCTGTTCACCATGCACCTGCCGGATAAGTTTTTCGCCGAAACCGAGGACATCACCCGCGACGGTATCATCGGGAACTACGTGCACGGCAATGAGCCCGCCCACCACGCCGCCTATCTCTACAACTGGACCAACCAGCCGTGGAAAACCCAGGCCCGCGTGCGCATGATTCTGCCCAAAATGTACCGCCCCACGCCCGACGGCCTCGGCGGCAACGACGACTGCGGGCAGATGTCGGCGTGGTACGTCTTCTCGGCGCTGGGCTTCTACCCCGTAGCGCCCGGCTCGCCAGAATACGCCCTCGGCAGCCCCGCCATCCACGGCGCCACGCTCCGGCTGGAAAACGGCAAAACCTTCCGCATCACCGTCAAAAACCAGAGCGACAAAAACGTGTATGTAAAGGAAGCCCGACTAAATGGCCAGAAGCTGACGCGGCCTTTCCTCAATCATCAGGATATTCTGAATGGCGGGGAGTTGGTGTTTACGATGGCGGGGAAGCAATAGACATAGGTAGGAAATTAAGCGTCTTAAATTGCTTTGCCTGGTTATGAAAGTTAAAACGAATGCCAATCGGTTGCCTGAATCAGAAATAGTAGAGCGAGTAATAAGAAATTTCGTTGTAAAGCACAGACAAGCTAGATATTTGGCTAAAACTAAAAAGCCAAATTCGAATGGTAGTTATGGCTTTGGAGAGCTAGCGCACTTTATTGATAATCTAGATTTGCGGTATTGCAAGAAAATACCGGCTGGCTCTCAATCTACTGACTATGTACTAGAGAATATAGGTGCTTTAACCACATCTAAAGAATGCTATATAATACACGAAAGTGCTCATTTAGATGGGAGATGGATGCCCATAAAAGAAACTCTGACAGAAATATTAGGCAGGAATTTAGGCGCATTCATTGTAGTTGATAATGGAGATATTATCTATCATGAAAGTGAGGATACTAAGGAGCGGTATATAGGAGTAAGGTAGAAAGGGCAGTAGTCCTATCTGTTGCTCTTTGCTAATTATTTTTATTATAATCCTCTCTAAACTAAATTCGATTCGATAACCTCATTGTACCCACGTTAAATATTCAATTGGTAGTGGGGTAGAATATATAGCGCACAAGCATTCATACAAAAGCCTCAGTAATCCTTTTTTAAGTTGGATTACTGAGGCTTACTACTTAATGACTTAAAGTCTAGTGGTTAGGCAAAAACCCAGGAGTTGCGCCGCTCTTATTTTTATTCCGATTATAGAGATACGCCGCGCCGGCCGCCAGCAGCGCGCCGGTGACGAGCTTACGGCCAGCACCGCCAGACCGGCCGGCGGTGTCATAGGTGCCAGTAGTAGGGTAAACGGTCTTGCGACCCCCAAACAGGCCTGAAAGCAGGCCACCCATAGTGCCGCTGGGGCGGTCAGAACCAAATATGCTCATGATTGACAAGGGATATGGTGTAGGCTATAATAACGCAGACAGCGCCATTGGGGTTAGTTTCAAAAGGCTGTAAATCAGGAGTCGGGTTGCATAAATAGGTGGCCTACCCCGGAGCCGCGCATATTTTGAGGGTAGGGAAGCAGCGTAACGTGCGTTTTCTGCGTTAGATTTGGTACCCCCTTCTGCCTCCTTACTCCTCATATTTTGTCCGTAAATCTGCGTTTTCTGCTCCCATTGCTGGCTCTCAGCACCACTGCCTATGCCCAAAGCGGCCCGGTTAAAGTCGAAGTAAAACAGACCGATGGCCGCTACGAGCTGCTGCGGGGTGGCCAGCCATACTTCATCAAAGGCGCGGGCGGCGGGCAGTTCCCGGAGCGCGTGAAAGCCTACGGCGGCAACTCCATTCGTACCTGGAGCACCGAGGGCGCCGATGTAACACTGGCCGAAGCCAACAAAAACGGCCTGACCGTGATGCTGGGCCTGGACGTGGCCCGGGAGCGGCACGGCTTCGACTACAACAACCCGCAGGCCGTGGCCGAGCAGCTGCAAAAGGTGCGCGCCGAAGTGCTCAAGTACAAGGACAACCCCGCCGTGCTGTTCTGGGGCATCGGCAACGAGCTGAACCTGGAGTACACCAACCCCAAAGTGTGGGATGCTGTGCAGCAGATTGCCCAGATGATCCACGAAGTGGACCCCAACCACCCCACCAGCACCGTGCTGGCGGGCCTCAATCAAAAGGAGGTTGACCTGATCAAGGCGAAGTGCCCGGCCGTGGATATCCTCAGCATTAATACTTACGCCGGGCTGGCGGCCATTCCGCAGCAGGTGCGCACCACCGGCTGGACGGGGCCGTACGTGGTAGCCGAGTGGGGGCCCACCGGCCACTGGGAAAGCCCCGTGACGCCCTGGAAAGCCTCGGTAGAGGAAACCAGCAGCCAGAAAGCCGCCGTGTACCAGAGTCGCTACGAGGCCTCGGTTGCCAAGGACAAAACCCAATGCCTGGGCACCTACGTGTTTCTGTGGGGCCAGAAGCAGGAGCGCACGCCCACTTGGTACGGCATCTTCACGGAGGATGGGAAGGAGTCGGAAGTGGTGGATGTGATGCAGTACCTGTGGAGCGGCCAGTGGCCCGAAAACCGCGCCCCGCACCTGGCGGGTTTCCGCCTGAATGGCCAGCAGGCCACGGATAGCGTGTACCTGCAGCCCGGCAAGCGCTACCCCGCCATCGTCTCCGTCACCGACCCCGATAAAGACCGGCTGACCTACCGCTGGGAGCTGCTCCCGGAAAGCACCGACCTGAAATCCGGCGGCGACCAAGAAAGCCGCCCGGCACCCATTGCAGGGCTGATTCCGGCGAATGCCAAAGCCAAAATCAAACTCAAAGCCCCCGATAAGGAAGGCGCCTACCGCCTGTTCATCTACACCTATGATGGGCACGACAACGTAGCCACCGCCAACATTCCGTTTTATGTAAAGGGCAAGTAGCCGTTGTTGGTTTCTTGAAAGCACAGCAGCCATCTAATTATTAAAGAGTCTGCATAAAAAAAGGCCACTGAATTTCAGTGGCCTTTTTCTTTACATGCGTTCCAGCAGCTCATCAAACGTGCGCAGCAGGTCGGCGCGGCTGTCCTCCGGCTCGGCGGCCAGGCGCTGCTCAAATACTTCGCGCTCCGTAAAATCGTGGAGGCTGCGGGTGAGGGGCGCATCGGTTTCTTCTCCCTCGCCGAGGGCGCGGAGTTTCACCAAACGGAAGTGGCGGCGGGCCAGTACTTCCAACTGCTGCCGGTCCAACTCCTGAATTACTTTGAGCAGAGCATCGGCTACTTCCAGCTGGGTGAGTTCGGAGTGCACCTGCACATCGGCCCAGGCGGGGAGGTGGTAGCCGGTATTATCGTAAGTGGTGAGGCTTTGGGTGACTTCCTGCAGGGTGCCGTGGAAGCGCACCAGCCGCCGGGCACCCGGTACCAGCAGGCTCTGCAGCTCAGCCAGGCAGCCGGCCTTAAAATCCAGCAGCAAGACTTCCTTTGGGTGGTCTACCTCGGAAAAAGAAAGCGGAATAGGGGAGCCGGAGTAGCGGATATGCTCCCGCCCGCCCACGCGCTGCGGCCGGTGAATGTGGCCTAGGGCCACGTAATCGAAAATATCGGGGAAGTGGTCAGCGGTAACCTGGCCCAGGTTGCCCACATGAATGGTTCGCTCAGAATCGGAAGGGGCGGCGCCGGCGGCGTAGAGGTGGCCGGTGGCAATAATGGGCAGGCCCAGGTCTTTGAGCTGCCATACCTGCTCTATCTCGGCGCAGCGGGAGTAGTGGTCGGCTATGCCTTGCTTGATGCGGGCTTCGCGCTCCTCGGCGGTTTCGCCGGGCACGGAAAGGCGCACGTCCCGGTCGCGGAGAAAGGGAATGGCGCACACCACCAGGCCGGGCTTGCCGTGGGCGTCATCCAGCACCAGCACCTGGTCCTCGAAGCAGTCGGGCACGCAGCCTACCACGTGCACGCGCAGGTGGCGCAGCAGGCGGGCAGGGGCGTTGAGGGTGGCGGGGGAGTCGTGGTTGCCGCCCACTACCACAATGTCGCGGCAGCCGGTGCCGCGCATATTCAGCAGAAAGGAGTAATACAGCTCCAGCGCCTGATTGGAGGGCGAACCGGTATCGAAAATATCACCGGCCACTATCAGCACTTCCACCTGCTGCTCGCGCACGGTCTGCACCAGCCAGTCCAGAAAGTGGCGGTGCTCATCGGTGCGTTCGTGCCCGCTGATGAAGCGTTGACCCAGGTGCCAGTCGGCGGTGTGTAGTACGCGCATAACTACGAAGATACTTCTGCCGGCTGTAAGAAGAAAGCTCCGGTGTTATCGGCCAGCGTATCAGTCATAAGCGAAACAAGCTCTTTTGTAGAAATACACATTAGAAATAGAAGCTCCACGCGCATCACTCGCCAATTTTTCAAACCCGCCTGTCATCCTGAGCCCTTCGAAGGACCTTCTACCAGCTGAACGACAATCGTTGGAACGACTCGTGCAGACGGGACAAGGTCCTTCAAAGGGCTCAGGATGACAGGCGGGTTTGGATTGGAGGATGATGCTAATGAAAAGAGCGGCTATTTATGTCTGTGATTATTATTTATTTCTCCCAGATGGTGCGCTTGTACTCGGCCTTACTGAAGTCCTCGTCGTTGATTTTGGTGTTTCCTCCGAATCCGCCCAGGTAGCCGAGCGAATTGCAATTGCCATCTATCACCTCAGCATTACCATCAGCAATACAATCACCCGGGTTGAGAACATAGACTAGTTTCCCCTGAAAAAAGTACTCCTTAATGTTAACATCCGACTCACAAGGAGCCTCTTTCAGGTCCACGGCTTTTTGCTTTATACACTTGGGAGAATCCTTGGCAATATCGACCTTCTCGCAGGCCGTGAATGCAAAGGCGGAGCCAATCAAACAGTAGAAAATCTTCTTCATAGGAATGCAGGTGAAGGCGCCGGGTGCCATAGAAAACAAAAATGACCAGAGGCTCGCAAGTCCCTGGTCATTTTAAGAGTACGCGCCGTGCCAGATAGTTGCACTGCGCAAAGTTGTTTACACGTGCGCTGATTGCGTCTGAAAGGTGGTAATAGCTTCGCCGAGGTCATAAACCGGCACGCCGGGCAGGGCCGCTTCCAGAATGCTGGCACCCGCTGCGGAGCGGTAGCCCCCGGCGCAATGCACCAGAATCGGTTTATCGGTCGGCACTTCGCGCACCCGTTCGCGCAACTCGGGCAGCGGAATCAGCAGGGCATTATCGAAAATAGGGTGCTGGGCCTCGGTGCGGTTGCGGATGTCTACGATGGTGAAATCCTGAGGCTGCTGGCGCACGTGCTCCACATCGGTGGTGGGGCTGGTGGCCGGCAGCTGGTGGGGCGTGAGCAGGGCGCCTTTGATGTTGGTTTCGTAGCCGATTTTGGCGGCTTTCCGAATCACGGTGTCCAGGGCAATCTGGGAATCGGCCAGCAGATAAAACGGCTCCTGCGGACCTACAATGGAGCCCAGCCAGGTTTCAAACTTGCCGCCATCCATCAGGTTAATGGCGCCGGGCAGGTGGCCGGCCCGGAACTCCGCCGCCGGGCGGGTATCAATAATCAGAATGCCGGGCTCTACGGGTGTGTCCATGAGGGGGCGCGGCACCCGCCGGATGCTGTCCTCGAAGGGCAGCGCACCCTGCTTGTTCAGCATCACATCGTGCCCAAAATACTTGGGCATAAAGGGCTGGTCCTCCAGCAGCACTTTCACAAACTCGTCCTGCGTCATGGGCTGCAGGGCGTAGTTGGTTTTCAGCTCTTTGCCAATGGTGCTGTCCAGATCGGGGCTGGTGGTTTTGCCGCACAGGGAGCCCGGGCCGTGGGCCGGGTAGACGCGCGTAGTGGGCGGCAGCGTCATGAGCTTGTTGCGGGTAGAGTGGTAGAGCTGGACGGCCAGCTGCTCGCGCTGGTGCCCGCCTACCAATTCGTCCTCGCGCAGATCGGGGCGGCCTACGTCACCCACAAACAGCGTATCGCCGGTGAAAACGGCCCGCGTCTGGGCTAAATCGTCTATCAGCAGAATGCTGATGCTGTCCGGGGAGTGACCGGGGGTGTTCATGGCATGCAGCTCCACGGTGCCCAGCGCTATCCGGTCGCCATCATCAAACGAATGATGGGGGTAGGTGGCGTGCACCAGCTTGCTGCAGTAAATAGTAGCGCCGGTTTCTTCGGCTATTTCCAGGTGCGAGGATACAAAATCAGCGTGCGGATGCGTCTCAATAACGGCTACAATCCGGGCCTCGTGCTCGTCGGCAAAATCATAGTAGGGTTGGGGGTCGCGGGCCGGGTCAATGATAGCTACCTGGCGGCCGCTACGGATAGCGTAGCTGGCGTGGGCAAGCCCTTTATCGTAAAACTGCTGAATTTGTACCGACGAGGTACTACTGGGAAGGGGACTCATAGGGGTATAACTTGGTGGATGCCTCGGACGCAGCTACGCGGGAGGCATATTTTCAAATATAAGCAAGTGTAGTTCCTTTTGTATGGCGGAGGCTGATTCTGTGGCAAATTGACAGGCTAAGCCTTCGGAAAAGGCTCATTCAGGATTATGAAATATTATTTTTAATAATGCTTGTACATACAATTATAAAAATCCATTACCTTTGAGCCATCATGAGCGACAAAAAGAATTCCCCTTACTGCGGCTGCCTGTTTTTTGCGGCCAATGCGCTGGGCCGGCTGTTAACCGGACTGGCCGATCAGGAATTCCGGACCACGGGGCTGGCTCCCAGCCTGGCGTTTGTGGTGATGAACGTGAACCGGCAGCCCGGCATTCAGCCGTCCCAGCTCAGCGAGCTGATGAAGCTGACGCCCTCTACCGTGTCAAGGCTAGTGGAAAAGCTGGAGCACCAGGGCTACCTGCGCCGCGAGGTAACCGGGCGCACCACGCAGGTGCATGCCACGGAGAAGGGGCAGGCCCTGCAGCCGCAATTGCAGGCCGCCTGGCGCAGCCTGTATGCCCGCTACTCCGAGCTAATTGGCGTGGAAGCTGCCAAAATGCTTACCCAACAATCTTATACCGCCATTCAGGCGCTGGAAGAGGCTGAATAGCCTTTTTTTGGTCGATTAATAATTGCATGTACAACCAAACAAATTCATTTCTCACTCTCACCTTTACCAATTAACATATGAAAATCGGAATTTTAGGTACCGGCAATGTAGGGCAGATGCTGGGCGCCAAGCTGCTTTCTTTGGGCCACGAGGTGATGCTGGGCTCGCGCCAGGCGGGTAATGAAAAGGCCGTAGCCTGGGTGCAGCAGCACGGCGGCACCGCCCGCGAAGGCTCTTTCACCGACGCAGCTCAGTTTGGCGAACTGCTGATTGTGGCCACCATGGGCACGGGCACCATAGCCGCCGTAGAGCAGGCCGGCGCGGCCAACGCGGCCGGCAAAACCGTCATCGACCTGACCAACCCGCTGGACTTCTCGCAGGGCATGCCGCCTCAGCTGTTCGTGGGCGTTACGGACTCTCTGGGCGAGCAGGTGCAGCGCGCCCTGCCCGGCGCCCATGTGGTAAAAACCCTTAACCTGGTAAACGTAGCCCAGATGATTGACCCGGCCTCCGCCAACGGGGGAGGGGAGCCCGACATGTTCCTGTGCGGCGACGATGCCGGGGCTAAACAGCAGGTAACGGAGCTGCTCCAGCAGCTGGGCTGGCGCCGCATCACCGACCTGGGCGGTATTAAGGAAGCCCGCGCCACCGAGCCGTTTGTGCTGCTGTGGGTGCGCTACGGCATCCTGCACAACACCTGGACGCACGCCATGCGGTTCTAATACGGCGCGTGTTTTCAGGACATCCTCCAACAACAAGCCCCGGCCAAACGGCCGGGGCTTTTGCATACGGTGGTACGTAGTACAGAGCAGAAATTAGGACTGAGCCTTCATTTTCATCTTGTCGTGCTTCATTTTCATTTTGCCGTCCTTCATGCGGGACTTATGCTTCTGCATTTTCTCGTCGCGCATTTTATCATACTTGGCGTATTGCTCTGCGGTGAGGACGCCCTTCAGCTGGGCTTCGTATTTTTCCCGGGTGGCTTTCATCTCCGGCATAGCGGCCTTACGGTCGGTAGAGGCAGCGTATTTAGTGTGAATGGCATCTATTTCCTGGCCCTGGGCTAGCAGGATGGCCTGCACTTTGGAGGTTTGATCAGCCGAGAGGGAGAGCTGCTGGGTCAGGTGCTGCGACATCTTTTCAGCGCGCTGCGCCGGCGTCATCTTCTCGTGGCCCATGCCCATGCCCCTGCCGTGGTGCGTGCCCGGGCCCTGGGGAGTGGTAGTGGTGGTTTGTGCGGAAGCGGCGGTAGTAAAAAGGGCAGCCATGGCTACCAAAGCAAGCATCTTTTTCATAGCAAGTGAGTCTGTGGAATGGTTTTGCCGAGTTAGATGACAAAGCAGGTGCCAGGTTTAATCCGGGTTTGAATGCCGGCCCGAACCACCATATTTGCCCCCCAGTCCGGATAATCGACTATATTGGCCATGCCGTTGCTGCCTGGCAACCATCAGTTTCTTTCCTACTCACCTTTCTTTCTTCTCTCTTTTCACCTCTATGGCAAATATTTTCGCCAAAAAACCGCTGGCCCTGCTCTTGGGCGAGGCCAACTCCACGGGCCACGGCACACTAAAACGTACGCTGGGGGCTGCCAACCTGGTAGCGTTGGGCGTGGGAGCCATCATCGGTGCGGGTTTGTTTGTGCGCACGGCAGCAGCGGCGGCTCAGGCTTCGGGTCCGGGCGTAACGCTGGCTTTCATTGTGGCAGCTATTGGCTGCGTTTTCGCTGGTCTGTGCTACGCTGAGTTTGCGGCCATGATTCCCATTGCCGGCTCGGCCTACACCTACGCCTATACCACCATGGGCGAGTTTGTGGCCTGGGTTATCGGCTGGGCCCTTATTATGGAATACGCCCTGGGCGCCGCCACGGTGTCCATTGCCTGGAGCGAATACCTGAATAAGCTCTTAGAAGTCTTTGGGACCAGTATACCGTACAGCTTAAGTCACTCGCCCTTCGAAAGCGCCGTTGTAAACGGCGTAACCCAGCATGGCATGATTAACCTGCCCGCGCTGCTGATCATCGTGGCCCTGTCCTTGCTGCTCATCAAGGGCACGCAGGAGTCGGCTATGTTCAACGCTGTGGTAGTGGTGCTGAAAGTAGCCATCGTGCTGGTTTTCATTGCGGTAGGCTGGCAGTTCATCAACCCCGCCAACCACACGCCTTACCTGATTCCGGAAAACGCAGAGCCAGTGAAAAACGCAGCGGGCACCATTGTGCGCGAGTACACGGCGTGGAATAAGCACGGCTGGGGCGGCGTACTGGGTGGCGCGGCCATCGTATTCTTCGCCTTCATTGGGTTTGATGCCGTGAGCACGGCCGCACAGGAAGCCAAAAATCCTAAGCGCGACATGCCCATCGGCATCCTGGGCTCTCTGGCCATCTGCACGGTGCTCTACATCCTGTTTGGCCACGTGCTGACGGGCGTTGCCAACTGGCGCGAGTTTGCTGACCCGGCTCTGGGCGGCGAGGCATCTGTTACCTATGCTATTAAAAACCACATGCCCGGTTTCGAGTGGCTGAGCACCGCCGTGACGGTGGCCATTCTGCTGGGTTTCTCCTCCGTAATTCTGGTGATGCTGATGGGCCAAAGCCGCGTGTTCTTCTCCATGGCGAAGGATGGTCTGATGCCAAACGCCTTTTCAGAGCTGCACCCCCGCTACGGCACGCCTTATAAGTCGAACATTGCCCTGCTGATTTTTGTGGGTGGTTTCGCGGCCTTCGTGCCCGGTTCCCTGGCCGGCGACTTAACCTCCTTCGGTACGCTGCTGGCCTTCGTGCTGGTATCGGCCGGTATCTGGATTATGCGCCGCTCCGACCCCGCGCAGCACCGTCCGTTCCGGGCGCCGCTCTCCTCGCCGTCGTTCCCCCTGGTGCCCGTTATGGGAGTCCTGGTATGCACCAGCATGATTCTGGCGCTGGATTCGTTCACGCTGAAGGTGGCCTTTGGCTGGATGATTCTGGGCTTTATCGTGTATTTCCTCTATGGCAAGCGCAACTCCAAGCTGCAGCAAGGCATTGTGGTAATGCCTACTGAAATGGATAAAGTAACCGTGCACGAATAGTCGAGCGGAATACTTTGATTGTGAAAAGCCCCGTCAGTAATTACTGGCGGGGCTTTTTGCTGGCTTCTACTTTCTGATGCGCTAAGGCGGTGAAAGAAGTTGCCGGCCAGAAGCATACAAACCACCTGCCTATGCTTGGGCTTGGTTAAGTTTTTGATGCTATATCGTTCATTAAGTCAATAAGTTAACCTGTTTTATGTATAATTAAGACAATAAAATATAAATTTGATTACATAAGTAATATGTCTATATTTAGTATGGTGCTATACAACCAGGGATAGAAAGATGAGCAGCCACCAAGCTATTGCAAAGCCCACGGGTCGGCCCCCTTCGGTCATGATCAGTGAAGAAAGAAGTCCTCCCAGTATTCAGGTACTCCTGGTAGATGACCATCAGATGGTGCTGGAAGGCATCCGGACGCTGTTGCGCCCGGAGCAGGATATACAGGTGGTAGGCCAGGCCAGCAATGGGGAAGAGGCTTTGCAACTGCTGCGGGCCCTGCCGCAGGTGCAGGTGGCTATTGTAGACCTGAATATGCCAGGCGCGGAAGGAGTGGAGCTTATTGGGCGCATCAAACAGCAAAAGCCGGAGGTGCAGGTGCTGGCGCTTTCCTCCCTGTCAGATGCCGCCCGGATTCAGGCCGTACTGGCCGCCGGAGGCACAGGCTATCTGTTGAAAAATTCTACTAAGTCTGAACTGGTGCTGGCAATCCGGCAGGTAGCGGCCCATAACACGTTTTTCAGCCAGGAAGTAGGGGCAGCGCTGCTGCAGAACCTGGATATTCCGGCCCGCCGCGCCCCGCAACAGGCGCCGGCGGTACTAACGGAGCGGGAGCGGCAGGTGCTGGAGCTGATTGTGCGGGAGTATTCCAACAACCGCATTGCCGAGGAGCTGTTTATCAGTGAGCGGACGGTGGAAACGCACCGTAAAAACATCCTGGCCAAAACCAACTCCAAGTCTATTGTGGGGCTGATCAAGTACGCGTTCCGGCATAAGCTGATCAGCTAAACAGCGCAAAACCTTCCTGGAATAAGCCAGCGCCCGTTTCTGCCGCCGGGTATTTGCTACGCGCCTTTGGGCTATGAAAGAAGTTATGCGTGTGAAGCCAGCAGCCAATCTTTAAACTCCGTACTGGTACGGAGGTGAATTTCCGGGATACTACGGATTGATAATTGAAAATTATTGTTTTATCTTAGCATCGTTCAATAAAATTTATTAAGCCGCATTCCTTAAGACGCCGCTCTGCTTTCCTCTTAATACCACCGGAGTTATTTCACACCTCTTAACCTTTACTAACATGCCCTCTAAAATCCTCTCTTTTATCTGCCATGTTCCTGGCCTCACACCAGGGGCATACCCCGCCGTTCCTACTACCCCTAAAGCCCCCGCCGAGCGCCCGGAACGCCGCGCTTCCTCTTCTTCCTCGCCGTCCAACACCAGCAGCAGCGGCGGCGGCCATTTTGCGGCTATTTATGAAAATGAGCGTTTTGTACGCTTCAAGTACATCAATAATCAATAAGTCCGGTGTTTCATTTAGTGTCTCTCTATAGTTGAAACCACTACTTCAGATCCGCCAGACCAGGGCGCCGATTTTCTTTCTCCGGAAAGAGATTGGCGCCCTGCTCTTTTAACGGGTTTGCGCCTGCCGCCCGGAAATCGGCTAACTTGGGGCCGATTCATCCGTTTCGCGTGCTTATGATTCGTTTCCTGGTTTGCTTGCTTTGGTTGGTTGTACTCGGGCTGGACACTCCGGCTGTGGCCCAACAGGCAGCTTTCATCCCCAACCCCGGCGTATGGTACGGGGTGGTAGCCCGCGGCAGTGGCCGCTCCCTTGATATCAGCAATGCCTCGCCCGAAACGGGCGCCAGGGCTGTGCAGTGGGAGTTTACGCAGGCCCAAAGCCAGCAGTGGCGCCTCACGCCCGTTACCCCCAACAGCACTTATTACCGCATTGAGGCCCGCCATAGCGGCAAGGTGCTCACGCTGGATGGCCCCGCCGAAAATGCCGCCGTAGTGCAGCAGCCATGGTCGGGCAGCTTTTACCAGCAGTGGCGTATTGTACCGGCCGGCCCCATTGGCTCCTTTCAGCTGGTAAGCCGGGGCAATGATTTCAGCATGGCACTGGCTGCTGCCGACAAAGCCAATGCTACCCCCGTGGTAGGCCAGCGCGCCCTGGGCCGCGCCAGCCAGCAGTGGTGGCTGTTTCCGCTAAAGCTGAACCTGGCCACCGACCACCCCCTGATGGGCCCACCCACCTCGCTGGGGCCCGGCGTGAATAGCGTAGGCAATGAAATGCACCCCGTGCTCAGCCCCGATGGCAACACGCTGTACTTTGCCCGTAACCGCTTTGCCGGCAATATGGAAGGCAACACCGAATCGGCGGACGTATGGGTGAGCCGCTCCACCGATAACGGCCGCACCTGGGGCCTGGCTCAGCGCCTCGATGCCCTGAATACGCCCCAGAACAACGGCGTAATGGCGGTGGTAGACAACGGCAAAGCCCTGTTGGTGCGCGGCCGCTACGAGCGGGACGGCTCCTTCCGCGACGAGGGCGTGTCGCACACCGAGCTCAGCGGCAAGCAGGCTTTAAAGCCCGAACCCCTCGAAATCGACAACTACTATTCCAACGGTACTTCCACCACGTTTTTTGCGCCGGCCGATGGCAAAGTGCTGTTCCTTTCCCTGGACCGGCCGGATGCCTACGGGGCCAACGACCTGTACGTGAGTCTGCCCACCCGCGACGGCGCCTGGAGCGAGCCGCGCAATCTGGGCAACGTCATCAACTCGCCCGGCTTTGAGTTTGCGCCCTGGCTCACGCCCGATGGCAAAACCCTGTATTTTGCCTCCTACGGCCACGCCGGTTACGGCTCGGCCGATATCTTCGTAACCCACCGCCTCGATAATTCCTGGACTGCCTGGAGCGCCCCGCAGAATCTGGGCCCAACGGTGAATGGGCCCGGGTTCAATGCTTATTTTCAGCTGACCCCCGATGGCAAGCAGGCTTACTATGTTACCTCCAGCACCCCCAATGGCCCGGCCGATATTGTGCGGGCAGAAGTAGGCGTAACGCCGCCCCCGCCCAAGCCCGATACGGTAGTTGCGCCGCCCGCACTGGTGCGGGCCACCCTCACGGGCCGCGTGCTGGATGCCAAAACCCGCAAGCCCATTGCCGCCACGATTAAGGCCGAACGCCTGCACGAGAATATCATGCTGCTGGCCAATGCGCGCAGCGAGGCCAGCGGCGGCACGTTCCAGCTGATGCTGCCGGCCGGTCGCTACCGGGTATCCGCCACCGCCGGCGGCTTCCTTACCGCCACCGATACCATCATCCTCACCACCAACCAAGCCCGTGAATTCCTGGTGATGCCGGCCAGCGTGGGCTCCCGACTGGAGCTGCCTACCCTTATTTTTGCGCAGGGCAAGTACACCATGCTGCCGGCCTCTTTTACGGAGCTCAACCGGCTGGCCGCTACGCTGGTAGATAACCCCACGGTAAATATCCGGCTGGAAGGCCACACCGATAACGTAGGTAACGCGGCCCTGAACGTGAAGCTTTCTGAGGATCGGGTGAAGGAAGTGAAAAACTACCTGGTGCGCCGCGGCGTGGCGGAAAACCGTATCAGCACCGTAGGCTACGGGGGCTCCAAACCCCGCGCCAGCAACGACCGGGAAGAAACCCGCCGCCTTAACCGCCGCGTAGAATTTACGATTGTGAAGTAGCCGGCCATATCGGGTGGCAACCCTCCACGGGAAAACATATACTGCGCCTCAAAAACCGATTATGCGGGCCACTATTCTACAAGAAGCACCATTGCCTGACCTGCCCTCGGCGTCCGGCATTGAGATTATTGGGGAGGTAGCCTACGTTATCGGGGATGATTCGCCGTTTCTGTATCAGCTGTCGGCTTCGTCGCTGGCCGCCGGGGAGAAGGTGCCCTTGTTTGAAACCGCCCATTTCAGCACCGGCCGCATTCCCAAAGACGTAAAGCTGGACCTGGAATGCCTGACGGCCCTGACCACACCTGCAGGGGAGGTGGGCCTGCTGGTGCTGGGCTCCGGTGCCACCGCCGCCCGCGAGCAGGGCTTCTGGGTGCCTCTGCCCGGCTCCACCGGGGCGGCCGCCAGCGTGTATCCGCTGGCGCTGGGCGGACTCTACGCAGCGCTGCGCGCCTTGCTGCCGGCGGGCATTGTCTTAAATCTGGAAGCCGCGGCCGCTACCGCCACCGAGCTCCTGTTATTTCAGCGCACCGTGGGCACGGCCTCCGGGAACCTGGTTTTCTGCCTCCCGTTGGTGGCTACGCTGGATTATCTGCACCACCGCACGCCCCAGTTGCCGCCCGTTCAGTGGCAGTTTGCGGCACTGCCGGCTATTGATGGCAAGCCGGCCGGCTTTTCCGGCGCCTCCTGGTTTGCGGATAGGCTGTTCGTTACGGCTTCGGTAGAAGATACTCAGAATGCCGTGCTGGATGGCGCCGTGCTGGGCTCATTTGTAGGAGTTCTCCAGCTTACCAGGGAAAGTGAGCGGCCCCTGCCGGTTGTGCTGACGCAGTTGCAACTCCCTGATGGAAAGCCTTACCGGGGCAAAGTAGAAAGCGTAGCCGTGCGCCGCCGCACCGGCCCCGGGCGTTACGAGCTGCTGCTGGTGACGGATGATGATGCCGGCGGGTCTACGGCAGTTGCGGTGGACCTGGTGGTGTAGCCTGCGTCTGGTAAAGTCCGGCATCATACCTCATTTTGCTTCAACCAGGATATTCGCGGCAGGCTGTAAATAATGCGTAGCTGAAATTTGACTGTGAGTGTGGTGAAAATGTCTCTTCACTATTAAGTAACTCCGCCGCTTCGTTCCCTCCAACGGCCCATTACCGTACAAGACCTTCCAAACCTCAACCGTACAGAATGCAGACCTCCCGACTTGAGCATGACTTCCTGGGTGAACGGGCTATTCCCACCGATGTATACTATGGCATTCAGACGCTGCGCGCCATTGAGAACTTTTATATCACGGGCATTCCGCTCAAAGTAGAGCCCCTGTTTGTGCAGGCCCTGGCCTATGTTAAGAAGGGCGCCGCCATGGCCAACCGGGACCTGGGCGTGCTGGAGGCGCCTATTGCGGAGGCCATTATAAAAGCCTGCGACCGGGTGGCCGCTGGCGAGTTTGATAATCAGTTTCTCACGGATATGATTCAGGGCGGGGCCGGTACCTCCGTGAACATGAATGCCAATGAGGTTATTGCCAATGTGGCCTTGGAAATCATGGGCAAGCAGAAAGGGGAGTATGAGTTCTGCCACCCCAATAACCACGTCAACTTCTCCCAGTCTACCAACGATGCTTATCCCACGGCCTTCCGCATTGCGCTCAGTAACAAGCTGGTGGGCTACAGCAAAGCCCTGGGAGAACTGGCCGATGCTTTTCACGCCAAAGGCGAGGAGTTCCGGAACGTGCTGAAAATGGGCCGCACGCAGCTGCAGGATGCCGTACCCATGAGCATGGGCGACGAATTTCATGCCTTCGCCACCAACCTGCGGGAAGAGCTGCTGCGCATTGAAGACAGCCGCCGGCTCATCAGCGAAATAAACATGGGGGCTACCGCCATTGGCACCGGCGTAAATGCTCCTAAGGGCTATGCCGAGCTGGTAACGCAGCATTTGCGCACCATCACGGGGCTGGACCTGAGCCTGGCCGGCGACTTATTTGAGGCTACCTATGATACCGGCGCCTATGTGCAGCTTTCCGGCGTACTGAAGCGCACGGCCGTAAAGCTCTCCAAGATTTGTAATGATTTGCGCCTGCTTTCCTCGGGCCCGCGGGCGGGCTTGTTTGAAATCAACCTGCCGCCGCTGCAACCGGGCTCTAGCATTATGCCGGGCAAAGTAAACCCGGTTGTGCCCGAGGTAGTGAATCAAACGGCCTTCTACGTTATTGGCGCCGACCTGACCGTGACCATGGCCGCCGAAGCCGGACAACTGCAGCTGAATGTGATGGAGCCGGTTATCTCCTTCGCTTTATTCACTTCCATTTCCTACATGACCAACGCCTGCCATACCCTGCGCGACAAGTGTGTAGTAGGTATCACGGCGAACAAGCAGCACGCCGAAAATCTGGTGCGCAACAGCATTGGCATTGTAACGCAGCTGAATCCGGTACTTGGCTACGAAACCTCCGCCGAAATTGCCAAGGAGGCCTTATTAACGGGCAAGTCGGTTTACCAGATTGCGGTAACCGAACGAAACCTGCTAACTCAGGCCAAGTGGGATGAAATCTTCACGTTTGAGAACCTCATCCGGCCCGGCTTTATTCAATAGCCGGCTCCCTACAGCCGCAAAAAGCCCGGCGCTACAGAAGTAGCGCCGGGCTTTTTGCATTTATAAAATCAGATGCCTTGTTAGCGGGCTTCGTGATTTGCATTCTGAAAGTCTTCCTCAGTAGCAAAGCCGGGGTTTTGTACCTGCTTGGAGGCAGCCAGGAGGGCTTCTCCCAAATGCTCAATGCGCGGACGGGTGTTGCCTTCTGAGAAAATGGCGGCTTTCAGGGTGTTTTCTCCGAGGCGCTGCAGCAAACGGCCGATGACATCCTTGTCCAGGGTGCCGGAGCCAAAGTGGGCTTTCAACTCCTGCATATCCACCACCAATTGGTGCATTTCGGGGTTGTTGGCATCCTTCAGGTCCTGAATCCAGCGCTGGAACGTGTTGTCAAGCCCCGCGCGGGAAGCTTCTTCCAGTAAGTTGCCATTCAGCAAAGCCGTAGCGGCATCTAGGTGGACTTGGTTTTGAACCTCTTTCTTTTCCATGGTAGCAGGTGTTTGGCCGTTAAGTATAGGCCAGTAATACTTACCCTAACGGGGTGGCGCCGGTAGGGTTATCTGTGGCAGCGCTTGACGCTTCTATTAAACCTAGTATTTTGAGAGAAAGGAGAATAGACAATGCACGGACGTAAATACGAAAAGCCCCGGACGCAAAAAGGCCCTAAAAACCGCATTTGCGAACAAATGCACAGCTTTTAGGGCCTTTTAGTAGTCAATCTGAGTACCCAGAGCCGGGGTCGAACCGGCACATCTTTCGATATCGGTGTTTGAGACCGACGCGTCTACCGATTCCGCCATCTGGGCAAGAGGAACAACTCGGTTAGTTGTTCAGGATCGGGCAGCAAACTTAGCCAGACTTTCACGAATGCGCAACAAATACCGCCGTTTAAGATAATACGTACGGATTTGCTCCAGGGCCTGCGGCTTTTTATCGCCCGGAAGCATCTCATAGCCAGCCAGTACGGGCTCAATTCCGGCTTCCAGCGTTTCAAAAAGGATATTTACCTCATCTTCCACCTGGTGCACAGTGGTAGCATCCGGCTCAAATTCCAACTCCATCAGCTGCTCGTTGAGGTCCATCACCTCCATCAGGAATTCGGCGGGAAGCTCCTGTTTTCCTTCTTCCAGCAGCCCATGGCGGCTCAGGATGTAAGCCATGCGCAGTTCGGGGTCGGAGAGGGTGCGGTAGGCGTTGGTGTTCAGCGTAGCCATGTTCAGCATTTCCTGTTGGTGCTCAGCCGACGCGGTAGCATGAAAATCGGGGTGATGTTCACGGCTTAGCGCATAATAGGCACGCTTCAGCGCCGCCTCATCCGGGCGGAAGGTTTCAGGGAGATGATAAAACTCGAAATAGTCTGGTTGCATGGCAAAGGGAACGGTAGGAGAGGGGCTACACAACCGCGCAGGTTAGTGAGATGTTGGCGCGGCTGCAGAGTCACCCTGCACATTGTGTACGGAAAAAGCGAGTGGGGGAGCGGAGAACAGTCGCTTGGTGGCGGGCCATACCTGCCCAAACAATTCCGACTGGCGGTAAGCATCCAGCGCCGCCGCAGACTCCCAGTGGCTGTGGGTGCAGAAAATAGTAGGCGTATCGGCATCCTGCCACAATTCCAGATACAAGCAGCCCGGCCTGCTGCGAATGGCTTCCTCGGACTGCTGGAAAATAGCTTGGAACTCTACTACCGCCTCCGGCCGGAAGCTCATGCGCACAATTCGAATCAGCATAAGGCAACGGGCAAAGTGTGGTTAAGCAATGAATGACAGGGTGTCATATTTTACTTAACATAATAAATAAATTGAATCAGACATTCACTGAAAAAGGTCTTTCCAGGTCATAGGGCTGGTTTTCCCTCGCTTACGAGGTGGCCGGGAAGCGAATATCGACCTGCGAATCATAGTGCAGGCCGAGTAGCTCGGAGGCATGCCCCTGATTGATACCAATGCACAGATACCCCTTACTGTTGTAGATGCAGCCGGCTTCGCCGGGCGAAGTAGCCTGGAAGTGGGGGAGAATCTCGCGGGCTACCTCGCGGGCGAAGTGAATGGTAAATGGCCGGCCATGGCCCACGGCCTCCACCGCGGTACGGGAAATGTTGGTAATCAGGTTGCCGTAGTGGTCTACGTGCACCACGTGGCCGGTAATGCGGTGGTCCTGTAACCGCAGCTGCCGGTTGAGAAGCTGATACTGGGGCGGCGCCGGCGGGCCCAACTCATATAAGGAGTGGCCCTGCGCCAGGAATACCGCCGCCGAGGCCAGCACGTCGCGGGTGGGGGAGGCAGTAGGTTCCAGCGCCGAAAGGGCTACTACTTCCTCGGCCCCGCCATCGGTAAGCAACGGGAGTAGACCATTATCAGCCGTAACAAAAAAGTGCCCCTGGTAGCGCGCAGCGCGCCAACTGCCGCCATTTGCGCCCCAATCGTTGACCCCCACCAGGTGAACGGTGCCGGCGGGAAAGTCAGAAAATACCGCGCCGAGAACGTACACGGCGTGCGCGATGTTAAAGGGTTCAATGGCGTGGGTAATGTCCAGCACCGGTTGTATAGGAGCCAGCTGCAGAATCCGCGCTTTTACGGCGGCCACATAATGGTCGCGGTAGCCGAAATCAGACAGAAACGTAATCAGGCCCATGCCGAAAATGCTGAGTTCTTCGTACTATTGTTTACCCACGTAAGGGCGGCAAAAGTAGGCTATTTGCCTTGAACAAGTGCTGTCTTTTCAGGTTCTTCTTTTCTTAACGCCGTTCAAAATCCCCTTAAGTTTGGTCGAGAAAATCATCACGCTCGAAAATGTCTCCCTCGTCGATTTCCTGGGACCTGATAACCAGAACATCCGACAGCTGGCCGCGGCCTTCCCCGGCAGCAAGATCATCTCCCGAGGCAACGAAATAAAAATCCAGGGCCAGACGCCCATCATCGCCCGTATCAACGAAATCCTGTCCTCCCTCATCGAGCACTACCACCAGTACGGGCAAATCACAGACAAAACCGTTAATCAGTATCTCAACGCGGCCGATGAGGAGCAGGAGGAGCGCAGCCTGGCAGCGGCTCCCGATGTTATCGTCTTCGGGGCCAAAGGCGGCATCATCAAGGCCAAAACGGCCAACCAGAAGCGGTTGGTAGAGGCCGTGATGAAGCACGACCTGGTGTTTACGCTGGGGCCGGCGGGTACCGGCAAAACCTACGTATCAGTAGCACTGGCCGTGCGTGCGCTGAAAAATAAAGAGGTCAAGAAAATTATCATTTCCCGCCCCGTAGTGGAAGCCGGCGAGAGCCTGGGCTTTCTGCCCGGCGACATGAAGGAAAAGGTAGACCCCTATCTGCGCCCGATTTATGATGCCCTGGAAGACATGATTCCGCCGGAAAAGCTGAAGTTCTACCAGGAAAACAAAATCATTGAAATTGCGCCTTTGGCTTACATGCGGGGTCGCACGCTTAACAATGCGTTTGTACTACTGGACGAAGCCCAGAACACCACGCCTTCGCAGCTGAAGATGTTCCTGACGCGTATGGGCCCATCGGCTAAGGTGATGGTGAACGGCGACCGGACCCAGATTGACTTGCCCACCAAGCAGAAATCCGGTCTGATTCAGGCCATGGATATTCTGAAGGATGTGGGTGGAATCGGGTTTGTGGAAATGACGGCCGAGGATGTGGTGCGCCACCGCTTGGTAAAGGAAATTGTGCTGGCCTACGACCGTTTTGATGTGAAGCTGCAGCAGGACCAGGCCCAGCGCCCGCGCCGCGAGTACCGCCGCCCCGAAACGCCCGAAAACCATCCGGATGCCCGCCGCCCGAATGATGATACCGCTGAGCTGCCCGTTAACCACGAGCAGCTGTAATTCCTTGCTTGTTTATTCCGCATGAAAGCGCACCCGATTACTACGCCGGAAGACCGGGCCACTGCTTTTGCCATCCGTGAAAAAGTGTTTGTGGAAGAGCAGGGCGTGCCGCGCACCGATGAGTATGACGCGCACGATGAGCAGGACGCCCGCCATTATCTGGTTGTTTCCGACGAAGGCACGCCCTGCGGCGCGGCGCGCTGGCGCACCACCGAGAAAGGGGTGAAGCTGGAGCGCTTTGCCGTGCTGGATGCTTTTCGCAACCGCGCCGCCGGCAGCGCCATTCTGCAGCGGGTGCTGGCCGATGTGCAGCAGGAGCACCCCCAGGCTACGGTGTACCTGCACGCCCAGCTGCGGGCCGTGCCCTTCTATGAGCGGCATGGCTTTCAGAAAGTGGGCGAGAAATTCTCGGAGTGCGACATTGAGCACTATAAGATGGAGTGGCAGCGGCCCGGTATATAAGCCGGCTGGCTCTATGCTCGTTTTTTAACCCCTGCTGATGCATCCTTCAGCAGGGGTTTTTTATGGTTGTGATTATTGGGTTTTGCCCAACTGCCTGTATTTGCGTACTATAGCTTAGCCTTATCCTATTTCTTCGTTTCTATCCTATTATTCATGATAATCTGGGCACCTTATGCCTTTGTGCGTCTAACACTCGCGCTGGCCGCCGGCATTATCACCTACCTCTATCTGGGCACTGAGTTGCCGCCGCTACTAGTGCCGTGGCTGGGCCTGGTTTTTCTGTTTGGCGCGCTGCAATGGTGGGCTGCCCGCCAACCGGGCCGGGGCGCTACCGATGCGGCCGGGCTGCTGGCTATACTAGTGGTATATGTGGCCGGCGCCACCTTAACGCAGGAAGCCACCCAAAGCCGCCGGACCAATCACCTCTACCGGTTCGGGAACAAAATTGAGTTCTACCGCGCCGTGGTTGATGACTATACTGTAGTTCGTCCCGCCACATATGCCACCACCGTGCGGGTTTCGGCGGTGCGGTTAGGGGGCAAATGGCAGGCGGCCGTGGGTGGCATCCGGGTATCCATCCCGCGCGACTCCGGCGTGGCGGCCCCGCAGTATGGCGACGTCTGGCTGGTGCGGGGGGCGCCCGCTCCCAGTAAGCCGCCGCTCAACCCCGGCGAGTTCGACTACCGCCGCTACCTGGAGTATCACCAAGTTTATCATCAGCAATTCATTCATCCCGATCAGTACCGCACTCTGGCGCACACGCCGCCCAATGCGCTGAAAGCCGTTAGTATGCGGGCCGCCCGGGTGCTGGATGGCGTGTTCCGCCAGTACGTGCACGCCAAGCGGGAATATGCGCTGTCGTCGGCGCTGGTGCTGGGAATTAAGGATGAGGTAGATCAGGAAACCCGGCAGGCTTATGCCAACACCGGCACCACGCACATCATGGCCGTTTCGGGGTTGCAGGTGGGGTTATTATTTGCTTTGGTTACGTGGCTGCTCACGCGGTTTTTCGGCGCTACGCCGGGTTTCCGGTACTGGTCGGCGGGGGTGGGGCTGGCGGTTATCTGGAGCTATGCGTTTCTGACGGGCCTCTCGGCCTCGGTGCTGCGGGCGGCCGTGATGTTTACGTTCATCATTATTGCCCGTACCTCGGGCCGGCAGAGCAATATGTATAACACGCTGGCCGTGGCCGCTTTCGTGCTGCTGTGCTACGACCCATTTCTGCTGGTGGATGTCGGCTTTCAACTCTCGTTTCTGGCCGTGCTGAGCATTGTATACCTGCAGCCGCGCATTGCGGCCTGGCTTGATTTCCGGGATAAAGCCCTGGATCAGCTCCGGCCCTGGCAGCCGCGCGCCGTGCAGCAACTGTGGCGCGGCGCCGGCCATAGCGCCGACTGGATCTGGCAGGCCACAGCCTTATCCCTGGCCGCGCAGGTAGCCACCTTTCCGCTGGGGCTGTTTTATTTTCATCAGTTTCCGCTCACGTTCCTGTTTTCCAATCTGGTGGCAGTGCCCATTTCCTCCGGGGCCGTGTATGTGGGCGTGCTGCTGTTGCTGCTGAAGGGAATTGTAGCGCTGCTGAGTCTGCTGGTGCCCGCGGCGGCGCCCGTGCTCGACTGGCTGCCGCGGCTGGTGGCTTGGGTGTTTGAGCAGATGATCTGGCTTTTCAACGAATACATTTTCTGGATTGGCCAGGCCATGCCGGGCGCGCTGCTCACCGGTATTCACGTAACGGCTCCGCAGGCCTGGCTGATTTTTGCCTGTATTCTGGCGCTGCTGGCCTTTTTGGCCGTGCGGAAGCTTTCCTGGCTTGTGGTAGCCTGCGCCCTGCTGGGCATGTTTGCCGGCAGCCGGGTATGGGCGGCCCACCGCCTCGCGCCCGATGAGCAGTTTGTGGTGTACAGCATTCCGCGCCGCTCCGTGTGCGGTTTCTGGCGCGGCGCTTCGGCGGAGATTGTCACCGCCGACTCGCTGCCGCTGTCCGAAACGGAACGCACCTACCGCATTGTGCCGGGCATTATTCAGCGGGAAGCGCGCCGGGTACGGTATTATGAGGGGTGGAAAGAAGCCCCCTTAGTGGTGCGCCCCATTGGGCCGGGCGTACAGGTGCTGGTATGGCAGGGGTTGCGCGTGGCCTTGGTGGCGGGCCGCCTGGATGGCTCCCGGCAGCCCGTGCCCGTAGATGTAGTAGTGCTGCGCCGGAATGCCCGCGTGCAGGCCGCGGAGGTGGCCGCTGTGTTTGGGCGGCAGGCGCCGGTGGTGTTCGACTCTTCCTGCAAGTCTTGGTATATCACGCGGCAGGATTCTGTTTTTCAAGCAGCTGGTATTCAGGTACATGATGTAGCTTCCCGAGGAGCTTTCATCGTTCAGCCTCCTAGGTAAGACGTCCAACAGCCGTAGTTCATCGTAACAATAGCGGAAGAAGTCTTTCTTTGTAGCACCGTTTTTGTTAGGTTTAGATACTGCTCTTCCCGGCTTACAACCTTACATAATGGCTTTACCGCCGGGCTTTTTACCACCGCCAGCAACGATAACCATGGACAATTTGCCTACCCAAGAGTTAGAAGCGCTGCGCTACATTCAATATGAGTGCCGCGACGCTATTGGCTACATTACCCTGAACCGGCCCGACAAGCGCAACGCGCTGAGCGCCGACATGGTAACGGAGCTAAAGCTGGCCTTTTCAGCAGCGGAAGACGATGAAACCTGCAAAGTAATTGTGCTGCGGGCGGCCGGTGAAGTATTCTGCGCCGGCGCCGACCTGGCTTATATTCAGGAGCTGCAAGGCTTTGGCTATACCGATAACCTGGCCGACAGCACCCACCTGATGCAGCTGTTTCATCAGATTTATACGCTGAACAAAGTAGTAATTGGGCAGGTGCAGGGTCACGCCCTGGCCGGTGGCTGCGGCCTGGCCACCATCTGCGACTTCGCTTTCACGGTGCCCGAGGCCAAATTTGGCTACACCGAGGTGAAGATTGGGTTCCTGCCCGCTATTGTAAGCGTATTTCTGCTGCGCAAAATAGGGGAGGCCCGCACTAAGCAGCTGCTGCTCACCGGCGACATCATCACGGCCGATAAGGCCGCCGAGTTTGGCCTCGTCAACTTTGTGGTAAGCCGCGAAGAGCTGGCCGACAACGTAGTTCGGTTTGCCCGCCGGCTGTGCACCGAGAATTCCGGGCAGAGCATGGAACTGACCAAGGAAATGCTGGCCCGCATTCCGGAAATGCCCCTGGAAGACAGCCTGCTCTATGCGGCGCAGATGAATGCCGAGGCCCGAGGCTCGCAGGATTGCCGCCGGGGTATTGCCGCCTTCCTCAACAAGGAGAAAATTTCCTGGGAATAACTCCTAACCATAAAAACAGGCCTGCCTTTGTTGCTTTTCGCTGCAAAGGCAGGCCTTATATGGCTTATCTTGCCGGACTTAGCTTACTCTTTCTTTTGTAGATGAGGTTGGATTCTCAACTTTTCGCTTTTCTGCCGGTTAGCAGCACATGACAACGCTGGCAGCCGTAGCCGTTACCACCGCTACTTTTCTGGGAATGGAGTTTGTGGCCTGGGGCATGCACAAATATGTGCTGCACGGGCCGTTGTGGTTTTTGCACCGCTCGCATCACGTACGCCATCCGCACCGCCTGGAGCGCAACGACTTCTTTTTCCTGTTTTATGGCTTGCTCTCGATGCTGTTCATTGTCTATGGCTCGCCAGCCAAAGACTGGCGCTTTTGGGTAGGCACCGGCATTGCCGCCTATGGAACAGTGTACTTCTTTGTGCACGATGTGCTGATTCACGGACGCATGCGCTTCTGGCGTAAGTCGCGCAACACCTATCTGAGAGCCTTGAATATGGCCCACAAGATGCATCATAAAGCTACCGGCCGCCTTGGCTCCGAGGAGTTTGGCATGTTATGGGTATCGCCTAAATACTATGCTATGGCCTGGCGCCGGACTACCCAAACGCCAGCGCGTACTACTCATAAAGAAAGAATACACTAGTGGGACAGTTTTCAATCAGCGACCTGGAACAGCTTTCCGGCATTAAGGCGCATACCATTCGGATGTGGGAGCAGCGCTACGGCATTCTGCAGCCAGTGCGCACGGCTACCAACATCCGCACGTATTGCGACGAAGACCTGCGCCGCCTGCTGAACGTGGCCACGCTCTGTTCCCGCGGCTACCGCATCTCGCGCGTGGCCCAGCTTAAGCCGGAGGAACTGAGTCAGGCCGTTATTTCCAGCTACGATGACGCCCATGACTACTGCCAGCAGGTAAATTCTTTGCTGGCGGCCATGCTGGAAATGGATGAGCGCCGTTTGTGCAACCTGCTGGATACTGCTGTCAAGCAACTGGGTTTCGAAGAAGCCATTCTGCAGGTGGTGTATCCGTTTCTGCAGCGCATTGGGGTGCTCTGGCACGCCGGCTCCGTTAATCCGGCCCAGGAGCATTTGGTTACCAATATGTTGCGGCAGAAAATGATAGTGGCTATCGACAGCCTGCCGCCCGTGCAGCCGGCGCAGGCCCGGCGCTGGGTCCTGTTTCTGCCGGAAGGTGAAATGCACGAGCTGGCGTTGCTGTTTATGAACTATGCCCTGCGTTTTCGGGGGCAGCATGTCCTATACCTGGGCCAGAACCTGCCGGTAAAGGAGTTGAAGTCCGTGTGCGAGACTTATAAGCCGCACGCGCTGTGCACCGTAATGACGGCCCTGCCGGAGCGCGACCAGGTGCAGGGCTACGTGGAGCAGATCCATACCCTTTGCCCCGAGGTGATGCTCTATATCTATGGCCCGCTGGCCCAACAGGAAAACCTGCGCCTGCCGCCCAATACCGTCCGGGTGCGCCTCATGACGGACTTCCTGACCCTGGCCGGGCGTTTGTGCACCTGCCCGCAGGAACTGGTGGCTTCCTGAAGCCGCCCGGCCGGGGCGCGAGCCCGGCTTTCACTGCTCTTACTACGCAATAAGCCGCCTTCTGGCCTTCTGAAAGGGGATAGGCAGAATTATGTACTAGCAGAATAGATCCTGATTTTCAGGCGCTTCGTACGTTGACTGAGTCAGTGAAAAGAAAAAACTTGGTTGTGAAAAATTTTCTTTTGCACAATGGTACATCTTCCGATACTTCCCGTATATTTGTTTAACATTTTGCCACGGAAAGCTAAACAAGATGACATCTCTGGAATTTACCGACCAAGTACAAAAGATTTCCTACTCTTTGAAGCCCGTGGCGATGAACCTGACCCGCGACGCTGACGATGCCAAGGATTTGGTACAGGAAACCCTGCTGAAGGCACTGCTGAACAAGGACAAGTTCAAGGCGGGCACCAACCTGAAGGCATGGTTGTACACCATCATGCGCAACACGTTTATCAACAACTACAATAAGATAACGAAGCGCAACAGTAACATTGATAGTACTGACTACTTCCAGTACTTCAATACCGATGAAAACTACATTACCCACAACGGCGCCACCAGCGACTTTGTGGTAACCGACATAAACGAAGCCATTGCCGGCCTTTCAGCCGACTACCGGACGCCGTTTATGATGTACTACATCGGCTATAAATACCTGGAAATAGCTGAGAAACTGCAAATTCCAATCGGGACCGTAAAAAATCGGATTCACATTGCCCGAAAAGAGCTAAAAGACGTATTGAAGGTATACGCCCCCGGCGTGTAGGGAATAGGGAGAGAGTACAACCGCCCCGGGCGTAGACGGGCCGCGGGTGACGTTAGCCACAAGCTGCGTTGCTCGCGGCCCGGTTTTTTGCCCCTTATTCCCGTTTTTTTCGATTAATAAGCCCGGACGGGCCGGTAACAGGCTTTTTTTCGTCGCCGGATAAACAACAGTCTGGTTTGCCGGTATGCCTTTTGCGGCGAGGGTAGGGCATAGGGAATACCAGCCGAGGTGCTCCGCGCCGCTTGATTGCTTAAAATCTGCGTAATCTGCAGGGAAATCTGTGTAATCTGTGATAAAGGACGTCATTGTAATTGGGGCTGGCTTTGCGGGCCTGTCGGCAGCTACCTCGCTGGCTCAGCGCGGCTACCGCGTGCATATTCTGGAAAAGAACGAGGGGCCGGGTGGGCGGGCGCGGGTATTCCGGGCCGAAGGCTTCACCTTTGATATGGGCCCGAGCTGGTACTGGATGCCGGATGTGTTTGAGCAGTATTTTGCCCGCTTTGGAAAGAAAGTCTCCGATTATTATGACCTGCGCCGACTGGATCCTTCCTACCAGGTAATTTTTAAAGGGCAGGAAGCCGTGGATATTCCGGCCCGGATGAGTGAGCTGCGGGACTTGTTTGAAAGCTACGAGCCCGGCAGCGCCGCCCGCCTGGATGAGTTCCTGCGGCAGGCTGCCTATAAGTATGAGGTGGGCATCAGCAAATTTGTGCATATGCCCGGCCGCTCGCTCATGGAGTTTGCCGACCCGCGCCTGCTGGTAGATGCTGTGCGTCTGGATTTGCTGCAAAGCATGCATAAGCACGTGCGCAAGTTCTTTAAAGACCCGCGCCTGCTGGAGCTGGTGGAATTTCCCATTCTCTTCCTGGGCGCCACCTCCCAGAACACCCCGGCCCTGTACTCGCTGATGAACTACGCCGACCTAGCCTTGGGCACCTGGTACCCCATGGGGGGCATGCACAAAATAGTGGAAGGCATGGTGCAGCTGGCCCGGGAGCAGGGCGTAACCTTAGAGTATAATGCCCCCGTGCAGCAGATAGTGGTGGAAAAGGGCCGCGCCACCGGTGTGCAAACAGCCACCGGCTTCCGCGCCGCCGATGTCATTGTGGCCGGCGCCGACTATCACCACGCCGAGCAGCACCTGCTGGCCCCGGAGTGGCGTAACTACGACGAAGCTTACTGGGACAAGCGCACCATGGCCCCATCCTCGCTGCTGTTTTACCTGGGCGTGAATAAGCGCCTGCCCAAATTGCGCCACCATAATCTGTTCTTCGACGAAGATTTCAGCCTGCACGCCCAGGAAATCTATGAGGAACCCCAATGGCCCACCAAGCCACTGTTCTATGTGTCGGCGCCGTCCCAAACGGACCCTTCTGTGGCCCCTGAAGGCTGCGAGAACCTGTTTTTGCTGATTCCGGTGGCCCCGAACTTAGCTGACCCCGAGGAAACCCGGGAGCACTACTATCACCTGATTATGGATCGGCTGGAGCGCCACTGCGGCACCAGCATTCGGGATGCCGTGGTGTATAAGCGCAGCTACGCCCACCAGGATTTTGAGCAGGACTACCACAGCTACAAAGGCAATGCCTATGGCCTGGCCAATACCCTGCGCCAAACGGCCATTCTCAAGCCCTCCATCAAAAGCAAAAAAGTGAGCAACCTGTATTTTACGGGGCAACTCACGGTGCCGGGCCCTGGCGTGCCGCCCTCGCTCATTTCCGGGCAGGTAGTGGCCAAAGAAGTAGAAAAGGAGAATTCATAATTAGCAGAAATGGACCACGTTGCCCTTTTTACTGAAACCAGCCGGGCCTGCAGCAAGCTCATTACCAAGCGCTACAGCACCTCCTTCACGCTGGGTATCCGCACCCTGGACAAACGGTTTCATCTGCCGGTGTACTCCGTGTATGGCTTTGTGCGCTGGGCCGATGAAATCGTCGACACCTTTCATACTTATGATAAGGCGGCGCTGTTCGCGGATTTCAAGCGCCAGACCTACGAAGCGCTGGACCTGGGCCTGAGCCTGAACCCGGTGCTGCACGCCTTTCAGGACGTAGTGCACCAGTATGGTATTGACCGGGAGTTTATCGATGCCTTTCTGTTCAGCATGGAAATGGACCTGGATGACCGCAACTACAACCAGAGCCTGTATGAGCAGTACATCTATGGCTCGGCAGAAGTAGTGGGACTTATGTGTCTGCGAATTTTCTGCGAGGGAGATACGGCCATGTTTGACCGCCTGCGCGAGCCCGCCCGGCGCCTGGGCTCCGCCTTCCAGAAAATCAACTTCCTGCGGGATATCCGCTCCGACTATGAGGAGCGGGGCCGGGTGTACTTCCCGGGCGTGCAGTTTGAGCGATTTACCGACGAAGTGAAGCGCGAAATTGAGGATGACATCCGGGCCGATTTTGAGGCCGGCTACGCGGGCATTGTGCAGCTGCCCCGCGCCGCCCGCCTGGGCGTATACCTGGCGTATGTGTACTATCTGAAGCTTTTTCACCGCATCCGGCAGCTGCCGGCGGCCGGCATTCTGGGCCAGCGGGTGCGGGTTCCCGATAACACAAAGCTCCTTTTGCTGCTGGGTTCGTACTTTCGCTACCGCCTTCGGGCCATTTAGCTATGAAAGTTTGTCTGCATGAACCGGCTCTCCCGCATCTTTCTCACTCTCCTTCTGACTCTCGCCACCATCGTGTCAACTGAAGCCAACCCGTATTCCGTAGTTTCCCTGCGCCGCCAGTACCAGCAGGCCGCCGCCAGCAAAGAAGCCGGCGAGAAGTTTCACCAGCTGATGGCTGCCTACAACCAGCAGGATGCCGTGGTTCTGGCCTACAAAGCCGCCGCCGAAGCCATTCGGGCCCGTGATGCTTCTATGTTTAACAAGCTCACCTACGTGCAGAATGCCAGCCAGCAGTTTGAGAAAGCCGTGAAGCTGGATACTGATAACGCCGAAATCCGCTTTCTGCGCCTGAGCGTGGAAAGTAATCTGCCTGCCTTTCTGGGCCTCAGTCAGCACGTAGACGAAGACCGTCAGTTTCTGGTTTCCACGCTGCTGAAGCACCCCGCTTCCGGCCTCGATGCCGATTCTTTTGCCCTGGTTCGCAGCTTTCTGCTGGACCGGGGGCACGTTTCGGAGGCCGATGCCGCGAAGCTGGCGCGCCTGTAGAACGGCGCGGCAAAACCGCTTTTTTACACCAAAAACAAAAGCAGTCCACCGCCGGGCTGCTTTTGTTTTTAGACTCAGCCGGAAGGGTCAGTGGCAGAAGCTGCCAAAATTCTGTATCTTAAGTGAAATCCGGTCATAACCTTCTACCCGTAGAGTTGGTTACGCTGATAGCTATGCCCTACCACCTGAGCGTCCGTATTGACCCCAATTCTGGTTTTTGCTTCGGCGTGATCTATGCCATACAGATGGCCGAAGATCTGCTGGAAGAACAGGGCTACCTGTATTGTCTGGGTGACATTGTGCACAACGACGAGGAGGTAGAGCGCCTGAAACTGCGCGGCCTGCGCATTATCGACTATGAGCAGCTGGCTGCTCTGCGCGACGAAGCCGTGCTCATTCGGGCCCACGGCGAGCCGCCCAGTACCTACCAGATGGCCATGGAAAACAACCTCACGCTGGTTGATGCCTCCTGCCCGGTGGTGCTGAAACTGCAGAACCGCATTAAAACCAGCTACGACCGGAAGGAGCCGATTTTCATCTACGGCAAGCACGGCCACGCCGAGGTGCGCGGCCTATTGGGCCAGACGAGCGGCGACGCGGTGGTGTTCGAAAACTTGGAAGAGTTGCTCCGGCATGAACTGCCGGCCAACATCACGCTCTACAGCCAGACCACCAAAAGCACCGATTCCTTCTACCGCATCAAGAACGAGCTGGAGCAGCGCGGCTACCAGGTGAATGCCAACGACACCATTTGCCGCCAGGTAAGCAACCGCGACAAAGACCTGCGTAAGTTTGCGGCCCAGTTTGATCAGATTGTCTTTGTATCGGGCACCAAAAGCTCCAACGGCAAGGTGCTGTATCACGTGTGTAAGGAAACGAATCCGGCCACGCACTTTATTTCGAATGTAGCCGAGTTGCGGGCGGAGTGGTTTGAGCCCGGCCAGTCGGTGGGGATTTGCGGGGCTACCAGCACGCCCATGTGGCTGATGGAGCAAGTGCGCGACGCCCTGTTGGCGCTGTAGGCCGAAGATAACTGCCCGTTCCCCTTATATGGCTCAGTCTGCTGCCGCTGTTTCTACTCCTCGCTTAAAGCCCACGCCACTGGGTTATAAAGGGGTAGCCGTGGCTCTACTGATTCTGACGGCCTGGGCGCTACTGCTCGCCTATTTGCTGGCCTTTTACCGGCCTAACTGGCAAACTCCGGCGCCTTACCTGCTTCTTTTAGTACAAACCCACCTCTACACCGGCCTGTTTATTACCGCGCACGATGCCATGCACGGCGTGGTAAGCCCCAATAAGCGCCTGAACAATGCTATTGGCCTGCTCACGGCCGGGCTATTCGCCTTCAACTGGTTTCCCGGCATGCTGCCCAAGCACCATGCCCATCACCGGCACGTGGCCACCCCCGATGACCCCGATTTCCACGACGGACGCCACCCCGGCTTCCTCTGGTGGTTTGGGCGCTTTGCCTGGAACTACGTTACAATAGGGCAGGTATTGCTGATGGCAGCCACCTATAACGTGCTGAAGCTGTTTTTCCCGATGGCTAATGTTATTGTCTTCTGGATGGTGCCCGCCATCCTGGCCACCGTACAGCTGTTTTACTTTGGTACCTATCTGCCGCACCGGGGCGAGCATGCCGCTTCCAACCCGCATAAGTCTCGGAGCCAGCTGCGCCAGCACCTGTGGGCCTTTATAAGTTGCTATTTTTTCGGATACCATTATGAGCACCACGATCAGCCCTATCTGCCGTGGTGGCGTTTATGGCAGGCTAAAGAAGCAAATGGCTGATATGCCTGCCGTTACCGGAATAAAAAATAAATTTATACTATAAAAAAATTCCTATTTTAGACAGCAGAAGGAGCGTGTTATCTGCCGGAGCGCTGTTTCTGTCCGCCCTATGCTCCCTATTGCCCTGTTGCGTTGTGCTGGTATTGGAGTGCGCTGCCTGCTGGCCGCGGTGGTGCTGTTGAGCACCCGGCCGGGTATGGCCGCCCAAAAAGCAGCTTTGCAGGAAGACCGACTGCCCAGCCTGAGTTCGGGGGCACTTGCTTCGTCAAACCCAGATGCATCATTGCGGGTCGCGCAGCAGCAATTGAAGACTCTGACCACGCAGCCTGCCCGCACCCGGGCGCACGTTCGCATGGCTGCGGCCTTATTGGAGCTGCGCCGGTATAATGAAGCCCTTTTTCACGCGCGGGTGGCCGTGCAGCAGTTTCGGACAAATGCTGATAGCCAGGGCGTAGCACATACGTATCATCTGCTGGGGAGCGTAAACGAAGCCCTCGGCGACAGTGGGCAGGCGCACCACCGTTACCAGCAGGCCCTGGAAGGTTTTACCCGCCTGAACGATTTGCGCAGCCAGGCGGCGGTGAATGAGCACCTGGGTGATTTATATGCCAGCCAGCACAGATGGGAGCGGGCGCTGGTGAGTTATCAAAATGCCCTCAAAATCTGGCATAAGCTGCGGGAGCCCGCCCGGATATCCGTGGCAATGCATGCCATTGGGCGCATGTACCTGGTCCAGCAGCAGTATAGCCGGGCCTTGTTTTATTTGCGCCAGAGCGTGCAACGCTCACAGGAATTGCATGATAGTATAGCCGTGGGATACGTGCTGCAAAGTATGGGCGGTGTATACGCAAGCTTTGGCAGCTACGGGCTGGCCCGGGGCATCTATACCCAGGCCCTGAATAAGCTGCCCCGCCACCATGCCCCGCCGGTATTGCAGGCCTCTCTTTATGAGAACATTGCTGCCATGTACGATTCTACCGGTAATCTGCCCGCGGCTGAGTATAATCTGCAGCAGGCCTTGGCCCTAGAGTGGCGGGCAGGCAGCAAAAGCCGCCTGAGCGACTTATACTATTCCCTGTCGATGATTTACCGGAAGCAGGGGCAGACGGGCGCTGCGTTAGAGGCCCTTACCCGCCACGTAGAGCTGGAAGACAGTGTAGCGGCTGAAACGCGCGCCATCCAGATAGCCGAGTTGCGCACCCGATACGAAACCAAGAAAAAGGAGCAGGAAATTGAGCTGCTGCAGAAGGAGCGGCTGCTGCAGGAAGCTAACCTGCGCCGCCAAACGGGCTGGCGCAATGTGCTGGGCGTAGGCGCGTTGCTCTTGCTGCTTCTGGTTGGTGGGCTGTACCGGGCCCGGCAGCGGCAGGCCAGCATCAACCGCCTGCTCACGCGGAAAAATCAGGCCATTCATCGGCAGAAGGAAGAGTTAGACCGCCTCAACCGCACTAAAGACACGCTGTTTTCCGTCATCTCCCACGACCTCCGCTCCCCGCTTAGCTCGCTGTATTCCCTGCTCACGCTGTTAAATCTGGGAAGCTCCTCGCCGCAACGGCTGGCCGAGCACTCCGTGCGGGTGTCGCGGGCCTTGGATGCCACTTTGCACCTGCTGGATAATCTGCTGAACTGGTCCATGGCTCAGCTTCGCAACGAGGGAATGAAGCCAAAGGTGTTTGCCTTGGATGAGCTGGTAGAAGAGTGCCTGACGCTGCTTCTGAACGATGCGGAGCGCAAAGACCTCCTGTTTCAGAACCACTTATCCACGCGCTGCTTTGTGCGGGCCGATGTAGACATGACCCGGCTGATTCTGCGCAACCTGATTGGCAATGCCATCAAGTTTACGCCGGCCGGCGGCTCCATCTCAATTGCTAATCTGCGGGCAGGAGCCTTCTGGGAAATAGCCGTAACCGATACGGGCGTGGGCATTCCCAAAGCCGACTGGGATAAGGTCCTCGGTATTGGGGTGCGCTCTACCCTGGGCACCGACCGGGAGCGGGGCACGGGGCTGGGCCTGCGCCTCTGCAAGGATTTTGTGGAAATGAACGGAGGGAAACTCTCCTTTACCAGTGAGCTGAACAGCGGCTCAGTCTTTCGGTTTACCCTGCCTGCGGTGGCCAAAGAAGCCCACCTGCCCATAGTTTCGGTGCAGGATGAGGCCGAGGATGCTAGTGTTGCCGCCGGATAAGGGTGCGGTTGACAATTCGTTCCGTTACCCGTTCCCGGTACGTCTGCCCCAAAGGCAGCGAATGTCCGCCCACCCGTACTTCCAGGTTGCTCACCGACTCTATTTTGGCCGCATTCACGAGGTAGGAGCGGTGCGTACGCACAAACAGGCCGGCCGGCAGCTGCTCTTCCAGGTTTTTAAGATTTACCAGGGTAAGGTGCGTGCGGCCATCGGCGGTATTAATCTTGGTAAAGTCTTTTAGCGCCTCAATAAATAGCACATCCCGGTAGTGCAGGCGCACAAACTGGGCGTCGGTCCGGATAAAGAAGGAGCCGTTGCCGGATAGCATATCGTTGCCTTCGGTATCAATAAAGCTGGTGCGTAGAATGCTGGCCACTTTATTCACGGCCTTTAGGAAGCGTTCCAGAGAAATAGGCTTCAGCAGGAAATCAATAACATCTAGGTTAAAGCCCTCCATAGCGTATTGCGGGTAGGCCGTCATCAACACTACCAGCGGCGGCTGGCGGAGGGAGCGTACCAGGTCCAGCCCGCTCAGGTGGGGCATGGTTACATCGGAGAAAAGTACCTGCACCTCATGGCTGAGCAGGTAGGTGTGTGCCTCCAGGGGGTCGGTGAAGGCGGCTTTCACCTCCAGCACCTCCGTCATGGCCACATAAGCCTGCAGCAAATCCAGCACCAGCGGATCATCATCAAGAAGCAAGCATGATATTTTCATACTCCGGGTGGCTAATAGATAGTTGTATTGGGGGGAATATAAAGGAAATAAATCAATTTATACTGTGTATTATTTAAAAAATACACAGCTCTGAAAAAAGTAATACCCAAAATATTGATGCCTGCCCACTGGGCACTGGTATACTTATTTGGCCATTTGCTCTACTATACACCATGGTAATCAATATTTTATATCAACTTAATACTCTGCCCCTTTACCTCTATTCAGGTTTCGGGAAACTTGGCGCTTTGTTGAGTTACTCCGACCCCCGCTTGCCACACCACCTATTGCTATGAGACAGTCAGCTTCGTCTGCTATGCCTCCTATTCCGCCTGTGGTATTGGGGGTGGACTTGAAGATTGAGCATCAGGAAAATCTGCGCCGTTCGCTTCGTTCCGCCTTCGGTATCAATACCCGTGCCATTAGATTGCGCATAGACCCCAGCCTGGATTTGATCTACTTATCAGAGGTTCAGCTACCAGGCTCCCTGGAATGCCTGGAGGCCCTGACGCGGCCGGAAGTAGTAGCCGTAATACTGCGCAAAGCCTCCCTGGAATGGCACCCGGAGGAAGGTCAGGTTATTGGCCGTGGCACGCCTACCCTGGCTGTGCTGGAAACCGGCAGCTGCTTTTTAACGGCCAATAATCATAAGATTCACATTGCCAGCTTCACTAATCATTCTGCGCACCCCAACCATATTACTATGGAAATGCTGGGTCGGCCCAACCTGCTGGAGTACCTGCGGGCTGAGTGGTTTACTCTGGAAATATCCGGCACTAACAGGCGGCGGCTGATCCGGCCGCTGGGCTTTAGCGTGCGGCTGGAGTTTGATGTGGTGGCCCAGCAAGCCATAGCAGCTTAGATTCTCTTTTTCATCTGTCAACAAAAAGCCCGCTAACAGTAGCGGGCTTTTTGTTGACAGATGAAGCAGGCTGCTTAGTGCACGCTGTTGGTCTTTTTGCAGCAATCCGGCAGCCGCTCGTAGGCGCGGGAGTCAGCGGTTTGCGTATCGGCATCGTAGCCGGTGTTTTGCACGGCGGTGCGCAGGGCTTCGGCCGAGGTTTTATCCGGACGGTAGGTTACCGTCAGCATTTGCGAAGGAACGTCGAGCACCGCGGCCTGCACGCCTTTCTCATAGGCCAGCGACTTTTCCAGGCGGGCCTTACACATATCACACACGGCCGAGGTTTTAATCTGGAGCTGCTCAGTAGCCGGGCCTTTGGTTTTAACCTTGGTTTTTTCCTGCGCCTGCGCCAACTGGGCAGAAAACAGTACCACGAGGGTGAGCAGAAGCGCTTTGATAGATTTCATAAAGAGAGAAGTTAAAAAAACGGAAAAGATTCAAGGTTACTCAAGCCGGAAGCGTAGGCCCATGTACGTCAGGTGGCCGTAGGTAGGCCCCCAGACCATGGCTGCATCAAATGCGGGGCCAAATGGGTCAGAAGCCCCCATAATGGGGTCTTTTTGCCGATAATCCAGCAGATTTTCCACTCCGGCATATACTTCCCAGCGCTTGAAAGCGCGGGTAAGCTGGGTGTTAAACAGAGCAAAGCGGGGCGCGTACTCCAAGGCGTCGGCATTGAAGCCATGTTGATGGAAGGCATTGCCGGGTGCCCCCGCCAGCGGGCGCCGGCCATAGCCCTGCATAGTCAGGTCAGCGCGCCACTTATCAAAAGCCGTAGCGTAGCTCAGGTTCAGGAACAGCCGGTTTTTGGGCGTGAGCACCTTGGGTAGCAACTCGCCGGCGTAGGTAGTGCGCACATTCAGGTACTTGTAAGCAGCCTTGGCCTGCAGGCCTTTCAGGGGCTCAATCTGAACTTCTGTTTGCAGGCTGCGGGAGAAGGAACGCCCATTCAGGTTGCCCAACCGCAAGTAATCCGGGTTCAGGTACATATCGGCCACCACCTGATTCTGAAATTCGGTGTGGTAATAGTCGGTGATGAACGTGGCGGCGCGGCCGGCCACCGTGAAGTACTGTGTGAAACTGCCGCCCACATTCCAGGCCCGCTCGGGCTGCAGGTTATTATCAATAACAAACCGGCGGGAGCTGACCAGCATACCGCTGTTTTCGGCTAAGGGGTTGGCCGTGCGGAAGCCCCGGCCTGCCGCCAGGCGCAGCACCGTGCTCTTGGTGGCATCAAACTTTACGTTCAGGCGGGGCGTCAGAAACCAGCCGTAGAGGTTGTGGTGGTCCAGCCGCAGCCCGGTTACCAAGGTCAGGTTTTTGGCATTTTGATAGGTGTATTCCGCAAATGCGCCGGGCACCCGCTCCAGGCGGTTGCGGTATTCAGTCGGGCCACTATTCTGCTGCTGAAATACCTCCCGGTAATCATCGTACAAATAGCTAAGGCCCGTGCGGTAGGTATGGGCCGTGGTGCCCAGCACGCTCTGAAACAGCAGCGTGGCCTGGCCGGTGCGCTGGGTGCCATCATAGACGGTACGCCCGTATTGGGAGTCGAAATCGTGACTGGTGCCGGATAGCAGCAGGCCCAGGCTCTGGTAGGGGCGGCCGGCCCAAGTGTAGGAGGTTTTGGCGTAGCCGGTGTAACGGTCGGTGGTGAGGGTGGTGCCGTAGTAGGTAGTATCGGCAGCTTCTTTGCGGAACTGCAGCTGGCCGCCTTCCCGGGTTTCGCGCAGGGCACCCAGGCCCAGCTCGGTTACCACGCCTTTGCCGGTGTTGTACTTCCACTTATTAAACGCATTGTACTGCGTAGACAGGGGCAAGTCCATAAACCCGTCCTTGTTGCGGTCTACGCGGCGGCCTAGGTGGTCGGAGTGCAGCAGCAGCACCGTACTCAGCTTATTGGTCAGGCGGGAAGAGGCGTTCAGGTTCAGGTCGAATTTGCCCAGGTCGTTGCCGTACGCATTAAAGGAAAGCCGGTCGGTTTTGTCGGGCTCCTTCAGGCGCACATTCACCTGGCCCGAGATGCCTTCGTAGCCATTCACTACCGAACCCATGCCCTTGATGATATCGATGCTCTCAATCCAGGTTCCGGACAAATAGCTCAGGCGGTAGGGAGTAGAGAGGCCGCGCAGGGCGGGCTGGTTGTCCACTGTGAGCAGGGAATAGGCGCCATCCAGCCCCAGCAGCTGAATCTGCTTGGCCCCGGAAACGGCATCGGTGGTAGAAACCTCCACCGCGGCATTCGTTTCAAAGCTTTCGGCTAGGTTGCAGCAGGCTGATTTAGTCAGGTCCCGGCTGGTAATAACCTGGGTATTGGTGGGCGTGAGGGAGGAGTAGGAGAGGGCCTGTGCTTCCACGCGTACTTCCTGCAGCTCGGCGTTGCGGCGCAGGGCCACGCGCAGGTAGGGGCTGCCGGAAGCCGGTACGGCTACAGTATCGGCTTTATAGCCCAGAAAACTGATAATCAGTTGGCTGGCCTCAGCCCGTGCCGGCCGCACCAGGGAAAAGGCTCCTTTCTCGTCGGTGGTGGTGGCATCGGTAGTACCCAGCCAGCGCACTACGGCGCCGGGCACGGCTGAGGTAGTAGCGGCATCGGTTACCTGACCCCGCACGGGTGCTATAGCCGCCGACTGCGCCTGGCTAGCCACCGCGCCCAGGGAAAGAGCACCCACCAGCAGCAAGCGGGGCACATAATAGAAATTCATAGGAAGGGAAGTAAAGCTGTTATTCAACACATGAAGTCCGGCAGCCACAGGCTATCCGGCCCGGTTGCCAGGGCAACCGGGGGTTGAAAAAACAGCTAAACCACCAGGGTGCAGACAAACACCAGCAGCCCGCGCCCGGCCCGGGCCCCGGGCGGCGAAGAGTCAGAAGCGTGCCAGGCGCTGGCCTGCCGGGCCAACGAAACCGGAGGAATGCCGGGCCAGCCTGGTGCTACAAACGTGGCCGTTACCCACACGGGGAGCAGTACTTTGCTCCAGGCGTGCTCCGTGCCGGGCACGCTCAGCTTGTGCAGGTGGGCTTTGAAGTCGCAGCAGGGGGCTTTGAGCTGGGCTTTGCCCGGGGAGGCTTTGCCCGCGACCGGCATAGAAGCCGCGCAGCCATGGTGGGGCGTGGTAAAGACCAATTGCGCCGTGCGCTGCCCACTCGTCCGGCATACGTGCTGCTGCACCGTGAACCCTACCGAGGCGGTAAGGACCAGCAGCGCCAGCCAGGCACTAAACAGCCGATGAGCAAGGGGGCGTTTCACAGGGGCAAAGATACAGAACCAGGCGGAGGGTTGCGTGCAAGCCAACCACCGGAGTGTGCAGAATCCGGGCACGAAAAGGCGCTGGCCATTGCCCGCGTCCCACAAAAAACACGGATATTTGCCGGCCTGTAGGGGAGAAGGTTTGAAGAGAGGAAAAGGGGTTGGGGTGTTGGTTATGATGGTTGAAACCCAGCAGCGCGAAGAGCCTGAACAGCGCAAATTCCGAAAAGGGAGTTCCGGTTTTCCGAGCCTGACATTCTGTCAAACCGCTTCCCACTTCCTCCCAACAAGGGGGATGAGATTCATTTGAATATTCAAAAAACCCTTTCTATTGGCTGGAAATGCGGTTTTTGGATTGTGGTAGAAAATGGTAAATCGTGGTTGTGTTTTGCCGGGCAATGTGTACTTTTGCTAACATACCTGAAACGCGCCCTGCCCAATTCATGAACCTTCTCTCTGGCGAATACGAGTGCAAGCTGGACCCGAAAGGGCGCCTGGTGCTGCCCGCCAAGGTGAAGGGGAACCTGCCGGAAGCCTCCGGCAACCAGCTGGTATTGGTGCGCGGCTTTGAGCCCTGCCTGGTGCTCTACCCGCGGGAGTCATGGCGCGTGATTCACGATAAGGTGATGGCGCTGGACGAGTTCAATGAAGAGTACCGTCAGTTTCAGCGCAACTTTTTCCGGGGCATGACGGATGTGGAGCTGGATAACATTGGCCGCTTCATGCTGCCCCGCACTATGCTGCGCTACTCCGGCATCGAGAAGGAAGCCATTATTGTGGGCCTGGGCAATCGTTGCGAAATCTGGGAGCCGGAGCGCTACGAAGAATACCTCATCAAAGACCAGCAGAGCTTCTCCAAGCTGGCGCAGAAATTCCTGACCACCGAAAACGGCCCCGTCGGCCCCTTGGCCGCATGAGCACCGAATACCAGAACGATACCGCCTACCACCGCCCCGTAATGCTGGCCGAATGCCTGGCCGGGCTGGATATGCAGCCCGACGGCCGGTACGTAGACGTGACGTTTGGCGGCGGCGGCCACTCGGCCCGCATGCTGGAGCGCCTCACCACCGGCCACCTGTACAGCTTTGACCAGGATGCCGATGCCGAGCGCGAAGCTGCCCAGCTGGCCCGCCCGCAGTTCACCTTTATTCGCAGCAATTTCCGCAACCTTTACCAGGAGCTGGCCCAGCGCAACGCCCTGCCCGTCGATGGCCTCCTGGCCGACCTGGGCGTATCCTCCCACCAGTTTGATACCCCGGAGCGCGGCTTCAGCACCCGCTTTGATGGCCCCCTGGACATGCGCATGAACTCCGAAGACGGCCCCAGCGCCGCCGACGTGGTGAATGACTATGAGGAAGCCGCCCTGCACCGCATTTTCGGGATGTACGGCGAGGTGACCAACGCCCGCACCCTGGCCCGCACGCTGGCCACTGCCCGCCGCGGCCACTCCATCCAGAGCATTGGGGAGCTAAAAAAAGCCATTGCCAGCTGCATGCCCCGCGGTAAGGAGAATAAGTACCTGGCTCAGGTATTTCAGGCCCTGCGCATCGAAGTAAACGATGAAATGACGGCCCTGCAGGAAATGCTGGAGCAAACGGCCCAGGTGCTGCGCCCCGGTGGCCGGCTGGTGGTGATGTCCTACCACTCTCTGGAAGACCGGCTGGTGAAGAACTTCATGGCCAAGGGCAAGTTTTTTGGCGAAGCCGATAAAGACCTGTTTGGCCACACGCATGTGCCTTTTGATGTGCTCACGCGCAAGCCGGTAGAAGCTTCTGCCGAGGAAGTGGCCGCCAACAGCCGCGCCCGCTCGGCCAAGCTGCGCATTGCCGTTCGCAACACTTTTAATTCTGACTTCTCAATTTCCTGATTCAGAAGTACTCTACGCATGGCCATTAATACGCTTCGTCCGCTTTCCTCGCAGCCCCGGGCCAATGTGCCCCGGGAGGTAGCGCCGCCTGCCCCCGCGCCGGAGCCGCCGCGTGAACCGGCCCGTGAAAAGCCGGAGCGCCCGCGCCCCACGCGGCAGCGCAGCACCTGGAGTGTGTTTTCCCTCCTGGACCGGCTGGCCAGTATGGATGGGCTGTTCCGGGAAGGGCTGCCCGTGCGCTTTTTGCCGCACCTGCTGTTTATCATGTTCCTCACGCTGGTTTATATCGGCAACACGCACTATGGCCTGCGCATGAACCGCAGCATTCAGAAACTGAAGCTGGAAACCGAGGACCTGCGCGCCGACTATACCACCCTGAAATCCGACTACATGGAGGCCAGCAAGCAGAGCGAGGTGGCCCGCAAAGTGGCTGCCTACGGCCTGGTGGAAAGCTCCTCGCCGCCGTTCCGCATTACCGTGCCCGCCGGCCGCCTGGATGCCGCCGAACTGGACACCAAGCCCTTGCTCACGGCAGATTCCGTAGCGGCCCAGGCCGTGGCTGACTCCGCCGCCCGCGCCAACCCGCCCGCCGCCGAAGATGAGCCCGTGGATGTAGGCGCGCCGCCCGTGCCGGTGGGCGTACCCACCACGGAAGCCACCGAAGCCGCCTTACACCAATCCGAAGCAGAAACCGCCACCAAGCCTTCTTCCAATCGTTCAGCAACCCGCCGCAATGAAAGGAAACGTTAAAAAGTCCATTGTTACCCGCGTTCGGCTGGCGTTTTTGGGCGTCTGCCTGTTTTCGGCGGCCGTGGTGTGGAAGGTGGCGCGCATTCAGTTTAACGAAGGAGAGAAGTGGCGTGCCCTGGAGCAGGAGCGCCGCATTGTGTACCAGCCGGTGTTTGCTACCCGCGGCAACATTTACTCCGATAATGAGAGCATCATGGCCACCTCGCTGCCCTTCTACCGGGTGGCCTGGGACCCTTCCGTGGTAAATGAGCAGACTTTCCGGGGTGGGGTAGATTCCCTGGCGCTGCTGCTCTCGCAGTTTTTCAAAGACCGCAGCCCGCAGGAGTACCGCCGCAAGCTGGTGAATGCCAAGCGCGCCAAAGACCCGGCCGTGCGCTACCTGCGCCTCAACTCCCGCCAGATCAACTTTCAGGAGAAAAAGCTGCTCACGCAATGGCCCATCTTCCGGGCCGGCAAGAACAAGGGCGGGGCTATTTTTGAGAAAGTAGACAAGCGCTTCCGGCCCTTCGGCGGGCTGGCCCAGCGCACCATTGGCTTCATCAACGAAGACAAAAACGGCGCGGGTCTGGAGTACACCTTCAACAAGCATCTGGCCGGCAAAGACGGCGAAGCGCTGTTTGAGCGCCTGCCCGGCGGCAACAAGCCTATTTACGACGGCACCGAGGTGAAGCCCGTACCCGGTTACGACGTGAAAACGACCCTGGACATCAACCTGCAGGACGTAGCCGAAAATGCCCTCTACAAGTCCCTCGTGGATAACAACGCCCAGTATGGCTGCGTGATTCTGATGGAGGTGAAAACCGGCGAAATAAAGGCCGTGGCCAACCTGGGCAAGGTGGCCGATGGCATCTACAAGGAAGACTACAACTACGCCATTGCCGACCAGGGCCGGACCGAGCCGGGCTCGACCTTCAAGCTGGCCTCTATGATGGCCCTGTTTGAGGAAAACCCCGACATTACTCTGGACGACATGGTGGACACCGGCAACGGCCGCGTGTACGTGGGCGGCGCCGTGAAAACGGACTCGCACGGCTACGGCAAGATTACCGTGAAGCAGGTGTTCGAAAAGTCCTCCAACATCGGCGTGGCCAAGCTCATCGACCACCAGTTCAGCAAAAGCCCTGATAAGTACACCGACTACCTGAAGAAGTTTGGGTTGGATAAGCCGCTGGGCTTCCAGATGGCCGGCGAGGCCCGTCCCTACGTGAAGGACCCCACCGACCGCAGCTGGAGCCGCACCTCGCTCACTACCATGAGCATTGGCTACGAGCTGAAGCTGGCGCCGCTGCAAACTCTGGCCTTCTACAACGCCGTGGCCAACAACGGCGTGAAGGTGCAGCCCATTATTGTGCGGGAAATAAAGCAGGCCGATAAGGTGCTGGAGCACTTTGAACCCCGGGTACTGAATCAGAAAATCTGCTCGGAAGAAACGCTGGCCAAAGTGCGCGCCATGATGGAAGGCGTGGTAACGGAAGGCACCGCCCGCGGCATCCGCTCCGCCGACTTCACCATGGCCGGCAAAACCGGCACCGCCTGGAAATTCAAGAACGGCGCCTACACCAAAGTGTATTCCACCAGCTTCTGCGGCTACTTCCCCGCCGATAATCCCAAGTACAGCTGCATTGTCGTAGTCGATTCGCCCAAGAACGGCCGTATTTACGGCGCCGATGTGGCGGCCCCCGTGTTCCGGGAGCTGGCCGACAAAGCCATGGCCCGCGACGCGGCCAGCCAACGGCCGCTGCTGGCCCGCGCCCCCGTTAACAAGATGCGTATTCCTTTTGTGGGCGGCGGCATGCAGGAAGAGCTGCAGCTGGTGTGTGAGCGTATTGGTCTGAAAAGTGAAAGTCAGGCCGACGGCGACGACTGGGTGCATACCGGGCAGACGGACAGCAACACCAAAACAGTGGCTTTGCAGGTGAATCCTATCAAGCGCGGTCGGGTGCCAAACGTAGTAGGTATGACGCTGCGCGATGCCTTGTTCCTGCTGGAAAACCGCGGTTTGCGCGTGCGCCTGAACGGCACTGGTCGGGTAAAGGCGCAGTCGATAGCCGCTGGCACGCCCTTGCAGCGGGGCGCTACGGTAATGTTGGAGCTGCAGCCTATTGGCCAGAAAGCGGCGGCTCCGGCTCCGCTGCCGGCTCCTGAGGCTACCAAGCTGGCCGAAAACAAGCTGCTGACCCCCGCTGACCCGGACCCCGCTAAAACCCGGGCCGCCCTGCTGGAAAAGCAGCGCCGGCTCAAGCAGCAGCTAACCCAGGAAGACGCCGACGCTCCGGAAATCAAATCTAAATCGAAAGCTAAAGTATAACGCTCCGGCACCGGGCTACCTGCCCGGCCGGGGTTCTTCTCTGCATGGAATCTTCTCTCTCGCACCCCCTTTCGTTTCTGCTGACCGGCCTGAAGGTTGTGGCTCAGCACGGCCCGGCCGAGGTGGCAGTGCGCGGCCTCACGCTGGACTCACGGCAGGCCGCGCCCGGGCTGGCTTTCTTCGCCCTGCGCGGTGCCGCCACCGATGGCCACCAGTTTATTCCGAAGGCCGTGGAGCAGGGGGTAAGCGTTATTTTCTGCGAAGACCTGCCCGCCGAGCTGAACCCCGCCACCACCTACGTGCAGGTGCCGGACAGCGCGGCCGCCATGGCTGTTGTGGCCGCCGCTTTCTACGGGCAGCCTTCGCGCAAGCTTAAGCTGGTGGGCATTACGGGCACCAACGGCAAAACCACCTGCGCTACCGTGCTGCACAAGCTGTTCCGGGAGCTGGGCTACCACGTGGGCCTGCTGAGCACGGTGCAGAATCAGATTGACGAGGAGGTAATTCCGGCCACGCACACCACGCCCGATGCCATCCGGCTGAACGAGCTGCTGGCGCGCATGGTGCAGGCCGGCTGCTCCCACGTGTTTATGGAGGTAAGCTCCCACGCCGTAGTGCAGCACCGCGTCACGGGCCTGCACTTCGCGGGCGGTGTGTTTACCAACCTCACCCACGACCACCTCGACTACCACTGCACATTTGATGAGTATCTGAAAGCCAAAAAAGGCTTTTTCGATGCGCTGCCGAAAACGGCGTTTGCCCTGATCAACGCCGACGACAAGCGCGGCATGGTGATGCTGCAGAACACTGCTGCCCGCCGCGAAACTTACTCGCTGCGCGGTCCGGCCACGTTCCGGGCCCGGCTGATTGAAAATGCCGTGCATGGCCTGCACCTGGAGGTAGACGGCCACGAAGTGCAGTTCCGCCTCATTGGGGTGTTCAACGCTTATAACATCCTGGCCATTTATGGCGCGGCGGTGCTGCTGGGCGAAGATGCCGCCGAGGTGCTCACCGTACTATCGGGGCTGACCTCCGCGCCCGGGCGTTTTGAGCCGGTGGTTTCAGCGAAAACCCGCGTAACGGGCATTGTAGACTACGCCCACACGCCCGATGCGCTGGAAAATGTGCTCGATACCATTGCCGATATCCGCCAGCCCCAGCAGCAGGTGATTACCGTGGTGGGCTGCGGCGGCAACCGCGACGGGGCCAAGCGCCCCATCATGGCCGACCTGGCCTGCAAGGGCTCCGATAGAGTAATTCTGACTTCGGACAACCCCCGCTTCGAAGACCCCAATGATATTCTGGCTCAGATGCAGGCCGGTGTTCAGCCCCAGGACCTGGGCAAAGTACTCACCATTGCCGACCGGCGCGAGGCTATTAAAACCGCCTGCGCCCTGGCCGGCCCCGGCGACATTGTGCTGGTAGCCGGTAAAGGCCACGAAACTTATCAGGAAATCAAAGGCGTACGCTCCGCCTTCGACGACAAACAGACACTACAGGAAATGTTTACGCTATTGGGAAAATGAAAATAACCCAGCTAATAGCGCCGACTATGAACCAGTAGTACTTCAAAATCTGCTAAAACACAACCTTTGACCCCAACCCAAAAAGCGGAATATTTGCAGTAAGGAAACTACCTCTCTGTTATCAGCTGAACCCTGCGCCCATGCTCTATTACCTTTTTACGTATCTCTATAAGACTTACCACCTGCCGGGCGCGGGTGTTTTCCAGTTTATTTCGTTTCGGGCGGCCATGGCGGTGGTTACTTCGCTCATTATCGCGCAGTTTTTTGGCAAGCCGCTCATCCGCATCCTCCAGCGCAAGCAGATCGGGGAGAGCATCCGCGACCTGGGCCTGACGGGCCAGATGGAGAAGAAAGGCACCCCAACCATGGGTGGGCTCATTATTCTGTTGGCCATACTGGTGCCGGTGCTGCTGTTCGCCAAGCTCGATAACGTGTACATCGTGCTGATGCTGCTGAGTACCGTGTGGCTGGGCCTGATTGGTTTTGTGGATGACTACATCAAAGTAGTAAAGAAGGATAAAGAAGGCCTGGCCGGGCGCTTTAAGGTGCTGGGTCAGATTGGTTTGGGCCTCACGGTAGGCTGGGTTCTGTTTTTCAGCAAGGACGTAACCGTGCGCCAGTACCTGCTGCCCAACGGCGAGCTGTCGGCGGTAGATGCCAGCACCGTGTATCAGGATGTGAAGCTGATGATTACCACCATTCCCTTCGCCAAAAACAACGAACTGAACTACGGCAACCTGTTCAGCTACGCCGGCCCGTACTTCAACGGCCTGTACAGCATCCTCTACATTCCCATCGTGATTCTGATTATCACGGCCGTATCCAACGGCGCGAATATCACCGATGGCCTCGATGGGCTGGCGGCCGGCACTTCCGCCATCATTGGCATTACGCTGGCCATTTTCGCCTTCGTGAGTGGTAACTCGGTTCTGGCTGATTATCTCGACATTATGTACATCCCCAACTCCGGGGAGCTGGTAATTTTCTGTACGGCCTTTGTGGGGGCGTGCGTGGGTTTCCTGTGGTACAATAGCTATCCGGCCCAGGTTTTCATGGGCGACACTGGCTCGTTGGCCATTGGGGGCATCATTGCGGTGCTGGCCCTCATTGTGCGCAAAGAGCTGCTGATTCCGGTACTGTGCGGCATTTTCCTGATTGAGAACCTGTCGGTAATGGTGCAGGTGGGCTACTTCAAATACACCCGCCGCAAGTACGGTGAAGGCCGCCGGTTGCTTCGCATGTCGCCGCTGCACCACCACTATCAGAAGCTGGGCTACCACGAGTCCAAAATCGTGTCCCGGTTCTGGATTGTGGGCATTATGCTGGCTGTATTCACCCTTGTCACCCTGAAGCTGCGCTAATATGAACATCGTAATTCTCGGAGCGGCGGAGAGTGGAGTAGGGGCGGCCCTGTTGGCTAAGGCCAAAGGCCACACCGTATTCGTGTCCGACCGGGGCCCGATTCAGCTGCCCTACAAGCAGAAGCTGATGGCCGCGGGCATTCCCTATGAGGAAGGCACGCACACCATGGAGCGCGTGCTGGCGGCGGATGAAGTGGTGAAAAGCCCCGGCATTCCGGAGAAAGCGCCCATCATTCAGGCCCTGCGCGAGAAGAAGACGCCTATTATCTCGGAAATTGAGTTTGCCGGCCGCTATACCAAGGCCAAGTACATCTGCATTACGGGCACCAACGGCAAAACAACGACCACGCTGCTCACCTATCACCTGCTGAAAGAAGCCGGGCTGAAGGTGGGCCTGGCAGGCAATGTGGGTTTTTCGCTGGCCGAGCAGGTTATACAGGATAAGCACGAGTACTACGTGGTGGAGCTGAGCTCTTTTCAACTCGATGACACCCACGACTTCCAGCCCTGGGTGGCGGTGCTGCTCAACATCACCCCCGACCACCTGGACCGCTACGGCTACTCCCTGGAAACCTACGCCCAGGCCAAGCTGCGCATTGCCCGCAACCTGGACAGCGACGGGTATTTCATTTACAATGCCGATGACGAGGTAATTCAGAAGGAGTTTGCTGCGGCTTTCTACGAAACCAACCAGCTTCCTTTCAGCCTGCACCACCGCCACGACTACCACCTGGCGGCGTATTACACGGCCGAAGACCGGATGTGCACCAACCTGAATCCCGGCCTGGACACTGGTGGCCAGGAAATCAGCACGGCCGCCTCGCCGCTTATTGGGCAGCACAACAAGCAAAACATGCTGGCCGCCGTGCTCTGCGCCCGCATAGCGGGGCTGGAGCCGGAGCAGATTGAATCGGCGCTGGGCACCTTCCACAACGCCGACCACCGCCTGCAGCCCGTAGGCGAAATCAACGGCGCTACATTCATCAACGACTCCAAAGCCACCAACGTGGAAGCGGCCTGGTATGCGCTGGATGGCATCCATCAGCCCATTATCTGGATTGCGGGCGGCACCGATAAAGGCAACGACTACACCTCCCTGGTACCCCTGGCCCAGTCCCGCGTGAAGGCCCTGATTTGCCTGGGCGTGGACAACGAAAAGCTGAAAACCGTTTTTGGCCCCGTGGTGCCGCACCTGGAGGAAACGCAAAGCGTGGCCACCGCCGTGCGCCGCGCCGCCGAGCTGGCTGCCCCCGGCGACGTGGTGCTGCTCTCCCCGGCCTGCGCCTCCTTCGACCTGTTCAAAAACTACGAGGACCGTGGGCGGCAATTCGCCCAGGCGGTGAAAAAAATAAGCGCTGAGATGTAAAGACCACTTGTCCGGCAGAGCCCACTCCGCCGGACAGCAGATTTCAAATGGACCCATGGACATCATTAAAAACTGGCTGCGCAATAACCTGAAGGGCGACCCGGTCCTGTGGGGCATTGTTATTCTGTTCTCGCTGATCAGCATTGCGGTGGTGTACTCGGCCACGGGCACGCTGGCCTACAAGAAAATGGGCGGCAACACGGAGTACTTCCTCATGAAGCACACCGGCCTGATTTTCGTGGGCCTGTTCTTTATGTGGCTGGCGCACCGCATCGATTACCGGCACTACTCGCGCTTGGCGCTGTATGCGCTGCTGATTTCCGTGCCGCTGCTGGTGTTCACCTATTTCATGGGTTCCAACATCAACGAGGCTTCCCGCTGGCTGACCATTCCGGTTATCAACCAGACTTTCCAGCCTTCTGACCTGGCCAAGCTGGCGCTGATTGCCCACTTGGCTTCCATGCTCAGCCGCCGCCAGCAGCACGTGCAGGACTTTAAAACCACGCTGCTCCCCGTAATGCTGTGGGTGGGTTTGATTTGCGGCATCATCATTATGAGTAACGCCTCCACGGCGCTGCTGCTGTTTGCCACCTGCCTGCTGCTGATGTTCCTGGGCCGGGTTCCGCTGAAGCAGATGGCCGTGATGATTGCCATTGGCGCCGTAGTGGGCGGCATTGGTCTTTCCACGGGTCAGCGCTTTAAAACGGTGCAGTCGCGCATCGAGAACTTCACCGATAAGAGCAAGCCCGTGCCGTTTCAGCTGGAGCACAGCTACATAGCCATTGCCACGGGCGGCATTACGGGCAAAGGCCCCGGCAAAAGCACAGAGCGCAACATTCTGCCCCACCCATACTCCGACTTTATTTACGCCGTTATCATCGAGGAATATGGCCTGGTAGGCGGCGTTATCGTTCTGTTTTTATACCTGGCTTTCCTGTATCGGGGGTTGATTACGGTGATGAACAGCTACGGCGCTTTTGGCGGGTTGCTGTCGGCGGGCCTGAGCTTTAGTCTGGTGCTGCAGGCCATGGTAAATATGGGCGTAGCCGTAGGGCTGGGGCCTATTACCGGTCTGCCGCTACCTTTGCTGAGCATGGGCGGCACCTCCCTCATTTTTACGGGTATCAGCATTGGTATCATCCTGAGTGTGAGTCGGGGAGAGCGGGAAATTCGCCCCATGACCGGCGAGCCCGAAGACACCGTCCGCATACCCAAGAAAACCGCCTACGCCTGATTTCACCGCCTGACCTTGCTGGTTCAGACGTCGCCTTGACTTATTAAATGCCGCATTCCAAGCACCATAGCGCCAACTCAACTTCCGGGCCCCTCCGCCTTATCATCAGCGGGGGCGGTACGGGTGGCCATATATTCCCGGCCGTGGCCATTGCCAACGAAGTGCGCCGTCGCCAGCCCGATGCGGAAATCCTGTTTGTGGGTGCCAATGGCCGCATGGAGATGACGCGCGTGCCGGAGGCTGGTTACCAGATTGTGGGCCTGGATATAACAGGTTTGCAACGCCGCCTGACGCCCAAAAACCTGATGTTCCCGGTGCGCGTGTTTCGCTCGGTGCGCAAGGCTGGCAAGCTGCTGGAAGAGTTTCGGCCCGATGCCGTGGTAGGAGTGGGGGGCTACGCCTCGGCGCCCGTACTGCTGGCGGCTACTTCCCGCGCCATTCCTACGCTCATTCAGGAGCAAAACTCCTACGCCGGCTTGGTAAACAAGCTGCTGGCCCGCCGCGTGAATAAAATCTGCGTGGCATACGAAGGCATGGATTCTTTCTTTCCAGCCGATAAGCTGGTGATAACTGGCAACCCCGTGCGCACGGAAATTGCCAGCGGTAATCGGGAAGAGGCTCTCAAGTTCTTTGGCCTGGATCCGGCCCGGCCCGTGCTGCTGGTAATAGGCGGCAGTCTGGGGGCCCGCACCCTGAATCAGTCCACGGCCGCCGCACTGCCGCGCCTGCGCGAAGCCGGCGTGCAGCTGCTCTGGCAAACCGGCAAAACCTACTTTGCTGAGGCCGAGCAGCAGGCGGCGCCGTTTGCCGACAGTAATCTGAAAGCCCTGGAATTCATTCAGCGCATGGACCTGGCCTACGCCGCGGCCGATGTGGTAATTAGCCGCGCCGGGGCATTGTCGGTGTCGGAGCTGTGTCTCACGGGCAAGCCCAGCATTCTGGTGCCCTCGCCCAACGTGGCCGAAGACCATCAAACCAAAAACGCCATGGCCCTAGTACGGCGCGATGCCGCCATCCTGGTTGCGGATGCCGAAGCCCCCGGCCGTTTATACAATGAGGCGCTGGCTTTGCTGCAGGATAAAGCCCGGCAGCAGCAGCTCAGTGCCCATGTGCGCCAGCTGGCTCACCCCGAGGCAACCGGAACCATTGTGGATGAACTTCTAGCCCTAGTGTCCCGCCCATGAATCCGGTAGCAGCATTTCCCTACGTCTATTTTCTGGGTATCGGGGGCATTGGTATGTCAGCGCTGGCTCGCTGGTTTAAAGCCAACGGCCACCAGGTTTCCGGCTACGATAAAACGCCCACGCCCCTCACCGAGGCGCTGACGGCCGAAGGTATTCTCATTCATTACGATGATGCCGTGAGCAGCCTGCCAGCCGTGGTGCGCGAAAACCGCGCCCAGACGCTGGTGGTGCTCACGCCCGCTATTCCCAAAGACCACCAGGAGTGGGCCTGGCTTCGGGAGCAGGGCTACGATATCCGCAAGCGCAGCCAGGTGCTGGGCCTGCTTACCGCTGGCCGGCCTACTATTGCGGTAGCCGGTACGCATGGTAAAACTACCACCAGCAGTATGGTGGCACACCTGCTGCACCACGCCGGCGTAGACTGTGCAGCGTTTCTGGGCGGTATCTCCGTAAACCTGGGCTCTAACCTGTTGCTGCCCCGCGCTTCCGATATCAGCGCGCCGGTAGTGGTAGAAGCCGACGAGTATGACCGCTCGTTCCTGACGCTGCACCCCACCGTGGCCATTGTCACGAGCACCGATGCCGACCACCTCGATATTTATGGGGACAAGGAAGCGCTGGTAGAATCTTTCCGCCAGTTTGTGGGCCAGATACAGCCCGGCGGCACGCTCATTATCAACCATACCGCTGACCCAAGCGTGGCGGCCGCGGCCCCTGCCGGGGTCAGCGTCATCCGCTACGGTCTCACCTCGGAGGAGGGTCCAGAATTGTGGGCTGCCAACATCACGGCACAAGGCCATCAGTTTCACTTTGACATGCACGGGCCTGCGGGTACCGTAACGGGTCTGCAGCTGGCGGTTCCTGGCTTCCACAACGTGGAAAATATGCTGGCCGCTACCTGCGTGGCCCAGCTGGAAGGCGTGCAGCCCGAAGCCCTACGGGAAGCCGTGGCGGCCTACCGGGGCGTAAAGCGCCGCTTTGAATTCATGGTAACCACGCCCGAGCACGGCTACGTGGACGACTACGCCCATCACCCCCGGGAGATTGAAGCGTTCCTACGTTCCATGCGCGCCCTGTACCCCGGCAAAACGCTGCGCGTCATCTTCCAGCCCCACTTGTTCACCCGTACCCGCGACTTTGTGAATGGCTTTGCCGAAAGCCTGAGCTTGGCCGATGAAGTGGTGCTGCTGGATATTTATCCGGCCCGGGAACTGCCCATTCCCGGCGTAACGTCGGAAATGATTTTGTCCAAGATTACCGCTCCCCGTAAGTCGTTGCAAACCAAGGAACAGGTGCTGGCAGCCGCCGAAGTAGACAATGACTTTGATGTGCTGGCCACCGTTGGGGCCGGCGACATCGACCAATTGGTGCCTCGCTTAAAGAATATTTTAAATATTCGATGGAATGGAGTTGAAGCGTAAAGTAAATAACCTATTTTTCGCTACGGGTTGCCTGGTGCTGTTCACAGCGCTGGCCGTGTTTGCCGGTGTGCGGCAGGCACAGCGTCCTGTTAGCAATGTCATAGTTACCATTGGTAATGAGTTCAATAACTATTTTATCAGCGAGCAGGAAGTGACAGCACTACTGACGCGCAACGGCAACCAGCGCCTGGAAGGCGCCCGCCCCGAGGACCTCAACCTCAAGGGCCTGGAAGCGCGTCTCAAAGCCCACAGCTTCGTAAAAGATGCCCAGGTGTACCGAGACCTGGCTGGAAATTTGCACGCCGATGTGCGTCAGAACCGCCCCATTGCCCGTTTAGTGCACGCCGATACCCGCCAGGATAGCTACATTGATGATACCGGCAGCCGCCTGCCGCTGTCCGGCTTGTTCACGGCGCGCGTGGTGCCCATAGCCCGGCAGGGAGGCCAACCCCTCCAAGCTGCATTTTTTCAGGATTCCACTGGTCATAGATATTTGGACTTCCTCCGGTTTATCGATGAGCATCCGTTCTGGCGCGCCCAGGTAGCCGAAGTATTTATTGGGCCCAATGGCAAACTATCGTTTACCCAGCAAGTAGGCGACCAGCGTGTAGAATTTGGCTTTCCCGAGAATATTTCGGAAAAATTTGCGAAACTAATGGTATTTTACCGTCAGATACCCCCTGTATTGGGCTGGGATACGTACCACCGCGTCAACGTTGAATTCAAAGATCAAATTATTTGTGAGTAAGCAAAAGCTTGCGCAAACGCCCACAAAAGGCGTTTTTTGCAGAATATCCCCACCTTCTCTCCTTCAACATCACTCGCCCCAGTCCCATGCAACACGATAAGATTGTAGTCGGCCTCGACATTGGTACCACCAAAATCTGTGCTCTGGTAGGGCGCAGAAACGAGTTTGGCAAACTGGAAATCCTGGGCATGGGCAAAGCCGTGTCGGAAGGCGTAGTGCGTGGCATTGTGTCGAACATCGACAAAACCGTGGACGCCATTAAAAAGGCCATCCGCCAGGCAGAGGAGCAATCCGGCATCAACATCGGCGTGGTAAACGTGGGTATTGCCGGGCAGCACATCAAGAGCCTGCAGCACAACGGCAGCATAACGCGGGCAACCGCTGACAGCGAAATTACCGTGGAGGATGTGAACCGTCTGACCAACGATATGTACCGGCTGGTAACCCCGCCCGGCTCTGAGATTATTCATGTAATGCCCCAGGATTACAAGGTGGATTACGAGGAAGGTATCATGGATCCGGTGGGGATGTCGGGGGTACGTCTGGAGGGTAATTTCCACATCATCACTGCCCAGAGCACGGCCATCAACAACATTAACAAATGTGTGACGAAGGCCGGCCTGGAAATTGATCACCTCATTCTGGAGCCGCTGGCTTCCAGCATGTCGGTGCTGTCGGAGGAAGAGAAGGAAGCTGGGGTGGCCCTGATTGACATTGGCGGCGGTACTACGGACCTGGCTATTTTCAAGGATGGCATCATCCGCCACGCGGCGGTGCTGCCCTTCGGCGGCAACATCGTGACTTCTGACATCAAGCAGGGCTGCCTGGTGATGCAGAATCAGGCGGAGCAGCTGAAGGTGAAGTTCGGCAAAGCCATTGCCGAGGAAGCCTCCGAGAATGAAATTGTGAGCATCCCCGGTCTGCGCGACCGGGCTCCCAAGGAAATTTCCCTCAAGAATCTGGCCTACATCATTGAGGCCCGCATGGAGGAAATCATTGAGCTGGTGTATGCTGAGATTCAGCGCACGGGCCACGCCGACAAGCTGGCCGCCGGTATTGTACTAACGGGCGGTGGCTCGCAGCTGCAGAACCTGGTGCAGCTCACGGAGTACGTAACCGGTCTGGATACGCGCATTGGCTACCCCAATGAGCACCTCGGCAAGAGCAAGATTGAGGCGGTAAAGTCGCCTATGTATGCTACTACCGTGGGTCTGGTGCTGTCCGGCTACCGTTCCTTGGACGAGCGGCAGAACCGCAACACAGCCGAAGAGGAGCAGTACCGTCCGGTGCAGGAGTCGCGCCCGGCGGTTTCGGCCGCGGCTACGCAAAACCAGCAGCCCGCCGCCCCCAAGAAGCCTTCGGGAGCAGGCCGGTTCTTCCAGGACATCATCAGCCGTACCAAAGGCCTGCTGATTGATGACTTTGACGACAAACAGTACTAGAAGGCTAATTCTGAATTATGGATTATGAATTCTGAGTTGGCCGGTCAGCACAAAAGGCATTAAAACGCCCGGCTGCTGATCAGCCAATCAATTCATAATTCAGCATTCATAATTCATAATTAAAAAGTCATGGATTTTAAATTCGATATTCCTTCTCAATCCAAGTCCATCATTAAGGTGATTGGCGTGGGTGGCGGCGGTTCCAACGCCGTGAACCACATGTTCAGCCAGGGCATTAAGGACGTGGAATTCGTTATCTGCAACACCGATAAGCAGGCGCTGCACAGTTCATCTGTGCCCAACAAGCTGCAGATCGGGGTAGATTTGACGGAAGGCCTTGGTGCCGGCGCTAACCCCGAGCGGGGCAAGCAGGCGGCCATTGAAAGCCGGGAGCAGATCCGGGAGCTGCTGAGCAATGGCACCAAAATGGTGTTCATTACGGCGGGTATGGGCGGTGGTACCGGTACTGGTGCGGCCCCTGTTATTGCCAAAGTAGCCAAGGAGCTGGGTATTCTGACGGTAGGCATTGTTACGGCTCCTTTCCTTTTTGAAGGCAAGAAGAAGCGTCAGCAGGCCGAGCATGGTATCCGGGAACTGAGCGACAACTGCGACACCGTACTGGTGATTCTTAACGATAAGCTGCGCGAGATTTTCGGCAACCTGCCCATCCGTGCCGCCTTCGCCAAAGCCGATAACGTGCTGAGTACGGCCGCCAAATCCATTGCCGAAATCATTACCGTAACGAGCGAAGTCAACGTTGACTTTGAAGACGTGAAAACGGTGATGAAGGACAGCGGTGCCGCTGTAATGGGCTCGAGCATCACGGAAGGTGAAAACCGCGCCCGTCGCTCGGCTGAGGAGGCCCTGGCTTCGCCGCTGCTCAACAACACCGACATTCACGGCGCGCAGAAAATTCTGCTTTCCATTATGTCTGGTGACCAGGCCGAGCTGGAAATGGATGAGCTCACGGAAATCACGGAGTACATTCAGGACAAAGCCGGGCAGGACGCCGAGGTAATCTTCGGTCACGGTATCGACTCAACGCTGGGGCAGAGCATCCGCGTAACGGTTATTGCCACCGGCTTTGCCCGCGACACGCACAACATCAACACACAGTTCAGCGCGCACCGCAGCGAGCCAACTGAGCTGACGCCCGACCCGCAGATTAACATTTTCGATAAGGACCGTCAGGAAGCGTCGGTTACCTCGCCCATGGTGCCTACGTTTGGTACCCCGGTTGCCGCTACACCTGTGGTAGAAACGGCCCCCGTAACGCCGGAGCCGCCTAAGGTGACCTTTGATCTGGAGACGTCGCCGGCTGCTTATGTGCCGCCGGTAGCCGCGCCCTCCACGCCCATGTCGGAGCCTGTGGTGTATCAGCAGCCGGAGCCGGTAGCTGCTTCGCCGGTTCGTGCTCCGCAGCAGGATGCCCGCATTGATGAGCGTCGTCGCCGTTTGCAGGAGCTGAGCAATGGCTTGAGCAATGAGGTGATTAAAGACCAGCTGGAAACGCCCGCGTACCTGCGCCGTCAGGTAAAGCTGGAAAACGTGGTGCCTTCCAGTGAGCGGAACATCTCGCGCTTCAACCTTTCCGACGATAACGAACTGCTGGGCGACAACCGCTTCCTGCACGATAACGTGGACTAAGCACCGTTGCTAGCATTTTTTTCAAGAGAGCCACCTGCATTATCGGGTGGCTCTCTTGCGTTTGTACCAGGCTGATAGTCGTTCAGAGGGCCAGAAGGGCGAGGCTACCGGTTATCATCTTATTTTCATGTTGAGGAGATAGGTTTGAATCATATCATCACCCTAACTCTCCAACCACCATGAAAAAAGTACTGCTTACTGCCGTTGCTGCCTTTTATTCCGTAGCCCTCTTCGCCCAGCAGGCACCTGCTACTGCAACGCAGGGCGATGATGCTCCTAAAACCCGTACCGAGACTCCTAAGCCTAAGAAGGAGAAGAAAGCCAAGAAGGCGCACAAGCCCGAACATGAAGGCAAAGACTCGGATGAGGGCGATAAGCCAAAAGCCGATAACCATGGCCAGGCTGTGCAGACCGTGGCCCAGGGCACGGAGCTGACTGGCGCGGACAAAGGCGCGGCCGTGAGTGCCGTGGCCAGCGCTAAGCGCCAGAATGAGGAGCAGGCAGCTAAAAATGCGGACCGCCGCGCTGCTCGTTCGGCTCGCAAAGCCGAGCACAAAGCAAATGGTGCTAAGCACCGTTCCGCCCGTGCTCCCAAACACGAGGGCCGTACCCGCCCGGAAACTGGCCATGCAGCCGGTGCGCACAAACAGAAGTAACAACCTACGGGCCTGCCAGCCGGAACTCGCTGGCAGTTACCTTTGTCAGCATACACCAGTGTTCCACTTTCTGCCATGAAACTCTATCTGTTGCTTGCTTTTCTACTGGGTGGCGCTACCAGCGCGCTTGCTCAAACGGCACCCGCCGCCGGAGCAGCCCGGCAGGAGCAAGGCACTATGCCAGCGGCCCCGGCTTCGGCCAAAGCCCCCGACGAGCTGCCGGTGAAAGCCGTAGCTCCGGCCGCCCGGCAGCGTAAGCCGGAGCGGATAGACGGGGCCATGCGTTCAGCACGGGGCCGTAGTGCCCGGGCGCCGCGCATCAGTCGGCCAGGTCGGCCGGCCGGCGCAGGCCGCCCGGTAGGGCCGCGGGGTAGAAATCATTAGTCTATATGGCCGTTCCGAAAACCGGGTCTGATGTGGGTGCTGTTGAGGGCACTTTCATCGGGCTCGGTTTTCAGTAATCTGCCTTTTCAGTTACCCGGTTGCTTTCTTTCACTTTATGGCTGCATTTTTAAGTAGGCGAATGGCCGGGACGCTGGGCAGCATATGCCTGCTCCTGCTGGTATGCCCACCGGCAGTAGCCGCCGCTACTGCCACCGATACAACGACCGTTGCCAAGCAGCGCAGCTTCACGGTGGGCGTAGGGGCCTACAGCAATTCCACCTTTTTCGGCCGCTCTCAGACCGAAAAATTCCCATACTGGACCACCGATCTGACCTACAAAGCCCCTTCCGGTGCGTGGGTATCGGCGCTTAATTACGACTTGTTTTCTACCACTACGCTGCGGGACGAAACCGACCTTTCCATTGGCTGGGATTGGGATTTTACCCAGCGCCTGGATGGCTCTTTAAGCTATTCGCACTTCTTCTTTTCGCCTGACAGCCCGCTTCTGAAATCGGCGGTTTCCAATTCACTGGATGGCTACTTGGGGCTGGACTGGGGCTTTCTGTATACCCGGCTGAATGCGGATTATGTATTTGGCGAGGCCCAGGATTTCTTTCTGGTGCTGGATAACTCCCGCTATTTTGAGATTGACAATGCCTTATCCACGAAGGGCATTCTTTCCTTTGAACCGCGGGCCAGCGTTATGGCCGGCACGCAGTCCTTTGTCACTACCAGCATTGAGCAGCAGCTAAACCGCAAAGGCAAAGGCCGCCCCGGTGGCTCGGGCACTCCGGTAACCACAACCAGCACCCGGTTTTCGCTGCTGAATTATGAGTTGCGCGTGCCCGTCACCTACTCCTTGGGCAAGGTGTCCGTAGAAGCTGCCTGGCGCTACCTGCACCCCGTGCATACGCTGGCCGATGATACTTCCAAACCCCTGTCCATCTTCTCCGGGGCTGTTTACGTGACGTTTTAAGCGGCTTTCTCCTCATGAATGTGTTGATTGTAGAGGATGAGCGGAGCCTAGCCAAGGAGTTGGCCTTTTTCCTGTATCAGCAGAATTTTCAGTGCGAAGTGGCCTGCACCGGTCGGGAGGCATCTGAACTGCTGGCCGTGAATACCTACGACTTTGTGCTGCTGGACCTGGGCCTGCCCGATTATGACGGCCTCGACCTTCTCACCGAAGCAAAAGCCCAGGGGATTACGGCCGCCATCATCGTGCTAACGGCCCGCGGCGAGGTAGCCGACCGGATTCGGGGCCTGGATCTGGGTGCCGATGATTATCTGGCCAAGCCGTTTTCCTTGCCCGAACTGCTTTCCCGCATGCACGCCATTACGCGCCGCCGCTTCGGCGTAGCTAAACCCCTCATTCAGTTCGGGGAGTTTGCGCTGGATATGCAGAACCGCCAGCTGCTGCACCAGGGCCAGGAAGTAACGCTGTCGGTAAAGGAATTCGATTTGCTGAGCTACCTGGTGCTGCACAAAAACCGCGTGCTCACGCGCCTGCAACTCACGGAGCACATCTGGGGCAACCTGCCCGAGGATGGCTACGAATCCAACTACATTGATGCGCACATTAAAAATCTGCGCAAAAAGCTGGCGCGCTACTCGGAGCTACCCTGGCTGGAAACCGTGCGGGGCCTGGGCTACCGTTTCAGCCTGTAGCCCATGAAGCTGCGCTCCAAATTCTCGCTGTTTAATGCCCTGTCACGGGTGCTGATTGTGCTGTTGCTGGTGGGCGTGCTGCCCCCCGTAATGAGCCGTCTGGCACTGATTACTACCGATGAGCGGCTGGCCCAGAAAAAGGAGAAAGTGCTCAGAATCATTCAGCGCAACGGTATTTCCGCGTTTCTGGATGAGAGCAGCCCCGAAACCTACGGCAGCTACAACCTGCTGAAAGAAGAGTTTATCTCGCTGGAGCAGATTCAGCCCGGCCCGCGCATCAACACCATCGAGAATTCGCGGCGGGCGGTGGAGGACGAAATTGTGGACTACCGGGTGCTGAGCTATTCCTTTCCGCTGAATGGCAAGCATTACCTGCTGGAAATTGGCCGCAGCGTGGGCAGCATTGGCGAAACGGAGGCCAACTTCCGCCGCTACGCGCTGTACCTGCTGGTGGTAGTAGGCCTGCTCACCACGCTGGCCGACCTGGCTTTTTTTCGCTACCTGCTCGAGCCGCTGGGTACCATTATTCACCGGCGGCTGAAAAACGTGCACAATCCGGCCTCCTTCAACCTGGAGCCGGTGCCCACTAGCACCGACGACTTTCGCTACCTGGATGAGAGCATTCGGGAGATGATGGTAACCATCCGGGAGTCATTTGTGAAGGAGCGCCGCTTTATTGCCGATGCTTCCCACGAGCTACTCACGCCGCTGGCGGTGCTGCAATACCGCTTCGATAACATGCTGGCCGACGAAAGCCTGTCGGATGAAAATCTGCTGAAAATTGTGGAGTCGCAGCGCACGGTGCACCGGCTGCGGTCCATTATTAAGTCCTTGCTGCTGATTTCTAAAATTGAAAACGAGCAGTTTGAGCGCGAAGACACCGTTTCAGTAGCGAGCCTGGTAACCGAGGTAAGTGAGGAAATTCAGGACCGCCTGGCCCTGCACGAACTGCACCTGCATCAGCAGCTAATCGGCGACTTTACCCTGGTGGGCGTAAACCGGGGCCTGCTGTTTACCATGCTTTTTAACCTGGTGAACAATGCCGTGAAGTATAACCGGCCGCAGGGCGAGATATTTCTGGTAGGCCGGCCGGCCGGGGAGGGTTATTCGCTGGAAATCCGGGATACCGGCCTGGGCATTGCCCGGGATTTTCTGCCTCAGCTGTTTGCGCGCTTTCATAAAGCCAACTCAGCCGATGTAGAAAGCTACGGCCTCGGGCTTTCCTTGGTAAAAACCATTGCCGATCTGCACCGGATTCAAATCGAAGTAAATTCTATTGAAGGCCTAGGCAGCTCCTTCATCTTATGGTTTCCACCACCCGCCGCGCCCTTTAGATAAGTGGTATAAAGAGAAAAGCCGCCTGGATGTCTCCAGTCGGCTTTTTTTTATGAATGTGGAACAAATTAGTGAAGCGAAGCGGCGGGGCTTGTCGTGGTAGTATCGGTCAGGGCCATCAGGTTGCGGGGAGTAGACATTTCCCGATCCATGCTGAGGGGCCGTACAACCGAGCGGGTGCAGGAACCTAGCAGCGGTGCCAGCACCAACAATGTGTAAAAGTAGCGTTTCATAGTAGGGCCTGATACGGCCCCACCACTGGTAAGTTGCTGGGTTTGCGTAAATATATTCCGGCGGTAACTATATATAAACTAGAGAATTAATTATATCCGGCGTTGTGGTGACGGGGCACCTCCGGATAGTATAAAATCACGGCAGGCCGGAGGGGTGAAAACACTCTTTGCTAAAGCGCGCCGCAACTAAAACACATTCTTGCGGGGCAAGCACTTCGTCTGCTCCTGGCGCGGCGGCAGGAGGACTTAGTTGGCGTCCACCTGCTCCACTGTTATCATCCCGGCAGCATAATTATCGGCCATTTTCGTAGCATACGGCCCTATTTTCATACCTGCCATCATACTGAAGCGAATAGGATTGGAGCCGGTAAACAGACGCATCACATCCGTCAGCAGGTGTAGGGCCGGCTTACGGCCTTTTCTTATCCGGAGCGTAGCACCATGCAGCGAGGGCGAAACAATATACAATGAGTGGATCGGTGCCTACCATATGGCCCATTTGAATGGCAAGGGTGCCGGGCAGGGGCGGGGTATCGTTATCGGAGGAGCAGCCAAGGAGCAGGGCAGTGAAAGTCAGGAAAAGCAGGTTGCCGTATTGCATCACTACCAAGTAGACAACTCAGGAAATAAAAAGCCGGAGCAGGCCAGCACTTATGTCAAGCAACTGCCGGACCCCCATACCAAGAAACCTCCACCGGACGCTTCATAAGGCAGGGATTATCCGGAAAATTGGGGATGGAGGCTGCCGTGCGCCGGGGTAAAAGCATAGGGCATAGTTTGCGGCGGGGCAAACCGGTTGAGTTAAAGATAATATAGAATTAGCCCCCGGGACAGCTGGAAAGGCCCGCAGATATAAGCTGTAGCCGATGGCAGTAGCGTGGTAATTTACCAGGCCACCAGCTGCTCTGCCTGCTCCCGGAGCAGCTGCATAAACAGGGTATGATGCAGCTCACCATCCTCCGTCAGGTGGGCATCAATACCGGGCAGGCGCACGCGGGTAGGCAAAACCGTGGTACCCAGGTACATTAGAATGTCGGTCAGGTGGTTGAGGGCCAGAATGCCTCCTTGGGAGCCAGCCGACAGCCCGATCAGAGCCGCTTTCTTCCCCCGGATGCCGCCGGGGTAGGGCAGGCCGTCAATAAAAGCTTTCAGCACGCCCGGAAACGAGCAGTTATACTCCGGTACTACAAACACCAGCTTGTCGGCCGCCTCAGCCTGCCGCACCAGCTGATTGAAGTGCAGGTGCTGCCCGGCGTTTTCATACAGTGCCGTCAGCACAAAGTCGGCGGGCAGGTGTATCAGGTCCAGTATCTGGCATTCAGCCCCCAACTCGGTTAACATTCCGGCATACAGATTAGCCACGCGCCGGGCGCGGGAGTTGGGACGGTTGGTGCCGGAAACGATGGTAATCATGCGTAAGGAGTAGGGCTTGATAAGGCACCGGAAGGAGTTTCCGGGGCTGGCGCGAAAAGCAACAAAAAAGCGAACCGGAAGGCCGGTTCGCTTTTTCTACTAACTCAACCGCTAACCCTTACGCAAGGTTATTCGAGGTGGCTTTGGCCACCAGGAATTCGCGGTTAAGGATGGCAATGTTTTCGAGCGAAATACCTACCGGGCACTCCGCTGCGCACGAGCCGATGTTTGTGCAGGCGCCAAAGCCTTCCTTGTCCATCTGGGCTACCATGTTTTCTACGCGGGTTTTGCGCTCCACCTTACCCTGGGGCAGGAGGGCCAGCTGGCTAACCTTGGCCGAAACGAACAGCATAGCCGAAGCATTTTTGCACGAGGCCACGCAGGCGCCGCAGCCAATGCAGGTAGCGGCTTCAAACGCGCGGTCAGCAATGTCCTTCGGAATCGGAATTTCATTGCCGTCGGGGGTGCCGCCGGTGTTAATGCTCACGTAGCCGCCCGCCTGAATGATGCGGTCAAAGGCCGAGCGGTCTACGCTCAGGTCTTTGTTTACGGGGAAGGAATTAGCGCGCCAGGGCTCAATGGTGATGGTGTCGCCATCGGAGAACTTGCGCATGTGCAGCTGGCACGTGGTGGTGCCTTTCTCCGGGCCGTGGGCGCGGCCATTGATGTACAGGTCGCAGGAGCCACAGATGCCTTCGCGGCAGTCGTGGTCGAAGGCTACGGGGTCTTCACCCTTGCGCAGCAGGTCTTCGTTGAGTACATCCAGCATTTCCAGGAACGACATATCCGGGGAAATGTCTTTTACCTGGTAATCCACGATGCCGCCTTCGGCGTTGCGGTTTTTCTGCCGCCACACTTTCAGCGTGAGATTCATCGGTTTGGCGTTAGGGTTACTTCCGGCCATTATATTGAGGAGGTCTTAGATCTTAGAGAATTAGGGTTCAGGGCGTAAGGAGCAGGGCCATTTATGAAGCCCTGCGTTCCTAAGACCTAAAACACTACTTATAGCTGCGCTGGGTGAGCTTCACGTTTTCGAACTTCAGCTCTTCCTTGTTCAGGACTTCCGGCTGATTCTCTCCCACGTACTGCCAGGCAGCTACGTAGGCGTAATTCTCGTCGTCGCGCAGGGCTTCGCCTTCGGGCGTCTGGTATTCCTCACGGAAGTGGCCGCCGCAGCTTTCGTTGCGGTCCAGGGCGTCGTCCACCATCAGCTCGCCCAGCTCAATAAAGTCGGCAACGCGGCCGGCTTTCTCCAGGGCCTGGTTCATTTCGGTTTCAGTACCTACCAGTTTCAGGTCGCTCCAGAACTCGCGGCGCAGCTTCTGAATCTCTGCTTTCGCGTGCTTCAGACCTTCGGCGCTGCGGGCCATGCCGCAATACTCCCACATAATATGGCCCAGGGCCTTGTGGAAATCATCGGGCGTGCGCGTGCCGTTAATGCTGAGCAACTTGGCCACCCGCTCACGCACTGCCGCTTCGGCCTCGGCAAAGGCCGGGTGGTCGGTAGTCACAGGCTTGGGCGGCGTCTGGGCCAGGGCATCCCCAATGGTGTAGGGAATCACGAAGTAGCCATCGGCCAGACCCTGCATCAGGGCCGAAGCGCCGAGGCGGTTGGCGCCGTGGTCAGAAAAGTTGCACTCGCCGGTAGCGTACAGGCCGGGAATGGTGGTTTGCAGGTTGTAGTCTACCCACAGGCCGCCCATGGTATAGTGCACGGCCGGGTAAATGCGCATGGGCTGCTCGTAGGGGTTCTCGCCGGTAATCTTGGCGTACATATCGAACAGGTTGCCGTATTTCTGGGCCACCGCATCAGCGCCGGTGCGCTTAATGATTTCGGCGAAATCCAGGTACACAGCCAGGCCGGAACCACCTACGCCACGGCCTTCGTCGCACATTTGCTTGGCGTTGCGCGAAGCTACGTCGCGTGGTACCAGGTTACCGAAGGCGGGGTATTTGCGCTCCAGGAAGTAGTCACGCTCTTCCTCGGGAATGTCCTGCACCCGAATCTGGCCGGCGCGCAGGCGCTGGGCCATTTCTACGGTTTTGGGCACCCACACGCGGCCATCGTTCCGCAGCGACTCCGACATCAGCGTCAACTTAGACTGGTAGTCGCCGGATACGGGAATACAGGTAGGGTGAATCTGGGTGAAACAAGGGTTGGCGAAGAACGCGCCCTTCTTGTGCGCCCGCCACGCGGCAGTGGCGTTGCAGTACTTGGCGTTGGTGCTCAGGTAGAATACGTTGCCGTAGCCGCCCGTAGCCAGCACTACGGCGTGGGCCGCGTGCTTTTCAATCTCGCCCGTAATCAGGTTGCGGGTAATGATGCCGGCCGCTTTGCCGTTCACCATCACCAGATCCAGCATTTCGGAGCGGGTGTACATCTTCACCTTGCCATAGGCAATCTGGCGGGAGAGGGCCGAGTAGGCGCCCAGCAGCAGCTGCTGTCCGGTCTGGCCGCGGGCGTAGAACGTGCGGCTTACCTGCGCACCCCCGAAGGAGCGGTTAGCCAGCAGTCCGCCGTACTCCCGGGCGAAGGGTACGCCCTGGGCCACGCACTGGTCGATGATGTTGACCGATACCTGCGCCAGCCGGTACACGTTGGCTTCGCGGGCGCGGTAGTCACCACCTTTAATAGTATCGTAGAACAGGCGGAACACAGAGTCACCGTCGTTCTGGTAGTTTTTAGCGGCGTTGATACCACCCTGCGCAGCAATGGAGTGCGCGCGGCGGGGCGAATCGTGGTAGGTGAAAGCCTTTACGTTGTAGCCCAGCTCAGCCAGCGAGGCGGCTGCCGAAGCGCCGGCCAGGCCCGTGCCTACCACAATCACGTCGTACTTCCGCTTGTTAGCGGGGTTCACGAGCTTAACGTTGAACTTATGCTTGTCCCACTTCTCGGCCAAAGGGCCCTCGGGGATTTTGGAATCCAGATTCATCGGGTGGACGAGGTTAGGATTTATTTAAAAAAGTAGAAGTAAATCGGCATGGCGGCAAAGCCGACGCATACAATCACCGAAAAGGCGTAACCAATTACTTTAATGACAGGCGTGTACTTGCGGTGGTTAAGCCCCAGCGTCTGAAAAGCACTCTGAAAACCGTGCATCAGGTGGTAGCACAGAGCCACCAGCGCGGCCACGTACAAAAGCACGTAGAACGGGTTGCTGAAAGCTTTTACCACCAGCAGGTAGGCATCCTCATTGCCGGCGGCATCCACGGGGTTATCCGTAAAGCGCAGGGAGCCCAAGAAGTTGTAGAGGTGCACAATCAGAAAGAACAGCACCAGGGTGCCCAGCAGTGCCATGCTGCGCGAGTACCATTTGCTATTCTGCTCAATGTGGTCAGAAACGTATTTGCTGCCCCGGGCAGCGCGGTTTTTGGCGGCCAGCACCAGGCCTTCGTAAATGTGAAAGCCGAAGCCCAGCACCAGCACCAACTCCATCGTCCGGATGACGGTGTTATGACTCATGAACTCGGAGTAGGCGTTGAACGCCGCGCCGTTATCGTCTTTAAACAGCTGGAGGTTGCCCACGAGGTGCACCACCAGAAAAGAGCACAAAAACAAGCCCGTGATGGACATGATGATCTTGCGACCAATGCTGCTGGAAAACGTTTTACTAATCCAACTCATAGAAGCTACTGAAGGGTTTGGGTAGGTGGGTTGTATCGGCCAAAGGTAGGAGCCAACCCGGTACGAAACAATTCACCGCTAACGTTTGCATCTATCCTCGCCTGTTCCCGTAACACGCGCGGAGTGAAGTGCAAGGATAACTTGTGTTCACGCAATTTTGTTAGGTTTCGGACGTAATAATCCTGATCTTCTTTCTTGGAGTACCACTACCCGCCCGGGCAATTGATATGACGCAGCAACTACTCATCGGTTGGAGGCCCTCCCGACACCTATTTACTATACTCCTGCTACTGGCTGCCCTACTAAGCTTTGAAGCTCAGGCCACGCACATCCGCGCCGGTGATATTCAGGCCAAGACGGATACCACCGCCAACCGGGACCCCCGGCGGGTATTCTTTAAGATGGTGCTGTACACGGACCCCACCTCCGGCGCCGACACCGACGATACCGAAACCATTTTCTTTGGTGATGGAACCTCCAGCGGCGTAAATGCCATAGTGCGCTCCAGCCGTACCTTCCTGGGTAATAATATTTACCGGAACGTTTATTATTTCGAGCATACCTACAACGCTCCCAAAAGCTATGTGGTAAGTTTTGTGGGCGAGCTTCGCCAGGGAGGAATTGCCAACATGAGCAATTCCAAAGACCTGTCGTTTTATATCGGTACCCGCATCACCATTGATCCGGTGCTGGGAATCAACCACTCGCCGGTGCTTAACGCGCCGCCCATTGACTTGGCCACTACCAACCAGGTATTCCTGCACAACCCGGCTGCTTCAGATGAGGATGGCGACAGCCTCGCCTATCGGCTGGCCCCCAGCCAGTACGTGGTGGGGGATGTGGCCGGCGGCATCAGCACCGGCAATATTCCGCGCCCGGTGGTGGTGCCCAACTACGCGTACCCCAACGCACAGAGTGTTTCGCCGAACGGCAAGCAGGTGGCTTTCCCGGCCGGCAACCCGCCCCCAACCATTGGCGGGCCGGCCACCTTTACTATTGATGCTTTAACCGGCCAGCTGGTGTGGAACTCGCCCAGCGTGGCCGGTTTATATAACGTGGTTATTATTGTGGAAGAGTGGCGGCGCGATGCCGGCGGGCGGCGCCTGATTGGGGAAGTGATTCGCGACATGCAGATCATTGTTAACCCCACCAATAACCAGCGGCCTATACTGGAAATCCCGCGCGATATCTGCGTGGTGGCCGGCGACTCTGTGCGGGGTGTTATCCGGGCCACGGACCCCGACGGTAACCCCATTGATCTAACCGCTTTCGGCGGCCTGTTCTCCCGTATTCCTATTGCCTCCCCGGCAGAGAAAAAGACGTTCCGTGCCCAGTTTCAGCAGACCCGCCGCAACTCCCCGGCCACCGGCCGCTTCCGCTGGCTTACTACCTGCGCCGATGTAGCCCGTCTGCCTTACCAGGTGCTGTTCCGGGCGGTAGACGTACCCACGGACGGTGAAACACCCCTGATTGACGAGCGGGTCTGGCGCATTACAGTGGTAGGGCCACCGCCCCAAAACCTGAAGGCCAACGGCCAAGGGGCGGCTATTAACCTGACATGGGATAAATACGGATGCCAGAACGCAACCCGGATTCTGATTTTCCGGCGCGAAGGCCCGGCTAACTTCCAGCCTGATACCTGTAATCCAGGCATTCCAGCTTCGGCTGGCTACGTCCAAGTAGGGTCAGTTTCCGATGACCTTACCTCTTTTGTGGATAATAACAATGGCCGAGGGCTGGAACGCGGCAAAAACTACTGCTACCGCATCTATGCTGAATATCCCTTGCCGGCTGGTGGCAAAAGCTTGGTTTCAAAAGAAGTATGTGTGGAATTGGTCGGCCGACCCATTCTACTCACCAACGTGACCGTAGAGCGTACCAGCAAGACCAGCGGCGCCATAAAGGTTATCTGGACTAAGCCTAACGTTACTAAGGGTGGCTTCGCGCCACCAGTGGGCTACAATCTGTACCGGGCAGAAGGTATTAACCCCGCATCTACCACATTCTCGCGGGTGCAGAGCTTTACCAATATCAATGACACTGTATACGTGGATAGTGGCCTGAATACAGCAGATAAAGCCTTCACCTACCGCATCGAGTTTACCCATAAGAGCGGCCCCACAGCCCAGGATAGTATTGTGCATGAGCGCCCGGCGCCGGCCTCTTCTGTGCGCCTGGAAACGGCTGCTACGCCCACCCGCGACGGTATTGTGTTGAATTGGAACTACCAGGTGCCCTGGGATAATACTGTGCGGCCCACTCGCATTTACCGCCGTGAGCCTTGCACTCCGGGCTACACTCTTCTCACCACGGTATCCAGTGGCAGCACCACCGGAACTTACACGGACAATAGTATGGGAGCCGTTAAAGCTGGGCAGTTGTATTGTTATTATGTGGAAACTGATGGGGAATATAAGACTCCGCTAATTGGGCCGCTGCTGAACAAAAGCCAGGAAAGTTGCATTCTGACGCCGCCGGTGCTCAAGCTACAGCCCATTAACTGCGACAGTCTGGCGGCTCTGCCTTTCTTCCCTAATGGCAGCAAGCCCTACAGCAACCGCCTTTCCTGGACCGTAGATACCAGCACGCCTGGCTGCAACAGCAGCGTTTCCTACTACCGGATATACTACAGCCCCACACAAAGCGCCAACCCCGCCGACTTTCGGCTGATTGACTCCACGCAAACCACCAGCTACGTGCACGCCAACCTGGAAACCTCGGCTGCGTGCTACTACGTGGTGGCCGTGGCCAAGGAGCTGAGCCTGGTGAGCGCGCCCAGCAACATTGCCTGCCACGATGCTTGCCTGTTCTTCCTGTTGCCTAACATCTTCACGCCCAACGGCGACGGCAAGAACGACACCTTCCGGCCCAAGCTGGCCAGCCCCATCCGGCGCACCAAGTTCACGGCCTTCAACCGCTGGGGCGTGAAAGTGTATGAGAGCGACAAGAACCCACTGATTGAGTGGAACGGCACCAACAAAACCGTGACCGAGGGCAACAATAGCCCCAGCTCGCGCGTGGTGGATGGTCTGTATTTCTATCAGGCAGAAGTGGAGTTTGCGGACTTCGCCAACACCAAGAAAACCTACAAAGGCTGGGTGCAGATTACCCGTTAAGCTTTTGGTCTACTGATGATGAAAAGGAGCGGAGGCTAACCATCCGCTCCTTTTCTTTTTACTTTGAGCACATGATAAAATCCCTGATTCTCGCGGGTGGTTTGCTGGCCGGTCTGGCAGGCTGCCAGCAGCAAACTACTTCTTCCACTCCTGCTGCTACCGTGCAAACCTCCAACAGCGAAGCCGACGCCCTGAGCGCCGTGCGCCGCTACGTGCAGGCGCAACCCAACGCCAGCCTGTTCGTGCTGGATTCTGCCAGCGTGATAGATGCTGGCCCGCAGTGGCAGGTGCTGGTGCCGCGCACCGATTGGGCAAACCGGATGCCCAACCGCGCCGCCTTTGAGGTGGATAAGGCCACCGGCCAGGTCAGTAGCCGCCCCGTAAAGTAGCCGCGCCACCCTGATTTTGCCGGGACCGGCCATTTTGTGCAGCTTGCAGGCCCAATGATGCCCGCCCGCGTGGGCTGGCGTCCTGGTTTCTATTATCCACCCCGCCAAAAAATCTTCCAGTGAAAGCAGTCATTTTTCCCGGTCAGGGCAGCCAGTTCAGCGGCATGGGCCGTGAGCTGTACGAGCAGCACGCCGAAGCCAAGCGCCTGATGGACCAGGCCAACGAAATCCTGGGTTTCTCCCTCACCGACATCATGTTCTCGGGCTCCGAGGAAGACCTGCGCCGCACCGACGTAACGCAGCCCGCCATTTTCTTGCACTCCGTAGCCCTGGCCGCCGTAATCCCCGGTTTGAAACCTGATATGGTAGCGGGGCACTCCCTGGGCGAGTTTTCGGCGCTGGTAGCCGCCAAAGTGCTGAAGTTTGAAGATGCCCTGCGCCTGGTAGCCCAGCGCGCCCAGGCCATGCAGGCCGCCTGCCAGGAGCAGCCCGGCACCATGGCCGCCATTCTCGGGCTTGATGATGATACTACCGCCCGCATCTGCCAGGAAATTTCAGCAGCCGGCAACATTGTAGTCCCCGCCAACTATAACTGCCCCGGCCAGCTGGTAGTATCCGGCTCGCAGCGCGGCATTGAGCAGGCCTGTGAGCAGCTGAAAGCTGCCGGAGCCAAGCGCGCCCTGCCACTGCCCGTGGGCGGCGCGTTCCACTCCCCGCTGATGCAGTCGGCGGAAGCGGCCTTGGCCCAGGCCATTGCCAAAACCACCTTCTCGGCCGGCATTTGCCTCATTTACCAGAACGTAGACGCCGCCCCCCACACCGACCCCGACGAAATCCGGGAAAACCTGGTGCGCCAGCTCACAGCCCCTGTCCGCTGGACGCAAAGCGTGCAGCGCATGGTGCAGGACGGTGCTACGGAGTTTGTAGAGTGCGGCCCCGGCAAAGTGCTGCAGGGTTTGGTAAAGAAGATTGCTCCGGAAGCGGCTGTTAGTTCGGCTGCGGTGTAGGAGTTAGTTTTTGAGTAAAAGAAACAGCCCGCTGAATTCAGCGGGCTGTTTTTGTTTTGCGTGATATTTAGAAATGTTGATGTGATTTTTTAGATATATTCTATTTGAGATTTATAATATGCCTGAATGAATGTATTGGATACCCAAGGCAGCTTGGAGTAAAATTCTTCTAATTTCAAATGTGTAAAATATTCATTTCTAGCAATGTCTTCTTTAGTAACTGAGGCTGCAATTGAAAAACCAAGTATGATAAGCTCTTTTAATAGAGTTTGATTCGGGCTTTCAGCGTTAAATTGTTTAATGTATACTATTATGCTTTGCAATTCGGTATTGCCAAAAACCAATTGATTGCCGCCTGGAATATCAATATACTCTATAAGCATACACAATATAATAATTAATGTGCCTTCTTGATAAAACGGTTTCTGGTCATATGTTCCAGTTAGGGTTGTATATTCCCAATAAGGTAAATTGAAAGAATATTCAGGTACGAATGCGTTGGATAATTCCTTGCCATTCTGATCAAAAATCCATAAAATATCTTTCTTAATCTGGTTGAGTTCAATCCAGCTTATTTGTCTTTGAGTGCCGTCTGTCTTCTCTATATAGATATCTGTTTCTTGCATCTGTATCAATATGATTTATATTAATGAGAATGAAAATTGTTGATTTTTTGAAGTGAATTTCAATATGGATATAAAATCTGATTTTAATTACCTCAGTTGATTCTCTCAACTAAAAGCTTATCCCTGCAATCCAATAATAACGCTGACACCGTTTTTTTCAAAACCGGATGCACGACTTTCCCTGCAATTTCCGCCAGCGGCACCAGCGCGAAGCGGCGCTCCGGCAGACGCGGGTGCGGAATAATTAGCTCTGGTGTGTCCAGCACTATATCATCATACAGCAGAATATCCACGTCCAGGGTGCGGGCGTCCCAGCGGATGCGGCGGGTGCGGCCGGCCAGCTGCTCGGTCTGCAGGCAGGCGGCCAAAAGCTGTTCGGGAGGGAGGGAGGTGCTCAGTTGCACCACCTGGTTGAGGAAGGCGGGCTGGTCGGAGAGGCCCCAGGGGGCGGTTTCGTAGAGGCTGGACGTGGCGCTTACGGGGCCGGCGCTGCTGTGTAGCTGCTGCACGGCTTCGCGGAGGGTGGCGGCCCGGTCGCCGAGGTTGGAGCCGAGCAGGAGGTAGGCAGTGGGCAAAAGGGAGGTGGTGAAAGGGTAAGATTTCAAAGCTTAAAGAACGCCATGCTGAGTATGCCGGCCGGCTTTACTCAATAACGCCTTATAGCACCCGCCGCAGAAACTCCACGGTGGCTTCGGCGGCTTGTAGGGTTTCGGTAGGCAAATCTTCTGACTGCCAGGGGTGGGCGCCACCTAGGTTGTGCTGCACGTTGGGCAGAATGAGCAGCTCGGCGTCTTTTTTTAGGGTTTTTAGCTCGTGGGCGCGCTCTACGGGCACGGTTTCGTCCTGGTCGCCGTGGATGATGAGCAGGGGACGGTGGCGCAGCTTGCGGCGCACATTGTGCGGGATGTCCAGGCGGAGGCGGTTGGTGTGAAAATCCTCCACAATCTGGTAGTAAAGCGGCATTTGCTGGCCGGTGCGGCTGTTTTCTACGTGTAGCACGCCCTGCTTTTCCCAGAGCTGCATCATGGGTTCGGGCCAGCCCGGATTTACGTTGCTGATGGCAGCCCAGCCGACCACGGCTTTCACGCGCGGGTCTTCGGCGGTTTTCAGCAGCGCCAGGCCGCCACCCCGACTGTGGCCCACCAGCGCCAGGCAGTCGAGGTCGGCTTCCGGGGCCGGAACAGGCGTTTTTTTGGGGTCGAAGAGCGTATCCAGTAGGGCGCCAATATCGTCCAGCTCCAGGGAGAAGTTGTTGCGGCCAAAGGCATCCAGGTCTTCCAGGTCGCCGGAGCCGCCTACCACAATACCGTTGTGGGAGAGGTCCAGCTTCACAAACACAAAGCCCTGTTGGGCAAAGTAATCGGCCAGCAGATTGAAGTGGCCCCATTCTTTAAATCCCTTGAAGCCATGCACAAAAACCACCACCGGTTTGGGCTTACCAGTGGGCACGTAGCGGGCATCGGCGGCAAAGGAGCGGGTGTGGTGCGGGGCCGTCAGGATAAAATCCAGACGCACGGGCCGGGCGGGGTGGGAGGCAGCAGTCATAGTCTCTAAAATAACAGACAGCAGGCGAAGAGTACGAAAGTACACTGCAAAAACCAGCCCCGGTGGGGTAAGGTTAGGAAACCCCCCGTAGGGGGCGTATCATTGCTGCGCCAAAATACCCGCATGACTATAAAGCTGGACCAGATACAGGCCCCAATCGCGGCCGAAATGGCGGAATTCGAAAAGAAATTCCGGGCGTCCATGCAAACGCGGGTGCTGCTCCTGGATAAAATCATGGGCTACATTGTGAAGCGCAAGGGCAAGCAGATCCGGCCCATGTTTGTGTTCTTCACGGCCAAAATCAGTGGCGGCGACCCGCTGCCCGATGCCACCTTCCGCGGCGCGGCCCTTATTGAACTGCTGCACACGGCCACGCTGGTGCACGATGATGTGGTGGACGAGAGCAACTACCGCCGGGGTTTTTTCTCGGTGAATGCCCTCTGGAAAAACAAAATTGCCGTGCTGGTAGGCGACTACCTGCTTTCCCGCGGCCTGCTGCTGGCCCTCAACAACGACGACTACGACCTGCTCAAGATTGTGAGCAACGCCGTGCGGGAGCTGAGCGAAGGTGAACTGCTGCAGATTGAAAAAGCCCGCCGCCTGGATATTACCGAGGACGTGTACTTCGAGATTATCCGCCAGAAAACGGCCTCCCTCATTGCCTCCTGCTGCGCCGTGGGCGCCGCCTCGGCCGGGGCCGATAAGGAAACCATTGAGCGCGCCCGCCTTTTTGGGGAGAAAGTAGGCATTGCCTTCCAGATTAAAGACGACCTGTTCGACTACGGCACCGCCGAAATCGGCAAGCCCGTGGGCATCGATATCAAGGAGAAAAAGATGACGCTGCCCCTCATTTACTCCCTGCAGCAGGCCGACTGGCTGACCAAGCGCCGCGTGATTTACAACGTGAAAAACAACGACGGCCGCAAAGACCGGGTGCAGCAGGTTATTGACTTTGTGCGACAGACCGGCGGGCTGGAATACGCCATTCAAACCATGAAGCGCTACCGCGACGAGGCGCTTACCATCCTGCGCACTTTCCCTGAGTCTCCGTCCCGCACTTCCCTGGAACAACTGATCAATTACACCATTGAGCGGGAGCTCTAAATCACGGATTTGAGCAGTTTTTTTAGGTTTCGTAGATGATTCTCTTTCAAGCAAAAAGCCCCGCAGAATGCGGGGCTTTTTGCTTTTGTATCGTGTCAGAACGTAACGAAGTCGTACTTCGATAATTCGTCACGAATTCCGGAGAAATTGGTAGTCTAAACTTCCGGCTCGGCCACCTGGTAGGATACGCTGCCGGGCTCCACATCAGAAACATCGAAGCTCACGCCATCGAAGTTACTTTTCACCGTGATTTGATGAGTCATTTGGCAGCCGGGGCATTTCACTTCTTCTTTCTCGAATTGCCCGTCATCATCCATGGAGTTGGCCAGCAGATCGGGGGCGGGAATGCCAATCAGGTCGGTGAATACTTCGGTGTGGCACTTGTTGCACGCGAATTTCAATCCGACGGTGCGGCCCTGCAGCTCGTCAAGCGGAGCGGGGGTGTTGGGTTTCTGCTGAATCCACATAGGGAACCGGGAGTTTAGTTGGAGAGAACTATAAGTGAGCCGCGAGGGCCTGTAAGCTCTACGCGTGGAAGGTAGGCTGGGGTTGTGCCGCCAGCTCCAAACCCGGCCCCGACCCGGGATAAACCGGCCGTAAAACCTGGGTAGCAGCGGTGGTAAAAGCAATTAAATGAACCGATTGACCTTTGGGCTGACTCATTCTCTCGGTATAAGTTGGAAGAATGCCAGACGGCAATGCCAATATTGTGTGGCGGTCAGAAGCGACTTATCAGGTTGGCACTCAGAATGAAGCTTCTTCGTCTTTCCGCTCTGCGAGAATCAGCGCAGCAAACTCCCCTTTGTGGCTCCCGTAGTAGAAGATACTATCAACCCGCAGGCTTCTGCTTAAAAAAGCCGCCGGGCACCGCAGAAATTGCCATTATTGTTACTGATTGCCACTCCCTAACTTATTTGTCGTGCCCACTGCCTCATCTTTTGTTACTACTACAGATGGCACGGAAGTGCAGCTCTTTACCCTGACGAACGCCCACGGGGTGCAGGTAAGCATTACCAACTACGGGGGCACCATCACCCGCCTGCTCGTGCCTGATAAAGCCGGCCAGCTGGGCGACGTGGTGCTGGGCTTCGATAACATGCGCGGCTACCAGAGCCCCGAGTACCGGAAGGCAGGGCCGTATTTCGGCGCACTCATCGGCCGCTACGCCAACCGCATTGCCCAGGGTAAATTCACCCTCGATGGTAAGGCATACACCCTGGCCCAAAACAACGGCGCCAATACGCTGCACGGCGGCCAACAGGGCTTTGATAAAGTCCTCTGGCAAGCCCAGCCGGGCAGCTCCACCGAAGGCCAGACGCTCACGCTGAAATACCGGAGCCCGGACGGGGAGGAAGGCTACCCGGGCAATCTGGACGTCACCGTCGTCTACACGCTTACCAAAGACGATGCGCTGCAGATCGACTACACCGCTACCACCGATAAAGCTACCCCCGTCAACCTGACCAACCACGCCTACTTCAACCTGAGCAACGACCCCGACATCCTGGGCCATGTGGTAACGATGCCGGCCGACCGCTACACGGTGGTGGACGCGGGCCTGATTCCCACCGGGGAGCTGCGTCCGGTCAAAGGCACGCCCTTCGACTTCACTGCCCCCCACGCCATTGGCGAGCGGATCAGCCAGGTGCCCGGCGGCTATGATCATAACTGGGTCTTAAATGAAACTCAAGGCTTGCACGCGGCCGCGCAGGTCTACGAGCCCACTACCGGCCGAACCATGGAAGTACGCACCACCGAGCCGGGCATCCAGTTCTACACCGGCAATTTTCTGGATGGCACCTTGAAAGGGAAAGAGGGGAAAGTATACGGCCAGCACGCGGGCTTCTGCCTAGAAACCCAGCACTTTCCCGACTCCCCCAACCAACCGGCCTTTCCCAACACCATCCTCCAACCCGGGGAAATCTTTAAATCGACGACTATTTACCAGTTTGGGGTTCGTTCCTAATTAGCCACTGTACCACCGGCGCTATTCGCCCGGGGCTTTTCTACTACTTCTATGCATCCAACTACCTCAGCCAAGCATATATTTTCCACCACTCCGGAAAGTGTAGCTACCGATTTCCGGCAGCGTTTCAGTGGGGAGCCGCTTTTAGTGCGGGCCCCTGGCCGGGTAAACCTCATTGGCGAGCATACCGATTACAACAACGGTTTTGTGTTGCCCGCTGCCGTCGACCATGCCATCTACTTTGCCGTGCGCCTGAACGGCAGCCGCACCATCAACCTGGTGTCGCATGATTTGCAGGATACCCTGAGCGTGCCGCTCGATGCCGTGCAGCCTTCGGATCATGCCTGGGCCAACTATATTCTGGGCGTGGTGGCGCAGCTGCAGAAGCGCGGGCTGGCGCTGGAGGGCTTTGATTGTGTGTTTGGCGGCACCATACCTATCGGGGCCGGCATGTCGTCCTCGGCGGCCGTGGAGTGCGGCATAGCCTTCGCCTTAAACCACTTGCTGAAGCTGGGCATTGAGCGCATGGAGCTGGCGCACATGGCCCAGAAAGCGGAGCATGAGTACGCCAAAGTAATGTGTGGCCTCATGGACCAGTTTGCCAGCCTTTTCGGGCAGGCCAACCACGTGGTGCGCCTGGATTGCCGCTCCCTGGAATACGCCTACTTCCCCTTCGATACCACTACCAACCGCATTGTGCTGTGCAACTCCGGGGTGAAGCACTCCTTGGCCAGCTCCGAGTACAACCTGCGCCGCCAGGAGTGCGAGCAGGGCGTGAAGATTCTGCAAAGCCACTACCCCAACATCATCAGCCTGCGCGATGCTACCCTGCCGCAGCTGGAAGCCCACCGCGAGGAGCTGGGCGACGTGGTGTACCGGCGCTGCACTTATGTAGTGGAGGAAAACGAGCGGGTAGTGCGCGCCTGTCAGCACCTGGAAGCGGGGGATATGAAGTCCTTCGGGCAGGATATGTACGGCTCCCACGAGGGCCTGCGCGATAAGTACGAGGTGAGCTGCCGGGAGCTGGACGTACTGGTGGAGGCGGCCCGCACGCACCCCGGCGTGTATGGCGCCCGCATGATGGGCGGCGGCTTTGGCGGCTGCACCATTAACCTGGTAGCCGCCGGGCAGGTACCTTCCTTTATTGAGCACATGACGGCCGCGTATCAGCAGCAGCTGGGCCTGCCGCTGGAAACCTATCAGGCTACCATTGTAGATGGGGTAGGCACCATAGCTGCGCAAGCCTAATTTCTGGCCGCTTTTTATCTTATAGCATATGTCTGGTTTCGATACTGCCGAGCACCCGCACCGCCGTTTTAATGCCCTGAAGGGCGAATGGATTCTGGTTTCGCCGCACCGCTCTAAGCGGCCCTGGCAGGGCCAGCAGGAGGCCCCCGAGCAGGAGCACCGCCCCGCCTATGACCCCGGCTGCTATCTCTGCCCCGGCAACACGCGCGCCAACGGCGAAATCAACCCCGCCTACGATTCTACCTTCGTATTTACCAATGACTTTGCCGCCCTGCAGGAACAGGTGCCCGTGGGCAGCATTAACGAAGGTGGCCTGCTGCGGGCCGAAGCGGAATCCGGTATCTGCCGGGTTATCTGCTTCTCGCCGCGCCACGATTTAACCCTGCCGGAAATGACCACGCCCGCCATCCGCAAAGTGGTAGATCTGTGGGTGGAGGAGTTCCAAACCCTGGGCGCCCGCTCCGATATCAATTACGTGCAGATTTTCGAGAACAAAGGCCAGATGATGGGCTGCTCGAACCCGCACCCGCACGGGCAGATCTGGGCCCAGCGCACCGTGCCCATGGAGCCAGCCAAAGAAGGGGAGCAGCAGCTGGCATATTTCCAGGAGTACCAGCGCACCCTTCTCTCTGCTTATCTGGCCCTGGAGCTGGAAAAGCAGGAGCGGATTGTTCTTGAAAATGAGCACTTCGTGGTACTGGTACCGTACTGGGCTATGTGGCCATTTGAGACGCTGCTGATAGCTCGCCGCCCCGTGCAGGATATCACGCAGCTAACAGATGAAGAGCGGGATGCGCTGGCCGATATCCTGCGCCGCCTTACCATCCGCTACGATAATCTGTTCCAGATTTCTTTCCCTTACTCGGCCGGCCTGCACCAGCGGCCGACCGATGGGGAGGAGCACCCCGAGTGGCATTTGCACATGCATTTCTACCCGCCGCTGCTGCGCTCCGCTACCGTGCGCAAGTTTATGGTGGGCTATGAAATGCTTGGTGACCCGCAGCGCGACATCACGCCCGAGTTCAGCGCCGGGCGCCTGCGGGACATGTCGGAAATACATTACAAGCAGGTAGCAGAATAAGGCTTTCTGATGGATACGCGGACTACTGATACTGCCGCCGAACCGTTTCCGTGGGTGCCGCGCTGGCGCACGCTGCTGTCCTCTGTGGCCATGGCCCGCGACCCAATCGGCAACCTCGATCGGGCCCATGCCGGCCGGGGCGATACGGTTGGCATGCATCTGGGCGGCATCCGGCCCATTATCATGACCCGCGACCCGGCGCTGGCCCAGCACATTCTGCAGAAAAACCACCGCTGCTACCTCAAGTCCGACCTCACCCACGGCCTCATCCGCTACATTGGCCGCGGCCTGCTCACCAACGAAGGGGCCGACTGGCTGCGGCAGCGCCGCCTTATTCAACCCGGCTTTCACCGCCAGCGCCTGGCCGGCCTCACGCGGCTGATGCAGGCGGCCGCCGAGGAGTGGACCCAGGAGCTGCGCCAGCGCACCGCCGCCGGCCCGGCCCTGGTGGATATTCACGAAGCCATGACGCGCGTGGCATTCCGCATTATTGCGCAGGCCACGTTTGGGACCAGCATGGGCGACACGGAGCGGGAGCGGCTCTCCACTATTCTCACCCAGATTCAGGCATTCTACGTGCGCACCATCCGGCAGCCTTACCTGCGGCCGTGGTGGCACCTCACCGGCAGCTACCGCTACCACGATGCGCTAAGCCAGGAGCTGCGCGAGCTGGTGCGCGGCTACATCCGCCGGCGCCGCGCCGCCTCCAACAGCCAGCCGCACGACGACCTGCTGCAAATGCTGCTCGACGCCCGCTACGAAGACACCGGCGAGCCCATGACTGAAGACCGGCTCCTGGATGAAGCCAACATCCTGCTGCTGGCCGGCCACGAAACCTCCGCCAATGCCCTCAGCTGGCTGTTTTACCTGCTGGCCGCGCACCCGGAGGCGGCTGCCAAGGTGCGCGCGGAATTGCAGTCCGCGGGCCTGGCTAATCGGCCGCCGGTTTTCGATGAGCTGCCCCGTTTGCCGTACTCCCTGCAGGTAATACAGGAAACCATGCGCCTGTACCCGCCCGCCTGGATTCTGGACCGCGTGGCCCTGGAAGAGGATGAGTTTCAGGGGCAGCGCATCCCGAAAGGAACCCTGTTTTCCATCTACCTCTACGGCATGCACCGCCACCCGCAGCTGTGGGCGGAGCCGGATGAATTCCGGCCCGGTCGTTTTGCGCCCCATGCCCAGCCCCCGGTTCCGGCTTACGGCTATCTGCCCTTTGGGGCGGGCCCACGCATGTGCATCGGCAACCACTTTGCCCTCACTGAAATTCAACTGATGCTGGTGGAAACCCTGCGTCATTTCAGCATAGAATTGCCGCCTGATACGGCCTCGGTACCAGTGCCTTTGATTACGCTTCGGCCCCCGCACGGTATGCTGCTGCGGTTTCAACAAATACAGTAATTGTCATTCCGAGCGAAGCGAGGAATCTGAATAGGCGTTACCCAGATTCCTCGCTTCACTCGGAATGACAACGGCTTACTGCCACCAGCGCTCATGCGGCAGGGGCCCGGCACCAATAGTAACCGGCTGCCCCAGCTGCGGAGTAGTGATGGGCATTTGCCGCCGGGCGGCTTCCAGGGAAGCCCGGGTAACGGGCTCATTCCAGGGGTGATGCGCTTCCGTGAAGGCGCCCCAGTGCACTGGCATTAGCACCCGCGCCCGCACATCTACGGCGGCCTGCACGGTTTGCTCGGGCATCATATGAATTTCGGCCCATTGCTTATCATACTGCCCGCATTCCATCAGGGCCAGATCAAACGGCCCGTGCTTTGTGCCGATGGTCTGAAAGTGCGGGCCGTAACCACCGTCGCCACTATAAAACACGCGCTTGGTGGCCGATTTTATCACCCAGGAGCTCCAGGAAGTGGAGTTGCGGTTGGTGAGGCCGCGGCCGGAAAAGTGGCGGGCCGGCATGCTGATAATCGTCAGGCCGGGCAGGCGCACGGAGTCGTTCCAGTCCATTTCCTGAATTTTTTCGGGGGCCACGCCCCAGGCCAGCAGGTGCGCCCCCACGCCCAGCGGCACGTAAAAATGCGCTACTTTCTCCTTCAGCCGCAGAATAGTCTGGTAGTCGAGGTGGTCGTAGTGGTCGTGGGAAATGAGCACGGCCGCAATGGGAGGCAGCTGCTCGGCCGTGATGGGCAGAATGGGGTTGTAGCGCTTGGGAGTGGCCCAGTGCACGGGCCCCATGCGGATGCTGAGCATGGGGTCCATCAGAATATTCTGGCCCGCAATTTCCACCAGGCTGGCGGAGTGCCCAAACCACGTAACGCGCAGCACCTCCTCCGACTTTTGCGTGATGCTCAGGGAATCCAGCTGTTGCAGGGGGAGGGGAGCGGCTGGGGTTTGATTTGGAACGCTGGTAAAGAAAAAGCGCCACAGCGCCGCAAAGGTGCTGCTGCCCGTCATGAGCGTGGTGGGCAGCAGGTTCTGAAACTCGCCCTCCTGGTAGTGGCCCGACTGCGCGTAGGCTGCCAGCTGGGCGCTGGTGGGCTTGCCGCCAAACTCCGGGCTAAGGTTGGCAAAGGCTACGCCCACCACCAGTAGAACCACCAACAGCCCGCCCAACAGCCGACCGATAAAGTGTAATAATTTTTTCATGAAGGATAAACCGGGGAAGTAGGTGCTTTGGATGAAGTAGTCGGAATGATACGGGAAATACTTTACGGGACAGTTGCGCAAGCCCGAAGATTACGCATTGCAGGGTTTTGCTAATTTGCCGCATGTCCCTGCCACTCTCCCTTCGTTCTGCCCCGGCCCCTCTAGTGCCCTTGCTGGAAACCACCGACCTGCTTCTGCGCGGCCCTCAACCCACCGACCTGCCGGAGGGCGCCGCCATGCACCAGGACCCTGCTTTCTACCGCTTCCTGGGCGGCAAGCCTCATTCTGAGGAAGACGTGTGGCGCCGCATGCTCTCCCATATGGGGCACTGGGCCATGCTGGGCTACGGCTCCTGGTCCATCGAAGAAAAAGCTTCCGGCCGCTTTGTGGGCACGGTGGGTTTTTTTGATGTCCAGCGCGACCTGACGCCGTCCATCAAAGGCACGCCCGAAGCCGGTTGGGTGCTGGCACCGCGGCTGCACGGCCGCGGCTACGCCAGCCAAGCCCTGCAAGCCGCCCTGGCCTGGGCCGATGAGCACCTGCCCGCTCCGCGCACCACCTGCATCATCGACCCCGGCAACAATGCCTCCCTGCGCCTGGCCCACAAGTTTGGCTACCATGAATATGCCCGCGCCCTCTATCACGGCGAGGAAATTGTGCTACTGGAGCGGTTTCAGCCCGCCCCGCTATAAACGCAGCAGCCCCGCCTACCATTGGTAGGCGGGGCTGCTGCGTTTATAGGCTACACGTGGAAGGTTAGAACCGGGCAGGCCGCTTCGGTGGCTACGGCCTCGGCAATGCTACCCGCAAACAACCGACTAATGGCGGAACGGCTGTGGGTAGGAAGTATCACTAAATCAGCCTGTTGTTGCCAGGCAAACTGCTGAATACCGCGGGTAGGCTGGCCCGCTTCAAACAGTACCGGCTCGGCCTGGGTAAGCTGGTGCCGCAGGGCAAACTCCTGCATGCGCGCCAGCAGGTCGGGGCGCGGAAACTCGTCGTTGGTTACCTGTAGCAGAAAGAGCTTTGCTTCCGGATAAAGCTGCAGCACCCGCCGCAGCTCCGGCACGGCAGCATCTGCTTCGTCCGAAAAATCAGAGGCAAATACAATGGTTCGCAGGTCGAAGTTGCCGGGAGCGTGCTTCACGGCCAGCACCGGGCAGGCCGCCTGCCGCACCAGCTGCTCCGTGTGCGTGCTGGCGAAAAACCGCTCCAGGGTATCGTGTTCCTGCGGGCCTACTACCAACAGATCAATTTGCCGCTCCTGAATAAGACGGGCTATGGCTTCCGGAAAGTCGGCTACGGTAGCCGTTTCGTGCACAGGCACGCCAGGGGCCAGTTGGGCTGCTTCGGCCTGCAGCTGCTGCATGCGTTGGTGGGTTACCTCCAATCGTTTCAGCATAAACAGTTCGTCTATGCCTGAAGCGTTTCCGAACTCGTCCCCATTTACGGGGCCGCCATAGGTGCTAAACCCAGCCGTTTCCGGCTCGGGCGCGTCTATTACGTGGAGGAGGGTAACCGAGCCGCCGGCCCGCTGGGCCAGGTGCAGGGCCGCCTCAAAGGCATGGTGTGCCTGTCTGGAAAAATCGGTAGCAACGAGAATGTTCTTCATGGGAGTGAGAGCACAAAGCGTAAAATACAACCCGAAGAAAGCAGAACCGGAAAACGCCGCCAATGACAGATATCAGCCCTGAACCTGGAAAATATCAGCTGAGAAGTGCGCGGCAGAACAGCGGTAAAAAGACTGCGGATAAAGAATAAAATTATAGCGTCATGTCGAGCGTAGTCGAGATATCTCGCGTGCTGATGTTGTGGTAGTAATTAGGTTTACCACACTAGCGAGATGTCTCGACTTCGCTCGACATGACGTTCGCTGTGCTCAAATAAAAAAAGCCCGCCTCCAATCGGAAACGGGCTTTTTTTATTTGAGCACAGCGAAGAAATTACTCCGCCAGGAGCTTGTCGATGGTGGCGTTAAACTCGTCGATTTCCTGCTGGTAGTATTTGCCGGTGCCGGGGCCCGAGAAGCCGGTGTGAATCTTACGCACTTCGCCTTTTTTATCGAGGAAAATGGTGGTGGGGAAGGCCAGCACCTTGGCCAGCTGCGGCAACGATTTGCTGGCTTCGGCGGCTGAAGCCTCACCGGCCACGGCAATGTCGTAGCCAATATTCATACGCTCGCGCATCTTCAACAGCTTCTGCGAAGCCACTTTCTGATCGGGAGTGCGCTCGTAGCCCAGGCCGATGATTTCCACGCCGCGCTGCTTGTTCTTTTCGTACCAGGGGGCCAGGAAGTTGGTTTCGTCCATGCAGTTGGGGCACCACGAACCCAGGATTTGCACCACCACTACTTTGCCTTTATACTTGGGGTCGGTGGGGGAGATGCTGCCGCCTTCGAAGATGTTCGGGAAATTGAAGTCAAGGCGTTTCTGGCCGGGCTTCATGTTAGTCATGGCGTTGGCATCGGGCAGTTTGGCGTTGGGATCCAGCGTGGCGGTCCAGGTTTCGTGGCCTGATTTTCCGCTGTAGAAGTCGCCTTTCAGCGTGCCGTTAGGCTGCTTTTCCGCTGAGAAAAGGAAGCCGTGGCTGCCATCAAAAGTGGTTACGTTTAGCTTGTTACCATCAGCCTGACCGGCCAGGTAACGATAGTCACCGGTGGAAGTCAGGAAAGTGCCGGTTACATCGTTTCCGTTCTGCTTGAAGAGGCCAACGGCCGGATATGTTTCGCCATCATCCCCTTTGAACGTGACGTTCCAGGTACCATCAAAAGACTCTGCTTTCCCGGTAGTTTTAAACAAGTTGCTCTCACCCTTCTCCGCTGAAAACGCCACGCGGTAAGGCTCTTTGCCATCGTACTTTACCCAGGCACCTTTCAGCTTGTCGGCACCGTCCTGGCGCACCACCAAGGCGGCGTCAAACACGCCCATGCGGATGGTCATGGAGTCGCCGGCAGTGGTAATTTCGTCTAGCTTCAGCTTTTCTTCGCCGTTGCGCAACGTTACTATCGGCTTGCCGCCACTCTGGGATACTTCAAACAAAAAAGGAATCTGCTGGCCCTGCGTGGAGAGCACGCCGCGCCACTTGCCATTGCTTAAAGTAGGAGGAGTGCCGGTAGTTGTGCCGGCCTCTGGTTTGGCGGGCGTCTGGTTTTCAGTGGAGGAGGTGGAATTGGACTGACAGGCCACCGCGGCCAGCGCGAGTCCGGCCCCGGCTACGGCCTTGCGAAGAGAGAAGGCTACGGGCATAGGAAAAAAAGTTAGGATGTTAAGTTCGGGGCTAAACTACGGAGGGGCTCCGTTAGTTTAAATAAGAACGCCAAATGTAGCCCGTAGCGTCAACTTTATGCGCAGCGGGTCTGGCAGGCGTCAAACCTGCGAAAGTTTTGTGCTTCGCAACAGCAGGTACCTATATTTGCGTACCCTTTACGGGGTGCTTTCCCTCTACACTTTTTCCCTTTTTATTATGGCGTTTGACTTAGAAATGATTCAGGCCGTGTACGCCGGCATGGGCGCGCGCATTGAGGCCGCCCGCGCTGCTGTTGGCCGCCCGCTCACTTTGACTGAGAAAATTCTGTACGCTCACCTCTATGGTGGCCAGGTAACTCAAGCGTTTGAGCGGGGCGTTTCCTACGTCGATTTCGCCCCCGACCGTGTTGCTATGCAGGACGCTACGGCCCAGATGGCGCTGTTGCAGTTCATGCAGGCCGGCAAGCCTAAAGTTGCCGTTCCCAGCACTGTACACTGCGACCACCTCATTCAGGCCCAGAATGGTGCCGATGAAGATCTGGCCGTGGCCAACGCCGAAAACAAGGAAGTTTATGACTTTCTGGCTTCGGTTTCCAATAAGTATGGTATTGGTTTCTGGAAGCCCGGTGCCGGTATCATTCACCAGGTAGTACTGGAAAACTACGCCTTCCCCGGCGGTATGATGATTGGTACCGACTCCCACACGCCCAACGCGGGTGGTCTGGGTATGGTGGCCATTGGCGTAGGCGGTGCCGATGCAGTAGACGTAATGGCCGGCATGGCCTGGGAGTTGAAATTCCCGAAAGTAATTGGCGTGAAGCTCACCGGTAAGATGAGCGGCTGGACATCGGCCAAAGACGTTATCCTGAAAGTAGCCGGTATCCTGACCGTGAAAGGCGGCACCGGTGCTATTGTAGAATACTTCGGCGACGGCGCCGAGAGCATGTCGTGCACCGGCAAGGCTACCATTTGTAACATGGGTGCCGAAATTGGCGCTACCACTTCGGTATTTGCCTACGATGAAAGCATGGCTACCTACCTGCGTGGTACCAGCCGCGGCGAAATTGCCGACCTGGCTGCCGGCGTAGCCCAGCACCTGCGCGCCGACGACGAGGTATTCGCTGACCCATTGAAGTACTACGATCAGCTGATCGAAATTAACCTCTCCGAGCTGGAGCCCCACGTGAACGGTCCGTTCACGCCGGACGCTGCCTGGCCTATCTCTCAGTTTGCGGCCGCAGTGCGTGAGCACGGCTGGCCCGAGAAGCTGGAAGTTGGTCTGATTGGCTCGTGCACCAACTCTTCCTACGAAGACATTACCCGCGCCGCCAGCATTGCCAAGCAGGCTGTAACCAAAGGCCTGACGGTTAATGCGGAGTTCACCGTAACGCCCGGCTCGGAGCTGGTGCGCTACACCGTGCAGCGCGACGGTCTGCTGGATACTTTCGCTGAAATGGGCGGGGTAGTTTTGGCTAATGCCTGCGGTCCGTGCATCGGCCAGTGGGCCCGCCACACCGATGACCCCAAGCGCAAGAACTCCATCATCACCTCGTTCAACCGCAACTTCGCCAAGCGCAACGACGGCAACCCGAACACCCACGCTTTCGTGGCCTCGCCCGAAATCGTAACGGCCTTCGCCATTGCCGGTGATTTGACCTTCAACCCCCTCACCGATACGCTGACGACCAAAGACGGCCGCCAGGTGAAGCTGGACGAGCCCCGCGGCGTGGAAATGCCACCCCAGGGCTATGCCGTAGAAGATGCCGGCTTCCAGGCCCCCGTAGCCGATGGCTCGGGCGTACAGGTTGTGGTAAGCCCTTCATCCGACCGTCTGGAGCTGCTGGAGCCCTTCAAGGCCTGGGAAGGCACCGACCTGCATGGTCTGCGCCTGCTCATCAAAGCCCAGGGTAAGTGCACCACCGACCACATTTCGATGGCCGGCCCGTGGTTGAAATACCGTGGCCACCTGGATAACATCTCCAACAACATGCTCATCGGCGCCACCAACTGCTTCAACGGTGAAGCCAACAAGGTGCGCGACTATGTTTCGCAGGGTGTTACCTATACCACCGTACCGCAAGCGGCCCGTAACTACAAGTCTATGGGCATTGGAACGGTAGTAGTGGGTGATGAGAACTACGGTGAAGGTTCGTCGCGGGAGCACGCGGCCATGGAGCCCCGCCACCTAGGCGTACGCGCCATCATTGTGAAGTCGTTTGCCCGTATTCACGAGACCAACCTCAAGAAGCAAGGCATGCTGGGCCTCACCTTCGCCAACAAGGCCGATTACGACCTGATTGAGGAAGGCGACACCATCGACATCATCGGCCTGACGGACTTCCAGCCCGGCAAGCCCCTGCAGGCGCGCCTGCACCACGAAGACGGCGACACCGACCTTATCACGCTGAACCACACGTACAACGAAGGTCAGATTGAGTGGTTTAAAGCCGGTTCCGCGCTGAACCTGATTCGTTTGAAAGAATCTGGTTTGGCCGTATAAGGCTGCGTTAGTTTCGAGCTTAAAAAGGCCGCTTTCCTGTATGGGAAGCGGCCTTTTTTTTATGGGGTTTTCTCTATATTCAGGAAAGCTTATCAGAAGGCACCTGACGAGTCAGTTGCCGTGCTACTCCTGGTTGGATTTTGGTTGATGATCAGGCATCTGCTACCGTACTTTATAGCGCCTCCCCTTATGAAAAGAAGGAAATTTATCCTCGCCTCGGTAGCTGGCTTACCTTTTCTGACTGCCGGTTTTGCTCCCGCCTCGGGTACGGCTAAGGGATTTAAGGCGAAGGCGGGGGAGGGGCGCTTTCACGGCCACATTCTGCTGAAAGGCGTCAACGCCAATATCCTTGATGTGAAAGTATCGGGCAAGGACACCAATGGTGCCTTGGCCATCTTTGAGCAAACCAGCCAGACGCAGGGGCGCGGCACACCTTTGCACGTGCATCCCTTGCAGGATGAGGTATTTTATGTGCTGGAAGGAAATTACTTTTTCCAGGTAGGCGACGATAAATTCCGGCTGGCCGCCGGGGATAGTATCTTTTTGCCCCGCAAGGTGCCGCACTCCTGGATTCAGCTAAGCCCCCGGGGAAAAATGACCGTTACCCTGCAACCCGCCGGCAAGCTGGAGGAGTTCTTTGTGGCTATGGCCGCTCTGGATCATACGCCTACTGCCGAGGAACTTGCCCGTATTTTTGCGGCGCACGAAATGCAGGTGCTGGGCCCGCCGGTAACGCCTAATTAAGTATTTCAGAAATGGGGTAAACTATAGCTCCAAGGGTTACCGAACCTGCTCGCGTGTGAGCACTGCCTGTTGCTGGCGGGCATGTCGGGGCCGTTGCACCAGGTAATAATAGGCAAGTATCAGCAACCCCGCCACAAAGGGCACCAGCGCCAGGTGCTTGCCCGTAATGCCGGGTGCAAACAGCTGGGTGTCAAAGCCGAAGAACTCACTGATCATCCAGTAGGAGTTGGCCGCTATCCAGAGCACGATGGCCACGTTGTGCGCCCACTCCGAGGCCACGTGGCGGGTGCGCCAGGCTATAACCACGGCAATAACCAGCGTTGGCGCAATCATGAGCAGGCCCAGGGGTTTCCAGACCATACACCAGCTTACATCTTTCAGGAGCCAAAAGACGATGTGCATGTTCTCCATGCGCCGGTACGAGGCCGGAATGCGGTAGTCGGATTCAGGGGCGGAGTTCATCAGAAAGCAAAGAGCCTCAAATATAATTCTTGGAGGCTCTATTTCGGTGATTTGGCTAGGGAGGATAAGGATGGGGGCCGCTTCTTTTCAAAAGTGGAGATCTAAATCAGGAATGCTTTTTCACAGCGTCTGGCCTGGTACTCCGGCTTTCTTTCCTTAAATCCGTATGAGGGCTTATTTTGGGCCGTGAGCCCGGCAGCATTCATGCAGAACACGCTTAAAACAGTAGGTAAAGGTGCTACCTATGCGGTAGGAGGAATATTTGGAGCATTGGCCGTATATCTGGTAGGGTCCGCTGCCCTTTCCATGGTGCCGGTGGGCCAGCGGAGCCAGCCCACTGAAGGCGCTATTGAAGCCTACATTCTCTCCAACGGCGTGCATACCGATATTGTAGTGCCCGTGCGCACCGCCCAGATAGATTGGAGCGAGCTGTTGCCGTACGCTGATACGCCTGCCGCTGATACCACCATGAATTACCTGGGCTTTGGCTGGGGCGATAAGGGCTTTTATCTGGATACGCCCACCTGGGCCGAACTCAAATTCAGCACCGCTTTCAAAGCCATGTTCTGGCTGGGCACGGCCGCCATGCACACTACCTATTACCACGAGCCCACGGAAAACAAAAAGTGCGTTAAAATTTACCTGACCCCGGCCGAATACAGCCGTCTGATTGCCTTTATCAAAGACAGCTTTTCCTATGACGCGGCCGGGCGGGTGCAGCACATTGCGGGCCACAACTACGGTCGGAACGATACCTTCTACGACGCCCGCCGCACCTACAACCTGTTCTATACCTGCAACACCTGGGCCAACGACGCTCTGAAAGCCAGCGGGCAGAAAGCCAGCCTCTGGACCCCCGCCGACACCGGCATTTTCTTCCAGTACGGCCGCTAGCGCCAGCGGTAAAGGTTGAAGCCAGCCGGGCAAGAAAAAGCCCGGCTGTTGCTGCCGGTTAAAGCAGGCCACAGCCGGGAATAAAGGGTTGACGAAAACGACTAACCGGTTAGTTCAGCCACACATCCGCCACGGGCTCAAAGCGCCGGGCGGCAAAAGCACCATATGGGGCTTCTACGTAAAACCCTAGGATATGCACCTGGGGCTTGCCGGTGCGGGCATTGGGTAAGGTACGAACCGGGTATACCCGGCCATCCTCGGGCCACTCGCCCACATAATTAGCCGGGCGACGAGTGGCATCTACGCAGCGGGCAAACTGCTGGACCGGAAGCGGAACGGGGAGCTTGACTTTCGACATATCCAAAGATACAGATATTTGATCTAACTAAAAAGTTTAGCCTAAATTTTTATATGATTTTTCTGGTTAAATACAGCTTTTAATATTGTTTTAATAGAACTTATAAAATTTTGGCATTGCATGGATAATTGATAAATCGTTACATACGAAATCGGGGAGTAGCTGGATTTGCTAAATTAATTAGTAAATAGCAGCCGTCAAGTAATAATCCACCCCGGCATGAGTCTGCTGCATCTATACCGTTTGCCCGATGAGCCCTGGCCGCTACCGCTGCCAGTCATCGGCAGCACGCTTTCGGCGGGCTTCCCTTCTCCCGCCGACGACCACCTCGACCCGCCCCTCGACCTCAACCGCCACCTGTTCCGGCACCCGGCGGCCACTTATCTGGCCCGCGTGCGCGGCAACTCCATGCTGGAAGCCGGCATCCACGACGGCGACCTGATTGCTATTGACCGCGCCCTCACGCCCCGCGACGGACACGTGGTAGTAGCCGTGGTAGAAGGCGAGTACACCATTAAGCGCCTGCGGCAGCAGGGCCCGCGCCTGTGGCTGGAGCCCGCCAATGCCCACTACCAAAACGTGGAGATAACCGGCGACATGAGCTTTACCGTGCGCGGGGTAGTCACGCACGTAATCCATGCCCTGCCACCCACCTGCTGAGTTTTCCTGGCCTATGTTTGCTCTGGTTGATTGCAACAACTTCTATGTGTCCTGCGAGCGGGTATTTCAGCCGCAGCTGGAGGGCGTGCCCGTGGTGGTGCTCAGCAACAACGACGGCTGCCTGATAGCCCGCTCCGACGAAGCCAAAACTCTCGGGTTTGCTATGGGCGAGCCGTACTATCAGGCCCGTGCCCGCCTGCAGCAGCACCACGTGGAGGTATTTTCCTCCAATTATCCGCTGTATGGTGATATGAGCCGGCGCGTCACGCAGGTGCTGACCCAGTTTTCGCCCGAGGTAGAAGTGTATTCCATTGATGAGTCGTTTCTGGACCTGAGCGGGCAGCTCTATCTGTTCCCGGATCTGGCCGACTGTGCTGCGGCCGTGCGCGCCGCCGTGCGCCAGCAAACCGGTATTCCGGTCTGTGTGGGCGTAGCGCCCACCAAAACCCTGGCTAAGCTGGCCAATCGTTTAGCCCGCCATACCTCTACGGGGGTGCTGGTGCTGAACACGCCCGAGCAGCGCGCCGCGGCACTGGCCGCTACGCCGGTAGAGAAGATATGGGGCATTGGCCGCCGCTACGCTCCCAAGCTGCAGGCGCAGAACATTCAGACCGCCGCCGATCTGGCAGCTATGCCCGAAGCCTGGGCGCGGCGCCACCTGGGTGGGGTAGTGGGTGTGCGCCTCTGGCGGGAGCTGCGCGGCGAAGTATGCCTGGCGCTGCACGCCGGCGGGGGAGAAGAGGCCGATGCCGCCCCGGTGCGCCACAGCGTTACCTGCACCCGCTCTTTTGGGCGGCCGCAAACGGGGCTGGGCCCGCTGGCCGAGGCCATGGCTACGTTTGTGGAGCGAGCTGCTGAGAAGCTCCGTCGGCAAGGGCTGTCGGCGCATCTGCTCACCATTATTCTGGGCACTAACCGGTTTGCCACCGGCGGGCCGCATACTCAAACCCTGGTGCTGCCGCTCACCACGGCTACCAATGATACCGGGGCGCTTACCAAAGCCGCCCTACGTGCCCTGCGCCAGCTGCGGCAAGCCGGAGTAGCTTACCAGCGGGCCGGAGTGCTGCTGAGTGGGCTGGAACCGGCAGGGTGCGCGCAGCTGGACCTGTTCGGTGCCTCCGCCAAAGACCAGGAGCAGCGCCAGCAGCTGATGACCACGCTGGACGCGCTGAACCAGCGTTTTGGGCGCAGCATGGTGCAGCTGGCGGCGGCCGGTACTGCCCAAAGCCGGCAGGCCTGGAGCGGGCGGCAGGCCCGCCGCTCATCGGCCTTTACCACCAGCTGGGATGAGCTTTGGACGGTTGGCTAACCCTGCTAGGGGTGCGTTACCAGTACTTTACGCGTGAGCACTGCCTCCTTGCCCTGGAGCTGCACGATATAGACGCCGGGTTTCAAGCCCTGCAGCTGAAGCGTGGCGCTGGTCTGGTGCGCCGACCAGCTTTGTTGCCGCACCGTGCGGCCCACCCCATCTAGCACGATTACCCGCTCTGCTGCAAAACCTGCCGGAACCAACACGTACAGCAAACCAGAAGTTGGGTTGGGATACAGCTGCCATTGGGCAGTCTGGGCAGGCCGCACGGGTAGGGCTATGCCATCGTACCAGGTTTGAGCCGTGGTGCTAGCCGTTAGCAGGCTGTCCAGCGTGCCAGCCGCCAGCACGGCAAACGCCACCATAACGGAGTCGCCGGGGGCTAGCTGGGGTATTTTGGCCCCCAGCATATAGGATACGTCGGCGCCGGTGGCGGTTTGGCCCGCCGCGCGGTTACGGGTGCCGGTTGAAAGCATCCGAAACTTCTCGGCATCACTGAACCCGTTATAAATACGCACGGCCGAATCCGCCGGGGCCGCATTGTCGGCGGCGTAGAAGGACGGCGCCCCGCCCCGCAGCAGGGCTACACCAGCGTAATGCTTCGGGTTCTTGCGCTCGGTTACATAGCCCAGGCGGCGCTCCTCGTCCCATGCCGCCTCGTTGCCGGCCGGGTTGGGCAGCAGGTCCCAGTCCATATACAAACCAGCATGCAGGGGCTTTAGCGTATCAGGCGTGATGTTGGTCAGCCGATATTCCAGCACGATAAAATTACGCCGCTCCGTGGGCTCGGCCCAGGCGTAGGCGTGCTGCCGTACCCGCACGCCGGCCCGGGTAATGGGCCGCGTATTCTGCAGCGTATCGGCAAACAGCCCGGCGGCTTCCTCCGTGCCGCGACGCGGGGCCTTCAACAGCTGCACGGCACTAAGAGAAGTAAAGTCTGTGTCGATTTTCCCTTGCGCGTTGGGCAGCCGGTCTGATACCCGGCGGGAAGAGGTGGCCACCACCAGCCCGCCAATAGAGAGCATGGGCAGGTTGGAGCGGTACGTCACGCCCTCTCCTAGCGAGGGGTTAGTAGCCTCGTAGCCAATATTGCCCTGGCTGGTCAGGCTCAGGTCCAGGTCGCCGGCTGTGAGGGTGACGTAGCCGGGGTTCAGTACAATTTTCACATACTGGTCATCCTGATACCCATTATCGCCCACAAAATGATAGCGCAGCACCGCGGTAGTGGCCATGGGCGTTTCCGGACTGACAATCAGCTCAAAGGGGTTTTCAGTATTAGAGGCCAGCGCCAGGGTAGTAAGGGAAGGCACGGGAAAGGTCGGGTTGCGCACCGTCAGGTACGGCGAAAGCGACGTCAGGCTGACCGTGAGCCCGTGAATAGGGTTCAGCAGGCTCTGCACCTGCACCGTGAGGCGCACAGTGTCTCCTGGCTGAAAATACGAGCGGGCCGGCAGATAGTCTTCGCGCACCACGCGAGCCTCACGGCGGTCCGTAAGAGCCAGCGCGCGGGCTATGTTCAGGCGGCCGGTACCCAGCTTGTGCCGGTATATAGTGTTGCTGGTGATAGTATACAGCGAGTCGGTGGTCTGGCGCAGCTGGGCGGCTACCTGCTCTACATTGTACTCCGGAAAACGCAGGCGCACCAAGCCCGCCGCCGCGGCCACCATGGGGGCCGCAAACGAGGAACCCCAAACGCCAGAAGAATAAGCACTATCGTGGTCGAAGCTGGTGGTCAGAATTGCCTCACTGGGGGCAGTGAGGTCCACGAAGTGGCTGAAAGAAATGTTCTTGCCTTTCCGGTCATTTACATCGGAACCGGCCACGGAAATAACATGGTCGTAGCTGGCCGGATAGAAGTCGAGGTCGGCATTGGTGTTGCCGGCGGCGGCTACAATCACCATGTTGCGGTTTACGGCCGCGTAGGTGATAATATCCTGCTCGTACTGGGAGCGGCCGCCTACATCACCCCAAGAAAGGTTCAGCACCTGGCAGCCGTGGTCGGCGGCGTAAACAATGGACTCAAACCCCGCAAAATAGCCCGTTGGCGTGCTGGGATATACTTTCAGGGGGAGGTATTTGCAATTAAAGCCCACCCCGGCAATACCCCGCCCATTGTCGGAATTGGCAGTGGCTACGCCCGCTACCAGGGTGCCATGGCCATAGCCGGGTAGCTTATCAGCGGTAGCGTCGTTGTCGTTATCGGCCAAGTCCCAGCCGCGGAAGTTGTCAATGTACCCGTCGTTGTCATTGTCGATGCCATCTATAGGATCAGCATAGTTGCGCTTTTCTTTGCCCTTCAAATCCTGGTGCGTAAAGCGCATGCCCGTGTCAGAAATGCCGATGACGATGGTAGAGTCCCCCTTCGAAAAGTCCCAGGCCCGGTACGCCCGGATATTCTTCAGATAGTATTGCCGGGCGGTGTTGGAGGCGCGGGTAGAATCGGCAAACGGGTCGTTGGGCTGATACAGGGGCTGGCGCTGGTAGAGCGGCTCCACGTACTCGAAAGCGCCGGTTTGCAGCAGCTGCTGGCGCACTTTCTCAAACGGCACCCCGGCCGGATAGCGCACCTGGTAAATTTGGCGCAGGTCTACGCCCCGGGCCTGGCCGGCGCGTGGGAGCAGCGCTTTGGGGTATTTTTGCCGGGGCTGCGTAGCCCCCAGCTGCTGCAGGGCTTTTTGCAGCGGGGAGGACTGGAGCAGGTCGGTGCTGGCAATGCCCCGGGCGCTGGCGGGCGCTTTCAGGCGTACTACGCATACCCCGGGCAGGGTAGCGGGAGTCCGGCGGGCCTGCTGCGCAAGCGAGGCCAGGGGTAGCCATAAACCACTGCCCAGAAACAAGACCAGCAAGAGTAAGCGTAGCGGTGGGAACATAAGCAGGGCAGGTTCGGGGGGATTTGTAAATTTAACCTTTCGGAGCAGTACTTTGCGTCCGATATACGGGGTTTTCGACCAACCCGATAACCCGCCCGACTAATACTTTTCCCCGCCCATTCCCACCTGAATTATGACGGAAACCACCCGCAAACACCAAGCCACCCTAGATACGGCTGTGAAGGCCCTCCACGGCCGTACTTTCTTCGCCGCTTTCCCCGAAAATCCTTCTCCCGAAATCTACGGGGCCGATGCCGACCAGCAAGGCCGGGAGAAGTTTCAGGCCCAGCGCGGCCAGCGTTTCACCGAACTGCTGCAGGGCGAGCCGGAGCAGTGGGTAGGGCAGGAAGAGTCGCCCTACGAGCAGCAGCCTCTGGGCATCACCTACCCCTATTTCTCCCCCGAAACCCTAGTGCAGCGCGCCGAAGCCGCCTTTACGGAGTGGCGCAAGCTGAAGCCCGCCCAGCGCGCCGCTCTGCTCGCGGAGAGCCTGGACGGTATGCGCCAGCGCTTCTTTGAAATTGCCTACGCCACCATGCACACCACGGGGCAGGCCTACATGATGTCGTTCCAGGCCAGCGGCCCTCATGCCGCCGACCGCGCCCTGGAAGCCATTGCCGCCGGCTACGAGGAGCAGACCCGCTTTCCCGAGGAAACCCGCTGGGAGAAGCCCATGGGCAAATACAACCTCACCCTGCACAAAACCTGGCGCGCCGTGCCCAAGGGCGTGGGCCTGGTAATAGGCTGCAGCACTTTCCCCACCTGGAACACGGTGCCTGGCATGTTTGCCTCCCTGGTCACCGGCAATCCGGTCATCATCAAGCCGCACCCTAAAGCCGTGCTGCCCATTGCCATTGTTATTGCCGAGGTGCAGAAAGTGCTGAAAGAGCACGGCCTGAACCCCAACATCTGCCAGCTGGCCGTGGATGCCAACGACCGACTGATTACAAAGGATCTGGCCGAAAACCCGGCTGTGAAGCTGATTGACTACACCGGCGGCTCGCAGTTTGGGGAGTACATCGAAAGCCTGAAGGGCAAAACGGTCTTCACCGAGAAAACCGGCGTAAACAGCATCATTCTGGATAGCTGCGACGACCTCGACAAAGTAGCCCAGAACCTGGCCTTCTCCGTGAGCCTGTACTCCGGGCAGATGTGCACGGCCCCGCAGAACTTCTTTGTGCCGGCCAGCGGCGTGAAAGTAGGTGACCAGCAGGTGCCTTACGAGGAGGTAGTGCAGAAGCTGGCCGCCGCCGTAACAGGCCTGGCTACCAACCCTAAAGTGGGGCCGCACGTGTTTGGGGCCATTCAGAACCCGGCCACCCAGGAGCGGGTGGAGCAGCTGGCCCTGGAAGGCGGCCGTAAAGTGCTGGCCCACGGTAGCGTAGACAACCCCTTGTTCCAGAACGCTCGTACCTGCTCGCCAAGCATCCACGAAACCACTTCTGATAAAGTGGAGCAGTTCAGCCAGGAGCTGTTCGGCCCTATTATGCTGGTGATTAAGACCAAAGATACCCAAGAAAGCATCCACCTGGCCGCCCAGCTGGCTAAGGAGCACGGGGCCATTTCCTGCGGCGCCTACACCACTGATCCTGAGATTAAGGAGCAGATTATGGATGAGATGAGCCTGGCCGGCACCCCCGTCAGCTTCAACCTCACCGGCGGCATCTACGTGAACCAGAACGCCGGCTTCTCCGACTTCCACGTGACGGGCGGCAACCCGGCCGGCAACGCGTCCTTCACCAACCCCGAGTTTGTGATTAAACGCTTCACCTGGGTCGGCTTCCGCGAGCCGGTCGTGTAAAGCTCAGTTACTACATCAATAAAAAGGCCCTGACTGGTAAGTCAGGGCCTTTTTATTGTAATACGGCATTCCGTGTTATCGTGATGCCGTGTTTAATATTTGTATTTGCGCGGGGCTTTCACTGTTTTGAATTTCTGAGGGTTTTTAGCGTTCAAATCAATGCCCAGACCGATATTAACCGGTTCTTTTCTGGATTTTGCCTTGTTGTTATCCCGCCTGGGAGGGGAATCGGTGGCGTAGTTGCGTGGGTTTTGGAGGACTTTATCCTGTGTGCAGGAAGCGCCCAGCAGGAGCAGGCCAATTAGTAGAGAAGAAGTTGTATAACGCATAGCGGTAAGATGAAAGGTGAGCGGCCCGCAAGGGCTGGCAGATGCTCTTTGTACTGATTCTGAAAGTGAAAGGATGTTTTTTTGCCCTGTTTTTAAGAATCTGTAAACCCATATACTGTCTGATAGCCAAGGTTTTGTACACGCAGCAAGCGCCTGCTTTTTCAAGAAAAGCAGGCGCTTGCCGTAAGGGAACTTGCTGATTTACTAGATAATGTGGCGCAAATCCTCGCGCAGGTTTTCAATGCCGCGCCAGATTTCGTCCCAGGCGCTGCGGTCGGTATCGTTGCTGGTGGCTGAGGAAGTGGCGCTGGCAGCCGGGGCGGGGCCCAGTTGCGCTACCAGTTTGGCACGTTTCACCTCCAGGGCGGCAATATGCTCGTGGTAGGTGTGCGGGGAGTTGGCGGTGGTGGCGTGGGCGCGGTTGCGCAGGGTTTTGATTTTGCTGTCCAGCTCCTCCAGCGCCTGGCGCAGGTCTGCGTCGGAGAGGTTTTCTGGTACGCGCATATGGTTGGGGGAGGGCGGATAAGACATGGCAGCTGAATATGGACCGTTACTGCACGTACTGTGTTTTCGGTGGAAAAGATGCCTGAACACCAGTCAACTTAATCACAACAGAACCATAATACCCCGTTAACTCCCGCCTCCTGGCGGGCCTCTAGCTTTGCCCCGTCTCTAAACCAAGCACTTGGGCCTATGCGTCGGTATTCTATTCTGCTCTTACTAGTGCTGGGCTGTGCGGGCAAGCTGCGCGCTCAGAAATCAAAATCTATGGTGACACTAGCAACCAACACCCCGGGGGCGCAACCCGCCGAGGAAGCAACCCCGCCGCCGGCTTCTCCCGTTGTGTATCTGATGGCCGACCAAATGCCCGCCTTTCCGGGCGGTGAGCGGGGCTTTCAGCAGTTTATGCGTGAGAAGGCCCACTACCCCGAGCAGGCTCTCGCCCGGGGCGTTGCGGGGAAAGTGCACGTTCGGTTTATAGTGGATGAAGTGGGACGCATCCGCGACGCGCAGGTGGTAAAAGGCCTGGGTTATGGTCTGGATGAAGAAGCTTTGCGCCTAGTGCGCATTATGCCCTGGTGGACGCCCGGTACTATCAAAGGAAAACCCGTGTGGGTTAGCTATACCATGCCCATTACCTTCCGCGCCCTGGAATAGGTGGTGAAATGGCGAGTTAGTGAGATGGTGAGTTTGTTTTTCTAACTGCGCCGGTGGTGCAAGCGGAACAACTAACTCACCAACACACCATTTCACCAGCTCACCATTTCACCGGAATACCCAGCTCCCGGGCCAGCGGTGCTGCCGCCGACTGGTACAAATGCTGCAGCAGCTCATCAATGGCCGGGGCCAGCTCTACCAGGTAGTCTTCGTGCAGTTTGGCGGTTTGCTGCAGGGTCTCGTGGGTGCGACGGGCCAGGTGAGTGAGCAGCGGCTGAGTGGGTCCGTGCAGGCGCGCTACGGCCGCGGGCTGGTGCTGAAATACGTTGGTCAGCAGCCGCACGCTCAGCTCTACCTCGCCCATCAGGTCGCCGGTGATTTTGGTGTGATAGGCGAGGCGCGCCTGCAACTGCCGCACCACTACCAGCAGGTCGTTAGGGGTTTGGTGGTAGCCACGCACCGGGTCGTCTACCTGCGTGCGCAGGCGGAGGCGCCGGTCTTCCAGGGCGTCGTCGCCTTCCAGCAGGCGGAAGGCCAGCTGCTCGGTGAGGACGGCATCCTGCGCCACGAGACGCGTGAGAAGCTGGTCTTTTTCTTTTTGAGGCAGGTTAAGCAGCGCTTTGCGCAGGTCGGGGGAGAGGGTGGGCATAGAGCAAGAAGGTGGACTATATGCTACACCAGCCGGGCCAGGACTAGTTCCCGGCCAGCCTGCGGGGGCCGGAGCGGCCCGTTACTGATTCACCAGCACATCCGACTCGGCGTGTACCCGCCCGGCCAGCGCCGCCCGGTTCTTGGCTTCATCAAACTCATTTTCGCTTTTGGCAATGACCACTGTAGCTACTGCGTTGCCGATGATGTTGGTAATGGCCCGCGCCTCGGACATAAAACGATCCACGCCCAGCAGCAGGGCCATGCCTTCTACCGGAATAACTTTGGTGGCCGCCAGCGTGGAGGCCAGCACCACAAACCCCGAACCCGTAACGCCCGCCGCGCCCTTGCTGGTCAGCATCAGAATGCCAATAATGGTCAGCTGCTGCCCCAGCGTGAGCGGAATATGAAAGGCCTGCGCCAGAAAAATGCTGGCCATGGAAAGGTAAATGGTGGTACCATCCAAGTTAAAGGAATAGCCCGTGGGAATTACCAGACCCGCCACCGACCGGGAGCAGCCATACGCCTCCAGCTTGTCAATCAGCCGCGGCAGCGCCGACTCGGACGAGGACGTGCCCAGTACAATCAGCAGCTCTTCTTTGATGAAACCCAGCAGCCGCCACAGGCTGAACTTGTAGTAGCGCGCCACCGCGCCCAGCACTCCAAAAATGAATATGGCCATGGTCAGGTACACGGCGCCCATCAGCTTGGCCAGTGGCAATAGCGTGTGCAGGCCGTACTTGCCAATGGTGTAAGCCATGCCCCCGAAAGCGCCCAGCGGAGCCAGTTTCATAATCATGCCCAGCATGCCAAACAGCACGTGGCTCAGGCGCTCAAAGGTGGAAATAAGCGGCGCGCTTACAGTGGTGCTCACGCGGGAAAGCGCAAACCCAAACAGCACGGCCACCAGCAACACCTGAAGCACATCACCGCCGGTAAAAGCGCCCACCAGATTCTCCGGCACTATGTGCGTGAAAAAGGCCACCCAATCCATGCCGGCCGCTTTTTCACTGAACTGTCGGGTTTCCTCCGCGCGGGTGGTTACGGTACTGGTATCAATGCCCGCGCCGGGCTGCACCAGGTTGGCCGCCACCACTCCAATAACCAGGGCCAGGGTAGTAATCAACTCAAAATACAGCAGCGCCTTGCCGCCCACCCGGCCCACTTTTTTCAGGTTGCCGATGCTGCCAATGCCCAGCACCACCGTGAGGAAGATGATGGGCGCAATCAGCATTTTAATCAGGCTGATAAAAACGTCGCCGATGGGTTTGAGCGCCGCGCCCAAGGTAGGAAACAGCGCGCCTACCAGAATGCCCAGCGCAATGGCAGAAAGTACCTGAAAGGTGAGGTTGCGGGAGAAGTGCTTCATGCGAGCGGCAAAGTAGCCAAAAGCCCAACACCGTGTGGCATGGGTACCGGCCAGTGCCCTACAAAAAAGGCCTACCCGTTTGGGTAGGCCTTTTTGCGTATACATAACCGGAAAGCCTTATTTCGAGAGGCTGATGCGGTTGGTTTTGGTTTTGCCATTGGCCGTTACCTTGTAGTAGTAGGTGCCGGAAGGCAATTTGTCTCCCCTGAAGACCAAGGCTCGGTTTTCACCACCTTTCACTTCGCCGTCAAGTAGTGTAGCTACCGGCTCACCGAGGGCATTGTAGACGCGCACCAGCACGTGCCCGCTCTTCGGTACGGAGAAGTTAATGGTAGCATCGCGTCCGGTGGGGTTGGGGTACACTTCAGTCCGGATATTGCGCTGCTTGGTGGGAGCCAAGGTTTGGGCACTGCTGGAAGAACGTGCGCTGAAGTCAGCTGAGCAAGTTCCGATGGTAGTATTATCACAATTAGCCTCCGGCCCTTTGCAACGGGTACCATTCTTAACATCAACCCCATATACCCTTATTTTACCTCCGGGCGTTAAGCCGTTGAATGTAATGGTGCTACTCTCGGCTTGTATGGAATCTTTGGTTGTGCCTTGGAAGACAATGTACCAATCTCCTACTACAGCATTAGAAATAGTCAGCGAAATTTTGCCATCACCACAGAGGTCTGCAGGCGTCTGGCAGATTGCTGGTTTGTCAGGAGCCACGCAGCAAGCTATACTGCTTACAGATTTTGTGGTATTATACGTGCAGTTTTCAGGAGTAGCAGCATCCGTTACGCTGATAGAGTAATCGTCGGCAGCAAGATCTTCAATGGTTTGCGTACCAGTAACATTTGTGTACGTAGCAACAGTACCTCCATTGGAGTCCTTCACAAGAATATCATAGGGAGAAGTACCCCCGGATGGCGTTATAGCAAGACTACCTGTTGGCGAATTATCGCAGGAAGCAGTAGCCTCTACATCGGCAGTCAGGAGAGAGGTAATAGTAATATCCAGGGGTTTGCCGCACTTTGGTGCGATATCACAAAAAGCAAGGTCGCACACTCTTCTATCAGAAGCATCGGTCCATGCCAGATAGACATTAGTGAGTTTCAGAGATGCGCCGCACTCTACTGAAATAGGGTCATCAAAAGAAATAATAGATTCTGACCCACCCGGTACGCCACTCTTGCACCTGGTTATATATTGTTTTGAGACATTTCCTTCTGAATCCGTGCTTTCCAGAATGGCGAAGAAGGCGAAAGAAGTTCTAAACGAACCGGTTTTATTGAATAGCTTAAAATTCAAAGTAGCTGAAATGTTGTCGCCATCTGAGCAATAGCACTGGTCCGCCGTTAAAAAAGCGCCTGTCACTGACAAGTCGTTGGAGGTGCAATGAGGCAGATAAGTGGCCCCATTATTCTTTTTACAGACAGGTAAGGACGGGGTTTGTGCAAATGCACTTGATGTAAGTAGTACAGTTAATAATAAAGTGAGAAATGAGAATAGGTTTGTTCTACAGCTGCCAGCTATAGTGCCTACTGTAGCAATTGGTGTGTGAGAAGTAGAGCTCATGGTTGCGCATTTCAGATACATTACTGATAATTCAACGAGCGTTTGTTGCTGCGAAAAGCAGCGCACCAAAAGTCTCCCGCAACACGTGCGCGCGACTTGGACGGAGAGGAGTGAGTAGGCAAAAGCGGGTAGCCTAGACCGGCTTTTACCAGACAGGAATGAAGTTCCAGAAACCTTTCAATCAGTTAATTAGCTGATCTATAGAATTGGTGGAAGACGAGAAAGAGGAGAAAGTATGGCTGTCTAATGACAGCCTGCGTAGACGCACGGCGGTAACAGGGCATAGTACCAGTGGCAGGTACTGCTTTGTTGTTAGCAGAGGGAGCGGGAATATCTCAGATAGTAGGGTTGTTAGCCATTTGGATAAAGGATGCCGTCATCACATAGTCTAAACTCACGGTGGGCACCTAGCCTCAGTGGCCAGTATTTCCCTCAGGCAGCAGCGTAATAAGGGGCCTGAAGGGCCTTGTTTGGTAATAGTATAATCTAATCATAAATAGATACAGAAACTAGAAAGTTGTTAATAATATTCAATATATTTTATATATATACTAGTGAATGTTATAAACAGCTCAGAAGCTGTATAGCAGGATGCTAAAAAGACCCGCCCACAAGGGACGGGTCTTTTTGTTCATAAGTACAAACTCAAGGCTTTATTTCACCAAGCTAATCCGGTTGGTTTTCGTCTTGCCGTCGGATGTGACTTTGTAGTAGTAAGTGCCGGTGGGGAGTTGCGCCCCCTTCAGTACTACAGCGTTGTTTTCACCGCCTTTGGCATCCCCATCATACAGCGTAGTCACGTAGCTGCCCAGGGCATTGTACACATCCACTTTCACATGCCCACTGCGCGGAACTGAGAAGTTAATGGTGGCATCCCGTCCCGTGGGGTTGGGGTAGGCTTCGGTTTGGATGCTGCGTTGCTGTAACTCCACTTTGGTACTTGCCTGTTGAACCTGGTTGGTCGCTGTCAGGGAATTCGGGCAGCTGCCGACCTGGTCACCGCACGTGGCAGCGCTGGAAATACACCCTTCTGAACTGGTAGACGTAACGCTAAATCCCTTTCCTGCTACCAGGTTCGTAAACACAACCGGGTCCGTACCAGAGAACAGGATTTGCTTGTCAGATTCATTCGGTTGCTTCAGAATGTACGTGCTGCCCGAAACCGGACTGCAGACTGTTAGAGTGGGTTTGGCAAGCGTTCCGCACAGCGTAGCTTCCTGCACAGTTACAACAGGGGCTGGTGGAGTAGGCCGTTGTGCAGGGGTAGCCGAATTACTGGCTGGACTTGTGCAGCCATTGATGGTTTGTGTAACCGTCAGGGAGCCGGAACTGGAAGATACGGTGCGCGGGTTGCCACTGCCACCATCACTCCAGGTAAGCGTACCGGTGTAGTTAGTAGCCGTTATAGTAGATGTACCGCCGCAGTTGTTCACAACGTTCAAAGTTGGGGCCCCGGGAGTAGGCTTGGGCGCGGGAGTCACTGAATTACTGGCTGGGCTGGTACAGCCATTCACGGTTTGGGTCACGGTGAGAGCCGTTGTGGAGGTAACGGTGCGCGGGTTGCCGGTGCCACCATCACTCCAGGTAAGCGTGCTGCCCGCTACCAAATTGGTGGCTGTCACCGTGGAGTTATCACAATTGTTTACTACGCCCAGCACAGGTGCGGCGGGGGTAGGTTTAGGTGCCGGGGTAATGGAATTGCTGGCCGGGCTAATACAGCCATTCACCGTTTGCCTGACCGTTAGCGCCGTTGTAGACGTTACAGTCCGCGGGTTACCGGAGCCACCGTCGCTCCAGGTCAGTGTACTTCCCGCAACAAGATTAGTGGCGGTTACTGTAGAATTGTCGCAATTATTGACCACGCCCAGTACGGGTGCCGCTGGTGTGGGCTTGGGCGCGGGAGTCACTGAATTACTGGCTGGGCTGGTACAGCCATTCACGGTTTGGGTCACGGTGAGAGCCGTTGTGGAGGTAACGGTGCGCGGGTTGCCGGTGCCACCATCACTCCAGGTAAGCGTGCTGCCCGCTACCAAATTGGTAGCTGTCACCGTGGAGTTATCACAATTGTTTACTACGCCCAGCGTAGGCGCGGCGGGGAGAGAGGTAGGTTGGCCAACCGTAGCCGAGGTAGTGGTCGTACAGCCACGAGCATCCGTCACCGTAACATTATAAGTTCCAGCTGGCAGCCCCGTAAGGTCTTCTGAAGTGGCTTGTGAAGCAGGCAAGTTTGTGCCGGTCCAAGCAAAAGTATAGGGGGGCGTGCCGCCCGTAACATTAAGATTGATAGAGCCATTGCTGCCTCCAAAACAAGTTACATCAGATTTGGAAGTACTGGCTGATAGGGCAGTTTTAATTTCAATAGAAGGCAAGGTGCCGCATTTGGGCGCAATCTTGGCCGAATTAAGCGGGCAACTGCTTTTATCGGAGGCATCCGTCCAGGCCAGAAATAGGTTAGTAATCCGTAAAGCATCCCCGCATTTGTAGCTAATATTACCGAAAGGCAAAGAACTGATAGAATTAGGAGGAAGAGGACCGTTGCAACCATTTATGGAGGAGGTAATGGTAGTTGATACACCATTTACGATTCGGGTGATTTCAAGTGTGCCCCAGAAAGCAAAGGAAGTACGGGTAGAGCCCGTAGTGTTGTCGATAGACAAGGTTAATACTGAGATGAGCGGCTCCCCTGGGTTACAGGTGACGCAGCCAGTGCCGGTAAGTGAGGCTCCTACCAATTGTAGATCCTTGGACGTACAGCGGTCCGCAGACGGAAAAGTTTGAGCAACTGTATTAACTGAGAAGAGCAGAACAATTGCGAGGGCAAGCCAAGACCGGCGCCGTGCAATAGGTAAAGCGTTAGCAGGAGAGTAAGGTGTGTCAGATGTAGTGTACATAGTTGCATAGGTCAGATTCGGTACTGAAAAAATCACCAAGCACGCGGCGCTGTAGACAACAGCTCTCCAGGAATCCACAGAATGTGGCTTCAACCCGGACCTTAGGAAGCAGTAGAGGCAGTAGCGGGTAACCTGGACCGGCTGCTACAGAATAGGTGTGGGGTCAGTTAACGCAGCTGCATTCTAGGAATGAGCTATAGCGCTGAATAGATTTATAATGAAGTAAAAGGCGACCGTTCAGACATAGAAGTAACAGGCACACTGTTGCAGGCAGTGCGTGAACCCAACCTTGGTAATTATCTTCTGGTGGGTTGGCGTATGGCAGTCTGGATTAGCGGAAGAGAGTACAATGAAACCCGTATGCGTAATCGGCACTCACGGTGGATACTCTGGCGGGCCGCCTGCCCATCCCTGGCCGCGGGATGAAGTAGGCCTGGTAGGTTACTTGTTAAAGAATTAAGTCAATTTAATCACAATTAAATCCGATATCAAAATAAGCCCATAAATAATATTTAATCATTTTTATATATGAAAAAACTAATTGAGCATAAGGGCAAATATGACTATAGAATACTTGTTTCACTCCACTATTTCCAGCCCTATAAAACCCATTCAGAGATATACAGCACAAGAAAAAGCCCCGCCAAATAGGCGGGGCCGGGGTATCGTCTCCAGGAAGAGTCAGCGGAGCTTAATCCTCGCTGGGTAGCACTAGCACTGGTACAATACTGTGGCGTATCACCTGGGCCGTTACGCTGTGATGAAACAGCTCACCAAGCAGGCTATGCCGCCGCGCCACCAGCACCAGCAAGTCAGCCTGGGTGAGCAGTACGGCTTCCTGTATGCCTTCAGCCAGATCGGAGTGGCGTACCACCTGCGTTTGGGGCTGCTCCAACTCCATGGTTAGGCCGCTTCGCTGCACAGAGTCTAGGGAAAGCTGCGCCGATTCGGTTTCTTCGGGTGTGGCTATGTGCACCACGGTTAGGGGCGCGCCCAACTCGTGCAGCAGGTGCGGAATATTCGCTGATTCTGCGCTCAGGGCAAAGCCTTTACCATCAACTGCCAGTGTAATGTGGGCTGGGGGGCTGGCTACGGCGGAGGTAACCGGTACTACCAGCATGGGGCAGGAAGCGGCATGAATCAGCTCCAGGGAGGTAGTAGTTACCAGCTCATCGGGGGTGTATTCGGTGTCGGGCTTGCCTACAATCAGCAGGCTGGGGTGCAGGCGCTCCGTGGCTTCGGTTATGGCTTGGGGCACCAGGTCAGTGGTTACTTCTACTATGGCCGGCACGCTCAGATGGTTGGTGCGCTCGGCCAGAGCAGTGGCTACTTCGCCTTCACTCAGGTGGGCAATTCTGCCGGTCAGCAGGTCGGGGTCCAGCAGGGAAGTGCGCCGCACATGCAGCAGCACAATAGAGGTATCCAGTTTTTCGGCCAGCGCATTGGCGTAGGTAAGCGCATGGTCGGCGGCAGGAGAGAAGTCAGTGAGTACCAGCAGGGGAGAGGCCATAGTGCTGCAGTAATGGATAGAAGAGTTGCGGAATATGCTGCAGTATACGTGGGAATGGCTAATCCTGTATCAGCTGGGGAAAATGTTCATCTACAAATGCCTGGGCATAGGCCTTAACCTGGTTGCGTACGGCGCGGAATTGCTGCAGGATTTCTTCCTCCGTGCCCGTGGCTTTGGCGGGGTCCGGAAAGTTGTGGTGCAGCTTTTTAGCGGAAGAGGGAAACACCGGGCACACCTCCCGGGCATGGTCGCAAACGGTAATGACGTAATCAAAAGGAATATGAGCGTATTCCTCCACGTGGTGGCTGGTATGGTGACTGATGTCGATGCCGTTTTCGCGCATTATCTGCACCGCGCGCGGGTTCAGGCCGTGGGTTTCTACGCCGGCTGAGTACACGTGGGCACGCTCACCCAGCAGCTGTTGCAGGTAGCCGTGCAGCAGCTGGCTGCGGCAGGAGTTGCCGGTACAAAGCACCAGAATGTTAGGAATTTCAGCCATCAGTAAAGAATAGAAGAATGGAGTTAGCAGCCGCAGCAGCTACCGGCCTGCATGGGCGGGCATTTTACTGTGCCGTACGAACAGAAAACGCAACAGTCTCCGGCCCGGGGCTTAAGTACCGTATGGCAGTGCGGGCATTCATAGAAATACTGACACGCATTGGTTGGCATTTCTTCTGCCTGCCGCTGGCCGCACGCGGGGCAGGTAATAACAGTGGAAGTAACCAACTCATTCATAACCGGGAGAAGTTGCTGCCATCAACTATGCTGCCGTACGGCCGTTGGCCGCTGCCGGGGTGGCGTACCAGCGGCGGCGCAGCCAGAAGGCCACATTTACCAGAGCAATAAGGGCGGGTACCTCAATCAGGGGGCCTACCACGCCGGCAAATGCCTGCCCTGAGTTCAGGCCAAATACGCCAATGGCCACGGCAATGGCCAGCTCAAAGTTGTTGCCGGTAGCGGTAAAGGCAATGCTGGTATTCTCGGCGTAGCCGGCCCCCAGAAATTTGCCGACTGCAAAGCTCAGCAGGAACATAATACCAAAGTACAAGGCCAGCGGCAGCGTAATGCGCAGCACGTCCAGCGGAATCTGCACAATAAGCTGGCCCTTCAGACTGAACATCACCACAATAGTGGCCAGCAGCGCAATAAGGGTAATGGGGCTGATGGCCGGAATAAATACCGTCTCGTACCAGGCATCTCCTTTAGCCGCGCGCAAAACGGAGCGGGACAGAAAACCCGCAAAAAAGGAATGCCCAGGTACACTAGTACGCTCTGCGCAATATCCCAGATACCGATGTTTACCGCGTAGCCTTTCAGCCCAAAATACGGCGGCAGCACCGTGATAAAGAGCCAGGCCAGCACGCTGTAAAAGAGCACCTGAAAAATGGAGTTCAAGGCCACCAGCCCGGCGGCGTATTCGCGGCTGCCGTCGGCCAGATCATTCCAAACCAGCACCATGGCAATGCAGCGCGCAATGCCAATTAGGATCAGGCCCATCATGTATTCCGGCTTATCGGGCAAGAGCCAGATAGCCAGAAAAAACATCAGCAGGGGTCCTGCAATCCAGTTCAGAAAAAGAGAAAGCCCGATGATTCGCGTGTTTTTGAAAACGCGCGGCAGCTGCTCGTATTTCACCTTGGCCAGGGGTGGGTACATCATCAGAATAAGCCCGATGGCCAGGGGCACATTCACGGTGCCCACCGAGAAGTAATTAATGACGCGCTCCACGCCCGGCACGAAGTAGCCCAGCGCTACGCCCAGGGCCATAGCCAGGAATATCCACAGGGTGAGGCCCCGGTCCAGGGCGGAAAGCTTTTTGCGGGCCAGAACGGCCGGCGCCGGCGGGGGAGAAAGAGGCGACATCATGTATGGAATAGGCTGGCAGAGCAGCGGCAGGGAAGAGGAATTCAGTTAACCGAAGCCGGGGAGGCCGTAGGCTCTACTACGAATTCCAGGGTGCGGGCTACGTGCTGAGGCTGGATAATGCCCTGGGCATAAGGAGAGTTGGCGCCGGCATCGTACTTGGCCAGGTAAGCCTGACTGATACGCTCGTTCAGCCGGGCCAAATCGGAGGGAACTACGGCCCGCACGGGAATCACCACCTCGCCGCAGCGGATGGCGCCGGCCGGGTTTTCCATAAACGTGTTGAACCAGCTTTTTTCGGCCAGCCCCCAGGAGCGGGCAAAAATCCGGTCATCTACCACCACCATCCAGATAGAGAGGAAAGTGGGGCGGTCCTGCCCGGCCCGAATGCCGATTAGATTATGCTGACTAATGTAAGAGAGGGTATCAGAAGCAGACATGTGAGGAGCAGCGAGCAACGTCGGTCGTAGGTTTATTCACTCTGCGAAGCAGCTAAAGCAGCAGCAGCTCCCACCACCGGGCTGCGCCGCTCCAGCAGCACCGTATCGCGCCACACGCCGTGCAGCTGCCCAATCCGCTCCCGGTAGCCCACCGTGCGGAACCCTACTGATTCGTGCAGGCGCAGGCTGGGGGTATTCTCCCGGAAAATGCCGGCTTGCAGCGTCCAGATGCCGTTTTGTTCTGATTCCTGGATGAGGGCGCTCAGTAACCTGCGGCCCACTCCTTGCCCGCGGGCCTCATCGGCTACATAAATGCTGACCTCGGCCACGCCCCCATACACGCACCGCCCCGATACCGGCGACAGCGCCGCCCAGGCCAGTACCTGTCCATCATCCTTCAGCGCCACCAGGCGGCTGTGCTTCAGGTGGCCTGTATCCCAGTCGGCCCAGGCGGGCGCCTGCGTGGTGAAGGTGGCGTTGCCGGTATCCATACCGGCCTGGTAAATAGCCTGGCCAGCCGTCCAGTGCGCTTCCGTAAGAGGTTGAATAAGCATAGGGAGAGAAGAATTGGTCGCGGGCGCTTTTAACGCCCGCGACATCATCAGGAAATTACCGGGAATCTATAGGTTATTAGGCGCAGCCGCAGCCGGGAGAGCAGGCGCTGGCGGCCACTGGCTCGGGAGTAATGGCGAAGGCCATGGGCGCGGTGGTTAGTACTTCCTCCGGAATGGACTGCTTGGTGGCGGGCGCAATGCAGCACTGCGTGGTTCCGCTGGCTTGGTCGTACTCGGCCTGGTAGCGTGGGTCGTTAAACTCGGCGTCTTCGTGGAAGTAATACACTTCCCACTCCACGCCGTCGGGGTCGTTTACCCAAAACTTGTCCTGCTTGGCGTAGCAGCAGCTGGTGCCTGTTTCCTCGCGGCTGACCAGGCCGGCGGCGCGGGCCACGGCCAGGCGCTGTTCCAACTCTTCCACGGTTTCTACCTGAAAGCCTAGGTGGCCGAAGTGGCTCTGCACCCGCTCGGGGTTTTCCACGAAGGAGATGATGAGGGAAGGCTGCTCCAGCACATACTTGGCGTAGCCGGGCTTAATCTTGGCAGCGGGCTGCCCAAAGAAAGCTGTGTAGAAGTTAACAGTAGCCGTGAGGTCGGAAACGTACAACGACACGTGCATGCGGGGGAAGGGGGCAGTTTTCATAGTCAGAAAGGGTAGCGAGTGTGTGAAAAAAAGAATGGAAAAGTCGGGAAGAAAGTGAGGCCGGAAATCAGCCGCAGCAGGCGGTGGGGGCACAGCTGGCGGCCGGGGTGGCCGCTACCCGGAAAAAGGAGGTAAACTGCTGCTGCACATCCTGCAGCAGCTCGGTATTCAGGCAGTAGCAAACGGTCAGGCCATCAATATCACCCTTAATCAGGCCCACGGCTTTCAGCTCCTGCAGGTGCTGGGAAACAGTGGTGCGGCTTAGCGGAAGCTCGGCGGCAATGTCGCCGGAAATGCAGGTTTGGCGGGCGGCCAGCAGCTCTATAATGGCTACCCGCGCCGGGTGGGCCAGGGCCTTGGCCAGGCGGGCCAACTGCTGCTGGCCTTCGGTAAAACCGGTGAGTTTGGCGTAGGTCATGGGTTGGTTATGAAGTATGACGTAAACATACGTCATAGTGAAAGCCAATGTCAAGTATCTGATAAAATAAATATTCGGCTAAAAACGAAAAACCCGCTCTGCATTACACAGGGCGGGTTTTTTGGAACGAAAAAAATCGGACTTACCGGTTGTTGTCGTCGATGGGGTTGTTGAAGCCCGGGTCGCGCAGCTCGTCTACCTGGCTTTCCTCCGGGTCGGGGCCGGTGGTGGGGGTATCAGGCTGGCCGGAGGTGGCAGTGTCCAGCATTTCGGAAGTATCCAGAGTGCCTTCCTCGTCGCGCTTGTAGTTATATAGCTCGTCGTGGTGGCGCTGCTGCTCAGGACTCATTTTGCCTTTGCCAGCGGCATCTTCGGCGGAGGTGTTCTTGGGTGTGGCCATGGAAATAGGGAGGGGTTAATTACACGTTCTGGTCCAGGCGGCTGGGCTCGTCTTCGGAGCCGGCGCTGCGGTTAGCAGGCTCGCGGGTTTCCCAGTTGCGGGTGCCGCTGCCGTAGCGAGGGTCATCCTCTTTGTAGGACTCACGGCGCTCTGCGCTTTCTGCATCGTGGGCCGCTTTTACCTCACCGGTAGCCAGGTTTTGCGGGGCGCTGCCGCGCTGCTCCGGGGCAGGGGTAGAGGGGGCAGCCACGCCGCCGGGTACGCCCTCGGCCGGTGCTGCCAGCTCGGGGGCGCCAAACTCGCCGTAGGTAGGCGTGGTGGCGGAGGTATTGGGTACGCTGGCGCTCTGGCCGGCTACGCCGGTAGCAGACTGCTGCGGGGTGTTGGTGCCTTTCCGAATATTATCGGGCTGCTGGTCTTTGCGGAATTCACTGAACTCGTCCGGATTGTCGTTGCTGCCGTCGTTGGGGTTGTTTTGCATGGGAATACAAACTTGGAGTAGAGATGGACAAACACAGGGCGGCAAGCACCCTTGCTTAGGCCATACGTAAACCGGCGGGCTTGTGGCTAAGCTTCGCCAAAATCCCGAACCAGCCGTATAGACCCAGGCGGCGCTTTTGCGGCCGCTGTTATCCCATTATTTTACGCCCATGTCGCATCCTAAGCCTCAGATTCAGCACAACAAGGAAGAACAGGAATTCACCACGCTTATAAATGGCTACAACGCCGAGTTGGCCTACAGCCTGCCCGCCGACCAGGTTATCGACTTCACCCACACCTTTGTGGATGAGGAGCTGCGGGGCCAGAAAGTAGGCGACTGCCTGGCCCAGGAAGCCCTGCAGTATGCGCGGGACAACCAGCTGCGCGTAACGGCCAGCTGCTCTTTCATGAAATCCTACCTGCACAAGCACCACCAGGAGTACGCCGATATGCTGGCGTAAGCCTTCCGAAAAAAAGCCCGCGGCACCAGATGTGCCGCGGGCTTTTTTATGCGGGTCAGCGAGGCTTAGCGGGTGGGCATCAGCACGCTATCCACCACGTGGGTAATGCCGTTGCTGGACACCACGTTTGGGATGGTAACATTAGCCATGCCGCCTTTGGCATCATGAATCATAACCATGTCGCCCATGCGGTGCACGGTCAGGTTTTCGCCTTCTACCGTGGTTAGTACCTGCCCGTCTTTCAGGTCGGCGGCCATCAGGCGGCCGGGTACTACGTGGTAGGTCAGAATGGTGCTCAGCTTGGCTTTGTTGGCCGGCATCAGCAGCGTATTCAGGGTGCCGGCGGGCAGCTTATCGAAAGCGGCGTTAGTGGGGGCAAACACGGTGAAGGGGCCAGGGCCCTGCAGAATAGCTACCAGGTCGGCGGCTTTTATGGCCGATACCAGCGTGGAGTGCTCATTGGAGGCGGAGGCATTCACCACAATGTCTTTATCCGGCGTCATCATGGCGCCGCCCACCATTACGCCGGCTGCGTTGCCGGGAGTAGCCGCATTCATACCGGCACCTGTGGCGGGATTTGGCGTTTCCATACCACCAGTGGTACCGCCCATGTCGCCATCCATGGGCTTGGCCTTCGACTTCATTTTGTCGCCCTTGCCTGACTTGCCTTTCACCTTGGTTTTGCCGTCGTCCTGAACTTTAGTCTTCATGACGGCATCTCCCTCCTTGGTTTTCGTCTTCTCATTGTCAGACTTAGTTTCCGTCTGGGCCCGCACTACGGGGGCCGTGCACACGCTCAGCGCAAGCGCCAGGGCGCAGGTAGAAAACAGTTGCTTGATCATGGTTTTTAGAAAAAGAGGTTGAGTGAGATAGTAACTACTGCTATACGGCCTTGCCGCCAGGACCGGATTAATAGAATTGCGGCTATATTCTAAACCCGCTTCTGGCCGGCAGTAAAGCAGTTTTTAAAATGTTGTTTGTTAAAAGTAATAATAATTATCGATAAAATTATATAATAAACTATGTGCTGATTCCCGGCACTGTTGTCTCACCCTTTTTATAGTTGAGCTATGCCCTATCCATTAAAAGCCCTGTCTATTGCCCTGCTAATTAGCCTGTTCCTGGTTTCTGCTGCGGTGGCCCAGCAACAGCAGGAACCCCGCACGCCGGCCGCCCCCGGCGACTCCGTGTGGGTTATCGTTAATTCAGTGAAGCCCGATAAGCGGACGCAGTTCGAGAAATTTGTGAATGAGGTCTTCTGGCCGGCGGCCAAAAAGCTCACGCCAGCGGAGCAGCAGATCTTCCGGCAAACCCGCGTGCTGTACTCCGGGCGGCCGGAAAAGGATGGCACGTATGAGTATGTGTTCATCATGGACCCCGTGATGCCGGGCCAGGACTATGACATTGAGCGCCTGCTCCAGAAAATGTTTACGGCAGAAAAAGCCGCGGCCTACACTAAGATGTTTCAGGAGACCCTGGCAGGGGAGCAGAAGTGGTACCGCATGGTACAAAGTCGCCTGTAGGCCAGGCCTTAGGACTGCGTATGCAGCCAGGCGGCCGCATCAATGGTGTTATCAAACACGCGGTAGGTTAAGGCCGCCGACTCCGCTTCACTCACCAGATTATTCACGGACAGGCGGGCAAATACATCTTCCGGCAGCACAATGGCCCCGAAAATTGGCTGTTCGCTGCGGGCCAGCCAGTACTGCTTTATCCAGGTGCTTTCCTCCTCCGTGAAGGGGGCCATAGCCGATTGGTCGGCCAGTATTTTGTTCCAGCTGCGAGTGCGCAGCAGCTGGCTGGCATGAGTCAGGAAGGCTTGCAGGTCGGTGAGGATGCGCTTGCCCGCGTTGTACTGTACTATAGCGTAGCCATCAGGATGCTCCAGCAGGCTTCCTACCAGATTTTCAAAGTAAATACGCGTGGGTCGACTAACCATCATAGCAACAGATCAACAAAAATAGTCAGTGCCCTTTACGGCGACTGGCCATCTTTATCTATTGCCGAATCAAGAAAGTGTAGAACTGGGAAAAGATAAATCCGGTGAAGGCAGCTATTTGCGTTTTAAGGCACCTTTCACAGCCTGCTGCAGGAGCGGCTCCATAACGCGGTAGCCGGGCAGCGTGGGGTGCACGCCATCCTGGCCATAGTCTTTCTTTAGCCCCTGGCGCTCATCGGCCAGGGCGGAGTGGTAGTCCAGGTACACTAGGCGGTTTTGGGTGGCGTAGGCCTTTATCAGCTGATTCAGGGCCACAATTTTAGGCGCCGGCTGCAGATTAGGCCGCCAGGGAAAATCATACACGGGCGGCACGGAGCACAGCACCACCCGGATGCCCTGGGCCCGGGCCAGCTCTGCCATCGACATAATGTTATCCAGCGTGGCCTGCGGGCTGTAGGGGCCGCGGTTTTCGGCTACATCATTGGTGCCCGCCAAAATGACCACCACGGCCGGGCGCAGGGCCACCACGTCCTGCCGGAAGCGCAACAGCATCTGCCCTGAGGTCTGGCCGCCAATGCCGCGCCCAATGAACTCGTAAGGCGGGCGGCGGGCGAAAAAGATCGAATCAGCCTGGGGCCAGCCTTCCGTAATGGAGTTGCCCAGCAGCACTACCCGCGGCGTGCCTGGCGTAGGGGCGGGCAGCTGCTGATTGGCGGCCGCGTAGCGCTTCAGAAAGGCCCAGTCGTTGTGCAGCCGGTCTTCTTCCTGGCGATGCCATTCGTCTGCGGTGGGTGCTGGGGCTGCTTGCTGGGCATAGCCCGGCACGGCACCCAATAAGGTCCCAACCAGCAGCCCTCCCGCCAGCAAAATGCGGTTCGCAAAAATAGACGGCAGGGCTGCTTTCATCGGAGATAAATGGGATAGGCTTATTTGATTACAAACGTCTGAATGGAGTGCGGCAGGCTCACGGCTGAGGCAGCCTGGCCCTGCAGCCGCAGCTGGAAATCCTGCTTGGTGTCGGTGCCGTTCATTACTACCACGGCCACGCTGCCATCAGGGTTGCGGTAGGCGGTGGTGCTCAGCACGTCGCGGCTGGAGGAGCTGATGATGCGCTTGGCGCCGGGCCGGATGAACCGGGAGAAGTGCCCGATGTAGTAGTAGCTGTTGGTATACAGTAGCTTGCCGCTGCGCGTATCGGCGTGAATGGGGGCAAAGCAGAAATTGCCCACGTGGTTGGGGCCGCCTTTTTCATCCAGCAGGATGTTCCAGTCCGTCCAGCCCACGGTGCCGCTGTTGAAGTCGTTAATCATCGACATGCCGTACTTCTCGCCCAGCTGCCAGTCGTTAATCCGGTCCAGGCTAAACTTCTCCACGCAGCCTTCCGTGAAAATCAGGTTGGTATTGGGGAAGGTTTCGTGCACGCGGCGCAGGTTCTCGAAGTTCATGCCGGCGCCGGTCCACGTTTCGTACCAGTGGAAGCCGATGCCCCACACGTACTGGGCCGCTTTGGGGTCATCGAGAATAGTGCTGGCACGCTGGTAGATCAGGTCGCGGTTGTGGTCCCAGGCAATAAGCTTCTTGTCCTTCATGCCGGCTTTGTGCAGCGTTGGCCCCAGGTATTCCTTGATGAAGTCGCGCTCTTCCTCGGCCGTGTACAGGCAGGATTCCCAGATCTGCTTGGCCATGGTTTCGTTCTGCACCGTGAGGCCCCAGATGGGAATTCCCTGCTTTTCGTATTCCTTAATAAACTTGATGTAGTAGTTGGCCCAGGCCTGCCGGTACTGGGGCAGCAGCTTGCCGCCGTGCAGCATATCGTTGTTGTCCTTCATCCAGGCCGGCGGGCTCCAGGGGCTCACGTACATGGTGAGCTTGCCGCCGGCCGCGGCCATGGCCTGCTTAATAAACGGAATGCGGAATTGCTCATCGTGCTTCACGCTGAAGGTCTTCAACTCGGCATCCTTATCGGCCACGTAGGTGTAGCTGCCGCTGGAAAAATCGGAGCTGTTGATGGGCGTGCGGGCCAGCGTGTAGCCAATGCCCTTGGTGGGGCTGAAGTAGGCTTGCATAAACTCCTGCTGGGCCTGCTTGGGCAGCCTGGCAAAGGTTTCGGCGGAGGCATCCGTCAGCGCCGCCCCAATGCCCAGCATGGTCTGGAAGGTGTGCCCGGGGTCTACGAACACGCAAAGCTGGGTTTCCAGCGGCTGCGGCGCTGGCTGAAAGGCCAGATCGCCGGCGGCGGAAAGGCGCAGCTCGGTGTTGGCGGCCGTGGTAAATACCTGGGCTTTTTTGCCCGCCACGGAAAACGCGCTGACCGTACCGGCCGCTTTGCTGGTTTTCTGGGTGGCGGGTTTTGAGGTGGTAGACTTACTGGTTTTCTGCGCCGAGGCGGTGCTGACGCCGAGCGAGGCCGAGAGCAGCAGAAGAGAAAGGAGCTTGTTCGTCATAAAAAAGGCTATAGGCACAATAAGATTCTACCACACAAAGGTACCTACGGCCCCGGGTTTTAAGCTGGAGCTAAATTGCTGCCCGCTGTGGCGAATGGTGAAAAACTGGGCGGCCTGGCTGTCGTTCAGCACCACCAACACCTTCTGGCCCCCGGCGGTTTTAAAGGCTACGTTGGGCAGGGTAACGGAGGCCGAGGACGCAACGCGCACGGAGCCCGGCCGGACAAACTTGGAAGCGTGGGCAATGATGTAGTAAGCCGGGTTGCGCGTCACCTGGTCGCCGGCCAGGGTTACGGCACCCAGGCACTCGGTGCAGCCGCCGGGCGTGTGCGGGTTCTGCTGGGGGTCGGCGGCCAGATTCCACTCCAGTACGGTGCGGGACCAGTTGCGCGTGGCACCCACAATCAGGGTTTTCACGTGCCAGTTCAGGTCGCCGGGGAAGTTGCCGGGAGCCCCAATCCACTGCTCCGTGAAATACACGTTTTTATCAGGATGGGCGGTGTGTACTTTGCTCAGGGCCTCAATGGGGCCGGCGTACAGGTGAAACGCCGAGCCATCAATATACTGCTTGGCTTCGGGGTCGTTCAGGATGGAAATAGGGTAGTCGGGGCGGTCGGCGTTGTGGTCGTAGATAATGATTTTCGTGTCGAGCTTTTCGGCTTTAAAGGTGGGGCCGAGGTGCTTTTTCACAAACTCGCCCTGCTGCTCCGGCAGCATCAGCAGACTGGGGTTGTTGCCCGGGTGCAGGGGCTCATTCTGAATGGTAATGGCATCTATCCGAATGCCCTCGGCCTGCATTCCCTGAATGTATTTCACGAAATACCGGGCGTAGGCATCATAAAACTCGGGCTTTAAAGAGCCGCCCTTGGAGCTGCCGTTGGTTTTCATCCACGGCGGCGGAGACCAGGGCGAGCCGAGGAGCTTGATGGTGGGGTTGATGGCCAGAATTTCCTTGAGCACCGGAATCAGATGCTCGCGGTCGGGGGCCAGGCTGAACTTGCTGAGCGTGGGGTCTGTCTGGCCCGCGGGCAGGTCGTCGTAGCTGAAAACCTGGGCATCGAGGTCAGAAGCCCCAATGCTCAGGCGTAGATAGCTTACGCCGATGTGGTTGCCCTCGGTGCCAAACAGCTCCTGCAGCAGAGCCGCGCGGGCGGCCGGCACCATAGCGTGCAGCAGCTGGGCGCTGCCCCCGGTAAGGCAGTAGCCAAAACCATCAATGGTCTGAAACGTCTGGCTGTCATCTACTTCAATAACAGCGCCGGTGGCCTGGCCAGTGCCCGCTACCAGCGGCGTCTGCGCCTGAAACAGCACCGATTTATCAGCATTGGTAAGCCAGAAAGCAGCTGTGCCGGCCGGAATGGCCACGGGTGTGCCGGCAGCAGAGCCCGGCTGGGGCGGCCGCTGACAACCGGTACTCAGTGCCAGGCTGACCAGCAAGGCGAATGGCAAAGAAGATCGAAGAGAAGAAAGCATACCAGATCAAAAATTCAGAGGCGAAAATGCCGGTGTAAAAAGCAAAGCGCAAGGGCCGGTTTCATCTTTCCCTTACCCGAAACCGGCCCCGGCTTCGCGCTGCCGGGGAAGCAGATACCCCAGCAGCGGAAATCAGGCTGGCGGCGTTGCTACGCCGCCAGCACTTAGTAACCCGGGTTCTGCTGTATGTTGGGGTTATTGTTGGTTTCCTGCTGCGGAATTGGGAGCAGCAGGTAGTTCTCGTCGCGGCGGCCCAGCTTCTCCTGAATCAGGTCGAAAGCATCTACGGGGTGGTTCACGCTGGTCTGCGCCATTTCGTGGCGGGCATAGCGCAGCAGGTCAAACCACCGCTCGCCCTCAAAGGCCAGCTCCAGGCGGCGCTGCAGGTCTATTTCGGTGCGCAGGGTGGCGTTGCTGGCGGCCTGGGCCGAGGCGGTCGTAAGGGCTGCCAGGCCGGCACGCTCCCGCACCTTGTTCAGCGGCACCAGCGCCCCGGCAATGTCGCCCTGCTCGTTGGCGGCTTCCGCCTGCATCAGCAGCACATCGGCCAAGCGCAGCACATAGGTATTATCGGGTGAATTGAAGCCGTTGGGGTTGCCGGGCCACTTGTACACGAAGGGGCCATCGTCGTTGCCGGTGCCTTTGCCCCCGTCAATGTAGCTTACATGGTCGCGGCCGCCGGGCACTACGCCGATGAACTTCCAACGCAGGTCCTTCACCGTATCCGCGGCCTGAATCATCTCTGCGGTGGGGATGTTAAACTTCGGAAACGAATACGTGGCGGGCGGCGCGGGCAAGGCCACATCGGGGAAGATGTTCCCACCGTCATCTGAACCCGCAAACTGCACCTCAAACACCGATTCCGGCTTGCTCTCCGCCGGGTACAGGCTTTTGGGCGTGGCAGCCAGGGTATAAAGGCCACTGGATACAACCTTATCGGCCGCCGCGGCCGCCGCCGACCAGTTGCGCTGCGTGAGCTGCACGCGGGCCAGCAGACCGTTGGCTGAGCCTTTGGTGGCGCGGCTGCGGTCAGTAGCATCGCCGGTGGGGGCCAGGTTGGCCGCCTCAGTCAGGTCAGCAACAATCTGTTGATACACCTGCTCAGGAGTAGAGCGGCTCAGGTTCAGCACGGCCGGGTCGCCGGTTTCGGTGGGCTCCAGGCGCAGCGGTACGCCGCCGTATAAGCGCACCAGGTTAAAGTAGTGCAGCGCACGCAGGAAGCGGGCCTCGCCCAGAATCTCGTTTTTACGCTCAGCGGGCATCTCAATAGCCGGCACGTACTTCAGAACAGCGTTGGCGCGGTTGATGCCAATGTAGGAAGCCGTATACACCGTGCGTATCTGCTTGGTGGTAGGGCGCCAGGTAAAGCGGTCCAGGTCGGTTACGTCGCCGTTGGTGCTGGTGGCATTATCCGAGGGCATTTCGCCTACCGCAATCAAATCCAGCCCGTAGGTGCCTTCCTGCTGCAGGGCGTCGTAGGCGGCGGTCAGGCCGGCCTCGGCGTCATCGGTATTCTTGAAGAAGTTGGCGGAGGTGATGCTGGGCAAAGGCTCTTTATCCAGCACGTTGCAACCGGCGGTAAGCAGTACCCCGGCCAGAATGGGAATCAGTATTTTTTTCATGGATGGGGTCAGTTAAAAGGTAGCGTTCAGGCCTACGGTGTAGGTGCGCGCCTGCGGATACACGCCCAGGTCGCGGCCAAAGCCGGTGCTGGAGAAGGGGTCGGCACTCACCTCGGGGTCATAGCCGGAGTAATCGGTCCAGGTAATCAGGTTCTGGCCGGTTACATACACGCGAATGCCGCTGATGCCGGTTTTCTGCAGCACGCTCATGGGCAGGCCATATGCCAGCGTCAGGTTTTTGAGGCGCACGTAGGAGCCATCTTCGATGAAGCGGTCGGAAACCCGGTTGTTCTTAGCTGGGTCGCCCAGAATGGCGCGCGGCACATCCGTATTGGTGTTGGTGGGCGTCCAGCGGTTCAGCACGCGGGTGGTTTGATTCAGGGCCTCATCCATGCCCTCCGTGGTGCGGCGGGTTTCGTTGTAGATGTCGTTGCCGAAAGAGCCCTGGAAGAATGCGCTCAGCTCCAGTCCTTTGTAAGTGAAGGTGTTCGTAACCCCGGCAATGGATTTGGGGTTGGCGTTGCCGATAACGGTGCGGTCCAGGTCGTTGATCTGGCCGTCGCCGTTCAGGTCCTTAAAGCGGATGTCGCCTGCTTTGGCATTGGCATCCAGCGCCTCTGCTTCCGCATCGGTCTGGAAGATGCCATCCACCTTCAGGCCGTAGAAAGAGCCCAGCGGCAAACCAGCGCGCACAATGCTGTAGTCGCCAATGATTTCGCGGTTGCTTTCCTGGCCCTGCTCGTTACGCACGGTGCCAATGTTTTTCACCTCGCTGCGGTTCAGGGTGAAGTTTAGGTTGGTGGTCCAGCCAAAACCACCATCCTCGGCTTTCATGTTCACGGTTGATAAGCCCAGCTCTACGCCTTTGTTGTCTACCTCGCCCAGGTTCTGGATGATGGATAGCGTTTGGGCACCAGAGCTCAGTGGCAGCGGCACTTCAAACAGCAGGTCGGTGCTGCGCTTGCGGTACACGTCGGCATTGAAGGTGAGGCGGTCCTGCAGCAGGCCCAGGTCTAAACCCAGGTTGGTTTGCTTGGTGCGCTCCCAGCTAACGTCATTATTCCCAATACGCTCAGGCGCAATGCCGCCCGAGATGCTGCCCGCGCCCTGGTAGCCGAAGCCCGAGCCATAGGTGCTGTAGCGGGCGTAATCCCCGATTTCCTGGTTGCCGTTCTCGCCGTAGGAAGCCCGCAGCTTCAGCTCAGAAATAGCATCCACTTGCGGGAAGAAGCTCTCCTTGGTCACGCGCCAGCCCAGCGCCATAGCCGGGAAGTAGCCGAAGCGCTTGTTGGGCGCAAAGCGGCTGGAACCGTCGGCGCGCAGGCTAAAGGTAGCCAGGTACCGGTCTTCGAAGTTGTAGATAGCGCGGCCAAACACGCTGAACAGGCCCCATTCCGACTCAAAGCTGCTCACGGAGCGGTTGGCCGTGCCGGCATACAGGTACGGTACGGCGTTGGAGGGGAAGCCCGTGGCGCGGGCGCTGGAGGTAAAGCGGTTGGACTCCTGCACCGACTGGCCGGCCAGTAGCGTCAGGTTGTGCTTTTCGCCCAGAGAAGGGTTGTAGGTCAGCGTGTTTTCGTTCAGCCAGATAGTTTGCTGCACGGTGCCGGTACGGGCCTGACCCAGCGTGGCGGGGTCGGGGTTGGCCGTTTGCCGGTTGCCGGGATACTCGCGGGTGATGTACTCGTTTTCGAGCTGCGAGCGGAAATCAATACCCAGCGAAGAGCGCAGGCGCAGGTTAGGCAGCAGGTCCAGCTCGCCGAACAGGTTACCGATGCCCTGGTAGATAACTGCCTTGTTGTTCGTTTCCTGCAGGTTACCTACCGGGTTGTCGAAGTTGCGGAAGGGGTTGGTGCCGTAGGTGCCATCGGGGTTGTACACGGGCACCGTAGGAATCTGCGCCAGGGCTCCCATTACGGTGCCACCGTTGCCGATGCCGCGCTCAGAGCGTACGGCGCCGTTGTTGTTGGTGCGGCTCAGGTTCAGGTTGGTGCCCACCCGGAAGCGGGTGCTCACGTCCTGGTCCAGGTTCAGGCGCACGCTGTAGCGGTCGAACCCGGAGTTGCGGAAAATACCGTCCTGCTTGAAGTAGCCTCCCGAGATATAGTAGCGGGTTTTATCGGAGCCGCCGCTCATGTTGAGCTGGTAGTTCTGAATGGCCGCTGTGCGATACACTTCGTCCTGCCAATCGGTGTTGGCGGGCAGGGTGTTCAGGTCGGTAAAGGCTGGTTCCTGGCCGGCATTCACGCGGGCTTCGTTGTAGTATTCGGCAAACTGGCGGGCATCCAGCACGTCAATCTTCTTGCGCAGTTGCTGCTGGCCGTAGTAGGCGCTAAAGCCCACCTGGCCCTTGCCGGCCTTGCCTTTCTTGGTGGTAATTACTACCACCCCGTTGGAGGCGCGCACCCCGTAAATGGCGGCGGCGGCCCCATCCTTCAGCACGTCAATGCTTTCGATGTCGGCGGGGTTGAGGGCGTTCAGCGGGTTGGGGGGCTGGTTGTTGAGGCCGCCCAGCTCCCGGTCGTACGTCGGCAGAATAGGCACACCGTCAATGACATATAGCGGGTTGTTGTTCAGGCTCACCGAGGAGTTGCCGCGAATGCGCACGTTAATACCGGCACCCGGTGCGCCGCTAGGCGAGGTTACCTGTACACCCGGCGTCTGGCCCTGCAGGGCCTGGTCGAAACCGGCTACCGTCTGGCGCTCAATCTGCTGCGCACCTACTGAGGAAACGGCCGTAGTCAGTTCTTTGCGGGTCTGGGTGCCGTAGCCTACTACCACTACTTCGCTCAGGGCCTGCGCATTCTCCGCCAGCGTGGTGCTGGGCACTTCCGTCGACTGACCTTCTACCACGGAAACCGGAATCCGCACTGTGGTATAGCCAATGGAGGAAATCACCAGCGTCTGCGCGCCGGCTGGTACGTTGGCAATGGTAAAGTAACCATTGGTATCGGTAGAACTGCCCAGCGAGGTGCCGGCTACTACTACCGTAACGCCGGGCAGGGCCGAGCCTGTGGCGTCAACAATGCGGCCCGTAACGGTGCCGCCGGCTACGGCCGGGTTGCGCAGCGCTTCCAGATAAGTGGGCGAATACGCGGCCGCTACCGTGGCGCGGGCTTCGGCCCCAAAAGGTGCCAGCGCTATGCTGGTGAATAACAGGCCACTTAAAGCAGGCGTCAGCAGCCGCTTGGTAAGGGGCCAGGAGCCGTGGGGGAATGGTACAGGAAACGGCATGGGAATGGGGTTAAGTAAGGGGAGAAGGAAAGTTGTGGGGTTGGGAACGGCCAGTGGCGGGTGGGCTGCCAGCTAGCGGCTGCGGGTTGCAGACATACAGGCGTCAGGTAAGGGTAGAAGAAGTAAGGGCATCGATATCGGCGGGTGATAGAGGCGGCATAGCTCCCTGGTGCATGGCTACCAGCGCACCGGCTGCGCAGGCCCGGCGCAGATAAGTGGCCGGCGGCAGACCCGCCAGCCGGCCGGCCAGCAGCGCCGCCAGCAAAGCATCGCCGCAGCCAATGGTATCCTGCACGGGCACCGGAAACCCGGAGCAGGTAAACAGCTGACTATCGGTCCAGAGGGCGGCCCCGGCGGCCCCGCGCGTAACGCACACGGCCTGCAGCCCGAAGCGCCCGGCCAGCCAGGGCAGTGCCGTGACCAGATCAGTGGCCGGCTGGCCTAGCCAGCCCATAATTTCGGTGAGCTCCGGCTCATTCAGCTTCACTAGATCGGCCTGGCGGAGCAGGTATTTTACCACCTCCCGGCTGTAGTGCGGCGCGCGCAGATTCACATCAAACACCTTAAAAGGCGCTATCTGCAGCAGGCGATACAGGGTTTCGCGGGTGGTCAGGCTGCGGGCGGCCAAAGAGCCATACACCAGCCCGCGGGAGCCGGCCACGGCGGCGCGCAGCTCGTCGGTGTGCTGGATATAGTCCCAGGCCACCGACTTCAGAATTTTGAACGATACCTCCTGGCGCTGGTCCACATTGGCTTTCACCACGCCCGTGAGGTGGGTAGCGCTGCGCTGCACCAGGTGAGTGTCGAGTCCCTTGATGGCGCTGAAAGCCAGCAGCTCGGTGCCCAGCTCGTCGTCGCCTACCCGGCTGATGAGCTGCACGGGTACCCCCAGCTGGTGCAGATGCACGGCAACATTGAAGGGCGCGCCGCCGGGCTGCTTGCCGGTGGGCAGCATATCCCAGAGCATTTCTCCGAAGCAAACGAATGGGGAGGACGTAGGCATTGCGGTAGGGGTTGGCAACAAATATCCTCTACCCACACGCTTACCTATTGCTCATTTCTTTCAAAATGCGTTCATGAGTTGAATTAATATATATGATTGATTATCAAATTACTATAAAAGAAAAAACCGGGCCTGCTACCGGCCCGGTTTCAATTTTGTAACATCACTTTTGAGAATATTTCAGTGTTTGGGAGTGATGTGCAGCGTCCGGAACTCAGAGGGAGAAATCTGGTAGCGGGCTTTAAAGCTGGTGGAGAAGTAGGAGGGGGAGGAGAAGCCCAGCTCATAGGCCACATCGGTAATGGTGAGCGTGTCATCGAGCAGCAGCTCGCGGGCCTTGGTCAGGCGGATGCTCTGGATGAAGTCGGTGACGCCGGTGCCCAGCAGCGCTTTCACTTTACGGTAAAGCTGCATGCGCGAAATGCCCAGGCTTTGGGCCACATCTTCCACGCTCAGGTCGGAGCGGGTGAGGTTGGCTTCCACAATGGCGGTAAGGTCGGCCAGGAACTTCTGGTCCGGATTAGTGCCCGCCACCGTGGCCGTATCCACCGACAGCTCCCGTCGGTAATGTTCGCGCTGGCGGGCATGGTTGGCCAGCAGCGTGCGCACACTCTCCAGCAGGAAAGTAGGGTTGAAGGGCTTGGTCAGGTAAAGGTCGGCGCCGGCCTGCACGCCTTCTACCTGCTGCTCCGGCGCGTTGCGCGCCGTGAGTAGAATCACTGGGATATGGGAAGTGCGCCAGTCGGCCTTGAGCCTGGCCACCACCTCCAGGCCGCTCAGGCCGGGCATCATCACGTCGCACACAATCAGGTCCGGAATCAGGTCGGTGGCCATCCGGAAACCAGTGTGGCCATCGGTGGCGGTCTGCACCCGGAAATCAGTCTGTAGTTTGCGGGCCAGAAAGTCATTGACTTCGGCGTTATCCTCAATCACCAACACCAGCGTTTCCCGGTCCGTGCCGGCGGGGGCGTCGGCGGGCGTTTCGGCGGGCATCATTTCGGGCTCGTCCAGGGTAAACACCACTGGCTCGGCGGGGGTGGCAGAGCGCAGCGCCTCTGGCAACTCGCGGGGCAGCAGCACGACAAACGTGCTGCCCTGGCCCGGCTGACTACTGAACGTGAGCTGACCCTGATGCAGGCGCGTGAGCCCCTGCGCCAGCGCCAGGCCCATACCCGAGCCTTTGGCCACGGCCCCCTGGTCGCCCTGGTAAAACCACTCAAAAATGTGGGCCTTATCCTGTTCCGAGATGCCCCGGCCGGTGTCCTCCACGCTTACCTGCAGCGCCCGCCCGTCCTCCACAGCCTGCAGGCTGATGGTAATCTGCCCGTTGTCGGGCGTGAATTTCAGAGCATTGCTGAGCAGGTTGAAGAACACCTTATCCAGAATGTTGCCATCGAACCAGGCTTTGAGAACCGGCTCTGCAGTCAGAAAGCGCAGGTTCACGCCGCGCAGACGGGCGGGCTTTTCAAAGGCATCCACAATCTCGCGCACAAAAGCCACCAGGTTGCCCTCCGTGGCGCGTACGGCCATTTTGCCCACTTCAATCTTGCGGAAATCCAGCAGCTGATTTACCAACTGGAGCAGACGCTGGGTGTTGCGGCGCACCAGGCCTAAGTCGTGGCGCTGGGCCGAGTTTAGGTTGGGACCGTGGGTGAGTAGCTCTTCCACCGGCCCCAGAATCAGGGTGAGCGGGGTGCGCAGCTCGTGGGAGAAGTTGGTAAAGAAGCGCAGCTTGGCCTCGGTATCGGTGCGGGCTTTGGCGGCCATGGCTTCCAGCTGGTTGCGCTGGCTGCTGATTTCCTCGTTCTGGCTGATTAGCTGATGGTTGATGGCATCAATTTCAGCATTCTGCGCGGCCAGCTGGCGGTTGATCTGCCGGTTTTTACGCGCCGAATACCAGGCAAAGGCCCCCAGTACGGCCGCCCCCAGCAGTGCCGCCGCCAAGATATAGAGCACCGTTTGCTGACTGGCATAAGTGGCCCGCAGCGTGTGCAGCAGGCCTTGCTGGCGCTCAATATCATGCTGCTGGCTCACCATTTTATCGGTTTGCTGCTGCATGGTGCGCACGTTGGTGGAGTCGATAACGATGGTGCCCAGCGTGTTTTCCCGCTTGTAAGGCTGCTTGTTCAGGATTTTCAGAGCGGTGCGAATGGCCTCCTCGCCACCGGGCGAGTACAGAATAGACGCATTCAGCACGCCCCGCTGCACTAGGTCAATGCCTTCCCCCGGACCCGACATGCCATCTACCCCAATCACTTTCACCCGCTTAGCTATGCCCAGCTGCTCACATACCTCGTGTGCGCCGCGGCCCATGGCATCGTTATGCGCAAAAATCAAGGATACTTCCGGGTGGGCTTTCAATAGCTTAAACAGCTCCGGCTTCAGGGTTTTCTCCTGCCAGTTGCCGGTTACCTGGCCAATCAGCGGCATGTTAGGGTAGGCCGCCAGCGCTTGCGCAAAGCCCTGATGACGCTCTGAAGTAGCGGAGGAGCCTGGGGTGCCGAGCACCTCGGCCACGTGGCCGCGCTGGTGCAGCAGCCGGGCAGCATAGCGGGCGGCTGTCTGACCCACTTCCATATTGTCGCCACCTACATAGGCGGTGTAGCGCGGCGAGGCGGTGCGGCGGTCCAGCAGCACCACGGGCACGCCCTGGTTAAAGGCTTCCTCCACCGCCGGTGTTACCGGCCCCGATTCGTAGGGCGAAACAATCAGCAGATCAATGCCACCGCGCAGCAACTCCCGGATCTGCTGCTGCTGGCGTTGGCTGTTATCCTTGGCATCCAGCATGTGCAGCTGCACCTCCGGGTGGAAGCTTAACTCCCGCTCCATGCCCGCCAGCATAGCCTGCCGCCAGGGCCCGGCCGTGCTGCATTGCGAAAACCCGATGCGGTAAACCGGGGCCTTGGCCGGCTGGGAGCAGCCCGGCAGCAGCCCCAGACTAACCGCTATAATCAGCAGCAGGCGAAGCAAAGCAGTGGGGATACTATTCAAGGAAGAAATGCCAGGGTCAGCGAGTAGATCAGAGGAATACACGTTACCAAATATACCGGATACTTTGAAGTGTAAAGGGGAAGCGTTGATCTCTTACGGGTGCCGCTCTCCCCGTTGGCGCAATCCATACTCACGCGCTACGCGGGCCGGGCCGATGGGCGGGCCCTGCCTGTCATCAGCAACCAAAAGACCAACGCCTACCTCAAAGTATTGGCCCAACTAGCCGGCCTCGATACGCCTACCACTACCTCCCAGCACCGGGGCAGCGAGCGGGTAGCTACTACTCAGCCTAAACACGAATTGGTTTGCACCCACACCGCCCGGCGCACCTTCGTCACGTTGGCGCTGGAGGGAGGCATGCGGCCGGAGGTAGTGATGCGGATTACCGGCCACAAAGACTATAAGACCCTACACCGCTACCTCAAAATAACGGATGCTGTAGTGCAAGGGGAGTTTGAACAATATGTAGAACGTCAGGCCGCATCATTAATGCGAGTAATTTAATAAATGATGGAAATACCTCAATTTGATAAATTAGTTTCCTTGGTAGGAATATCTAGTTTTAGTGAGAGAATAGATTTTGTATTCCATGTAGATCAACTCATGGATATATATGAACGTGTTGGACAACAATGTAAATTATGTATTCGGGAATATCAGAGTAATATACTTGGTCTTTCTGTAGAAAATCAAATATCTTATTTGGAAGATATGATGTACAGAATGGATCATGACTTTGATGTGCATAGTGTGCGAACTCATACAACTAAGTGGGAGGCTTGGCTTCATCATTACATTGAAGAAGGGAAAATGCTAGATGAAAACTCTCATTTATTTGGAATCGAGCACACATCTAACAAATTAGCTGTCAGGGCTTTGATTGAAAAAACGCATCAAACCTCTGGTTTTGATAAAATAGGATGTTATTCACTGAGCCCCTATTTTATGATGGATATTTTAAAGAAATGTGATAGATATTTTTTACGTGAGATGATAAGTGTTTTAATAGATGAACACTTTTTTCATTTAAGGGAAGACATGCATAGGTTTTATATATTCAAGGGTGGCAGCAGACTCAAGTCTTGGCTAAAATGGAATCATGAAGAAAATGATTCTCGCCATCTGTCAGAAACAAGCACTTACTCAATTATATTCAACTCCCTTAAATACAATGGCGCACCACCTAGCCTGCCGCCCGTTAAGTGGTTGGCAGGAGGGGTAGACTTATTTGATCTTCTTATCTCATTGAGTGAAAAAGGTTATATCAATATTCCCTTAGCTGGCGAACATGGAAATGTGAGTATGGAGAGGATATGTAAGGCAATTTGTTGCCTATTTGATATATCAGGAGCTAGAAGGAAGGATTCAAAGACCGAGGATTGGGAAATGCTCAGACAGTATTTTAAAGAAACAACTTTTGATAAGCTTACACGCAAACGTGTTTATGATAGGTTAAAGGAAGATAAACGTCATTTTGCCAACATAAACCCAGTCAAACCACGCCATATAAGCTCTAAGTGAGTTACTGTAACTCTGAGTAACTTCAATTAGCCCTAAGATTTGCAACAGTCAACTAAACCCAAAGACTGTTATGCAAAACCCAATGATTCTGAGTGACCGGGATTCCATCCGGGAGCTACTCCGCAACCTACTCATAGAGCTACTGCCAACGGCTCCGGCTGCTACAGATGCCACTGCATCTGAACTGCTAACTATGGCAGAAGCTTGCCAGGAGTTCGGAGTATCTAAGACAACTCTTACACAGTGGCGTAAGTCCGGAATCGTCCCGTTTATTCGTTTGGGGCGGCGTGTTCTGTTTGAGAGAGGCAAAGTTCTGGAGGCGGGCCGCTCGCATACCAAGTACACGCGGTTAAAGGGCTAGGGCAATGGAAGGATACTACCACCGCCGCCGCGCCGCTGGAGAGTTGCGCCCGGCTACCGAGCCAGCACAACCTACCCGCCGCACCAACGATGGTGCAACACCCCGGCCGCCGCGCCGACGTAACCCGTTCCCGGCCCCGGTGCCCTCCGGCCCGTTTCAGGCCGCCCTGCTTTATCGGCTGGAAACCTCCAGCTACATTGCCAACCTGAACGGCATGGATTGGGAGTATCAGCTGATAGCCGAGTGCGTGCCCACCGCCGCCGGCATTACTGCCCACCCGCTACTCTATCTGTGCCCACCGCAGGTGCGCTACACTAGGCCCAACCAATGCGAGGGCATGCTGCAGAGTCCCACTATTGAAGGGGTGAAGGAGTTTCTGTCCGGCCTCCGGGACGTGCCTTTACCCGCCGTAGCCGGCCGCTACTTTGATGCGGCGTTTGTGCTGGATTACAAGCCAAACTACCGGGCCCGCAATGTGACTGCCCCGGCGGCTGTGGCGCTGGTACGCAAGGCCACGCATTACCAGCAAGGCTATCTGCTGCTCCTGGTATTGCCGCAGAATTACCAGCCCCGCTATCGGGCAGCCAATGAGCGCACGGCCACGGCCGCCGTACGGGCTGCCCTGCCATTCGTGCCCGCCTGGCTGGAGCAGCTTTCCAGCGCCGCACCGGCCTAACCGCTGCCGGGCCTCCGGGGCCCTTCTTTCCTCTTCCGGGTCGCGTTCTACTGCCTCTAAAACGAGGGAGCGGGCACCCTTTTGCAAAGGTGCCCGCTCCGTAGTGGGCCGTTTCGGGCTAGGAAGTGGCGGATACTACTAAGAGTAAAGATAACCGTTTCGGGCTACTTCCGCGTGTACGACAACCAACACCTGCATTTTCTTTTGCCGGCCTTCGATGCCGGGGCAGAACAGCGGCTAGCCCGTTCGCCGGCCTTTGCCCAGGTATCGGGCGAACCCGACAGCCGGGGCCGGTTGCGGGCCTCTTACCGGGGCCTGCGGCTGGATTATGTCCCCGCTACCCGGTGGGGTCGGGTACGCGGTTCGCTGCACACCTTTGCCCACGGCCACAACGCCGGCCGGTTCACCGCCTCGGAAATTGAGGCGGCCTGTGCGGAGCTATCCGAGGTACTGGCTATGCCGGCGGAATGGCTCACCGTGCGCCGGCTGGAGGTGGGCCTGAACCTGTCCGTGCCCACGCCGCCGCGCCCGTTTCTGGAAAGCCTGATCAGCCACAAAAAGAGCCTGTTCACGGCCCTCAATCCGCCGGCCGGGGCCGCCCGCCCGCTGGAGTACTGTGCGTTTCACAGTGCCTACCGTTTGAAGTTCTATGACAAGGGAGCCTATGCCCGCCTGAAGGGAGAACCCCACCCACCGGGCCACCTGCTCCGCTATGAGCTGGTGTACACGCAAGCCCGCCCGCTGCTCACCGCTACCGGCCTGGCTACGCTCACCCTGGCAGACTTGCCCCGGCCGCCGGTGCGGGCCGCCTTCCTGGCACAGCTCCGACTTCAATGGAATTTAACCCATCGCCGCACGCCCATGGATTATACCGGCCTCCCCCTTTCGGATTCAGCCTTGCTACACGCTGCTAATGATGTGGCTTTCTGGGAGGCTATGCGAAAGACGCAACCACGCGCTACCTATAAACGCAACCGGGCCCGGGCTATGCAGCTGCTCCAGCAAGGACAGCAGCGCACCGAGGCTCACCCTTATGAGGTAGTTTTTACCCGTGAATTAGAAAATAGGGAGAAAGGGGATGATCAGCCCCTTTCTCCCTGATGCTACTGCTTAAAATGCATAACATTTGTTTCCTGAGGGTGGTAGCGAAAATCCGAAGAGGATATTGAGTCTCGATGTGCACTCATTTAGTGTACAAAAATTCTGATTGTTAATGCAATAACCATATGTATCTGATGGATTCTGAATCTCATAAAACCCTACTGGATTTAGTTTTCCATGAAAGCATTTACCCTCAAATGCCTCTAGACAGGACTTTTGCTCTTTAGCAGTTAAGTTGCCCACGTTGATGATTTGTGACTTAAGTATATCATCAGGATGCCACTCCCGTTGGCGTGTCCAAGTACCGTCCGTCTTTTTAATCATTTTGGCGTTCACGGTAGTTGGATGAACATCCTCTAGGCCGTCCTTCGAACAGGCATGGAGGAAAGCTGCGGCCCCAAAGAGCAGCAAAAGGGTAAGGGCATGAAGGTGTTTCATAATGGAAATGAATAAAGGATGTGAATAGGCACCTAGCTTTTCAGCTGTGTCGATAAATCGCACCACTACATTTCCGGTCTGCCCGTAAGCCTGCCTGTTGCGCTGGCGCACTGCCGCCCCACGGCAGTCTCTGTCCTCTCCCGGGGCGACATTTGTTTATTATATATAATCTACTAAATATTCAGGGGAGTCCGACTAGGTGAGTTGCTATAAGATTTGGTTGTTGGACAATGCACCACCCACTTTCTGAGGCTACCGCTGGGCTCAGATATGATACCCTTTGCCACCCTTGTAATCATCTTGCAAAGGCGCATTCCGGTAAGTAGGGAGGGGTAGGCTATTTCTCACTGCCCGCCCGGCCGCCTACCGTTGTTCTCCCTCTCTTTGTAAAGGAGACTTATCCTGATTAGGTAGATAGCGGGAAATACAAAAAGCCCCAAGGTTAGTTGGGGCTTTTTGTATTATTATACATTACGTGCAATTTATTTGGCGCTCTTGCTCTTGCCGTTTTTCTTATCGGTCAAAGTAAGCTTCACGGAACCATCGGGCTCTGTAACCGCAATGGTGTCAAAGATGCGGGTGATACCATCATCAGACGTTTCCTTCCACGTGGATTTGTAAATCAGACGTTGGGCCGGACGGGCCGCCACCGGAACAGTACCTGCCCAGACGGATGTGGCATTACCGGAAGGTGTTACAATAAATTTCACCTGCGACATGGTCAGACAATATCCCACCTTGGGAATTCCCAGCAAGCTATTGCGTATACACGTCGTCCGATCCGTCTTCTTTACATAGGCCCCATTGCCTTGTTGTACCGCTGTTTCTATGGTCTTTTGGGCTTGTACCGAAGTAGAACCAAGAGCCAAGCCAGCGAAGAGAGCTAGACCGGAGATTTTCTGAAGGATGTTATTCATAAAATGAATGTTTTAGAAGGAATGAATGTGCCCTCCCTAGACCCAATAGCGTGCCATGATTAGGAAGAGTTGGCGGGTACGAGACATAAATAGTTTCGTTGTCCCTCAGTGAAATGGACTTATAAAATGCCACTAGCCACGCATAACCCCAATTTGTATTCTATTCCACTGGCTAAGAGTCTTGCTAGGAAGAAGGAGGGGTAGGGTATTTCTCACCACCCGGTCGGCAGCCTACCGTTGTACTCCCTCTTTTCTCCCGCGTGCTAAATAGAGGCAAAGGGGATAGGGGGCATATATCCTTCAACACGGCCTTGGCTACACCGCTGGGTTTAGCCACAACGTCATATACGCATAACTCAACCCTAAAAGTCCGGAGCGCAACTAGCCTAAAAGGGCCTGTTTCCCTTCGTAACTTCCCTGCAAACAACAACTGTCTACAATGGCCTTTGAGAAAGGAAACAGCGGCAACCCCACCGGCCGCCCGAAGGGCACGCCCAACAAGGCCACGGCCCACGCCCGCGAAGTCATTGCCGCCGCGCTGGCTGGCACTGATGCGGCGCTGCTCCGGGCCAAGCTGGCCACCTTGGAGGGCAAAGACTTTATTGATGCGTATGTGAAGCTAGCGGAGTTCGTCACGCCCAAGCTGCAGCGCACGGCCCTGTCAACAGAACCCGACTTCGGCACTGTTCAGGTAACGCTCAATCTAGGCACACCCGGCGGCCCGCCGTTCTAAGGGCAGACATATTCCAATGAGAAGCTGCCCCAACTTTCACTACAAAGCAGAAGCACGAAAGCCTTTAGCTATGACGTAGTACGATCCGATGAAGAACAAGCTAAAGACAACGGGAGTGGTAGGATCAGGCTCTGCTGAACCAAATACGCTCGTGGCTGCACCGTATTTTTCACAAGCTGCCAACAGTAACTTTGCCACGGAGGCTGGCGCCCTATCTAGTATCATGCCGCTGCCTTGCGCTAGGTTTTGCACTAGCAGACTCTCCGCGCCTTCATAATGCCACCCAAAGAAATGGCTACGCCAATCCCGCCAGCCTTGGTAAAGTGCCGAAATGGACTGATGGATTTCCTCGCGTAAGGCTTGGGGATCAATTGGCTTGGAATGGATGTATACCGTCGCGGTATCCTCGTTGTGAATTAACAACAGGGGATGGTGCGTAAAGTAGGCTAATGCCCCGCCCCGGCCCGGCTTTAACTTAGCTTCAGTCTTCTCCTTAAATTCTATTCTGAAGGAGCCTTTTTCCGTTTGCAGTTCCAAATAGGTGGTCTGGGCACGGGTTATGGTGCCTGTCGGATGTTCCTCAATAAATTCCGTAAACATCTGGCAAGATAGCAGGCCCCAATACCTTAAAACCAAATTTTAATAGTAGCTCATTCCTGACGGTAGAAGAAACAGAACGGTTTATCCTCCTGTATTTACCACCTGTTCCCTAAGGATTTCGGCTACTGTTGTCGGGTGCCTCCTTAAATCTCTGCCTGCTATGCCCCGTTATCCCTCTTACCCGGCTACGGCCGATGAAATCAAACGCCTGGAGCTGGCTTTCCTGCTCCGTTCCGGCTTTCTGCAGCCGGGCTTTCATTCCACTACTATCAGCTGGAGCAACCGGGGCCAACCCAGCGGCCGCATGGCCCTGGAGGTACGCATCCTAGAGCGAGAAACCTCCGTGCGGTTGCGCTACACGGTGAACGATACCCAGAAGTATGATTACCGCATTATGCTGGAGGCGGTGCCTAGCAATCTGCCCGGCGGGCAAGGGGTACGGTACTACTTCCTCTGCCCGGTATCCGGCCGGCGGGCCACCGTGCTATTCATGCGGGATGGAACGGGCATGTTTGCCCACCGGCTGGCCTACCAAGGCTCCCGGCTCTTCTATGATTCGCAGTTGGAGCCCAAACGGTTTAGGGGTATGGGCCACAATTTCGCCGTAGACCGGGAGTGGGAGAAAGAGTACCGCAAGGGGCGGAAGATGTACTACCGGGGCAAGCCAACCCGCTGGTATGCAAGGCTGCTCAATTTAGATCAACGGGCAGAGGCATCGGCACCGGCATTGTTGCAGTTGCTGAATGTGTTGGAGCAATAAGAATTTAACTTGGGGAATAGATAAATTTTTGTCCCGTGAGTTGTTCCGTGAAAAACAAAATACCCGATAACTAGCTGTATTATAGCTGATTATCGGGCTTGTCTGTGGTCGCGCCAGGAATCGAACCTGGATCAAGAGCTTCGGAGACTCCTATACTATCCGTTGTACTACGCGACCGGGCGGGTAGGGGCGGCAAAACTAACAGAAAAATACCGTCCAACAAGCAGCGGGGTGGGGGTAAGTTTAGATTCTGTAATGTGGCAGGAAGTGCGAAAGAAGATAACCTTCCTAACAGGTAGTGGGTTAAGCCTTCATATCTGCCCATTATAACTAACCCTGTTTCTATGAAAAAGAATCTGTATACGGCCGAGTCAACGGCAACCGGCGGCCGTAGCGGCCAGGTAAGCTCCCAGGATGGAGTTATCAATATGGAAATGTCGGTGCCCTCCGTGTTAGGCGGAAAGAAGGGCGCTACCAACCCCGAGCAGCTGTTTGCCGCCGGCTATGCCTCCTGCTTTCAGCAGGCTCTGCTGGTTATAGCCCAGAAGGAAGGCGAAAAGCTGGACCCCGCCAGCACCGTGCAGTGCTCCGTTACGCTGTTTCAGGAAGGGGAGGGCTACGGCCTGAGCGCCGTGCTGGACGTGAGTCTGAAGGGCCTGAGCCATGAGCGGGCCTCGGAGCTGGTAACCAAAGCTCATGAAATATGCCCGTACTCGGTAGGCACCCGGGGCAACATGGAAGTACAGCTGAAAGTAGATGGCGAGCCGGCCGCCGTGAAGGAAAAGGTCTGATAAAATACCATAAAAAAGCCCCCACCGGGTTCCGGTGGGGGCTTTTTGCTTTAGAAGTGGGGCGGCTTAAGCCAGACCCTGCTCCGCCAGTACTTCTTTCACTTTCTGGGCCGCGTCCTTCAGCAATACGGCTGAGTACACCTTCAGGCCCGACTCATCAATGATGCGGGCGCCTTCTTCGGCGTTGGTGCCCTGCAGACGTACGATGATGGGGACTTTAATGTCGCCGATGTTCTTGTAGGCTTCTACCACACCATTGGCCACCCGGTCGCAGCGCACAATGCCGCCAAAGATGTTGATGAGGATGGCTTTCACGTTCGGGTCCTTCAGGATGATGCGGAAGCCGGCTTCTACCGTCTGGGCGTTGGCTCCACCCCCTACGTCGAGGAAGTTGGCCGGCTCGCCGCCGCTCAGCTTGATGATGTCCATGGTAGCCATGGCCAGACCCGCGCCGTTTACCATGCAGCCCACGTTGCCGTCGAGCTTCACATAGTTCAGGTTTGAGTTCGAAGCCTCTACTTCCAGGGGGTCCTCTTCGTTCAGGTCGCGCAGGGCTACGAAGTCCTTGTGGCGGTAGAGGGCGTTTTCGTCGAGGGTTACTTTGGCGTCAACGGCCAGAATCTTGTTGTCCGAGGTCTTCAACACGGGGTTGATTTCGAACATAGCCGAGTCGGTGTCGTCGTAGGCTTTGTACAGGGCCTGCACAAACTTCACCATCTCCTTGTGGGCTTCGCCTTCGAGGCCCAGGTTGAAGGCAATTTTGCGGGCCTGAAAAGCCTGCAGACCTACGCGGGGGTCTACATGCTCGCGGTGAATTTTCTCGGGGTGTGCTTCAGCTACCTCCTCAATGTCCATGCCGCCTTCGGTGGTATAGATGATGACGTTTTTGCCGGTAGCGCGGTCCAGCAGCACGCTCATGTAGTATTCTTTGGGCTCAGCGGCACCGGGGTAGTACACGTCCTGGGCTACCAGCACTTTGTGCACCTTGCGGCCTTCGGCGCCGGTTTGCTTGGTCACCAGCTGCATGCCAATAATCTGGCTGGCAATTTCCTTCACCTGCTCCAGGTTTTTGGCGAGTTTCACTCCGCCCCCTTTACCACGGCCACCGGCGTGAATCTGTGCCTTGATAACGTGCCAGCCGGTTCCGGTTTCAGCGGTCAGCTTCTGGGCGGCGGCTACCGCTTCTTCAGGGGTGTTGGCGGTGTAGCCTTCCTGCACGCGCACGCCATAGCGCTTGAGGATTTCTTTACCCTGATACTCGTGGATGTTCATAGAGGGTCGGTTTGAAGGAAGATTCGGGTGGGATTTGCGGGGGCGAAAGTAGGGAATTATCAGCGGAGGGGGAAATTGGATATATCATCGGTACGATTTCCCGCCGCCCGCTTTGCCTAGGATAGTGCCGTGGTAGTATTCCCTTTCCCTGATTTCGATGCCAAAAGCCCCCGGGAAATTTTTCGGCAGGGCAGGCGGTGCTCCAGTAACACCGCACAAAAGCGGCGGCAGGAGGAAAGCCGGGCTTTTACAGCCCTCTTCAGCTGATCAGCATAAAGTGTTAACAAGTTTCAATATTTATATTTGAATAGTGACAATAGTTATTATTATTGTGAAATATATTATAGCTTCACGCTACTACGCGCCGCTGGCTGAAAGGCAACTCGGCCAATAATTATATCATTCTAAATCCCCCTATGTATGCATCCCGGGCTTAAAGCATATACCTTTCATCCCCTCTATTCGTCGGAGCAGGCAACGGGCTGGCTGGCCCACCCCAGCGGCGCTTTTGGCTTGCCCATTATACAGACTATGATCCTGGGCGACCAGCTGGACTGGCCGTTGCCGGAACTGATGGAACCCAAAGCACGGGCCACAGAGGAAACCCTGCGCCAGCGCCTGCCGGCCTACGATGAGTTTGTGCGGCGAAAAGGGCGGCGCCCGGTGTATGATGCCTATGTATGCTTTCAGCCCTTTAATGAGGCCACCCGGGCGCTGCTGCCGTTCGTGCATACGCTGCGGCGGCAGCTCCGCCCCGGCGACATTATTCTGAACCTCTGGGACCGGTCGGGGTGGAATACCTCCTGGCTGGCGGGCCTGTTCCCGGAGCAGACTATTCTCACGGTGTGGGACGGTGACCGGGACGTGCTGGGCTATAAAGGCTATGCCTACTGGCTAACCGGCGCGCAGGCTCCGGCCAACGTGCAGCTGCTCTTCCAGGAGTTAAACCAGCCCCTGCCTCTCAACGACCACAGCGTGCGCCTGGTCATTGGTCTGGATGTGTTGCACCGCTTTGAGCAGGCTCAGGTGCTGCGGGAGCTGCTGCGGGTGGTAGCGCCCGATGGTGGCCTGCTCTTCCCGCACGTGCACCTGGCCAACAACGAGCCGGAACCTTATTTTGAGCGGGGCGGCCGGCTGCTGCATGGCCAGCAGTATATGCACTTCTTAGCGCCCCTGGCGCAGCAAACCAACCGGCGGGCGCAGGTTTATTCTGAGCCCGAGCTGTTTTACTTCAACGAACACGGCGGCCCGGAAACCGCGCCCCCACAACCCAACCCCACCACCCCTGACTACAACGGGCTGGTGGCCTTACTACCGGAGGCCTGGACTGAACAACCGTGCGCGTTGCAGCCCTACCGGGCAGTAGAAGAATCCAACTGGGCCAGCTGCCGGATCCTCATCAATTTCCTGCTGCACATTGACCCGCTAACCGGCCGGGTAGAATACCGGGACCAGCGGTTTGGCGGCGCCGTGGGCCACTTGCTGGAGCGCCACCCGGTATACCAGCACCACCTGGCCCGCGCCCACGGCTATCAGCTGTCGGCGGCGGCGCGCAGCGTGCTATACTGGGCGGCCCGGCAATACACCGCCACTGAAATAGCCCGGCAGATGGGCCGGCCGGTGGAAGAACTGCATCCTTTACTGCGGGAGCTGAGCGCCCTGGATATTATTCAGCTGGTGCCCGTCAGCGCCCAAAGCCACCGGCTGCAGCATTTTCTGGCTTTTCAGGAGTTCCAGACTCCCCGGCAGGAACACACCATTCCCCGGCTGTGGGAGCGTGCCCGGCAGCACTACCCCGATGCCACCCTGCTCACGGCCCTGGAAGATGGAAGCAGCTTCAGCTATGCGGAGGCAGATGCTATTGTTACCGACATCCGGCAGGCCCTGCGCCGCAGCAGGATTGCGGCGGGCGATGTGGTGGCCATTCACGCGCCGCTGCACGCGGAGGTGCTGTTGCTGAGCTGGGCTTGCTGGCTGAATGGGGCCGTAGTAGTACCCCTGAGCCTGACGCTACCCGTTTCCGCCGCCCAAACCATACTGGCATCGGTTTCGCCAAAGCTACTGTTGGTAGGCGCTGATAAGCTGGCTGATTATGAGGCGGTAGAAGTGCCCAGGCTGGTGGTGGATGCCGACGAGAGCAGGGAGCTGCCCCCGAATGCCCGCTGGTTTTCTGACTGGCTAAGCCTGGCAGAAGAAGAGCCTGAAACAGAAGCAGCAGTGCCACCCATTATTACGCCGGCAGATGTAGCGGCCATTCTGTTTACCTCCGGCTCTACCGGGCTGCCCAAAGGGGTGCCGCTCACGCACGGGCAGCTCTACCGCAGCGCCCGGCTGGTAACAGAAACCTTTGGCTGGGAAACCACCGACCGTTTTCTGGCCGTGGGCGACGCCGATGCCATGAGCGGCCTGCGCAACGCGGCGCTGGCCCCGCTGGAAGTTGGAGCCAGCGTTATTATCCCAACCGCCGCGCAGAAACAGCACGCTGCCCTGCTGGCGGAAGCCGTCTTATCCTCCCGGGCCAACCTGGTAGCCGCCAGCCCGGCCCTGCTGCGGCAATGGCTGCAACTGGGGCGCCGCATCGGGGCGGAGCTGCGGAGTCTGCGCCTGGTGATGAGCACCGGCAGCCAGCTGACACCCACGCTGCGCACCGACTTTCAGCAGGCGTTTAACCTCCCGGTTGTCAACTATTACGGCCTCACCGAGACGACCGGCATCTGCCTGGCTGAGCGCCCCGGGCAGGCGTCACCCGCCGCCGATACCATTGGCTGGCCCGTGGGGTGCCTGGCGCAGATTGTGGATGAGATGGGCCAGGAGGTGGGGCCGGGGCAGGAAGGGGAGCTGCGCATCTACAGTGATAATCTGATGCAGGGCCCGTATTACGGTCCCGGCAGTGCGGCTCCTTCGCCCGTACGGGACGGCTGGCTATACACCGGCGACATAGCCGTGGCCAACCCCGATGGCAGCGTAACCTTGCGCGGCCGCCGCACAGAGCTCATCAAGAATGCTTTAAGCGAAATTGTATACCCCTCTGAAATTGAGACGCATTTGCTGGCGCATGCCGCTGTGCACCAGGCCGCCGTGTGTGCCTTTCAGCGCAACGACACAGAGCGCCTGGCCGCCTTCGTAACGCTGGGTCCCGGCCACGATGCTGCCCAGGTAGTGCCCCAGTTGCTGGCGCATCTCACGGCCCGGGTGGGGGAGCACAAAGTGCCCGCTGTGGTGCGGGTACTGGATGCTCTGCCTTACTCCTCCAATGGGAAGGTGCTGAAGCACCAGCTGCTGGAGTTGATTCGCTGATAAACAGATGCTGCTGGGCCTGACAGCGTGCCGGCCGGGCTCCGCTCCCTACTACTTGCTATTACTCTTCCATCTACCTCTATCCTGTCATCTGATGTCTACTCTTACCGCAACCCGTTGGGCCGATGTCGTCCAAACCGTAGCTCGCTTCAGTGAGCCCGCCCGCCAGAGCGCCGCCTTTCTGGATCTGGGCAACCGTCGAATTACGTATCGTCAGCTCACAGAACGCATAGAGCAGCTGGCCGCCGTTTTTGCCCGGCTGGGGCTGCGGGAGGGCGACCGGGTAGTGGTTTCGGTGGAGGATGAAGTGGAAACCGCCTTCCTGTTCTGGGCGCTGCTGCGCTATGGCCTCACCGCTATTCTGCTGGACCCCGAGGTGAAGCCCGACCGGGCCCGGGCGCTTATCCGCACGGCGGAGCCAGTGGCGTTTATTGCGGATGAAGCCTTTTTGCAGCGCCTGCAAATTGATGAGAAGCAGTATAAAGTGCTGCCGGTACGCATGGAGGAAGCGCCCAAAGGGCAGCTTTTCCGGAAGCTGCTGGGCCGCAGTCAGGCTTCGACCGGAGCTAGCCAGACGTATCCGGCCCTGCTGGTGCGCGAAGCGCCCGGCCCGCTGCCCGCTGCCATCAGCCCCGATACGGTAGCCTACGTGCTCTTTACCTCCGGCACTACTTCTGATACCAAAGGCGTGCAAATTACGCACCGCAACCTGTTCAGCCATCTGCAGACGCTGACCAACGTGTATGGCTTTGATGCCGATACGCGCCTGATGAACATCCTGCTGCTCTACCATGCCGATGGCATCATTCAGGGCCCAATTCTGGCGGGCTATAACGCCGCTGTCTGTATTCGGCCGCTGCGCTTTGATCTGAGCAACATTGGGGCCCTGCTGGATTCTGTTTATAAGTACCGGGTAACGCACCTGATTGCCGTACCGGCTATGCTGGCGCTCATTCAGCGCTTTTCCGATGGCTACGAAGACAGCTTCCGGACCCCGGATTTTCGCTTTATCATTTCCGTTTCCTCGCATCTGGAAGAAGCCCTCTGGGGCGCTTTTGCCGTGCGCTTTGGGGTGCGGCTGGTGAATGTGTACGGCCTCACGGAAACCGTAGCCGGCGGCCTGTTCTGCGGCCCCGGCGACGAAAGCTACCGCATAGGCACCGTGGGTAAACCCGTAGACATGGAGGCCCGCATCGTAAATGACTTTGATGAGGAAGTAGGCGACGAAACGGAAGGTGAGCTGTGGCTGCGCGGCGACAATGTTATGCTGGCGTACCTGAACAACCCCACCGCCACAGCTGAAGTGCTAACGCCCGATGGCTGGCTGCGCTCCGGCGACATAGCCATGCGCAGCACCGATGGCTACTACCGCATTACGGGCCGCAAAAAGAACATCATCGTTTCCGGCGGGGTCAATATTCATCCTGAGGAAATTACGGAGGTTCTGAACACGCATCCCGCAGTGGCCGAAGCCGTGAGCTTTGGCGTGTCCGATGAGGTGTTCGGGGAAAAGTTGATCAGTTGCGTGGTCTTTAAGGAGGAGGCTACGGCCACGGAGGTAGAGCTGACCAGCTACTGCCGTGAGCGGCTGGAAGAGAAGAAAGTGCCGGCCGTTATTCACTCTCTGGATGAGCTGCCCAAAGGCCTGTCCGGGAAAGTGCAGCTGAAAGTGGTGCAGCAGCGGCTGGCCATGCACGTTGCGCAGGCCCCCAATAACGGCCCCGATTTCCGCTCGCTGGTGCGCGAGGCGGCCTCGCAGGCCTTTAAAGTGCCTGGTGAGCAACTCCGCCCCGAGTCCAACTCGCGCAGCATGGCCGGCTGGGACTCCATGGCCCACCTGGACTTTATCGTTCGGCTGGAGAAGGCCCTGGGAACGGAGTTTTCTACGGCAGAAATTATGGTGATGAACAGCTTACAAACCGCTGAAGACGTTGCGCGCAAAAAACTCGCCACCCGCTGAGCCCGCCCCGGTTTGGGTGTGGCTACTGGCCCTGGGAATGCTCGTGGGTATCGGGGTTCTCTACGGATGGGGATTTCTGCGCTCGGTATCTGCCTACCACCAGGAAGTGGTGACGGCGGCGCGGCCGCTGCTGCAACGGGAGTGGCAGGCCCGGACGGATAGTGTAACGCGGGTAGTTATTCTGGGAAGCTCGCTTACCGGCAATGGCGTGATGCCCTCCGCCTTTTTCACCCAACAAACGAAGGGCCGCTGCCGGGTGGTCCGCCTGTTCCGCATCGGGGCCAATCTGGAGTCGTTTACCGACCGGGCGCCCATTTTGCGGTATTTGCAGGAGTATCCGCCGGATATCCTCTGCATTGAGGAAAACCTGCTGCTGTTTAATCTGAAAGACTGGTCCGATCTGTCGCCGGATTCCTTCCTGCTGAGGAATGTAGCTCGCTACTCTCATCAGCTGGTTAACCGGAGCAAAGAAAGTCTGGGGCTCGCACCCGCGGGTATCGATGCAGACCGGCCCAGTGTTGGCCTGCAGGATGTGGATATGCCGGTGCCCACTACTCCCTGGGATACCACGCAACTGGCCGCCTGGGTAGCTGAAATCCGGCAGCGGGAAGTCCGCCCTTTTGCCCCGCGGCATGCAGTGCACCAGGTATTGCGGGCGCTCCGGAGGCAGGGCGTGCGCATTGTGTTGCTGCATTTCCCCCGGCCGGCGCCTTTGGAAAAGGCTATTTACAATGGGCCTGATGGGGATTCGCTACGCTACCGGCTTGCGCAATATCAGCGGGCCTACCAGGCCAGCTACTGGCATGAGCCCGGCCCCTTTCACTTCCGGCATTTCTACGATAACGCCCATATGAATCTGCAGGGCCGCGCCTTGTACTCTGCCTGGCTGGCCAAACAGCTGCGCCAGGAAACCCACCCTAACCTATTGACTGCCCGCTAACCAGCACGACATGCTCGTCCTTCATACCATCGTGTTTTTTAGCCTGCTGGGGCTTGTGCCGGCCGCCTGGCTGCTGCCGGAGCGGTGGCAGATCAGTGCCGTCAGCCTGCTGACGGCGGCCTTTCTGCTGTACGTGGCCCCCATTTCGGCCCTGATGCTGCTGCTCACGGCGGCCGCCAGCTACTGGGTGTTTAAAAGCGCCCGGCTGCGTCCTTCGGGCGCCGTGCTGCTGGCCATTGGTCAGGCGGTGGCAGTCTGGATGGTATTCAAATCGGAGTGGCCGGCGCAGGCCGGGTGGTGGACGCAGGTGGGCGTGCCGCTGGGATTGTCCTACTATACTTTCCGGCAGATTCACTACGCCATTGAGCGCTACAAGCAAACCCTGCCGCGCCACACCTGGGCCGATTATCTGCGCTACCTATTCTTCCTGCCTACCATGCTGGTGGGCCCCATCAACCGCTTTCCTGATTTTCTGCGGGATGTCCGCCGCCGCCGCTGGGATGGTGCGCTGGCATCCGTAGGGCTGGAGCGGGTGTTGTATGGCTACGTGAAGGTGGTGGTGCTGGGCAATGCGCTGCTCACCAACAAACTGGGGCACCTGCTCACGGCTCTGGAGCCGCAGCATCCGGCGCTGGCCACGTATCTGGGTATCCTGCGGTTTGCCGGCAACGCCTACGTGCAGTTTGCGGGGTATTCAGACATTGCCATCGGGTTAAGCCTGCTGCTGGGCTTCCGGACGGGGGAGAATTTTGCCGCGCCCTTTCTGGCCCCCAATCTGAATGACTTCTGGAAGCGCTACCACATTTCCCTTTCGCAATGGTGCCGCGACTACGTGTTTTCTCCGCTGCTGAGCCTCACGCGCCGGCCCATGCTGGCCATTGCGGCCTCCATGCTGGTGCTGGGGCTCTGGCACGAGTGGTCGGGGCGGTATCTGGTGTGGGGGGCGCTGCAGGGGCTGGGCATTCTGTTCTGGCACCAGTATCAGCGCTTTGCGGAAAAGCAGCCGGAGGTGGTGCCGGTGCTGCCCGCCTGGCTGGGCGTTTTTCTTACCCTGCACTTCTACTGCTTTAGTTGCGTGATTATCCGCGAGCCATCCTGGCAGGCCGTGGCACATACCTTTTACCGTTTACTGAGCTAAGCCAATGTACTCCCTGTTATCCCGTTATCTGCCTGGGCGCGTTGCCGGTTCTCTCACAGCCTTATGGTATGTGTTTTTGGCCCTTCTGGTACTGTACTACGGTTTTCTGCCCAGCGGGCAGTTCCGTTACGCACACTGGTAAAGGCTGCTCTAACGGGCAGCGGCAGCGGCAGGAAAAGGGCGGGCACCAACCTTTCGCAGCGCAGAATCGAATGCTACGCCTGACATTGCGTAGATTTGCTTCTTAACCTCGCTCATTTCTCATTACCCCGCTTTGCTGCAAGCCATTAACATCCGCAAGAGTTACAACACGCTGGAGGTGCTCAAGGGCATCGATCTGACCATCAAGAAGTCGGAAATCGTGTCGATAGTGGGGTCATCGGGAGCGGGCAAAAGTACGCTGCTGCACATTCTGGGCACCTTGGATACGCCGGACTCCGGCGAGGTGCTGTTTGATGGCGAAAACGTAAGTGCGCTGGGCCGCTCCAGCCTGGCGCGGTTCCGCAACCGGCACATTGGCTTCATCTTCCAGTTTCATAACCTGCTGCCCGAGTTCACCGCCCTCGAAAACGTTTGCCTGCCGGCTTACCTGGCGGGGCGCTCCGAGAAGGAAACCCGCGTGCGGGCCCGCGAATTGCTTGGCATGCTGAACCTGGAGCGCCGCGCCGACCACAAGCCCTCCGAAATGAGCGGCGGCGAGCAGCAGCGCACGGCCGTAGCCCGCGCCCTCATCAACTCCCCGGAAATCATCTTTGCCGATGAGCCCTCCGGCAACCTGGACTCGCAGAATGCGCAGGAACTGCACCAGATTTTCTTCCTGCTGCGCAAAGAGCTGGGCCAGACGTTCGTCATCGTGACGCACAACGACCAGCTGGCCGCCATGGCTGACCGCACCATCACCATGAAAGACGGGCATATTTCCGAATAACTTCTGCCGCCGCACCCCCGGGTGCGCCAGAAACAGCAACGGGTCTTATTGCGTAGAAACCAACTGGTTATCGGCGCATTAAGGCCCGTTTTTTCGTGCGTTTGCGGCACCGGCCGGAAAGGAGAAGATTTTGACTAACCTAGTTGGCTAAGGTCTATGAAAAATAATTTGTAACTTGTTGATAATCAACAGGAAAATTTACTAAAAAATGGTCTGTATTTTGCACTTATCAGGTGCCCGATGGGTTATACACTAGAACAACATAACGTATTAAAGGGAAGACATCATGAACGAAGTAACCAAGAACACCAAAGAGCCAGCTCGGAAGATGAAAGTCGAGAGCTACGATATTGCACGCTCCGACGAAACGCTGCACTTGGCCACGGACTTGGCCAAGTTCATCAAGGACAACAAGCTCACCACTTCGGTGCAGGGCAAGGAGTTCGTGAACGTGGAAGGCTGGCAGTATGCCGGCTCGCGCCTGGGCATTGTGCCCATCGTAGACCACGTCATCAATGTCTCGACTGAGTCAGAAATTAAATATCAGGCCAAGGTAACGCTGTTTGATCTGCGTTCCGGCCATACCGTAGGTGCTGGCTTTGCCATCTGCTCCAATAAAGAGCAGGGCAAGAAGTTCTACCAAGAGTTTGCCATCATGAGCATGGCGCAAACGCGCGCCATCGGTAAGGCTTACCGGAATATTCTGGCCTGGATTATCCGCGCCGCCGGCTATGAGCCTACCCCAGCGGAGGAAATGGAGTACCACGGCAACACGCCCGAGGTGAAAGCCGCTCCGGCCCCCGCCGCAGCGCCAGCTCCGGCCGCCCCCACGGCTATGAAAGCCGTGCCCGCTGAGCCTGCAGCCCCCGTTGCGGAACCCGCTCCGGCCGTAGCCTATGCTACTGCCGCGCAGAAGGAAGAAATCATCCGTCTGCTGAACCATCCGGTGATTACGCGTCAGGAGAAAACCAAAATGCTCCTGAACATCAACCGTCTGGATGAAGAGCGTGCTGTACAGGCCATTGCTAAGCTGAAAAAGGCCATTGAAGACCGCGAAAACGGCGAAACGGCCGCTGCGTAGGCTTCCAGTAGCTTCTTATATCGAAAGCCCGATGCTGTTTCAGCGTCGGGCTTTTTTGTGCCTTTCTGATTGCGGTTGAATGACAAAGGTCATCGGTTTTACTCCGTCTTTTCACCAACTTTAAAAAACGCCCACCAACCCTGCTGCATGGCTACTGCATCCGAAACGGCCATCCTTGATGCCACGCCCGCAACCCTGCCGCCCGGCCTCACGCCCGCTGAGGTAGAACAGCAGCGTCAGCGCTTCGGCCCCAATAAGCTCACGGACAACGCCGGTAATCGCATCTGGCAGATTCTGCGGGGCGTGGTTACGGAGCCTATGTTTGTGCTGCTGGTGGTTACGGCGGGCGTGTACCTGGTTATCGGCAGCTACCAGGAGGGCTTCACCATGCTGGGCGCCATCGTCATTGTAGCGAGCATCTCGCTGTATCAGGAAGCGCGTAGCGACAAGGCTCTGCGTGCTCTCCAGCAGCTCTCCCAGCCCCTGGCCCACGTGCGCCGCGCCGGAGCGCTGGTAGATGTGCGGGCCGAGGACGTAGTAGTGGAGGATTTGCTGCTGGTTTCGGAAGGGGAGCAGGTAGTGGCCGATGGCATGGTGCTGGAAGCCCACGACGCCCAGGCCGATGAATCCTTCCTGACGGGGGAGTCTTTACCGGTAGACAAGGTAGCCGATGGCACGCAGGCCGTGTACCTGGGCTCCACGCTCACCAGCGGGGCCGTGTGGGCGCGCGTAACGTCCGTAGGCAGCCAAACCCGCCTGGGAAAAATTGGCGGCCTGATGCAGGAGGTGAAATCAGAGAAAACGCCTCTGCAGCGTCAGATTGCCAAGTTTGTACGCCGTATGGCGCTCATTGGCATTGTGGCTTTTGTGGTGGTGTTCGGGTATAACTGGTGGGAATCGGGTAGTCTGGTGCACGGGCTGCTGCATGGGCTGGCGCTGGCCATGGCCGTGCTGCCGGAGGAAATACCGGTGGCCCTGTCAACCTTCATGGCCCTGGGAGCCTGGCGGCTGATGAAGCAGGGAATTCTCACCAAGCAGCCGCAAACGGTAGAAGCGCTGGGCTCGGCCACCGTTATCGGGGTAGATAAAACCGGCACCCTCACCCAGAACCGCATGACGCTCACCCGCGCCTACTGCCTTGGGGATGCTGCTCCCTGGGAAGTACGGCCGGAAATGGAACTGCCTCCCGCCCGGGCCCGTCTGCTGGCCACCGCCATGTGGGCCAGCGAGCCGCAGCCCTTCGACCCTATGGAAAAAGCCTTGCACGAGGCTTATAGTCAATTTTTTTCGGTTGATGAGCGGCCCCACTTTCAGCTGGTGCACGAGTACCCACTGGGTGGCCAACCACCCATGATGACCCACGTCTTCGCCACGGCCGATGGCCGGAAGATGATAGCCTGCAAAGGCGCGCCCGAAGGCATTATGGCGCTGAGTCATCTTTCCGCGGCGGTGCAGCAGGCAACGCAACAGGCATTGGACGCCCTCACGGCCACTGGTCTGCGGGTGTTAGGCGTGGCCTGGAGCGAGTTTGCCGGCAACGAGTACCCGGAACAGCAGCAGGACCTTCCCTGGCAATTCGCGGGCCTAGTGGGCTTCAGCGACCCGCCCAAGGAAAACATAACCCAGGTGCTGGAGCAGTTCTACCAGGCCGGCATCGAGGTGAAAATCATTACCGGCGACAATGCCGTGACGGCCGCGGCCATTGCCCGGCAGATTGGTTTCCACCACCCCGAGCCCGTACTCACCGGCGCGGAAGTCATGGCCCTGGAGGATACCGCCCTGACCCAGCGCGTAAAGCAGGTAGGCCTCTACGCCCGCATGTTTCCGGAGGCCAAGCTACGCGTTATAAACGCCCTGAAAGCCAACGGCGAAGTAACCGCCATGACCGGCGACGGAGTAAACGATGGGCCCGCCCTAAAAGCCGCGCACATCGGCATTGCCATGGGCCACCGCGGCACCGAACTGGCCCGGCAGGCGGCCTCCCTGGTGTTGCTGGATGATGACCTGAGCCGCATGGTAACGGCCATCGGGTTTGGTCGCCGCATTTACGACAACCTCAAAAAGGCTGTTCAGTACATCATTTCCATCCACATTCCGCTCATTCTCACGGTGCTGGTGCCGTCGTTGCTGGCCTGGAAGTACCCGGCGCTGTTCGGGCCGGTGCATGTTATTTTCCTGGAGCTTCTGATGGGGCCTACCTGTTCCATCGTGTTTGAGAATGAGCCGATGGAAGCTGGTACCATGCTGGAAAAGCCCCGCCCGGCTTCGGATACATTCCTCTCGTTTCGGGAGCTAGGCTTAAGCATCGTGCAGGGGAGTGTAGTGGCGGCCGGCGTGCTGGGCGTGTACTTCTACTCCCTGCAGGTGGCGCACTCCGAAATTCTGACCCGCACGCTGGTCTTTACCACCCTAGTACAGGCCAACATGATGCTGACGCTGGTCAGCCGCTCCCGTCACCTTACCGTGCTTACCACCCTGCGCTACCGGAACCCGCTGGTGCCCCTGGCGCTGGGTATCACGCTGCTGCTGCTGATCCTTTGCCTCACTTTTGAACCTATGCAGCACCTGTTTCAATTGCAGCCGCTCACGCTCCGGCAATTAGCCATCTGCGCGGCAGTGGCGCTGGTAAGCGTAGGCTGGTTTGAGGTATACAAAGCTGTCCGGTATAGAGGAGCTGATGCAATTGAAAGAACAGCATCAAAATAGTGCGTTATGCTGAGCTTGTCGAAGCATCTCTACCGCTTCGCCTGTCATCCTGAGCTTGGCAAAGGGCCTTCTCACGCAAGCACGAGTCGTTGTTCCGATTGTCGTTCTGCCGTGAGAAGGTCCTTTGCCAAGCTCAGGATGACAATTACTATTACAATGTCAGCACGCGAGATGTCTCGACTTCCCTCGACATGACACTCCCTGGATTTGAGGCGCCGCGCAATCGGTAGTACCTTCGCAGCCTATGCCGCACCCCACCGACGACATTCTGCACGTATTGCGCCAGACGTGGGGGCATACCCAGTTCCGGCCGCTGCAGGAGGATATTATCCGGTCGGTGCTGGCGGGGCAGGATACGCTGGCGTTGCTGCCCACGGGCGGCGGCAAAAGCATCTGCTTTCAGGTGCCGGCGCTGGCCCGGCCGGGGCTGTGTCTGGTGGTATCGCCGCTCATTGCCCTGATGAAGGACCAGGTGGAAAACCTGCGCAAGCGCGGCATCAAGGCCGAGGCCGTTTTCTCCGGCATGACCCACACCGAAATCGACCAGACGCTGGACAACTGCGTGTACGGGCCGGTGAAGTTCCTCTATGTCAGCCCCGAACGGCTGCTGACAGACATGTTTCGGGCCCGCGTAGGCAAGATGAAAGTGAGCCTGCTGGCTGTAGATGAAGCGCACTGCCTTTCCCAGTGGGGCTACGATTTCCGCCCGCCCTACCTGAAAATAGCGGAGCTACGCGAGCTGCTGCCCGGCGTGCCCTGCATTGCCCTCACGGCCACCGCCACCGAGCAGGTGCGCCAGGATATTGTGGAGAAGCTGCATTTCGGGGCCACGCACCGGGTGTTTCAACAAAGCTTTGCCCGGCCCAACCTCTCATATTCGGTCCTGAGCACAGAGGATAAACTCAAGCGCCTGCTGGAAGTGGTGCGCGGCGTTGGGGCCGATAAAACTAGCATTGTGTATGCCCGCACGCGGCGCCAGACGGAAGACACCGCCGCCTTCCTGCAGCAGTATAACGTAGCCGCGGCCGCCTACCACGCCGGCCTGCCCGCCGAGCAGCGCACCCGCACCCAGCAGGACTGGATGGCCAATAAAACGCGCTGCATCGTGGCCACCAACGCCTTCGGGATGGGCATCGATAAGCCCGATGTGCGCCTGGTGGTGCATCTGGACGCGCCCGACAACCTGGAAGCCTACTACCAGGAAGCCGGCCGCGCGGGCCGCGACGAGAAATACGCCTTTGCCGTGCTACTCTCCGGCCCTAACGATGCCGACGAACTGCGCCGCCGCACCCGGCAGGCCTACCCGCCGCTGGATGTAGTGCGCCGCGTGTACCAGGCCCTGGCTAACTTCTCCCGCACGGCCGTGGGCGGCGGTGAGCTGGTGGCCTTCGATTTTGACCTGCAACAATTCGCGGAAACCTACCGCCTCAAGGCCCTGGATGCGCACAACAGCCTGCGCACGCTGGCCCGGGAAGGTTTCGTGCAGCTGAACGAGGCCGTGAACAACCCCGCCCGCGTGCACATCCCCATCAACCATACCGACCTGTACCGCTTCCAGGTGGCCAACCAGCAGCACGACCAGCTCATCAAGAGCCTGTTGCGCTTTAATGGGGGCGAGCTGTTCGCGGGTTTCCAGCGGATTTCGGAAAACAGCCTGGCCCAGCACCTGAAGCTAAGCGTGGTAGATGTGCGCAAGATGCTGCTGTTTCTGCACCGCTCGGGCATCATTCAGTACCAGCCCAAGCACGAGTCGCCGCAGGCGCTGTTTACCACCCCGCGCTTTGATGCTGATAAGCTTCCGCTGGACCAGAAACGCCTGCAGCAGGCCCAGGAGCTAGCGGTGCACAAAACGGAATCCGTCATTCGCTACACGGGCGGCGGGCGCTGCCGCCAGCAGCTGTTGCTGGAATATTTTGGTGAGCTAGATGCGCCGGCCTGCGGCGTGTGTGACATCTGCTTGGCTAAAAAGAAAGCCAGTCAGGACGCTGCGCCCACACCCGCGCTGCGGGAGCAACTGCTAAAGCTCCTGCGCACCACCCCGCAAACCCCCCGGGAGGTGCTGGCGCATTTTGTGCCCGGCCAAGCTCCGGCCGTAACGGAACTGCTCCGGGAGTTGGTAGAGCGAGGCGAGCTGAAGTACGCGCCTGATGGCAGGTTGGGGTAGAAACAAATATTAACCTGTCATCCGCAAAAATCCTCTGTTATCCTGAGCTTTGCGAAGGACCTTCTCACGGCTAAACGACTTGCGCAACAACGACTCTTTCTAACGTGAGAAGGTCCTTCGCAAAGCTCAGGATGACACGTCTTCTTGAAGATACTTACGGTGCTGATATCAAAAAAGCCGCCCCGATTGCTCCTGTAGCAGGAACAGCGGGGCGGCTTTCATTTGAAAAGAGTTAAACCTACTTCGCCAGGTGCTTGAGGAGCTCTTTGGCGGCGGGTTCGGAGGAGGCCGGGTTCTGACCGGTTATCAGGTTGCCGGCGGTTACGATGTAGGGCTGCCAGTCGGCGCCTTTGGAGTAGTTGCCGCCGTTCTGCTTCAGCATATCTTCCACCAGGAAAGGCACTACGTTAGTCAGCTGCACGGCTTCTTCCTCGGTGTTGGTGAAGCCGGCTACTGATTTGCCTTTCACGATGGAGCTGCCATCGGGCGCTTTCACGTGGCGAAGCACGCCGGGGGCGTGGCATACGGCCGCAACGGGCTTGCCGGCGGCATACATCGTTTCAATCAGCTCAATCGACTTTTTGTCTTCGGCCAGATCCCACAGCGGGCCGTGGCCGCCGGGGTAGAACACGGCGTCAAAATCAGCCGCCGAAACGCTGTCGAGCTTCACGGTATGGGCCAGGGCCTTTTGGGCTTCGGGGTCTTTTTTGAACCGCTCAGTGGCTTCGGTCTGGGCGCTGGGGTCGTCGCTCTTGGGGTCCAGGGGGGGCTGGCCGCCGGCGGGGGAGGCCAGCGTGAGGGTGGCGCCGGCATCTTTGAACACGTAATAGGGAGCCGCAAATTCTTCCAGCCAAAAGCCGGTTTTGTGGCCCGTATTTCCCAGCTGATCGTGGGAGGTCAATACCATCAGTATGTTCATGGTTGCTTGTATTAGGGTGAAAATATTGTGTAGGGTGATGCGTAGGGCCCGGAGGGTCCTTACAGCAACAGGCGGTAAAACGAGGTTTTGCGCTCGGCCAGCAGCGGCACAATCTGGCCCAGTACCAGGTCCTGAAAGTGCGGGGCAGCCCGGTGCGCTATCTGCGCGTTCTGGTCCACGTACTGCTCGTAAATGAAGAAACGCTCCGGCTCATCGGCCGACTGATGCGCTGTGTAGACCAGATTGCCGGGCTCATTCTGCCGCACGGCCGCCGCGGCTTCCCGCAGCAGGCGGCGCACCGTATCGGCCTGGCCCGGCTGCACCAGCCACTCGGCGGCTACGCAATAAATGTCTTCTGGCTTCGGCATAAGTTTACAGGCTGAGGGTGAGAATCTGCTCTACGTCGGCAATCTGCACATCGGCCCGCTCGCCCAGGTTTTTCACGCCGCGCTCCGTGAAGCGCTGCACAATGTGCCGGATAGTTTCCTCGCCCACTTCATAATCGGAAAGGCGAGTTTTGATTTCCAGGGATTCAAAGAAGCGCACGGTGGCCTGTACGGCGACTTCGGCGCGCTCCTCATCGGTACCCGCAGTAATGTTCCAGACGCGCTGGCCGTACTGCACCAGCTTCTGCAGCTTGCCGGCGCGGCGGTAGCGCAGCATGGCGGGCAGCACAATGGCCAGCGTGCGGGCATGGTCGATGCCGTGCAGAGCGGTCAGCTCGTGGGCCACGTAGTGCGTGCTCCAGTCGGTAACCACGCCTGCCGCCAGGGTGCCGTTCAGGGCATTGGTGGCGGCCCACATAAAGTTGGCCATGGCATCATAGTCCCGTGGGTTTTCGAGCACTTTTGGGGCTTCCTCAATCAGCGTGAGCAGCACGGCTTCGGCCTGCCGGTCCTGCAGGGGCGTGTTGACGGGGTAGGTGAGGTACTGCTCCAGCACGTGCGTAAACGCATCCGCAATACCGTTGGCAATCTGGCGCTTGGGCAGCGTGAAGCAGGTTTCGGGGTCGAGGATGGAGAATTTGGGGAAGGTGAGCGGCGAGCTGAACGCCAGCTTTTCCTTGGTAGCCACGCGGGTAACAACGGAGCCGGAATTCATTTCCGAGCCCGTAGCGGGCAGCGTGAGCACCGCGCCAAAGGGCAGGGCGCTGGTTACCTTGGCGCGCTTGCTGAGAATATCCCACGGGTCTTCGCCCTGAAAAGGCACGGCGGCGGCAATAAACTTGGTGCCATCTACCACGGAGCCACCCCCAACGGCCAGAATAAAGTCCACCTTTTCCGTGCGGGCCAGCTCCACGGCCTGCATCAGGGTTTCGTAGTGGGGGTTGGCTTCAATGCCGCCAAACTCCACGGTATCAAAGCCCTGCAGCGCGGCTTTCACCTGCTCGTAAACGCCGTTTTGCTTGATGCTGCCTCCACCATACGTGATAAGCACTTTGGTGCCGGCGGGCACCTGCTGGGCCACGCTGGCAATCTGGCCTTTGCCAAACAAAATGCGGACGGGGTTATAAAACTGGAAGTTTTTCATGGATTTGTATTGGATGTAAGTAACGCGAAGCGCCGGCTTCGCGGAGTAACGCACCGAGTGGTAGAAAAGCCCTGGCAGTGAGAGTAGCGCGAAGCTCCGGCTTCGCGTACGAGCGAAGCGAGTTCCTACGCGGTGAGCAGACGCCTGTTACTCGCGTTGCTCGTGCGCGAAGCCGGAGCTTCGCGCTACTTTTTCGCGCTACTTTGTTAGGCGACTTTCACTATAGCCTTGCCGGTGTTTTCGCCCTGGAATAAGCCCAGGAAAGCGGCCGGCAGCTGGTCGAAGCCTTCAGTAATGGTTTCTTCGGCCTGCAGCTTACCTTGCTGGTACCATTCGGCGAGGTGCTGAATGCCCTCGGGCCAGCGCTCCAGGTAGTCGCTCACAATAAAGCCTTTAAGCAGGGAGCTGGTCTTGAGTAGCTTGGGTTCCGGGCGCGGGCCCATGGGCACTGAGGTGGCATTATACATCGATATCTGCCCGCAGAGGGCAATGCGGGCGTGCTTGTTCAGCAGGTCGTACACGGCATCCGTAATAGCGCCGCCCACATTGTCGAAGTAGCAATCCACGCCGTTGGGGGCGGCAGCGGCCAAGGCCTGGGCTATGTCTGGGGTGGTTTTGTAATTGATGGCCTCATCGAAGCCCAGCTGTTTGAGGTACGCTACCTTCTCATCGGAGCCGGCCGTACCGATGACGCGCGCACCTTTAATTTTGGCCAGCTGACCCACCACCATGCCCACGGCTCCGGCGGCGCCGGACACCACTACCGTTTCGCCGGGCTTGGGCTGGCAGATATCCAGCAGGCCGAAATAAGCCGTGAGGCCCGTCATGCCCAGCAGGCCCAGGTAATAGCTCAGCGGCGCCTGGTCGGCGGGCACGCGGGTGAGGCCCTGCCCCCCGGACACGCTGTATTCCTGCCAGGGCAGGTTGCCTACTACTATGCTGCCTACGGGCAGCTGCTCGTTATGGCTTTCCACCACTTCGGCCACTACGCCCCCACTGATAGGCTGTCCCACTTCAAACGGCGCTACGTAGGATTTGCCGGCGCTCATGCGGCCCCGCATATAGGGGTCAACGGAAGCATAGCGCGTTTTCAGGAGCACCTGTCCGGCCTGCGGCTGAGGAATGGCCTGTTCTTCAAAACGAAAATTATCGGGGGTAGGCGCGCCCTGTGGGCGACTGGCCAGCAATATGGTTTTCATAGGATAAGGGTTGCAGGAAGGAGGTAAGGCGAAAACGAGAGCCCGCAGAAACCAGAAATTCTGACCTCTGCGGGCTCCTGCTTTTTCGCCAGACTAGTTGTTGTTGGTAGTGGTGTGCAGGTTCACCTCAATATTGCCGCGGGTAGCGCGGGAGTAGGGGCAAATCTGATGAGCGGCTTCCACCAGCTCTTCGGCCTGCGACTGTACCAGACCGGGAATGTTTACGTGCAGGTCGGCGGATATGCCGTAACCGCCGTCCTCGGCTTGGCCAAAGCCAATGAGGCCTTCTACGGTCACGCCTTCCAGCCGCACGCCGGCCTGGCGGGCAGCTACGCCCAGGGCACCTTCAAAGCAAGCCGCATAACCGGCAGCAAACAGCTGCTCGGGGTTGGTAGCGCCGGTTTTGCCGGGGCCACCCATGGCTTTGGGCGTGCTCAGGGCAATGTTCAGCACTTCATCATTAGAAGAAACGTGGCCGTCGCGGCCGCCTTTTGCTTTGGCTTGCGCCGTGAAGATTTTCTCGATTTTCATCAGGAACTGAAAAGAAAGGTGATTGGAAAAGAGGTTAGGTTAGGCGGGTAATAAGTGTGTTTAGCTGCTGGCGCAGATCAGCTACCTCCGTAGGGGAGAGGTGCAGCTTGGCCAGCATTTGCTCGGGTATGCGGCAGGCGCCCTCCTGCAGGGCACGCCCGGCCGGCGTAAGGCTGATAATCACGGAGCGCTCATCCTGCGGGTCGCGGTGGCGGCTTACCCACTGCTTCTGCTCCATGCGCTTAAGCAAAGGCGTCAGCGTACCCGAGTCCAGGAGTAAATTATCGCCCAGTGCTTTTACCGTGAGCTGCTCATGCTCCCACAGCAGCAGCAGTACCAGGTATTGCGGATAGGTGAGGCCCCGCTCCTGCAGCAGAGGCTGGTAGGCTTTGGTCAGCATGCGCGAAACGGCATAAAGCGGAAAACACAGTTGGTTCTCCAGCTTCAGCAGGGAAAGATCCGGAGGTGTTGAATGGTCAGAGTTACTCATCGGGGTTATAAAGCTTATTAGGTTGCCTAATGTTTGATTGTGTGCAATTGAAATTTTAGCGAAATGAGTTAAAGCATTGATTAACAGTTGAATTATTTATCATAAAAAAGCACAGCACTCTATCAGGAGTGCTGTGCTACTTTAAATAAAGGCCTATGAGGAAACGCACGAGGGCTGTTTATCGCCAAGCGGTGGCTTCTTTACTCTGCCTGCTGATATGCCTGAAAACCGCCGAGCAGGTTGCGCACGTTGGTAAAGCCCTGCTGGGTGAGGTAGGCCTTGGCCGAAGCCGAGCGGCCGCCGCCTTTGCAATGCACCACCACTTCCTCGTTTTTCAGGTCTTCCAGCTCATCCAGCTTACCGGGCAACTCGCCCATCGGAATGTTGCGGCTGCCTTCAATGCGGCCTTCCTCGTTTTCCCAGGTTTCGCGCACGTCAATAATGATAGGAGCGGTGCCTTCGGCCTGGCGTTGTTTCAGTTCAGCGGGGGTGATGTCGGGCATGAGTAAAGGAGAAAGGTGAAAAGGGAGGAGTAGCTGCGTGGGTAGCTCACTACAAATCTACAAGAAGTTGAAAAACAGCTAGCGGGTAAGCACCAGCCGCTTGGCGGCCACGCTGCCATCGGGCAGGGCCAGCCGCATCAGATACACCCCGGCTGGCAGCCCGGATAAGTCCAGCGTAGGCTGGCCGTTGGTCTGGCTGGTTTGCTGCCATACGGTGCGGCCCAGCGCATCCAGCACGGTGGCGTGCGTGTAGCGCCCTTTCACCTGCACTATTCCGCTAGAGGGATTAGGATACAGCGTGAGCAGGGCAGCCGCCCGGGAAGGTGTGGCCGCGGTTACGGTGCCCGTCATCACGGGGCGCAGCATCAGAGCCCCGGAGAAATCCGCCACCGCCGACCACTCGTTCCGGACCTGATAGAAGAAATAGTTGGCGGGTGGTGAGCTGTTCAGATCCAGCCCGAACTGCACAAACTGCCCCGCCGAAGCCTGCCCGTAGCCCACGTAAAACGTGCCGCTTACACCCACTGGTTGGGTAAAAGGAATCTCCAGGAAGCCGCCGGCCGGGGCCGTAGCCGGCACGGTAAAGGGTACTGAAGCCAGCGGTTTTTCGGCGGGCTTCCCATTTACATCGGCCCAGACCGAAAGGGTAATGGCGCGGCCGGCGGCATTGGGCAGCACGGGGTATAAACGCACGCTGCGCACCTGGTCGGGCTGGTTCAGGTCGATGCGGTAGGCGAAGAAGGTGGAGGCTCCACCCGTCAGGGCCGGCAGGCTGACGGCTGCTTCGGCCGTGCCATCATCGTAGGCATAATAGTCGGAGAGCTCCGTTACGCGGGAAATGGAGTCGTTGGGCTGAGTGCGCGGGTCGGTTTCGTTGGTGCCCAGCAAAATACGGTGCCGGATGCGCTGCGGCCCGCCCGTGAGCAGAGCCGCAGCCACGGTGCGTACATCACCGGTAATGGGCACCTGCCGGGCGCTGGCGTCAATGGAGCGGTTGCCGGTGAGGAACTGCAGCTCCGGGCCCTTGGGCAGGTTCTGGGCCGTGCCGCGCCAGGTGATGGGCGTAGGGGCAGGGCCAATGTCGAAGTTGTTGATGGTGGTGCCGGTCTGGTCGTTCAGTTCATCGGCGGGGATGGGGGCGGCTGCCAGCTGAACGGCGGGCATGCTGGCGTAGCGCTTTAGCAGGGAGGTGAGCGGGGCACTGGTGGCAATGTCGCGGTAGGTGGTATCGGCGGCAGAGCGGTTGCGGTCCAACTTCAGGTAGTCCAGGCTCCAGGCGTCGCGGGTGTTGGCCTGGTTGCCGATGCTGTGAAAGCGGAAGCGGAAGTTGGCGTGCAGGTATTGCGCATCATTCACAGCCACAATTTCCTGGGCAAAGTCGGTGCGGCGGCCCGTGCTGCGCTGGCTCCAGATAGACTGCCACTGGCCGGCCTCGTTCAGAAATTCTAGGGTAAAAGCCACCTGCCGCGTAGAGCTGGCCGCCGATGGCGGACTTACAATACTGCCCGCCTGCCAGAAGAAGCTCAAGTACACGTTGGAGCCGGCCGTCAGTCCGCTTAAGTCAATCGGCAGGGAGGTAAGCGTATCGGTGTCGCTGTAAAACGAGGAGCTGCCGTAAGGCTGGCCGTTGGCTTTCAGGCCATCAAACGTGACGACGTTGCGGGAGGGCGGGGCCACCGGAAAGCGGTTGTTCACCAGCGTGCCGCCGCGTGGCTCCCAGTGCTCCGCATTGGGCATGCCTTCGGGCTGCTGGGCAAAATCATCGAAAAAGGGAAGGGTAACACTGGTGCCCCGGGCCACCGGACGGGAAGTGTTGCCAACTGGCGCCGCCCGGCCTGGGTCAGCGGAAAGCGGCTGTACGTTTTGCGCCCGCAGCTGCGTGGCCCACGTCAAAAGCAAACAGAGGAGAAAGCTGGAACGCATCATCAGGGGCAAGTTACGTAAGCCAGGCGGGTAGAGGTACAGCGCTTTGCGCAACAACGTTTGCGGGTAGGAAATATTGATAGGTTAGTTATAAAGCAAAGGGCAGGATATCTGAACGTCATTCCGAGCGCAGCCGAGGAATCTCGCTAGTGTGGTAAAATTAATTGCCACCACAACATCAGCACGCGAGATTCCTCGGCTGCGCTCGGAATGACGGGCTGGAGTATGACCAATTATCAATAGAAAAGGCCCGTTGCTTGCGCAAAGGGCCTTTTGATTCTTCTAGTAATAACTTACTCAACAGGCTTAAGGGGGGCCTGACCAGCTACCCATAAATCCACCAGCTGGCCGGTGCGGATGGTGGCGCCGGGCGAGGAGACCGGGCGCTGCTTGACCACGTTGCCATCTTCCTGACCTTCTTCGGCAGCCTGGTAGAATATTTCGCCTACCTGCAGGCCCTGACCCGCCAAGAGCGTAGCGGCTTCGTCGGCGGGCATATTTACTACGTTGGGTACCGGGAATTCCTGGTTGCCCTGGCCGTCGCCTACCACCAGGTCTACTTTGGTGCCTTTGGCAATGGGGGCGCCGGGCGCAATTTCTTTACCGTTCACCAGCTGCTTCAGCACGGCGTTCTGGGCCAGGTCGGGCACCAGCTGAATCTGACCCACTACCAGGTCGTAGCTTTTCAGAATCATCTGGGCGTTTTTCACCGATCCGTCCGTGAGGCGCGGCATCTTAATCACCGGCGGATTTTTCATCGACACGGAGATATAGATTTTGCGGTCTTCCTTCACCTTTTCGCCCGGGGCGGGGTCTTGGGTGAGTACCGTGCCGGGACGGGTGCCGGGGTTGTAGCTGCTGTCGTCCACGAAGAAAAGCAGGTTGCGCTCATCCAGATAATCCTCCAGATCGGTCTGCTGCATCCCCGTGATTTTGGGTACCACAATGGTTTCGCCGTGGTTGGTGGTCATGGGCAGATACACGTAGAAAAACCCGAGTACCATGATGGCTACCACCGCTGCCATAGCCAGCAAATGCTTCAGCACATCAAGCGGCGTATCTGATTTGAAAAAGGACATTATTTAAAGGAGCTAGGAGCAGGAAGTTAGGAGCCAGTGAGGAACAAAGTTATGCTTTAAAGAACGTCATGTCGAGCGCAGTCGAGACATCTCGCGTGCTGAGGTTGTGGTGGTAATTGATTTTACCACACTAGCGAGATGTCTCGACTGCGCTCGACATGACAGTTAAAGCTAATTGCCAACCGCCAGCTTCTCTTTGCGGGTGCGCTCTTTGCCGAACTCCAGAATCTGGTCGATGAAATCGTAGGGTGTGTAGCCGGCCAGCGCGGTTTGGTGGAAGATGCAGGTAGCGGGCGTCATGCCGGGCAGGGAGTTCACCTCAATGATGATAACCTCCACCGCGCCGTTGTCGCGCACCCGCACAAAGGCGTCGATGCGGGCGTAGCCCTGAATATTCAGGATTTCGGCCACGCGGCGCAGTTCTTCCTTTACCTCGTTGGAAATGCGCTGGCGCTCAATAGCATCTGCAGCATAACGGGCCGGAGTAATGTTCTGGCCTTCGCCGGCCAGGAATTTCTCCTCCAGGCTCAATACTTCGCCGATAGCCAGGGCTTCGGAAGCCTCAAAAACCTCAATATCCAGCTTGCCATCGGCGCGCCAGTGCGTGAGCAGGCCGCCCGTAATTTCGAGGAAGTGGGCCGCGCCGTCGCGCTCAATCAGGGTTTCCACCAAGAAAGCATCCTTGCGGGGGAATTCCTCCTTAAAGCCCAGGTGCAGCGTTTCGGCATCCGGAATCATCAGGTCTTCCTGTTCGCGGAAGATGAGGCGCGTGAAGGCTTCCAGCTCGGCGCGGTTCTTTATTTTTTTCACCGCCGAAGAGCAGCCATCATCGGCGGGCTTGGCAATGAAGGGGTAGGGGAACTGCGTTTCCAGGGAGCGGTAGAAGCCTTCGGCATCGGCCTGCCATTCCAGGCGGTTGGCCATGCGGTGCTCGGCCACGCGCAGGCCGGCTTCGCGCAGGCGTCGGTTGGTTTCGAACTTATTGATGGTAATGCTGCTGCTGCCCACGCCCGAGCCATTGTACGGCAGGCCAAACTTCTCCAGCTGCTGCTGCAACGCCCCATCCTCGCCGGGACGACCGTGCAGCGCAATGAATACCTCATCCACCATCTCGGCCAGATCCTTAAACGACACCCGGCGCGGCTGCGCGGTCGGCTGACCTGCATACGTACTAGTAATGCTCTGGGCCTCACGGCGGATGCGTTCCAGTACCGGGTGCAGACCGTGGCCCGCTTCCGCGTACTCAATCTTCTCCCGAATGTCGTCGGCGTTGTCCTTCAGCATTACGTTAATGGGCAGCACGTACAGGCGGAAATCCTGGCTGTTGCCGGTCAGGAACACCGGCACTGGCTCGTACTTTATAGAGGAGCTGAGCTTCTCATAGATGTTCCGGCCGCTTTCCACCGAAATGTGGCGCTCTGAGGAGTAGCCGCCCATAATGACGGCAACTTTAATGCGCTGACGCTCCTCGTGTCCGCGGGCAGCCACGGCTGCATCCAGCCCGCGCAGCAAGCGCTGCAGCTGCACAGGCCGCATGCCCGCCCGGCGGCGTGCTGCCAGCGAGGTGCGAATCAGATAGGTCAGGAACTGGGAAGGATTGAGCCCGATTTCTGCCGCCTGGTGGAAGAAGAAGGAAGCCGGCAACATGCCCGATGTGGTGTTCGGGTCGTTGAGGAACAGCTGGTTATCCGTGGACAGGAAGCCATCCAGACGCGCGTACACCTGGAAGCCGAACGTGCGGAACATCTCCTCACAGGCCTGGCGGATGCGCTGAATTTCGTCTTCCGGCAAATCGATGGGGGTGATTTTGCGGGCTAGGCCGGGCAGGTATTTCGAGCGGTAGTCGAACATCTCCTCGCCCTTCACAATTTCCGTGGGCGGCAGCGCCAGTGGCTTACCGTTGGAGTCTTCCACCACAATGCAGGAGAACTCGCGGCCTTGTACGAAGCTTTCCACCAGCACCTGGGTTTCGCCGTCCACATTGGTCAGGCGCACCTGCTCGGTGGTTTGCAGGCACTCTGCCAGCGTGTTCAGCAGGGCTTCGGGGTGGTAGATGATGTGCTCATCATCAGCATCCAGCATCACGGGCAGGCCAATGCCTTCGCGGATGTCGGTGAGCTGCTGCACCCACATGATTTTGTCGCGCTCCGAGAGGCGCTGCCAGTCGTCGCGGGTCACGGTTTTGCGGAACAGGCTGCGCTCCATGGCGCGCTGGAAAGCTTCCACTTTGGCTTCGCGCAGAATGCTGATGCCAATGCTGCTGCCTTGGCGCGGAGCCTTGAACACCAGCGGCAAGCCCAGCTCGCGCTCCAGGTAAGCCAGCGTAGCAGCCGGGTCAGCGGCGTCCCACTCTTCGGCCGTAACCACGCGGAATTCTGGCGTGGGCCGGTTCAGGGCGTGGAGCAGCTTTTTCTGGGCAATTTTATCAATACCAAAGGCCGAAGGCAGCACGCCGGAGCCGGAATACGGAATGCCGTACCACTCCAGCAGGCCCTGAATAGCGCCATCTTCGCCGCCGGGGCCGTGCAGGGCCAAGAAAGCGAAATCCATAAGGCTGCTCAGCTCCTGCGGCTGAATGCGGCGGCCTACCTGGTTGATGATTTCGTCCTGCTGCGCAATGCTCAGCTCGCCCAGGCTTTCCAGGTACACCTGCAGCTTGTGCTCGGAGGACGGCAAGGCCGAAACAGGCGGGTAGAAGTCCCGGATGGTGCCTTTATAAATGTAGTGCCAGTCCAGCAGGATGAAGTTGCCGCGGCTGTCCACGAATACGGGAACGGCCTGAAACAGCGACTTGTCCAGGTTATCATATACAGTGCGGCCGCCAGCAAAGGAAATTTCCCGCTCACGCGACGGTCCGCCGAAGAAGATGCCTATTTTCATACGTAGTGCAAAGGTACGAATGTCGCGCACGCTTTTGCGCGCGGTTGGTTCATGAGAAAATTAACAGAACGTCATGCTGAGCGCAGTCGAAGCATCTCGCGTGCTGATGTTGTGGTGCTATTGATTTTACCACACTAGCGAGATGCTTCGACTGCGCTCAGCATGACTGTTCTTTGGTCGAGTGCACCCCTACATAATAGGAGTCCACTTCCAAATCTCCCCAAAACTCCCGAACTACGCGCCGCAACCCCGTATAAGACGACACTCAACTTTCTATTCTCAGCTTATGAAAACCCTCGACCAGTACAACTTCGCCAGCAAAAAGGCGGTGGTACGCGTGGACTTCAACGTGCCGCTCGACAGCGACCTGCGCATCACCGACGATACCCGTATTCGGGCGGCTACGCCCACGGTTAAAAAAATTCTGGCCGATGGCGGCTCCGTTATCCTGCTCTCGCACATGGGTCGGCCCAAAGGTGGCCCCGACAAGAAAAACTCCCTGCGCAACTTGGTATTGCGTCTGCAGCAGGAGTACGGGCAGGAAGTAAAGTTTGCGGATGATGTACTGGGGGAAGAAGCCGCCCAAATGGCCGCCTCGCTGCAGCCCGGCGAAATCCTGCTGCTCGAGAACCTGCGCTTTTATGCCGAAGAAGAAAAAGGCGACGAAGCCTTCGCGGAAAAGCTGGCTCGCCTCGGCGACGTGTATGTGAATGATGCCTTTGGCGCGGCGCACCGCCGGCATGCTTCCACGGCCGTAATGGCTCACCACTTCACCCCGGAAAACCGTGTGGCCGGTTACGTAATGCAGGGCGAGCTGGAAAATGCCAAGCGCGTGCTGGATCATGCCGAGCGACCCTTCACCGCAATTATGGGCGGCGCTAAGATTTCGGATAAGATTCAAATTATTGAGCAGCTGCTGGATAAGGTGGATAACCTGCTCATCGGCGGCGGCATGTCCTACACTTTTGCCAAGGCCGAAGGTGGCGAAATCGGCAACTCTCTGCTGGAAGGCGACAAGCTGGATATGGCCCTAGACCTGATGCGCAAAGCCAAGGAAAAAGGCGTGAACCTGGTGCTGCCCGTCGACAGCGTAATTGCCAATCAGTTTGCCAACGATGCCGACATTGATGTAGCCGGCAGCCACCACATTCCCGCCACCTGGATGGGCCTGGACATCGGCCCCGAAACCCGCGAGCTATTCGCCGACATCATTCGCAACTCCAAAACCATTCTGTGGAATGGCCCCATGGGCGTTTTCGAAATGTCTAACTTCTCGGTAGGCACTGAGTTTGTGGCCCAGGCCATTGCCGAAGCCACCGAAAAAGGTGCCTTCAGCCTCATCGGGGGCGGCGATTCTGCCGCGGCGGTAAACCAGATGGGCTTCGCAGATAAAGTCTCCTACATCAGCACCGGCGGTGGCGCCCTGCTGGAGTACATGGAAGGCAAGGAACTGCCCGGCGTGGCGGCGCTGGAAGGCCGGTAAAGCTAAATTCAACAGTAAATAGAAGCCTCTTTCTAGTTTAGAGAAAGGGGCTTCTATTTTTAAATACTATCAGCTTATACCTTATCGACTAACTGTAATATGGCCTTTGAATGTGCGCTCAGTTATATCACACTCTGTAGAGTAACGCCATAAGTAATAATAAACACCTTCTGGAGCACCTGTCCCTGTCCAGAATTTACCATATGTGTTGGTTTGGAAAATCTCCTGGCCCCACCGGTTAAAAATCTGTAAGTGGAAAGTGCGGGGATATTGCAGTTTTAGCTCAAATACATCATTGATACCATCATGATTGGGGGTAAAGATGTTTGGTACAGAGGGAGAGTAAACGGGCTCAATCAGTAGCTGTGTGGCTTCCGAAAGGGCAAAGCAGTTATTATGCTCTGCCTGTACACGATACCAGCCTGCTTGCATAGCAGAATAGGTTGTCTGTCCATTGCCGGTAGGCAAAGAGTGCCAAGGGCTACTGAGTGATTCTGCATATTGCCATTCATAGCGGCTGCCATTGGAAATATCTGCCTGTATACTCAACAGAACTGAGGATTCCCCACAACGCAAAATGACGGGATCCTTCGATGTTAGAATAGGCTTGGCAATAGGATCTAGGAAAATGGCCACTGAATCGTTAACCATGCACGCACCGCCACCAATTTTATAGTGGACCATATGCTGGCCAGGGCCGGCTACGGAAGCAGTAAAAAGGCCTTTCTTGGCATCCGTAATCCCTTTGCCTTGCCATATACCTCCAGTGGGAGTAGCTGATAGCTGCAGAATAGTATCAAGTCGGCATAGCGTGGAAGGTTGAGTTACAATATGAGCCCTGATCGGTTCCACCACAATAATGGTTGTATCCTTCACTCCGCAGGCTCCGGTAGCTGAAAGTGTATAGGTGATGACATGCCGACCTGGACCAGCAGAGGCAGAACTGAATAGCCCTGTTTTGCTTTCTAGTATGCCCTTCCCTTGCCAAGAACCACCAACAGGCGTAGCACTGAGCGAAAAGAGAGTGTCACGGGCGCAGCTTAAGTGGCGCGGCAGTGGCTGAATTTGAGCTGTTATTGCCTGTACGACTACGCTTATTGTATCAAGTTTGCTACAAGCGCCCATGTCAGCAACCTCGTACGTCAGAACATGGCGCCCTGGGCCTGCCACCCAAGTTTTGAAGGTGCCGATTTGAGAATTCATAATTCCCTTACCAGACCAGCTTCCCCCCGTCAGGTTGGCTGTTAAAGTAATGCTAGTGTCTTGCGCACAAGTCAATACAGGGACTTTGTTACGAGCAATGCGCAGGCGTGGGCTCACCTGAATGAATGTGGTATCCTGAAACGTACACCCGCCACCTGAAATACTGTACGAAATAGTGTGCGTGCCAACGCCAGCCTGTGCAGGATCAAACTGGCCGGTTTTGGTATTGATAATGCCTTTACCCGCCCAGGTTCCACCTGTTGCGCTTGCTTGTAACTGTACTGCAGAAGCATCTTCACAAAAGGGACCAGCAGGAGAAATAGCTGGATTCCATAGCACAAAAGCTTGCCCAGCATCCTCAATACCGCCAGAAATGCGACCTGGGGCACCAATAATTAAATTGCTGCTGCTTTCATCAACTTCTACCCAGCCCCCAAATAAATCTAAGGCCTTTGGTTGCGGTGCAGTATAGCGCCTTTTTAGATTCCAAGAACCATCTTGCTGCTCATAACGGTATACTGCACCCCCACCCATAAATGGGTCGGAAACCAGCAGCATCTTGGCATTCATAGCCACCGAGAAGCCATATCTTCCGCCGGTTTTACGATCAGGGCTATATATCGTTTGCCGAAGCTTCCAGCCACCTGTTGTTCTCTCGTAAATCCGAATGCCTAAGTTGGAATCAGACCCTACAGCAGCATAGTTCCCAAAAAGGGAGGCGCTAAAGCCCGCTCGGCATCCTTTAGGATAGATTTCAACCTGCTCAAATTCCCACTCCCTACGGGTGTTTCGACGGTAGAAATAAGCAGCTGGGTTGCCAAATCCAAAAGCATCAACAGCACCAACCAGCAAATGGTCTCCTTGAATATCTACACTATAGCCGTAATCATAGCTGGTGCTGCTGGAAGGGGCAGATAGTGTTGCAACCAGTGTCCAAGGGTCCTCAGGGTTCTGTGGCTGCCTATATACAGCAACAGCGTTAGTTTTTTCACCAGTATAATTGCTCCCAACAACCACATCAGTACCGCTTTTCGCAATGCGCCAGCCAAAAGAAGAAACATAAGGGTTAGAATTGACTATCAAGCCGGTTTTTACCCAAGTCTTTCCTTGGAGGGTATAAACAAAAATGGCACCCCTCGCTTTTTTGTCTGGTCCGGTATAGTTGTACGCAGCTACCAGGGCAGTAGTATCATTAATATATGTGCTGGCACCATATATGGCCTGCTCAGAATAGGGCTCGCTCAGTGTTTGCCGATATACCCAAACTCCTCCAACATACTCATAGATATAAGCGTGCCCTTGGGGACTAGTAGAAGCTGCTCCTTCTCCAACGATGGCAAAGCGCTTCCCAACACTTACCCCACTACTAGCAAAACCTTCATTTGTTTGTGGTTTTGGAGCATCCAGTGCAAATAAATCACAGGTTGCAGCGGTTTGTGCATCACATGTATTCCAAACCGCACTGTATAGTAGTAGTAAAAAGCCAAGGGTGTATTGGGAGTAAGAGTATAGTTTATTCATTTGTAAATGTTTGTTTATTAGATTTTTATGCAATAAAAATAATGTGTTGGTTTACTGCTGTGCTTTGAAAGCTCTTGTATTAGGATCTGGCAAAATACAGAAGAAGCCAGTTGCTTCACTAATTCTCGTACAGTCCCTCCAACTCGTGGCCCATGCCCTGCAGAGTTTCCTGCTGTCGGCCGGTGAGGCGCACCATCAGGGCGCGGGCTTCGGGCTCGCTCAATACCTGCATTTCCTGCAGCCACTGTAGGCGGCGTACTTGTAATTCTATGGGCCCCAGGGGGTTGATGCGGCCGTAGTGGGCGCGCAAGTATTCTTTTACCCGCTTTTCCAGCGTGTGGGCAAACGTGTAGAACTGGGCCCGGTCGCGGCGCCGGTCGGCGAAGGTGAGGCTGAGGTGGGCCGTGCGGAAATGCAGCAAGAACCAGCGTCGGTCCCACTCCAGCGCAACAAAACCGCCTAATACAGCCAGAAAAACCAGCACACCTATCAGGCCGGGCGTAACGGTGCCGGTAGCCCAGGATTCCTGCACCGGCTCAATGCCCACCCACACAATAAGGGCCAGCATGTAGAGCAGCCAGCGGGTAGGCACCTGACGGGTGCGCTCCAGCTGTACCGGCAGGATTTTCTCGTAGGGGACTTCTACTTCCAGTAAAGGAATATTCTGGGTGGTGCGCTGGCAGGCGTAAAGGCCATGCTCGCGCATAACCAGTTGGGTTGTGCCCAGTAAAATTCGGTTTTGTTCGAGGAGCATCAGCAATAGAACGGCACTAGAAAGCACTGTTCAACAAGGTTACTTGAAAGGGGAAGGGGTAAAGCAAAGCACAAAAATAACCAGCATCAGCCAGCCCAGCACTTTGCGCCCCCGTGAAAGGGGACGCTCATCAGGTGCGGGCGGATGGTAAATGCCCATTACCCGGCCCAAAAGCAACCCAAAGACCAGCCAACCGGGGTTGCCTTCCAGCCCCGGAAAGGCCAGAACAGCGGCCAACTGGGCCACAAACACCCCCAGCGCCAGCTTCACGCTGCGCCACGGCGTGGGCAGCACCCGGCGAAAGACCAGCGTGAGGTAAAGAAAATAAGGCAGCCCCCAATACAGCCAGGTATCAACGGGGCTCTGCAGTGAAAACAGCCCCAGTCCGGCGTAAAAGATGAACCCAATAAACAGGACCGCCGACAGCCGATTGAAACGCTGAAAGCCCAGCAGCCCGTACAAAATGTGCCCCCCATCCAGCTGACCAATGGGCAGCAGATTCAGCGCCGTGAAAAACAACGACAATGCTCCTGCCAGCAGCACCGGGTAGTGCATCAGCTCATTCGGGTGGGGCAGACGCGTGGGGTCAGCAAACAGGTATTCCAGCCCCTGGTACAGGAGTGGTTTGGCCAGTGTAAGGCCGTTGCCCTGCTGATACACATAGCGGGCGTAGTCGGCACCATAGGCCCGGTACTCCGGATGAATCTGGAAAATGTATTCCAGGGGTGGCAGGTGGGTGAAGCCGTAAATCAGCACCGGCACCGCTACCAGAAAGCCCGCCAGTGGCCCGGCCAAACCAATATCAAAGAAATGGCGGCGGGAAAAAATCCGGTCTTTAATGCGGATGACGGCCCCAAACGTCCCAATGGTATTAAAGAAGCCCGTGAAAAACGGAATATAGTACGGCAGCGTGGTGCGCACCCGGTTATGCCGCGCCGTGAAATAATGGCCAAACTCATGCACTGTGAGCACCCCCAGAAAAGGCACTGAAAACCACAGCCCGGCCAGGATTTCAGATTTCGTCAGCCAGCCGGTCAGCTTTAGGGTGTCGCCCTGAAGAAAGAAGGCCTTGCCGGTTATCCATTCCGCGCCGGCCAGAGTGGTAGTAATAAGGGTGATGAAAAACAGCAGCAGGTGCAGGGCATACCGGCGCCAGCGAGGCGGCTCGGGCCGCTCGTAGCGGGTAAATAACTGCCGGAAATCTTCCTCCTCGTTCAGGCCGGGGGTGTCAGGAGGAAAGGGAAGGGGCGGAGGAGTGGAAGGCACGAAGGGCGTCGGGAAGGGCGTCGGTGAGGGTAAGAGGCGGGGCCAGGAACAAGGTATGCAACCCCAGCCGCCGGGCCGTTTCAATGTGTTGAAAACTGTCCTCGATAAAAAGTGTTTCCTCTGCTTTCCAGTTCATCTCGGCCAGGGCATGCCGGAAAATTTCTTCACCGGGCTTGCGCAGGCCCACGTGCTGAGAGTAAAAAACCCGGTCAAGGGCATCGGCAATGCCATTCTGCAGGCCGTATTGCTGGTGCAGCCGCTGGTTTATTTCCTCAATATGAATCTGGTTGGTATTTGATAGAAGCGCGGTTTCGTAGCCCTGGGCGCGCAGCTCTGCAATAAGGGCGAGGCGCTCGGCGGGCACGTCCAGCAGCATGGCATTCCAGGCGGCCGTCAGCTCCTCATCGGTCGCTTCCAGCTCATAGTGGGTGCGCAGACCTTGGTGGAACTCGGCGGGGGTAAGGCGGCCGGTTTCCATTAAGTCAAACAGCTCTGCCTGAGCGGCCTGGGTAAACTCAATGGTGCTGCCATGCCGGTGCAGGCGGCCCATGGCGTCCAGCGTCCGCTGGTAGTCAATATTGATAATCACGCCGCCGAAATCGAACAGCAGGTTAGGCTTTTTCGCCATATGCATAGGTCTCTAAAGCAGCGCAGAAAGCCGCCGGATGACTAAAAATTTGAGAAGCCACCCACATTCCGTCCGCTTCCGCGTTGCAAATACGCCCACAAAAGTCGAAGTTTGCGGTGCCGAAACCAACCACGCTGGCTGGTTTTGCGCCGGGCCTATAGCTCAATCGGTTAGAGCAGCTGACTCATAATCAGCAGGTCACTGGTTCGATTCCAGTTGGGCCCACTTAAAACCCTGTCTGCGCAATGCAGACAGGGTTTTGTTTTTGTTGCCATAAAGGAAGCTAATCCTCAGCTTCAAGCTGTTTTTTAGCGTTGGTCTGGCCTGTTGCTGCCCGGCTGTAATACCAAAAAGCATCGGCAGAGAGCCAGCCTGTCACGCTGAATCTCCGCCGATGCTTCTTGGTCAATTCCGGCTATTTCCGAATGGTAATACGGGTGGTTTGTGCTTCCGAACCCGTTACCAGCCGCACGATATAGACGCCTTCTTCCAGAAGACGAGCATCTAGTTCAACCGTAGTCAGCTGGCGGGCCTGGGCGGTTCCGCTGCCGAGGTTGCGCACTTTGCTTCCCCGCATATCATAGATGTCCAACGTAAAGTTTTCGTCTTTGGTCAGGGAGAAGCTGAGCTGTGCCTTGCCCTGAATAGGGTTGGGGAACACCTGCAAGGCCTGCAGCGCACTTTGCGGTGCCGCATCCGGCTCGCCATACACACTATTGGTAAGGCTTACCGTAGCAGTGCCTTTCGTTACTTTAAAGTGCTCATTGCTGGTGGCCAAGCCCTTGGGCGTGAGAACCGTAATGTGTCCGCTTCTGGCTCCTTGAGGCACGGAGGCAACAATCTGGGAGTCGCCGCTGATGGTGAAGCTACTACTGAGGCCGTTAAAGGCAACTTTACTAGCTCCATCCAAATTGCTGCCCAGAATTGTCACTATGGTGCCCACCGGACCGGATGCCGGCGAGAAGGAGCTAATGAGCGGTTTCAGAGAAGCTTTCGTAACCCTAAACTTGTCCTGGCTTTTGGCAGTCCCCTTCGGCGTGCTGATGGTGATATACCCGGTTTGAGCATTCCTTGGCACAATGGCTACCACTTCAGTGGCCGTGTTGGAGATAATCTGTCTGCTGTTCTTTCCATCAAAAGCCACTTTGGTTGCTCCATCCAGGTTAGTGCCCGTAATGATTACCCGGGTACCAACCGGGCCGGAAGCAGGGCTGAATGACAGGATAACAGGAACCTCAACCGGGACGCTCTTCGTTACTTTAAAGTGCTCATTGCTGGTGGCCAGGCCCTTGGGCGTGAGAACCGTAATGTGTCCGCTCCTGGCGCCTTGGGGCACGGTGGCAATAATCTGGGAAGCACTGCTAATGGTGAATAGGGCATTGGTACCATTGAAGGCTACCGTAGTGGCTCCATTCAGATTGCTTCCCCAAATCGTTACCTGAGTGCCAACCGGGCCCGAAGTGGGCGAGAAGGACGTAATAACCGGTTTAAGCGAAGGTGTGCTGGGCGTAGTTACCGTGAAGCTCTGTGTACTGATGGCTTTGCCGTTGGGCGTGGTTACTGTAAGCTTCCCGGTGAGTGCCCCTGCGGGAACCGTAGCCAGAATAGTAGTGCTGCTCTGCACTACAACCCCGGTAGCCACCGCGCCATTAAAGAACTCCACTGAGCTAGCTCCCGACAGATTGGTGCCCGTAATGGTTACCACCGTACCTACCGGCCCGGAAGTGGGCGTGAAGGAGGTAATAGTGGGAGGAAGCACCACGTCTTCCACCGTCAGGGCAATCTGTTTGGAGTCGGTCATCTCGCCTACCGCCACGCTCACGGTGAAGGTATACTGACCAGGACCCTGCGCTGCCGTGGGCGTCCAGGTAAATACGCCGCTGCTGGCATCAATGCTGGCCCCCGCAGGAGCATTCTGCAAAGAATACACCGGCGCCACGGTAGGGGTTCTGGTTTCGGTACTGCTGACGGAGGCCGTGAAGCTGTAAGATTTCAGTTCCGGAATGGTGGCCTCAGCCGGTACGCCCGTCAGCACAATGGGGGCCGTAACTTCCGTAACGGTGAGCGTGATTTGCTGCTCATCTGTTAAGGTGCCGTCTGACACCTGCACCAGGAAAGTGTACGTGCCCGGGCCCTGCTCCTCGGTGGGAGTCCAGGCGAATACCCCCGTTGCGCCATTTATGGTTGCCCCGGACGGAGCCTGCGCCAGCGAGAAGGTTAGAGTGCCTTTTTCGGCATCCGTGGCCTTCGCCGTGAAGGTATATTCCGCCAACTCCGGTATGGTAGCATCAGCCAGTTGGGCTAATACCGGTGCTTCGTTGGCTTCTTCTACCACAATATGCACTACTGCCTCATCGTAGGCACCACCAGCGGTAAGCCGAACGGTGATGTCATACTCGCCGGGGCCCTGGTCCTCCGTTGGCGTCCAGGCAAATACCCCGTCCGTAGCACCGATGGTAGCTCCCGTTGGCGCATTGAGCAGGGAGTAGGCGAGGGCGTCGCCGTCGCCATCTATGCCCTTGGCTGTGAAGGTATAAGCCGCCAGCTCTGGTATGGTAACAGAGGCCGGTACTGCCGAGAGGACCGGCTCAGAGCCCACTTCTTCTACCGTCAGGGTAAGCTCCTGCTCATCAGTTAAAGCACCATCCGAAACCTGCACCGAGAAGGTATAGGTGCCGGGGCCCTGGGCTTCCGTTGGCGTCCAGCTAAATACGCCGGCGTTCATGGTAGCACCCTCCGGGCCTTTGAGCAGGGAGTAGGTCAGCGGGTTCTCCTCCGCGTCGGTGGCCGTGGCCTTGAAGGTGTATGCTGCCAGCTCCGGTATGGTAGCATTAGCAATGCTGCTTAATACCGGGGCCGCATTTACTTCTTCCACTGTGAGGTGTACTAGGGCTTCATCCTGAGAGCTGCCATCTGAAACCCGTACCGTAATGGTATACTCACCGGGGCCCTGGGCTTCAGAGGGCGTCCAGGTGAATAAGCCGTTTTCATCGATGGCAGCACCCTCCGGTGCATTCAGCAGGGAGAAGGTCAGCGGGTCTTGGTCCGTATCGGTGCCCGTTGCCTGGAAGCTGTAGGCTGCCTGCTCCTTAATAGTGGCGTTTTCAGGCACGCCCGTGAGAACCGGGGCGGAGCTTACTTTTTCCACTATCAGGCTCACGGCTTGCTCAGAAGTCAGCTTACCATCGGAGACGCGCACGGTAAAGTTGTGCGTGGTGCCACCCTGGCTTTCGGTCGGCGTCCAGGTGAACTCGCCTGTGGTTTCGCTGATAAGGGCGCCTACGGGGGCATCCTGGAGCGAGAAGGTAAGGTCATCCTTTTCCGGGTCGGTTGCCGTGGCCTGGAACTTATACTCTGCCTGCTCCGGAATCCGGACGGCTTCAATAGGCACGTTAGCCAGTACGGGCGCTTCGTTTATCGGGCTCAGAGTCACGGTTACCTGAGCGGAGCTGCTCAGGGGTGTGGCGCTATCATCGGAAACCTGCACGGTTAGCGAAAACGCCGCCGTAGTTTCAAAATCCAGGGCCGCGGCGTTGGCCACCTTCAGCACATTTCCTTCCAGCTTAAAGGCTCCGGACTCATTGCCCGCCGTGATGCTGTAGCTCAGCTGTTGCCCCGCATCGGGGTCAGAAGCTGCAATGGTGCCCACGGGGGTTTCATTCGGCGAGTTTTCATCCAGCGGGAAGCTCTGATCTGCAATGATGGGCGCACCATTAACATTAGACTTGGTCACGTTTACCGTTACAGTCGCCGAGTTACTCAGGGCGGGGTTGCCGCTGTCGGTGGCCTGTATGGTTAGTGTAAAGGAGGGCGTGGTGGCATAGTCCAGGGCGGTGGTATTGTTCACCTGCAGCTCATTGCCCACTATTGCAAAGGCATCATTGGTGTTGCCGGCCGTAATAGTGTAGGTCAGCGTCTGGTTAGCATCGGGGTCCGTGGCTGCCAGCGTGCCTACGGCAGCGCCATTTGCCGTGCCTTCAGCTACGTTGAAGCTATTGGCCGCCATTAGCGGAGCCTCGTTTACGTCCGTTACCGTAATGGTAAACGCCTTTTCAAACGTGGGGCCATTGGTTTCACTGCTGGTGGCACGCACCCGGATAGAGTAAGAAGCCTTCGTTTCGAAATCAAACCCGGCGGCGGTCTGCAGGTCGCTGCCCGCTATCTGGAAGGAGGCATTATCCGTGGCGCCGTCACCCGCAATCAGGGAGTAGGAGTAGGTCTGGGCCTCATTGGCCGAGGCCGTGCTGAAGCTGCCTACTACCGTGCCGTCGGGCTTGTTCTCTTCTACGCTCTGGCTGCTGAGGCTGATATCCGTGGGCGCCGGGCTGGTAACGGTCACCGTCACTTCCTGCTCTCCGCTGGCAATGCCATCAGAAACCAGCACTTTAAAGGTATATACCCCTACCTGCGCCAGTGTGGGCGTCCAGCTGAAAACACCGGTTTCTGCCACAATGCTGGCGCTATCCGGTACGGTGCCGGCCAGGCTGAAGCGCAGCAAGCTGGCATCCGTATCAGCATCGGTAGCCGTAGCCGTGAAGCTCAGCTTAGTGAGGGCTGGTACCGACTGTGGGGCAATAGCCGTTAACACGGGTGGCTGATTGGCGGCCTGTACCGTGAGGGTGTAGGTGGCCTGTGCCGAGCAGCTGCCCTTTGTGGCTGTTATGGTGATTACCACCTCTTTGGCTGTTTCCGTGGCCTTGCCGCTCAGTAGTCCGGAAGTGGCGTCCAGCGTAAGGCCGGCCGGCAAGCCGCTGGCCACCAGGTTGTAGCCCTCCGGATTGGTTGTAATAGTCTGGCTGTAGAAAGCATTAACTGTGGCGTTCGGCAAGACAGAGCCGGACGCAGGGGTAAAGGCCACTTCGGCACAGACGGCCTCGCCGCAATTAATAGCTACACTGCGAAGCGTGGGCGTAATAGCAGTGTTCGATGTAGCCAGATCTGCACGGTACTGAATGAAGCGGGAATTACCCCCTACAACCGCGCCGCTATTGGCAATGGCCGCAAACTCCGTCCAAGTGCCATCCTCCGGATTGGTAGAATTACCCTGCCTCTGGAATAGCTGCACCGTAGTGCCCGCTGGCGTATCGGCCGTCCAGGTAGCTTCCTGCCAGGTTTTGGCCGTGCTGCCATCATAAATGCGGGAGGTAAAGCTGCCGGAGGTGCTATACGGAGTCAGGCGCATCCAATCCAGGCTGACTGCCGGGCCTCCCACGTTGTAGTCACTAACCCCTGCCCGCATGGGGGCGCTAATGGCTACGTTGGTGGTTTGCACCAGAGCGCCATCCACGTAAAACTCAATGCTGCTGGCATTCCAGTTGATGCGGTAGCGGTGCGATGAACCAATGAAGTTGCCGGCTAGCGGCACATCAGTATCCACACCGGCGTTTCTTACCCGGGCTTTCAGGCCAGAGGCAGCATCATTCCCGGTGCTGAACATGGCCCATATTGCAGCGCCATCAAACATGTTCGTGTCATCACCGGCTCCAAACCCGATGTGCTGGAACCCGGCTGCGCCGAAGGTAGCATCAAACTCAAACGATGAACCCGGGCCCACAATGGCAGATGCCGCCATTGTGTTAAAGCGGGACCCATCTACCACGGCCTGACCACCAGAGTAGGTGGTAGTACCACCGCTGGTCCAGGGGAAGCTTTGCCACTCAGCCGCTGAAGGAGCAGTGGAGAAGTCATTGGCCGCCTTAGGCATCAGGGTTATGCCGCCATTGGCGGACTGAGATACCGACACCGTAGCGGAGGCTGTGCCGTCGTTGAAATCAGCTATACTCTGGTCCTGGAAGCAGGCCACAGCGTCGAAGGTGACGTTGAAAGTGCGCTCTACGCTCTCGGCGGCGGCGTAGGTAGCATTGCCAGCCTGCGAGGCTGTAATCTTTACCTGGCCCGTGGCGCCTGTCAGGGTGAGAACATTCCCTTCAATGGTAGCTGGGCCTGCAACTACGTAGGAAACCGCTAAGCCAGAGGATGCGGTGGCACTCAGCGTAATGGGGCCGGCAGTGGTCTTCACATCCGGCAGGTCCTGCGTAAACGAAATGGTTTGGGCAGTAGGGCTGCTGGTGCCATTTACTACGAGGGTATAGGCAGCATTGGCGGAGCAGGCGTCCTTGGTAGCCGTAACGGTTACGTTAGCGGAGGCCGCAGCGGTAGGCGTACCGCTGATTACGCCGGTGGTGGCATCCAGCACCAGCCCGGCCGGCAGTCCTGTGGCCGCCAGACTATAGCCCGTTTGATCGGTACTGATTGTCTGGTTATAGGCCACGCCTACCGTAGCAGCCGGCAAGGCCGTGCCCGCAATGGGTGTAAAGACGACGGTGGGGCAGGCAGCCGGTTCAGTGCAGTTAATTCCCACACTACGAAGCGTAGGGGTCAGGCCGGAATTAGTGGTGGCCAGATCCGCCCGGTACTGAATGTAGCGGGAAGTGCCACCTACCGTGGCGCCATTGTCAGCAATGGCGGTAAACGCCGTCCAGTTAGCATCCGGGGTAGGGGTATTTCCCTGCCGCTGGAACAGCTTCACACTGGAACCCGAAGGGGCATCAGCATCCCAGGTGGCCTGGCTCCAGGTTTTGGAGGTGCCACCATCGTACACGCGGGAGGTAAAGCTGCCCGAAGCAGCATACGGAGTCAGACGCACCCAATCCAGAGCAAGGGCTGGTGCGCCCACTGCCAGGTCACTGGCACCCACCCGCATGGGCACGCTAAGGGCCACATTGGTGGTTTGCACCAGAGCACCATCCACGTAAAACTCAATGCTGGCGGCTTTCCAGTCGATGCGGTAGCGGTGGGCCGTGCCATACAGGTTACCAGGCAGCACTACATCCGTGGCGGTACCATTATTATTGACCCGGGCTTTCAGGCCGGTGGAAAAATTGTCATTAGTCCCCGTGCTGAACATGGCCCAGATAGGCGTATTGTTGAACATGTCCACATCATTACCAGCCCCAAACCCAATATGCTGGAAGCCGGTAGCACCGAACGTGGCCACAAATTCGAGGGAGACACCCGGCGACGACGTGTTGGTAGTGGGTTCGGTATTGAAGCGGGCCCCATCTACCACAGCCTGAGTGCCCGAGAAGGTAGTAGTGCCGCCACCCGGGGGCCAAGGAAAGCTCTGCCATTCCGAAATTGGTGGTGCGGCAGCAAATTCATGGGCTACCTGTGGCTGGAGGATGACTCCGCCGGCAGCAGGCCGGTACGTGCCGGTGCCCGCTGTGCCATTATTGAAATCAGTGGCGCTCTGGTCCTGGAAGCAGGCCGTGGCCGTTGGCGCCCCGCTGGTTACGGTAACGGTAATTGCCTCCTCTGCCGAGGCGAGGCCATCCGAAACCACCACCTTAAAGGTATGCGCGCCTACCTGATCAGGCGTGGGCGTCCAGGTAAAGGCCCCTGCCGGGTTGATTACTGCTCCGGCTGGCACCGTGCCAGACAGACTGTACGTAAGGGTACTGCCTTCCGTATCGGTGGCGGAAGCAGTAAACGTCAGCAGGGAAGAAGCCGCCACTGTTTTTGGCCCGATTGGGTTCAGCACCGGGGCCTGGTTGGGAGTAGCCGAAGGCTGTACCGTCAGTACCTGGATGTCACCCTGCTGCACGCAGCCTTTGGAATCGGTAATGCTGGTCAGGGAGAAAGTGGTGCTACCGCTGTTAGGAGCCGTAAATAGCACGTCTACCCAATAGTTGCCGCCCTGGTAAGTATCGGTGGGAACAACCCCGCCGGTGCTGTAGCTATACACGCCATTAGCACCATCCTCGCCGTCCTTCAGCGCTTTCAAGGGACCGTTGGTAACGGCTGCATTGGTGAAGAAGCTGCCGTTGTGAGCGTAGCCACCTGCCGGCGCAAAATACGAGGCAATGTATGTGGTATTGGCCTCGATGGAAACGGGCGAAGCAAACTTCACTTCCTGCCAGCCGGTGGCGGTTTCATTGGTGAAGGTGGCCGTAGCCAGCAATACGCCCGCCTTGCTCCACAAAGAGCCGGTATGCGTGCCCGTATTGGCAGAGCCTTTATAGAAGCGGATACCAGTAATCTGGCCGGCTACGCTGGCGCGGAATTTTACACCTACTTCTGTTGCCTTGGTATCGGCTGCGGAGGCCGTGGCTGGTGTGCCAGCATCACCCCAGATGCTGCTGGAGGCCGAGGAAGAGGCTTTTACGCCCGTATTGAAGGCGGTGCCGCTCACTACCCCCGGATAATTGGTGCCATTGATAACCAGCGCAAACGGGCCAGCGCCGGCCGTAGCCGTAAAGGTGAGGTTGATATCCTGGCCTTCCTGCACGGGTGCCGCGGCCAGGGTGCCGGCCGGTGGGGGCGCCACCGAAACCTGTACGGCGCTTAAGGATTCGCCGGTGGCCACACAGCCGCCGTTATCCGTGATGCTCGTCAGAACGTAGCTGGTGGGCGAGGTACTGTTTCCTTCTTTGAAGAGCACGTCTACCCAGTAGTTGGCAGCAATGCCGTTAGAGGGGAAGCCGCCGCCGGCGCCGTACCGGTACACCCCGTTGGGGTCGGCGGTGCCGCCCGACTGCAAGGCCGTTAGCGGGCCATTGGTAACGGCTTTGGTTGTAAAGTAATCAGCCGTGTATGCAAATACATTGTTCGGCGAATAATAGGAGGCCACGTACGTAGTGCCGGCTACAACGGCCACCGGCGTAGCAAAGCGCACCGTCTGCCAGCCACTGGCCGTCTCATTGGTGAAAGTGGCCGAAGCCAGTTTTTGGCCGGTGGCATCCCACAGCGTACCTACGTGCGTGCCGGTATTGGTAGCACCCTTATAAAAACGAATGCCGGTAATATACCCACTGACCGAAGCGCGGAATTTGGTGCCTGTTTCAATGGGCTGAGTATCGGTAGCATCGGCATTGGCGGGCGTATCCGTAGCGCTCCAGATGCTGACCTCGCTGCCTGCGGAAGGGGCCACAAATGTTTGCCCTACAGCCACATCAGAGTAAGTTGCGCCATTCACCACCAAGTCAAAGGGACCCTGGCCGGTGGCCTTTTCCAGCTTCAGCTGCACGGGCGTGCCGGGGCACACGGCTGGCTCCACGGCCGCAATAGTAGCCGTAGGCGTGGTGCAGGCCACTCCATCATAAGAGGCCACATAGTTGCCGGGAGTAGCAGGGAAGAAGGCGTAATCAATGCCTTTGATTTTCTCCGTGCGGTAATTAACCGGACTGTTGTTCACGCTCAGGCTGAGTAAGCGGCCGGAGGCGGCCGCAATGGGCAGCATGCCCTGCAGGTTGGCTACACCATTATACACGTTCACCGAGAAGCTCAGTTGATTGCCGTTCCAGGCCATGTTGCCGAAGGAAGAGCTGTTGCGGCTATCCAGCCAGGTCAGCATTTGCTTGGCCGAAATGACGGGCACCTGCCGCTGCTGGGCCGCGGCAATAATGGTGTTGGAGCCATCGATGCTGGTTTGCAGGAAATCGGTGTGCATGTTGGCCGTAAACACGCCGTAGTAACCTTTGGCGCCCAGGGCATTGTCCAGCAGCGTATTAATGTGCGTGGAGTAGGTGATGCCTGATTCGTCGGTCAGCTGCGTGGTGGCCTGGTAGACGTCAATAAGCGAACCGTCCACATCAGCAAAGCGCATGGGCATGCCCGAGCCCGTGAACATACCGGGCCGGTCTTTTATCCAGGCCTCCGGCCAGTAGTAATAGTTATCGTCCAGACGGATGCCGTTTTCCAGCTCAATCTTGGCCTCGCTGGCCCAGTCGCTCCAGGAAATGCAGTGGGTCCGGTGGGTTACGGGCCGGGAGATGCTGGGGAATCTTGCGGCCAGGTCGCCCAGCTGGGTAGAGAAATAATTGCGCAGGGAGGTAGGTGTCCAAACCGCGCAGTCGGTATTCAGGTGCAGGCTGATTTCAAAGCCCTCGGCTTCGTAAGCAGCAGCTTCCGCATCGGTAATGGGAGTGCCAGGATAGATGTAGGAAGTACCCCGAATGGCCGTCCAGTCGGCTACGCCTTGGGCCGTGTTGTTAGCGCCGCTTTTCGTTTTATAGCTATCGAACCGGGGCTTGGTGCCGCCGCTGCCGTGGTCGTCGCCGGTCATAATCACGGCGGCTTTCAGGCCTTTGGGCAGATACCAGAACCGGGGCAGGGGCTTGCGGCTGCCCTGCACCATAATGTTGGCCAGCAAGCGCTGCTGCTCATCGGCCTGCGGAATGGCCACCTTGTTCAGGTCCACCCAGTCGGGGTAGAACAGGTCATCCGAGCGTATAGGACCGCTTTGGCCGTCGCGCTTCTGGCCGGCATAGGCGGGGTTGCCCTGGCGGGTGTACACAATAGAGCGGGCCAGGTCATAGGTGAAAGCAATGGCTTTGCCGCCGCTGGTACCCACCAGCCGCTGCGTAACGGCCGGGTTGCTGGTGGCCGAGGAAGCTCCGGAGTATAACGTAGCCAGACTGGTAGTGCCGGCCTGCAGGGTGTAGAGGTCGGCGGCGCCGTGAAACTGAATGGTTTCATTAACGATGCCCACCCCGGGGCCGCTGGCGGTATTCACCAGCAGATACTTATCGGAGAGCGAGCCGCCGGCGGGCACCAGGCCCAGCAAAGAGGCCAGCTGCGCATCAGGCCGGAAGGCAATGAGCGTACCGCCCGCCGTAACCCAATCTGTGAGCATCGTCACATCGGAGGCCTGCAAGGCTATATTGCCCAGCACGATAACGTCATAGCTGCTTAGCTGCGAGGCATTGCCCCGCACTTCAGCTATGTCTTTCGCCTCAAACGCATTGAAGCCTTCCGCCCGCAGAATCTCTACCGGATAGCGGCTAAACGCATTGGCCGAAGAGCTGATAACCAGAATAGGGCCGCCCGGGCCCTGGTTGGGCGAAGGCAAGGGCGGTGGTGGGGGCAGCGGGGCGCCCTGAGTAGTGAAAGAGGCAGAATAATTGGCTGCCAGGGCGTTGCCTGCCAGGTCCTTGATCCGAGGGTCCGTGGTGCCGCCTTTCACCGCCAGAGAATACTGCGTAGAGTAGCTTAAGTCACTGCTGGGGTTAAGGGTGGTGGTGCGGCTGTTTTCATCATAAGAAACAGTGGCCGCTACCGGGGTGCTGCCCTGCAACAGCTGGATAGTATTACCGGAAACAGTAGCAGGGTCCAGGGCCTCATCAAACGTAACGTTGATGTTGGCAGAAACCAGCACGCCCGCCGCATTATTGGCCGGCGAGGTAGAGGCTACGGACGGAGCGCTGGTATCCGGCCCTACAGTCGTATTAAAAACAACATCCACAAAGTAGTTACTAGACTGGAAGTTGGTGGTGGGGAAAGCCGGTGTGGGTGAGTAAGCGTACACGCCGTTTTTACCGTCTTCGTCATTGGCCAAGCCACGCAGGGGGCCATTTACAATGGCTGTGGCAAAGCCAGTGTCATTTGAAGAGTAATGGCCAGCGCTGCTGTGGTAAGAGATGATGTAGGTGGTATTGGCCGTAATAGCTACCGGCTTGGCAAAAGCCACTTCCTGCCAGCCCGAGGTCGTTTCGTTGGTAAAAGTAGACTGAGCCAGGAGCGTGCCGGTGCTGCTGTACAGCTGCCCGATGTGCGTGCCGGTGTTGCCATCCTGCTTATAGAACCGAACCCCGGTAATGTAGCCACTGGTGCTGGCCCGGAACTTCATGCCCAGTTGAATAGCCTGGTTATCATTATTAAGATTAGGGGGGATGGGCGTGCTGGCCGTAAACACCGTGCACGGACACACCTGGGGGCCGGCTTCGCCAACGGTAACGTTCACCGTAACGGGGGCGCTCATGTTGCCGGAATCGTCAAAAGCCCGGCTCTGAATAGTAGCGGGGCCCTGAGGGGGGGATGTCCAGGCGTAGGTCCAGGAAGTGGTGCCGGTGGCCAGGCGCCAGGTAGTGCCGCCATCGGTAGAAACTTCTACGCCGGCCACCACATTGGCATCGGAGCCAGTGCCGGAAATGGTAGCCGTCTGGCTGCCGGGTAGGGTAGCACCTGCCGCGGGGGAGGAAATAACCACGGTTGGGGCCTGCGCATCACTGGAAGCCGTGGTGGCTACCAGGCCCGCCTGCAAAGAGCCGGGCTGCACGCCCATATCTGCAAACAGGTTTACAGTGGCCTGCCGCATGGCAGTGTTGGGGGCGGCGCTGCCCCGGTCGTGGTTGCTGTCCAGACCCCACGACCACTGCACGGTGCCGGCACCAAAAACCAGGGCGCCACTGCTGTGCTTGTAAAGGGAAAGGTGGTGGGTTTTACCGTTCAGCTCGGTCTGAGAAAGCAATATGCGGCCGGCGGGGTAGGAGCTGCGGTATTCTTCCTGCTCCGGGTCCCACTCATAGCCAATGGTGCCATCGGTGAAGCTGGCGGTGGCGCCGTTGCTGAGCGAGGCCACACTGGTGTTGCGCCAGAAGCGCAGGTTTTTATAGCTGGCCGGCACGGTAATGGGCCCGCTGGCTTCGGTCCAGCTGATCTGGCCGGTCAGCGCATTCTCCGGCCGGCAGCCGCCGGCGCTGGTAAAGCTGCAGCCGTCCCGCCACAGGCCCGTCCATTCCGGGCTGGGGTCGCACTTAGTGCCGCAGACGTTTTCGCCCTGGGTGCCTTCTTTATAGCAAACCAGCGTGCGGTGAGTTTGGCCATTACTGGCTTCCCAGCGGGTTTTCCAGTAAACTTCGTTGCCGCTGAAAAAAGCCAGGTGCTTGCCGGCATTGCGGGCGGCCTCTACGTTGGCCCGCGCCGTGCCCGACCAATACTCATCGTGCCCCACCGACATAAACACTTTGTGGCGGGTAATGAGGCTTCCTTTCCGGTCGGTATCTACGTTCGTAAAGTAGCTAACATCGTAGCCGTTGGCCTCCAGCCAGCGAATCATGGGGTATTCGGCGTTGAAAAGCCAGTCTTCGGCCGCGCCGCCGCCTCCGCCGCCGTTGCGGGTTACGAAGGGGCGGTTATAGCTGACTTTGGACGCCTTGCTCCCGGAAGTAGCGGCGTACAGGCTCTTACCGTTGTTATTCGTGTCGCCGTAGATGTTGTAGGCCTGCCAGGTAGCATCCGAGGTCTGAAACAACAGATCGGAGCTGCCGGCATCATCCCGCACAATAAAAACCATATGGCTGGCACCCTTCGTATCGGAGCGGGTGAGCCTGGCGATATACACCCCGGAAACAGCATCACTGGGAATCTGCCAGCTAGCCGACTCCGCCCAGTTGCCGCAGTCCAGCAGGCCCGTGTTGGGGTCGGTTACGCAGAGTGGTTGACTTTGAGCGGCAGCCACTGCCACGGTGCCTTGCAGCCGCGCCCCGTTGCCCTGGTAATAGCCTAATCGATAGATGTTTATAGTATAGCTGCTGGCATCGGTTTTTACCTTAAAATGGGCCAGGTCGCCTTTATTATAGCTGATGTCCGTAGCAAAGCCCTGAATGGATAAATCACCAGCCCCACTAATCTGCCATTCCGATTCCGGATTGCCGGGCTTGCTGTTTTCCGTTACAATGGCATTGCTGGTTTGAGCCCAGGCGGCTGAAATAGTAAAGCTGAAAATACCAATCAGAACATGTTTTAGCAGCAGCGCTGCAAAAGAGTAATTGCGGGAATTTCGATTTAAAAGTAGGGTGATAAATTGAATGAAAATGGAGAACTGAAAAGCCTGAAAAAGCGGACAACGTGTAGTTGTGTTTACAGATGTTTCCATGGTACAATAGGTTTAGAAATAGCAATAGGATTCTACCCCTGTTGTGCAATTGGCACAAGAGAATCTTATACCCCGGTTTTGCGGGGACCTTAGGGTAGATCAGGAAGAGGGGGGATAGAGGGGTAGCCGGCTAGATAAAAAGGCTACGGGACGCGGTAGGCACACAGAAAACGTATGCCTCCTGTAAGGATGCGGGCGGGTAAACTAGAAAAAAGGGGTTGTAGGTGTGTATCTGATACTAAGGGCCAAGCCATACGTACTTTGTATGGACAGATAGAGGTTTTAATATCCTCCAAATAGATGTAAGAGGTACTGTAAAAAATTAGGGGGTTAACCTTAATGGACTGTAAAAAGTAGTACTAGAGCGTTGATTGATTATAAAGTTACAAATAAAAAATATGGCATATATATTTATGTCATAATTATATTAACAATTATTTATGGATTAGTGTAAAAATTGGCAAAATGAAAATGAAAATCACCTATTCCGATATTCTAAATTAGTTGAGCTTGTATAATTATATTTTTATTTGTAAAAACCATATTTAAACCTCGGCTGTCCTCTGCTCATGAACAGGTACGCCTGGTAGGGCCACACTTATCCTTGCAAGCATAGAAGCAAGCCTCATCATCGGGCAGTGAAGTACGGTGAATGTGCCCCCGACCTACATAAGCGCCTATCAGCCGAAGTACTACTGCGGCAGGCGCACCTGCAGTGTTAGATAGAAGCTGCGGCCATCGGCGGGGATAATGCCGGGGCCGGGGTAGGCCGTAGCGCGGCGCGTGAAATAGCGTCGGTCGGTGAGGTTGTTGATGCCGGTTTCCAGCGTTAGAAACTTGTAGCTGTAGCTGCCGGAAAGGTCCATCACCCAATAGGCCGGAATGCGGCCAAACACGGCCGTGGGCTCCAGGATGCTGTTGGTCGCGTCGCTGAACTGCTGGGAGGTGTAGGCATACTGGTAGGCGAGGCGCAGTTGGTCCCGCTTGAGTGCAGCGCCGGCTTTGGCAATCAGACTGGGGGCCAGCTCCACTTTCTTGTTCCGGAACAGCTCGTTGTCAATCTGGTAACGGGCATCTACCAGCGTCACGTTGGAGAAGACAGACAAGCCCGTGCGGTGCTCGGCGCCGTAAAGCAGGCGCAGCACATCGGCCTCTACAAACGTCTCCAGGCCGCGGTTGCGGGAGCGGCCAATGTTGGTGCGCAGCAGGTAGTTGGTAAACAGCACGGTGTCTTTAGCGGGCTGCAGACCAATACGGTTATCATACACCAGATTAAACAGGCTCACATCGTAGCTGAACAGGCCGGCCGTGCCGCCGCGCACGCCCAGGTCGGCGCTGTAGCCTTTCTCGTCCTGCAGCTGCGGATCAATACGAATGTTGGAGTTCACCACGCGCATATCGTTGAAATTGATGGCGCGGTAATTCTGCGAGAAGTTGCCGTATACCTCCAGCTTCTCACTGGGCTTAAAGCTGATGCCCAGGCCCAGAAGAGCCAGTCCGCGCGTGTTGGTGCGGTTTTCCGGAATGCGCTCCTGGTACAGGATATTGCCGGCCAGGTCGCGGTTTACCACATCATAGCGGCCCTGCGCGCGCGTCCGGATCCACTCATACCGAATGCCGGGCGTTACGCTCAGCTTCTCGGTGAGGTTAAATACGTTTTCGGCGAACAGCGACAGGTTGCGGCTGGGGTACTGAAAGGCGGAAAGACTAGGGTCGCCGTTGTTGGGGTAGTAGCGGAAGTCGGCATCAGCGGCCGCGGAGCCATTGCCCTGCTTTTGGTCCGTAAAGCCGTGGTAGTAGCGCAGGCCCACCAGAGCCGTGGAGAAGGATTTGAGGAAGGCATAGCGGTGAATCAGCCGCGTTTCGTTGCCGAAGTTGCGGAACTGGTCAATCAGCAGCAGCCGCTCCTGCAACGGGTCGGGGCGGTTGATTTTCTCCAGGTAGCCCAAGGCATCCCGCTCGGCAAACAGCCCGAAATTGCGCACGTTCAGCTTTGTATGCTCGCCCAGCTGGTAGTCGGCCGTGAGAGCCAGCAGATTCCAGTTCACCCGAAACCAGTTCCGCTCCCGCTTGGACTGCCGCGCATCGGCGGCAAAATCGGCATCGGTGAGGCCGCCGGGCTGCTGGGCCAGGTAGTTCATAAAGGTGTATTCCAGCCCCAGCTTCAGGCAGGCAGAGGCATCGTAGCGTAGGGCGCCGTAGGCCGTGTGCACGTCAAAATCGGAGTTGGGGCGCCAGCCGTTGCCGCGCTTGTACTGGTAGAAGCCGTAGTAGTTCAGCTTGCCGCTGGTGCCGCCCAGGCTGTTGAAGGTGTTAAAGAACCCAAAAGAGCCCACCGTCTGGCGGGAGGTAACCTCCAGGGGCTTGTCCTCGGTACCGTGCTTCATCACGAAGTTGAGCATACCGCCAAACTGGGTGCCATACTGCAGGGAAGCCGCCCCGCGCACTACCTCAATGCGGTCCAGCGCCTCCGTGGGCGGCGTGTAGTAGCTTTCCGGATAGCCCAGGGCATCGGCCGAAATATCGTAGCCATTCTGGCGGGTGTTGAAGTTGGCGGTGCGGTTGGGGCTGAGGCCACGGCCGCCAATGCCCAGCTGCAGCCCGCCTCCGTCGCTTTCCCAAATATTGAGGCCCGCCACTTTGGCAAACACCTGCCGGCTGTTGTTGGTGGCCAGGTTGGCCGTAACGCCCGCCAGCTCCACCACTTCGGTTTTCTTGGCTTCGTAAATGGCCGCGCCTTCCACGGAGCCCAGCCGTCGGATGCCAAAGCTCTTGTCCCGCTCGCCTTCCACTTTCACCTCGGCGGTAGTTACCCGCAGGGGCGCCAGCGCAAAGTTCAGCGTGGCGTTATCCGTGGCAATATTCACGGGCAGGGTCAGGCTGGTGAGCCTGGCGGCGAAGGCCGTCAGCACGTAGCTGCCGGCCGGTAGCTCGTCAAATTGGAAGTTGCCCTGCACATCGGTGGAAACAATGCGGGAGGTGCCGGTCAGGAGCACTTCGGCCTGGGCCACGGGCTGGCCGGTTTCTGCATTTGTAACGCGCCCGGTAATAGAGAAGGTCTGGGCGAACGAGGCCGAAGCCAGACTCAGCCCCAGAAACAACAAAAGAAAAATGCGGTACATAGCGTTAGTTCTGCCCAACGATAGGCGTAGGGGCCGTAGGCTGATCGAAGGGAAGAATCCAGGCTTTGGGCGCAAACCCATCCTGCAGGGCGGCCAGATCAACGGAAGGGTCGATGAGCAGGCGCGAGCTTTGACCGTTCAGGCTGGCGTACACCTCGGCGCGCACCTGCGGATTTGGGATGCCCTTGCGCTGGTACTCACGGCGGAGTATCTGCGCGTATTGCAGGAGCATATCGGGCTGCGTGGCCACCATTTTCTCCTGATTCACGGTGAGAAAGCGGCGGTTATGAATTTCGGTTTCGTGGCCGGTGCGCGGGTCGCGCACATAAAAGAAAGCTGTGCCGGTTTTCTCCATCAGCATCACGCGCCAGGAAAAGCGGTAGCCCTGCTCCGTCCAGAATAGCTTGCCGGGGTAAAGCGCAAAGCGCCACGGCACCAGCACCTGTATCAGAAAGTGCAGCCCCAGCAGGGCCAGCAGCGCCGGGTGAAGGCCGGTGACAGCACGGGGTGTAAACGCCTGCGGGAGGTCCGGCAGCCGGATAAGCCGGCGCAGCAGATGCAGCACCCGCTCGTGGAATTCAGCCGAAAAGAAAATCAGCGTGCTCACCATCATAATGTAGGGGAACATGCCAATCTGGAACAGCACCGCCGTGAGCACATGAAACACCACCACGGTGGCGTAGGCCAGCAGCCGGGTGCGGCGCTGCATCAGAAAGAAAGGAATGGTGAGGTCGTAGAGGGCGCCAAACCAGCTGAACACGTACGCCACCCACAGGTAATCGAACAGGGGCCCGATGATGGGCACGCCCGTGTGCGCGGGCAGCCAGTAGCGCAGAGGCATGGCCTCCAGCAGCCAGTCGGAGTTGAGCTTGGCCAGGCCGGCGTAGAAGTACACCAGCCCCAGCTGCGCCTGAAAAATGAGGATGGTCCAGCGCGGCACGTGGCTGACCCACTGGCCAGGCCGGCGCCAGGCATCGAGCGAGAAATGCCGCCCGGCCGGCACCCAGATCAGCAAAAACGCCACTACCGATACAAAGTAGTAGTGGTTGAGGTAGTTGCTCTTGTCAATGAGCTCCACATACGTGAAGCTGAGAAAGAACAGCACCGCCGACCAGCGGTAAAACAACCCCAGCATCAGCCCCAAAGCCGAGAGGGCCATCAGCCCAAACAGCAGATGCATGCCCACGCTGCCCAGCGGGCGCACCCATTCAAAGCCGTAGTAAGGAAAGTAAAACTGCGGCTTAACGTACAGATCCGTTACCCAGCCTTTCAGCACAAACCGCACAATGCTAGCCAGCAGCATTCCCCCAAAGATCAGCCGGAACACCGCCAGGGGCGCCGCCGATACAGGTTGGCTTAAGGTAGCAGTAAGCTTACGCAGCATGCGAAAGGGTAAAAGGGAAAGGCTTAGTCGCCGTCGTTATCGGTGTAGGTGATGGAAACCCCCAGGGCCGCCGGCATGTCGGTTTTGGTAAGTACAATCAGCTCCTGCAGCTTCTGGTACACCGCACCCACGGCCTGGGGCTGGGTAGTGACGGCCTGCGAGAGGGGACCCTGCACGGCATCCGTGGCGGCAATGGCCTCGTCAAACTTCCTGGAAATAGCCGTGGAAAGTGCCTCGTTGTTGTATTTGGCACCTACGTGGTCCAGGTAGTCATCCAGGCCCAATCCGTTAGTGCCAGCAGCATTCTGACCCAGGAAGAGGGCTTTTTCGGCCTGCAGCGTGGTCTTCAGCAGTGGCAGGGAAAGGCCGCTGTAATACGCTTCTACTTTGGTTGGCTGCGCGGTGCCGGCTGTAAAGCGGCCCGAGGGAATACCCACCTTGGCGCGCTTGGTCATATCAATATCCGAATTCAGCTGATTAACCAGGTTGCCCACTGCCGAACCTACCGCCGTGCCTTCCGACTTCTGAAAAGTGGAGGCATAGCCCTGCCAGCCGGTACTGGCTGCCGTGGCTTTGGTTTGAATGTTGGAGGCCAGATCCTGCAGATAGCGGCCCCGGTTGGGCTGCGCTACGAAGCGGGCCAGCACGGCCGTGGCGCTGGCATCAGAATACAACAGGTAATCCACCGCCGGGAAGCCTTTGGCCGAGAGATTGGCGGAGGCTTCCAGATCATAAGTGCCCGAGGAGATATTGCTCTCTACGGTGCTGGTAGTGGTGGGGTAAATGTTCAGGCTGGTGCGCAGCATTTGCTGCTCTGCCGGCCCAAACTCGTAGCCGCTCACGGTTTGCCAAGCGGTGTAGGCCTGCTGCAGCTCGGCGCGGGCGCTGGCCAGGGTTGCTTCCGTGGGGGCGGCCACAAACGCATCCACCGCGGCCTTCAGCTGGGTGGCCTCCGTGCTGAGGGCGGAATAGCCCGGCACAATGAGGTTGTTGCTATAGTTGGTGAGCATGGCCGCGCGGTCGTACTCAGAAGCCGGGGTGGTTTCCTCTTTAGAATCGCAGCCAGCCAGCAGGGCCAGGCAGAGGGCCGAAGCGGTTACCAGCGTTTTTCCTTGGAACATAGTCTGTAGTTGAGAAAGCGAAAGGCAGCCGTTACACCTGCGTGAGGCGCAACGGCTGCTTCCTGTTGCAGACAAAAGTAAAGCAGCAATAATTCTGGAATTCTAGATCTGCCCTTTAATAGGGTCAAAGCCATAGGCCGTGCTCAACAGATCAATAGCAGCTGCGATATCGGCGCCGGTGGTGTTGTAGAGGTTTGTGCCGATTTTGGCCAGCACCTGGCCGTGGGTGGCGTCGCTGATGCGGCGGTCCGACTTGTACTGCAGGCTCTTCACAAAGCCCCGGGCCTCGGAGAGGTAGTGGCTTTTCAGAGCCTGGTCCGCTACTACGCCTTTGGCGGCGTTCAGCTCATGAATGGCCGAGGCGGCGACTACCCGTTCCCATTCCGTGCGCAGCGCTGCGGCGGCCTCGCTCTTGCCCTTCATGTCCTTGTTGCTGATGGCGGCACGGCCTTTCAGGAAGGCATCCATCATGGTTTTGTTGGAGCCCAGCGCGGGGTTTACCTGGTTGCTGTAGTTAGACCAGTATTTCAGGCCGGTTACGTTGGTTGGGAAGTCAATGGGTGCTCCAAAATAGCCGAAGGCTTCATCCCAGTGGTGCTCCATAGCAGTGCCTTCGCCGGCCGTTACCGTGGTGTTGTCTACGGCATTGCCAATTTTTTCCTCGGTGAGGTAGCCCTCCACGGCCTGGTTGAAGAACACAGCGCCCATCAGGCCCTTCGAAATCAGCTGACCCAGCTCTATGCCATTGGCATCTACCAGGTATTTTTTGGTGCCATCGGTAGAGGTCAGGATACCGGCGTGGCCGTTCATGGCGGGCATTGTGCCCATCAGGCTGGCTGTGGCTACGCCATCAAAGTAGCCTTCGTACTCGGCCCGCACCGTAGACAGGGTTTTGTCTTTCAGCTGCTTGCCCGAGGTGTTCAGCGCGGTGGTAGAAAACCGGTTGTTTACGTTGGCGTACATGTCCTTCAGCTGCTGGGCATCCAGAATAGCGCCGGTGTTGCCGGTTTTAATGTAAGCACCTATCTCATCCAGCATGGCTATGCGCGTCTGCTGGCCGGAGTAGCTGGCATTCTGAAAATTGTAGGTCGTCGGAATGTCGTATTGGGGCGTGGGGTCTTCCTTCTTGGAATCGTTGTCGCAGGAGCTAAAAGAGAAGGCAGCGGCGAGTGAAGCGAGGATTAGGACAGCAGGCTTACGCATAAAGAGGAGAGGCGCGTTATTTGGAATGTTTTTAAACAATGCAAAATTATGCGCTCTTTTCTCCCTGTGCAAGCTCTATTTAAAATTAATCTAAATAGAGCTTGAGCGGCAGAAAGTATATCTCCTGACGTTACTCTTTAAATCATCATCCGGTATCTATAAAGGTGCATCTGGTTTAAGGCGGTAAAGGACTGCTGCTAGCTTGTTATCATGTTTTGGTGTGGAAATGCATGACGTGGATGCAGCCATAAGCCGGCCTGTTTATATCCGTAAGCGGAAATCATTACGCTTATAGCTTACCGCTTTATCTACCCAGAGTCAGCAGGAAGACAGACTCCTCCAGCGCCTCCACCCGATGCGGGATACCCGCCTGTAGCGTCAGAAGCTCCCCGGGCCCCAACTCTACTGCCTGCGCGGCCGTGCGGAAATCCAGGAGGCCTTCCAGTACCTGCACGCTGATAATGCCGGGGGCAGTATGGGTTTTTAGCGTAGCGCCCTCATGCAGCGCCATCAGAACCAAGCGCATTCCATCGGATTTAAAGAGCGTGAGGGCATTCCGGTCACTGGTTTGCCAGGCGGGCTCCTGCTTTATCTGCTCCCGGGCCTTGGTCAGGTCCAGGGTAACCAGGGGCGCATTGAGTACGCGGCTGCCGGCCGGGCGCTGGGGCGTGGCCTCGTTAGATTTTTCGGCAGTTACGGGGCTAACAGCCGGGGCTTTCTCCCGCAGGGCTTTTACCAAGTCATCGGTCATGGTTTCGCTGTACATGCCGTAGCCATTTACTAAAGTGCCTTTTACCTGGTGCTTGGCGGAGGAAATGGCATACACCACGGCTTCATCGCCCGGGTCGGAAAGCCCTTCAAAGCGGTAGTGCTTATCTACCAGAAACTCATCCGGGTGCAGCTGCAGGGAGTTGCCGTGGCACAGCAGGCAGCTGTCGGTCAGGTTAAAATCAACGGTATAGCCTTCCTTTTTAAGCAGAGTTAATACTTCAGAAACTGTGGTCATGGTATCCATAGCAAGGAGGAATAAATTATAGAATGGAAAGGCCACCCTGGCGGGCCATGGCCATCTTGGCCTGAAATAATTCGCCCATTTTCAGGGCGCGCAGCTTGATTTCGTTGGCATTATCCCCGACAAACATTTCATCAACAGTGTGCCCGAAAAGCTGAAGCCAACGCTGGAAGTGCTCTTTCTCGATGGGCAGGTACAGGTGCTTGGCGCCAGGGTTGCCGCGGTAGCCGGCCGGCTGCGCCAGGAGTGCGGCCGTCCAGAAGCGCGTCATGGTATCGAGGTGGGTGGGCCAGTGGCCATCGGGAATGCGGACGGCGAAAACGGGGCCGAGCAGCGCATCCTGACGGACTAAGGTGTAAAAGGCATCTATCAACCGGCGGATATCTTCCTGGGTGTTGATGTCGGATAAGGTGGTGTTTTCCATCATGAAGGCAGCTAGGGCAGGGGTGCGGGGAAAGCCAACCGGCTGGTCGGCAGCTCCGGTGGGCGCTACAAGAATACGGCGGCCGTGGCTCCCCAGTATATGACTTACATCATACTCCCAGAATACATTCCGAAATGCCGGTGCCCGCATTTGGAAGGTGCCAAAACACCATATATATTACGCCCCTTTCTGCTCAGTTCAGCAGGGTTTTGATCTGCCGGATGGTTTCGTCCGGATTTACGCCCAAGCCTTCCTGATGGAAGCGCGGCACGCCGTTTTTATCCAGCACGAGTATTTTGTTGGCGTGCGAGAAATTGCCGTCGGCATTTTTCTCATACTGCACATTCAGCAGCACCGATAAAGTGCGTACCGCCTCTTCCGGCCCGTGGAGCAGCACCCAGTTTTTGCCCAGCTCTTTATCGGTAGCATACTTTTTCAGCTGCTCGGCCGTGTCGCGGGCCACATCAAAGCTCACCAGCACATAGTTGATGCGGCCGGCATCTGCCGGTAGCTTTGCTTCTATGGCTTTCATATCATCGGTGAGGCGGGGGCAGGCGTAGCCACAATTGGTAAAAACCATGGCCAGCACGGTGGGCTTACCGGCCAGTGCCGTCAGCACCAACGGCTTTTTATCCTGGGTCTGGAAAGTGTCAGGCAGCTGGTACACGCTTTCCTGAGGCAGCGCTGCCGCTGGCTGGGCCGTCGGAGTGGTGGCCAACTGCACGGTGGCCTCTTCCTTATTAGGGCTGCAGCTGGCAAGAAGCAGAAGTGCCAACGCCAGCCGGATGGTTTGTTTCATGTTAAATGCTTTTGGCGCAGCGGAAGCCCAGGTTCTGGATGCAGAAGTTGCCTTTTAAGCTGCCCCGGTAGCCAAAGCGCATATAGCCGGCGTAATCGGTTTTGTCTTTCACATTGAGGGCGCCGGCAGCACAGAATGCCTGCACTTCGTCGGTGGTATTACCTCGGGAGTCGGTGGAGCCCACAAAGCTGTTGAAGTCGAAGGTCCATTCCCAGATCAGGCCGTGCATATCATACAGGCCATACTGGTTGACATAGGTAGACTTCACGGGAGGCAGCACTGCCGGGTTGGGCCGTTTGTACCAGTCCAGAATATACTCGGTGAGGGAGGCAAAGCGGATGTTGCGGGGCTTGCCGTTGCCGGCGTATTCCCACTCCGCCACGGTGGGCAGGCGTTTGCCTTTCCACCGGCAGTAAGCCTGCGCGGCAAACCACGAAACGCTGACCACTGGCGCCTGCAGCAGCCGCGCATTGGCCGGGCCCAGGGTGGTATCAGAGGCCCAATGAAGCAGGTAATTTTTGTCAGCGAAAAGATGGTTTACCCGGGACCGGCGCCAGGCCGGATTCTTCTTCACAAACGCAATAAACTCTGCATTGGTCACGGCATACTCCTCCAGCCGAAAAGCGGCTACCGGCACGGGACGGGTTGTAGCCGTGCGGTAAAAAGGCTCATATACGCCCTTCGGCACGGTATGCATGGGCTTTTCCTTAGGCGCACCAGGATGCGCCAGAGCCCCGGCCGAAACAGTGAGCAGTAGAACCAGAAAAAGAAAATGCTTCATGCGCTCCATAGCACCAACTGCTTCAACCGGGCCAAACCGCTTACTTATTCGACTTGAAAACCGCCGGGTTTTCTTTGCCGCTTACTTTAATCTGGGCAATGGCGCCTTTGTTGAACGCCCGGTAGATAGAGTGGTCTACCAGGTTCAGCACCCCCGGCACCTGCAACGACATTTCTACGATGCTGGAGCCACCGGCCGGAATCAGCGTGGTTTGCACGTTATGGTTCACGGCCGCGCCGCCTTCCATGTACACGTTGTCGAATATCTCGCCAATGGCGTGGAAGGAGGAAACCAGGTTGGGCCCGCCATTCCCCACAAACAGCCGCACGGTTTCGCCCACGTTGGCCTGCAGGGCATTTTTACCGGTGGTAGAGCGTACGCGGCCATTAAACAGCACATAGTCGGCTTGCTCCTTTATGGCTTTTTCTTCATCAAAGCCTTGCAGGCCTTTTTCCTCAAACTTGCCTTTGGTGTAGAAGTCGCCCTGCATCAGGTAAAACTCCCGGTCTACTTTAGGCAGGCCCTCGGCGGGCTCCACCAGAATCATACCGTACATACCGTTGGCAATGTGCATGCCCACGGGGCCGGTAGCGCAGTGGTACACATAGAGGCCGGGCTGCAGCACCCGAAACTGAAAGTTGGAGCTTTGCCCCGGAGCCGTACTCGTGGCTTCGGCCCCGCCGCCGGGCCCGTTTACTGCATGCAGGTCAATGTTGTGGACTACTTTACTGTTAGGGGCATTTTTCAGGGTGAAATCGACCAGGTCGCCTACCCGCACCCGAATGAATTTGCCGGGTACGTGGCCCCCGAAGGTCCAGAAAGTGTATTCCGTTTCGTCGGAAATCTTCATTACTTTCTCAATCACCTCCAGCTCTACTATTACCTTTTTGGGGGTGTTGTAGGTGAGGGGCTTGGGCACCAGCGGGGCATCGGTGAGTTCAGCCGTTACGGTGCCGGTAAGCGGGGCGTTCAGATGCACTACATTCTTGTCGGTATCACTGGCCTTGCCGCTTTCCTGACAGGAAAACAGAAGTGTGGAAGCGGAAAGAGCCGTAGCCAGGAGGCTGATGCGGGCTTTGGGAAGTTCTATGTTGAAGGGCATACAATGGTGTCTGTGAATTTGAGAGGGGAAGAACTTACCATGGATATGCCTGCGAACCAGCACCACCGTAAATTCCCAAAGGCGCCCTTCCTGCTGAAGGCCTGGCGGGCCCGGTAAGCCGGAAGGGCACCCACAAGGGAATCGTTATTTCTTGGCTACCAGCGTGCGCATGTACTCCAGCACCTCGCGGCCTTCCGTTTCCGAGAGGCCCTGGTTCGGCATGCGCACCAGGCACTGCTCCAACATTTTCTGGGCCTCGGGGTCGGTTTCCAGCATTTTATCGGTGTGTACTACCATGTTCATAATCCACTCCGGCTTGCGGCGCTCCGTAATATTGGCCCAGCCGGGTCCTACCACGCGGTTCTCGCCCATGCTGTGGCACGACTGACATTTCAGCTCAGCCAGGCCCTTGCCTTTGGCGGCCATGGCCTTATCCACGGTGGGGCTCAGCTTTATTTGCTCTGCGGTGAAAATCTCGCCGCCCGCCTTTTCGGCATCGGCCTTGGCCATAGCCTCTTTGCCGGCCTCCGACTCATAAATGTTGCCCTCGCTGGTGGTGGCTTCCTCAGCGGGCTTTTCATTGCCACCACAGGCGCTGAAGGTAGCGGCCCCCGTGAGGATAGCGGCCGCCAGCACCAGCGAGCGAACCGAGGAGGTGTTTGTTAAAAATACCATGGGATAATAGATTGGGAAAGAGTGAAAGGATGGAAATCAGGAAAGTCGATAGAGGTATAATTGCCCGGCTGCCCGTACTAGCTTGTTGCTTCGCTGGGTGCCAGGCGGGGCTTTTATAGAAAAAAGGGAATTGTGAATTCTCCGGCAAAACGGGTAATCAACCAGCGGTTAATGAACCTATACTTTTTTCGGAAGAAATCTACATTAATCAACTAATTCCTATAAACCGTTGCCTTCCGGCAGGGAGAGAAGTGGTGGTCTGATTGGGCTGTATAGCCGGCAGGGGGCATAAGAGAGCAGAAATAGGCTTTGCAGTGAATGAAATCAGCAAATGGAGGCGAAAGCACCTTCCCGAATTCGTCAAAGCTATTGTTCTCTGCGGCGGCTTTTTATGACAGAAATCATAAACTGGGCCTTAGGAATAAAATATTTTTGCAACTACTATCTCTAACCCGCCCCGCCCGCATGATTTCACCGCCCGTTTCCTGGCCGCCGGCCCGTCAGTGGATACAGCTTGCGCTTATCAATCTAACCGTGGCGGCTCTGCTGGGGGCTCTGATGCGCTATATCTTCCTGTGGGAAGTGCCGGGCGTGGAGTACCGCAACATCATGCACGCCCATAGCCACGGGGCCATGCTAGGTTGGGTGTATCTGGTGCTGTTTACGGGCTACGTGATGCTGGCCGGCCCCGAGCGGCGGGCCTATACCTACTTATTCTGGGCCACGCAGCTTACCGTTGTAGCCATTTTTGTGCTGTTTGCGCTGCAAGGCTATTCCACTAGCTCCATTATGGCTACCTCGCTGCACGTGGTGCTTTCTTATGTGGCGGTGGCGCTACTCTGGCCCGATCTGCGCCGAAAGCTGGCCGGCTGGGCCGCCCTGCCTTACCTGCTGGCGGGCCTGGGCAGTATTGTGCTTTCTACGGTGGGCCTGTGGGCGTTGGGGGCTATTATGGCATCAAGGCCGCCCAACATGACGCTGTTTTACCTGGCTATTCAGTTTTTTCTGCACGGGCAGCTCAATGGCTGGTTTATGTTCGGCACGCTGGGGCTGGTGGTGGCCTACCTGGAAAAGCAGCAGCTGCCGCTGGACCGTGCCCGCCTGCGGCAGGCGTTTATTTTATTAATAATCAGTCTTTTGCCTACGTATGGGCTGGCCGTGGCTTGGGCCGAGCGGCACCCTGCTATTTATGCCGTTACGGCCCTGGGCGTAGTGCTGCAGCTGCTGGGCGTGGTGCAGTGGCTGCGGGCCGTGTGGCCGGCTCTGCGGCAGCTTATGGCTCCGCTTTCACCGCTTTTGCGGGGGCTGTGGGCCTTTGGTATTGGCTCCCTGGCCTTTAAAGCCATGGTGCACGCGGCCGTGGCAGTACCTTACGTGGCCATTATGTCGTTTACGGTGCGCAACTATGTTATTGGGTTTGTGCACCTTATTACGCTGGGCGCTACCACGCTCACGCTGCTTGCCCTGCTGCACCAGCAAGGGCTAATTTCACTACAAGGCCGGTCGGCCCGGCTGGGTGCCTGGCTTTTGCTGGCCGGCTTCCTGTTGACGGAGCTGCTGCTGTTTCTGCAGGGCACCATGCTCTGGCTCGACTGGAGTTTTATCCCGGCTTATCATAGTATACTGTTGCTGGCAACGCTGCTGCTGCCCACCGGGGCACTGCTCCTGGCCCTGCGCGCGGCCAGGGTTGAAGTTCCAAGTACCAGCAGCTTACCCGTGGAAGCTGCGGCTTAGTGTACTGGGGCCTGAAAACTCTGCGAATTGAAGCACCCCGCGTGCCTTTTTGGCCATAGCATCTGTCATCCTAAGCTTGGCAAAGGGTCTTCTATCATTTGAACGAGTCGTGGTTACGATAGTCGTTTTAACGGGAGAAGGTCCTTCGCCAAGCTCAGGATAACAGCTTTTGAGGGGTAGCCTCTGCCGCGCTCAGTATGACGGATATTTTGCTGTATGTCCTGCCTTTCGGCATACTCCATGCCTTACCTGCACGCTAGACTGGTTTCAAGGGAATTACGCGTGCGAATTGAAGTAAGAGGGTGGGAGTTGAAGTAACGTTTAAACATTTCTTAAGCAGTAAACAGAAATCAGCCAATGTGAGCCTTTATCTTATGCTCTTCTACCTTTATCTTATGCTCTTCTAAAATTTAAAATTATTATCGAAAAAAGATTAAAAATATATGATTATAATAATTTAAAATATTAATTTACTGGCCTTGTATAGTGTGGGTATAATTGAATATCAGTCAATAAGCCATTGCAAACAATGCTTATAGGCCGATAAATGAGAATTTGTAAAGGAGGGCAAGGGACATTAGAGTAGCCTCCTGAGAATGCAGATGCTCTCCGTTTTCAATCTTTATGCAGCAGGAGCCATGCCATTAGAAGCTTATCAAACTTACCTACTGACTTTTCTGACGGCCCGACTACCGGATGCCGCCTTGGCCTGGCTTAAAAACCAGCTGGATAGCGAAGCCTCCGATAAAGAGTTTTATTTGGCTTTCAGCGTGGCACCCCGTTTTGTGGGCAAAGCTTCTCTGAATCTATCGGCTGAAGAGCTGGAGCAGGCCCGGCAGCTGAGACCCGGCTTCCACCCACGCCACTGGACTGTGGATCAGGCCGTGCGCACATTGCTCCTGTTGCGGGCCCCTCACCAAACCCCCACCGACTACACGGCCCTGCTAAACCGGCTTTTCACGGCAGCCGACCTGAGTGAATTAACTACGCTCTACGCGGCTCTCCCGCTTTTACCCTACCCGGAAACCCACATGAAGCGCGCCGCCGAAGGTGTGCGCACCACCATGACGCAGGTGTTCGACGCCATTGCGCTGAACAACCCCTATCCCCACGACTACCTGCCTACTGAAGCCTGGAATCAGATGATTCTGAAAGCGGTGTTTAACGTGCGCCCTCTGCACCAGATATACGGCCTGGACCAACGCCACAACGCTGCCCTGGCCCAGATGCTGGTGGATTACGCCCACGAGCGGTGGGCTGCCGGCCGCACGCTTTCGCCGGAGGTGTGGCGCCTAGTAAGTCCGCACCTCACCGTGAATAATATACCGGATATCCAGCGGCTGCTGCTAAGCTCCAATACGCTGGAAAACCAGGCTGCGGCCCTGACATTGGTGGAAAGCGACCTGCCCATGGCCCGCGAACTGCTCAGCCAGCACCCCGAAATAAAAACAACTATAACGGAAGCCTGCACTTGGCAAAGCATCGGGGAAAAGGCTTACGCTTCCTGAAAATTATAAAAATCGCACTGGTATTCCGCCGTCTTAACCCTCTAACGCACCGCCATATGTTCTTTATCGACCCCCATGTGCACATGACCTCCCGCACCACCGATGATTATGAAGCTATGCGCCGGGCGGGGGTGGTGGCAGTTATTGAGCCGGCCTTCTGGATGGGCCAGCCCCGGACGCAGGTGGGCACCTTTCACGATTACTACAGCCACCTGATTGGCTTTGAGCGGTTTCGGGCCAGCCAGTTCGGGATTAAGCACTACTGCACCATTGGCCTGAACTCAAAAGAGGCCAACAACGAGGCCCTGGCCGAAGAGGTGATGGAGCTGCTGCCGCTGTTTGTGTGCAAGGAAGGCGTGGTGGGCATAGGCGAAATCGGCTACGACGACCAGACCGCGGCCGAGGACAAATATTACCGCCTGCAGCTGGAACTGACCCGGGAAGTAAACCTGCCTGTGCAGATTCATACGCCCCATCGGGACAAAAAGAAAGGCACCCTGCGCAGCATGGAGGTAGCCCTGGAGCACGGGCTGGATCCGGCTATGGTTATCGTGGACCACAACAACGAAGAAACCGTGCAGGATGTGCTGGAGCGGGGTTTCTGGGCCGCCTTCACCATCTACCCACACACCAAGATGGGCAATGAGCGGATGACGGAAATTGTGAAGCACTATGGCCCGGAGCGCATTTTCATCAACAGCGCCGCCGACTGGGGCATCAGTGACCCGCTGGCCGTGCCCAAAACCGCGCAGCTAATGCTGGAACGCGGCATTCCGGCCGAAACCGTTCGGCTGGTCACCTACCAGAATGCCCTGGCAGCATTCAGCCAAAGCGGACAGATGCAGGAAAGTGACTGGCTCACCGACCGCCAGATTGACCAGAGCCTCCGATACTCCGGCAACTCTATTCTGCGGGGCGGGCAAACGCCCAAAATCGAGGCTGACCCCACTATCATCCGCTAGCAGCCTTGGCCATGAACCGGTTTTTTGCCCACCTCATTCTCATGCGGCCCGCCAATATCATTACGGCCATTGCGGATATCCTGCTGGGCTTTGCCGCCTCAGGTTCCGTGCAGCTGATATTGCAGGACAGCGCGGAGGCATCTAAGCATCCGCAGTTGCGCGTACTGGGCTGGCTGATTGCGGCTACCATTGGCCTGTATGGAGGGGGGGTGGTGTTTAATGATGTGTTTGATGCGGACCTGGACCGGGTGGAGCGCCCCGAGCGGCCTATTCCCAGCGGTGCCGCCAGCCGCCTGAGCGCTACGCTGCTGGGCACCCTGTTGCTGGCCGGCGGCGTGGTGGCAGCTTTCCAGGTTTCCGCTACCAGCGGCCTGATAGCGGCATTGGTAGCGCTGCTGGCTTTGGTGTATGATGCCATCGGAAAGAAACAGCCTATTCTGGGTCCGCTGAATATGGGGGCCTGCCGGGGCGGCAACCTGTTGCTGGGGCTTAGCGCTATTCCCGCGGCGGTACCGGCTTACTGGTACCTGGCTTTGCTGCCGGTGGTATACATAGCGGCCATCACGGCAATCAGTCGGGGCGAGGTGCACGGGGGCGATAAACGGATACTGCTGGGGTCGTTGGGTTTATACAGTCTGGTGATTGGCAGCGTGCTGGTGCTGATGCGCTTACCTCAAATTAACGCCCTGTATATCCTGCCTTTTCTGGCTTTCTTCTGCTACCTCATTTTCCCGCCCCTGGTTCGGGCCATTACTTCCTTAAAGCCCCTGGATATTCGGCTGGCGGTGAAAGCCGGCATCATGGCTCTCATACTGCTGGATGCAACGCTGGCCGCGGGCTTTGCCGGCTGGTGGTACGGGCTCATTGTGCTGGCTTTGTTCCCGGTATCGGTGCTGCTGGCCCGGGTGTTTGCCGTTACCTAGCGCCTTTAATTCGCTGCTTTTCTGCCTTAGCTGCCTGTTTCGCTCACACTATTCCGCCCGCCACCATGTCTACTCGTGCCTTGCAGCAGCAGTTTCAGGTTGCTTTCTCCTACACGGTTCACTTCACCGAGGGCTTGTTTCAGGCGGATAACCCGCTGCTGGCTAAGGTGCTGAGCCAGGATGGGACAGTAGGGCCCCGCAAGGTTTTTTTTGTGCTGGATAGCGGCGTAGTAGACCACTGCCCCGGGCTGGAAGCTGAGATTCTGCGCTACGCGGAAGCTCATGCGGACGTGTTGCGCCTGAGTGGCCCCATCACCATCATTCCCGGCGGCGAGCAGTGTAAAAATGAGCCCGCGCTTATTCAGCAGCTCCTGGAAGCCGTGGACACTCATCATATCGACCGGCATTCTTATGTGGTGGGGCTGGGCGGCGGCGCGGTGTTAGACCTGGTGGGCTACGTGGCCTCCGTGGCGCACCGTGGCATCCGGCACATCCGCATCCCCACCACGGTTTTGTCGCAGAATGATTCCGGTATTGGCGTGAAGAACAGCGTCAACGCCTTCGGCAAGAAGAACTTCCTGGGCAATTTCACCCCGCCCTACGTCGTCCTCAACGATGCCCGGTTTCTCCTGACCCTGGAAGACCGGGACTGGCGGGGCGGCATTGCGGAAGCCCTGAAAGTGGGGCTGATAAAGGATGCGGCCTTTTTTCGCTTCATTCAGGAAAATGCCTCCCGGCTTGCGGCGCGCCACATGCCCACCATGCAGCACCTGATTCACCGCTGCGCCGAATTGCACCTGCAGCACATTGCCGGCGGCGACCCTTTCGAACAGGGCTCTTCCCGCCCCCTTGATTTTGGCCATTGGTCGGCGCATAAGCTGGAGCAGCTCAGTCACTACCGGATACGCCACGGCGAAGCCGTGGCCATTGGCATTGCGCTGGACTCTACCTATTCCTGCCTGCAGGGCCGCCTGAGCAGTGCCGGGCTGGAGCAGATTTTAGAAGTAATCTACACGCTGGGTTTTGCACTTTATGCGCCCGAAATGGCGGAGCAGCTAGAAGATGCCGCGCATCCGCAGAGCTTGTTGCGGGGCCTGCAGGAGTTCCGGGAGCATCTGGGGGGCCAGCTGACGGTGATGCTGCTCGACGAAATTGGTCGGGGCGTAGAGGTGCACGAAATGGACCATGCACTGCTGGTGGAATCCGTGCGGCAGCTGCAGCAATATCAGCCCGCCGCCATTTGCTGAACAGGCGCCGCCACTCTCATCACGCCATCTTATCTCACCGGCAGCACACGAAAGCTATGAATATCCCGCAGGGCTATCATCTTACCTACTGCACCAACATTCATCCGGGAGAAACCTGGGCGGAGGTTTTCGAAAGTCTGCGCACGTATGTGCTGCCGGTAAAGGAGCGGGTTTCGCCGGATGCGACGTTTGCCTTGGGCCTGCGCCTCTCTGATGAAGCCAGCCGGGAACTGGTACAGCCGGATCAGCTGGCAGAGTTCAAAGCCTGGCTTACCCAGCACCAGCTCTATGTGCCCATCATCAATGGGTTTCCCTTTGGCAGCTTCCACGGGGAAGCAGTGAAAGACGAGGTGCACCGGCCCGACTGGACAACCCCGGCGCGGCTGGAGTACACCAGGCGCCTGGCGCGGGTATTGGCCGGGTTACTACCGGATGGGCTGGACGGAGGCATTTCCACTTCTCCTTTGTCATACAAACCCTGGCTGGCAGGCCATGCGCAGCAAACCGAGGCGGTGCTGCAGGCCAGCACCCGGCACCTGGCCACCTTGGTAGAAGAGCTTGTTATCCTGCGGCAGCAAACCGGCCGGCTCATACACCTGGATATCGAGCCCGAGCCGGATGGGCTGCTCGAAGACTCAACGGAATTTATCTCTTACTATGAGCAATATCTGCTGCCCCAGGTTTCCCGGCACCTCCAACAACAGTTAGGTTTGAGCCCCGAAAGCGCAACCCAGGCCGTTTACGAGCACGTGCAGCTGTGCTACGATGTGTGCCACTTTGCCCTCGTGTACGAGGAGCCGGCCACAGTTTTTGAGCGGTTAGCCGCCCGGAATATCAAGGTAGGCCGAGTGCAGATTAGCGCAGCCCTTAAGGCCGATTTGCCCCTGGAAATAGAAGAGCGCCAGGAATTGACCCAAGAGTTCGAAGCCTTCGCCGAATCCACCTACCTGCATCAGGTGCTAGTGCGCAACCAGGACGAGAGCATCACGCACTACGCCGATTTACCGGAGGCTCTGCCACATATCATGCAGGAGCAGGCCCGGGAGTGGCGCTCCCATTTTCATGTGCCGGTGTTTCTGGCCTGTTATAACCGGGTGCAATCTACCCAGTCGGAAATCCTGAAAGTGCTGTGGGCACTGGCTGCGCAGCCGATTACCAGCTATTTAGAAGTAGAAACCTATACCTGGGAAGTGTTGCCCCCGGATATCAAGCAGGACCTGGTTTCCTCCATTGCGCGGGAGCTGGAATGGGTGCAGCAGCATCTTCCCGCGAAGGCTGTAGAGCCGGAAAATGCGGCCAAGCCATCCTCCGGCCCAATCAAAGTTACGCTGACCTAGTCAGGTAACCCGGCCTTTATTCTACCGACACTGGAAAGTAAGTTGCTATGCGTAAAACAGTTGTGATTGATGTGGTAGGACTGACCCCGGCTTTGATAGGGGAGCATACGCCCTTTCTAAAGCGGTGGTCAGAAGAAGCAAAAATGGTTTCCGTCGGTCATGTGCTGCCCGCGGTAACCTGCTCGGTGCAATCAACCTACCTTACGGGTAAGTGGCCCACGGACCACGGCATTGTAGGCAACGGCTGGTATTTCCGCGACGAGTGTGAGCCCAGGTTTTGGCGGCAATCTAACCGGCTGGTAGAGGCCCCGAAAATCTGGGACGTTGCCAAAGCCGAGGACCCCACTTTCACCTGCGCCAATATCTGCTGGTGGTATGCCATGTACAGCACCGCCGATTACGTGGTAACCCCGCGCCCGCAGTACCTGGCCGATGGCCGCAAAATGCCCGACTGCTACACCTATCCCATGGAGCTGCGCCCCCAGCTGGAAGCCAAGCTGGGCCCGTTTCCGCTGTTTGAATACTGGGGCCCGCGCACCACCATCAACTCCAGCCGATGGATTGCCGAGGCCGCCATCGAAACCGATAAGCGCTACCACCCCACGCTCACGCTGGTTTACCTGCCGCACCTTGATTATAACGCCCAGCGCTACGGCCCCGGGGATAAAAGAGTAGCTACCGATTTACAGGAAATTGATGGGGTGTGCCAGCTCCTGGCCACCTATTTTGAAAGCGCCGGTGCGCAGGTTATTTTTCTGTCCGAGTACGGCATTGCTGAGGTTTCCCGCCCGGTGCATCTGAACCGCGTGTTGCGGGAAAACGGCTACCTCTCCATTCGGGAGGAGCGGGGCCTGGAGCTGCTGGATGCCGGCACCTGCCAGGCGTTTGCCCTGGCCGACCACCAACTGGCGCATATTTACGTTCAGGATCCTTCCAAAATAACGGCCGTGCGGGAGCTGCTGGAGAAAGTGCCCGGCGTGGACAGGGTGCTGGGTCCCGAAGAAAAAGCCGCCCACCACCTAAACCATGCCCGTGCCGGCGAGCTGATTGCGGTAGCTGAAAAGGGCGCCTGGTTTACGTATTACTATTGGCTGGATGATGCCCGGGCCCCGGATTTTGCCCGCATCGTCGATATTCACCGCAAGCCCGGCTACGACCCCGTGGAGATGTTCACCAACCCCACTATCCGGTTTCTGAAACCCAAAATAGGCCTGAAGCTGCTGCGAAAAAAGCTGGGTTTCCGGATGCTGATGGACATCATTCCGCTGGATGCCAGCCTCATAAAAGGCTCCCACGGACGAGAGCCCGAAACCCCTGCGGAAGGCCCGCTGCTGATGAGCCGCAGCCATCAGTTGTTGCCCCAGGATTCAATAGATGCGCCGGCCGTGTTTGACGTAATTCTAGCGCATTTACGGGCCTGAAATAAGCGAATAAGCTGAGGTTTTTTTGCCTGGAATAAGAGCCAATACTTAATGGGCAACGTGTTCAGGGGCTTTTACTTTAAACCTAGTCAGGTATACCCAATAGAGCAACAAAGCGGCTGCGCAAATTATCAATCCCAGCGCCTCGCGGCCTTCTTCAATATTGATGTCTTTCATGCCATTTTTCAGCGCTACTCCTTCCCAGTGTGCGGGCCACTGAAAATAGGAAAACACCAAAAAGACAATGGCCCCCAATGCCAGTAGCAGGGGTGGTACTCGCCGGCCGGTAAAAATCACGGCCGATATAACAGCCGGAAAAAGGTAAATCGGAATCCAGAGGTAAGGGTCGGGGTCGTTGTATTGTACGGCGGCAAAACCTAGGAATAGCAGGACCAGCAGGAAGGCAAAAACTCGCATAACGTGGATCTGGTTAGGATTTGAATAGAAGTAGTGTGACGGACGCCGTATGAGCTGTCCATTAGCACCTAGAGCACCTGGCAGGGAAAGAGCTAACTGCTTGTATTATTGGTAGCAGGTTAAGTAGAATAGCTAAGGGGCGCTTTGCGCAGGAACACCTGTCGCAGAATAGCCAGACCCTCCAGCACCAGCGCCCGCTGCTGCTCCCAGTTTAAATGGTTGTGGGGCGAGGGAGCCAATAGCTCTAGCACATCATCAGCCCGATGGGGGCGGACCGGCTCCTGGGCCAGATGCGTGAACAGAAAAGCGCGGGCCTGTTCCAGCGGGCTGTTGCGCCCTGTATCTGCTGCGTCTGCCGCTTTATCCAGAGCATAGCCCAATGTCTGGATCCGGGAAAGCAAATCGATCATTTCCATCAATGAAAATATAGAAGTAGTTTAATCGGTGTGCATGGATGCCTGAAAAACTTCATAAATATTATCTAATAAAAATATTTATTTGTTCTTCTGCGTGATTCTTTATTCAAGCAAGCGGGAGAGATGATAAAAGCGTTGAACCATAAGCAACTCAAAATCCGTGAACGTTGGCCCCCTAATCCTGGTTAATTATAAGCTCCGGGCTGCGCGGTAGCATATTAGGCAGCACCGGCTTTTTCAATACTGGCAGTGACTTCTCCGCAAATATTAGAGAAAGTAAAACACTGGCTACGGCGTCATCAGACCGTGATTGGCCTGTATGTGCTTGGCCTGCTGGTGCCTTGGATGCTCTTTATTGATCTGGCGGAGGATGTCTGGAAAGGGGAGGGGTTTGCGTGGGATCATATCATTCTGGACTGGCTACAGGCCCACCGTCACCCGGCGCTGGATAATCAGGCCGTGTTTCTCTCGCATTTGGGTGGTACGGGGGCTATGGGCGCTCTGACCTTGGCCATAGTAGGAGGGCACTTGCTGGTTGGCGCCCGGTGGCGGGCGGTGCTGATGGCAACTGCCATGGCCGGGGCCTGGCTATTGAACCTGTGGAGTAAAGCGCTGACGGCCCGCATCCGGCCTCTGGAATGGATTCCGCTGGTGGAGGAGCCGCCTGTGCCCGCCATGCGCTTCTCGTTTCCCAGTGGCCATGCCATGTTTGCGGCTGCTCTGGCCACGGCACTCTGCGTATTGCTGTGGCCCACGCGCTGGCGCTGGCAGGTCCTGATCATCGGGGCCTTTTGGGCCGGTGTTATTGGGTTAGCACGGGTGTACTTGGGGGCTCACTATCCTTCCGATGTGGTGGCTGGCTGGTTAGGCTCCATTGGCTGGGTTATCGGGCTGTACCTTTTGTTTTTTCGTCCTGCGCAAAAACAACAAGCGCGGAACGAGTTACGGACAATGCATTAGTCCGTCCTCAGCCAGCTGCACGGTGGGCTATGCCTTTTATGTATTTGGTTAATTTTTGCGTTTTGAATAAGCGCATAGAACTGGGCAGTAGCCTGAAGAGTCTGTTTCTCTAAGTGTAAATGCTTTCATAACCAGAACTATATAAGATTCACGTCTGAAACCGGTGGTTCAAGCTGTATATAATTTGGGCTTATCTGAGAATGTCCATAATTATATGGGGTGATAAAATTGTAAGAAAGCAAGGGCAATGGTAATCTTCCGGTAACGTACCGGCTTTTCTGCTGCTGCATCTTTGCTCTTCTCTATCTCACCACCCCAAACTAACCTGTATGAAGCAGAATCTTTTCCGAATGACCAGCCTGGCACTGCTGGGCACGCTGGCCTTTTCCTGTTCCAAAGAGGAACTGGTAGCTCCTCAGCCTACTACTACCGCCCAAACCAGTGCGGCAACGGCCACGCGGGACGGCAACTTAGCCCTGGGCAACCCCAGCGGCGCCATCACGGACGCTGCTCAATATTGGAACTACCTGCTGGTGAAGCCCCAATACACACTGAGCTACCACCGCGACCGGGGCACGCCCAACTGGGTGAGCTGGCACCTGAGCTCGGCCTGGCTGGGTTCTGCCGCCCGCCAGGACGACTTCCGGGCCGATAACACGCTGCCCGCCGGCTGGTATCAGGTATTGGCTTCCAGCTACTCCGGCTCGGGCTTCGATCGGGGCCACAACTGCCCCTCCGCCGACCGCACCGGCTCCATCAGCGACAACTCGGCCACCTTCCTGATGAGCAACATGATACCGCAGGCCCCACGCAACAACCAGCAGACCTGGGCCAGCCTGGAGAACTACTGCCGCACCCTGGCCGGACAAGGCAATGAGCTCTACATCATCATGGGGCAATACGGGAAAGGCGGCACGGGCTCGGCCGGCTACTTCACCACCATCAACAGCGGGCGCGTAACGGTGCCCAACCGCATCTGGAAAGTTATTGTGGTGCTGCCCAATGGCACGGGCGACGCCGCACGGGTGAGTTCCAGCACGCGCGTCATTGCCGTGGATACGCCCAACGACAATGGCCTGAGCACAAGCTGGGGCAGCTACCGCACCAGCGTGGATGCCATTGAGCAGGCTACCGGTTATAATTTACTCTCCGCCGTGTCCAGTACTGTACAAAGTACCATTGAATCTCGAATAGATTCAGGCCCAACCCAATAAAGCCTTCACTTTTACTTTATATTTAAAAAAGAGCCCGTTTGCACCTAGCAGACGGGCTCTTTTTTTTCGTAGTTTGCGTTATATCCATTATGACACAACCAACCAAACGTACCCGGACGCGGAAGCCCCAAGAATCTGCTCCTGTTGCCACCCTCTCTCATGCCGAGCATTTACAGATAATGCACACGCGGGAACAGGGCAAAACCGTAATGTACAAGCAGGATGCCTGGGGGCATATTGAAACCCGTTTCGTACGCACGCACAATGTGAAAGCCTGGGAAGCCAAGGGTTTTATTGTGCGTTAATTCAACTGAAAACGCAGCGTCGGCGCCGGTTCCGGAGTTCCCAGCATTATCCGGGAATTTTATATAACTGGCAGCCCCTGCGTCAACAGTTGCTTATTTAGTACTCCCTCCAAAAGGATAGACTGGAACAGCTTACCGCAGTTCCTTTGCTCCAGCAGATAGGTTAATCTGCTGGCTATTCGTTTTATAGATAGGGCAGTTACCTGAAAACACAGCTCACCCCGCTCCACATACTGGTAATTCTGGCCTTAGGTCCTGTACGGTCAAGGATTCCATAGAGGCCGGCAGAAGTGGAGAATTCCTGCCCTAGGCTGGTCTTTATCCCTTTTATTACATAAGCGCTTTCCAACTCAGCCCGGGTTGAGCCAATGCCAATTCCCGCCATCGTTGTTGGTTTATGAGAGTTGCTGGCAGGAGCTCCGACAGACCACCCGGCAAACAGCCAATCACCACCCTTTTTTTGCTGGAAGGCTACTGTTAAGCCGTTGCTCCAGGAAGCCATTTTTAAGGGGCCCACTCCGCATTCTGAATTCACCCCCACATTCGATACTTTCCGGGAGAATACCTTATTCAAGAGAGGAACCATTTGCTCTAATGGCATGCCAAGCGGTATTTCTTTAGTAGAGCCTGTTTGCTGATCTACTAATTGCAAGGCATTGGAGGTAAGGGCCACGGACTGCTTCTTTTCCGCGACTCTGGCCGGTGAGGCAGTATCTACTGGCAATGCGCTGCTTACATCCGGCTTAGGCATGGAGGCGGGCGAAGCTGGTACTTGAACTGCCTCCGGACTACTTTGGCAGCTAACCATACACAGCATAAGCAGCACCAAGCCCGCTAAGGCTTTTGTTAAGCGGATGTGAATTAGGGTAATACTTTGCTCGGGAGGCCCAGATGCTTTTTCTCGCCGGATTGTCTTATTCTGGTTGCGCATATGCCTTTGATATAAGTTGTTGATTATTATGGGGAAACCCTCTGCAAAGTGGGTGAGTTATAATGAGGCGAGTAAGTCGCCAGACTTAAGAATTTAGAGCCGGGTAAGGCGGCCGCCATCAATGCGCACTTCGGCGCCCTGCACGAAGTGGGCATCATCAGAAGCCAGATAGGCAATTGTAGCCGCCACGTCTTCGGGCTGGCCCACATTGGCTTTATCGATGCATTCCACCCCGCTTTTTATGTTGGGATTATCCCAGAGCATGGGCGTGTCGATGGCGCCGGGCAGAATAACGTTGGTGCGAATTCCTTTGGGCTTGCCTTCCAGGGAGGCCGAACGGGTGAGCGACAACAAAGCTGCCTTTGCCGCGGCATAAGGTGCCACCAACGGGCTGGTTTCCACGGCGTGTATGCTGGATACGTTTACAATGTTACCGCCGGGAGCCATGTGCATAAACGCCTGCTTGGTAAAATAGAAGGCACCCAGCAAATCTACGTTCAGGATCCGCAGCCAATCTTCCCCTGTTAGCTCTTCCAGGGGTTTAAACTGCATCAGCCCCGCATTATTCACTATTACATCCAGCCGCCCGAAGCGTTCCAGCGTGCCTGCTACAGTGGCTTCTACCTCAGCTTCAACGGCCACGTTGCACAGGCTGCCCCAGACCGCAGGGGCCCCGGCGTCCGTCACGGCCGGCACCGCGGCGTCTAGGTTAGTCTGTTTGTAGTCGGCTAAAACAATTCGGGCGCCCTCGCTGGCCAGGCGTTTGGCGGCCGCCAGGCCAATGCCACTGGCCCCGCCGGTAATGATGGCTACTTTATCCTGAAATCTGGCTTTCATCATAGGAGAGAGAGTTGGCAGGTACTAGACCCGCGGCGTGTTGGCCTGGGCCGTGGAGGCATCGGCGCTGTTTTTCTTGGCTTCCGCTTCCTGTTGTATAGCCCATATCCGGCTGCTTTCCCGGGGCATTACAATGGGCAATTGCAGGCACATGCTGTGGGTGGGTAGCACCTGCCGCCAGTCCTTAATCAGCTGCTTATAAGCCTTTCCTACGGGCCGGATGTTGCGGTCCAGGTCGTAAAGCCCCAGCGGGTTTACATTGCCATGATTCTTACGCAGGGCCGTGTCCCAGTCTACCTGGTCGGTGAGAGAGTACCAGGTGAAGCCCACAATGGGCACCCCGTCGTTGCGCACGCGGAGCACATTGGCCCATTCCTTCCAGAGCCAGTTCACGGCTTCTTCGCCCGTAGAGCCCTGGGCCAAGTTGGTTTCGGTATGCATTACCGGCAGGCGGTAACGGTCGTGGTACTGCGTGGTAATGACGTGGTAGCCGAAAACTTCGCCGGCCGGCCGGGTGCTGCCGTCGGAGGATACGCGGTGCTCGTTGGTCTTGTAATAGTCATTGCCCATGATGCAATGATGCTTCATCTTGTTGTGCATGAAGTAGTGATACTCGTCCCGGGTCATGCCGTTATCCATCAGATACTCATACATTTCTGACTCTACCCGGCGGCCGTAGTTAAGATCCAGGGACAAAAAGCGGCGCGCATTCATCATCTCGGCCGGGCGAATAGCGGCCGGGTTTTCGGCGTGGAAGTATTCCGATGATTCGCTCTGAATGAAAATGGCATCGGCGCGCACCTCCAGAATGGCCCGCATGGCCAGTAGGTTGGCCTTCACAATGTGCTTGAGGGCGGTAACAAAGCCATAGTGGGTGGTGAGCTGCTCATTCCACCACCCAAACAAACCGGAAAACTCCGCGCAGACGAACATCTCATTGACGGGCGTGTAAAGCTGCACCCAGGGAAAGCGCTTGGCAAAGGCCCGGGCATACTGCTCAAAAAGCGCCGGGAAATCGGGGTTCTGAAAATTTCCCAGCCAGTCGGGCAGCCCAAAGTGGCACAGATCTACAATAGGTGAGATGTTGCGCCGCAGCAGATCCTGGAAAGTTTCGTCGGCAAAGGACCAGTCATACTTCCCGGGACCCAGCCACGTCTTGTAAATGGGCGGGCCGTAGCGCAGAAAATGGATGCCCATTTCCTGCACCAGCTCAAAGTCTTTTTGCCAGTTCTGATAATGCCCGCATTTCTCCATCTCATCCACGCGCAACGTGCCGTTCTGAATGGTGGGGTTGCTGTTTTCAATACCGGTGGCGAAAAGGAAATGAGGACCCATACGAGAAAGAGAAGTAGCAGGAAATAAGAGTGTTTCCTCTGTTGCTTACTCAGATTGGGCCCGTGATGTTACTTTTTTGCGAGCCACCATGACCTCGCTCACGCATATAGAACGGTTCTCGGGTTGTCAAACCCGACGGGTGAATACAAGCGGGATGAGCTGAACTAAAGAACGGACCATGGAAATAACCAAAAGGTCCTTGGAAAGCCTCCTTCGCAACATAATACCTATCAGTAAACCATTGTAAATTATATTTTTGTATGAATTATCTTAAATATTTTTGACGTATGTTAATAAAATGTTATAATAAATATTGATTAAAGCATAAATTATTCCGTACTTCGGGTGTCCCCTAAAGTGTAACTGGCAGCTGTGAGGAAGTTTTATGGAACGTTATAGACACTATTCAGACGGCTCCCGCATAGTATTTCCTATTGTGGACGTGTTGGTCATTTTTGCGGCCTTCCGTATCACGAGCTGGTTTCTGTATGCCAGTTGGAGCTTTGAAGGGTATTCCCCGTTGCTGTTCGTCATCTTTGGCATGCTCTGGTGGATTCTCTCCGGGCAATACGCCAACATCTACCGCGTAGACAAGCTCATTACCTATCGGGAGAAGCTGCTGTACCTGCTGCGCACCTTTTTGCTGCATGCCGCAGTGGTGTTGCTGGGCGCTTTGCTGCTGCAGATTTACTGGGTGCCGCTGCGGTACTTATTTACCGTTTATGCCTTCTCAGTAATTGGGGTGGTTAGCATGCGCTTTCTGCTCACCTTCCTCTACCGCACCTACCATAAGGTGATATCCCGGCCGCATAGCCGCTACGTCATTGTAGGGGCCGGCGACTCCGGTCAGGAACTGTATCGGTTTCTGTTTTCCCATGACCCTATTGGCGACGAGTTTATGGGCTTTTTTGCCGATGAACCCGTAGCCGCCGGTTTGCGGCCCCTAGTGCGCGGCCCCCTGCAGAACCTGAAGGACTACTGCCTGCGCGCCCAGATTGATACGCTCTATTTCACGCTGCCCATGGATCAGCGGCACCTTATTGAGGAGCTTTCCCAATTTGCCGATGAGCATTTCCTGACCTTCCGCATCATCCCGGATTTCTGTGGCACGGTGCACAAAGAGGTAAATGTGTATTTCTATGATCATCTGCCCATTCTCACCATTCGCAGCCAGCCCCTGGGCATTCGCTACAACCAAACGCTGAAGCGCCTCTTCGACATTGGCTTTTCCCTGTTTGTGATTGTGGGCATTTTCCCGGTGCTGCTGCCCGTGCTGGCGCTGCTCATTAAGCTGGACTCGCCGGGCCCCGTATTCTTTAAGCAGATGCGCCCGGGCAAGCGCAACCAGCTGTTTCCATGCTACAAGCTGCGCACCATGCGCGCCGACCACCCACACCCGGAGCTGCAGGCCACCCACCAGGACCCCCGCGTTACCCGCGTGGGCCGCTACCTGCGCAAGTACAACCTGGACGAGCTGCCCCAGTTTTTCAACGTGCTGCTGGGGCATATGTCGGTAGTAGGGCCCCGGCCCAACATGATCAGCCAGCTGGAAGAATACTCCAAGTACATTACCACGTACCACATGCGCCACGCCGTAACGCCGGGCATTACGGGGTACGCGCAGGTAAACGGCTACCGCGGCGAAACCCGCGCCCCCCAGGCCATGGAAAAGCGCGTGGAGTACGACCTGCAATACATGGAAAACTGGTCGTTTGGCCTGGATATGAAAATCATTGGCCGCACCGTCTGGAACATGGTGAAAGGGGAGAAGAACGCCTATTAAGAGTAGCAAAGCGGCTTGACTGCTGCGCTGGCCAGGGTCGGGATCCCTCTGATCTATCCTACCTCAGTCCTCCGGAGCTAACTATGCCGCTGCCCGGTCTTTCAGCAATTCATTCATCTGCAATACTAACATGCTGCCCAAACAGCTGGTGCTGGACACCTGGATTTCGACAGGAACTACGGAACAGTTTGTCGACAGCATTCTGACGCTGGCTGCCCGGCGGGCATCGGAGTACGTGTGCTTTGCCAACGTGCACATGGTAGTAGAAGCGCACCGCCACCCCCAGTTTCGCCTGATAGTAAACCAGGCGGCCCTAGTAGCTCCCGATGGCAGCCCCGTGGCGGCCAGCGTGCGTTGGTTTGGCGGTAGTAAGCAGCCCCGCGTAGCCGGCATGGATCTGTTGCCGCAACTGCTGGCGGCCGCGGCGGAACAGGGCAAATCCGTGTTTTTCTACGGTACTACGCCCGCCGTGCTGGCCGCTATTGTGGCCCGTGCCCAGCACGAGCTGCCTGCTCTCCGCATTGCCGGCACGCTGTCGCCGCCTTTCCGCCCGCTTACTCCCGCCGAGGATGAGGCCGATGTAGCCGCCATCAATGCTAGTGGTGCTGATTTGGTTTTTGTGGCCCTGGGCTGCCCGCGCCAGGAGCGCTGGATGGCCGAGCATAAGGGCCGGATAGCCGCCTGTATGCTGGGCGTAGGGCAGGCCTTCATGGTATATGCCGGGCTGGAGCGGCGCCTTCCCCCGTGGGCCCGGCGGCTCTGGCTGGAATGGGCCTACCGGCTGTGGCTGGAACCCCGGCGCCTGTGGCGGCGCTACCTCACTACCAATACCCGCTTTGTTTACCTGGTAGCGGGTCGTCTGCTTACCCGGTTAGCCAGCCGGCCGCCCTTAGCGGCCGACTAACGCCCTTATAACTTATTCTTCTCTCAAGAGGCTAACCCCGAAGGGTGAGAGGTTTTGCTGTGTCTGTACTTTATTAATTATATGTATGATTTATATAAAAATTATTCATAATTTATATTGACATTATTATAATAATTACTACATTCATGCAACTTGTACCCACCTCAACAAAGCGTGGCGCGGTTCATCTTCCCTTGTCTTGTAGTCTGTTCTTCATTGCCCGTTAACAGTGCCTGTCCTATGAAAGCAGTGATATTAGCCGGGGGCTACGGTACCCGCATCAGCGAAGAAAGCGGCATTCGGCCCAAGCCCATGGTAGAGGTAGGAGGGCGGCCCATTCTCTGGCACATCATGAAGATATATGCCCACCACGGCATCCGCGACTTTGTCATCTGTTGCGGCTATAAGGGGTACATGATCAAGCAATACTTTGCCGATTATTTCCTGCGCAACTCTGATGTCACCTTCCGGATGGACCGCAACGAAATGCAGGTGCACCGCAACCACGCCGAGCCCTGGACGGTGACGCTGGTAGATACCGGCGAGAAAACCATGACCGGCGGCCGCTTGCGCCGCGTGCGCGAGCATCTCAACCCCAACGAGCCCTTCTGCATGACCTACGGCGACGGGGTGGGCGACGTGGATATCCGGGCCGCCGTGCGCTTTCACCGGGAGCAGGGCACGCTGGCCACGCTCACGGCCGTGCGCCAGCCCGGCCGCTTTGGAGTGTTCAACTTAAGTGAGGGCGAAGGCACCGTGGGCAGCTTTACCGAAAAGCCCGAAGGCGAAGCCACCCCCTGGATAAACGGCGGCTTCTTCGTGCTGGAGCCCGGCGTGCTCGACTACATTGAGAGCGACAATACCGTGTGGGAGAAAGACCCGCTGGAGCGCCTCGCGGCCAGCGGCCAGCTATCAGCCTACCGCCACCAGGGTTTCTGGCAACCCATGGATACCCTCCGCGACCGGAACCTGCTGGACGAGCTCTGGACCAAAGGTGAGGCTCGCTGGAAAGTATGGCCCGATGCCCCTGAGCCCGCTACCCCCGACCCCGTACTGGCCGAAATTCTGGCCGCTCCGGTGCAGGCGCCCCAGGGCGAGCGGGTAGCCAACCCCACCATCATTCCCGTGGACTGACCCACCTGTAAGCTACTGTCTTAAGGATATTTACAAAGGATTTTGCTGCCTTTGATACTTCAACTATGCCTGTTTGATATTGGTGTTTATCAATTGATTATTAGATAATTATGGATTATTTAATGCTTGTCTTTCAACCAACCTGCTTGCTATGAATCGTATTCTCATTACCGGTAATATGGGCTATGTGGGGCCGGGCGTGGTGCGCCAGCTGCGGCAGCGCTTTCCGCAGGCCGAGCTCATTGGCTACGATACTGGTTTCTTTGCGCACTGCCTCACGGGCGCCACCCGGCTGCCCGAAACCCGCCTCAACCGGCAAGTCTTTGGCGATGTGCGCCGCTTTCCGGCCGGGCTGCTGCAGGGTGTGGATGCCGTGGTGCACCTCTCCGCCATTTCCAACGACCCCATGGGCAAAGCCTTTGAGGAAGTAACGCTGGAAGTAAACCACCGCGCCGGCATCGAAATTGCCCGCCAGGCCAAGGCGGCCGGCGTGCACTCTTTCGTGTTTGCCAGCAGCTGCAGCATGTATGGCGCCGGGGGCGAGGGAGCCAAAACCGAGACCTCCTCGCTCAATCCGCTCACGGCCTACGCCCGCTCCAAGGTGCTCAGTGAGCAGGACCTGGCCCCGCTGGCCGATGATACGTTCCGGGTAACCTGCCTGCGCTTTGCCACCGCCTGCGGTTGGAGCGACCGGCTCCGGCTGGACCTGGTGCTCAACGACTTTGTGGCCGGCGCCGTGGCGGGCGGCCGCATCAGCATTCTGAGCGACGGCACTCCCTGGCGCCCCTTGATACACGTGCTGGATATGGCCCGCGCCATTGAGTGGGCCGTGCAGCGCCCCGCCGTGCTGGGTGGCGCCTTCCTGGCCATCAATGCCGGCTCCGACGAATGGAACTACCAGGTGCGTGACCTGGCCCAGGCCGTGGCCCACGCCCTGCCCGGCACTGCCGTAGAGCTCAACGCCGATGCCCCACCGGACAAGCGTTCCTACCGCGTCGATTTCAGCCTGTTCCGCGCCCTGGCCCCCGAGCATCAACCCCAGCATCATTTGGCCGATACCATTGCCGAACTGCGTGACGGCCTGCTTTCCATGGGCTTCCGCGACCCTGAATTCCGCTCCTCCCGCCTTATGCGTCTGCGTGTGCTCACCGACCTGCGCGAAAGCCAGCAGCTGACCGATACGCTGTATTGGGCCCCGGCCCCGGTGGCTGCTCCCGTGCCCGCCGAGGTAATCTAGTCCGCTTCCTGCTTGCCCTTTTTATCCTCCGTGTCTCTCTTCCTTTTCCCTAAACCATATGATGTTATGATTTTTACTGAGACTGAACTATCTGGGGCTTACATCATTGATGTGGAGCGAATGAGCGATGAGCGAGGATTTTTTGCCCGGTCGTGGTGTGAGGATGAATTTCGGGAGCACGGCATTTTATATCCTCCGCTGCAGGCCAATGTAAGCTCTAACCCGCGCCGGGGTACGTTGCGCGGCATGCACTACCAGCTGCCGCCGCATGAGGAAACCAAGCTGGTGCGCTGCACCCGCGGCGCCGTGTACGATGTGATTGTGGATCTGCGGGAGGAGTCGCCCACCTACGGGCAGTGGCTGGGCGTGGAGCTCACCGCCGACAGCTTCCGGATGCTGCTGGTGCCCGAGCGGTTTGCGCACGGCTTCCTCACGCTGGTCGATAATTCCGATGTGTTCTACCAGGTATCGGCCAAGTACGCGCCGGGTGCCGAGCGCGGCCTGCGCTGGAACGACCCCTCCATTGCCATCAAGTGGCCTTTCCAGCCCAGTGTAGTTTCCGCCAAGGATAGCAGTCATCCTGATTTTCAGCTTCTAATATCTCAGTAGCGCCGCTGAATAGTAGCTCGGCCGTTCACCCTTTCATGCTTTGTAGGATATGATTTTAGTGGATACTGCGTTGCAAAAACGGGCTCAGGCCCGGAATCCTATTCGGGTGGCCATGGTGGGCGCCGGGTTTATGGGCCGCGGGGTGGCGCTGCAAATCTGCCGCTACGTGCCGGGTATGGAGCTGGTGGCTATTGCCAACCGCTCCGTAGACAAAGCCCGGCAGGCCTACCTGGCGGCCGGCACCGGCCCCGTGCGGGAAGTGGCCTCGGTGGCGCAGCTGGAAGAATGCATCCGCCAGGGCGTACCCGCCGTGACGGATGATGCCCTGCTGCTATGCCGCGCCGAAGGAATTGACGCTATTATTGAAGTAACGGGCGCCGTAGAGCACGGGGCGCACGTGGCCCTGGAGGCCATCGGGCACCGCAAGCACCTGATTCTACTGAATGCCGAGCTGGATGGTACCGTAGGGGCTATTCTGAAAGCCTATGCGGATGAGGCCGGCGTTATCTACTCTGTTTCTGATGGCGACCAGCCGGGCGTGACTTTAAACCTGGTGCGATTTGTAAAAGGACTGGGCGTGAAACCCGTGCTGTGCGGCAACATAAAAGGCCTGCACGACCCCTACCGTAACCCCACCACCCAGGAAGGCTTTGCCCGGCAATGGGGCCAGAACCCCAGCATGGTCACCAGCTTTGCCGATGGCAGCAAAATCAGCTTTGAGCAGGCCTGCATTGCCAATGCCACGGGCATGCGCGTAGCCCAACGGGGCATGTACGGGCCCACCGTACCCACTGGCACGCCCATCAGCAAAGCCGCCGAATGGTACCCACATGAGCAGCTGTTGGATGGCGGCCCCGGCATTGTAGACTATGTGGTGGGCGCCGAGCCCGGCCCCGGCGTGTTCGTGCTGGGTACCCACGACGACCCTGTGCAGCAGCATTACCTCAAGCTCTATAAGCTGGGCCCCGGCCCGCTGTACTGCTTCTACACGCCCTATCACCTCTGCCATTTCGAGACGCCCACCACCGTAGCCCGGGCCGTGCTGTTTCAGGATGCCGCGCTGGCGCCGCTGGGCCGCCCCACGGTGGAGGTAATTACCGCGGCCAAAGTGCCGCTCTTCGCGGGCCAGGTGCTGGATGGCATCGGGCATTACCATACCTATGGCCTGGCAGAAAACTACGAGGTGGCCCACCAGCAAAACCTGCTGCCCCTGGGCGTAGCCGAAGGCTGCCGTCTGCGCCATGATGTGCCTCAGGATCAGGTGTTAACATATGATGATGTAGAACTGCCCACCGGCCGTTTAATTGATAAGCTGCGCCGGGAACAGGAAGCTCGTTTTCCTTTGACAATCAGCGAAGCCCTCAACGAACCAGCACAAAACATGGCACAGGCCGCTTCCTAAGGTTGCCAGTGCTGCCCAGCACCAGGAGCAGCTGTTGCCTTCCGGTACCTTCTAGGCAGGCTGTGTTAGATACCAGTATCACTCAAAACACCTTTGCCGCTCGTGCTACCCTGAAATAAAGTGGGCACGGTGGTAAAGGTGTTTTTTGGTGAAAGAAAAGCCAAAATGGTATGGGAAAACAGACAGGCTTGACAGAGCGTACTGTGCCCTTCTAAACGGTCGGAATGAGAAGCTGCAAAAGGCGTACCCAACTGCTACCCAGCAGCGGCAACGGGTGCCCAGCCTTCCCGGGCCCGGCTTTGGATGAGCTGGCGGGAAATCAAGATTTCTTTGCGGTGCTGCCACACGTAGCGCAAGGCGCTTAAGGATGTCCGTTCGGCCACCAGCATATAGGCCAGAATAGCCAGCTGCCGGGGAAGGGCCCGCGTTACCATCTGCCATACCTGCTTGCGGGGCGTATTTTTGATGAGCATAATCCACTGATTACGAACCGCATTAGCCCGCACCTTCCGGCTCATGCGCAGGCGCACGCGCAGGTTGGTAGGCTGAAACTGCCGCGGATGAATGGCCCGGCAGGCAGGTTCAAATAGCGTGCGCCAGCCCAGCAGTTTTCCCCGCCAGGCCACGTCCCAGTCTTCTTTGTGCGCAAAAAAGCGAGGGTCGAAAAACTCGCCTTCTACCCGTAAATCATCAATAAAACGCCGACGGTACAAAGGCAGGGCACCATCGGCGCCGTCTACATATCGTGGGGCCAGCGGTCCGGCCTGGCTCTGGCGCACCCCGTGCAAACGCAGGGCAAAGCGGCCATCTGGCAGGGCCTGCATGCCGGCGCTGTCAATACGGGCATCTTCTTCCGGGCTTTGCAGCAGCAGGCCGCATACTACACCAATACGCTCATCTTTTTGCAGGGCGGCCAGGGCGCGCTCCAGGTAATCGGGGGCAAGGTCGGTGTCCGGGTTTACCAGCAGCACGGCCTCGGAGCTGGTGCGGTTGAGAGTGTAGTTGTGGCCGCCGCAAAAGCCGGTATTGGTGTCCAGGCGGTGCAGCTTGATGCGCTTATCGGTTTCGGCCAGCGAGGCTACAATAGCGCAAGTATCATCAGCAGAAGCATTGTCCACTACCCACAGCTCAAAGTTACGGTGCGTCTGGGCCAGCACGGAGAGCAGGCAGGCCTCAATGGAGTCGGCGCTGTTCCAGGTTACGATGGAAAGCGTCACGGGAGCCTGCGCGTCCTTCTCAGCAGAGGGCGCCGGCGGGGAGGCAATAGCGGCGGGAGAGGCAGTAAACATGGCGGTAGAACAACTAAAGAAGGAGGCCGCCCGCACTTAGTAGCCGGCCTGGGTGACGGGGGCCGAAGTAAAGTGTTCCAGCATGGCGTGCTCTACCTGGCGGCGCAGGGCGGGCAGATCTACCAGCAGGTGGTCGGCATTGGCGGCTAAGCGGGTATGGCTGGCGTGAGGCGAGGGGCATACCAAATGCTGGTAGCCGATATCGAGCCGGGCACTTAGCTCCAAAAAATCGGCCACCACAAAATTCTTCGGGAACAGCTCAATAAGCTGCGTGCCGGGCGAGCTGAAGACGATATTGGCCAAGCCCGCGCCCACCGGGGCCACTATTACTTTGGCCCGCGCGAAAAGCGCAATTTTCTCGGCCTGCGTGTAGGGGGTAAGCACGTGGGTTTCGAAGCCATAAGGCCGCAGCATGGCTTCCAGCTCGGGCTCATTCAGTACGTGGCGGAAGGCGGCGTCGCGGCGGCTGATATAAATGTAGGAGCCAAAAGGACGATCAATCGGGGGAGGGGGCAGGAGCACATCCCGCAGGAATTCGCAGGCCCAGATGGGCGTATGGGTGAGGGTGCCGCGCACGGCGGTGGTAACTACCAGCTGCCGGGCCCGCACATGGGGGTGCGATTTTACATCCAGCAGCTGCTCGGGCCGGATACCCATTTGCTGCGTGGTTTGCGCCACAAACGGCAAGGACTTATCATACACCAGAAAGTAGTCGATGCTGCTGAGCAGGCCGGCCTCGCGCACCAGGTGCAGGCGGGGCAGGGAGTCGATGATCCAATGGTAATAGTTGCCATTAGCCGCGCCCCCACCCGAGAGCAGGCTGCAAACCGAGCCAGCTACTTCCAGGGGCTCCTGGAAAAAGCGCTGCTGAAAGATGTTGTTGCGGGCAGCATCCAGCAGGTCCCATTCCTTTTTGGTGTATTGAAAGGATATGTCGCCCATCAGGCCGCCATCGGCCGCCAGCACCGCCACGCTATTGGGGTTATCGGCGTAGATGCGGCCGTTTTTCAGGACCACCACGGCGGCAGCGGGTACTTTTTCCGTGCGGTTGGGCTTGCTGTAGAGGCCCCCAAAATCGGAGGCCTGCTGGTAAAAGTCCTCGGGCACGTGCACGTGGGAAGTGCCAGCCGGCAAGATTTCATAGTAAGCCACCTGGCTGCCGGGGCAGGCGGCCAGCTCCTGGCTGCTGGGGTGCACGCCCGTGGGCCGGTAGTGCAGCTGGTAGGGAACTACTTCGCGCAAAAAGCGGCCGGCCTTTCGCCCCGCCCGGACTACTAAATTGTGCATGAGCCCATTAGAAAAAAGGTAAGAGAGACAAAGAAGGCAGGATCAGAAAGCAGTTAATCAGGCTAAAATGGTTGCCGGCTGAGGCGCTTCCCGCTTCCAGTCGGCGGCGGCTATTACCTGGCGCAGGCCCTCGCGCAACTCAATGCGGTGGTGCCAGCCCAGGGCATGCAGGCGGCTAACGTCCAGTAGCTTGCGTGGGGTACCATCGGGGCGGGCAGGGTTGAATACCAGCTGGCCGTGGTAGCCGCTTAGCTCGGCAATCATCTCCGCTAGCTCCCGGATACTGAGGTCCTCGCCGGTGCCGATGTTCACGGGCTCGGCGCCATCGTAGTGCTGCATCAGGTGCAGGCAGGCGCTGGCCAGGTCATCCACGTGCAGGAACTCGCGGCGGGGCGTGCCGGTGCCCCATACTTCCACGCTGGGCTGCCCGGTGGCCGCCGCCTCGCTGAACTTGCGCAGCAGCGCGGCCGCCACATGGGAGTTTTCAGGGTCGTAGTTATCGTGGGGGCCGTAGAGGTTGGTGGGCATTACCGTAATAAACCGGCAGCCATACTGAGTGCGGTAGGCTTCGCAGAGCTTGAGGCCGGCTATTTTGGCAATGGCGTAGGGCTCATTGGTGGCCTCCAGCGGGCCCGTGAGCAAATACTCCTCTTTGATAGGCTGCGGAGCCATTTTGGGGTAAATGCAGGAGGAGCCCAGGTACAGCAGCTTGCGCACGCCCTGCCGGTAGCTGGCATGGATAACGTTGGCCTCAATCAGCAGATTATCATAGAGAAAATCGGCGCGGTAGGTGTTGTTAGCGTGGATTCCGCCCACTTTGGCGGCGGCCAGCCACACATAGTCGGGCCGCTCCCGGGCGAAGAACTCCTCCACGGCGGCCTGGTTGCGCAAATCCAGCTCCTGGGAAGTGCGCGTTATCAGGTTGGTAAAGCCTTCGTGCCGCAGCAGGCGCACCACCGCTGCGCCTACCATACCGCGGTGTCCGGCTACATAAATCTTAGCGTTTTTTTCCATGCGCGGGGAGAGGAAAGTCAAAAGGGCCTATTCATAGTAATTGAGGATGCGGTGGCCAGCTTCCAGGAGCACGGCATCGCGCCGGAACAGCTGCACATCGGCCTGTACCATGTCGCTGACCAGGGCCGGCAGGTCGTACTGGGGAACCCAGCCCAGGCGGGTGCGGGCCCGGGTAGCATCGCCAATCAGCAACTCTACCTCCGTGGGCCGGAAATAAGCGGGGTCGATGGCTACCACCTCCTGCCCGGGCAGCAGCTGGTAGTCGGGGTTGGTGCACTGCACCACCGTGGCGGTTTCCTTTTCGGCCTCGCCCTGAAAGCCAATTTCAATGCCCAGCTCCGCAAACGCCAGCCGCACAAACTCGCGCACGGTGGTGGTCACGCCAGTGGCAATCACAAAGTCATCGGGGGTGTCCTGCTGCAGAATGCGCCACATGGCTTCCACATAGTCTTTGGCATGGCCCCAGTCGCGCTTGGCGTCCAGGTTGCCAAGATAGATTTTGGGCTGCAGGCCCAGGGCAATGCGGGCCACGCCGCGCGTGATTTTGCGCGTCACAAACGTCTCGCCCCGCAGCGGCGACTCATGGTTGAACAGGATGCCGTTACAGGCATACATGCCGTAGGCCTCGCGGTAGTTCACTGTAATCCAGTAGCCATAGAGCTTGGCCACGGCGTAGGGCGAGCGGGGGTAGAAGGGGGTAGTTTCGCTTTGCGGCACCTGCTGCACCAGTCCGTACAGCTCCGAAGTGGAGGCCTGATAGATGCGCGTTTTCTGCGTGAGGCCCAGAATGCGCACGGCCTCCAGCACGCGGAGCGTGCCCAGCCCGTCCACATCGGCGGTATACTCGGGCGTATCAAAGGACACCTTCACGTGCGACATGGCCCCGAGGTTGTAAATCTCATCGGGCTGCACTTCCTGGATGATGCGGATCAGGTTAGTGGAGTCAGTCAGGTCGCCGTAGTGCAGGCGGAAGCGGATGTCCGTCTCGTGCGGATCCTGATATAAGTGGTCGATACGGTCGGTATTGAAAAGGGAGGTGCGCCGCTTAATACCGTGTACCTCGTATCCTTTTTCCAGCAGCAGCTCCGCGAGGTAAGCACCGTCCTGCCCGGTAATGCCGGTGATAAGGGCTCTTTTCATAAGTAGAACTAATCAAAAGTGAAAGCAATGCTGAATAGCCCATTGTTAGAACTATGTTTACAAATAATTGTATTTAAAATGATAATGTCAATATAATCTATGAAAATATTTATTTGAAATTGTGTTTAAAATGAAAAAATATGTGCTGCATTTTTGAGATGCTCAGGGCAAGGATTAATGGAAAACAGAAAAGCCCGATCCATATGGACCGGGCTTTTCAAGTAGGGCAAGTGGTGCAGGTACCACCTGTAGTTAGGAAGGATTAGGCAATTTTAGGAGCCAGCGCCCACTGACGGGCATTCAGCGCTGGTACTACCACTGCCGTAGCCGTGAAGGCGGGCAGCTGCACCAGACCACCAGCCATTGGCGTGGGATACACGCTGGCCGGGGCCGAAGCCACGTTCAGGGAACCCGCGGCCGGGGTGAAGATGCTGGCCGTAGTGGTTTGCTTGTATACTTCCACACCGGAGAGGTTGACGGTGCCACCGGTGGTGGTCACGTTCAGCACGCCATCGGTGATGTTAGCCGCATATGGCCCCAGCTTCTTCCAGGTACCGGCGCTGCCGGAGACAATGCCCGTCTGTACGGACTGGCCTTCTACCTGCACACTAAATGTTTCGGAGTAGTTATCCTCCCACACGTACAGATACACCTGGTAGCTGCCGTTGGTCATGCTCGTCATCTTAAAGTCTACCGTATTGGTATACTTCGAGGACCGGATCATGGCCGTGCGGGCGGCGTCCGTGCTCGGAATCAAGGCCACGGTGGTCTTGTTGTGCAGCGTGCCGTTCATGGAGTAGTTGGGGGCGGCGTTGCCTTCCCAGCTCTTGCCATCAATGGTGGAGGCAGCTCCGTTCAGGTCAATGGCCCGGTAGAAGGCGGTGGTCGTCGTAGGCGTCGTGGTCGTAGTAGCGGCTTTCACCGATACGCTTACGGCACCCGAAGTAGTAGCGGCGGCGCTGTTATCCGTAGCCTTGGCCGTGAGGCTGAAGGTGCCGGTTGCGGTAGGCGTCCAGCTCAGCTCGTAAGGAGAAGAGGTGTCCTCGCCCAGCTTGGTAGAACCTGAGAAGAACTCTACTTTGCTCACCGTACCATCAGCATCTGAAGCCGAAGCCGTCAGCTTGATAGCCGTATTTACCGTAGGAGCCGTGTTCGAAGCCGTCAGGCTTACCGAAGGAGCTTTGTTAGCTGTGGTCGTAGTGGTGGTTGAACCAGCCCATACTTCCACACCCGAAAGGTTTACCGTACCGCCCGTAGTGGTCACGTTCAGCACGCCGTCGGTGATGTTGGCGGCGTATGGCCCCAGCTTTTTCCAGGTACCGGCGCTGCCGGAGACAATGCCCGTCTGCACGGACTGGCCTTCTACCTGCACACTAAAGGTTTCCGAGTTATTGTCTTCCCACACGTACAGATACACCTGGTAGCTGCCGTTTGCTATGCTGCTCATCTTAAAGTCTACCGCGTTGGTATACTTCGAAGAGCGAATCATGGCCGTGCGAGTGGCATCTGTGCTCGGAATCAGCGCTACCGTTGTGCTATTATGCAGCGTGCCGTTCATGGAGTAGTTGGGGGCGGCGTTGCCTTCCCAGTTCTTACCATCAATGGTCGAAGCAGCTCCGTTCAGGTCAATAGCCCGGTAGAAGGTACCGGCTACCGGCGTAGTGGTAGGAGGAGGCGTGGTGCTGGTAGCAGCCTGTACGCTTACACTCACCGCCGCTGAAGTAGCCGTGCCACCCGCATTGTCCGTGGCTTTCGCCGTCAGGCTCACCGAGCCCGAAGCCGTAGGCGTCCAGCTCAACTCGTAAGGAGAAGAGGTATCCTCGCCCAGCTTCGTCGAGCCCGAGAAGAACTCCACTTTGCTCACCGTACCATCCGCATCCGAAGCGGAAGCCGTCAGCTTGACGGCCGTGTTTACTGCCGGAGAGGTAGAAGATGATGTGAGGCTTACCGTAGGCACCTTGTTTGTGGTGGTAGTAGGGGGGGTAGTGGTAGTACCGCCGCCGCTGCCGCCAACACCAATTTTAACGTTGTTGCTGCTCAGCTTATTCTGCCAGATGGTCCACTCATTCTTCTCCGTGTCCAGCGTAATGGGGTTAGGCATGTGCTGGGTGTTGGTGGCAATCTGCAGGCCGTAGTCGGCCTCATCGTTACGGTTAGCATAAGGGCGGTTGTAGCCCCACTTCACGTAGCCAATGGTATTGTTATCTACTCTGTGGTTGTAGAAAACGCTGCTCGAGAGATTGTTGTAGTTGAAGATGGCCACTCCGGAGTAAGCTGCGGGGAGCTTGGTCGTGCCATCCGGCATCAGCGCTGCCGTTACAATACGGTTGTGGTGGTAGTAAATGTCGTGGCCGGCGGCCAGGTTCATACCACCGTTGCAGATGCTGACAAACTGGTTGTTGAAAGACTCGATGAAAGCTGGCAGAGCGCCATCCTTCAGGCCGTCCGTAATCATGCCCGTGCCATAGAAAGACGTACCCGTAGCCGGATATGGATAGGCTCCCTGAATGTAGTTGTCGTGCACTTTGGCCCAGGCCCCCGATACTCCGCCCGAGCTATAGAAGTTGATATTATCTTCTACCAGCGAGTTATTAGGGGTGTTTACTACCTCATTCCAGGCAATTTCAATGTTACCGATGTTGGTAACCTTATCCATTCCTACAAAGTTGGCTTTGGTACCACCACCGTTGCGGTAGCGGGAGTCAATGTTCCGCACCTGGTTGCGCAGGATCGTCAGGGTCTGAGAAGGCGAACCATCACCCGTCCATTGGTGAATGGTAATGCCCGTGGTTTGCTCCAGATAGTTGTTTTCTACCCGAACCGACTTAGCGGCGTGCGTAGCCAAGAAGCGGCCGCGACGGATATTATCCTGGCTAGGCGTGAGGCCATAGCTTTTGCAGTTGCGAACCGTAAGTACAGCACCACCATTGACAGCCGAAATATGGTCGCCGGCACTGGCAATGATACAGCCATCCAGAATAACCGGCTCGGAAGTGGCAATCTTAATGGCCGGCGTATTAGAATCGGTACTACGGTAGTTGCCCGTGTATGTACCGCCTTTTGAAATCGTAATAGGACCTTGATAGGTCACGTTGGGTGCTTGCGCAGCAGCCCGGAATGTAGCCGGACCAAACCCTAATACCAACAGCACGAACGCCAACAGCGGCAGAAAGCGTGCACCAGAGGATGTTGTGTTGTAGGCGTACCCAAACCAGTTTCCAGAGGTTTTTTGCATTCTGTGTTTTGTAAAAAATGAAAAACAGGGAAATGAATGACTGCTAAACCCGCTTATATTTCAATTGGGCTTATAAGTCTAGATCATTTTTGTGCAATTGATAGTCAGCGGCAGGCACTGGCCAAAACAACCTGATGTTCGTTTCTGTTCTCGCCTGGTGGTGCGCAAGCCCCAGGCTCCTGGTGGCCGTTCTTCTGCGCAGAAGAACGGAGTAGTAAACTAAAAAAGTTGTTAATTACCTGTTGAAGCAGGTTTTCAGCAGCACGATTCAACTCTCTCCGACAGCATACTTCTTGAAGCATCTGTCTCCTCGCTTCTCACTCCGGTGCAATTCAAATCCCCCTTTCAGCGAACTATGCACCGATTTTGAAAAAGCAGATCAGATGTGAGCTTGTAAAAGTCATATATCTGATACCGTGATTCATTACAAATGTACAAAAGATAAAATGCCTCGATAGCCTACGCCAAAATTATGTATATAGTACTAAAGTAAGATGGAATAGAAAATAGATATCGTAATCTGCTTATATAAGCCGTAATGTGATTTTTTGAGTTAACTGATTTGCTGCCAGGGGTATAAAAAAATCTTCCCTGAGGAAGATTTTTTACATTTTTACGCAATCAGCGCCGGGCCAGCACGTTGGCCGGCTGGAGTGGCCGGGTCAGGTTAGCCCCCACTTTTACCTGGTGGCGTCGCAGCTTGCGTTTCCACAGGCGCCATTCCAGCTGCTCGGTACGGAGGGTAATGGGGTTGGGAAGATGCTGCTGGCTAGTGCAGCTGGCGCAGGCATGGCGATGCTCATCCTGCCGGCCGGGCATGGGGGCGCTATAATTCTGGTTGTTGTAACCTACCACGTTATGGTCTATGCTGTGCCGGTTGAAAACCGAGGAGTCCATATTGTAATGATTAAAGATAGCCAGCCCGGCAAACGTAGAAGGCAGGTAGCGGCCATCGGGTAGCCGGGCGCTGTGCACCACGCGGTTCCGGAAGTAGCGGATATCGTGGCCGGCTGCAATGCTCATGCCCGCGTTGCAGGTGTTTATCACCTGGTTGCCGTAGGCCTGCACATAAGCGGTAGTAGTTTCGGCGGTAGTACCGTGGCCATCCATCATAATGCCAGAGCCGGAATACTCCTTGCTGGTGGCCGGGTAAGGATAAGCCCCCTGAATGTAGTTGTTATGCACCCGAATAGGCTTTTCCGGGGTACCAGAGGAGTTAAAGAAATTGATGTTGTCTTCCACCAGGGAGCTGTCGGGTTCATTAATCACCTGGTTCCAGGCTATTTCGATGCCGGGTACGTGCCACACCTTATCCAGGCTCAGCCAGCTGGCGCGGGTGCGCCCCCCGTTCCAGTAACGGCCATCAATGTTGCGGGAGCGGTTATAGCGCACGGTCAGGGTTTCTTCCGGGGTGCCTTCGCCGCCCCAGCGTAGCACGTAAATGCCTGTGGTCTGCTCCATAGTGCAATGCTCAATGCGCAGCATACGGGCGCCTTCGGCCACCAGAAAATGGCCCCGGGCGGTTTCTGGAATTTGGGTCAACATGCCCTTCCCATAGCAGTTTTCCACCGTAAGCCAGGCGCCGGGCGCGGCTTCAATCAAATGGCCGCTGCCTTTCAGGTAGCTATTGCGCAACAGCACCGGCTCGCGGGTAAGAATCCGCACGCAGGGCCGGCTGGCATCGGTACTGATAAAGGTGCCGCTGTACGTGCCGCCCTGGCGTATTACCAGCGGGCCGTTCGGGCCCTCGGATAAAAAGGCCTGGGAGGACTGAATAGTGAGGCAGGCACCCGTGAGCACTGTAGCCAGAAGGCGGAGCATAAACATCGGGAGAAGGTTTAGGTATCCAGAAAAACCTCAAATTCAGATAGTGCTACCGGTTGTTGGGCATTTTGCAGATGCAGCAGGGGCACCTGGCCATAGAAGGATGCCCAGAGTGAGTAAGAGCTGGGCGGGCCCATAATATAGTCGCAGCCGGCCAGGGCGTAGAGGTCTTCCACGAAGTGCCCGGTGGGGCGGTGCACCGCTAACCCGGCAAAATCAGCGGGGTCTACTTCCTCATTGGAACAGAGCAGGAAGGCCACCCGCTGGCGAGGTGGCAACTGGTCGCGCAGCTGGCGCATGGCGCGGGCGTAGGTAGCATTGGTATAGTAGAAGGCACCCCCGGCAAAGTGGGCGTAGTCGCCGCGGCGCAGGTGCACGCCCACCACCACATCGGCCGTCTGGCGCACCTGCTCCAGCAGGGCGGCCACGGCGTGGCGGTGGGGCGCTATGGGGGCAAACAGCTGCCGCAGACGGGGGGCCTGCCGTACAAAGTGGCGCTTATCCCGGAACAGCCAGCCGTGGGCCAGCACAATGCTGCTGCTGCGCGCCTGTGCCAGGTATTCCGGCTGGTTCAGATCGAAGCAGGTATTCCCCTCATCGGCGGAATGCACCAGCGTGAGACGGCTGGAAGGCACCAGCCGCGCCGCGCTGCTTAGCAGGCGGAATGCCCTGGGGTGCTGCAGCAGGCCAAATACTTTATCGAGCTGCGCCCGTTGCCTGCCAAACGGATGCAGGGAAACCGGCAGGCCGCCAAACTCCCCGCTGGCCGTAGCTTCAAAGAAAGGCGCGTACGTCCCAAAGCTGGGGTTGCACAACTCGTAGCCGTACTCCGCCGCATTGCTGATAAAATGGGCGAACAGAAACAGGCGGTTGCCTAACTGTCCGGTACGTTTCACGAGAATAACCATAGTACGGGAAATCAATAGCGCTGCTACCAGTAGAATCTGATAAGTAGGGAATTAACTTAAAGACTCAGGCCAGCTTATGGGGCAGAAAATACCCGCCCAGCCGCCGCACGTAGCCAATCAGCAGGAACAGAGGCAGCAAAAGGAGCGGGCAGTTTTTGCAGGCGAAGTAGGTGAAATTGCGCAGGTTGCCGCCCCCGCGAATGCTAAACAAATGCTGATAGTAGCCCCGCATACTGCGCTGGCGGCGGGTTTGCTGCTGGCCGCTTTCCTCGGGGTAGGTCAGCAGGTGCGCATCGTAGTTCATATACACCGGAAAGCCGCGCCGGCGGGCTACACTGGTATAGTCGTAATCGGCGAGGTAGTGTGGCAGGCGGCGCTCATCAAAGAGCCCGATGGTACGCAGTACGTCCGCCGGAATCAGCAGACCCCGGCCCGGCAGGTAAGTTACCGGGTGCAGGCCCTGGCGCTCATCGGCGGGGAGCTGCTGCAGCAGGAAGGCGCTGCGGTGCGTGAGCCAGCTGAACTGCTCACCCCCATAAATGGGCTGCCGGGTGGTGGCATCCAGCTCCAGCGCGCCCAGCACCGCGTGAGGCTGCCGCCGGGCCCAGAGCAACATTTTCTCCAGGAAAGTAGGGGTTACCACCACGTCGTTGTTCAGGGTGAGGACGTGGGTTGCGCCGTGGGCCAGGGCCTGCCGGATGCCCATATTCACGGCGGCCGTCCAGAATAGCTCCCCGGTGCCGCGCAGCATTTCCACCTCCGGAAACTCCCGCGCCAGCGCCCCGGCCGTGCCATCCGTAGAGCCATCATCTACCACAATCACGCGGAAGCTCTGCGTGGTTTGCTGCCGCAGCGAGGTTAAGCAAGCCTGCGTAAACGCCCAGCGGTTGAATACCGGAATAATAACGTAGAGCATGGGACAGGGAGAAGCTACGATGGAAGAGAAAGAGGCGGAAAGTGGGGCAGTGCAACCTGGCGAAGCGCCTAAGTGGCGGGTACGGAGTAGCTGGTTGCCGGCAACGCATCAGAAGAGGCCCGCCGCCGGAGTCGCCACTTTTCCGGCCACCTGAGCAGCCGGGTGAAGCGGGCCAGAACCCGGCCCGCCAGAAACTGCCGGAACTGGCGCTCGTCGCGGGCATAGTCGCAGAGGACGGGGGTGGGGTGCCGCAACGGGAAGCAGAGCCGGTAGCGCGTGTGCCCGGCCACATGGTGGGTGGCACTGACGGTATGCGTGGCATCGGGCCCGGAGCCAATGTTCTGCACCAGGTTCACCGCCGGAATAATGGCCAGGCCGGAGTTGGCCGCTACCGTAAAGTGCCACTGATAATCCCAGGTATGGGGTGGGTAGGCTTCCCGGCGCATAGCTTCAAACTTCTGCAGCCAGTAATACCGCTGCAGGACCGAGGGGTACATGCTGCTGAGCAGCCCGCGCCGGCGCAGTTCGGGCAGTTGAGCGTACTCAAAGTCATACAGCTGCCAGGCACGCCGCCACGTAGCCCAGCCCCAGGAATGTACCTGGCTGGAAAAGGAGTAGGAATCGGCGGGAGCGGAATGCGGCTGAGCATCCTGGAATAGGTTATTGCCGCCAATATGCATCACCCGCGTATCGTGGCGGTAGCGGGCCAGCAGCTCCTGGCAGAATGGGAAAAAGTCGGGCCCGGCCACGCAGTCGTCTTCCAGAATAATGCCTTCGCGCTCCTGCTCAAAAAACCAGTTGATGCCCCTGGACACCCCCCGGCTGCACCCCAGATTGGCAGGTTGAAATAAAGTATGCAGCTGGCAGGGCCAGTCCAGACCCTCCGTTACCACGGCGCGGGTGTGCGCGCACAGCTCCGCCTCGTGGGGGCGGCTGGGGCGGGGGCCGTCGGCGGCCACGTACAGGCGGGCCGGCCGGGCCGCCCGAATGGCCTCGAAGGACCGGCGGGTTAGCTCGGGGCGGTTAAAGATGACGAACAGAACGGCCGGCCCCCGATCAGCTGTGGAGCAGGACAGAGGGAATGGAGCCATGAGCTAGCTGTGGTTGGCGGGAAACAGTACGAGTAGGAGCGGGCGCGGGCGCCGGAACAGTGTCGGCTACGGTTGCGGCGGCCAGCGCCAGACCCAGCAGCCCCAGGTAGTAATCGGGCCAGTTATAGGATACCCCGTAAATCAGGCCGCCGCAGGCATAAGTCACCAGCGTAACGGCCTCCAGGGTCATGGGTTCTGGTTGTCGCAGCCTTTTAATAACCAGGTAAATAGGCGGGCCCAATGCCAGCAGCAACCCCAACAGCCCGAAGTAGAAAAGGCGGTCTACATAGAAGCTGTGAAAGTGGTGGCCGGTGCCGTTGGCCCACACCTGCTCGCCGGTGTTGCTGTGGTAAAACTGCACCGGCAACTCAAAGCCTTCCAGCCGCATGCCCGCAATAGGATACTCTTGGATAAAGGGGATATAAGCTTCAAACTGATTCAGGCGAAAGCTGCCCGTGCCCTGCTTATCCGGGTTTTGAATGTCGGCTATGTTTTGCTCGAATTTCTTCTGTACGGCTTCGTTATTGAGCACAATAGCCAGGCCGCCCAGGGAAACTACCATTACTGGCAGCACCAGCATGGGCACCAGCCGCTTGAAAGTAGGCCGCACCGAAGTGGTGCGTTGCAGCATCAGCACATCTACAATCAGCAGCACGCCGGTGGTTACCCAAACCGTGCGGTGCTGCAAAAACACAATCAGACTTAGCGTACCAAAAAAGGCCACCAGGACAAGCAGCGAACCATTTTTGAAATAGGTATTCAGGAAATACAGGAGCGGCAGGATGAGCAGGAAAGCGGAGGCGGAAGAAACTCCTCTTTCCTGTTCCAGGAAGCCCTCCATGGTGAAGGTTTCCGGGTGATAAATAATCAGGTTCAGCAGGAGAATCAGCGGAATGGTGCCAATCAGCAGCTTAAGGCCGGGCAGGCCCTTGTGCTGGTAATAGGCATACATGCCAAAAACCAGGAGAAAATCGGTGAGCTTGCTGAACACGTGCAGGTACACAAACCACTGTCCCCAGCCTGCATAGGACTCCAGCGCCAGCAGGCTCAGGCTCAGCAGCGTGAGGCCCAGCCACCAGCGCATAGTGCCGGTGAGGTAGCGCAGATTGCGCACCGTCACCCACATGGTAATGCCCAGGATGGCGAAGGCATAAACTCTTAGAATGGGAGCCTGCTCCGAAGCGACAAAGAACTCGGTGTAGATTCTGCTCATGAACAGAACGCCAAACAGGTACAGGCCGCGGGGAATGCCAAATCTGATTTTCATGCGCGGAGAGGTCAGCTAATCGTGTGATAAATGTCTATCGTACGCCGTACAATGGTTTCTCTGTCGTGCCGGATGGTGGCTACCTGCCGGCTTTCCTGCCGCAGGGTATGGGCCAGCTCCGGGCTATGGTATAGCCGCAGCACCTGGTCCGCCAGGTTGCGCGGGGCCAGGTCGCTGAGTAAGCCGGTTGTATCAGGCTCAATCAGGTCTGGGACACCGCCCACGTTGGTTGCCACTACCGGCAGGCCCAGCAGCTGGGCTTCGCACACAGTGTTCGGGCTGTTATCGATGTAGGAGGGGTGCAGCAGGCAGAAGGACTGCCGCATGAGGTCCGCCAGCTGCCGGGCATTGCAGAATCCCACACACTCCACCTCATCGGCCGAAAACGGCGCTACCCCTAACTTGCGGGCCTCCTGATTGACTTCTTCTAAAGTCACCCGGCCCGCCATTACCAGCTTCAGCGGACTTTGCTGCCGAATCAGCGCATAGGCCGCTACTACTTCCTGAAAGCCTTTCATCAGCTGATTACCGCCCGTATACAGCACCTGCGGGCGCACATCAACAGCGGGGGCTGTTTCATAGAACTCCGGGCGCATCATTTCCCAATTATGGTGAATGCGGGCACCGAGGCTCAGCTTGGCCATCAGGGCTTTATCCCAGGCTGTGCGACAGATAAACTCGTGCACCGAGGGCAGATAGCGCCGCTCATAGAACTCGCCTATTTTCCAGGAAATGCCCAGCCTCGACCAGGTTTGGGGCAGGTAGCGCAGGTACTCTGTTATCACGCCCTGCACCGAGAGCACCACAGGCCGCTCCAGCCCGGGCACTACCGCCGGCAGCTGCCATTCCGAGCCATGCAGGTGCAGCACATCATACGCCTGATGATGCCGGCGCAGGTATTTCCTCGCCGAATGCACCCGTTGGGTATAAAGCGTGAGCAAGTCCTGCCGGAAGGAAGGGGCCCTCAGGTAAATAAAGTTAATGCCGTCCTTATCAAATTCATCCATCGGCTTATTAAGTCCAGGATGCCAATCGAGAATGGTAAGCTCTATTTCCGGCAGCTCCCGCAGGCCGGCGGCCAATGCGGCTACCCACGGGGCCGGGTGCCCCATGCCTGCATTGGGGTAGGGGTACTGCGCCATCCATAGCACCTTCAGCCGGGGACGGCGCACCGGTTTTTCCGGCCCGGTCACCCGGCTGGGCTGAGCGGCGGCAACCGACGAAGAATAGGAAGTAGCAGACGCAGACATAAGGATAAAAGCAGACAGCAGGGTGGCTTAAGGAAATACCAGCCAGGGTTAAGCCGGTAGCGAGGAGGGAAGTAGCTGACGATGAAGCCAGGTGAGAACCGGCCCCACCACGGGCACCGTGCGGGTGTTCAGGTGGCCCAGTAGATTGGCTACCTCCGCCTGTAGGGTGGGCAGCGGAAGCAACAGAATCAGGCAGGGCAGGGTGATGGCGCCGGTAATCAGCTCGGCGGCAAAAACCAGGGGCAGAGGCGCCATGGCAACTCGCAGCGCGCTGGCCACCATGGCTATGGTGGCAGCTACTCCGGCGCCCAGCAGCAGGGGCGGTACATAGCAGCGCGCCAGGGTGGTGAGCTCCACCGCCAGTACCCGGCGCATCAAAATCAGATAGAAACCCGTGCGCAGCACCTCGCCCAGCAGCACCGCAAGTGCAATGCCTACCAGCCCAAAACCACGCAGCAGTACAAACAGCGCCAGTAAGGAAGCGGCATGCGTGAGTGTAAGCGCCAACTTGCGGCTCAGGTTGGCGGTAGCATCGCACACCGTTACGGCAAACATATTCATGGTGCTCAGGCTGTACAGCAGGCATATCACCCGGAAAATGGGCACGGCGTCCATCCATTGCGGGCCCAGCATCACGCGAACCAGCTCGGGAGCCGCCACGGCGGCGCCCAGGCAGAGCGGCATAATCAGTACGCCCGTGAGGCCCACGCTGCGCAGGTAGGCACCGCGCAGGCGGGGCCGGTCGTCCTGCACCTGGCTGAAGGAGGGCAGGGCCACGCGGGTAACGCTGGCCGTGAGGGTATAGGCTGGCAGGGCAATAAGCATGGCGGCACGGCTGTAGAGGCCCAGCGCCGCCCCGCCCCACAGGCGGCTGATGGCCATTTTATCCAGCTCGCCGGTCATGTATTCACAAAAGCTAGCTATCGATGACCAGCCGCCATACCGCACCAGGGGGCGGTATACCTGCCAGCTAAACAAGGGCTTAATGGAATGCCGGGTAACGGCGTAGCCCAAAATCAGCAGCAACAGGCTTTGGCTTAGCTGTGTGCCCACCAAACTCCAGGCCCCGTAGCCCAGCCACGCCATGGTAATACCCACACCCCCGTAGCTCAGCACAAAGGTGCTGACCTCCATAATGGCTAGCGTACGGAAGCGCATCTGGCGGCGCAGCAAACTCACGGAGGTGGCATAAATGCCCATCAGCACCAGGCCCACCGACATGGCATGGATAATGGGCACCACACCCGGCTGTGAGAAAGCGCGCCCACCCACAGGAGCCAGCAACCAGAGCAAGCCGGCAAAAAACAAGCCCAGCCCCACCGCCGAGGTAAAAGCAGCCCGGACATCGGCGGTGGTCAGGGTGGCTTTCTGGATAAGAGCCTGCTCCATCCCCATTTGGGCAAAGTAGCCCCCAAACCGCATGAAAATAGCCGCCAGCGCCACCAGACCAAAATCGGCGGGGGTAAGCAGTCGGGCCATTACGGCAGTGTAACCTACCTGTAGCACGGAGGTGGCCAGCGTTGCCATGGTCGTCCACTTCATGCCCTGTATGGCCGCTCCCGTCAGGCTGCCGGGGGCCGCGGTGGCGGGAGGTGGCGTGGTGGTGAGCTGGGTTGACATAGGGCAGGGAGAGAAGCGAGGGAGAGGTACCCTGAGTCTGGGCTTAGTTAGTGCGAATACCCGTAGCTATAGGCTTTGGTGCGGTGCCGGTACTCGTAGGTTTTGGCGAAGTGCACGTCATTGATAATCAGGAACACGTTTTTGATTTTCTGCTCCAAGTGCAGGTCGTTTATCTGGCTGAGCAGGGAGAGGTCGGTGTAGTTCTGGCGCACCACGTAAATGTTGGCGTCCAGGAAGCGCATCAGCACAAAATACTCCGCCACGTAGCCTACCGGCGGGGTGTCCAGCACAATGTAGTCGTACTCGGCGCGGAGGCGCTCCAGCAGCTCGGCCATGCGCGGGGTTTCCAGCAGCTGGGTAGCATTGGGCGGGATAATGCCGCAGGTCATCACATCCAGCAGTTCTACACCGGAAGGCCGCACGCTGTCTTCAAAGCTGGTCAAGCCGCTGAGGTAAGTAGCTAGGCCCTTATCGGAGGGCGGCATGGCGAAATAGGTGGCCATGGTAGGCTGGCGCAGGTCGGTTTCCACCAGTATTACGCGGCGGCCGGAGTGGGCCAGCTCGGCGGCCAGGTTTACGGCGCAGAAGCTCTTGCCCTCCCCGGGCACGGAGGAGGTAACCCCAATCAGCTTTTTCTCCAGCCCGCCCGAGAGGTACTGCAGGTTCACCCGAATGGAGCGGAAAGATTCGGCCACCAGGCCTTTGGGCTCATGCACCATCTGCTGCTTATCGGCCTTGGAAGCATGCGCCACCACGCCCAGCAGGGGAATGTCTGTTACGCGGGCCAGGTCTTCCTTGCTCTGAATGCGCCGGTTTACTTTCTGCGTCACCAGCAGAATACCAATGGGCACTATCAGGCCGGAAAGCAGGGCAATGAGCCCCACAAACATGGGCTTGGGCGAGGAGGGCCCGTTGCCTTGCATGAGGGCATGGTCTACAATTTTCTTATCGGTGGAGTTGGTAGCCAGGGCAATGGCGGCTTCCGTGCGCTTTTCCAGCAGGAAGTTGTAGTTCTTGTCGTTGAAGTCAGACTTGCTTTGCAGCATGGCCAGGCGCCGCTCGTCTTCGGGCAGGCGGTTCAGGTCGCCGCGCACCTGGTTTACCTGACTTTCCAGGTCGTTGAGGCCAATATCACTGGTTCGCAGCAGGTTAGACAGGGTCTGGTTCAGGGCTTCGCGGGTCGATTTAATTCTTTCATCCAGCACCGTTACCATGGGGTTGTCGGCGCTGGCATTTACACCCAGCGCCGCTTTCTGCGAGCTGAGCTCGGCCAGCTGCAGCACCATCTGGTTCAGCACGGGGTCAGAGATACCCATGCTGGCCGGCGACACGACTTGGTTAAGGCTGCGGTTGCTGCGGAGGTAGCTGAGCATGTTCTGGTAATACTTGCGCTGGGTAGCCACGCGGGAGCGTTCCAGCTGCAGATTGGTGAGCTGCGACACGCGGTTAGAGGATTGCGCATCCACGTTTACCACGCCGCGGGAGGTGCGGAAGGCGCTCAGGTCCTGGGAGGCCTGCTGCCGTAAGGCCGCCATCTTGGCAATTTCACCATCCAGAAAATCCAGGGTGCGCTGGCCCACGCGGTTTTTGTCCTGCACTTCATCGGCCAGCATCACACTCATCAGCGTATCCAGAAACTGTTGCTGCTGCTTCGGGACTGGGCCGGACGCCATCAGCTGAATAATGTGCGATTCATGGTCGATGGCCCGCGCTGAAAGGCCCTGTAGCTGGTTTACCACCACACTCATCATGTCCTGCAGCTTCACAAAGTATTGCCCCTTCTCACCGCCTTCTACCACCTGATTGGGGTCGATGCGTACGGAAAGCAGCGGGTGCTTCAGCTCGTGACCGGCACTCACCGTTTCATTGATATGAACATTGGCAACGCGGCGCAGAACAGCGCCCGTTTGCAGGTTCTTCAGCTCTCCTTTGTCTGCATCGGCCCGTACCTGGTAGCGCCCATCAGGCAGGATATCTATCCGAATGGGCACATCCACCAGCTGGGGTGTATTAGGTAAAGGCGTTATCCGAAAGGGCGACGACTCCATGGCCAGTTCCCGTTTTTTCAGGGGGAAGGCGGCATTGACCCACGTATCCGGCACCACAAAGTAGGAGGTGGTGAAATGGGGCAGGCGCTTCATGGTTTTCTGCACCATGGCCAGGGAGGTAATCATACCGATTTCATCCTCCATCTTCACGCTCTTGTCCCTTATTTCCAGCAGCTTCAGCAGTTCCTGAGCCTGCTTGGAGCCGCTGGTCTGCGAGCCGAGCATCATGGTGGACTTGAAGTCGTATATCGGCGTTTTCACCTGCAGGTATAGGAAAGCCCCTATGAAGGCTACCAGCAAACACCCCACTACCAGGGGCCACCGGGTGCGTATCCGAAATAATAGCTGATGGAGGTCAATTCCGTCGGAAGCAGCTTGTGGGTCCATGGGCAATAGTGATAAAGAAGTGGGGGTGATGGGAGGACTTCACTAATATCAAAGGTTCACATTCAGATAGTTAAGCAGCAGGGCTAAAGTGGTGATGCCCGAGAAAACCAGACCCAGATTGGCCAGGTTGGCGCGTTCGTTCTGCACCTTCAGCGGCTCCACGTACAGCGCATCGTTGGGGAGCATATAGTAGTACCGCGACTTGAGCAGATTAGGGTCCGTGAGGTTCAGCAGCACTACTTCTGAGCCCGCGGGCGTCTGGCGGATCAGCTTCACGTTCTTGCGGTTGGCCAGGCGGTTCAGGTCGCCGGCCATGCCGAGGGCTTCCAGCACCGTGGCCTGCCCGTTATAGATGTAGTAGCGCCCGGGGCTCCGCACGTCACCCAAAATGGTAACCTTGAAGCTGGAGATTTTAACCAGCACGTTGGCATCCTTCACATAGCGGCTTACTTCCTTCTGAACCAGGTTTTGCACCTCCGCCAGCGTAAGCCCCGTTACTTTCAGCGGCCCAATGGTGGGTAGGTGAATAAACCCCTGCGCATCAACGGAATAGCCTGTCAGATACATGTTGCCGGGGTCGGCGCTTAGAAAGGCGTTGACGTTGGTAGGATTAAAGATGGAACTGAGCACCGCCTGCGTGCTTTGCACCTGGATGGACATAATATCATTAGCCTGCACCTTATAGGTAGGCGGGGTATTATCTACCATCACCGGGGTGGAGGTGGAGTACTGCGAGTCCTGCAGGTAAGGAAGCTCCTTCTGGCTCACACAACTGGAGAAAATCACACTCATCAACAACACAAAATACCGGATAGAAGGTGGGAAACAGCGCATGACGACGGTGGCAGACAAGTGAAAAAGATCAGGACAGGCACTCCGGGAAAAATGGAGGAGAAGACTATTTTGTTAGAAGTTGTTAAAAAACCACTGATAGAATAATTCTTTAAACCTATAGGATTTGATTCATAAAGTCAAGATGTATTTAAATTATTCTTACAAAAAATTGTATTGAATTAGGTCGATATAGCGCTTTAGGGAATAGCTACACTGAGCGGCCAGCGCCACGGTAGATGTACTGCAACTAAACCCCGTATTTTGGGCCCCCTAACCCTGTTGTATGAAGATTCTGCTGGTAGAAGACGAGCCCAAAGTGGCAGCCTTTCTGTATAAAGGTCTCAGTGAGCAAACGCATACCGTAGATGTAGCCATGGATGGGCTGCAGGGCCTGCATAAGGCCTTTGAGGGGCAGTACGACCTGATTATTCTGGACCAGATGCTGCCCGGCCTGAACGGGCTGGATGTCTGCCGGCGCATCCGGGCCGAGAATACCCGCGTGCCCATTCTCATGCTCACGGCTCTGGGCGAAACCGATGATAAAATCCGGGGCCTGGATGCCGGCGCCGATGACTACCTGGTAAAGCCCTTTGCTTTTCAGGAGCTGCTGGCGCGCATTAGGGCCCTCACGCGGCGCGGGCACGAGGGCCCGGCGGCCGAAGCCGTGCTGCGGCTGGCCGACTTAACCCTGGACTCCACGCGCAAAATCGTGACCCGGGGCGGGCAGCTGATTCAGCTCACGGCCCGGGAGTTTGCCCTGCTGCATTTTCTGCTGCGCAACCAGGGCCGCGTGGTGTCCCGCGTTGATATTCTGGAGCAGGTCTGGGAAACGTCTTTCGATACCGGTTCCAATGTTATTGATGTCTACATCAACTTTCTGCGCAAGAAGATTGATAAGGACTTTTCCCCCAAGCTCATTCACACCTTGGTGGGTATGGGCTATGTGTTGAAGGAAGATTAATGAGTTGCCGGTTGTTAGTTCTTCATGAAGAGTTTTCAATGCCAGGAAAACCTATTACAAGCCAACAACCGGCCCCTACTGACCTATGACCATCCGCACTCGTCTGGCGCTACAGTTCGGCGTTATTCTGGCCATTACACTGCTGTTGTTTTCAGTGGTGATTTACTTTTTCACGTTCCGGGCCCGGCGCGAGGCCTTCACTGATAACCTCTTTGATCGGGCCCTGGTGGTAGGGCACGTGTATGCTGATGGCGCCAACCGGGCCGATGAAGCCAGCCGGGCCTCCTACCGCCGCTACCTGCGGCAGTTCTACCGCACCCTGCCCGAGGAGCAGGTGCGCGTGTATGATGGCCCGCGCGTGGTGTTTCGGGAAGGTGCCGGTCAGTACCAGCCGGTGGCGCCCGCGCTCCTGGCGCAGGTGCTCACCCAAGGCCGCGTAGTGCGCCGCGAAGGCGGGTACCGCCAAACCGTAGGCCTGCGCTACCACGATGCCCGCCAGCAGCGCACATTTGTGGTGCTGGCCTCCTCCGTAGATGCCGATAGCCGACATGAACTGGAAACCCTGCGGGTGATTCTGCTCAGCGGGCTGCTTGTTTCGTTGGTGGGAGTGGGCATTGGCGGGTGGTTTTTTGCCGGGCAGGCCCTGCGCCCCATGCAGCGCATTGTGCAGGAAGTAGATAGTATTACAGCTTCCGACCTGCACCAGCGGCTTTCCATGGCTGATGGGCAGGATGAAGTTTCGCACCTGGCCCAGCGCTTCAACCGCCTCCTCGACCGCCTGGAAACGGCCTTTGCCGGCCAGCGTACCTTCGTGCGCGATGCCTCCCATGAGCTGCGCACTCCGCTTACGGCCATTATTGGCGAGCTGGAAGTGGCCCTGCTGCAGCAGGAGCGCACTCCCGAGGAGTACCGCCGCGTGCTGCGCAGCCTTCTGGATGCCGCTCGCCTGCTGAAAGACCTCACCAATGGCCTGCTGCAGATAGCCCGTGCTTCCGACGACCCCTCCCAGATTTCCCGCACCCAGGTGCGATTTGACGAGCTCTTGCTGCTGGCCCACGAGGAAATGCAGCGCCGCCACCCCACCTGCCGCATTGATCTGGAGTTTGGCGAATCTCAGCCGGATGGCCGCACCGGACCGTATTCTGTGTTTGGCAACGAGGCCCTGCTGCTGGTGGCCGTGCTGAACGTGCTGGAAAATGCCTGCAAGTTTTCAGTGGGCCATAACCAGCCCATTGTGGCCTCGCTCACGGCCCCGCCCGGCCACGTATGCCTGGAAGTGCGCGACCAGGGCATGGGCATGAGTGAAACCGACCGCCAGCAGGTGTTTGTGCCTTTCTTCCGGGCCGAGGCCGTGCGCAATGTGCCGGGCCACGGCATCGGCCTGCCGCTCACCTCCAAAATCATGGAGCTGCATGGCGGGCGCATTCAGGTAGAAAGTCAGCTGGGGCGGGGCACGCAGGTGTGGCTGATATTGCCTTTTGCATAAGCCCGGGGTGTTTTAATCGTAATTTAATTCCCTTTTAACACCGCCTTAACTATGCGGCCTTACTCTTGTGTTCATATTCGGGTCATCCGGCCCGTTTCCCATGTTCTCCAGAGTAGAATGCTATGAGTCAAACGGCTGAAAAAGTAGACACTAATACCACCGCCGCCAGTCCGCTACCGGGAGGCTACCTAAGCACACTGGCTAACGATGCGCCGGCCGGGCTGGTGGTATTTCTGGTGGCCCTGCCCCTGTGTCTGGGTATTTCGCTTGCCTCCGGCGCTCCGCTGCTGGCCGGCATCATTACCGGTATAGTAGGGGGTACGCTGGTATCCTGGCTGAGCGGCTCGCAGCTGAGCGTGAGCGGCCCGGCGGCCGGCCTCACCGTTATTGTGCTTACGGCCATTCAAACGCTGGGCTCCTTTGAGGCCCTGCTGGCGGCTACCGTGGTGGCCGGTATTCTGCAGGTAATACTGGGCTTCGTGAAAGCCGGTATTATTGGCATGTACTTCCCTTCGTCGGTTATCCGGGGCATGCTGGCCGCCATTGGCCTTATTCTGATTCTGAAGCAGATACCCCACTTTCTGGGGGCCGATACCGACTATTTCGAGGATAACAACTTCTTCCAGCTGGACGGCCAAAATACGTTTTCCGCCATTGGGGATGCTCTGAAAGCACTGAGCCCGGGCGCCATCCTGATTGGCAGCGTGTCTATGCTGGTGCTGCTGGCCTGGGATAGCAAAGCCATGCAGCGACTGAAGCTGGTGAAAATGGTGCCGGCCGCGCTGCTGGTAGTAGCCGGCTCTATTGGCCTGAACCTGCTGCTGGGTTCCATTGCTCCCACGCTGCAGGTGCAGCCGGAGCACATGGTAAAACTGCCCGTGGTATCCTCCCTCGGCGACCTGAGTGGCCTGCTCACCTTCCCCGACTGGAGCGCCTTTCTGCGCCCGGCTACCTACGGCGTGGCCTTCACCATTGCCATGGTAGCTTCCCTGGAAACCCTGCTGAGCGTAGAGGCCGTGGATAAACTGGACCCCCACAAGCGCCACACTCCCCAGAACCGCGAGCTGAAAGCGCAGGGCGTAGGAAACATGGTAGCTGCCCTGCTGGGTGGCCTGCCCATGACTGCCGTTATCGTGCGCAGTTCGGCCAACATCAATGCTGGCGCCCAAACCAAAATGTCGGCGTTTATCCACGGCTTGTTCCTGTTGCTGAGTGTGCTGCTGCTGGCCCCGGTGCTCAATCTGATTCCCTTATCGGCGCTGGCGGCTGTTTTGCTGTTGGTGGGCTTTAAGCTGACCAAGCCCGCCCTCTACCGTATGCAGTGGAAGCTGGGCTGGGAGCAGTTCCTGCCGTTCATTATCACTATTCTGGCCATTCTGTTCAGTGATTTGCTGAAAGGCATCAGCATTGGGCTGGTAGTAGCCGTGTTCTTCATCCTGAAAGCCAACTATCAGTCGGCGTACTTTTTCCACCACGAGCCTTCCCGCGAGCCGGGCACGTTTCACCTGAAACTGAGTGAGCACGTATCCTTTTTAAATAAGGCCAGCATCGTGCAGCTGCTGGACCGCTTCAAGCCCGGGTCCCGCGTTATCATCGATGGCTCTGACTCTGAGGTGATTGACTACGACGTGCTGGAAGCCATTGAGAACTTCCGCGTAAATGCCCTGGAGCGGGATATTGACCTAGAACTGCGCCAGATTCCGCAGGTAACTCCGGTAGGCCACTAAAACATTTCCCCTTATCCGGGATTTCATCAACACATTCCGACCACTATTATTGCATCATGAAAGGTATCGAGCCAATTCTGGAAAACAACCGCAAGTGGGTGGACGCAAAGCGCCAATCCGATCCGCAATACTTTGAAAGACTGGCCGACGGGCAGCAGCCCCGCTACCTGTTCATTGGCTGCTCCGATTCGCGGGTGCCGGCCTCGGCCATCACCGGCACCGGCCCAGGCGAGATGTTCGTGCACCGCAACATTGCCAACATGGTGGTGCACACCGATTTAAACCTGCTTTCTGTGCTGCAGTACGCCGTAGAGGTGCTGGGCGTGCAGGATATTATGGTGGTGGGCCACTATGGCTGCGGGGGCGTGGCCGCCGCCGCTTCCGACAAGCAGTACGGCCTCATCGATAACTGGCTTACCAACATCCGCGACGTTATCCGGGTACACGAAACCGAGTTCCTACGCATTAAGGACGAAGACGAGCGTCTGCGCCGCCTGGTAGAGCTAAACGTTGTGGAGCAGGTGCGCAACCTGGCCAAAACCAGCATCATCCAGAATGCCCTGAAAGGCGACAACCCGCCCCGCCTGCACGGCCTGGTGTACGACATCCGCGAAGGCCTGCTCAAAGACCTGCAGGTAGACGATAATATGATCAAGGACCTGGACCATATCTACGGCACCAAGTCGGCTGACCAGGTACAAGAGGAAAAGCAGAGCACGGAACCGCATGCTCCCGTGGCTGAAAAAGGTGCCGAGCAACCTGCCGCTAAAAACGGCAAGGCAAAGGCTGAACAGGAAGCCACGCTGCATAAAGTTTTGTAGCTCGCCTGACCACACTATAGTAAAAGGCCCGCTTCCGGATTTCCGGAAGCGGGCCTTTCGCTTTATTGGTATGCCGAATTTACTTTAGTAGCTTAAGTGAGTCTACTAAAGCCTCCGGGGTTATTTCCAGGATATTGGGAGTGAGGTACTTTTTGCCATCTACAATGGTATTGGTGCGTCCAAAGTACATCTTGCTATTCAGTGTACGGATTACAACCACACTAACCGCAGTACCTAAGGGAATACCCGGTGTTTGCAAAGTCCCTGGCTCTGAGGAGTCACATAACCGCAATACGCTATTCCTGTCCCGGATCAGAGCAAAGGCCATAGTGTTTTTAGCCACGTCAACGGGGTCACCGGGGATGTTAGCTACAATGGTGTCCTTAGGTGCCTCAGGGAGAAATTTATCAATGTTGATCCAAGTAGCACCCGTATTGAGCAAGGTGCTGCTGATGGTTACTTTGGCTTGAGGCAAAGCTTGCCCCGTTACAGCTAAGGCTGAACCCGTATCCAGCACTAGATCCCAGTTGAAGCAACCTACCGTGGGGTTAGATGCACCGGAAAATAGACGCATGCCATTCATACTAGTGACACTTGGAGGGATGGTAGTTGTCATTTCAATGGTCTTGCCATCGGCCCACTTTACTTTTTCCTGGGGAGACAAATACAGCTCACCTGCCGACTCCAGAATGCGCCCGTTGCTGATAGTAGGCATGGCGGCCAGCACCATATCGGCTTTATTAAATACCTCCCGCATTTCCAGATGCACCGGGGTGGTAATAGGTTGCCCATTTTCATTCACGAAAGCATTAGCCGGAATAAGAATCGCAGTGCCTTGGGTACTAGTAAAGGTGTTTTCCTGAGCAGGATCATAGGTAAACAACTGCATGGGCGGGCCCAGCTTCGTTGGTATTTCCTGAATGGTAGCCGGCGTACCTAGCACAGGAGGTGTACCATCCTCGCAGATGACGACATCTGGGCTAAGCTCACAGCCAGAAAGGGAAAAAACGAGTATGTGGAGGGCGGAAAGCCACTTGAGGGTGCGCTGCATGGGAAGGATAATATATAGAGGAGAGAAATGTTCAATTATTTCTTGCGGGGTGCTAGGTCCCACATCACACCTACTTCTACCCCGAGATTCCAGGGGTGGCGAGCAGTTTTATTTTGGGCTGGGTCAGTAATAGAGTTCAGGAAATACTGAGCCTGCGGGCGGAGAGTAAACCATTGGCCCACCGCCATTTGGTAATTGGCAAAGGCCCCTGCCGTTAGCAGGATGTTGGTGACACGGTAAGGGGATGCTACCCCTGGCTCCCAGTCGCGCTGAGTGCAGGCACAGGCGCTGCCTTCCGTGGTGCGGGAACTACTCCGTAGGCTAACTGTAGCGCCACCCATGGTGCCAATGTTCCAGCGGTGGTTGCCCAGGAGCTGGTATTGCACCTGCACGGGTACCGCAAAATACCGGTGCACATCACGGAAGGATACTGTCTTAGCTGCGTCCTGCGCAGTTTTCTTTAGCTGGTAATTCAAGGAGGTAGCAAATTCTGCATAACCGGCCCCGGCCATCACCGACAGACGCTTGTTGAGGGCGTAAGTCATTCCTAAATGGCCTGAATAGCTTACTCCTGGCTTTTCCAGACTCTGCAGCTGCGTGGTAATGCCGCCCAGTTTACGATAAGAAATACCTGTACCAGCTACCAACTCTACGCCCATTTTTTGAAGCGTGCGGTTAATGCGCGTACGTTTGGTGCGCGGACGACGCTTCTTATTTACCTCCGGCTCCTCTGCCTCTAGCTCTGGGGGCAGCACCCGGCGCATAGCCAAAGCCTCATACGTCAGCTTTTCGGGCTTGCCTGCCTGGCCCCGACGACGAGTTTTTGAAGCAGAAGCGACCTGCCCGTTGGCAGCAAATTGCTCCCCCACAGATTCAGTATCAGCTCCTGCCAACCGGCTGCCTGAGCGGCGCATGGAAGCCGGGCGGCGGGGTTTGCTTGCCGCCGTTAGGGCCGATGATGAATTAGCGCCTGCGCCGTTATCCGTAAAGCGGTTGGCGCCTCGGTTTGCACCTCTCCGATTGCCAACTATAGCCGTCAACGCACCCGGGAAGATTTTGGAGCGGCGGGTGCGTGATGCTGGCTTTTGAGCGCCTTTTGGTGAAATATTCTCCTCTGCGGGCTGGTTTTTTGTGCGTCGCTCGGGCACAGGCAAAAGGGTGGGCCGTGCTGCCCTGCCGGAACCAAGGGTACTGATGGATGCGCTGGTAGGTGCACCATCCAAAGCGGTTCCCGCTAAGCTGCCGCCGGGATGCTCTTCCGCTTGGCCTGCAGCCTGAGATGCTGCTGCTGAACCCAGTGCGGCCTTCCCGCCTTCAGCGGGCGCACCCGGGGCCGCCCCGGAGCGGGAGGCGTTGTGCGCTACGACGCCTTTACCTTCTGCCGAATCCTGCCAGGGCAGGTGCTGCCGGAGCGGAGAGGAGGGACCCAGGGCCAGATAAATGATGTAGTTGCTGCACAGTAATAAGAGAAGCAGCAAAGGCCAAAGCCGCCGCTTACGGGGAGCAGCGGGCATCTTTTCCTGAATTCCGGACCAAACGGACTCCGGAACGGCACTGCCAAAGCCTTCCAGCTTTTGGCGCAGGTCGTTATAAAATTGTTCCGATTCGTGCTCAGTCATTGTAGTTAGAAGAGGAGGTTGAAACAAGCAGCCGCTCCTCTAGCAGGCGGCGGGCTCGCGACAATTGGGATTTGCTGGTACCTTCCGAGATGCCCAGTAACTCACTGATTTCTGCGTGACTATAGCCTTCAATAGCATATAGATTCAGCACTGTGCGGTATCCCAGGGGTAATTGATGAATCATGCGCACTAAGTCCTCTGCCGAAAGCTGGTCAAAGGGAGTTCCGTCGGCATGTGCCAGCTCTGTTACTTCGGCGGCATCCAGCGGTACATGCTGTTGCCGGTTTTGCTGGTAGCTGTTTATGGCAGTAGTTACCGCAATGCGGCGGGCCCAGGCTTCAAATGGCCCTTGCCCACGGAATTGCTCCAAGCGGGTGAAGATCTTGACAAACGTTACCTGCAGAGCGTCCTCCGCCTCGGCCCGGGAAGAGCAGTAACGCATGCAAACGCCCATTAACTGATAACCCAGGCGCTCATACAACGCCCTTTGAGCAGCTGGCTGGTTCTTTCGGCAACCTTCTACCAGCGCATTTATTGATTCAGCCATAGGCGGGTAAATAGATCTAATAAGAATGTCGTACGCTAGCGTTCTACACCCATGACCAGCCGGCATACCAACCGGTTGCGTGGCCAAAAAATATATTTTAAAGCACCGGTTACTTTAGCCGGCCTGGCCGGTATAGTTTGTTTTCTGCCGAACTATCAGCTACTTCGCCAGCACAATCATTCCGCAAGCTATGCTACTTCCGCTGTATCAAATCGACGCTTTTGCAGATAAAATTTTCACCGGTAATCCGGCTGGCGTGTGCCCTCTTACCCAGTGGCTGCCCGATGTGCTGATGCAGGCCATTGCCGCCGAAAACAACGTGGCCGAAACGGCTTTCTTTGTGCCTCGCGCTGAGGGAAATGAGTTTGATATCCGGTGGTTTACGCCGGCTGTAGAGGTAGCGCTTTGCGGCCACGCCACGCTGGCCTCGGCCCACGTGCTGCTGCATCACCTGAACTTCAAGGGCGAGGAAATTATCTTCCACAGCAAAAGCGGCGCCCTGCATGTAACACGCGGCGAGCATAACCGCCTCACGCTGAATTTCCCCAGCAATCCGCCCCGGCCGCTGCCCGTGCACCCCGATGGCCTGATTGATGGCCTGCGCGCTACGCCCCTAAACATTCTGGCCAGCCCCAACGCCGACCTGATTGCCGTGTTCTCCACCGAAGCCGAGGTGCGCGCCCTCAAGCCCAATTTCCACCACCTAGGCAAAGTGGAATACCGCGGGGTGGTGGCCACCGCGCCCGGCACCGGTAGCGTCGATTTTGTGTCGCGCTTTTTCGGGCCGCGCGTGGGTATTGATGAAGACCCGGTTACCGGCTCGGCGCATACCCAGCTCATTCCCTACTGGGCCGAAAAACTCGGCAAAACCACCCTGCATGCCCGCCAGGTGTCTGCCCGCGGCGGCGACTTATGGTGCGAACTGCACGGCGACCGGGTCCTGATCAGCGGCCAGGCCCTGACGTATCTGAAGGGAGAAATTGAGGTAGGGTAGGGGCAGATGCATCTACCCGCTCTTCAACCAGTTCTTCGCTATGCTATTGCGGCGGTCTGGCTCGTCAACGGCCTGCTGTGCAAAGTGCTGTATCTGGTGCCCCGGCACGAGGCCATTGTAGCCCGCATTCTGGGGCCGGAGTATGCGGCCCCGCTTACGCGCCTTATTGGCTTCGCGGAAATCGGGATGGGTATTTGGGTGCTTAGCGGGCGCTGGCTGAAACTTAATGTGGCTGCCCAGATAGCCCTGGTCATCAGCATGAATGTGCTGGAGTTCTTGCTGGCTTCCGACTTACTTCTCTGGCAGCACCTAAACATTGTTTTTGCTGGTTTATTTGTGCTGCTCCTGTATTACTACGGGTGGGTACTTACCCCAACTCCTGAAGCGGTACCCTAGAATGGCAGCCTGGCTTGCAGACCACCCTTTCGCCGTGGAGGCGCTTCTGACGCGTACTACCGTGCTTACCTATGCGGTACCGGCTGCTGAGCTGCAGCACCTCATTCCCGAGTGCCTGACGCTGGATACGCTGGATGGTGCCTGGGGCTTCGTGGCCGTGGCGCTGGTACAAAGCCGGGACCTGCGCCTGCGTGGCCTGCCAGCCTGGCTGGGGCACAGCTTCTTTCTGATTGGCTACCGGGTATTTGTACGCTATACCACGCCGGCCGGCAAGCGCCTGCGCGGGCTGTATATCCTGAAATCAGAAACCGATAAACAGAAGATGCAGTGGCTGGGAAACCTGTTCACGAGTTATAGCTACAGTACCATTGATGTCCGGCATACCGCCACCGGGTCTGGTCTGACATTCCATTCAAAAAAGGCTGATTTGTCCATTGAGGTAAGCATGCTGCCCGAGGAGCCCACGCTTCCGGCCGGGTCGCCGTTTGCTGACTGGAAGCAGGCCCGCCGTTTTGCGGGGCCACTGCCGTTCACGTTTTCTTATCAGCCCCATAAGCAGCAAGTCACTATAGTAGAAGGTGTGCGGGAGGACTGGCATCCGCAACCGGTGCAGGTAAACCAGGCGCAGGTGGGGTTTATCCGACAGCTGGGAATGAGTGAAATCCACCTGGCCAGCGCCTTCACCATGACGGATATCCCTTACAGCTGGAAGAAAGGCCGTACTGAGCTATGGCGCGCTTAAGAAAACCCGGAGAAGGCGTCTGGAATATCATCCGATTCAACTGGCACTTCTATGCGTTAGCCGCGGGGCTAGTTCTGTTACTGGGAGTGGTTGCCGGCCAGCTCCCTAGTCCCTGGCGGCCCTATGCCTGGCTACTGCTATTTCTGGTAGCTTTTCCTACCATTATATCCTTACTGGTTTCCTACTATGTGTACGATTATTCGGCTCTGTACACGTTTGATTGGTTGAATACCCAGGCATTACCCGAGCCGGAGCGAGTGGTTAACATTCATGCCGGCTTCGATGAAATCAGCCCGCAGCTGCAGCAAAAGTTTACCACAGCCCAACTACGGGTACTGGACTTTTATGACCCGGCCAGGCATACGGAAGTATCCATTCAGCGGGCCCGGGCAGCTTGCCTCCCATATCCGGGCACGGAACGAGTTCAGCCCGAAACCCTGCCATTGCCCACGGGTAGTGTCGATTGGGTTATAGTGATGCTTTCCGCCCACGAAATCCGGCAGCAGACCCAGCGGATTGCCTTTCTGGAGGAAGCCCGGCGCAGCCTGCAGCCCCGGGGCCGACTGGTCATTGTGGAGCATCTGCGAGACCCGGCCAATTTTATGGCTTACACCATTGGCTTTCTGCACTTCTATTCCCGCGCCACTTGGCTCAGTGCCTTTCAGACGGCGGGCTTAACGCTGGAGCAGGAGCAGAAAATAACGCCGTTTATCTCGGCCTTTATCCTTCGCTAGAATGGAAATGCACCTTAAAATTATTGGGGCGTTACTTGTGCTGCTGTCCCTGGTCCACGCCGGCTTTCCGCGCTATTTCGACTGGTCGGGTGAGCTGAAACCACTTAGCCTGATTAACCGGCAAATGGTGTACGTGCACACCCTGTTTGTTGCGCTCGTGGTACTCCTGATGGGGCTCCTGTGCTTATTTTCTGCCTATGATTTGGTACATACCCGCTTAGGCCGCACAGTGGCCTTAGGGATGGGAATATTCTGGCTGGTGAGGCTCCTGGTGCAGTTCTTTGGCTACTCTGCAGAGCTATGGCGGGGCAAGCGTTTTGAAACAGCAGTGCACATCGGCTTTAGCTGCCTTTGGACGTATGTGGCAGCGGTACTTCTGTATGTCTGCTGGGTCTAAAAACTACCGCGTTAAATCAGCAATCAGAGACGCTGCCCGTGCTACGCCGCCGGCTTCTTCCGATTAGCCACCGCTTTTTTCCCTGCCACCGGCGCAGCCAGCTTACCGGGGTTATCGGCCAGAAACTTGCCCCAGCTTTTACCGCCGGCTTTCACATTGTTGCCTTTTTGGTAGTGGTGGCAGAGCGCTACGGCCAGCGCATCGGTGGCATCCAGAAACTTGGGAGCTTCTTCAATGGGCGGCAGCTTAAGCGTTTGGCGAAGCATGTGGGCCACTTGTTCTTTGGTGGCGTTGCCGGAGCCGGTTACGGACTGCTTTACCTTGGTAGGGGCGTACTCCACGTAGGGAATCTGACGGGAAAGGCAGGCGGCAATGGCCACGCCCTGCGCCCGGCCCAGCTTGAGCATACTCTGCACGTTTACACCAAAAAACGGCGCCTCAATAGCCAGCTCATCGGGCAGAAACTCCTCAATCAGCTCCGTCATCCGCTCGTAAATGCGCTTGAGCTTGAGGGCGTGGTTGGTGCCCAGCTTCTTCATGTCGATGACATCGTAGCGCAACACCGTCACGTGCTGCCCGCGCACCTCAATCACGGCGTAGCCCATAATCTGGGTGCCGGGGTCCACGCCCATGATAATTTTAGGCAGTAATTCAGTTGAGGCGAGAGGCAAAATCATAGCAGACCGGGGAAGAAGCACGACGGACGGGCGCTTTATTGCGTAGGGCTGGATAACTTGCCAGCTGAGTACGCCAAATCCGCCACCATTTTGCCCCCCGAACCACTACAAAACTACGCACGAAAGCCGGAAGAATCTGCGCGTCGTCGGCGCGTATGGGTGGTGGGCGGCAAATTGATCATCACGCTGCTCACGCTGGGGCTGCTGTACCATTCCGTATTTGCGGATAAAGCCACGGCCGCGGCCTGGCGGCAGCTACTCAGCTCCACACTAACCGGGGCGGGCCGCGGGCCGGTGCTGGCCGCACTGGCGCTGGTGCCCGTCAACTGGGGCCTGGAAGCCTGGAAGTGGTGGCGGCTGGCCCGGCATCTGGAGCCGGTTTCTTTCCGCCGCAGCTTCCGGGCCGTGCTGGTGGGCCTCACGCTGGGCTTCGTTACTCCCAACCGCGTGGGCGACTACGCCGGCCGCATCATCGAGCTCAAAAGCCGCCGGCTGGATGCCCTAGGCGCGGTTTTCCTGGGCCGATACTGCCAGATGGTAGCAACTATGCTGGCGGGCACGGCCGGGCTGCTCTACTTTCTGCTCACGTTCTATCTAACTGGTTATCCTGCCTCCAAGTTGGGGGTGATAGGGGCGGCCATAATTATTAATATAGCCCTGCTGGTGCCGTTGTATCGCAGCCGGTTGCTGCTGGCGGCCCTAACGCTGGTGCGGCCCCTGCGGCGCTTTCGGCGCTATCTGGCGGTTATGCCTACTTATCCGGCCAGTTTGCTGCACTCCGTTTTAGCCGTATCAGGGCTGCGGTATCTGGTGTTTTGCGGCCAGTTTATGCTGTTGTTGTGGGCCTATGGCGCCCGGCCGGAAGTAGGGCCGGGGCTGTCGGCCATTGCGGGTACTTTGCTGCTGAAATCCCTTGTGCCTTCGCTAAATGCCTTGGCAGATGTAGGCGTGCGGGAGTTATCGGCTACCCACTTATTTGGCTTGCTGGGCCAACCAGTACTGCCGGTGCTCAGTGCCAGCCTGAGCCTGTGGGTTATCAATATTGCCCTGCCCAGCGCGGCCGGGCTGCTGTTCGTGCTGCGGGTGAAAGTGTTCCGGAAAAAGGGTAATAAAGAATCTGCCTCGTGAGCGGGCTGACGGTTGTTTTGGGCTTGGTGCTGGTGGTGCCACCATTGCTCTATGCGGTGGCCATGCTACGCTTTCGGCAAGCCTGGCAGCAGCTTCCGGCATTGCCCATGCTGCTACATTCGCCTAAGCAAAATCAGGCGGAAGTCTCGGTTTCTGTAGGAGACATTCCTAAAATATCAGTGCTGATAGCCGCCCGCAACGAGGCCGGCAACCTGCCGGGCTTACTGCAGGACCTGCAGGCGCAAACCCTGCCGGCCGCACGGTTTGAAGTAATTGTGGTGGATGATTATTCCTCCGATACAACTGCCTCCCTGGTGCGGCAGTGGGCGGAACAGGTGTCCTTCAGCCTGCGTCTGCTGGCTTTGTCGGATGCTCCGGGGCAAGGCACCGGAAAAAAAGCCGCCCTGGAAGCGGCCCTGGCCGTGGCCCAGGCCCCCTGGGTGGTTTGCACCGATGCCGACTGCCGTGTGCCTGCCGACTGGCTGCGGCTGCATGCCCTGGCGGCTTCTAACCCCGCCACGCACCTGGTAAGCGCCCCGGTGCGGCTAACGGGTTCCGGCTGGCTGGCGCAATTGCAGGCGTTGGAAATGGCCGGGCTGGTAGGAGTGGGAGCCGCCGGCATCGGGCAAAAAGCCCCTACCATGTGCAACGGCGCTAATCTGGGCTACCGGCGCAGCACCTTTACCGCCGTGGGCGGTTTTGCCGGCAACTCTCACCTGGCCAGCGGCGACGATGAATTCCTGCTGCATAAAATTCAGCAGCGCTACCCCAGCGGCGTTCAGTTTTTGAAAGAATCCAACGCCACGGTCAGCACCGCTACTCAACCCACCATTCCGGCTTTGCTTCGGCAGCGGGTGCGCTGGGCCAGCAAATGGCCGCACTACCAGACCACGGCCCCCCAACGCCTGGCGGTATTGGTGCTGCTGACCAACCTGGCGCTTTTCCTGGGGCTGGTTTCGCTGCTGCTCTGGCCCGCGCTATGGCCCTGGGTGGCAGGCGGCTGGCTCCTGAAGCTGGGGGCTGATGTGGTTTTCCTGCGGCCCGTGCTGCGGCTGCTGGGCCGCCAGGAGTTACTTTGGTGGTTGCTGCCGCTGCAGCTGCTTTATGCGCCGTATGCGCTGGCCGTGGCCCTGGCGGCCCGCCGCGGACAATACCAGTGGAAAGGCCGGCAGGTAACTTAGGGGTTAGGACTTAGGGTTTAGATGTTTAACCGTTGTGCAGTTCAATAATGTACAAGACAAGTGATAATCACCCTCACTCTATTACCTAATCCCTAAGTTCTAATTCCTGACAACTCGCCTTCCTGCGTTACATTTGCTTACTTCACATCAGCCCCTGCTGCCTTGACCGACGCCGAATTCGATATCCTCGACGAGCTGTACTTCGTCACTTCCTTCCGCGACCTGCTCCAGAAAACCGGCCTTGCTACCGCCGAGCTGGAGCAGCATCTGCGCAGCCTGCTGGAAAAAGGCCTGGTGCGCAGCTACTGGCCCGACCCCGATACCGAGCTGGCCTATGAGCCCACTTCCTTCGGGGCCATTGGCCGGGATGCTTACTTCCTGGCCTCCAAAGAAGGCCTGCTGCAGCACAATACCCGCTAACCGTGGCCGCCATTACTGCACCTGCACCTACTACTGCGCGGCCACCCAGCTACTATGTGCGCCAGCGCCTGCTCGGCAACAAGCCGGCTATGTTCGGGCTGGGCTTTATTGCGCTGTGCACGCTCATTGCGGTGCTGGGCTACTGGGTGCTACCCGATAATTCGCCTTCGGCCAACAACAGCATTGTGCAGCTGCAAAAAGAGCCACCCGGCTTCCAGGCTACCATTCTGCGCCTGCCGGCCCCCAAGGATTCCGTTTCCGCCGATAACGTATTTCTAACCTGGTGGCAGGGCCGGGCGCCGCGCTACGCCGAGCAGCCTATCGGCAGCTACCGCATCGTAGGTGATTCGCTCATTACCGAGCCCTACCGCAACCACTCCGCGCTGGCGGATAAGTCGCGCCGGTATTCGCTGGCGCAGATAACGGGGCATACCGGTTCGGCTGCCGAGCTGCGCCAGGAAGTGGAGGAAACCCACATTGTGCACCGCACCTATTGGCTGGGTACCGACAAAGCCGGCCGCGACGAGCTGAGCCGCCTACTGCTGGGCACGCGCATCTCCCTGGGCATCGGGCTGGTAGCCGTGCTGATTTCCTTGGCGCTGGGCATGCTAATTGGGGCCGTGGCCGGCTACGTGGGCGGCTGGGTAGATAGTTTGCTGCTGGGGCTGATGACGGTGGTGTGGAGCATTCCGGGCATTATGCTGGTTATTGCCATTTCCCTGGCCCTGGACAGCAAAGGCGTCTGGACGTCGTTTGTGGCCGTGGGGCTTACCATGTGGGTAGATGTGGCCCGCGTAGTGCGGGGCCAGATGCTGAGCCTGCGCACCACAACCTTTGTGGAGGCGGGCCGCGTACTAGGCTTGCCGCAAAGCCGCCTGATTGCGCGCCACCTGCTCCCCAATATGACCGGCCCGCTGATTGTAATTGCAACGAGTAACTTTGCGGCGGCCATTCTGCTGGAAGCCGGCCTCAGCTTTCTGGGGCTGGGCGTGCAGCCGCCGGCTCCATCCTGGGGCCTGATGGTGAATGAAGGCTTTCAGCTGCTGGGCACGCAGGCCGGCCTGTGGCTGACTTTGCTGCCCGGGCTGGCCATCAGCCTGCTGGTCCTTAGCTTTAATCTGCTCGGCAACGGCCTGCGCGACGCCTACGATCCGAAAACCCCGCTTTCCCATGCCTGAATCAGCCCGCCTTATTTCGCTCGAAAAACGCTTCTTTCTGAAAGAGCGTGAGCTGAACGCCTTACTGGAAATCACGCAGTCCATCAACCAGGACTCGCCGGAGGGTGCGCTGTACAAAATATTCCAGTTCACCCTGCTGGGCCAACTGAATGTGCGCCGCCTAGTGCTGTATGTGCAGGAAGAAGGGGAGTGGCAGTGCATGCTTTCCTTTGGCGCCGGCCTGCCCGATTTCAAGAAGCTGCCCGTGCCCGCCCTGGTGCGGGAGCAAACCCAGCTGCAGCCCTGCGCGGTAGCCGACCTCCAGCTGGGGCCGGAGTGGCAGCTGCTGGAAACCCTGATTCCGGTACTGCAGAATGGCGAGGTGCTGGCTTATATCCTCATCGGTAATGTGCACGAGGACTACGCCGATGGCGAAGCCACCAAGTTTCTGGAAACCCTGAGCAATATCCTGCTGGGCGCCATTGAAAATCGCCGCCTGGCCCGGCAGCGAGTAGCGGCTGCCGCCATGCGCAAGGAAATTGAAATTGCCCAGGAGGTGCAGACTATGCTCTTCCCGCGCAAGCTCCCCAACGATGCCCAAGTGGCCGTGCATGCCAGCTACGTGCCCCACACGGCCATTGGCGGCGACTATTACGACGTGGTCGTTATTGACGAAGAGCGGTTTCTGTTCTGCGTGGCCGATGTATCCGGGAAAGGCGTGCCGGCTTCCTTGCTGATGTCGAACTTCCAGGCCGGGCTGCGCACGCTGCTGCGCCAGGGCGTGGAGCTGGCCACGGTGGTAGCCGAGCTGAACAATCTGATTTACTGCAATGCCGTGTCAGAGAAGTTTATCACGGCGTTTTTCGGCATTTACAACCGCACCACGCGGGAGCTGCAATACGTGAATGCCGGCCACAACTCGCCCATTCTGCTGCAGGACGACGACACGGTGGAATACCTGGCCGATGGGGCCACCATGCTGGGTATTATGGACGAGCTACCCTTCCTGAAAGTGTCGCGCATCACCATTCGCCCAAAAGCCCTGCTACTGACTTACACCGATGGCCTGACGGAAGTATTCAACAAAGCCGGCGACGAGTATGGCGAAGAAGGCGTGCTGGATTTCCTGCGCCGTTCCCGCTACCTGCCCCTGCGCACCCTGCACACCGAAGTGCTAGATGAGATTCGCAATTTCAACGTGAAAGGCAATCAGTTTGCCGATGATATTACCATTCTCAGCTGCCGCTTTAAGTAAGGTTTTTCAGCTCTGCTGAAACAGCGGCATCAAGCGAAATCCCCATTCACCAGAAGCCTGTTCTGGTGAATGGGGATTTCGCTGTTTGAACGTAATTGCCGGCGTATGTAACTGGTATCGTGTCAGAAACTTAAGTGCGCAGCGTTAAAACGGGTACATTGGTGTGGGTGGCCACGTTTTCAGCGGTGTTGGCATGCCAAAGGTGGCTCAGACCGGTGTGCCCGTGCGTGAGCATCACCACTAAATCGGCGTGGGCCTGCTCAGCAAAGCGGGGGATGCCTTCGCGCACCCGGGGCGCATCAATTACATCGGGCTCATAATTGTCCAGCTCGTGGCGGCTGGCAAAGGAGTGAATGCGCTGCAGCGGGGCTTCGTGGCTGCGTCCGGGGGCTACCACATCCAGCAGGTGCAGCTTGGCGTCCGGGAACAACTCCTGCAGCTCCCGCAGCTGCGGTACCATGCGGTCAGCCTCATCCGAGAAATCAGAGGCTACTACCAGGTGCTGCACGTCGAAGTTAGGCTGGGCGTGTTTTACGGTGAGCACCGGGCAGGGAGCCAGCTGCACTACTTTTTCGGTATTGGAGCCCACCCACCAGGGACGGGACTTGGTGGGCGGTTGGGTGCCCATGACCACCAGGTCAATGTCGTGGGAGCGGATGGTGTCCAGAATGGCCGTGGTCAGACTTTCGGTACTGATGACTTCATCCAGTTCAATATTATTGAAGCGGCGCAGGGCTTCGCGCATCAGCTCGTGCATTTTGAACTTCACATTCTGCAGCAGCCGGATGGCAAATACATCATCCATGCCGTCGCCCTTGCTGCCACTGCCGCTGGACACAAACCCCGATCCGCCGGGCAAGTCCGGCTTATGAAGCAGCACCACGCGGCCGCCTACCCGCTGTGCCAGTTGCAGCGCTACCTCAAAAGCATGGTGCGCTTCGGGGGTGAAATTGGTGGGGACGAGGAAGTTTTTCATAACGCTGGAGGGAGGGGAGAGATGGTGCTACATCTTTTTAATTATGTTATAATATGAATATAAAATTGCATTGTCAATGCATCGCCCTTAGTAACAGGCGTTTGTTTTAACCTGCCGTGTCTGTTCGCCTTTATAAGCGGGAAAATGACTGCGGAAAGCCAGGAGCAACCAATATTTTGCGGGGCCGTCCTATTAGAATACCTTTTCTTATCTTATTCCGTCCTCCAGTAAGGTTATAGCTATGAAACTCCCCGGCCTGAACCGCCCGCCCCGCAGAACCTCCTCCGATAACTATGCTAAATGGGGCTGGTACACCATGGCAGCCATTGCTCTGCTATGGATTCTCTACAACATTTTCTACCGCTAGCGCCTGCTACCGCAGATTAAAAGCGGCGTAAGCAGCCTGCTTTCCGTCGCCTCAGATGCGCGCGGCAGCCTCTTCCTCCAGAAGACTGGCCGCCGGCTGTGAAACCCACTCCTGCACCCGAATGAGGATAACCAGGGCTATAAAGAAGAAGGAGCCGATTTTATCCACTTCCACCAGCTCATTCAAGAGCAGGTGGAACACAATAATGTAGAAAGAAAGGCCCGCCGCCAGCACAATGTTGCGCAGGGCCGGGGCCGCGCTCTGGTGGTAAAGCCGCTCAATAAGCAACAGCGCAGTGCTTAACAGCAAAACAAAAAGCAACAGCCCGGGTAAGCCCTGCTCGGCCAGCAGCAGCAGGAAGTAATTGTGCGTGGTAGAGCGCTCGGGGTTGTCGCTGACGTAGGTGCGGAAGCTCTTGACGGTATAGTGCTTGTACTCCGGGTAAAAGGTGCTGGGGCCGGTGCCGGTAATGGGCTTATCATGAAACATGCGCGCGGCCGCTACCCAGCGGTACAGCCGCTCCATGCCCGATACATCTTCCAGCTTGTAAGTGGCCTCCAAGTGCTTCTCGAAGTTGTCACCGTAGAACACCGTTTTCTCATAATCGGGGGCGTAGAGCAGGTACTTGTTCTGCTGCACAAAGTAGACCACTGCCAGTAAGGTGGCCAGGGCCGAGCCGATGAGCACCAGGCGCGTAAGCCGCCAGCGAATGATGTAGTAAAAGCCTACCGAGAGGACCACCGCCAGAATAGAAGCCCGGGTGTAGGAGGTGAATACCCCAAACATAAACAGCCAAAAAGCCCCCAGCCACAGCCGACGGCCCCAGCGTGTGTGGGCCGCCCGGGCCGCGTACCAGGCATACGGAATCAGCAGCGCCAGCGTGGCGGCGTAGATAACGTGGTTCCGGTAAAACGGCTGCACGGCGTCATGAATGGTATCGAAAGTAAAGCCGCTGCCGGCGTGCCGCACCACGCTGTAGAGGGTGGAGAGAGCCACGCCCAAGGTATAGCAGCCCACTACCCGCCACACATGGGCGGGGCGTTGCACTACCAACCACGTAACCAGCCCAAAAGGAATGAGGTACCAGGTTTTGGCCAGTAGGTACTTCACTGATTTCAGGGTATCCACGGAAACCAGCATGGAAGTGGCAGCCCACAGCCAGGCCAGAATTACCAGCAGCACCAGCGGGTGCGCCAGCAACCGCCGGGGCAGACGGATGGCCCCGCTGATGAGGGCGGCCAGGCAGCAGCCGGTCACCAGCAGCATCAGCGGCTCTGAGGGAATATCAGTGCTGAGCCCGTTGGGGAGGTGGATTTCGTGAGAAAAGGCCAGCGAGAATAGCAGCAGGTAATAGGCCCAGCGCCAATCGTGCAGCAGGGCCACCGCGGCGGGCACCACAAAGGGCACCAGCCACCAGCCCGGCACATCGGCCAGCAGTGCTATGCTGCCGCACACCAGCAACAACCCTACAAAGGCCGCGTACAGCCCCGTCTGAGCATCAGCAGGAAGGTGGCGCCGCCACGCAGCCGGCAGCGTCAGGCGGTTCATTCCGCGTATTCCCGTTCGCGCCGGGCGCTAAATTCCGGAACCCGGGTGCGGGTGAGCTCCAGCAAACTCACCGCAATAACGGACAGTACCAGCATAACCGTCACCGACCCAACCACAATCAGCCAACGGATGGGCTGGGATTTGCGCAGGGCCGGGTAGGCCTTTTGCACGGTATAGATGGAAGAAATCCGGTTGCGCAGGCTGACTTCCGTGTCTTCGTAGGCGCCGCGGGCTTTTACCAGACGCTCCTGCAGGTCCAGAAAACGGGCGTAGAGCGTGCTGACATCGTCGGCGGCGCTCAGGTAGTTTTCCAGGTTGATGCGGTTGCCACCCTCGGCCGTGGTAAGGTTGCGCAGGGCGCGACGCAGGCCGGCCACGCGGGCCGCAGAGCCGCCGCCGGCGGCTACTTCGCCCTCAGCCCGCTGCAGGTCGGTTTCCGTTTCCACCACTTCCTTGGCCAGGTAGCGCGACTCCCGGTCCATGCCAAACACGCCGTAGCGCTTGCGGCTATTCACCAGACTGTCGCGGGTGAGCTGGTACTGTGTTTTAAGATAGGCGTAGCGCGACTGGTACAGGGCCAGTACTTTGCGGCGGTTCTCGGTGGTCAGCTGCTGGTTAATGCTGTCAATAATCTGCACCAGCGTGTTAGCCACCTTAGCCGCCAGAAACTTGTCCTGATCAATAAAAGTCAGCTCAATAGCGTCGCGCTCTGAGGGAATAATGCTCAGGTTGCTGCTGAACTTATCCAGCACGGCCTGGTGCACTTTGTCGGTGTTATCGTCGCCCAAACCATAATGCTGCTTTAAATTAAACTTGCGCACCACCTGCTCGGCCACGGGCAGGGAAGTGCCAATAGTGATGATGCGGTCCAGGTCGGCGGCCGTTCCGCCGGGCTCCAGCTTGGCGCCTTCCGCCACAATCTGGTCGGGGTCGGTGCTTTGGGGGGCGGTGGGGTAAAATACGGCGGTTGATTTATACTGATTAGGCAGCAGGAAAGCTACCACCGTGCTCACCAGCAGCGTGAGGAGCAAAGCCCGCAGCACAGGCTTTTTCCAGCGGCTGAGCAGCGGCCATAAATGAAGAAGCGAATAAGAGGAATCAGGCATACGGGCAGAATGACAAGTATCAGGTAGCAGAGGCCGCTAGCACACAACCGGGGCCCCGAATAACATTTTAGTAGCAGCAGTGCGGCACGTCAGCCGCGCCGGAAAAATAGCACAAGAATCATCGAAGGCCGAAAAATACGCATTGTTCGGTGCCAATCGTATTTTTGCCGTCCACTCAGCGGCAAGTAGCATCAAAAAGTTTTTCGAAAATATCAGCTTCGTCGTGCTGCTCAACCTGCTGGTAAAGCCTGGCTGGGTAGTGGTGGAAAACCTGGTGCAGGACCGGCTGGGCCACGCGGCCTTCGGTACGTTTACCGCCTTGTACGCCCTTACGCTCATCTTTGCATCGGTTTCTGACTTAGGCATGACGCAGCACGCCACCAAGCGCGTGGCTGCCGATGCCACGTTTCTGCCGGAGTATTTCCCCACCATTCTGCCTCTGAAAGGCTGGCTTTCCCTGGCCTTTCTGGGCCTGATTGTGGCCACCGGTTTTGTGCTGGGCTACCGCGGGCACACGCTCACGCTGCTGGCGCTAACCGGCGCCGGGCTGCTACTCATGCAATACACGCAGTTTTTGCGCGGCACGTTGCAGGCCAGCCAGCGCTTTAATACCGATGCCCTGCTTTCTGTGCTGGAAAAAGTGCTGCTGCTGGCGCTGGTGCTTTTGCTGCTGCCGGCGGGCCTTACGCTGGATAGCTACATTGGGGCCCGCACGGTGGCCACGCTGCTCACTTTTCTGGTGCTGTATGTATTGGTGTCAAGGCTGTTTGGGTGGCAGCGCTACCGCCTGCGCTGGCAGCATGCCCGCACCGTGCTCAGGCAAAGCCTGCCCTTCGCCCTCATCACGCTCCTGTATGGCCTGAACGAGCGGATTGATATGGTAATGCTGGAGCGCCTGGCCTCTCCGCAGGAGGCCGGCTACTATGCCGGCGCCTACCGCTGGGTAGATGCCGTGATGATGTACCTCTGGACGGTGCTGCCCCTGTTCTTTGCCAAATTTGCCCACGCCAGTGCCCGCCCCTCGGAGCAGCGCGAGCTGCTATGGTTTGGGCAGCGCATTATAACTGTGCCGCTGCTGTTTGTGTGTGCGTTTGTGCTGTTTCGGGGCGAGGTGCTGTTCTGGCAGTTCACGCACAGTACCCCGGCCGAAATTGCACACATGGCTTTCTGCCTGAAAATTCTGTTTGTGAATGTGCTGGTGCACGCCTTTTTCGCAATCTATAGCACGCTGCTCACCAGCACCAATCAGGAGCGTGCCGTGAGTGCACTGGTAGCCGGCAGCATTGTGCTGAACGTGGGCCTGAACCTGCTGCTGCTGCCCCGTTTCGGGGCCACGGCCGCCGCACTGAATACGCTGTGGTGCGCTTTGTTTGTGTCTATTGGCTACGTGGCGCTGGTACGGGGCCGGGCGCGGGTAGCTATTCCGTGGTCGTTGCTGGGCCGCCTGGGGCTGGCCTTTGGCCTGTTGGCCGCGGTGTGGTATGGCCTGCAGATGTGGCTGCACCAGTGGCTGTTAGAGTCCCTTGGTGCGGGGCTGGCGTTCGGTTTGATTCTGCTGCTACTGCGCATTGTGAAAGTGGAGGAGTTGCGGGCGGTATTGCGTCGCTAAGCATCCGGGGCAGTTGTTAAAACGGCGAGGCCCGCGGGCGTGAGCGGCTGATTGTCTATTTTGCTGCTCTTTCACTGCTCAATCCTACCTGCGTGCACATTGCCGTCAACACCCGTTTCCTGCTGCCCGGCGACAAGCTGGAAGGCATCGGGCGTTTCACATTTGAAACGCTGCAGCGGCTGGTACGGCAGCATCCCGAGCACACCTTTCATTTTCTGTTTGATCGGGAGTTTGATAAGCGCTACCTCTTCGGGCCCAACGTAGTGCCGCACGTGCTGTCCCCGCCGGCCCGGCATCCGTTTCTGTATGTGCTGTGGTTTGAAGTGGCCGTGGCCGCGTGGCTGCTGCGCTTTCGGCCGGCCGTATTCCTCAGCCCCGATGGCTACACCACGCTGAATACCAGCGTGCCCCGCGTTACGGTGATTCACGACCTGGCTTTTGAGCACTTTCCGCAGGATATAGGCACCCTGCAGCGCTGGTACTACCACTTCTTTGTTCCGCGCTTTGCCCGCGCCTCTGCCCGGGTGGTAGCCGTGTCTGAAGCTACCCGCCAGGACCTCATCCAAACCTACCAAATCCCCGCCGACCGGATCCGGGTAGTCTACAACGCCGCCGACGACCATTTTCAGCCCCAGCCACCCCAGGTGCAGCAGGATACCCGGGACCGGTTCAGTGCGGGCAAGCCGTATTTTCTGTTTGTGGGGGCCCTGCAGCCGCGCAAAAATCTGGTGAATCTGCTGCGCGCTTTTGATCTGTTTAAGGCGCGTACCGGCTCGCCGGCCAAGCTGCTCATCGTGGGCCGCACGGCCTGGCAGGCGGGGCCCATTTTTGAGGTATACCGCGAGCTGCAGCACCGCCGCGACGTGCACCTCACCGGCCGCGTAACCGACGTAGAGTTGGTGCAGCTCTACGCGGCCGCGCTGGCCGCTGCCTACGTGCCATATTTCGAAGGCTTTGGCATTCCCATCATCGAGGCGCAGGCCTGTGGCTGCCCCGTCATCACTTCCAACTGCAGCTCCCTGCCCGAAGTAGCCGGCGGCGCCGCCCAGCTGGTAGACCCGTTCTCGGTGGAGTCTATTGCCGAGGGGCTGGTGTTGGTGCACGGCTCCGCCACCCGCCGTCAGGAGCTGGTGTGCCTGGGGCACGAAAACACGAAACGTTTTTCCTGGGACCAGAGCGCAGCCAGACTCTGGCAGGTGTTGCTGGAAGTAGCAGAGAAGTAAGAAGAATAAACCCCTTAACGACATGCAGAGCATGTGGCGCATCGTTGCTGAATATAGGCCGTCCTGTCGAGCATGTGGCGCATCAAGCCAGGATCGAGACATCTCGCGTGCTGATGTTGTAGTGCTATTGTCATGCTGAGCCTGTCTAAGCATCTCGCCCGCTTCGTTGCGCCTCACCCCAACCCCTCACCGCAGAAAAGAAGGGGCTTCGATTACTATTACAACATCAGCACGCGAGATGTCTCGATCCTGGCTTGATGCGCCACATGCTCAACAGGACGGCCTTTAAACATGACGTTCTTATTGTCTGGTGTGCCGTACCTTCGTGCCGTTAAACTCTGCTAGCACTTCACTCAGAACTCAAAAACCATGCGTTTGCACCGAATGCCGGCCCCTATGCGCCGCCTGTTGCCGGAAGCGCTCTGGGATATGCCGGTAGGCGGGGAGAAGGTCCTGTATCTAACGTTCGACGACGGCCCCATTCCTGAAGAAACGCCTTTCGTGCTGGAGCAACTGGCCCTTTTCAACGCCCAGGCCACCTTCTTTTGCGTGGGCGAAAACCTGGAGCGCCACCCCGATATTGCCCGCCAGGTGCTGGACGCCGGGCATCGTCTGGCCAACCATACCTATCACCACCTCAGCGGCTGGACATCCTCCCGCGCCAACTACCTGGCCGATATCACCCGGTGCCAGCAGGCCTTGGATGCCGTGCTGCCCGCCCCCGAAACCCGGCCCTTGCTGCGCCCGCCCTACGGCCGCATCACCATTCCGCTGGCCCGCCACCTGCATGCTACCCACCAACTGGTGATGTGGGATGTCCTCACCTGCGACTACGACGCCACCTACGATTCCGAGGAGTGCCTGCTCACCTCCATCAGTCTGACCAAGCCCGGCTCCATCGTCGTGTTTCACGACAGCCTGAAAGCCAGCCGCAACCTGCGCTATGTGCTGCCGCGCTACCTGGCCCACTTTGCGGCGTTGGAGTACCAGTTTGCCGCTTTATAATTCCGGGTTGATGGTCGCGGCACTCACGCTGTATCTGGCAGTCTGGTTTCTGATACTGAGTGCGTCCACGCTGTTGTTTGCGCTGCGCCGCAGCCCGGCCCCGCTGCCGCTGCCCGCTTCGCTGCCGCGCATAAATATCCTCATTGCCGCCCGTAATGAAGAAGCCGCCATTGGCCGCTGTCTGCATCATATTCGCCAGCTTCACTACCCCCCGGAGCTGATAGAAATACTGGTGGGGGATGATGCCTCTTCCGACCGCACCCGCGCCCTGGCCGAGCGGGCCATGCAGAACTATGCCGGCACCTTTCGCTGCGTGCCTATCACGGATACCATGGGCACGGCCCTGGGCAAGGCCAACGTGCTGGCTCATCTGGCCCGCCTTGCCACCACGGAGTATTTCTTTATAACCGACGCCGATATTGCCGTGCCCGCTTCTTGGCTGACCGGCCTTCTGGCGCACACGCAGCCTGGGGTAGGCACCGTTACCGGCCTCACACTGGTAGAAGGCCCGCGCCTCTTTGATCAATTGCAGGGGCTGGATTGGCTGCTGTCCCTGGGGCTGGTGCAGGTGGTTTCCGATTTTGGCCGCCCGGTTACGGCCATGGGCAACAACATGCTGATAACCCGCACTGCCTACGAGGCCACCGGCGGCTACGAGCGGCTCCCCTTTTCGGTGACGGAAGATTATGAGCTGTTCCAAGCCGTGCTGCGGCAGGGTTTCAGCTTCCGGAACGTATTTCGGCCCGAAGTGCTGGCCATTTCCTTACCCATGCCGTCCGTAAGCGGGCTGCTACACCAGCGCCGCCGCTGGCTGTGTGGGGTAGAGGGGCTGCCGTGGTGGCTGCAGGCCGGCTTGCTGGTGTATTCCGGCTTTTATCCGGTCCTGCTGATGCTGGCCATGGTGGTTGGGCCCGTGCCCGCTCTGCTTGTTTTAGGCGCGAAAATGCTGTTGCAAGGAGTATTAGTGGCGCTCTGCTTTCGCCGGGTTGGTAGGCGTGCTCCTTTGCGGCTGCTTCCGCTGTTCGAATTCTACACGCTCGGGCTTACCGTTGGTTTGGTGCTGTTTCGGCTGCTGCCTATTCGGTTTGAGTGGAAAGGCCGGCGGTATAAGTAGGGAAGAAGCCGGCCAATGAAAGCGCGCTGGAACTTGAATGATATCTAACAATATCAAACCAGAACGGCATGCCGAGCGAAAGCGAGGAATCTCGCGTGCTTACGTTGCCATAGTAATTGTCATGCTGAGCTTGTCGAAGCATCTCTACCGCTTCACCTGTCATCCTGAGCTTTGCGAAGGAACATCTCACGCAAGCACGATAATCGTCATAACGAACTCGTAGTGACGGGAGAAGGTCCTTCGCAAAGCTCAGAATGACAGACAAGGTGGCAATGTCAGCACACGAGATTCCTCGCTTTCGCTCGGCATGCCGTTCTGGTTTGTGCTGCCCCTTCCTCGCTCCGCAGCCTGTATTCGCCTGCCCGTCGCCTACCTTTGCAAAACCATCCGTTGCCTACTTATGGCAGCTGACAAACCGCAACCGGCAACTGAACCTATGCACCTTACCGATTCGCACGCCCACGTTTATTCCGAGCAGTTTAAAACCGACCGTGACGATATGCTGCATCGCGCCCTGGAGGCCGGCGTAAGCACCATCGTGATGCCCAACATCGACCACACCAGCATTGATATGATGCTGGAAACCGAAGCCCGCTTTCCGCAGCTGTGCTTTGCCATGATGGGCCTGCATCCCTGCTCCGTTAATAAAGACTTTGAGCGGGAATTGTACCTGGTGGAGGAATGGTTGGGCAAGCGGCCGTTTGCGGCGGTAGGGGAGTGCGGCATTGATTTGTACTGGGACAAAACTACTCTGGGCTGGCAGCAGGAAGCCCTGCGGGTGCAGATTCAGTTGGCCAAAAAGCACAAGCTCCCCCTTGTGCTGCACACGCGTGACGCCTTTCAGGAAACCGCCGAGCTGGTGGAAGCCGCCCAGGATGGGACGCTCCAGGGCGTGTTTCACTGCTTTTCCGGCTCCCGCGCCGAGGCCGAGCGGGTCATCAAGATGGGCTTTAAGCTGGGCATCGGGGGCGTGGCTACGTTCAAAAACGGAGGCCTGGATAAGGTGCTGCCGGGCCTGGAGCTAGAGCACCTGCTGCTGGAAACCGACTGCCCGTATCTGGCGCCCGTGCCGCACCGCGGTAAGCGCAACGAGCCCGCCTACCTTCCGCTGGTGGCCCGCCGCGTGGCTGACCTGCTGGGCCGGGATGTGGAAGAGGTAGCCGAAGCCACCACCCGCAACGCACAGGCCTTGTTCAGCCTGTAGCAAAAGTTGCGTGCGGGCGTGGGAAAAGCGTGGGCAAAGCCCTAGCTTGCCAATGCGCCGGGCCCACCCACCCGGCAAAAGTCGCCTCCTGCTTTTCCACTTCCACCACCCACGCGCTGCCGGGCTTTGTCCGGCCCTGTTTTCCTGTTCCTTTGAACCAATTACTGGATATTAACATTGCCGCCCCGGCCGCGCCCGAGGCTTCTTTGCTGCTGATTTACACGGGCGGCACCATTGGCATGGCCTACAACCGCCGCGGCGAGATGGTGCCCATGGAGTTCAGCAGTATGCTGCGGCTGATGCCGGAGCTGCACCAGTTTAATGTGCGCCTCACAGTACACAGCCTGGCCCACCCCATCGACTCCTCCAACATTGCGCCTTCCGACTGGCTCACGCTGGTAGGGCTTATTGAGCAGAGCTACGAGGCCTACGATGGATTTGTGATTCTGCACGGCACCGATACCATGGCGTATTCGGCCTCTGCCATGAGTTTCCTGCTCGAAAACCTCACCAAGCCTGTCATCTTCACCGGGGCCCAGCTGCCCGTGGGTAAGGTCCGCACCGATGCCCGCAAAAACCTGCTGACCGCCCTGGAATTTGCGGCCGCCCGCGACCCGCATACCGGAAGGGCACGGGTGCCGGAGGTGTGTATCTTCTTTCACAATGTGCTGCTGCGCGGCAACCGCGCCAAGAAGGTGGAAAGCGGCCACTTTAACGCCTTCAAAAGCGAGAACTACCCGCCGCTGGCCCGCGCCGGTATTGATCTGGAATATAACGAAGGCGCCATTCGTACCATCGTGCCGCCCGGGCCCACGCTGTTCCACCGCCAGTTTGATGACCGGGTGAGCATTCTGAAGATGTTTCCCGGTATTAACGAGCGGGTGGTGCGCGCCTCCTTGGAAGTGCCCGATCTGCGCGGCTGCGTGCTGGAAACCTACGGCTCCGGCAACGCCCCCACCGCCCCCTGGTTTACCCAGGCCCTGCGCGATGCCATCGACCGGGGCCTGCACATCATGAACGTGAGCCAGTGCGACGAAGGCCGCGTGCAGCAGGGCCGCTACGAAACCAGCGCCCACCTCCGCGACCTGGGCGTCATCGGCGGCGACGACATTACCACCGAAGCGGCCATTACCAAGATGATGTACGTGCTGGGCCACCCCCTGACGCCCGCCGAAACCGCCGCCGGCCTCACCCGCGACTTACGCGGCGAAATCTCGCTCGGCTAGGGAATACTCAGCAGGAATCGGCCCCGGCGCTTGCGTATCCCGAAAAAGGGGCGTTACTTTGCCACCGCTTTCCGCATCCAGAGAGGTGTCCGAGTGGTTGAAGGAGCACGCCTGGAAAGTGTGTATGGGTCTAAAGCTCATCGTGGGTTCGAATCCCATCCTCTCTGCAGTAAACCCCGTTTCTGAGTCAGGAACGGGGTTTTTGTTTTTTCAGGGCTACGGATCAAGAAGGAGAGCTTCGTTTTATCTGCTTGTACACCCCATGTGAAGAGAAACCAAAAAGGCCCCGCTACGGTATTACGGGGCCTTTTTGATTCAAACAAAATCCTTTACTGTACTGCCGTTACAGCACGAAGCGCATTTACACGACCGTAGCCATAGTAAGGGTCGCGGCCGGGCTTGCCGAGGTCGTCGGCGGAGGCGCGCAGCACGGAGAGGACCTGAGCGGGGGCCATGGGGCTGCCATGTTTGCCGATGATGAGGGCAGCCACACCGGCTACGTGCGGGCTTGCCATGCTGGTGCCCGCCGACCAAGTGTATCCGTTGTAGGTCAGACTCATCACCATGTCCAGCGCCCATACATACTGATTAACCCCGCGGAAACCCATGGCTACTTCATTGGTGGGAAACATAAAGTCGCCGCCGGGCGCAGCAAAGGTAACTTCGGCAGTGCCGTAGTTGGTATAAGACGCCACCCGGTCGAGGTCGGTGCTGGTGTTTTTGGCCCATCCTATGGGGCCGGTGGCCGATACCGAAATAACGGTGGGCATGCCAGAGGGGATATGGGCGAGGTCTTTGTCCTGGTTACCGTTGTTGGCATCGTTGCCAGCCGAGGCAATAACTGTAATCCCATGCTGCGTGGCATAGGTAGTAACGCGGCTGATGGCCACGAGGAGTTCCTGTATTTCCCGGGTGTCATTTACCCAGGTGTCATCGGAAGGGTCGTCGGGGGTGCTGTTGTCGTCGCGGTACTTGTCATGGTGTGGTACCGCCGCGCCCAGGCTCATGTTAATCACATCAGCATGCTGTTCTACGGCATAATAAATGCCCTGCATCATCCAGGAAAAAGAGCCGCTACCGGCATCACGTAGTACTTTTACCAGCAGAACTTTAGCCTCGGGGGCCACGCCAATTATTCCAGTGGCGTTATCCACCGCCGCAATAGTGCCGGCCGTGTGTGTGCCGTGGCTGAACGTCTTGCCGGGTTTCGGGACAAACTGGGCCTCCTCACCGGGAACAAAGGATTTGCTGCTGTAGATGTTGCCTGCCAAATCAGGGTGTTTCAGGTCGAAGCCGCCATCGAGCACGGCCACCAGCACGTCCTTGCCGCGGGCGCCGGCATTCCAGGCTTCGGGTGCCTGAATAGCCGTGTGGCCCCACTGCAACGGGAAAAACCGGTCGTTGTCGCCGGAACTGATGGGGTTGGTATTATCAGCATCAGCGGTAAGCTCTACTACCCGCTCTTGGTCCAGGTTAAAGCCCTGGTAGCTGAAGTCGTGAATAACGGAGCGCACGCCGCTGATGCGGGCGGCCTTAGTAGCAAATGCGGGGTCAGAGGAGGTAGCCGAAGCAATGCCCACCTCTTCCATAGTGCCGGTCACCTCGCCGTTGGCAGCCTTGGTTTGCTCGGAGAGCCCCGCTGGAAGTTTATTAGTAGCTGAAATGATAAGGTAATGGTTGCCCCGGCGTACGGCCAATGAGCCATCATCGGTGGCCTGTGCGGCGCTGCTGGAGCGCTGATTGGTTGCCGGTATATTATCAGGGGCCAGGTCTTCCTTGCTGCAGCCAAAAGTAAATAGCAGCCCCAGGCACATGGTAGGGACTAAGCGAGAGGCAATCAATCTGTTATTCATAAAAATAGGTTAGGTGAGTTTCTTAAAAAGAGTCATTGTAAATGATAAAGTCAAATTATTTATACTATAAGTTTAAAATATTATGCTGTAGAAACTATATATTATTGTTTATATACTAAGTTTAAAGTGTAGAAAAGAGAGTTTTGGGCCGTTTTACTCAACTTGACAGGGTAGATTTGGTCAGGGATAATACTTCACCTGGTTTGCAGAATAATTCTGGGATGGGCGCGCCAATAAAAAAAGCCTGCCCCGTAAGAGGCAGGCTTCTTCACGAAACAGACGACGGTGGAGCGCCTGCTTACTACTTAGGGCATCAGCACTTTGTCAATCACGTGAATCACGCCGTTGCTTTGCAGCACATCGTAGGTAGAGATGGTGGACGTACCGCCTTTCTCATCTACCAGCACCACGTTTTTCGGGCCGTTCATCATGGCCTTCAGCGTGCCGCCGCTTACGGTTTTGAGGGTGGCAGTGCCTTTACCGGCTTTAATAGCAGCCATAATCTTATCGGCCGTCAGGTTGCCGGCTACCACGTGGTAGGTCAGGATTTTGGTGAGCGTGGCTTTGTTCTCGGGCTTCACCAGGGTTTCCACGGTGCCAGCGGGCAGGGCGTTGAAGGCAGCGTTGGTAGGAGCGAAAACGGTGAAGGGGCCTTTGCCCTGCAGCGTCTCTACCAGGCCGGCGGCTTTCACGGCGGCTACCAGCGTGGTGTGGTCGGCGGAGTTTACCGCGTTGGCCACAATGTTCTTATTCGGGTACATGGCCTGGCCGCCTACGGATACCGTGTTGCCGGCTGCCGATTTTGGGCTCATCATAGCCTGGGCCGAAACGTTGGTAGTAGCCGCGCCAAACAGGGCTGCGAAAGCCAGCGAGAATAGGGTCTTTTTCATGTGGGAAGAAGAATGGAGGGTAGGTTTTGAATTATAACACCACCTACGCCATGGCCCGGCAGACCGGATTTAGCGGGCGAAAAAATAATTCTGACGCCTATCTGCAATCCTGCCCCCAGTAGTATTAAGCCAATTTTCAGACAGCACCGTACAAAGCCCAATTCTGGTCCTCGGCATCGGGCGTACTTTCGCTTTTCTGCCAAAACGCCTGTCATCTTTCCGCCTGTATCTGTGCTTACCCGCTGTTTGCCCGTGCGTATGATTTGCTGGCCCGCCCTGTCCACGGTTGCTGCCCTGCTTATACTGCTGGGCATTCAGGGAGAGGCCCGTGCGCAAACCCCGGCCTCTCCGAGGGACCTGGACGCTTTCCTGCAAGTAGCCCGCGCCAACAGCCCACTGCTGGCCGACTATGCCGGCCAAGTGCGCCAAACCCGCCTCGACAGCCTGCGCCGCCGGGCCCAGCAACGCCCCCAACTAGCCGGTACGGCGGCCGTGGTAGCCGCCCCCACAGTGCGCGGTTATGGCTACGATGAAGCCGTTTCCAACGGGGGCAACTACGCCGCCGTGGTCACGGCCACGCAGCCGCTGTTCAACCGCCCCGTGCTGCAAAATGACTTCCGGATTCTGGAAAACCAGGGGCAGGTGCTGCGCAATACGGGCCGCTTATCGGCGCTGGACCTGCGCCGCTCCATCACCGACCAGTTCCTGACGGCTTATGCCGCCCAGCAACAATGGTCGTTCAGCCAGGCGCTGTTGCGCCAGCTCCGCCAGCAGGACGAGGTACTGCGCCAGCTGGTAAATGGGGGCATCTTCAAGCAAACCCAGTATCTCACGTATTATCTCTCGATGCGCAGCCAGGAGGTGGCTGTGCAGCAGAGCCAGCTGGTTTACCGCCGGGAGCTAGGCGTGTTGCGCTTCCTCAGCGGCGTTTCGGATACCGCCTTTGCACTGCTAGAAGCGCCCACGCCGCCTACGCATCGGGCCCTGGCCGGCCTCAGCGCCGTGGCGCAGCGGCAGTACACCCTGGACAGCCTGCGCCTGCAGCTGGATAGGCGGGCCATTGACCTGGGCTACCGCCCGCAGCTGAGCTGGGTGGCCGATGCGGGTCTGCAATCGTCCTCGCCCATGCCCCTGCGGCTGGCGCGCAGTTTTGGCGTCAGCGCGGGCCTCATGCTTTCGGTGCCGGTGTTTGATGGCCATCAGCGCCAGATTGCCTACGACCGGCTGAAAGTGGCCGAGGAAATCCGCCGGGGCTACCGGCGTTTTCTCACCACCCAGCGCGGCCAGCAGTACAACCAGCTGGAAGGGCTGGTGCAGGCCAGCAATCAGCTGAGCGCCACCCTGCGCCAGCAGTTGAAAGTGGCCGAAGCCCTGGTGAAAGCCGGCCGGCAACAGCTGGCTACCGGTGATATTTCCATTCTCGATTACCTGCAGCTGGTAAATAGCTACCGCGCCTTTCAGTTTAACCTCACGCAGGCCGAAACCGAGCGTTTGCGTACCCTGTATGCTATTGATTATCTGGGGGAATAAGCCCAGGCTTTTCCATGATTCATTCGATTTTTTCCTGCTCTTTATATGCGTGTTATAAAAGGCTTTGGGGTTCGATATTCTGGCGGCGGGCTGGCCCGGTGGCTAGTGCCGTTGCTGGGTCTGATCTGCTTGACCCAATGCCAGGAGCAGGCCACGGAAGAGCCTGATGAAGAAGCGGCGGTGCGCGCCCGCCCCGCCGTAACGGTGGTGCACGTGCAGACGGATACAGTTTCCGACGTCCTGCATCTGAGCGCGGTATCAGCGTACCCGGCCAAGGATGTGCTGCGGGCCACCACCACCGGCTACCTGCTGGCGCCCGTGCCCGTGCCGGGCCAGCGGGTGCGGGCCGGCCAAACGGTTTTCACCCTGCAAACCAAGGAAGCCCGCACGCTGCATCTGGATAAGCTCACCGGCGACCCGCGCCTGCGCTTCAGCGGCGTGGTGCGCATAGCGGCCGGCCGCGCCGGGGTGCTGTCCAGCGTCGATAAGCTGGTCGGCGACTACGTACAGGATGGCGAGCAGCTCGGCGTAGTGTTCGACCAGAGCCGCTTTGGCTTTGTGCTGGATGTGCCCGCCACCCAGCTGCGCTACGTGCATACCGGCCAACCTTGCCGCATCACCCTGCCCGATGGCCGCGTGCTGCCGGGCCGTGTGGCCGAGCTGCTGCCCACCACCGATATGGCCTCACAAACTCAGCGCTACACCGTGCAGGTAGTAGGCCCCGTGCCCCAGCTCCCCGAAAACCTGGCCGTCACCATTGAGGTAGACAAAACCGCCCCGTATCAGGCCCAGATCCTGCCCCGGGAGGCCGTACTCAGCGACGAAACCCAGACCAATTTCTGGGTGATGCGCCTGCTTAATGATTCTACCGCTGTGCAGGTGCCGGTGCAGCCCGGGCAGGAACATGCCGGCCACCTGGAAATCAAAAGCCCCCGCTTCTCCCCGCAGGACCGCATTGTGGCTACCGGCAACTACGGCCTGGAAGATTCCGCCGCCGTGAAGCTGGTGCGTCCGTAGCGCCCGGCTCGTTTACTCTTTCCCTTATGCGCCCTTCCTTTATTCAGGCATATAAAGCGCCCATTGCGGTGCTGCTGGCTCTCGCGCTGGCGGTGGGTACGCTGGCGTATCAGCGCATTTCCCTGGCGCTGTTTCCGGAGGTTACCTTTCCGAAGGTGAAAGTTATTGCCGAAAACGGCCTGGAACCGGTGGACCGCATGATGGTGACCGTGACCAAGCCGCTGGAAGATGCCATGAAACAGGTGCCCGACCTGAAGCTGCTGCGCAGCACCACCAGCCGGGGCTCCTGCGAAATATCTGCCTACCTGGACTGGAACGTGGACGTGGTGCGCAGCCAGCAAACTATTGAGTCGCGCCTGAACCAGATTAGGGCCGATTTGCCGCCGGCCACCCAAATTACCGTGGAGCGCATGAACCCGGCCATTCTGCCGGTAATGGGCTACACCCTGGAAGCCCCGGGCCGCAGCGCCCTGGAGCTGCGGCGGCTCGCGCTCTACACCATCAAGCCGTTTCTCTCGCAGGTAGATGGCGTGTCGGCGGTGCACGTGCAGGGCGGGCGTACCAAGGAATACCAGGTTGAGCTGCAGCCCGATCAGCTGGCAGCGCTGGGCCTTTCGCCCTCCGATGTCAGCACCAGCCTGGGCCAGACCAACTTCGTACAGAGCAACGGCTACCTCACCGACTACCGCCGCCTGTACCTCACCGTAACCGATGCCTCTTTGGTGTCGAAGGCAGACATTGAAAATGTAGTGCTGCGTAATGATAACCGCCGCATTGTGCGCCTCGCGGATGTGGCCACGGTGCAGGTGGGCGAGCAGCCGGAATACACCCGCATCAACGCCAACGGTCACGCGGCCGTGCTGATTGCAGTGTCGCGGCAGCCCGATGCCAACGTGGTACAGGTATCCGAAGGCGTGAAGGCTAAGGTGAAGGCGCTGCAGGCCGGCCTGCCCCGCGGCATCCGGCTCAGCCCGTACTATGATCAGGCCGATTTTGTGTCGGAAGTGGTGCGCTCTGTGCAGGACTCGCTGTGGATTGGGCTAGCGCTGGCGCTGGTAGTTACGGGCCTGTTTCTGCGCTCCTGGCGGGCCACGCTCACCATTCTGCTGGCCATTCCCATTGCCCTGGCCCTCACGGTGGCGGTGCTGTATTTTGGCCTGGGCTATTCCTTCAACATCATGACGCTGGGCGCCCTGGCCGCCGCCATCGGGCTGATGATTGACGATGCCGTGGTGATGGTGGAGCAGCTGCACCGGGTAGGCGAGGAGCACCCGCGGGCTTCCGTTAATGAAATTGTGAGCCGCTCGGTGCAGCACCTGCTCCCGTCGCTCATCGGCTCTTCCCTGAGCACCATTGTTATATTCCTGCCGTTTGCGCTGCTTAGTGGGGTGGCGGGGGCCTACTTTAAGGTGCTGGCTACTACCATGGTGGTAGCCCTGCTCTGCTCGTTCGTGGTGGCGTGGCTGGGCTTGCCGGTGCTGTATCTGCTGCTTTCCCAGTTGGGTTTTGGGAAGAAGAAGGCAGTGGCGGCTGATACGGTATCAGTTGAAACGCAGGAGGAGATAGAGGAAATTGAAGAGCCGGGTTTGGTGGAGGTCCGGCACCACGAAATTCCGTGGGTGCGCTCGGTCATCCGGCATCCGCTCTGGAGTTTGATTGGAGTAGCGGTGCTGGTAACAGTGCTGGTGCTGGTGATTCCGCGCCTGGCCACTGGTTTCCTGCCCGAAATGGATGAGGGCGCCATCGTGCTCGACTACAACTCGCCGCCCGGCACTTCCCTGGAAGAAACCGACCGCATGTTGCGGCAAGCCGAAAAGCTGATTCTGCAGGTGCCGGAAGTAGCCAGCTACTCGCGCCGCACCGGTACACAAATGGGCTTTTTTATCACGGAGCCCAATACCGGTGATATCCTGATCCGCCTCAAAACCAGTCGTAAGCGCACCACCGATGAAGTGATTGACGACATCCGCCAGCGCATTGAAAGCACGCAACCGGCCCTCACCATTGACTTTGGTCAGGTAATTGGCGACATGCTGGGAGACCTGATGAGCACCGTGCAGCCCATTGAAATCAAAGTGTTCGGGCCCACGGCCGAAATCCGCTACGGGCTGGCAGAACAGGTAGCCGGCATCGTAGAGAAAACGGCCGGCACGGCCGATGTCTTCGACGGCATTGTGCGCATGGGCCCGGCCGTGGACGTGCGCCCCGACCCGCGCCGCCTGGCCCAGTTCGGCCTCACGGCTACGGATTTTCAGAGCCAGCTGCAAACCCAGCTGGCGGGCGTAGAGGCCGGGAGCGTGCTGGAAGGCGAGCAGCTGCTCACCATACGGCTGCGCTACCCGCGGGCGGCCCAGGCCTCGCTGCAGCAGGTGCGTGCCCAACCCATTTTCCTGCCCAACGGCCAGCGTCGGCGCCTAGATGAGCTGGCCGAAGTGCGGGTTTCGGCCGGCGAGGCGGAGCTGGAGCGCGAGAATCTGCAGGCCATGACGGCCGTAACGGCCCGCCTCAACGGCCGCGACCTGGGATCAGCCATGCAGGAAATCCGCCAGAAGCTGGACCGGCAGCTCAACCTGCCGCCCGGCTACTTTATCCAGTTTGGGGGCAGCTACGCCGAGCAGCAGCAGTCGTTTCAGGAGCTGCTGACCATTCTGGCTACGGCTTGCTTGCTGGTGTTTGCAGTGGGCCTGTTTCTGTTTAAAGATCTGAAAGCCGCCGGGCTGATTCTGCTGGTGGCGGTGCTGGGCCCGGCTGGGGGCAGCCTGGCCCTGTTTCTCACGAATACTCCCCTGAATGTAGGCTCCTACACCGGCCTGATTATGGTGGTGGGCATCATCGGCGAAAACGCCATTTTCACCCTACAGCAGTTTAATGATGCAAGGCGCGATTCCCCGGTGGAAGCGGCCATCGGCTATGCCATTGCGGCCCGCCTGCGCCCCAAGCTGATGACGGCACTGGCCGCCATTGCCGCGCTGCTGCCTTTGGCGTTAGGCATCGGGGCTGGCGCTCAGCTGCATCAGCCCCTGGCCATTGCCGTCATTGGGGGGCTGATTCTGGCCCTGCCCTTGCTGCTGGTCGTGCTACCTAGTCTGTTGCGGCTGGTCTATGCGAAAGCGGAGGTGCAGCCTGCCTTGTAGTAAGGGAAGGGCTACTGCCAGATCAAAACCAGGGTGCCCAGAATGATGAGCCCGGCGCCGAGGCCGCCCTGCCAGGTAAGCTTTTCGCCCAGAAACACCACGGAAAGTAGAATGGCTAAGGCCACACTCAGCTTATCTACCGGCGCTACTTTGGATACTTCTCCCAGCTGCAGGGCCCGGAAATAGAATACCCACGACAAGCCCGTGGCCACCCCGGACAGGACGAGGAACGTCCAGTTGGTGCGGGTAAGGCTGCCGAGCTGCTCCAGCCCGCCCCGGAAATACACAATGCCCCAGGCCAGCACCAGAATCACCACCGTGCGAATGGCCGTGGCCAGGTTCGAATCAACCCCCTTGATACCAATTTTGGCGAGTACCGCCGTGAGGGCCGCAAACAGGGCCGAGAGCAATGCATAAAGCCACCACATAGCAAGGGAGAAAGAAAGCCGAAAAGGATGCTGCCATAACGGGTTGCGGGCGTAGGGCGTTGTGCAGGCGGCCGGCACAAAAAACAGCTACCGCTGCCGGAGCTGGCAGACGGGGTGTTTTAGCAAAAGCTACGGAAAGTTATTCCAGGATGATGCGCTGGGTCATGCAGCCTTCTGCCACCGTAAGGCGTAGCAGATACACGCCCGGTGCCAGGCCCCGCAGCGGTAGCTGTTTTTCCCCGGCGGTACCCCTTGGGAAATGTCGTTGCATTACCTGCTGGCCCAGCGGATTAAATAACTGCACCTGCGCGCCCTGGCGCGCCAGCTCACGGCCCAGTTGCAGGCTCAGCTGGCCATGCGCCGGGTTGGGATATACGGCAACCTGACTGCGCAGCTGTTCCGGTAGTGTGGCCGTAATGGCATTGCGGGTGAACACCAACGAGAAGCGCGTCTGGTTGAGGCCGGCGGCCGCTACGGTGAAGCTGTAGGTAGGCAGGAGCTTGAGGTCTATATTTTTGCCCGTTTGCGCATCCCGCAGGTAGACAAAAGTGGTAGCGGGCATATTGAGCAGGTGCTTGGCCCGGAACAAATAGCTGCCGGCTTCGGGCGCGTTAACAGCCAGCGGTATTTCCACATCCGTGGCCCCCAGAGCCGGGCGCCCATCAATAGCCAGCTGCGCGGCCCCGGCTACGGAGGCCAGCTGCGGCACATCTGCTGCGGGCACTTTGTAGGCATCAAAAGTGCGGTCGAAACCAGCGGTAGCGCCCTGCTGGAAGTAGACAAACAGTGTATCGCCGATACCGTTGCGGCTGAGGCCCAGCTGCAGCAAGGGCCGGGTTTCCGTGACGGGCGGCGTAGAAGTGCGCGTTGCGAAAGTGGTAACGCGGGCCGCATTGGTAAACGAAACACTGCCCGGCGTGCCTGCCGCGCTAACGTGGGTCAGAAACCCTTCGCCGCTTTCAACAATGGGGCTGCCACCCACCCCGTTTACCGAGGCGCTATAAGCTCCGGATGGCTTCAGTACATACACGGCGGCATCCAGGCCGGTGGTAGCCGGGTACAGCTTGGTCCAGTCGATGGGCGAAGGATAGGGGTTGCCGAGCAGGTGCCAGCCTGCCTGCGGCTGCGTGCCCCGGGCCAGGTTGTTTACCGTGAGGGAGCCGTTGGTCAGGGTACCTACAAAATCCATGTTGCTGGCATTAGACCCAATGGTAGCCACGTAGCCTTTGCCCGGTGTGAGCACCTCGGTGGTGGCGGTGGGCGAGAACCAGCCTTTCCGAAAATCAGCAGCGCCGGTGCCCGTGCTGGTTACGCGGGCCTGGTCGTAGCGGAAAACGGTGGGGTAGGGCGTTACTTTGCTGGGGTCGGCAGCCGTGTTGTAAGCCGGGTTTACCACGGGCGTAAAGCCGGGCGTAGTCAGGTCGGCCACCGTGGCGCTTTGCACCGGCGAAGACAGGAAATGTTCGGTATCCGTGCCGTTGGGGTGGGCCGGCAAAAAATGCTGCACCACGGCAGAGCCCACTACAGTGCCGCCATTGTTGTACACCACCGCCGAGCCGGCGGCCGAGGAGCGCAGCGTGAGGGTTTTGCCGTTGGTCACCAGGTTCTGTTTCAGGCTCAGCAGTTGCAGCACGTTCAGCTCGCGGGTAAGCGTGAGTGGCGCCGTACCGCTCACCTGCAGGCTGCGTACCTGCTGGGGCAGGCCCAGGCCGGTAACCTGAGCGGCGCTGCCGTTATACACGTAGTTGGCGTTGGGGCTGAAGGTGAGGGTGGTGCCCCGTACACTGCCCGTGGTGCCGTTGGCTGAAATGCCCTCTGCTGCCCCAATTTCCAGGGTAGCGCCTTCCGCCAGGTTAAACGTGGTGGCACTGGCCAGGAAAGCGCCCGTCCGCAAAACTCCGCCTGCCTGTACCGTCATATTCTGAGCGGCCGTGAGCGGGCCCGTCAGGATGGCCGTGCCGGTGCGGGTTACGGTTACGTTGTTGTAGCTGCCCTGCACGTTCATCAGCCTGTCTACAATAAGGTCGCCCAGCGCCAGTGTTTTAAAGGCCATGGGGCCGGCTACCGGGCTATCTATTCCGGGTCCGCAGTTCTGGCGCACGTAGAACTGGTAGGTGGTATTGGGCGTCAGGCCGGTAACCGGCTTGCTGCTGGCGCCGGTTACGGTGAGCACCGTGCCGGTGCCCGGCGTAAAGCCCTGCTTGCCATACTCCACGCGGTAGGAGGCCACGGTGCCCGCCCCCGCCGACCAGTTGAGGGTAGCGCCAGAGGTGGTAATACCGGTTGTATTCAGGTTGGTAGGCACCGCGCACACCGCCGCGGTGGTGCTGAAGCTCTTGGGGCCCACCCGCACACTGGTCAGGCCATTGGAGCAGGTTTGCGTCACGTAGAAATCATACTGCGTGCCGGCAGTTAGTCCGGAAATGGTAGTAGGCGAGGTGCTGATGGTTTTCACGGTACCGGCGCCGGGTGTGAAGCCTTTTGCGCCATACTCCAGCTTAAAGGAAGCCCCGCCGGCGCTGGCGGTAAAACCCAACGTAGCAGTGGTGGCGGTCAGGTTGGTGGCCGTTAGGGCCGTTGGTGCGTCACATACCTTGGGGGTGGTCAGGCAGATGGTAAAAGTGCCCGTGGTTTCTGTCGTCGGGGAATCAGAGTAGGAATACACCCGCACGTAGTAGGTGGCGCCGGGGGTCAGGTTTTTGGCGCTAATGGAATCAGTGAGGCCGGCGCCGGCCTGGTCTTTGCAGCGCAGCTTGGTACCGGGACAGGCGCCCGAACGTAGCTCCAGGGCTATATCCAAGGCACTGTTAGGGTCCACGGAAATGCCTTGCGTAAAAGCCGCAGCTACAAAGGAGTACCACACGTCATCATCCGGCTTGCCGCAGGCCCCATCGTTGGGCAGGGTAGTCTGCGTAGCGCTGAAGAGCGTGCCGCTGGTGGGCTGGCAGGTGAGGCCCGGCGTCAGGCTGATAGCACTGGCGCAGTTATCATTCACGGGCGGCGCGTCGGGCTTATCGATGCAGATAGTAAACCGGGCATCGTTGCCCCCATACTGCGCATTAAAGTAGGAATACACCCGCACGTAATAGGTGGCTCCCGGCGTGAGGTTGGTGGCCGTCATGGCCTTATTATCCGAAGAGAACAGCGGCGTAAGCGCGCCGCAGCTGCCCCGGAAAAGCTGGTGCACCATATCGGTGCTGCCGGTGGGGTTTACCGTAATGATATGCTGCGTGGAGGTGGCCACAAACGAGTACCACACGTCATCGTTGGCTTTGCCGGTGGTAGCATCCGGGTCGGAGGGGGTGGCTCCGGCTACCGTGCCGGCCAGGCCGGTGCAGGTTTTGGCGGGCGTTACCACAACGGCACTGGCGCATTCATCATTGGCGGGCGCAGGCCCGGGGTTATTCAGGCAAATGGTGAAGGCGCCGCTGGCTGCCGTAGTCGGGCTGTTGTAGTAAGAATACACCCGCAGATAATAGGTAGCCCCAATGGTGAGGCCGGGCACCACCATCGTCTCAGGGTCTGAGGATTTGATGGCTACCAGGCTGCCGCAGGTGCCGGAAAATAGCTGCTGTACCAAATCAGAACCGCCGCTTGGCTGCAGGGTAATGGTGTGCTGGGCCGAGGTAGCCACAAACTTAAACCACACATCATCATCGGCCTGGCCTACGCTGGCAGCCGGGCCCGAGCCACTGGCCTCAAACAGCGTGGCCGACTGCGGCGAGCAGCTGCCAGTGGCCAGGATGGTTGTGGCGTTGGTGCACAAGTCGTTAACTGGTACTGCATAGGCGCTTGCGCTCAACAGGCAGGCCAGTAAAAGGAGCCAAACTCGGGTAGTCAGGCTGGTTGTTCGTGCGGCGGGCAGCCCGGTGCTGGCCTGGGGCATGCCGGCATAGTAAGCGTGTTTCATAGCAGGTAGTAGAAAAGATTGATAGAAAAGCAGCGGCTTCGGCGTAGCACCGTTATTAGGGAAGCAGGAAAAGCAGTACTGACAGGCACCGGGCAGGGAGTGGCCCGCCAACGGGCTGGGCTTCAATAGCATTTTCTTAGAATAGCGAGGCAAACATCGGAATCATTTTCAGGTAATTCCAGGGAATCACATCATCATGTGATCCTAAAAAATCATGGTATAGTCTGATGTAATAACCTTTTTCCTTCCTGAAGCTTTATTTTCTGGAACTCCCGGAATTCCTGCGTGGCGTCCTCTTTTTTGGCGAATGCCGTATCCTCTCTATCCGAAACCAGCCGCTTATTTTATGCACCCTGATTCTTTCGACCCTACGGGCAATGGCCTGCCGCCGGAGCAGCGCCCCAATGATGGCTCCCGCCGAACCTTTATCAAGCAGGCTTCCGGCATTCTGGGCCTGGCTGTAGCGCCGCCCTTCGTAAGCCAGGCGGAGCGGCTGGCCGCTTACACCAGCAAGGTGGAAGGCGCCACGGAAATGAAGCTGAAGGTGAACGGAGCCGTTCGCACCCTGCGCCTGGAGCCGCGGGTAACGCTGCTGGATGCCCTACGGGAAAATATGGGCCTCACGGGCTCCAAGAAAGGCTGCGACCAGGGCCAGTGCGGCGCCTGCACGGTGCTGATAGACGGCCGCCGCGTGAACAGCTGCCTCACGCTGGCCATCACCACCCAGGGCAAGGAAATTACCACCATCGAGGGCCTGGCGAAAGGGGAGGAGCTACACCCCATGCAGGCCGCTTTCCTCAAACACGACGGCTTCCAGTGTGGCTACTGCACCCCCGGTCAAATCTGCTCAGCCGTAGCCTGCGTCTTAGAAGGCCACACCAAAACCGACGCCGAAATTAAGGAGTGGATGAGCGGCAACCTGTGCCGCTGCGGCGCTTACCCCAACATTGTGGCCGCTATTAAGGAAGTAGCCGGGAAAGGAGCCAGCAAGTCATGAACAACTTCGCCTTTCAAACCGCGGCCTCGGCCAAACAGGCCACCGGCGCCTTCCGCGACGACAAGCAGGCCGCGTACCTGGCCGGCGGCACCACGCTGCTGGATCTGATGAAACTGTACGTGGTGCAGCCCAGTCAGCTCATCGATATCAACTCCTTGCCATATAAAGGCATTACTGAAACACCCGACGGCTTGCGTATCGGGGCTATGGAACGAATGAACGACGTGGGCGAAAACCCGCTGGTATTGCAGCAGTACCCGGCTGTGTCGGAGGCTTTGCTGCTCGCGGCCTCGCCGCAGCTGCGCAACATGGCCAGCATTGGCGGCAACCTGTTGCAACGCACCCGCTGCGGCTATTTCCGGGATACGTCCTTTCCCTGCAATAAGCGGGTGCCGGGCTCGGGCTGCCCCGCCATCAACGGTGAAAACCGCAACCACGCCATCCTGGGCACCAGCGAGCAGTGCATAGCCACGTACCCCGGCGACCTAGCCGTAGCCCTCATTGCCCTGGATGCCGTGCTGCACTTGGAAAGCGCCAAAGGCAAGTCCCGGCGAGTGCCGCTGCTAGACTTCTACCTCACGCCCGGCAGCACGCCCCAGCGCGAAACCACCCTGGAGCCCGGCGAGCTGATTACGGCCGTCACGGTGCCGGCCGCCGCGCACGCCCGCAAATCCAAATACCTGAAAGTCCGCGACCGGGCCAGCTACGCTTTTGCCCTGGTGTCGGCGGCGGTGGGGCTGGATGTGCAGGGCGGCATTATCCGCTCAGCCAGGGTGGCTTTGGGCAGCGTGGGCACCAAGCCCTGGCGGGCCCAGGCCGCCGAGCAGTTGCTGGTAGGCAAAGCACCCACGGAAGAGAACTTCCGGGCGGCCGCCGCGCTGGCGGTGCAGGGCGCTAAGCCCCAGAAGCACAACGCTTTTAAGGTAGAGCTGGCGCAAAATACACTGGTGCGGGCTCTGCAGGAAGTGGCTGGTTAAGGTGTTTAATAAAATGATAATCAGTAGGATGGGTGCGTTTGCTTCGCGACGTGCTTCAGATGCTAAAGGATTGATTACATGAGCAGTGAACCAAAGTTTTTTGAACAGCCCGCGGGCGGGGTAGTGGGTAAGCCCATGGACCGGGTAGATGGTCGGGCAAAGGTGACGGGCGCGGCCCAATACTCGGCGGAGTTTCCGCTGCCGGGCCTCACCTACGCCGTGCTGGTTACCAGTGCCGTAGCCAATGCCAAGGTGACGTTGGATTCCAACGAGGCCGGACGGGCACCGGGCGTACTGGCGGTATTCACCCACCAGACCATTCCGCCGCTGGCCGTACTGCCCAACAGTCCAGACAAGCCCAAAGGCTGGACACCGCCCATGAAGTACATGCCCCTCTCCAACAACGAGGTGCAGTACGCCAACCAGCCCATAGCCGTAGTAGTGGCTGATTCCCTGGAGCGCGCCCAGCATGCGGCCACCCTGGTGAAAGTAAGCTACCAGGCCGCCGAGCCCATTGCCAGCTTCCTGGACCCCAAAGCCAAGCTGTTTGACCCGCTGGCTATTCAGGATGGCAAAACGCCCGGGCGCACCGTGCGCGGCAATCCCAAGGCCGTATTTGCCCAGTCGGCGGTGCAGCACAAGGCCACCTATACGCACGCCATCAACCACCACAACCCCATGGAGCCCGGCGCCACCACGGCGGTGTGGGAAGGCAACCGCCTCACGGTGTACGATGCCACCCAGGGCATCACCCGCACCCAGACTTCCCTGGCCGCCACGTTTGGGCTGCCCCGTGACCAGGTGCGCGTGATTACCCAGTACCTGGGCGGGGGCTTTGGCTGCAAAGGTTCCTGCTGGCCGCACACGGTATTGGCCGCGCAGGTAGCGCGCGGGGTGGGGCGCCCGGTAAAGCTGGTACTTACCCGGCCCCAAATGTTTACTTCACTAGGCCACCGGGAAGACCAGACCCAAACCCTGCAGGTGGGCGCTACCAAAGAAGGTAAAATCACGGCCCTCATCCACGAAAAAACCTCTACTACTTCACCCTGGGATAATTACGCGGAGTCGAATAGCAAGATTATCGGGATGCTGTACGCCAGCCCCAACTTTGAGGCAACGTACCAGCTGGCCCGCGCCAATGTGATGCCCTCCACGTTTATGCGCGCGCCCGGTGAGGCGCCCGGCTCATTCGCCATTGAGTCTTCCCTGGATGACATTGCCTACCAGTTGGGCCTCGACCCCATTGAAATCCGGCTGCGGAACTATGCCGACAAAGACCCCAACGACGGCAAGGCGTGGTCGAGCAAAAGCCTGAAGGAGTGCTACGCCCGCGGCGCCGAGCTGTTTGGGTGGAGCAAGCGCAACCCCAAGCCGGGCCAGACCCGCGAGGGTCGCTACCTGGTGGGTATGGGCATGGCCACCGCCAGCTACCCGGTGCACAGCTCGCAGGGCACAGCCCGCGTCCGGCTGTTTGCTGATGGGCGCGCCGTAGTGCAGAGCGGCGCCACGGATCTGGGCACCGGCACTTACACCGTGATGACGCAAACCGCCGCCGATGTGCTGGGCCTGCCGCCGGAGCGCATCCGGTTTGAGCTGGGCGATACCACGCTGCCCACGGCGCCTAACTCCGGCGGCTCAGTGGCGGCAGGCACCGTGTCGTCGTCCATTTTTGTAGCTGCGCAAGATGTATGGCGCAAGGTAAAGGAGTTGGCTATCGGCGACAAAAAATCAGCTTTTTACCGGGCCAAGCCGGAGGATATTGTAGTAGAAGGCGGTAAGCTGATGCTGAAGAAAGACCGCAGCAAAGCGGAGCCATTTGCCGCCATTCTGGAGCGCGCCCGCCTCTCTGATATTGAAAGCACGGGCATGGGCCAGTACGGCGCGGGCTTTGAAGGTGACGATAAAACCACAGATCAGAACGGGCAGCCCAAAGAGTATTCCATGCACTCGTTTGGGGCGCATTTTTGCGAGGTGAAGGTAGACCCCGAGCTGGGCACTGTGCGCGTGACGCGCTGGGTAGGTGTGCACGGCGCCGGCCGCATCCTCAATGCCAAAACCGCCCGCAGCCAGATGATTGGCGGGGCCATTTTTGGCATTGGCTCCGCGCTGATGGAAGCCACCGAGCGCGACCAGAACTTTGCCCGCTACGTGAATTCCGACCTGGCCGGCTACCACGTACCCGTGCAGGCCGATATTCCAGACATGACCATTGAGTTTGTGGACGAAAAAGACCCTTACATCAATGCCATGGGCGTAAAAGGTATTGGCGAGTTGGGAATGGTGGGCGTGGCGGCAGCCGTGGCCAACGCTGTGTACCACGCCACGGGCAAGCGCATCCGCAGCCTGCCTATCACCCCGGACAAGATGCTGGAGGCTGCCCCCACGGTATAGCCCGCCCGTTTTTCATTCCAATAACTCAAAACTTAGTTTCTGCATGACGGAGCTGCAACGCCTGCTACAAGCCTACGATGCCTACCGGGCAGCGGGGCAGGCCTGCGCGCTGGCCTCGGTGGTGGCGGTGGCTGGCTCGGCCTACCGCCGCCCGGGCGCCCGCATGCTGGTGACAGACGACGGGCAGCTAACCGGCGCCATCAGCGGGGGCTGCCTGGAAGGAGATGCCCGCCAGCGGGCCCGCCGCACTATTCAGCAGGGCCGCCCCGCCCTCATCACCTACGATTCCACAGACCCCGATGACGACCTGCAGTTTGGGTCGGCGCTGGGGTGCCAGGGCGTGGTGCAGATCCTGCTGGAGCCCCTCGATTTCCAGAACCCCGATAACCCCATGGAGCTCCTGCGCCGCTGGGCTGCCGGCGAGGAAGAAGTGGGCGTGTTGGCTACCATCTATAGCGTGGAAGGCGCTGAAGGGGCCGCGCACGTTGGGCAGCGGCTTTTGCTGACCTCCAGCGGCCAGCTGACCGGCAACTTAGGAGTAGAAACTGCAGCATACGAAGCGGTACTGGCCGATGCCCGGGCGGCCTTGCAGGCCGGACAGCCGGCCACACGCCGCTATACGCTGGGTGCTGGTGGTATTCACGTTAGTCTGGAAGTACTGCGGCCTCCGGTTCGCCTTACGGTGTATGGGGCGGGCAATGATGTGCAGCCTTTGGTGCGGCTGGCGGCTGGTTTAGGCTGGCGGGTAGAAGTAGTGGATGGACGGCCGGCCCAGGCGCAGGCCGCGCGCTTTCCGGAGGCGGAATCAGTACGGGTACTACCTCTGGAGCAGGTGCCGCAACAGCCGGCCGCGGATAGCTTTGCGTTGCTGATGACGCACAATTACTACTATGATCTGGCGGTGCTGCGTCATCTGCTGCCCGGCCCGGCGCGCTACATAGGCCTGCTGGGACCCCGCAAGAAATACGAGCGGCTCCTATCAGACCTGCAGCAGGACTTTCCGGCGGCGGCGGGGCGGCTGGCGGGCCGGGTTTACAGTCCGGTTGGCCTGAATCTGGGCGCTGAAACGCCGGAAGAAATTGCCCTGTCCGTGGTGGCCGAAATTCAGGCGGTACTGGCCGGTCGCCCCGCCGGTTTCCTGCGGGATTCCCCACACCCTATTCACCCGCCCTTACAGGCCGATGCGCTGCATCTGGCGGATGGAAGGGTAGAGGCAGTATGCAGTCTATAGTCTGTTTCAATAGCTTTTATATCTGTCATCCTGAGCCCCGCGAAGGATCTTATCCTGCTGGAGAATTTATCGTCACAACAACTCGTTTTGGTGGGATAAGGTCCTTCGCGGGGCTCAGGACAACAATCAATTATATCCTATGCCTGCCATTCTGCTCCTTGCCGCCGGCTCTTCCTCCCGATTAGGGCAGCCCAAACAGCTCCTGCCTTACGCGGGTAAATCCTTGTTGCGGCGGGCAGCCGAAACGGCTGTTGCCGCCGACTTGGGCCCGGTAATAGTAGTGACGGGCGCTTTGCACGAGGAGCTGCTGCCGGAGCTGGACGGATTGCCCGTGACCGTAACGCACAATCTGGACTGGGCCCGGGGCATGGGCTCTTCCATAAAAGCGGGCCTTGTGGCCGCCGATGCCTTAGGCCCCGTTACCAGTGTGCTCATCATGCTCTGTGACCAGCCTCTCATCACTCCGGAGCTGCTGCGCTACCTGCAGCAGGCGCAGCAGCAAAGCCCATTGCCCATCATGGCTACGGCATACGCGGGCACCAGCGGGGTGCCGGTGCTGTTTGCCCCGCAAATGGTGCCGCTGTTGCGCGCCATGCCCGATGAAGCCGGCGCCCGGCAGCTTCTGCACCAGCATCCTGAATGGATTGCAACGGTGGCTTTTCCGGCGGCAGCCCTGGATGTAGACACCCCCGCGCAGTACGCCTGGCTGCTGCAACAGGCCCCAGCTGGCCCGGCGCATTGAACAACGCGCCTCCGGGAGAAAGCGCATGAGTAAAATCCCGCTATCTTGCCCGGTGTCATCCTCTCATTCTGCCTTCATGACTACTATTTCTGCCGCGTCGGCAGCTGCTCCGGTAGCAGTTCCCAAAAACAATAAGCGCATTACCAACGGCTGGACGATGTACGACTGGGCCAACTCAGTGTACCCGCTGGTTATCACCTCGTCCATCTTCCCCATTTACTGGAGCGGCGTAGTCAAATCTATTACGCACAGTGACAGTGGCAAGAGCCCCGTCGATTTTCTGGGGCTGCAGGTGCCGGGTTCTTCGTTGCTGACTTATGCTATTTCGGCGGCGTTTCTGCTCATTGCCCTGCTGAGTCCTTTCCTAACGTCGCTGGCAGATTATTCCGGGCGCAAGAAGCTGTTTCTGCAGTTTTTCTGCTACTTGGGGGCTGCTTCCTGTGCCGGCCTGTACTTTTTTACCGATAGTACGCTCACGGCCTCTACGTTCGTCTTTATTGCGGCTACGGTGGGCTTCTCGGGCTCCATCGTATTCTACAATTCCTACCTGCCGGATATTGCCTCCGAAGACCAGTACGACCGGCTTTCGGCCCGCGGCTTCTCCATGGGCTACATTGGCTCGGTTATTCTGCTGGTGATTTGCCTGGTTATCAATCAGTTTCATGATGCCGTAGGCGTTTCACAGGGGCAGGCCGCGCGCCTCTCGTTTCTGCTCACGGGTTTGTGGTGGGCCGGCTTTGCCCAGATTCCCTTTTTCACCCTGCCCAAAGACCCCGGTCGCGCTTTTGGTGCCTCCTCCGGCGACAGTGGCTGGGTGCTGAACGGCTTCCGGGAACTGGCTAAAGTTTGGAATCAGCTGCAGCACCTGCCCAACCTGAAGAAGTTTCTGCTGGCCTACTTCACTTACAATATGGGTGTGCAGACGGTAATGTACGTGGCCACGCTCTTCGGCACCGACGAGCTGCATCTGGACGACTCCTCCCTGATTATCACCATCCTGCTGCTGCAGGTAGTAGCTATTCTGGGCGCTTACCTGTTTGCGCGCTTGTCCGAAGCTATTGGAAATACCCGGGCGCTGAGCTGGTCGGTGGTAATCTGGGCCCTGATCTGCATTGCGGGCTACTTTGTGCAGGCGGGCTGGTCGTTCTACGCTTTGGCTTCCGTTATCGGGCTTACCATGGGCGGTATCCAGAGCCTTTCGCGCTCCACCTATTCCAAGATCATCCCCGAAAACACGCCCAACACGGCCTCCTTTTTCAGCTTTTTTGATGTGACCGAGAAGCTCAGCATTGTAATTGGCACCGCCGTATTTGGCGTCATTGCCCAAATCACCGGCTCCATGCGGTACAGCATTCTGGCGCTGATAGTGTTCTTTATCCTGGGTCTGTTTTTCCTGCTCCGGCTGCGGGGCCGGAAGCTGCGCGAAGTAAACGAGGCTGATCCACAGCTGGCTACCGGCCTGAGCTACGACCGGTAAAAACAGTAGGGCCTGGTCTGGTGTTGCTGCAGCACCTATCCATTCCACCCAATTCTTTTATGTCTACTACCTCAACCACTCCTTCCCTGCAATCGGCCCTGGGCCAGGAGCTCAAGCAGGAGCTTGCCATCACGCGCCGTCTGCTGGAGCGCGTGCCCACCGAGCAGTTTGACTGGCAGCCGCATCCCAAATCCATGAAGCTGGGCACGCTGGCCTCGCACATGGCCAACCTGGTCGGCTTCCTGGAAATATCGTTGCAGGGTGCAGAAACCAACATGGCGGCCTTAAAACGCCCGGACTCGCCCACCACCACCGACGAGCTGCTGCGCCACTTCGACGTTAACGCCGAAAGCATTCAGGCCGCTTTGTCGCAGGTAGATGATGCTACCTTCCACGATGTGTGGACGATGCGCAATAACGAAAAGGTAATCATGGCCATGCCCCGCACCATGGTGGCCCGCATTCTGGTGCTCAACCACCTGATTCATCACCGCGGCCAGCTCAGCGTGTACCTGCGCCTGCTGGACATTCCGGTGCCCGCCATCTACGGCGGCTCCGCCGACGAAGCGCCCCAGCGGTAGTAGCTTAAGGGCAAACCGGCCGTCAATCGGCTAATTAAAACGTGTCATCCTGAGCTTGCGAAGGACCTTCTCACAGCTAAACGGCAATCGTAACAACGATTCGTTTAAGCGTAAGAAGGTCCTTCGCAAGCTCAGGATGACACGTTTGTTTTTTTACTACTCCGTTTTCTGCGGATCTGCTCTGGAAGTTTATTCTACTTCTTCTCGAATACCTTTTCCCCCGCTATCCAGGTCTGCTGCACTTTGGCGTTGCGCAATTGCTCGTTTGGGGCCGTGAGCAAATCGGTTTTCATTACCACAAAGTCGGCCAGCATGCCGGGCTTGATTTGGCCTTTGCGCTTTTCCTCGAAGGCGGCGTGCGCGGCCCAGGTGGTCATGCCGCGCAGGGCATCCTCCCGGGAAATGGCGTTTTCCATTTGGAAGCCGCCCTTGGGGTAGTTTTTGGCGTCCTGCCGGGCCACGGCCGAGTGGAAGCCATAGAGCGGGTTGATGTCTTCCACCGGGAAATCGGAGCCCAGGGCCAGCTGGCCGTACTGCTTCAGCAACTCCTGGTAGGCATAAGCTGTTTTGATGCGTTGGGCGCCCAGACGCTCCCCGGCCCAGTACATATCGGAAGTGGCGTGGGTGGGCTGCACCGAGGGCACGATGCCGAACTGCCCGAACTTGGGCATGTCGGCCGGCGTGATGACCTGGGCGTGCTCGATGCGCCAGCGGCGGTCTTTCTGGCCCTTCAGCGCCTCGCCGTAGATGTTGAGGATAATGCGGTTGGCCGAGTCGCCGATGGCGTGGGTGTTCATCTGGAACCTGCTGGCCGCAATGTCCTTGGCCAAGGCGCGATATTCCTTTTCAGTCGACAGCAAGAAGCCAGTTTCCCTGGGCTTATCGGCATACGGTTTTACCAGGCAGGCCCCTCGGGAGCCCAGAGCTCCATCGGCGTACACTTTAAAGGAGTTTACCGTGAGCCGGTCCTGATGTACGGGGCCGTTTTTAAAGTAAAAATCCTTGTTGGCCTTGGTGGGATTCAGCATGGCGTAGAGGCGCAGCTTGAGCTTGCCCTGCTGCTGCAATGCTTCCATCTGGTCGATGTTTGGCTTGTCGAGGCCGGCATCGGCGAGGCTGGTGAGGCCCACGGCCACGCATTGCTGCTGGGCCAAGAGCAGAGCTTTGTCGGCTTCGGCCGGGGTAGGCTCCGGAATTTTAGCGGAAACCAGATCCACGGCATTATCCACCAGTAAACCAGTAAGCTTACCGTTGGCATCTTTGGTAATAACCCCGCCACTGATGGGCGTACGGGCCGTAATCCCCGCCAGATCCAGCGCCTTCTGATTCACCAGTGCCGCGTGCCCATCTACCCGGATGATAAACACCGGCGTATTGGGAAACAGCGCGTCCAGGGTGTCTTTGGAGGGAAATTGCTTGTTGGTCCAGTCGTTCTGGTCCCAGCCGCGGCCGGTTAGCCAGACGGCCTGGGGCTGCTCCTTGCGGTGCTGCTGCAGCTTGCTTACTACCTCGGCCCAGGAAGCAGTGCCTACCAGGTTGGCATCGCGCAGGCCCAGGGCGTAGCGGTAGAAGTGGCAGTGCGCATCGTAAAAGCCGGGGTACACAAACCGGCCCTTGGCGTCTATTTCCTGCGCCCCCTGGTATTTGTTGCGGATGTCATCGGCAGAGCCCACGGCCAGAAACCGGCCATCCTTCACGGCAAAAGCCTGAGCTTTGCTAAAAGCCGAGTCCACAGTGTATACCGTGGCGTTGTACACCACCAAATCGGCAGGCTGGCGGGTGGTGGAGGTAGACTGGCAGGCGGCGCTGCCAAGCAGGGCCAGAACGGGGAGGTAGCGGAGCAATCGGGTCATGCCGCGAAAGTACATAACTCCGCCGCATAAGGCGGCTTTAGCTGGTTACGGCATCGCGCAAAGCACACTGCTGCAGCCACTCCAGGGCCGCGGCTTCATCGGTAAACCGCTGCAGCTGGTAGGGGCGGCCATCTAACACGGAGAGGTGCGGAATGCTGGAATCGGTGAGGACGCCGGCCAGCTGGTGCGGCGCCATCAGGTAGGCCAGGTAGGTAGTGCGGCCCAAACGGGGCTGTACCTGCGGGTAAAACTTCTCCATCATCCAGGCCACATCGTTCCCATCTACAAAGGAACGACGGCGGATATCCACCAGCCAGTAGCGGCACTGGTGGTGCACGGCTTCATCCAGCAGTTGAGCATAGCCCCGGTGCATTTCAAACGGCATGACCGAGCGCATCCAGCGGCCTATGATAAACTGCAGGTCTGGACGGTACTCAATGGCCAGGTAGGAGGGGGCAGACGAAGGCATACGCACTGAAATTGGCTGCTACTGCCGTAAAAATAAGGAAGGCCACGGGGATTTGTCCCGTGGCCTCAAGAAATAATATACCGGAAAGTAAATATTCCTTATTCGAAGCGCATGTGTTTCACCGATTCGCCTGAGTTTTTCAGCTCCAGCAGCGAGTCGATGCCAATTTGCAGGTGAGCCGTTACGTAGTCGGTGGTCACTTTTTTGTCGCTCTCGGCCGTTTTCACGCCTTCGGGCGTCATGGGGTTGTCGCTCACCAGCAGCAGGGCGCCGTGGGGAATTTCATTCACGAAGCCCACCGTGAAAATGGTAGCCGTTTCCATATCGACGGCCATGGCCCGGATCTGGCGTAGATACTCCTTGAAGTTCTCGTCGTGCTCCCACACGCGGCGGTTGGTGGTGTACACTGTGCCGGTCCAATAGTCCTTCTCGTGCTTCTTGATCATGGAAGACACGGCGCGCTGCAAACGGAAGGAGGGCAGGGCCGGGATTTCTGCAGGCAGGTAGTCATCGGAAGTACCCTCGCCGCGAATGGCCGCGATGGGCAGGATCAGGTCGCCGAGCTTGGTTTTGTTTTTCAGGCCGCCGCACTTGCCCAGAAACAGGGCTGCTTTGGGCTTCACCGCCGAAATCAGGTCCATGACCGTGGCTGCCATGGGCGAGCCCATACCGAAGTTGATGATGGTGATGCCGTTGGCCGTAGCCGTTTGCATGGGCTTATCCAGGCCGCGCACCTCCACGCCAAACTGCTCGGCGAACATATTCACATAATTGATAAAGTTGGTAAGCAGGATATACTGACCAAATTCCTTTAAAGGTACCCCGGTATAGCGTGGCAGCCAGTTTTCTACAATGTCAGATTTTGATTTCATAGGCGAAGAATGTGGTGGGAATAGGTTGCAAAAAAGCCGTCGACCTTTACGAACGACGGCAGCCAGATGAAAAGCAAAACAGGGGGGCCGTACCTTTGGAGGTGATGCAAGAACTGAACCTGCCGCCTTTCGAATACAAAGTTACACAATCTGGCGTAAATTCGCTGATATGGGACGTTTTGCGCCGCAAAAACGTGGTGCTCACGCCCGAGGAATGGGTGCGCCAGCATGTGGTGCATTACCTGATCAACCACCTGGGCTACCCCAAAGGCTTACTGAGCCTGGAGCGCGGCCATCGCTACAACCAGCGCCAGAAACGCATTGATTTATGTGCTCTGGGCCCGGCCGGCCAACCGCTGCTGCTGGTAGAGTGCAAAGCGCCCTCCGTGCCTATTACGGCCGCGGTGGCCCAGCAGGCGGCGGTGTATAACCAAACCATTGGGGCCCCGCTGCTGCTGCTCACCAACGGCCTGCAGCACTTCTGCTGGCGCGTAAACTTTGAGGAGCGAACCAATGAGCGGCTCAGTGAAGTGCCGCCATATCCGGGGCTCTAACCGGGGCAAACTATCCACGGATAATTCGCGCCAATTTGCTTTATTAAGTAAACCGGCACCCGGCTTTAGGCGGGTGCCGCTGAGGTTGGCAGGCGCTGCAATGAAGTAGCGCGCCCAAACGGACTGGCAAAAGTTGCTGTGCTGGGGAAAAATGGTCAAAAGATGGTCATTAACAGGAAATGCCATGACGAAACAGGATCCTTCATCTGCCGGTCAATTCTTCGATTTCGAGAGTAGTGCAGAGGCCGTTTTTGCTTTAGATAAAGCGGGTAACTTCCAGTGGGCCAGTTCCCGCTTTTCCCGGCTGCTGGAGCAGCCGGCCGGGCAATTAACAGGCACCAGCCTGTTCCGGTACCTGCCGCCCGCCGAGGTGGAGCAGGCGCAGCAGCAGGTGCAGCGGGCAGCGGCCGGAGAGATAGTCTGCTACGAGGCCGGGCTGGTAGTGAATAACCGTTTCTTAATGGTAAGCTTACATCTGTTTCCCCAGTTGGCCGACCACCAGATTACTGGAGTGTATGGCTTTGCCAAACCCCTCACCGCTCACCAGCAGACCACCCATAAACTACGCGAGCGGGAGCATCAGCTCTCCGTTATTTTCGATACCATGGCCGATGTAACCTTTGTGCTGAATGTGGAACCCCAGGGCCGTTACCGGTTCACTTTCGTCAACAAAGCTTTTCAGAAAACAACCGGCCTGCCCCCGGAAAAAGTGGTGGGCAGCTACGTGCATGATATCATTCCGGAACCATCCCTCAGCCTGGTTTTAGAGAAATACAAACAGTCCGTTACCACGCTGCAGCGCGTAAGCTGGCTGGAAACCTCCGACTATCCCACGGGCCAGGTAACGGGCGAAGTCAGCGTGACGCCCGTGCTGGATGAGCGCGGCTCCTGCTCCCAGCTGGTCGGTATTGTGCACGATCTGACGGAGCAAAAAAAAGTAGAAGCCGCCCTGCAGCTCAGCAACGAGCGGTTTCAGTATGTATTGATGGCCACCTCCGAGGCTATTTATGACTGGGACATAGATACAGGGTACATTTATTGGGGTGAGGGACTGGAAACCCTGTTTGGCTATAAGCTTGACGAAAACCCCACCAACTTTAACCTGTGGTCTGCAAGCGTGCACCCCGATGACGTGGAGCCGGTGCTGGGCGGGCTGATGCAGGAGGTGAATGAAACCACCCACACGCTCTGGCAGGGCGAATACCGCTTCCGAAGAGAAAACGGCACCTGGGCAGTGGTTTTCGATAGAGGCTACATTGTGCGGGATGCGGATGGGCGGCCGCTGCGCATGATAGGCTCCATGCAGGACGTAACGGAGCGCCGGGAGGCCGAAGAGCGGCAGCGCCTGATGGCTGATAAGCTGTTGAAGCAAAACACTGACCTGCAGCAGTTTGCCTATATTGTGTCTCATAACCTGCGGGCACCGTTGGCCAATGCCATGGGGTATGTTGATTTGATGTCCCGGGTGGACAAGGGCTCCGAGGTGTTTGAAGCCTCCATGAAAAACATGCAGGCCAGCGTGCAGCAGCTGGATGAAATGCTGGCCGACGTAACCCGCATTCTGGCCGTGCGGGATAAACAGGGCGGCTACCGCCCTGAGCCCGTGGCCCTGGCGGCCGTATGCCGGCAGGCTTTGTTTGGGCTGGAAGAACCACTGCTGGAATGCGGCGGCGAGTTGATCTGTCACATCCCGCCGGAACTGGTAGTGCCGGGAAGCCGCGCCTATTTCCACAGCATCTTTCAGAATCTGATATCCAACGCCATTAAGTATCGCTCCGATGAGCGCCCCCTGCGCATTGAAATAAAAGCGGAGCACACCCCCGGCGAAGGCACAACCATCATCATCACCGATAATGGCTCGGGTTTTGACATGGAAAAAGCGGGCGAAGATATTTTTCAGCTCTACCGGCGCTTCCACACCAGTAAAAGAGGCCGGGGAATAGGCTTATTTCTGGTAAAATCCCATGTGCAATCCATGGGAGGTCAGATTACAGTTCGAAGCCAGATAAGCCAGGGTACCCAATTTATTCTTAATTTTAACCGCCATGCTGATGAAAACCTACCTGATTGACGACGACGACCTCGGCATTTACCTCACCGAGCAGCTGTTGCGGGCAGAAGGGTTTTCGAATTGCATTTCCACCTTCCAGTCGGCCACCGAAGCCTTAAATACCCTGGTGGGGGAAAAGAAAGTAGCGGCGCCCGATGTCGTGTTTCTGGACCTGAACATGCCCGTGATGAGTGGCTGGGACTTCCTGGATGCCCTGGCACCCTACCAGGACGAGCTGCGGGGCCGCTGCCACATCTACATTCTCACTTCGTCCCTGGCTTTGGCCGATATGGAAAAGGCCAAACAGTATGGCCTGGTAGCTGGCCTCATTCACAAGCCCATTGATAGTGAAGAAATCCGGGCTATCCATTCCCAGCTGGCTGGGGAGGCTGAAAATGGGTAAGAAGTACGAGCAGCTAACCTGCTCCAGCTATTGACTACCCTGTTTTGCTTTAGGATGCAGGTACAGCCGGTTGTCAATTAACCCATTAACGTAAAGCTGCACGCAGGCCTTCAGCTCGTTGCCGTACTGCCGGAGCTTTTGCGGATCGGGGTTCGGCAGCGGAACGGCGGGCAGTCGGTGGGTTTGATAGGGGTAAAGCCGGACCTGGTCATCGGCCGTTAGCTCCGTCACAAAGTCGGAGTGCACCAGAAACCACGAACCACCGCTCAGAAAAACTGCCCGGCCGGTATTGGTGCTATCAAAAACGGAGTAGCCAAAGGGGAGTAGCTTGCCCTGCGTGGGCACGTGTAGATAATCAAGCACAGTGGCGGGTACATCGGCCTGTTGCGTAATGCGGTGCACATTAGCTGCCGGCAAGGTCTGGCCGGGATGGAAAACCAGCAGGGGTGTTTTGTAGCTGCCCAGCGTGTTCTGGTAGCCGCGCCGGTCGGTTTGGGACGTGTGGTCGGCCAGCAGGATGAAAAGCGTATTCCGGTACCAGGGCTGCCGGCTGGCCGCTGCAAAAAACCGGCGCAGGGCAAAATCGGTATAGCCAATGGCGGCGTGAATGGGCAGCGTACCCTTGGGAAACCGCCCGCTGTATTGCGGCGGCACCGTGAAGGGCTCGTGTGAGGACAGCGTGAACAGCGTCGCAAAGAAAGGCTGCTTTTGCTGGCTGAGCTGCCGGCTGAAATACTGCAGGTAGGGCTCGTCAAAAATGCCCCAGTGCCCATCGTAATCGGGGCTTTGGCGGGCGCCGGGGTATTCGCTCAGGCCATAGTAGCGCTGTATGCCGGCCACCCCGGCAAAGGTATTAAAGCCCATGGAGCCATTCTCGGCGCCATGAAACACCGACGTCGTATAACCCTGCTTGCCCAGGATTTCGCCCAGTCCGTGCAGCTCGTTGGTCTGGAAGTTGGAGGTAATGAATGGGTTTTCCAGCAGGGCCGGCAGCCCCGCCAGCACGGCCGGCAAGGCCTCAATAGAGCGCCGGCCATTGGCATAATGCTCCCGAAAAAGCACCCCGCCGTGCGTCGCCAGCGAATCAAAGAAAGGCGTGTAGCCCCCACTGCCGCCATTTTCTACGCCGGTGTATTCCGAGGAGAAACTTTCTAGTAACAGTATTACTACGTTGTCGCGGCGCGGCGCTGCTTTAGCAGCCACGGCCGGCCGTACGCCCAATGCCTGCTGCAGTTCCATTTCAGAGGCAAAATACTGGCGGCGCTCCAGGTTCTCATATCCCAGGCTTTTGAGGAACGTGAAGGTGCTATTTAGGGCCAGGTGTCCCAGAATAGCAGGTTGCTGCGCGAAGGCTGCACCGGTGCGCAAGGGCTTCAGCTGCAGCCCACCCCGGATACCCAGCACGGTAAAGCCAGCTACCAGCAAGGCCTCCACCAGCAGCAGCCAACGCCTGCGGGCGGTTGAGCGGTTTTTGAAAGATGTTTTCTCGGCAGTGTCACTCTCCGGCTGCCTGCCTTTTGGCATAGGATAGAAGTACCACAGCGCCACCAGCAGCAACACAAACGGGAGCACCAGAAACCAGTAGTTCCCCACCAGCTGCCCGGCCTGCCGCTGTACATCGGCTCCAATGGTGGTTAGCTCATTGCTGGTGCGGCGGCCGATGAATTTGAAGTACTCCCAGTCCACAATGTTCAGGGCAATGCCCAGTGCATTCAGCAGCAGGTAGATACCCCACAAAAAGCGCTGCCACCCGCGCCCCAGCGCCGGAATCATTGATAGCACTACGAAAGGCAGATTCAGGAGCAGCAGTGCTGCAATATCAAACCGGAAACCGTGCCAGAAGGCCAGTGCTACCTGGCTCGCCGAGGCCTCTTGAAACGTATCGTAATTGAAAGCATAAAACCCCGCGCGCAGCAGCACATACACCCCCAGCAAGAGGGCAAACCGACGAAGCAGCAAACGCAGCGGGAGGGAAGGCATGAGGCAGAAAAAGCTATTCGGCCGGGCGGAAGCGGATGCGCTGCCCGCTGGGCAAATCCTTTATCTGCCGGTAGAAATCGGCCAGCCATTGCAGCCGCTCGGCCACCGTTTTGGGCTTGATGGTGGGCGTCTGCTTTTCAGTAGCCACGCACACCGGCGGGTACAGGCTCAGGAGCTGCCCGGGCTGCAGCACGCCGCCGCGCTGCTGAAAGCTGCGCAGGGGCTCCATGCCCAGGGCATCCAGCGGAAATTTCTCGGCCCCGAACAGGAAATGCTTGAAGTCGACTTCCAGGTCGGCCAGCTCCCCGGTTTCAGTATCCAGAAATAGGACCGCGTCGCCGCGCAGCAGAAACTGGTTGCCTACGCAGTCCTGCGCAAAGGGAATATCGGCTTCCTGCACGGTGTCATACACGCGCCAGAAGGCATGCAGACCCTGCCAGGCCTCGGCCAGGGAGTGCCACGCGGGCTCTGTAACGCAGCCCCGAATGTGCAGCCCGCCAAAGTAGGCTACCACGCCATTCTGCTCGCGCAAAAAAGCCTGCAGATAGGAGGGAAGCCGGGCAAACGTGACGAGGTCCGTCAGCTCGCCTCCGGTGTACATAATGCCCTTCATTTTCAATTAATTAGTAAATAGGAATTAGTAATGAAGAATTGGTTGAACCGGCTTTTGCATTGCTCTAAAGCAGTGGCTTTGCCGCAAAATTAAGAATTGGGCGTTCTGGCAGCTCCATGCCACCAAAACGCCCAATTCTTAATTGCTAATTCTTAATTACTAATTGTAGTTAAGCAACAGCCACTTCCATTACAGACTCTACCGACTCCAGGGGCAGGCCCCAGGCATCAGCAACGCCTTTATACACCACTTTGCCATTCACCACGTTCAGGCCGAGGCGCAGGGCTTCGTCGCGGCGGCAGGCTTCCTGCCAGCCCAGGTTGGCCAGCTTCACAGCGTATGGCAGCGTAGCGTTGGTCAGGGCCAGGGTAGAGGTGTAAGGCACTGCGCCGGGCATGTTGGCCACGCAGTAGTGCACAATATCGTCGATGATGAAGGTAGGATCTTCGTGGGTGGTAGGCTTGCAGGTTTCAATGCAGCCACCCTGGTCCACGGCCACGTCTACCAGCACGGTGCCGGCCTTCATGGTCTTCAGCATGTCGCGCGTGATGAGGTGGGGCGCTTTTGCACCCGGAATCAGGACCGCGCCAATAATGAGGTCGGCGGTTTTCACTGCGGCCCGGATGTTGTACTCGTTGGAGTACTGCGTTACCACGTTTTTGGGCATGAAGTCGTCCAGCTCGCGCAGACGGTTCAGGTTGATGTCCATTACGGTAACCTGAGCCCCCAGACCAGCGGCAATTTTAGCGGCCTGCGTGCCAACAATACCGGCACCCAGTACCAGCACTTCAGCTGGCTTTACGCCGGGTACGCCGCCCAGCAGAATGCCGCGGCCTTTCAGCGGCTTCTCCAGGTACTTGGCGCCTTCCTGCGGAGCCATGCGGCCGGCCACTTCGCTCATCGGGATGAGCAGGGGCAGGGCGCGGCTGGGCAGCTCTACGGTTTCGTAGGCCAGGCACACGGCTTTGCGCTCAATCATGGCGTGGGTCAGCTCCTCGCCGGAGGCAAAGTGGAAGTAGGTGAACAGCAGCTGATTTTCCTTGATGAGGGGATATTCCGAGGCAATCGGCTCCTTCACCTTCACAATCATTTCTGCCTTGCCATATACATCGGCAATAGTAGGCAGAATGGTAGCCCCGGCCTGCTCATATTCGGCGTCCTGGAAACCGCTGCCCAAGCCGGCAGTAGATTGCACGTATACCTCGTGGCCGTGCTTGCGGAATTCGGCTACGCCAGCGGGCGTCAGGCCCACGCGGTTTTCGTTGTTCTTAATTTCTTTCGGTACGCCGATGATCATGGCAGAAAGCTAAGGTGAGGGTGGGTGGAGAAATTTGCTGTTGAAAGCGGGGGCAAAGATAAGTCGGAATTAGATGTGGCGGCACGGTAAAAAAGAAACTGTCATCCGGAGCCCGCTCCGGATGACAGTTATCAGATGGTTTTGCCGGCTTACTTAAAAGGTACCGTGGAGTCACTTTCCTTCACCATGCTGCCGGCGTTCAGGTCCTTTACCACGTTGGCCTTCAGCTTCAGCTTGGTGTCGCCGTTCAGGTCGTTGGAGTTCAGGGTTACCTCATCGGCCATGGCGCCCAGCTTGCGCTGGCTGTAAATCAGCTCCAGCACGGCGCTTTGGCCCGGCTTAATAGGCGCGGGTGTGCTTTTCAAACCCACGCAGTTGCAGCTGCTGGCCAAAGCCCCCAGCACCAGGTCCGATTTGCCGGTGTTGCGCACCGTGAAGCGGGCAATTGGCTGTTGACCGGCTTCCATTTTGCCAAAATCATGCACGGTGCGGTCCAGCACCAGGCGCGGCGACTGCGCCAGCTGGGCCGGCGTCAGGGCCTTTTTCATTTCATCCTTAGCCAGCACCGTGCCCTGAATAGTGAGGGTTTTGCTGGGGGTAGCGGCGTTGCTGGTAATGGTGACGGTTTTGTTGAACACGCCCAGGTGGCCGGTGCTGTTGTACACGGCCTTCACCATGCCGCTTTTGCCGGGCAGCACGGGCGTTTTGGTCCAGTCCGGGGTGGTGCAGCCGCAGCTGGCCCGCACATCATTGATTACAATAGGCTGATTGCCGGTGTTCTTAAACCGAAACTCGTGGGTAGCCTGAGCACCTTCCGCCACTTTACCGAAGTCGTGCAGGTCTTTGTCGAAGGTGATTACGCCCTGTGCGCGGGCGCCCAACGTCAGCAACAGGGCAAACAGTAGTGTGCAAAGATGTTTCATGGCAGTATCAGCCCCAGGTGCGGGCTTTAGAGTGAGGTGAACAAGGAAGGCAGATGGCCGGCGCACCGGGTAGGCCCCCGGTTGAAATGGGCAGCCCGGCAGCGCGCTACTTCAAAGATAGCCAAAAACGCTTTGCGCCCGTACAGGGCAGGAAAAGACCGACGGTTGATGGTCGCGCCCAAATCCGTACTTTTGACCCGCCGACCGGATTAACCGCGGCCGCGGCGGCGCGTTTTTGCCGCACTCATTTCTTCCCCCGCCCACCCGACCCGTATGCCCACCCCTGCATCCGCCGAAATTACCGCTGCCGCTGCGCTCAGCAAAGAAGACCTGCTCCGCGACTATCGTCTGGGCTGGGAAAGCCGCCACGCCTCGCTGGCGGGCCGCAAGGAAGTATTCATGGGCAAAGCCAAATTTGGCATCTTCGGTGATGGCAAAGAGCTGCCCCAGCTGGCCATGGCCCGCGCCTTCCAGAACGGCGACTTCCGCTCCGGCTACTACCGCGACCAGACCTTTATGCTTGCCATTGGCGAGCTGACCCTGCAGCAGTACTTCGCCCAGCTCTACGCCCACCCCGACGTAGAGGCCGAGCCCGCCACCGGCGGCCGCGCCATGAACGGCCACTTTGCTACCCGCCTGCTGGATGAGGACGGCAACTTCAAGCCGCAGACCAACACCAAGAATTCCTCCGCCGATATTTCGCCCACCGCCGGCCAGATGCCGCGCCTGGTGGGACTGGCCTACGCCTCCAAGCTCTATCGCCAGAACCCGGAGCTGCATGACCGCACCGACTTTTCCATCAACGGCAATGAGGTAGCCTTTGGCACCATTGGCAACGCCAGCACCTCCGAGGGCATGTTCTTCGAGGCCCTGAATGCCGCCGGCGTGCTCCAGATTCCGATGCTGATGAGCGTGTGGGACGACCATTACGGCATTTCGGTGCCTGCCGAGTACCAGACCACCAAGCAGAACATCAGCGAAATTCTGATGGGCCTGCAGCGGGAGGGCGAAGGCCAGCAGGGCTTTGAAATTTTTGTGGTGCGCGGCTGGGACTACCCAGCCCTGGTAGACACCTACCAGCGCGCCGCCGAGATGTGCCGCACCCAGCACGTGCCCGTGCTCATTCACGTAACTGAAGTAACCCAGCCCCAGGGCCACAGCACCAGCGGCTCGCACGAGCGCTACAAGAGCAAAGACCGCCTCAGCTGGGAAGAAGCCCACGACTGCATGACCAAAATGCGTGAATGGATGCTCGCCGAAGGCCACGCCACGGAAGAGGAACTCACACAGATTGAGAATGAGAGCCGGGACTTAGTAAAGCAGGCCCGCGTAGCGGCCTGGGACGCTTTCTTCACGCCCATTAAGCAGGAGCGCGACGAAACCGTAGCCCTGCTGAATAAGCTGGTAGCCGAAACCGGCACCGAAAACAGCCTGCACGAGCTGGTAGAGCACCTGGAGCACAACACCACGCCCATTCGGGCTGATTTAGTGCGCACCGTGCGACGCGCCCTGCGCCAGGTACGCAGCCAGCGCAGCGGCGCCCGCCGCGAGCTGCAGAACTGGCTGGAGCAAGCCCTGGCCGAAAACGCCGACCGCTACAACTCCTACCTCTACAGCCAGAGCGAACAGGCTGTTGGCAACATTGAAGTGTTACCCGCTGAGTTTGCTGCCGATGCGCCGATTGTAGACGGCCGTGAGGTGCTGCAGGCCTGCTTCGAAGCCAACTTCCGCCGCGACCCCACCATCTTCGCTATTGGCGAGGACGTGGGCAAGATTGGCGACGTAAACCAGGCCTTTGCCGGCTTGCAGGACAAGTTCGGCGAGCTGCGCGTAACGGATACCGGCATTCGGGAGTGCACCATTGTGGGGCAGGGCATAGGCGCCGCCTTGCGCGGCCTACGCCCCATCACCGAAATCCAGTATCTGGACTACCTGCTTTACGCCATTCAGATTCTCAGTGATGACGTGGCCTGCCTGCAGTACCGTACCAAAGGCGGCCAGAAAGCGCCCCTGATTGTGCGCACCCGCGGCCACCGGCTGGAAGGCATCTGGCACTCCGGCTCACCCATTCAAATGATTCTGGGCTCTATCCGCGGCATGCACCTGTGCGTACCGCGCGACATGACCCAGGCGGCCGGTTTCTACAACACGCTGCTGCGCTCCGATGAGCCGGCCATTGTGATTGAGTGCCTAAACGGCTACCGCCTGAAAGAGCGGATTCCGCAGAACGTGGGCGAGTTTACCGTGCCCCTGGGCATGCCCGAAACCCTGCGCCCGGGTACTGATGTAACGGTAGTCACTTACGGCTCTATGTGCCGCATCGTGATGGATGCTGCCAAGCAGTTGGCCGAGGTGGGTATCTCCATTGAAGTTATCGATGTGCAGACCCTGCTGCCTTTCGACCTGGAGCACGTCATCACGGACAGCATCCGCAAGACCAACCGTGTGCTCTTCGCCGATGAAGATGTGCCTGGCGGCGCTACGGCCTACATGATGCAGCAAGTTTTGGATGAGCAGGATGCCTACCAGTACCTCGACTCCGCGCCGCGCTGCCTGGCCGCCCAGCCGCACCGCCCGCCCTACGGCTCCGATGGCGACTACTTCAGCAAGCCCAACGCGGAAGACGTCTTCGACGTGGTGTATGAGCTCATGCAGGAAACCGACCCCAAGCAGTTCCCGGCTATTTACTAAGCCACAAGAAAAAACGCCCACCCTTTCGACAGCCGAAGGGGTGGGCGTTTGCTTTGGAAACAAGTTGCGGCTCCTCAGGGAATGATGACAGAGGAAGTAGTCACCTTGTTGCTCTCGTGCAGGGCGCGGTCTACAATACTGACTTCAAACCGAACTTCGGAGCCGGAAGGGAAGGCCCCGCGGAAAAATGTCTGCGAAAAATTCAGGTCACCTTTGATAGGTTCTGACCGGTCTGAATTAGTCAGGCGTGGAAAGCGGCTGTCGTATGGAAACGCAAAATCAATGGGCCGGAATACACCATCTTCTCCTTTCAGTAAAGGCTGAAAGAAGTAGTTATTGTAGAAGCGGTTAGGTGTTCTGTTGGGGTCAGTGGAATTTGGATTGTACTGATTGTGAGGCGGGAGCGTGTCGGTAGGGCTCAGGCCCAGGTCACCGTCTCCATCCTTAAAGGATACTGTAACTGTGACGGAATCATAAACACCCGTTACCGGAGATTTACGCTGCAACTTTATTGCTTTGAACTCGATGCTAGGCGTATCCGGATAATCCGGGGGCGTGATACAGGCATTCAAGAGCAGCCCGCAGCTGAGAATCAGCCCTGAGAACTTTAAAAAGCGAAATGTAGCAGTGGTGGCCATACGAATAGAAATACCCTTTAATAGGCGGGAAAAGGTACGGATTCTCAACGAAGCACCCCGTACTTTGTTGCTTTCCCAAAACCCAGTTGTACGCTAATGAGTTTCCGCCAGCAGCATCTACAGGCGTTGGATAGTTTAACCCCGGCTTCTTTTAAAGATGCCGCGCTGGCGCTTTTCCGGCATCAGGCCGCGCATTGCTCGCCCTACCGGGAGTATCTGGCGCAGTTGGGCCGCCACCCGCAAGAGGTTCGGCAGCTCACCGACATTCCGTTTCTGCCCATTGAGTTCTTTAAAACCCACGAGGTGCGTACGCTGCCGCTGGAGTGGGAGCCCCAGGAATTGTATCTCAGCAGTGGCACCACGCTGCAGCAGCGCAGCCGGCATTTTGTGCGCGAACCGCAACTGTACCGGCACAATGCCGCCCGCATTTTTGAGCAGTATTACGGCCCGCTGACTGACTGGATTTTCCTGGCTTTGCTGCCTTCCTATCTGGAGCAGGGGCACTCCTCGTTGGTGGCCATGGTGGAGCATTTTGCGGCCGCCTCCGGGCAGCAGCAACCGGCTTTTTTCCTGCGCAATCATGCCGCGCTCCTTCAGGCGCTAAGTGAGGCGAAGCAAGTGCCCGGCCGCCGCATTATGCTCATCGGGGTATCGTATGCGCTGCTGGATCTGGTGGCTGAATATGCCGACGACGCGGCTTTGCAAAACCTCACGGTGCTGGAAACCGGCGGCATGAAAGGGCGTCGGCGCGAAATGATTCGGGAAGAATTGCATGGGGAATTGCAGCAGGCCTTTGGCCCGGCCGGCATTCATTCCGAATACGGCATGACGGAGCTGCTCTCCCAGGCCTACAGCCTCGGCGACGGCCGTTTCCACGCGCCCACGCAGCTGCGCATCCTCCTCCGCGACCCATCCGACCCTTTCTCCCTCAGCGAAATCCGCCCCGATGGCGCCATCAACGTAATAGACCTGGCCAACATAGACAGCTGCGCTTTCATCGAAACCAAGGACCTAGCCCGTATGCACCCCGATGGCTCTTTTGAAGTGCTGGGTAGAATGGATAATTCAGATATTCGCGGATGCAACCAGATGGCCTAACGCTACGCCTGTTTGCCTCTTCCCTCGCCACCGCCCGATTTTTATGCCCCCAGATTTGCAGAGTGACGCCTGGCGGATTTGGATAGTGGGCGGCTTCTTTGGGCTGCTGGTGCTGCTGGGCCTGCTGGTGCACAACGACTACGGTATTTCCACAGATGAGCCGGCCCACCACATGCACGGCATGGTGAACGTGAAGTACGTGGCTGACATGGTAGCCCCCGAGCTGGCCCGCCGTCAGCCTCAATATGCCCGGATTCCGCCCCTGCAAGGCTATTTCGATAACGGCCACGGCGTGCTGTTTGAAATACCGGTGAGCCTGCTGAGCCCACTACTAGCCCATGGCGACTCGGCCGTATACTACCGTATTCGCCACTTGCTGATCTTCCTGGTGTTTGTGGTTGGCGTGTGGGCGCTCTACCGGCTAGCGGAGCTGCGCTTCAGCAACTGGCGGTGGGGGTTGGTGGCGGCCAGTGCCCTGGTGCTCTCGCCCCGGCTGTTTGCGGAGGCTTTCTACAACGCCCAGGACGGCGTGTTTATGGCCCTTTTTGCAGTTGCCATGTTCACCCTGGTCCGGCTGACACAGCGGCCCACCGCCGGGCGGGTGCTACTCCACAGTATGGCCTGCGCCGCGGCCATTGATGTCCGTATTCTGGGTGTTCTGCTGGTGGCTTTCACGGTGGGGTGGCTGGGATGGCAGCTGATTTTTCCGGCCGAGCAGGGGCTGTCGCGCCGACGGTTGCTGCAGTATATTGGACTTTATCTGACTGCTACGGCCGTGGTGGTGGTAGCTGGCTGGCCGTATCTGTGGGAAAATCCGGTGGGCCATTTTTTGTATGCCTTCCAACGGCTGAGCCGCTACCCCTGGGAGGGCCGTAACTTTTACCTGGGCGAGCTGAAGCCCGGCAGTGCCACGCCCTGGCATTATGCACCCGTCTGGATTGCTATTACCACTCCCTGGCCTTATCTGGCAGCCGCGCTGGCCGGGCTGGTTATCTGGCTTAGAAACCTGATGCGCAGCCCCCGACAGTTAAGGAGCTGGGTGGGGCAGTTTGATGCCATGGTGGTAGCCTGGCTATTGGGGCCGTTGCTTATCGTCATTGTCCTTCACTCGGCGCTGTATAATGGCTGGCGACATATGTACTTCGTTTATCCGGCGCTGCTTCTGCTGGGCGTGGGCGGGGTGCGCGCCGTATTGTTTTGGGCCCGGCACCGCCCGGCAAGGCGTTTGGTGCAGTATGTGGTGGCGGGGAGCCTGCTGGCCGGCATGCTGCACACCGCCTACCGCATGGTGCAGGACCATCCACAGCAGCAGGTCTATTTTAGCCTGGTTCCTTCTGCCGTGGTAGCCAGGCAGTTCGACCGCGACTATTGGGGACTATCCTATCGGACGGGGCTGGAGTGGCTGCTGACCACTGATTCTTCGGCCCGCATCCGGGTTGGCTCTCCGCGCAGCGACCTGCTCTACCACAACTCCCTGATCCTGCCCGTTGCCCAGCGCCAACGCTTGCAGTTGGTGAGCCCGCCCTACGCGCCCGGTACCTACGTGCTGACCAATTACGCCCGCTATGGCCTGCAGGCCAGCGACACACTCGGCCGCAAGGTGTATGACCTGCACGTGCATGACTTGCCCACGCTCGGGATTTTTCGCCGCTGAGAGGCAGGCAAAACCCATATAAAAAAGCCTGACCAAATCCGGTCAGGCTTTTTTATGATTCTGTGTGTCACTGCTCTTTGGCAAGCGCCCTTATATCTACAAATGCGCAATCGGGTCAGGCTTGCCGTCGGGGTCTGCCTTCACGTAGCCGTTGCGGGTAAAGCTCTTGCCGCGCATCAGCAGTACCCCGGCCATATGTGGGGTAGCCATAGAAGTGCCACTCATGGTAGCGTACTGGCCGCCTTTGTAAGTAGATGTGATGCTCACGCCGGGCATGCAGTAGTCTACCGGCGGGTTGCCGAAGCAGGAGAACGAGGCCCAGGTATCCAGGTTGTTCATAGCTGAGATAGTGAATACATTGGCGTTGTTCACGCGGGCCGGGGAGTGCAAGGTGGCGCTTTTGGCATCGTTGCCGGCGGCCACGGCGAACAGGATGCCTTTGTTGGCGGCGCGGGTTACGGCGTCGTCCAGGGCCTGGGAAGTACCACCCCCCAGACTCATGTTGGCCACTTCACCGGCTTTGCCATTAGCCGACACATAGTCGATGCCGGCAATGACGCCGGAGGAGGTGCCGCTGCCATCGGCGGCCAGTACTTTAACGGCTACTACGGTAGCTCCAGAAGCCACGCCAATTACGCCTACCAGGTTGTTTTTGGCGGCAATGGTGCCGGCTACGTGGGTGCCGTGGCCGTTGCCATCATTGGCCGTGGTTGCATCGGTGCCGGAGGTGATGAACGTGCGGCTGCGGGTTTTGTCTACCGTCAGGTCAGGGTGGGTCAGGTCGATGCCTGTGTCGATAATCCAGGCTACTTTGCCCACGCCGCTGCCGTAGCCTACGCGCTTAATACCGTAGGGAATGGATTGTGTGGAGGTAGTGGTGGTAGTGCCGGTAGTTTGCTCTATGGTGATAACCTGGTCGGCTTCTACATAAGCTACGCTGGCATCCTGGGCCAGCTGGGCAGCTTCGTCGGCCGTTAGCTCAGCGGAGAAGCCGCGCAGGGCGTGTCCGTAGGCGCGGTCTACTTTCTCAGGCCGCAGGCCGCGCTTACGCAGCAGGCCTTGAGCCACTCCCTTCACCTTCTTGATTTTTTCCTCGTAGGCTTCGTTGCCCAGGGCCACGCTGCCGTCTTTCAGCACCACAATGTAGCGGCCGGGAATTACCTGGCCTACGGCTTTAGCATCGGCAGAAGCGCTAACGGTACCGGAAATAGCCGGCTCGGCGGGAGCTACGGTGTCTTTGGCGCAGCCGGCCAGCAAAGCTATGCTCAGCGTGGCCGCACTTACTACGGTTCCTACCCGGAAATTCAGCAAGGATTTCGACATGAAATGGGATTAGGGTGATAGAAAAACACTAATTCTGCACGGAATTAACCTCTACGTGGCCTCAGGCGCTTGAAAAGGTGCAATTCGCCATTTTGTTTTCTTCAGACAGCAACCTAATCCCAATGGTTCCGTAGCGCTTTCCTGAAAAAGCAAAACGCCCCTGCCGGTGGAAGGCAAGGGCGTTGGAAATCAAAGAATAAGCTTTAGTGATTTATTTGCCGGCATAGGCTTTGGCATCCTCCTCGGTTATGGTGTCGTCGCTCATGATAACCAGGCGCTCTACCACGTTGCGCAGCTCCCGGATGTTGCCGCGCCAGTCCAGACCCTGCAGGTACTTCAGGGCAGCGTCGTCTATTTTCTTGGGCTTGTTGCCGTAGTCGTTGGCAATGTCCTGCAGGAATTTCTGCACCAGCTCCGGAATGTCCTCGCGCCGCTCGTTGAGGGACGGTACTTTGATCAGGATAACGGAGAGGCGGTGGTAGAGGTCTTCGCGGAAGTTGCGCTCGGCAATTTCGTGCTGCAGGTCTTTGTTGGTAGCAGCCAGCACGCGCACGTTCACGGAAATTTCCTTTTCGCCGCCCACGCGGGTAATCTTGTTTTCCTGCAGAGCACGCAGCACTTTGGCCTGGGCCGAAAGGCTCATGTCGCCGATTTCGTCCAGGAACAGCGTGCCGCCATCGGCCTGCTCAAACTTGCCGATGCGCTGCTTTACCGCTGAGGTAAACGAGCCTTTCTCGTGCCCGAACAGCTCCGACTCAATCAGCTCCGAGGGAATAGCGGCGCAGTTTACCTCCACCAGGGGGCCGTTGTTCCGGTTGCTGAGCTCGTGCAGCTGCCGGGCCACCATTTCCTTACCCGCGCCGTTGGGGCCGGTAATAAGCACGCGGGCATCCGTAGGAGCCACCTTCTCAATAGCCTTGCGCACAGCTTCCAGGGCCTTGGAAGAGCCCACCATTTCGGAGCTCTTGGCCACTTTCTTCTTCAGCGTTTTGGTTTCGGCTACCAGCTTGGTGCGGTCCAGGGCGTTGCGCACGGTCACCAGCAGGCGGTTGAGGTCTGGTGGCTTTTGCAGGAAGTCGTAGGCGCCTTTCTTGGTGGCATCCACGGCCATTTCCACGTTGCCGTGGGCCGAGACCATGATGAAAGCGGCATCGGGGGCTACAATGCGGGCGCGCTCCAGCACCTCAATGCCATCCATCTTGGGCATTTTGATGTCGCAGAGCACTACATCGTACTTGTCTTTTATGAGCATATCCAGGCCGGTGGGGCCGTCCTCGGCCTGATCTACCTGGTAATTTTCGTATTCCAGAATCTCCTTGAGGGTATTCCGGATGGCTTTTTCGTCGTCAATTATGAGAATGCGGGGCATGTGCGGAGAAAGAGCGAATGAAGGAAATCAAAGTAACGAAAAGCCAGCCGCAAACAGGTGACTCTTCGCCGGAAACCCGGATGAATGTTAAAGAAGCTATTTAGGAATATGCCCAAAGTACTCCGGAACGTCATGTCGAGCGGAGCCGAGACATCTCGCGTGCTGACGTTGCTATACTAATTACCACACTAGCGAGATGTCTCGGCTACGCTCGACATGACGTTCTTTCGACCTCCTGAATAGTTTCAATGTAGTATGCTTACCAGCAGGTTCTACGCTTTTCAGGGAAAGAGTTGTGGCCTGCCAACTATCAGCGGAGCACTATCGATTCAAAATCCAGGAAAGGGCGGGCATCGGAGCCGGTGGCAGTACTGGGGTGAAGCAGCACCTGTAACACTTCTACTTCGGCAAGCGGCAGCGTGGCCGGGCCGGGAGCCTGGAAGGTGAAGGGCAGAAAGCCGGGGTAGGGGCGCGGCAATAGCACCTGGCTCCCCGGCTGGAAGGAGCTGAGCGGCACGCTTACTTCCTGCATATCAGCGCCTAGCTCTACGTTGGCCACGTAGGCGGCAGCATCCCGGGTAATAAGTACCAGTTGTACGCGGCCGGCGCCGGCGCCTTTCCGGCCCCGTACTACCAACTCCTTTATGTTAGCTAAGTCGCTGGCGCGGAGAGTCAGCCGGTCGCGGAAGTAGGTGCGGAGGAAGGCAATGGGGGCATTAGCAGGGGTGGTGGGGGCTGCCGCGCTGGTAGCGGGTGGGCTTTGCCTCAGGCGCAGGGCTATGGCGCCGGTTGGGGTGGTTACGTAATCGGCCCAGCCGCCACCGGTTATACCGCCGGCTTCTATCCTGGGCTGGTCCTGGGCGGCCTGGAACAGCGGCAGGGCGGCATCAGCTGCCACTATGGGCGCTTCCCAGTATTCCCGAGGCACAAAGTCCCAGTCTTTGGGCGAGCCGGTAAGGGGGCCGGGGAAAGTGGTGCTCTTGTCCTGGTGTTTTACTACCACCCAATAGCGCAGCAAGCCGGGGTACAGCTGCTCGGCTGGCACGGTAGCTTCGGCAGTGGTCAGGGTAAGGCGGCGCATGGGCAGCGTGCGGGTAGGGCCGTAGAAGTGCTGCGCCACCAGCAGCACGGAGTCAGCGGCCTCCACCCCCGCAATGGTAGCCTGCAGCGTAGCTGCCCGGCCAGCCTGCAGCTGCGCCGGGGCCGTGTGCACTACCTGCACCTGCTGGGTAGTGGGGGCTGGGGCCACAAACTCGCCCAGCTGGATGGCACCCAGCCTGGTTTGCGCGGTGAAGGAACCGGTGTTTTTGCCCCGGGTCGCTACCAGGTACACGCCTGGCTGCAGGCGCACGGTGCCGTTGCTGGCCTGAGCCTGCAAGGTGTTGCCCTGGTTCAGGCCGCGCACCATGAAATCTGCCCCTAAACCAGGCAGCGAAAGGCGCATGGGCTGGGTGTTCCAGAAGATGTGCGTGACGGTCTGGCGCAGGGAGGTTTTGTCAAACGGGTCGCGCACGGCAATGGCATCAGGCATCACTTCCAGCCGCCACACGCCGTTGGCCAGGCGGTCCAGAAAGTAAGCGCCGGTGCCTTCATAATTCACTACTGCCGAGGAGCCCGTGCCAGCTACGCGGCGCAGCGCTGCTGGTTTGCGTGGCCTGGTAGTAGTAGTGCCGGTGTACAGAAATTCCTCGTCAGCATTCAGCTCGCTCAGGCCGGCGCGGTAGCTCACCCGGAAGTTGTTGAACACGGAATCTTTGGGGAAGGCAGGAAATTGCTGGTCACGCTTTACCTGCCGGAAAACCCGGCCCGCAATCAGCAGGCTGATAGCTTTGGCTGGCGTGTAGGCTAGGTTCAGGTAGTGCGTCTGGTACTCGGTGTTGGCGTAGGCAATGGCCAGCGGATCGTAAGCAAACTGGGTGGCCCACTGGAAGCCTGCGCCCCGGAAGCTGCGCGCCATCATGGGGTACATCAGCGGCTGCAAAATATCACCGGATTCAAACTCATACACTAGGCGGGGCTTGCTGGTAAAGCGTGGGTCCTGGCGGTACGGAGTGGGGTACTGCTGTACATACGGCAAGGGGTTGCCGCGCAGCGTGTGCCCGTTTACCAGCCCCGAGGGGTACCACTGAAAGGTGAAGCCATCGACTGGGCTGCTGAGAATGGCGTTGGCCACCGCCGGGCTTTCGGCAATGTTGTAGAAGATGGGCTTGCGGTAACCGGTAGCCCGCATGGCTGCCACCATGCGCTGCACAAAGCTGCTTACTTCCGCTTCGGGCTGGCTGTAGTGTGGCTCGTTGCACACCTCGTAGGCAATGATGTCAGGGTCCTCGCGGTTGAGCTGCTTGGTGTAGGGGTTGCGGTGGTTGAGGAACTGCGTGAGGTAGTTTTCCTGAGCCTTAATGGCGCGCGGAATCCGGTAGGCTTTGTTCTTGGGATAAATGCTGGAGAAGCCCGTCATGGCCGTGTCGGGCTCGGGGTAGCCGTTGCCCCAGTAGGCAATGGGCGTAAGCAGGATTTTGATGTTGCGCTGCTTGAGCTTCTGAATCAGGTAATCAAAGAGGCGCAGGTGCTCGTTGTCCAGCAGGTTGCCGGCCGTGTCGGTTATTTCCACGTCCCAGACGTGCACCCGAAACGCATCAATGCCCAATCGGGAAAGGTGGTACACATCCTGGTCGATGGCCTGCTCCAGATTTACGCCCAGCTTTTTGTGCGCGCGGTAGGAGTAGGCAAAGGGCGTGGTGTAGTTCACCCCAAACAGGGCTACTTCCTGCCGGCTGCCCTGCCAGCGAATGACCCCGGCGGGGTCAATATAAATATCGGCGGTAGCGGGTGGGGCTTTTTGGGCGTAGGCTTTGGGCAGACCCAGGGTCAGAAAAAGGCCAGCCAGTAGATAGAATAGATAACTTTTACGGGGAAGGCCAACCGACCTGGAAGGGAATAAATAATTCATGAGCGAAAGCTACGCGAAGAAACACTGGGCTACAACGCAGAACGGCCGCCGCAGGATTGTGCGACGGCCGTTTGCTGTGGGTGATGAGTCTATAAGCCGGGTTTTGTCCGCGTTGCCGCGGCCCCACCATTTATCTAGGCCAGTCCTCGCGGAAAGGCTCCATCAACCTACCCGCTGGCGCCGGACGAGCCGCCCGGTGCAGGCCCGAAGGCCCACGTACCAGCTTATTTGGTCTTTCAACCCCTGAGGTTTACCCAGCCGACACGGTTGCCCGGCCGCTGGTGCGCTCTTACCGCACCTTTTCACCCTTACCGGCGGCCCCGAGGGGCCACGTAGGCGGTAGTTTTCTGTGGCACTGGCTGTCCTGGCTTGCTTTACGCTCACCAGTCCTTCCCGTTAGGAAGCAGGGTGCTCTGCGTTGCCCGGACTTTCCTCGTCGCCCTACTTGCGTAAGGCGCCGCGGTGGGGCGACCCATCACGGGGCAAAGGTACTAGTTTGGAGCTTGAAATTTTTGAAGCTCTTCTTTTTGGAAAGCCTGTCTAGCTCTTTAGCCATATCACTGAAATCTTCAACAATGGGGCTACATTGATTTATCCAAGAGCTATCAATTAGAAATAAATATTTGCCCCCTTTCACTAGAACTGATAGGTCATCATAGCGGGGTGTACTTTTCAATTGAATTGTATCTGGGCTGATACCTCGCCATATTCTATCAGGCAATTTATAGGTATTAACTTTTATTGAGTCATGAGAAAGGTCGCTTTTTTCTTTTGTCGTTGATACATTCAATAAAGTGGCTGAAAATATCATTGAAGCGGACTCAACATCATGCTTCAAATAATTAACAGAGTAAGGAATGCAAGTGGTGAATTTTTGGGGTTGATAGGAGCTTAGACTAAAAACCAAGAACAAAATTTGAGGGAAGAGCAAAACACTCATAATTACTTCCCCTCCCACAAATTATCCTTCGGGTTGCTGTCCGGCACCAGTGTAGCACCCATCTTCACCTTCGTCACCACTTTATCCGAAGGCACAGGAATAGTGACGGTCTTTGCGCCGGTTTCCCACACGGCAATGGTGCGGTGAATTTGCTGAGTGGAGTTATCGGCAAACGTTACGGTTAGGTCTACCGGCACGGGCTTGGTGCCTTTGGCTTCCACTACAATCTGGGACTCATTGCCTTGCTTGGTTACGCTGGCAATGGCCAAGTCGGGGTAGCCACCATCGAAGAACCAGCGCTGCCAGAACCAGTTGAGGTTGCGGCCGGCCCCGGCGTTCATGGAGTTGAAGAAATCGTAGGGCATGGGGTGCTTGCCGTTCCAGTTGCGGATGTAGGTGTGCAGCGCCTTCGTGAACAGTTCATCGCCCAGCAAATCCTTTACATACAGATAGCCCAGGCCGGGCTTGGGGTAGGAGTTGAGGAAAAACGGGGTGCCATTTTGCTGGGTCGTCAGCGTCACGATGGGCATATCCTGCTCCGTATGGGCGGCGCGGGCGTAGGGGGCAATGCCGTAGTCGTCGTCCAGGGTGGGGTCAATCATTTTGGAGATAATCCACTCGCCGATGGTGGCCCAGCCTTCGTCCATCCAGCCGTACTTGGTTTCGTTGATGCCCATGTAGAACGGGAACATCGTGTGGAATATCTCGTGGTCGGTGAGGGTAATGGCGTCGGCGCGGGATTCGGTGGGGTTGTCGTTCACCATCATGGGGTACTCCATCTGGTCGAGGCCATCGAAAATGGTTTCGTGGGAGTAGGGGAAGGGCCACTTGGGGAAGTCGTAGCTCATGGCCTGCACCGTTTTACGGGCGAAGTGAATCACCTCCTCGTAGTCCTTGTGCTTGGTGTTGTACACGGCATCTACACGGGTGCGGCGCTTGGTAGCGGGGTCCACTACCAGGCTGGTAGATTGCCACACGTAATGGTCGGCGGTGGCAAACACAAAGTCCGTGACGTTTTGCGCCTCAAACTGCCAGGTGTTGGTGGCGTTCTGGGCGGTGATGTCGCGGCGGTTGGCGTCAGCCTGGGTAATGATGCTGATAATGCCGTCTTTCTTCTCGGCGTCGCGCAGGCGCTTGGCGTACTTTTTCTGGAGGACCTGGTCGGTGTTTTTCAGGTCGCCGGTGGCCCACACTACAAAGTTTTTGGGCACCGTAATGGCGGCTTTGAAGTTGCTGAAGTCGTTGTAGAACTCCTGCGAGCCGATGTAGGGCAGACGGTTCCAGCCATCAATGTCGTCGTACACCGTGATGCGTGGAAAGAAGTACGCCACGAAATGCGCGCCTTCCTCCACCTCGCCGGTCCGCATGTGCGAGCCTTTGTTGAGCGTGTAGGAGTAGCTGAGAGCCACGCGGGCCGTTTGCCCCGGCGCCAGTGGCTTAATGCTCACGGGCATATTGGTGGCATCAATCTTCAACTTGGCTACATCTTCGGCCTCGCCATTGACGCTCATTTGGGCAATTTTTACTCCATCGTGCAGGTCTTCCGGCTTCACCGAAGAGGTGCGCGGCGCACCTTTCTGGTAATAGTTGGGGTATAGCTTAAACCAGATCTGCCGCAGTGAGTCGGGGCTGTTGTTCACGTAGGCAATATCCACCGTGCCCTGCACCAGGCGGGTGGCAGGGTCGAAGTTGATATTGAGGGTATAGTCGGCGGTGTTTTGCCAGTATTTGGGGCCGGGTTTACCGTCTTCGGCGCGGGTGCCTTTCTGGTAGGTGGCCTGCAGATTGCGCGGGATAGGCAAAGCTTGCTGGGCAAGAACGGGGGCGCTAGCCAACAGCAGCGCGGCAAGAAGCTTCAGAGTCATAAAAGGCAGAAGGTTTCTGCAAAGTAACACCCTGCACCTTTAGGCCTGATATGGATTATACTTTCTACCAAAACCACTCTGTCATCCTGAGCCCAGCGAAGGACCTCCTCACGTTGGAACGAGTCGTTGTTACGATAGTCGTTCTGCGGTGAGAAGGTCCTTCGCTGGGCTCAGGATGACTAATGTAATGATGCGGGAGGTTATAAAATGGATGTTGTAGAAGCTTGCTGCATTTGCGCACATATCTGCCGCAAAATCTCCTCCCAATGCTTCAGATACAGCATGTGGCCTTCGCCGGACAGCATCGTCATGTGGGTATGTGGGATGCGCTCCGTGAGGTAATGCAGGCTTTCCGGGGGCCAGATGGTGTCGGCGGTGCCGTGCCAGATAGTGGTGGGAGCGGTAATGGCCGATAGGGAAAAGGAGAGTGGCTGACAGATGGCCCGACTATCGAAATATACGCCCTGCCCCTCGTGGTTGAAGCCCTGCACGGCGGCGTCGCGCAGCAGGGCTCGGTTGGTGGGTTCAAAGCCCACTACTTGTTCTGGTGGGCCGAAGATGAGCTTCAAAAATTCGTCAATGGTAGCCTCGGGGTCGGTGTGCCACTTCTCGCTGATTTCGGCGAAGGCCAACTTGCCCAGCGAAGGCAAGTATTCGTTGGCGTAGCGCACGGCCTTCCAGCCTACTGTGAAGTCCTCATAAGCTGCCGGGTCGCCGAAGGGCAGAATCGTGCTCAGCAGATGCAGCGTATCTACCCGCGGGGGATAAAGCGCGGCCAGTGCCAGTGCGTGCAGCCCACCCGCCGACCAGCCCGTAACCCCCAGCCGCCCCGGCACCCGTAACGCCTCCACCGCATACACCACATCGGCCGCGAACGAAGCCAGCGTCAGGTTCTCATCCACATCCGACTGGCCTGCGCCCGGCCGGTCGGGTGCCAGCACCTGTAGTCCCAACTCCGCCAGCAACTCCGCACACCCCGGCACCGATAGTCCGGATGATGCGTAGCCATGGTGGAAAATAACCGCCGGGTGCGCCGGATTGCCATAGCGCGTAAGGCCCAGCCGGCGGCCATCGGGCAGGATAACGGTAAACGGTTGGGCGGTGGTAGGAATAGGCATTAAGTAAGAAATCGATAAAAAAATATCATCCTGAACTATGCGAAGGACCTTATTACGCTAAAATGACTCGTGGGTACGATTGTCGTTCTAACGTAAAAAGGTCCTTCGCACAGCTCAGGATGACAGAATTTTGAAGGGACTTAGCTTACTTCAAGCGTACCAGAGTAGCGCCGTAGCCGAATTTCTCCTTGCGGGCATCTTCAAAAAACTTGATGTCGCGGTTGCGGCTCAGGAGCTTGTGGATTTCCTTGCGCAAGGTGCCGTTGCCGGCGCCGTGGATGAAGACAATTTCGTGCATGTTGGTGGCCAGGGCCCGGCTCAGGGCATCTTCAAACGCATCCAGCTGCAGCTTTAGCATGGCGGTGTTGGAGAGGCCTTCGGCACCCTCGGGGCGCAGGGCTTCAATGTGCAGGTCCAGCTCATGCGGCGGGGCTACCAGGGACTTGGCGGGCTCCGGGATAGGTGCTACAGCAGCAGGCTTTGCGGGAGCATCACCGGAAAGCTGCTGTTTCAGAGCTTCGGCCAGCTTTTCGGGCGGCAGGGCCAGGGCTGCGGCAGGTTTTTCATCCAGCTGAAACAGGTAGGCTTCGCGCTGGAGCAGTGGGGCCTGCTGTCGGCTCTTGTAGAACGTAGCCGCCTTGAAGGCCACGCGCTTGGTGAGTAGCTCAAACGCCGAAGCGCCGTTTACCTGATGCGGCAGCACCTGCAGCACATAGGCGGGCCACTGTTCAAAATCCTTCAGGTGCAGGTGCGCCAATGGCTTGCTGGCCTGCTTGGGGCCCAGCTTGTCGGCCACCAGCCCGCGGTAGGGGCGGTCAGGGCGCTCCTCGCCGCAGGTGAACAGCACATCGGCCTCCGTATTATTCAGCAGCTGAACTGAAAGCAACTCCGGGGCCTGGTGCGTAAGCGCCAGGTAAAGTCCTTTCTGAGCAGCGGGCAGCGGGGCCGGAGCCTTGGGCGTAGCAGGCTGCTCGGTTCCATTGCTGGCCGGGGCCGTAGCGGGCGCGCTGGCCGGCCGGGCGGCCGCTGGCTTGGTGCCTTTTCCCATCTGGCCGGGTTTGAGAACAGGAGCGGTGCGGTCGAAAGCTTTGTTTTCTTCGGCGGCCACCACTACCACCTCGCGGCGCAGTACGGGAATGGTAAAATCGTTATCAATAGCTACTTCTACCAGGTCGTTGTCGAGGATGCGGGTAATAATGCCCTCTTCACGGCCGGTCAGTAGGCGGACTCTGTCTCCTACGTTCATATCAAAAAAGAAAAAAATCAGATGCAATAGGTACAACAAAGGTAACGCGCAAAAAACGCCCGCGGTTGAGCCGGGCATCAGCAACGCTCCTTTTAAACGGGCACGGCTACCAGTACAGCCCGTGCAGTACCATACCGTGCCGCTTGTTATACTCCAAAGCGGGGGCGGGGAGATGAAAAATACTGGCCACGTAGAATACCCGGCGCAGGAGCTTGCTGCGCGTGGGAATACGACGCAAATCAACATCCAGGGAGAGGTAGTACTGGCGGTAGGGGTGCAGGCCCAGGGCGGCGTTGGCATCCGCATCGTTGTACACCATTTGCTGGGCGCCGTAGCCCAGAGCGGGCTGCAGCCAGCGCGGCCAGCGGCTGGTGGCGGGCAGCCAGGCTCTGATATCGGCGCACAGCCAGTAGGTTTGGCCGTTGTAGTCTTTCAGGTGCTTTTCGGCCAGGCTGTGGCCCAGTACATTGGGGCGCAGGCCGGCGTAGCGGGTGGTATGAAAGGAGTACTTGGGCATGAGGCGCACCTCCTGCCAGGCCAGCTGCTGGGCCAGCACCCCCGCCGTGCCCAGAAAATTGGCCGCTAAGTCGGTAGCGGAAGCGCCGTATTGCGGGTCGCGGCCATCCAGCAACTCAATGGGGCTTTGCAGCAGAAAGCCCACCATGCTGCCGTACCAGATGGCTTTTTTGGCCGGCACGCCAGACCACTGCAGCATGTCTACGGCTCCACGGCTTTCGTGAAAGGCACCCCAGAAGTGGCCGGCTTTGTCCATCTGCTTCCACTCCGGTAAATCATTGAACCAGTGCAGGCTGGTGCGGGGCCCGGTGTACCAGCCTTCGCTGAGCAGGTAGAGCGTGCCGGCGTAGGCCGCCGTGCCCGCGCCCAGCAAAATGGGCAACCTTTTAGATGAAACAGGCTTTAGCGTATCGGGGGTAGCCAGCGGCACCTGCGCGGTGGTGCACAAAGCCGAAAGCAGCAGCAGGCATATACCAAAAGCACGCGTGCACCACGCCATAACACCTCATTTTGCCGGCACTACAGGGTACAGGCATCTCCCAAAACTACAATAAAACCGCCTCTGTCCTTTGGTCGCCGGGCTCAGCCGTGGTATCTTTAAGATTCAGAACCCTGCGTTTACGACGAATTTTCGCTGTTTTCGTCTGCTTCGCGAAATCTTCTTCTGTTTTTCCACTCAACTTCTGTTTAATGAAATCACTTCGACTTCTTATGCTCTGGCTGGTCAGCCTGGCTACGGTGCCTGTAGTGCAGGCTCAGGTAGTTACTGCGCAGTCTCCCTTCTTCACGGCCGATGATCAGGTCACGCTGACGTTTGATGCCACCAAAGGTGACGCCGGCCTGAAAGGCTTTACCGGAGATGTATATGCCTGGACGGGTGTTATAACCGATAAAAGCACCAGCACCTCCGACTGGAAATATGTGATTGGTAAGGCATGGACGCCGCCCATTACAAAGGAGAAAATGACGCGTAGCGCCACTAACCCCGACTTGTATACCATCACCTTCACGCCGCGTACCTTCTATGGGGTGCCAACGGCCGAGAAAATGCTGAAGCTGGCCATGCTGTTCCGCAGCACCGACGGCACCAAATCGGGCCGTGATACGGGCGGTAAGGATATTTTTGTGGATGTGGCGCAAACGTCTGCGCTGTCTGTGCGCATCACCAGCCCCACCACGGGCGTGTTCATCAATAAAAACGCCAGTGTAAGCGTATCGGGCACGGCCTCGGCCGCTTCTACGCTCACGCTTACCCTGAATGGGACCCAAGTAGATCAGAAAACCAGCGCTACCATCCTGACCAAGGATGTAACCCTGACCCAGGAAGGCAGCAATGTGCTGAAGCTGACGGCTACCAACGGTGGCACTACGGCCACAGACGAAGTAACTGTGTTTGTAAGCCCGGCTACTACCGTGGCCGCGCTGCCGGCCGGCGCCAAAAAAGATGGGGTAACCTATTTAAATGGAGGTACTTCCGTTATCCTGAGTTTGACGGCTCCCAACAAGACCAATGCCTACGTGCTCGGTGACTTCAACAACTGGCTGCCGGACACCAAGTACCAGATGAGCAAGACCAGCGCCACCGACGACATGAACACGCGCTGGTGGGTGAAGATTGACGGCCTCACTGCCGGGCAGGAATATGCCTATCAGTATCTGGTAGATGGCCTGCGCATAGCCGACCCCTACACTGAAAAAGTGCTGGACCCCAACAACGACCAGTACATTCCGGCCGTTACGTACCCCAATCTGAAGGCCTATCCCACGGGCAAAACCACCGGTATCGTATCGGTACTGCAGACCAACCAGACGGCTTACGCCTGGCAGGTAACCAACTTTGCCCGCCCCAAGAAAACGGACATGGTGGTGTATGAACTGTTGGTGCGCGATTTTGTAGCCCGCCATGATTACAAAACGGTAACCGATTCCCTGGACTATCTCAAGCGCCTGGGCGTGAACGTGCTGGAGCTGCTGCCGGTAAATGAGTTTGAAGGCAACGAAAGCTGGGGCTATAACCCATCATTCTTCTTTGCCCCGGACAAGTACTACGGCACGAAGAACGACCTGAAAAAGCTGGTGGACGAAGCCCACAAGCGCGGCATTGCCGTGGTGCTGGATATGGTACTGAACCATTCCTTCGGCCAGAGCCCCATGGTGCAGCTGTACAGCAGCAACAGCCCCTGGTTCAACGCTACGCCTACGCACCCTTATAACGTGGGTACTGACTTCAACCATGAAAGTGAGTATACCCGCTATTTCTCCAAGGAGGTAATCAAATTCTGGCTGCAGGAGTATCACATTGATGGCTACCGCTACGATCTGGCCGGCGGCTTTAGCCAAGTGCAGAAAACGGAAGCTACCTATGAGTCGGTTTTTGACCAGTCACGGGTGAATATCTGGAAAGACTACTATGCCACGCAGCAGGCTGCCAGCGCCGGCTCTTACGCCATTCTGGAAACCTTTGTGGCCAACGAAGAAGCCAAAGCACTGTCGGCAGCTGGTTTGATGCTGTGGGGCAAGATGACGGGCAACTACAACGAGGCCACCATGGGCTACCACGACGGCGGTAAATCTGACCTGAGCTATGGCTATTACAAGCAGCGCGGGTTTACGGAGCCTAACCTGGTGACATACATGGAAAGCCACGACGAGGACCGCCTGATGTATAAGAACCTGCGTTTTGGTAACAGCTCCGGCTCTTACTCCGTGAAAAACCTGAATACGGCCCTGGCCCGTCAGGAAGCGGCGGCCGCCTTCTTCTTTACTGTGCCCGGCCCTCGCATGATCTGGCAGTTTGGCGAAGTAGGCTACGACAAAGGCATCTTTATGTGCCCCGACGGCACCTACCCAGGTGATGATGGCACTGATCCTAAAAACTACGGGAAAGACCAGAGCTGCAAGCTCAGCAACAAGCCAGCCCTGTGGGACTACTACGACAACGCCAACCGTCGTCGCCTATACGATGTGTACCGCAGCCTGATTCAGCTGAAAAAGGACGAGCCGGTGTTTGAAAACTTCACTGCCTTCACGCAGGACGTGAGCGGCGCCGTAAAAACCATTCACCTGAACAACTCCGACCAGAACGTTACGGTGCTGGGCAACTTCGATGTGAAATCGGCGACGGTGAACCCCAAGTTCCAGAAAGCCGGCACCTGGTACAACTACCTGGATGGCACCAGCCTGAAAATCAAAAACACGGATAGCACCTTTACGCTGGCTCCCGGCCAGTACTTCGTGTACCTGTCGAAGAAAGTAGCCAAGCCGGCTGGTACGGTGCTGGCTACCCGTAATGAGCGGGCCGCTATGGCGCTGGGTTATTCAGTAGTACCAAACCCCACCAATGCGCAAGCGCTGCTGCGCTACACGCTGCCCCAGGCTACGGTAGTGCGCGTAACGGTGCAGAACCTGCTGGGGGCTACGGTTCGTACGCTGCCCACCACGGGCAAGCAGGCAGCCGGAGCCCATGAGCGGCTGTTGCCGGTAGAAAACCTGGCCAATGGTATTTACCTGGTTCGGCTGCAGGCCGGCGAGCTGCAGGTAACCACCCGCCTGCAGGTGCAGCACTAAGCTACCCCGCAGATGCCCACAAAAAAGGCCGCTTCCCATTGGGGAGCGGCCTTTTTTATATGGTATGTTTCTGGAAACTACCTGCCCTACTTGGTCAGTACGGTGTGGTAGTGAACCAGGTCATCGATAGGGGAGCGGATGATTTTGCCCACTTCCATGCCATGGCTTTTGGCTACCTGCTCCAGCACGTCCCGGAAGTTGTAGCCCACGGAGCCTACGCAGTTGAAGGAGTAGTTCTGGAAGTTGGGGTAATGCGTTACCAGGTTCCGGAAGAACGTTTCAAAGCCATCCAGCACAATCTCGCGGCAGTAGCTGATGTTGTTGTGGTCGTAGGCAAACTTGCTGAACGAGGCCAGGAAGCGGTTGGGCAGGGGCTGGTTGTAGAGGCGGTCAAAGATTTCCTCGTTGGTCAGGCCATACTGGTCTTTGAAGGCGTCCTGCAGACCATCGGGCAGGTAGCCGCGCATGAAGTCGCGTAGCAGGCGCTTGCCGATGAACGAGCCGCTGCCTTCATCGCCCAGGAAATAACCCAGCGAATCAATGTTTAGCTCTACGTCTTTGCCATTGTACAGGCAGGTGTTAGTGCCGGTACCCAAAATAGCAGCAAAGCCAATATCACGGCCCAACAGGGCCCGTGCTGCGGCCAGCAAATCGTGGCCCACATACACCTTTGAGCTGGCGAAGACCTGCCGCATGGCGCGTTCTACAATTTCTACTTTCTCGGGTACTGAGCAGCCGGCGCCGTAATAATATACTTCCGTCACTTCCGCGCGGGGCAGCGTGTCGGGCAGGCTCTTCTCCAAAGAGGCTACAATACCGGGCGTATCAATAAAATACGGGTTGTAGCCTTCCGTGTTGAAATAGATTTTGGTGCCTTCATTGTCAATCAGGCACCAGTTGGTTTTGGTAGAGCCGCCGTCGGCAATAATGATCATATGGGAAGGTTTGGACGTTTGCAGAAGTAGAGGAGGGGTAAAGATAACAGGACCGGAAAATTTATAACCGCAGTAGCTGAATTAGATTGTACAGATACCCTGATTTTCCAGTAGAGGGGCTTTCCGTTTCGTTTGTACATAATGATGGAAGGTTGTAACCTTTTTCTCGATAAGTTGCTAAAGCATAATCATAAAGCCTGCAAGCATATGCGCCAGGATTGTTAGATTTCGACCAGTAGCTCTCTGCCTTGATTTCTCATGTCCTGGCATTACCGATTCTGGCTCCTGCAACGTTGCCTCTGGCTTTTCCCGAATATTAAATTTTCCATTACCACCTTTTCATTTTTCATGTACTAAACCTTTACCCAATCCAATGAAAAAATTACTTACCCTAGCTGCGGCAGGCGCCTTAGCCTCCTCAGCCCTAACCGCACAAGCCCAGGTTGTATTAGACGGCCGGGTGCTAGCAACGGAGAACTACACGAAAATTGGAGAGTATACCAGCACCGTGCGTGGCTTCGGGCCTCATGGCTTGGCTGCACTCTACGCAAAAACCACGAGTACTAAATTGTACATTGCCCTTACCGGTGCTCTGGAGACTAATGGTAACTCTTTTCAGATTTATCTGAATATACCTGGCAAAGTTGGTGTAGCCTCTGGTACTGCATTACCCGCTAGTAACATTACAGGCACTTCCTTTCAGGCTGCTAAGCCGATAATGGAAATGGAAGTTGACTATGCTTTTGGGGTGAAAGGGGGGACTACTGCTTCCACCGGCAGTATTATCGACTACACCCGTTTAGTTGGCACCGGTGCCGATGCCAAAGCCACAGATCAAGTAATTGGAGACTTGCCTAACCTAGGTACAGTAGTAACAGTACCGGCAGCTACCACTGGTAATTTGAATAAAACCAGAATGGCTTTTCTCAACGTCAACTTGCTCACTGCTCATACCGGAACCGAAGGGTTGGAAATAGAACTGGATAAAGCTGACTTAGGCATTGCCAATGATGCCGTAATACAGCTATTCGCTGCTCAGAACAACGGCGACGGCGGCTTCTTTTCCTCTGATGTTATTCCTGAAGTGACAGGAAATACTGCCCCTCAAACCCCTCCAATAGGCACTAATAATGAAGGTAACCTAGGTACTAATCCCAATTTTACTACGCTTCCGGGAACCCAGGTTATTAACTATACGGCAACCATTACGGCTAACCGGGCCGCAGTAGCCCGCACCCTCGGCTTTGGTGTTTACCCAAACCCCGCCCGCGAGGCCAAAGTTGTTTACACGGTAAGCGGGCGGCAGAATGTAGCCCTGGAAGTGGTGAACCTGCTGGGCCAGCGCGTACGCACCCTGTCGGCGGCTGCTCAAACCGGTCCGCAGGAGTACAAGCTCTCGGATCTGCGTGCAGGCACTTATCTGGTGAAGCTGCGCGTAGGTGACCAGCTAACTAGCCAGAAAGTGGTGATTGACTAATTGCATAGCTGAATTAAAACAAAAAAGCCCCGCTGCTCAGCAGCGGGGCTTTTTATATGGTATAAGGCGAAGTGATTATTGCTTCGCTAAGGAATAGCTGTAGTTACCCTTGCCTTTGCTTAGGTCCAGCGTAATAGTATAGGTGCCAGCAGTCTCAATTTTGATGTTTTTGCCATCATAGTCGGGCATGCCATTAGGCTCGTTGTCACCGAAGTTCTTGTCGGCATCCCAGCTGTTGGTACGGAATTTCATCTCACCAGCTTTCAGCGCGGTAGTAATGGTCCATACACCTTTGGTTGCGTCATAGGTCATGGGCGTATCGCTGTTCCAGTCGTTAGCAGTAGCCGATCCAATGATGCCCCAGGAAGTCTTGAGCAGGGAATAGCTATTGGTATTCAGGTTTACAATGATTCTGTAATACCCGGCATCTGGAATCATCAGGTCACTGCCCTTGGGCTTCAGACCAAAGGCGCTACCATCACTACCATAGTCATTATCCCAGTTACGGGCCGGCGTAAACTTGAAACCACCAGCTTCGGTGAAGTTCACGTAACCTTCATAAACCTTGTCATCAGCTGGCGAAGCCAACAGAGGAGCCGTTTGTGGGCTCCAGCCCTGATGGTTACCTGGCACATAAAGCGCCGGATAGGTAATGAAAGAAAGATAAGGAGAACCTGCCAGCGTAGTAGAAGCCGACATCATGGCCTTCACAGGGTTTACGGGTGCGTTTGTTGCCAGATTAGAAACAACCCGTACCTCCACCTGCGAATCAGTACCCGGAGTTAAACCAAGCGCCAGCATAGCAGCGTTGATTTCGCTTACTGTGAAGGTTTTTGTCAGGCTGCTGCCAGCATTGTAGTTATACGGCTTGGCAAACTTGTTGTCCTTTTTGTCAAACTGGATAGTATACGTCTGGGCAGCCGCATAACCATAAGTGGCGGGTTTCCAGGTATACGTTACCGCAGGCGAGCCGGCATTTTCCTGCACCAGCGAAACACTGGCTACAGAAGCCGTGAGCGTAGGAGCATCACCGGGCTGTGCCGTTACTTGTACTTCATCCTTCTCGCAGGAAGAAAAAAGAAAGACGGCTGCACAGACCCCTATTAATTGGGTAAGCCAATTTTTCATGTTTGCAGATTGTTAAAACGAATGTGGGATGGGGAAAAATTTTCTCTAACTGGGTGTTGAACAGCAACTCAACTGCGCTTTGTTCAACACCCAGTTAGAAAAATTATCCGATTAATAACCTGGGTTTTGCTTCAGGTTGGGGTTGGCTATCAGGTCAGTAGTAGGAATTGGGAACAGCACACGGAAATTCTCCACGGCAGCACCCTCTTTCACACCACCTTTGAAAGGCCATACATATTCGCCACCGGTGTATTTACCGAAGCGGATCAAGTCCGTACGACGGTGACCTTCCCAGTACAGCTCACGACCACGCTCGTCCAGAATATCCTCCAGGTCAACTGAAGCCAGAGGAGTAGCACCGGCACGCTCACGAACCGTGTTTACTGCATCAAGCGCAGTACGGCCACCCACGGGAGCACCACCACGCAGAACAGCTTCCGCATACATCAGATAATCATCGGCCAGACGGAACATGGGGAAGTCCGTATCGGGGAAATTGCCTTCCGTATCGGAACCCTGAGCGCCGGTTGAAGTCACGTTCTTATACTTCGTAACAGCATAGCCATCCGTGAAGGTGAAGATATCGTTGATTTCCTTCTTCTGACCAGGCGTATAAAATAAGGCGCGCTCATCGGTGCTTGCAGCCTCACCGGGGAACAGCTCCACCAGGTTTTTCTTGGTGCGGTTACCGCCCCAGCCACCATTAATACCAAACTCAGCTGGGCTCATGCTACCACCTACTGCCGCATGTACCAGGAACGTCATGCCACCATAGGTTTTGGTGTGCAGGCCATCAAACGCTACCGGGAAAATAACTTCGTCACGGGCAGCCGTTTTGTCGTTATCAGCCAGGAAAAGCTCCTGATAGTTAGGAGCCAGAGTATACGTGTTAGCGTCAAGCACTTTAGCAGCGTAGATAGCCGCATCGTTGTTGCGCTCTTTGCCGGTGTATACCTGGGCATTCAGATACAGCTTGGAAAGCAGCATCCAGGCAGCCGCCTTATCGGCACGGGCATATACCGCTTTGGGAGCCAGCAACTCGCCGTCAATTGCCTTCAGCTCCTTCTCGATGTAATCGAAAACAAACTGGCGCGTCTGCTGCGGCGGAGGCGTGTTGCCTACGGTCGAAGTTTCATCAGCGAAAGGAATGTTACCGAACATGTCGATACCATGCCAGTAGCTGAGGGCACGCAGGAAGCGGGCCTCGGCGCGGTAGGTTCTGATCTTCGCCTGCTCGGTTTCCGAAATGCCACGCTCGTTCAGCTTTTCCGGCGTGGTCTGCCGGATGAACTCGTTGCAGAGGGAAATCTGATAGAAGATACGGTCATAAATGGCCCGTACAAACTCGTTGTTGGCATTCCAGGTCAGCTTGTTGTAGTCGGGAAGGTTGCCGTCGTTCCAGCCAATGATAGCTTCATCCGTGGTCAATTCCTGGGCACCCCAGTACTGACGCAGATAGTTGGAGAAGCCTTCATCAATACCGGTAATGTCGGGCAGGCCGGCCGGGCCTTCCTGGCCGCTTACGGCCAGTGTGGCGTACAGACGCGCCAGTACCTGCTGAATCTGGGCGGGGTCGCGGTAAACAACTTCCGTGTTCGTCAGGAAGTCCGGCGACTGGTCCAGCTCATTCACGCACGACGTGAGCGGTGAAAGAGAGGCAGCAAGTAGCATAGCTACTCCTATACTGCGTACAAATTTATTTTTCATGATGGGATTTTTTAGAAGCCGATGTTCAGACCAAGCGTGAACGTGCGGGGACGCGGATAGATAGTGTTGTCGATGCCGTTAAATACCTCCGGGTCAAGACCTTTATAGTTCGTTACCACGAATGCATTCTGAACAGACAGCGAGAGATTTATGTTCGCCTTGTCCTGGGCAATTTTGCCCACATTATAGCCAAGTGTAATGTTCTCCATGCGCAGGAAAGAAGCATTCTCGATGTAGTAATCCGAGAAGTACTGCGCCGTGCTGAACTTAGAATCCAGAACCTCTGGGGTAGTGTTGTTCAGGAAGCCGGTAGAACCCTGCGTGAAGGTGGAAGCGGACCGCAGGTTGTTGTACACATAGTTGTCAAGGCTGGAGCGCATAGTGAAGGCCAGGCTGGCCTTACCGTAGCTCACGTTAGAGCCAAAGCCCAGCAGCCACTTCGGACGTGAGGACTTATAACGGTAGCGGTCCAGGTTGTTAACAATACCGTCGTTGTTACGGTCTACATATACACCTTCCAGGGGCTTGCCATCCGTGCCGTATACCTGCTGGTATACATAGAATGATTGAGCAGGGAAGCCTACCGTGTTTACCTGAACCTGGTTGCCGGTACCACCACCAATTGCATCACCGGTAAGGTTACCAACGGAGTTGGCTACCTCCACGCTGTTGAGGCGGGTAATTTCATTCTCATTGTAGTTACCGTTGGCGTTCAACGACCAGTTGAATTTGTCGCCGCGTACTACGTCTACGTTCAGTACGGCTTCTACACCGCGGTTTGTCAGGCTACCTACGTTGAAGTTACCTTCGTTCGAGAGGTTGGCCAAGGCAGCTACCTGAATGAAGTTGAGCAGGTCTTTGGTGTCACGCTTGTAAACGTCTACCGAACCCGACAAACGGTTGTCCATGAAACCGTAGTCCAAACCTACGTTGTAGGTAGTAGTAGTTTCCCACTTCAGGCCTGCGTTATAGAAACCGGCACGGCTGGTAGTAATGAACTGGTTGCCCAGCTGATACTGCGCCGTGTTGCGGCTAGGCGTGTAAAGCGCCTGGTAGCCATACAAGCCGGAGTAGTTGGTGCCCTGGCCCAGGTCCTGCTGACCGGTCTGGCCGTAGCCGAAACGCAGTTTCAGGTCAGAAATAGCCGAAGAGCTGGCGAGGAAGTCCTCACCCTTGATGCGCCAGGCGAAGGCACCGGAAGGGAAGTAGCCCCAACGGTTGTTTTCTGGAAAGCGCGAAGAACCGTCAGCCCGGAAGGTACCGGTGAACAGGTACTTGTCCTTGATGTTGTAGTTGGCACGGCCGTAGAACGACAGCAGGCGGTAGCCCGGATCATAGTAGTCCTTACCGCTGATGGGCATGGTAGCAGGAGTGAAAACCTCTCCGGTTACGGTACGGTCATCAAATACGAAAGTCTTGTAGTCGAAAGCCTGGTAGGAGTGACCGGCCAGTAGTTCCAGACGACCAACACCCACTTCCTTGTCGTACTTCAGATAAGCTTCCAACAGCTTGTTGTCGTTGTCGGCAGCGTATTGGTTGCTCTGGCCTTTGCCCAGACGCGCACCTACGAAGGTAGCCGAGTTAGGAGCTACGTATACGGTACCGCGGCCACGCTGAATGTCGTAACCCAGGTTCAGGTTAGCGCTCAGACCATCAATATAAGGCAGGCGATAGTCCAGCTGAATATTGCCAATGCTACGCTTTACCGTGCTCCGGTCGCGGCGCTGATTGATCAGACCAACCGGGTTGCGGGGAGCCAGCGTGTTCACGTTGCCATCCTTATCCAGGAACTGGAAGTAGCCGCCGTACTTAGCCAAACGAGGGTCGTTGGAGTAAACAGGTTGGGTCGGGTCAAAGAAAACAGCAGACGAAACAGCGCTACCGGCCGAGAAGTTGTTGTCAATCCAGGAGCCTTTCAGGTTCAGGGAAACACGCAGCTTGTTGTCCAGCAGCATAGGCGTGAGGCTGATAGCACCCGTGTAGCGCTTCAGGTCGTTGTTCAGCAGCAGGCCTTCCTGGTCCAGGTAGCCACCCGAAACGCGGAAAGGAACGGCACCTGCAGAGCCACCAATGCTGATGTTGTTGTCGGTGGTATTGGCCGTGCGGAAAATCTCCTTCTGCCAATCGGTGTTGGCGTTGCCCACAATCGTTTTCTGCTCTGCGTTGCCGCGGGCGTTAACTAGGGCGCGGTACTCGGGGCCGTTCAGCACGTCCACGAATTTGGTAGCCTCCGAAATAGAGTTCTGGGAGCTAACAGTTACCGAAAGCTTCTCTCCCGAAACACCACGCTTGGTGGTAACTAGGATAACGCCGTTCGATGCACGCGAACCGTAGATAGCCGTAGCCGAAGCATCTTTCAGCACCGTAATGCTTTCGATGTCGTTCGGGTTAATCATCGACAGGGCGTTGGGCGCACCAGAAATGCTCTGGTTGTCAACGGGAACACCATCAATGATAATCAGAGGGTCGTTGGAGGCAGACAGCGAAGAGCCACCGCGGATGCGGATAGAAGAAGCCGTGCCCGGAGCACCACCACCGGTGGTAATCTGCAGACCAGCCACTTTACCCTGCACCAGCTGCTCGGGGTTAGTAACCTGACCTTTTACGAATTGCTTCTCCGAAATCTGCTCCACCGCACCCGTCAGGTCCTGCTTACGCGCAGTGCCGTAACCGATAACAACAGCTTCATTCAGCAGGGTGGTGTTTTCAGCGAGGTTAACGTCCACGGCGGTGTTTTGCCCGGCCTGAACCGTTACGTTACGGCGCGTAGTGGTAAAACCTACGAAGGAAGTAATAACCACATGCGGGCCAGCCGGAATGTTCTGAATAGAGAACTGACCATCCGAGTTAGTTGAGGTGCCCAGGGAGGTGCCTTCAATAAGCACTGTTACGCCTGGCAGCCCTTGGGCCTTTTCGTCCACTACCCGCCCACTAATGGAGCCGGTTTGGGCGAATGCGCTGGTAAAACCAGTGCACAAGAACAACAGCAGAAACAGTAGTTTCGGCAGATAATGGTGTTTCATTAAGAAAGGGGTTGAGTGTAAGGGAAAAAAAGTTGCATATCTCATCAGTTGAGTAGAGCGTCTGGTATCCTAGATAAGTACTATTTTTTTGGAAGAGTACTGATATTTAGACATCCTATTCTCCTGCCTCCGGGTTCAGATTTGTTAAGAATCTTCGCAAGATAAAGTTTTGAAAGGCACAAAAACAATGTCAGGCCTTCTTAGGCTCTGTATTGTAATAAGTCTATTTTGCCGGCGAAATTTCGCTGTTCCTCAATCGTTTGCTGTTCAGTCAGTCAGTTCTCACTTTCCGCCAAAGTAAAACCAGCCCCAGTCCCCAAGATTTTTCTGCTGCCTGCAGGTATCAGAATCTTGAAATTTATTCGTTTATAATGCCTGGGGCTTGATTTTATGATTGTTCACGTAGCCATAAAGGTAAGGTGTCTTCCCTAGTAAGCATAGGAGCAGCAGAGCTAACTTCCGGAGCGAAAAAGAAGGCAAAAGCGGGAGTAAATCCGATTTTGAAGCCCCTGAAGCAGGAGATTTTTTATCTGCATCTGGCAGATCAAAGGCCGGGGTTGGGTCGTTTTTAGAAATAACGGCTAAATCAGCCCTTAATAAGCGGCAGTCCAAAACCGACTTCTAAGCAAGGCAAAAACAGTGGGGGCAGGGCTCCGGTAAGCCGGTTCCCGCACTCCAGGGTATTATTATAGCATAAAGGATATACAGGATGCGGTTGGTTTGTGTAGCTTCGCATAGTATGAAACGTATTTTGTTCGCTCTTTTCGTGGGGGCGTTGCTTTCTGGTTTGGGAGCTATGGCTCAGGGGCGGGCAGGAGCCCGGGGTGGAAAAGCAGCCCCGGCACCCCGTATGCAAACCGTGCGGCTGGACGACCCGGTTCTGGTATTTTACCGCGAAAAGCCTCCCGGCAATGCGGCCCAGCAGCTGGTTATGGATGCCAAGGTGCTGCCCCAACTGGCCAAACTTAGCTTTGAGGAGCTACTTAACCGGCCCGATATCTACTTCGACGGCATTGACAGCCGGGAACTGCCGGGCTCCGCCAAAAACAAGGATAAACTACGCCTGGTAGGCTCCTATGGCCTGTCCAACTCCAAGCGCCAGCCGGCCGGTGATGGCCGCAGTCAGTATGTGCGCCTGCGCAAACCCAAGCAGGGCGTATTTTATGTTTTTCTGGATGATGCCAGCCAGTACCGCTCCCTGGTAAATGATGGGCATGGGGGCTCCCGGGTAGATTTCCAGGCCAATGTGCTGCCCGGAATCGACTCCGTGCGGGCCGTATATGTGCTGCGGCTTCTGGACCCCGCGCAACGCGGCGCCAGCATTCGGTGACCTTGCCCCAGAACTTATCCGGCCTATTGCCTGCCCAAATTATGCGTATGAATCCCCTATTGGCCCTTTCGGCCCTATTGCTCATGGTATCCAGCGCGCAAGCGCAGGTTACTTTTAAGCTTACCGTCGTTCCCGCCAGCACCCCCGCCAATGATATTATTTATCTAGCGGGCTCTTTTAATGGCTGGAACCCCGGCAGCACCGCCCTGGCGAAGAACCCGGATGGCACCTATCAGATAACCCTGCCTAAAAGCACCGGCGCCATAGAGTTTAAGCTTACCCGGGGCTCCTGGGACAAAGCCGAAACCGATGCCAGGAACAACGACGTAGCCAACCGCACTTATACCTTTGGGGCCGCCCCCGCCACAGTAGAGCTGCAGGTACAGAACTGGAAAGACCTGGGGGGCGGCACTGCCGCCTGCGCCAGCACCGCCCTGCAACCCAATGTGCAGGTAGTCAGCGCCAACTTTGCTATGCCCGAGTTGAACGGCCGCACCCGCCGCGTCCTGATTTATTTGCCTAATGATTATGCTACCACCGCGCGCCGCTACCCGGTGCTGTACCTGCACGATGGGCAGAATGTGTTTGATAAATGCACCAGCTACTCCGGGGAGTGGGGCGTAGATGAAGCCCTGAGCCAATTGCAGCAGGCGGGCCAGGATCCAACGGGCGCAATCGTGGTAGCCGTGGATAACGGGGACAATTCCCGCCTGGATGAATACTCGCCCTGGCGCAATGTAAAGTATAAGGCCGGAGGAGAAGGGGATAAGTATGTCGATTTTATGGCCCAGACCCTGAAGCCTTACATTGATGCTCATTTCCGCACCCTCACGGGCCGCGAGTATACCGGCCTGGCCGGTAGCAGCATGGGCGGATTGATTTCCGTTTACGCCGCTCTGAAGTACCCGGAGATATACAGCAAAGTGGGGGTGTTTTCGCCGGCTTTCTGGTTTGTCAAAGACCCACTGTTTGAATACGTGCGCAAAACCGGCTATAAACGGCCTACCAAGTTCTACTTCACATCTGGGACCACCGAAGACGAAACCATGGTGCCGCTCATGGCCGCTATGCGCGACTCCTTACAAAAGCTGGGCTTCGCTGCCGCTGATATGAGCTTCAAGCCCCTGGAAGATGGAAAGCATGCGGAGTGGTTCTGGAAGCGGGAGTTTCCGGCGGCGTACCAGTGGCTGTTTCCGGCGGCAATGCCTACCGCTACAAAGAGTAGCCGGCCAGCGCTGGCTTTCAGCGCCTATCCTAACCCTGCTCAGCAACAGCTGGCCATTCAGCTGCCCGCTACCGTGAAAGACGCCAAAGTGGAAATTCTGGATGGTACCGGCCGCCAGATAGCCAAGGCCAAAGTGCGGAGCGGCGGCACAGTAGATGTTAGCCGATTGGCCAAAGGCTGGTACGTGCTGCGCGTAGCGGCGGGCAAGGAGGTTGGCTCCCAGGCTTTTATGAAGCAGTAGCGTTCTGATTAAAATTTTGGCCTGAAAAGCACTTTCTGCTTGCTTCGTAAAAAGGCAGGCTTACCTTTGCACCCGCAGCCCCTCAGGCTGTCTTTTCTCTGATGACAACTCAATTGACTTTGCAGGCATGGTGGTGGCCCCTCGGAATCTCCGGACGGGACAACCTGTGCGTGCGTTAGAGTTGTATAGTAGCAACTTCGCATCGACCTAACAGAAAGCCCGGCCATCCCGCCGGGCTTTTTTATTGCTGCCCGGCGTTGGAGCCTTCTCTCAACCACCAACCCCGCATATGCAAACCTTCCAGCTTACCACCCGTTTCCAGCGCGTACTGGCCGATACCGTAACCCCCGTAGGCCTCTACCTGCGCCTCCGCGACCGGTACCCCAACTGCCTGCTGCTGGAAAGTTCCGACTACCACGGCCAGCAGAACGCCTTCAGCTACCTGGCTTTTGACCCGCTGGCCAGGTTTGAGCTGCGCGGCGGCGAACTGGCCCTGAGCTTCCCCGACGATACCACCCACACCGAAACGCTGGCTGAGCCCCGGCAGGCGCTGGCACGGCTGCAGCAGTTCTCCAACAGCTTCCAGACCGAAGAAACCGGCCACGACTTCATCACCGGCGGACTGTTCGGGTACATTGGCTACGAGGCCGTGCAATACTTCGAGGATCTGGAGCTGAACACCAAAAAGCTGCCGGCCGGCGAAATTCCGGATATCCTGTACAGCACCTACCGCTACGTTATTGCCGTTAATCACTTCCGCAATGAGCTGTTTGTATTTGAGCACACTCTGGCCGGCGAGCCGGCGGATGAAAGCGGCCTTACGCGCCTGGTAAACCTGATTCGCAACCCTTCGCTGCCGGATTTCAAGTTTCAGGCCGTAGGGGAGGAGCAGACCAACCAGACCGACGAGGAGTTTCTTCAAGTGCTGGCGCAGGGGCAGCAGCACTGCCGCCGCGGCAACGTGTTCCAGATAGTATTGTCGCGCCGCTTTCAGCAGGGTTTTTCGGGGGATGAGTTCAACGTGTACCGCGCCCTGCGTTCCATCAATCCCTCCCCGTACCTGTTTTACTTCGACTACGGCTCCTTCAAGATTTTCGGCTCCTCGCCCGAAACCCAACTGCTGGTGAAAGGCCGCCAGGCCAGCCTTTACCCCATTGCCGGCACCTTCCGCCGCACCGGCCACGATGCCGAAGACGCCGCCCTGGCCCAGAAGCTGGCCGATGACCCTAAGGAAAATGCCGAGCACGTGATGCTGGTAGACCTGGCCCGCAATGACCTAGCCCGCCACGGCGACAAAGTGGAAGTAAAGGTGTTCCGCGAAATTCAGTTTTACTCCCACGTCATTCACCTTGTAAGTGAAGTAACGGCCCAACTGGCCCCCAAGGCCAGCTCCCTGCAGGTGGTAGCCGATACCTTCCCGGCCGGCACCCTTTCCGGGGCCCCCAAGCACCGCGCCATGCAGCTTATTGATGGCCTGGAACCCACCGCCCGCGGCTACTACGGCGGCGCCATTGGCCACCTGGGCTTCAACGGCGACTTCAACCACGCCATCATGATTCGCTCTTTCCTGAGCACGGCCAATCAGCTCTACTTCCAGGCCGGGGCCGGGGTAGTGGCCGCCTCAGATATCAACTCCGAGCTGCAGGAAGTGCATCACAAGCTGGCCGCTCTGCGCAAAGCCCTGGAAGAAGCCGAGCTGGTATAATACTGCGTAGCGTCATGCTTCGGTCAGCCCGGCAGGACGTTCAAAAAATCAAAAGCCTACCCGATTATGAAACTCCTCGTTCTCGATAATTACGACTCCTTCACCTACAACCTCGTGCAGGTACTGCGGGAGCTGGGGCACACCGATAACGTCACCATCATCCGCAACGATAAGCTGACAGTGGAAGACGTGGCCGCATACGATGCCATCCTCCTTTCCCCCGGCCCAGGTCTGCCTTCCGAAGCCGGCCTGATGCCGGAAATCATTCGCCAGTACGCGCCCACAAAACGCATTTTAGGTGTATGCCTGGGGCACCAGGGCCTGGCCGAGAGCTTTGGCGGTGAGCTGTACAATCTGCCGCAGGTGCTGCATGGCCTGGCCACCGAAGCAGAAGTGGTAGCCGAAGACAGAATGTTCGCCGGCCTGCCCGCGCGCTTCAAAGTGGGCCGCTACCATTCCTGGAGCGTACGGCCCGAGTCAGTGCCCGATACGCTGGAAGTCACCGCGCTGGACGAAAACGGCCAGGTCCTGGCCTTCCGCCACCGCGAGTATGACGTGCGCGGCGTGCAGTTCCACCCCGAGTCTATTCTCACGGAGCACGGCCACCAGATGCTACGCAACTGGCTAACTTCATAAAAGGCCGTCATGTCGAGCGAAGTCGAGACATCTCGCTAGTGTGGTAAATAGTGATTAGCACTGCACCATCAGCACGCGAGATGTCTCGACTACGCTCGACATGACGCATAGGTGAAAAAAATCAGCGTAATCCCCTTTTAATCCGCATCATCTGCGGTTTGATTTTGAAACAGATACTCAATCAATTATTTGATCAGCAGCTGCTCTCGCATGGTGAGGCGCGGGAAGCCATGCTGCGCATCGGTCAGGGCGAAGCCAACGGGTCGGAAATGGCGGCCTTCATGACGGTGTACCGCATGCGCCCCATTTCGGTGCCGGAGCTGGCGGGCTTCCGCGACGCGCTGCTCAGCCTGAGCCGCGACCCGGAGCTGGGCACCCGCGACACAGTAGACATTGTAGGCACCGGCGGCGACGGCAAAGACACGCTGAACATCAGCACGCTGGCCTGCTTTGTGGTGGCCGGCGCGGGCTATAAAGTAACCAAGCACGGCAACATCGGGGTATCCTCGGTGTGCGGCTCTTCGGATGTGCTGGCACAGCTGGGCGTAGGGTTTGGGGCCAGTAATGAAGTACTGCAGCGTCAGCTGGAGCGGGCTAATATCTGCTTTCTGCATGCGCCATCCTTCCACCCGGCCATGCGCCACGCGGGTCCGGTGCGGCGGGAGTTGGGGGTGCGCACCTTCTTTAATATTCTGGGGCCGCTCGTAAATCCGGCCCGGCCTAAGTTTCAGGTGGCGGGCACTTTCAGCCTGGAACTGCTGCGGTTGTATAACTACTTATTGCAGCAAACTGATACCCGCTATGCCGTGGTGCACGCGCTGGATGGCTACGATGAACTCTCCTTAACTGCCACCGCCAAACTGGCCACGCCGTTAGGGGAGCGGCTGGTAACGGCAGCTGATTTCGGGCTGGCTACCACCCTGCCCGCGGAACTGGCCGGCGGCCGGACAGCCGCCGAATCGGCGCAGCTGTTTCTGGATGTGCTGGAAGGCCGGGCTACCCGCGCCCAGCGCGACGTGGTAACGGTCAACGCCGCCCTCGCCATTGGCTGCCTGGAACCTGACTTCAGCCTCGCCGCTGCCTTAGCCGCGGCGCAGGAGTCCTTGGACTCCGGCCGCGCCCGCCAGGCACTGCGTGAGCTGGTAGCCGCGCAGTAAATCAGTCATAAAAAAACAAAACTGTCATCCTGAGCTTGCGAAGGACCTTCTCACAACAGAACGACCATTGCGCTTACGCAAGAAGATAGCCCTAAATACTTAATCAAACAGAGCCCAGAGTTCATACAACCATGACCATTCTCGATAAAATCATTGCCCACAAACGGCAGGAAGTAGCTACCCGTCAGGGCCTAGTGCCCGCCAAATTGCTGGAGCAAAGTCTCTATATGAATGCCCAGCCGCTGAGCCTGCGCCGCTACCTGCAGCGCGACGATCTGAGCGGCATCATTGCCGAATTCAAGCGGAAGTCGCCGAGCAAAGGCGTGATTAATGCGCATGCCCCGGTAGAGCGTACCACGCTGGGCTACATGCAGGCCGGGGCTTCTGCCTTGTCTATTCTCACAGATACCGAGTTTTTCGGCGGCAAAAATGAGGACCTGACCACGGCCCGCCGCTACAATTTCTGCCCCATCCTGCGCAAGGATTTCGTGGTGGATGAGTATCAAATTCTGGAAGCCAAAAGCATTGGGGCTGATGCCGTGCTGCTGATTGCGGCTGTGCTCACCCCGGAAGAAGTGCTGCGCCTGGGCCGCCTGGCCAAAAGCCTGGGACTGGAAGTGCTGCTCGAAATCCACAACGCCGAAGAGCTGGACCGCACCCTGCACCCCGATGCCGTGAGCCTGGTGGGCGTGAACAACCGCAACCTGCACGACTTCTCCGTGAGCCTGGATACTTCCGGCGAGCTGGCCCAGCGCATTCCTGAAGAGTTTGTAAAAGTGACGGAAAGCGGGCTGACTTCGGCCGCCGAGATTGAAGCCCTGCGCGCCGTGGGCTACCGGGGTTTCCTCATCGGCGAAACGTTCATGCGCAACAGTCGGCCGGAGAAAGCCTGCGCCGCGCTGGTTCAGCAATTGCGCCACACCGAGGCCGTAACGCTACTCTAATGAGCCTTCGCCTGAAAGTTTGCGGCATGGCGCGGCCCGATAACCTGCGCACGGTGGCCGCGCTGGCCCCCGATTTTCTGGGCTTCATCTTCTACTCCAAGTCCAGGCGCTTTGCGGGCACCAATCTGCAGCCGGCTGACACGGCGGCTTTGCCCGCCGGGATTCAGAAAGTGGGGGTGTTTGTAAATGAAGAGCTGGAAGTGATGCAGGCCCGGGTACAGGAATTTAACCTGGACCTGGTGCAGCTGCACGGCGCCGAAACACCCAAAACCTGCGCCGCGCTGCAAGCCGTGGGCATCCCCGTCAGCAAAGCTTTTGCGGTAGGCGAGAGGTTCGACTTTTCGGTGCTGACGCCTTACGTGGGCCACGTTACCTACTTCCTTTTCGATACGGCCGGGGCTCAGCCCGGCGGCAACGGCACCCCCTTCAACTGGCAGCTGCTGGAACAATACCACCTGCCGGTACCTTATTTCCTGGCCGGGGGGCTGGCGCTGGAACATGCCGCCGAATTACGCAACCTCTGCCTGCCGGGCTTGTTTGCACTGGACCTGAACAGTCGGTTTGAAACCGAGCCCGGCGTGAAAGATGCCGGGCAGCTGCAGCAACTATTCCACGAAATCCGGACGCCTGGCGTCGCAACCTCCATACCGTCATGAAACCAACCTACCAGCAACCCACAGAGCGCGGCTACTATGGCCAGTTTGGCGGAGCTTTCATCCCTGAAATGCTCTACCCCAACGTAGAGGAGCTGCGCCAGCAATACCTCGATATTCTGGCCGAGCCGGAGTTTCAGGAGGAATACCAGATGCTGCTCCGGGACTATGTAGGTCGCCCCACGCCGCTGTTTGAGGCCAAGCGCTTATCGGAGAAATATAATACCCGCGTTTTCCTGAAGCGGGAGGACCTGTGCCACACCGGCGCCCACAAAATTAATAATACTGTGGGCCAGATTCTGCTGGCCAAACGTCTGGGCAAAACCCGCATTATTGCCGAAACCGGCGCGGGCCAGCACGGCGTGGCCACTGCCACGGTGTGTGCCCTCATGGGGATGCAGTGCATCGTGTATATGGGCGAGGTGGACATGGAGCGGCAGAAGCCCAACGTGTACCGCATGCGCCTGCTGGGGGCTGAGGTGCGCGCCGCCATGAGCGGCAGCCGCACGCTGAAAGATGCCACCAACGAGGCCATCCGGGACTGGATTTCCAACCCCGTGGATACGCACTACATCATTGGCTCCGTAGTAGGTCCGCACCCGTACCCCGATCTGGTGGCGCGGCTGCAGGCAATCATCAGCGAGGAGATGCGCAAGCAGCTGCTGGAAAAAACCGGCTCCGAGCTGCCGCAGTACGTGGTGGCCTGTGTGGGCGGGGGCTCCAACGCGGCGGGTGCTTTCTACCATTTTCTGGAAGAGCCTTCGGTGCAGCTGGTAGCAGTGGAAGCGGCGGGTCATGGTATTTATTCCGGCCACTCGGCGGCTACCTCGGTGCTGGGTACGCCGGGCGTTATTCACGGTGCCCGCACGCTTCTGATGCAGGATGAGGAAGGCCAGATTACCGAGCCGTATTCCATTTCGGCGGGGCTTGATTACCCGGGAATTGGCCCCCTGCACGCTTTCCTGGCCGATGCCGGCCGGGCCCGGTTTATCAGCATTGAAGACGAGGATGCCCTGCGTGCCGTCTCGGAGCTGAGCCGCCTGGAAGGCATTATCCCGGCCCTGGAAACAGCGCATGCCCTAGCCGCGCTGGACCAGTTGGGCGCCGGCCCCGATGACGTGGTGGTGGTAAACCTCTCCGGCCGCGGCGACAAAGACCTGGAAACTTACCTGAAGTACGCCGATACTATTCTGTAACCACTCACAACATCTGTCATCCTGACGAAGGAAGGACCTTATCACGTCAGGTCACGGCCGCACGCTATTGTTCACGCGAGACAAGGTCCTTCGCCAAGCTCAGGATGACAGAAAGAATTACAATGAATCGAATAAAAAACGTCTTCGATAAAAAGCAGAAAGGCCTGCTCAATATCTATTTCACGGCCGGCTACCCCACGCTGGATTCCACGGTGCCGCTGCTTACGGCCCTGACCACGGCCGGCGCAGACCTGATTGAAATCGGGATGCCTTTTTCTGACCCCCTGGCCGATGGTCCCGTCATTCAGCAGAGCAGCTCTGTGGCGCTGAAAAACGGCATGAACCTGCGGGTGCTGTTTCGCCAGCTGGCTGATATCCGGAGCCACGTGCCTGATACGCCAATTCTGCTCATGGGCTACCTGAACCCGGTGATGCAATTTGGGGTGGAAAACTTCTGCCGGGAAGCAGCGGCGGTGGGAGTGGACGGCATCATTCTGCCCGACCTGCCCCTGGACGACTACGTGGCCGAATACCAGGAAATCTTCCAGCGCTATAACATGCGCCCGGTTTTCCTCATCACGCCGCAAACCGCCCCTGAGCGCATCCGCCGCATCGATGACCTGACGGATTCCTTCCTCTACCTGGTATCCGGCCCTGGCACTACGGGTGGGGCCAATACCCAGGCCGAAGGGGTGCAGGATGCTTATTTTCAGCGCATCGAAGACATGAAGCTGCGCAACCCGCGCTTAATCGGTTTCGGCATCGGCGACAAATCTTCCTTCCAGCATGCCTGCCAGTTTGCCGAAGGCGCCATCATCGGCTCCGCCCTGATCCGCGCCCTCGATGACACCGAAGATGCCCCGGCCGCTGCCAGCCGCTTTGTGCAGTCGGTGCTTCAGTAATTCCCTATTACTCCTGTCATCCTGAGCTCAGCGAAGGATCTTCTCACGCAAGCACGAGTCGTTGTTACGATGGTCGTTCAACATGCAGAAGGTCCTTCGCAAGTTCAGGATGACAGATTGATTTTCCTTCTTGGTTTTCTTTTCTCCCGATGATCATCCAACTCGAACCCAATATTTCAGCCGCTGCTCAGGCGGATATTGAAGCCCGCATTCAGGCGCTCAAATACAAAGTAACCGATGTAAAAACCCAGCGCGCCCACTACCTGGTGGCTATCGGCAAAGCCGATATCGACCTGCGCGCCATCGGGCAGCTGCCGGGCATCCTCGATATTCATCGGGTATCCGACGACTACAAGCTGGTGAGCCGCAAATGGCGCGTGCGCCCCACCGTGCTGGACCTCGGCGACGGTGTGCGGATAGGAGAGGGGAGCCTCACGCTGGCCGCCGGCCCGTGCAGCATTGAGAGCGAAGCCCAGATGGAGCTGATTATGCAGCACCTGGTGGATAATGACGTGCGGATCATGCGTGGCGGCGTGTTTAAGCCCCGTTCCTCACCGTACTCTTTCCGCGGTTTGGGCATGGATGGCCTGAAGCTATTTCACCAGATGGCCCGGGCCCGCGGCATCAAGATTGTGACGGAGGTAATGCAGGTGTCGCAGGTAGAGGAGATGCACGATTACGTGGATGTGTTCCAGGTAGGCGCGCGCAACACCCAGAACTTCAACCTACTGGATGCCCTGGGCGGCGTAGATAAGCCCGTGATGATTAAGCGCGGAATTTCCGGCACCATTGAAGAGCTGCTCTCTTCGGCGGAATACGTGTTTTCCGGGGGCAATGAAAAGCTGATTCTCTGCGAGCGGGGCATCCGTACATTTGAAACGGCCTCGCGCAATACGCTGGATCTGAACGCCGTGCCCATCCTGAAAGAGAAAACCCATCTGCCCGTTATTGTAGACCCGTCGCACGGCATTGGCATTCGAGAGCATGTGGCCCCCATGGCCTTGGCCGGCGTAATGGCTGGTGCTGATGGCATCATCTACGAAGCGCACGAAAAGCCGGAAGAAGCCGCCTCCGATGGGCAGCAGACGCTGAACTTCGCGGAGTCGGAGCGCCTGATCCGGAACCTGCGCCGGGTGTATGCCCTGCGGCAGGAGCTGGAGTAACGGGCTTATTTTGAGCTGGAAGGGCTGTTTTAGCCTTCTCGAAAAAATAATTCCCTGTTTCAGATACAAGTAATTAGCTGTTGCCTATATATTTGCAATCAGTATGCAGAACCAATCCGTGAAATGCTTTTATCTAACCCCGATTCGCAATATGCGAAACGGAGTTGGGCTGCATTGCCGGTACGGAAGCTAAGAGCGCTACATGCTACTTACTCGCTGAAAACCTCAAAAGCCCGACTCCTTCCAGGAGCCGGGCTTTTTTTATGTCCAATACGATGTTCGCGCAACACTACGACCAGTACACTGCTCAGGACCAATTAGTATGGAAGGTTCTGTTCGACCGCCAGACTGCGCTGCTGCACAAGCGGGCCTGCTCCGCCTTTGCGCAGGGTCTCAAGCGCATTGGCTTTCACCGCAACGCCATTCCTAAGTTTGAAGAAGTGAACGAGCGGCTGCAAGCCTACACGGGTTGGGAGCTGGTAGCGGTGCCCGGTATGGTAGATGATGCCCCCTTCTTTGCCTTGCTGGCCGAGAAGAAGTTTCCCGCCACTACCTGGATCCGGCCCATGCGGCAGTTCGACTTCATTGAGGAAGCCGACCTGTTTCATGATGTCTTCGGGCACGTGCCGTTGCTGACGGACGCGGCGTTTGCCAACTTCCTCCACTTCCTGGGCCACGTAGCCCGCCTGCACCTGAACGATGTGCAGGGGTTGCAGCGCCTGCGCGCGCTCTACTGGTTCACAGTAGAATTTGGGTTGGTGATGGAAGAAGGCAAGCCGCGCATCTACGGGGCGGGTCTGCTTTCCTCGGCCGGCGAAACGCACCACTGCGTAGACGATGAAACCATCCGCCGCGACTTCGACCTTGCTTCCGTATTGCATACGCCTTTCACGGAAGTACGCTTTCAGGAGCAGTATTTTGTGCTCCCTAATTGGGAGCAGCTCACGGAAAGTGTAGCTGAGCTGGCCGCCCTGCTCTCTACCAACTGGCAGCTGAAAACCGTCTAGCGGCTTGTTTATTCCGGTTTCACCAATATCTTTACTTCCATGATTCGGTTTGTTACCCGCTATTACGCCTACGCTTATTACGCTCCCGCCAGGAGCGGAGCGGCTACGGCGTGTCAGCGAGGTTAAGCACTCACCTCCGACATGCTTCTCAAGCCTGCTTCCGCTCAGCGGAGGCAGGCTTTTTCTTTTTTCGCTCTTCTCTTTTTTAATTTTTTATGATGACTTCTTCCTCCGATTTTCTGCTTTCCGATACCGCCACCGCGCTGGCCGCGCTGCCGCTCATGGAGCAGCAATACGCCCACTACACCGCCGCCGACCAGCACGTGTGGCAATTGCTGTTCGACCGGCAGTCGGCGCTGCTGCCGGGGCGGGCGGCCGAGCCTTTCTTGGAAGGGCTGCGGCAGATAGGTTTTCACCGCCATGCCATTCCGGATTTTGCAGAGGTAAACCCGCGCCTGCGGGCCCTTACCGGCTGGGAATTGGTAGTAGTGCCGGGCATTGTGGATGATGCCGTTTTCTTTGGCCTGCTGGCTGATAAGAAATTCCCCGCTACCACGTGGCTGCGCAAGCTGGAGCAGCTGGATTACCTGGAAGAGCCCGACATGTTCCATGACGTGTTTGGCCATGTACCGCTGTTGATGAACCCGGAGTTTGCCTGCTTCCTGCAAGAGCTGGGTGAAGCCGCGGTGCAGCAATTTGAGCGTTGGCCCGCCACCCTGGAGCTGTTCACGCGCCTATACTGGTTTACCGCCGAGTTTGGCCTGCTGCGCCAGCCCGACGGGCTGCGCATCTACGGGGCCGGCCTGCTATCCTCACATGGAGAAGTGAAGTTCAGCCTCAGCGAAAAACCCACCCGCCTGGAGTTCAGCCTGGATGGGGTACTTACCACGCCCTTCGAGAAAGACCACTTTCAGGAGCTGTACTTCGTGCTGGAAAGCATGGACCAGCTGGCCGAAAGCCTGGTTCAACTTAAGGCCCGTTTAGCGCAATAAGCCAGAGCTATCCCCCCCACTAAATTTCCTGTCATCCTGAGTAAAGCGAAGGACCTTATCACGCTAGAACGAGTCGTTGTGACGATTATCGTTTCAGTGTGAGAAGGTCCTTCGCTTTACTCATGATGACAGTAAGGGTTTATATGACAGGCGTTTTAATGAGAGGGCGAAGGAAGCAGATACTTTGCCAGCTTTCATATTAATACTGCCATCCCAGTCGCCGGTATACAAAGTGCAGCAGCCACAGCGGGCCAATGAGCAGAAATTGCAGATCCTTCAGAAAGCTGGGCTTTTTGCCTTCTACTTTATGCCCCCAGAATTGTCCCACCCAGGCCAGCACGAAGATGATGAGGCTGATGGTCCAGAGCGGTAAACCAGATTCGGCATCAATCAGCCGGATGCCCATTGCCATTACTACAGTAATCAGCACCATGCCAATGGCCAGCGGCACGGAGAGCCGGAAATAATACACCACGGCCAGTACCATTACTACCGTAGCCAGGTTCAGCCACGGACTAAGTGCATGCACCCCCGCCGGCATAGGTACCGACCATAACAACCCCAAAAGGGAAAACATTATCAGCGGCACGCATATCCAGTGCACCAGCTTGTTGGTAGGGTTTTGGTGGCTTTCACCATATTCGGCCAATAAAGCATTCAAGGTGGTGGACATAGCGGGGAGGGATAGAGCAGTTTTGTTTAAAAATAGGCGTTTCACAATTCCTATAAAAGCAACACGCCTTCCCGGAATCCGGGAAGGCGTGTGCAAGGGTAATTTGAAATTTGAAAGTTGCCGCAGAGCGTTAGCCTTTCAGCTTGAAGTTTTTGCGCAGGTAAGCTACCGTCAGCGCGTGGGCGTCCTCGGCGTATTCCTGGCTGTATTTGGGGTTGGAGGGGTTGGCGAAGGCGTGGTCGGCATTGTAGTTTTTAATGGTCACCTTCTTCTTGGCCGTTGCCATGTCGCGTACAAATTCGGCCACTACCGTGGGGGAAATCCACTGATCCTGGGCGGCAAAAATGCCCAGAACATCGGTGTTCAGCGTTTTGAGGCGGTCTACGCTTTTCTCCGGCATGCCGTAGTACATCACGCAGCCTACCGCTTTGGGGCCGGCCAGCAGGGCCGTTTGCAATGACCAGCCACCACCGAAGCACCAGCCAACGCTGGCAATCTGCGCTTTGGGGCCGGCATGCAGGATAGCACCTTTAATAATGGCCTCGGCGCGGGCCGTTTGCACAGCCTGCATCAGCTTGCCGGCTTCATCTGCCGTTTCCGCCACTTTGCCATCATAAAGGTCGAGGGCAATAACGTTGACGCCTTTCAGCTCAGTGGCAAAGCGGGCGGCTTCCTTCTTGATGTAGTCGTTCAGGCCCCACCACTCGTGGATCACAAACAGATACTTATCGGAGCGCACGTTGCTTTTGATTTCGAAGCCGCGGGCAGTCTGGCCGTCGGTGGTTTTGAATTCAATCATCTCGCCGGGGCCCTGGTACTCATAGGGCAGGGGAGCATCGTGGCCGCCGGAGAATTCCTCGTTGGTGGCCAGCATGGCAAAGGCTTCAGTGGCTTGCTGGTTGGCCGCCGGCTTGGCGCAGCAGCTCATAACCGGTTTGGCGGCCGTGGTAGAAGTCTGCGCGGAGGCCAGGGTGGCTGTGCCCAGCAGCGCCAGGCAAAGCGTCCAGATTTTTTTCATGGAAAAAAGGAGAGTGGATTGTGAATAAGTAGTTAAGCGAAAACAGGTAAAAATGTTAGGCGGGGGTCTGTTAGAGGCTGATTATCCGTTTAGCGGGTGCGTACCCGCGCCCGTAGCTCGGTCAGGAAAGCATACAGCCCCACGTAGGTTCTGTTCAAGTAAATGAAATGCTCGGAGCCGCGCGGTTCCCGCTGCTGGCGCAGCTCAGGCTGCTGCATCAGGTCGTCGCCCAAGGCATAAAGTGCCTGCATATAGGCCGGGTCGCCGAAATCAAAGGTATCCTCCCGGAAAGGGCGGCCTACCAACTCCAGCGAGGCCTGCATCGTGCTGACGTAAAACGCCCGCTTGGCGGCGGTGTCTTCCGGACGCACCACGCCGGCTTCCTGCAGCAGGGACGTGAGCAAGGCCGGATCAGTGAGGGTTTCCGGGGCCAGCAGCGCCGTGAAGAGCCGGTGTACTTCGGCAGGAATTTCCTTTACGCAGCCAAAGTCCAGCACACCCAAGGTGCCGCCTTCATCAGTTCGGAGTAGGAAGTTGCCTGGATGCGGGTCGGCGTGCACCTGGCGCAATTCGTTAAGCTGATACATGTAGAAGTCCCAGAGTGCCTGACCCAGCTGGTTGCGCACTTCCTGCGCTGGAGCCGTGGCCAGAAACTCTTTCAAATGCTGACCCGGCAGCCAGTCCATGGTGAGGATGCGGGTCGAAGAAAGCTCGGGGTAGTAGCGCGCAAACTCCAGGTGGGGCAAGTGGGCACAGGCGGCCGCAATTTCTTGGCCCCGCCGCAGCTCCAGCGCATAATCGGTTTCCTCCAGTAGGCGCGTTTCCACTTCCTGCAGGTAAGGCCGCACGGTGGCTTCATCCAGCCCCAGAATACGAAGGGCAATGGGCTTCACCAGCCGGATATCTGAGCGGATGCTGTCGGCCACGCCGGGGTACTGCACTTTCACAGCCAGCTCCCGGCCTTCCTGGCGGGCAAAGTGCACCTGACCAATGCTGGCGGCCTGCCGGGCATTGATGTCGAACTCCTCAAACACCTCAAAAGGCGACTTCCCGAATGCATCCCGAAACGCCTTTACTACCAGCGGGCCGGACAGGGGCGGGGTTTGGTACTGGGCCTGGGCAAACTGGTCGGCATAGGCCGCGGGCAGAATGTTCTTTTCCATGGCCAGCATCTGGGCCACTTTCAGCACTGAGCCTTTCATCTCGCTCAGCGTACCGTAGAGCTCAGCGGCATTTGCCTCATGCAAATCCTGGGTGGTGCTTTCGGCGCCAACTGCCCGCTTGGCGTAGTGCTTCACGTAGTTGGCACCCACATTAAAGCCGGTTTTAGCGAAGCGCGCCGCCCGCGCCACTTTGGTAGTAGGCAGGGAGTCGAGGGACTTGGAGGTTTCTTCCATGAGCTTGAAACGAGAATAAGCAGGAAGACAAGCTAGCGGCGCACCAGAAAACGCACGAAATCCAGGGCGGAATCCAGGGTGTTGCGGCCTACCAGGTCGAAGCTCAGCGTTACGGCTTTTTCCACGGCGGCATCGGTGCGCGCAAAATCCACGGTATCATCTTTGGCGAAGAAGCCCAGCACAAACAGCATCTGCTGCCAGAAGGCGCGCGGGTACTGATCCTGAATGATGGGGCGGGCGGCTACTTCCTCCGTGCGGCGTCCTTCGCGCAGAATCTCCGTCACAAAGGCCTCAAACTCTTGCCGGAAATCATCGAGCACACGGGGCGTGAGGCCGGGCATACGGTGCAGGGAGCGGCGCAACGACTGCAGGGCATAGCTGCGGTTGCGCTTCAGAATCTCAAGTAGCGTGTAGTAGAAGCTGAGCAGCTTTTCGCGGCTGCCGTACTGCGCCCACACCGGCTCTTTCTCGGCCGTAGCAAGAGCCTGACGGCCAAAATCGGCCCACAGCTCCCGGTCAATGGCGTCGAAGTTGGCGTAGAAGCGGTAGAATTCCTGCTCCGGCAGGCCCAGCTTTTGCGTGAGCTTGTACACCGAGGCCGGCGGGCTGCCTTTGCGCAGTACGTAATCGAGGTAGGCTTGTTTGATGCGCTCCTTTTCCATAGTATGTCTATAACCGTGCGGGGCCTGCTTGGTTCCGGCTTTGGGGTTTACTCCATGGCTTTATAGGCCGTGCGCAGGGTAGTAATGGCCCGTTCGCGGGCAAATTTGTGGTCTACAATGGGTTTGGGGTATTCGCAAGTGCCAAACTCGGGTATCCATTGCCACACGTAGGCGAAGGTGGGGTCGTACTGTTCCTGCTGGCTTTGGGGGCTGTATACCCGGAACCAGGGGGCGGCCACGGCGCCGGTGCCGGCCATCCATTGCCAGTTGCCCACGTTCTGGGCCAGGTCGTAGTCCAGCAGCTTATCGGCGAAGTACCGCTCGCCCCAGCGCCAGTCAATGAGCAGGTGCTTCACCAGAAAGCCCGCGGCAGCAATGCGGGCCCGGTTGGGCATATAGCCGGTTTGGTTGAGCTCCCGCATACCGGCATCAACCAGCGGGTAGCCCGTGCGGCCTTCGCACCAGGCGGTAAACTCCGCTTCGTTGTTGCGGTAGGGCACGCGGCGCAGGCGCGGGTCGTAGCTTTCGGTGGCGGAGAAGGGAAAGTGCCAGAGCAGCATCATGAAGTAGTCGCGCCAGATCAGCTCGCCCAGCAGTTTGGGATTCAGCTCCCGGGCCTGCCGCATCAACTCCCGCACGCTCAGGGTGCCAAACCGCAGGTGCACCGAGCGGCGCGTGCTGCTATTCACCAGGCCGGGCTTGTCGCGGGTGTTATGGTAGTTGCGCACCAGGGCCTCCGCGGGCAGCTCGGCGGCGGGCACAAACTGCTCGAAAGGAATAAAGCCCATATCCGCCAAGGTCGGGCGGGCCGGCGTGGCGGGCAAGGCTTGCAGGTTCCCGGTCTGAAAAAGCTCGGCCGTGGGGTAGGGGGCTAAGTGCTCGTCGCGCAGCGCGGCCTGCCAGGCTTTGCTGTAGGCCCCAAACACTTTGGAGGGCGTGCCGGACTTGCTGAGAATCTCATTCTTGGCAAAGATTACCTGGTCCTTAAACGCGCGAAACTCCACCCCGCGGGCCTTCAGCAGTTCCGCCACGGCGGTGTCCCGGGCAGTGGCGTAGGGCTCGTAATCCTCGTTGGTATACACGGCGGCTACGTCCAGCTGCTGCAGCAATTGCTCAAAAACCTCCAATGGCTGGCCGTGGTAGGCTAGGAAAGTGCCCCCGGCTTGTTCCGTTTGCCGGGCCAGGCGCTCCACTTCCTGGTAGATAAACGTGACGCGCGCATCGCGGCGGCTGGGCAGGTTGTCCAGAATATCCCGGTCGTAGATGAACAGGGGCACTACCGGGTAGCCACTTTGCAGCGCCGCCGTGAGGCCCGCGTTATCATGCTGGCGCAGGTCGCGCCGATGCCAGAACAATACGATTTTAGCCATGCGCTGCGAGCGTAGATATCAGCGAAAAATACGGCATTACTTCAGGCGGCCCATACCACCATCTACCGGCAGTACCTGTCCGGTAATAAAGGAGCCGTGGTCGGAGAGGAGGAAAGTAGCCATATAGGCCAGGTCCTGGGGCTGACCCACGCGCTGCAGCGGGTGGCGCTTGGCGCTGGCCTCGGCTTTTTCCGGGGTGTTGAGCAGCGCCGCGGCCAAGGGCGTATCCGTAAGGGAAGGAGCAATGGCATTCACCCGAATGCCGCTGCCCGCATACTCGGAAGCTAGGGAGCGGGCCAGGCCTTCTACCGCCGCTTTGGAGGTGGCAATGCTGGCATGGAAAGCCATGCCGGTTTCGGCGGCTACCGTGCTGAACAGTACAATGGAAGCGCCGGAAGCCTTCTTCAGCCGCTTCATGGTAGCCTGCAGTACCTGCACCGCACCCAGCACGTTGAGCTCAAAATCAGCCCGAAAATCATCCATCGGAATGCGCTCAAACGGGCGGAGCTTGATGCTGCCGGGGCAGTACACCACGCCATGCAGCACCTCGGGTAGGCCATCCAGCGCGACACCAATGGGCTTGGTAACATCCAGCTCGAGGAACGTGGTATTCAGCTCGGCCAGCTCGGGAGAAAGGTGGCGGGAGGCCGTAAATAAATTGGCGTTTAACTGGTGCAGCAGGCGGGCCGTAGCCAGCCCGATACCCGAAGAAGCGCCCACAAGCAGGATGTTTTTATCCGCGAATTCCATGTGTGGAAGGTGAATGGAGAAAGGTCCTCTGCAAACTGCGGTTGGCAGAGAAGGTTTGCGCGTTTTTTACTTTATTCAAGAATCAGCAGGAGTATGCTCTTGGCGAAAAATAGCATTCCAGCAAAAATTCGCTAATACTTCGCGCGCCATTCCGTAGCTTGCAGCACCTTCCCTGTTCCACCCAAACCCCACGTTCCAAGATGAATATCCGCAAACTGCTGGTCGCCAACCGGGGCGAAATTGCCATTCGTGTATTGCGGGCGGCAACTGAGCTGGGCATTACCACGGTAGCTATTTATACCTACGAGGACCGCTACTCCCTGCACCGCTACAAGGCTGATGAAGCTTACCAGGTGGGCCGCGACGATGACCCTTTAAAGCCGTATCTGGACATTGAAGGAATTATTCGGACGGCTAAGGAGAATGGGGTGGATGCTATTCATCCGGGTTATGGCTTTCTGAGCGAAAATGCCACCCTGGCCCGCCGCTGCGGCGAGGAAGGCATCATCTTTGTGGGCCCGCGTTCCGAGGTGATGGAGGCGTTGGGGGATAAGGTAGCCGCGAAAAAAGTGGCAATGGCATGCCAGGTGCCCATCATTGAGAGCAGCATTCAGGACCTGACCACGTTTGAAATAGCGCAGGAAGAAGCCCACCGCATCGGCTACCCCGTGATGCTGAAAGCAGCTTCCGGCGGGGGCGGGCGCGGCATGCGCATCATTCGCGACGACGAGCAGATGGAGCGGGGCTTTTACGAAGCCCGCAATGAGGCCCTGAAAGCTTTCGGCGACGACACCGTGTTCCTGGAGAAGTTTGTGGAGCAGCCCAAGCACATTGAGGTGCAGCTGGTAGCCGATAACCACGGCGGGCTCACGCACCTCTATGAGCGGGACTGTTCCGTGCAGCGCCGCTACCAGAAAGTGGTGGAAGTGGCGCCCTCGCTCAACCTGCCCGACCACATGAGGGAGCTACTGTACGAGTATGCCCTGCGCCTGGGTCGGGCCGTGAATTACAACAACGTGGGCACCGTGGAATTCCTGGTGAACCCCGAATTAGACCGGATTTACTTTATCGAGGTAAACCCCCGCATTCAGGTAGAGCACACCGTAACCGAAATGATTACGGGCATCGACCTGATTAAAACCCAGCTGCACATTGCCGACGGCCGCCACCTCAGCGACCCGGAAATTGGCCTGGGCCCGGAGGTGAAGCCCCTGAAAATTGGCTATGCCATTCAGTGCCGCATCACTACCGAAGACCCTGAGCAGGACTTCAAGCCCGATTATGGTACCATTACCGCCTACCGCTCGGCGGGCGGTTTTGGCATCCGGCTGGATCAGGGCTCGGTGTATACCGGCGTGAAAGTGTCGCCGTTTTTCGACTCCCTCTTGGTGAAGGTATCCACCCACGCGCCCACGCTGCAGGACGCCGCTACCAAGATGGCCCGCACCCTGGATGAGTTCCGGATACGGGGTGTGAGCACCAACATTCAGTTTCTGCAGAACATCATTGCGCACCCGGTTTTCATGGCCGGCGAAGCCAATGTAGACTTCATCAAAGACCATCCGGAGCTCTTCAAATTTAAGCCGCGCCTAGACCGGGCCACCAAGGTGCTCAGCTTCCTGGGCGACGTAATTGTGAACGGCCACCCCGATGTGAGAGGGCTTATTGACGCCAAGCGGGACTTGCGCAAGCCGCGCCTGCCCGAGGTGAACCCGGCCACTGGCTGGCGCATGGCGCTGGATGCCCCAACTACTGTGGCGCCTGCCGGCAATGGGCAGATTGTGGCGCACAACGCGGCCTTCCCGCCCGGCACCAAGCAGAAGCTCACCGAGCTGGGGCCGCAGGAATTTGCCAAATGGCTGCGCGCCGAAAAGCATATTCACTACACCGATACCACCCTGCGCGACGCGCACCAGAGCCTGCTGGCCACGCGCATGCGCACCTTTGATATGCTGAAGGTGGCCGAAAGCTACGCCCGCATGCACCCCCAGACGTTTTCGCTGGAGTGCTGGGGCGGGGCCACTTTTGATGTGGCCCTGCGCTTCCTGCACGAAGACCCCTGGGAGCGGCTGGCCAAGCTGCGCCAGGCCGTGCCCAACATTCTGCTGCAAATGCTTATTCGCGGGGCCAATGGCGTGGGCTACAAAGCCTACCCCGATAACCTCACGGAACGCTTTGTGCAGCAGGCCGCGGAAACCGGTATCGACGTGTTCCGCATCTTCGACTCCCTGAACTGGATGCCGGGCATGGAAGCCTGCATTGGATTTGTGCGCAACAAAACCCAGAGCTTGGCTGAGGCCAGCATCTGCTACACCGGCGACATTTTAGACCCCAAGCGCAACCGGAAATACTCCCTGGAATACTACCTGCGCCTGGCCAAACAGATTGAGGACGCCGGTGCGCATATTCTGTGTATCAAGGACATGGCCGGGCTGCTGAAGCCGTACGCGGCCAAAGAGTTGGTTACGGCCCTGCGCGAAACTATCAGCCTGCCCATTCACCTGCACACGCACGATACTTCTTCCCTGCAGGCCGCCACTTATCTGAAAGCGGTAGAGGCCGGCGTAGATGTTATTGACGTGGCCCTGGGTAGCCTCTCAGGCCTAACCTCGCAGCCCAACTTTAACTCCGTTGTGGAGATGCTGCGCGGGCAGCCGCGCCACCGCGAGTTCGACCAACGCTCCCTCAACGAATTCTCGAACTACTGGGAAGCCGTGCGGGAGCATTACTATCCGTTTGAGTCGGGGTTGAAGGCGGGTACTTCCGAGGTATTTCAGCACGAAATTCCGGGCGGGCAGTACTCCAACCTGCGCCCTCAGGCCGCTTCCCTAGGTTTGCTGGACAAATTCGAAACCGTGAAAACCACCTTTGCCGATGTCAACCAGCTGTTCGGCGACATCATCAAAGTAACGCCTTCTTCCAAGGTGGTAGGGGACATGGCTTTATTCCTGGTTTCCAACAACCTGACGACGGACGATGTGCTGGAAAAAGGCCCGAGCCTGAGCTTCCCGGAATCGGTGCGGGAGCTGTTCCGTGGGGACATCGGGCAGCCCGAAGGCGGCTGGCCCAAAGACGTGCAGAAGGCTATTCTGAAAGACGAGCAGCCCTTCACCGACCGTCCCAACGAGCACCTTGCACCCATTGACTTTGATGCCGAGTGGCAAAAGTTTGAGGAGAAATTTGGCCAGCGCGGCAAGTTTACGGATCTGCTTTCCTGGCTGCTTTACCCCAAAGTGTTTGAGCAGTACTGGGCGCATCAGCAGCAGTACGGCGAAGTATCGGTTATTCCCACGCGGGTGTTTTTCTACGGCCTGCAGCCGGGGGAGGAAACCATCATTGATATTGCCCGGGGCAAAAGCATCATTGTGGGGCTGCAAAGCATCGGGCCGGTAAACGAGGACGGCTGCCGCACCATTTTCTTTTCCCTCAACGGCCAGACCCGCAACCTGGAAATCAGGGATACCAGCGTGGAGGTGAAGCGCGTGCAAAACCCCAAAGCCGATAAAGCCAACCCCCGCCAGATTGGCGCGCCCTTGCAGGGGCTGCTGTCCAAAGTGCTGGTGAAGGATGGGCAGCAGGTGAAGCGCAATGCGCCGCTGTTCATTATTGAAGCCATGAAAATGGAAACCACTATCACCGCTTCGGAGGACACCACGGTTCAGGCCGTAAACCTGCCTGAGGGTACCCTGGTACACGCCGATGATTTGGTGGTGACGCTGGGCTAAGGCATACAGGAGGCTATTGTCTCAAAACAGGACGTCCCTGCAGGCATTGCCTGCAGGGACGTCCTGTTTTGCAGGATTTTTACGTACTTACTCACGGAATGCTTATCGGAAGCATATCAGTAAAAACAAGTGCAATATTGGCCTTATGAAGAAGTGGGTTAAATCCGTTTTCCCGAAAGTGGCAGGTAGCCTGGCTTTGTTGCTTGCGGCAGCTCAGTCGCCGGCCTTGGCCCAGCAAGTGTCCAGCAACCCTTTGGCTGAGCAGGAAAATCTGCGCGTGCTGGGTGCCAACGGCCTCAATAATATAGTGATGGTGAAAAACAAACTATATGAGGGTGTAAAGGGTACCCCGTATTTTTTGCCGGCCTGGAGCACGGGCGACATTCTGCTGTCCACTAAACAGCGCGTTACTAACGTGCCGCTGAAGTATGATGTGTACAGCCGTCAGATCATGGCGCGCCGCCCCAAAGGAGACTCCGTCTGGGTGGATCAGGGCCGTATTGTGGAATTCACTCTGCAGGACGCCCGGGCTTTGCCGGGACAGCCGGCTATCCACATTTTTCGGCTTTTCGCCAATTTACCCAACCAGCCCAACCGGCCGGAGTTTCTGGAGGTGTTGCATCCTACCGGCCCCTACGTGCTGCTGAAGCGGCCAGTGAAGACACTATATAAGGCCAGCACCCAGCAGGCCTACAGCGCCGACCGCCCCTATGATGAGCTGGTAGATACGCCGGAATATTATCTGCTGAACCCCCAGGGGACCATGACCCTGGTGAAGCCCTCCCAGAAAGCACTACTGGCCGCGGTGCCCGCCCAATGGGCAGAGCCACTACGCGCCCAGCTGAAAAAAGCCAACCTTCGCACCGAGGACGACTTGTTTAATGCGGTATCACAATTAAATCTGCTGGCCTCGAAAAAATAACGCAGGCTGCCGGACTATCACAAAAGACAAACCCCGCTGGTATTTTCCCGCAGGGTTTGTTTTTTATGCTTGGCCTCATCTGTGCCACTGTTGAATTATCAAAAGAAAATGACGGCCAGCTTCACGCTCCAAACAGGCAGATAAGCGCATAATAATGCCTGAAATAGTTTAAATACAGCGTTTAGAAACACATTTGCTCCGGCCTTTGAATCAAAAACCGGAGGGGGTAGAAAAAGGGATAATGCCGCTATAAAGAGCAGCTTCCTGCTGTAAAATATCTACCTTGTGTTATGAAATCCATTATTTTCATACTTGTATTTGCGTGTTCTGCTTTCACCGGTCTGGGGCAGAAAAAGACCAAAGCCGGAGAAGCGGCCGTCATTTCGGCGGCCACGGTAGAGCGGGTGGCGAAAACGCTGTCTGCTGATGCTATGCAGGGCCGGTCCGGTCAGATAGGGGGAGTGTTGGCCGCCAAATTTCTGGCTGCTGAGTTCACCCGGATTGGCATAGAAAAATTTCCCGGCCTTACCACCTTCGAGCAAACCTTTACGGCCTACGAAACCCGCACCACTGCGCTTTATGTGCTACTGAACAACGTGCCGGTGGCCAAGGAAAAAACGGTGCTGGTTTCCGGCCAGCCCCACCTGAACTGGGCCGAGGATGATGACCCCGCGCCCCGCGTTATTGTGCTGGGGGCAGAGGCTAATTTTAGTAAAGCAATTCGGCCCCTGCTGGAGCCCACCGAAAACACCGTTGTCTTCATAGACCCGGCCCACGAAGAATCCTTTAAGAAGCTTAGTCGTCATCTGAAAGGCGGTCAGCTGCAGTCACAAAAGCCAGGGCCGTTTTCTACGGTGCTGGCGGTGGTAGCCGTAGGCAACAACCCTATTCACTACCGGGTTGCCGCTAATACTACGGTGCGGCCCGTGGAGATGCGCAACGTGGTAGGCGTTTTGCCGGGCCTGAACCCGGAGCGGGCCGATGAAACTGTAGTATTCTCCGCACACTATGACCACCTGGGTTTTTTACCCGCCGTAGCCGGCGACTCTATTGCCAATGGGGCCGATGACGATGCCAGCGGTACCTCCGCCGTGGTAGCCCTGGCCGAATATTTCAAGAAGCGAAATGACAATGCCCGTACGCTGGTGTTTGTTGCCTTCACCGCCGAGGAAATAGGCGGCTTTGGCTCGCAATACTTCTCCCGGCAGCTTCCGCCCCAAAAGGTGGCCGCCATGTTCAACATTGAAATGATAGGCAAGCCCGCCAAGTTTGGCCCTAAAACGGCGTTTATAACGGGATACGATAAGTCGGACTTTGGCAAAATCCTGCAGCGCAATCTGGCCGGCAGTCCTTTCCGCTTCGAGCCCGACCCATACCCCGAGCAGCAGCTATTTTACCGCTCCGATAATGCCACCCTGGCCCGTCTGGGCGTGCCGGCCCATACCATCAGCACCGACCAGATTCCGACCGATAAGCTCTACCACACCGTAGATGATGAAGTAGAAAGCTTGGACCTGAACAACATGGCGGCTGTTATTTCAGCCATTGCCCAAAGTGCCACCAGTATAGTAGCCGGGCAGGATACGCCCACGCGCATTACCAACGCGGGCAGTATCGTACGCTAAGCCCTGACCCTGAACGGCCTAGCGAGGTATCCCGGGCTGACTGCCGGCCGGGGTAGAATCCGGCGTATCTTTTCTTTCGGTAGCCTGCATTTGCTCCCGTATGGGTAGGCTTTCACTGCTGTCGGATAAACCTCCTTCGAGCAGCGTCTCCGGCTTAACCCCGGCAATAGAATTAGTGAAAATCCGGGGCATAGCGGGCTCAGGGTCGCCGAGGCCGGTAACGGTACGGGAGGGGTTGTCGTGTTTAGACTGGGCCCGCAGGGTAGCGTGCGCTGCTAAAAGGAGTGAGAATAGTAATAGGAGACGGTAAATATTCTTCATTGCTGACTTTATTAACTATTATAGAATTGATAAAACAAAACTAGGGATGCTGTCGGCTATTTCCTAACAATTAGTCTTTAAAGAAGAATTATTTTTATAAAAACTATAAAAATAAAAAAATCCCAGGGGTTCTTATTCAAGAACCCCTGGGAGCAGGAATGAGCGCAAAAATAAGTGAATGAGCTAGTTAGGTAGGCGTAGGCTTACGCCCGCCCCTAATTGCAGGCCGCCACCGGGGGCGTTAAACTGATGTCCGGCGTTGGCATCTACCCGGAAACCAGGCACCGGGCGCCAATACACCCCTGTTGTTACGCCTGGCTGCCAGGTTTGACGGCCCAGCACATAGGCTTCCGAAAAGAAGCCAAAATGGTTGCTTAAAGGCCCGTTCAGCGCCAGGGACCCCAGGTATTGTCCGCGTTTGGTGTCAGCGGCCCTAAACCCTTTTTGGGTAAACCCAAAGTTGCCCTCCAGGCCATACCGGTCCCCAATCATCTGTGAAATCAGCAGGCGTGCGGAAGGCTCATAGGTTTTGGCGGGAAAAGACGCGTCGCCGTTACGAAGCGTCATCTCGGCCAGCACTACTACCTGTGAGCGGGCATTCTGCACGGTAGAGGCCAAAAACTTAGCGCCTACCGTTAGCGGGGCAAAGCCAGCTACCGCGAGTGTAGTGGGGGTTTCCAGGGTAGAGGGCCGGGGCTGGGCATGCAGATAGTTCTGCGTGGCCCGAAGCTCGATGTGGTTGAAGAAGCCCACCCGCAGTGTGGCCGAAGACATGGTCCGTCTGGCCCCAAACCTACCGGTAGCTGGTAGCTGACTCATGCCGGCATCCAGCTGCACCTGGCCCGGGTAGAGCATGTTAGTGGTGATGGTGACACCCGGCCGGTCAGGGCGGATGTTTCGCACGAATGGCGAGTCAGTTAATTCGTCGCCCGATGTTTGGGCCAAGGTGCGGGTAGCGGTGCCTGTCAGCACGGCCAGCCCCAGCAGAATGGTCTTACGCATGGAAACGGGACAACCAAACTGCTCCTAAAGTTCAGTTTGGCCTGCGCAAAACTTTGGCTTTACGTCTTAACCAAGAGCAAGGTTGCAAACTGAAGCACTTTTTTTCAGATCCTTCGTGCTCAATTCCCAGCATATTTTGCTCCAAAAAAAAGCTGTTATTCCCGACTGCACCCTGCAGTGAGGAACAACAGCACCACTAAGCACCAGCTGCCGGCTACATGCTGGAGGACTCCGCTTTGTTGGCGAAACGCTGCAGAATAAATTCCGCATCGTCGGGGATGCCCGTAAGCAGGCGGCGCTCGGCGGCCTCGCACCAGTTGCGCAACAGCGCGGGGTCATTGCGCTGGTAGCGAAGCCGGTCGGGGTGAGTTGCCAGCCACGTATTAACAAAGTTGTGGGCCTGCTGATAATTGAAGGGTTGCATGTGCTGCCGCCAAGGCAGGAAGGTATGCTGCCCGGGCGGTTGTATAAGATACATAGTAATGATTTTAATGTCAATGAATTAAAGATGATGCATCCGGGGGTAATTGCTGAAAAGCATCAGCCCCTGAAGCTTCTCAAATGGGCAGATTCAATGAGCCGAGTAGCGGAACAAAGGGAGGCTGGGCTCGGACAGCCAATCATAATTTTCGGAAATCTGATTAAGGTTCTCCGGCCTTTTATCTGCCGCGTATGGAAACATGGCTGCATAACTGACTCCTAAATCTTTACGTATTCCTTGGGCCGTTATTGAATCTTAAAAATCATAAAGCCAAGACTATTCCGGTGATTTAGCCGTACCTGTCTTTAAGAGCCTGAAGAGGAGAGGAAACTGCCCGCAAAAGCAAGGCTTAGAAAGGAATTAGATGTGATTATAGGAATATTAATATGGTTTGTACAGGTTTTGGGAAACGCAATGATTTCGTAATTTTCGCCGCATGAGTGCCAAGCTTGCCCAAAAAACTGCCCGTACCCTCATCGAGACTACCGATGAAGTAGCCCACACTGCCCTTCGTGCCTATCAGGTGGCCGCCAATGGTAGTGCTACATTAGATGAAGCCGAGAAGCTGACCGAAATCCAGAATCAGATTTACCCGCTGGCCCTGGCCATTCAGATGGATAGTGCGCCGTTGTTTGATACCCATATCGAACAATTGCGCAAGCAGGACAGTAGCCCCGCCCGCGACCAGGAGCTGACTTCGCAGCTGGTTGCCCTGAAACAGGTGCTTTCCCAGCGCCTGCCCATTACGGCCTATATCCTGGCTGCCAAATACCTGAACGATGCCATTGGCTACCTGAGTGAGTCATTGCCATTGGTAGAGCAGACGCAGGTAACCTTTCCCATGGCTGATAATCCGCTGGGCGGGCTGGCCCAACGCTACCTGGCGGCCCTGATGGCCGCCGACCGGCAGGCCGCCATTCAGCTGATTGTAGAAGAAGCCCGCCGCGGCACCGATATTCATACCATTTATGAGCACGTGTTTGTGCCCGTGCAGTGGGAAGTAGGGGAGCGGTGGCACAACCGCACCATTAATATAGCACAGGAGCATTTTTGCACAGCCACCACCGAGCTGGCGGCCGCGCAGCTCTACCAGTTCCGGCAAATGCTGCCCCGCAACGGCCGCATGGCCGTAGTGACCACCGTAGCCGGCGACCTGCACGGCATGGGCGCCCGCATCATTGCCGACTATCTGGAGATGGAAGGCTGGAAAATCTACTACCTGGGTGTAAACACGCCCACGGAAAGCCTGCTGCACCTGCTGCAGGATCTGCAGCCCGATTTGCTGGCTATGGCGGCCTCCATGCCGCAGCACATTCCCGTAGTGCGTGAGCTGGTAGCTGCCAAGCAGCAAAACCTGCAGCTCAGCCAAATAAAGGTGCTGGTAGGCGGCGCCGCGTTCAGCACCGACCCGGAGCTTTGGAAAACTACCGGGGCCGATGCCTTTGCCGCTACCCCCGCCGCCGCCGTAGCCTGGGCGAAAGCAGTTTTTTAAGTCGGGCTTAGTCGTCTTCGTAATCCAGGCCCAGTACGTGGTTCAGGGCGCCCTGCAGCTCGCTGGCGGCATGCAGCTGGCCGGCGCGGCGGCTTACCTGCAGGCCCAGGCGGTAAACCTTTTCAGCTTCTTCCGGCTTTTCCAGCTGCTCCAGCAGCTTACCGGCGTGATAATACGTACCCACATAATCCGGGTGCTCATCCAGTAGTTTCTGGTAGAAGCCCAGCGCTTTCTGTGGATCAGTGGGGCGATACTCCGTGGCCAGCGCGTATATCGTGAAAGGGTCGTTGGGGTCGTCCTGATAAAAGGCGAGGAGTTGCTGCAGGCGGCTTGACGCGGTTTCCATAGGGAGTGAGTTTTCAGTATCTTCGCCCCAAATTTGGGGTTTTCCCGTAGTTATCCCTCCATATAAGCAGCCGTAGATGAAGTTTCTCGTTTGCATCAGCAACGTCCCCGACACGACCACCAAAATCACCTTCACCCCCGATAACAAGGAATTCAACAAAGCAGGGGTGCAATTCGTGATTAACCCTTGGGATGAATATGCCCTCACCCGTGCCATTGAGCTCAAAGAAGCGCAGGGCAGCGGCACCGTAACCGTGCTGAACGTAGGCGAGGCCGATACCGAGCCCAATATCCGCAAGGCGCTGGCCATTGGGGCCGACGACGCCATCCGCGTGAATGCTCATCCCAAGGATGCTTATTTCGTGGCGCAGCAGATTGCCAGCGTAGCCAAAGAAGGCGGCTACGATGTTATTCTGATGGGTAAGGAAAGCATCGACTACAACGGCTTCCAGGTGCACGGCATGGTAGGTGAGATGCTGGGCATCCCCACCGTAGCCCCGGCCATGAAGCTGGATATGAACGGCAACACCGCCACGCTGGAGCGCGAAATTGAAGGCGGCAAAGAAATTGTGGAGGTAAATACGCCTTTCGTGGCCTCGTGCCAGCAGCCCATGTGTGAGCCCCGCATTCCCAACATGCGCGGTATCATGACGGCCCGCACCAAGCCCCTGAAGGTTATTGAGCCCGTAGGCGAAGGTGCCCGCACCGAGGTAGCCGAGTATGCGCTGCCCCCCAAGAAGCAAGGCGTAAAGCTTATCCCCGCTGAAAGTGCCGGCGACCTGATCAAGCTCCTCCGCAACGAAGCCAAAGTCATCTAAACTTCGAATTATAAATTTTGAAGTTTGGCCTCTTTCTATTGTTAAACTTGCTGTAAGTCAGTTGGTTTAACTATTGAAACTGAACAATGGCTTCAGAAGGATGAATTCATAATTCCAGGAAATATGTCCGTACTCGTAGTAGTAGAATGTGATAACGGCGAAGTGAAAAAATCTTCGCTGGAAGTGGCTTCTTACGGGAGCCAGGTAGCCCAGATGCTCGGTACTTCCGCCACGGCCATTGCCGTAGGTGAGGCTACCGAAGCCAATCTGGCCAAGCTGGGAGAGCAAGGCATCAGCAAAGTGCTGTATGACGCCGAGCCCCGCCTGAAGGATTTCGTGAATGGTGCTTACACCAAGCTCATTGCCGCCGCCGCGCAGCAGGAAGACGCCAAAGTAATTATCCTGGCTAACTCCAACATTGGCGCGGCCGTTGGCTCGCGCCTGTCGGTGCGGTTGCAGGCCAGCCTGGCTACCAACGTGGTAGAGCTGCCCCAGATCAATGGTGGTCAGTTCCTGGTAAAGCGCGGCGCCTTCTCGGGCAAAGCCTTTGCCGACGTTACCCTGCAGGGTGAGCGGAAAATTATTGCCGTTAAGAAAAACTCTATTGAGCCGCTGCACGAAGCCGGTAAAACCGCTCCGGTTGTATCGTTCTCGGCCCAGCTTTCCGATGCTGACTTTGCCGATGCGCCCAAGCAGGTAATCATGCAGGACCAGGCCGGCGGCATTCTGCTGCCCGAAGCGGACCGTGTGGTATCCGGTGGCCGCGGCATGAAGGGCCCCGAAAACTGGCACCTCATTGAGGACCTAGCCAAGGCCTTGGGAGCGGCTACTGCCTGCTCCAAGCCGGTTTCCGACGTAGACTGGCGCCCTCACCACGAGCACGTGGGCCAGACGGGCATCACCGTTTCGCCCAACCTGTACATTGCCTGCGGTATTTCGGGCGCTATTCAGCACCTAGCCGGGGTAAACTCCAGCAAGGTAATTGTGGTTATCAACAAAGACCCCGAAGCCCCGTTCTTCAAAGCCGCTGATTATGGCATTGTAGGCGACGTATTCGATGTTCTGCCCAAACTGACCCAGGCTGTTAAAGAGCTGGGCTAGGTTTTAGGAGTTTAGGGTCTTGGGAAAAACCTGTTTCTAAGTAAACGGGTTTTCCCAGGGCCCTAAGTCTTTTTCAGGTTTTGTTAGTACAGGGGCGGAGCCTTTCTTTTCTTTGCACGTATCATCTACTCAGGCCTGCCCCCACATCCTTAAGACCCTACGTCCTCAAGACCCCAACAACCTTGAAAAAAATACAGCTCGAAATTCTGGGCCTTTCCTCCAGCCAGTCGCAATCCGGCTCGTTTGCCCTTATTCTGGGGGAGAAGACCGGCAACCGGCGGCTGCCGATTATCATCGGCATGTTTGAAGCCCAGAGTATTGCTATCCAGATAGAGAAAATCAGCCCCAACCGCCCGCTCACCCACGATTTGTTTAAGTCGTTTGCCGAGCACGTGCACGTGGTTATTCTGGAAGTAGTGATATCTGACCTGAAGGAAGGCGTATTCTACTCCAAGATTGTGTGCTCTGATGGGGCCAGTACCTTTGAGCTGGACGCCCGCCCTTCTGATGCCATTGCCATTGGTCTGCGTTTCGGCGTGCCGATTTACACCGTAGAAAGCGTGCTGAGCGAAGCCGGGATTATCCTTTCTGACCTCGACGAAACCGGCGAGGATACGGATGAGGACGACGAGGATGAGGACGATGACACCGGCACCCGGCCTACCCCCACGGAGCCGCGTGAGCCCACCGGGCAGGTTTCTCTGGATGAGCTGACTAAAATGCTGGCCCAGGCCCTCGAGAAAGAAGACTACGAAAAAGCCGCTAAAATTCGCGACGAACTCAATAAGCGGAAAGACTAATAGGCTTCCTGCATTTCCCGGCAATGGCTTCCTATAGAGGAAGCCATTGCTGTTTTAGGTTGATTCCCATCTTGAGGCAACCTTGTAACTTACCGCCCGCAACTGTTCTTTCGCTTATGTCTGAAACCGACCTTCGCTATCCTATTGGCCAGGCAGAACTACCTGCCGGCCCGCTTTCCTCAGGCGCCCGCATGGCTCTGATGGCCCAACTAGCTATGCTGCCCGACCAGGTACGCGCCGCCGCCGCTGGCCTGACGCCGGAACAGCTGAATACCCCGTACCGCCCGGGAGGCTGGACGGTGCGCCAGGTACTGCACCACCTGCCCGATTCCCACATGAATGCTTATATGCGTTTCCGGCTGGCTCTCACCGAAGATGTGCCCACTATTAAGCCCTATGATGAAGGTGCCTGGTCGGAGCTGCCAGATGTAGCGGCCACCTCCGTAGGCGTATCCCTGTCCCTGCTGAATGCCCTGCACTCACGCTGGACTACGCTCCTGCGCCAGCTAACTGAGGAGCAGTGGGCCCGCTGCTTCTACCATCCCGGCTCCCAAAAGGAATTCACCTTGGATCAGGCTCTGGCCATGTATGCCTGGCACGGGCGGCACCACCTGGCGCACATTTCCAGCCTGCGCGATAGGGAAGGGTGGTGGTAAAAGCTTCAGCATATACGTTGCAAGAAGTCAAAGGAAAGCACCGTGCAAAAGGAGCAGGCAGCTGTATACCCCGAGAAGCAGTGCCTTGCCCTTAAGCAGCATGAAACAATAATCCCGGCTTAAAGCCTCTCCGATACTGGTACCCGCTTTTTCTGTAATACCGTACAGATAAGCATGGAAACGTATGTGATAGGGGACATACATGGTGCTTATCGGGCCCTACAACAGGTGCTGGACCGCAGCCCTTTTCGTCTGGGCATTGACCGTCTGATCCAGCTGGGAGATGTGGCGGACGGCTGGCCTGAAACGCCGGCTTGCGTGGAGCGGCTGCTCAGTATTCCTAACAGCATTTGGCTGCAGGGCAACCACGACTGGTGGGCGGCTGAGTGGCTGGCCACTCAGCCGCCGGTAGAGGCCGTCAACAAAGCGTGGTATCGGCAGGGGGGGCAGGCTACTCTGGAGGCGTATCAGCAGCGGCCAAAGGAGGACCTGGGGCGCCACTTTTCCGCTTTCTTTGGCGAGCAGCGGCCTTACTTCGAAGACGAGCATAACAACCTCTACGTGCATGCCGGCTACGATCCGGCTGAGCCTATTGGGGCGCAGGACCCTTATGACCTGGTTTGGTCGCGGAGGCTGTGGAGGGAGGAGCAGGAGGCCCTGGGATACGAAGAATGCTTTATCGGCCATACACCTACCTGGAGCTGGAGCCAGGTGCCCTGTCAGCGGGCCAACGTGTGGAACCTGGATCAGGGCGCCGGCTTTTCCGGCCGCTTAAGTATGATGAATGTGCGCACCAAGGAGTTTGTACAGAGTGATATTGTAACTGAACTCTACCCAGGCATCCAAGGCCGCTGATTGACAGAGGAGCCTGTTGGGCTATTATAAAGCTGCATCCTGCTGGTGACTGTGATACACATTGGTAAGTGGGTGCAAGTCTTTGTGAATCAGACTGATTTAATAATTAACGCGGCAATAATTTAACTAAATCTTTGATTGCCTAATGAAACAAAAATAATTGTTGAGATTTTATAAAATTTCGGGAATTTAAAATCTAAAAACTTTATAAAAACATATCTTATATTAATAATTTAAAAATAATTAAAGCTCGACTAATTCTGCTATATTCTTTAATCTATAACGGCGGATTTAAGGTTTGCTTTAAAAGCTTTGTGTAATACTTACTAAGTAAAATCATATAAAATAATACTTAATTTATATTAAATTTAATTGGAATAATTATAAATTAAATAAACATGTTTATAAAAATTAGAAATTTCAACTCTGGCTTCTGTATCTTAGCAGACGCAGCTGCCAAAATATTTTTTTCACCTACTTAACCCTAATAACCATGCTTACTTTAGAAAACCTCGTGTCTGAGTTGCAAGTGCAGGAAGTAGAGTTAATTGTTGGCGGCCATCGTCGCCGCCGCTGGCATAGCAAGAGCTCTAGCTCTAGCTCCACCACTAGCTCAAGCAGCCACCGTCGTCGTCGTCGCCATTGCTAAGTTCGGAGCAATGCCCTAATGCTGCCTGACTAAAGATATGGCATGAGGGTGTTGGTAATTATTGATCATTATAAGGTGTGTTTTGTTTTGGTAATTAAACAAAAGCTGGAGAGTCCAGCGTAATTCTGTCTTTTCAGCTTTTGTTTAATTTTCCTTGAGCTGGATGAATTAAGTAGACCCCATATTATATAAACGTACTTTAGGAAAGAATAGAAAAATATAAGCCCAGCGAGGAATCAAAATTAGTGCTGCGCAGACTTGCGCAACGGTGGGGCTTATAGGCTTGCGCCCGGGCCACTTTTCCGCTACTACTTCCCAATTGTCTGACGATGAGCAGCAGTAGCTGCCAGGGTTGCTTATGCCGCTTCAATTACAATTATCTTCCAATCTTCTGCTTTTATGATAGACCAACGATTCTACCTTTCGCAAGGAGTTAGCGTGCTGGAACACGAAGAGGAATTTTATATCGAAACATTTAAACACGAGTATAAAATAAACCGGACAATTGCCACTTTCATCGGCCTTCTGGATAAACCTAAAACGGCTCAGGAGTTGGTTAGCGGCCTGCAAGCTCTGATTGAGGGCGCCAGTACGGCCGTAGTGGAGCCATTGGTAGCCAAATTTCTGAAAGACCTGCACCGGCTGGAAGTTGTGCGAAAAGAGGGCGAAGCGGAAATAACTCCTCTGCCACCGGCTTACGAAGCCGGCGCGCACCTTGGGCAGTATCTCATTACCGATTTACTGATGCAGCACAATAAGGTGCAGCTCTACCGCGCCACCGATGAAGAATCCGGTCAGGCGGTGGTGCTGAAAATGTTTTCCCATAAACCGGAGAGCATCCGCCGCAATACCCGGCTGGATGACGCCTTTGAAGAGTTCCGGCAAGAGTTTGATATCATGCGTTCCTTGCCGGCGCACCCAAGCATCTGCGCACTGCATGCCTATCATACTCAGCCATATCACTACGCTGTTCTTGAATATCTGCCGGGAGAATCATTGTCGGAGGCAGTGCGGAGCGGCAGCATTCAGGAGGCTGATAAAACGCTATTGGCTACGCAGATTCTGGCGGCATTGGCACATCTCCATACCCACGGTATTGTGCACGGCGACATTCACGCCCGCAACTTTATGGTGAATAAGGACCGCGCCACCATGATTGACTTTGGTTTTTCGTATCGGGTGGGCGTTTCTGATCGGGAGCAGTGCATCTGTGGTGGGGGCGTACCTACTTATATGCCTCCGGAGCGCATCCGGTATCACAATTACAAGTTCAGTAAGCAGGCCGCCGACTTCCGGGCGGAAGTGTACCAGATTGCCCTCGTGATTTTCAAGCTCTATCACACGGGGCTGCCCTTTACGGGCGAAACCTGGCTGGAGCGCGCCGCCTCCATTGCCAGCTATGATTTCAGCCAGCATTTCAGCGCCTCCGTGCCGCACGAGCAGGTTTTGTTGCGCGCGCTGGAGAAAGACCCGGCCGCGCGCTATGCCTCTGGCCAGGAGCTATTAAGCACGTGGCAGCACGCCCTGGCCGTTGAAAGCGCGGCTGCAATGGCGGAAGCTACCTAGCAAAATCCTCTGGGAAGACGCGGAAGCCAATTGCGACATACTATCCATTCTTATCCTGAATTATATGGTGGACTGTCAGCTAAAAAACAATGATTGTGGTGTAAGCGCGGTAAAAACCATCTTCAATATTTTCGATCAGGATATTAGTCGAAAGTATATCCAGCAGAACATCTTTTTAGATGAACAGGGGTCTAGCCTGACCGACTTACAGAATTTCCTGCAGCAGCATGAGTTTACCACTCGTTTGCGGGTGCTGGATGTGCATTATCTGCAAGCTACGCCCGCGGCCTGGCAGGAACTGCTGCCGTTTATTATGCCCATTGTGCACGAGGATGGGCTGCACTATGTAGTGGTAGATAAAGTAAAAGGCGACAAGCTGCGCGTACTGGACCCCGCCCGGGCCAATGAGTATTATGTGACGCTACCCGAGCTGAAGAACATGGCTTACTTCAGCAAGAGCTATTGGGACCTGGTGCAAATGGAGCAAAAGCTCATGGTGCTCTGCAATCAGGAATTAGCGCCCTACCATGTCAGAATTGAACAAGCCTTAACCACCAACGACGCCAGTACGCTCTTTAATAAGCTCTCTTATTTCTCTTATCTCAAAGAGAATTTTGGGCTGAAGGATCCCGAAGCCGAGCAAAAATTTCTGCACGACCTGCTCTTTAATCAGGAGGCCGGAGCGCTGCCCAAGCATTTCCGGGCGCTGCAGCAGGAAGAAACCCGCATGATGCTCCGGACGCCCCTGGTATTAACCGTGGCACCCCAACCGGAGAAGCCCCGGCAGGAGCCCCTTCAGCCGGCCGGCGTGCGGCCTGAGCAGAGCCCTTATCTGACCCTGCTGCAGGATCTGGGCCAGAACCGCCGCATTTGGTATATCTACATTTTCGTGGCCTTGTTTTCGGCCATGACGGCCCAACTGTCGGTTTTCATTAACCAGATCCTTATTGACTATATCCTGCCATCCTATCAGCTGAACACCCTGGTGGTATTTGCCATTGGGCTGGGGGTTTTCAAACTCTTTGATCTGGTAACCCGGCTCAATGTGTCCTTTGTGGGAGTACACATGGGGAATATCCTGGATAAGTACTTTCTGACCCGCTTTGATGAAAAGCTAAACCAATATTCCCTTCCCTACATCCAGTCCTTCAAGCGGGGAGACCTCACCGAAAGGATGAGTGATGCCTTTAGGCTAAAGACCTTTTTCCTGCGCTTTTTCACCAGCATTATTGTCGATGTATGCGTGTCGCTCTATTCGCTGGCCATCCTCTTTTATATCGATGCCAAGCTGACGCTGATTATCTGCTTTGTAATGGCGGTGTTTTATGTATGGTTTCGCGTGGTAACGCCCATACTCAAGAAAAATGAGCGCCTGCGCTTTTTGCGCAAATCCGAATTCTTCACCCGCATGATTGAGAAGCTGGACGGCATTCAGGTTCTGAAATCATTTCGCATTGAGGAGATATACTCCCGGAAGCTGCTGCAGATTGTAGATCAGTTGCTGAAGGTGCAGCTGAGGAATAAGTATGTGGACTTACTGAACAGCGCGGTGGTGTCCATCATTACCATGGCGGCCTCCCTGCTGATTATTATCATCCTGACTAAAAAGGCCATTGCGGCCAATGAAATTTCCCTGGGGCAAATTATTACCTATATAGCCCTCTCCGAAAGGGTGTTTTCTGCGCTGCGCGGTATCCTGTCCGAGAATCTGGAACTGCAGGAAAACGAGGTGGTTTTGCGGCGCTATCTGGATTTTGAAGAAACTCCCCGGCCGGCGGCTGCCGGCGGCATAGAGGACTTTTCAATAACCAGCCTGGAGCTGCAAAACCTGGAATTTGGCTATAATCCGCAGCATTTAGTCTTACAAAACGTCTCCCTGAAGGCGGTGCTGGGCGATAAGATCCGCATTGAAGGCCAAAATGGCTCGGGCAAGTCCACGCTGAGCAAAGTGCTGACCGGCCTTTATGAGCCAACCAAAGGCCGGATGCTGCTCAACGAGACAGACCGCCGCTTCTTCGACCCGGAAAAAGTAAAGGAAAAGCTGCTGCTGGTCACTAACGAAGATATTTTATTCAACGATAGTATCGAGTATAACATAGCTTTTGGCCGCAAGGTGTCGCCGGCCCGCATTATGAAGATGGCCAAGAAGATAGGCCTGTATGATTTCATAGCCACCAAAGAGGAGGGACTGGGCTTCCTCATCAATGAAAACGGGCGTAACCTCTCCACGGGGCAGCGCAAAAAGGTGCTGCTGCTGCGGGCCCTTTTCTCTACGGCCGATGTGCTGATTCTGGACGAAGTTCTTTCCGGAATTGACGCGGCCTCGCGCGTGCAGATTGAGGGTTTGTTGGATGAGTTTACCAATAAAATCCTGATTGTGATTTCACACGAGACGATAGACTATATCCATTTCACTAAGCACTATCACCTGGAGCATGGAACATTTGTCGCACCGGCCTAACATGGCTATCAGGCTGATTCAAATGTTTTGCGGCCTGTTGGTTGGCTTTCTGGTCCTGGGCGTGGGGCTGTTATGCTTTCTTAAAATCAACGAAACCATTGATTTTAAGGAGGGCGCCATTTACTCCCGTAACCCGCAATCCGTCATTCGGACGCCCATTGATGTGCGGGTGCTGAAGGTGTTTGCGCGTGAAGGCGACAACGTGCAGAAGGGGGATACCCTGTTCATTCTGGAAAACAAACGGGTGGAATACGACTATGCCACTACCCAGCAGGAGGTTGGTCTGACCGCTAAAAAGCTTGCGGTAGCGGAGCGCATGCTGGCCTATACCCGGGAGCGGCGCGCGGCTATTGAGCGGCAGCGCACCTTACTCAAACAGATATATGCCTCCGACTGCGAACAAAACAAACGCGAGCTGCGCGCCCTGGCGGCGGCCCGGCGCTTTGCCGAACAGCAAAGCGCCATTAGCCGCGACCAATACCGGACTGATTCTATTCTCTACAAACGCCAGGCGCTTTCCCGCCTGGATGCGGTAGAATCGAAAAGCCGGAGCCTTATCAAACGGAAGGAGGCTGCTGACAGCAAGGCCGCCTATGTGGAGAAACAGGCATATCAGACAACGCTGCAGCACAACTTTCAGCAGCAGCTTACCAGCCTTGAAATAGATCTTAACTCGCTGCATCAGGACGAGCAAAGTAAGCAGCGGGAGCTGCTGGATCTTCGCTCTCAGCTGGCCGGCATGCGTAACTCGGCCGTGGTTTTAGGCGATGCTGCCAACCAGCTCATTGTGCGGGCGCCCGTAGCCGGCCACATTATTAACCTCTACAACAGCCAGCAAAAAACGGAGCTGTTGGATCGGAATCAGCCGCTGGCAGTTATTGCGCCTAATCAGGAGCAGTTCTACGCCAAAGTGATATTACCCGAGCGGGAGCTGGCCTACGTGCGTCTGGGCCAACCCGTTAATCTTAAGATCAATGCCTATTACCACTATCAATACGGCGCCGTTCACGGGCGGGTGGCTTTCATTTCCTCGGCCAATGTAAATGACCAGTTTTTCACCATTGTTCAAATCACCGGCAAACCTCGCTTCCCTTTGAAAGCGGGCTATAAGCTGAAAGGGGAAATCATTACCAGTAAGTACACGCTGTTTCGGTACACGGTTAAAAAGCTATTTGATAAAATCGATACTTACAATGAAGCCTGATTATGCCTCTCATTTAGCCTTGCTGGTGCTGCTCCTGGCTATTGCCTGCCCCGGGAGAGGGCAGGATCGGCTTTCGTATGCGGAATGTATAGACCGGGCCTTTCAACAGAACCTGCAGCTCAAAAGGGCGCAGCTTGATATGGAAGTTGCCGGGGTGCAGCTCAAGCGTCAAAAAGCGGAGCTGCTGCCGGTTCTCAATGCCTCCTTAAATAGCAACAAGGTGGTGGGGCGCAGTATTGATCCGCTCACCAATGAGTACATTAATGAGCAATTCAGATATCATAATGGCACGGTAAATTCCTCTGTTTATCTATTTGAAGGGTTCAAAACCGCGCATGCTATCAAAGCAGCCAAGCAGGAAGTTGCGCAGAATACCTACCAGGTACAGGCCATAAAAAATGACATTATGGTGGATGTAGCGCTGGTCTATATTCGCATCAACTACCTCATGGAGCTGATCCAAAGCCGGGAGCAGCAAGTAGAAGCAAGCACGCGGCTGGTGGCGCTGACGAAGCTAAAGCTGAATGCCGGCCGAGTGCCGGCCAGTGCGTTGTTTAAGCTGTTGTCGCAGCAGGCTTCGGAGCAGTTAGAGCTGGTTAACAGTAAAAATGAGCTGACACTGGCTTACCTGGACCTATGGCAGCTTATTAATGCCAAACCCTCCGATAATATCATGATCAGCTCATTATCGGATACCGATTTATCGGATATAGATTTCCATCGTCCTGCTGCGCAGCAGGTGGAACAGGCCATTGAAGCACAACCCGCGCTAGCCTCTAAACGACATAATGCGGCCCGGCTTTACCATCAGATAGGGATGGCCCGCTCAAGTAAATTTCCCACCCTGCAGTTAGCTGGCAACCTGGACTCGGAGTATAGCAATACCGGCGACGGCTACGATTTCCGGAGTCAGCTAAACAACAACATGAAGTTTGAAATGGGGCTGTCCTTATCGCTCCCGCTGTTCAACAGCTTTCGAAATAATATGCTGATCCGGGAAAGCCGACTGCGTTATCAACAGGGTTTATTGGATACCGATATAGAGCGCAACCGGTTAACTAAAGTGGTACAACAAGCCATTGCCGATGCAGAGGCGGCTCGCCAAAGCTGGAAGGCGGCCCGCAAAGCAGAGGAGTTTGCCCGTAAAAGTTACGAGGCCGATAATTTAAAGTATGAATACGGCACCATTTCCGTTTTTGAGCTGAATCAAACGAAAGTGGTTTTTTTGAATGCCCAAACAGACTTATTTAAAGCAAAGTACGAGTTGATTTTGCGCACCAGACTAGTAGATTTTTACCAGGGCCTGCCACTGAATCTTTAATGGGTAATCCATTAAATCGATTAGGAAAAGGCAAGTAAAGTGTCCATTATGCCACTGGACTAAGTCTTTCAGAAAGTAGAATATGCGTGTTTTTCTTTTGTTTATTGGGGTATGTGTATGAACGGTGCTGCTCCTGTTTGTCTGGTCTGCGTGGGGGCCTCCGGCCTGGATTGGTTGGCGTAATGAACGGAATTCATACCGGATAAAGCTGGGCATGCCGCAAAAACAAGCCTTGGCTATTATGGGCACCGCAGAAGAGAAAGGCTCTTGCATTGATTCAATACATACCTGTTATACCTACCGGACTCACCCTTTCGCTTCGGATGATATCTGCCTCACCATTGGCCCTGACAGCGTTGTCACAGGCATCAGCCATGGGGACTAAAGAGTAACTGTTCGTATAAAGTAGCCGCAAAAAAAAAGCCCCTGACGCCAGCTGGTGTGTCAAGGGCTTTTTATCTGGATGAAGCAGGCTGAAAACCGGCCTATTTAGCTAAGCTATACTTCCGAAAGGGGTTCGTTGGCCAGAGCCTCCATACCACCGTCGCTGGTTTCTTCTACTTTCTTGGCGGCACGCACCAGGCTGCTACTGAAAATGAATTCGCGGAGCTCCGGTACCTGGGCATTCAGGATTTCGTCCTTGTTGCCGTCCCAGAGCTTTAAGCCTTTGTGCAGGAAGATGATATGGTCGCCAATTTCCACCACGGAGTTCATGTCGTGGGTGATGACGACGGTGGTGATTTTATACTCGTGGGTGATTTCATGAATCAGCTCGTCAATCTTAATGCTGGTAGCGGGGTCGAGGCCGGAGTTAGGCTCGTCGCAGAACAGGTAGGTGCAGTTGGGGGCAATGGCGCGGGCAATGCCCACGCGCTTTTTCATGCCGCCGGAAATTTCAGAGGGCATTTTGTTGCCGGCGTTTTCCAGGCCCACGCGCTTCAGGCAAAACTCCACCCGGTCCCGGCGCTCTTCTTTAGACATTTCCGGGGTGAGCATCTTCAGCGGAAACTCCGTGTTTTCATACACCGTCATGGAGTCGAAGAGGGCACCGCCCTGGAACAGCATGCCAATCTTGCGGCGGATTTCCTGCCGGATCTGCACCTTGTTGTTGGTGAAGATGGTGCCATCGAAGGTGATGCTGCCAATGTCGGGCTGCATAAGCCCTACAATGCATTGCAGCAGTACGCTTTTGCCGGTGCCGGAACCACCCAGCACCAGGTTGCATTTGCCCGTTTCGAACGTGCAGGTAATTCCCTTCAACACTTGGTTGCCATTGAAGGATTTCTGGACGTTATGAACTTCAATCATGAGAGAGGTAGCAGTGAACGGTGGGCTATGAGCGGCTTGTGGTTGTCAGATATCAGCAGGCTTCTAACCTAAACCAATACCGGCCATCCACTTATAAAAGCAAGGCGGCCAATACGTAGTCGGCAATCAGAATGGCAATAATGGAGTTGGTTACAGCCCCAGTGCTGGCGGCACCTACTTCCAGGGCACCGCCCTTGGTGTAGTAGCCTTTATAAGCAGAAATGGCGGAAACCAGAAAGGCAAAAACCACCGACTTAATCAGCGCGAAGGTGATGTTGTAAGGAATAAAGTCAGTGCGAATACCACCAATATATTCCTGCGCCGACATAGCACCCGACAGCGTGCCGGCCAGATAGCCACCAAAGATGGAAAGCCCCATGGCCATAATCACCAGCAGCGGAAACATCAGAATAGCGGCTACTACCTTCGGCAAAACCAGATAGGAAGCAGAGTTGATGCCCATTACTTCCAATGCATCAACCTGTTCGGTGATGCGCATGGTTCCCAAACCGCCCGCAATGCTGGAACCTACCTTGCCCGCCAGCACAATGCTGGTAATGGTGGGGGCCAGCTCCAGAATGGTCATTTCGCGCACCATAAACCCGATGGTGGATTTAGGAATAAGCGGGTTGGTGAGGTTATAAGCAATCTGCACGCAGGTTACGGCCCCAATAAAGGCCGAAACAATGGCTACAATGAAGATGGAGTCAACCCCAATCAGAATGGCCTCATCCAGCGTACGGGCCCAAAGCACTTTTACCCGCTCTTTGCGGGTAAGCATACTTTGCATGAAGAGAATAAAGGAGCCGAAGGTTTTGACCATACAATGTGAAACTATAGCAGAAAAGCGGAAACTTGCGCGAAGCTGGCGGCAGCAGGGGAGTTGCCCGTAGCGGTTGGCTCCCCTTACGTAAAACCGATTCAACTAGTAAAGGAATGCAAAAATTAATCGTAGTCACGGGTGGCACCAAAGGAATTGGCCGTGCCGTAGTGGAACGCTTTGCGCAGGCGGGCCATACCGTAGTAACCTGTGCCCGCTCGGCGGCCGATCTGCTGGTACTCAGTGATACTATGGCCCAGAAGTATCCGGATGTGAGCGTGTACACGCTGGCCGCCGATTTGAGCCGCCCCCGCGACACCGCCCGCTTTATTGATTTTGTGCGCAGCCTGGAAGGGGAGGTGGAAGTGCTGGTGAACAACACCGGTGGCTTTGAGCCCGGCCGCCTGCAGGACGAGCCCACCGATGGCTCCCAGCTGCGCCGCATGATTGACGTGAACCTGTACAGCGCCTACGATGTAACGCAGGGCCTGCTGCCGGCTATGATAGCGCGCCGCGGCGGCCATATCTTCAATATGTGCTCCACGGCCAGCATTACGGCCTATACCAACGGCGGCTCTTATTGCATTGCCAAATTTGCCTTGTATGGCATGACGAAAGTGCTGCGCGCCGAGCTGCGGGAGCACAACATCCGGGTAACGGCCGTGCTGCCGGGCGCCACGCTCACCAACAGCTGGGAAGGCACCGACCTGCCCCCCGAACGGTTTATGTGCCCCGAGGACGTAGCCGACGCTATTTTTGCCGCCTACTCCCTGTCACCCCGCGCGGTGGTAGAAGAGATTCTGATTCGTCCGCAGCTAGGGGATATCTAGCGGGCCGTGGTTGTGGCACAGTTTCCCTGCTAAAACAGCCGGCGCGGGCTCTACTCCATTTTTACTACTTTTCCTTTGCCGGTTACTGAAATATCTACCTTCCGGGGGGTGCCAAAGTAGAAGATAGTGCCCGCGCCGGCGTGGTAGCCAAATAATTGCTCCGTTACCAGCAGATGCGCATCACCGGCGGTGGCGCGGTTAATCTTTACAAAGCTGTAGCGCGTGGTCAGGTCTTTGGCATATACGGAGCCCAGCCCGCCCAGGGTTAAGTGCAGCGAATCGGTGCGGCCGGTAATGCGGATGTCGCCCAGCTCATATAGATCCAGCCAGAGGTAGCGGCTGTCCACCTGCAGATCGAAGTCGCCGGCGCCTACCAGGTGGCAAAAAAACTTTTCCGCGTGAAAAGTACCCTGGGTGCGTACCGTGTTCTGGCCTTTCTGGAAAAGGTTGAGCAGGGTGGGGAGATGCACAGTTACCTCGCGCGGAACATCATAGCGGCGCACCCAGTTGCAGCGGCTGGTATTCCGAATGGTGAGGCTGCCGTCCTGCTCAGTCAGCTCCAGGTCTTCCTGCAGGTTCTGGCCGGTGCGTACTTCCGCAAACGTGGCTGTATCCTGCACCAAGGTCACATCCACGTTATCGAAAACCGTGAGCGTGTGGATGGGAGCCAGCTCCCGGCGGGTGGTGGTTACCTTACCTGTGCTTTTAAAGCAGTCCAGCTCATGGTCGGGCTTGCAGCCGGACAGCAACACCAGGGCAAGGGTCAGCGTTAGCCAACTACTGAAAAGCGCCGTAGAGGCTCTATCTTGCGGCCGAAACGCAACCCGAAACATCTTTACACCATGGACCTGATTGGCAAGGTAGCTATTCTCACGGGGGTCAGCAAAGGAATTGGTCTGGCTACGGCCGAGGCCCTGCTGGCGCATGGTGCCATTGTGGCGGGCTGGGGCCGCACGGCACCCAAACACCTGAACCACGAGCGTTTTCACTTCTTTAAGTGCGATGTGCGCAAAGAAGCGTCCGTGATAAAAGCTTACGCCGACACCCGCGAAAAGCTGGGCGACGAAGTACACGTGCTGGTAAACAACGCCGGCCTGGGCGTAGCCGGCCCGGTAGATGGCTTCGATTCGGAAGACTGGCACCTCATGTTTGATACAAACGTGCACGGCATGTTCTACTGCACCAAAGCCGTGCTGCCGCAAATGCGCGAGCAGCAGCTGGGCCACATCATCAATATATCTTCCATTGCCGGTCAGCAGGGCATCGAGAAAATGGCCGGCTACTGCGCCACCAAATTCGCGGTGAAGGGCTTCTCGCAGTCCTTGTTTAAGGAGGTGCGGAATGATGGCATTAAGGTAACATGCCTGTATCCGGGCTCAGTGCAGACTAATTTCTTCGATGAAATTCCCGGCACCGAGGCCAACGCCTCCATGATGCAGCCCGAGGACATTGCCGCCACCATTGTGCACGCCATTGAAACGCCCTTCAACTTCCACATTGTGGATATTGAAATGCGCCCGTTACAACCCAAGAAATAGCCGTAGCGCGAAGCTCCAGCTTCGCGTATCGTTGGCCGATTCGCACCCGAGCCGGCCAACCTCAGCAACGATGCGCGAAGCTGGAGCTTCGCGCTACCCCTTATGGTAGAAGTTCAACACCTGACCAAGCTTTTCGGAACCCAGGCCGCCGTCAACGACATTTCGTTTAGCGTGGGCAAGGGCGAGATTCTGGGCTTTCTGGGGCCGAACGGGGCCGGCAAAAGCACCACCATGAAAATTGCCACCGGCTACCTGCCGCCCACCAGCGGCACCGTGCGCGTGGCTGATTTCGACGTGGTAGAGCACCCGCTGGAAGTGCGCCGCCGCGTGGGCTACCTGCCCGAGCACAACCCGCTCTACCTGGATATGTACGTGCACGAGTACCTCGATTTTATCGGCTCGGTGCACGGTCTGAAAGGGCAGGAGCGCCGGCGCCGTGTGCAGCTAATGGTAGACCGGGTAGGGCTGGGCCGCGAGCAGAACAAGCTGATTGGAGCCCTAAGCAAAGGCTACCGCCAGCGCGTGGGTCTGGCGCAGGCCCTGGTGCACGATCCGCAGGTACTCATCTTGGATGAACCCACTACCGGCCTCGACCCCAACCAGATTGGCGAAATCCGCCAGCTTATCCGCGAGCTGGGCCAGGACAAAACCGTCATCTTCAGCACCCACATTCTACCCGAGGTACAGGCCCTCTGCGACCGGGTAGTCATCATCAGCCGCGGCCAACTGGTAGCCGACTCGCCGGTGCGGGAGCTGGGTGCTTTGGCCCAGGGCGAAACCATTATCCGCGCCGAGTTTGAAGGCCCGATTGACGCGGAAGTGCTGCGCCGTCTGCCGGAAGTAAAAGCAGTAGAGCCCGGCCCCGGCAACACCTGGCGCATCCGCACCGCCGGCACCACCGACCAGCGCGGTGCCATTTCCCGCCTCGCCGCCCAGCAAGGCTGGATTCTGCTGGGCCTGCGCCAGGAAGAACAGTCCCTGGAGCAGGTGTTCGGCGAACTGACAAAGTGATAATTAGAACGTCATGTCGAGCGCAGTCGAGACATCTCGCGTGCTGACGTTGTGGTGCTAATCACTATTTACCACACTAGCGAGATGTCTCGACTGCGCTCGACATGACATTTCTTACATAATGCTCCTTCTCGCATCTGCGAAATCAGTTTAACATCAGCGTAAATCAGTGATTTAATGCTCGCCATCCTTCGCAAAGAATTTAACGCCTTCCTCAACTCGCCCGTGGCCTATGTGGTCATTGGGGTGTTTCTGGTGGCTACCGGCCTGTTCGTGTGGGTATTTCCCGACAGCTCCGTGCTCGACTACGGCTTCGCCGACCTGCAGACGCTCTTCAACCTGGCCCCCTGGATTTTTCTGTTCCTGATTCCGGCTATTACCATGCGCACGTTTGCGGAGGAGAAGAAAGCCGGCACCATTGAGCTGTTGCTCACGCGCCCACTCACCGATGGGCAGCTGGTAGGAGGGAAGTACCTGGCCTGCCTGCTGCTGGCGCTGCTGGCGCTGGTGCCCACGCTGCTGTATTACTTCTCCGTGTATCAGCTGGGCAACCCCGTTGGTAATATTGACTCGGCAGCGTTTGCCGGTTCTTTCCTCGGGCTGGCGCTGCTGGCGGCGGTGTTTGCGGCCATTGGCGTGCTGGCTTCGGCCCTCACCCGCGACCAGATTATTGCCTTTCTGGTGGCCGTGGTGGGCTGCTTTCTGGTGTATTCCGGGTTTGATTCGCTGGCTTCCCTGTTTGATGGGTCACTGGCCTACTACATCGGGCAGTTCGGCATTGCCGCGCACTACCGCGACATGAGCAAAGGCCTCGTAGACTCCCGCGACCTGCTCTATTTCTTCTCCATCGTGGCCCTGATGCTGGTTTCTACCCGCCTCGTGCTGCGCAGCCGCAACTGGTAACCGGACTTTCTGACGCATGGAAACTACTCCCAACGCCCTGCCCGCGCCCGTTGCCTCGGTTAAATCCCGCAAACAGCAGGACCTGCTCCGGTTCGGCCTGTTTGTGCTGGCCCTATTTGTCCTCAATTTCATTGCCCAGCTGTATTTCTTCCGCCTCGATTTAACCGAGGACAAGCGCTACAGCATGGCCCCGGCCACCAAGCAGCTGCTGGAGCAGATGCCCGAGCCCGTGACCGTAACGGTGTACCTGGCCGGCGACTTCCCGCCCGCCTTCCGCCGCCTGCAGCAGGCCACCCGCGAAACGCTGGACGAAATGCAGATCCACGCCGGCTCCAAGCTGCGCTATGTTTTCGTCGATCCTGCGGCCGCTTCTTCCGAGGAAGCCCGCAACAAGGAATACCAGCGCCTCATCCAGAAAGGGCTGAACCCCACTAACCTGGGAGCCAATGAAAACGGCAAGCGCGTCGAGAAAATCATCTTCCCCTGGGCCACCATTACCGTGGGCAGCAAAGAGCAGAACGTGCTGCTGCTGCGCGGCAACCAAGCCGCCGCGCCCGATGTGCGCCTCAACCAAAGCATTGAGGGCTTAGAGTACGAAATGGCCAGCGCCATTCGGCGGCTGCAGCCCAGCACCCGCAAAGTAATTGGTATAGTAGAAGGCCACGGCGAGCTGGATAACCTGCAAATGGCCGATATGATTGGCTCCCTGCAGCGCGACTACAACGTGTACCGCGTGGACCTGAGCAAGGTGCCCAGCCTCAAGCCGCTGGCCGCCGTTATCATCGCCAAGCCCCAGCGCCCCTATACCGAGGCTGAGAAGTTTAAGCTGGATGAGTACATCACCCAGGGCGGCCGGACCATGTTTTTCGTGGATATGATGCGCGTGAACCTGGACAGCGCCAACCGCGGCGGCATGCTCTCATTCCCTATCGAGCTGAACCTCACGGACCTGCTTTTCAAGTACGGCGCCCGCTTCAACGGCGACCTGATCCTGGATATCAACTCCGGGCTTATCCCCTTGGTAACGGGCGTTACCGGCAATAAACCGCAGGTAGAGCCCATGCCGTGGCAGTTTTACCCCATCGTCAACTCCTTCAGTCCGCACCCCATTACCCGCAACCTGGATGCGGTGTACTTCAAGTTTGTGGGCACTATTGATACGGTGAAGGCCGTGGGCATCCGCAAAACGCCGCTCATGTTCACCTCCCGCTACACCCGCGTGCTGCCCGCGCCGGTGCCCGTAAACCTGAACGATGCCCGCCTGCCGCCCGACCCCAAACTCTACACCAGCGGCCCCAAGCCCGTGGGCTACCTGCTGGAAGGCCAGTTCCGCTCCCTGTTCGCCAATCGTACCAAGCCCGGTACCAGCGAGTTTCAGCCCGCGCAAATTGCCAATGCCCGCCCCGGAAAGATTCTGCTGATATCGGATGGGGACTTTGTTCGCAATGATGTGGACACTAAAACCGGCCGCCCCCTGCGCCTGGGCTACGACCGAATGGCCACCACCGAATTCGCCAACCGTGAGCTGGTGCAAAACGCCACCGACTACCTCTTGGATGAAACCGGCCTGATAGCCGTGCGCGGCAAAGAAATTACCCTGCGCCCCCTGGATAAAGTGAAAGTAAACGAGGAAAAGCGCACTTGGCAGCTGCTGAATATCTGCGCGCCGCTGGTGTTGTTAGCCTTGTTTGGGGTAGTGCGGGCGTGGCTGCGCAAGCGGAAGTATGCCTCGTTTTAGTATAAATTATTTTTCAAATCCTGAAGCAGTTCAGGAAGTCTCCAGAACGTCATGCAGAGCGGAGCGAAGCATCTCGCTAGTGTGGTAAACCCATGCGAAGCGGTAGAGATGCTTCGGCTGCGCTCAGCATGACGTTCTGACAAGGATGATATGATTTCCTATACAACTTCAGTGTTATGTTGCCTTGGTAATATGCTGGCTGAATTAGTTTAGCCCTCCAACTTACTCAGCAGTAACGGCACAATAGTGTCGCCTTCCGGCAGGCCCTGCTGCCGCCAGAGCTCAATGCCGCGACGCACCAGCACAAAGGAGGGAAGCTGCGAGGCATGGAAGCTGCTGACCACCGCCGGATGACTGGCCCCGTCAATTTTAAGTACCCGAATGGCCGAGCCGAGCCGGCCCTGCAGCAGATCAAGGGCAGTAGTGATACTCGCCGCTTTTTGCTTGCCTTCGCTGTTCAGGGCCGGCGGCAGCAGCACCAGCAGAACTGGCGCATCAGGCGACGAAGGCAGCAATTGGGATTGGGAGACAGTCATGAGCGGTAAGAAAAATTGTTGGCGTAAAATTGCCAGTCTGGCGTATCTATGACCATGATATTTATCAGCTTGCCGCTCGCTATTTGTCATATTCGTTGGATTATTGACGAAATTTGACTGAAGCGCCCTTTTTCGATTCGTCCTTTGCACCGTATCCTGGCTAATTCATGCCCAACGATCCTTTCAAAAGCGCCCTGAATGACATTCTGATTAATCAGGCGGAGGAGTTCATTGGTATCTATGATGATGCCACCGCCCGTTTTACCCGCGTAAACCCTGCCGGAGCACATTTGTTGGGCTACGCCTCAGAAGCTGCTTTTTTAGAGGCTATAGATTATGCTCCGCGGCTACCAGCCCTGCCGCCCGAGTATTGGGCAACCCTGCTTTCAGAGGCACGCCAGGGGGGACGTACGGAGGTAGAGGCAGATATAAGCCGGCAGAACGGTGAAGTGTTCTGGGGCAGGTTGCAGCTCACGCATTTTGAAGTGGAAGGATGCTCCAGCTTTCTGGTGCGCCTGAGCGAACAAGAGCGCCTGCACCAGGCCGAGCGAGAGCTGGCCCACAGTGAGCGGCGCTTTGAGGCGGTATTTTCCAACGCCACAATCGGTATCATCGTCTGCGACCGGCAGGGCAGCATTATATCCGCCAACCGCCACTCCCAACAGCTGTTTGGCTACGCCGATAATGAGCTGGTGGGCCAGAAGATAGAAGTGCTGGTGCCCAACGCCATTGGCCGCCAGCACCAGAAGCTGCGCGAGTCCTTCAATGCCCACCCCTCCGTGCGGGCCATGGGCCAGCACAGCGGCGACCTGCAGGCCCAGCGCAAAGACGGCTCCGTGTTTCCGGTAGAAGTGAGCCTGAGCTATTTTTATGAGGAGCAGGACCTGTATGTGGTTTCCTACATTCTGGATATCACCTTCAAGAAAAACGCCGAGCAGGCCCTGATTAATGAGCGCCAGCGGGTAGAACGCCTCAATACCGAGCTGGAGCAGAAAGTAGCCGACCGCACCCACGCCCTGCTCAACACCCTGGAACAGCTGGAGCAGCGCTCCGAAGAGCTAACCATTGCGCTGGCCGCCGAGCAGGAGCTGGGCGAGCTGAAGTCGCGCTTTGTGTCCATGGCCTCGCACGAGTTCCGCACGCCGCTCACGGCCGTACTCACCTCGGCCACGCTCATTGAAAAGTACCCCGGCGGCGACCAGCAGGATAAGCGCCTGAAGCATCTGCAGCGCATCCGGTCCTCGGTAAACCACCTGAACGATATTCTGGAGGAGTTCCTGTCGGTAGGCAAAATTGAGGAAGGCAAGATAGAAACCCGCCCGGCCCGGCTGGATATGGCCGTGCTGCTCGCCGATACTGTTACCGATGTGCAGGGCATGCTGAAAGCCGGCCAGTCCATAGATAAGCAGGTAAGCTGCCGGGAGCATGTCTGGCTGGATCCTTCCCTGATGCGGAAGATTCTGGTGAACCTGCTGTCCAACGCTATTAAATATTCCGGCGAAAACTCCGTGGTTACGGTGCGCGCCGAGTGTAGCCAGGGCCAGTTGATCCTCTCGGTGCAGGATCAGGGCGTGGGCATTTCGGCGGATGATCAGGAGCACCTGTTTGAGCGGTTTTTCCGGGCCCGCAACGTCACCAATATTCCCGGTACGGGCCTGGGATTGTATATTATTGCTAAATATCTGGAGCTGATGCGGGGGACTATCTCCCTGGAAAGCCAGCTACAGGAAGGTACCACCGTCACTATCACCATTCCCTATGACCACCATTCTGCTGATTGAGGATAACGACTTCATCCGGGAAAACACCGCCGAGATTCTGGAGCTGGCCGGCTACACTGTAGTTACCGCCGAAAACGGGAAGGTAGGCGTGGAGCAGGCCCTGGCTGCCCGCCCGGATTTGGTGATTTGTGATATTATGATGCCCGTGCTGGACGGCTACGGGGTGCTGCAGATTTTCAACCAGAACCCGCAGCTTTCAGGGGTGCCCTTCATCTTCCTCACGGCCAAAACTGAGCGCACCGACATGCGCCGCGGCATGGAGCTGGGGGCCGACGATTACCTCACCAAGCCCTTTGACGATACCGAGCTGCTGAGCGCTATTACCAGCCGCCTGAAGCGCTTCCAGCACCTCAAGCCCGACTACGACCTGCAAGGGGAGGGCCTGCACGAGTTCCTGCAGGATGCCCGCACCGTAGGCAACATGGAAAGCCTCACCACCGACCGCAAAGTGTACCAGGTGCGTAAAAAGCAGGATATTTATTCTGAAGGCGACGAGCCTACGCGCCTATACTTCGTAAAATCGGGCCGCATCAAAACCATCCGGACCACGCCCGCCGGCAAGGAGCTGATAACCGGCATCTACAACCCCGGCGACTTTTTTGGGTACATGGCCCTGCTGGAGCAAACCCGCCACACAGACTCCGCCGTGGCCGTGGATGACTCCGCGCTGGTGTATATCCCTAAAGAAGATTTCACCCAACTGCTGCTGCGCAATGCCGAGGTGAGCAAGCACTTCATCCGGTTGCTGGCCGGCCGCGTGAGCGAGCGGGAGCAGCAGCTGCTGGGCATGGCCTACAACTCCATCCGCCGCCGCGTGGCCGATACGTTGCTGCAGATGCACGAGCAGTTGGGCAGCGAGCAGGAAACCCCCATTCAGCTCTCCCGCGACGATATGGCCGCCGTGGTGGGCACTGCATCAGAGTCGCTGATCCGGACGCTGAGTGAGTTTAAGCACGATGGGCTGATTGAGATGAATGGCAAAGGCATTCGGGTGCTGCAGCCCGAAAAGCTGCGGCGGGCCAACTGGTAGGGCGCTTCACCTCACAGGCGCAGCATTTCCTTCCGCACAAATGTGGTCAGTACCTCGTGCAGCGAGTCCTTGCCTTGTTCCGGCATGGTAGCCAGATGTTTTGTTTGCAGCGGGTTAAAGTAGCCGGCCAGCCGCTCGTAGTTGGTGGGCTGAATGGCCAGAAACCCCATTGACCACTCTGCAAAACTACGGTTCGCCAAGGGGCCATCCGCCAGCTTCACCACATTCAGGTGCCGATGATCCTTCTGAATTCTCTCAAAAATGGAATAAACTTCCTGCTGACTGCCTTCCAATACCTGCAGAATGTAGCCCTGGCTGTAGAGCAATACACCCGTTAGCTCATGGGCCGTGTTCCAGGCTCGGGATTTGGTAAGCAAGGCAAGCAGCTCCGGCTCCGTGAATTCCTTGGTAGCGGTACTCTGGTACACCACATGGTATAAGGTATGATTCATGGCGGTGGTAAGGGCGAGGCCTGTGGGCAAGGCTAGGCGGGTGGGGAAGTGCAAATAAACATTAGTTTTTTACCTATACAACCTCAAGTAATAACCCCCTTTCAATCTGGCCCTAAGCTAATTACTGATTCCGCCGGGGGCTTTTGAATCAGGCTGGAAAAGCCGCCGTCGTTTCCTATCTTTGTCCTCTTCCAAACACGCCAGACAACCCGCCACTTTATGAAGTTTATCGTCTCGTCTTCCGCCTTGCTCAAGCAGCTGCAGAGCATCAATGGCGTGGTCACGAACAACCCCGTAGTGCCCATTCTGGAGAACTTTCTCTTTGAGATTGAGGACGGCAAGCTGACGATTACGGCCTCCGACCTGGAAACCAGCATGATGACCGAGCTGCCCGTGGAAGCCCGCGAAAGCGGCCGCATTGCCGCCCCCGCCCGCATTCTGCTGGATACCCTCAAAAACCTGCCCGACCAGCCCGTTACCTTCACGCTGGACGAGGAAACCTACACCATCGAAATCAGCTCGGCCAACGGCCGCTACAAGCTGGCTGGCGAAAACGCCACCGATTTCCCCCGTGTGCCGGTGGTGAAAGGCTCGGCTCCCATCGAAATTCCGTCGTCGTCGTTGGCCCGCGCCATTAACAAGACCATCTTTGCGGTAAGCACCGACGAGCTGCGCCCCGCCATGACGGGCATTCTGGTGCAGCTGGCTGATAATCAGGTAACTTTTGTGGCTACCGATGGCCACCGCCTGTTGCGCTACCGCCGCCAGGATGTGGGGGCCGGCCAAACGGCTAACCTCATCATTCCGCGCAAAGCCTTCAACCTGCTCAAAAATGCACTGCCCTCCGAGGCTACGCCGGTGCGCGTGGAGTTCAACCACTCCAACGCTTTCTTCTCCTTCAACCAGATGCGCCTCGTGTGCCGCCTGATTGATGAGCGCTACCCCGACTACGAAAACGTTATTCCGGTCAGCAACCCCAACAAGCTCATCATCGACCGGGCCGCGCTGCTGAACTCGGTGAAGCGCATTGCCATCTACTCCAACAAAACCACTCACCAGGTGCGCCTGCGTCTGGCGGGCTCGGAGCTCACCATTTCGGCCGAAGACCTCGACTTCAGCAACGAAGCCAACGAAAAGCTGGCCTGCCAGTACGATGGCGAAGACATGGAAATTGGCTTCAACGCCAAGTTCCTCATCGAAATGCTTTCGAATATCGACTCCGAGGAAATTACCCTGGAGCTGAGCACGCCAAACCGTGCCGGCCTGCTCATGCCCACCATTGCCGACGAAAACGAAAGCATTCTGATGCTGGTGATGCCGGTAATGCTGAACAACTACGTGTAGTAGCTGTTGAGGCTACTTAATTATATTTTTTGGTACGTCATGTCGAGCGTAGTCGAGACATCTCGCTAGTGTGGTAAACAGTGATTAGCACTGCAACATCAGCACGCGAGATGACTCGACTACGCTCGACATGACGTTCTTTTTCCACTCTTACTTCCGATGAAAAAATCTGAAATCCGCTTCAGCATTGCCCTCGACGACCAGAAAGTGCCCGAGGCCATCAGCTGGACTGCCACCGATGCCGGCCCTGATATTCACTTTGCCAAAGCCATTAACGTTTCTATCTGGGACCGGGACCAGGACGGCACCATGAAAATCGACCTCTGGACCAAGGATATGCCCGTTGATGCCATGAAGTATTTCATTGTGGATACCATTGGCTCTATGGCCGAAACCATCCTGACGGCTACCAACGATACCGTAATGGCCACCAAAATGCGTGAGCTGTGCGCCGAGCTTTCCAAGCACATCGACCAGGAGCAGAAAACGCAGAAGTAGTAGTGCAGCAACCATAAAAAAGCCCCGCCTGATTTCTCAGGCGGGGCTTTTTTATGAAGTAAAGGCTGGCTTAACGGCCTCGCACAGTGCTGGCCGGGGTGCTACGACCTTGCGGGCGGCTAGGCGCAATAACGGAGCCTTTGCTGCTGGCGGGCAGCGGCTCCTGCACCGATTTTACGAGCATGATATTGCTGGAACGAGCCGCATAATCTTTATCATACTTATAGAACACGGATCGGGAATCGTAGTAGTTCGTGTACTGATCAGTAGATAGTACCGAGGCCAGCTCCTTGTCCCGTTCTTTGCAGACGCCTTTGCACTGCTCATCAATGAGCTTCTGGTTGCCGGCGTGCTTCTGCTCAATAGCAGCCATTTTAGCCACTTTATCCTCGTTAATGGTGCGCAGGCGGGAAGCCTGGTAGCCATTCAAACGCAGCTGGCGCACCATCTGGTCGGAGAGGCGGTCGGCCCGGAACTCTACGGCGGCCATGTTCAGGCGCGGAGAGGAGCGGAGATTATCCTGCGTGGTGGTTATAAACGATTTCTGCTGGGCCTGGGCACCAATGGTAGTGGCCAGGAGCAAAGCGGCAATGGCAAGTGTATTACGCATGGTCAAAGTTCGTTAGCTGTGGTCAATTCTCTACCAAAAGCAGCACCTGGGCTGGTGCAGTTTCCGATAAATTACTTTTCCTTAACGAAAAACTGTGCCAAGGAGTTCTGCCCGATGAGCTTTGACCAGCCTATGGCTTCTACCAACGCCCCCGGAAAGTAGACTAAACTGCCCGGCGGCTACCAGGTGTTCTTCCACATCATAGACTCCACCGGCTTGTCGGTGCGGTCGTTGTACTTGGCGTTGGCCTTGCGGTTGTAGAAGGTCTGCACATCGCCCTGCACTACAAAGTAAATCAGCTGGCCAATGGGCATGCCGGCATACACCCGCACGGGCATAGAAACGCTGATTTCCAGCGTCCAGGTGTTGCAGAAACCAATGTCGCCTTTGCCTGCAGTGGCATGAATATCAATCCCCAGGCGGCCGACGCTGCTTTTGCCTTCCAGGAAGGGTACGTGGGCGTGGCTCTCGGTATATTCCTCCGTTACGCCCAGGTAGAGGGTGCCGGGCTCCAGCACAAAGCCTTCCTCCGGGATTTCAAAGGTCTGAATCTGGTTGTGCTGGCGGGCATCCAGCACGGCGTCGCGGTAGGTGGCCAGGTAGCGGCCCAGGTGCACGTCGTAGGAATTGGTGCCGAGGCAGGTCCGATCATACGGCTGGATGACAATATTGCCCCGCTCAATCTCGGCGAGAATCTGCTGATCGGTGAGAATCATGGCTGACTGTTGATGTAATACTTACGCTTGTTCTTCTTCCTCTTCGTAGCGGTCCTCGCGCAGGCCGGATTTCTTGCGCGGCGCCACGGTTTCTTCCGCTTCCGGCTCCTCGTCGCCATAAGACGTTAAGGCATCCAGGCGGCCACGCAACTCCGGAATTGTCACCAGGGTAAGGCGTCCCACCAGGAAAAGGGAGGTGCCGGCCAGCATCAGCGTCAGATAGTCGAGCCAGCCATACTGTGAAGGGGCTGCCTGCGGGCTGGCGGCCGGGGAGGTTACGGTAGTGGTGGTAGTGGTTTCCTCCGGCTGGGGCGTAGCGTCCTCCAACGGAGCTGCTACGGTGGCTTCGGCATCTACATCGGCGGGCGGCACGGCAGCCCCATCCACGGTGGTTTCGTCGGGAGCAGGGTCTTCAGAGGCGTTAAACTGCGCTGTGGCCTGCTTTATTTCCCGCTGGAGTGACCGGATGAGCGCCACCCGCTCGTCGCGGGGGAGGTTGTGAATGAAAAACTCAAAGTTGCGGTCCAGCACAATGCTGTTCAGCTGCTTTTCAAATTCGGCCAGATCGGTGCGGCCTTTACCGAAGCGGGCTTTGTAGCGCTCGGCTACGCCGTTGTAATTCTGGAACAGCGTGTGCAGGTCGTCGCGGCCGGGAAAGTCGTCGAAAGCGCGCCGGTCTTTGGCTGTGCGCAGGTTCACCGGGAATTTGCGCCGCGTAAACGACTTGTCGTACACGGTTTCCATGGTGCGGAAATTCAGCTCGTCTACGGTGCGGTCGAAGAGGCGCTTGTTGTCAGCGGCCGGTCCGTTCAGCTGCGCCCATAGCAGGGAAGGCAGCAGAATCAGCAAAAAAACCGGGAAAAGAAAGCGGAAACGAGGCATAAGACGAAGCGGATTTGCCCGCAAAGGTAACCGGTTGCTGTCGTGGTTGGGAGCCATAGCAAAAAAACTGTCATCCCCAGCGTGGCTAAGGATGACAGTTTCAGAAGTGCCGCAGGAAAATTACAGCCCGTGGGCTTCTATCAGCGACTCGCGGCAGGCCGTCAGGTAGCGGTCGGCCAGCTCATCGGTAATAGATGTGGAAACAAACAGGGCCTCAAACTGCGCCGGCGCCAGATACATGCCGCGGTGCAGCATGGCCCGGAAATAGCGGCCAAAGGCCTCGGTGTCGGAGGTTTTGGCGCTGGCCAGGTCTGTTACGGGCTGCGCCGTGAAAAACAGGCTGAACATAGAGCCCACCTGGTTAACGGTGTAGTTCAGGCCCAGGTCGGCGGCAATCTGCCGGGTGCCGTCCGCAATGCGGGTGCTGATGCGGTTTAGCTCCGTATATAGCTCCGGGTGCTGCTGCAGGTAAGTGAGCTGGGCAATGCCGGCGGCGGTAGCAATGGGGTTGCCGGAGAGCGTACCGGCCTGGTACACTTTGCCTGCGGGCGCCACATTGTCCATAATATCCTGACGGCCGCCGTACGCGCCCACCGGCATACCACCGCCAATGATTTTGCCCAGCGTGGTCATGTCCGGCTTGATGCCATAGAGCTCCTGCGCGCCGCCGGGGGCCAGGCGGAAGCCCGTCATCACCTCATCAAAAATGAACACAATGCCGTGCTCGGTGCACAGCTCGCGCAGGCCCTGCAGGAAACCTTCGGCGGGCTCTACCAGGCCCATATTGCCGACCACGGGCTCAATGATGATGGCGGCAATCTGGTTGGGGTTGGCGGCAATGGCCCGGGCCACGGCTTCCAGGTCGTTGTAAGGCACGGTGAGGGTGTCTTTGGCAACGCCTTCGGTCACGCCAGGCGAGTCGGGCGCGCCCAGGGTAAGGGCGCCGGAGCCGGCGGCAATCAGGAAGGAGTCGCCGTGGCCGTGGTAGCAGCCTTCAAACTTGAGGATCTTGTCGCGGCCGGTATAGCCGCGCGCCACCCGAATGGCCGACATGGTAGCCTCGGTGCCGGAATTCACCAGCCGGACCTTCTCAATGCTGGGCACCATCTGCTTGATGAGCTCGGCCATTTCTACCTCGCGCTGCGTGGGCGCCCCGAAGGAAAGCGAGTTGGGAATGGCCTGCTGCACGGCATCCAGCACAATTTGCGGGGCGTGGCCCAGAATCATAGGACCCCAGGAGTTGATGAAATCGAGGTACTGGTTGCCGTCCACATCGGTCAGCCAGGCGCCTTTGGCCGACTTCATGAACACCGGATGGCCGCCCACGGCGCGGAAGGCGCGTACCGGCGAGTTGACCCCGCCGGGAATATGCTGCTTGGCCCGTTCGAATAACGCGTTGCTGGTAGAAAGCGTGAGCTCAGGAGCCGGAGAAACAGAAGGGTTCATATCAATAGTTAATGCAGGTTGCAAAAGAAAGCGGGCAGGAAGCAGGGAAAGCTAGCGGCCATCCACCGGGTTCAGGACTTCCACCTCCATGCGCTCCAGCTTGGTGATGGGCACATACTGGTTGTCGTGGCCGCCAGCGGGGTAGCCGATACCCTGAAACAACGTGCCCGATACCGGCCCGGAATTGGCCAGCTGGTTCTGGAAGGTAGAGCCATACTCGTGGAGGCGGGAGCCAAAGTAGTATAACAGCTCAAACCCAATACTGGAAAAAACGGAGGGCGGCAAATGCTGCTGCTGCAGGTAAAGCTGGCGGAAGCGCCGCACGCCAGGCGCCGTTTTGTCCAGGAAGTGCGGATACACAAAGTAGACGTCGCGCGCATCCAGCTGCCCCAACGAAACCCTGGGATTTTCGAGCCAGGAAGCAAACGTAATCAGCGGGAGCCGGGCGCCCTGGCTTTGCAGCAGGCTCAGCGTGTAAGGCCCAGCTTTCCGTCCTTCGGTGGCCATCACCAGGTGGCCCACGGTTTTCAGGTCAATGCCCGCAAAGCCCTGGGCCATGGACTCGTCTACATCTGAATTGATGCGGCGCAGTACCTGAACTTTGCCGCCCAGCGCCTCATAGGTAGTCTTATACGTCTCGCCGAAGGCCTTTTCGTCCTTACTGTCTTCATACAAAACCACGGCGGTGCGGCCGGGGAAGTTGTTGTAGGCAAATTGCGCCGCCTGCCGGGCCTGGGTCACGGAGCTGGGCTCGTAGAGGTAGTGCCAGGGGTTATCCAGCACCAGCTCGGCATCCTGTGATAATGGGTTGATGGTGATAATCTGATGCTCGCGGGCATACCGGGCCAGCAGCTTGCTGCCCGATTTATACACCGGGCCCACAATCATATCCATAGCGGCCAGCTCGGGCAGGGCCAGCAGGCGCTTAAGCTGCAGGGTATCTGAGCCGGTATCGTAGGCAAACAGCTGCAGGGGTCGGCCTTCGCGCTGCAGGGAATCCTGGGCCAGGCGCATGCCGGCGTACAGGTCCGTTACGAACTGGAGCTTGCGCTGCTTTTCCCAGCTGGGGTCATTCAACTCGAAGGGGAGGAGTACGGCCACATTGTAGCTGCTCTTTTTGAGGGGGCGCACGCGCGGCGCATAGCGGGCGCGGTCGAGGGAGAACTGGGAAATGAGCTGTTCCAGCTGGGCCTTGTCGGCCTCGGTATACCAGCCGCCCAGTACCAGCTTATCGGCATAGGCGGTGGCCAGCGTGGCATCCTGCGGGTAGCGGCGCACCATATTCTGAAACAGGGCTTTGTCTTTGATGCGCGGCAGGTAGGTGGCCTTCAGCGCCGTTCGCTCAGCCTCCAGCTTGCCGGCCGGAATCTGCCCCAATACGCGCAGGGCGTTGTCTACTTCGCCCTGCTCAAAGGAAATCTGGCCCTGCAGAAAATAGGCCTCGGCCAAAGCCGGCCAGGAAGGGTACTCGCTGCGCAGCAGGTTCAGCATCTGCTCGGCTTCCGCCCATTTCTTCGCCCGGGTAGCCGCTACGGCATACAGATAAGCCGCCTCCGGCGCATGCTTAAACTTGGCCGCCGGCACGGTAAGGGGTTGCAGCTCCTGCATGGCCAGCTCGTAGCGGCCCTGCTCAATCAGCAGCTTGCCGTTTTGGTAGCGGGTGTTTTGGTCCGTGGAGCGCAGGTTGCCTGGCAGGGGCGGCTTGGTGCTGACGGGCCGGGCCGGCGTAGCGGCCGGCTTTTTAGCTGCGCTTGGTTTAGCGGGAGTAGTGGGGGCCTTACTGGTTGCGGTGGGGGTACCGGGTTTATTGCCGGGAATGTCTTTTCGAACGGTAGATGGCTGAGCTTGTGCCGTGAAGGCCAGCCAAAACCCAATACCTAAGCTCGCGAACCGCAACGTCATAAAATGCCTCATGGGAGGACCGGAATGAAAGGATGAATCAACGGTAAACAGCTCGTCGATTAAAAGTGCCGGACAAAGGTACGTAGTATGCTGCAGGAAGATGGTGGGGGCGGGGCCTTGCTCAAAGTGGCCGGGAGCGGATGTCATATTTTCACCTTAGCTGAATACCTGTATTTTGCGGGGTAACTTCCCCGCTACATGCATCTTACTTCCTCTGCTTCGCCAGCTATGTCGTGGCAGCGCCTGCTGGCGCGCCGCCGCTACCCCGACCAGCCCCAGCTGCACCTGGTGGCGGATACGCCCGTGGTGCGCGGCGCCTTTGTGGCCGACTACGACCGGGTAGTGTTCAGCTCCGCCTTCCGGCGGCTGCAGCGCAAAACGCAGGTAATGCCCTTGCCGGAAACCGATTTTGTGCACACCCGCCTCACTCATTCCCTGGAAACGGCATGCGTGGGCCGCTCCCTGGGGCGGCTTAGCGGGCGGCGGCTGATGGAAGCCGATGCCGACCTGGCCGCCGCGCTGCCCACCCTGGACCAGGATTTCGGCGACATTGTAGCCGCCGCCTGCCTCAGTCATGATATCGGCAACCCGCCTTTTGGTCACTCCGGCGAGGATGCCATTTCGGCCTACTTCACCAGCCGGGAAGCCGAGCGGTTTATCACCGGCCTTTCCGCCGCGCAGCAGGCCGATCTGCAGCATTTTGAGGGCAATGCCGCCGGGTTTCGGGTGCTCACGCATACGTACCCGGCGCACAGCACCGGCACAGCGGGATTAGGGCTTACCTATGCTGTGCTGGGTGCCTTTACCAAGTATCCGCGGCCTTCGATAGTAGAAACCAAAGCACAGACGGGTGGAACCAGCGAGAAAAAGTACGGCTACTTTCAGTGCGAGAAAGGCCGCTTCCGGCATGTGGCCGACGAGCTGGGCCTGCTGCCGAAAGGGGAGGAGGGAGCCGGCTTTTACCACCGCCACCCGCTGGCGTTTCTGGTAGAAGCCGCCGACGACCTCTGCTACCGCATCATCGATTTTGAAGACGGCCTTAAACTGGGCCTCATCGACCACAACCACGGCCTGAAGCTGCTGCGCTGCATGCTCAACGACCCGCCCACCCGCCAGGCCAGCGTGCAGTGGCACGACTGGCGCGAGGAGCTGGGTTACATCCGCGCCCGCCTCATTGGCAAGCTGGTAGATGAAATATCTCAACGCTTTGCGGAGCACGTGCCCGCCATGCTCACGGGCCAGTATGACCAGCCGCTGGTAAAAGAGCTGGAGTGCTGGCACGAGTTGCAGGAAGTGCAGATGCTGTCCGTAGAAAAGCTCTACCGCAGCCGCCCGGTGCTGGAGATTGAAGCCGCCGGTTTCGAAGTGCTTGGCGGCCTGCTCGATGCCTTTCTGCACGCTACTTTTGATGCCCAGCGGAGCCACCGCAGCCGCAAGCTCCTGGACTTGCTGCCCATGCAATACCGCGCCCTGGGTCCGCAGGCAGAGTTGCCGGCTTACGAACAGATTGTGCTGCTCACAGATTTTATTGGCGGCTTATCAGACCAGAATGCCCTGGCGCTGTACCGGACTATTAAGGGTATTGATCTGCCGAAGGGCTTTTAGGAGCTGGCCCACGCATTCAGTAAGCTGTGCAGAAATTGATGACTGGCGGCCAGATGATGCTTGCCGGATCCTATGGCACTGGCTGATTGCACCCACTGCCCAGGCACAAGGTCCGCCGCTTCATGCGCCAGCATAGCTTCTAGGATATTCTCCGTGACTTCCGGATGAAATTGCAGGCCAATAATCCGCTGTTGCCAGCTAAAAGCCTGGTTGGCGCAGGCGGCGGAAGAGGCCAGCAGCCGGGCACCGGACGGCAGGGAAAATACTTCCCCATGCCAATGCAGCGGAGTAAGCGTTGAGGGTAGATTGGGGGCGGCGGGAAACGGTTTGGCCGTCTGGTGAAAATGAATCGGGAAGAAACCTATTTCCGCAGCAGGCGCATCAGTTACCGTAGCGCCCAGCGCTTCGGCAATAAGCTGGGCTCCCAGGCAAATACCCAGAACAGGATACCTTGCTACTATTGCCTGTCGGATGAATTGCTTTTCCTCCGATAACCAAGGCAAAGAGCCAGCATCGTGTACGCTCATACTTCCGCCTAGCACAACCAGCGCATCAAGCTCCTCCAGCCTGGGAAGGACCGGTTGCGCGGCATGAAAATGCGTGTAGGTGACCGAATATCCGTGCTCTGCGGCCCAGTGGGTAATGTAGCCCGGGCCTTCGAAGGAAATATGCTGAAGGATGTGTAAACGCATAGAGGCTAGCGCAAATTGGGTAATTCAAGATATAGCAACCCCATCACAGTATGCGGCTTGGGTGTCCTGGCTTTTAGGGCGCACTGGGTTAAGGCTTTTGATGGTCAATGTACTGCCGTGAATTGGGTTCATCAGCCTGCCATCATAATATGCTGTCATAAAACAAGCCGTTCCAGACAGCTGAAACGGCTTGTTTTTAAGATAAAGCCCAGAGGCTATTCCCACTCAATAGTGGCCGGGGGCTTAGAGCTGATATCATACACCACGCGGTTGATGCCGCGTACCTGGTTGATGATTTTGTTGCTGACGTCGGCCAGAAACTCGTAGGGGAGGTGGGCCCAGTCGGCCGTCATGCCGTCTACGCTGGTCACGGCGCGCAGGGCTACTACCTGCTCATAGGTGCGCTCATCGCCCATAACGCCCACGCTTTGGATGGGGAGCAGCATCACGCCGGCCTGCCATACCTGGTCGTAGAGGCCGTATTCTTTCAGGCCGTTGATGAAGATGGCGTCGGCGCGTTGCAGCAGGTCTACTTTGGCGGGGGTAATGTCGCCGAGGATGCGTATGCCCAGGCCGGGGCCGGGGAAGGGGTGGCGGTGCAGAATGTTCACCGGCAGCTCCAGCGTGTGGCCTACTTCGCGCACCTCATCCTTAAACAAAGCCCGCAGCGGCTCCACAATGCGCAGATTCATTTTCTCCGGCAGGCCGCCCACGTTGTGGTGGCTCTTGATGGTGACGGCCGGACCCTTCACCGACACCGACTCAATCACATCGGGATAAATGGTGCCCTGGGCCAGCCAGCGGGCACCTTCTACTTTCTGGGCTTCCCGATCGAACACCTCAATAAAGGTGCGGCCAATGGCTTTGCGCTTCAGTTCGGGGTCGGTGAGGCCTTTCAGGGCTTCGTAGAATTCCGGGGAGGCATCTACGCCACGCACATTCAGGCCCAGGTCTTTATAGGAGTGCAGCACCTGCTCGTACTCATCTTTGCGCAGCAGGCCATTGTTCACGAAGATGCCGTGCAGGCGCTTGCCAATGGCTTTGTGCAGCAGCAAGGCCGCTACCGAAGAGTCAACGCCGCCGGACAAGCCCAGAATCACCTGGTCCTCCTCGCCAATGGTGCGCTGCAGGGTTTCCACCATGCTGTCCACGAAGTGCTCCGGCGTCCAGCTCTGGTCCAGCCCGCAAATGCTTACTACAAAGTTCTGCAGCAGCGTTTTGCCATCAGTAGAGTGCGTTACTTCAGGGTGAAACTGAATACCATACGTGTCCTGACCCTGGATATGGAAGGCGGCCACGGCTACTTCCGGCGTGCCCGCAATGATGTCGAAACCGGCCGGCAGCGTCTTAATGGTGTCGCCGTGCGACATCCAGACCTGCGACTCCGTAGGCACACCGTGCAGCAGGGGAGAGTCGTGGTGCACGTGGGTGAGGCGGGCGCGGCCGTACTCGCGGATGGTGGCCGGCAGCACTTCGCCGCCGTTTTGCTGCGCCAGCAGCTGTGCGCCGTAGCACACGCCCAGCACCGGCACATGGCCCAGGTACTTGCTGAGGTCGGGGTTGGGTGCTTCCGGGTCGCGCACGGAGCAGGGCGAGCCCGAAAGCACAACGCCCCGGATGTCCTCAGTGAGGTCCGGGGCGTGATTATACGGATGAATTTCGCAGTAGACGTTCAATTCCCGGATGCGCCGGGCAATGAGCTGCGTGTACTGCGACCCAAAATCGAGAATCAGAATCTGTTGAGGCATGGGCAAAGGTAAGACCACCCCGCCTGCCGACAAAACACATTTAAAGAAAGCTATTCTTCGGAGGGCAAAGTAAAATTAGAAACCATAGATGTCACAAATTGACTATATAATGCAGGAGTATAAATGAAAATAGTACCATGTATATAGTTATTATACTGGATATAAAGGCGTAAAATACAATGTATTGTAATTGTCTTATAGGTCACAATTGAGTCACAATATGCCTTTTGTTGCCTGCTATTATCGTGCACCTTTGTCACAGTACCGCTCACTCAAACCCCGTGCTGTCATGCGTTACCTCTCCTCTTCGCTGGCATTCCTGACCTGGCTGACGCCAGCAGTTCTATTTGCCCAGGAACAACCTCAGGTCTCTGTAACGCCTGCCACTGCGCTGATTGCAGTGCAGATGATGCATCAGCCCACTCCAACTACCGAAGTACAGGCGGAAGAGCTGGCTCCACTCACCACGCCGGCTGCGGCGGCTCCCCAGGCGGCCCTCGCAGAAGAAGTGAAAACTCCCACCTCTACGGAAGTAGCGGCTGCCAGCCAGCCGGAAATGGTGGTTTTGAAAGGCAAAGTGCTGAATGAAGAAAGCCAGCCACTAGTAGGCGCTACCGTGTATGTGAAAGGCGCTGCCATAGCGGCCAGCACCAATGCCGATGGCGAGTATACTATTAAAGTACCGGCCGGTATCAACTCCTTACTGTTTAGCTACATGGGCTATGCTGATAAAGAGCTGAATGCCAGTAATAACCTCCCGCTGAACGTGTATCTGGAAGCTGCGGCTGCTGCCCGTAGCAAAGCCCGGGTAAAATAATATCCCATCCTCCGCTCCACCCCGACCTCTCTCTCTGCGCTATGAAAACAAAAAAAGAAGGAACGCCCAGGCGTTCCTTCTTTTTTTGTTAGTGAAGCAGGTAAAAAGGGTGGGGTGCTGATTTTTTTGTCAGCCGTTGCCGCTTGAGTGCTAGGTGGTTTGCTGTGCCAGGATGCCCTTAACAGGCAAAGAATGCAGAATTATTGCGCGGCCCACGAAAACCTGCGTATATTTGCAACGGCGAATCAGTACGACCAGCTCCCGCTGAACTCCCCCAGGACCGGAAGGTAGCAAGGGTAGGTGGTTGAGCGGTGCGATATTGGTTCGCTTTTTTTTGTCCATGCCCCAACGAAACCGCGCGGTGCGTTTGCCCGCAATCGGTTAGCTTTGGGGCATTGTTGTTTCCAATCTACCCGCATGAAATTCTTCATTGATACCGCCAACCTGAAGGAAATTCAGGAAGCCGTAGAGCTAGGTGTGCTCGACGGTGTAACCACCAACCCCTCGCTGATGGCCAAAGAGGGCATTAAAGGCACTGATGCCGTGATGTCGCACTACCGCCAGATCTGCGAAATGGTAGACGGCGACGTGTCGGCCGAAGTAATTGCCACCGACTACGAAGGCATTATCCGGGAAGGAGAGGCCCTGGCTGAGCTGCACCCCAACATCGTAGTGAAGGTGCCCATGATCCGGGACGGCGTGAAAGCCATCAAGTATTTCTCGGAGAAAGGCATCAAAACCAACTGCACGCTGATTTTCTCAGCCGGGCAGGCGCTGCTGGCCGCTAAGGCCGGTGCTACTTACGTGTCGCCTTTCGTGGGTCGTCTGGATGACATCGGAGCTGATGGCATGCAGCTTATTCAGCAGATTGTGGACATTTTCTCCAACTACGGCTATCCTACGCAGGTGCTGGCTGCCTCCGTGCGCCACGTGCCGCACCTGATTCAGTGCGCTGAGCTGGGCGCCGATGTGGCTACCTGCCCGCTGAGCGTAATTACCGGTTTGCTGCACCACCCGCTTACCGACAAAGGCCTGGCCACGTTCCTGGCCGACCACAAGCGCGTAAACGAATAATCTTTTCTGCCTGCTGATTGTATGCATTCTGAATGACGAAGAAGCGCGCTGGCGTTTTTCCGCATTCAGAATGCATTCAGTCAGATTAGCCAAGCACAGCGGTGTATATCATTAAAGTAAAAGGCAAGGCCAAGATTCCAGACTACATCCAGCTGCGGGATGAGAACTTCGTGCTCATAGCTTATTTCCGGGCCGACCGCCCCCTGAAAGATTTGCACCGCTACGGGCTGGAAGGCAAAGAAATTGCACTGGCCGGCGTTATTGAGGGCTTGGAGTTCGGTAAATTGCAAAAGCTGGAAGTATAGCGGCGGCCATTTGCCGCGCTTAGCTTCCGGTACTCTGGTTTTTTGAATTGTTGAACGAGCGGAGCCGTGCTTCGCGCTATCTTGCTTTTATGCCCACCGCTGCCAACCCGGTTATTGAGCTGCACGATGCCTACATTATGCAGGACGTGAACACCGTGCTGCAGAAAGTATCGTTTGCCCTGGATAAGGGTGAATTTGCGTACCTGGTAGGCCGTACCGGCTCGGGCAAAAGCTCATTGCTGAAAACCATTTACGCCGACCTGCCCCTGGGCGTGGGCGCCGGTACCGTAGCCGGATTTGCCCTGCCGCGCCTCAGCAGCGGCAAAGTACCCATGCTGCGCCGCAAGCTGGGCATCATCTTTCAGGACTTTCAGCTGCTCTTCGACCGCACCGTGGCCGATAACCTGCTATTTGTGCTGAACGCCACCGGCTGGAAAGGCAAGTCCCTGAAAAAGCAGCGCATCTCCGACGTACTCATGCGTGTGGGGCTGTCCAACGCCGGCAGCAAAATGCCGCACCAGCTTTCCGGCGGCGAGCAGCAGCGGGTAGTTATTGCCCGGGCCCTGCTCAACGAGCCTCTGCTGCTGCTGGCCGATGAGCCCACCGGCAACCTGGACCCTGACGTGACGGACAGTATTATGCGCCTGTTCATGGAAATCAACAATGCCGGCACCGCCGTGCTCATGGCCACGCACAATTATCAGCTAATCAAAAATTACCCCAAGCGCGTGCTCCAATGCAAGGACGGCCAGTTGCTGGACTCCACCGTGCTGCCCATGGAGCTGAGTGGCAACTAGCCCCGGGCTTTCTCTTTTCTGACCTTTCGCATTGCCATGCCCGGCCTGTCGGTTTTGCTGCCCATTTATTGCCGGGACGTAACCCCGCTGGTGCAGGCGCTGGTACAACAGGCCGCCAGATGGCCCGGGCCGGTAGAAATCCTTTGTTTTGATGACGCCTCCGATGAGGCTACGCGCCGGCTAAACCGCCCCGTAGCTGCCTGGCCAGGCGTTATTTATCGGGAGCTGCCGCGCAATGTGGGCCGGTCGGCTATTCGCAACCAGCTGGCCGCCGCGGCCCGGCACCCCTGGCTGCTGCTGCTGGATAACAACATCTCCCTGCCTCAGGCTGACTTTCTTGCCCGCTATGCCGCCTGTCTCGGCACGGCACCTGTAGTAGTAGGCGGTACGGTGTACGCCAAAACTGCGCCTGCCGCGCCGGAGCAGCGGCTGCGCTGGCAACACGGCCGGCTGCGGGAAGCCCGCCCGGCCCGGGTGCGGCAGCAACAGCCGTATGAGTCGTTTATCCTGAAAAATGTGCTGCTGGAGTCCGCCGTATTCCGACGGTTTGGGTTGGATGAAGCCCTGATGCACTACGGCCACGAGGATAGCAAGCTGGGCTGGCAGCTGCAGCAAGCGGGCATTGCCGTGCATCATGTAGATAACCCCGTGCTACATGATGGCCTGGAGTGTGCTGCCCATTTTCTGGAGAAAGCCCAGCAGGCCGCGCGCAATCTGGTCTACCTGTATCAAACCGAAGGGTGGGGCACCGGCACCAGGCTATTACAGACAGCCCTGTGGCTATGGCGCTTAGGGCTGGCCGGGCTGTATCAGGCGGGGTTTGGGCTGATTTACCAAAGGGTGCAACAAGCGCTGCTTTCCGGGACTCCTGACCTGCGGCAGCTGGATGCGCTCAAACTGTACTGGGCGTTGCAGGAGCTACAGCGCCTGCGCATCGGCAAAAAATAAAGCGCCAGCCTGGAGGAAGGCTGGCGCTTGTTGTTGCAATGGTTTAGTAACCGGGGTGGGTTAGTCGTTGTCGGTATTTTTTACTTCGCTCTTGACTTCTTTGTAGGCGCCTTTCACGGCGTTGCCCACTTTGCTGCCTACTTTTTTGGCGCCCTGGCCTACATCTTTACCTACTTCCTTGGCTCCGCCGGCTACATCTTTGGCCGCGCCACCAACGGCGCCGGCACCTTCTGCCACGCGGGCTTCAGTCTTATCAAACGACTTGAAGGCGGCGTACTTGGCCTTTTCCTTGGCAATTTCCTCGCGGTCGGCGGTGGATACCTGGTCTTTGATGGCGTCATAGCGCTCATCCAAGGTGCGCCAGTCGGCATTTACGTTGCGCCAGTCGTCGATATCGTAACGGTTCTCGTTGGCTTTTACCATGGCCGTGAAGGCCTCGTATTTAGCACGCACGTTCTGGGGCGTTACGGCCGCATACTCGCTGGTCATGGGCTTGTAGTACTTGCCCATTTTCACGGTAGTAGTTGTGGCGGTGGTACCGGTGGCCGAAGCCCGGTTTTTCCAGGCCATGTCGCGCTTGTCGTAAGCGGTAGTGTAGCGGGTGCGCAGCTGCTCAATTTCCTGACGGCGGGCGTCATCATACTGATCCGCATACTTATCAACGGCCGCCACTTTGGCATCGAAGTCTGACTTCAGCTGGGTGGTTTCCTGATTGAAGTCGGCTTCGGTTTCGTTGGCAGCGTTTTCAGCGCGGGTTTCGGCGTCAGTTACAAACGTTTTGAAGTCGTTATAGGCCTGTTCGCCTTCCTGCGAAACCTCCTTTTGTTCAGAGCGGGTGCAGCTGCTGTGCGTAAACGACACGCCGCCGGCTAATAGAATAGCAGCCAGCGCGTTTATAGTGAAGGTTTTCTTTATCATGGTAGTTGGGAAAAGATAAGGGAGAAACAAGAGTACTTGAGGGAGAGAGTATCCTTTCGCTGCTTAACGCAGGCTTTCAGGGCGGGGTTACGCTGGGCTTCCGCCCCGGGTTTCGCGCCTCCTTCTATCTTTGATGCCGCCCTGTTATTCTGCCTGCTTGTCCATTCCTGCTTTTACGCCCCCCATACTAATGCTGGACCTGGCGGCCCAGCACGCGCCCCTGCGCGCCGAGCTGGATGCCGCGCTGCGGCAATGCCTGGATGAAAGCGCTTTTATTCAGGGCCCGGCGGTTGCAGAATTTGTGCAGGAGCTAAGTCAGTACCTGGGCGGCCCGCACGTGGTACCCTGCGCCAATGGTACCGATGCCCTTCAGCTGGCCCTTATGAGCTTGCGCCTGCCCCAGGGAAGTGAAGTGCTGGTTCCTGCTTTTACCTATGTAGCTACGCTGGAAGCTGCCGCCTTGCTGGGGCTGGTACCAGTGCCGGTTGATGTGCTGCCAACCACCTTCGGGCTGGATCCGCATGCCGTGGAGGCCGCTATTACGCCGCGCACCGGGGCCATAGTAGCAGTGCATTTATTTGGACAGTGCGCCGATTTAGAAAGCCTGCGCCGTCTTGCCGACCACCATAACCTGGCGCTTATCGAAGACAATGCCCAGTCGCTGGGCGCTACGTTCACTACCAGCACCGGGGAAACCTGGGCGGCCGGCACCGTAGGAGAGGTGGGCACCACCTCGTTTTTCCCCAGTAAAAACCTGGGTGCTATGGGGGACGGGGGCGCCCTGTTCACCCACGATTCCAGCCGGGCCGAGCTGCTGCGCCAACTGGCCAACCACGGGCAAACGCGCAAGTACCACCACGAGCACATCGGCCTCAATTCCCGGCTTGATACCCTGCAGGCGGCCCTGCTGCGCGTGAAGCTGCGGCACCTGGAGCAGTGGACGGCCGCGCGCCAGCACATAGCAGCCCGGTATGATGCCGCTTTTGCCGGCATAGCGGGCCTGCTGGTGCCCGCCCGCGACCCTCGCAGCACGCACGTGTTCCACCAGTACACCGTTCAGCTAACGGACCCTACCCGCCGCGATGTGCTGCAAAAGCACCTGGCCGCCCTGGGAGTTCCCAGCGTGGTATACTACCCCTTGCCGGTGCACCGGCAGCCTGCTTATCATTACTTAGGCTACCAGGCCGGGCAGTTTCCCGTGGCTGAGCGGCTGTGCCAGAAGGTGTTATCGGTGCCCATTCATCCTACCCTCGCGCCGGAACAGGTGGCTTTCATAGGGGAGGCAGTGAGAAGCTTTTTCTAAATAGCGCCTGTCTGTGAAAGCAAAGCCATTCCGATAGCCCGGATTTACGCTGTTCCCGCTACATTCGCCTATTGTGAATGATTCCGCCCTTCCCGCCATTCGGTTTGTAATTTGTGGTGTAGGCCATATTGGCCGGCGGCACGCGGCGCTGGTTTCCCGGCAGCCCGGTGCCCGGCTGGTGGCCCTGATTGATGCGCAGCAGGAGCTGGCGCCCGGCTTGGCAGCCGAATTTCCCGGGGTGCCTTTCTTTACTTCGCTAGATCAGTACCTGCTTTCCGGACCCGGCGCTGATGTACTGACTGTGGCGACGCCCAATTACTTGCACGCGCCCCAGGCTATGCAGGGGCTGCACGCCGGCTTGCATGTACTGGTGGAAAAGCCCATTGCCCTGCGCACCACCGATGCGGAAGCCATTGTGCGCACGGCCGAGGCCACGGGCCGGCTGGTATTTGGGGTGATGCAGAACCGCTACTCCCCGCCCACCGCCTGGCTAAAGCAGGTTTATGATGAAGGCCGCCTGGGGCAGATATATCTGGTACAGCTCAACTGCTTCTGGAACCGCGACGCCCAGTACTACCGCCCCGGCGGTTGGCGGGGCACGCTGGCCCAGGATGGCGGCACGCTCTTCACCCAGTTCAGCCACTTCGTGGATTTGCTCTACTGGGTATTCGGCGACATTACTAATATATCTGCCCGCTTCCGCGACTTTAACCACCAGCAAATCACCGAGTTTGAAGACTCCGGCCTGATTACCTTTGATTTAGTGCGCGGCGGCAGCGGTACGCTGCAATACAGCACCGCCGTTTGGGGCCAAAACCTGGAAAGCTCCCTCACGGTGGTAGCCGAGCACGGCAGCCTCCGCCTTGGTGGCCAATACATGGATAAACTGGAGTACTGCCACCTGCGGAATTATCAGCGGCCAGAGTTGCCGCCCACCAATCCTGCCAATGATTACGGACCTTACCGGGGCAGCGCCGCCAATCATGTGCAGGTGATTGAAAATGTGATAAATACCTTTCGAAACCGATGCGCGGCAACCACCAATGCGCTGGATGGGCTAAAAGTAGTAGAGATAATTGAGCGGGTATATCAGTTAAAATAACCTCTGTTTAATGCTTCATTTCAAAAGCAGCTTTAAACCGTTTTATCTAATACTTCTGGTAGAATGCTGCTTGTTCTGCGTTAACTTTCTTACCCTGTTTAAGGCTGTCATAATTGACATTTGGCAGAATGAGACTTCATTATGCCGCTTATTCGTAGCCTGTTTTTTGTGGCTTGGTTTCTGGCAGCAATATGGGCGGCCTCAGAAATACTTTTTCTGAGCCACGTTCTTTTAACTGAGGGCAGTCTGGTTTTTCAAAGAGGGCTATTTGTTACACGAAGAATTTCCTTCCATACTATCATTCGTCTGAACACGAAAGAAGAGAAAATAGAATATTCTGCCCTGACCTCCTGGCAGAACAGCCTGCTGTATAGCGGCGAAAAACTAAGAATCAGTACTGAAGGCCATGAAGTAGTAATCCACTCTATATGGCTGAAGGATAATTTGACTTTCAGAAATAAATTAAGACAGTTAGCGGTTAATACTACGGTACATTGCTCTGGCAAATTCAACGAAAGAACAAGCCATTTTGCGTTACTGATTAGTGGCCTGTTTATTCTGGTAATGAGCTACGTAAATTTATTTGGTAAGTAAAATTCACCCATACACATGACCTCCGCTACTGCGCAAGCTTACTCCGAGCTAAAAACCTGGCAAAAACGCATGCAGGAGAAACCCTCGCTGCTTAACCGTTTAGCCCGGCGTGTGCAGGCCAAAATGAATGCGCTGCTGCCGGAGAAAGTGCATCTGGCTCTTACCGCGGCTATTAAGCAAATGGTGCGGGGGGTGTTGTTTGGCTCCATGCAAATGACGCGAAAACCCCTGGCCGAAAGTAGCCTGACTGAGCGGGAAGAGCTGATTCGTACGCGCATCCGGTACTACCGGAATACGGCCGCCGCCGAAGGGGCCGTAACCGGAGCCGGCGGCTTTCTATTAGGCCTGGCTGATTTTCCCTTACTGCTCAGCCTGAAGCTGAAGCTGCTCTTTGATATTGCCGCGCTTTACGGTCATGATGTGCGCGACTATACCGAACGGCTGTACCTGCTTCATATTTTCCAACTGGCCTTTAGCAGCCAGCAGACGCGCAATGAAGTGTACCAGCGCATAGCCAATTGGGAAACCTACCGCCTTACCCTGCCCACCGACGTGAATGAGTTCGACTGGCGCACCTTTCAGCAGGAGTACCGCGACTATATTGACCTGGCTAAAATGGCCCAGCTAATTCCTGTTATTGGGGCGGCGGTAGGGGCAGTGGCTAATTATCGGTTATTGGTGCAGTTGGGAGAAACTGCCATACAGTGCTACCGCCTGCGCTGGTTTGCAGTCAATAAACCTGAATAGATAACGCCCTGCTGGGTGTGATAAAGCTTCCTGTATAGCGGGGTATAGAAATCAGGGAAAGTATTGCGGAGGAAAAAGCGAAGCTATATGGTATGCTTATGGTAGGTGCCTGCTTATTTTATTAATAAAAAAAGTCATAACTCACTAACGGGTACCTTCTTGTTTAACTTTTATATAGGGTGCTTTATATTTATATCAACACAATTAACTCAAAAGCAAAAACTACTCGAAAAGAAGGTGGTTTCCCTGCTGATTAAAAATTATTAGCCGGGAATAGAATGTTGAATATTTTCTGTTAGGTTTGTATATAGTTTACCAAGAGAAAAATTATTTTTTCCTTCGTTTCTTTATTCCCACCTTATTTTCTTTACACATGGCATTTGATTTCGGTCAACTCGAAAACGCCCTCAACGCCGCTAAGAATAGCGAAATCGTGAAAAAAGATCTGCGCAAAGCAGTTCGCAGCGTTTCTTCGGCTATTACTGCACTCCAGGAAGCTGTTTCCCAAATGGAAACGGTTCTGGCAGATGACTACCAGCCGGCTCCTAAAGAGCGTAAGCCCCGCGTAGCCAGCACCGGTGGTGCAAAGCGTGGCCGCAAGCCTAAAAACGCCCAGCCAGCCAGCTAATTCCTGGTTCTGAGCTCAAGAAGGAGCGCCCCTGACTATCTGGTCAGGGGCGCTCCTTTTTTATTTATCCATCTGCTAAACGTTAATTTCAATTATAGAAAGTGCTATTGTGAGGGGTTTCTTTAAAGGTGTTTGTTTGCAAACCCATTAATCCGGTTTTACCTTTGAGGCATCAATTCTTTCTAGCCCAAAGGATTGTTTTTATACAGAGACGCTGAGAGAAAGGCTCTACGATGCGTCGGCAACCTCCGCCAATGGCCGGAACGGTGCCCAACCGAAGGTCAGTGAAGCTTCTTCCTGACAATATAAAAACAACACACCGTGGACTTTTTCCCCCGCTTTCCTGCCCCGCTTTTTGCTTCTCCCGCCTTCCAGCGCGTGCCTTTCCGTGCCGCCTGTTGTTGCGCCGGATGTTGTTGCTGTTAACCAGCATAAGCGCCATCCTTTCATAGGATAAGTGCCCTGAAGTTCAACTTCTCTTTTTCCTTTTCGGATTTCTGGCCTGCCTGGTTACGGAAGTGAGGTAACGCCCCATGGTTATGCGTGGCTCTCGCGGTCCCTTTCGTCACTGGCTACCCCCAGAAATCAATTAACCCTACGTGTTCCGAAGGCTTGACTCCGGCTGACACGACTACCCGATTTATGCTTAAAAAATCACTCGAACTGCTGCGGCAGGAAGCGGCCGAAACCGGCGCGCATACCTTAAAACGAAGCCTGAACGGCTTCAATCTGATTGCCATTGGCATTGGGGTAATTATCGGAGCGGGCTTGTTCTCGCTCACCGGCATTGCAGCCGCCAATAATGCCGGTCCGGCCGTTACTCTGTCGTTTATAGTGGCGGCCGTGGGCTGTGCTTTTTCGGCCTTGTGCTACGCTGAGTTTGCCTCCATGGTGCCGGTTTCCGGCTCTGCCTATACCTATGCCTATGCTACCATGGGCGAGCTGTTTGCCTGGATTATTGGCTGGGATTTGGTCCTGGAATATTCCGTGGGCGCGGCTACGGTAGCCATTAGCTGGTCGCAGTACCTGTTGAAATTCCTGAGCAAGTATGGCATTCATCTGCCGCCCCAGTTGGTGATGTCGCCGTTTGAAACGGCGGCTTTGGCCGATGGCAGCACGGTGCATGGCTTTGTGAATATTCCGGCCATGCTCATTGTGCTGGCTATCACGCTCATCATCATTCGCGGTACGGCGGGCTCGGCGTGGTTTAATGCGCTGGTAGTTACCCTGAAGGTGGCCGTAGTGCTGGTGTTCATTGCCCTGGGCTGGCAGTATATCGATCCGGCCAACTATCAACCTTACATTCCGCAGAATACCGGCGTGTTCGGGGAGTTTGGCTGGAGCGGTATTCTGCGGGGCGCGGGCGTGGTGTTCTTCGTGTTTATTGGCTTTGATATTGTGGCCACCATGGCCCAGGAAACCAAGAATCCGCAGAAGAATATGCCCATCGGCATTATCGGGTCCCTGCTGATCTGCACGGTGTTGTTTGTGCTGTTTGGCCACGTAATGACGGGTTTGGCCAACTACACGGAGTTTAAAAACAGCGCCGCGCCGGTAGCCATTGCCATTGAAAAAACGCCCTATGCCTGGCTGTCCTCGGCCGTTATTCTGGCTATTATCATCGGCTACACATCCGTTATTCTGGTGGATTTGCTGGGGCAGAGCCGGGTATTTTTCTCCATGGCGAAGGACGGGCTGCTGCCGCCGGTGTTCTCGCGCATTCACGAGCGGTTCCGCACGCCGCTGCAGTCTAATCTGCTGCTGGGGTTGTTTATTTCTGTGTTCGCGGGCTTTGTACCGATTTCAGTGGTCGGTGAAATGACGTCCATTGGCACGCTGCTGGCTTTCGTGATGGTGTGCATCGGCATTCTCATCATGCGCAAGAAAGAGCCCGATGCCCCGCGCGGCTTCCGCACGCCCTGGGTGCCGCTGGTGCCTATTCTGGGTATCGTCACCTGCCTGATTATGATGCTTTCCCTGCCGCTGGACACCTGGATTCGCCTGTTTGTATGGTTGGCCATTGGGTTGGCTATTTACTTCGGCTACGGCAAAAAGCATAGCAAACTGGGCCTGAAAGCAAAGGCCAGGCAAACAGCATAGCAACGCCGATAGTATGGACTAAACAGGCCGGGGCATCCGCTCCGGCCTGTTCTATTTTGTTTGATGGCTATCAGTAGCTTTGACCTCCCTTTATTTTTACTAATCTATTTTATCATCGAATGGAAACAACTGTATTGGAGCGGCCTATAGGAGTTTCTGATCAGCCGGCTTATCCAACCATTAGGGAAAGCTGGGCCTTTGTTGGCTGGTATCTGCTGGTAGTATTTGGAGTGGGCGTGCCACTCTTTCTATTGGGTGAAACAGTATTCTCATTTTCCCGATCTGTCACGGTCGTGGTAATAACCATTGCCGCTAATCTGAGCTTGTTAAGCATATTGCGCTGGCGGGCCGGCACGCGCTGGTTGCCCATTCGCCTACAAGGCCAGGAAAGCGCTTCGCTGTATGCGGTAATGCCTGTACTGATATTGACTGCCATACTGGTACTTTCTCTTCTGGATTTGCTGCACCTGCCCAATTGGGCAGATAAAACCTTCCAAAACCTGGCAAACACCCCGGTGTTGGCTTTCGTGATGCTATGCGTGGCGGCGCCGGTTCTGGAAGAGCTACTATTTCGGGGCGTATTGCTGCCGGGGTTGTTGCGAAATTACCCCCAGCGGCCCTGGGTGGCCATTGGCCAATCGGCGCTGGTGTTTGGCATTATTCACGGTAACCCGGCGCAACTGGTAGGAGCAGGACTGTTAGGCTTGCTATTGGGGTGGCTGTACTACCGGACCAGCTCACTAGGAATATGCATAGTCGTCCACGCACTCAATAATTTTGTAGCCTTTCTGGGTATGGTGGTGGGTGGCAAAGAACTGGTAGACAAATCGATAGTGGATATATTCGAATCCTGGTGGGTATATGCCGGGGTAGTGGCGCTGAGCGCGCTGGTGCTGTACTGGCTGCTGCGCCGGATATGGTTTATGACAGAGCCAGTGGTTACTGTGTCCTTACCTGAGGAAGCTGGTCAGGCCGCTTTGCTGTAGATAAAATTGTTGTAGATAAAGCGGATTCGTTGAACAGCACAAAGCCCCGTCGTGGAAACGACGGGGCTTTGTGCTGAAACACCCAGGGTTAAGTATATCCGCTGCCGGCAGCCCAGGCTACAGCAGCAGTTTACGCAACGACCACATACTCCACACAATCACCATCAGGCCCACGCCCACAAACATCCAGCGCACGGGAATGCGGCCGGACAAGCGGGCGGCCAGCGGAGCCGCGGCCACGCCACCCACAATCAGCCCTAGAATAATCTGCCAGTGCGAAATGCCAATGGTGGCAAAAAAGGTAACGGCGCTGGCAAACGTGACAAAGAACTCCGTGACGCTTACCGAGCCGATAACATACTGCGGCGTGCGCCCGCCGGCAATGAGCGTGCTGGTAACCAGCGGGCCCCAGCCGCCACCGCCAAACGAATCTAAAAAACCGCCGGCGGCCGCCAGCACCCCGAGCTGCTTATGCTTTTTACGCGGGCCGGGTTTGGAAAAGGCTTTGGAAATAATGCGCAGACCCAGCAGCAGCAGGTACACGGAAAGAAATGGCTTTACATACTGGGCATATTCGTCTCCAAACTTAGACAGCAGTAATGCCCCCACAATAGCGCCCAGCACCCCCGGAATCAACAGCACTTTAAACAGCTTGCGGTTCACGTTGCCGAAGCGGTAGTGATGGTAGCCCGAGGCGCCGCTGGCAAACATTTCGGCGGTATGAATGCTCGAACTAACGGCCGCCGGCGAAATATTGAGCGTCATCAGGCTGATGGCGGTAACTACTCCGTAGCCCATTCCCAGCAGTCCGTCAATGAGTTGCGCGCCAAACCCAATGGCTACAAAAATGTAGAACGTTTGGGAGGACGTAGCCATATCCCACACCTGCTGCCACGTAAAGTAGTAGGAGAGGATGTTGAAAATCAGCATCACTGCGAAGGACAGCAACGAGCCCGTAGCAATGTGCCGCCACCGCGCCGCTGCCGGCGACTCATACGCCGGCCCGCCGGCCAGCTCCGCCGTCACCTCATTCAACGACTTCACTTTCCGGGCGAAGTCGCCGCCTACTTTCTCCCGAATCACCGTCATGTGCTGCAGCACGTCGTGCAACTCGTGGGGTAGGGCATGGGTCAGCATTTCGCGCAGGCGCTTGGCAATCGTCGGCGACTTACCGTTGGTGCTGATGGCAATTTTCAAGTCGCCTTTCTGCACAATGGAGCCCATGTAAAAGTCGCAGGCCTCGGGGGTGTCGGCTACGTTGCACAGCAGGCGCTGGCGGGTGGCATCGGCTTTAATGCTTAGGTTGAGACCTTTATCGTTGGTGGCCACAATCACCAGGTCATGGCCTACCAGGTCGGTGGGGTGGTAGGGCTTTTCGCGCAGCTGTACAGAGGGGTGCTGCGCGGCCAAGCGCTGCAGTTCTGGTGAAAACCAGGTAGCCACCACCGTTACCGCGGCGCCGGGACTGTTCGCCAGCATGGCCGAGAGCTTCTCAAAGCCAACGGCGCCCCCACCAACCAGCAGGACATGCAGCTGCTCCAGCTTCAGAAACACCGGAAACAGCCGGTTGGTACCGGACAGCGGCGGCGGTTCTGGCTGGGGCATGGGATTATTAGAGGAGAGAGGCATTTTGGTTGTGTTCAGTGGAGAGAGGAGAGCAGAAATCAGGCAGCCGAATGGAAGACTGCAAAAGCGGACTTACTGATGAAAATCGAGTCCGTGGGTGGTGGGCTGTACATAGCCCTTACGTATCACAAAATCCCCAAACGACTCCTGGGGTTGGCGGTGTTGGGCGTAGTCGGCCAACAGAGGCGTAAGCTCCTGCACAATGCCGTCTTCATCCAACATTTCCTTGTAGAGCTTGTTCAGCCGCTCCCCGTTGAAAGCGGCGCCGAGGTACAGGTTGTAGCGCCCAACCGCGCGGCCCACCAACCCGATTTCGCCCAGGTAGGGGCGGGCGCAGCCATTAGGACAGCCCGTCATCCGCAGCAGAATATCATCCTGGCTAAGGCCTTGCTGGCGAATGACTTGCTCTAATCTATTTAAAAGTTTTGGAAGATACCGCTCGGCCTCGGCAAAAGCCAGGCTGCAGGTATTAAGCGCCACGCAGGCCAAAGCACCCCGCCGCAGGCCGGTGTGTACCTCGTTGGCCTCCACCGGCACGCCGTTTTCCGAGAGTGTGGCCTGAATGCTGAGCTGATGCTCGGGGGCTACGTTGGCCAGAATCAGGTTCTGGTTGCCAGTGAGGCGGAAGTCGCCGGTATGGAAACGGGCAATGTCGCGCAGGGCGGTTTTCAGGCGGCTGTTTTCCGTGTCCTGAATGCGGCCGCCCTCCACAAATAGTGTCAGATGCCGCGCCCCATTCGGACCTGTATTCCACCCGAAAGCGTCGCCTGATGAGCGAAAGGTATAAGGACGGGCAGGGTCCAGGTCGAAACCCAGGCGGCGGTTCAGCTCCTCTTTAAATACGTCCAGCCCTACACGGTCCAGAGTGTATTTGAGGCGGGAGAATTTGCGGTTTTCGCGGTTGCCCCAGTCTCGCTGAATGGTCACAATTTTCTCGCACACCTCCACTACTTTCCCCGCCGGAATGTACCCAATGATGTCGGCCAGGCGCGGGTAGGTGTCGGGCATACCAAAGGTCATGCCCATGCCGCCGCCCACCGCTACATTGAAGCCCAGCAGCTCGCCGTTTTCCTCAATGGCAATCAGGCCCAGGTCGTTGGCGAAGATGTCGGTGTCGTTGTAGGGCGGTACGGCCAGCGCAATCTTGAACTTGCGGGGCAGGTAGGTTTTGCCGTAAATCGGCTCCGCATCTTCCTCGCCTTCATTCGGCGCGCTGCTGTAGGTCGATTCCCCATCGAGCCATAATTCCCAGTAGGCGGAGGTGCGCGGTGTGAGGTACGCCCCAATGGCTTTGGTGATGTCATATACCTGCTCGTGCACCCGCGACTGGTACGGGTTGGGGTTGAACATGACGTTGCGGTTCACGTCGCCGCAGCCCGCAATGCTGCCCAGCAGCACGTCATTAAAGCCCTGAATGGTTTCTTTCAGATTGCGCTTCAACACGCCGTGCAGCTGAAAGGCCTGGCGGGTGGTGAGCTTGAGCGTGTGGTTGCCGTAGGTATCGGCCAGCTCATCCATGCGCAGCCACTGCGCCGAGGTGGCCACGCCGCCGGGTACGCGCACCCTTATCATAAAGGAATACAGCGGTTCCAGCTTCTGGCGTTTTCGCTCACTGTCCAGGTCGCGGTCCGTCTGCTGGTAGGAGCCGTGGAATTTGATCAGGTGGGTATCGTCGGGGAAGAGGGCGCCGGTAATGGGGTTTAGCACGCTCTCGGCCAGGGTGCCGCGCAGGTAGTTGCTGGCATCCTTCACGTGTTCTACTTCGGAGAGTTTCTGCGACATATTGCGGGAAGCCGGGCTACTGAAGCAAAGGAGCTCAGTTACCGTTTGGCTATGATTTTGGGGTAGAGGAGGAGGAAAAGTCCAGATCCTTGGAAAGGGTGAGGCGCAGGGCGTCGCGCTGGTAGTACTCGGCGCGGTGGAAACGGCGCTGATAGATATGCAGGTAGCCTAACTCAGCGGCCAGGCCGGACCGCACTTGGAACTCCGCGGCGGCATACACCCGGTTCTGATCGAAGCTATCGGTATTCAGCATCAGCTCATCTGCCGCGCGCAGCTTCCAGCGCGGCGTAGTTTGCCAGTCGGCTTGCACCCGGTAGCGCACCCGCTGCCGAAAGTCCCACGCCTCGGTCCGTTGCCCTTCCGCTGCCGTGGCCAGCCAGCGCTGCTCCACCCGCAGGCGGTTGTGCAGGCGAACATTGGTGCTGATCGGAATGGTGTAGGTAGCTTCTTCAAACACCCGCCATTCCGGCAAGACCAAGTCGCTGGTTTGCGGCTGGCGCGAATACGTGCCGCCCAGTGCCAACTCCAGCGGTAGGGCTATGCGGTAATGCAGATGCTGGTGGGCAATCAGCTGCCATTGCTTGTCGGGGCGGACATAGCGCCGCTCATCCAGCTCAATGTGCCACGTCCAGCGGGGTGCCAGTTTCACCCGGAGGTAGGACCGCAGCCAATAGCCCTGCTGGTGTGAGGTTACGGGAGCCGTCTGGGCCCAGCCCGACTGCGCGGCTAAGCAACCTACCAACAAGAAATAACGAGCAAACGACATCGGGAAGGCTGAGGGGTTAGTACACGTCTTCGAGGTAGCGGCGCTGCTTGCGGAGCTGTTTTACATACTCTGCGGCATACTCGGCATTCCGGCCGCTTTCCTGCGCTACAATGGTTAATAGCGCCTGGCGCACATCAGCCGCCATGCGGTTTTTGTCTCCGCACACGTAGAAGTAGCTGCCATTTTCGAGTTGGTCGTACACCCGCCGGCTTTGCTGCAGCAAGCGGTGCTGGATGTAGAGCTTCTCCTGCTGGTCGCGGGAAAAAGCCACGTCCAGGCGGTGGAGGGTACCGTGCTTGAGGTGCTGCTGCCACTCGGTCTGGTAGAGGAAATCGGTGGTGAAGTGCGGGTTGCCGAAGACCAGCCAGTTCTGTCCGGTGGCATTGGTTTCGGCCCGCTCTTCCACAAAGGCCCGGAAGGGTGCTATGCCCGTGCCGGCCCCTACCATGATGATATCTGCCGCGGAATCCTGGGGAAGCTTGAAGTACTCGTTGCGGTCTACCCACACCCGGGCAGTATCGCCCACGGTCAGCATATCGGCCTGGTAAGCGGAGCAGGCGCCGTGCTTGCGACGGCCGTGGGCCTCGTAGCGCACCGCCCCTACGGTGAGGTGTACTTCTTCGGGGTGCGCCAGCAGGGAGCTGGCAATGGAATAAGCCCGCGCCGGCAGAGGCCGCAGCACCGCCGCCAGGTGCTGCGCCGAAAGCTCCACTGGAAACTCGCGCAGCAAATCGGCCACATCACGGCCGTATAGGTAAGCAGGTAGTTGGGTTTTGTCCGCGAGGATTTCGCGGAGTTTGGGATGTTTCGGGGCCACGGCGGCGTAGCGCTCCAGCACGTCGCGCGTCAGTACCGATATTTCCAGGCGCTCCGTCAGCGCAGCTTGTAAGTCCAGCTCGATGCCGTTGAGTTGCACCGGGGCGCTGGTATCCAGGCAGCCGGCCAGTACTACTTCCCGCACCAATTGGGCCTGGTTTACGGGCTGTACCATCAGGGCGTCGCCGGCTTCATACTGAATACCGGAGCCGGCCAGAGAAAACTCCAGATGGTAGGTTTCCTTGGCTGAGCCGCGGCCGTTCAACTGAATTTTCTCCAGCAGCTCCGCGGCAAATGGGTTATGGCTGGTGTATTCTACCCGCTCTTCCAGTTCCGTTTCGCGGGCCGCTAGCAGGGGCTGCGGCGTCCGGGTTACATTCGCGGAAACCTGGTTGATAACGGGCGCGGTAGCAGCCACCGATTGGGCAATTACTTCCAGCACCTGACTGGCCCAGCGTTTGGTTTCGGCTTCAAACTCCACGTCGCAATCTACCCGCTCCACCAGCCGCTTGGCACCCAGCTCGGCCAGGCGCTGGTCGAACTCAAAGCCGGTTTGGCAGAACTGCAGGTAGCTTTTGTCCCCGAGGGCCAGCACGGCATAGCGCAGCTCGGGCAGCCGGGGGGCGCGGTTGCTGAGCAGGAATTGGTGCAGCTCTTCGGCCGCAATGGGTGGGTCGCCTTCGCCCTGGGTGCTGACTACTACCAGCAACTGCCGCTCATTTTTCAGCTCCTTGGTGGGGTAGTCGTTCATGTCGCGCACTGTTACCTGCAGGCCGCGCTGCCGGGCAGCATCAACCACCAGACCCGCCGCTTTCTTGCTGTTGCCGGTTTGCGAGCCGAACAGGATAGTAAGCGTAGCAGTGTCCGCCGCGGGAGCAGCGGCTGCGGCAGTTTGGCTGAATGGCAAGCTGCCCGCATCACCCGCGGCCCGACCATAAAAATAGCCGCTCAGCCAGAGTAGCTGCTGGTCGCTGAGGCCGGTAGAGAACTGCTGCAACGTAGCCTCATCAAAGCCGATAGGAAGCGTGATAGAAGATGACATAGCGGGAAGGGTTCAGGTTAGGGCCGGAAGTTGGGCTCCCGGAACAGTCAAATCAGGCTACTTCCGCGTAGGCGGTTGCCGTAGCAAACCCAGCGTTAGGCAGCACAGTACGTAGGATTTCAGGCGTGGCAAGCCGGGTTACTTCGCCAATGATGATAATGGCCGGGGCGCCAATACCGGCCGCCAGAGCGCGGGCCGGCAACTCGGCCACCGGCCCGGTCACTACCTGGGCATTAGGCAGGGTGCCGTTCTGGATAATGGCGGCCGGCGTATCGGCCTGCCCGTTTTCACTGAACAAACGCACAATGTTTTCCAGCTCACCCAGGCCCATCAGGATGACCGTGGTAGTGCGGGACCGGGCGGCTTCCATCACACTGGCCGCCAGCTCGCCGCTGGCGGTGGTGGCCGTTATCACCCGAAACCCTTCGCTGGCCCCGCGGTGCGTAACCGGAATGCCCACGCTGCCCGCCGCCGCTACCGCGCTGCTGATGCCGGGCACGTAGGCCGTGGTCAGGCCATGGGCTTCGGCAAAGAGCATTTCCTCCCGGCCCCGGCCAAACACAAATGGGTCGCCGCCTTTCAGCCGCACCACGTGGCCGTACCGGTGGGCGCACTCCACAATCAGGGCGTTGATTTCGTCCTGCGAGTGGCTGCGCATGCCCCGGCGCTTGCCCACGGGAATTAGCATTGCTTCCGGCCGGGTATGCTGCAGCAGTGCCCGGTTGGCCAGGGCATCGTAGAGTACCACATCGGCCTCGCCCAGCACCCGCGCCCCCTTGAGCGTAAGTAGCTCCGGGTCGCCGGGGCCGGCACCGAGGACCGTCAGACGGGGTTGGATTGGAAGTGACATAGCAGAGGAGAAAGGGAGGAAGAGCTGGCTGTCATGTCAAGTGTTGTCGAGACATCTCGCGTGCTGATTTTGCAGTGCTAATCACTATTCACCACACTAGCGAGATGTCTCGACTTCGCTCGACATGACGCTCTTTTCAACCCAAACTGTTTATCGTTTTAGATCGAAAAGGCAACCGGCGGCGACGTTGGCGCCGTGAAGTAGTTGGCATTGGCTTCGCCGATGAGGCCGGCCGCTACCGTGTCGCCGCTCAATTCATCTACCAGAATGAAAGAGCCGGTGGTGCGGTTCTGGTGGTAATTGTCCACGGCCAGCGGAACGGCCGTTTTCAGGCGCACCCGCACGATGTCGTTGAGCTGGGCTGAGTCGGTGGCGGCGCGGGCAAAGGTGTGCACGTTTACTTTGTGCAGGATGGCCGGAACGGCCGCTTTCACCAGCGCCGAATGATGCTGCAGCAACAACTTGCGGCCGGGCCACAGGGGCTGCTCACTCATCCAGCACAGCGTCGCTTCCAGCTCCCGCGTCAGGGTGGGCTCGTCGTGCAGCGGGACAATGGTGTCGCCGCGGCTCACGTCCACGTCATCGCGCAGCCGAATGACCACGGCCTGCGGCGCCGTGGCCGTTTCCACTTTCTGCTGGCTTACTTCAATAGCTTCAATGGTTGATTCCTGCTCCGAAGGCAGGATGCGCACTTTGTCGCCGCGGCGGTACTGGCCGCTCAGCACCTGGCCGGCATAGCCGCGGTAGTCGGGCAGCTCCGGCGTTTGCGGGCGAATAACATACTGCACCTGGAAGCGGGGAGCGGCGGCCACTTCCACCGCGCCGGGCACACTTTCCAGATGTTCCAGCAGGCTGGGGCCCGCGTACCACGGCAGTTGCCGGGAGCGGGTTACCACGTTGTCGCCGTTCAGGGCGCTTAGCGGAATGGCCGTGGCTTTGGGCAGCTGGAAGTGGTCGGTGAGGGCGGCGTAGTCGGCGGAAATCTGGTTGAATATCGTCTCATCATACTGCACCAGATCCATCTTGTTCACGGCCAGCACAAAGTGCTGGATGCCCAGGAGCGCGGCAATAAGCGTGTGGCGGCGCGTTTGCTCAATCACACCCTGGCGCGCATCCACCAGCACTATGGCCATGTCGGCGTTGCTGGCGCCCGTCACCATGTTGCGGGTGTACTGCACGTGGCCGGGCGCATCGGTAATGATGAACTTGCGACGGGGCGTGGTGAAGTACTTGTAGGCGACGTCAATCGTGATGCCCTGTTCCCGCTCGGCACGCAGGCCGTCCGTCAGCAGGGCCAGATCCACTACGCCGTTGGAAGCCTGGCGCTTTTCCAGCGCGGCCAGTACATCTAGGGAAACAGATTCAGAATCGTAGAGCAGGCGGCCAATCAAAGTGCTTTTGCCGTCGTCGACGCTGCCGCAGGTGATAAATCGGAGAAGGTCCATATTGGGGAAGCGTGCCAGGAGGCAGCCGGTAAATAGTAGTTTGAAAAGAACTGCCAGAGGCTAGAAATAGCCGTTGCGCTTCCGGTCTTCCATGCCGGCTTCCGAGATGTTGTCGTCGAGGCGGGTAGCGCCCCGCTCACTTACTTTAGCCAGCAACAGATCTTCAATAATGTCCTCCACGGTGGCCGCGTCGCTCTCCACGGCGGCAGTACAGGTGGAGTCGCCCACGGTGCGGAAGCGCACCTGACGGGTCACAATTTCATCGTCCTGATCCAGCCGGATGTGCTCCGTGAGGCCCAGCAGCTGGCCGGAGGGAAGCACCACACAGGTGCGCTCATGGCCGAAATAAATATCGGGGAGGGCAATGTTTTCGCGCTGGATATAGCGCCACACGTCCAGCTCCGTCCAGTTGGAAATGGGGAATACGCGCACGTTTTCGCCCTTCTGAATGCGGCCGTTGTAGATGTTCCACAGCTCGGGGCGCTGGCGCTTGGGGTCCCACTGGCCGAACTCGTCGCGCACGGAGAAGATGCGCTCCTTGGCTCGGGCCTTCTCTTCGTCGCGGCGGGCACCACCAATGCAGGCATCAAACTCAAACTCCTCAATAGTCTCCAGCAGGGTATAAGTCTGCAGCGGATTGCGGCTGGGGTATTTGCCGCCGGGCTCGCGCAGACGCTGCCGCTTGATGGTTTCCTCCACGCTGCGCACAATCAGCTTCTCTCCCAGCTGTTCGGCCAGCGCATCGCGGTAAGTCAGCACCTCGGGGAAGTTGTGGCCGGTATCCACGTGCACCAGCGGAAAAGGAAACCGACCGGGCCGAAAGGCTTTTTCTGCCAGACGCGTAAGCACAATGGAATCTTTGCCACCGGAAAACAGCAGCGCGGGCCGCTCAAACTGGCCGGCCACTTCCCGAAGAATATGAATGGCTTCGGCTTCCAGCCGGTCGAGATAATCGAAAGTTGGGGTACTCATGAGAAGGATAATAATTTGTCATGCAGAGGCGCAGCCGAAGCATCTCGCGTGCTGATGTTGAAAGGCTATTCAGACGTCAGCACGCGAGATGCTTCGCTGTGCTCTGCATGACGTTCTGAGTGCATCGGTTCTACCACCGGGTCGGGGCCATTGTGCGCGGCTGTGGTGTGCAGCCCGCATTCTTTGGCCGATAAGTCTTCCCACCACCAGCGGCCGGCGCGGAAGTCTTCGCCGGGGCCAATGGCGCGGGTGCAGGGCGCGCAGCCAATGCTGACGAAGCCCTGCTGGTGCAGTGTATTCACCGGAATGCTGTGCTGCTGGGTGAAAGCCACCGCCTCCTCCCAGGTCCAGTCGAACAGGGGGTGAACTTTGACGAGGTTGTGCGCGGCGTCCCACTCCACGGGGTCCATGGTCTGGCGGTTCTGGGACTGTTCGGCCCGAATGCCGGTTACCCATGCCTGCTTCCCGGCTAAGGCCCGATTCAAAGGCTCTACTTTGCGGATAAAGCAGCATTCCTTGCGGTTGTCCACGCTCTCGTAGAACGAGTTTGGCCCCTTTTCCAGGAGCAGATTTTGCACGCCGGCCTGCTGCGGGAAGAACACCTCAATGGGCTTCTGATACTTGAGCAGCGTCTTGTTCCAGGTAGCGTAGGTTTCCTGGAAATTGCGGCCGGTATCCAGCGTAAACACCTGAATGGGCAGGTCGAACTCAAAAATCAGGTGGCTGATAATCTGGTCTTCCAGCCCGAAGGAGGTGGAAAACACGGCCTGCCCGGGAAAGTATTGGGCCACGAGGCGCAGCCGCTCCAGAGCCGAAGCCTGAATCAGCCGGGGGCGCAGGTCGTCCAGCAAGGCAAGAACGGCCGGCGCAGCATTTACTGCGGACATAACAGGAAAAGGAAGGGGAGAACCGGGCAGCAAGCCCATGTTCCGGCCAAACAATGGCCCCGGCAGCGGGCGGCGTTACAGCGCAACGACGCGTAGTGCCCGGCGAGGCAGAAGGCGGGGTGTACAGCTACGGAGCACTAAGCGCACAAGCGCATCAGCGGGCCTTCAGAAGCACACAACCAGAAAAGCGGGAGGGGCGTGGTGCTAACAACAACAGGGCATACCCATCATGGCACAACACCCATGCTGTACAGCAGAGGCGGTGGCGGATGTGGTAGCGGAGTTGAGGAAGCGTTTCACAGTTTGTTGTTTTTATATGTTCAGGACTTGGCACCGTTTCGGATGGTCCGCTGGTTGCCGGCGCTTCGTAGAGCCTGTCTCTCCACGCCTCTGTATAAAAACAATCCTTTGGTAAAGAATTGATGCCCCAAAGTTAGGAGGCGAAATTTTATACTTCCAAATTTTATTTTTTCAGTTGCTGCTGAAAAGGAACGGATCAGCGGCTGTTTCAGGAATATAATGCTGGCCTAAAGTATAAAATAAAATATCCTGAAATTGTAGTTGACAGAACCATTATATCAAACTTGATATTTTGCTGGAAAAGTGGTCTTAAGTCACTTTATGGCAATAAATATTACTTGAGAGCAGCCTTAAAAATAAGAAAATGAACAAATAAAAAAATCAGGCTATGAGAAGTCTGATTCATGAAATGCTTCAATTTCTTAAGTCTTAAACCGGGTGCCTATTTTTTGCAAGAAGGGGAGGGCTTCCGGGGCTGAATTTGTCAGTAAAAGCAGGCCAACATATACCACAGTCAGCACACCGGAGCGGAGCAGCATCGTCAGAAACGGGGTGCCCAAATCTGGCATCAGCCAGCCACAAACTCCGGCAATAGCTGCTAAAAAGACGATGAGGGGAATGCGCCAGGTGAAGGGCTGCATGCGGTAGCTATACCACACAAACCAAGTGCGGGCCACATTAATACTGGTGAGGGAAAGCAGCGCGGCCAGGGCCGCCCCGGTAAGTCCCAGGGCTGGAATCAGCAGCAAATTGAGGCCCACCGTGACCAGCGCCAGGGAGATATTGAAGATTAAATCGTAGCGGTAGCGCGGGGACGTTACCACAATCAGCCCATTTACGCCCGTAATGCTGTCGAATAGCCGGCCCATGAGGAGGAGCAGCACGGCTGTGGTGCCAATGGCGTACTCGGGACGGTGAATAAGGTGGTAGATGAAATCCAGATTGAGGCTGATGCCCAGCGCCAGCCAGCAGCCCAGCGTAGTGAGCAGGCGCGTGGTATTGCGGTAGAAATCGGCCATGCGGGACTGGTCGTTTTCCTTCCAGTACTCGGCCAGCAGGGGGAAGGCAATTTTGCTGAGGGCCCGCCACGGAATAGTGAGGGCGGTGCTGATGTTGATGGCAATGGCATAAACGCCGGCCGCGGCCAGGTTTATTTTGGAGCCCAGCATCAGGGAATCCACCGTCATTATCACGGTGCCCGAAATATTGGAAAGCAGCGCAAAAGCCCCAAAGTTTACCAGCTCACGCACCGGCCGCACGCGGAATACCGCCCTGGTAGGCCGCAGATGCAGCTCCCCGATATAAGCCAGATAACCCGTGAGCAAAAGCGTAATCAGGCTGTTGACCCCAATGTAGGCCAGCACAAACTGGTGGAAAGTCAGGTAGCCGGTTCCGAATAAAAAGGCGGCGCCCGCAATGAGTATCCGCAGGAGAATTTCCTGCAGAAAGGAAGAAAACGCCGTGTGGTACAGCCCTTTCAGGTAGGCATCCTGCAGGGAGTATAGCAGCGTAAAAAAGGCCAGCGCAATGCCCCAGAGGTAATAAGGTCCCAGCAGGCCGGCATCGTGCGAATACAAACTCAGAATGACCGGCTGGCCCAACACGTAGAGGGCGGTAACCACCGCAAAGCCCACCAGGGGCAAGCCCAGCAGCAACGGCAAAAAACCGTGGTGGCGGTTTTCGGCGTCGCGGAAGTATGGGAAAAACCGGATGCCCATACTGGCAAACCCCACCGCCGATAGCTGCGCAAAAATGGTGGCAATGGACACCAGTACCTGCGTCAGTCCCAGCTGGCTGGGCGCCAGAAACCGCGGCAGCAGCAGCGTAGTATTCACAAAGCCCAGGGCCAGCCCAAGGTAAGAAATCAGGGTATTGCGCAGTCCCTGCCGCTGAACGATGCCCAAGTTGTTGGTTGCTTAGTAGTCTTCTATGAATTCTGTCGAGCGTGTATAGCAGTCAGAATTTCTGAACCGTTTACATATGCCGCGTTATGGCTGCGAAGGTACTCCATCAATTCGTGGAACTGACGTGGGCCGTTGTGCTTGTTAGCCGGGTCGAAATTCTCATTATGCCACAGCACCGTGCACACGCCGCCAAACCGTTCAATTTCCTGCAGCATGGGAGTTAAAGCGGGTAAGATTTCCTCCGGTGCCAGCTGTAAATAATTGGGATGGTGGAGCGTAGCGTCCATCACATTCAGCGGAATTTCGAGAAAATCTGCGGCCTTGCCGAGGGCAAAATTGAAGGGCTGAAAAGGCAGGCAGTAGGAGTTGCGGAAGCCAAAATGCTCGGCAAAGCCGAGCGTCGTGTCAAAAGCAAAAAGCAACTCATCTACTAACGCGGGTGTGGTCCGGGGCTCCCAACTCAGGTAGTGAAAGCGCAGTCCCTGGCCCGTGGGGCCAAAGTGACAAATTTGCTCTGCATCATAGTGCAGTTTATTGGCATTGGTAGAGGTGCCAATACTGCCGTGCAACTCTATACTAGTTCCGGCTTGCAGTACATTGTTTAGTAATGAACGCACCTGATGATACCGGTAGTCGGCATTAGGCGTCCCATTCGCGGCCTTCCGGTGCTCTGGCAAAAAGAAAAACGTGCTTTTAGCACCGTGAGCGGAAACGGTCTGCTGCACGTGGGCCAGATTGTCCCAAGCATCCGGCCGGGTAAAGTGTCGCCACATTTTACGTCCGAAACTCAGTAGATCGAATCGTCGCAGAGCCGCTTTCGCTGGCGCTTTCCACGCGCTGTACAGGTTATCAATATCGTGTGTGATGAAGGCGGCCCAGGCGGCCCCACCAGCCCAACGGCGCGTCTGTAACGGCTGGCCCGTTACGTGTTCAATTGCCGTTTTGAGGATATCGAAGTAATAGTTAACGACGGGCGTGTCTACGAACCCATAACGATACTGAACACTGGCTGAAAATGGAAAACGCCCGTGCTGGTCCCGTTCGTCAGAGAAATATTCCTGCCAGCCGCTTAGCAGGTAAAAAGCGGCGGAGATAAGGTCTACGCCAATAAGGGCCTTGCCTGACTTTAGCGTAAGGAGGGGCTCTTCCGGGAAACAGTCAAAGAAAAACGGGAGCATCTGGTGACGCCATTCCCGCCGCGTAGGCGTAGGTGGATAGGGGTTTTGCCCCTCGAAGAAACCCCGGTCGCCTCGCATCAACTGAATTGCATTCGTCTCTTCGTAGCCGATGGAAACGGTGACCATAGGTTCATAAGCCTGCTGAAAATGCCGCAGAACATACGCCAGTCGGGTTTCGGTGGATACAGGCGCCGGGTTTAGGGGAGGAAGGGCAGCAGACATACCGCTTAAGCTACATTTTCCAGCCAACCCGCCAGAATCCGCAGAGCCCGCTCCTGGCTATGCCCTTCGTCGGAAGTGCCCAGAGTGGCGTTGTAATAGGCAGCCCGTAGGTAAAGATCCGTGTGTTTGTGCTGGTGCAGTTGCCGCAAGAGTTTTTCCAACTCTGGTAGGGTGGCTGCGCGCTCTATCAGGCCCCGGGAGACATAGCCGTAATAATCATCGGGGAGCTGCTGGCCGAAGCGGTAGTAAATACTGGCCACGTTCAGCAGCACGGCTTCCAGATGGGTGGAAGTGTCGGCGGCAATCAGGGCGTCCTGGCGCTGGAGGAAGGCAAACACGCCCTCGGTGCGGGCATCGGAAAATTGCAACGCAGGCAGTTGCCGCCCCAGGTCCTGAAAGTTGCGCGTGTCGCTGGGGTGGGCGCGCAAAGTAAAGGTGAGTTCCGGGAAAGCGGGCAGCAGTGCCTGCAGCAGGCCGGCAATAGCATCCAACGGGTCGTGAATGTTGCAGGCTACGCCCACGCGCAACACGCGGGGACTGGTGTTTCGTTGATGCAAAAAGCCGTCGGCTTTAGGCATTCCTACCAGTTCTACCTGGCCCGCCACGGGGCCGCACTGGCGGTATTTGTCCAGGGCATCCTGACCTTCCAGCAAACTTAAATCGAAGCCCAACGGCGGGAAATAGGGGCTCACGCTGGCGTGCTGCACGTAGGTGGTGGGTACTCCTTCGGCCTGGCAAGCCAGCAGTAGGGCCCGGGTATCGTCGTTGTGGTCGTTGGCGAAAACCACGGCCCGCGGGCGGTAGTGGCGCAACGCCCGCCGATACACTTCATAATAGCCTACGGCGTAAAAAATGAGGTCGAAAAACCGCAGCGCCAGCTTGCCTTCGCGCCGCCAAAGCCCCAGCAAAACGCCGGGGAATTGCCAGTAGTACAAAAGCTTGCGGCGCAACGACAACCGGTTTACCTGCTGCTGATAACGCCCAATCTGTTTCTGCTGCCCGGCTACGAATACACTATCCTGCCGCGCCTCCCGGATAAAGCGCAAAGAATCATAGTTATTGGCGCTGACTACATACAGCCAAACCGCCCCGTGCAATTTCTCCGGGTTACGAATGGGCTGTACAATATTTCCCATAAGCCGCAGCACAGTATAGCCCGCCACCCGCAGGAGCCGCCGGCCGACACCGGCGGGCGAAATGCCCGCCAGCGCCGCCTCCGACATACCTGCGAATAGCGGCGTAAACCGCAGCTGCAGAATGTCGCGCAGCCGCTCCGTGCGGGAAAGCGCGGCTGGCTTTACACTCATAGCAAATCCCAAGTGAGGGGTGTGCCTGCCGGTAGACTCTGGCGGGCAGGCTTGCCCAGCAGCTGCTCATAGTAGCGTGGTGGCAAACCCAGACCAGGGCGCACCACCCGCAGATTTTCAGCGGTAAATAGCTCGCCGGCTTTAATGTCCTGGGCCACGTAAACGGAGCGTTTGTAGAGGCGGCTTTTCTCCTCGGCCCGCTGCACGCCATATTGAATCTGGCCCAGCGCCTGCCAGGCGCGCTCCGTTTCCGTCACCAGGGCGGCTACTTCTTCCGGCTCCAGCGAAAAAGCTGAGTCTACGCCACCATCGGCGCGGCGCAGGGTCACGTGCTTTTCCACTACGCAGGCCCCCAGGGCTACAGCAGCCACAGCGGCGCCTACGCCCATGGTGTGGTCGGAGAGGCCGATGGGGCACGCCGGGAACATCTGCTGCAGGTGAGGGATGGTGCGCAGGTTGGTGTTTTGGGGCGTGGCGGGGTAGGTGCTGGTGCACTTCAGCAAAATCAGGTCCCGGCAGCCGGCATCGCGCAGCACCTGCACGCCTTCCGCTACCTCGGCCAGGGTGCTTGCGCCAGTACTCATAATAACGGGCTTGCCGGTAGCGGCAACTTTCCGCAACAGAGGCCAGTCAGTATTTTCGAAGGAGGCAATTTTGTAGGCCGGCACGTCCAGCGTTTCCAAGAAATCAACGGCCGACTCGTCAAACGGGGAGCTGAAGGCCAGCATACCATGCTGTGTGGCCCGCTCAAATAGCGGCTGGTGCCACTCCCAAGGCGTGTAGGCTTCCTGATACAGCTCGTGCAGCTCGCGCCCGAACCACAGGGAGTTGGGGTCATCAATCCGATACGCGCCGGGCAGCGTCATGGTATCGGCGGTGTAGGTTTGCAGCTTGATGGCGTGGGCTCCGGCGGCGGCTACAGCATCCACAATGGCGAGGCCGCGCTCCAGATTTTGGTTGTGGTTGCCGCTGAGCTCAGCAATGATAAAGGGCGGCTGGTCGGGGCCAATAAGGCGGGAGCCAATCTGCATAATCGAAAACTACGAAGAGAGTGGGGCGGAAGCAAAGCGAAAGGAAGACAGCCGATAGTCAGCCGTCCTTAATTCACCCAGACAAAGGTAACTGAATCGGGCTGGCTGCTATTCGCTTCAGAAAGCAGCTGAAAGCCGGCCCGCCGGAATGCCCGGATAGATGCCTCATTCCGTTGCTGCACGTGGCCCAGCACCCTGCGTAGCGCGGGCCGTTCCTGCAGCACCCGCCGGGTGCCTTCCACCAGCAGCTGCGGGGCTAGGCCCTGGCCGCGGTAAGCGGCATCAAGCAGGTAGCTGAGCGTGGCATCTTCGCCTTCCAGACTAAACCGGATCAGGCCAATGGGCTGCTTGGAATCCTTGTCCTCGGCAATCAACAGCAAATGCTGTGGGTACCCCAGACGGGCTGTCAGCCACTGCTCATGCTCAGAGGGAGAAACCGGATTGGAGTTGAAAGAAAACTGCCGAACGGTGGGGTCGTTGGTCCAGGCAAGCAACTGGGCAGAATCGGCGGCCACTACTGGCCGCAGCTGGAAAGCAGATTGGGGAAGGAGCAGGGCCGTGAATTCCTGCTGCAGGCGGTGGGAAATCTGCCCATCAAACCAATGGCCCTGCTGCTGGCGGAGACGGTCAGCTATCCGGTCGGCTTCCGGTGAGGTGAGTACATTGGTTATGCTGGGATAGGGCAGGGCCATGCCTTCACCGCGCAGAAACCGGTCGATGTTCTGTTGATTATCAGCTACGGGCAGCAAAAACAGCAGGCCTCCACCGGCAGCGCAATACTCATAGCTCACGGTGCTAGGGGAGCACACCGCCGCGCCGCACTGCTGCATGAGCAGGCACAGCTCGGCTGCTGGCAGGTTACGGTGCAGCGTGATGCGCGGGTGGGTTTGGGCCCAATGGGTAAGCACCTCCCAACCTGCGAAGGCACTGCCTACTACCACATGCACCCGCTGCACGCTGCTTAGGGCCAGTAGCTCATCGGCTACGCGCTGGGTCTGGTGGGTGGGGTCAGCGCCGCCGAGGCACACCAGCACGGTATCGGAATCAGCAGTGCGTTCTGGTAGAGTGACTTCCCGAAAAGCCTGGCGGAGTGGGGCGTAGTGCGGCCCCAGCAGCAGCCGGGTGTGAGGGTTCTCCAACTCGTAGCTCGTGGGGGAAACGCCGCCGGCCGGGTTTAGCACCAAATCAGCCAGCTGCGGAAAAGCAAGCAAATCGTCAACATACACCAGCCGGGCTACCGCAGGGCGCACTGCTTGCTGGAAGCTATGCCCGAAGCCATAGCCATCCAGAACCAGTACATCCGTGGGCTGGAGCAGATTTTGGGTCAGCCAGGCCGGCTCGCCATCATAGGGCATGGGCGGCACTTCTACCACTTCCTCACACACCATTCGCAGCTGCTCTAACACGGCATCAGCCGGCTCCTGAATGGCAAAAACACAGGTAAACTGTTCGCTAAGTATTTCTCCCAAAGCCAGCAGCCGCATCACGTGGCCCAGCCCAATGCGCGGATTGCCATCGGCACGGAGAATGAGGCGGGGGCGGGCGGCAGTGGACATCAGACCTTCTTTTGCTCTACGTGGGCGTTGAGGGCTACCAATTCCGGGTGCACATCCAGCAGCGCAATCAGTTCATCTGCCGAAAGGGAAGCGGCATGGTACTCTTCAATCAAAATACGAATCAGCTCGAAATCCTCCGCGGTATCTACCGTCAGCCGGTATTCCTTCCGGTCTTCGGGGCGGCGGATATGCGCGAAGCGCACCTGGCCGGAGCGGTTCTGGTTGATGTACGGCGTAACATGTTCCCGTTCGCCGGGCAGGGTAGCGTTTTGGAAAGCTTCGGTTAGCAGCTCGCGGGAGAATATTTCGAAATCGAAGCCCCGGGGGAAGGTGCGCTCCAGTACGTTGGAGAGGTAGAGTCTGGGGTCATTCTGCCCTAGGTATTCTGCCACGCCCTGGGCTACCAGCGCACCATCCAGCAGGGGGCAGTCGGAGGTGACGCGCACAATCACGTCGAGGTCGTGTTCCTGGGCGCACTGGTAATAGCGGCCGAGCACGTCGTTTTCGTCGCCGCGGGTGCAGGGTAGGTTGTACTGCTGAGCAAAGGCCGCCAGTGGGTCGTCGGTGGCGTTGGTGGTGGTAGCCAGGTACAGGGGTAGGCCGCTCTGGCGCAGGCGCTCTACGTGGTAGTGCAGCAGCGGGTGGCTGCCCACGGGGCGCAGCACCTTGCCTGGCAGGCGGGTGCTGGTCATGCGCGCCTGCGAAATCACGCCCACCTTGCGCATTACCCGGCTACTTTTTCCAGCAGGTACATGCTGTCCACGTTGCCCTGCTCATTTGTGGTTTGATAAGGGTACAGCTCCTGCTTTACCAGGCGCAGCTCCGGGAACTGCTCCAGGAAGAGCTTGGCGTAATCGGCCTTCCACAAAAAGCCTTCGTTGTCACGGTATGGAATGGTGGTCAGCTCAGGACTGTAGTACTCAAAACCCCAGATGTAGCGGCGCGAGCAGCGCACCATCTCGGCCATGATGCGGGGCAGGTCGGCCGGAGCAATGTGGATGAGCACGCCGTTGGTGCACACCACATCAAAGAACTCATCCTTAAAAGGAATATCGAAGCCGCTGCCCTGCACAATGTTTACGTGCCGGGTAAATTCCTTGGCCCGCTCCACCGCATACGGCTGCAGCTCCACGCCATACAGCTGCTGAAAGCCCATATGCTGCAAACCCGCCAGCTGCATGCCCGTATTGCAGCCCACTTCCAGAATACGGCTTTCCCGGGCCAGAGTGCCCAGAAAGTCAGCATTCATTTCGGTTTTGGTGAGGCCCCAGGTGGTGCGGTAAAACTCGTCCCAATCAGCCAGGGGACGGGAGTTGCGGTCAGTGTACTCGCGGCCGAACTCGCCGGACCAGAAATTCTCTTGGGTAGTATGAGCAGCCATTTAGTTGCTTGTTGCTTCTGATTGAGTAGTGACGAACTCCTGCACGCAGTCAATAACATACTGCTGCTCTTCGTCAGTCAGGCTCGGGAACATGGGAATGCTGAGGCAGTGCGCGTAGTATTGCTCGGCTAAGGGGAAGTCGCCGGGTTTCCAGCCCAAGCCCTGGTAGTAGGGCATGGTGTGCACCGGGATGTAGTGCACCTGCGCAAAAATCTGCCGGGTGCGCAGGAAATCATAGAGGCCTTTGCGGTCCGCTACCTGAATGATATACAAGTGATACGCATGACCAGCTATGCCGGGAGCCAGCACCTGCACTCCATCAACTGACGCAAACGCGGCATCGTAGCGGGCGGCCAGCTCGCGGCGGCGGGCTAAGCCGGCATCGGCCCGCTGCAGCTGCGAGATACCTAGGGCCGTGAGCATATCGGGCATGCGGTAGTTGTAGCCCAGCTCCTGCATCTCCATGTACCAGCCACCCTCGTTACGGGTCATCTGGGCAGGGTCTTTGGTGATGCCGTGGGTGCGCAGCTTCAGCAGCTCCTGGTACAGGTCCTCGCGGTTAGTGGTAATCATGCCGCCTTCGCCGGTGGCAATGTGCTTCACGGGGTGAAAGCTGAAAATGGCCAAGTCGGCGTACTGCCCGCTGCCGCACAGCTGCTGCTCGCCCTTAGAATCGGTGAAAGAGCCGCCCGGGGCGTGGCAAGCATCTTCAATCATCCACAGGCCAAACTCGTTACAGAGCTGGCGGGCTTTCTCCAGATTCACGGGCAGACCCGCAAAATCAACCGGAATAAGGCCGTGAAAATAACCTTTGGGGTGGCTTTCCAGCAGACGGCGCACGGCCTGTAAATCAATCAGGGCCGTGGTGGGGTCGATATCGGCAAAATGCACCTCACCACCGCAGTACAGCACACAGTTGGCGGAGGCCGCAAAGGTGATGGGCGTGGTAATTACCCGCTGGCCCGGCTGCACCCCCAGCGCCAGTGCGCACAGGTGCAGCGCCGCCGTGCCGTTGCTCACCGCCACCGCATAGCGCGCCCCAATGTAGGCCGCGAATTTCTCCTCAAACTCGGCCACTTTGGGCCCCTGAGTCAGAAAGTCAGAAAGCAGCGTTTCGGTTACGGCCTGCACATCCTCGGGAGTAATGTGCTGCCGGCCGTAGGGTATGGGGCGGGTGGGTTGAAACGACATAGCGGAAAAGCCTAAGCGGGAAACTTAGCAGTCATGCGTGAATTCCTGGTCCACGTGCAGGCGAATCTCCTCCCGGATTTCTTCCACCGACAGCCAGTGGTCGTTGTTGGCGGAGTTGTAGTGGAAGCCCAGCGGGGTACGCTTGCCGCCGAAATGCGCAATGAATTTGTCGATATCCCACTGCGGAGTAGCAGGGAGAATGACGTAGTAGCGGTCCAGCTCCACGGTGCTCAGCGCATCGGTTTCGGTAATCATTTCCTCGTGTAGCTTCTCACCGGGCCGGATGCCTACAATCTCCTGTCGGCACTGCGGCCCAATGGCCTCGGCCACATCCGTGATTTTGTAGGAAGGAATCTTGGGTACGAAAATCTCGCCGCCCCAGGAGTGCTCCAGCGCATACAGCACCAGATCCACGCCTTCTTCCAGGGAAATGTTGAAGCGCGTCATGTCCGGGTGCGTAATGGGCAAAACCCCGTCCTTGCGACGCTGCAGGAAAAACGGCACTACTGAGCCGCGGGAGCCAATTACATTGCCGTAGCGCACAACAGAGAACCGCAGGTCGCGGGCCCCTTTCATGTTGTTGGCGGCTACAAACAGCTTATCCGAGCAGAGCTTGGTGGCACCGTACAGGTTAATAGGTGCCGCCGCTTTATCGGTAGAAAGTGCAACTACTTCCTGCACACCACAATCCAGCGCAGCGTTAATGACGTTTTCGGCGCCGAAGATGTTGGTCTTGATACACTCCATCGGGTTGTACTCGGCGGCGGGTACCTGCTTGAGGGCCGCGGCGTGCACAATGATGTCAATTCCCTCGCAGGCACGCTTCATGCGCTCTGCATCGCGCACATCACCAATGAAATAGCGAATAGCAGGATACTTGCTGTGCGGAAAGGTCTGCGACATTTCGAACTGCTTCAGCTCGTCGCGGGAGTAGACCACCAGGCGTTTCACCTGCGGATACTTTTCCAGTACCGTCCGAACGAACTGCTTGCCGAAAGAACCGGTGCCACCGGTTACCAGAATGGATTTATGATTGAGGTCGAGGGCCATGCGAGGAAAACAAGGCCGGCAAACGGGCCGGCCGGGTAAGGAGGGCAAAAGTAGGCATTCCGGGACGAGCTTGTGTACTTTTGTGTTCCGTACTTATCGTCCTGCGTCGGCGAAGGACATTATCCTGTTGGAAGACCCGCTTTGAGAGGATTCCTAATAAGACAAGGACCTTCGACAACGTAGGATAACCGCCGGTTATTTGTTCTACTGCTATCTGCTTTTTGTATGCCCGAACCCGTCAAAGTCGTTATCTGGGATCTGGACGATACGTTCTGGCGCGGCACCCTCTCTGAAGGGGCTATTGAAGCGCTGGAAGAAAATCTTGATTTGGTGCGGGCCACGGCGGCCCGCGGCATCGTGCATACTATCGTCTCCAAAAACGACTTTGCTGCTGCCGAGGCCCAACTCATCGAGTTGGGTATTCGCGACTTGTTCGTGTTTCCGCAAATCAGTTGGCAGCCCAAAGGCCCCATTATTAAGGAGCTACTGGAACAGATGCAGCTGCGGGCGCCCAACGCGCTGTTTCTCGATGATAACCCCATCAACCGGGCCGAAGCGCAATTCTATAACCCCGAGCTGCAGGTAGCCGACCCCGCCGACTTGGCCACGCTGGCCACGCTGCTCCGCGCCAGCGGCAAGCCTGATCCTGGCCTCTCGCGCTTGGAGCAATACAAATTGCTAGAGCGCCAGCAGCAGGCCCGCTCTACTTATCAGGATAACCTGGCCTTTCTGCGCGATTCGCAGGTGCGTATCCGTTTTCGCGAAGGCCTGGCCGTTCTGCCGGACCTCGACCGGATTGAGGAACTTATTAACCGCTCCAACCAGCTCAACTTTACCAAGCGCCGCGTCAAAAAAGAGGAGTTGCAAGCGGGTTTCACGGATGCCACCCGCCGGTGGGGCACCGTGCGCGTGCAGGACCGATTCGGCGAATATGGGCTGATAGGCGTGTACTGTCTGAACCTGGCCAACCATACGCTGGAGCAGCTGGTGTTTTCCTGCCGCATCCTGCATTTGGGCGTAGAGCAGTTTACCTACGCCTGGCTGGGCTTCCCCCAACTGGAAGCGCAGGGGGAAGTAGCCACGGAGCTCAACCAAACAGACCGGCCCGACTGGATAACCCTGGACGCTGACGACTCTGCCGCCTTCCCAGTCGGTTCAGAAAAAGTAGCAGCCACGAAGCTGCGCGTCTTGCTGAAAGGCGGCTGCGACCTGGGCCAGCTCACCCCATTTTTGCAGGCGTTTGATCTGGCAGTGGAAGAGGAGTTCAACTACGTGAATGAGCATCAGATTCCGGTTCACGTAGAGCACACCGCCCTGCTGGAAGGAGGCCGCGAATGGCCTGAAGCGGAGCAGAAGCGCCTGGCAGCCACCTTACCCTTTCTGGGTGAAGAAGCTTTCCAAACCCGGCTCTGGAACGAAGCCTATGATGTGCTGGTATATAGCCCCTTGATGGACTACACCCAGGATTTGTACCGCGAAAAGTCAACCGGCTATCTGATTCCCTTCGGCGGCTATAACAACCTGATTGCCGCTGACCCAGCCACCCAGGCGGCGAAGTTTGCCAAACGTCGTTTTCGCGGAATGGACGAAGCCTTCTTACAGCGCTTCCGGCAGAAATTCACTTACGAAGGCCAGCTCAGCCCCGAAAATTTTACGGCCAACCTGCGTTGGCTGCGGGCCCATGTGCCAGCGTACGTACCCATTTTCTTTCTCAACGGTACCGAAATAGAAGTGCCCGGCTCGGGCGAAACAGGCGCCAAAGCGCGCCACATTCAAATGAATAAGGCCCTGGCTGATTTTGCTGCTCAGGCTGATAACTGTTTTGTGCTCGATGTCCGGGATTTTGTGCGCACACCCGCCGATGTCACCAACAACCTGCGCCACTACCAGCGCCAGCACTACCGCACGCTGGCCCAGCGCGTGGCAGAGGCCATTGGCCAATGGCACGGCCGCCAGCTGGAACGCTCCAATTGGGTAGATTTAAAAGCCCGGGCCGTGAGTCTGGTGCCTGCCAAGCTACGCGGGCTGTGGCAGAAGCTTTAAATCAATTCGAACCCCTCTACCATAATACTCTGTCATCCTGAGCTTGCGAAGGACCTTCTCACCTAAGAACGACTAACGGAACAACGGCTCGTTCCAAAGGGAGAAGGTCCTTCGCTTTGCTTAGGATGACAAAAGTGCGAGAAGGCAGAAGTAAGGGAAAGGCTTTTGAAGGCTCATGATGACACTGGGGCTTTAATCAGTTTAGCCAGCTGCTTGGTGAGGGCACGGCGGGAGTAGCGGGTGTGCGTAAGCCTGGGCAGATCGAGGCTGGAGTTGGCGCGCCATAGCTCGCAGAGGTTGTTCAGGTGCTCCAGCATAGCACCGTAGGCATCATAGGGCAGCACGCGGCCGGCCCCGCATTCATCCAGCAGGTTGGCCGCATCAGAATCACAGGGGCCGATACAGATAATGGGCTTGTTGGCAGCCAGGTATTCAAATACTTTACCCGGCAGAATACCCAGATTATGCGGCACATCGGGAATGGCCATCAACAGCACCGTACTGCGCAGTAAATAGCTCACTGACTCATCGTGGGGCACAAAAGAAATCAGCTCGGTACGCTCGGTGAGGTCATTTTCTTCCAGCTGCCGGCGCACTCCATCCGATACTTTCCCCACGAAGCGCAGGCGCAGCGGCACATCCGGGTTCTGGCGGGCGCACTCATCCATCGCGCTCAGAAACAGCTCAATGTGGTAAGTCTCGGTGATGGTGCCGGTGTGCGTGATGAGCAAGGCATCGGCGGGTGGGGTGGAGGGCTCCCGGAAGTCACTTTCATCGTAGCCGTTGGGCAACACATGAAATTTCTCGCTGGAGAGGCTGGGCGACTTGCCCAGAAACAGGCGCTTGGTGTCGGGACTGGTGACTAGCACGGCATCGGCCTGCTCCAGCACCTGGCGCTCGTAACGGGCATCCAGCCAGCGGGCCAGGGGCGTTTGGTTCAGCTCATGGTGGTAGTAGATATCGGTCCACGGGTCGCGTAAATCGGCTAGCCAGCGCAGATTGTAGCGCTTTTTAAGCTCCAGGCCGATCAGCTGGGTGGAGTGGGGTGGGCTGCTGGTCAGCACGGCATCAAACCGCTCGCCCTTAGCATACAGCTCTGCCACGGCGCGCAATACATGGCGGTTCCAGCCCCGGCGCGGGTCCGGAATGAACACGTTGCCCCGCACAAACTTGAAAAACCGCTGCGTCAGGCTGGTTTTGCTTTCGTTGGCGAAGCCGCCATACGGAATCTGCTGGCGGCCCGTAAGCTTTTTGTAGCTGCCAAACGGCTCCGAGGTATCGGTGCGCAGCACGCGGACGGAGGGCGGAATATCGGCTGCCAATGACAAATCCAGCACCGGATAGGCACCTTTTTCGGGGTCTACGGTTATCACCGTAGGCTCTACGTCGAAGCTGGGCAGGTGCTTCACAAACTTCAGGCTGCGCTGCACGCCGGCCCCGCCGGAGGGCGGCCAGTAATAGGTAATCACAAGCAGGCGCAGCGTAGACACGGGCAATGGAAAGCAAAGGTGAAGCCGCGAAGGTAAGCAGTAGTCGGCTTTCGGGGTTTTCTGGTTATTTTTGGGAAAAATTGGCCGATGCGGAGCTTTTCTTTGAAAGCAGCAGCGGTAGAAATCAGCGCAAATCCGCGATTCAATGTTCGATAACCTCAGTACCAAGTTAGATAAGGCCTTCAAAACGCTGAAAGGCCAGGGCAGCATCACCGAAATCAACGTAGCCGCCACGGTGAAGGAAATCCGCCGGGCGCTGGTGGATGCCGACGTGAACTACAAGGTGGCCAAAGACGTCACCGACAAGATTAAGGAAGAGGCCATGGGCCGCGACGTGCTCATCAGCGTGTCGCCGGGTCAGCTGCTCACCAAAATCGTGTACGATGAGCTGACCCAACTCATGGGCGGCGAAAAGCAGGATATCGTTATCAAAGGCGACCCGGCCGTGGTGCTGTTGTCGGGTCTGCAGGGCTCGGGTAAGACTACCTTCGCCGGTAAGCTGGCCAGCTTCATCAAAAAGCAGAACCGCACGGTGCTGCTGGTGGCCTGCGACGTATACCGCCCCGCCGCAATTGACCAGCTGAAAGTGCTGGGCGAGCAGATTGGCGTGGAGGTGTACTCCGAAGTGGAGAACAAAAACCCCGTTCAGATTGCGCAGAACGCCATTGAGTTTGCCAAGAAGAACAACAAGAAAGTAGTCATCATTGACACCGCCGGTCGCCTAGCCGTGGACGAACAGATGATGCGCGAGATTGAGGCCGTAAAGCGTGCCATCAACCCCTCGGAAACGCTGTTTGTGGTCGATTCCATGACGGGTCAGGACGCTGTAAACACGGCCAAGACCTTCAACGACCGGCTCAACTTCGACGGCGTGGTGCTCACCAAGCTCGACGGTGACTCCCGTGGTGGTGCGGCCCTGTCCATTCGCGCCGTGGTAGAGAAACCCATCAAATTCATCTCCACAGGTGAAAAGATGGAGGCGCTGGACATGTTCTACCCTGACCGGATGGCCCAGCGTATTCTGGGCATGGGCGACGTTATTTCGCTGGTAGAGCGCGCCCAACAGCAGTTCGACGAGGAGGAAGCCAAGCGCATCAACCAGAAAATCCGCAAAAACCAGTTCAACTTCGATGACTTCCTCTCCCAGCTGGAGCAGATCAAGAAAATGGGCAACCTGAAGGACCTGGTGGGCATGATTCCCGGCATGAGCAAGGCCATCAAGGAAGTGGATATCGATGATGATGCTTTCAAGCCAATTGAGGCCATTATCAAGAGCATGACCCCAGCAGAGCGCGCCCAGCCCGAGTTGCTGAATGGCTCGCGCCGTCGTCGCCTGGCTAAAGGCTCCGGCACCGATATTCAGCAGGTAAACAACCTGATGAAGCAGTTTGAGGATATGCGCAAAGTGATGCGCACCATGAACAAAATGAGCCAGAGCAAAGGCGGCATGCTGCAAATGGCCCGCATGATGGGCATGCGCGGCGGCGGAATGCGCTAAATCACGGATTCGTCGGATTTTTTCGGATGCTCCGGATTTTGTAAACGATAAATTTCCAACGAAAAAGCCTCGCAAACTGCGAGGCTTTTTCGTTGGACTGGCTTGGGATCAATTCAATCCGTAGAATCTGTGATCCACAAAATCCGGAGCATCCGAAAAAATCTGACGAATCGGTGATTTAGTATTCCGTCTTACTCTCGTGTTGCTGCCAGGCCTGAAAGCCGGCCAGCGCTTCCTCGCGCAGCAATTGCTGCATGGGAATCTGGCGGTCGGGGAGGGGCTTTTCGAGTTCGTCGTAGATGAACTGGTCATCGAAGCCAATGGCGGCCGCATCCTGCTTGGTGTTGCCGTAGAACACGCGGCGCGGACGGGCCCAGTAAATGGCGCCCAGGCACATGGGGCACGGCTCGCAGGAAGTGTACAGGTCGCAGTCGTCGAGCTGGAAGGTGCCCAGCGTGGTGCAGGCTTTCCGAATGGCGTCTACCTCGGCGTGGCAGGTGGGGTCGTTGGTACTGGTAACCTGGTTGAAGCCCCGGGCGATAATCTGGCCGTCTTTCACAATAACGGCTCCAAACGGGCCGCCAAAACCGGCTTGCATCTTCTCTATTGAGAGGCGAATGGCCTCCCGCATAAACTCAGGATTGGGCTCTTGCATCATGGTTCTAATTAAGGGTGCAAGGTAGCCACGCCGAGTTTAAGGAGAAACTGTTGGCAAACGGTAGAGCTTGTAAATACCAGCTAAAACGCTTCAGAAAGCTTTTTCCAGTTAAGTGAGGATTCGTACTCAGCACATCGGGCTGCTGTAAACAATAAATATTTTACAGTTTTTTTAAACCTCATCAACTATGGCACCTTAATTGCTTTTTCTTCCTCGAAAGAATAGTTTTTTAGGTGTTTTGGTTGTGTGAAAGGGACGATACTATGTATCGTCCTTTTTTGTGCCTGATAGGGTAGCCCTATTGCACCACCCGCAGAATGTACTCGTCCTCGCCCTCGGGCAGCGGTTTTTTCTCGTTGCGGAAGGCCCCCACACGGCTGGGGCCGTAGCCCAGGTTTACTTTCACCCATTCATCGCGCACGGGCAGCATTCCAATAATTTCCCGGCGCAGGATGGCCAGGTCAGCCTGCAGATTTTCAACCGCATTTTCCACTTCATCTGCCTGCTGATCGAAGGAGCCGGCGGCAGAGCGCTGTTCAAACTCCTCCGGTACGGGTTGGCCTTCCCGGGTGTGGGCGGCTACAATGGCTTTCTGCAAGTCTTCTTTGGCGCTGAGGTAAGCTTCTACTTTCTCTTCCAGCGGAAGGAGGGCAGGGTCGAGGTAATCTAGATTAACGGACATGGCGAAAAGGCAAAAGGGAGGAATGCTGATGTCAACGAAGAGCCGGCGCGAAAGGATACGGTGCCCACTTTGGTCGTCAACCTTTCTATCTTCGCCCCATGTCTGCTACTGCTTCTCCCGACCCCCTGGGCCACGCCCTGCTTGCTTACCTCCACAACACCGATCCGAAGGCGGCGCTGGTGGTGCATTCCAACGTAGCCGATGACGAAGAGCTGCCGGCCCAGTACTTCTTTCGCAGCCTCTGGGAGATGCCGGAACTGGAGCGCACCGCCCTGGAGGAGTGCCGTGGCCGTATTCTGGATCTGGGCGCCGGGGCCGGCTGCCACGCCCTGGAGCTGCAAAGCCGCGGCTTTCAGGTAAAAGCCGTGGACGTATCGCCCGGGGCGGTGCAGGTAATGGAGGAGCGGGGCGTGCGCGAAGTAGCCTGCCACGATCTGTTCTCGGTGCCGGCCGCGCACTACGATACCATTCTGATGCTTATGAACGGCCTGGGCCTAGTAGGCACTCTGGATGGGCTGGAGCAGTTTCTGGCGTATGCGCGCACCCTGCTACTACCGGGCGGCCAGATTCTGGCTACTTCCTCCGATATAGCTTATCTGTTTGAGGACGAAGACGGTGCCCTGGTATTCAACCTGAACGGCCCCTACCACGGGGAGGTAGAATACCGCATGACGTATAAAGGCGAAACCGGCGCACCTTTTCACTGGCTTTTTGCCGGCGCCGGCATTGTGCAGGACTACGCGGAGGCCGCCGGTTACGAGGTGGAATTTGTGGCCGAGGACGAACAAGAACAGTACTTAGTGCGTCTAACCGTGCGCTAGCCGTATTAAACTACCGTTCATGACAGACTTCGCGAAAACCTACACCGTCCGTTGGGCCGACCTCGACCCCAACATCCACATGCGCCACTCGGCCTACACCGATTATGCCGCGCAGGTGCGCCTGGAGTACCTGGCCGAACATGGCTTTACCATGGCGCAATTTGCCAAGCTGGCCATTGGCCCCATTCTGTTTCGGGAAGACACCCGCTTCTTCAAGGAAGTGGGTTTGAGCGAGGTAATTCGCGTTACGGCCGAGCTGGCAGGCATCAACGAAGATGGCACCCGCTGGCGCATTGTGCACAGCATTTACAAAGCCGACGACCGGCTAGCCGCCACCGTAACCGTAGATGGCGCCTGGCTGGATTTGCGCGCCCGAAAGCTGGCAGTACCGCCGGTAGAAATAACCGCCGTTATGCGGCAGCTTTCCCGCCACGCTTCCTACGCCGACATCGTTCGAAAAAGCGAGGAAAAGGTCTAAGGCTGACTGCTACTCTACTTGACGGCTTTCTGAGCTACCTGCTTGGTAATGCGCTCCATCTGCTTTTGGTGATGCAGGATATGATCCAGCATGAAGTCCATGGTCTGGGTGATGGTGAGCATGCCGGAGCGGGGGTGCTTAAAAATGGCCCGGTCCATAAGTTTGCCGGGGTATTCGTTCAGCGTACGCTCCATACGGCGGCGGGTGGCTTCCCACTCAGCACGAAGCTCCGCCAGCGGCGGAACTGTTTCCGGGGTTAGCTTGGTAAGCGAAGTGGGCGCTTTAAAGCGGGTAAACGGCAGGCGCAGCAGCACCCGCAGCAGCCGTGACTTCAGAAACGAAGCCACCCCGCCTTTTTGCAATCCTTCGGCCTGCAATACTTTTTTCTCCACATACAGCCCAATACCCGTTTCGGCTACTACCAAATGCTGCACTACCTGGGCCGCCGACCAATGGCCCGGACCCGGCGACTGGTATGCCTGCTCTCCCAAAACGGCTGCCGAAGCCAGCAGGCGGTTTGTAGCCTGTTCCAACTGCTCAAAGCGTAAGTGTAAGCGGTGATTCATAAAAGGGCGGGGGTGATGGATAGGGATGCGTAAACTACAAATTTGGGCCCAAATCAAAGGATAATCCTCCTGCGCGGGGAACCCATTCCATAGCTAACGTCGCTTCTGCGAAATCAAACAAAAAGCCCCGCCGGAAAACACCAGCGGGGCTTTTTGTTAGTGGAATGCGGAAAGCTAGGCTTTCTGATAAGTTACTTCCTTAACAGCCGCTACGGTGCGGGCCACATTGGGCAGCGAGGCCTCAATGAGGGTAGGCGCATAGGGCAGGGGCACGTCCTGGCAGGTAATGCGCACTACGGGGGCATCGAGGTAGTCAAAGGCGCGGCGCTGTACCATGTAGGCCAGCTCCGAGCTGATGCTGGCCAGGGGCCATGCTTCTTCTACCACCACCATGCGGTTGGTTTTCTTTACTGATTCAATCAGGGTGTCGTAGTCGATAGGACGTACCGAGCGCAGGTCGATTACTTCGGCGTTGATGCCGTCTTTCGCCAGCTCATCGGCCGCAGCCAAAGCTACTTTCATCATTTTGCCGAAGCTCACCAGCGTCACACTGTCGCCCTGACGCACTACGTTGGCTTTGCCAATCGGAATCAGGTACTCTTCTTCCGGCACTTCGCCTTTGTCGCCGTACATCAGCTCCGACTCCATGAAAATCACCGGGTCGGCGTCGCGGATGGCGGATTTCAGCAGGCCTTTGGCATCGTAAGGGGTGGAGGGAACCACCACTTTCAGGCCGGGGCAGTTGGCGTACCAGTTCTCGAAGTTCTGCGAGTGCTGCGAGGAAAGCATGCCGGCGTTGCCGGTAGGGCCACGGAAAACGATAGGGCAGGAGTACTGACCACCCGACATCGAATAAATCTTGGCCGCCGAGTTAATCACCTGGTCAATAGCTACCAGGGAGAAGTTGAAGGTCATGAACTCGATGATGGGCAGCAGGCCGTTGATGGCCGCGCCTACCCCAATGCCGGCAAAGCCCAGCTCAGCAATAGGCGTATCAATTACGCGCTCCGGGCCGAATTCGTCGAGCATGCCCTGGCTTACTTTGTAAGCGCCGTTATACTCAGCTACTTCTTCGCCCATAAGAAATACGCGCGGGTCGCGGCGCATTTCTTCAGACATGGCTTCACGCAGGGCTTCCCGGAATTGGATGGTCCGCATAGTCGTCAGTTGACAGAAAGTCGAAAAATCAGAATGAAAAAAGCCGGAGGATTTCCGGCCCGTAAAGCTACAACGCTCAGACGGGACGGGCAAATGCCGGAGGCAACACTACTTCAAGGCCTCCACAAACGTTTTGCTGGCGACAAAATCCCGGAACTCCAGGTCTTCCACGGCCCGCTGGGCAAACTGGCGGTCCAACTGCACGGCCCGGCGCAGGTGTAGTCCCATTTGCGCTTCGTCTTTCTGACGGGCTGCTACCAGGGCCAGGCAATAGTACGCCATAGCATCGTTGGGCTTCAGGGTGAGGGCTTCCTGGTAAATCTGGGCTGCGCCTTCGTAGTTCTCCTTCAGCAGGTAAATCAGCGCGCGGTTCATGGTATTCTGGTAGGATTTGTCGCTGAAGCTGAGGCTGCGCAGGGCATCATCGGGCTGACCAACTTCAATTTCCAGCGCAGCTTTATCGGCAAATACCTTGTTCAGAATAGGGCGGGGGCCGCCCAGCTTAATGGCGTAGTCGTAGTTCTGCAGGGCCTCCAGCTTGTCGCCGGCGCGGTGGTAAGCGGTGGCGGTGCGGTAGAAGGTGAGGGCCGTGGGGTTGCGGTGTGCGGCCAGGGTAAAGTTAGTAGCGGCCCGGCGCTGATAGGCCCGCTTCACGCGCAGATTCACTTCCTTTTCGGCCCGGGCAGCCAGCACTACGCCCAGGTTATGGTAGGCTTCCCAGCGGCCCGTGGTGGCAATGGCCATTTCATAGATGCGCTGCTTTTCGGCCAGCAGCGGCGTGAGCGTGGCCGAATACCGCAGCTCCTCGGGCGTCAGCGCATCGGCTTCCATCTGCTTCTCCACAATCTTTTTGGAGAGCAGGTAGATTTCTGATTCGTAGCGTTTGGGGGCGCTGTACTTCACGGCCACCGTGCCAAAGCGCATTACCGGGTAAATGTATTGCTCCAGATAATCGAAGAAGGAAAGCTGGTGCAGCTGCAGCTCCCGCTCAGCAAACGTCCCTTCTGATTCGTTCAGAATGGTGAGCACCGAGTCTATCTGCGCCGGCTGCAGCGCCGACTCCTGCACCTTGTTCACGAACAAGTCCCAACGGTTGCGGTAGGCGCGGGTGTCAAATTGAATAGCTTTCACCGAGTTCAGATAGGAGCTGACGTCGACGCGGTTTTTATAGTACTTCACCAGGGCCTGCACGCGCTGGTCGGCCAGGTGCGGGTTTTTGGTTTCGGCCGGCTCCGGCGAGTTGCCGGCCACCACCATCACCAGCTCGGTTTTCTGATTGGCTTCGATGAATTCTTCCAGCGCGGCCACGTTGGTGCCCAGATAATTGCGGATTTTGCTTTCGCCGGTATCAAAAAAGAACGGCAACACGCGGGTGCCGCCCCCTTCCAGGCTGGCCGTTTCCGGCAGGTAAGGTATAAGTGTATCCTGGCGTACCACCAGCCGGCTGGTGGTGACGATGCCGCGGGCTATCTGGAAAGGCTTGCCGGTGCGCACTTTGCCACCCTTTCGCAACTGGCGGGCTTCGGGAGTGGCCAGCAGCTGGCCCGGGTTTTTGCGGGGCGTAAAGGGAAACGAAAACTGCCTGGTTGCTACCAGCTGGTCTTTGCGGTCCTCATCGTACACGTACTCGCCGGATACAAAGCTGAGGCGGCCCACGGTGTCTTCCCGCAGTCCATTATCGTAGCGGTAGCTAAGGTTCAGGTTGTAGGCTTTCCCCTTGCGCAGGTGCGCTGCGGGTACTTTCGCCTTCACCTCAAACAGAACATTTTCGCCGTTGGTGTCCAGCACCGAAGGCTGAACGGTAATTTGTTGACCCTCACCCGCAACCTTCATCATCCGGGTAAGCGTACAACCCGACAAGGTGACGCCAAGAGTGGCCGCTAGAATAAGTGGTACAATGCGCACAGATAGGCTGATCATGTATTGAAAACGTGGTAGGCTAATTTCAGACAACAAACGAAAAACTCCTGATAAGGGGCGTATCTTGGGGCAAAATGCCGGGAGAAGTTGCGCCATACGGCGTATCTTGTTACCTTAGACCGGGTTAGCCACTAAAGGCAGCTGTTGATAGTAAGGGCTATGAGACGACTAACCGACTTTATTGAAAAGCAAAGCTTCGGCGTTTGCAATGCGCTGGGCGAGCGGCTAGGGTTTTCTACCAGCAGTGTGCGCCTCTCGTTTGTGTACGCCTCATTCTTCACGTTTGGCTCCCCCGTGGTGCTCTACTTCGCGCTGGCGTTCTGGATGAACGTGCGCCAGGCTTTGCGCCGGCAGCGCAGCACCGTCTGGGATTTGTAGCTCCGCAAACGTCCGCTTTCCCTGTACAAAATATGCCCATACCAGACTGCCCTGGTAGGTGCCGGCCCGTTGGGCTACGGAAAGGTGTGGCCGGGCCGCCCGGCGCTGAGTTTTCCAATAGGAAAGCTTCCTGAGCACGTCCCGGTGTGCCCGTAGTACCGCTTTAAAATCCCCAGTAGCCCCCTGGGTCAGAAACCGGGCAGCAGCCACCCAGTCCAGTAACAGGCGTTGCACCATGGTGCTGGTTAGCTCTGTCGGCGCCGTGTTCTTGTACACCAAGGCCAGCCCGTTGCGGAAGTTGAGGTATGTTTTGCGCGGGTTGCTTTTGTGCAATGTGCCCCCGCCCACGTGGTAAACGGTGCTGCCGCCTTGGTACCAGACTTCATGGCCCGCATTCTGCAGGCGCCAGCACAGGTCAATTTCCTCCATGTGGGCAAAGAACTCCGGCTCCAGGCCGCCCAGCGCGTGCCAGGCGCTGGCGCGCACCATCATGCAGGCGCCGGAGGCCCAGGCTACCGGTCGGGCATCGTTGTACTGACCGTGGTCTTCCTCCAGGGTATCAAACAGGCGCCCCCGGCAGAAGGGGTAGCCCAGCCGGTCGAGGTAGCCCCCGCCGGCGCCGGCATATTCAAAATGCGTGGGCTGTAGCTGGGCCAGGATTTTGGGCTGACAGGCAGCCGCGGCCGGCCGCTCTTCCAGCAGCTGGCGCAGGGGGCGCAGCCAGCCCGGGGTTACGGCCACATCCGAATTCAGCAGCACATAGTACCGGAAATTCAGCTGGCGCAACGCCTGGTTGTAGCCTTCACAGAAACCGAGGTTGGTAGCGTGTACCAGCACCCGAACGGATGGGAACTGCACCCGCAGCCAGGCCACCGACTCATCGGTAGAAGCATTATCTGCTACTACAATGGTGGCTCCATCGGCCTGCGCCACTACCTCCGGCAGAAACTGCTGCAGCCAGCGCAAGCCATTCCAGTTCAGAATAACGACGGCTACATCAGCGCAGGATCCTACATTATCTGCGGGCTGACTAGAGGCCAAGGTTGCCGAAATCGAGGCCGGGAATGTTGGGCAGCAGGCCGGAGGTTTTGTTCTTGAGCTCTTCCTTGGCTTTTTCGCCTACTTCTTCCAGGGCTTTGTTCACGGCGGCTACCACCAGGTCGGCCATCATGTCGCGGTCGGGGCCGGAGAGCAGGCTTTCATCGATATCCAGCTTCAGTACGCGGCGCTGGCCATTCACCGTAGCCTTCACTAGGCCCCCGCCCGATTCGGCGGTAACCGTGAGGTGCTGCAGTTCGTCCTGCGCCTGCTTCATTTTATCTTGGAGCTCTTTTACCTTCCCCATCATGCCCATCATATCAAACATATGCTTCTCGTTTAGTTGCGTGGTTGTGTGTATTCTTAGATACCAGCCAGGTGCAGCCGGTTGCCTGCTTTAACGCGCAAAGGTAGTTCATGGTACCCGCCCGCCATAAATGAGCTGCTACACCCGCTTAGTGTCGCAGACAACCAGCCGTTAGCGCAGAATGGTGACGGAGCCTGTTTGGACAAAAGGCTGCCCCATTTCATCAGCGGCTTCAAACCGATATACGTACACGCCCGGCACTGGGGTAGCTCCCTTGATGCGCCCATCCCAACGCTGTGCCGGACTGGTGGAAGTAAACACTTCCTGCCCGTTTCGGTCCCGGATAACCAGCCGGTAGGTGGTAATGAACCGTCCTTTTATCTCTAATACATCGTTCAGACCATCCCCGTTGGGCGTAAAGGCCGTGGGAAGCACCACCCGTAAAGGCCGCGTCACGGATACTACATTGGAATAGCTGCGCCCGCCACCGGGCGCAGTGGCTTCCAGCCGGTAACGCAACACCTGCCGGTCCGTGGGTGGAGTCAGATCAACATACGTGAATCCAGAAACCGTTTGGGTACGCAAAACCTGTCCGGCGGGGCCCAGTAGCAGTAGTTGGTAAGTGGCCGTAGCAGCACCATTAAGCGCCGACCACCGCAGCTGCACGGCATCGGTATTATCTTTTGTAGGCGTTGCTTCCAGAATAACCGGGCATACCGACGCGCTAGCTACAGATGTATTACCACAAGGGTCCTGGAACCGGGCGGTGTAGCAGGGAGGCGTATCGACGGATAACAGCGCCAAGGAATCCAGCAGCTTACCGGAGGCGGTGCCCACCACAGTGCTGGTGCCATCCTGCAGGCGCGTGTACACCACCGAGCTACCCGGAGAAACAGGGTCGGTGGTCGTTAGCTCTACCCGGTTGCGTAAATCAAACGAGGCCAGAATAACGGGAGCGGGGGGAGTTTGGGTGGAAGCGGTTTTTAGCGTCCGGGCATCAGAAACAGAAGTCACGCCGTTGCTGCTTGCAGTTATGCGGTAAGTGTACTCCATGCCGCATACCACGTCTTTATCCAGGTAGGTGCCGCTGGTGCCAGCGCCCGTGCGAGCCAGCAGCGTGCCGTTGCGGGTAATTTCAAAGCCGGTGGCTGCTGCCCCGGTAGTCCAGCGCAGCTCGTTGCGGCCATCGGCGGAGGTAGCGGAAAGCTGCACGGTACAGCCTGTGGCAGAAACATACCGGGTGCCGGTAGACTGGCAGGCATCGGTGAGGCGCAGACGGTAGCAACCGGGCAGAGTAGCAGCGGGCAGCGTTAGGCTGGTGCTGGACGCCGGGATATTCGCCACCTGCCGAAAACCACCCGGACTGGCTGCATCTGCCACTTCCAGCACATATTGATATTCTGCTTGCAGGGTGCCCCATTGAAATTCCAGGGAGCTTCCCTGCACCGTTAGCTGCTTAAGCTGGGGTATCTGGGGCGCTGCGGCGGGCGTGAAGCTGATGGTGCGGGTGCCGCTGCACAAAGAGGCCGCCGCATAGCTGCCCTGCACGGTAACAGAGTTAGTGCCGTTGGGAACGGCATAGGTAGTGGTGCCCGCGCTGGCAGGCTGCGGTGTGCCATTGCCCAACTGCACGGTAAACCGGTCATAGGTGCGGTCGGTAATGGATACCTGCACAAAGCCGGGGGCACAGGTTGCCACGGTGAAAACCGGTTCCGGAGCAGCATATACCCGCAGGGTGCGCGAGTAGATAATGCCCGTGCCAGGTACCAGCAGGTTAGGGGTGTTTTGGGTGATGACGATATTGCCCGGGGTAGCAGGAACCGTTAGCGTGGTCACAGTATCCCCTTCGGCAAAGCTGCAGACGGTGGCCGTGGAAAGCCGGTAGTAGGTTTTTCGGGGGTCGAGGGGGCGTCCGCTGCAGTCCCGCAGGCGGATGCGCTGGCCCGTGCACAAGGCCGTTACCGGCTGCCGGGTATCGGCATCATACACCCGGAAACAGGCGCCGGAGTTAGGCGTGTCGGTACAGGGAGCCTGCGCATGGGCGGGCCACTGGGCCAGCAGCAGGGCCCAGAGCAGCACAAAATATGGGGTAAAAAGCTTCACCATGGGCATAACGCGGCCGGCACGGAGGCAGTATAGCAGCGGCCGCAAAAGCGGAAGGTAAGAGACGAAGGGCAAATTCTAGCGCCACTCGTAGGTGCGCACAAAGGCCGCGGCCGCGTGCAGGTCGGGGTAGAGCACCCGGTCGTGCCCGTTGAAGGGTACTTTCTGGCGGAAAGCCTCTACTACCTGCTCCAGCTGCGGGGAGGTGCGGGCCGGGCGGCGGAAGGCCAGGGCCTGGGCGGCGTTCAGCAGCTCAATGCCCAAAACCTGCTCCGTATTCTGGATAACGCGCAGGCCCTTGGTAGCGGCGTTGGCGCCCATGCTCACGTGGTCTTCCTGCCCGTTGCTGCTTACAATGCTGTCAACGGAAGCCGGAGTGCACAGCTGTTTGCTTTGGCTTACGATGCTGGCGGCGGTGTATTGCGGAATCATGAAGCCCGAGTTGAGGCCAGGCTCGGCCACCAGGAAGGGCGGCAGGCCGCGCTGCCCGGAAATCAGCTGATAGGTACGGCGCTCTGAGATGCTGCCCAGCTCGGCTACGGCAATGGCCATAAAATCAAGCGCCAAAGCCAGCGGCTGCCCGTGGAAGTTGCCACCGGAAAGAATAGTGTCGTCCTCGGGGAAGATGTTGGGGTTGTCGGTTACGGCGTTGCACTCCGTTTCCATCACCTGGGCCACGTAGGCCAGGGCGTCGCGGGAGGCGCCGTGCACCTGGGGCTGGCAGCGGAAGGAGTAGGGGTCCTGCACGGCCTTTTTGGGCTGCTGCTGCAGCTCGCTGCCCGCCAGCAATTCCCGAATGCGCGCAGCCACCGTGAGCTGCCCGGCGTGCGGCCGAATCTGGTGCAGCCGGACATCAAACGGCTCCGGCCGCCCATCAAACGCTTCCAACGACAGGGCCCCAATCACATCCGCGGCCTGGGCCAGGCGCTGGGCGCGCATCAGGCTGTGTACCCCGTAAGCCAGCATAAACTGGGTGCCATTCAGCAATGCCAGGCCTTCTTTGGCGCCCAACCGCACCGGTTCCCAGCTGAATAAGTGCAGCGCATCGGCGGCCTGCAGGCGGTAGCCCTGGTAGTTTACTTCTCCCAAACCCAGCAGCGGCAGGCACAAATGCGCCAGCGGAGCCAGGTCGCCGCTGGCACCCAAGGAACCCTGCTGGTAAACCACCGGCAGAATGTCGCGGTTATAGAAATCGAGCAGGCGCTGCACCGTGGCCACCTGCACGCCGCTGTGCCCGTAGCTGAGGCTCTGGGCTTTCAGCAGCAGCATCAGCTTCACCAGCTCACTAGGCACTTCCTCGCCCGTGCCGCAGGCGTGCGACATCATCAGATTCACCTGCAGCTGCTCCCGGTCGGCGGGCGGAATGCTTTTATCGCAGAGCGCTCCAAAGCCGGTATTGATGCCATAAATGGGGGCATCTGAATGCTCCAGCCGCTCCCGCAGGTAGGTGTGGCAGCTTTCGATGCGCTGGCGGGCTTCGTCGCTGAGGACTACGCGGCGGCCGCTGGCTACCAGCTGGCCCAGTTCCTGGAGGGTGAAATGGTGGGAGGGAGTAAGCGAAAAATCAGCAGACATGGGTGGGGGAGAACGGGGAAGCGCAGAAAAACTGGCGGGCCTGAGTGGGGAGGAGGCCCGCCGGTTTCAAAGTTGGGTAATTCAAACGGAGTTTTTGGTACCGGGCTAGTTACCGTTCGTCAGGAGTTGGATGACATCTTCCAGGGAGAGCTGCTGCTCCTGCCCGGTGCGCAGGTCTTTCAGCTTAAACTGCCGGGCGGCGCGCTCCTCCGAGCCCTGCAGCAGCACAAAAGGAATGCCTTTGGCATCGGCGTACTTAAACTGCTTGGCCAGCTTGGTGCTTTCTGGGTACAGCTCGCTGGGCACGTTGGCCTCGCGCAGCTGGCGCAGCACTGGCAGCATCCCGGCCATGGAGTCGGCATCGAAATTGGCCACCAGGCAGCGGGTGATGGCGGCCGCGCCTTCCGGGAACAGGTTCAGCTCGTCCAGGCAGTCGTAGAGGCGGTCTACGCCGAAGGAGAAGCCCACGCCGGATACGCCCGGCAGGCCAAAAGAGCCCGTGAGGTTATCGTAGCGGCCGCCGCCACTCACGCTGCCCATGTTCACGTTGTTGATCTTGATTTCGAAGATGCAGCCCGTGTAGTAGCTCAGCCCGCGGGCCAACGTGGGGTCAAATTCGAGGTGGTCGAACTGGGTGAAGCCGAAGCCTTGCAGTATCTCCTGCACCTGGCGCAGTTCCTGCAGACCTTTGTACTGGCCATCGGCCTCGGTGGGCACGCCGGCCTGCGCAAAGGCTGCCTGCAGGCGCTGCAGCTTTTCGCCAAAACCACCTTCCACTGTTAGCAGCTGAAACAGAGTATCAATGGCGCCGGCCGAGAAACCGCGCTCCAACAGCTCATTGCTTACGCCTTCCCGACCAATTTTGTCCAGCTTATCAATTGCTACAAACAGGTCGGTTTCGGTGCCTTCGCCGCTCAGAGCCTGGTAAAAGGCACCCAGTACGCGGCGGTGGTTTATTTTAATGGTGTGCTCAGTAAGGCCCAGCGTGTTCAGCACCTCGCTCATCATCAGCACAATTTCCGCCTCGCAGAGCAGAGAATCGGTGCCTACCACGTCGGCGTCGCACTGGTAGAACTCGCGGTAGCGGCCCCGCTGGGGGCGGTCGGCGCGCCACACCGGCTGAATCTGGTAGCGCTTGAAGGGGAAAGTGAGCGTGCCCCGGTTCATGACCACGTAGCGCGCAAAGGGCACGGTGAGGTCGTAGCGCAGGCCTTTTTCGGCAATTTTGGGCAGGATTTTTTTGGAGCCGGCCGCCAGGTCATCGGCGGTAACGTCTTTGGCGAAATCACCGGAGTTCACAATCTTAAACAGCAGCTGATCACCTTCGTCGCCGTATTTCCCCGTGAGCACCGATAGGTTTTCCATGGTCGGCGTTTCGAGCGGGGCATAGCCGAACTTCTCGAACACGGGCCGGATAACGCCGAATATATAGTTGCGGCGGGCCACCACGGCCGGGCCAAAATCACGGGTACCTTTAGGAATGCTGGGTTTCTGAACGCTCATCGTCTCGTCTCAGGATGCGAAAATTTGCCCGCGAAGGTACTCGCTAATTGCCGCAATCTGGTAGCGTTGCCGCGGGTAATGCAGGACAGCCCTTTTAGACTAGCCGCTCTGCAGCCAGGAAGCTGCCAGCCGGCAAAGCCCACAAAAAAGCCCGGGTAACTAACCGCCCGGGCTTCTCTTCTGGCTTAAGGGCTGCTATGGGTTTTAGCCCAGGGAGCCGTTGAAATATATGCCGTGGGCATCGAGCAGGTTGGCCGCCAAAGCCGGCCGCTGAGTAGGTGCAATGCCGCTAAAATAATTTAGTGCCGATTCCGGCAGGTGGCAAAGCACCAGCTCCCGGCTCTGCTGGCGCAAATGGAAATCATAAGCCAGCAGCAGGTCAATGGCTTCAATGGGTATCTCTTTCAGTAAGCTGCAGTCAACCCAAATAAGGCGCCGGCCACTCCGGGTAGCCCGGTGCAGGCCACGCGCCAGCTTATGCTCGGGAGCATCGGTTGTTTCCGGAGCTACAATGAGCAGGTAGCTATCCGGGAGTAATTCACGCTGTACATCTAGCATGGCCCTTTAACGTAAGCGCCATGAGAAAAGTGACAGTTAGGTTTGTAATTTCTGGATTATATATGTACATATGTTTTAACTAATATATAGTTAAAAAACATTATATATCAGCTATTTAAGTACAGAAAATGAAATTAAAAGAGGAGGTGAATCAGTGATAGTAAAATATAAATCATAATAATAAAGTTATATTTTATTTATGTTAAAACCAACTAATAATTTTAGATATAGGCTGGCAGTACTTCTCCCTGGCTAAGGGGAAAGTCGCCTTGCCCGGCGTAGCTGATACAGCACTGAAAAGGCGAAAGGAGCTTTCCAGGCTGCCCGCACACCAGCCGAACTGAGGGTCCGGTTGGTCCAGTCGTTACAGGTATGAAAAGCATGGTAGCGGCCGCTGCCCTGAAAGAAAACGTCCTGTGCGGTGCTGCGCCGGGGCGGCGTGGTGGCCGCGGCAAAAGTTGACCGCAGCCCGGCGCACAGCTGGCGGTATTCATCCTCCGAAATATGCAGGCTGATTACCCGGCGCGCAGGTTGCGGCGCCCCAGGGTAAAAGGAAACATGCACCAAGGTAGGAGCCGGCAGCAAAGCGCGCAGAATAATGCCCGGCCCGGGGAATCGGCCGCCGTAGGAGGCGCGGTAAAAGCCTTCGTTGCCCCAGCCAAAGCCGATGTACTGATTGGAGGTAAACTGCTGGCTCAGGCTGGTATCCTGTAAGCTCAGGAGCCAGTCCTGCCCGGTGCGCGGCTCCCGCAGGGGTACGATAATCTCAGTGTGAAACCCATTGGACACCACATAAACCGGAATGCCTTGGGGCGTTTCCCGGAACTGGTGGTTGCGCGGTACCAGAGTGCCCGTGAGCAGGAAAAGCAGAAAAGCCAGGGCCGCCGTCATGCCTATAAACCTAGCATACTTTCCACCGAAAACCCTATGCGCAGTTTGAATAGGGGGAAACGCAGGCCGCCCGCCGTGGGGTTTCGCGAGGGAAACACCAGGACGGGCGGCAGAGATGCCTGAGTGGGCGGAACGCCGGAAGGGAAGCTTAGGAGCCCTGACGGGTTGCTACCGGGGCTTTAACAGCCATTGCTTCAGGTTTCACGTGAGCATCTTTCCGGAACTGGCTGGCATATACCGGCTGCAGCGCTACGTTGCCCATGGCAATGCGGGTAGTAAGCCCATTCACCACAAAAGCAGGGTTGTGCTGGCGGAAGCCCAGTACCGTAGTGGTTACTTTGTATTTGCCGAAAGGAACCTTATCTACGCTAAAAGAGCCATCGGCATTGGTGGAAACCGTGCGGATAAGGGCGTTGTCTTCGGCACGCAGAATAGCTACTGTGGCGCTGGGAATGGGCTCGTTGGTCTCAGCATCACGGATAACGCCCGAAACTTTGCCGTTGTAGAAAGTGAGGGCCGATACCTGCAGGCCAGTAAGTGCCAGGATGATGCCCAAAGAAATGCGGTTCAAAAAGGAGGTTTTCATAGCTCAGAAAGGACAAAGAATGGAAGTGCGTGATAGGGCTGAAGAGTGCCGAAGCAGCCGCGGTTCCGCTGGGCGGGCTCCGCAGCCCTGTTGTTAGTGACAAGTTTTGCCGGCCAGTGCGGGACAGAAGCCCTTGGTTACCAACCGAACTATTCCAGCCCGAAGGCCGGGGCCCAGTCTCTGCCGTGACAGGTGTCAGCAGCGAGGGTGGGCTTGAAGTACAGATCAAAGATAATATTTAGTACTATGTTTTGCAAGGTACCTTTGATATTTTTTTTCTGCTTCTGTTTTTTACCCGTTCCAGAGGGGATGAAGTGGAGGAACGATGAGTATAAATCTGGGAAAGGAAGGAGGGAACAGGGTTTTAGTCTGCTAAAGCCGATTGGCTTTCTGTGGTATTAGATGAGCAACCGATGGGGAGGGTTGCCTGAAAACAGAAAAATATTTCTTCGAATCTTTCTGTCCAGCTGGCGGGTTGATTTCCCGCGCCCAAGGAGCAGGCCGCTGATGGTAGAACGCTCATCTCTGGTTTTTTATTGAGAAGTAGTTGCACAAAAGTACAGCTGGCTTCCCGGCGCGTCAACCGCATATTGATGTGATACAGGTGATTATCCGCTGAACGCCCCATGGGGACCAGCTGCTAAAAGCCCATAAGCATAGTGCCCCGGCTGGTTTATTACCGGCCGGGGCACTTTTGGGATTAATCACGCTGAAAATTAGCCACCGAAGCCGCCACCACCATTCTGCAGCTGCTCAATTTTCTTGGGGGGCTTGGTAGCCCCTATGTACCAGGTGAAGCCCAGCCAGCCCACGCGGGTTTCGTTTTTATAGCGTGCCGTGGTTTGCAAAGTCTCCGTGTCAATCTCGGAGCGGCTTACCTGGGTGTCAAACAAATCAGATACGCGCAGTGTGAGGGCGGCGCGGTCTTGGAACAGGCGCTGGCGCACGGCCACATCCAGGCCGCCGTAAGCCAGCTGCCGGCCCTGGGCCGTGAGCGTGGCCGAGCGCCAGGAGCCGGTGAGCTGTACATCCAGGGAGGGGCGGGGCGTGAAGCTGTTGTTCAGCCGCAGGGTGCCTGCCAGCGCGCTGCGCTGCTTGTCAACGGAAGCATTGCTGGCAATCTGGCTGCGGTAGAGGGAGCCGGTGAGGCCCACGCGCCACCATTTGGCCAGGGGCTGGTTCCAAGTCATTTCGGCTCCCAGGTTGGTGGTGCGGCCCACGTTGCGGTAAGTCTCGGCGGTTACAATGCCGGCCTGGTTCAGGCGCGTAGCCGTGGTATCAATGGTGCGGATGCGCTGAATCACATCATCCGTGAAACGGCCGAATAAAGTACCCGTGAGGGCAGTGCCATTGCTTAGGTTCAGCTGCTGGCCCAGCTCTACGTTATGGCTGAATTCAGCGCGCAGCGAGGGGTTGCCTAAGCGGTAGTTGCGGGCATCCTGGAAAAGCTGGAAGGGCAATTGCTGCATAAAGTTGGGCCGATTGATGCGGCGGGCATAGCTCAGCTGCAGGCGGTTCTGGCCGGGCTCCTTGCCCAGCTCCCGGCTAAGGGTGGCGGAAGGGAAAAAGCTCAGATAGTCCAGTTTCACCTGGCCCTGACCACCCTGCACGGCACCCGATAGATTGGTGTATTCGGCCCGCAGGCCGCCCTGCACGTTATAGTTTTTGCCCAGGGGGCGCTGGTAAGTCACATAACCCGCCGGCAGCACTTCCCGGAAGTCGTACTGAATGGCGCGGGCGGGGTTTAGCACGAAGTCGTTGGGACGGTCGGTGGGCGCGGTGAGCTGGTCGGCGGAGCCATCGTTCCAGGTGGTCTGCACCTTCAGGCCGGTTTCGAGGCGGCTTTTGCCATCGGCCAGGGGCCGCACATAATCCAGCGTGCCATAGGCAATAGTAGCATTCACGGCAAACTCCTGACGCTGCGAAGGCGCGTCGCTCAGCCGTTGCGTGAACGGTACATCGGCCGTTATCTTGACCCAACCGGCATTAGAGGACAGCTCCCGTCCTTTTTGCTCTTTCCATGTCCGGCGGTAAGAGGCATCGGCATTCCATACCAGCACATCCACATCTACTGCCTGCTGCCCCAGCTGGTTGGGCTGCTGCTCGTTGTTAATGGCTGTAGTCAGCGTTTGCTTGTTCAGATTCCGCTCACCTTCCATGGAGGGCGACAGGCTGAAGCTCAGGTTCTGCTCCTCATTCAGATCATACTCCACGCCCAGGTTGAGGGAGTGATTCATGCGCCGCTCAACGCCAGAGCCCTCCTGGCTGGTGCGTATGGTTTCGCCAGTGGGCAGCAAAGCCGTTTGCGTGCCGCGAGACTTGTCCGAGAAGCGCTGGTCGCGGCCGTTGTAGCTGAAGTTCCAGTTGGCCGCTCCCTGGCGGCGATTCAGGCTAAAGGTGGGAGCATACTTCTCCCCGTTGCCTACCACCAGCCCCACCTGCCCGTTTATACCGTTTTTGCGCTCTTTCTTGGTGATAATATTAATCACACCCGCCCCAGAGGCATCATACTTGGCCGAGGGGTTGGTGATGATTTCGACCTGCGAAATGCGCGAGGCCGGTATCTGGTCCAGCTTGGAGCCGCTGCCGCCGTTGCTCGTGCCGCTGGGCTTGCCGTCAATCAGAATAGTGAGGTTGGAGGAGCCGCGCAGGCTGATGGTGCCATTGGCATCCACCGCCACCGAGGGTACATTCTGCAGCACGTTAACTGCAGTGCCGCCCACGCTACTCAGATCCTTTTCCACGTTGATGACGCGCTTGCCCAACTCGTTTTGCACCGTTTCCTTCTGGCCCGTCACCGTCACCCCTTTCAGCTGGGTTACGATTGGGTTCAGTGCCAGCGTGCCCAACTGCAGGGACGGCGCTTCCGCGGCCAGCACTATGGTGCGCTTAATAGGCTGATAGCCGATAACTGTAGCGCGCAGCATATAACGTCCCAGCGCCACTTTCTCCAGCAGGAAAGCGCCATCTTCGGTGGTTTGCGCCCCGGTTACCAGCGTAGAGTCCTGGGCCCGCAGCAATACCACGTTCACAAACGGCAAAGCCTGCTTTGTGGCCTGGTCCATCAGTTTGCCCGAAACTGAGCCAGTATTCTGAGCGCGCAGACCCAGTGGAAAGAACATAAGCAGGAGCCCCAGGCACCAAAGTGCCCGGCCAGGGAGAAGTTGTGTTTTCATAAGTCAGAAAGGGAGTGGAGGGTAGAAACAGGCAATAAGGGGCTGTCCCAGTCGGCCGCGGTACCGCTGGAGCCCCGTACAGGGGTTCTAAAACTCAGAAGGGAAAGGAAGCTCTGGCGGTTAGCCCGGGCTGCAGCCAGCGGCTGCGGATGTTACCTCGGCGGCATGTCTCCCGTTTGGAAACTGGTCTACCTCAATGCTATAGTGAAGTTGATGGAACAAATATAGGATACAGTACTTTGTGACGCAAGGTACTGTATTGAAAAATTTTGCTAATCAGTATAATAATCTGTTAAGTTGTTGATTGACAAATAGTTGATTTTTGTGCTACCGCCGTGCGCTGAAAAATCAGAAACCTATTTTCCTGCTGCTGTTCTAGTTTTTGCAAGCATCATGCAGTGCGGAGATGCCTGCGGTGACAGAGTATAGAAGGCAGGCTCCGGCTGGCGTAGGTCAGATGAATGCCTCCTGCAAAGGGTTGCCTGAGTGCATAAAAAAAGCGGGCCTCCCCAGGAGGCCCGCTTACGAGGCAGAGGAAATGCTCCGGTTTATTTGGTGCCCGGGGTTACTACCTGCCCATTGCGGTAGGTTTTCTTTTCCTTCACGGTTTTGCCATCTGGCCCAAAATACGTCCAGAGGCCGGTTTCCCGGTCGTTGCGGAAGGAGCCGGTTACTTCCAGGGTGCCATCTTCGCGCAGCTGTTTGTAGGCACCCAGGCGAAGACCTTTCACATAGGTGGTTTCCGCTTTCAGCTTGCCCGAGGCATAGTATTCCTGCTTCAGGCCGGTGGCGTGGCCGTTTTCATTGGTTACCCGGCTCTCCACGGTACCCGTGGGGTAGTAAGAAAGCTGTTCTCCGCTCAAGCGGCCATTTACATAGCTGGTCTGGGTTTTTACCTGTTTGGTGCCGGGGTAGAAAGTGCGCCAGGTGCCGGCGGGCTGTCCGTTTTTAAACTGCTGCTCTTCGCGCACGGAGCCATCTTCCTGGTACATGGTCAGCTTCCGGTCGCGGGCCTGGTTGGCGTACTCAATTTCCTGCTCCAGCTTGCCGGAGGGATAGAAGTTCTGGGTACTGCCGGTGAGGACCCCGTTGCGGTAGTTCATCTTGCTTTTCACCGCCCCGCTTTCGTAGTAGGCCTTGGCCGGGCCATCCAGGTTGGAAGTAGGAGTGGAGAGGGCTGCCGTGTTTTTGGTCATATCATCGCCCAGCGGGTTTTTCACGGCCCGGTTGGCCTGCGCGGCCGCTACGTACGTGCCCTCGGTGCGGAGTTTTCCGGAAGGGTAGTAGCTCTTGTAAGAGCCCCGGCCTGTTTTGTCCGTCAGCACCTCGGTTTCTACCTGGCCGTTATCATAATAGGTTTTGTAGGAGCCGGTGAGCAGGCCACCGCGGTAGGTAGCTTCGCTCTGCAGCTGGCCGTTGGGGTGGTAGGTTTTCACCGGCCCGCTGGCCTGGCCATTGACATAAGTGATTTCCGACCGGGGCTTGCCCGAGGGGTACAGCTCCTGCACCACGCCGCTGGGCTGGCCCTTGGCAAGCGTGGTTTTCAACTTCACCTCGCCGTTGGGATGATAGTAGGTAAGCGTGCCGGAAGGCTGGTCGTTCTCATAAGTGCCCTCTTGGGCCAGCTGCCCGGTTTTATAATACGTTTTGAAAGGGCCCTGCCGCTGCCCTTGCTGGTAGGTGACCTCCAGCCGGGGCTTGCCGGTTTCAAAGAACTCCACGTAGGCACTGTCGCGCTTACCGGCTGTAAAGCGGGTTTGCGCCTCCAGCTTGCCCGAGCGGTAAAACCGCTTGTACGGACCCTCCATAACGGTATCGGCCCCTACCGTTGCCGAGTACACCTCCCGGATACGCTGGCGGGAAGAATCCTGATAGGTGATGATTCGGCGGAGCTTCTGGGCCTGTGCTGCCGTTGTAGAGAGCACCAGCAGGAAAGCAAAGGCAAGTAGTTTCATAGCCGCAAGAACGGAGGAAATAGAAAAGTATTTTTCAAGCTGTGCCTGGCCGAGTTAGTCCGTAGGGCCAGTCAGATTTAGAATGAAAACAAAAGCCCTGCCGCAAAAATTGCCGCAGGGCTTTTAACGCCGAAGATGAAAGCACGATATGCCGGACTATCCGCTCAGGCAGTGGAATTCAGGGTTAGATTTTCTCCAGTACAATGCTGCTGGCGCCACCGCCGCCGTTGCAAATACCTGTTACGCCAATCTTGCCGCCTTCATTCTGCAGCACGTTCAGCAGGGTAGTAACGATGCGCGCGCCGGAAGCCCCCAGTGGGTGGCCCAACGATACGGCACCGCCGTACACGTTTACCTTAGTGCCTTCCAGATTCAGTAGCTTGTTGTTAGCCAACGAAACCACGGAGAAAGCCTCATTGATTTCGTAGAAATCAACGTCTTTAGCATCTAGACCAGCATTTTTCAGCGCCTTTGGAATAGCCAGGGAAGGGGTGGTCGTAAACCACTCGGGTGCCTGCTCCGCATCGGCGAAGCCCCGGATAATAGCCAGCGGCTTAATGCCCAGCTGCTCGGCTTTTTCGCGGCTCATCAGCAGCACGGCGGCGGCGCCGTCGTTCAGGGTAGAGGCGTTGGCTGCCGTTACCGAGCCTTCTTTCGTGAAGGCAGGCTTCAGGGTAGCAAACTTGGCGAAGTCGGCTTTGGTGTACTCCTCGTCGTCTTCCACCACCGTGGATTTGCCGCGCACGGTTACCGTTACGGGCACAATCTCATCCTTCTTTTTGCCGGCTTTGGCCGCGTTGGCGCTGCGGGTGTACGACTCCTGCGCAAAAGCATCCTGCTCTTCGCGGGTAATGTTCATTTCCTTGGCCGTGTTATCGGCCGCGTTGCCCATGGCGTAGTCGTGGTAAGGGTCCCACAGACCGTCGCGCACCAGGCCATCAATCATCTGGCCGTGGCCGTACTTGGCGCCAAAACGGGCTTTATCCAGGTAGTAAGGCACATTCGACATGCTCTCCATGCCGCCAGCCAGAATCACATCGGCCTGACCCAGCATGATGGCCTGGGAGGCATACATAATGGCTTTGCTGCCGGAAGCGCATACTTTATTCACGGTAGTGCACTCTACGGTATCGGGCAGGCCGGCTTTCTTGGCGGCCTGGCGTGCCGGAGCCTGGCCCAGGTTGGCCGAAATAACGTTGCCCATGATAACCTGCTGCACTTCTTTCGGATCGACGCCGGCTTTCTCCAGCGCGCCTTTCAGGGCAATAGCGCCCAGATCAGTAGCCGAGAGGGAAGCCAGGCTGCCGCCAAAAGAACCGATGGGCGTACGCACCGCAGCAACGATTACTACTTCTTTAATTTGCATATAGAGGGTTGGGTGGGGGTGAGGGAATGCCGGAAAGGCCGCGTGGGCTCTTCCGGCGGATAAAAGTACGCTTCTGCGTCGGCTTAGCCAACGCACCCGATTACAAGCACCTGCGCCAGGGCATTTTTGGGCTATTTAATGGAAGCCGATACCAGCTACCAGGCTGGTTTATCCGAGGACGCTTTCGGGGGTGCTTTGCGGGGCAGCTGCTGAATATACTGCTGCTCAGTGGCGCGCAGTGCGTCCAGAATCTGCCGGGCCTGCGCGGGGTTTAGCTGCATTTGCTGGAGGCGCGCCCGCTGGGTTTTCATTTGAGCGGCGTCAGTGGCGGCATTTTCCGTGCCTGCCCCTCTATTTGCGCCTGGCGCGTCAGAGGAGCTGAGCCCGCGGGTATTGCCTGGCTGCTGGCCCTGGGCCATTTGCTTTTCGGGGCCCGCGCCGGGTTTCACGCTGCCATCGGCACCGGTTCCCGCCGGGTTGCCGGGCTGCTGCGCCTTAGGCTGGCCTTGCGCGTTGGGGCGGGACTGGGGCGGCTGGTCCGGGTTATCCGGCTGGTTTTCGTCATTCGCTTCGCCCGGCCGGTCCTGGCCCGGCTTCGGCTTGGATTGCTGGCTGGGCTCTTTGTCGTCGGCTTTCTTGTCGGCGGGTGGTTTTGGCTTGGGGGACTCCGGCTTATCGGTCTGCGGGGGCGGAATCGTAGGGTCGGGCTGGCGTTTCAGGAACCGGCTAACTATTTCGTAGTTGTAGCGGGCCGCGGCATTGGTAGGGTTGGCCACCAGCGCCAGCCGCAGGAGGCGCACGGCTTGGGCATAATCGCCCCGTTGCGCGCTCAGCACGCCCAACTGCTGATGCGCCACGCTGCGCACTCGGGGTACCGGGCTGGTTAATAGCCGACCGTAGTAGGCGCGGGCGGCCGGAAGCTGCTCGGCCCGGTTACTGGCATGGGCCAGGTTCAGGAGAATAGCTTCCGTAGGGCGAGAGGCTTTTTCGGCCACAAGGGCCTTTCGAAACTCCTGCGCAGCCCGCGCAAAATTCTGCTGGGCATAGGCCTGCGTACCGGCCCGCACGGCTTCGTTACGGTCGTGCACCCAGGTAAGGCCGCGCCAGCCCCCCAGCAGTACCAGCAGAAAAAGCAGCGTGGCTCTCATGGGCGAATCACTCTCACCGTTACTATTACATCCAGCATCATGAAAGCCAACGCCAGCAGGAGCGGGTATCGATACCGGTTATCGGCCACGGAAACCGTGCGTACCTGTTCTGCCTTGCCTTCTACGCGGTTCAGCGCATTTACCAGCTGCGGAAACTCATTGCGCTGGTCGCTCAGCTCAAAGTATTGCCCCTCGGCCTGCGCAGCCAGCCGGCGGAGCACCGTGGGCTGCAATTGGGTTACGGCATCCCGGCCTTTGGCATCCCGCACAAAGCCGCCGCCCGCCCTGGGAATGCGGCTGCCTTCTGTGGTGCCTACTCCCACGGTAAACAAATGCACCCCGGTGCGCGACAACTCCCGCAGCACGGGCTCCAGGTTCTCGCCAAAATCCTCACCGTCGCTCACCAGCACCAGCGTTAGCGCGCGGGGCGGGGCTCCCTGGGCCCGCGGATTGGCGGTAAAGCGCCTTAGGGCCAGCTGCAGCGCCGGTGCCAGATCCGTGCTGCCCCCGGGCACCAGATTGGTTTGCAGGGTAGAGAGGAAAAGCTGCAACGCGCCTTGGTCGTAGGTAAGGGGGCACTGCACATAAGCCGTATTAGAAAATACGATGAGCCCGATCCGGTCGGCCTGAAAGCGGCTGACCAGGCGGGAAAGCTCGGCCCGGGCTTTCTGTAGGCGGGTAGGGGCTACATCCGGCGCATCCATGGAGCGCGACAAGTCCACCAGCAGCCATACATCCTTGCCAGCTGTGCGCACTGCTTGCTTGGTCACGCCATAGGCGGGCCCCAGCAGTGCTATCAGCAGCAATGCAAAGTAAGTCAGGCGCAAAGGTAGTTTCCACGCCAGCCGCCAGCCCCGCTGCCCAAAGGGCGCAGCCAGTCGGCGGGTGCGCAGGACAAATCCGGTGTAGAGTACTACCACTAAAACGATGGCTACCACCTCCGGCCACCCCCAGGGATAGGCCCAATTCATATATGTACTGAGGTAAGCTGCACCATTGCGACAAATATAACAGCCTGATTGTGGCCGCAGAAGGAATATCTGAGGTAGATATTTTCAACCAAAGTATTGGTTTCTGTTACCTAGTCGTATATTTGTGCACTCTTTAACCGGAAGAGACTCATATCTGGAGAGATGGGTGAGTGGCTGAAACCAGTAGTTTGCTAAACTGCCGTAGCTCTAAAGGCTACCGGGGGTTCGAATCCCCCTCTCTCCGCACCATGTGTAGTTCAGGATTCCCACACCAGGGTTCTGAATTTTTTTCGGGGTGTAGCGTAGCCCGGTATCGCGCCTGCTTTGGGAGCAGGAGGCCGCAGGTTCGAATCCTGCCACCCCGACCCTTCGAATAGCCGTCAGCCCACCTTTGGGGCGGGCGGCTATTTGTTTTTGACCCCGTAGCTCAGCTGGATAGAGCAGCTGCCTTCTAAGCAGCCGGTCTTTGGTTCGAATCCAAACGGGGCCACGCCATTAAAAAAGCCACTTAGCTTATTTGCTGAGTGGTTTTTTTGTTGATCGTGCCCACGGTGGTACCCACAATGAACCCCGAATACGCCAAGGTAGTAAGGTAGATGTGCAGTAGATTCCGTACTCGTTTAGATGCCGAATACAGGCCGATAAGCTGGGAGTAATTAGCGGGTAAACTTCTCGCGGCGGACCGTGGCAGCCAGGGCCTGGGTGTCTGCTTCAGACGGGTTATACAACGCCATCAGGTCTTCCAGGCTTTGTTCGCCATCAATATAGCCTTGCAGGGCGTCCAGCACTATGGGGCTGGGGGCGGCTCCGGCTATGGTAGCAATGGCTACTCCCCACGTAACGTGGCTCTGCCGCTTGAGGCGCGCCTGGCGCTCGGCAGGGGGCAGATCGGGTGGAAAAGGAGTGAATTCAGGAGAAGCCATTTACTAGGGTAAAAGACGAGTCCGGCTTCTACGTGCCGACTACGCTTCAGGTTGTATGCTGCCGCCCGTGCGCATTCTGGACAGTAAGGCCTTTAATAAGGCAATATCAGGCTTCCCCGGATTAAGCACTAAACATATTTGAAGCCGTGCTCCGGTGACTATTCTGGTGTTAGCCCGAAGGAGATAAGAGGCCTGAAATTAGTAATCAGCCAACAAAAAAGCCTGGCTAACCCGCAATGTGTCAGTTGCGACTTAACCAGGCTTTTCTTCTAAATCATAAAGTGTTGCTTGGATAATTAACACATAAATATGCTGTAGAATAAGTAAGTAGGAGAGAGATTAATACAAGGGCTGATGCTTCTTCATCAGCTATACAACTCCATCCAGTTAAGCACATTCAGGCATTGGCAGCTCATAAAATCATTTGTGGATGAATTACCTGTAGCGCGTACCTAATGTGAACCAGGAAGAACAGCCGGCAAATGATTTGCCGACGCCGGGAGATCCATAGAAATAGGGTACTGTATTAAGCTCTAACACTCTCTTATCTTATTACATAAATATGCGGGAGGTAAAACAGAAAGCGGGTCAGGCTACCGCAAAACCAATGCCGAAACAGGCTTAGAAGTGGCAGCAGCATAAGGTAAATAAAATACTTCCCCAAACAGCCAGGCGGTACCGCCGGTACGCATCCGAATCAGGGAATACGTGTTAACGGCCCCCGATACAGAGTCAATCAATTGCAGGAGTAGCCGACCACTATTTAAGGCCTGCTGAAACCGCTGGGAGTGGGATCCTTCCGTGGCGGTACCGGGGAGAAAGCAGCGCCCCACACGGGCAGCTTCTAGTAAAGGCGGAGTTTCTTCTATTTGCTGCCAAATACCAGCAGTTGGCTTTTCTTCGCGGCAACCCCGCACGGGACGTGTGATTTGCCACTGTACTAGGCAACGATTGCCGGCAAAAACGGCTAAATAAAGTAAGCTGCCGGAGGTGGGACAAGCATACCAGGCATAGCGAAGAAACTGCATGAATAACTTATGAGAAAGAATTAGGAAAGCCCTGGGACGAAATCCCGGGGCTTTCCCCCTTGGGATTGAGCGTACATGCTATGCTGGTTCGGTAGTTGAGGCTTTAAAGGCAACGGTAGCTTTTAACTAGCGTCCGCCACCTTGGCTGCTGCCACCTTGTCTTCCACTGCTGCCGTGGTTGCCACCACCATGGCTGGCCATACCGCCTTTACGGCCGGCTTCGCGGGCTTCTGCTGAAGTCCATTCGTGGCCACGGCCACTTTCGTGCGAGGCCTTACCGCCTTCACTGGCGATGCGCCGCTGCTCTTCGGGGTCCATGGCGGCAAAGCCGCGGTTACTGCTGCCTTTGTTGCTGTTATTATGGCCATTACCACCACTGCTTGCCATGCCGCCTTTGCGGCTGGCTGCGGCATGCTGCTCAGAACTGCCGCCGCGCTTATTTCCTTTTGAGTTTGGCATGATAAAAAGGGATTTAAGGTGGAAAAACTTGTCTTACCTTAACGCCTTTCTTTCTCCGAATGGTTGCTCTTTTAGGTAGTAAAATGCCTCATTATAAGCAAAATACCGACTTTTACTGAGGCTGGACAGCGGGTTTTAGCTCATCATCAGGATAAATACGGACCTGAGCAGTGGCTGCGGAAAGTATCCCGTTATATAATAAATATACCTCACCAAAAGGGCCCTATTCCCAGCTTAACAAAACCTATTGCCAGACCAGAAATGGGTTACTCGGCCTTATCGTGCCGAATGATACCTTGTTCCATGGCATACCGGATGAGGGCCGCCGTGTTCTTTACTTTCGTTTTTTCAATCAGGTTTTGCCGGTGAGTTTCAATGGTGCGCCGGCTGGTGAAGAGTTTTTCGGCAATTTCATTGGTCGTCATGCCTTCGGCAATGAGCTGCAATACTTCCCGTTCCCGGAATGAGAGGCCTCCGGGCTTTTTTTCTTCTTCAGGGGTACTGGCTTCCATGGTCAGCACTTTGCGCAGCATGGTCAGGCCTACTTCACTGCACAGAAACTGCTTGCCGGCTGCCACGGTATGAATGGCCACAATAATTTCTCCCCGGTCGGCATTCTTCAGCACGTAGCCCTGGGCGCCGGCTTCCAGCAGCTGCCCAATGCTGCGTTCGTGGCTGATCATGGAGAGAACCAGAATCCGAACATCGGGAAACTCTTCCCGCAGGCGGGTAGTGGTTGCCAGGCCATCCAGTACGGGCATGTTCATATCCAGCAATACCACATCAGTGGGGATAGTGGGAAGCAGTTCTAAAAGCTCCTGCCCATTATTGGCTTCGCCTACTACCTCCAGCGAGGGCTCGGTGCTTAAAACAGCCCGCAGCCCTTCCCGAACAATAGTGTGGTCATCAACCAAAAATATCCTGATCATGGCAGTAGGTGAAAATAGGCGACTAAAGCTTAATGCCTGCGGGGAAACCGCGGTAGAATTGGCTGATATACTCATGTACGGTAGAAAGCGTGACCAGGGCGGCCTAAAAGGATTAAGAGATAATGGTAGCAAGGGGGTATAAAGGCCCGGTCAGCGGCACCTCAATGCGAATACTGGTACCGTGTTCCGAGGTAGAATCAATGTGCAGGGTGCCATTAAGCAGGTTTACTCGATCATGTAGTGTGCGCAGGCCAATGCCCTTGGCTTTGGTTTGCTCGGGAGTAAAACCGCGCCCGTTATCGGTAACTTCCAGAATAATATTGTCCTGCTCCATGCGCACGTGCATCCAGGCCTCCGTGGCATCGGCGTGTTTCACAATGTTGTTGGCCAGCTCCTGCGCCATGCGGTATATAGCCAGCTGCAGGGTGAGGTGCATTGCCGTGGGCAAGGCGGCTACCCAGCAGTGCATGCGTAGCTGGCGGTTGCTGTAATCGTGGCAGATGTCGCGCAGCACGGCTTCCAGTCCCAGCTCTTTGAGGGCGGTAGGGGTAAGCTGATGGGAGAGCGTGCGGGTTTGGGAAATAGCCGAAGACAGCAGATGCACGGTCTTGTGCTTGAGCTCGGTGAAGCGGGCAGCGGGAAGGGGTTGTTCCAGTTGATTCAGGTGCAGCTTGGTGGCATATAAGAGCTGGCCCAGGCCATTGTGCAGGTCTTCGGCAATGCGACGGCGCTCGGTTTCCTGGGCCTCCAGTACGGCATTTACCAAGTGTTGCTGCTGGGCCAGCTTGTTGGCCTCGGCCTGCTTACGGGCCGTAATATCCTCGGCGCTGGTTACGAGGAGGTCCCCGATTCGGCGCGCAGTTATCCGAAACCAGCTCTGCCCTGCTTCGCCCTGATAAGACTGCTCCATATCCAGCAACTCGCCGGTTTTCATCACGCGTTTAAAGTGGTCGAAAACTCCGTTTTTGCGGACGCCGGGGTGCATTTCTGCGTAGCGCATGCCCACCAGGTTTTTGTGGGGCTGCAGGTCGCGGGTGGCTTTGTTAACCACTATGTACACAAAGTCCATCAGCGCGGCGCCCTCATACACGGCCTGCAGCACCGCAAACGCCATGGTCGAAACATCGAAGGCGTTTTGCAGCAGCTCCTGGCTTTCCCGCAGCTGCAGCTCAGTTTGTTTGCGCTCGGTGATATCAGTAGTAGTAATCACTACGCCATCCTCCAGCTTTACCAGAGACAGATTATACCAGCCATTAAACTGCTCGTGCCGGTACTCAATATCGAACTGGGCCGGCACGCCGGTTTCCATAACGGCTACAAAGCGCTGAAAAAGCCCGGTGGGAATGACAGACGGATTATGTTCCAGCAGTGTTTTGCCAATAACCTGCCCCAAAGACTGCAGGCTGAGCGAGTTTAGTACCCGCCACTCGAAATCAATGATGGTACCCTGCTTGTCCCGCACCGCTTGCATCACCTGAATCATGTTGCGGGAGCTATCCAGAATGGCCTGCAGAAACTGCTGGCTTTGCTGAATCTCGACCTCGGCCTGCTTTAGCTCCGTAATCTCGCGGGCAATGGCCAGTACCGTATCTACCTTTCCGTCTACAAACTCGGGGACCAGCCGGGAGAAATAATGCTTGGTATCGGTAGCGGTTGCCACGCTGTTGTAGTGCTCCTGGGCCTCCTGGCTGTCAAAAGTGCGGCGCAGGCTGGCCATCCAGGGCCCGGCAATGTAGCCGGGATGCCCCATTTCCAGGTTGGTTTTGCCCAGCAACGAAAGCAGCGGCTGCCCAGACTTTTCTACCAGGGCTTTGTTGGCGTACACCAGTCGCAGGTTCCGGTCCCAGCGCGTAATTACATCCGGGGTGTTATTGGTAAGGGTGCGGTACTGGATTTCCTGCTGCTTAAAGTCCGTAACATCGTGGGCATATACCAGGAGGCCCCCGGCATAGGGAGCCGTTGAAACCTGGAGCCACAGTTTACGGTGAGGAAGCTGAAACTGGCCTTCCAAACGGCTGCCCTGCGCAATGGCCTCTTGCAGGCACTGCAGCAGCTCAGCGGGAAATTCGGCCGGTAGGTTTTGCCAAAGCTGCCGACCCATAAATTCAGCCGCAGGAATACCCCATAACTCTTCCGCCTTGGCGTTGATGAGCGTAAACGCCCCGGCGGCATCCAACGCAAATACCCCCCAGGGCATGGTGCTGCACAACTGTACCATGCCATCCGGCGGAAGCCCGTGGCCCGGTGCCGCTACGGCGTTGTCTGAACCAAAGGGGCGGCCATCCTGCTGCATGGTTTCAGGAAAAGGGAAGAAAAGGGGTATCAAGCCTTGAAGTTCCTACTTTCTCGGCACGAATAACATGGGGCCGGCAGAAGGCCGTGCTGGTGTAAAAACCAGAGAGAAAGACCTTACCTAAACCTCAACAGTAATCAACAGCCAACCCCGCGCTAAAACCTTAATTTTTAACGTTCTGCCACTTTATGTTAGTGAGGGTATACGTGTTTTTATCAAGAAATAAGAGTGTAACTGCGGAAAACCCGTAGCTCAAAAAACCGTGTTTTCCGCAGGCGCAAACCCCCGTGTTTTTTTCCTCGCCAATGGTAATCAGGACTGCTTTGCACCTGTTTGTTACTAACTGCGCCTAGGCTGGCAGCAGGCTTATAACTCCAGCCGGAGGGCGCCTCAGAAGTACTAACCCTGCTTTTGAGGCGGATTCGATAGTGCAGGAAGGCATAGGAGAAGTATCGGTTGCTTGCCAGTGGTAGACCCGGCTGAGTGGAGGGTAACAGGCATTCCGGACAGCCAATAAAATGACCGCCTCTTTATGCACACCGCTGTATTGATTGTAGCCTCTCCGCCGAAATTGAGCCTTCGCTTATTCTCGTGTTGAGCCTATCGTTGGCGTCTAGAAAATGGAGCCCATGGCCTCGCAGGCGCTAACCCAGGCGGTCGGAAAGTTAGGGTCCTCCGCGTCCGCGGAGGAACGGGCGGCGGGATGGGAGTTGTGTGAGGCAGGTGCCGGGGGAGGAGGCGTAGAGGTAACGCGCTGGCCACTGGTATTGGGTGTGGCCCAAACCCCGGGCTGTGGAGAAACAGGCATCTGCTGAGGTTTCATGGCTGCCGGAATAAGGTGTCCTTTAAGATAAGGAATTTTCGGCTTTCCATCAACTTCGGTAAGTAAAGTTAAATGGTTGAGGAGGAGCTTGTAACTATCAAAAAAGAGAGGAGGAATAGCACTTCTGCCAGAAGGTGGTTTTCTTGCTTTTCTCCCCAAAGCATCCGGAAAAGCCCAAGGGTTTTAGTGAGAAGCCCCATGAGGGAAAACAGGATTGGCAGGGGTTTTTTCTGGCAAAAACCGGATAAAATCGGTATCTTTGTTTAGTAATAAATAGTGCTGAACTAAGCGCCCCACATGAGCGAAACGAAAGAGAAAAAAGGCCCCTCCGAGTACTCCGCGGATAGCATTCAGGTTCTGGAAGGGCTCGAGGCCGTACGTAAGCGGCCGTCCATGTACATTGGCGATACTGGCGTCAAGGGTCTGCACCATCTGGTGTGGGAAGTGGTTGATAACTCCATCGATGAAGCCTTGGCCGGCCACTGTGACCGGATTGAAGTAACCATCAACGAAAACAACTCCATTACCGTCCGCGACAACGGCCGCGGTATCCCCGTTGATTTCCACCACAAAGAAGGCCGCTCGGCCCTGGAGGTGGTCATGACGGTGCTGCACGCCGGTGGCAAGTTCGATAAGGACTCCTACAAGGTGTCCGGCGGCTTGCACGGCGTAGGCGTGAGCTGCGTAAACGCGCTCAGCAAAGACCTGAAAGTAATTGTGCGCCGCAATGGCCACATCTACGAGCAGGATTATAAAATTGGTGTGCCTCAGTACCCGGTAAAGCAAATCGGTGATACCGATGAGCATGGTACCCAGGTAGAGTTCATGCCGGATGATACCATCTTCAGCGAGAGTGTTTACAAGTACGAAACCATTGCTAACCGCCTGCGGGAGCTGTCGTACCTGAACAAAGGCATCCGTATTCTGCTCACCGACCGCCGCGAGACCAACGACGACGGCTCCTATCTGTTTGAGGAGTTTTACTCCGTAGGCGGCCTGAGCGAGTTTGTGCAGTACCTGGACAACAGCCGTAACGTGCTGATGCCTGCCCCCATTCACGTGATAAGCGAGAAAGGCGGCACGCCCGTAGAAGTGGCCCTGGAGTACAACGACTCTTATCAGGAGCACATCTTCAGCTACGTAAACAACATCAATACCATTGAAGGTGGTACGCACGTAGCCGGTTTCCGCTCCGCCCTTACCCGCACGCTGAAAGCCTACGCCGATAAATCCGGCTTGCTGGAAAAGGCCAAGGTAGAGGTGCAGGGTGATGACTTCCGCGAAGGCCTTACCGCTGTTATTTCGGTGAAGGTGCAGGAACCGCAGTTTGAAGGCCAGACGAAAACCAAGCTGGGCAACTCCGATGTGAGCGGGGCAGTAAACCAGGCCGTAGGCGAAATCCTGAACCAGTACTTGGAGGAAAACCCCAAGGAAGCCCGCATTATTGTGGAGAAGGTAATTCTGGCCGCCAAAGCCCGTGTTGCCGCCCGCAAAGCCCGCGAGATGGTGCAGCGTAAATCGGTGCTGGGCTCTACCAGCCTGCCCGGTAAGCTGGCCGACTGCTCGGAATCTGACCCCGCTATCTGCGAGTTGTACCTGGTGGAAGGTGACTCCGCCGGTGGCACTGCCAAACAGGGTCGTAACCGCGCTTTCCAGGCCATTTTGCCACTACGTGGTAAAATCCTGAACGTAGAAAAAGCGCAGGAGCACCGCATCTACGAAAACGAGGAAATCCGGAACATGATTACGGCCCTTGGCGTGAGCTTCGAAAAGAAGACCGACGAGGACGATGGTAGCACCTCCCGTTCCCTGAACATGGACAAGCTGCGCTACCACAAAATCATCATCATGACCGACGCCGACATCGACGGCTCGCACATCCGGACGCTGATTCTGACCTTCTTCTTCCGCTACATGCGGGAGCTGATCGACAATGGCTACATCTACATTGCCCTGCCGCCCCTGTACCTGGTGAAGCGTGGCAAAGAAGAGCGCTATTGCTGGACCGAAGAGGAGCGGATGGCCGCGCAGGAAGAACTAGGCCGCGGTAAGCCGGAAACGGTGAACGTGCAGCGCTACAAAGGCCTGGGCGAGATGAATGCCGAGCAGCTCTGGACAACGACCATGCAGCCGGACACCCGCTCGTTGAAGCGTGTGGACGTAGAATCGGGCGTGGAAGCTGACCACCTGTTCTCCATGCTGATGGGCGACGAAGTGCCGCCCCGCCGCGAGTTCATCGAGAAAAACGCCAAATACGCCAAGCTGGATGTATAAGCTGCCTTCCGTTCCTTATTGGATCTGACAAAAGAAAGCTCGCCCCGGCGAGCTTTTTTTTGTCGGTATGCCGACCATTATTTCGCTATGACAACATCCCGACAACTCATTTCTTCCGGTGCTCCGTGGGAGGCAGTAGTAGGCTATTCCCGGGCCGTGCGGGTGGGCAACGTGGTGGAAGTGTCCGGCACCACCGCGCAGGATGGTGACTCCGTAGCCGGCGGCGACGCCTACCGGCAAACCGTGCGTATTCTGGAAAAAATTGCGGCGGCACTAACCCAGGCCGGCGCTACGTTGCAGGATGTAGTGCGCACCCGCATCTACGTCACCGATATTTCGGAGTGGGAAGCGGTAGGCCGCGCCCATGCTGAGGTATTCAGCCGGATTCGCCCGGCTACCAGCATGGTGGAGGTGCGCGCCCTGATTGATTCGCGCTTGTTGGTCGAAATTGAGGCCACTGCTATTATTTCCTGACCTGCATATGCGCCGGGGAGGCCGCCACGTACGTATCTTACCCCGGTTTTTTACTCCGCTATGAAAATCTTCAAATCCGCCGACCTCATCCGGAAAAGTAAATACATCAGCCGCGACCTGAGCTGGCTGCGGTTTAACTACCGCGTGCTGGATCAGGCCAAGGACACCAGCAAGTCGGTGTTCGACCGGCTGCGGTTCCTGAGCATCACCAGCAGCAACCTCGATGAGTTCTTCATGATTCGGGTGGGCTCGCTGTATAACTATATTGACTACGGCAAGGAGCGGGTAGACTACTCCGGGCTGCGGGAGCTGCCGTTCCGGCGCAAACTGCTGGACTTTGCGCACCGTTTTGTCAACGACCAGTCGCTGACCTATCTGCACGAGCTGAAGCCAAATTTCGAGAAGAATGGCTTCAACATTCTGCGCATGGATGAGCTCACAGAGCTGGAGCTGAAGAAAGCCGAGGGCTACTTCAAGCACACGCTCTACCCGCTGCTCACGCCCATGGTATACGACTCCTACCACGGCTTCCCGCTGATGATGAACCAGATGCTCATCTTTGGGGTAGTCACGCGTACGGGCCCGGATACCGATGCGGAGAAAGGGCAGGAGCGCCTCACGTTTGTGCAGATTCCGCAGAACCTCTCGCGCTTCTTTGAGCTCACGCGCAAAGACAAAGTCATCTTTGTGCCCATTGAGGAAATTGTGCGGGAAAACCTGCCCAAGCTGTTCCGCAACATTGATATCGTATCGGCCAATCTGTTCCGCATCACCCGCAACGGCGACTTTACGCTAGAAGAATCGGAAGACATTGACGTCGACTTCATCAAGGAAATTCAGGTGGGCCTCAAAACCCGCAAGAAGGGCCGCGTAGTACGCCTGGAAGTGGAGCGCGACGCCTCGCCGGTGCTGATGAACGTGCTTAAGGAGCGCTGGAAAATTGATAACGGCAACGTCTTCGTCATCAGCGCACTGATGGATATGCGGGGCTTCCTGCAGATTCTCAAGCACCCCAACCTGCGCGGCAAAAGCAGCAAACAGCCCTCGCCGGTTACGCCGCTTAGCCTGCCCGAAGGCGCCGAGGACAACCTTTTCGAATACCTGAAGCACCACGATGTGCTGCTGAACCACCCCTACAACAGCATTGAGCCGGTGGTACGCCTGCTGGAGCAGGCCGCCGAAGACCCGCACGTGCTGGGCATCAAGCAAACCATCTACCGCCTCGCCGATGATTCCCGCGTGACAGCGGCGCTGCTGAAGGCGGCGGAAAACGGCAAGCACGTTTCGGTGCTGTTTGAGGTGAAGGCCCGCTTTGATGAGGAGCGCAACATCCGGGAAGGCGGCCGTCTGGAAAAGGCGGGCTGCTTTGTCATCTATGGCGTGTCGAAATACAAGACGCACACCAAGATGCTGATGATCATCCGGAAGGAGGGCGACAAGGTGACGCGCTACGTGCACATCGGCTCCGGCAACTACAACGAGCAAACCAGCAAGATTTACACCGATGTGAGCCTGCTGACCACCAACGAGGTGTATGGCCACGATGTATCGGAGTTCTTCAACGTAATTACCGGTCACTCCCAGCCCGATAACTACGAGTACCTGATTACGGCGCCCAAGGACATGCGCCAGCAGCTCATTCACCTGATTCGGGAGGAAGGCAAGAATGCCAAAAAAGGCATTCCGAGCGGCATCGTGATGAAGATGAACTCCCTGGAAGACAAGGAGGTAATTGACGAGCTGTACAAAGCCTCCAAAGCCGGGGTTCCTATTCGGCTGGTGGTGCGGGGCATCTGTTGCCTGCGCCCGGGCCGCCCCGGCCTGAGCGACAATATTGAGGTGCGCAGCATTGTGGGCGAGTACCTGGAACACGCCCGCCTATTCTACTTCCACCACGCCGGCAATCCGCTGATGTATGCTGGTTCCGCCGATATCATGGTGCGCTCCTTCGACCGCCGCATTGAGGCGCTCTTCAGTATTGTAAATCCGCAGCTGAAGCGCGAGGCCATCAACATCCTCTACTTCAACCTGCGCGACAACCAGAACACCTACCTCATGCGCGAGGACGGGGCCTACGTGCGCCGCCAGCCCGGCCTAGATGAGCCCGTGTTTAACGTGCACAAGGAGTTCTATCACAAAAACTACAGCCTGGTAGATGAAGGAGGACTGTATCAGGACTACCTCACGCCCAAAGCCATAGCCAACACCGTGGTAGAGGAAGCCACGCCACCCGTCACGGCCTCCGACGAAGACTCCGAGGACGTAGTGGTGGAATGTCTGACGCCCATTGATACCGGTGAAGTGGAGGATGCGGAAACCGTAGAAACTCCCGGGACTACTCCTACCTGCGCGTAGCTGGCAAGTTCCTCGTAAACGATAAAGCCCCGCCCGATTCAAATCGGGCGGGGCTTTCTATTTTGGATGAAAGAGAAGCAGCGTTTTAGCTGGCTTCGTCGTTGTCGCGGCTTTGCACGGTGAGCTTGGGCTTAGGACCCTTGCGGAGCAGGGCTGAGGGCTCAATCTCATCGAAATGCTCTTCGAACAGGGACTGGAGCATGCCGTCTTTCAGGCCGATATCCGGGACCAGCATGGTATGGATGTTGGCCCATTCCATGGCCGCCAGGTAAATGTGGCCGGCGGGCACAATCACATCGGCGCGGTCGGGGTTCAGCATGGCTACGTTCACCCGCTCATCCATGCTCATGCTGGTGAGGTGGTCCAGCACGGTGGCAATGCGGGCGCGGGTAACGGGCTTGTCCAACTGGGGCTGGGCCATGCTGTAGAGCTTATTGATGTTGCCGCCCGTGCCAATGGCGCGCGTTACGTGGAAGCGACGGGCGTTTTCCGTTACCCAGTCTTCCATGCGCTTCCAGGTGCCGTTCAGGGCATCGGTATCCAGGCCGGATTCTTCCTGCTGCATGCGCCGGATAGAGCCTACCTCAAAGGACTGGGAGGCTACTTTGCGCCGGTCGTGGTAGATGTTGAACTCGGTGCTGCCTCCGCCTACATCTATGTGCAGGTAGTGCTTTTTATCTTCCAGCAGCTGCTCGATGACGCGGTTGATGAAGGCGGCTTCGGCCTGGCCGTCAATCACCTGTACCTTCATGCCCAGCTCGCGCTCAATCCGGTCGGCTACTTCCTGGCCGTTTTTGGCGGTGCGCATGGCGGAGGTGGCGCATATCAGGTAATGATTCGGGGCCACATCGTGCACCTCCATCAGCAGCTTGAGTGCGTGCAGCAGCTTTACAAACTTGTCCTGCCGGGGCTGGGAAATATTGCCCGAGGCGAAAACATCTTCGCCTAAGCGCAAAGGGTAGCGCACATATTCCACCCGCTTAAGCCGGTACCGGTCGCCGTAGTGGAGCACCGCCGAAATCTGACACCGTACGGCATTGGATCCAATATCAATAGCGGCCAGTTTCAGGAGCGGATACTGCATGAAGTAGGGGTAGAATGAATAGGGAAAATCAAAGATAGTTGATTGTGTTTTCTCCACTAGCAGCTATTCTCGATATACGCTGCTGCTATTCCATGCAAAAAGCCGCGGCGGGTTCACCCGGCCGCGGCTTTTTACAAACAATTGCTAGGCGGGTCTACTGATCAATATTGAAGCCGAGGCCAAATTGCAACAGGGCGCTTTCCTCCTTTGAAACCTGATAGGAAACGGACAACGCCAGCTGCTCAGATACGGGTGCTACGTAAAAGCCTGCCCCGTAGCCCGTATGCCAGCCGCCCGGTGAGTCGCCTTTGTAGTACACGCGGCCCCGGTCATAGAGCCCGAATAAGCCATAGTAGAACGGCAGAATGGAGTTGCTGCTGCGGCCCAGGGCTAGGCGCACCTCCGTGTTCAGGTACAGGCTGGCGTCGCCGGTGAAGCGGTTGCGAACGTAGCCGCGCAGGTTTTCGCGCTGACCCAGCAGTGCATATTTGTAGAAAGGAATGTCATCCTGGCTGCCGTAGTTTTTCGCGCCGCCCCCTTTTATCACCAGCGTAACGGGAATGGCAATGCGGGCGGTGGTATAGAACTCGCCGAAGGCCTGCGTAAGCCCGAAGTATGACTTGCTGCGGTTCAGCTGCCGGTAGCTGTCGTGCCGGGCCAGCAGCCGCACACCCCGCCGGGCATAGGTTTTCCGGTCGCGCAAATCCAAGTCTACCAACGCATTCAGGCCCACCAGGCGCTGGAAAGCGGTATTGGGGGTAGGCGTGTCAGAGTTTGGCTCCTGCTGCAGCTGGCCCAGGTAGCTGTTGCCGGCAAAATTGGTGGTGTACTGCTCATAGGTGGGACCAAAACGCACCAGGCTCCGATGCAGGAAAGTGTGCTCCGTGAAGGCATTGGCCGTAAAGCCTTTGTAGCGGGCCTTGTAGAAATTATCATTGTAAAGCCCGTCATTCTTCACGGTGTTATTACCCAGCCCAAAGAAATTGTAGAACTGGAAATAGTTGCCGTACTCCGTTCGAAGCCCGATATCCCACTTCTTGATGGCGTAGCGGTACCGGGAATTAAGCGCCACCTGAAAGTTGCCGTTGCTGGAGCCCTGAATATCGATGCCATACAGGTTCTTGAAGCCGGGCTTACGGAACCCCTGGTGCACTACATCGAACCCGACGCCAATTCCAAAACCGTCGCTCTGGTTGAAGATGAGCGTGGCCCGCGGGTTGTAACCATCATACTCAAAGGCTTCCCGGTCGTAGCGGTTGATGCCTTGCTTGTTGGAGGTGCGGTTATCGGTTTCGGAGCTGGCCTGCAGCTGGGTTTCCGGCACGTCATACACCTTGGTGAGGGTACGCAGACCCTGCACCTGGGAGTTATCGGTAATCCGGTCTTTGCCGTCGCCGCCAATGATGCGCACCAGAATGCTTTTGGGGGCGGAGCCGGTTACGGTAAAAATGTCCTGTTCATCGAGCCCGTACAGCGCAATTTCCTCGGTTTCTCCGCGCTTGAAGGTGCGGTCGAACAATGGCTCGCCTTCGGGAGCATCCGTGCCTTTGGCCTTATCAAACATGCGCACCCGCACGTTGCCGTCGGGCAGGCGGTCCACCTGAAATACCTCGCTTTTGTTGGAGCCTACTACGTCCACGCGCTTGGCCAGCATCAGATAATATTCATCCAAAGCCTTTGGCAATTCCTGAATGCGGGATTTCAGCTTGCGGTTGATTTCCTGCCCGGAAAGCGGCTGAATCTCGGCCGGAAACTGGGCCGTTGCCTGGTCGATGGCGGCCGGGGTAATTTTCTCCTGCAGGTAGTGGCCAATGTCCTGCCACTGCTCCCGCGTGAGAGACTGCAGCAGGAAACGGTCCAGGTGGCGAGCAGGCCAGTTCAGGCTTTCCAAATCGTGAAATTTGGCCTGGAAATCCTCAATGCTGGGCACGGCCCATTCCCGGTTAGCCGTCCACGTCAGCAGGCCATTCCACAGGGTAAAGCTCTGGTCCCGGTCGCGGGGAATGGGTTTGTAAATAGTTACGCCATCCTGCTTATAGCCCGCCCATTTCCAGTTGTCTTCGTGCTTGCCAAAGTCGGCAACCAGCATATCAAAGGCGCGGGCGCGGCCCAGGGCCTGCGCATCTACGCGGCTGTCGTGGTCTTTATAAAGCTGCCGAATGAAGCTGAAAGACCGGCGGATATCATTGGCCCCGCCAAACCCCGGCGTATTGGATTTCGGGTCCCAGGGGTCATCTTCCAGCGTGCCCAGCAGGCCGGCGTATTCCTCGCGGTAGGGGCCCAGCTGCTGGTTATCGGGCAGCACAAACAGGCGGGGCCGCGCGTGCAGAATATCAGTCTGATCAAGCAGGGAGCTGATAGCCAGCGCCGAGTAGGGGTGAGCCGTGGGGGTGATGTCGCGGAGCACATCACCGGCAATGGATTTGCGCAGCTCGGGCGGCAGAATCTTGGTAACGTCTTTATCTACGGACCGGAACACATATTCCGTGCTATCGGCCGCTATCAGCTTGAGGGAAGTGGTTTGCCGGCCACCGCCCCGGCCATACGGGAACAGGCCACCTTTTTCTGTGCTTAGATTAAGCGTGGGTACCTGCACCGGCTGGGCCCAGGTAGTCCGGTACAGCCGCCCCAGGAAGAAATTACGGGCGGCGCCATCCTTGTATTCCGGTCCGGCCGCTACGGTTACCGTGAGCTGAAAAGGGGCATCGGGTTTAGCCGCCGCCACGCGCGGCGAGGCGCCGGGGCATTCTGAAATAAAGGAATTAACCGGCACCTTAGGCAGGCGAGGCTCCGTGCAGGCCGATTGAAAAACCGTAGCAGAAAAGGCTTCCCGGGCGGTTTCGGCAGTAGGGCCAAAGGTGTAGAACACGGTCTTCACCGTGCCATCGGCAAAGTATTGAATCTTGGAGAAGCCTTGTTCGGCCTTATTATACAGGGCTTGGGCATTGGCGCCCACGTGTTGGGATTCCGTGAAGCTGCCGGCAATAAGCTGGTAGTTTGCCTGCTGCTGAATCTGGTTGAGCTGCAGACTGTACTCGTGCGAGGAAGCGTAAATAACGCCGGGGTTTTCGCGCAGGGTGCTGAGCATTTCCTTGCGGAAATCCTGGTAGGCCGGGTAGGCCATGTCGCGGGGGGTGCCTATGTTCTGGCGGAAGGCGGCGTAGAGCGTGCCAAATACCGGCGGCAGCAGGTGACGGGAGAGTGGCATGCGACCCCCATAGATACCGTTGCTGATAATGGGCTGATGACCTACCAGCAGCACATTGGTGCCCTTGGTATCAGTGAGAATATCCTGAAGCTGTTCGCGGAATTCTTCCCTGGTCAGGGTTTTGCACTCCGTGTCGGGGGCTTCGGGCCGGTCATAAGGGTGCGTCCACCAGGGCGAGTTAATGGCTACCAGCCGCACCAGCGGGGCCACATCAATTACCTCCGGGCCGGGGCAGCCGCCCGTAGGCGCAAAGGCGTTCTGGCCGGGCAGCTTGCTTTCAATGTATTTCTCCAGGCGCCGCACCCGCTTCAGGCCATCGGGGCCGGAATTTGCCCAGTCTTTATCCCCGGGTATAAAATAGAGCTTGCCGTTGGGCAGGCCGCTCACCAGCGCAATCAGGGCATCGGCGCGGGCGGTTTGGGCCGAGGCGCTATCCTGCTTGCTGCCCATACCATCCGGACCTACAATATCGCCCAGATGTACTACGGTGAAGGGGCCGGATTCCTGTTCCAGCGTGTGCCTAAGAGCCTGCAGATGCGCCGGGGAGGGAGCCGTGGTAGCGGTATTGCCCAGCAGATAAACCGTATGCGCCGGCCCTGGCGTTTGGGCATACAATGGGGTACTTATAAGCAGACCGGCCAGCAGCCAGAAAGAGGAGATTTTTCGCATAGAGCGTGGAGTGAATGCTCACATACGTAGTATCGGTGCAAAAGTATTCACCCCATAATCCAGTTAATTGACGCAGCCCGGTTTCAGTTGGAGCCCAGGGAATAACAATTGCATATTTTGCCAATATTGAGCTCCATCCCTCCCCAAAAATCCTATGAATATTCCGCTACCCGATAGGCCCGTGCTGGTGGTTGGGGCCGGCCCTACCGGCCTGATGCTGGCGCTGGAGCTGGTGCGCCACGGCATTGCCCCCAGAATTATTGACGCCCGGCCGGGGCCGTCTCCACTAAGCCGAGCCCTGGTGGTGCATGCCCGCACGCTGGAGCTGCTGGACCGGCACGGTCTGGCGGAGGCTTTTGGGCGGCAGGGGCAGCTGGTAGCAGGCCTAAACCTGCGGATAAGGGGTCGGGTGGTAGCACATGTGCCGCTGGGCCGGATAGGAGCCACCCTTAGCCCGTTTCCTTACCTGCTCATTGTCTCGCAAGACCAGACGGAGCGACTATTGCGCGAAGCATTGGCCGCGCAGGGAATACAGGTGGAGTGGCATACCGAGCTGACCTCGCTGCAGATTAATCCCCCGCCGGAGGAAGGCGTTACGGTACAGCTGCATCAGGAAACCCAGCCGGAAACCGCTCATTTTCGCTTTTTGGCGGGCTGTGATGGCGCCAACTCCGCTACCCGCCGGGCCTTGGATATCAAATTTCCGGGCGGCACCTACAAGCAGGTGTTCTTTGTAGCCGATACCCGGGTTTCGGGGCTGACCGGCAACCACGACAAGGAGCGGTATTTACAGGTGGCCGTGCAACCGGAGGCATTTTATGCCTTTTTCCCTATGCAGGAGCAGCGCACACGCATTATTGGGGTATTGCCGGATGGAGTAGCGCCGGAAGCCGCCACTTTTGAAGATGTGCGGCCCCGGCTGGAAACCTCGGAGAAGGTAAAAGTGGACGAGGTATTCTGGTTTTCCACCTACAAAGTCCATCATCGGGTAGCGGCCAGTTTTCAGCAGGGCCCGGTTTTTCTGGCCGGCGATGCTGCCCACGTGCATAGTCCGGCGGGTGGGCAGGGCATGAACACCGGCATGGGCGATGCCGTGAATCTGGGCTGGAAACTGGCGGCCGTGCTGCGCGGCGCATCCTCCAGCGCCTTGCTGCCAACGTATTCCCTGGAGCGGATTCCCTTTGCCCAGAAGCTGGTGGCCACCACCGACCGCGCCTTTTCCGTGGCAACGCGCCCTTCTAAAGCAGCCAACTTTGGGCGGTTACGGATTCTGCCCATTCTACTGCCATTGCTGGCTCGGCTTCCATTCATGCGGCAGTTGGTATTCCGTACTGTTTCTCAAATCAGCATTGCCTATCCTGATTCGCCCTTAAGCGTGGGGGCTGCTTCCCATGTTGATGCGGGCGAAAGGCTGCCCTGGCAGGCCGATGGGCGTTTTGAGGCACTGCGCCCAGCGGGCTGGCATCTATTCACGGTAGCGGAACCCTCAACTGAAATAAAGGAATGGGCCAGCCTGCGGGAGCTTCCCCTCACCGTTATCCGACCTATGCCCGCTGAAACGCCCGGCACCGTTTACCTGCTGCGCCCCGATGGTTACCTGGGCCTGGTAGCGCCTCAGTTTGAAGAAACCCAGTTTACGGCCTACGCTGACCAGTGGGGCGTAGGGAAAGCGCCCTTCCGGGTGCTGTCGGTGGGGGCCATGCGCTAGAGTTCTGCCAAGAGCTGTGCGGCCAGCCGGGGCACGCCGGTGGTGGCGGGCTCGGTTATAAAATGCAGGTTGCGGCGCGCCGTAAGCGGCGGCTGGTGCGGGTCAATTATGTAGAGTGGGCAATTGGTAGGGGCGTAGTGCACTAGGTTAGCGGCCGGATATACCTGCAGGGAAGTCCCGATTACCGCAAAAACGTCGGCGGTGGCGGCTTCTTCCATGGCGCGCTCCATGAGCGGCACGGCCTCCCCAAACCACACAATGTTGGGGCGCAGCTGCGAGCCTTTCTCACACAGCTCGCCCAGCTCAATCCGGTCCGAAGTCATAGGGTAAACCAGCTCTTCGTGCCGGGAGCTGCGGGCTTCAAACAGCTTGCCATGCAAATGAATAACGTGGCTGCTACCGGCCCGCTCGTGCAGCTCATCCACATTCTGTGTGATGATAACCACTTCGTAGGCTTGCTCCAGAGCCACCAAGGCTTTATGGCCCGCGTTAGGCTGGGCCGCCCGGGCCGCTGCGCGCCGCTGATTATAAAAATCGAGCACCAGTTCCGGGTTGCGCGCCCAGCCTTCCGGCGAAGCCACATCCTCCACGCGGTGCCCTTCCCACAGCCCATCAAAACCCCGGAATGTAGCCAGCCCGCTTTCCGCCGAAATACCGGCCCCGGTAAGGGCTACCAGTTTCTTTTTCATATACTCGATGTAATTTTTTGCTATTAAAAACAATCTTAGTAACGATACATAGTATAGGGAAGAGAATTATATCTAGTTCTAGACTCTTATCATAATGTACGTTATAAGCGGGATTTCGGAATAGTGGTGGTTTTTGCCCCATTGCCCCTATCCAATGAATGTGGTACTTTTCCGGTCGGGGCCTTGTTTGCGTTGCTGACTTTCGACCAAGGCCACCTCGGTCAGTGCAAAGTTCTTTGCGTGACGGGCGGCTTAGGCTGGGTCGAGTCGCCGCCTTTGACACTCCTAAAGCATCATGGCGTGAAAGCCCTTTTTTCAAGATGGGCATTAGACCAGTGATACCTAAAGTGCTGAGTTTTCACAAGCTTAATACTAAAAGACTAGCCAACTTCCGGCGTTAACTGTTTTGGCTGGCTTCCTACTTCAATAGCCGCGCCAGTGCCTCCGGCAGCGCGTCGCCGCGCAGGTTCAGGGCGATAATTTTACCCGTGGGGTCTACCAGGACATTCTGCGGAATGAACGTAATGGAATAGGCGGTGGCTGCCTGGCTGTGCCAGCCTTTCAGCTCGGCTACCTGCGTCCAAGGCAGCTGGTCAGCCTCAATGGCTTTCAGCCATTTGGCCCGGTCCCGAGCCTCGTCGAGCGAGACGCTGAGCACGTCGAAGTTCTTGGCTTTGTAGGCGTGGTAGGATTTCACCAGGTTGGGGTTTTCGGCACGGCAGGGGCCACACCACGAGGCCCAGAAGTCGACCAGCACGTACTTGCCGCGGTAGTCGCTGAGCGATACGGACCGGCCGTCGGGCGTGGTTTGGGTGAAGTCGGGGGCCAGTTGCCCTACCTGCAGGGCCGTATTTGCTTTCGACTCGGGCTTGAGGCCCAGCGCGTTCTGCCGGATGGTCCGCCGGAGCTCCTTGGCCCGCGGATTGTTGAACACTTCGGGTGACAGGGTTGGGAGCAGGGCCAGCACCAGCGCGGCGTTCTTTGGATCTCGGCTCATCGGGTTCAGGACCGTCAGGCTGATGAACGACGTAGGGTGGGCGCGGACGAAAACAGAATCCAGGCGGGTGCGCTCTTGCAGCAATGCCGCGCGCCGGGCCTGCAGGCCCGGCCGGAAGGCCGGCGACTCCTGCTGCGCCGGCGTAGCGGCCTGCCGCTCCTTCTCCAGCGCCTTGAGTTGCTTGTCTACCGGTTCATGAGACGCCCATAATTCCTGCCAGGCGTCGGTCAGCGGCGAGCCGCCCACCTGCGAGTTCCTGAGCGAATCGGGGCTGGTGAAGACGAGCGTGCCTAGTTCGAGCCAAAAGACCGCCTTGTGATCTGACATATCGTCCCTATGCCGCCGCATAGTGAGATATGCTTTCGTGGGTTCATCCACAGTACCCTTTAGTTTGAAGCGCCCGTTCTTGACCAGCGCAGAATCTGACATACTCCCACCACGCAAATACACGTAGGTCGGCTTGCCGCGGTACGTATCCGAACCCAGGCGCCCCTTCAGCATGAAGGGAATAGGCGTTTGCGCAGCGGCTAGGCTTGGTACCAGCAGCAGCAGGAGCAAGTAGTTCTTCATGGGGAATCAATGGAAGAATTTAAACTTTTGCAAGCATGGAGAAGACGACTAAACGAGGTGCTCTTACCAGCGAAGCGCCGAAAACACTCTAATACCTTTATTTCCTACGTGCTTACTCAACTGCCGCGGCTGTGTTGCTGCCCAGCTTGGCGTGTGTGCTGCTGGGCCACTTGGCGTTGCGCTGCCTACTCCAACTGCGGGTTGAGTTCTTTTACCAGCCGATTTGCTTTGACTTGATGACTAAAGTAAGTCGTCATATTGATAAACCCTTAAGGCAAATTATAGTCTGCCACGTTACTCAAAGCGGCCCAGCTCCTCCCGCCGGAACGTCCATTCCGGGGTACTGACATGGGCCGCCTGCGGGTCAAGCAGAAACCAGGCTCCCAGCCCGGTTTCATCCCACACATTTTCCAGCACGTGCATCTGCTGCGCGGGCATATAGCTTTGCGCCAGCAGCGCTGCCCGCCGCCCGGTTTCGGGCTGCACGGCCACGTCCAGCACCAGCACCGCGTGGCCCGGCGAACCGCCCCGGATTAAAATGTCGCCGGGCTGCACCTGGGCCAGCGGCATGGGCCGCAGTTCCTGGCTAAGGGAAAGGGTGCCGGCATACGTAAAAATCTGGTCCAGGTAGCGGCGCAGAACGGCGTGGGTGGGCTGCTCCACCGCCTTGGGCGCGGGTTGCGCGCTATTGCCGCTTATGCGAAAACCAGTGCCCGAGTACCAATCCTGAAACCGGATGTCGTCGCCGCTGGTCAGGTGAAAATGCACTTGATTGGGGTCCTGGCTGAATTGATATTCGGCCCGCAGGCGGATAACGGCATCGGCGCACTGCTGCAGGTCGCGGGTGCCTACGTCCAGGTCCAGCACAGCGGCATGTACATCCTGCCGGTCTTTGAGGTGGCCGTTGTAAAGCTTAACCGGAGTGCCGGCGGGCAGCAGCGGCAGGTAGCGCAGCCAGTTCCCGAAGGAGCCCGGCATAAGCTCCACCCGCTGGTAGCCTTTGGGGGGAAGAATGCGTGCGGCTACGGTCTGGCGGGGGTTATAGCGGCCGGCCGCCAGCCACGGATAAGTGTTCCGGCTGCCCTCCGCCAAATCCGGAGTTGGTGGAGCGGAGGCGGCCATCGTTTCAGATTCTGCCTTAGGACTGGAGCAGCAGAAGAGCAGGATGAGAAACGGAAAGGCAGCTTTCATCAAGATAAAAAATCGAATTAGGCATAGGATAGAGGCAACAAGAACGCCAATTCGGGATAAGTATTTTACGCCTTAAACCAAAAGAAGCCCCGGCCTTTTATGGCCAGGGCTTCTTTTTAAAAGAACAAATAAACCTTTGTCATCCTGAGCTCTGCGAAGGACCTTCTCACGCTAGAACATTAGTCGAAAAAACAACTCGTTCAGGCGTAACAAGGTCCTTCGCAGAGCTCAGGATGACACTTGTGTTTTTACGCCTGTCTCTACTTAGGCTTACCAGCAGCTTTCGTTGCGGCAGGTTTTTTGGCCGCCGGCTTTTTAGCGGCGGGTTTCTTGGCGGCGGCCTTTTTCACCGGCGTATCGGTCTTTTCGCTGGCGGCCGGAGCGGCTTTCTTGGCAAAGCGGCCGCCTTTGGCGGGCTTGTCGGGGGTAGCCTCTGCCAGCTCCAGGCAGCGTTCCAGCGTCAGATCCGCCGGCTCTTCGCCCTTCGGAATCTTTACATTTTTCTTGCCCACCACAATGTAGGGACCGAAGCGGCCATTGAGAACCTGCACGTCTTCGCGGCCGGGGAACTCCTTAATCAGGCGTTCCGCGTCGGTTTTGCGCTTGTTTTCAATGAGAGCTACGGCTTCGTCGGCAGTGATGGTGTGCGGATCCTGCTCCTTAGTGAGGGAGTAGAACTTGCTGTCGTGGCGGATGTACGGACCAAAGCGGCCGAGGGCGGCCGTCATGTCCTTGTCCTCAAACTGCCCCACGTTGCGCGGCAGCTTAAACAGCTCCAAGGCATCTTCCAGCGTGATATTCTCGATAAACTGGCCTTTGCGCAGGCTGGCGTACACGGCCTTTTCACCCTCCGGTGCACCTTCTTTGGGCTCAATCTGCACGTAAGGCCCAAAGCGGCCCAGGCGGGCCGTCAGCTTCTGGCCGGTTTCCGGGTGCAGGCCGATAACGCGGGTAGAGCCCAGCGTGCTGCGCTCAATATCCTGGCCGCGCTCCACGGTTTCGTGGAAAGTGCCATAGAACCCGGCAATCATCTTTTCCCACTGCTCATGGCCGTTGGCAATCTGGTCGAATTCGTCTTCCACCTTGGCCGTAAACTTATAGTCTACAATCACGGGGAAATGCTCCACCAGAAAGTCGTTTACCACCATGGCCGTATCCGTGGGGAACAGCTTGGCTTTGTCGGCCCCGTAGGTTTCCGTTTTCACTTCGGTTTTTACCGTGTCGCCATCCAGCGTCAGCACATGGAACTTGCGCTCCTTGCCCTCCCGGGTGTCTTTTTCCACGTAGCCGCGCTTCTGAATGGTGCTGATAGTAGGGGCATAGGTAGAAGGACGACCAATGCCCATTTCCTCCAGTTTTTTCACCAGCGAAGCTTCCGTGTAGCGGGCAGTCGGCGAAGCGTAGCGCTCCGTAGCGCGCAGCTGCTGCAGCGGCAGCACCTGGCCCACTGAAATTGGCGGCAAACCGCGTGAAAACGACGACTCGCCATCCTGCTCATCCTCGTCCTTCGACTCACTGTACGCCTTCAGAAAGCCCTCAAACGTAATGACTTCGCCGGTAGCCGTGAGCGTAACGCCCGGCTGCGTGCTGATGCCAATGGTGGCTACGGTACGCTCCACGGTGGCATCGGCCATCTGAGAAGCCATAGCCCGTTTGCGGATCAAATCATACAGGCGCTGCTCCGCCGAATCGGAGCCGGCCTTGGCCAGCGCAAAATCCGTGGGGCGAATGGCTTCGTGGGCTTCCTGCGCGGAGGCGGATTTAGTCTTAAACTGACGGGTGTGCGCATATTCAGTACCGTAGGCCCGCGTAATCTCCTCCTTGGCCGCTGCTATGGCGTCCTGCGAGAGGTTCAGAGAGTCGGTACGCATGTAGCTGATTCTACCTGCTTCATACAGCTTCTGGGCCACGCTCATGGTCTGCGCTACCGAGAAGCCCAGCTTGCGCGAGGCTTCCTGCTGCAGGGTAGAAGTGGTAAACGGTGGCGCCGGTGTGCGTTTGCCCGGCTTCTTCTCCAGGTTCTCAATGCGGTAGGCGGCGCCAACGCAGCGCGCCAGGAAGGCCTCGGCCTCTTCGCGGGTTTTGTAGCGGGTGGGCAGCTCGGCCTCCAATACGGCGCCCTGGCCGGCATCAAATTTGGCTACTACGCGGTAGGCCGAAGAGGTTTTGAACTGGTTGATTTCCCGTTCCCGCTCCACCACCAGTCGCACGGCCACACTTTGCACACGGCCCGCTGAAAGGCCGGCTTTCACCTTTTTCCAGAGCACCGGGCTCAACTCAAAGCCTACCAGGCGGTCCAGCACGCGGCGGGCCTGCTGGGCATTTACCAGATTCAGGTCGATTTCCCGGGGATTGGCAATGGCGTTGAGAATGGCATTTTTCGTGATTTCACGGAAAACAATGCGCTTGGTCTTGGCCTCCGTCAGGTTCAGCGTCTCGGAAAGATGCCAGGAAATGGCTTCGCCCTCCCGGTCATCGTCACTTGCTAACCACACCATTTCGGCTTCCTTGGCTAGCTTTTTCAGCTGGGAGATGATTTCCCGCTTATCAGGTGAGACTACGTAGGTGGGTTTGAAGCCGTTGGCAATATCAATAGCATTATTGTCCTTGGGCAGGTCGCGGACGTGCCCAAAGCTGGATTTGACGATAAAGTCCTTGCCCAAGTACCCTTCAATGGTTTTGGCTTTGGCAGGAGACTCTACTATGACTAGGTTCTTAACCATATGATGTAAAAGCAGGGCGGGATGCTGGGCGTGTTTCGGTAGAGAAACGAGAAGCAGCGCAAAGGAGTTGAATTTTGCCGCAAAGATGCTGGAATATTCCGGTCTTATTTTTAAAGCTCTATATAAAACAGGAGTGATAGCAATACACCAGTACGGGGTACTAGGTTCTTAAACGCTGATAAATAGGGCAGAAGCCTTTAAAACAGATCAGCAGAAAAGAAAAAGAAAGGAGCCGCCAGTAATCAGCAGTAGAGTATTACTTCTTAGTTGTTAACTTTGTCAGTACTGCGCTTAGCTTTTAGCCGCACAGTAACCTTTGCATCGCCTATTTTTATCTGGCTCGCTACCACCCGCTCCTTTATGGCATCCGGCAAAAATTCACGTTCCTCTTCTACTACGGCAAGCCCCGCGCAGCCTGCCGCCGCTGACCAGGCAACGGCAGCTGTCACCACCCGTCGGGGTGGTGCCCCAGCTTCCTCCGAACCTATTGTTCAGCTCAGTACCCCTGGGAGCAACAGTACCCGCAAGCGCGGGGTTGCCCGCGGCATTACCGATGAGCAGGATCCGGAGTACGTTAACGAGCAGCTGAACCGCGTGCTCTACGCCCTCGATGCCTTTAAGAAAGGGGACGTATCGGTACGCCTGACCAAGCAGAACGACGACATCTTCGCCGAAATTGCCGAAGCCTACAACTCCATGGTGGAGATGATTGGCGGGGTAGGAGGCGAGGTATCGCGCATTTCCAAGGTGGCCGGGGTGGAAGGCAACCTGAAGGCGCGGGCCTCGGCTGAGAATGCCGCCGGTTTCTGGCGCGACATGATCAACAATATCAACGGCCTGGTGGATAGCATTGCCGTGCCGGTATTGGAAGTAGGCAAAGTACTGAAGAACATCAGCAAGGGGAATCTGGATGAGTCCTTCCAGATTCCAGTGTCGGGTGACTTCAAGGTGATGGCCGAAACCATCAACAAAACCATCGACAACCTGAACGTATTCGCGGGGGAAGTAACCCGGGTGGCGCAGGAAGTAGGTACGGAAGGAAAGCTGGGTGGCCAGGCCTCCGTACCAAACGTGGGTGGTATCTGGAAAGAGCTGACAGACAACGTAAACAACATGGCCTCGAACCTGACCTCTCAGGTACGAGATATTGCCAACGTAGCAACCGCCGTGGCAAAGGGTGACCTCACCCAGAAGATTACGGTAGATGTAAAGGGGGAACTGCTGCAACTGAAGCAGAACCTGAACCAAATGGTGGACTCGCTCAACCTCTTCGCCGGCGAGGTAACTCGTGTGGCACAGGAGGTAGGTACTGAGGGTAAACTGGGCGGTCAGGCCAGCGTGCCAAACGTAGGCGGGGTTTGGAAGGACCTCACCGACAACGTAAACAACATGGCCAGCAACCTGACTTCTCAGGTGCGGGACATTGCCAACGTAGCAACCGCCGTAGCAAAAGGCGACTTGTCGCAGAAAATCACCGTTGACGTTAAAGGGGAGCTTCTCCAACTGAAGCAGAACCTGAACCAGATGGTGGACTCGCTCAACCTGTTTGCCGGCGAAGTAACCCGCGTGGCGCAGGAGGTAGGTACGGAAGGACGCCTTGGTGGTCAGGCCGTGGTACCGAATGTAGGCGGCGTATGGAAAGAGCTGACGGACAACGTAAATAACATGGCCAGCAACCTGACTTCTCAGGTGCGAGATATTGCCAACGTAGCTACTGCGGTAGCCCGCGGCGACCTAAGCCAGAAGATTACGGTAGATGTAAAGGGCGAGCTTCTGCAACTGAAGCAGAACCTGAACCAAATGGTGGACTCGCTCAACCTCTTCGCCGGCGAGGTAACTCGTGTGGCACTGGAAGTAGGGGCCGAAGGAAAACTGGGTGGTCAGGCATCGGTGCCCAACGTGGCCGGGGTTTGGAAGGAGCTGACAGACAATGTAAACTACATGGCCTCGAACTTAACGAGCCAGGTACGGGACATTGCCAACGTGGCAACGGCCGTAGCCCGCGGTGACTTGAGCCAGAAGATGACGGTGAACGTGAAGGGCGAAATCCTGGAGCTCAAGAATATCTTGAACCAGATGGTGGACTCCCTGAACATCTTCGCCGGCGAGGTAACTCGTGTGGCAAGGGAAGTTGGTACGGAAGGAAAGCTGGGCGGCCAGGCCAACGTGCCCCGCGTAGGTGGTACCTGGAAAGAGCTGACGGACAACGTAAACACGATGGCCTCCAACCTGACCTCTCAGGTACGAGACATTGCTAACGTAGCAACCGCGGTAGCAAAGGGTGACCTGACCCAGAAAATCACGGTAGATGTAAAAGGCGAGCTGCTGGATCTGAAGAACATTCTGAACCAGATGGTGGACTCCCTGAACATCTTCGCTGGCGAGGTAACTCGTGTGGCAAGGGAAGTAGGTACCGAGGGTATTCTGGGCGGTCAGGCCAACGTGCCAAACGTTTCGGGTACTTGGAAGGACTTGACCGACAACGTAAATACAATGGCCAGCAACCTGACCTCTCAGGTGCGGGACATTGCTAACGTGGCAACCGCGGTAGCCCGCGGTGACTTGTCGCAGAAAATCAAAGTAGATGTAAAAGGCGAGCTGCTCCAGTTGAAGGAAAACCTCAACCAGATGGTGGACTCCCTGAACACGTTCGGTGACGAAGTAACCCGCGTGGCCCGCGAAGTAGGCACCGAGGGTAAACTGGGTGGCCAGGCCGTAGTACCTAACGTACGCGGTACCTGGAAAGACCTCACCGACAACGTAAATACCATGGCCGCCTCGCTTACCTCTCAGGTACGGGACATTGCCAACGTAACCACCGCGGTAGCCCGCGGCGACCTAAGCCAGAAAGTTTCGGTAGATGTTAAAGGCGAGCTGCTCGACCTGAAAGACAACATCAACCGAATGGTGGACTCCCTGAACATCTTCGCCGGCGAGGTAACCCGTGTGGCGCAGGAAGTAGGAACGGAAGGCCGCCTCGGTGGCCAGGCCAATGTGCCAAGCGTAAGCGGCGTTTGGAAAGACCTCACCGACAACGTAAACACCATGGCCTCCAACCTGACCACTCAGGTACGGGGCATTGTGAAAGTAGTAACGGCGGTATCCAAAGGTGACTTGACCCAAAAGCTGACTCTGGAAGCCAAAGGCGAAGTGGCCGAGCTAGCCGACACCATTAACCGAATGGTGGATGACCTGAACCGACTGGCAGTAGAAGTTAGCCGCGTGGCCAAAGTGGCCGGTGTGGAAGGCAAGCTGACAGAACGGGCTACGGTAGGCGGCGTATCGGGCAGCTGGAAAGAACTGGTAGACACGCTCAACGCCCTGCTGGAATCCATTGCCTCACCGGTACTGGAAGTATCGCGCGTGGTGCGAGCCATCTCGGAAGGTGACCTGACCCAGCGCGTGGAAGTACCCACCGCCGGCGACATCCTGGCCATGTCCGACGCTCTTAACCTTGCCGTTGAAAACCTGAACGAGCTGCTGGGCGAAATCAACGATTCCTCGCTGGTAGTAGGAACTTCCTCGGAAGAAATGGCCGGTAAAGGTCAGGAAATGAGCCGGGTTACGGTTGATGTGGCTTTGGCCATGCAGCAGATGGCAGAAGGTGCTCAGAACCAGGCATTGAAAACAGACCAAGCCTTTAAGCTGATTGAAGAAATCATGCAGGCCACCAAGGAAACGGCCGGCAAAGCTGACGTGGTAAACAAATCGGCTATCCTGGGTGAGCAAACCTCGCAGCTGGGTCTGAAAACGGTGGCCGAGGTGGTAAAGAACATGGAGGAAATCTCCAACGCGGCTGCGCAAACGGCCCGTACCATTGAAGTACTGAGTACCCGTTCGGGAGAAATCAGCAAGTCGCTGGGTGTTATCACGGACATTGCCTCGCAAACCAACCTGCTGGCACTGAACGCGGCCATCGAAGCAGCCCGTGCCGGGGAAGCCGGCCGTGGTTTTGCCGTAGTAGCCGAAGAAATCCGGAAACTGGCCGAAGGCTCCCGCAAATCGGCCAACGAAATTGCCACGCTGGTAGAGGATGTTAAGAAAGACACCATCTCTGCCGCAACCGCTATTTCAACCATGGAAGGCCGGGTACTGAAAGGCAAGAACGCTACGTTTGAAGCATCCAGCGCCTTTAAGAACATTGCCACTTCCAGCGGTGAAACGCTGCGCACCTCCCGCGACATTCTCACAGCTACCGAGATTCAGAAAACCTCGATTGGCGACGTAGTAAAGTACGTAGAGGAAGTAGTAGCCATTGCCGAGCAAACGGCATCTGGTACGCAGCAAGTGGCTGGCACTGCCAAGCAGCTGTCGTCTTCCATGCAGGAGCTCACGGCTTCCAGCCAGAAGCTGACCGACATTGCGGATGACCTGCAGGTAGGTCTGTCGGCCTTCCAGCTGATTGAGTACGTGGAGCCTGAGCCCGCCCCGGTACTGCGCCGCACCGTTCGTCGGATTGAACAGCCCGTTGCCAAAGTAGAAGCTCCGGTGCGCACACGCCACATGGCGCGCGCTACGGCTCCGGTACCTGCTCCGGCCACGGTGAAGCGGGAGCGGACAGCCGCCCGGCCCCGGCCGGAGGCACCGGCCCCCGCAGCTCCACGGCAGGCCGTGGTAAAAGCCGAGCCTTCCAATAATGGCAAGGCAAAAGCAGCAGCGGCCAAGGAGGCCAAAGCAGCTCCCGCTCAGGCAGGCAAAGGCAAAAAATCAACGTCTAAATAAACCCGGATTCCTACGCTGCGCCTCTCATACGGCGGCAGCGTAGGTTTTCCTGTTTTCAGCTATGGTTCAAACAGAAAGCAGCGGCGAACGGAAGCCCATTGTGCAGGAAGCACTGGTGCAGCTGATTGTTTTCCGCCTAGGCACCGAGGAGTACGGCGTACGCATTGAGCAGGTGAAGGAGGTAACCATTACCCCGGATATTGCGCGCATGCCCAAAACCCCGGCCTTCGTGAAAGGCATTGCCAATCTGCGCGGCGACATCATTGCTATTATTGACCTGGAAGAGCGTTTTGGCCTGCGCCGGGGCAAAGGTGACCTCAGCACGGGTATTACCTACACACTGGCCATCGAAGCCCACGACTATACCATTGGTATTGTGGTGCGCGAGGTGCCCCAGCCGCTTTCCTTGCCGGTTTCTGCCATAGAGCGGGCCCCGGAGTTCCTGCAGGACAGCAACATTCAGGAGAAGTATATCGAGGGAATTGCCCGATTCGACAACCGCATCATTATTGTACTGGACATGATGAAGCTGCTGACCCCATCGGAAATCATGCAATTAAACCCCCGGGCGGAATCTTCTACCGCACGCAGCCGTACCTAGGCCTACACGTTTTCCGCCCATTTCATTTTCTGACCGACTTACCCCAACTATATGAAAAACCGCATCCTCATCGTGGACGACTCGTTCTACATGCGCACGATGCTTAAGAATATGCTTACCGACGCCGGTTACGACGTGGTAGGCGAGGCAGCCAACGGCCAGCAAGCGCTGGAAATGGCCGCCGCCACCCGCCCTGACCTCATCACGCTGGACGTTATCCTGCCAGATAATACCGGTCTGGATGTGCTGAAAGGCATTCGGCAGGAGCAGCCCAACGTGCGCATTGTAATGTGCAGCGCCGTGGGCCAGGAGGTGATTGTAAACGAAGCGCTGGAAAGCGGCGCCGTGGCTTACATTGTGAAGCCCTTCTCCGAGGAAAAAGTACTGGAAATTGTAGGCACCATGCTGCAGCAGGCTGATAGCGAAGCTGAAACTGCCGCCGATGCTCCGGCATCCGACGCTACGGACACCGCCGCATCCGATACTTCGTCTGAGTCTACACCCCAGGCGTAGTCTTTTTCTTCTGGCCACGCATAGCCGTGGCGCAGCTTTCGCTTATTCCTCTCTTTTTTTCGTGTCCCGTATCACCGAACCTTTAGCTATTCTGCTCGGCGAACTTCCTGGCCTTACCCGGCTGGCGTTGGCAAAGCTGTTGGCTGCTACCCCCCACGTGCGGGTAGTAGGCTCAGCGCTGAGTGGCGAGGATCTGGTGCGGAAAGCCCGCGCCCTCCGGCCGGATCTGGTTATTGCCGGGGAATCTGTTTTGCCGGGTCTGGACCAGCTGGCCACCCACAGCCCCGTACCGGTGCTGCTGTATGCCAATGCGGTTCCATTGCCTAGTCTGATGCGGGAAGCAGCCCGCTGGGGCGTGTATGATTATCTGACTCCGTTGCTGCCCGAAGACCACCCGCTGGCGGCTGCGCAGCACTCAGAGCTACGGCGCAAAGTGCAGATGATACGCCCCAAACAGCTAATATCCCGCCTCGGGAAAACGGCCACTTCCATCTTTGCTCCCCCGCGGGGAATCATTGTTCTGGGAGGCTCCACAGGGGGCGCCAGCGCCGTAGAGAGAGTAGTACGAGGCCTCACACCCAATCTGAAGCAAGCTGTCCTGGTAGCTGTGCACCTGCCGGCGCAGTTCACAAACTCGTTTGTAGAGCGCCTGCGTCGCATTTCTCCCTTGCCCGTTGACGCTGCCTGCGCCGGCTCCCGGCTGGAAGCCGGCCGGATTCTGGTGGCGCCCGGTGGGCACAATATGGTGGTGCAGCCGGTAACGGGCGGCCCCTGGCTGGCCTGGCAAATGGAGTTTGCCGCCGATTCAGCCACTACTTCCGATGTTCCTTCCGTTGATATGCTCATGTCCTCGGCGGCCCGCGCCATGGGGCGCAAGGTAATAGGCGTAGTCCTGAGTGGGCTGGGGCGCGACGGAGCGTTGGGGGCGCAAACGGTGCAGCAGCATGGCGGTATGGTTATCGCGCAGGATGAATCCTCGGCTGCTGTTTTCAGTATGCCGAAGGCTGTAATCCAGGGTGGATTTGCCTCGCAGGTGCTGCCGGTACACGAAATTTCCGACTTTATCAGCCGCTATTTGTCGCCGGTAGTTACGCCGCGTCCTAGCCGGTATTCCTTATCTCAGGCCACCAACTTATGAGGTCACGCGAGCAGGAGTACCGCGAAATATTTATGGCTGAGGCGCTCGAATACTACGACGCCATGAGCCGCCACATCAGTGAGCTGGAGAAAAACCCGCAAAGCGAACAGGCGCTGAACGAGTTGTTCCGCCTGATGCACAACCTAAAGGCCAATGCCCGCGCCATGGGCTTTATGGATCTGGGGGAAGTGGCTCACCAGATGGAAACCATCTTTGGGTTGATCCGGAGCAGGGAAAAGGAGTTTTCCGGCTCTATCACCAACGTATTGTTCTCCGGCATTGATACCATTGGGGCCATGGTTCGCGCTATCGGCGAAAACCAAGAACTGCCCAATGCCGAGACGCTGCTGGATAACCTGGACCGCCTGGTACGCGGGGAGGCGCCTATCCTCACCGATGAAGACATAGCCGTTGATGACTCCCGCAAGCTGGAGCTGTCTGACCTCGTCTATATCCAGATAAAAAAGCTTGATCACCTGCTGAACCTGGTAGGGGAGCTGATTATTGACCGGGACCGAATCTTTACGCTGGGGCAGGAAATTGGTAATCCGGCCCTGCAATCGGCAGCGGCGCACCTGTTCCGCATCGCCGATGAACTGCAGTACAGCGTAATGGATGCCCGCCTGGTAAACGTCGGCTCGCTGTTCAACAAGTTTCCCCGCGTGGTGCGCGACGTGGCTACCACCGAGCATAAGGAAGTCAACCTGAGCATCAGCGGCCAGGACATCCAGATTGACCGCAACATTCTGCAGATCATCACGGACTCCTTGCTGCACCTGGTGCGCAACGCCATTGGGCACGGCATTGAAACGCCGGAGGAGCGCACCAAGGCCGGTAAGCCCCCCATGGGCGAGCTAGCCTTGGAAGCGGCCATTGAGCGCGACGACGTGCTGATTCAGGTGCGCGACGACGGCCGGGGTATTGATGTAGAAAAAGTAAGAAGCAAAGCCGTTTCGCGCGGGTTGATTAACGCCCAGACCGCGGCCTCTCTAAGTGCCCCGGCGGTGCGCGCGCTGCTTTTTGAGCCCGGTTTTTCCATGGCCGAGGAAGTAACCGAAATATCCGGCCGGGGCGTGGGCCTAGATGTGGTTAAACTGGCCATCGACTCGATGGGCGGGCAATTGCGCGTCGATTCTGAGTTGGGCAAAGGCACCACGTTTACCCTGGTGCTGCCTACTTCCATTGCCGTGAAAGGAGCTTTGCTCTTTGAACTGGAAGAACGCAGCTACGCGCTGCTGCTCATGCACATTGACTCCGTTGTATCGCTCTGGCCTGAGGAACTCCACGTAGTGGGAGGGATGCTGCTGGCCGAGGTGCAGGGCGAAAACGTGCCGGTAGTGAGCCTGCGCCAACTGCTGCATGGGGGGGATGAAAACCTGCCCGCCGCCGATACGGAAGAGCTCATCGGACGGCAGGATATCATCATCGTCAACTACAACAACCGCCGGCTGGGCCTTATCGTCGACCGGTTTTTGCGCCAGCAAAACATTGTGATTAAACCCATGACGCAACCCCTCGATACAATTGATTTGTTTGGGGGAGTTACGCTGCTGGGTAACGGGCAGGTATGCCTTGTGTTAGATGTTCCGGCACTAACGCGGGTATTCCTGGCTAAACGACCTTAACCTACGTATTGCAGATGCCGCTGCCCTTATATCAGGGCAATGGTTAACCGAATGATAGTATGGAGTTGCACATGACGGAACTGGAGCGAGATATCATCCGTGAGATTCTCAACATCGGCCTGGCTCGGGCGGCAGATTCGTTTGCCGTAATTGCCCAGGAGAAAGTACTCTTGGAGGTGCCCAACCTGGATTTGATGCCGTTGGAGAGTATGGTGGATCTGGTACGCAAGTATGAGAACACGCATAAAATCATCCAGTCCGACATTCGGGGGGATTTTCATGGTACTACGCTGATGCTCTTCTCGGGGCAGCATGTGCAGCGGCTGTCAAAAGTCTGTCTTCGTCTGGATGTTCCGGAATCAGTGGAGGTGGATGCCATGCAGGAATCGTTGTTGCTGGAGATGAGTAACATCATCACGGGGGCACTGGTAACGCAGCTGGCCAATATTCTGAAGGCCAATGTGTACGGCGCGCCGCCGGTTTCCCCCAGCGGGGATATTGCCAATTCCCTGCAAGGCCTCATTATTCACAATCCGGGCTGGAAGCCGCTCATCTTCTCCGTTATTACGCAGTTCTCGGACCAGAATAACTCCGTAGAGCTGCCCCTGATGCTGTTTTTTGACCGCGACACCTTCGTCAAGATTCTCGAAATCATTCGCACTTATAATTTCCTGGGCGGCCCCAACCCGACGGAGTAAACGTCTGCCGGGGTCGTTGTACACACGTTTTTCCCTCCTATGTCTACATCCGCTCTCGATAAAAAACTGGCCAGCTTCGACCCCAATGGGGTAGGTGATGCTTCCGGCGGCATTTTTGGTTTGCCCTTCACCCTGGAAGAAGCCCAACTGGTAATAGTGCCCGTGCCGTGGGAAGTTACGGTATCGTACCAGGCGGGTACGGCGCAGGGCCCGGCCGCCATCCGCGACGCCTCCATGCAGGTGGATCTGTATGATCTGGACGTAGCAGACGCCTGGCGTCTGGGCATTGCCATGGAGGATGAAGATGCCTCTTGGGCGCAGCAAAGCAATGAGCTTCGGGTGCAGGCTGCCGATTACATCAGCTGGCTGGAAGAAGGCCAGCCGGCCGCCGACGCCGCCAGGCACGCCAGTGTGCAAACCAAGGTAACCGCCAAAGGCAAGGAACTGCGGGACTGGCTCAAGCAAAAAACCGGCGCTTATCTGGATGCGGGCAAAGCTGTAGTTGTGCTTGGCGGCGACCACAGCACCCCACTGGGCTACATGCACGCGCTGGCCGAGCGCCACGAGGAGTTCGGTATTCTGCAGATTGATGCCCACTGCGACCTGCGCCCCGCCTACGAAGGCTTTGAGTACTCGCACGCCTCCATCATGTACAATGCCCTGAACCTGCCCCAGGTGAAGAAGCTGGTGCAGGTAGGCATCCGCGACCTGTGTCAGCAGGAAGCCGACCTGATTGCGCAGTCCGGGGGCCGGGTGGTGATGTTCCATCATCGTTTCCTGCGCGACGAGATGTACGCCAAAAAATCCTGGAAGAAGATGTGCGGCAAAATTATTGCCCAGCTGCCCCAGAAGGTGTATCTGAGCTTTGATATTGATGGTCTCGACCCCAAGCTGTGCCCCGGCACCGGTACGCCCGTGCCCGGCGGCCTGGAGTTTGAGGAAGCCCTGTACCTGATCCGGACCATTGTGCGCTCCGGCCGCACCATCATTGGCTGCGACCTGAACGAGGTAGCGCCTGGCGAAACTGACTGGGATGGCAACGTGGGTGCCCGTCTGCTGTATCAGATGTGCAACTGGATGGCCGTTTCGCAGGGCTTGCTGAAAGCAACCGGTATGCCGTCATAAGCTGATATTCCCCGATAAATAAAAAGACCTGTTCCGGCACCCGGAGCAGGTCTTTTTATTTAGGGATACTGCCTCCGGGAATAACCCAAACCGGGCGGAAAGAGTACATTAGCCCGGCGCTATATCCCGCGCTGGTATTCTACCCTCTCTCCACATTTTAACCTTTAAGCATATGGGCTTTATACTCAAGTTCTTGCTGACTGCTATTATCACCTACGTGCTGGCCAGGTTCCTGCCCGGGGCGCATCTGGCGGGTTTCTCTGATGCTATTCTGCTGGTACTGGTGCTGGCCGTATTGAACGCGGTGGTGAAGCCCATTCTCAAGATTCTGGGCTTTCCTATCACCATTATCACCCTGGGCCTGTTCCTGCTGGTTATCAACGCCGTTATCGTACTGTTGGCCGACTGGATTCTGCCCGGCTTTAAGGTAGATGGCTTCCTGTCAGCCTTACTGTTCAGCGTGGTGCTGTCGCTGGTAACGGCTGTTATTGATATGGTCATTGACTAAGGAAGAATCCTCGCAAATGCCGAAGTGGCGCCTAACTCCATTTGAGTTAGGCGCCACTTCAGTTTTTACTACTATCCATTTAGCCATGCCTTGCGGCGGTGCCAAAGCCAGAAGCCAATAGAGCCAAATACCCATAACGGCCAAATCGTAACCAAGCCTACCAGGAGGGAGGCGAGCAATTGCCAACCACCATAAAAAGCTTCCACCACCCGGCTGCTCCAGGAAACCACCGGTGCATCCGGAATAGTCTCCGCAATGGGTTGATAGAGACTTACCGTGATGGTGGAATACGCTACGGCATCATTTAGGGCTTTCAGGCGACTTTCCGTTGCTTCTATCTCTTCCCGCACCTCACTGATTTTCTCTTCAACTTGCAGTACTTCCTTGATGCTCTTTACATTGGCTAAAAGACCAACGTATCGGGCTTCAACGGCCCGCTTGGTTCGTAAGCGCGCGGCTATATCAGCATGTTCGGCTGTTACGTCATCAGTGTTTAACTTTTTCTCTTCCACGGTACCCAGCTTACAAATAGTAGCCAGTAGAGCCTGAAAGCGGGCAGGCTCCACCCGAATCGTCATGTCGGTGCGCCATTGCCCGTTCTCGCGGTTTTCGGTGGCCGCACTTACAAAACCGCCTGTCTGTACGAGACTATCCAGCCGTGCAGTGGCCTGACGCAGATTATCCGTTTTTACTCGTACTTCTGCGTGGTAAACCAGTAGCTGGGCCGTTGGGGCAACGGCCATTTCGGGTTTTAAAGGAGTGGCCTCAGCGCTTTCGCTCTTGCTATTTTCCTCTGCGCTAAACCCGTCTGCAGATGTACTGGTGGGGGTATTGTCTGCTGCCCCCGACTCATTGCTTTCTTGCTCGCTGCAACTGGCGCATAGCAAGACCAATCCTAGAAAAACATTCAGGTGAAGTTTCATGACCGTAAGGATTAAGTGAAAATCTGGCTGCGCAGCCGCTTCCCTTTATGCCAATGTAAGGCTACGGTAACCCATAGGCACAAAAAAACACCCGGCGTGAACCGGGCGCTTTTTTATGGCTAGTGAGTAAAACCAGCTGAATCTTCTCTATTGTATTGAGCTTACAGGCGGCGAATCTGGGCGCCCAGTGCCTGCAGGCGCTCATCAATGTACTGATAGCCGCGGTCAATCTGCTCCACGTTTTCAATTACGCTGCGGCCATCGGCGGAAAGCGCCGCAATGAGCAGCGCTACCCCGGCCCGGATATCCGGCGAGGTCATGGTGATGCCGCGCAGCTTGGTGCGCTGGTCCAGCCCGATAACGGTGGCGCGGTGCGGGTCGCAGAGAATAATCTGGGCCCCCATGTCAATGAGCTTGTCTACGAAGAACAGGCGGGACTCAAACATCTTCTGGTGAATGAGCACGGTGCCCTGGGCCTGGGTGGCCACTACCAGCACAATGCTGAGCAGATCGGGCGTGAAGCCGGGCCAGGTGTGGTCGGAAACCGTCAGAATGCTGCCATCCAGGTAAGTGGCAATTTCATAGTGGGCCTGCGCCGGAATATGAATATCGTCGCCGCGGAATTCCATTTGAATGCCCAGCTTGCGGAAGGTGTCGGGGATAAGGCCCAACTCCGCAATCTGACAGTCTTTAATCGTGATTTCGGAGCCCGTCATGGCGGCCAAGCCGATGAAAGAGCCGATTTCAATCATATCGGGAAGCATGCGGTGCTCGGTGCCACCCAGGCTTTCCACGCCTTCCACGGTCAGCAGGTTGGAGCAGATGCCGTTGATTTTAGCGCCCATGCGCACCAGCATTTTGCAAAGCTGCTGCAGATACGGCTCACAGGCCGCATTGTAGATGGTGGTAACGCCTTCAGCCAGTACGGCCGCCATGACAATATTGGCGGTGCCCGTTACCGAGGCTTCATCCAACAGCATGTGGGTGCCGCGCAGGCCGTTTTCGGCCGTAATGCGGTAGAAGTCGTGGCCATCCATGGTGAGCTTGCCGCCCAGCTTCTCCAGGCCCAGGAAGTGCGTATCCATGGGCCGGCGGCCAATTTTGTCGCCGCCTGGCTTAGGCAGCTGGCACTTGCCAAAGCGCGCCAGCATAGGACCCAGAATCATAACCGAACCACGCAGGGCGCGGCCCTGGGCCACAAATTCCGCAGAATTCAGGTAGTCCACGTTTACCGCATCCGCCTGGAAGCGGTACGTGTCGGGGGCCAGCTGCTCCACTTTCACGCCCATATCGCGCAGCAGCTCAATGAGCTTGTTGACGTCGCGGATGTTGGGAATGTTGGAAATGGTGACGGGCTCCGCCGTGAGCAGAACAGCACAAAGTATTTGCAGTGCTTCGTTTTTTGCGCCCTGTGGCACAATTTCACCCTTCAGCGGTTTCCCGCCGATTACTTCAAAAGAGGCCATAAAAAAAGACGGCTACTAGCTGTCAGCAGGAAGCCGCAAGCTGTTGGTAATAGGAATTAGAGAGGTAAGCCAGCGCTTACGGTAAAATTACTGTGGGGGCTGCTGAGGCTCCTGGCGGTTTTTCTTGCCGCCCCGGCGCTGCTTGTCGCGGCGGTTATTGTTGCCTCCGCCACCGGAGCCACGGCGCATTTCGCGGTCCGGCCGCTCTTGCCGCTCTTGGCGGGGCTGGGGTACAATGAAAGGGGCCGGGCGGCCACTGGTGGCCATTTCAAACAGATTCTGGGATTCTACCTGCGCGGCATCCAGCTCCAGCTTGCCGCCGGAAAGGTCTTTCAGGTGCTTCAGGATGGTGATATCCTTGGCGTTTTCCTTGTTATGGGTGCGGTACAGGAACTTCATGGTGCGGCCAATGGTAATGGCTGCCTGTTCCCGCTCGGTGGCATCTTCCAACGACATGGCCTTCTCAATCATCTGCTCCACGGCGCGGCCATAGGCTTTCAGCTTGGGCGCCTGCCGCGGATAGGGCAGGGGCTTGGGCTCCTTCATCAACTGGCTGAGGCCATGCAGTGGGAAAGGCGCGTCAATGTCCAGATCCTCATCCGCCATTTCGTAGAGGTGGTTCCACACCTTCTGCTGGGCATCGGGCTGGTCGCGGAGGGCGGGCTGCAGGCGGAAAATGAGCTGCACAATCTGATGGGCGCGTTTTGTGCGCTCGTCACGGTCGACAATGTCGCGCAGGCCCTGCACCAGTTGAAAGGTGCTTTGGCCGTATTCGCGCTGCAGCAGCTCGTGTTTATGAAGAGAAGGTAATGCCATAGGGGGTAATGCGAGGCCAAAAATACAATGGCTGATCTGATTAATTAGGTATGCCGGGTAAATGCCGCCGCGAAAAACAGCAGGTTTTTAAAAACAAAAACAACCTGTCATTCCGAGCAGCGCGAGGAATCTGAATTCCCGGAAAGGAATCAATAGCCAGATTCCTCGCGCTGCTCGGAATGACAGATTCTATACAAGCGCTTTGGTTATTTACAAAGAGCTGCAACTTACGCTTTCCGGCGACGAAGGGCTACATCAGCTAGCCCAGTACCCGCAATTTCGCAAAACTCAGCAATAACGTTTTCTCGCCTACTTCTTCAAAGTGGATAATGGCCTTGGTAGAGCCGGCCTGGGTTTCCAGCTGGGTTACCTTGCCAAAGCCAAACTTAGGATGCTCCACGCGCTGCCCGGTTTGCAGGTTGCTGGTATCCGAGGGCTGAAAATCAGAAGGCGCTACGTACTTGGTGGCTACGGTTTTGCGTGGGGCCGGCGGAATCAGGTTGCTGCGACGCTCAAACACGTGCCCGAAGGGGGAGTCGCCCGCGCCGGGGCCGGAACCCGGTCCCGCTGAGAACTTGAAGTCCACGTACTGCGGGTCGATTTCGTCCAGAAAGCGGCTTTTCTCGCAGCTGCGCAGGTTGCCCCACTGGTAGCGGGAGGTAGCGTAGCTCAGCGTCAGCTTTTTCTCGGCCCGCGTAATAGCCACGTAGAACAAGCGGCGCTCTTCTTCCAGATCAGCCCGCGAGGTAATCATCATCTGGCTGGGGAAGAGGTTTTCCTCCATGCCTACGATGTAGACGTTGCGAAACTCCAGGCCCTTGGCCGAGTGAATCGTCATCAGCGTCACGGATTCGCCTTCGTCCTTGGCGTCTTTCAGGTCGGAGTCCGTTACCAGGGCAATGTCCTGCAGGAAGGCGCCCAGGGTCTTGTCCTCGCGCTCGGCATCCTCAGTGTACGCCTTGATACCGTTCAGTAGTTCCTGAATGTTCTCGTAGCGGGAGAGGCCTTCAATGCTCTTATCGGCATACAACTCCTCAATCATGCCCGAGTTCTTGGCAATGAACTTGGCCGCCTCAAAAGCATCTTCCTTGCCTGCCACGGCCGTGTAGCTCTTGATTTTCTCGGCGAAGTCTACCACCGGGTTAGACACGCGGGTGGGCAGGAACTGGTCGGCGTTGGCTACCACTTCCCAGATGGTGTGGTTGGACTCCTCGGCCGCGTTAATCAGCTTGCTGATTGTGGTATCCCCGATGCCGCGCTTGGGGTAGTTAATCACGCGGCGCAGGGCCTGCTCATCATTCGGGTTTACCGTGAGGCGCAGATAGGCTACCAAATCCTTGATTTCCTTGCGCTGGTAGAAGCTCAGACCCCCAATGATTTTGTACTTGATGTTGAGCTTGCGCAGGGCTTCTTCCATGGCCCGGCTCTGGGCGTTGGTGCGGTACAGAATGGCAAAGTCATCGAAGGAAAGATGCTGGTTCATCTTGTCCTCGTAGATGCTGTTGGCCACCAGCTTGCCTTCTTCGTTGTCGGAAGCGGCTTTCAGTACCTCAATCAGCGGGCCTTCCTCGTTGTCGGAGAAAACGTCTTTGCGCAGCTGGGCCTGGTTGTTTTTGATGACGGAGTTGGCCGCCTTAACAATGTTCTTGGTAGAGCGGTAGTTCTGCTCCAGCTTGAACACCTGCAGCTCCGGGTAGTCTTTCTCGAAGTTGAGGATGTTCTGAATATCGGCGCCCCGGAAGGCGTAGATGCTCTGCGCATCATCACCCACCACGCAAATATTCCGGTCTTTGGCGGCCAGCTTGCGCGTGATGAGGTACTGGGAATAGTTGGTGTCCTGGTACTCGTCCACCATCACATACTTAAAGATGTGCTGGTACTTGTTGAGTACATCCGGATGGTCTTTGAACAGCACATTGGTGTTGAACAGCAGATCATCGAAGTCCATAGCGCCGGCCTTGAAGCAGCGCTGCTGGTATTGCTGGTAGATAGCGCCAATCTTGGGCCGCAAAGCTGCCTCGTCGTCCTGCCGGATAACGGGGTCATTCACGTACTGATTGACGGAAATGAGCTTGTTTTTGGCGGCAGAAATGCGCCCCAGCACCATGGCGGGCTTGTAAAGCTTATCGTCCAGCTCCAGTTCTTTCACAATCTGGCCCAGCAGGGTTTTGGAGTCCTGCGTGTCATAGATAGTGAAGGAGCGGGGGAAGCCGATTTTGTCAGCCTCGGAGCGCAGAATACGGGCGAAGATGCTGTGGAAGGTACCCATCCACACGTTTTTCGCTTCCGGGCCTACCACCTTCTCAATACGGGCGCGCATTTCTTTGGCGGCCTTGTTGGTGAAGGTGAGGGCCAGGATATTAAACGGATCCACGCCTTTTTCCAGCAGGTGTGCTATGCGGTAAGTCAGCACCCGCGTTTTGCCGGAGCCCGCACCGGCTATAATCATGCAAGGGCCTTCGGTGTGGAGCACCGCCGCCGCCTGCGACTGATTCAGTAATTTATGATAATCTAGTGCCATTCGGTAAACTAAGCGTGTTGGCTTATTAGCAAAGGTACGGCTTTCGGTTGGGGCTAGGAAACACCTTATCTTTGCAATTCGTTTTTCTCGCAGTGGTTTGCGGAGAGTAGTGCAAGGAGGTTGCAGTGCTGTTCTACAACGGAAGCACTGGGAGCCATTGTCAGGCAACAACCATGATTATCATTCAGAATACCGTCATTTCCGATGACGTTCGGGACAACTTCTTTGTCTGCAACCTGGAGGCCTGCAAAGGTGCCTGCTGCGTGGAGGGCGACCTGGGCGCGCCCCTGGAAGAAAGGGAGTTAAAGATTCTCGAAACCGAATACGAAGCCATCAAGCCCTTCCTTACCGATGCCGGCCGCGCCGCCATTGAGCAGCAGGGCCTTTACATCAAAGACTGGGAAGGCGACTACAGCACCACCACCATCAACGACCGGGAGTGTGCCTACGCGCTGTACGATGAGCGCGGCATTCTGAAGTGCGGCATTGAGCAGGCCTACCTGGCTGGCGCTACCTCGTTCAAAAAGCCCATCAGCTGCCACCTATACCCCATCCGCATCAGCAAGTATGATGGGTTCGAGGCCCTGAACTATGACCGGTGGGGCATCTGTAATCCGGCGTGCTCGTTCGGGGCCAACCTGGGGGTGCGTGTGTATCAGTTTCTGAAAGATCCACTGATCCGCAAATACGGCGAGGACTGGTACGCGGAGCTGGTGCAGGAAATCGAGAACCCGACGCCTGAGGCATCTTAAGAATAAAAAGGCCAGCTATATAGCTGGCCTTTTTATTCTTAAGTAAAACTGAACGTCATGCTGAGCGGAGTCGAAGCATCTCGCTAGTGTGGTAAATAGTTTGATTACTACCCCAACATCAGCACGCGAGATGTCTCGACTGCGCTCGACATGACGGGCTATTTCCCAACAACGTCAGCACGCGAGATGCTTCGACTCCGCTCAGCATGACGTCCCGTGTTAGTTAACGTTCCGTGTTAAGCTGACTAAAGATATCAGCCCGGCAGCTTCCTCGCATGCGCTGGTTTGTCGGGCTTCCTGATACGATTAATGGTGATGATGGCCGGAATCGGGCTTGCCGAACAGGTTGAGCAGGGAGCCGGCCACATACAGCACCAGCCAGCAGATATACAGCCAGTTGAAGCCTTCCAGAGTGCGGTGCACGAAAAAATGGAGAATCAGGTGGGCCGCCAGCGTCATGATCAGGCCGGTTACGGCTATAAACTGGTAGCTGTTGAGGGCGCTGGGGCGGTAAAGCTTGGAGAAATCCACGTGCGGAAAAATAAGTAGTTAGAAGGGTAACGTAGGGCGGCACCCCCGAAGTTCGGGGTGGGGTGGCAGTCCGGGTTGGCTGGCCCGCGCGGGCGTTGGCAGACACCAAAGGTAGCAGGCCACCCGGGCTGGTCCTCAACTCAGGGGGGCAGAATGCGTAGGAAACAGAGAAGCATTCATTCTCAACCGCACAGCAGTATGGCTACCGAAGATAAAAATCCAGAAAACAACACCCGAAAAAACGAACAGTTGGAAAACGAGCGGGACTACAAAGCCGACCAAAGCAACGGTAAAGTAGTAGGCGACCCCTCCGCCCGGCGCCACGTAGGCGCCCGCGGCTATTCCCAGCGCTCCGACCAGAAAGACCAGCTGGAAAACCTGCACATTGGCGGCGACGAAACCCACCCCGCTGGCGGCAACGAGCACGAAAACGCCGGCGAAACGGCCTCGGGTCCCGGTTTTCAGAAAGAAGGCAGCGTAGATATGGGCAACCCCATCCGTACCCGCGACCAGGATTTTGGCGAAGATGCCCCCAGCGGCCCGGCCCGCCCGGCCCACGATTAGCCTAAATAAGTACCTAAAAAACGTCCGGCTCACATCTGAGCCGGACGTTTTTGTTTGGGCGGCTGCCAGAGGTTGACCCCGATGCCTGGAATAGGATAAGTTCGTTATAACCGCCAAAAACAGCGTACGCACCGGCGCAGAACGGGCTACAAGAGTGCCGATAATTGTCAGTGAATTTTCGCAACGCTTAAAATGGCACTGTTTCCGCTCAAAAGAAGGGATGTCAGGGTTTTAAGAGCCTGATGCTAGGATTTTACCTGTATAAGCGAATATATTTAGGGAGCCGTTTCCCCAGCTACTTTCCATTAGCACCGGCGGCGCCCCTTCTCTTTGCTTTACAAACTCACCACCTAACCTCTTGCTACTTTTCTTATGAGCACAGATCCAAACGCATACGACTCTGATAACTCGGAATCTTCCTGGGAAGCAGAAGAAAAATCATTGTCGGCGGGGAATACCCGGCTGGCCATTATTGTAGGCGCTATAGTCCTGTTGGGCGGATTTGGTTATGCCATGATGCCGGGCGGAAAAGCCAGCAATGGCGCTACTTCCATGATGAGCTCCGTCATGCTGGATGGCGAAGCCACCGTGACCGGAGCGGCCGCCAAACCAGAAGTAGCTCCTGCTACAGAAGAAGAAACGGCCAAAGCCGATGCTGCTGAAGCTGCCGCTACCAAAGCCGCCACGGCTACTCCGGCTGCTGCGGCTGCCAAGCGCGCCACGCCGGCCGCTACCGCTAATGCCGCTATTGCGCCCATTGCGGCCACGTCCGTAACGGCACCGGTAGAAGCTGCCCCAGCTCCGGCCCCTGCCGTAGTAGCCGAAGCCCCCTCCACCACCAACCTGACCGGCCGCGTGCTGGACGAGGAAGGACAGCCGCTGGCCGGCGCCACCATCTTCCTGAAAGGCTCCCGCAAAATTGCCAGCGCCGATGCCAATGGCAACTATACCATTGAAGTACCCACGGGCGAAAACACCCTCACTTACGGCTACGGCGGCTACCAGGACCAGGTAATGCGCGTGCGCACCGGCCAGTCCGGCAACGTAACGCTGCTGCCCAAGGAAGGCACCCGCCGCCGCAAGCGCTAAACCATGGAGAAACGATACGCCTGAATACAAAAAAGGGCTGCAGATACTCTGCAGCCCTTTTTTATGTGCTTCCGGTAAGCCGGTGAAGGCGCTAGGCCGACCTGGCGAAGCGGCGGCCAAACAGAAAGTAAACCGGGATGCCCAGTGCCACCAGCAGCAGGCCGTAGCGCGAGTACTCGGCCGTATCAGGGGCCAGCAGCAGGATAATGCAGAAGGTAGAGGCCAGCAGCACGTAAATGCCGGGTACCACCGGGTAACCCCAGGCGCGGTAAGGGCGCGGCGCCTCGGGGCGGGTGCGGCGCAGCACGAAAATCCCGATGATGGTGATGACGTAAAACAGGATAACCGAGAACATCACGTAGTTCAGCAGCTGCCCGTAAGAGCCGCTCAGGCAGAGCAGGCTGGCCCAGAGGCACTGCACCCACAAGGCGCGGGCCGGTACGCCGGCCGCGTTCAGGCGGGCCAGACCGGAGAAGAACAAACCATCCTTGGCCATGGCGTAGTAAGCGCGGGCACCGCTTAGAATGATGCCGTTGTTGGCGCCAAAGGTGCTGAGCATGATAAGTACCGCCATAACAATGGCTCCGGCCGGGCCCAGCACGTGCTCGGCTACGGCCGTGGCCACCCGGTCATCGGTGGCGTACTGAATGCCGCGGCCGGCCAGGGTGGTGGCATCCGGCGAGCCTACCAAGGGCAGGGACAGCAGATACACCACGTTTACCAGAATGTAGAGAGCCGTAACAATAGCAGTACCGATGGCCATGCTGCGCACCAGAGTGCGCTCGGGGTTCACAATTTCCTCGCCCGCAAAACCAATGTTGTTCCAGGAGTCAGAGGAGAACAGGGAGCCGGTCATGGCCATGCCAATGGCGATAACCAGGCCGGTCATGTCCAGGGGCAGGGGGGCGGCTGATACACCGGGGGCGGGGTAGCGCATGGCCGTCCACATATCGGTGAAGTTGGCCTGCACGGCTTCGGCGTTGAGACCCAGAGTGATGCCCCCGATGATGAGCAGCGCCAGGGCAATGAGCTTGGTAGAGCCCAACACGTTCTGAATGAGCTTGCCGGTGCGCACGCCTTGGGCGTTGAGGGCCGTAATGGCTATAATGAGTATGATGGCCAGCAGCTGCACGCTGCTGAAGGCAAACGGGCCGATGTTGAACAGCACATTCTTCACACTGAACCAGGGCACCAGCACGCCGGTAAACTTGGCAAAGGCCACGGCCACGGCGGCAATTACGCCGGTCTGAATCACGAGAAACAACGTCCAGCCGTACAGGAAGGCCGTGAGGCGCCCGAAAGCTTCCCGCAGATACACGTACTGCCCGCCCACTTTCGGGAACATGGAGGCCAGCTCGCCGTAGCTCACGGCGCCAGCCAGGGTAATAACGCCGGTAATCAGCCACACCACCAGCAGCCACCCCGCCGAGCCCACCTGCCGGGCAATATCCGCGGAAACAATGAAAATGCCGGAGCCAATCATGCTGCCGGTTACAATCATTATGGCATCAAAAAGCGTGATGGCGCGCTGAAACTGTCCTTGTTGTTCTTCGGGCATAAAGGAGGAGAGTAGAAGTTTGGCCGGAAGATAGGAGGGAAATAGGATAGAAAGTGAGGATGGGGCATAATGAAGCATCAGCACGTGCCAAACCTTGCTATCAAGGAAGCCGTGCTATGCTTTTTCCAGGAGAGTTTGGGGTGGATGCTTACAGGTTGCAAGAGCGGTAGCTATGCAGCAGAGTATTCTGCGCATCCGACAGAGGGCTGTGTAACCAGCGACATGACGCTGTTAGGAAAACAGAACGTCATGTCGAGCATAGCCGAGACATCTCGCGTGGGGTCGTTGTAGTGCTACTGTCATGCTGAGCTTGCCGAAGCATCTCTCCCGCTTCGCCTGTCATCCTGAGCAACGCGAAGGACCTTCTCACGAAAGAACGAGTCGTTGTTACGATAATCGTTCAGCCTTGAGAAGGTCCTTCGCGTTGCTCAGGATGACAGAAAGGGTGGCAACGTCAGCACGCGAGATGTCTCGGCTACGCTCGACATGACGGTTTAGAAAGAGTGTTTTAAGCTGACGATTATCGCTCTAACGGGAGAAGATCCTTCGCTCGGCTCAGGATGACAGGGGATTTGGGCGTTACTAAGTGGCGTTGCCTTCTTCCGTGCGACGGTTTGCGGCAAGCTAGCGTAGTTGCAGGGCCGCTTCCAGCGCGGTTACGGCCGGCTGACCGGCAGACGGCCTGGGGGCGCCGGCCTGCAGCAGGCGCCCGTCGCGGCCGATGATGTAGTAGGCAGGGAAGCTGAACACCTGGTAGTTCTCTGCATCAGTGGAGCCCGTGGAGCGGAGGTGCACGCTGCCGGGGCCGGTCAGCTGCTTATCGGCCAGCACCCGCTGCCATTTGTCCTCCTTGTCGCCTACGGATATGTACACAAACACCACGTCGCGGCCGGCAAACTGCTGGCGCAGGCGCAGGCTGGCGGGCATTTCCTGCAGGCACGGCGGGCACCAGGTACCCCAGAAATCCAGGTACACTACTTTGCCCCGCAGGTCGTGGAGGGACACGGTTTTGCCGGTATTATCCTGCAGCGTGAAGTTGGGGGCCGCCAGGCCAGGCTGCACGTTTTGGCGCTTCTCAATCTGGCGGCGAAGCTGCTGGCTGGCCGATGAGTCGCGGTTTTCGGCGCGGAATGTGGGGTAGGCGGCCAGTACGCCCGGCAGCGTTTTCTCCAACTGATAGCTCAGCAGCAGGTACATGGCCTGGTCGCGGGTGGGGGTGCGGCCCAGCTCCCGAGTGGCCAGGTCATACATTTGCCGGGCCTGGGCCGGGTCGGCGGTGAGCGAGTCGGTGGGCAACAGGCGCAGGCGGTAGTTTATCAGTAGCATCATGGCCGTGGAGTTTTCATCCTGGTCGCCGCTCATTTGCTCATAAAGCGTAGAAAGCGGCAGGCCCTGCAGAAAATCGTAGTAGTTGGCGGGCAGCGCGGCGGGTTTGCGGTTCACGCCCAGGTAATAAGCCGGGTAATCCATCAGGCTATTGGCCCACCGGATGGTAATGCGCCGGGTTGCCTCGCTCCGGAAATCCGGGGAGAGCTTGTGCTTTTTGGCGTACGCCTGCAGAAAGTCGAGCCGCGCCTGACGGAAGGCATCGGCGCGCTGGCGCATTTGCTCGGGCGTGGTGGTGGCCGTCAGGAGCATGTTGGGGCTGGGCACGGGGCTCTTCTGGCCAAACTCAAACGTGTAGAGCGACTGCGCCAAGTAGTTGTTGGCCTCGGCGCCGCGCCCGGTGTAGCGCACCGTCTCATCGAAACGCGGAAAATCAAGCGTCAGCTGCAGTTTGTCGCCGGGGCTGAAGTAGAGGCTGGTGTGCTGGCGCCCTACTTCCACCATGCCCGCGGTAGGAGCGGTTAAATCCGGTATTTCCACCCGGAAGTCGCCGTTGGGGCTAAGGGCGGCTTTGGCTTTTTTGAACTGACTGTACCACACCCGCACCGTGTCGGCGGTGGTGGGGGCATGGTCTATGTGGCCCTGCACCACGGTTATGCGCGGCGCCTGGGGTGGCGTGGCCGGGCCCAGCAGCAGGGGCATTACAGCACTAAGAAGGAAAGCAGAAAGGGATAAGAGCATAGGGTACAGATGAACAGCAAAGATAAGTCCGGCTACAAGACCCGCTACCGGGGCCGGGCGTTGCAAACACGTGGGAGGAAGCCAGGCTATAGGCGTTAGAATTAGAAGCTAGTTTCCCTCCACAGATAAGGAGGGGCTAGGGGTGGTTGATAATCATTGTTTACCCCAACCAAACGTCATGCTGAGCGTCAGCGAAGCATCTCGCGTGCTGAGGTTGCCACCCTATCTGTCATCCTGAGCTTGCGAAGGACCTTATCACGCTAGAACGAGTCGTTGTTATGCAAGTCGTGCAGGTGTGATAAGGTCCTTCGCAAGCTCAGGATGACAGGCGAAGAGGGAGAGATGCTTGCCTACGGCGACCTTCGGTTCGACTCCGCTCAGCATGACCGTTAGCACCACAACGTCAGCACGCGAGATGCTTCGCTGACGCTCTGCATGACGTTCCTAATAAACAACGATTATCAACCACCCCTAACCCCTCCTCAGCTGAGGAGGGGAACTAGCTTTCTAGCTTTTTAGTCCCTGCCTCTCAGCTTCTGGCCTCTGTTTTTCCTTACGCCATGTAGCCTTCTTCTGTGTGGCGGATTAGGCTGAGGGCGGCTAGGGTTTCCAGCAGGGGTTGGGCTTTTTCGGGTTTGAGGCGCTTGAAGCGGGCGGCTACCTGGGCGGCGGTTTGGGGCTGGGCGGCTTGCTGGAGGGCGTCGCGGAGGGCCTGCATTTGCGGGGCCAGCTCCGTGGGCCAGGGCTGCTGGGCTTCGTTCACCGATTGACCACCCCGGCCTTCGGCCACCCCTCCCTGGTTTGCGCCGTTCTTCGTGCTTTCGACAGCGGGCAGGGCCATTTCGGTTTGCACGGTTTCGGGGGCCTGGTAGGCGGGGCGCAGGTAGCGGATTTGGCCGGCCTTTTCTTCCTGGGCGCGCTCGTGGTTAAGGCGCACGAGGCGTTGCAGGATGTCGGCTTCGGGCAGGGTGGCGGGCCAGCTGTAGGCGTCGGCTACGGCGGCATCCAGCTGCTGGTGCAGGCTGAGGACCACGGAGGCGAGGCCCTGCTGGTTCACGGTCTGGTCTTTGGGGGTGAGGGGCTGGTTGGCGCGCAGCTTCTCCACCACGTTGTAGAGGTCGGTGAGGGTGAGGCTGGGGTGCTGGGCCTGCTGGCGCTTGCGGTGGGCGTCGAGCTGTTCGGCCAACTCGCGGATGCGGGCCTGCTGCGCGGGCGTGGCGGCGGGGAAGGGGAATTTTAGGTAACAGTCACTGTGGTTGTAAGTAGCATCATTACCAACACCTAGCCAGCCACCTGCAGCAGCAGCCCAAGCAGTATGAATACGACTTGACAATACTCCTAATTCGAGCGCGTCATCAAGGGCGAAAACGACAAGCTTTTGGTCGGCAAGTGTATTGCCGGGAAGGAAGCTAAAGATGCGGTGACGCGCCGTGCGAGTAGTGACTATGAAACGAGACAAACCTGCAAGAGCCGGACGTAATTCGGAACGAGGACGACCGAATTGCCACCAATTTTCCCGTGTGCTTTTGTCTTGAGTTTGGTCACGTTCGGGTTTAACTCTTTCGTAAACGTGCTGATAAACTTGAGGAAAACGTTCCAATACATTTTCCGGCTTTAGCCCAAATAAATCGATGACCAAATAGCCCCTTGATTTCTGGGCTAGGTCACGGCCATTGATATATGGACGGATATGTTGCTCAAGGCCCTGCTGCGTGCCGAGTCCTAAAGCTGCTGCTTCATCAGGTGTCACCATGAAGCCTGCTCCATACAGGCCTACGCCTACGTTTGTTAAGCCAATATTGGCTTTCAGTGACTTAGCAGTATTTAAATCAGCACCCACTGTTAAATCAGCGTTGATTTTACCCTCTTGTGCTACTAGTTCAACATCACTGCTACCATCATCTTGGGGCTTCTCATTTTCAACATTAAATAATGTGCCGGGCACATCACCAGACATTGCCGCAGTCATAGCAATACGAACAGAAGCTCCATTCGCAGCATCAACCCAAGGATGGTCAGAGATGGCAAAAATTAAGGAAAGTGGTTTGGCTGAATCCTCTAAGAAAGGCTGCGTAATGCGACGGTTGAAGCTCTGGGTAATTGAGTTTGTTGTGATAAAGCCAAAACGTTCTGTCTGGTTGGTTTGAACTGCCCGAGCCGCATTATACCACCAGTACATCACCAAATCAGCAGATTCAGGAACAATGCCTTTATATGCTTTGCGAAGCGCTTCTACATAACCGTCACCCAAAGAATTACGCATTGCCTTGTCTCCTAAGAACGGCGGATTGCCCACAATGAAGTCAGCTTCGGGCCACTCGGCGGGCTGGGGGTTGGGGTAGTCCAGCACGGGCGTGCGGGCGGTTTCATCGGGCACGGGCTGGCCCGTGGCGGGGTGCAGGCGAGTGGTGCCGTCCCAGCGCGTCACGGGCTGGCCGTGGGCGTCGAGGCGGGGCGTGGGCGCATCGTGGCGCAGGGCGGCGTCCTGCTGGCGAATGTTCTGGTACTCATCCAGCAGCGGCTCGGAGAGCTGGGTGATGCCGTGGGTGCGCAGGTGCCACTGCAGGTAGCCGATGCGCAGCACCACGTCGGCAATGGCAGCGGCGCGCGGGTTCAGCTCCAGGCCCAGCAGCTGCCGGGGCGAGACGGTGGTGCCCCCGCCCAAATCGAGCAGGCCGCTGTGCCCAAAGGCGTTGATGGCGGCCAGCACTTCGCCCTCCAGGCGCTTGAGGTGCTCCAGGGTAACGTAGAGGAAGTTGCCGGAGCCGCAGGCGGGGTCCAGAATGCGCAGGGAGGTGAGGCGGGTGAGGAAGCGCACCAGCTCCTGGCGGGCCTCGCGGGGCTGGTCTTCCTCCAGGCGGCGGGCGCTGGCGGCCTGGGCGGCCGTCCACTCCCGGCGCAGGGGCTCCAGCACGGTGGGCAGCACCAGGCGCTCTACGTAGCGGCGCGGGGTGTAGTGGGCGCCCAGGCTGTGGCGCTCTTTGGGGTCGAGGGCGCGCTCCAGCAGGGTACCGAAGATGGCGGGCTCCACCTCGGTCCAGTCGGCTTCGGCGGCTTTCAGCAGCAGGGCCATCTGGTCGGGGGAGAGGGGCAGGGCGGTGGCATCGTGAAAGAGCTTGCCGTTGAAGCGGCGCAGCCGGGCCTTGAGGTCGGGGGAGAAGCCGCCGGTATCCATGGTGCGCCAGAGGCCGGCGAGAGCATCGGGCAGAAACTCGCGCATTTCCGGGGTGGAGTAGGTGCGCAGCATGCCCGTGAAGGAGTGCTTGGGAATCAGCCCCACGTCCTCGGAAAACATAGTGAACAGGCAGCGCATCAGGAACTGGGCCACTACCTCGGGCGCGTGCCCGGCCCGCTCCAGCTGCGCCGATACGCCGGCCAGGTAGCCGGCCAGCTCCCGCGTAACGCGGGCGGCGCGGCGGGAGGGGTCCAGCTCGCGGGGCTCCTGCCAGATGTTGCGCAGCAGGGTGCGGGTGCCTTCATCGGCCAGGGCCGAGAGCGGCAGCCGGAAGCGGGCCTGGTCGGGGAAGGGCACAAAGGAGTCGCCGACGCCGGCAAAGTTGGCGTACACATCAATGCAGTAGCCCACGTCTACCACCAGCACAAACAGGGGGCGGGGCTCCTCGGCGGGCAGGGCGCGCACGTAGCCAAGGGCCTGCTGGCGGGCGGCCTGCATCATTTGCTCCCACTTCACGGAGCCGCGCAGGGCGTGGCCCTTGCGGCGCTTTTCGGGGCTGAAACCCAGCTCGGCCCGCTCGGCTTTCTGCTGGGCGTCGGGGGTATCGGTGCCTTGTTTGGTTTCCAGGATAAAGCAGCCGCGCTTGTAGAGGTCGATGCGGCCGGTGCTCTTTTTGGCGCCGTTGCGGAACTCTACGGCGCGCTCCAGCACGTACTGGTCCTGGGTGGGCAGGTCGGTGGTAGGCTCGGGGCGGGGCACCTGCAGCAGGTCGCAGAGGTCCTGCAGGAAAAGGCCGTAGTTGGCACGCTCGGCGCCGCCGGCCGGGCGCCAGCGGGCTTCAAAATCGGGGTAATTCACGGAGGATAATAGCAGAGAGTAAATCGGGGCCGGGAAGATAAGGGACTATTGTGCATAACCGCACTGGCGCGGCGCTACTGCTCAAAAGAAGCCTTTCCGGCTGAAGGCATGCCGGTGTGGCGGCGCTTAAATCGGGCAGGTTTATAGTGGGGTATGTACCTTCGTGCCTGTATTCTTTGCTACGCTATGTTTCGCGCACCCACCGTTTTTCTGCTGGCTCTTACTTTGTTTGTTTCAGCAGGGTGCGAAAAGGAAAGCCCGCGTCGTTACGGCTATACCGTCAGCACGCTGGCGGGCAGCACCGAAATGGGTTATCTGGATGGGGTGGGAACTGCTGCCCGTTTTGATGGTGCCAGAGGCATTGCTCTGGATGCGAAAGGCAATATCTATGTTGCCGAGATTCGCAACCATCGAATCCGAAAAATAACGCCCCAGGGAGTGGTTACCACGGTGGCCGGGAGTGGGCCCAAGGGAAAAGGCAGCGGGGGGTATGCCGACGGGCTCGGTGCTACCGCTCAATTTCATGACCCCCAGGGGGTGGCGGTTGATGCGCAGGGCAACATATATGTAACCGATGGCTTGAATTACCGCATCCGCAAAATCAGCCCGGCAGGTATGGTTTCTACGTTGGCCGGTTCCGGCGAAATTGGCTACATCGATGGTAATGCCTCCGTGGCGGCTTTTGAGGCGCTGGGCACCCTAGTGCTAGACAAGCTGGGCAATTTGTATGTGGCCGATGGACACAACTATGTCATTCGGAAAGTGACCCCCACCGGCGAGGTGACCACCTTTGCGGGTTCCGGCGTGGCCGGCTACGCCGATGGCCCCGGGCAGACGGCTAAGTTTGAATATTTTGAAGGGCTGACGATAGATGCCCAAGGGCACATTTATGTAGCCGATAGACAGAACAACCGGATTCGGCGGGTAAGTCCGGATGGTATGGTTACCACGGTGGCCGGCTCCGACGAAGTGGGTTTTTTTGATGGGCTGAAGGGAGAAGCTGCCTTTTCAGGGCCTACTGGTATTGCCGTGGATGCGGAGGGCACGCTGTACGTTGCCGATATGGAAAACCAGGCCATCCGCAAAATCAGCCCGGCGGGGGTAGTCAGTACCATAGCCGGCACCGGCGTGCCCGGCATTACCAATGGCCGCGCCACCCAGGCCGAGTTCGATTATCCTTTCAGCATAACCAGTGACGCCCAAGGCACGCTATACGTCACGCAGCAGTTGGGAACCCTCATCCGCAAGATCCAGCGAAATTAGCTTTCGTGGTTTAATCGGCACTTTGGTATGGCCCGGCACCCCGGTTGGTTGTTTTTGTGATGGTGGGGCTGTGCTGGCCTGAACAAAGCACGGGGTAGAATGGTCTGGGTAGCGGGCCGCTGCTGTTGGCTGCCGTCTGCCTCCGCGTATGCTTCATTTCACCGCCGCCGACATCCACGCTTTCGAAAAAATATACCGCCTGAACCTGGTGAACGGGCTGCCGGGCTTTAAACCCGCCAACCTCATTGGCACGGCGGCGCCCACGGGTCATACCAACCTGGCCGTGTTCAGCTCGGCCCTGCACCTGGGCTCCGACCCGCCCTTGCTGGGCCTGGTAACGCGGCCCGCCACCGTGCCCCGGCACACCTACCAGAACATCCAGAGCAGCGGCTGCTACACCATTAACCACGTGCCGGTGGCGCTGGCCGCCCAGGCCCACTACACCTCCGCCAACTTTGCCGAGGAGGTATCGGAGTTTGAAGCCTGCGGATTTACGCCCCTGTACCGCGACGATTTTCCGGCCCCTTATGTAGCCGAGAGTTTTCTCAGCATGGGCCTGCGCCTGCGCGAGGAGCTGCCCATCTCCAACGGCACGGTGCTGCTGGTAGGCACCGTAGAGCACGTGTATCTTTCCAAGGCCGGCCTTCGCCCGGATGGCACCCTGGACCTGGTAACGCTGGGCAGCGCCTGCATTTCCGGCCTGGATGCCTACCACGCGGCAACCGAGCCCACCCGCTTCGGCTATGCCCGGGTAAACCAGCCGCCCGCGCCGCTGGAGGAGTAGTTGGGGGTGGGGTGAAGTTGAGGTTGTTGAAGTTGGAAAAGCACGGTCATGTCGAGCGAAGTCGAGACATCTCGCGTGGGGGGGGGCGTTGCAATAGTATACCACCCTTTCTGTCATCCTGAGCTTGCGAAGGACCTTCTCACCAATGAACGATTATCGTAACAACGACTCATGCTAGCGTGAGAAGGTCCTTCGCAAGCTCAGGATGACAGGCGAAGAGGGTGGGATGCTTTGCTTTGTTGACCTTAAGTTCGGCTACGCTCAGCATGACAATAGTTTGGCAACGTCAGCACGCGAGATGTCTCGACTTCGCTCGACATGCCCGTGCTTTCCCAACTTCAACAAGCTCCGCAGGACGTTCTAGTGACTTCCTGCTGCGCCGCATCATCCGGTTTAATGAAGGTAGATGGCGCGGTAGCATTCTTTACCTTAGGTACACTATGCCGCCTTATCTGATGCTGCCTGGCCGGTGGATGCTACGCTGCCTACACGCCGGACAAAGCTTCGCCGCCTCAATTCAATAAATAATGAAGGCGAAAGCAGTAGAATAGACTTATCCGCTATAGCTTTATGTTAACATTACTATTCTATGAAGAAACTGTTAACCATTCTGTTGGCTGTGGCCTCCGGATATGCGCACGGCCAAGTGGCCGACACCGTTGCTCCTGCACCCGTGGCGCCCAAAAAGTGGTCCGAAACCTTCAGTATCCGGGGCTACGTGCAGGCGCGCTACAACCGTCTCTTCGAAACAAACCCCGATCTGAACTGTGAGCAGTGCGACAAATCCTGGGGCAATAATGGCGGGTTTTCGCTCCGGCGCATCCGCATAATCTTCTACGGGCAGCTGCACGAGCGGGTATACTTCTACATACAGCCGGACTTTGCCAGCACCATCAGCGGCAGTACCTCCCTGAACATTGGCCTGCTCCGCGACGCCTACATGGACCTGGGCCTTGACAAAGCCAGCCAGTTCAGGGTGCGGTTGGGGCAAAGTAAAGTGCCTTTTGGTTTCGAGAATATGCAGTCCAGCCAGAACCGCCTGGCTCTGGACCGCAATGACGCACTCAACAGCGCCCTTTCCAACGAGCGGGACCTGGGGGCCTTTTTCTACTGGGCCCCTACAGCCGTGCGCCATACGTTCAGTAAGCTGGTGAAGGATGGCCTGAAAGGCTCCGGCGACTATGGCGTACTGGGGCTGGGCCTCTATAACGGGCAAACTGCCAACCGGCCGGAACTCAATAATCAGCGCCACGTGGTGGCCCGCCTCACCTATCCGCTGGCAGTAGGCCAGCAAATTATTGAGCCCTCGCTGCAAGCCTATTCCGGCAAATACGTGGTGGGGAGAGACCAGCTGTCGGCGGGCGTGAAATACCGCCCCGATTTAAATTACCCTGACCAGCGGGTGGCCGCTACGTTTGTGCTGTATCCGCAGCCGTTTGGGGTGCAGGCCGAATATAATTTTGGACGCGGCCCGGAATTCAACCCGCGCACCGACAGCATTGAAACCCAAAAGCTGCAGGGAGGCTACGTGCTGCTGAATTATAGGATGCTCTACAAGAAACAGCAGTTCTACCCGTTCCTGCGGCTGCAGTATTATGATGGCGGCAAAAAACACGAGCGGGATGCGCGCAGCTATACCGTGCACGAAGCCGAATTGGGGATGGAATGGCAGCCCGTCAGCAGCTTTGAGCTGGTAACGATGTACACGCTTTCATCCCGCCGCTTTGAGGATTTTCAAAAGCCCGATAACAAACAGCGGGGTGGCTTGCTGCGCCTGCAGGCGCAGCTCAATTTTTAAGTCTGGAGTAGCCGAATGCTTGTCGCTGGCTGCCGGCTGGAGCTATGCCGGCTTTTCTGCTTCGCAGGAAGACCTCAGGAAACCAGGTAGATAGCAGCGTGCTTATCTTCCTCCTGTTATGGCTGGCAGCACTGCCCAAGGCGGATAAGAATGTCGGCCCCTAAGCGGTAGTTTAAGCAAGCATATTGTATAAAAAAACAGCGTTACCTGGCCCGGCCAGGTAACGCTGTTTTGTATAAGAAGTACGGTAACGTTTAGGCTACAGCACCACCAGCTTTTTGCTGATTTTGGTGGTCCCGTCTGTTACCTGCAGCTGGTACACCCCTGCTTGCAGAGCGGCCTCCTGTTGCACGTTCAGGCTTTCAGCCGAGGTGGTTTTGCGCCAAACCTGCCGGCCCTGCATATCCAGCACGCGGATGTTCACGGTGGGGGCTGCGGCCGTACGGCGGCTCAGGCGCAGCAGCATGGGCTGGCCGGCTGCCTGTGGGTTGGGGTACAGCTCGGCGGCCAGGGCGGCGGGGGCTGCTTTTGCGGCACTGGTAGAAGTGGCCGGCTGCACCAGGGCAGTAGTGGTAGTGCTCTGCTGGTATACCCGCACATAGTCAACGTACATGGTAGCGGGCAGCTTGGTGCCGTCTACGGTCTGGCCGGGCCAGTTGCCGCCCACCGCCAGGTTCAGGAGCAGATAAAACGGGCGGTGAAACTCCTCGGTGCTGCCGGTATTGTTGGCAATCAGTATCTCGTGGTACTGCACGCCATCCACAAACCACCGGATGTAGGAGGCATCCCACTCAATGGAATACACGTGGTAGTCGGCGGGGGTGGTGGCCACGTTGCCGCCGTACTGGGCATGCGTGCCGTTGCTGTCCCAGTGCGTGGTGCCATACACCAGATTTTCGGTGTTGATGTGCTCCACTACGTCAATTTCGCCGCAGGCCGGCCACGTAACGGTGCTGCTGTTGGCGCCCAGCATCCAGAACGCAGGCCAGAGGCCCTGGCCCAGGGGCATCTTAATCCGGGCTTCTATTTTGCCATACTGGAACTCCTTCAGGCCCTTGGTTTTCAGGCGGGCAGAGGTATAGGAATTAGCGCCCACCCGTTCTTTTTTGGCCGTGATGAGCAGGTTGCCATTGACTACCGTGGCATTAGCGGCCTTGTAATACTGCTTTTCATTGTTGCCCCAGCCGCCGCCGCCGGTATCAAACGTCCAGGCCGAGCTGATGCCGCTCGTAAACTCATCGGCCCAGACCAACGAATAGGTTTGCGCGGAAGCTGTGCCGCCAGTAAGAAACAACAGCCACAGAATGGCCCAGATGGACAGAGTACTTTTTTTCATAGTGGGATGGAATTGGGGATTGGGGAAGGGAATCAGAAGGCGGAAACGCCGCCACGCGTAAAAATCAGGGCCGGGGTAGCCTGCGGGTGTTTGGGAAAAAGCCAGGCGGCGTGGGGGAGAGGCAGTGCCGGGTATCTTTATAATGCCTTTCCCAGGGGGACCTGCGGCGTCCGCCAAGACAGCCACTGAGCAGGAAAAACCAGGCGCCGAAGCCGGGAAATTATCTTCGCCGAAACCTAATTTACTGGCCCTTACGGCAAAGAATCAAGTTTTGTAACAGCCTATAGCGACAGGCAGACGCAGCAACTCAGCCGCTGTACACACTTGCTGCACACGTAAAACCAAGGGTAATCTGTTACCGCGCCGCAAGGCCTAGCGGCTGGTGGCCGGGGAGGATTACGGTTAAAAAACACGCAGAATTTTAGCTGATGACAAGCTTTTGTACCGGTTTTGGGTGCGGTGGCAGCGCAGAAACTGATGTTAGAAGCGGAATAAGCCAAGCTTTATGAGCAGTAGGCTTTCAGGGCGTTTACCCTGCTTTGACTGTGTTGCTGAGCGGAGCGGAGTCGAGTCGTATCGAGTCGAATGAATGATTAGGCGAAGCATCACGCCCAAAACCATCTGTCATCCTGAGCTTGCGAAGGACCTTCTCACGTTTGAACGAGTCGTTGTGACGATTATCGTTCTGCGGTGAGAAGGTCCTTCGGCTGTCGCCTCAGGATGACAGATAGGGTGGTATACCCTTTCAGCCGAAGCACGCGAGATGCTTCGGCTCTGCCTCTGCAGGACCATAGCCTGGCAATGTCAGCAGCACATTCTATTGCCTTCCCGTCTATATAAAAACAGGCTGAAACAGGGCCCGGATTTCCCGGCCCGGGCTGCCGCGCAAAACCTTCCGGCTGCTACCGCCGAATAGCTACCTTTGCCGCCTTCCGCTTTCCACCCTGGCTGTGTTGCATGTCCAATAAGTTACTGGCGTTTCTGGTCGGGCTGCTGCTCTTATCGGCCCTGGCCTCTTATGTATACTACCGGCGCACGGTGGCCCGGGTGCCCGTGGATGCTTGGGCCCTGGTGCCCGATGATGCCGTATTTGTAATTGCCACCCGCGACCATCCCACGCTGGTGCGCCACCTCAAGGAAACCCAGCTGTGGGACAACCTCACGGCGCTGCCCTATTTCCAGCAGTTTGAGGAAAATGCCGTACTGCTGGACAGCCTCACCAGCAGCCGCAACAACCTGCTGCGCTTTCTGGGCCGCAAAACGGTGCTGGTTTCCGTGCACGTAACCGGCCCCGGCTCTTTTGATCTGCTGTATCAGGTGCCGCTAAACAGCGTGCGCGAGTTCCGGCAGGTGCGGGGCGCGGCCGAAGCTCTGGGACGCCTGCCGCGCTTTGTGGTGCAAACCCGTGAGTTTCATAACCAGGTTATTACCGATATCCGGGAGAAGGGCACCGGTGCGGGCGTTACTTATTTCAACTACCGCAACCACCTGATTGCCAGCGCCAGCCCGCTGCTGATTGAGAAGGTTATTGCCCGCATCGAGCACGAAGGCCAGCCCTCCGTAGCCGCCGATTTTCATAACATTGATTATCAAAAGCTGAAGGGCGTAGATGCTACCCTGCTGGTAAACTACCGGCAGCTGCCGCCTTTCCTGAACCTGTTTTTCCGGCCCGAGCTGCGCCCCAGCATGGAAATGCTGACCGGGCTGGGTAAAAACGGCCTGCTGGAAATGCAGTTGGCCGGCAACAAAGTCGTTTTCAACGGCTTCACGAACCCCGAAACCACCCGCGACGCCCTGCACCTGCGCCTGCGGGGCCAGGTGCCCCAGCGCCTGCGCATGGCCGATATTCTTTCCATGCGCACGGCCGTGCTGCTGCACTTGGGCATTCAGCAGCCCGCCACGCTCCGCCAGCCCATGCCCGCCCTGCCCGATGCCGCCGCCAACACGGCGCTGGACTCCGTGGCGGCGCTGCTGGATGGCGAAGTGGCCCTGTGCTACCTGGCATCGGCCTCGGCCCGGCAGCCTCCGGCCCGCATTGCTCTGGCCCACACCGCCGATGCCCGGCGCATGGCCGTGGCGCTGGGCCGCCTGCGCCGTGCCGCCGGGGGCAGCCCTTCCTTTGAGCGGGTGGGGCCGTATCAGATTTATCAGGTAGGCATTGATGAGGTGCCGGCTCGCCTGCTGGGCCCGCTTTTCCGGGGCTTTGGCGCCGGGGTTGTGGTGCAGGCCGGCAGCTTTGTAGCCTTTGCCCAAACCTCCGCCGAGCTGCGCCCCTGGCTGCAGGATGTGGTAGCCGGCCAGGTGTGGGCCCGGTCGCCCACCCAGGTGGCTTTTCTGGAAGAGATGCAGCCGCTGGCTCGCCTCAGCGTGATTATGGACGCCCAGAACAGCTGGAACGTACTGCTGCGCGCCCTCAAGGAAGACCGCCGCGCCGGCCTGCTGCGCAACGAAACCTTGTTTAAGCGCTTTCCGCAGCTTGCCCTGCAGCTGGTGCCGCCGGCCGATAGTGAGCAGGAGAAAGGCGCCCAGTATTTTACCCAGCTGCTGCTCCGACACCCGGCCGTAAACAACGTGGCCCAGGGCGCGGTGGCCGCCGAGGATGGGGGCACCCTCACCTTCAGATCCGCTCTGCTTACGCCGCCCCTGCTGGTGAACATTGCCAATGCCCGCACGCCCGGCGTGCTGGTGCAGGACAGCCTGCGGGTGCTGCACTACATCACCCCGGAAAATGTGGCTACCTGGTCTGATACCCTCAGCGGCCCCGTGGTGGGGCCCGTGCACCGCCTGCCCGTAGCCGATGCCTCGGGCTTTCTGCTGGCTTCCACCAACCAGCTATACCTCTTCGATCCGCAGGGCCGCCTGGCGCCGCACTTCCCCCTCAACCTGCCCGATTCGGTGCAGGTAAGCTCCCTCACACCTTCGCCCCAGAGCCGGGGCGGCGCCACGCGGCTGCTGGTAGGGGGCGGCGGTGGCAACTTCTTCCTCTTCGATACCAACGGCAATGCCTTCCCCAACTGGCAGCCCAAGCGCCTGGAGTTTTCGCCGGCCGCGCCGCCGCACTATCTCAGCGTAGCCGGCTCCGATGTGATTGTAGTGCTGCTGGAAAACGGCTATATCTTCGCCTTTGATAAGCAGGGCGGTACTTACCCGGGCTTCCCCATTAGCGTGGGGGCGCGGCTGCACACGGCGGCTTTCGTGGAAGCCGGGCCCACGCTGCAGCGCACCCGCCTGACGGTGGTAACGCAGCAGGGCGAGCGGGTGCAGTTTAACCTGAGCGGCTACGTGCTCAACCGCAGCCGCATCAGCACCTGGAGCCGGGGCTGCACCTTCCGCATTATCCCGGATCAGGAGAAGCGCTCCTATGTGGTGGTGCGGCAGGAAGCCAATGGCCTCCTTACCCTGTTTGATGCCGCCGGGCGCCGCGTTCTGGAGCGCCGCTTCACCACCTCCGGCGAAAAGCCAGTGCAATTCTTTGATTTTGGTACGGGCCGTCGGCTTTTCACTATCACGGAGCCGGGCCCCAACCAGGTGTATCTCTATAATTCCAAAGGTAAGCAACTGGGTGGACGCTCCTATACCAGCACCACCCCCGCTATAGGGGCCCGGTTTGATACCGGCACCAACAGCTGGATTCTCTACCGCACAGAAGGCCGCGCCCTGCGCCGCACCAGCGTAACGGCGGAGTAACGGGTTTAAGTGAGTGTCATTGCGAGGCACGAAGCAATCCGTCCTCTCCGCAGCCATACACTCCTTTCTACCAGAAAGCCCTTGACGCGTGCAGTACGTCAAGGGCTTTCTGGTTTTTTGAGGGTTCAGTACATTTTAGAGGACGGATTGCTTCGCTTTGCTCGCAATGACACATCAGTGTCCCGTATTACGACAGCCAGCCTTTGCGGTAAAAGTACACCAGCTGCACCACCACTACCATCAGCAGGATGCCCAGGAGAATAGGGTAGCCCAGCGGGTGGTATAGCTCGGGCATGTTGAGGTAATTGATGCCGCCGTGCGGGTTTTCGCGCTGGAAGTTCATGCCGTAGAGGCCCACCACGAAGCTGAGGGGGATGAAAATACTGCTGATGATGGTCAGCACTTTCATCACTTCATTCATGCGGTTGCTTTGGTCGGAGAGGTAAAGCTCCACCAGGCTGTTCACGGATTCCTTATAGCTCTCGGCCAGGTCAAGGGCCTGCACGGAGTGGTCGTAGCAGTCCCGGTAAAACACCTTCATTTCCTCCGGCATCACGTCGTCGGGCAGGCGCAGGATTTCCATGATTTTGTCGCGCTCGGGGTACACCAGCCGGCGGAAGCGCACAATATCTTTCTTGATCTGCAGGATGCGGCCCAGCAGGCGGCGGTCGGCGCGTTTGGAGCGGAAGATGAGCTCTTCCAGATGCTCGATATAGTCGCCAATGGCGGCCATGGTGGGGAAGTAGTGGTCGAGGACGACGTCCGTTAAGCTATAGGCCAGGTAAAGCGGCGGTCGGCGCATAATCTGGCTGCGGCCGGAGCGGATGCGCTGGCGCACGGAGTCTAGGCAGTCATCGTAATCATCCTGAAAAGACAGCACATAGTTGGGGCCGGTGAACAGGGAAAGCTGGTCGTCGTCGATTTCCAGATTATCGGTGAACTCCGTCATGCGGGAAACCATAAACAGGCGTCCCTCATCAAACTCCTCCACTTTGGCGCGCTGGTAGTCGCCCAGCACGTCTTCCATCTGCAGCGGGTGCAGCTCAAAGTCGTCCATAATGCGCTCCATCAGGGGAAGGTCGTCGTACCCGCGCACGTCTATCCAGTGGCGCAGGTGAGGGTTGCGCTCAAAGTAGTCTATCAGCTCATCGTAACTGGCATATTCCCGCTCCTCAAAAACTTCGGCATCATAAGAAATCATAAACAGCCGGGGCTTGAATGAATTCTCATGAATCACGAGGCTGCCCGGCCGCTGGCCTACTACCTGGCGCCGGGCCTGCCTGGTCGCCTCCTTGTCGGAAATGCTGCTGGGATTTACTTCAGCCTCCGACTCCGCAGCCGGTAGTGGGATAGTAGCTTCGCCGAGGGGCGGGATAGAAGACATAGCGCTAAGGAGCAGGCGGGAGAAACAAAGGAAAGCGGCGCGAAACCGAATATGCTACGGAAGCTACCATAAAAAGTAACGCCTCAGGCTCCTGCCGCCGCCAGCACCTCCTGGTAGGAGAGCAGTAACAGGGCCACCAGGGCCGTGAGCAGGCCCAGCTGCCCGGTACGCCCCAGCCGCTCGCGGAACAGCACATAGCCGCCCAGCGCCCCCAGCAGAATGGTGCCGATGTTGGCCAGCGGGTATACAAAGGCCCCATCGTTGCCAAACGCCCCCAAGGCCCGAATTAGAAAATAGACGGAGAAGAAGTTCAGAATCCCCAGCACAACACCCGCCGGAATGCTGCGCCATTGTATGGTTTCCACGTTAGCCAGCAGCCGGCCCGCCAGCACAACCAGCCCCACCACAGCCGCCGTGCCAAACAGCAGAATGGGGAACAGGGCCTGATGCTCCGGCGTGGGCAGCAGCCGGGAGCTGGCGTAGTTCAGGAGTGTGTCGCCGGAGCCGCTGGCCAGGAATGCCAGCACAGGCAGTACCCAGGTGTCGGTGCGCGCTACCTGGGCGCCCCGGCTGCCCGCCGTGGCTGGGGCGGGCTTCCATACGGTGAGAATGATAGCCACTACCGCCAGCGCAATGCCCACATAGTTGAGCGCGGTATACGGCCGCTGGGCCTGCCGCAGCACTACCAGATTAAATGCCACCGGCAGCACCAGTGACATCTTGGTAGCCACCGCGGCCGCACTAACGCTAACCCGCTGGGTGGTGAGGGCCACCAGGTAAAAAGTGGCAATGAAGAGCGCGCCCAGCACTACTGCCGCCACCAGCCAGGCGCCACCCGTTTGCAGCAGGGCCAGGGAAGGGGAGCCGCTCATCAGCCAGCCCACGACCGTGCAGGTCAGGTAATTCACTGCCAACGCCTGAAACGTAGGAATTCGCAAGAGCCCGAAATACTTAAACGTGAAAACAATGGTGCCCGAAAAGAGCACGTAAATCAGAAGCGCGAGCATAAAGACCAGTAGAGAAGAAGTATCATCAGCCAACCATTGATTGAAGCCAGGATTTGCAGATCAGCGCCGATAGAAACGGAAAAGTTGGTCCGCAAAGCTACGGGGTGGCCCCGGGCCGCCGCGTTTTTTTTACTTTCGCCCTCCATCCATGCCTACTGCGTTGCGTGAAACTGCTGCTTCTGATGATTTCCTGGTGTTGCCGGTAGCAGGCGGACGCTTTACCGTGCGGTGGCAGTCAGGCACCGGCGCGGCCCCCGGCCTGCCGCTGGCCTTCGACCCTTTCCTGTTTCTGCGGCCCGCCCACCTGGCTTTGCAGCCGGCCCCGGCCGTACGGCTTCTGTTCTGGCTGGAGGACCAGCGCCGCCAGCAGACAGTAGCCTTGTTTCCGGTATTTGAGGCACATGCTTCGGGCCACAGTATCTCCCCTTATCAGGCCCCGTTCGGAGGCATTCAACTGGCTGATTCGGTTTCAGCAGAAGTGCTGCAGGCCTTTCTGGCGGCTGTGCTGGCCGAGCTGCAAACCCTAAAAATACCGCTCACACGCCTAAAGTGCTACCCTGGCGCTTATGATCCCGCGGCGGTTCCTTTGCTGGGGCAGGCCCTCACCAGCCTGGGTTTCCGGGCGGTAGAGGCCGAGGTCAATCATCATTTGCCGCTGAGTGCATCGTTTGAAGCCCGCCTGCATCCTTCTGAGCAGCGGCGCCTGCGCAAGTGTCAGCGGGCCGGGATGCAGTTTGAGCAGGAGCCGCCCTTGCTGCTGCCGCTGGCCTATGAGTTTTTGGCGCGCTGCCGGCAGGAAAAAGCGCAGGCGCTGTCCCTGCCCCTGGAGCGACTGCAGGAGCTGTTCAGGCAATTCCCGAGAGAATTTTTTCTGTTTTCCGTGCGCGATGCGCAGGGCAACTGGGCTGCCCTCACGGTGGCTATTCGTATTAACGAGCAGGTGCTGTATAACTTTTACCCGGCCAGTCCGCTGGCTTATAATGCCTTTAGCCCGGTAGTGCTGCTGAATGCCGGTCTGCACGCCTTTGGTCGCGCCAATGGCATGCGTTTGCTGGATCTGGGTACTTCCATGCTGCCGGGGGGTAGTCCCAATTTTCCGCTGTTGCGGTTTAAAGAGCATCTGGGAGGCGTCGTTAGCCAGAAATTTACGTTTGAGGCAGCGGCCTCGCAGCCGTAGCCACCTTTTTGCACATTGAACCCCGCCATCCCTTCTCCGCCCGCTTCACAGCCCGAAACCCGCAACGCGGTACTGGGGCGTTTTTTGCGCGGCTCCCTGGGGTCGGGGGTGGCGGTGCTGGCCCGGGCGGGCGGAGCGTTGCTGCTCAATAAGCTGCTGGCTCTCTACGGCGGGCCCGGTGGGCTTACGCTGCTGGCCCATTTCCAGAACCTAATGGCCATGTTCACCACCCTGCCCAACGACGGCGTGCATGTGGGCATGGTGAAATACCTGGCACCGTTGCGGGCGGGCTCGGCCCGTTTCCGGCTGTGGCTGGGGGCTGGCATCGTAGTAAATGCGGCCGTGCTGGCGTTAGGCGCTGCGTTGCTGCTGCTGGGCCGTGGGCCCCTGGCGGGCGTGTTTCAGCCTTCTGTAGGCTGGGTGCTGCTGTTTACGCTGGGCATTGGCCTGCTAACCGGTCATGCGTTTCTGGTGTCGGTGCTGCTGGCGGCCGGGCGGTTGCGGGCCTATGTGTGGCTCACAGTGCTGTTGAGCGGGCTGGGGGTAGTGGCCGTGGGCGGGGCGTTGGCGGCCAGCTGGCCGGTGCGCTGGGCGTTGTTGGTTTACCTGCTGGCGCAGGGCGGCACGGTGCTGGTTTCTCTGGTGGTGGCAGGTCGCGCCGGCCTGCTGCCCAGGCTCCGTGGGCGCATCAGCCCCGCGGCCCTACGCGCCCTGAGTCACTTCCTGCTGATGGCCCTCAGCCTACTGCTGTTCAGCAAAGCTGTTGATTTTGTGATGCGCTCCGTCATGATTCGGTATTTCTCCCTGGCCCAGACGGATTTATGGCAGGCCGTGGCCAAGCTCTCGGATAACTACACCATGGTGTTTTCGGCAGTGATGGGCAGTGTGTTTTACCCCCGGCTGGCGGCCCTGATTCATCAGCCTATGGCCCTGCGTACCTACATGCGCACGGTGCTGCTGTTGCTGGCGCCGGTGCTGGCCCTGGGGCTGGGGGCTTTATTTCTGATGCGCCACTGGCTGTTACCGCTGCTATTTGAGCAGCATTTTGCCGCCGCCGCTCCCCTCATGGGCCCGCAGCTGCTAGGCGACTGGGCCAAATTCCTGACCTGGACGCTGCTGTTTCTGCTTTCGGCGCGGGCGCAGGTGGGGCGTTATGTAGCGGTGCAGGCCGGCTCGGCGGTGCTGTATGCCGTGCTGCTGGCGGTGTTGCTGCCCCGGTTCGGGCTGCTGGGCGCCCCGCTGGCCCACGCCGTACGGTTTGGCCTACTGCTGGTAGGTACTGCCATCGGTTTTCGGAATTACTGGCTGCCTACTTCTTCTCCTGTATGATGCCCGCTGCTGATCCTGCGCTGCCGCTGGTAACCATTGTGGCAATTTGCCACAACCACGCACCCTTTCTTCGTGAAGCCCTGGATTCTATCCTGGCCCAGACTTATCCGCAGGTGCAGGTGCTGCTCGTAGATAACGCCAGTACCGATGGCAGCGCGGCCATTCTGCAGGAATATGCGGACTGCAACCCCATGTGGCAGCTGCAGCTGCATCCTCAAAACATAGGGCTTTGCCGGGCTTTCAATGAAGCGTATCGAAGCTCCGGGGGTGAATTTCTGATTGATTTTGCCACGGATGATGTGCTGCTGCCGGACCGTATTGCCCGGCAGGTAGCTTTTTTTCAGCAGTTGCCCGCCACTGCCGGTATGGTGTACTCCAACGCCGAGCTGATTGACGAGCAGGGCCGCCACCTACGCTACCACATCCGGCAGCGCCACGGGAAACCTTTCCCCGCGCCGACTTCCGGGTGGGTTTTTGCCGAGGTGCTGCGCCGCTACTTCATCAGCACCCCCACCATGATGATGCGCCGCACCACCCTGGACGAGCTGCACGGCTATGATGAAACTTTGTACTATGAGGACTTCGATTTCTGGGTGCGGGCCTCCCGCCACTGGCAATTCTACTTTCTCGATACCGTAACCACCCGCAAGCGGCAGCACGGCCGGGCCATGTCGCGCGGCGCCTACCGTCCCGGCGACCCGCACCTGCTCTCTACGCTGACCATCTGCCATAAAGCCTGGGCCCTATGCCAGACCGAGGAAGAGCGGGATGCCCTGGCCATTCGGGTGCGGTGGGAAATGCGGCAGGCCGCCCGCTGGGGTAGCTACGGCGCGGCCGCGGCTTACTTTGCGCTCCTTCAGCAAACCGGCCGCGTCACTATGTTGGACCAACTGGTAGGCCGGGCGGCATGGCTGCTAAGCCGCCTTCAGGGAAAAACCTGGTAAAGGTGCACCTTTCCCTTTTGGGCTACCAGTTGCCGGTGCGGAAACCACGCCAACACCTGCGACTCCGAGTAACGGATAAGCTGCCGGGTAAGCTCCGGGTTGGTGAGCGTACTGCCGTTGACCAAAAGCCAGGCCGACTGGCCCGGTTTTATGGGTAGGGAGTCGGCGCTTTCATAGCGCCGGTAAACCAGGGCCGGAGGCGGAGTGAATCCGTAGTAAAAATCGGCCTTTTCCAGCAGGTGTTCATCTACAAAAACTACGCCTTTGGTGGTAGCTGGTAGATATTGCTTTATGAGGGCCTGCTGATCAAAAAAGGAAAAGGCGCTGGGTTTGGCCATAAAATACAGGGGCCGAATAGCCAGCACCGCCGCTATGGCCAGCACCATTACCGCCGGCAGGCGGGAGCGAAGCCTGTCAGAATATCGCCCCGACCGTAGCACCAAAAACAAACCCGCAAAGCAAATGGCAGTGCCTGCGTACACCACCGCGCCGCTGTTGTGCAGCCAGAGCGCGCAGCCCAGCAAGCCTAGTGCCAGCCACCCCGCATAGCGGTAATTCCTAAGGGCCTCGCGCAGCCCAAAACCGGCCGCCAGGCACAGGGGAGGCAGGAGCGGAGTCATCATGCGCGGGGTGAGGGTAATGGGGTTGTACTGCGCCAGGGAGGTGCTGCCCCACCAAAAGCAGGCCACCGAGCTGAGGGCAAGCCACAACCAGAAGCGGGCTTCCGGGTGCTTGCGGGCGGTACTGAATGCAGCAACCAGCGCCAGCAGCATTGCTACGCCCATGCCCGAACTGATGAAGCTGGCCAGGGGCTGCCACGTTAGCCGGGCCAGCAACTGGCCGCGCTGGCTGCCCAGATAGTTCTTCGGCTGAAAATACACGTTGGCCTGCTCAATGCGGTGCAGGCGGTAGAGAGCGTCGCCAGTATGGGCGTAGTAAAAGCTCAGGTAGCCGATTAGCAAGAATACACCCATGCCCACCGCCGCCAGCCAGAACCGTTGGTGCTGCCGACGTAGCAGGTCCACCAGCAGCAGGCTCAGATAAAATGGCAGGTAAAACACAATGGTTTCCTTCGCCAGAAAAGCGGCCAGCGTTAAGGCCGCAAATCCTATTCCCCAAAGTGCCGGGTGCTGCTGCCCGTTGCGCCGGCCCCACAGCAGCGCCGCAGCGCTGGCCACGGCCCCGAACATCAGAATATTATCGGGATAGAGAAAGTTGGAGAGCGTGAGCATGAAATAGTGCAGCCCCAGCAGTACCATGGCGCCGGCCGCTACTACCGGCTCCCGGCGGCGGTATAAAGCCCAGCAGAAAACCACGCTGCCCAGCGTGCAGAGCAGCGGCCACAGCGTAGTGGTATAGATGCCCACGCCAAACAGGCGGTACAGCAAGGCCACCGGTGCAAAAACCAGCAGCCGTTCCCGAAACGGCTCGGCCAGCAGGTGCCGGGCATCGGGGTTTACCTGAAAAGTGCCCGTGGCCAGCTCATGGGCCAGTCGGGCATAGTGGTAGTCATCGTAGTCGTAGAGGCCTTCGTGGGTGAAGAAGAAATAAGCTACTATGAAAACCACCACGCTCAGCAGCGTCCAAGCGGCCAGGCGCGGGGAGGAGTCCTTCATAGTACAAAACAAGGGGTTTATCTGGTAGGCGCAGGGTTACTTTTGTTGGTATCACTGAAAAAGACAAAAAAACCTGCAACTTCGCCACATCATACTAGGCAGCATGCCGCTGCTGTATCCAAAAAATCCCTTTTTCAAGTTAGATGATAAAGAGGTGGCCTCGCATCTGGCACTGTCTGGTATTGCCCGCCTTGCTGCTGGTACTTACCGGAGTGGTGCTAGGTTTCTACTATGAGACAAACGATGATCTGGCCATCATCCAATTACTGCGCGGCAATACGGCGGCCACTCCGGTAACCAACCTGCACCTGTATTTTCATGGCTTAGCCTGGGTGCTGGCCGGACTGTTCCGGCTGTTGCCCAACGTGCCGTGGTATGGCGTGCTGCTATACGGCTTGCTGTATGCGGCCACGGCGCTAACCTTTGCCGTCCTCGACCGACTGGTGCGGCACCGGGTGGCGCCTGGGCTGGTTACGCTGCTGCTGGTGCTGTTTTACTCCATGGCCTGGGTAGAGCATGCCATGTGGTTTAATTATATGCGGGTGCCTTTGCTGCTGGCCGGGGCGGGGCTGCTGTATGCCGCCCAGCGCCCGGAGCAGTTCAGCGCCCGCATCATCGGCATTGTAGCGTTTGGCCTTAGCTGGCTTATACGTCCCAGCGCGGCCGATCTGGCTTTGCTGCTGGTGGTGCCCGGCGTGCTGTGGCTGGGCGGGCGACGCGCTGTGCCAGTGCTGGCGGCCGCCGTAGCCTGGGCGCTGATAGGAGGGCTGGCTGCCGGCCTGCTGCGTGGCCCTGAGGCCAGCACCTTTCGCACCCTGGATGTCCTCAAATCCAACGTCAACGATTACCAGCTTTACCGCCCCATGCCGCGCACCCCCGCCGATAGCCTAGGCGTGCAGGAGGTGGAGCAGTGGCTGTTGGGAGATTCTGTCCTGATAAACGAAGCCTTTTTCTCCCGGGTCTACGTGCCCGATGCCCGGTATTTCACCCAGGAAGTACTGCCCCAAAAGCTCCTGCTTACGGCCAGCCAGCTGGTGCTCAACTACTTTCCCGTGCTGTTCCTGATTCTGGCCCTGCAGGTATGGGTAGCCACCAGCGCGCGCATGGCCGGCCGCGGCCGGTTCTGGCTATTGCAGGTGGCTTTCCTGGTTCTGTTGTTTGGATTAGGCAGTATGCTGAAGCTGCCCTCCCGGCTGGCGCTGCCGGTGCTGGACCTCTGGGTACTGACCAATCTGGTGTTTCTGCTGCGCGATTCGCGCCGGCCCGTAAACCACGAAATCCTGAGCTTCCTGTTGGTGCTGCTGCTGGCCGCTGCCCCTTATGGCTACAAGCTCTGGCACCGGCAAACCACGCTGACGGCCGAGCAGCTGCGCGGCCGCCGGGCGCTGGCGCGGTTTCGGCGCCTTACCTACCCGGCCTCGGTAGTGGTGACGGATGCCGTAAACACCACTTATAAGTCGCAGAACCCGCTGCGGGTGCATACCATTGGTAGCGCTTACCTGAAAACGTGCCTGAACCTCACGGGCTGGCCCACCCTAGACCCTTCCCAGCCCCGCTTGCGGCAGCGCCTCACCGGCACCCGCGACTTCACCGAGAGCCTGCGGGTGCTGGCCCGGCGCCGGGCGGCCGTAAAATGGTATCTTACTCCTGGCACCGCCCGGCTCCTTAATCAGCACCTGGCCTGGCGGCAGCAAAAAGGCCAGCCCCGGCTAAGCCTGCGCACCCGCCAGCCCGGTCCGGAAAAAAATGAGCTGCCCCGGCTGTATATTCCCGTGTTTGAATAGCCTTATAAGTGAAAACAAGGAAAAATGCCAAAATTTTATAGTCGCTCTTAAACGTGCCACACGTAAGTGCTGAAAAGCGAATCTTTACATTTGACGCTTGATTCTGAACCCCTTTTTCCACCACGCCACATGATTGCGACCCTCACTTCCCGCGGGGAAGTACTTCAGCACATCGAACCATTTTTGCGGGAGAACATGGGTTCTTTCCTCAAGAAGGTAGATGAAAGCTGGCAGCCTTCCGACTTTCTGCCCGACCCCCGCCACGATACATTCTTTGATGAAGTAAAGGAGCTGCGGGAGCGTGCCAAGGAGCTGAGCTACGATCTGATGGCTGTACTCATTGGCGATACCATCACCGAAGAAGCCCTGCCTAACTACGAGGCCTGGTTTCATCAGCTCGATGATTTGGGCCGGGACCCCAACAATGGGTGGGCGCAATGGATCCGGGGCTGGACAGCCGAGGAAAACCGCCACGGCGACCTGCTCAACCGCTACCTATACCTTTCCGGCCGCGTAAACATGCGTGAGTTTGAGGTCAGCACCCACTACCTGATTGCCGACGGTTTTGACCTGGGCACTGCCCACGACCCCTACCGCGCCTTTATTTACACCAGCTATCAGGAAGCCGCCACCAACCTCTCGCACCGCCGGGTAGGCACGCTGGCCCGCAAAGCCGGGGATGCCTCGCTATCCAAGCTCTGCGGTATGATTGCCGGCGACGAATCCCGCCACGCCCGCGTGTATCAGACGTTTGTGGAGAAAGTCTTCGAAGTTGACCCATCAGAAATGATGCTGGCCTTTGAGGATATGATGCGCAAAAAGATTGTGATGCCCGCGCACTACATGCGCGAAATGGGCGTGGAAATGGGCAAAACCTTCGGTCACTTCACCGATGCTGCCCAGCGCCTTGGGGTATACACCAGCCAGGACTACACCGATATTCTGGAAGGCCTCATTTCTACCTGGAAAGTTAGCCAAATCACCGGCCTAAATGGTCAGGCGGAAAAGGCCCGGGACTATATTATGGCCCTGCCTGCCCGCCTGCGCCGCGTATCAGAGCGCATGCCGGTGCCCAAACTGGAATACCGCTTTAAGTGGATTGACTAACCAAGCTTAGTCGCCTACAAAAAATCCCCGCTTTCTTCTGATAGGAGAAGGCGGGGATTTTTGATGCCAGATATATACGCCAGGCTGCTTGCGCTTAGGGATTGATGCTGTTCTCGAAAGCTATCTGCTTGAAAACCAAACTCATCTTGGGTAGCTGATAGTGGATAGTACGGGTGCCGCCGCTGGGGCAGCAGTTGGCATCTTCTTCCTGGTATACCGGGAAGTGCCGCAGCACCTGCTGGCCTACCACCTCAAAGGTATCGTGGCCCTGGTAGCCTTTGGCGGCTGGCCCGCCCAAGTTGGGCAGCGTAACGGCCCGGCGGCCCTGGTTTTGGTACTCAAAGCCCAGCAGCTGCCCGTAGGAGCCGCTGCCGGCGTCGCTCACAAAGATCAATAGCTCAGGAAAGTCGTTCTGGTTAAGGTTGGTAACCACCACATCTGATACCCGGCCTTCCAGCTGCTGGGTGGTGGTGGCTAGGGTGCGGCCCTTTTTCTCCGTGTGCAAACTCAGCTGCTGCTGAGCACCTTCGCCGGTGGTTTGCACCAGAAACCGGAAGTCGCTATGCCGAATCTCTTTCCGGAAGGTTACCGCCGAGGCCGGGGCTGCCGGCGTGGTTGTAGCACGCAACTGCGCCGGATCGGCGGTTTCAGTAGTGGTGCGGGAAGAGTCGCAGGCTGCCAGCGCCACCAGCAGGGGTAAGACGAGCTTTTTCATAGCAAACAGGCTAAGGAGCCCACGAAAAAGCCGGCCCTCTAGCTAGGTAGTACCCGGAAAATGACGCAGAGGTTGCCCGATTTACGGTACTATCTGCACACCTTTCCAGAATGCCACGCGCCCTTTAATGTGCTGCGCGGCCTCTGAGGGGGTAGGATAGTACCAGGCAGCATCCTTGTTCAGCTCTCCCTCAATCCGCAGGGAATAATAGCTGGCGCGCCCCTTCCAGGGGCAGGAGGTGCCGGCAATGCTGTCCTCGAAATATTCCTTTTTCAGGGCTTCAGCGGGGAAATAATGGTTGTTTTCTACCACTACGGTGTCGTCGCTCTCGGCTACTACCGTATTGTTCCAGATGGCTTTCATAGCTTGGTGTTCGGTTTAGGATGGTTGGGCTGTTGCCGCGAAGTGATAGGCCGGCAGATACCTTTCTACAAAGTATCATTCACCGGCAACTAAAAACTAACTTCTCCGATTAGTTGTTCTCAGGGCTCATTGACTTTGTTATGGCTTCAGGTTTTCGTTTCCGGGATTTTGTGCCCGAGGACTTACCCGATAAAGGGTTTGAGTCGCTACTAAAGATATTTATGCAGCTCATCACTATTACCAGTGGTGATGTAGGCGAAGCGCTGTCCTGGCTCTCGGAGCTGGATAAGCAATACGGGCTGACGGAGGATGGCTATGGCATTGGCGACTTCATTGAGGACCTGAAAAAGAAGGGCTACATCGATGATGACCCGCAAAAACAAGGTGCCTTCAACATCACGGGCAAAAGCGAGCAGAAAATCCGGAAGTCGGCGCTGGAGGAAATATTCGGCAAGCTCAAGAAATCGGGGCAGGGCAACCACCGCACGCCCCACACCGGGCAGGGCGACGAGCAAAGCACCGACATGCGCGAGTTCCGCTTTGGCGACTCCCTGGACCAGATTTCCATGACGGAAAGCATCCGCAACGCCCAGCTCAACCACGGCCTGAGCGGCGGGGACTTCATGCTGACCGAAGGCGACCTGGAAGTGCGCGAGAATGAGCACAAGAGCCAGACCAGCACCGTGCTCATGATTGACATTTCGCACTCCATGATACTGTACGGCGAGGACCGGATTACGCCCGCCAAAAAAGTGGCCATGGCCCTGGCCGAACTGGTGAAGCAGAAGTACCCCAAAGACTTCCTGGATGTGCTGGTTTTCGGCAACGATGCCTGGCAGATTGAGGTGAAGGATTTGCCGTACCTGCAGGTAGGCCCCTATCACACCAACACCGTGGCTGGTCTGGAGCTGGCCCTGGATCTGCTGCGCAAGCGCAAAACGCCCAACAAGCAGATTTTCATGATTACCGACGGCAAGCCTACCTGCCTGAAGGAAGGCAACAGCTACTACAAAAACTCCTTTGGGCTCGACCGTAAGGTCGTTAACAAAACCCTGAACCTGGCCGCCGCCGCCCGCCGCCTGAAAGTGCCCATCACCACCTTCATGATTGCCTCTGATCCGTATCTGCAGCAGTTTGTGGAGGAGTTTACGCAGGTAAACCAGGGTAAGGCTTACTACAGCTCTCTGAAAGGCCTGGGCCATTTGATCTTTGAAGACTACAAGCGCAACCGGCGCAAGTCGGTGTAATTGAAGTCAAAAATGCCGTCATGCTGAACATATGGCGCATTAAGCCAGGGACCGAAGCATGACGGGCTTCGGTTTGCCTTCCTCAATCTGCCTTACTTGTTTGGTACGACGCCATCTTCCGGCGTTGCATTTTTGATTCTGGGAACGGTTTTCAGGTAAGCCCACAAGGCGTGTACTTCCTCGTCGGTGAGGGTAGAGAACTTGGGCATTGGGCCGTGAAGGATGCCGGAGGGTGCCATCCCAAATTTCACTGCTTTGCTGAATTGTTCTTCGCTCCATTTACCGAGGCCTGTAATGGGGTCCATGGTGATGTTGCGGCTGATGCGAACATTGAGGTCATCGTCGAGCATTTTGTCGCCGCCACCCAAATAGCCTTTTGATAGTTCAGGGTTGGATTCGTTGTTGGTATTCAAGCTTTTCGAATGGCAGAAGTAGCACTGGTAGCGGGCAATGACCAGATACCGGCCCAGGGCTACCGGCCTGGACGCGGGGGGCGCATCGGCGAGGTGCTTGACCGGCGGAATTGGCTTTAGCGCGGTGGTCATAAGCGACTTGGCCAGCGGGGACAGTTTCTGAGGAGGGCTGGCCTGGGCGGTGGCTCGGGTCAGTGGGTTGTCAGCCCGCAGAAAGGCCACAATGCTGGCGGCGTCTTCGTCGGAGAGATAGGCAAAGCGCGGCATGCCCAAGCGCGGGCGGCCATCTGGGCCGGCCCCCGTGCGCAGCAGGGTCACCACTTGCTGGTCGGTCCACTGCCCGATGCCGAATTGAGGGTGTTTCGTAATATTAGCCGAATGCAAGTTGCCCAGGTCGGTACCCAGGTCGGGCATGGGCCGGCCTGATAGCGTCTTGGTGGACGGGTTGCGGTGGCAGTGCACGCACATCAGCGCAACTATTTTCTCGCCTTGCAGCACGCGTTTCGGGGTGCTGGGCCGCACCGCTGTCGGCGCTTGTTGGGTAGGGTTGCCTCGTTTGTTTATCAGTGCGGCGAAGCCAGCCACTGCCAGCAACAGCATGCCAATTACCAGACCGAGGATATGCAGGGGCTTTTTCATGTTCTCGCGAAATAATAGGGGGGATTTAGTAGCGAGTTGTATATAAAAAAGCATAATAAATATCAATAAATAAATAGTCGAGTTTGAGGTATTATAGTAGTTGGGAGACACTCTTAACGCATTGCTTATTACAGCTCCCTGAAAGGCTTGGGTCATTTAATATTTGAAGACTACAAGCGCAACCGCCGGAAATCGGTGTGGCTAATATTCACGATCAACAAAAAGCCCCGGTATAAAAACGCCGGGGCTTTTTGTTGATCGTGAATAGAAAAGATAATTAGTTGTTGGCTGCTACCCCCACGCCATCCTCTAGCGTAGCATTCTTGAGTTTTGGCACCGTGTGCAGGTAAGCGTAAATTGCCCGGGCTTCCTGCGGCGACATCAGCGTGAATTTGGGCATGGGCAGTTTCAGGAGGCCGTTCGGGGACTGCCCGTAGCGCACGGCCTGCACAAACTGGGCCTCGGTCCAGTCGCCAATGCCGGTTTCATCATCACAGGTGATGTTGCGGCTCACAATCTCCTCGCCGGTTGGGGTCAGTAGCTTATTGCCGCCCGCCAGGTAGCCTTCTGATTTTTCGGGAACCAGGGCGTTGTTGGTTTTGAAATCCTTGGAGTGGCAGTCGTAGCACTTGTAGCGGCCCACCACCAGGTAGCGGCCGTAGGCTACCCCATCCGTGGTATCGGGGTCCAGTACGGGCTTGGTGGGTACGGGCGTAGGTTTCATGACGGTGTTCACCAGCATTTTGCCCACGAAAGAAGGCTCCTGCTCATGCGTGGGAACGGGTTTGGGCTGCACCAGGGCATGGTTGGAGCGTAGAAACGCAATAACGCTGTTCACATCCTCATCCGACATATGCACGAAGTTGGGCATCACCATCCGGAAGCGGCCGTCGCGGCCAATGCCGGTGCGGAACAAACCCACCAGCTCGGCATCGGTCCAGGCGCCTATGCCGTGCGCTTTGTCCTGCGTGATGTTAGCGGAATAGAGCTTCCCGAATTCTGCGGGCAAATCATTCAGGAACTTGCCGGTCAGGGCGTTGGTGTTGCGGTCCAGGTGGCAGTCGGCGCACATGGCTGTTACAATTTTTTCGCCCTGCAGCACCCGCGCCGGCGTAATGGCCACGGGCTGTACGGGAATTTTAGGAGTATCATACGTGGGAACACCCCGGGCCTGCACCCATACCACAAACCCCAGGATAGCCAGCACCCCAATAGCCAGCACTCCGCCCAGAAGTTTGAATATTTTCTTCATAAAATGACATAATAAAGACACAGCTGCAAGTATATGCTATTAGGTAAGCTTAGGCTAATCAACTAGTAGTCTGCGGTATCACATAATGATGTGATAGAAAGTGCTTTTTTGGGCTGGAGTAGGTTGGCTTTAGGGAAAGCCGATGACTTAAAGCAGATATTGTGCAAAGCCCAGGCGCTAAATCGGGCCCTGGTGGCCAAATAGCAAAACAGGTGTGCTTTCCGCCCGAACCAACCGCCCCGCTTACTAGTTATACCAGTACTCCAGCCGCCCGCATTCTATTGCACGTATTGCGGTGTATAAAGCAGGCCGGTAACTAATCCTCCGTATGACTCAACCCGATATCCGCACCCTCGGTGCCCTGAAGAAATCCGGCTACCAGCCCCGCACCGTTAAGCAAGAACTGCGCGATAACCTCATTCAAAAGCTGCGCAACAAAGAAGAGGTGTTTCCTGGCATTTATGGCTACGATGAAACCGTAATTCCGGACCTGCAGCGCGCCATCCTGGCTGGTCACCACATAAACCTACTGGGCTTGCGCGGGCAGGCCAAAACCCGCATTGCCCGCCTGCTGGTAAACCTGCTGGATGAGTACGTGCCCGTAGTGGCTGGCTCCGAGCTCAACGACGACCCGCTGCAGCCGCTGTCCGTCTTCGCTAAAAACCTCATTGCCGAAAAAGGCGACGAAACCCCCGTAACCTGGCTGCACCGCGACGAGCGCTACACCGAAAAGCTGGCAACGCCCGATGTATCCGTGGCGGACCTTATCGGCGACGCCGACCCCATAAAAGCGGCCACCCTGAAGCTGCCGTACTCCGATGAGCGGGTGATTCACTTTGGCCTGATTCCGCGGGCGCACCGCGGCATTTTCGTGATTAACGAGCTGCCCGACTTGCAGGCCCGCATCCAGGTGTCGTTGTTCAACATCCTGCAGGAAGGCGACATCCAGATTCGCGGCTTTAAAGTGCGCCTGCCCTTGGATATTCAGTTTGTATTCACGGCTAACCCCGAGGACTATACCAACAGGGGCTCCATTGTAACGCCGCTCAAGGACCGGATCGACGCCCAGATTATCACGCACTATCCCAAGAGCATCGAAATCGGTAAGCGCATCACCAAGCAGGAAGCCCGCATTAAAGAGGAGCAGAAAGGTATGGTGACCAGCAATGAAATCATGCACGATTTGGTGGAGCAGGTGGCCGTGGAAGCCCGCGGCTCGGAGTTCGTGGATGCCAAATCCGGCGTTTCCGCGCGTCTTACCATCTCGGCTTACGAGCAGGTGGTGGCCGGGGCCGAGCGCCGCGCCCTCATCAACGGCGAAAAGAATACCTATGTCCGCGTAGCCGACTTTATCTCGGCAGTGCCCGCCATTACAGGTAAGGTGGAGCTGGTGTATGAAGGCGAGCAGGAGGGAGCCGGCATTGTGGCCGAGAAGCTGATGGGTAAAGCCATCCGTACGCTGTTCCTGAGCTACTTCCCCGACCCGGATAAGGCTAAGAAGCTGAAAGGCCGTCCGTCGCCCTATAAAGCGGTGCAGGAGTGGTTTGGCACCGGTCACACCGTGGATATTCTGCACGATGCCTCCACCAAGGACTACCGCGCCGCCCTGGATCAGGTACCCGGCCTGCGCGACATCGTAACCGAGCTGCATCCCAAGGAGGATAAGGAAACCACCTACTTCCTGATGGAATTCCTTCTCCACGGCCTGTCGGAGTACAGCCTGATTTCCCGCAACCGCCTCACCGCGGGGGCCCAATTTAAAGACCTGCTTTCATCCATGTTCACCATGCCCAGCTTTGGCGAGGGTGATGATGACGAGGACGAAGACGAGCGTCCCCAGCGCGGCCGTCGCCGGTAAAACAGCGCCGCATAACTCAACGAAAAAGCCAGCCCGATGAAGGCTGGCTTTTTTCTTTTTCTGAAGCTCTATAGAATGCCTCTAAAACGTCATGTCGAGCGCAGTCGAGACATCTCGCTAGTGTGGTATACCCTAAGTTACGAAGCAGTAGCGATGCTTCGGCTCCGCTCAGCAGGACTGGTTTCAATAGGCCCAAAATTCTAACATAAAAAAGCCCCTGCCCATATGACCAGAGGCTTTTTTATGTTTTCGAATCAGGTAGTGAACTACGCTTCTTCGCTTACCACAATTTTCTCAATTGTGTCGTTGGCTTTAATCTGGTCGATGATGTCGATGCCTTCTACCACTTTGCCGAACACGGTGTGGTTGCGGTCGAGGTGGGCGGTGTTCTGCCGGTCGTGCACAATGAAGAACTGCGAGCCACCAGTGTTGCGGCCGGCGTGGGCCATGCTCAGCGCGCCGCGCTCGTGGTACTGGTTTTCACCATCCACCTCGCACTTAATCTGGTAGCCGGGGCCACCGGTGCCAGGCGTGCCTTTAGCGCCGTCGCGGGAGTTAGGGCAGCCGCCCTGAATCACGAAGTTTGGAATAACGCGGTGGAATTTCAGACCGTCGTAAAAGCCTTTCTTGGCCAGATCGGTGAAGTTCTTAACCGTGTTGGGAGCGTCCTTTTCGTAGAACTCCACTTTCATAACACCTTTATTGGTGTGGATTTCGGCGGTTTTCATTCGGATGGGGTAAGTGGATGAACAGAGAAAGTGGCCAAATAGCCAACAAGAGGCAAAGGTAGCCAATTTGCTATGGTGAACATCCGGACCCCTCATTGGTTTCGTAAGGACTTCACCGCCGCCAAAACGCGGCACGCTGCCATTCTTCCATCCACCCAAAAAAACTATTCCCGCATTTCATGAAAAAGACCCTACGTACCACCTCCCTGGCCCTGTTTGCCGCGGCCCTTTCCCTTGGCCTGGCCAGCTGCGGTGACCAGAAAACCACCGAAACCACCGAAACCAACACCACTGCCCCCATGGTGGACTCAGCGGCCATGATGACGGACTCGGCCCGCATGGGCAAGACCGGTGGAATAGAAGTAGGCGGCGCCATGATGACGCCCGATAAAGACATTGTAGACAACGCCGTAAACTCCAAGGACCACACCACGCTGGTGGCCGCCGTGAAAGCCGCCGGGCTGGTAGAAACCCTGAAGAGCGCCGGTCCTTTCACCGTATTTGCGCCCACAAATGCAGCGTTCAACGAGCTGCCAAACGGGGCATTAGCGGGCTTACTGAAGCCGGAAAGCAAGGATAAGCTGGCGAGCGTGCTGAAATACCACGTTATTGCCGGCCGCATTATGGCCGCCGACCTGCGCGACGGCCAGGAACTGACCACCGTGAACGGTGAAAAAGTAAAAGTGACCGTGAAAGACGGACAGGTAATGATCAATAATGCTACCGTCACTATTCCGGACGTGGTATCCAGCAACGGCATTACCCATGTAATAAACCAGGTGCTGCTGCCACCAGCTGCTAAATAAGCAAGTGCTTTCAGTATCTAAGTAAAAAGGCCCGCCCCGTAAAGAGCAGGCCTTTTTACTTAAGCCACGGCCGGACGACTCAACCCGGCTTCTTCCGAAACCCGCCGGGCAAACGACGTCCAGTCTTCGTCGCCGGCGGTGCGGGCCACGGTGGTGGTGAGGTGGTTGAGCACGATGTTGGCAATGGGCATGGGTACGCCGTGGTCCTGGGCCTCCTGCATGACCAGGTCCAGGTCTTTGCGCAGGATGTGGGGCGCGGCCCCCAGGGGTTTATAGTCTTCGGTAGCCACCATGTGGCCGTAGCTTTTATAAATGGGGCTGTTGAAGATGGTGCCCGTCATGATTTCATAAATCTGCTGCCGGCTCACGCCGCTTTTTTCCGCCAGGGTAAAGGCTTCGGCCATGGCCTCAATGGCGGCGCCCAGCATAAAGTTGCCGCACAGCTTCACCGTACTGGCCGCGCCCGGGTCTTCGCCCACATCGTATTGCCCCTGGCTGATGGCCGGCCACAAGGGGGCTAGGCGGCTCTTGGCAGCTGCCGGACCAGACACGCACACCCAAAGATTAGCGGCCGCCACGGCATCGGGCTTGCCAAATACCGGCGCGGCTACCAAGGTGGTGCCGTGCTCCTCGTGCAGGCGGGCCAGCATCTGGTTGGTGGCAGGGGCCACCGTGCTGCAGGAGGCGTGAATGGAGCCCGGTACCATAGCCGGCAAAAAACCATCTATGCCCAGGGCCAGGCTCTGGAGTGCGGTGTCGCCCGTAACCATGGTAAACACCACTTCGGCTTGCTTTACGGCCTCGGCCGGGCTGGCCGCTAACTGGGCGCCCAAAGCCACTAAGGGCTCTGTTTTTTCTGTGGTGCGGTTATAAACTGTAAGCTGATGACCTGCCTGTAACAGATTGGCGGCCATAGCCTGACCCATGTGGCCCAGGCCCAGAAGTGCAAGTTGTGCCATAAGATTCGCGTTTCAGAGGGAAACGTAAATCAGTATGGCCAAGGGCATATTTATCCCTTATAGAATTTGGCTGCCCACCAATTCTACTGATTAGAAACGTATATGAGAGGGGGCACTGGGTGCGCTTTATGCGCTGATTATCTCCGGTTGTCCTCGCCGGCCAGCATGCTGAGGTAGCTGTCGTAGCGGGGCAGGGCAATGCGGCCTTTCTCCACGGCTTCGCGCACGGCGCAGCCGGGCTCATGCACGTGCTGGCAGTTGTGGTAACGGCACTGATTGAGCAGGGCGCGCATCTCAGGAAAGTAGTGGGCCAACTCGCCGGGCTTCATGTCTACCAGCCCCAGCTCTTTAATGCCGGGGGTATCAATGAGGTAGGTGCCAGGGCGCACTTCCAGCATTTCGGCAAAAGTTGTGGTGTGCACACCCTTGTCGGAAAACTGGCTGATTTCGGCCGTTTTCAAATCTAAATCCGGTACCAACGCATTAATAAGCGTGCTTTTGCCTACGCCCGAGTGGCCCGATAGCAGCGTGACTTTGCCTTCCAGCAGCGCTTTAATCTCCGCTACCCCCTCGCCGGTGTGTGCTGAGCAGCGCAACCCCGGGTAGCCGGTGCGCTTGTACATATTCAGAATCTGCTCCTGATAATGGGCCAGCTCTTCGTCGTATAAATCGGTTTTGTTGAAGATGAGCGTTACGGGAATGTGATAAGCCTCCGCCGTTACCAGAAACCGGTCGATAAATCCAAACGAGGTAGCTGGCGAAACCAGCGTGACTACCAGCAGGGCCTGATCCAGATTGGCGGCTACAATGTGCGAGTGCTCACTTTTGTGCACCGAGCGCCGGATAATATAATTCCGGCGCGGCTCGATGTGATGAATAACCCCGGCGCCTTCGGTTTGTTCTTCTACCGTGAAATCTACCTGGTCACCTACAGCCAGCGGGTTGCTTACTTTCAGGCCCTGGTTCTTGAACTTGCCCCGCAGGCGGCAGCGGTGCAGCTTACGGGTGCCGGCCTCCCGCACGATATACCACGAGCCCGTTGATTTGACGATGGTTCCGGTCATGGGAGTAAAATGGAGAAGGGGTAAAGCGGATAAGAGGTATAGGAAGCAAAAAAGCCACCAACTCAGGAAGACTTTTCTTTTACGTTGCTCTCCAGCCAGGTCATGATTTTGCGCGTGGCCCCGCTGTGGTCGTGCACATAATCCAGGCTCACGTCCTGCATCTTCAGGCGGCGGTCTTCGCTGTGAAAAAGCGGGCCAAACGTTTTAAGCAGCTCTTCAGCTGAGTGCACCGGGAAAGCACAGCCCATAGCCACCAGGTCTTTTGCTTCCTGAAACTTCTGATACGTAGGCCCGAAGAACAGCGGCAGACCAAAAGCGGCGGCTTCCAGCGTGTTGTGCAAGCCCTTGCCAAAGGCCCCACCTACGTACGCAAAATGGCCAAAACGGTACAGCTGACTGAGCAGTCCCACGTTATCCATCAGTAACACGCGCGCTTCGGCTACCGTTTCCGGGCGGGCCTGCGAGTAGCGTACCACCCCGCCCGGCAGGGCTTCTTCCACCAGCCGCAGATTGGTTTCGCTGATTTCGTGCGGGGCCACAATAAAACGCAGCTCCTGGGCATACTGGCGCAGCAAGGGCGTGAGCACGGGCATATCTTCCGGCCAGCTGCTGCCAATGATGAACACCGGCGCCCAGTCATCCACAAACGCATCTACCAAGGGCAGCTGGCGGGGCTGGGCCGAGGCCGTTTGCACCACCGTATCAAAGCGGGTGTCGCCGGCTACGCTGTTTTGGGTGAGGCCAATGCTGCGCAGGAGCGCTACGGAGGTCTCGTTTTGGGTGAAGATGTGCGTAAAACGGCTCAGCGCCTTACGGAAGAAGCCGCCCCAGGGCTTGAAAAAAGCCTGCTCCGGCCGAAAAATAGCTGACACACAGATGGAGGGAACCTGCCGCCGCTGCAGCTCCGTGAGGAAGTGGTACCAGAACTCGTACTTCACAAAAACCGCCAGCCGGGGCTGCACCGCATCCAGAAAGGCCTGGGCATTATGGGCAGTATCAAGCGGCAGATAGAAAACGTAAGCGGCGCCGGGCCACGTGCGGCGCACGGTATAGCCGGAGGGCGAAAAGAACGTCAGGATAATTTTGTGGTCCGGGTGGCGGGCTGTGTAGGCCTCCATCAGGGGGCGGCCCTGCTCAAACTCGCCCAGCGAAGCACAGTGAAACCAGACCAGAGGCGCCGTTTCATGGCGTAGCGCTTCCTGAATCCGGGGCAATAATCCACGCCTTCCTTCCACCCACTGCGCCGCTTTGGGCACAAAAGGAGCCACCAGCTGCAGCAGCAGCGCGTAGAGGTGTAAGGCCAGAGAATACAGAAAACGCAATGGGCGGAGCTTGGAAAGTTCTTCTTAAGTCTAAAACCGGGTTTTCGTTGGGCGAAAAAAACCTTGGGGCCTGCAAAAGTAGGCGTTTCCCACCCCGGAAACGAAAAAGCCCCGACCAATTGGCCAGGGCTTTTTTAAAGTAAGGCTGGAGCGCTTACGCCCGCAGCCCTGTAGGACTAGTGTGCTGCCTGCTTGCCGAGGTAGTTAGCCACTCCTTCACGGGTAGCTTCCATGGCCTCTTTGCCTTCTTCCCAGTTAGCGGGGCATACTTCGCCCTTCTTCTCGAAATACTGCAGGGCATCTACCATGCGCATGGCTTCATCAATGCTGCGGCCCAGCGGACCATCGTTTACTACCTGGTGGCGCACAATGCCGTCCTTGTCAATCAGGAACAGGCCGCGGTACGCCAGGGGCGAGCCTACGAAGGTCATTTCGCCGGCTTCCGTGTAGTCATAGTGACCACCCAGTACATCGTAGTTAGAGGCAATGGTTTTGGTAGCGTCAGCCACCAGGGGGTAGGTTACACCGGAAATACCGCCGTTGTCGCGCGGGGTTTGCAGCCAGGCAAAGTGCGAGAAGTGGGTATCCGTAGAGCAGCCGACAATGGCTACGCCTTTTGCTTCAAAATCAGCCAGACGGTCCTGGAATGCAATGATTTCAGTAGGGCAAACGAAGGTGAAGTCAGCAGGGTAGAAATAGAAAATAACGTGCTTTTTGCCCAGGTAACGGTCCAGGGAGAAATCTTCTTCAAATTCGCCATCGATAACGGCGGTAGCTTTAAACGAAGGGGCACGCTTGCCAACAAGAACTGCCATAGTGGGGCTTGAATTATTTGGAGTGAAAAAAGAAAGTCGAAAACAGGAGGGAGAAGAAAGCCTTAGTCATTGCGCGGCGCATCGAGGCGGGAGCCGGTAATGTGCAGTGAAAAGGAGGTAGGCTGGAAGTTTTTGAGCCCGCGGGTGGCGAAGAAGTCCCGGATCAGGGCGTCCAGCTGCGGGTCGCAGTAATCAATAATTTCCTGCGTATCAGTGCAGAACAGATGATGGTGCGCCGAGCAGTCGGCATCGTAGCGGCGCGAGGTGCCATCGGCCGCGGCTACCCGCTTGGTAAGGCCGGCCGCCACAAAGCTATCCAGCGCCTTATACACGGTGCCCAGAGAGATAGACGGCGAAACTGCCACTACCGAGCGGTGCACCTGCTCGGCGGTAGGGTGGCCGCTGAGCTGCATCAGGCTCTCCAGAATGAGGATGCGCTGCTGCGTGGCGCGCAGGCCCGCCTGCCCCAACAGCTCACGCAGGCGTGACTGGCTGGGCGGGGTAGAATGCAAGGGCGCGTTGTCAACTGAATTGCTCACCAGATAAGAATGATTCTCCGCAAAGGTATGCCTATAAGCCGCAAGCCCGCAAAATTGTTTCATTCCTCGGCGGAATAAGCAAAAGGCAGCCACCGAAGCGGCTGCCTTTCAGCATGCTAATACAGTCTGGTAATCAGGCTGATTTCCTGACTTAGCGACCTTTGAAATCGGCTTTGCGTTTTTCTACGAAGGCCGCCATGCCTTCTTTCTGGTCTTCGGAAGCAAACGTCATGTAGAAGTTTTTGCGCTCAAAGTGCAGACCTTCATCCAGGTGGGTTTCAAATGCCCGGTTCACCGATTCCTTCGCCAGGCGCGCCGCTACCGGCGACATTTCCGCAATACTGGCAGCCAGCCGGAATGCTTCCTCCAGATACTGGCCTACGGGCACCACGCGGTTTACCAGCCCGTGCTTTTCGGCTTCCTGCGCCGAAATGGGTTTGCCGGTGAGCACCATTTCCATGGCCCGGGCTTTGCCCAGGGCGCGCGTAAGGCGCTGGGTGCCGCCCGCGCCCGGCATGGTGCCAATCCGGATTTCCGGCTGCCCGAACTGGGCGGTTTCGGAGGCCACAATCATGTCGCAGGTCATGGCCAGCTCGCAGCCCCCGCCCAGCGCAAACCCCGATACCGCGGCAATTAGGGGCTTATGGGTTTTGCGGATCTGGTCCCAGGTGCTGAACTGGTCAATGGTCAGCATATCAATAGCGGTGCGGCCCGCCATCTGCTTGATATCGGCACCGGCAGCAAAGGCGCGCTCATTGCCGGTGAGCACAATCACGCGCACGGCATCATTGGTGCACAGGTCTTTCAGGGCGGCGGCTACTTCCTGCATCAGCTGCAGATTCAGCGCATTCAGCTCTTTGGGGCGGTTTAGCTGAATCAGGGCCACATGCGGCCGGGCCTCGGGGGTTACGGTTATAAATTCCATGGGGAGAGGGAGACTTAAAAATCGGGAAGACAAAAACGAAGAACTACACGGAATAATCAGACTTTAACAGGCGCCATTGCCACACCAAACCATCCTCGGGGTCCTCCAGTACCTGCTGAAAAGTGAAGCCCGTTTTAGCCAGCACCTGAGTGGAATAGTTGATGCTGGGGAGCGTGTGGGCCAGCACCTGCGAAATTTCCGGGTGTTCAAAAGCAAACTGAATCATGCCGCGGGTAGCTTCGGTGGCATAACCCTGCTGCCGAAAATGCGGTGCTATACTGTAGCCCAGCTCTACTGTGCCGTGGGTGGGTAGGCCTTTGAAGCCGCCCACGCCCACCAGCTGCTGATGTTCTGCGTGAATAAAAAAATACAGCCACCAATCGGCTGCTTCCGGATGCTCTGTCAGAAACTGCGCGGCTTGCGGCACCACCTCCCACACCAGGTCCTGCTGCAGCCAGTCTAAGTGGGGCGCCACGTGTAGCAGCTGGGCTAACGCTGGCAGATCTGGCTGAAGCATGGCCGCAAAATGCTCTGGTCGGCAGGGAAGCAGTTGCAGGCGAGGAGTGGTTATCATGGTAGCGGCCGCTTACTTCACTTCTTCCTTCACGGCGCTGCGGCACACAAACTGGAAGGTTTGGCGAGTGCGCTGCTCCAGGAGCAATTCCCGGCCTTCCGTAAGCTGCTGAACGCTGGCGGCATCATAATTCTTGATGGTGTACAGCTCCAGCCCGGTGTTGTAATGGATGGTAAACTGCTCGTAGAGCATGTCCAGGAGCTGCTCCAGCCGGTAGGCGGAAAAATCAGTGCACACAGAGAAGCTGATGGCAGAGTTCTGCATCAGATGAATTTTCAGCCGCACCTGCGCCAGCGCCCCAAAAATGACTTCCAGGTTTTCTTCCGAGATAAACGTGAGGTCCTTCGACTCAAAAGAAACCAGACACTGCCCGGTTTTGCGGATAAAGGCCGGGGGCAGGGACTCATGCCGGCAGTCATGAATTTTGGTGCCCTCCGCCGTAGGGTCCAGAAACGACTTTACATACAGCGGAATGCGGCGCACGGCCAGCGGCTTAATGGTTTTGGGGTGAATGACGGACGCCCCGTAGTAAGCCATTTCAATGGTTTCCTGGTAGCTGATTTCCGGGAAACGGATGGTATTGGCAAAGATCTTGGGGTCGGCGTTTAGCAAGCCGGCCACGTCTTTCCAGATGGTAACGGACTCCGCGTGCAGACAATGTGCGAAAATGGCAGCGGAAAAATCGGAGCCTTCGCGGCCCAGCGTGGTGGTCTGGCCGCTGGGGGTGCCGCCCAGAAAGCCCTGGGTAACCACGGGGCCCTTTTGGAGCAGATCCGGCACCACGGCGCGGATGTTGCGCTCGGTGGTAGGCCAGTCCAGGCGGCCTTCGCGCCACATATAATCGGTGCGCACCAGGGGGCGGCAGTCCAGCCATTCGGCTTCAAGGGCCCGCGCTACAATCAGAGTGGCCAGCAGCTCGCCAAAGCTCACTATCTGGTCGTACTGCCGGTCATATTCTCCCCGGACCAGAGTGGCCAGCTGGCCGCTGAGCTGCTCCAGCAGCCCAGGCAGGGTAACGGTGCCGGGCACGGCGGCCGCCACGGCTTCCTGCTCCCGCCAGGCGTCGCCAAACAGCTCATCGGCCACGGTGTAGTGAAAGTCGCGCAGAGCGCGCAGCTGCTCCTGGTAGTCCAGGGCAGAATAAGCCCGGTGAAAGATATCCTCCAGCGCATTCGTGGTTTTATCCATGGCCGATACCACAATCAGCAATTGCCCATCGGTACCAAAGCGGCGCACTATTTCCACCAGATTGCGAATAGCGGCGGCATTGCGCACGGAGGCGCCTCCAAACTTATAAACCTTAAGCGCGTGCTGTTCCTGCATATACAATGATATAAAAGCGGGCGTCACTACCGCCCTGCGTAACAGGAGGGAAGGACCGGGAGAGGAGGTCAAAAGTAGGAAGCGCCCGCCAGATGTGGCGAAAAACGATAAATTTGTCCACCCGAATACCCCCACCCACTTTCCCACCCAATGGACCACAACAAACTCGCGCTACCCGTCGGTACTACTCTGGACCGGTTTATTATGCGCAAACAGGAAGACTTCCCTTATGCTACCGGGGAGCTTTCCCAGCTGCTGCGTGATATTGCCCTGGCCGCCAAAATCGTAAACCGAGAAATCAACCGCTCCGGCCTCATTGATATTGCCGGCGCTTATGGCAACCGCAACGTGCAGGGCGAAGACCAGCAGAAGCTGGACGTTATTGCTAACATTCGCTTTATCCGGGCGCTGCGCAACGGCGGCGAGGTTTGCACCATTATTTCCGAAGAAGACGACGAGAAGATCCAGACCGGCAACGTGCAGGGTAAATATGTGGTGGCCATTGACCCGCTGGATGGCTCCTCCAATATTGACGTGAACGTCAGCATCGGCACTATTTTCAGCATCTACCGGCGCGTATCACCCACCGGCAACGAGGGCACCGACCAGGACTGCCTGCAGGCCGGGACGCATCAGGTGGCCGCCGGCTACGTTATTTATGGCTCCAGCACCATGCTGGTGTATACCACTGGCAACGGGGTAAACGGCTTCACCTACGAGCCTTCTTTGGGGGAGTTCTTCCTGTCGCACCCCCACATCACCTCGCCTAAAACCGGCACGGTATACTCTATTAATGAGGGTATTTCCGAAGATTTCCCGGAAGGGGTGAAAGCCTTTGTGGCCCATTGTAAGGAGCAGCATTTCTCGGCCCGCTACATCGGCTCTCTGGTGGCTGATTTTCACCGCAACTTGCTGAAGGGCGGGATTTATATGTACCCGGCCACCCGCAAAGTGAAGAACGGCAAGCTGCGCCTGGCCTATGAGTGCAACCCGCTGGCCTTTATTGTGGAGCAGGCCGGTGGCAAAGCCAGCAACGGCTTTATGCGCACCATGGAAATACAGCCCATCGGCATGCACGACCGGTGCCCGTTGTTCATTGGCTCTACCGAACTGGTAGAAAAAGCCGAAGAATTTATGGCCCAGTACGCCAACGCCGATACCGAGGCAGTCAAATAGCTTACCCGATTATCGTAATAAGAAAAAAAGGCCGCTCTGTAATCAGAGCGGCCTTTTTTTATGGGCTAGGAAAAGAAAATAAATCTATTCCGATTTCTTTTTGCCACGACTTTTGGCGGTAGCTTCCGTGGCGGCCTCCGGGTTGGTAGGCTCGTCGGTTTCAGTGGCTGAGGAGATAACGCCGGCAGTGCTCAGGGCATCATCCGCGGTAGCCTTGCTGGCTTTGGTGCCGGCTTTTTTCTCCGTTTTAGCTTCAGCTTCTTCCGCAGGGGCTTCCTCGGTGGCTTCTTCTTCCGCTAAGTAAGGCAGCGTAGCGCTTACCAGGCGGTACCAGGTAACGAGCTTTTTGATGTCTGACATGTACACCCGCTCCCGGTCGTAATCGGGAATAATGGTTTCCATGAACTTGGTCAGGTCCCGGTCGTCCGACTTGTTGGTAAAGGGAAAATCGGCGCCGTAGTGCTGCTGAATCCGGTCAAATACCTCCGTTAGGGGCACGGTCTGGTCCAGGTCTTCGGTATAAATGGAAATTTCGTGGAGCAGCGACACCTTGTTGCGGGCCGAGGCAACAGAACGCGTGGCACGCTCATCCAGCGTTTCCACAATAACACCAGCACGGGTGGGGCGTACCAGGCGGTAGAGGCCTGGCATGCCGCTAATGGCAGCAATTTCCTTCAGGTCGTAGGGCATAAAAAAGCAGTTAGTACGGGGCAAAGTTACTCAGCGGCGGCTTGTCCGGGGACTGGCAGCTTAAATGAGATGGGCAAGCTGGTCAGAATAGCGTAGTCCGGCTTCTTGAATTTAAGCAGATGCACCAAGCGCAGCGCCTCTTCGCCGCAGCCACCACCAATCTGCTTTACCAGCTTCACGCCGGACAGCGTGCCGTCGGTGTTCAGGGTAAAGCTCACGATGCAGGTGCCCTGGATGCGGTTGCGCCGGGCCATGAGCGGGTATTTCATTTCTTTTTCAATGAAGGCATACATGGCCTCCTGGCCTCCTTCATAGTACTCGGCTACCGGAATGACTTTGCCGCCGCGCACCGGATTTTGCGCCGTGGCTACGGCAGCATCTACCTCAGTCTGGGTAGCCGGGCCGGGACCTTTGGATTTTACCTTCACCGATTGGGCGAAAGCAGGCGTCAGGGTACAAATGCCCAAAGCCAGAACAAGCAAGTGTTTTTTCATGTCGCTAAAAAAGAGAGAGTAAGTCAATAACGCTAAAAACAGAAAGGGCATTTAAGCGTCAATTTACGCATTATCCGTGGTAGGCGCAGCGTTCAGGTTTACTTCCTCAATAAAGGCCAGAATCTCTTCCCGTCCCATTTTCTCGGTAGCGGAAGTAACAAAGTACTGCGGCAGTTCGTCCCAGGTTTCGCGCAGCTTTTCAATATAAGCCACTACATTTTGGTGGGTGCGTGAACCCGATTGCTTGTCGGATTTCGTAAAGGCCAGTACAAAAGGCACGCCCATATTTCCCAGCCGGTCAATAAATTCCAGATCGGAGGCAATAGGAGCGTGGCGCGAGTCAATTAATACGAATACGCAAGCCAGATTTTCCCGCTCCCGTAAATAAAAGTTGATCATCTTTTCCCACTTGGCGCGGGAGTCTTTGCTAACCTTGGCATAGCCGTAGCCGGGTAAGTCTACCAGATACCACGCATCATTTATAATGAAATGATTGATAAGCTGAGTTTTACCCGGCAGCGAAGAGGTTTTGGCTAATCCGCGGTGGTCCGTCAGCATATTAATCAGCGACGACTTGCCCACGTTGGAGCGCCCGATAAAAGCATATTCCGGCAAAGTAGGTGCGGGGCACTGGTCTACGCGGGTATTGCTGGTCAGAAATTTTGCCGTACGAATAAGCATAGTTGGAAAAGACGCTGAAAGCACAAAGATACGGCAAACCAAATGGGCTGCTGGAAGTAAATTTTTTCTTGGATTTTATTGGAGTTTACAAAGAGGCCTTATATTTGCGCAGTTTAGCATGAATCGAAATATAGTACGGAAGCCGAAAAAACATGGCTTCTGATTGTTTTCCTCATATTTGACTATTTCTATACTTAAGAAAGAGTATAGAAGTATGGACGTATAATAAAGTTTCTATCTTTGCCCGAAACGGTCTTTTTTTTTGGCAAGAATTCTCCGAAAATACCCTCTGTAAAAGCTCTTTAACGTCGGCAATTTTTAGCCAGTTTGATGCTAGTTGCTAACCTTAAATAGCCTTTTCAGTATAACAGGGCAATTAAAAAACGCCCTCTGCGTTCGGCAGAGGATTTTTCCCTCAGAGAACTTCCGTCTTATTCCCAAACTCTCCTCCCAAATGGACAACGTAGTCAGAAGGTTATTAAAAGTTTCTTGCGCCTTCGCCCTTGCCACTGCGGTGGCCCAGCCCACGCTGGCCCAAAGCACCCGCAAGCAGCTAAAGACTGCAAACAAGCTCTTCGACTTAGAAAACTATCGGGCTGCTATTCCTTATTACGAACAGGTATTGGCCAAGGACCCCAACAATGCTTTGGCACTGTTCCGGGCCGGTATTTCCTATATGTCTTTTGACAAGGAGAAGGCCAGCGACTACATCTACAAAGCCCAGCGGCTTAAGCCTAAGGTTTCAAAGGATGTAGAATACTGGCTGGGCCGTGTGGACCACCTTACAACTTTGATGAGGCAGTAGCACACTACCAGGCTTACAATGCAACCCTGAAGAAGAAGGATACGCGCAAAGCCGAACTGGCTCAATTGATTCAGCACAGCAAAAACGCTAAAGTGTTATTCAACAGCCCCAAGGACATCTTTGTAAAGAACCTGGGCCCCACGATTAATACTCCCTTCTCCGAGCACAGCCCGGTTATTTCTTCCGACGACAAGATACTGTTATTCACCTCGCGGGGTGAGAACGTAACGGGTGCTAATACATCCGCAGAAGGTGCCAAGAAAGGCGAGGGTAACCTGGCCTCCGATGGCGAGTACTACGAGGATATCTTTGAAGCGGAGCGCATTGACGACGAGAACTGGTCTAAGCCCCGTTCTTTGAGCGGTGTACTCAACGGCAAGGGCCACGATGCTTCTATTCAGGTGTTCGATAACGACACCAAGATGCTGATGTACCGCCAAGACAAAGCCGGCGACATTTACTACTCCGAAAAAGCGGGTGGTGACTGGACCGAGCCTAAGCGCCTGAATGATAACATCAACTCCAACCAGTTTGAGTCGGATGCTTACATCACGCCCGATGGTCTGACGATTTATTTCTCTACCGGGAAATATTCGGAAGATGGTACGCTTGATATCTACTACGCCACCCGCCAGCCCGGCGGTGATTGGGGTGCGGCCAAATCCGTAGGCAGCAACATCAACACCAAGTACGACGACGACAGCCCCTTCCTGAGCAAGGATGGCAAAACGATGTACTTCTCTTCCCGGGGTCGTAACACCATGGGTGGCTACGACATCTTCAAGTCGGAGTACGATTCTATTGGTCGTCGTTGGGGCCAGGCCGAGAACATGGGCTACCCCGTAAACACGCCCGATGATGATAGCTACTATCGTTTGAGCCCGGATGGCAGCTATGCTTATCTGTCGTCGTACCGCATTGGCGGCTACGGTGAAAAAGATATCTACACCATCAACTACATCAAGAATGCCATCATCCGCGGTAAGGTAATATCCTCCCGCGACAGTGTGACGGTTATTCCGGGTGTGGAACTGGTGTTCAGCGGCACGCAGGCGGATAAAACTGCCCTGAGCTACCGCGACGTAACCAAGCCTGATTCCGGCAACTATGAGGTAACCGTCCTGTCGGGCCGTACTTACCAGGTAGCGGTTTCCAAAGACGGTAAGAACATTACCACCGAGGAGTTTGCCGTACCGGTTGCCACGAAGGATTCTACGGTTATCGAGAAGAACTTCTATGTGCCGTACATGGACACCACGAGTGCCGGTATGTTTGCCTTCAAGAAGATTTACTTCGATACGGACAAGTATAACCTGCGCCCGGAATCAGTTACGGAGCTGAACAACATCGGCCGTATCCTGAAAGCCAACCCCGGCCTGAATATTTCCATCGAGGGTAACTGCGACTCCCGCAACACCGACGAGTACAACATGGTACTGGGTCAGAACCGCGCTGATGCTGCTTACAACTACCTGAAGCGCAACGGTATTGGCGAAACCCGCATGGTGACGACCAGCTATGGTGAGCGTCGTCCGGCTGCTCCTAACGATTCTCCCGAGAACATGCAGCTGAACCGTCGGGTTGAGTTCCGCGTGATTCTGAAAGAAGGCGAGTCGATGGATAAAATGAAAGTAACGCAGCCAGCAGCTCCGGCAGCCGGTGCCAAGCGTACCACTACTACCGGGACTACTCGCACAACGGGAACTGGTTCTACCGGTACCAGCACTGGTAATCAGCTGGTACCCGGCAAGAGCAAAGTGAAGATGGCCGATGGCACCAAGGTGAAAACCAAGGTGGACGAGGACAGCGACAAAGTGAAAGTGAAAACCGAAGGCCCTAACGGCGAAGAGTCGAAAACCGTCATCAAAGAAGGTGAAATCGACTCCAAAGTGAAGGATGCAGAAGGTAAGACCAAGCTGCAGGTAGAAGGCGCTACGCCCGCTAACCTGACGCCTACTACTACCCCCGCCACGGATTCCACTCAAATGGCTCCGATGACGACTCCTGCCACGGACTCGACGCGTACTGCTCCGGCAAACATGAATGCAACGCCTACTGACACCACTACGGTAAAGCCGTAAGTACCTCAGACACTTGCCTTAAAAAGGGTCGGGCATTAAGCCCGACCCTTTTTTTTCAACATAATTGCGGGTGTGGCGTTATGTTTGGGCAATTCGGCCCCCTTTTTTTCGTTCAGCTCCCGAAGTATGTCCGTAGTTCCCTATAAAGATGATGCCGCCGGCAAGAAGTCGCAGGTAGCAAACATGTTCAACAGCATTGCTGGTAAGTATGACTTTCTCAACCACTTTCTGAGTGCCGGCACCGATATCTACTGGCGTCGCAAAGCAGTGGACGAGCTGAAGCAGCTGCGGCCGGCGCGCATTCTGGATATTGCCACGGGCACGGCCGATTTTGCCATTGAGACGCTCCGGGCGGCCACCAAAGATGCCCAGATTACGGGCGTTGATATCTCCGAAGGCATGCTGGAAGTAGGGCGCCGGAAGCTGGTCGCCAAAGGCCTAGCCAACCGCATTCAGCTGGAGCTGGGCGATTCAGAAAACCTGCCTTTCCCGGATAATTCCTTCGATGCCGTCACGGCTTCCTTTGGGGTACGTAACTTCGAGAACCTGCCCAAAGGTCTGGCCGAAATGTACCGGGTACTGCGCCCCGGCGGCAAGCTGGTGATTCTGGAATTCTCCAAGCCCACGGCTTTCCCCATGAAGCAGGCCTACAATTTTTATTTCCGGCACATTCTTCCCGTTTTCGGAAAGCTGATTTCCAAAGACCGCGCGGCCTATACCTACCTGCCCGAGTCGGTGCAGGCATTTCCGGATGGGCGCGATTTCCTGAATATCCTCACGCAAGTAGGATTTACTCATACTGCATGGCAACCCCTCACGTTCGGCATCAGCTCTATCTATACCGCCACCAAATAACCTGCTGGGCTCTGGCTGCTGCCAGTCTGCTGGCTTTCACAAATCCGGCCCAGGCACAAAGCCCCACCCGGGCCAAGCGCGGCCGGGGCGGCCAGGTAAAGTCCATCACCGTAAACAACCTGCCGGCCTATGATCAGAAATGGTTTCATGGCGGCTTTCAGTTGAACGCCAGTGCCACGCGCTACCGCATAGAGCAGTCTTCGCGAATTAATGCGCGGGAGGTTTCTTCCAATGCGCTGGTGGCGCCCAGCTTTGGCATCAACTTTATTGGGGATGCCCGTTTAGCCGATTTTTTTACCCTACGATTTACCCCAGGCGTATCATTTGCCACGCGGCGCATTGAGTATAAGGCCCTCAATTACTCGCCTAAAAGCGAGGATGATCCGGAAGAAATCAAGACCCAGGAAGTAGGAGGTACCATTCTGGAATTTCCGCTGCTGTTAAAGTTTCACTCGGAGCGCCGGCGCAACACCCGCATGTATGTAGTAGCCGGTGCGAAAGGCAGCTACAACGTTACCAACCGCCGCCAGGACCCCGAAACCAGCTACCTGCGCACTGATAACATCGACTACTCTCTGGAGTATGGTGTTGGGCTGGATATGTTTTATCCGTTCTTTAAGTTTGCGCCGGAACTACGCTTCTCCCACGGCTTGCCCAATGTGCTGCAGCCCGGCGAAGATGTATACAGCCGTAACCTGCAGCGTTTGCGCACGAATGCCGTAACGCTGTATCTGAATTTTGAATAACTCCTTTATGGCAGGAATTGCACTGATTACCGGCGCTTCATCAGGTATTGGGCGGGCTACCGCCGTAGCGCTGGCGCGCGTGGGCTATTCGTTGGTTATCACCGGGCGGCGCCGGGAGCGGCTGGAAGCACTGGTGAAGGAGCTGGCCCCTACGAAGGTTCACATACTCACTTTCGATGTGCGGGACCGGGCAGAGGTAGAAACAGCCATAGAAAGCCTGCCGGAAGAGTTCCGGGCAGTTGATGTGCTGGTAAACAACGCCGGCAATGCCCACGGCCTGGCACCCATTGAAAAAGGTGACCCCAAAGACTGGGACCAGATGATGGATGGCAACGTGAAAGGCTTGCTCTATGTAACGCACGCCATATTGCCGGGCATGACGGAGCGCAAGCGGGGCCACATCATCAACATCGGTTCTATTGCCGGCCACGAGGTGTATGCCAACGGGAATGTATACTGTGCGTCCAAAGCGGCCGTAGCTGCCCTGAGCAAAGCCATGCGGCTGGATTTATTGCCTTACAACATCCGGGTGGCCGAGGTAAACCCCGGTCTGGTTGCCACCGAGTTTTCGGAGGTGCGCTTTAAAGGCGACACCGACCGGGCGGCCACGGTGTACCAGGGCTACGAGCCCCTGCGGCCCGAAGACATAGCCGACCTGATTCAGTTTATGGTAACGCGCCCAGCCCACGTAAATATTGCCGAGGTACTGATCCTGCCTTCCGCGCAGGCCTCAGCTACCTTGGTTAAAAAAGAACTGCTGAGCTAATGCCCCAGCACCAAACAAAAAGGCCCCGCTACTTAGTAGCGGGGCCTTTTTGTTTGGTGCTAAATAGAGGGGTTTTTATCGGCGGCATGAAGCTGCCGTAGCACAGCGGCATTCAGCTCGTGCTTGCCATCAAAGGAAATAACCTGTGGCGTTGCGCCCAGCTTCTGCAGAAAAGCCTGCTGAGCTTCCAGGTCAGAAGCCGAAATGAACTCATCCCGGGTGCCGCAAACCAAGGAAAGAGGCACCCGCTGGGCTAAATGGGAGGCTACCGTAAAATCAACATCCGGCGGGAAAGCCCCGGCCCATAGGACCAACCGTTGGGGCCGAAAGGTGGCCTGCGCCAACCACCGGCTAACCGTAGCAGCACCCTGTGAAAATCCCAGCACGGTAATTTGCACATCAGCCGCACATTCCACCAGTACCGTTTCGGCCAGCTGATTGAGGTAGCTGATGTAGTCCGCTATTTCAGCCGTGCGGTCTTCCTTGGTCATCCAAGAGGCGCCGATGCGGCCACTGGTACCCTGCAGATAGAAGCGCGAGAGGCCTTCCGGCGCCACCACAACCAGGGTAGGGTCGGCGTCGGTGAGTGGGGTGAAGTGGCGAATGAAATACGCGCCCAATTGCCCGTAGCCGTGGCAGACTACCCACAGATGGCGGGTGTTTTCTGATAGCTCACCGGCCTGGTAATAGCGGGCGGAGCGGGTAACCGTAAGCCGGCGTTCCTGGGCGGTGGGCATAGCGGCTGCTAGGAGCGCGGGGGCAGGTCGTTGGCAGAAAAAGCGAAGGGCAGCAGGTCGCTCATGCTTTGAAAGCGGTAAATGCTGCCATCGGGGCCGGGCAGAAGCAACGGAATAGGTTGGCCCTGGCGGTGCTCGTACTCGGCCATTACCTGCCGGCAGGCGCCGCAGGAAGTTACGGCTACAAAGTCACCGTTTGCGGGCCGGGCGGCTACGGCCATGGCCTTTATGCGGCGCTTGGGCTGGCTGGCGGCTAGACCAAACAGGGCGGTGCGCTCAGCGCAAAGCCCGGAAGGAAAGGCAGCATTTTCCTGATTAGTACCCTGAAAAAGGGTGCCGTCATCCAGCAGTAGGGCGGCGCCCACATGAAAGTGGGAATACGGCGCGTACGCATCGTTGGTGGCGGTGCGGGCCGCCTGCCAGGTAGCAGCTTCGGCGGAAGAAAGTTCGGCTTCAGAGGCAAGTACCTCTACTGAGATGGTCAGGTGAAGCGGGTGGGCCATGGGCAGGCAAAAAAAACGTGCCGAAGCCAGATAGTGGCCCCGGTTGAGTAAGGGGCGGTGAATGTACTACATTTCCTGCTGACTTAATTGCGCCTGATGAATTAATGCCAATCCCCAATACAGGATATGGCGTGCCTGGGTCTTCAATTATGAAGCTCATAGGGATTAGCCAATATAAAAACCGCCGGATTGGGTAGATTTTAGTAGCATTGGCCATTATTTCCCACCCTGTTGTTTGGTATGACGCGCATTCTGCTTCTGGGGGCTGGCCGCTCCGCTTCCTCGCTCATTCAATACCTGTTACGCTATGCCCCCCTGGAAAACTGGCAGGTGAGCATTGCGGATGTCAACCCGGCGCATCTGGACCCGGTGCTGGCAACGCACAGCGCCTATGCGCAGGCTATTTCCTTTGATGTGGCCGAGGTAGAGCAGCTGGACGTGTTGGTGCCTGCGGCGGATATTGTTATTTCCATGCTGCCGGCGCTGTTTCACCCTCTGGTGGCCCAGGCTTGCGTGCGGTATGGCCGGCATTTGGTAACGGCCAGCTATGTGAGCCCCGAAATCCGGATGATGGAAGAAGATGCCCAGGCGGCCGGCGTGGCCCTGGTGATGGAATGCGGCCTGGACCCCGGCTTAGACCATATGTCGGCGATGCGGGCGCTAACCGAAATCCGCGAGCAGGGCGGGGAGCTTACTTCCTTTAAATCTTACTGCGGCGGGCTGATGGCCCCGGACTCCGAGGGCGCTAACCCCTGGAAATACAAGTTCACCTGGAACCCCCGCAATGTGGTATTGGCCGGGCAGAGCACCGCGAAATACCTGGAAAACGGCCACCCGCGCTTTATTCCCTACCAGCAGCTCTTTGCCCGCACCGAAATGCTGACCCTGCCGGGCTACGGCGATTTTGAAGGCTATGCCAACCGTGACTCGCTGAGCTACCGCCAGCCCTACGGCCTAGACAACATTCCCACCATTTTGCGCGGTACCCTGCGACGCCCGGGCTACTGCGCCGCCTGGCATGCCCTGGTGCGCCTGGGCCTCACCGATGACACCGTGCACCTGGGCAACTCCGCTGCCATGACGTGGCAGGAACTGATAGAAGCCTACCTACCCGCTGCCACCTCCAACAGCCTGCCTGAGCGGGTTGCTGCCTATCTGAATCTGCCGCCTCAGGGCGAAGAAATGACCCTGCTCACGTGGCTGGGCCTGTTTACCGACCGTACGCTGGACCTGCCGGATGCCACCCCTGCGCAACTGCTGGAGCGCCTCCTCACCGAGAAATGGCAGCTGGCCGCCGGCGACCATGACATGATTGTGATGCAGCATCTGTTCGATTTCACCCTGCATGGCCGGCAGCATCGGCGCACTTCATCGTTGGTGGTGCTGGGCGATGATGCTACCCACACGGCCATGGCCAAAACCGTGGGCCTGCCGGTAGGCATGGTGGTGCGCCGTCTGGCGAAGGGCCTGCTGCACCAGCGCGGAATCGTAATTCCAACGCACCCCGATATCTACGAACCCATTCTGGATGAGCTGGCGGCCGACTACAACATCCGGTTCGAGGAGCACGAATACGCTTTAAACTAACGCGGCGGGCTTCTTAAAAAGCCAGATAAAAATCGCGCAGCAATTCCCGGAACTCAGTGGAGTAGCCTTCGTCGGTACTTTGGTGAATAGCCAAGGCCTGCGTAGCTACCAGGCCGGCACTTTGGCCGAAGGTGGTGATGTGCCGCAGGGCTTTGCTGCCGGGGCGATGATGCAGGGTGATGCGGTGGCTGGGGTATAAGCCGGCCACTGCTGCTTCCCGTTCCAGATGCTGCATTTCCGGGGGAGGCAGCAGTATGGTGAGCTGCCCGCCGGGAGTGAGTAGCTTGGCCGCGCTGGCGCACAACGTGGAGAAGGGGAGGGTATCCGGGGTGGTATGCCGGGCCGTGGTCCGCGCCGCATCCGGCGACTGGAGCGAGTGCCGGAAGAAAGGCGGATTGCAGATGATATGATCAAAGAGGCCCGGGGCGGTGACCACATATTGCTGCAGACTGAGAACATGTATGCGCAGGCGGCTGGCCCAGGGCGAAGCCGCCGCGTTTGCGGCGGCCTGGTTGGCGGCCAGACTATCCAGCTCCACGGCTTCAATGAAAGCCTCAGGTGCCCGCTGGGCAGTCATGAGGGCCAGCAGGCCTGTGCCGGTACCAATATCCAGAATACGCTTCGCCGTAGCCAGGGGAGCGGTTGCGCCCAGTACGCAGGCATCGGTACACACTTTCATGGCGCAGGCGCCCTGCTCCACGCGGAAGTGCTTGAACTGAAACCAGGAGTTGGCCACGGAAAGGAACGGTATTAAAGAATGAGGCGCAGCTATCAGTAATAGCTGCTTGCGCTTGGCGCTGCTTTAAGATGCCCGGCGGGCCTCAATCAGCTCGTAGCCTTCATCAATGAGAAGCGGGCCCTGGGTGGCGCTGCGCACGGCCAGCTGGTCGCAACGCTCGTTTTCGGCGTGGCCATTGTGGCCGCGCACCCAACGGAACTGCACTTTACGCTGGCGGTAAATTTTCAGGAAGCGGCGCCAGAGGTCTTCGTTGGCTTTTTTGCCGAAATCGGGCTTCTTTTCCCAGCCAAACACCCAGCGCTTTTCTACCGAGTCGACCACGTATTTAGAGTCGGTGACCACCAAAATGGGAATGTCCGGGCGCGTTATGGCCTCCAGTCCCACTATAATGGCCAGCAGCTCCATGCGGTTGTTGGTGGTGAGGCGGAAGCCCTGGCTCAGCTCTTTTTCGTGGTGGCCATAGCGCAGAATAGCGCCGTAGCCGCCGGGCCCCGGGTTGCCGCGGGAAGAGCCATCGGTAAATAAATGAATCAAAAGGAAAGTGAAATTATAGGCAAGCGCCAGCCGGGCGCTTGCCAGGAGAAGTTAGAAGTTCTGTTTGAACAGCTTGATGGCAATTGCCAGCAGAATCACGCCAAATACGCGGCGCAGAATGTCTTCGCCGGCTTTGCCCAGCTTACGCTCAATCCAGTGGCTGCTCTTGAGCACCAGGTACACAAACACCAGGTTGGCTACAATGCCTACCAGCACGTTGGGCAGAGAGTACACGGCCCGCAGGGAAAGCAGCGTGGTCATGGTGCCGGCCCCCACGATGAGGGGAAACGCCAGGGGAACAATGGAGCCCGTACCGCCGGCCGTGGGGTTGTGCTTGAAGATTTCAACCCCCAGAATCATTTCCATGCCGATGAGGAAAATGATGATGGAGCCCGCCAAGGCAAACGACTGCAGATCAACACTGAACAACGCCAGAATGCTTTGCCCCAGAAACAGAAACACCACCATCAGCACCCCCGCCACCAGGGTGGCTAGCTCCGATTTAATGCGTCCCTCGCGCTGCCGGATCTGAATGATAATCGGGATGGAGCCCAAAATATCAATGATGGCAAACAGGGTAAGCGTGACGGAAGTAATTTCCTTGAGGCTGAACATAGGGTGAGATGGTGAACTAGTTAAGTGGTGCGTTACAGGGAAGGATAGCCAAGCTGAGGTGTTTACACCAACCAGTCAACTCACCATTTCCTCAGTTCACCATCTCACTGTTTAAGCGAAGTCCTTGGCGAAAAACTGCACCAGCTGCTCAAAGGCGGCGTCGGGAATGGCAGGGAAGTTGGCGATGCGCAGGCTGTTTGGTTTCCAGCTGCCATAGCCGTTGCCGAGCTGCAGGCCCTGGGTAAGGGCCCGGCGTTTAACTTCATCAATCAGGGCGGGCGGGCCTTGCAGCGCTACCACGGTGGTGGAGCGGGTTTCGGGGTTTTGCACCAGCGGGCGCAGCTGGGTAGCCTGATCGAAGTAGTCGTAGAGCTTGTTGGCGCGGTCGGTGAGGTGCTGGTGCACGGCCTTGATAGGCGGACGGTCCTGCAGCATGCGGCTCAGCAGGTAAATGCCCAGCACGTTGGGCGTGTGCGTGGTCTGGAAGTTGAGCATCTTCTCATACTGCGAAGCCAGGCTGTTATAGTGTGCCCGCTCGTTGATGTGCCGCAGGCGGTCCAGGGCCCGGGGCGAGAGCAGCATCACCGACAAGCCTGCCGGCAGCCCAAAGCACTTCTGCACCGAGGCAAACCAGATATCGGCCTTGATGTACTTCATCTGAATGCCGGCCAGCGAAGACGTGGCATCTACCGCCAGCAACGCATTGCCAATCCGGTTATAGAGGTTCAGAATAAAACCGTCGCGCAGCTGTGTGGCGTTGCTGGTTTCGTTCTGGGTGATGCACACCAGGTCCGTCTGGCTGTCGAGGGGCAGATTGGTGATGTTGGGCAGGTCATCGAGGCCAAACTGCATGCCCTGGGAGGCGGGGCGCAGGGCTTTGGCGTAGTCATACCACTTCTCGCCGAAGGCCCCGTTGTACAGGTGCAGGCTTTTGGTGGGCGTGAGGCTTTGAGTGAGGACTTCCCAGCATTCCGTAGCCGAGCTCATGAAGAACACGGTGTAGTCCTGCGGAACGTTGAGGCGGGTTTTCAGGTCCGTCACGGTCTGGCGCATCAGGCCGGTGAACCGCTCGCCCCGGTGCGGGGCCGAGAGCCAGCCTTCATCATAGGCATCCTGCAGGTACTGCCGCACCTGCGGATAAACCTGCGAAGGGCCAGGGTTGAATGTATACATAGAATAGGTGAGTCAGGAGGAAAGGAGAGAGGCTGCAAAGGTAAGCGGCCCAACCCGGCAATGCGAGTAAAACGAGCTGCGGCCCGTTATAGCATTCCGGCCGGAAACTATACTTTAAACCCCATGCGCTTGGGGCGCAGGCCATCAAAATACTGCAGCGCCAGGCGGTAGCTGTCCAGCTTAAAGCCACTGATGCTGCCCACGCAATGCCGGCCAAGGAGGCTTTTCTGGCGGAACTCCTCGCGGGCGTGCAGGTTGCTCAGGTGTACTTCCACCACGGGAGTATGAATGGCGGCCACGGCATCGGCCAGGGCAACGCTGGTGTGCGTGTAGCCGCCGGCGTTCAGCACCACGCCGTGGTAGGTAAAGCCTACTTCGTGTAGCTTATCAATCAGCTGGCCTTCGTGGTTGCTTTGGAAATGCTCCAGCGTCAGGTTGGGGAAGGCCTCAATCAGCTCGGGCAGGTAGTCTTCGAAAGAGCGGGTACCGTAGATGCCCGGCTCGCGCCGGCCCAGCAGGTTGAGGTTGGGACCGTTGAGAAGGAGAATTTGCATGGGAGAGGCGTAGGGACTTGGAGCGGCAGAACTGTAGCTTTGTAAGCCACAAGAACTGCCATGAGGTGGCCCAAGTTACGGGGTGGCCGCAGCTTTTATACCTGCCGGGGCCGCAAATACCCAAAATACTCTTCCTAAACTCCTAAGCTCCACGTTTATCCCGTGAACTGGTCTATCTACCTAAAACAATTCGAAGGCTATTTGCGGCTGGAAAAATCCCTTTCCGGCAACAGCATTGAAGCCTACGCGCGGGATGCAGCCAAGCTGCGCCAGTTCCTGGAAAGCCGGCAGCTCACTACCGCGCCCCAGCAGGTAACCACCCCTCAGCTGCGCCAGTTTCTGGCCTGGCTGGGCGAGCTGGGCATGAGCGCCACCTCGCAGGCCCGCACCCTCTCGGGCCTGAAGGCCTTCTATAGCTTCCTCATCATGGAAGACCAGCTCAGCATAGACCCCACCGACACGCTGGAAGCCCCCAAAACCGGCCGCAAGCTGCCCGATACGCTCAGCTACGAGGAAATAGTACAGCTGCTGGAGGCCATTGATATGAGCACCAACGAAGGCACCCGCACCCGGGCGCTGCTGGAAGTGCTGTACTCCTCCGGCCTGCGCGTGAGCGAGCTGACGGAGCTGCGCCTTTCCAATGTGTATGCCGACCAGGGCTTTTTGCGCGTCACCGGCAAGGGCAATAAGGAGCGCCTGGTGCCCATTGGGCGCGATGCCCTGAAGCACCTGGGTTTCTACCTCAGCGGTGTGCGCTGCCACCAGGATATTCAGCCCGGCCACGAGGATATGGTGTTTCTGAACAAGCGCGGGACCAAGCTTTCCCGCGTCACCATCTTCACCACCATTAAAACGCTGGCCGAAAAAGCGGGCATCCGCAAAACCATCAGCCCGCACACCTTTCGCCATTCCTTTGCCACCCACCTGATAGAAGGCGGCGCCGATTTACGCGCCGTGCAGGAAATGCTGGGGCATGAGAGCATCACCACCACGGAAATCTACACCCACCTGGACCGCGACTATCTAAAGCAGGTTATTACGGAGTTTCACCCGCGCAGCTAGCGGCGGGGCAGGGTAGTGGCATCCAGTTCCCGGCAATGCTGCAGCCAGTCCTGGGCCTGCGCTACATCATCAAACAGCTGCAGGTCAAAGTAAGGGCTGAAGTTGTGCTGCATGGCTATTTCCATGATAATGTGATAGGTATCCGGATGCGTGACGTGGGCCATGTGCCGCAGACCGTAGGTGGTAGCAATGGGGGCCCAGTGCTGCTCTATCCAGTGCAGGGTTTCAAACCACATAACCATCACGCGGCTATTGTCATTGAGCACGCACGATGGCCGCAACTCCCGCAATACTTCCAGGGTTTTTTGGGCGCCCTGCTTGGCTTCATCGGCCCCTAAAGACCCCTCCCAGGTTACCACCACGCAGTCGGCGGCGGGCTCATAGCTGATAGTGCAAAAACGGGGCTGGGCGGGCGAGCTGAGTTCCTGAATAATCATTCGGTTGGGATAAAGGCACGGGGCCTGTGCCTGGTATAAATCTTTTTGTTCTACGGGCACCACAATAGATTAGGGCATTGCCGCGCCCTACTTTTGCGGCGGTTTACGCTTAAAACAATAATGCTGGTCCGCCGTCTGACATCTTCGCCGCTTCTACTGGCACTTCTGGGCCTGCTTCTGCTTTTGATTCCGTTTCTGCTGGCCGGCTCGCACAGCTACCTGTTAATAGATGATAATCTGGATGCCGAGCTTTCAGTTCCCTATCTGCTGGCTAGAACGGGTACGGCCCTGAATTATCAGGCTTCAGCCATCATACCGCAGGTTATGAACGGGCTGCCGCGCAATGCCCTGCGGCCGGGGCTGAGCGTTACGGTGCTGATGTTTGAGCTGTTGCCCCCGTTGCCGGCTTACCTGATTCATATGGCCCTGGTGCGGCTGGCAGGCTTGCTGAGCATGTATGCCTTGCTGCGTTTTTGGCTGCTGCCCCAGCCGGACCAGCGCCCACTGGCCGCAGGGGTTGCCCTGGCCTGGGCCCTGCTCCCTATTTATTCTATCTATGGATTATCGGTACTAGGGCAGCCGGCCGTGCTGCTGGCGGTGCGGGCACTACAGCAGCGCCGCGCAGGCCTTTGGCCCTGGTTGGTAGTGCTGGCTTTCCCCTTTTGGTCGATGATGGTGCTGGCCGGGCTGTTTATTTTGGCGGGGCTGAGCGCGTGGCTATTTTACTCCGACTACCGGAGCCGCCAGGTTAGCTGGCGGGCCTGGGCAGGCATCGGAGTTCTGACCATCAGCTACGTAGTGGTGGAATATCCGCTTCTATCGGCTTTGCTGCAGCACCAGTTTATCCCGCACCGGCTGGAGTTTAATTTCGCGCAGTTAGCACCGCACACGTTGCCGGGACAGCTGCGGAGCACCCTGCAGCAGTTTCTGATGGGGCAGTACCATAGCAGCCTGTTTTTTCGGGGCCTGATGCTGATGACGGTTTTGCTCGCCGGCTGGCAAGCCCGCTGCAAGGCCACCTTTTTTCCATTCCGCACTGTCATCAGCCTGCTCTTGATTATTGCCGCGCTGGCTGTTTTCTGCGGGTTTTACCCGGCCTTTTTAGCCTTGGTGCAGCCCTTGGTTCCCCCGTTGCGGACCTTCAATCTTACCCGCTTTAGCTTCCTTACGCCGCTGCTTTGGTTTGTAGTGTGGGCAATTGCCCTGCGCGCGCTGCCGGCCGGGCGTAGCCGCGCTGCCCTGGTTGCCTTGCAGTTGGTATTAGGGCTGGCCATGAACCGCGAATGGACGCTAACGGTGCGGGAGCTGCTGGGCCGCCCTGCCCCGCACGAGCCCAGCTACCAGCGCTTTGTGGCCCCGGAGCTTTTTGCACGAATTCAAGCGGATATCCGGCAGAACACCGGGCAGGATCCGGCGCAGTATAGGGTGGCGTGTCTGGGTCTGCCGCCGTCTGTGGCGCAGCTCAACGGTTTTTATACCCTGGATAGCTACCAGAACAACTACCCGCTACCCTACAAGCATGCCTTCCGGCCCATTATAGCCGGCGAGCTGGCCAAAGACCCGCAGCTGCGCGCCTATTTTGATGCCTGGGGAAACCGCTGCTACCTGTTTGCCGCCGAGCTGGGCAAGAACTTCCGGGTAGCGGCCAGCCAGCACGCGCCCATTCAGCACTTTGCGTTCAATGCAAAGGCCTTTCAGCGCCTGGGTGGGCGCTACATTCTCTCTGCGGTAGCCCTGGCGCATCCTGGGCAATCCGGCCTTCGCCTCCGCGGCGAATACACCAATCAGGAGGCCTACTGGCACCTGTACGTGTATGAAGTAGCGCCTTAAGCAATTGCAAAAAAGCCGCGCCGGACGGCTTAAAAAGTATGGCTTACCGGAGGAAAAAAACACCGAATTCCCGCCGGAAAACCTGTAGATTTGACTTTTCGGTGTGTGAATAATGGCTAAAAATACATACAAGCAACCCGCTGCGCCGGTTTCGCGGGCTTCCAATGAACCTCGTCCGGCCCGCAACCAGCCCCGGCCGGCCGCCGAGGCGCCGCGTGAAGAACGACGCACTGCTCCCAAGGCCGCCAAAGCGCCCAAGGCGCCGCGCCAACCCCTGAAGCTCCCTTCTTTCCAGGGCGTGTTCAGCTTCCTGCGCGACCGGCGCTTTCAGCTGTTCCTGGGCTTTTTCTTTCTGCTGACCTCTATCTACCTCACCATTGCCTTTCTCTCGTTCCTGCTGACCGGGCACGCCGACCAAAGCGTAGTGCAAAGCGTGGATAGCACCTCGGTGAAGGAAGCCGGGCAGGAGTCGGGCAACTGGCTGGGCCTGCTGGGTGCCGTGGTGGCGCAGGTGCTGATTTACAAGGGTTTTGGCGTGGCCGCCTTTGCCGTAATTCCCATTGTATTCTTCCTGGGTTATAAAATTGTCTTCCGCCGGCAGGATGTATCCATCAGCTATGTGCTGGCACTCTGCCTGTTTGTCATGGGCTGGCTGAGCGTGCTGATGGGCTACGTCGTCCTCACCCTGGAAACGCCCGACGCCGACCCCGCCCTCGCGCACAGCCTCGACTTCCTGAGTGGCGGCATTGGCTATGAGGTGGCCCTGTGGCTCGACAGCCTCATTGGCTGGGGCACGGTTTTGCTGCTGGCATTTCTGCTGATTTCGTTCGTGGTTTTCTTCTTCAACGTCACCTCCCTCAACCTGCGCCGAAGCACGGAAGGGGAGGAGGCCGACGATGCCAGCAAGCCCGCGGATGCTCCCTTGTACGAGCGCGCCGTAACGGCCTTTAACCCTGCCGCCAACGGCGCTTCTTCCTCTTTTGAAGAGGATGAGGAGGAAGAGGAGGCGCTCGGTATGACGCTGAAGCGCGTTGGTACGCCCGCAACTCCCGCTGCCAGCCCCACTGAACCCGAGCCGGAAGAGGAAATAGATGAGCCGGTTGTGACCACCGGGTCCGTAGCTGGGCCCGCATTTAATGTAGCCCCCGCGGCTGCTATGCCCTTAAGCGTAGCACCTGCGGCCGCAGCCACCAGCGCGGTAGCCAGTGCTGCCCTGAAGGCCGGTGGTATGGCGGCTGGCCCCAGTTTCTCTATTGAGGCCCCCGCCGACCCCGAGCCCGTGGCCGCCCGAGTGCCCACCCCGTTGTCTATGGCTGATCTGGCCGATGACAACGCCCCGTTACCCGCCCGCCGCGAAGTAGCTGCCAAGCCGGCCCTGCAGATTGAGGACTCCAAGGAGCTCGACCCCGCTGCCGGCGCCGATATGGCCACCATTGCCGACGAGGATGAGGACATGGAAACCATGCCCGCCGTGAACTACGACCCTACGCTGGACCTCTCGCGCTACCAGTATCCCACGCTGGAGCTTCTCAACGACTACGGCGTGGCCAAGGCCCAGGTAAGCAAGGAGGAGCTGGAAGCCAATAAGGACCGCATTGTAGAGACGCTGGGCCATTACGGTATCAACATTGCCAGCATCAAAGCCACTATCGGCCCCACGGTTACACTCTATGAAATTGTGCCCGATGCCGGCGTGCGCATCTCCAAAATCAAGAGTCTTGAAGATGATATTGCCCTGAGTCTGGCTGCCTTGGGTATCCGGATTATTGCTCCCATTCCTGGCAAAGGCACCATTGGTATTGAGGTGCCAAATACCAAGAAGGAGATGGTAAGCATCCGCTCGGTGTTTAGCACTGAGAAGTTTGCGCACACGGAAATGGATCTACCCATTGCCTTTGGCCGCACCATTACCAACGAAGTTTTTGTGGTGGATCTGGCCAAGATGCCTCACTTGCTCATGGCCGGTGCCACGGGTCAGGGTAAGTCAGTGGGTCTGAACGTTATTCTGGCTTCGCTGCTGTACAAGCGCCACCCGGCCCAGTTAAAATTCGTGCTCGTCGATCCGAAAAAGGTGGAACTGAGCATCTTCAATAAGATTGAGCGCCATTTCCTGGCCAAGCTGCCTGATACCGACGAGGCCATCATCACCGATACCAAGAAGGTGGTGAACACGCTGAACTCCTTGTGCATGGAAATGGACCGGCGCTACGACCTGCTGAAGGATGCCGGTTGCCGCAACCTGAAGGAGTACAACCGCAAGTTCATTGAGCGCCGCCTCAACCCGAAGAAGGGCCACCGCTTCATGCCTTTCATCGTGCTGGTAATTGACGAGCTGGCCGACCTGATGATGACGGCCGGCAAGGAAGTGGAAACGCCTATTGCGCGCCTGGCCCAGCTGGCCCGCGCTATCGGCATTCACTTGATTGTAGCTACGCAGCGCCCTTCGGTAAACGTTATTACGGGTATCATCAAGGCCAACTTCCCCTGCCGGATTTCCTTTAAAGTGACCAGCAAAATCGACTCCCGCACCATTCTGGATGCCGGCGGTGCCGACCAGCTGGTGGGGCAGGGCGACATGCTGATTTCGCAGGGCTCCGATATCATCCGGGTGCAGTGCGCCTTCATCGATACGCCGGAGGTTGACCGCCTCTGCGACTACATCGGCGAGCAGCAGGGTTACCCCGATGCCTACCTGCTGCCCGAAGTGGTAGGGGAAAGCGGCAGTGGCAGCGGCGACGCGGAAGATTTCGACCCGTCTACCCGTGACAGTATGTTTGAGGAAGCGGCCCGCGTTATTGTCACGCACCAGCAGGGGAGTACCTCGCTGCTGCAGCGCCGCCTGAAGCTGGGCTACAACCGCGCCGGGCGGTTAATTGACCAATTGGAGCACGCCGGCATTGTGGGCCCGTTTGAGGGCAGCAAAGCCCGCGAGGTTTTAATTCCCGATGAATACAGTTTGGAACAGTTGTTGAATAGCCTGCCCAAGTAAGAAATCAGAAACAGCAACAGAACGTAGAACTTCGCGGCTGTTTTTTGATGTTGAGCGATTCGCAAGGAAACTCTCGGCCCGGTTCTTGGTTCTTATTGCTTAGCTCTGATTTCACATCTTCTTTCTTCTAAATGAAAAAATTCTTGTCTCTGCTGCTCCTGTCCGCTACTGCTGTGCAGATTGGTTACGCGCAGCAGGATCCGAAAGCCGGCAAAATTCTGGACCAGATGAGTGCCAAATACCAGGCGCTTAATGGCTTTAAAGCTGCTTTCACGCAAACCCTGGAAAACCCTACGGCTAAGGTGAAAGAAAACCTGAGCGGCGACATTACGGTGAGTGGCACCAAGTTCCGGCTGAAAATGAATGGCCAGGAGGTCATCAACAACGGCCAGACCATGTGGACCTACATGAAGTCGGAAAACGAGGTAAATATCTCGGACTACGATCCGGAAGACCAGGATATCTCGCCCTCCCAGATTTATACGCTCTATAAAAAGGGCTATAAGTACTCCTACGTGCAGGAATCCAAGGAAAACGGGGAGGCAGTGGATGTTATTGAGCTGTCGCCCGAGGACCGCAACAATTCCGTGTACAAAGTGCGCCTGAATGTCAGCAAGAAGGACCGCTCGGTGAAAAGCTGGAAGATGTTCAAGAAGAACGGCAACCGCTATACCTTCACCATCAAGAAGTTCCAGCCTAACCCACCCCTGGATGCCACTACTTTCTCCTTCGATAAAGCCAAGTACAAAGGCGTGAAGGTGATTGACCTGCGCTAAGCGAATCTAAATTTTTAGATCGGCCCGTTTCCGTTTGCACGGAGGCGGGCCGTTTTGGTTTTTACCAATAAATTGAAGCCACTAGTAGATTATATTTTCCTTCTTTGTGTATTGGTAGCGTGGCAATTTCTATGCGGGAAGACTTTCTCCATTACGTCTGGCAACAGCAGTATTTCGACAAACAAAATCTGCTCACTGAAACCGGCGAGCTGCTGACGGTACTGCACCCCGGCTTTCATAACACCGATGCCGGCCCCGATTTTCTAAATGCCCGCCTGCAGTTGGGGGAGGTGGAGTGGAACGGCGCCGTAGAAATTCATCTGCGCGCTTCCGACTGGCACCGCCACCAACACCAGACCGACGCGCGTTACGACCAGGTAATCCTACACGTGGTGCTCACCGCCGACCAGCCCGTGCTCCGCACCGATGGTACGCCTATTCCCACGCTGGCCTTGGCAGGGCGTATTCCCCTAGAGATGCTGCACACCTATCAGCAGCTCCAGACCGCACCACCTGCTACTTTACCATGCGCGCCTTTCTTAACCAAGATTCCAGAAATCACGCGTCTGTCTATGGTAGACCGGGCGCTGCTGGAGCGCATGGAACGCAAATCGGCTACCGTGCAACTGCTACACCAGCAACTGGATAACGACTGGGAGGCCACGGCTTGGCATGTGCTGGCGGCCGGCTTCGGCTTCCGCAAAAACACCGAGCCGCTGGCCCGGCTGGCTAAGGCGTTGCCGTTGCGCATTCTCCGCCGTCACCGCCACAATTTGCTGCAAACGGAAGCCCTGCTGTTTGGGCAGGCCGGTTTTCTATCGGCTGCCAACGAAAAGGCAGAAGATATAGCCGATGAATATGTTCAAATGCTACGGGCGGAATACGAATTCCTGCGCCATAAATATGACCTTGAGAATACAGGCCTGAAGGAGCACGAGTGGAATTTTCTGCGCATGCGCCCGGCCAATTTCCCTACTGCACGTCTGGCGCAGCTGGCCGCGCTGCTGCATGCCCGGCCTTTGTTGTTTGATGCGCTGCTCTCCGCGCAAAATGTGGCCGTGCTGGAGCAGTTCTTCAGTAACGAAAGCTCAGTGTACTGGCGTACCCATTACCGCCCTGGTCGCGCCGGCAAAGTGCCGGCGCTGGGCCGCAGCAGTATGCATCTGTTGATTACCAATGTGGTGGTGCCCCTGCGCGTAGCGTATGCCCGCTCAGTAGGGCAGACGGAGCAGGTAGAAGCTGCCTTACAATTACTCACGGAACTACCCGCCGAAAAAAACCATGTGCTGGCCCTCTATGAGGGTCTGCCTTTCACCCACCGCACCGCCGCCGACTCTCAGGGCCTCCTGATGCTGGCTACCGCGTATTGCCAGCCCCTACGCTGCGTAGAATGCGCCATTGGCAGCCGTATTCTGCGGCATAACTCGGCGTTGAAGTGAGAGTTGCGGTGGCTATCCTGCTGAATGCGGGAGTATTAAGCGCATTGATATTCTGGCTGCAGAAACAGCGTCAGGAGCCCCGCATTGGTCGGCTGCTATGGCCATTGCTTGCGCTGAAACTTGTGGTGGGTCTGCTCTCCGTGTATCGTATGTCGGATGATGCGGAATATTTCCAGGAATGGTCGGTCTTAATGACGCAGCAAGCCTGGGCCGATCCGCAAGCCTGGGTAGCAACGCTGGGCGCAGAAACCTTCCGGTTTCAGGGGGAAGCACTGATTTTCCATGGCTTCTCGAATACTTTCTTTTTTATAAAGCTCCTGTCTTTGTTAAATCTGATGACTGGCGGCATAGCGTGGATCAATGCTTTGTACCTATCCTTATTCAGTTTTATTGGATGCTGGCAGCTGGCCAAAGTAGTGGGGCAATTATTTCCCGCCACGCCTCCTTTAGCTGCTCCACTTGCTTTCTTGGCTTGGCCTAGTGTAGTGTTCTGGTCGGCGGGGATAACCAAGGAAGCCGTGCTTTTAGGTAGCCTGGCCTGGCTGGCTGCGTGGGTACTGCAGAAAGGCTATGGCAACCGCCCGGTGCGGTGGTATTCTGTGGTGGGAGGAGTCGTGTTGATATGGTTAGCATTCAAGATGCGGTTTTTCTTTGCCGTGTTCCTGTTTCTGGCCCTCGCCTTTCTCTTATTGATTCGGGTGCTGCAGAGGATGAAGCTTCAGCTGTCTAACTGGATGCAGCTCGGCCTGTTGCTGGTACTGTTTGCTGGGGGAGCCTGGTTTGCGGGAATGATCAGCCCGGTTTTCCGAGCCAATAAATTCACCAGCCAGCTTATCTACAGCTATGCTGAGCTTGAAAAAATATCCCAAGACAAGCCGCATCTACATTATCAAAACCTGAAACCAACGCTCGGTAGCATTGCAAGCTATGCCCCGCTGGCCGCTCTGAATGCGGTGGTGCGGCCCTTACCGGGGGAGAGTTGGGAACTGAAATATGTGGTCAGCGGGATAGAAAATCTGGCGTTTATTTCCCTTCTGCTCCTGAGTGTATGGGCCGTTATGCGGGGACGGGCCGGTAAGCTGCCTTTCACTGTGGTGCTGGCTTTTGGATTCTACTGTTTCATGCTGGCGGCTCTCATTGGCCTGACAACCCCCAACCTGGGCACGCTCAGTCGGTACCGCGTGGCGTTTCTGCCATTCCTGGTCTTTTTACTGCTGCAAAACGACTACGTAGCGCGCTGGTTACAGGTACCGCGCTGGCTGCGGTAGCTTGGCAGGCGGGCAAAAGGGCCGTATCTTTGTGGTTTAGACCCTATCGGCGGCCTGCTCCCGGCCGTCTGCCCCGCATGGAAAATCCTGTAATCATTCTTGGTGCCCAACTGGTTGGCACTGCCGCGCTCGACGCTTTTCTCAGCAACGATGTAGTAGTGTATTGCCTGCTCGATGACGATGCCAAACTGCAAAACACGGAACTCAACGACGTGCCCGTAATGGGCAACACCCAGGACCCTGAGCTGCTGAAGCTGCTGGGTAAAAAGTGTGAAGTGTTCGTGGCGACCGAAGACGTCGCCAGCCGGCGCAGCCTCACCAGCATGCTGCAAGGCGAGTACAGCGTAGCCAGCGTCAATGCCATTCATGCCCGCGCCAGTGTATCAGAGTTTGCCTGGTTGGGCCACGGCATTCTGGTAGGCCCCAATGCCGTGATTACCAGCCGGACCAGGGTGGGTGATGGCTGCATTATTGGCGCTAATGCCGTTGTGGATGTGAAAGCGCAGGTAGGCGACTATGTCCAAATAGGCGCTGGTGCCATCCTGAATTCCGAAGTAGAAGTAGGCGATAATGCCTTCATTGGTGCCGGGGCCGTAGTGGTAGCCGGTGTGAAAATTGGCGCCAAAGCCCGCGTTGGTGCTGGCTCCGTAGTAGTAGCAGACGTTCCGGCCGGACAAACCGTTTTCGGTAACCCCGCCGCTAAAGTTTAACGATGCAGGCAAGGGGTGAGGCCGTAGCCAAAGCGCATTCGCTCATACTTTCCGCCTGTATAATGCCTAATTGAAAATAAGAATGGACTACCTCGTTCTGCTGTATTACTGCTATACGCCCCTCGAGAATCCGGAGCAGTTTCGGGAAGAGCACCACCGCCTGTGCCTGAGCCTGAATCTGCGCGGCCGCATTATTGTGGCGGCCGAAGGACTAAACGGCACCGTATCCGGTACCATTGCCGATTGTGAGGAGTACATGCGTGTGGTAAAAGCTGATGCCCGCTTTGCCTCGCTGGAGTTCAAAATAGAGCCCGCGCCCGCCCATACTTTCCAGAAGCTGCACGTGCGCGTGAAGCCGGAAATTGTGAACGTAGGCCTGCCCCATATTAAGCCCTTCGAGCGCACCGGCGTGCATTTGTCGCCCACCGAGTTCCGCGACCTGAAAGACCAGGACGATGTAGTGGTGCTGGACGTGCGCTCAGATTACGAGTACCAGCTGGGCCGTTTCAAAAACGCCGTGACGCTTGATATCGAGAACTTCCGCGAGTTTCCGGAGAAGGTGCAGGAGCTAGAGCAGTACAAGGGCAAGAAAATCCTGACGTACTGCACCGGCGGCATTAAGTGCGAAAAAGCCAGCGCCTTCCTGCTCGACCAGGGTTTTGAAAACGTGTACCAGCTGCACGGCGGCATTATCAAATACGGTCTGGAAGCCGGCGGCGAGGATTTCGACGGCAAGTGCTACGTGTTCGATGGTCGGGTAGCGGTGGACGTGAACAGCGTGAACCCAACGCTTATTTCCGAATGCCACCACTGCCATACGCCCTCCGGGCGGATGATAAACTGCGCCAACCCGCACTGTAACCTGCACGTAGCCATGTGCGAAACCTGTGGCCAGCAGTTGGATGGGGCCTGCTCCGAAGCCTGTCGGCAACACCCGGACAAGCGCCCTTATGACGGCACCGGTGCCTATCCTAAAAATAGTAATCATTACAGCCCCGAGCAGGGCCTGCTTTCGTATCGCCCCCCGGCTCTGAGCTAACGTATTCCGGTTTTTCCGGTATCCTGCGCCGGCCCGGCACGTATTATCCCGGGCCGGCGCAGGATTTGTTTTTCTGTTCCCGTACCTTTTCCCTGTTCTGCGCCTGTGCTGCTTTCCGCGGCGGGTGCTGCGCTTCCCTACTGATTCCCCATACTTTCCCCAGTTTCTCTCCCATGCCCATTCCCGCCTCAGAGCTGATCCTAAACCGTGACGGCAGCATCTACCACCTTAATCTGCTCCCCGATCATTTGTCGGATACCATCATCACGGTAGGCGACCCGGAGCGGGTACCCATGGTAAGTCAGCATTTCGACTCCATTGAGACCCAGATTCATAAGCGCGAGTTTGTGACGCACGTGGGCAACTACATGGGCAAGCGCATCACGGTCATTTCCACCGGCATGGGCACCGATAACATCGACATTCTGCTTAATGAGCTGGATGCTCTGGTGAACATTGACTTCGTAACCCGTGAGCCCCGCTCATTGGAGGAGCGTATTTCCCTGCGCATTGTGCGCATCGGTACCAGCGGCGCTTTGCAGGAAGATGTACCGCTGGGCTCGCACCTCGTTACCGAGCACGGCGTGGGTCTGGACTCGTTGATGCAGTTTTACCCCCTGGTGGAAACCGGGCTGGAGGTAGAAGTAGCCACCGGCATTCAGCAGGCGCTGGGCCTGGCTTACCGCCCCTACTGCGTGCGCGGCTCCGATCTGATGCGCGAGCAGCTGGGCGCTGGCATGATTGTCGGCAATACACTCACCTGCCCCGGTTTCTATGGCCCGCAGGGCCGCGTGCTGCGGCTGGATCTGCGCCTGCCGGATCTGATTCAGCAGTTCCAGGGCTTCCGCCACCACAGCGCCGAAGGGGAGTTCCGCCTGACCAACTTCGAGATGGAAACCGCCGGCTACTACGCCCTGGGCCGCATGCTTGGCCACGAAGTTGTATCGCTGAACGCCATTGTAGCAAACCGAGCCACGGGCGAGTTTGCGACCAACTCCGAAGTGGTGATCAACGACCTCATTGCCCAAACGCTCAACCGGCTGTAAGCGGCAACGGGCCATGCCGCCATGGTCACAGCCAGCTGAAGAATAATTATTCGGTTAAAAAGAAGCCTCGCCGGTTCTCCGGCGAGGCTTCTTTTTGTACCCTGTCTGTTTGCGGCGAAGGAAGCCTTTAATAGAAATCAAAGCCCAATACCGCGCGTAACGGAATTGAGGCGCCGGATTTCAGCGTGAGGTATTCTGCATCAGCGGCCCAGACCGTGGTATATACCCGTTTTACACTGCCATCGGCGGTTTGAAAGTAGATATCTACTTTGCCGTGGTAGCCATTGCCCAGGGTAGAAGCCCGTTCCGCTTCGTGCTGGCGCCATAGCCTGTCGGCGGGCAGGGAAAGCACATCCTCGTGTGAAAAGTGCAGGCCTTCTATCTGCTCTTTGTTGATGATTTCGGAAGATTGTTCAAGAGTCAGCATAGGTGTGATGGGGTTAGCGCGTGACTCTGTTAATATGCTGATAAAATCCGAAAAGTGCTATGCGTAACCAGCTATAAATTACTGACTCTCTTGCGGTTCTCAATAAACTGCAAGCAGGTGATTTCTTCAGACAATTTCCGCCAGGAAAGCCATAGTATCTACGCCATCGGCGTAATCGGAAACGGCGGGCTCCTGGGCGCGGCCGAAGGCAAAGCTGCCGGCATACAAGCCCCCGGCTGAAACAATGCATTGGGTCTGGGTGGCCACGTCCGTGAGCTTATCGGCCAGGTCTACTTCGTGCTGGTAGGCCTGGTAATGCACTACGGAAATAGGGGAGACCAGCTGCGGATTCTCAGTTACCAGCAGAAAGCCCGAGTCGAAATGCGCGACGCGGTTGACCAGCATAATGCTCTTGTTGTAGTCGTAGTTATTCTGGTATTTGTGGTGGTTGAGCACGTGGTTCCAGGGCTCCAGGGAGTCTAGCAGGTCCGTAAATTGATAGCCCACGGGCACATACAGCTTGCTCACGTTGCGGCAGCCCAGGCCATAGTACCGGAACAGATCAGCACCCAGCAAACCCAGATCGTGCACCGATTCGCGGCCGGTGAGCACGGCCAGGCTGGTACGATTGCGGCGGATAATATGGGGCTTCTTGCCGAAGTAGTAGTCGAAGTAGCGGGCCGTGTTGTCGGAGCCGGTGGCAATAAAGGCATCGGCCGCGTTCAGGCGCTCCATAAACTGCAGGCTGTCGGCAAAGCGCGGCTCCAGTTTAAGTAACTCATCGGCTATCCACTGCATCAGAATGGTGTCTTCCTTGCTGGGCTTAGCCAGGAGCTTATGGCCGCTGAGCAGCACGCACAGCAAATCATGAAAGCCCACCAGCGGAATATTCCCGGCCATCACCACGCCAATGTTGCGCGGGGTTTCGGGCTCCGGTGGGTAGCGGGCGGTCCAGTGGCGCAGGGGCTCTTCATCCAAAAGGTGGGCAATGCCGTTTATAGCGGCAGTTACGTTGGGTTTATCAAACCAGGCGTTCTGGTTGCGCGCCCGCGCGGCCAGGTCGGTAATTTTATCTTCGGAAAGCTGTTGCAGGCGCTGGCCCAGGGCTACAAAGGCAGCGAGGCGTTCGGAATGAGTCATCGGGACGGAAAGGGAAGAAAAGCGTAATCAGCAAAAAACTCGCAAGAGTAACGGTTAGTTTCTACTTTTGCCTGCCAAACTGTTGCCGGCGGGCGCATGTTGCTGAAATACACGCTACCACCTAACGCTAAAACCTACGGCTATGGCCATCATGATAACCGACGAGTGCATCAACTGTGGTGCCTGCGAACCGGAATGTCCTAATAACGCTATTTACGAAGGCGGTGCGCAGTGGCGCTGGGCCGATGGCACTGCTTTGAAAGAAGTAACCGTGGACGGTGGCGAGACTGTCTCGGGCACCGCCCCGCAAACGCCCGTTTCCGACGAGTACTACTATATCGTCTCGGACAAGTGCACGGAGTGCGTGGGTTTCCACGAGGAGCCCCAGTGCGCCGCCGTCTGCCCCGTAGACTGCTGCGTCGATGACCCCGACTACCGCGAATCGCAGGACGCTTTGCTGAAAAAGAAAGAATGGCTGCACGCTGAGGCGAGCTAAGCCATTTGATTTTTCAACAAAAAGCCTGCTCCACCCGAGCAGGCTTTTTTGTAATTGCCCCTCGACATGACGGTGGTCTTGCCCATATTTCCCGGCCCCGCCCGAAATGCCTACTTTTGCCCCTTAAACCTGATTTCCCGCCGCTGATGTCAATCGCCAAGACCTATACCCCCGCCGACGTTGAAGCCAAATGGTACCAGCGCTGGCAGGAGCAGGGCTTCTTCAAAGCCAAGCCCAATCCGCGCAAGCCTGCTTACTCAGTAGTGATTCCGCCGCCTAACGTAACGGGCGTGCTGCACATGGGGCACATGCTGAACAATACCATTCAGGATGTGCTGGTGCGCCGGGCGCGCATGCAGGGCAAGGAAGCGTGCTGGGTGCCCGGCACCGACCACGCCTCCATTGCTACCGAAGCCAAGGTTGTTGCGCTGCTGAAGGAGAAAGGCATTGATAAGAAAGACCTCACCCGCGAGCAGTTCCTGACCCACGCCTGGGACTGGAAGGAGAAGTACGGCGGCATCATTCTGGAACAGCTGAAAAAGCTGGGCGCCAGCTGCGACTGGGACCGGACGCGCTTCACCATGGAGCCCGAGCTGACCGAAGCCGTCCTGCGCGTATTCGTGGATTTGTACCGCAAGGGCCAGATTTACCGCGGCATCCGCATGGTGAACTGGGACCCCATGGGCGGCACCGCTTTGAGCGACGAGGAAGTAATTCCGAAGGACACCATGGCCAAGATGTACCACCTCAAATATGAGGTAGTAGGGCAGCCGGGCCAGTTCCTGACGGTTGCTACCTCGCGTCCGGAAACCATTATGGCCGACGTGGCCGTGGCCGTAAACCCCCACGACCCGCGCTACACCCACCTGCACGGCGCCAAAGTGCGCATTCCGCTGCTGCGCCGCGAAATTCCGGTGATTCTGGACGAGTACGTAACTATTGACTTTGGTACCGGCGCGCTGAAAGTAACTCCCGCGCACGACCTGAACGACTACGAGCTGGGCCTCAAGCACAACCTGCCCGTTATCGATATCCTGAACAACGACGGCTCGCTGAATGAAAAGGCGCAGCTGTACGTGGGGCAGGACCGTTTTGCCGCCCGCCGTAACATTGTAAAGGACCTGGAAGATGCTGGCCAGCTGGACAAGGTAGAGGAGTACGCCAGCGTGCTGCAAACCTCCGAGCGCACCGGGGCGGTTATTGAGCCGCGCCTGAGCCTGCAGTGGTTCTGCAAGATGGACCAGATGGCCAAAAAGGCTCTGGAGGTAGTGGAGAATGACGAAATCAGGCTGCACCCGCCCAAGTTTAAGAACATGTACCGGGTGTGGATGGAGAACGTGCACGACTGGTGCATTTCCCGCCAGCTGTGGTGGGGCCAGCGCATTCCGGCCTACTACCTGCCCGATGGCACCTTTGTAGTAGCCCTGAACGAGGAAGAAGCCGTGCAGCAGGCCCGCGTACAAAGCGGCAACCAGGACCTCACGGCCGCCGACCTGCGCCAGGAAGAAGACGTGCTGGATACCTGGTTCTCCGCCTGGCTCTGGCCCATTTCGGTGTTCGATGGCTTCAAAGACCCCGACAATGCTGACATCAACTATTTCTACCCGACCGATGACCTAGTAACCGCCCCCGAAATTCTGTTTTTCTGGGTGGCGCGCATGATCATGGCCGGACTGGAATACCGCAAGGAAGTACCGTTCCGCAACGTGTACCTCACCGGCATTGTGCGCGATGCGCAGGGCCGCAAAATGAGCAAAAGCCTCGGCAATTCGCCCGATCCGCTGGACCTCATTGCCCAGTACGGCGCCGATGGCGTGCGTACCGGCATGCTGTTCTCCTCGCCGGCCGGCAACGATTTGCTGTTCGATATCAAGCTGGTAGAGCAGGGCCGCAACTTCACCAACAAGCTCTGGAATGCCTTCCGCCTCACCAAGGGCTGGGAAGTAGATGCCGCGCTGCCCTTCCCCAATGCCAAAGCCGTGGAATGGTTCTCGGCCAAGCTGCAGGCCTCCCTGGCCGAGATGGACGAACACTTCGAGAAGTTCCGCATGAGCGACGCGCTGATGACGGTGTACAAGCTGGTGTGGGACGACTTCTGCTCGGTGTACCTGGAGATGATCAAGCCCGCGTACCTGGCGCCCATTGATGCCGAGACGCTGCGCCACACCAACAGCTTCCTGGAAATTCTGCTGAAGCTGCTGCACCCGTTCATGCCCTTCATCACGGAAGAAATCTGGCACGAGCTGGCTGAGCGCGGCCCCAAGGACTACCTCTGCGTAGCGCCCTGGCCCAAGCAGCAGCCCGTGGCCGGCAGCCCGGAGGTAATTGCCCGCATGGAAAAGGCCCTGGACATCGTGGCCGGTATCCGCAACATCCGGAACCAGAAAGGCCTCGGCCCCAACAAGCCACTCACCCTGGCCGCCAAAACCGACGACGTAGCGCTGCTGCAGAGCTACGACGCCATCATCCGGAAGCTGGGGGCCCTGAGTGATATCAGCTTCGTAGAGGCCGCTCCGGCTGCCGCTGTAGGCTTCGTATCCGGTGGGGCGGAGTTCTTCGTGCCGCTGGAAGGTCAGATTGACCTAGGGGCGGAAAAGGAGCGTTTGGCCAAAGAGCTGGAGTACGCTCAGGGCTTCCGGGACTCCGTGCTGAAGAAGCTCGGCAACGATAAGTTTGTGCAGAACGCCAAGGCCGACCTGGTAGAGCGGGAGCGGCAGAAGCTGGCCGACGCCGAAGCCAAGATTACGGCCCTGGAGCAAAGCATGGCCGCTCTGTAAAGCGGTTAGATTTCTGGAATAACTTAAAAAGAGCTGCACCACGGTGCCGCTCTTTTTGTTTGTGCACTTTCTAATTCGACAGCTGTTTAGGAAGTTAATAGAACGTCATGTCGAGCGTAGTCGAGACATCTCGCTAGTGTGGTAAATAGTAATGCAACGTCAGCACGCGAGATGTCTCGACTACGCTCGACATGACGTTCTTTTTCCTTTTCTTTTCCAACTACGACCCCATGCGAGATGCTTCGCTGCACTCTGCATGACTAGTAAGCTTGTTACTGCTTCCCTTAATTTCTTAATCCTCGAATAGGATAGTATAAGCTGTGGCTGGTTGTATAACGGAAAGTTGTGGGCTGACAGGCAGTAACGTACCTTTCCTTCGTCACTTTTATACCCATTAGCTTTTACTCCTGATGAAGAAATCGACCCCCTTATTGGTAGGTGCTTATGCCGTGGCACTGGGTGCGGCCCAGGCGCAAACCGCGGTGCCGCCCGTTGCCGCCATCAAGCCCAAACAGCTCACCATGCTGGGCAACACGCGCACCGACAATTACTACTGGCTGAATGAGCGCAGCAACCCGGAAGTCATCAGCTACCTCGAGGCCGAAAACGCCTACTTCGACCAGGTAATGGCACCCGTAAAAGGGCTGGAGGAAAAGCTGTACGCCGAAATCAAGGGCCGCATTCAGGAGAAGGATGAGTCGGTGCCGTACCGCGACAATGGCTATTACTATTACACCCGCTTTGAGGAAGGCGCCGAATATCCCATTTACTGCCGCAAGAAAGGCTCGGTAAAAGCCCCTGAGGAAGTGTTGCTGAACGCCAACGTGCTGGGCAAAGGCAAGCCTTACTATCAGATTGGCGGCTGGGAAGTGAGCGACAATAACCAGCTGCTGGCTTTCAGCGAAGACACCGTAAGCCGGCGCTTATACACGCTACGGTTTAAAGATCTGAAAACGGGTAAGCTTTATCCGGAAGCCATTCCAAACACGGGTGGCGAGGCTGTGTGGGCCGCCGACAACAAAACCGTATTCTATACCCGCAAGGACGTTACCACGCTGCTACCCTACCAGGTGTACCGGCACACGCTGGGCTCCGACCCCAAGCAGGACGCGCTGGTGTACGAGGAGAAAGACAACACCTACTCCATGGACCTGAGCCGCTCCAAGTCCCGGAAATACATTGGGGTGCAGCTGCACAGCACGCTGTCCTCGGAGTTCCGCTACCTGGAAGCCGCCAACCCCACCGGGGAGCTGAAAGTATTCTGGCCCCGCGAGAAAGACCATTTGTACGAGGTGGAGCACATGGGCGACAAGTTCTACGTGCGCACCAACTGGCAGTCGCCTAACTACCGGTTGGTGGAAACGCCCATTACCAACACGGCCAAATCGGCGTGGAAAGAGCTGGTGCCGCACCGCAAAGACGTGTTTCTGGAGAACATGGAGCTGTTCCGCAACTACCTGGTGCTGGGCGAGCGGAAGGAAGGCCTGCTGCAGCTCAGCGTGCGCGACTGGAAAAGCGGCAAGCAGCATTACCTCAACTTTGGCGAGCCAGCCTACACTGCGGCCATCAGCGTAAACCGGGAGTTTGATACGCCGGTGCTGCGCTATACCTACACCTCCCTGACCACGCCCGCTTCCACTTACGATTATGACATGGTTACCCACAAGAAAACCCTGCTGAAAGAGCAGAAGGTGCTGGGTGGGTTCAAAAAGGAAGATTACGTAACGGAACGTATCTACGCCACGGCCGCCGATGGTACGCGCATTCCGATATCGGTGGTGTATAAGAAAGGCTTTAAGAAGGACGGGAAAGCGCCCATGCTGCAGTACGCGTATGGATCCTATGGTATTTCCACCAACCCAGCCTTCAGCCCCGCGCGGCTGAGTTTGCTGAATCGGGGCTTTGCTTTTGCCATTTGCCATATCCGGGGCGGGCAGGAAATGGGCCGCGAGTGGTACGAGGCGGGTAAGCTGCTCAGGAAGAAGAACACCTTCACCGATTTCACCGATTGTTCCAAGTATCTCATTCAGCAGAAGTATACCTCACCGGCCACGCTGTTTGCCCAGGGCGGCAGCGCCGGTGGCCTGTTGATGGGTGCTGTAGTGAACATGCACCCGGAACTGTACAAAGGTGTGCTGGCCGGCGTGCCGTTCGTGGATGTGGTGACTACCATGCTGGACGCCAGCCTGCCCCTGACCACCAGCGAATACGACGAGTGGGGCAACCCCAACCAGAAGGAGTACTACGACTATATGCTGTCCTACTCGCCCTATGACAACATAAAGGCCCAGGCCTATCCCAACATGCTGGTCACCACCGGCCTCCACGACTCACAGGTGCAATACTTTGAGCCGGCCAAGTGGGTAGCCAAGCTGCGCGCCATGAAAACCGATAAGAACCTGCTGCTCCTGCACACGGATATGGCCGCCGGCCACGGCGGTGCTTCCGGCCGGTTTAAGTCTATCCATGACGTAGCCCGGCAGTATGCCTTCATGTTCCTGCTGCTAGGTATTAAAGCGTAAGTCAGCTTTTACCCAAAACAGAACGGCCCCGCTAAGCAGCGGGGCCGTTCTGTTTTAAAGGGCCTTTACGCCGGTTACTCCAGCACGTAGTCTACCCGCTGCCAGGAAATCTGCTGCGGACCTTTGGCTTCGTAGCGGAGCAGCATCTGGCCGGCGCTGTGGCCATCATCGAAAGTAGCCAGGGCATAATGGTCGCTCAGCACGCTCACTTCCCGGATCTTCATGGTGCCGCCCACTTTGCCTTCGGCAGGCAGCAGGCGCTGCTGCTGGCGCTCCAGGCTGGTGCGCAGCATGGTGGCCGGGTTGCCCAGGCCGCGGCGTACCAGGCGGCTCAATTGGGCCGTGGTGAGCAGGTCGCGGGGTTCGGCACTGGTTACTTCTGCAGGGGCTTCCGCTGGCTTAGCTGCTGGCTCGGAGTCGCCCTTGGATTTCATCTGCAGCTGAAAGTTTACCTGCTGACAGTCGGCAAAGCGTTTGTCGGAGAGCTGCAGGGCCTGTTCCAGCCGGGTGGTCTGGTAATACAAAAACACGATGAGCCCCAGGGAAATAACCAAGGCAAAAACCGGCAATATTCTTTTCATAATACGCTGAAAGTTAAAAAGAAAAGCCCGTCAGTATGACGGGCTTCTTGAGGAGCAACGCGCCATAAAACGCGGGTTGTGTTAGATAGATGTGTTGGGGTCAAACTGCTCCAGGTAATCAGCTACGCGACGCACAAACATGCCACCCAGCGAGCCATCTACCACACGGTGGTCATAGCTGTGTGAGAGGAACATAAAGTGACGCACGCCAATCAAGTCGCCTTGGGGCGTTTCAATTACCGCTGGCTTTTTCTTGATGGCGCCCACGGCCATAATGGCTACCTGCGGCTGCATAATGATGGGCGTGCCCATCACGTTACCGAAGGAACCCACGTTGCTGAGCGTGTAGGTGCCGCCATCCAGATCCTCGGGCTTCAGCTTGTTGGCCCGGGCCCGGGTGGCCAGGTCGTTCACCTTTTTGCTCAGGCCGTTCAGGTTCAGCTGGTCGGCGTTGTGAATCACGGGCACAATGAGGTTGCCGGAGGGCAGGGCCACCGCTACGCCAATGTTGATGTCGCGCTTCTTGATGATGTAGTCGCCATCAATGGAAACGTTGATCATGGGGAAGTCCTGGATGGCGCGGGCCACCGCCTGAATGAAGATAGGCGTGAAAGTGAGGTTCTCGCCCTCGCGCTTCTTGTAGGCGTCTTTGTGCTTGTTGCGCCAGTTCACTAGCTCCGTCACATCAGCCTCCACAAATGAGGTAACGTGGGGGGAAATCCGCTTGGAGTCTACCATACGCTGCGCAATCATCTTGCGCATGCGGTCCATTTCAATCAACTCCTGGCCACCGCTCACGGACGGTGCGGGCTTGGAAGCGGTAACGGCTGGCGCGGCTGCCTTAGGCGCTTCAGCGGCGGGCTGGTGAGCTGCCTGGGGCTGAGCTACCGGCTGCTGGGCCGGAGTAGCTGCCGCGGCTGCTGGCTGGGCAACGGGCTTCTGGCCCGAAGCCACATAGTCCAGAATATCCTTCTTCGTTACGCGGTTTTCCTTGCCGGTACCGGGAATGTATTCCAGGTCAGCCATCGAAATGCCTTCTTCGCGGGCAATGCTGAGCACCAGCGGGGAGTAGAAGCGACCCGGCTGGGCTACGCTCAGGCGCTGGTCGGCCTGCGGATCAAAAGGCTCGGGGAGGTAGGGAACTTCAGCGGCCGCTACGGAAGCACCGTTGATGGCCGGAGCCGCTACGGCGGCAGCGGGGGCCGAAGCGCCGGCGCTGGCGGCATCCGTTTCCAGAATGGCTATGGGAGCCCCAACGGCTACTACCTGGCCTTCCTGCACCAGAATTTCCTGCAAAACACCGGCATAAATGGCGGGTACTTCGGTATCTACTTTGTCCGTAGCTACTTCCAGCACCGATTCGTCCTGCTCAATGGTGTCGCCTACCTGTTTGAGCCATTTCAGGACGGTGCCTTCCATAATGCTTTCGCCCATCTTGGGCATCACCATTTCCACTCGTGCCATGCGTATTTTGGGAATTTGGGTTGTTGGGTGTTGAGGGTCGGGAAACTAGTTGATTGCCTGGGCAGGTAAAAGGGTGGGTGCCCAAAAATCGTGGCAAAGGTAGGCTTTTTGCCGGCTCAGGAAGAAGGACCGCATGCGAAGATTCGCCCCCGGCTGAAAACCAGTGGAGAAAGGCCCCAAAGCTGCCTTGCTAAACGGTGGTTGCCTCCGGCCCTACATGGGCAGATTCGTGCGAAGCATATCCAGCAGGACCGTGGTGGTGTATTCAATGTTCAGCTGGCGGCCGCGGTTAAAGCTCAGTAGCCGGCTCACGGTGCGGTGGGCATCGGCGTAGGCAATCCAGATGGTGCCCACCGGTTTTTCGGGGGTGCCGCCATCGGGCCCGGCTATGCCGCTGGTGGCAATGGCTACATCTACCTTCAGGTGCTGGCGCAGGCCTTCGGCCATTTCGCGTACCACCGTTTCGCTGACTGCGCCATGTGTAGTCAGGCTTTCAGGATTGATATTCAAGTCATTGATCTTGATAGTATTATCGTAGGCAATAATGCTTCCTTTAAAATAGGTGGAGCTGCCGGGTACGCTGGTCAGCTTATGCGCCACGAAGCCGCCGGTGCAGCTTTCGGCGGTGCCTATGGTCAAGCCTCTTTCGCGCAGCAGCTCGCCCACGGCTGCTTCTAGGGTTACTTCGCCTTCGGCAAAAATGTGCTGGCCCAGCTTCTCACGCAGAGCGGGTAAGAGGGCGCGCATCCGCTCCCGCAGGTTGGGCTGGCCATCGTCGGTGCCGGTGAGGCGCAGGCGCACGCCGCCTACGTAGGGAAGGTAAGCCAACCGGATATTAGCCGGTAGGGCATCTTCCCAATCCGCAATACGCTCGGCCAAAAAGGACTCGCCCAGACCCACCGTCTGAATCACGACGTGCTCGATGGCGGGGGTATGGAAATGCTCCTTGAGCTTGGGTAGCACAATGTCCGTCATCATGCGCTTCATTTCAAAGGGCACGCCGGGCATAGAAACGAACACCACGCCGCGGTCCTCGAACCACATGCCCGGCGCCGTGCCCATCACATTCCGAATGGGCGTGCAGCTGGCGGGGAGGAAGGCCTGCTGGCGGTTTACTTCCAGCATGGGGCGGTTGTAGCGGGCAAAAATAGCTTCCACATCCCGCAGAGAAGGCTCATGTAGCACCAGCTCGGTCCCGAAGTAATCCGTCAGAATATGCTTGGTGAGGTCATCTTTGGTAGGGCCTAGGCCGCCCGTAATCAGCACCAGCGAAGCCCGCTGCCGGGCGGCATCCAGGGCCTGTACAATCTCCTCTGCCCGATCTGAGACGCTGGAAATCTGCCGCACCCGTATTCCCAGCTTCCCTAATTCCTGCCCCAGAAAGGCCGAGTTGGTGTCGATGACCTGACCATATAACAGTTCGTCGCCAATCGTAATGATTTCGGCATTAGGTACTTGGTGCGTCATAGGGTAGAGGAGTGTTTTTTTCTGAATTTTGGTCCGGTTTGTGCCAAAAGGCTTTTGCGTCCTTCCGGGCACCTAACCATACTTTGCCGGTTCGAGTTATGAAAAAGATTCACTATTCACTGCTGCTGGCCCTTTTTTTAGGGATAAATGTAGCGGCATCCGCTCAAATAAGGCTGTCCGATCTGGGCCGTATACTGGGTTCGGCGTCGAAAGTTAAAACCAAGACTAAAACCACCACCACCCAGACCAGCGGCGGCAGCGTTACGCAGACGGAGGCCGCCAAAGGCCTGCAGGAAGCCCTGGTGCAGGGCATCAGCAAAGGAGCCGATCAGGCCTCGCAGACGGATGGCTTCTACCTGAATCGCCTGATCCGCATTCCTTTCCCTCCCGATGCCCAGCGCGTGGCCAACACCATGCGGCGTATTGGCCTGGGAGCGGAGGTTGATAAATTTGAGCTGTCCCTGAACCGGGGCGCGGAAGACGCAGCCAAAAGCGCGAAGCCTATCTTTATTTCAGCAATCAAAAGCCTCACATTTAAAGATGTGTGGGGCATTCTGACGGGCCAGAAAGACGCGGCTACCCAGTACCTGAAGCGCACTACCTCCGAACAGCTGACCACGGCTTTTCAGCCCATCATTCAGCAATCCTTAGACAAAGTAAGCGCCACCCGGTACTACACCGACCTGACCACGCGCTACAACCAGATTCCCTTTGTGAAGCCCGTGAATACGGACCTGAACCAATACGCCACGGGCAAAGCCATTGATGGCCTGTTCACGCTTATTGCGCAGGAAGAAGCCAACATCCGGGAAAACCCCGTGGCCCGCACCACGGAGCTGCTGAAGCGCGTATTTGGCCGCAAATAGGTGGATGGTTGGACAAGCCATAGAAATACAAAAAGCCCCGCTGGTGTAAACCGGCGGGGCTTTTTTATGAATTTCAATCAGCCAACTACTGCCAACCAGTCTGTTTTAATAGTCATCATCATCGTAGCGGCCTTTGCTTTTACTACGGCTGCTAAAGGTGTCGTCATCGTCGAGGTCGTCGCTGAGGTCATCGTCGTCATCGTCGCCGAAGCGGGAGAAGCCGCTGCTGCCATCGGGGTCTTCGGCGGCTTCAGCGGTGGTGTATTCATCCTCCGTCATGTTGGCCAGGTCCAGCGCCTCATCATGAGAGGAGCCGGTGTCCCGCCACATCAGGTAGTCGGCGTACTTGGCTGAGAGGCGGTCTTCGGAGGTGCCGCGGGTTTTGCTGCCGCCGGTTTTGGCGAAAGTATCCAGCTCGTCGTCATCGTCGAGGAAGTCGCCGTCGAGGTCGTCGTATTGTCTCATGGCCGGGTAAGGGCGGTAAAGGGTGAAATATAGCTAGCGAAAAAAGGCGCGTGCCGCTGCGAAGATACGGACTAAGCAGATTTCAGTTAGCTGGAAAACCGAAAAACAGGGCTACAACTTTTGGGCATGGCGGTTGGTTCCCGCCGCCATGCAAAGTGCCAAAACTATTTGTAAGCCGCCAAGAAACTAGCGCGCCGCTTGGGCGCCGAAGTCCGTAATCAGCAGCTGCTCGGTGCAGAAGGCATATTCTTCCGGCACATTGGAGCTCACCAGCACCAGCCGGCCGGCCAGGGTGGCGGCCACGTGCTCCTGATACCAGGCTACGCCGGTGCGGTCCAGGTTGGTGGTGGGCTCGTCCAGCAGCAGGAGCGGGGCGTGGCTGTACAGGGCCAGGGCCAGCTTGAGGCGCTGCTTCATGCCGGAGGAAAAGTCGCGCACCAGCTTGTGGCGGGATTTTTCCAGGTACATCAGCTCAATTAATTGGTCGGTGCTGATGCCGGGGCGCAGGGGCTTAAAGCGGGTGTGAAAGTGCAGCAGCTCGGTTAGGGTCAGCTCCTCAATCAACTCCAGGTAAGGCGCGCAATACGCCAGAAAGGGCGGTATTTCCTCCACTGGTACGTTGCGGCCCAGGTAGGAATAGGTGAGCGTGCCTTCGGAGGAAAGCAGTTGCCCGGAAAGCGTGTTGAGCAGGGTGCTCTTGCCGGCGCCGTTGGGGCCCAGAATAGCCGTGGCCGTGCCAGGCGCAAAACGGTGCGTCAGGCCCCGGAAAATCCACTCCCGGTGGAAGCGCTTACCCAGCCCAATGGCCTCAATCTGCACTGGAGCTGCCGCGCGTATAGCCTTTGATAACTCCGCGGCCCGAGTTGCGAATGAAGTTCACTACCTCATCCCGCTCCGGCGAGGGGGCCAGCTCCAGTTCAATCTTCTCCAGCGCATCGTTGTTGTTCAGCCCGCTCAGGAAGAGCAAACGGTAGAACTGCTGAATCTCGCTGATCTGCAGATCCGAGAAGCCCCGGCGCCGCAGCCCAATGGAGTTGATGCCGCTGTACGTGAGCGGCTCACGGCCTACTTTCACGAAGGGCGGTACGTCTTTCCGCACCAAAGAGCCCCCCGATACCATAGCATGCTGCCCCACGCGCACAAACTGGTGCACCGCCGATGAGCCGCCAATTATGGCGTATTCACCAATCTCTACGTGCCCGGCCACCTGCACCGTGTTGGCCAGAATGCAGTGGTCGCCAATAATACAGTCGTGGGCAATGTGCACGTAGGCCATAAGCAGGCAGTTGGCGCCTACAATAGTCTTCAGCCGGTCGGTAGTGCCGCGGTTCACCGTCACGCACTCCCGAATCACGGTATTGTCGCCGATGTGGGCGGTGGTTCTTTCGCCGGCAAACTTCAAATCCTGGGGAATGGCGGAGATAACCGCGCCCGGGAAAATCTTGCAGTTCTTGCCAATGCGGGCCCCGGCCATAATAGTAACGTTGGGCCCAATCCAGGTGCCTTCCCCGATTTCAACGTCCTTATCGATAGTAGTGAAGGGCTCCACTACCACGTTCTGGGCAATTTTCGCTTCGGGGTGAATATAGGCGAGCGGCTGGTTCATTCGAGAGGGAATTCTGAATTATGAATGTTGCGCTATGACGGCAGAAACGAACGAGGAAATGACCGGGTCAGATTGCCCGGCGTGTCGATTCGTTTTGATAGCATAGGTCAACAGGCAGAATTAAAAAGTTAAGCGTCTTTGCGGACGATGGCCGCACTCATTTCGGCTTCCATGACCACCTTGCCATTCACAAAGGCTTGGCCTTTCATTTTGGCAATACCACGCTTAATGGGAGCTAACAGCTCACACTTGAAAAGGATGGTATCGCCGGGCAATACTTTCTTGCGGAAGCGGCAGTTTTCGATGCCCAGGAAATAGGTCCAGTAGTTCTCGGGGTCGGTTACAGTGTTTAGCACCAGAATGCCGCCGGTCTGGGCCATGGCCTCAATCTGCAGCACGCCGGGCATCACGGGGTTGCCGGGGAAGTGGCCCTGGAAGAAGGGCTCGTTCATCGTCACGTTTTTCACGCTTGTTACTGTAGAGGCATCGAGGTGAATAATCTTGTCGATGAGCAGGAAAGGGTAGCGGTGGGGCAGGGTGGCGGCAATCTTGTTGATATCCATCACGGGCGGGCGCGAGGGGTCGTAGCTCGGCACCGGTGAGGAATCAGCCTCCTGCATTTTCTTCTTGATCTTCTTGGCGAAGGCTACGTTGGCCGCGTGCCCAGGGCGGGCCGCCAGAATCTGGCCTTTCAGCGGGCGGCCTACCAGCGCCAGGTCGCCAATCAGGTCGAGGAGCTTGTGGCGGGCGGGCTCGTTTTTGTGGCGCAGGTCCACGTTGTTCAGAATGCCTTCCTTCTTCACGGCCACTTTGGGCTTGCCCAGCATGGTAGCCAGGTCGCTCAGCTCATCTTCGCTTACTACCCGGTCTACCACCACAATGGCATTGCTCAGGTCGCCGCCTTTGATGAGGTTCTGCTTGTAGAGAGCTTCCAACTCGTGCAGGAAGCAGAAGGTGCGGGAGGAGGCAATTTCCGAGGCGAACTGGGAAATATCCGTCAGGGAAGCGTGCTGCGAGCCCAGCACCGGCGAGTTGTAGTCTACCATTACCGTGACGCGGTACGTGTTCAGGGGCAGACCGGCAATTTCCACGGCGCGGGCGTTGTCCACGAACCGGATTTCATCGGGAATCTCGAAGTAGTTGCGCAGCGCGTTCTGCTCTTCCAGGCCCACTTCCTGCAGGGGCTTGATGAACTCGTAGCTGGAACCATCCATGATGGGCGGCTCGGGGCCGTCCAGTTGAATCAGCACGTTATCAATCTGCAAACCCACCAGCGCAGCCAGCGTGTGCTCCACGGTATTCACGCGGGCACCATTCTGCTCAATGGTAGTGCCCCGGGAGAGGTCTACCACGTTATCTACGTCGGCATCCACAATGGGCTGGCCGGGCAAATCGATACGCTGAAACTTATACCCGTGGTTGATAGGGGCCGGGCAGAAGGTCATGGTGGCCACTACGCCGGTGTGCAGGCCAATGCCGCTTACCGTTACAGGGGCTTTGATGGTGTGTTGCTTATCGTTCATGGAGGGTAGCTAAAGCGCTAAGCTTCAAGCTGCAGACAGTAGATAACGAAGAAAATCAGAGATACAGAAAAGCCGCCAGTTGCAGCATACAGCCTACAGCTGGCGGCTTTTGTGAGCACAAAGCTAGGACTTTTCCGGTGCTGTTTGCTGCCGTTCCAGCACATCCAGCCGCCGCTCCAGATCGGGCAGGCGGCGGAAAATGGCGTTTGCCCGCAGACTATCGCGCAGATTGAAGGCTGGTGAGCCCTGCAGAAACACGCCTTCTTCCTTAATAGACTTGCCCACGCCCGACTGCGCCGTCACCGTAGTGCGGTTGGCCAGGGTAAGGTGCCCGGCCAGCCCGGCCTGGCCGGCCAGCACGCAGAAATCACCAATTTTAGTGGAACCGGAAATACCCGTTTGCGAGGCTACCACTGTGTGGCGGCCAATTTCCACGTTGTGGGCTATCTGCACCAGGTTATCTACTTTGCTGCCCTCCCGGATGATGGTAGAGCCCATGGTGGCGCAGTCAATGGTAGCGTTGGCGCCAATGCTGACGTTGTCTTCCAGCACTACATTACCAATCTGCGGAATGGTGCGGTAGGAGCCATCGGGCTGGGGGGCGAAACCAAATCCATCGGAGCCAATAACGGCGCCGGCATGCACGGTGCAGCGGGCACCAATAACGGTTTCAGAGTAAATCTTGGCCCCGGCATACAGAATGGTGCCCGCCCCAATTTTCACCCGGTCGCCGATGTAGACGTGGGGGAAGATGACCACGTCGGGCCCAATCTCGCAGTCATGCCCGATGTAAGAGAAGGCGCCGCGGTAATGGTTCTCGCCGATGGTGGAGTTGGGACCCATGAAGGCGGGCTCCTCCACGCCCCGGCGGCCAGTGCGCGAAGCCTGCTGGTAGAACTCCAGCAGAGTGGTAAAGCTGGTATACGGGTCGTCTACGCGGATAAGCGTGGCGGCCACGGGGTGCCGCAGCTCCAGCGTACGACTCACAATGACGGCCGAAGCTCCGGTGGTGTAGAGCTGGGGTTCGTATTTGGGGTTTGACAGAAAGGTAAGGGAGCCTTCCCGGCCTTCTTCAATTTTTGCCAGCCGATCAATGCGGAGTGCGGCGTCACCTTCGACGTCGCCCCGCAGCACCTCTGCTACTTGGCCTACCGTGAATTCCATAGGAAAGCAAAAGTAGGCAAATATTCAGTTGCCCGTTAGGTGTGGTGGGTAGCTAACCGTTGAGTTCTATGGTAAATACAAATGGGCTACGGCCAGCTTACAAAATCTCCTTGGGGTAGCAGATATAATGCTTTTCCACCCGCTGGCCCAGCGCTTTAATATTAGGCAGGTCGGAGGCTTCGGCTACGTTTATCACGCTGCCGCGCTTGGTGAGCACGTCAATCGTGTCCTGGCCATCGGCATCGTAGGCGTTGTTGCTGATGCGGCCGGTGAGCATAAGCTGGGCGGCAGAGGCCGGGGGCAGCTGGAAATGCTCGGCAATCAGCTCCACAATGCCCAGCTGGAAATCTTCGTCAAACGGCTCGGTTTGCAGCTGAATCTTGAACAGGTGCCGGTCCAGCATGCTTTGGGCCAGGTAGTTCAGCACCTTATCGGGGTGGTCGGCCCAGAGCTTAATGGCGCTCCACACGTCGGTATCGTCCAGGCGGGTAAAGCGGCGCAGAATGGTGTCATCGGCCTCAAACTCCTTTTGGCTGACGTTGCGGGAGAGAAAGAAATGCAAATTGGGCGTGGCCGGCACCTCTACGCCGGAGCGCACCAAGTCCCGGGCGTGCTGCATGATGCGGATAATCATCTGCTCGGCCGAGGTAACCGTTTTGTGCAGGTACACCTGCCAGTACATCAGGCGGCGACTCACCAGGAAGTTCTCGATGCTGTACACGGCTTTTTCTTCCAGCACCAGCCGCTCGTCCACCACCGTCAGCATTTTGATAAGGCGGTCGGCGCCGGGGCGGCCTTCCTGCACGCCGGTGTAGAAAGAGTCACGGTTTAGATAATCGAGGCGGTCCATGTCCAGCTGGCTGCTCACCAGCTGATGGAAGAACGGGCGGGAATAGGTGCCCCGGAAGATTTCAATGGCCAGATCCAGCGCCCCGTTAAACTCCACGTTCAGCTTGCGCATCAGGTGCAGGCTAAGCTCCTCGTGGTGCACTTCATGGAAAATGCTGCGCTCCAGGGCGTGGGAGAGGGGCCCGTGGCCGATATCATGCAGCAGAATGGCGGCCATGGCGGCCTCACCTTCTTTCGCCGAAATTTTGATGCCCTTGTCCTTGAGCGTGCGCAGGGCCAGCGTCATGAGGTGCATAGCACCCAGCGCGTGGTGGAAGCGCGTATGCAGGGCGCCCGGGTATACAAAGGCGGTAAGGCCGAGCTGCTGAATGCGCCGCAGCCGCTGAAAGTAGGAATGCTCAATCAGGTCGAACAACAACTCGGTGGGGATGGTGACAAAGCCGTACACCGGGTCGTTGAAGATTTTCTTTTTATTCATTGGGTGATGATTGGGCGAAAGTAGCGCGAAGCTCCGGCTTCGCGTACGAGCAAAGCAAGTATTCAGGCGTCTGCAAACGTCAGCACTCGCTCCGCTCGTACGCGAAGCCGGAGCTTCGCGCTACAGGCTTGCGGCGTCCGACTCAACTATTTTCGGCTTCTTTACGGCGAAGATGGCACTGCTCCGGCAGTTGATCCGAATTTTTCAAAACCTAAAGTCGAGGATTGGGAGTAAAGCTACTTACGAAACTTCAGTTGCAACCTAGCCGCAGGCATTTGTCTCTTTCCGGAGCCAAGCACCCGCACCAGGCTGCCTTTTATAGAAGCTCGTGTAACCGCTTCGCCAGCTGCCCGTTGGCGGTATAGCATCTAACCCTAGAACCCCATCCATGCAACGTTACAGCATCCTCTGGGCCGACGACGAAATCGACCTGCTGAAACCCCACATTCTCTTTCTACAGGACAAAGGCTACGACGTAACCGGCGTGAACAGTGGCGCCGATGCCATTGAGCAGATTCAGGAACAGAACTACGACATCGTATTTCTGGACGAGAATATGCCCGGCCTCACCGGCTTGGAAACCCTCTCCGAAATCAAGACCATTAAGCCTACCGTGCCCGTGGTTATGATTACCAAGAGCGAGGAAGAGCATATCATGGAAGAGGCCATCGGCTCCAAAATTGCCGATTACCTTATCAAGCCCGTGAATCCTAACCAGATTCTGCTGGCCGTAAAGAAGGTGCTGGACAACAAGCGCCTGGTGTCTGAAAAGACCAACACCGGCTACCAGCGCGACTTCCGCCAGCTGGGCATGCAGCTCTCCGACCGCCTCTCGGCGCAGGAGTGGGCTGATGTGTACAAGAAGCTGGTGTACTGGGAGCTGGAAATCAATGAGACTGAAGGCAAAAGTATGGCCGAGGTCTTCAACATGCAGAAGGACGAGGCCAACTCCTACTTCGGCCGCTTCATCACGGAGAACTACGAAGACTGGGTGAACGGCGACAAGGATGCCCCGCTCATGTCGCATCAGCTCTTTAAGGAGCGCGTGTTCCCGCTGCTGAAGGAAACCGGCGACACGCCCGTGTACTTCCTGCTGATTGACAACCTGCGCTACGACCAGTGGAAGGTGCTGGAGCCCATTATTGCCGAAATGTTCACGGTAGACTCCGAGGAAACCTACTACAGCATTCTGCCCACCACCACGGCCTACGCCCGTAACGCCATTTTCTCAGGCATGATGCCCGGCGAAATCCAGAAGAAATATCCCAACCTATGGGTGTGGGACGATGACGACGAAGGTAAAAACATGAACGAGGCCGAGTTCATGGAAATCATGTTCCAGACGGCCAACCAGAAGCACAAGTTCAGCTACCACAAGGTAACCAACCTGCAGGCCGGCAAGGATTTGCTGGGCAAGATGTCCAACCTGCACAACAACTATAAGCTGAACGCCATTGTCTACAATTTCGTGGACATGCTCTCCCACGCCCGCACCGACATGGCCATGATTCGGGAGCTGGCCGCCGATGAATCGGCGTACCGCAGCATCACCCGCTCCTGGTTCCTGCACTCGCCGCTGTATGAGATGCTGCAGGTTATTGCCGAGAAAAAGGGCAAGCTCATCATCACCACCGACCACGGCACCATCCGCGTAAAACGCCCCTACAAAATTGTGGGCGACCGGAACACCAACACCAACCTGCGCTACAAGCACGGCAAAAACCTAGGCTTCGATGAAAGCCGTGACGTATTTGTGGTGCGCAAGCCGGAGCGTGTATTTCTGCCCCGCGAAAACGTAAGCACCGCCTACGTCTTCACCGTCGGCGACTATTTCTTCGCCTACCCCAACAACTACAACTACTACGTGAACTACTACAAGGACACGTTTCAGCACGGCGGCATCTCCCTGGAGGAATGCATTATCCCGTATGTAACGCTGAGCCCGAAGGGGTAGAAGAGCTCAAAAACGTAATGACCGACAGTACGCAAGTGCTGTCGGTCTTTTTTATTAAACAATGAAAATTACGTGGCCTTTTGCCCTTTTAGCGCTAAGTCTGGTTTTACTAGTTGGATGCGACCAGTGCAGCGACATAGAGCCAATGGATGACTCCCTTCGGTTTGTAGTGCTGGACCAGCAAGGCCATAATCTAATCGGCACCGGGGCTGGGCAGTACCACCCGGATTCGGTCAGGCTGCTGGTAGCCGGAACTGCCAATTATTCCACGGTAGAGCAATCTGAAATTTACGAGGGGGGCTATGGGGTAAGTTTGTCCCCGAACAGGCAAGCGTTTAATTCCCATGATGATGTACGGGCTTATTTACAGCTGACTTCCAGGGATACCGATACCCTGGATATTACATACCGCATAAAGGAAGGAAAGTGCTTTGATCTTGTAGAGTATAACAGGTTGTTCTACAACGGAAACCGCATGGCAGGTAGAAACGATTTTGGAGTTCCGATCATGCGTAAGAAAAGATAACTTTCAGGTTCAAAAAGAAAGCGCGACCAGGTTTCTGGTCGCGCTTTCTTTTTGGCTAAGAGTGTAGCTTACTGCCCGCCAGCCCGGCGCTTTTCATCCTCCGCGCCGTCACTGCGCTTCCGCGAAGGAGCCAGCTTCTCATTGCCGAAGCGGTAGTTAAAGGAAAGCGTCACCATGCGCGAGTCGAGGCGCTGGTAGAACCGCTCCACGTAGTTGTCGTAGGACGAGGTTGCGCGCGTTTTGCTAGTGAACAGAATATCAGAAGCATTCAGCTTGATGGTGCCTTTCCGGTCCAGCACGCTTTTCTGCACTCCGGCCGCCAGCTGGCCGTTAGGCCGCACATCCAGGAAACCGTACTGCTCCCGCGACTGGTAGCTGGCATTCAAATCGGCGCTCCAGCCTTTGCCAAGTACCACGCTGCTGTTGGTGCTGAGCGTGAAGGCCGGGCGACCCTTATCCAGCGCGGTACCGGCCAGGTTGCCCACAAATCGGCTGTAGTAGAACACCGCGTTAGTGTACAGCTGCCAGCCTTTTATGGGCTCAAAGGGCGCCGTGAGCGTGAGGGCATAATAATACTGCTTGCCCAGGTTCACCTGCGTGGAAACTACGGTGCTGTCGGTTTCGGGCTGCACCACTCCAATCATGGGGTCTTTGGTGATGCTGTAGCTCAGCCCGGTGCTGAATTTTTGCAGCAGCGTATGAGTCAGCTCCACATTGTAGCTGGTTTGCGGGCGCAGATTAGGGTTGCCGGAGCCCGAGGTGGTGGGGTCGATGATGTAGCGGAAGGGATTCAGCTGGCTGTAGTTAGGCCGGTCTATGCGCCGGCTCATGGACAGTGAAACCTCGTTCTTCTCGTTGATAGTCTGCTTTAGCGCCGCGCTGGGGAACAGCTGGAAATAGTTGCGGTCGAAATGAGCGTTGTTCACCACCTGCTGCCCGGTAGCGTTGGTCTGCTCGCCGCGCAGGCCCGCCTGAATATTCAGCTTCGCGAAGCTGTAATTCACGTTCACATAGGCGGCCAAAATTTCCTCGTCGTACTTAAACCGGTTCGTCAGGTTGGGGTCCACGGTGGTTTCTCCGGCCACCGTGTTGGTGTACAACACATCATTATCAGAGGTAACCTGGCTGGCCTTGGCCCCGGCTTCCAGTCGCGTTTGCTTGGAGAGCGGATGCACATAATCCACCTTCGCCGATTGAATGGTGAGCTCCCCGGTTTGGTTGCCCTGCAGCAGGTAATCCTGGCCGCGTTCTGAGGCATCAAACTGTGTGGAAAGGTCCTGCAGACGGCGGGCGTCATAGCGGGCGTAGTCCACATCGGCCGTCAGCTCGCGGCTGCCGCTGGAGTCGTTGGCGAAGGTGTGTTTGAAGTTAACGTTGGCCGCTTTGTTAGGCGAGTGAAAGTTTCGGTGGCTTTCCGCGTTGTAGGCCGTAATCAGCTGGCCATTGGCATCGTACAAAGAGGTGCGGTTGAGGCCGCGCTGCTTGGGGCTGCGGCTGTCCAGCCCGCTCACCACCACGCCCAGCACCGTGTTTTCCGTCAGGTTGTAGTCCAGGCCGCCTTTCCAGCTGTGAGTTTGCGTGCCCAGGCGCATGCGGTTGGTCTGGTCGCTGCTGCCGGTGAGGGTGCGCTGCCCGTCGCTGTTGGCGTAAAAGTCGCGGTGAATGTCCAGCTTGGCCATGCCCTGGCGGTCGGCATAGTTATAAGACCCAAACAGGTTTACCTTTTTCTGCCGGTAGTTCATGGAGAGGCCGCCATTCCACTTGGTATATTGGCTTCGGCTGATGCTCAGGTTGGCGGTGCCATTCGTGCCCTGGCGTTGGTCTTTTTTCAGGTTGATGGCAATGATACCGGCCCCGCCTTGGGCATCGTACTTGGTGGGTGGGTTGGTAATCAGTTCAATGCTTTTCAGCTGCTCGGCAGGCAGCGACTTCAGGTATTCAGCCAGCTCTGAGCCTGTCATGGGCTGGCGCTTGCCGTCAATAAGGACTAAAAGACCCTGTTTGCCGCGCAGGGCCAGATTATCGTTGCCATCTACCGTTACGCCGGGCGAGCGACGCAGCACGTCCAGCGTGGTATTGCCGGCCGCCAGCGTGCTGCCTTCCACGTTCACCACGGTGCGGTCGGCCTGGCGCTCATACAAGGGTTTCTGACCCACTACTACTACTTCCTTCAGGGTGGTAGCCCCACTCACCTGCAGCGTAATAGTAGGTAGGGCAACCGGGCTGCCCGCCACGTCAAAAGGCTTGGTCCAGGCCCGCTGAAAGCCCAACTGGGCCACCGAAACCAGGTAGCGCCCGGCCGCTGGCTCCTCCAGGCGGAAGGCCCCTTTATCGTCGCTGAACTCCGATTTCACCACCACAGAATCGGCGGCTCGGTGCAGCGTTACGGTGGCAAATTCTACGGCGGCGCCTTTGGCATCCAGCAGGGCACCACTTACCCCGGCGGGCGTTTGGGCAGCAGCGCTTTGCCAGGACCACCCCAGCAGGAGGCCGGCCAGCGCCAGGCCCCGACCGGAAAAGAGAGGAAATTTTGTTTTCATGTTAGTGAGAGGAGAGAGTGGAACAGTTGGCGGAGATGCGGTCAAGCACATGTCGAAGCAGCGTCAGGTCGTCTTCAGAAATGCCCTTTAAGGCTATTTGGCGGTTGTTTAACACAATGGGCTCCACGGCGGCCAGCGTTTTTTCACCGGCGGCTGTCACGCGCAGGCGGCTGCGGCGCCCGTCGCCGGGCAGGGCTTCGGACGTGAGCAGCCCGTGGTTAAGAAGCAGGCGGATAATGCGTGCCACCGAGGCCTGGTCCTTGAAAACCTGCTCGGCAATTTCCATCTGGGTCACATCATCTTTCTCCCGAATGACCTGCAGCACCAGCCACTGATCGACGGTAATGGCAATGCCAGCACGGTCAATGTTGGCCTGCGCCAGCTTGCGGTACTGCCGGATGGCCTTATCAATAGAGTAAAAAATGACGTTTCTGAGCATGGTAGAAAAATGGAGTTGCCCACAAGACCTATGATATGTTATAGAAGTTGCCTAAGGCGCCAAATATTTTTTGTTACAGGAGGAAAAATGACCCAAGCGCAGCAATAAGTCGTTTTGATCAGCACTAAAAACAAAAACCCCGCGGCCTTTCCAGTGGAGGGAAAAGCCGCGGGGCTGAGAAAGAGAGTAGGTTTTACCTAGCTTTTGCTGGATTTCAGGAAAGATTTAGCCTGCTTGTAAGCATCAGAATCGGGGTCGGCTTTGGCCAGCACCACTTGGTAGTAGCGGCGGGCAGCCATGACATCTTTGTCCAGCAGGGCCATGGAAGCCAGATTGGCATTCGCCGAGACGTAGAAGCCGCCTTTGGTATCATCGGCCATTTCGGCAAAGACAATGCACCGCTGAAAGTACTCCTTAGCCTTGTCGGCGTCGCGGTACTTACCCTGCATAATGGCCCCCATGATGTAGGCGGCATACTTGCCGCTGATACCCTCGTAGCCGGGCATGCCGCGGTTTATCTTATCCAGAATATCCTGGCTTACCCGCTCACATTCGGCCATTTTCTGGGTCCGGAAGCACACTAGGTTATAGAACCGCTGGAAGTAGGCATTATCCGGAAATTCGGTAGAAAGCTGGCGGGCTAGTTTCCAGGCGGCCGGCAGGTCTTCCTCATCGTTATAGAGCACCTTCAGCAGGAAAAACTGCGCCTCGCCGCTGGTATAAAACCCGTTGGTTGCCACGTGCCGCAGCTGCTCCAGCCCCAGCTTGCGGTTGCCTTTCGGGAAAAATAGCAGCACTGGCCGCAGCAGTGGGTACTTCTCGTGAATCCAGACGGCGTAGTAGTTCATCAGGGCCTGCCCAAACAGGAACTCCGGGCTCAGGCTGTTGGCCTCCTGGCTAATTTTTAGGTAGTTAAGGGCGCGCCGGCTGCTGAGTACGGCCCGGCGCCAGTTGCGGCGCTCGGCATTCAGACGGGCATCAAACCCATAAGCCGCCGAGAGAAAAAAGGCCGCTTCATAGTTGGTGTCGTCGGCATCAAACTGCCGCTCCCCATACACAATGGCGGTGTCCATGTAAGCCAAGAACACTTTGTCGAAGCGGGTGTCGCGGGCGTTGCTGGGTACCATTTTCCACCAGGTGCTCAGGCCCAGGAGAAAGTAGGGCATGGGGTGCTGGGGGTAGCGGCGGCGCAGGGAGCGAAACTGCTTTTCGGCCCGGTCAAACTTGAAATTGTAGAGGTTATGCACGGCCCCGTCCAGCTCCATCTGAATGTCCTTGTTGAGCAACAGCCAGCCGCGCCCGTTCACCGCTTCCGGCACTATCTCCACATCGGCCATTTCTACGTGGCGCATGGGAGGAATGCGGATGGAATCTGCCTTTTGCTGGGTATAACCCAGCAGCGGCAGCAAAAGCAGATAAAAGAGTAGTAGCGGTTTTCTCATAGAAGGACCTGCACCTGCAGATACCGGGAAATATGGGATGGGGAAGATAGGGATATAAAACCGGCTGGCCGGGGCCATAGCAGACCCAGCCAGCCGGCGTAATTTTTTCTAGCGTAGTGCGTCCAGAGCGGCGCGCAGGCGCGGCAAGGCGGCTTCCATCGATTCCAAGGAAGCACCACCCACGGACATCCGGAACCAGGGAGCCGTATCCGAGGTACCAAAGGCACTGAACGGTACCAGGGCCAGTCCGGCTTCGGCAATCAGGTAGGAAGTGAGTTCTTTGGTAGAAGCCAGCACGCGGCCATCGGGCGTGGTTTTGCCCAATACATCCAGCTTGGCCGTGAGGTAGATGGCGCCCATGGGCACAATGGCATCCACGGGGTAACCGTCGGCTTTCAGGTTCTGCAGGCCCTGATATAAGGCTTCCAGGCTCCGCTGGATTTTCTCCTTAAAGACGGCCACAAACTGGGAAACCGCCGGTCCGTTTTGGAGATAGTGGGCCGTGGCCACCTGCTCGGCTTTAGGCGCCCAGGCTCCTACGTGGCCCAGAATGGCTTTCATTTTATCAATCACCATGGTGGGGCCGAAGGCATAGCCCACGCGCACGCCGGTGGCGGCAAAGCACTTGGAAATACCGTCGATGTACACCACGTAGTCGCGCAGCTCGGGGCGCAGGTTTACCGGGTCGTAGTGCTTGGTCTGGCCGAAGGTGAGCATCCAGTAGATCTGGTCGTACAGGATGTAGAGCGGCTTTTCGCCGGGGGCGCGGCGCTTGTTTTCGGCTATGACCAGGTCGCAGATGGCTTCCAGGTTTTCGCGGGAGAAAACGGTGCCCGTGGGGTTCAGCGGGGAGCAGAGGGCCAGCAGGGTAGCGCCAGCCAGGTGCGGGGCCACTTCTTCCGCCGTGGGCATGAAGTTGTTTTCGGGGCTGGTTTCCAGCATCACCGGCTGCGCACCGGACAGGTGGCAGTAGTGGTTGTTGTTCCAGGAAGGAATCGGGAACACCACCTTGTCGCCGGGGTCGATGAGGGCCAGATAGGTGGCGTAAATGAGCGGGCGGGAGCCGCCGGCTACCAGCACATCATTGGGAGAGTAGCTGAGGCCCAGGTGCTCCTGCGTGAAAGCCGTGGCGGCCTGGCGCAGCTCGGCTATACCGTTGGCAGGGGGGTAGTTGGTATGCCCGGCCTGGTACGCCTGGGTAATTTCAGCTTCAAGTTCCTGCGGGATGGGGTAAATGCTGGGGTCGAAGTCGCCAATGGTGAGGTTGCAGATTTGCGCCCCCTTTTTGATCATTTCATTGACTTCATTACCAATTTTGATGATTTCGGAGCCAATGAGGCTGCCTGCCATCCGGGAAACTTGCATAGTACGAGAGGGTTGCTACGAATTCGGGCACAAATATAGAAGCCTTGACGCCGTGTTGCCCGATGGAAACAAAATTCGGCGGCCAGGGAAACTATAAACCGGCGTACCAGTCGTAGCCCCGCACGGCCCAATAATCACGGGGTTGCTGACGCTGAAACCGGATGGTGCCGATGCGCTTGATGTTCTTGATGCCGTACTTCACCGGCGAAACCAGTCGGAGGGGCGCCCCGTGCTCCGGGGTAAGCGGCTTGCCGTTCATTTCGTAGCAGAGCAGGGTTTGCGGATGCAGGGCGCTGGCCATATCAAACCCCACATAATACTGCTCATCGGGCGTGACCAGGCTCACAAAGGGCAGCTGCTGCCCAGCAGGGCCGGCCAGCGGGTAGCGGGCCACAAAATCGGCGAAGCGGGCGCCGGCCCAGTGCACCACGGTGCTCCAGCCTTCAATGCACTTCAGGTCGGTGGTCATTTCCACGCGCGGCAGGGCTTTGATATCGTCCAGGGTAAATTCCTGGGTTTGGGGCTGGCCGCTGGGGCTTATGCCTTCTACCCGTAGCTTCCAGGCGGCGGTATCCAGTGGGGTGCGCAGGCCGGCTTTGCCGTTCACGCGCGGCATACGGGCCCGGTTGCGGGGGAATACCGGCGCTAGGTGGGCATTGCTGAAATAAGCCTCGGAAAGCTGCTGATTGGCTTCCAGCACCCGGCGCAGGGGCCACGGGATGCCGTCCTCATCGGGGCGCGTGGCCAGCCAGCGCCAGCCGCCCAGGGCCGCCAGTGCGGAAATGCCTGCGGTGAGAAAAGCCCGGCGGGAGCGGCGCTGCAGTTCCTCGTCATCAACCGGCCGGGGGGTGTTATCAGCAGTGCTCATACAGCAGAGGATGGAGGGGATGTAACATCAGATGCGGCAGAAGCCTGGCCCGGCGCGGGGGCTTTTACCACCTCAAACCCGGTTACCATAGCCCAGAAATTATTCCAGCCCGCCCGCATTACCTGGGTCACGTGCATCAGAAAAAACAGCACGTAGCCAATGGTAAGGGTGAAATGCTCGATGCGGGCCCACTCGTAGCCGCCCAGGGCAGTGGTAAGCCAGGAAAACTGCGTAGGCCGGAAAATAGCCAGGCCCGTGAGCAGGGAGCCGGCTCCCATCAGCACCACTCCGGTGTAGGCAAGCTGCTGGGCCCCATTGAACTTGCGCGCCGGCAGCGGCTCTTTCCGGATGCCCAGATCATGCAGTACCACCTGCCAGGCTTCCCGGAACGAGTGGCGGGAGGGCAGCAGGTAGCGCCACTCACCCGAAAACAGGGTGTAGGCTACGTACAGCAGGCCATTCAGGGCAAATACCCACATCAAGACAAAATGCCAGCTCATGCCCTGGGCCAGCTTGTGGTCCATGGTAAAGGCCTCGTAGAAAGACTGCGGGAAGAACTTCAGCAGGGTAGTGCGGCCCCAGCCAATGCGGTACACGTCGTTGGCCCAGTAAATCCAGAGGCCGCTCCAGATCATGAGGGCCAGCACCGGAAAGTTGATCCAGTGAAACCAGCGAATAGCCAGCGGGTGCTTTTCCTGAATGTATTTCATGATGAAGGGAAGAACCGAAAGATACGGCGCCGTCGGCAAGGAAAAGAACCTTCCGTCGCCGGCAGGCCGCCGCACTATTAACGGGACCCAATAGCCTCCCGGATTGTTTTACGGCCGCGAATTGGGCCCGGGAGCCAGGCTTCCGTAAACTTGCAGCTGCAACCAGCCAGTGCGTTATGCCGCTCCAGATTGATATTCCCTCCCTTGCCGCGCTGCCCGCCGCCGCCGCTCAGCTCCGCGAAGCCCTCGGCAACCATACCATTATCCTGTTTGAGGGCGAGATGGGCGCCGGCAAAACTACTTTCATTAAAGCACTCTGCGAAAATATGGGGGTGCAGGACGATATCAGCAGCCCCACTTTCTCCCTGGTAAACGAGTACCGCAACGGCCGGAATCAGCCCATTTACCACTTCGATTTCTACCGGATAGATGACCCCGCCGATGCCTTGCGCATGGGCGCATTGGAGTACTTCGATTCTGGCTATCTTTGCCTGATAGAGTGGCCCAGCCGGGTGGAAACCCTGCTGCCACCTTACCGGTTGCTCGTTACGCTAGTTGTAACGGGGCCGGACTCACGGCAATTAATAGTTACTGAGGTAGAATGACGTGTTGATTATCGGGTGCTGGGCGGATGTTGTGATGGGTGAACCGATGATTAGAGGCTTCTTCTGCCCTGGTAATTCTTAATTATTAATCTGAATAGAATGCCCGACGCAGTGCCCCCCGGATTTGAGTCGCTGGCTACCAGCCGCGCTTACTTCACCCAGGAATCCATGCTGGCTGTGGAAACGCGGCGGCGCAAGCTGTTTATCGGGCTGCCGCGCGAAACCTCCCTGCAGGAAAACCGCATCTGCCTGACGCCGGAAGCCGTGAAGCACCTGGTAGAAGCCGGCCACGACATCATCATGGAAAGCGGGGCCGGGGAGCCCAGCAAGTACTCCGACCACGACTATTCCGAAGCCGGGGCATCCATTGCCTACACCGCCAAAGAGGTGTTTGAGGCTGATTTGGTGCTGAAAGTAGCCCCGCCCACCGCCATTGAAATTGATTACCTGCGTGCCGGTCAAACGCTTATGTCGGCCCTGCAGTTCGGCTCCCTCACCGCCGACTACATTACCTCCATCCTCCGCAAGAAAATTAACGCCATCAGCTTTGAGCTGATCAAGGACCCCTCGGGCGCCAAGCCGGTGGTGCGGGCCATGAGCGAAATTGCGGGCTCCACGGTCATGCTGGTAGCCGCCGAGTATCTGGCCCGTTCCAGCGAGGGCAAAGGCGTTATCCTGGGCGGAATTACGGGCGTGCCGCCTTCCCAGGTAGTGATTCTGGGGGCCGGTACCGTGGCCGAATACGCCGCCCGCGCCGCCACCGGGCTGGGCGCTGAGGTGAAGGTGTTCGACAACCACCTCTACAAACTGCGGCGCCTCAAGCAAAACCTGGGTACCCAACTCTACACTAGCACCCTGGACACCTTCGTGCTCAGCCAGCAGATCCGCCGCGCCGACGTGGTCATTGGTGCCCTAAATGCCGAGGAAGGCCGCGTACCCTTCATGGTATCCGAGGAAGTGGTGGCTTCTATGTCGCCGGGCTCCGTGATAATTGATGTGAGCATTGACCAGGGCGGCTGCTTTGAAACCAGCGAGATTACCACCCACAGCAAGCCCGTGTTCCGCAAGTACGACGTGGTGCATTACTGCGTGCCCAACATTGCCTCCCGGGTACCGCGCACCGCTACCAATGCGCTAAGCAACATTTTTACGCCCATTCTGCAGGAAATCAGTGAGCACGGCGGCATAAATGAGGTGCTGTTCACCAACGAGCATTTCCGCTCCGGCGTGTACGCCTACAAAGGCTCCCTCACCAACTCCACCATCGCCAAGAAATTTAATATGCGCTACAAGGAGCTGGGGCTGATGATTGCCGTGCGGAATTAAAAACCGTATTTAATTGAATTAGCTTGTATAATAAGTTTCCTGCTTTAATTATCCATTTCATTCAATAGCCTTTCCTTAAATGGAGCATAGTTACTCCTTGCCTTCTTCTGAGTTTTATTTATCGATTGAAGAACAGCGTTATATTAATAATAATAAGTTTGTTCTGCTTTGTGTTGCCACTTTTGGGGCATATAGTTTATGGTGGCAGTATAAAACGTGGCGGTTCTTTAAGCAGCTTCACCAATCGGATATATGGCCCGTCCCGCGGGCTATATTTAGTTTGATAACTGTTTACCAACTGCTGAAAGATATCAGACAGTTTGCGGAGCCCACCTACGATACCAGCTCATTTAATCCTGGAGGCTTGGCTACTGGTTATATAATCATTTCACTTTTCAGCCGCTTGCCAGATCCATTCTGGATTATTGCTGTGGGAGCCTTTGGTTTTCTGGTGTCAGCTCATCAGTTGTTCAATACTGCTTTATATCAGAGAAAGGAAATTTTTGCAACAGAGCAAAGGCAATTCAGTAGCCGGCAAATTGTTCTATTGGTGCTAGGAGGCATTTGTTGGTTAATGAATATTTTGGCCTTGATGGAAGGCATTTAATAGGCGTTCATATTTCAAGAAGCGACAAACAGGCAACCCTTGCCGGCTTAATGGTGTCTGTGGCGATAAATTAACCCGCTACGCATGTCTACACCGGTAGCCGCCAGAAACCTCACCGCCCGCCCCGTACTGGAATTCCCTTCGGCCCAGGTGGCGGAGGCTATGAACCGCTCATTTGAGGAGTATTTCGTGCCGATGCACTTTGATGCAGCCTCGTTTGAGCGTCGTTTCCGCGGGGAACATCTGGACCCGGCCGCCAGCCGGTTGTGGTTTCAGGGAGAAGCGTTGGTAGGCGTAGTGTTTATTTCCCGCCGGGGCTGGCAGAGCCGGGTGGCGGCCATGGGTTTGGTGAGAGAATTCCGCCACCAGGGGCTGGGCAAGATCATGCTGCAAACGGCCCTGGAAGAGGCCCGCGCCCGCGGCGACCAGTCTATGCTGCTGGAGGTATTTACCGTTAATGAGCCTGCCATACGGTTATATGAACGTCTGGGCTTTGTGCGTATTCGGGAGTTGCCGGGCTTCCGTCGGGAGGTAAGCGCACCAACTCCCGCGTCGGAAAAGCTCATCGAAATAGACCCCCTGCAGCTGGCGCAGCAAGTTCAGGTGCATGGCGACGCCAACCTGCCCTGGATGCTGGCGCCTGAAACGCTTGCGGCGGTAACGCGGCCCAGCAGGGCGTTCCGGCTGCTGGAACACGCCTACGCGCTGGTACGCCCGGAAGCAGATAAGGCGGTAGTACTTTGCTTGCTGGTAGCGCCGGCCAGCCGCCGGCAGGGCTGGGGTACCCGCCTGGTGCGGGCATTGGAAGCTGATTTTGGGAACCAACCGTTGGTATTCCCGCCCTTGGTTCCGCAAGCAGCCGGAACAGCCTTATTGGAAAGCTGTGGCTGGCAGCGCGCCCCGTTGGCTCTCTACGAAATGAGCTGCTCACTGAATTAGGTAAACGCAGAAATTGGGACAGGGAATACCGGCTTTTGGTCCAGATAAGAACGTCATTCCGAGCATGTGGCGCATCAAGCCAGGATCGAGGAATCTTGCGTGCTGATGTTGCCAAAGTAACGGTCATGCTGAGCCCAGCCGAAGCCTCTCGCTAGAGTGGTATACCTTGGCAACATCAGCACGCGAGATGTCTCGACAAGCTCGACATGACGTTCTTTTTCCCAACAAGGTCAGCACGCGAGATGCTTCGCCTTCGGCTCTGCATGACACGATTTTTGGCTGTCTGCCTGCATAACCCTAACCCGTCTGGCTGAAAAAATAAACCGCCGTATGGCGTTCTGTTTGGCCGGTTATGCTACCGGCGCGGCTAGTAGCAACACTTTCCAGGCATCCGGCAGCTGCCCGTTTTCCAGCAGCTTTTTCCCCAGCAGCATGAGCTGTTGGTGCTGCTCCGTGGGGTTGTTGCGGTATTTGTTGAGGGTGTAGCTTACTAATGGCTCCTGGCGGAACTCGGCAACGGCCTCGGGGGTGGGTATGGCTTCGGCCTCAATATTGGCCAGGCGCCCCAGGTTGTTGCCCGTCAGCAGATGGGAATGGCGGATGTGCTCCGGCAACTGATCAATGCCGATGCCTTTGTTGCGGTTGGGCTTGGGCACTTCGAAGAGGCTTTCCGGCGTCACGCGCGAGTACCAGTCGCCGCCCAGGCGGGCCACGGCTTCAAACTTATGCGGGTCTACGCCCGGGCCGTTTTCCAGCAAAATATCCTCGCGGTAGTGGGCCTGCACCACGCGGCAGATAACCAGGTTGCCGCCGCCGTTGGAGTCGCCCACCGGAATTACCTGCTCCACCACGCACTCAAAGGAAACCGGGCACTCCGCCACGCGCGGTGGGCGCACCACATCCGATTTCAGCTCCGTGAGCCCGGCTTTGTGAAACTCATTCACGCCCCGCTCATACTCGGTGGAGGCCAAGGACATCTGCTCCACCAGGGCATAGTCACAGATGTTGACCACGCACTCCGGTACTTCGTCGCGCACGTTGTAGAGGGTATGCTTTTGGGTGTTGTCGCGCACGCGGTTGGCGGGGGAGAAAATGAGCGTGGGCGGGTTGGAGCTGAACACGTTGAAGAAGCTGAACGGACTCAGATTTACCTCCCCATCCAGGGAAATAGTGCTCACGAAGGCAATAGGCCGCGGGGCAATGGCGCTGAGCATCCATTGGTGCCAGTCGGTTTTGGATAGTGTGCCGGGCGTGATGGTGCGGAACGGGGTGGGAGTGGACATAGTGGGGAGAAGGTGAAGCAGCAATGAGGGGCCTAAAGAACAACGTAGTACTTTCAAGCCCACAAATATGATACAATACCCATTGCTATGCAGAACCAGGCCTTAAGTAAGACGCTGAGCTACGTATTGCGGCACAAACCCGAGGAGCTGGGCCTGGAGCTGGATGCGCAGGGCTGGGTGAGCGTAGCGGATCTGCTGGCCGCTTTGCAAACCCGGAACCCCGAAGTAACCCTGGACCAGCTTCGGGAAGTGGTGGCCACAAACGAGAAAAAGCGTTTTGCTTTTTCAGCCGATGAGCAGTTGATCCGGGCAAATCAGGGCCATTCGGTGGCGGTGGATTTAGCTTTGGAAGCGGTGGTGCCACCGGAAGTGCTGTACCATGGCACGGCCACCCGTTTTCTGGCTTCTATTCGGGAGAGCGGGCTGCAGCGGGGCTCCCGGCAGCATGTGCACCTCTCCTCAGATGCGGAAACGGCCACCGCCGTAGGTCGCCGCCATGGCCGGCCGGTGGTGCTAACCGTGCAGGCCGGAAAGCTGCACCGCGCGGGGGCATCATTTTATTTATCCGAAAACGGGGTCTGGCTCACCCTCTCTGTATCCCCTGAATTTATTGACGAAGCCGGGGTATAGGCTGATCTTTTAAAGTAAAATACCCCGTTCCTGGGTCAACTTGCCATTATCAGTCAGAATTCAGGCTGGGCTTGCTACATAAGGCTTCTTCTACTTTGCCTCCATCTATATGCTGCTTCGATTTGGGTGTACGGTTTGTTTCTGGCTATTGATTATCACCTATGCCTCGGCCCAGCAACCCAGTGCAATGGCTGATACGGCGCTCCTGCACCGCCACTTAGTAGCTCTCACTACCACCCCAGAGCCGCGTAACCATCTACACCTGGCCAGCTTAAATCAAGCGGCGGAATATATTAAGGCCGGGCTGGCGGCGGCAGGGGCCCGACCAACCGAGCAGCCATACGAGGTAAACGGACGCACCTACCGCAACATATTGGGCAGCTTTGGCCCAGTGGAGGGGCCGCGACTTATTATTGGGGCGCATTATGATGTATGCGGCGAGCAGCCCGGCGCCGATGATAATGGTACCGGCGTAGCAGCCCTGCTGGAAGTAGCCCGCCTGCTGGGTCGGCAGCCTGCCTTACCCTACCGGGTAGATGTGGTGGCCTACACGCTGGAAGAACCCCCGTTTTTTCGAACCCCACAGATGGGTAGCTACGTGCACGCCCAGAGCCTGCACAAAGCCGGGGTGACCGTGCGCGGTATGGTGGCACTGGAAATGCTGGGCTATTACGACGACCAGAAAGGAACCCAGGATTACCCGGTAGCACCTTTAAAATGGATATATGGCAGTAGAGGGAACTACGTAACTGTGGCCCGGAAAATTGGCGACGGGCGTTTTGCCCGTCAGTTTGCGCGGCATTACAAGGCGGCGGCCACACTGCCGGTAAAGCGGTTCACGGCCCCTGTCTGGCTGCCCGGCATCGACTTTTCCGACCATCTTAACTACTGGCACTTTGGCTACCCGGCCGTACTCCTGACTGATACCGCCTTCTACCGCAATAAGCACTACCACGAACCCACCGATACCCCTGACCGGTTGGACATGCGCCGTTTGAGCCTGGCTGTAGACGCCTTGCTGGCGGTAGTGCTCCGTCAAAACTAGCAACAGTGGTTTTCACGGATGCTCAGACAAGGTGCCTACCCAAACCCAGCCCGTTTGCACCAGTAAGTGTTCTTGGTCTTCCGATGTCTGAGAGGTACGGTGGGGGCGTTGCAGCATTTTCGCCGGCCAACCTTCCGGATAATCTTGAGCATCCAGTAACTCTTCCCAGGTAAAAGTGCGCCAGGTGAGCTTATCGGCGCCGGGCAGCTGCTGATATTCCGCTGGTAATGGAGGTCCTTCCAAGACCGGCTCCCAAAAATACCCTCATATCTCTCTATGCGTTCCTGCCGGCCAGCCACCACCTGGGAGTTATGCGCAAAAGCAGAAGATACCAGCCAGATAGCCAGATAATAGGGCTCCGATTGCCCGGAAAGCGCCGTTTGCCAGTGGGAAAAAGTTAACAGCAGGTGTTGAGCCGCCTGTTGGCGTACCCACCGCGGAGGTGGTGGCTGATGACCATGCCAGGGCCCCAACCACAGCCTGGCATAATCGTACTGCCGACTTTGCCAACCGGCCAAAGAAAGCCCGGCCGGGCTTTCACACCTTTTCCGTAACCAACGGCTATGGCGCCTTAGGCCTCTAATTTTCTTCATTCTCCGGCAAGGGTCTGGGTAATCAGCTGGTTTTTGCTAATTTATTATATCTTTACTAAATAGGTATAGCTCTTTTACCTCTTTTCGCTCCATCGTCCTAATGGCCCAGCTTCGTTGTCCTAAGTGTGAATCGGTAGAGGCCACTAAAAGCGGCGTGGTGGGCGGCCGGCAGCGGTATAAGTGCAAAAACTGCGGCTACCATTATTCAGTGGCCAAAACCGGCAAGGAGACAAATCCTTACTACGTTATTAAAGCGTTGCAGCTGTATGTGGAAGGCGTGAGCTACCGCGAAATTGAGCGTTTACTGGGTGTAAGCCACGTTTCCGTCATGAACTGGGTGAAAAAATACGGCGTGAAAGCGCCCCGGCAGACGGAGTATCATCCTACCTATAAAATTCTGAACCAGAAGGAGCTGGCCGAGTATTTCATGAAACCAGAAAACCTGAAAGGTGCCGGTTTGATAGTGACGGAGCTGGGCGATAAGTACATGATGATACGGTGGGAGCGGTTTAGGCAGGGGTAGGGCTATAGGGTTTAGCGGAAGTATAGCAAGGGCGTGACTTCTGGGTGGGGATTTTCCTACTTGGGCCAATCGAGCCGGGTAGCGTTGCCCAGTTACGGTGTGTGCCCCTTATCAACCACCTCCCCAACCCACCCTAATTCTATGCGAAACGCCCGTTACGCCCTGACTATCAGTGCGCTCTTGGCCGCGGCCGGAGCTTCGGCACAAGTAGTGCCACCATCACCCGGGCAGCCGGCGCCAGCGCCCGCCGCCCCGGCAGTGCCACCCACGCCACCGGCGCCCACCAAATCAACTCCTTATGGCGCGGGCATGAAGTTCAATCTGTCGCCCGATGGGTCTAAGTATCTGCGGGTTATGTCGTGGCACCAGGTGTACACGCGTTACACGGAGAATAACAAAGGTACCCTACGGGCGCCGGGCAAAACTCAAAAGGGCCAGATTGATTTTGGCCTGCGCCGCTCCCGCCTGGTGCTGCTCGCGCAGCTGAATCCGCGCTTCGTCATTTATACCCACTTTGGTATCAACAACCAGAACGCCGTAGGGGGTGGTATCACGCCAACCGTTGACGGCAAGAAGCCTCAGTTCTTTATTCACGAGGCCGTAACGGAGTACAAAGTGAATAAATACCTGAGCTTGGGAGGTGGCCTGCACTACCTGAACGGCATTTCCCGGCTTACCAGCGCCAGTACTACCAGCATTATGCCGATAGACTTACCGCTGACCAATTTCCCAACCATTGAGGCTACTGACCAGTTTGCCCGCTGGCTGGGCGTTTATGCGAAAGGGCGCATCAACAAACTCGACTACCGCTTCTCCGTCAGCGACCCTTTCCTGACAAACGTGACCAGCACCCCGCTTAGCCTGGGCATCAGTAGCACCAACGGCGACGGAGTGACCACGAATACCGGAACCAACATTGCCGCTTACAGCCCCCAGAATACCACGCACGTGTATCAGGGCTATGTGAGCTATAACTTTCTGGAGCCCGAAGCCAACCTGCTGCCCTACTTCACGGGCACATACCTCGGGGCTAAGCGCGTATTTAGTGTAGGCGCCGGCTTCCTCTATAATAAAGACGCCATGTACTCGCGCCCTACGTCGAGCGTGGTGACGGTGACCCCGGCCGTTTTGGCGGACCCGTTTGGTCAGATTGCAACGAATAAGCACAGCCTGAAGATGTTCGGGGTAGATGCTTTCTACGATGTGCCCCTGGATACGGCCTCGCGCACAGCCCTCACCCTGTACGGCGTGTACTACAACTATAACATGGGGCCGAACCATGTCCGCTTCATCGGCCCCGAAAACCCCGGCTATGGCGCCGCGCCCACCCGTGGTAACGCGGTGCCGCAGTCGGGCACGGGTGGGTCGTTTTATGGCCAGGTAGGCTACCTGCTGCCCCAGCGCCTGTTAGGCCCCAAAGCCCGCCTGCAGCCTTATGTGGCTTACCTGCATAGCAACTACGAGGGTCTGCACTTCAGCAATGGCGATACTAAGGCCGTGAATGTCTACGATGCCGGCGTAAACGTGCTGCTCGATGGCCACAACGCCAAAGTAACCCTGAACTACCGCGCCCGGCCCGATTTTGAAGGCTACGTGCCCAGCACGGGCAACTTCAATAGCCTGGACTACAAGCCCGAAGTCACGCTGCAGACCCAGATTTTCCTGTAGGCATTTGGCTGGTATAGAGTTGACAGGAATAACGTCCCCAACAACTACCCTTGTTAACCAGCCCCCGACAACTGGTCGCTAAAATCTCACCAAAAAAAGCCCACCAACTCCCATGAGCGAAAATATTCCCCAGCGCAACGCGGCGGCCTATGCCAGCCCTGCGCCCCTGGGCGGCACCGCCACCAACGATGCCGTAGCCCACGATAACAACACCGTTTCCAAGAGTAAAATCTGGCAGGTGATTACCGCCTCCTCGGTAGGCACCGTCATTGAGTGGTACGACTTCTACATTTTCGGCTCCCTGGCCGCCATCATCGGGCCGGTGCTGTTTGGTACCTCCGGTAAGATTGAGGATACCATTCTGGGCACGCTGGCCGTGTTTGGCGCTGGTTTCATTGTGCGGCCCTTCGGGGCGCTGTTCTTCGGGCGCATCGGCGACATGATTGGGCGCAAGTACACGTTCCTGCTCACGCTCCTGATTATGGGCGGGGCCACTTTCGTTACGGGCCTTATTCCGAGCTACGATAAAATTGGCATTGCTGCGCCCATTATTGTGACGCTGCTGCGCCTGCTGCAGGGCCTGGCCCTGGGCGGCGAGTACGGTGGTGCCACCACGTATGTGGCCGAGCACTCCCCGGACCACAAGCGCGGCTACTACACCAGCTTTATTCAGATTACGGCCACGGCCGGCCTGTTTCTGAGCATTCTGGTTATCATCGTTACCCGCAAAACCATGGGGGAGGAAGCCTTCAAAGAGTGGGGCTGGCGCATTCCGTTCCTGCTTTCCGGCCTGTTGGTAATTGCCTCGTACTACATCCGCCGCAAGCTGCACGAGTCGCCGCTGTTTGCCAAGGCGAAGTCGGAAGGCAAAACCAGCACCAACCCGCTGCGGGAATCGTTTGTAAACCCCGTAAACCGTCGTCTGGTGCTTATCTCGCTGTTTGGCGCTACCATGGGCCAGGGTGTAGTGTGGTATACCGGCCAGTTCTACGCGTACTCCTTCATGCTGAATACCCTGAAAGTGGACCTGGTAGATGCCAGTCTGGTGCTGTGCGCCGCCCTGCTGCTGGCCACGCCTTTCTTCGTGTACTTCGGCTCCCTTTCCGACCGGATTGGCCGCAAGAAAATAATCATGATGGGCCTGCTCTGCGGTGCGCTCTTCACGGTGCCTATCTTCTATGGCCTGAAGCAGTTTGCCGGCCCCCTAACGGAAGTAACCGCCGCCACGGTAGATGCCACCGGCAAAGCCGTACCGGCCGTAATGAAGGCCCTGCAACCCAATCTGGTAGCCATGACGGCCCTGGTGTTCTGCCTGGTGCTGTTCGTGACGATGGCTTACGGACCTATTGCTGCCTATCTGGTTGAGCTGTTCCCTACCAAGGTGCGCTACACTTCGCTCTCGTTGCCTTACCACATCGGCAACGGCGTATTTGGCGGCTTTGTGCCCTTTATTGCCACGGCGCTTACCCTGCGGGCCGCTGCTTCTGATACGCCCTTCATTAAGGAGCATAGCACTCTGGCCGGGTTGGTCTATCCGGTGGGTATTGCCTTCATCTGCTGGATTATCGGCACCATGCTGATGAAAGATGTGCGCAACGTGAAGCTGATTGAAGAAAACCCCTCGGCCTAAGAAACAGGCCGGGATTCCGGCTTCTTTACCGGCCATGCAATTGCCTGATTTGGTGAGTGAAGTCCGTCGGGCCGGTGGTTCGGCGGACTTTGCATAACAGGGCTTTTGCTGCAAGTGGCACGCTCTGGCAAAAGCAGGCAAACTGCCTGAGTAAGATAGAAACGCTAGCTTAGGTACACGCCCGGCTCTGCGGGCGGTGGCAGAAGGCCGGCAGAATTGAAAATCAAGCCCCAAGAAGTATGTCCATCTCACCTCAGGAGCGGCCGGAGCAACGGCGCGGGCAGCGGCTGCTGTTTGTGTCTTTGCTGTTTGCGGTGCTGCTCAACTTTCCTTTCCTGGCAGTTTTTGACCACCACATGCTGCTGGGCGGGGTTCCGGTGTTGTACCTGTACGTGTTGCTGATATGGGCCACACTGGTGCTGCTGACCGGCTGGCTGGTACGGGCAAAGAATTAAAAAGCACTTCGCATACCCCATGTCTACTCTGCTCATCATCGGCTTTTCCTTCGGCTACCTGGCCCTGCTATTCGGGGTGGCGTATGCGGCGGAGCGTAGGTCGGCGGCCCGCCGCAGCCTGGTGAGCAACCCCTATGTATACGCCCTGAGCATGGCCGTATACTGCACCGCCTGGACGTACTATGGCTCGGTGGGGCGGGCCGCCCACTTCGGGCTGGAGTTTGTAGGAATTTACCTGGGTCCCACGCTTATGGCCCCGGCTGCCTGGCTGGTTCTGCGAAAAATAATCCGCATCTGCCGGCAGCAGCGCCTCACCTCCATTGCCGATTTTATCTCGGCCCGCTACGGCAAAAGCGCTTGGCTGGGAGCCCTGGTTACGGTGGTTTGTGTGCTGGGGGTTGTGCCTTATATATCACTGCAAATCAAAGCAATAGCTGCCTCTTTCGATATCATGACTGGAGGTGGTGGAACGCTGCTGGCGGATGGCTGGCTGGCGGGCTCCTCGGCGTTTTTTACCACCGTGGCGCTGGCCTTCTTTACCATCATTTTCGGGGTACGGTCTATTGAAGCTACCGAGCGGCATGAGGGCATGGTGCTGGCCGTAGCCCTGGAAAGCATGGTGAAACTGGTGGCGTTTCTGGCGGCCGGTTTGTTCGTAACGTACGGTTTGTTTAATGGCTTTGCCGATGTGTTTGAGCGGGCCGCGGCCGTGCCCGATTTGCGCCGGTTGTTCACGCTGGAAGGCGCCGGCACCAGCGGAGCGCAGTGGTTCACGCTGCTGCTGCTCAGCATGGCCGCCATTCTGCTGCTGCCCCGTCAGTTTCAGGTATCGGTGGTAGAAAATGTGAACGAGGACCACCTGCGCAAAGCCATGTGGCTGTTTCCGCTCTACCTCATTATTATTAACCTGTTTGTGCTGCCCCTTGCCTTTGGCGGCCGCCTGCTGGACCCCGCCGGTAAACTGGACGCCGACACCTTCGTGCTGGCCCTGCCGCTGCAGGCCGGCAAGCCCTGGCTGGCCCTGCTGATTTACCTGGGCGGCTTATCGGCAGCCTCTTCCATGATAATCGTGGAAACCATTGCGCTCAGCGTAATGATGAGCAACCACCTGCTCATGCCCTTGCTGGTGCGCATTCCGGCCGCCCGGGCTGAAGGGCCCCGCTGGTTTGCCTACCTGGGGCAGGTGGCCCTGCACAGCCGCCGCCTGGCCGTGGTGCTGGTGCTGCTGCTGGCCTATGGCTACTATGTGGAGGTAGGGCATTTGCTGCCGCTGGTAAACATTGGGCTGGTGTCGTTTGCGGCAGTAGCGCAGTTTGTGCCGGTGGTGCTGGGCGGGTTGTACTGGAAAGGGGGCACCCGGCAGGGAGCCAGCGCCGGTATTCTGGCCGGCTTTATCATCTGGTTTTTTACGCTGGTGATGCCCACCATGGTAGGCCCCAGTCTGCTGCCCAACTCATTGATAACCGAGGGCCTGTTTGGCCTACGGGTGTTGCGCCCATTCGCGCTGTTTGGCCTGAATGGCCTCGATTATCTCTCGCACGGGCTGTTCTGGAGCTGGTTTTTTAATATCGGCTGCTACGTGGGCGTGTCGTTGATGCGGGCACCTTCCGCGCTGGAGCAGCGCCAGGCCGATATTTTCGTGGACATCTTCCGGAACGGAGCCCTGTTTGAAGGCCCGGCCGGCTGGCAGGGCGCCGCGCCCTTGCCTGATGTGCGGGCCCTGCTCTCTGGCTTTCTGGGAAAGAAGCGCGCCAATCAGGCCCTGCGGGCCTTTCAAACCCGTTTCCCGGATGCCCACGCTACCGAATCCGTGGCGCCGCCCCAGGCCGACCCACGCCTGCTGGCTTATGCCGAAAAGCTACTGGCCGGCTCCATTGGCCCGGCCTCGGCCCGCATGCTGCTGCGCTCTTCCGTGGGGGTAGAGGATATCAGCTTTGATAACGTGGTGGGTATTTTGAAGGAAAGCCAGCAACTGCTGGAAGCCAACCGCCAGCTGCAAAAGCAGCAGCGCCAGCTCCAGCGCCTCACCGGCGAGCTGCAGGCCGCCTACGACCAGCTGCAGGAGCTGGACCAGCACAAAGACGAGTTCCTGTACACCGTAACCCACGAGCTCCGCACTCCGCTCACCAGCATCCGGGCCCTGGCCGAAATCCTGTCTGATAACCCGGATCTGGAGGAAGAAGAGCGTCACCGCTTTCTGCATACCATCACCCGGGAGTCGGAGCGCCTGAGCCGGCTGATTACGCTGGTGCTGGATCTGGAGAAGTATGAGTCGGGTATGGCCACGCTGGACAAAGCCCCCGTGAATGTGGCCGAAGTTATCAGCGACGCTCTGGATGCCGTGGGGCAGCTCCTGCGCGACAAGCACATACACCTGGATGTGCGGGTGCCGCCGGGCCTGCCCACACTCTTCGGCGACCGGGACCGGCTCATGCAGGTGCTGGTAAACCTGCTTTCCAATGCCGTGAAATCCTGCCGCGCCGATGGCACCGGCCGCATTGAGGTGGAGGTAAGCGCGCCGGCCGCCGCGCTGCGCATCAGTGTCCGCGACAATGGCAAAGGCATCGACCCGGAGTTTCATCAGCTCATCTTTGACAAGTTTTTTCAGGCCCGCCACCAGACCATGCGCAAGCCCGAAGGCTCGGGCTTGGGCCTGGCCATCACCAAAAAAATTGTGGAGCTCCACGCCGGCCGTATCTGGGTGGAAAGTCAGCCCGGCCAGGGCGCCACTTTTGCCGTGGAGCTGCCCGTAGGTGAGGTACCGGGGCAATACGCCCCGCCCGCCTGAACGCATTTCTGACCCTGTAAGCTGAAAACCTCACCCCACCATTTCGCCGCCAACGGCCCATTTTCTTACCACTAGCTTCCCTTCGTCATGCCGACGACCCCACATATTCTCATTGTCGACGACGAGCCCAACATCGTCATGTCTCTGGAATTTCTGATGCGCAAAAGCGGCTACCAGGTCAGCATTGCCCGCAATGGCACTGAGGCGCTGGATGCCGTGGACCGCACCGCTTTTAACGTGGTACTGCTGGATGTGATGATGCCCGACGTGGACGGCTATCAGGTATGCCGCTACCTGCGCCAGCGCCCCGACCGGGCCGGCACCCGCGTCATTTTCCTTTCCGCAAAAAGTAAAGATTCCGATATTCAGAAAGGCTATGATGCCGGCGCCGACCTCTACATTCCCAAGCCCTTCAGTACGCGCCAGCTCATGGAGAAAGTAAAGGAGATGCTTCAGGCGCCCGCCTGAAGGCAGCTTTTACCCCGTTGCCAGTAACCCGATTTCCGCTCACTTCCCTGTTTCTCACTCGCCATGAAACCCACTTCCTACGCGGCTGCCTACGCCGCCAGCCTGGCCGATCCGGACGCCTTCTGGGCCGAGCAGGCCCGGCATATTCAGTGGTTTCAGAAGCCGCCCCGGCCTGTGCTCACCAAGGATACTGATACGGGCTTCTACCACTGGTTTCAGGACGGGAAGCTGAACACGGCCTATTTGTGCCTGGATTACCACGTAGCCAACGGCCGCGCCGACCAGGTAGCGCTTATTTATGACTCGCCGGTGACCAGCACCGTAAGCCGCTACACCTACCGCGAGCTGCTGGACCTCACGGCCCGCTTGGCCGGTGGCCTGCGGGCACTGGGGGTGGAGAAAGGGGATAGGGTTATCATCTACATGCCCAACATGCCAGAAGCCGTGGTGGCTATGCTGGCCTGCGCGCGGCTGGGCGCCATTCATTCGGTGGTATTTGGTGGTTTTGCGCCCCATGAGCTGGCCATGCGCATTGATGATGCCCAGCCTAACCTCATCATCTGCGCCTCAGCGGGAATTGAGATTGACAAGGTCATTCCCTACAAGCCCCTGGTAGATGAAGCCATCCGGCAGGCCACCTACCAGCCCGACCACGTGGTGGTACTGCAGCGCGACTGTGCCACCGCGGAGCTGCATGCCCCCCACGACGTTGACTACCAACAGCTGCTGCAGGCCGAGCCGGTAGAAGCCGTGCCCGTGGATGCCACCGACCTGTTGTATATTCTCTATACCAGCGGCACCACCGGCAAGCCCAAAGGCGTAGTGCGGGACCACGGCGGCCACGCCGTGGCTCTCAAGTACAGTATGTCGGCTGTTTATGGCATGCAGCCCGGCGAGACGTTCTGGGCCGCCTCGGATATTGGCTGGGCCGTGGGCCACAGCTACATTGTATATGGGCCGCTGCTGCACGGCTGCACCACCGTGCTGTTTGAAGGCAAGCCCGTACGTACGCCCGATGCCGGCACGTTCTGGCGCGTGGTGCAGGACCATCAGGTGCGGGTGCTGTTCACGGCGCCCACCGCCATCCGGGCCATCAAGAAGGAAGACCATGAAGGGGCGCTGGCCCGCCAATACAACCTAAGCAGCCTGCGCTACCTTTTCCTGGCCGGCGAGCGGTGCGACCCCGCCACCTACAACTGGGCCGGCCAGACTTTGGGCGTGCCGGTGGTAGACCACTGGTGGCAAACGGAATCGGGCTGGCCTATGCTGGCTACCATGGTAGGCCTGGCGGATGTGCCCCCACCACGCGCCGGCTCAGCGGGCCACCCCGTGCCCGGCTACGATGTGCAGATTCTGGACGAAGCCGGCCAGCGCGTGCCGGCGGGCACTACCGGCCTAGTAGCCGTGAAGCTGCCCCTGCCGCCCGGCTGCCTGCCCACCCTGTGGCGCAATGATGCCCGTTTTCAGCACGGCTACCTGACGACTTTTCCGGGGTATTATTTTTCCGGTGATGGGGGCTATCAGGATGAAGAAGGCTACCTCTACATTATGGGCCGGGTAGATGATGTCATCAACGTGGCCGGCCACCGCCTGAGCACTGGCGAGATGGAAGAGCTGCTGGCCGCCCATCCGGCCGTGGCCGAGTGCGCTGTGCTGGGCATTGCCTGCGAGCTGCGCGGGCAGGTACCCGTGGGGCTGGTGGTGCTGAAAGATGGCCAGACTATCAGCGAGGAGCAGCTGGAAAAGGAGCTGGTGCAGCGCATCCGGGAGCAAATTGGCGCCGTGGCCTGCTTCCGGCAGGCGGCCGTAGTGAAGCGCCTGCCCAAAACCCGCTCCGGTAAAATACTGCGTAAAACCCTGCGCCACCTGGCCGATGGCGACGACTTTACGGTGCCTTCCACCATCGACGACCCCGCCATTCTGGACGAAATTCGGCAGGTGATGAGTCGCCACAAAATGGGCCTGGCCTTTGATAAGCCCGAAACCCGGCTGTCATCCTAAGCAAAGCCCGGCGCTTGTTGGCTTCAGAATACAGTAAGAAATATTTGACATCGAACAACTCCCTAAACCACCATTCCCATGCCTGAAAATCCCACGAAACACGCCCGTATCCGCACGCTGGAAGAATATCACGATGCCTACCAACGCAGCGTTGAAAACCCGGAAGCCTTTTGGGCCGGGGTAGCCGAGCCGTTTAGCTGGCGGCGCAAGTGGGATAAAGTATTTGTCTCCGATATGACCGGCGGGCATAATGAGTGGTTTTCCGGGGCCCGCCTCAACATCACCGAGAATTGCCTGGACCGCCACCTGGCTTCCCGCGGCAACAAGCTGGCTATCATCTACGAGCCCAACGACACCAAGACGCGCCACCTGCGCCTGACCTACCGGGAGCTGCACCAGGAGGTCTGCAAATTTGCCAACGTGCTGCACAACAACGGCGTGGAGAAGGGCGACCGGGTGTGCCTGTACATGCCCATGATTCCGCAGCTGGCCATTGCCGTGCTGGCCTGCGCCCGCATCGGCGCCGTGCACTCCGTCATCTTTGCCGGCTTCTCCGCCACCGCCATTGCCGACCGGGTAAATGATGCCCAGGCCACCGTGGTGCTTACCGCCGATGGCCTGAACCGCGGCGCCAAGCAGATTCCGGTGAAGCGCGTGGTAGATGAAGCCCTGGAGCATTGCCCCAGCGTACGCCGCGTGATTGTGGTGGAGCACCTGGGCTGGCCCGTGCACATGCACGAGGGCCGCGACGTATGGTACCACGAAGAAGCCAAAGACGTAGCCAAAACCTGCCCCGCCGAGGAAATGGACGCCGAAGACCCGCTGTTCATTCTCTATACCAGCGGCAGTACCGGCAAGCCCAAAGGCGTAGTGCACAGCACCGCCGGCTACATGGTGTGGGCCGACTACACCTTCCGGAACGTGTTCCAGATGGAAGAAAACGATGTGTACTGGTGCACCGCCGACATTGGCTGGGTAACCGGCCACACCTATCTGCTCTACGGCCCCCTGCTTTCCGGCAGCACCTCGCTCATGTTCGAAGGCATACCCACGTATCCCGATGCCGGCCGTTTCTGGGAAGTTATTGACAAGCACTCCGTCAGCGTGTTCTACACCGCGCCCACTGCCATCCGCAGCCTGATGGCCGCTCCGCTGGACAACGTGCTCAGCTACTCCCTGGATTCCCTGCGCGTGCTGGGCTCCGTGGGCGAGCCAATCAACGAGGAGGCCTGGTACTGGTACTACCAGCACGTGGGCAAAGAGCGGTGCCCCATTGTAGATACCTGGTGGCAGACGGAAACCGGTGGCATCATGATTTCGGCGCTGGCCGGCATCACGCCCAGCAAGCCTACCCACGCGGGCCTGCCCTTGCCCGGTGTGCAGCCGGTGCTGCTCACCCAGGAAGGCCAGGAAATTGAAGGCAATGAGGAAGAAGGCTACCTGGCCATCAAGCACAGCTGGCCCGGCATCATCCGCACCACCTACGGCGACCATGAGCGGGCCCGCCAGACCTACTTCGGCCCGTACCCCGGCTACTATTTCACCGGCGACGGCGCCCGCCGCGACGCCGACGGCCTGTACCGCATCATTGGTCGGGTAGATGACGTAATTAATGTGTCGGGCCACCGCTTCGGCACGGCTGAAATCGAAAATGCCATCAACCAAAACCCGCACGTCGTGGAAAGCGCCGTGGTGGGCTACCCGCACGATGTAAAGGGCCAGGGAATCTATGCCTACGTCATCTGCCGCGAAGGCGTGCCGGGTAAAACACCCGAGAAGGACCACATCGAGGCCAGCATCATTGAAACCATCGTGGCGGAAATCGGCAAAATTGCCAAGCCTGATAAAATTCAGATTGTATCCGGGCTGCCCAAAACCCGTTCCGGCAAAATCATGCGCCGCATTCTGCGCAAAGTGGCCGAGGGCGACATCTCCAACCTTGGCGACACCTCCACTTTGCTGGACCCGCAGGTAGTGGATGAAATTATTGAGGGTAAGAAATAAGCGCTTGCACAAACAGCAAAAAGCCCGCCTCCGGTATCGGAAGCGGGTTTTTTACTGTTTGATTATGGGTTAACACAACCATAACCGTCATGCTGAGCGCAGCCGAAGCATCTCGCGTGCTTATGTTGTAGTGCTAACTATTTACCACACTAGCGAGATGCTTCGACTGCGCTCAGCATGACGTTCTTTTTTTTAACATGACTGCCTTTTTCCAGCAACCTCAGCACGCGAGATGCTTCGACCTGCCTCTGCATGACGCAGGGTGAACAGGGTAATGCCCTGTCTTGAAGGGATTTGGGGGGCTACAATGCCGGGGCTGGTAGTACCGTGCCGCGCACTTCGCCGAAGCCGATGCGCAGGCCGTCTTTTTTGGCGTAGCCTCGCATAATTACTGTGTCGCCGTCCTGGAGGAACTTGCGCTCCGAGCCATCGGGGAGGTGCAGAGGCTTGGTGCCGCGCCAGGAAAGCTCCAGCATAGAGCCATAAGAATCGGGGGTGGCGCCGCTGATGGTACCGGAGGCGTACAGGTCGCCTACCTCGATGGGGCAGCCGTTGCTGGCGTGGTGGGCCAGCTGCTGGGCCATGTTCCAGTACATGTACCGGAAGTTGGAATGGCAGATAACGGTTTCAGGGCCGTCTTTGGGCTGCAGCAGTACTTCCAGCTGAATATCGAAATTATGGTCGCCATCGAGCTGCAGGTAGGGCAGGGGCTGGGGCTTCTGTTCGGGGCCACTCACGCGGAAGGGTTCCAGCGCATCCATGGTTACCACCCACGGCGATACGCTGCTGCCGAAGTTCTTGCCCAGAAACGGGCCCAGGGGCACGTATTCCCAGCTCTGAATGTCGCGGGCGCTCCAGTCGTTGAACAGCAGTAGGCCAAAGATGTGGTCTTCGGCTTCGGCTACCGGAATGGTTTCGCCCATGGTAGTGCCGTCGCCTACTACAAAGGCCACTTCCAGCTCAAAATCCAACTGCTGGGAGGGGCCGAAGGTAGGAGCCACGGCATCGGGGGCTTTGCGCTGGCCGTTGGGCCGGCGGATGGGCGTGCCACTGACTACAATGCTGCTGGTGCGGCCGTGGTAGCCAATAGGAATATGGCGCCAGTTGGGCAGCAGGGCGTTGGCTGGGTCCCGGAACATGGTGCCCACATTGGTGGCATGCTCAATGCTGCTGTAAAAATCGGTGTAATTATGGGGCTTGATGGGGCGCAGCATACGCACTTCGCGCTGGCGCAGCAGGCAGTTGCGCATGGCCTCCTCATTATCGCGCAGGGTGGGGTTATCGTGCCGCAATAGCTCGCTGATGCGCTGGCGCACGGCCCGCCACACGGGCTGGCCCAGGCGAATAAAGGCATTGAGCGTGCGCCGCCGGAATACTTTGGGCTGCGCTGCCCCCAGGCCCAGATCATCGAAAAACCCATACTGCGCTACGGCATACAAGTCCAGCACGTACTCTCCAATGGCCACGCCCACGCGGGTGCCGCGCTCATCCGTTTCAAACACGCCAAACGGCAGGTTCTGAATCGGGAAGTCGCTGTGGGGCGGAATATCAATCCAGGAATGCAGGGTCGTGTCGTTCGGGTTGGCCATAGCGGGGAGAATAGGTTGGCCACAAATGTAGGGTAAGCTGCCAAATGATGAATGGGAGCCGGTTGTAGTGTTGGTTAGGTTAGTCAAGTTACGGCTACTACATTGAGCCGCCCAGGCTGAAATTTATAACGGTTACTGGTGTGCGAGTTTCACTAACGGATATTATACTAGCACTAGAAAGATTCCCGCTATTCAAGCTTAAAGTGACAGCGGAAATTCTTTGCTTAGCTTTCTGTTTAACTGAGATAATATCAAAGCATGGGCAAAATTAAAGGCAATAAAACGGAGCTATCCTTAGAACAACGCGAAGAAATTCTCGGGGCATTGAAAGCCCGTTTTGAGAAAAACATAAACCGTCATAAAGGGCTCAAATGGGCCAACATAGAAGCGCGACTGCTAGCCCAGACTGAAAAAATATGGTCACTCCAGCAGATGGAAAACACTGGAGGTGAACCGGACGTTGTGGGCCAGGATGAAAAGTCAGGAGAATATATCTTTTATGACTGTTCAACGGAAAGCCCTAATGGTCGCAGGAGTATTTGTTACGACCAGGCAGGTCTGGACTCAAGAAAAGAGCACAAACCAGAAAACAACGCTATTGATATGGCTGCTGCCATGGGCATTGAGCTTTTAACTGAAGTGCAGTATCGGGAGCTGCAGAAAACTGGAAATTTTGATACAAAAACATCGAGCTGGCTGCAAACACCTTCGGAGATTAGAAAACTCGGCGGTGCCCTCTTTGCTGAATTCCGCTATGGCACTGTATTCATGTATCACAATGGAGCACAATCTTACTATGGGGGCCGGGCATTTCGAGGCTCTTTAAGAGTTTAACTATTAAAAAATTATAAAACACCAAGCCCCGCTCTCACCGAAACCGGTAAAAGCGGGGCTTGGCGCCTAAAAGCAAAAAGGAAACTAGCGCACCTGACCGGCGGGCTGCTCCTGCATAGGCGTGGTATTAATGGCTTCTACCGACCGAATTTCCGGTACGGCTTTCTTCACCGATTCTTCCACGCCGGCTTTCAGCGTCATCGGCGACATGGGGCAGGTGCCGCACGCGCCCATCAGCTCCAGCTGCAGCACCATATCATCGGTGATGTTGAGGATGCGCACATTGCCGCCATCGGCCGCCAGGTAAGGACGGATGGTATCCAGGGCCTGTTCGATGCGCGGCAGGAGGGGATGGTCGACTACGGCAGGAGAATAGCTCATAGATAAAAAAGGTAACGCTGCGGGAGAAATCAAAACAGAGGAATAAGCAGCGGAAGCGTACGTAAAGGTAAGGCTTTGGGCAGAGTAAGTGAGCAACAAACAGCGCGGCAGCAAAGTTGCCGCCGTGCTGCCTATGCGGCAGCGCGACAGGCTAGGCCTTCATTTCCACTATCTGCGTGCGCGGCGCAATGGCGTTGCGGATGGATACCTGCCGGGCCAGCTCTTCGGCCAGCTGGGCAAACACCTCGGCCGAAGGGGTGCCAGGCTCCAGAATAGCCGGGGTGCCCTGGTCGCCATTCTCGCGGATGCTTTGCACCAGCGGAATGTGGCCCAGAAGCGGTACCTGGTGCTTATCGGCCAGGCGCTGGCCGCCACCTTCCCCAAAGATGAAGTACTTGTTTTCGGGCAACTCGGCGGGGGTAAACCAGGCCATATTCTCCACTATGCCCAGAATGGGCACGTTAATCTGGGGCAGGCGGAACATCTGCATGCCTTTCTCGGCATCGGCCAGGGCCACTTTCTGCGGGGTGGTTACAATGAGCGCGCCGGTTACGGGCACGGTCTGCACCATGGTCAGGTGAATGTCGGAGGTTCCGGGAGGCATGTCCAGGAGCAGGTAGTCCAGCTCGCCCCAGTCTACTTCCGTGATAAACTGCTTCAGCGCCGACGAGGCCATGGGGCCGCGCCACACAATAGCCGACTCAGCCGGGGCCAGGAAGCCAATGCTCATCAGCTTCACCCCAAACTTCTCAATGGGCTGAATCAGGTTTTTGCCTTCCGGCGACTGGTACACGTGGGGGCGGGCATCTTCCACGCCAAACATCAGCGGCATGCTGGGGCCGGAAATATCGGCGTCTACCAGGCCCACTTTGGCGCCGGTTTTGGCCAGCGCAATGGCAAGATTAGCTGTAACGGTGCTTTTGCCCACGCCGCCTTTACCGGAGGCAATGGCAATGATATTCTTCACGCCAGGCAGCAGGTCGCGGTTCTGGCGCATGCTGGTCACCCGGGAGGTCATGCTGATTTTTACGTCGGCCTCTTTGTCCACCATGGTATGAATGGCGCGCACGCATGCATTGTGAATCAGCTCTTTCAGGGGGCAGGCGGGGGTGGTGAGCACCACCGTGAAGGAAACCGTTTTGCCTTCAATTGCCACGTCCTCAATCATGTTCAGCGTGACGAGGTCTTTGCCCAGATCGGGCTCTTCCACGTAGCTGAGGGCTTTTAGGACGTCTTCTTTGGTTATCGTAGCCATTATATTCAGAAAGGAAATACGAATGCGGAGTGCAAAGATAACCCGGAAATGCGGGCGGTGGTTTGCAAAAGGCGCAGGGGTAAATTTTCGGGGAAGGCAGGGGGCAAAATCCCAATCCCTCTGTTATCATCGTACCTTCGCCGTCCAGCTTGTACCACCTGTTGCCCCGCATTCCCTTGGCCCGCATCCCCAAAGAAACCATTGACCAGATTCTGCACCACGCCGACATCGTAGAAGTCGTCGGCGACTTCGTTTCCCTGAAGCGGAAAGGTCAGAATATGTGGGCCTGCTGCCCGTTTCACCACGAAAAGTCGCCGAGCTTTTCGGTAGCGCCGGCCAAGGGCCTGTATAAGTGCTTTGGCTGCGGCAAGGCGGGGGGCGTCATTCAGTTTATCATGGATATTGAGGGCACCAGCTACGTGGAGGCCCTGAAATACCTGGCAAAAAAGTACGGTATTGATGTTCAGGAGGAAGAAAAAACCCCCGAGCAGCAGCTGGCCCAGAACGACAAAGACTCCCAGTTTATTGTCTCCAACTGGGCTAAGGACCACTACCACAAGCTGCTGCTGCACCACGAGGAAGGCCAGAGCATTGGCCTGAGCTACCTGCGCCAGCGCGGCCTGAACCAGAATACCATTCAGACGTTTGAGCTGGGCTACTCCCTCGACCTCTGGGACGACCTGCTGAAAGCCGCCGAGCGGGACGGCTACGACAAGAAATATCTTGAGAAAACCGGCCTCACCATCGTTAAGGAAGACGAGCAGGGCAAAGACACCGGACGCCGCTACGACCGGTTCCGGGGCCGCGTGATGTTCCCGATTCACAACGTTTCGGGGCGCGTGGTGGGTTTTGGGGCGCGCACGCTCAAGGCCAACGATAAGACGGCCAAGTACCTCAACTCGCCGGAGTCGGAAATCTACCATAAGTCGGATGTGCTCTACGGCCTGTACCAGAGCCGGCAGGCCATTCGCACCGAGGAGCAGTGCTACCTGGTAGAGGGCTACCTGGATGTGCTGAGCCTGCACCAGGGCGGCATCAAAAACGTGGTGGCCTCCTCGGGTACTTCCCTCACCGAAGGCCAGATCCGCCTGATTAAGCGCTATTCCGATAACGTAACGGTACTGTATGACGGCGACGCAGCCGGCATCCGGGCCTCCCTGCGCGGGATTGACATGCTGCTGGAAGGCGGCCTGAACGTGCGCGTGGTGCTGTTCCCGGACGGCGACGACCCCGACAGCTACATCCGCAAAGTTGGCGACCAGCGCTTTAAAGAACACCTGGAAACCGCCAGCCAGGACTTCATCACCTTCAAAACCAAGTTGGTAGCCAAAGAAGCAGCCCACGACCCGGTGAAGAAGGCCGAAGCCATTCGGGAAGTGCTGCAAAGCATTGCCAAAGTGCCTGACCCTATTAAACGGCAGGTGTTTTTGCAGCAAACCAGCAACACCTTCGGCATTGATGAGCAGGTGCTCATCACCGAATACAACAAGCTGGTCAAGAATGCCACCCAGAAAGCCGTGCCTTCGCCGGGCAGCGCGCCCACGGGGTTAGGGCAGCAGCCACCGGCTGCCACACAACGGGCCCTTTCGCCGGAGGAAGAAGCCGAGGCGCTGATGTACGGCGCCACGCCCGACGAGCTAGGCAGCGCCGCCACGCCCGGCCGCGACGAGCTGGAACCCATTGGTGACGTGCTGCAAACCTGTGAGCGGGAGATTGTGCGCCTGCTGGTACTCTACGCGCCCCAGCCCCTCTCCGAGGATGTAGCCGTGGCCCAGTACCTGATAGCCCAGCTGGAAGAAACTCCGCTGCGCACCCCGCTCTACGCCGATGTGCTGCACTGGTGCCAGCAGGAAATGGAGCAGGGCCGCTGGCCTGAGGTGCGCAACCTCATTCAACACCACCGCTCCGATATCCGCGCCCTCATTGGTGACCTGGCCACCGAAAAGCACGAGCTCAGCCCCAACTGGACCACCCACCAGATACACGTGCCGCGCGAGCTGGACCTCATTCAGCAGGCCTGCGACAATGCCATTTTGCGCCTGAAAAAGGAAGTGGTGCAGCGTGAGCTGAATAAGCTGCAGCTGGAGCTGCGCCTGACTCAGGACCCCGCCGCCGTAGACCGGATTCTGGAAAACCTCATGCTTTACAAGCGCTTGGACAATGAGCTGGCCGCCCATTTAGGCACCGTTATTCCGCGCAACATTGCATAGAAGCGCCATGCACCTAACTTAGCTCCGTGCGCTTAAACCAAATCCAATATTCGCCGGTGCCGCCTTCCGTCTGGAAGCGGGCCAACCTGAGCCGGTTTATCATAGCGCTGGTCGTTACGGGCATTAGCCTGTGTACCGGCGTGAGCGGGTTCATGTACTTTGGCGGCTACAATCTGTTCGATGCCTTTTACATGACCATGATTACCGTGTCTACGGTAGGCTTTGGCGAGCTGCATAGCATGGATCAGAGTGGGCGCCTGTTTGTCTCGTTTTATATCTTTTTCAACTTGCTGGTAGTGGCCTACCTGGTGTCGGTCCTCACTACTTATATCTTCGACGGCGAGCTGCGTAACATCTTCCATATGTTCAAAACCGACCAGGAAATCCGCCGTTTCAGCGGGCACGTGATTGTGTGCGGCTTTGGCCGCAACGGCAGCAAAGCCTACCATGAGCTGCGTAGCAACGGCGCCCGCGTGGTGGTAATTGAGCAAAATCAGAAGCTGATGCGTGACCGGCTGGAGGCTGGTATGGGGGAGGTGCCGGCCGTGTTTGGCGATGCTACCTCCGATGAAACCCTGCTGGCGGCCGGAATTGAGCGCGCCGCGGCCCTTATCACGGCCCTGCCCAAAGACTCCGACAACGTATTTGTGGCCCTCACGGCCCGGGAGCTGAACCCCAAAATCAAGATTATTGCCCGCGCCAGCCTGAAATCCAGCGAGGCCAAGCTATTGCGCGCCGGCGCCGACTCCGTGGTGATGCCCGATGAAATAGGTGGCTCGCACATGGCCAACCTGGTGGTGCGCCCCGAGGTAATCCGGTTTCTGGAGATGATATCGGGCCTGGGGCCCGATAAGCTGCGCCTGGAAGAGCTGCGCTATGCGGGCGTGCGCCGGGAGTTTCAGGGCAAAAGCATCCGGGAGCTGGATATTCGCTCCCGCAGCGGCGCTACGGTTATCGGCCTGAAGCTCAGCTCCGGGGAGTTTGTGGTGAGCCCCAGCGCCGACCTGCGCCCCGGCCCCGGCGACGTGCTGCTGCTGCTGGGAACGGAAACTCAGATTAAGCTGCTGGAGCAGCAGTTTCTGCCCTAAGCCCGGCGCTACTTGCGACGGGAAGTGTAGCTTTGCAGCAGCTTAGGTTTCGATATTTTTGCTAGCTGCTTGACTCTGTGCGCATTCTGCAACTCTGTCCGCGTGTTCCGTTTCCGCCGCATGATGGGGGCGCTATTGCCATGTATGATGTGGCGGCCGGCTTGGCCCGTGCCGGCCACGAGGTAACGGTGCTGGCCATAAATACGCCCAAGCATTTCCAGCCCGGCCACGTGCTGGAGCACCTGCCCGGGGTGCGGCTCCGCACCGTGCCGGTAGATACCCGCCTCTCGCCCTGGAAAGCGCTGCGCAACCTGGCTTTCGGGCAGGTGCCCTATAATGTGGAGCGGTTTATCAGCCCGGCTTACACGGCAGCTTTGCGCCAGCTGCTGCTCTCGGAGTCCTTTGATATCGTTCAGATAGAAGGCACGTTTGTGGCCTGGTACGTGGATGAGGTGCGGTCAGCGGCCCCCACGGTGCCCGTGGTGCTGCGGGCGCACAACCTGGAGCACGGCATCTGGGAGATGCTGGCCAGCCGGGAAACCAACCCGGCCAAGCGCTGGTACCTGAGCCACCTGGCGGCCGGTCTGCGCCGCTTTGAGCAAACGTATCTGCCCCGCTTTGATGCCATTGCGGCCATTACCGAGCCCGACCAGCGCCGCCTGCGGGAGCTTCGCTGCCCGGAGCCCATTGCGTTTATCCCGGCCGGCGTAGATCTGCAGCGTTTCCAGCGCAATAAGGCCATCCATGCCCGGCCGCGCACGCTGTTCATGATCAGCTCCCTGAACTGGCTGCCCAACCAGGAGGGACTGGATTGGTTTCTGAGTCAGGTGTGGCCGCGCATTACCGACCGGCTGCCCGACCTGGAGCTGCACCTGGCGGGCAAAGACATGCCCGAGCGCTACCAGCAGCTAAGTTTGTCCCGGGTGGTGGTGCATGGCTTTGTAGAATCCGCCGCCGAGTTTATGCAGCAGTATGAGCTGATGCTGGTGCCGCTTCTTTCCGGGGGCGGCATGCGGGTCAAAATCATTGAAGGAATGGCCCTGGGCAAGTGCATTCTCAGCACCGGCGTGGGCTCCGAAGGCATTTACTGCCAGAACAACAAAGACATCATTCTCTGCGACGACCCGGAAGAATGGGTAGAGCGCATTGAGCGGTATTATCACGGAGATTTATGCCACGATAAGATGGGCGAGGAGGCCACTGCCACCGCCCACCGCCTCTACGACAACCGCCGCATTATTGAGCGGTTCGAGGAGCTGTACCGCTCGCTAAGCCTGCAGCCGGCATGATCAGCACCGTGGCCGCTGTGGTTTTCTGGCTGAGTCTGCTGCTGGTAGCGCATACCTACGTGCTGTTTCCCTGGCTGCTGGCGCGGCAGGCCCGGGGGCGCCGGCAAAATGCGCAGGTATTTGCGGCTGATGCTGCTGACCTGCCCGCCGTAGACATCCTGCTGGCCGTGCACAACGAGGAGCAGGTCATTGAGGAGAAAATCCACTCCACCTTTGCCACCACCTACCCGCTGGACCGGCTCACCTTTTACATCGGCTCCGATAACTCTACTGACCGGACCCCGGCCTTGGTGGCGCGCCTGCAGCAGGAATACCCGCAAATCCGGTTCCGGCCTTTTTCGCAGCGCACCGGCAAACCCGGCGTTATGGAGGCGCTTTCCCAAGAAGCCACCGCCCCGGTGCTGGTTCTTACCGATGCCAACGTGTTTTTTGCCCCCGATACGCTCTACCAGCTGGTCAGGCATTTCTATAACCCGGCTATTGGCCTGGTGGGCGGCAATATCCTGAACCCTGAGCACCGAGAAGAAGGTATTTCGGGTCAGGAAAAAGCGTACCTGGAGCGCGAAAACCTTATTAAGTACCAGGAAGGCGTGGTGTGGGGCGCTATGATAGGTGCCTTTGGGGGCTGCTTTGCCGTGCGCCGCGCTGCCTACCAACCTGCCCCGGCCCACTTCCTCGTCGACGACTTCTACATATCCCTTGCGGTGCTGCGTGCGGGCTACCAGGCCATTAATGAACTGCAGGCTGTGTGCTACGAAGATGTATCAGACCGGCTGCCGGAAGAATTCCGGCGCAAGGCGCGCATCTCGGCCGGCAATTTTCAGAACCTGCGGGTGTTCCGGGGGCTGCTCTGGCCGCTGTGGTCGGGGCGGGCGTATGCCTTCTGGTCGCACAAGGTGCTGCGCTGGTTCACGCCCTTGCTGCTGCTTCTGATGCTGGTGGCCAACGGGGTGCTGGTAGCGCAGGGCGCCGGCTGGTTTTATCAGCTAACGCTGCTGGGCCAGCTTGGCCTGCCGCTGCTGATGGTGCTGGACTGGGTGCTGCGCAAAGCCGGGCAGCACAACCGGCTACTGCGCTTTATTACGCATTTTTACAGCATGAATGCGGCCTTGCTGGTTGGGTTCTGGCGCTTTATGCGCGGCATCAAAACCACTGTGTGGCAACCCACCCAACGCTTTCAGCAGGCCACCAGGTAGTTTTCCGGCGGTTTGTAGCTATTTGCTGGCTTCTGATTGTTCCTGCTTCATAGTGTAGGGTTCATGCAGAATCCTTCCTGGCCCTGAACAGGCCGCTAAAACTAAAATCTGACCATCCAACATGAAACAACTGCGGATTGCTATTGTGGGGTGCGGCAACATGGGGCTGGCCTTTGCCAAATCCTTTCTGCACTACAACCTGGTGGAGCCGCAGGACCTGCTCCTCATTGGCCGCCACGCCGCTCACTGCCACCTGTTGCGTCAGGCCCATCCGGCCTTATCCACCGGCCTGCTGGATGCCCAGGTCAGCACCTGCGACGTAGTTCTGATTGCCATAAAGCCTCAGGATTTTGGTGCCATGGCCGGGGAGCTGGCGGCCATATTGCGGCCGGAACAGGTGGTACTTTCCATTATGGCCGGCATTCCCATTGCCCGCCTGCAGCGGGAGCTGGGCCACGCCCAGGTGCTGCGCGCCATGCCCAATACTCCCGCTTTGCTGGGTATGGGCATCACGGGCTTCTCGGCAGCGCCGGAAGTAGAGCGCCTGCGCCTGCATCAGATAGAAAATCTGCTGAATGCCACCGGGCGGTCAATTTTTCTGGAAGATGAAAGCCTGCTGGATGCCGTGACGGCCCTGAGCGGCAGCGGCCCGGCTTACTTTTATTTTCTGGTGAAGGGCATGATAGAAGCCGGCCGGCAGATGGGTTTTTCCGAGTCGGTGGCGGCCCTGCTGGTAAAGCAGACCATGCTGGGCTCCTACCATTTGCTCAATAACTCGGAGAAAAACCTGGATGAGCTGATTGCCAACGTGGCTTCCAAAGGCGGCACTACCGAGGCCGCCCTGCGCCGCTTTGCCCAGGGAAACCTCACCGAAACCCTGATTGCCGGCATCCAGGCGGCCCGGCAGCGGGCCACGGAGCTGGCCGCCGAATAGCCGCCCCGCTGCCCCGCAGCTACGAAAATAAACCAACCTTGGGCCGGCTGCGGCCAGAGGCGTAACTTCGCGCCGCCGTTGCGGTTTACATGCCGGGCGTGCCTTTCTTTTTCCCGCCCAACACAGCCAGTATGCTTGATTCGATTGAAGATGCCATTGCCGACATCCGCGCCGGTAAAGTGGTGATTGTAGTAGACGACGAGGACCGCGAAAACGAAGGCGACTTTATCTGTGCCGCCCGCTGCGCCACTCCCGAAATTGTGAACTTCATGGCCACCCACGGCCGCGGCCTGGTGTGCGCCCCGCTGCTGGAAGACCGTTGTGAGCAGCTGGGTCTGGAGTTGATGGTAGGCCGCAACACGGCCCTGCACGCCACGCCCTTCACGGTTTCCATTGACCTGCTGAAGAACGGCGTTACCACCGGTATTTCTGCCTCCGACCGCAGCAAAACCATCCTCGCCCTCATCGACCCAGATACCAAGCCCGAGGAGCTGGGTAAACCCGGCCATATTTTCCCTCTCAAAGCCCGCAAAGAAGGCGTGCTGCGCCGCGCCGGCCACACTGAGGCGGCCATAGACCTGGCCCGTCTGGCCGGGTTTGAGCCCGCCGGCGTGCTGGTAGAGATTCTGAAGGAAGACGGCGAAATGGCCCGCCTGCCCGAGCTGCGGGAAGTAGCGAAAAAGTGGGACCTGAAGCTGATTTCGGTGCAGGACCTCATCAAGTACCGCCTGGAGAAAGAAAGCCTCATCACCCGCGAAATATCGGTGCAACTGCCCACCGAATGGGGCGATTTTGACCTGTATGCCTACACCCAGCGCTCTAACGGGGCCCAGCACCTGGCCTTGGTGAAAGGCGACCTGACCCCCGGCGAGCCGGTGCTGGTGCGCGTGCACTCCAGCTGCGTTACCGGCGACATCTTCGGCTCCTGCCGTTGCGACTGCGGCCCCCAGCTGCACCATGCCATGCAGCAGATTGAAAAGGCCGGCAAAGGCGTATTGGTGTATATGAACCAGGAGGGCCGCGGCATTGGCCTGCTCAACAAGCTGAAGGCCTACAAGTTGCAGGAGCAGGGCCGCGACACCGTGGAAGCCAACATTGAGCTGGGCTTTGGGATGGATGAGCGCGACTACGGCGTGGGCGCGCAAATCCTGCGCGACCTGGGCATCAGCAAAATGCACCTGCTCACCAACAACCCTCGCAAGCGCACCGGCCTCATCGGCTACGGCCTAGAAATAGTAGATACTGTGGCTATTGAAATTGAGCCCAATGTGCATAACCAAAGCTACCTCACCACCAAGCGCGATAAGCTGGGCCATACCATTCTCAGCAAGCTGCGTCCGGCTTAGCCGTTAATCAACCGCCGGTGAGGCCCGGAAACCAGCAGGTTTCTTCCTGTCTCGCTGGTGCAACTTCTACTAGCTAATCCAACAAAAAAAGGCCACTCCTGCACGGGGTGGCTTTTTTGTTGGGTTCTGGTTGTTTTTCAGGAATGCTTGAAATGTTGCTTCAAAGCAAAATTAATATTTGTAATAGTATTACTATCTAGTAAAGAAGTTTTTCTATATTTGCGGCCGAAGCTCCTGCCAGCCTATAGCGAAGATAGGCCCTGAAAGTAAAGCCCCTTTTTACACACAAGCCTCATGAGCACCGCACTGCGCATTGACCTGAACAAGAACCTGTACCTGCGCGACCCGCAGGATACCGACCTGGGCCGCCGCCTGGTGGCGGAGAGCGTGCTGTTGATTGATGAAATTGGCTTTGAGCAGTTTACCTTCAAAAAGCTGGCGGCGCGCATGGAGTCCACGGAAGCTTCTCTGTACCGCTACTTTGAGAACAAGCACCGGCTGCTGGTGTATCTGATGTCGTGGTACTGGGCCTGGCTGCGCTTCCAGATTCGGTTTCATACCCACAACGTGGCCAGTGCGCCGGAGCGCATGCGGCTTATCCTGGGCATTCTCACCCGGGCCCACCACGATGACCCCGCCACCACTCAGCTGGATGAAGCCGCACTTTACCGCCTGGTGATAAACGAGGCCTCCAAAGCCTACCTCACGCACGGCGTAGACGAAGACAACAAGGTGGGGCTGTTCCGCGAATACAAACAGTTGGTGGCTGATATCACCCTGGTAGTAAAAGATATAAATCCGGATTATGCTTTTCCACACGCTTTGGTAAGTACCCTGCTGGAGGCCGCCCGCAAGCAGCTGTTCTTTGCCCGGCACCTACCTTCTCTCACGGATGCCGACCCGCAGCAGGCCGCAGAAAAGGAGATTTATGCATTTCTGGAATCCCTGGTTTTTGGCGTGCTGAGTTGAGCAACCGGCACAAGCTTCAATCCGGGATTGTTGTAGTACCTGCTCGCAACCGGCAGGAACGGATGCTTCCCATTTACCCTCATTTTTGAAGACCATGGCAGACCAAACCGAAGCGAGACTAACGCCCGGCCAACGGATGTTCCGGTTGCTGGCCGCCGAACGCCGGGATATCACCTACCTGTACATCTATGCCGCGCTGGCCGGCCTCATCAGCCTCACGCTGCCGCTGGGGGTACAGTCCGTTATCGGGTTTGTGAGCAGTGGTGATGTAAGTACTTCCCTGGTGGTGCTCATCAGCTTTATTGTGGTGGGTACGTTTCTGGTGGGGGCGCTCCAGGTTATGCAGCTGTACCTGGTGGAGTTTATCCAGCAGCGTCTGTTTGCCCGCGTCAGCTTTGACTTTGCCGTGCGGCTGCCCCGGGTGCGCACCGAGGCGCTGAACGGCCAGTACCTGCCCGAGCTCATGAACCGCCTGCTCGACACACCCACCCTGCAAAAAGGCCTGGCTACCCTGTTGGTGGAGTTTTCGGCCGCCGCCCTGCAAATTCTATTCGGGCTTATTCTGCTGGCATTCTATCACCCCATTTTCATTGCTTTCGGGGTGCTGCTGGTACTGGTACTGGGGCTGCTGCTGCGCCTCACCAGCCCCAAAGGACTAAGCACCAGCTTGCAGGAATCGAAATACAAGTATAAAGTAGTGGCCTGGCTGGAAGACATTGCCCGTACGGCGCAAACCTTTCGGTACCCGCCGCGGGAGGAGCTGGCTTACAACCGCACCGATGAGCTGGTGGGTAGTTACCTCACGGCCCGCCAGCAGCATTTCAAGGTGCTGCTCACGCAATACTTCGGTTTTGTCGCCTTTAAAACGCTCATCACGGCGGCTTTGCTAATTATAGGTTGCTGGCTGCTGATAAACAAGCAGTTGAACATTGGGCAGTTTGTGGCCGCCGAAATTGTGATAATCCTCATCATATCGGCGGTGGAGAAGGTGTTAATCAAGCTGGATGTGGTGTATGATGCCCTGACCTCCATTGATAAAATTGGCCAAGTGCTGGACCTGCCGGTAATACCCCCGCGGGCCGGTTCGGAAATGCCCCTGCCCACGGGGCGCTGCGGGCTGCAGCTGGAACTACGGGATCTGGGCTACCAATACCCGGGAAGTAAAAAAGTGACCCTGCAGGAGGTAACCCTGAGCCTGAGTGCCGGCGAGCATCTAGGCCTGACGGGCCACGATGGCAGCGGAAAAAGCACCTTGCTGCGGATGCTGGCCGGGCAGCTCATTGATTTTTCAGGCGTGGTGGCGTGTGATGGGCTGGCTATGCAGGACCTATCGGCTGCTACCATTGGCCTGCACATTGGGGATAATATCTCGCACCAGAACCTGTTTGAGGGCACTGTGCTGGAGAATATAACCCTGGGTCAGGCCGGTATCTCCCCTGAGGATGTAGCCTGGAGCCTGGAGCTGGTGGGCCTGCGCGAGCAGGTGTACAGCCGGCTGGGCGGGCTGCAGGCGCCGCTGGGCATTGGTAGCCCCCTGGCCGATAGCTTCCGCCAGAAGCTGCTGCTAGCACGGGCCCTGGTGCGCCGACCCCGCCTGTTGCTGCTCGATAGTTTCCTGCCCGGCGTAGAGCCTATGGAGCGGCTGCGCATTCTCACGCGGGTGCTGGCCCCGGAACATTGCTGGACCGTGGTGCTGGCCACCAACGAGCTGCGCGAGCTGGCCCTGTGCCCGCGCCTGGCTTTCATGCGCGCCGGCCGCGTGTTGGCTGACGGGCCCTTTGCGGAGATGTCGAAACGGCCGGAACTACAATCGTTGCTGGCATAAATAGCCGCCCTGCCACCGGCGAGATAGTACTACTCACACAAGCTTAGACTTACCCCCAATGCCTTTCGCTGAAAATCCCCTGGATGAAACCAACCCGGCGGTAGCGCGCTTCCGCTCGTTTGCCCGGGTGCAAACGCCCACCATGGGGCGCACGCTGGCCCGCTGGGTAGGGGCGCTGGGGGTATTGGTGCTGCTGGCCGGGTTTCTGCCCTGGACGCAGAACATCCGCTCCTACGGCCAATTGACCACTCTGCGCCCCCAGGACCGCCCGCAAACCGTGCCCAGTACCATTGCCGGGCGTATTGCCCGCTGGCACGTGCGGGAAGGCCAGCTGGTAAAAAAGGGCGATACGCTGGTTGAAATCACTGAAATCAAGGAGAAATATTTCGACCCCCAGCTGCTACAGCGCACCCGGGAGCAGCTGCAGGCTAAAATTTCGGCCCTGGAAGAAAACCGGGGTAAAACGGTGGCCCTGGGCTCTCAGCAGCAGGCCCTGCGCAGCGGTTTGCGCATCAGCCTGGACAAAGCCCGCAACAAAGTAAACCAGACGCGCCTCAAGCTGAACTCTGACCAGGCCGAGCTGCGCGCCGCCAACAACGACCTGGAAATTGCGCGCCAGCAGCTCACGCGCCAGGAGGCCCTTTACAAACAGGGATTAAAAAGCCTGACGGAGCTGGAACAGCGCCGCCTTAAGTTCCAGGAAAGCACCGCCAAGCAGCAGTCCGCCGAGAACAAAGTGGGGGCCAGCCAGCAGGAGCTGCTCAATGCCCAGCTGGAGCTGTCCTCGCTGCAGGCCGAATACCAAGATAAGCTGGCCAAGTCAGAATCGGACCGGCGCTCGGCCGTGGCGTATCAGTTTGATAGTGAAGGCCAGATTGCCAAGCTGCGCAATGAGCTGGCTAACCTCAGCATCAGAGCCGGCTACTACTATATTCAGGCCCCGCAGGATGGCTACGTGGTGCGGGCCCTGAAAGAGGGCCTGGGCGAGATGGTAAAGGAAGGCGAGCCGATTGTGACGGTGATGCCCCAAACCCCGGCCCTAGCCGCCGAGCTGTACGTGAAGCCCATGGACATTCCCCTGCTCACCGTTGGGCGCAAGGTGCGGCTGCAGTTTGATGGCTGGCCCGCGCTTGTGTTCAGCGGCTGGCCGGGCTCCAGCTTTGGTACGTTTGGGGGCCGCGTGGCCGTCATTGATAATATTGGCTCCCAGGGGCAGTACCGCATTCTGGTTACCCCCGATCCGGACCTGGAGCCTTGGCCACAACCCCTGCGGGTAGGCTCCGGCGTGTACGGCTGGGCCCTGCTGGATGATGTGCCAATCTGGTATGAGCTGTGGCGGCAGCTGAACGGCTTTCCGCCCAATTTTGTGGGCAGCCCGGTGGCAGAGGCCAAGGCTGGCAAGTCCGCCAAAGCCGCCGATAGCGGGGGAGAGGAGGAAGGCAAATGAAACAACTGAAGTGTGCCTTTTTGCTGGGTATTATGTTGGTTTCCCTGCCCGGGCGCGCCCAGGTAGCCGGCAACTGGCCGCCGGCCGGTATGCCGGAAGTAGTGGAATCCCGCCCCGTCGACTCAGCCCAAATATTCACCCTGCCGGACCTACTGACTTACGTGGCGCTGCGCCACCCCGTGGCCCGCAAAGCCGGCCTGCTGCCGGAGCGCGCCCTGCAGGAGGTGCGCTACGCCCGCGGCCTTTTCGACCCCACCGCCACCAGCAAATACTACGGCAAGACCTTCAGCGGCAAAGAATATTTTCATGACTGGGACGCCCAGCTGCGCATTCCGGTGTGGTATGGCCTGGATGTGAAAGCGGGCTTCGACCGGGGCGTAGGACCCTACATCAATCCGGAAAGCAGCACTTCGCCCGCGGGCCTGAGCTACGTGGGTATTTCGGTGCCGCTGGGGCAGGGCTTGCTCATGGATGAGCGCCGGGCCGCGGTGCGGCAGGCCCAGGCCCTGCAGGGCCTGGCCGAGGCAGAACGGCGCAGCGCCCTCAACAAATTGCTGCTTCAGGCCACCAAAGACTACTGGGACTGGAGCCTGAGCTACCAGCGCCTGCAGCTGCTGACCCAGAATACCGACCTGGCCCTTATCCGCCTGCAGGCCATCCGGCAGCGCGTACAACTCGGCGACCTGGCCGCTATTGATTCCGTGGAGGCCCTCACAGAGCTGCAGAACCGGCAGGCAGTGCTCAGTCAGGCCCGGGTGCAATTCCGGAACGCCACGCTGCTGCTCAGCAACTACCTCTGGGACGAGCTGCAGCAGCCCCGCGAGCTGCCGGCCACGGCCCGCCCCCAGCTGCTGCCCGGCCCCACCGAGTGGCGTCCCCTTTCGGCTGATTCGGTGTGGGCTCTGGCCCAGGTAGCCGGGCAGGTGCATCCGGAGCTGCAGAAAAACCAGGCCAAGCTAAACCAGCTGGGCGTGGAGCGCCGCGTGCTTGCCAACAAGCTGTTGCCCAAGCTTTCCGTGGAGTATAACCTGCTGCAGGCCGGGCAGCCCTTCAATCCGGAAAAGCCCGCCAGCCTCAGCGGCACCTACCTCGAAAACAACTACAAGCTGGGTCTGAGCTTTGCGTATCCGTTGCTGCTGCGCCAGGAGCGGGCCAAAATCCAGCTAAACCGCCTCAAGCTGCAGGAAACCCAGCTGGATCTGCAGCAGAATACCCGCGACATTCAGACCGGAGTACAAACCGCCGCCAACGACTGGGAAGCCCTGCGCGAGCAGCTGGCCCTGCAGGAGCAGGTAGTGCGCAATGCCAGCCGCCTGCGCGAGGGCGAGCAGACACGCTTCGAAAACGGGGAAAGCTCCGTGTTCCTGCTCAACTCCCGGGAAGCCAGCCTGGTGCTGGCGCGCGTAAAACTGGCCGAGCTGCAGGCCAAATACGCCCAAACGCAAGCTACCCTGCGCTGGGCGGCGGGCGGGGCGCCGGGGCAGCCGTAAAGCATCCGTTTGCAGCAGGAAAGTATAGACCGTTAGAAATGGAAGTGGAGTGTTGTAAACGGCCACAACCTCCCTATATTTCACGACTATGACTATTCTAAGGCAATTAGATCTAAAGGTTCTGGCAATTGGATTGCTATATTTTATCTGTCCATCAAAAGTGAAGGCGCAGCCCAGTTATGTACAGCACTTTGCGGCGGCTACGGTACTGCTGGCTGACGGCGACACTATTCGGGGGCCACTGATTTTGCACCACAATGAGGATGTTATCCGCATCACCATGCCGGATAAGACGGTGCGCACATTCTCACCTATTGCGGTAAAATCTTTTACAGTGAAGGGAGAGGTAGATAATAACCTGACCGAAAATCAAGCCTATCCCGAAAAAAAGCCCCATCCCGATGATTTATCCATGAGGCAAATCGGCTACGCAAACAGTAGCGGGTACTCCTTCAATAGCCGGTCGAGTTACAAACAGGCGCTTCCTCTGTGGCTTACCCGGTTGGATACGTTGCACGTAAAGGTGTACCGCACCTACCGCTGGAACCGCAGCCAGGCGAATTCCAAGTTTACATTACCGGTATTCTTTGAGCAGCTCAGCAATGGGCCTGTATGCCTGTTGCGTCGTCAGGAGTTGGAGAAGCGCGTGATTCGTGCCTATAGTAATTCCAGCACCTACAATCAGGAAACCAGATTTTACCGACCGGTGAAGGATCTGCTGTACCTGGGTACGCCGCAAGGGGAGGTAGTGCCGTTGCGTAAACCCAAAAAGGACCTGCTGGGCTTCTATCATACCAAAAGCCGCCAAATTCAGCAGTATGCCCGGCAAAACAAGCTGGACTTCTCCTTTTCACGGGAGCTTGCTTTGATCGTGGACTATGCCAACTCCATCAGTGCTCCCGAGCCTGCCCAAGAATAGTAAAAGGCACTGCGTATGGGTCTGACTTTGTCCGCCTTATAGTCCTTGGAAAAGGCTCTGAAAATCCATATATTTCTAAGGCAATGACTATGAAACGGCACGGTTTATCCTGGATTTTGCTGAGTGGACTGCTCACGGCGCTGGTACCTGCCGCGCAGGCTCAGCGCAGCTTTGTGCAGGAGTTTGCGGGCGCCACGGTGCTCCTGGCCAATGGCGACACCATTCGGGGGCCTTTGATTCTGCACCGGAGCGAAGACGTGATTCGCATCACGCGGCCGGATCAGACCGTCAGCACGTTGTCGCCGGTAGCGGTGAAGGCCTTTGCGGTAAAGGCAGAAGTGGGGAATAACCTGCCCGCCTACCGCTACGATGATTTTTACGATGCCCGCAACGGCTACTTCTACGGAAACCCGCCGCTATATACGCCCGCTGTTGCCATGCGCCGTAACCAGCGGGATACCACCCGGACGCGCATATTTCGCACCTACCGCTGGAACCGCGACCAGGACTATTCGGACTTTAAGTCGCCGGCCTTTTTTGAGCAGCTGAGCGCGGGCCCCACGCTCTTGCTGCGCCGCCAGGAACTGGTAGAGCGCAACGTAGTAGATCCGTATAACCGGGGCCTCAGCCGCGGTATGTATGGCCCGCCCGGTACGCGCTACGGTAGCCTGACGGAAATCAAAGACATGCTGTACCTAGCTACTCTGCAGGGCGAAATTGTGCCCCTGCGCAACCCCAAAAAAGACCTGCTGAACTACTTCCGAACGTTTAGCCGCCAGATAGAGCAGTATGCTAAGCAGAACAAGCTCAATTTTGGGGTGCCCCGGGAGCTGGCCTACATCGTGAACTACGCCAACTCGCTGCAACCCCGGCCTGCCATGCCTTAAGCGGGCGGAAAACTATAAATCCCGGTTACGAAGCAGCAGGTAGCTCAGGCCCCAGAACAAGGCAATGTAAGCCAGGGCAAAAGGCACTGCCTGCGCCGGCGTAAGAGCCCCGGTGGGCCCGGTTACCGTGGTTAAAAGCTCCTGGCCGGGAGTAGGTGTGAGGCTGCCCAGCAGCTTAGCCGGGAAGTAGCGGTCCAACTCATCGGGCAGCTGGGAGCGAAGCAGGGGCTCAGCAATCCACATATACACCAGAAAGGAAATGATGGCCGCGCCGCTTTTGCGCACCAGAAAGGCCAGCAAAGCCGCCAAGCTCAGGTAGCCCAGGGCCTGCAGCGCATATAGGGCTACCGCGCTCAAATCGGCGGTAATAGCGCCGGGAGCGGGCTGGGGGCCGCGCGTGAGGCCAAAGAAAAGGCCCACAGCCAGCACTACCAGCGTGGCATACACCACCAGCGCCCCGGCCACGCCCAGCTTAGCCTGCACCAGCTCGGCGCGGGAAAGCCCGTCAATCACCTGCTGCCGAAACGTGCGGAATTGAAACTCATCGGTAATCAGAATGATGAGCAGAATGCCCAGCAGCAGGTTGAAGTAGCTGGCCACGTAGCCCAATCGGCTCCAGAGCTCAGGAAAGGCGTACAGGGAGTTGCCGATGGGCTTTCCATTGATAACGGTGCCGCCGCTCATGGCCACAAAGCCCGTTAGCAGCAGGGCAAACAGCAGCAGGATAATCCAGACGGTGCGATAGGGAAGAATTTTGCGGAGTTCGGCGCGAAACAGCACGGCAAAGAGTGTTGAAGTAGAAGGATTACTGTGCCTGCGTGAGGGCCAGGAACTGGGTTTCCAGGCTGCGCTGGCGCATTTCCAGACCGGCCAGTACAATGCCCTGCTCAAACAGGGCCCGGTTTAAAGCGGCCGGGTCATAGCCCTCGGCCAGCTGGGCGCTGAGGCGTCCGTCAGCTTCCGGCTGCACGTCGTTAACCCAGGGAAGCTGGGCCAGGGCGTGCGGCAGGGCGGTGGCAGGAGTGCCGGCCGCGGGGCGCAACACCACCCGGTCGGCGGTGGCCAGAATGTCGGCTACACGGCCGGCGGCGCGCAGCTCGCCCCGATGCAGCACGGCCACATGGGTGCATACTTTCTCAATCTCATCAAGCAGGTGACTGGCAATTATGATGGTTTTACCTTCGGCCGCCAGCCGCTGAATGAGGGTCCGTACTTCGGCAATGCCCTGCGGATCCAGGCCGTTGGTGGGCTCGTCCAGCACCAGCACCTCGGGTCGGCTGAGCAGGGTTGCAGCCAGGGCCAGGCGCTGCTTCATGCCCAGGGAGTAGGCAGAAAAAGCATCATGCTGACGGGCCAGCAGGCCCACGGCTTCCAGCGCATCATCAATGGCCCCATCTTCGGCGTGCTTCACGGCGGCCACTACCTTCAGGTTCTGGCGGGCCGTGAGGTAGGGAAAGAAGTTTGGCGTTTCCAGCATGGCCCCCACGCGCCGCTTGCTGGCTGAGGATATGGGCTGCCCGAACCAGCGCACCGTGCCGCTGCTGGCATTGAGCACGCCCAGCGCCAGCCCCAGCGTGGTGGTTTTGCCGCTGCCATTCGGCCCCAGCAAGCCATACACGCTGCCCGCCTCTACGGTCAGCGTGAGCCCCCGAAGCGCCTGCGTGCGACCGTAGTTTTTTGATAGATTATTTAACTCGAGGACAGCCATTCTTTTGGATGAGAGCTGGATTGAAATAGGTAATGGAAAGACCGTGCTGCTGAGCGCAGTCGAAGCATCTCTACCGCTTCGTTGCCAAGGTATACCACACTAGCGAGATGCTTCGCCTCCGCTCGACATGACAGTTACTGTGGCAACGTCAGCACGCGAGATGCTTCGGCTGACGCCTCTGCATGACGGACAATTGCAGCAAGACGTTTTATTCCTCCTTCAGTATGCCTTTTAACGCGGCACCCTGCCAGCGCAGTACGGGGTAGCGCAGGTGAGAAGGCTCGTAGTAGGGCGACTGGCGGTAGATGAAGTCCAGCTGCGCGGCAGCGCTTTTGGCGAAGGCCGGGTCGGCCTGACGCTTGGCTTCCAGCTGGGCTTTGAGGGCGGGGTTTTTCGCCAGCATTTCTGCGGCCAGGTCTTCAAATACATAGTCAGAGAAATACTCTTTCTGCTGCAGGATGCTGTCGAAGAAGCCCCAGGCAAAAAACGAATCGGTGGCCTGCGGCTCCAGCGTTTCAACCAGATAACGGGCGGCGGGCTGATCGAGCCAGGCTACGTAGTCGCCGGTGTGGAAGGCCAGGGCCTGCTGTTGTGTTTTTACCTGCACCTGAGAGTGAAGGTAATGGCCTTCGTAGGGCCGGGGTGCCGTTTTGTAATCAGCAATGGAATAAATTTCGCCTGTCAGGGTGGTGTCGCGCGTGAGGCGTTGCAGGCGCACGTGGCTGAGACGCAGGCGGTCCAGCACTTCGCCCCAGGCTTGGGGAATCACATAAGCCTGCGGACGGGTTACCGTTACAGTGGGCCGGAAGGTGTTGTAATAAGGGATAGGGCGCTTATATGGGGCTTTGTGGTCGTAATAAAGGCGGGGCAGGTTGCTTACCTGGCTGGTTTTCGTTTTGCCCTCGTAGCCCCGGAACTCAAACTTGGTAGCCTGGGTGGTGTCCAGCTGCCAGGCCAGCGGGAAAGAGGTTTGCACGGCGGTTTGCTGCGCGGCGGTCTGGCGGGCCTGCGCAATGGTGGCCGCATCGCGGTGCACGGTGTGTATCAGCACATCCAGGAAGTCGTAGGTGACGCGCACGCGAGGCGCAAAGGCCTTCCACATGTGCGTTTCCGTCACAAACCCGATGGTGTTGAATAGCGTGGTGTAGCCGGTGGAATAGCGCGGCGTTTCCAGAAAGCCTACCAGCCCGCGGGCATCGGGGGTGCGGCCCTCAAAATCTACGTAGGGCGTGAGGGGCCACTTGCGCTTGCTCATATCCCCGTACAGGGCGGGCAGCAGCTGCTTTTCCATATAGTTGCTCAGGGCCGGGTGCAGCTTGTCTTTCTGCGTGGCAATGAGCGTCATGGTGTATTGGTAGTCGGCGCCGTTGGAGGTGTGCGTATCCACAAACACATCGGGCTGCCAGCGCTGAAACAGCTGGGCAAAGGAGCGGGCGTTGCGCGAGTCCTGCTTGATGTAATCCCGGTTCAGGTCGAGGTTGCGGGCGTTGCCGCGGAAGCCATATTCCTGCGGCCCGTTCTGGTTGGCGCGGGAGGAAGTGCCCCGGTTCAGCATTCCATCCACATTGTAAGCCGGAATGATAACCAGCGTGACGTTTTCCAACTGGCGGCGTAGCTCTTTTTTCTGCACGTAGTCGCGCGCAAGCATCATAGAGGCATCAATGCCTTCCGGCTCGCCGGGGTGAATACCGTTCTGGATGAGAATAACCCGCCGGTTTTTCTGATGCACGGAAGCGGGGTCGGCGTCGCCATCCAGGGAAATGACCACCTCATGCAGCGGGCGGCCCACATCGGTGGGGCCGGCTTCGCGCATCGTTATTTCAGAATAGGCAGCATCCAGCCGCTTGTAGTAGTCGATGCACTGCTGGTAGGTGGTTGTGGTGTTGCCGTTGCCTTTCTCGAAGGGCGTGCGCCAATCGGGGGCCGGAGCAGCGGGGGAGGTGCCCAGCAGGGCCGTAGTAAGTAGGAGCAGAAACATGAAAAGCCGGGGCAGGAGGGTGGTTTAGAAATGGAAACTCCGGCGCTTCCCGCTGCGGGGGCGTTCTGGGTAGAAGCGCTCCGGAGCGGGAAGCGCCGGAGGGAATCCGGAAAGTTGCTTCGGGGAAAAATTAGTAGCGCAGGCGGGGCGGCGGAAACAGCATCTGATCTACGCTGTAGCGGCCCGGGCCCGCGAAAAACAAACCGGCAAACAGGAAAGTAGCTTCCAGAGCGTGGGAGTAATCATTAAAGCCCTGGCCCTGGCTGAGGTGGCTGATAACCGCCATAATCATGGTGCCCAGCAAAAACAGGCAGGCCACCCGAAAAAACAGCCCCAACGCCAGCAGCTGCCCGCCTACGGCCTCGGCCACGGCGGCCAGAAAGCCCCAAAAGGCGGGCGCAAAATGAATACCCAGCAGGCCCATCACCCCCCCCACTTTTTCCCAGGTTTCAGGGCCTCCTATCAGTTTGGGATACCCATGCACCGTAAACATCACCCCAATTCCTACGCGCAGCAGCAGTAGGCCGAAGTCGTGAAAACGGTAAAAGTTCTGCAAGGCTTTCATAGCAGCAATGGCCGGATAAGTAGCGTAGTGGTTAGGAAAAAAGGGCTTGTGAGGTTGCCAAAGTACAGGAATTATAGCGGAATGCAACGCCCAGGCCCAACGCACTACCGGAAAAGTAATACCCCCTTGATTTTAGTGGCGTCGGGCACATCCGTCGGGCGCCGCACCGGGGCGTTTGGGTTGGGCAGGGTACTGGCGTCCAGCAGCCAGGAAATCTGGGCAGCCTCCGATACAGCCACCAGGCCCATGTCGCCGCGCTCCACAAACTGAATGCCGTAGGCCTGGCGCGCCTGGCCATACGTAGAGCCCACACCCACGCCGCCCTGCGCGGCGCGGTAGCGGGCATCGTGCAGCTGAATGCGCCATATCCGGTAGCCTTCTTCCTCATCACCTACCAGCTCCAGAATAGTGGGCGGTGCCTCCGGGTGGTCCGGGTTACGCAGCTCATACACCGGGTACTCAATGCCTTCCAACTGGCGGGTAGTTTTCTTCAGCATGGCCTTGGGCACCCGGTCCAGCAGCGCGGCTTCCGTCATGTTCAGCCGAATGAAGTTGCGCCCTACGGTGCCTTTATCAAAGATGTAATAGCGCTGCTCCGCCGTATCCGGCGCGGCCGCCGGCACCGCTGGAGGAGTAGGCTGGGCTGCTGCCGGGGCGGGAGTAGAAACAGCAGGCGGCCCCGAGGCAGGCGTACCGGTCGGGGTAGAGGGGCCTTCGCAGGCAGACAGCAGACTGGCCAACGCCAGGCCGCAAAGCAGACGGGGAAGAGTATTTTGCACGCCGCAACATACGCACCTTGCAGCAAGTTGTTAGCGTGCTCCCGGCACCTACGCCAGCCCGCAACTCCCTACCTTTACGGTCTGTTTTATTCTAATTCTCTGATCCTGTGACTGCACATACCCGCAAACCGCTGATTCTGATTTCCAACGACGACGGCATTACGGCCCCCGGCATTGCGACGCTGGTGCGGGTAATGCGCCGCATTGGCGAGGTGGTAGTGGTGGCGCCCGACTCGCCCCAGTCGGGCATGGGCCACGCCATTACCATTGGCAACCCCCTGCGTCTGGATGCCAGCACCATTTTCGATGATGAAGGCGTGGAAGCCTACGAGTGCAGCGGCACCCCCGCCGACTGCGTGAAGTTGGCCAAGCACCACGTGCTGAAAGACCGCCAGCCCGATCTGGTGGTGTCCGGCATCAACCACGGCTCCAACTCCTCCGTGAACGTGCTGTATTCCGGCACTATGTCGGCGGCTATTGAAGCGGCTATTGAAGGGCTGCCGGCCATTGGCTTTTCCCTCTGCGACTACGGCCACGATGCCGACTTTACCCACGCCGAGCCCTGGATTGAGCACATTGCCCGCCAGGCTCTGAAACACGGCATTCCGGTGGGCACGGCCCTCAACGTAAACATTCCCAAAAAATCGGAAGAGGCGCTGGCCGGTATCCGGCTGTGCCGCCAGGCCCGCGCTAAGTGGCAGGAAAAATTCGACCTGCGCATCGACCCGCACAAGCGTCCTTACTATTGGCTGATTGGTTCCTTTGTGAACCTGGACCAGGGCGAGGATACCGATGAGTGGGCCCTGTCTAACAACTACATTTCCGTTGTAGCCTGCCAGTTTGATCTGACGGCCTTGCACGGCCTCACCGAAATGAATGCCAGCTGGGACCTGAGCCCCGACCACGCTACGCTGGCCAAGCGCCACGCGTAGAGAATCAGCATTCTGACTATCGATTGAAAAACGCCTCTTCGTCTAGGCGGCTAAGCCAGTTTGTCCTTTGGGAATTCAAACGAGTTTTAGCTGCCCTGACGATGAGGCGTTTTCATGTATTTTAAAGTAACCAGCGACAGCCGCCAGATTCCGCAGTTTCAGCCTAACTTTCCGCCAGAAACTTCTTTCCCTCTGCATATGCAAGCATTTCTTCGCTCTTTCCTTTTGCTGGTCGTGCTGCTGGCCAGCGCCTGTACTTCCAAACTGGCCCCTACCACCGTGTACATTGTACGGCACGCGGAAAAGGACCTTACCCCCGGCCTGGCGGACCCACCCTTAACGCCCGAGGGAGAGCAGCGTGCCCTGGCCCTGCGCGACTCGCTGCTGAACCGCAACGTGGCGGCCATTTTTACCACCAATACCACCCGCACCCGGGCCACCGCTGCCCCGCTGGCCGCCGCCCGCAGCCTTACTCCGGAAGTATATGATGCCAAGCAGCTGCCAGCCCTGGCCACGCGCATCCGTAAAGATTATGCGGGCCGCACGGTACTCATCGTAGGCCATTCCAACACGCTGCTGGAAACCGTGGAAGCCTTAGGCGCTGAGCGCCCCGTACCGGCTATCGGTGATTTGCAATATGATTATTTACTGGAGGTGCAGGTGCCCCGAAAGGAGAAGGACCGTCCTAAGGCCTTAGCCCGGCGGTTTGGCGCCACCCGATAGGCTTTTGTGCACTGCTGGTGCAGCCCGGCTGTCGTTTTCTTGTACTTTAGCCGGCCAACCTTCTATAGGGTTGGTAGCTTCTGTTTTATCTCCATTTCTTTCTCCTGAATATGCGTTTTCCCATGAGCCGGGGCTTACTGGCAGGTTTGCTGGCTGCTGCCGCTACTTTGCCCGCCGCTGCCCAGTCTGCCGAAACCAAAACCGATTCACTCACCATCCGTCGCCTCTACGACGAAGCCCTGCTGCGGGGGCAGAGCTACGAAAATCTCCGCACACTCACCGGCACCATCGGGGGCCGGTTAAGCGGCTCGGTGCAGGCAGAAAAGGCAGTGCAGTGGGGCAAAGAGGTAATGGAAAAGATGGGCCTGGACCGGGTGTATCTGCAGGAAGTTATGGTGCCGCACTGGGAGCGGGGAGCCAGGGAAAAAGCCGAAGCCAAGCCCGCTAAAGGCAAAGGCACTGCTTTCAACGTATGCGCTCTTGGCGGCTCAGTGGGTACTAATGGCAAGCTGAAAGCCCAGGTAGTGGAAGTGCGCACCTGGGAGGAACTGGCCGCCCTGCCCGACGACAAAGTGCGCGGCAAGCTGGTGTTCTTCAACCGGCCCATGAACCCCACCTACGTGGAAACCGGCCATGCCTACGGCGAGGCCGGCGACCAGCGCCGCAAAGGCGCCATTGAAGCCGCCAAGCGCGGCGCTGTGGGTGCCCTAGTGCGCAGCCTCTCCCTGGCCCACGACGACTACCCACACACCGGCACCATGAGCTACGACGACAAGGTGACCAAAGTGCCCGCCGCCGCGCTCAGCACCAACGGCGCCGACCAGCTCAGCGCCCTGCTCAAAGCAAACCCCACGCTCACCTTCGAGCTGGAAATGAGCTGCCGCCAGCTGCCCGAGGTGAAATCCTACAACGTGGTAGGCGAAATCAAAGGCTCTAAATACCCCAATGAAATTATTGCCGTAGGCGGCCACCTCGATTCCTGGGACCTGGGCCAAGGTGCGCACGATGATGGCACCGGCTGCGTGCAAAGCATGGAAGTGCTGCGCTTACTGAAAGCCACCGGCCAGCGCCCCGAGCGCACCATCCGGGCAGTGCTGTTTATGAATGAGGAAAACGGCAACCGTGGCGGCATCAAATATGCTGAACTGGCCAAAACGGCCGGCGAAAAGCACTTGGCGGCCATGGAGTCTGATGGCGGTGGATTTACCCCACGCGGTTTCTCCGTTGAAGGCACGCCGGCAATGCTGCAGCGCCTGCAGCAGTGGCAGCCCCTGTTCCGCACCTACGGCAGCGGGGAAATTACCGCCGGCCACGGCGGTACCGATATCGGCCCCTTGAAAGACCAGGCGCAGGTGCTCATCGGCTACGACTGTGACTCCCAGCGCTATTTCGACATCCACCATACCGCCGCCGATACCTTTGATAAAGTAAACCGCCGGGAGCTGGAGCTGGGCAACGCCAGCATGGCCGCGCTGGTGTACCTGCTCAGCAAATACGGATTGTAATTTTTCCGGAGCGAAAGGAGGAATTGAGCACACACTTTACGTATGCTCAATTCCTCCTTTCTATTTTATCCATGATGTACTTGGTAGCTGTGCTGGCCCCGGAGCCGGTGTATAGCGCTGTTTGGGCCATGAAGCAGGAAGTGCACGAGCAAACGGGCAGCCGTAATGCCGTGCGCCTGCCCCCGCACATCACCCTTCTTCCGCCGTGGCATCAGCCCCCAGACAAGGAGGAGGGCCTGGTGGCCTGCCTGCGGGGCGTGGCACAACAGCTGCCGGCGTTTCCGGCCGAGGTGCAGGATTTTGACTGGTTCGGGCACCGCACCCTGTTTGTGCGGGTTCTGCCCCATCCTCTGTGGCAGGTTTTACAACAAGAGCTGGAGACGCAGTGCGCGGCCTGGCTGCCCAAGGCAGCCAAAGATTCGCGCCCGTTCACGCCCCACATGACGCTGGCCACCCGCGACCTGCCGGCCAAGCTGGTGCCCCGGCTGCGGGAGCAGTTTGCCCAGCGGCACTACCAGGCGGCCTTCCCGGTGCAGAACATCACCCTGTTCCGGCACGATGGGCAGCACTGGCAACCGATTCATACTTTCCCCTTTGGCGGAGGAGAAACGCTTTAATGACAGCATAAAAAAAGCCCGGCACGCCGGGCTTTTTTTATGCTGATGCTGTGGTAGGTTGAGTTAATTCTGCTCCAGAATCTGGAACAACTCGTCCAGCTTGGGGGTCAGAATGATTTCCGTGCGCCGGTTCAGCGCTTTGTTGGTCGGGTTGTCGTTGGCGGCTACCGGCACGTACTGCGAGCGGCCCGAGGGCGTCACCTGCGTAGAGCTCAGGCCGGATTGCGTCAGGATGCGCGTGATTTCCGTGGCACGCAGCACGCTCAGGTCCCAGTTGTCCTTCATGCCGGCCGTGCCGCGGGCAATGGGCACATTATCGGTGTGGCCTTCCACCAGCACATTCACATCCTGATTGCCTTTCAGGGCTGCCGCCAGCTTCTTGAGGGCTTCCTGGCCTTTGGGGTCTACTTTGGTAGAGCCCGATTTGAACAGCAGCTGCTCAGAAAGAGAAACGTATACTTTGCCATTTTTGAGATTTACCTGCAGGTCGTTGGCATTAAAGCCTAACAGCGCATCGGCTACTTTCTGACGCAGGGCTTTCACGGCTTGGTCTTTCTGCTCCAGAATGCGCTGCATTTCGGCAATGCGCGCTTCCTTGGTGCGCAGGTCGGCTGAAAGGGCCGAGTTGGCCTGCTGGGCGCCGCTCAGGTTTTCATTCAACTGATTTACCTGCTGATTCTTGTTGCTCAAATTGTTGCGCAGCTCTTCTTCGGTGCGGGTTTTTTCCTGTTCCAGGGCTGCTTTAGAAGCCTGCAGGTCAGAGTTCTGCTGTTGCAGGGCTTTGTACTTTTTCGTCGATACGCAGGAAGAGGTGCCAATTAACAGGCTGGCACCCAGCATAGAGGCAAGCACAGAATGGGGGAGGCGGTAGGACATAGAGACTAGGGGGTAAGTGAAAATGGTATGCGTGCTTTAAAAACGAACCGAAGCGCTCGACAGTTGCGCAACGCCCCGCCCGCCTTGCCGCGACGGGCAGCGGCTGTCTGAAAATTTGCGGAAATACAGGCCATACGTGTACCTTCAGCCCGCTTTGCTGGGGCAGTGGTTTATCATGAGAATACCGGGTATGCGTAAGAGAATGGCCCCACGGTGGGCAGTGGTGCTGCTGAGTATGTGCTTATTGCCCTGGCCCTCAGCTGCACAATCCATAAACCCGTCCTCGGCGCCTTACTGGGTTTTTCTGCGCGATAAGCGGGCCATGCAGCTGAACCCGCAGCAGTACTTTACCGCCCCGGCCCAACTGCGCCGCCAGCGCCAGCACCTGCCCGCCGCCGACAGCACCGACTTCCCCGTGCGTCCCGACTATGTGCAGGCCCTGCGCAGCACCGTAGATTCCGTTACTTCGGTCAGCCGCTGGTTTAATGCCGTGGCCTGCTGGGCTACCCCGGCCCAGATAGCGCAGGTGCGCCGCCTGCCCGGCGTGCGGGAAGTAGTGGCCCGTTACAACGCTACGCCTGATCTGCTGCCTGCCCGCCGGAAAGCCGCCGTGGCCGCCGAGCCGCTCAGTGAGGAAGACCTGCAACTGGCCCGCCGGCAAACCAGCGCTCTGGGTAGTCCGGCTTTGCACCAGGCCCAACTAAATGGTCATGGTATGCGCATTGCCATTTTTGATGTGGGTTTTCGGGGTGTTGACGCCCATCCGGCTTTTCAGAAGCTACTGAAGGGCCATCAGATAACCGATACCTGGGATTTTATCCGCCAGAAGCCGCAGGTATATGCCTACGGCGACCACGGCACGGAGGTGCTTTCCTGCCTGGCAGGCCAGTTCAATGACAGCACTTCGCTCGGGCTGGCTCCGGCCGCTGAATATCTGCTGGCCCGCACCGAACGGGAGCACAGCGAGCGGTACAGTGAGGAAGAAGCCTGGCTGGCCGCCGTGGAATGGGCCGATAAACACGGTGCCGACATCATCAACTCCTCCCTGGGCTACACCGATAGGCGCTATTTCCGGGAGCAGATGGATGGGCGCACCAGTCTGGTGGCCCGTGCTGCCGCTCTGGCCGTGCGCAAGGGCATGCTGGTGGTATGCTCGGCCGGCAACGATGGCGACAACCAGAGCTGGGGCGTAATAGGCACCCCCGCCGACAACGACTCCGTGCTGGCGGTAGGGGGCCTCGACCCGGCTACCTGGCTCCCCGTCGATTTTACTTCGCGGGGACCCACGGCCAAGCGCCGCCTCAAACCCAACGTAGCGGCCTTTGGCATTGCCATTACCGCCCGCCCTGCGGGCGGCTTTGAGCGCAACGAAGGCACTTCCTTTTCCAGCCCCCTGGTAGCCGGCTTTGCCGCCTGCATCTGGCAGCGGCAGCGCGGCCTCACGGCCATGCAGCTCTTTCAGCAGATTGAGAAATCGGCCACGCTGTACCCTTACTTTGATTATGCGCAGGGGTACGGCAGCCCGCAGGCCGCCTACTTTCTGCGGCCGCATGAGCAGGCCACCCGGCCCACCTTTGATTTTGTGCGGCAAGAAAACGGCCTTTTGCAGCTGATACTGCGCCCCGAAGCCAGCGCGCAGCCCGCGCAAACGCTGCCCCTGCAGCTGGATGAGCCCAACCGCCCGCTGGCTGCCCTGCCGCCGCTGCCGCTCAACGCAAAAACAAGTTTGCCGCTGGCAGCTCCCGCCTATGTATACCTGCACGTGGCTGATGCGCGCGGTGTCCTGCGCCGGTACGAAGTGCGCGAAGTAACCCAGCGCTACGTGGCCAGCTGGGCCCTGAGCACGCTGCAACCCGGCGACCAGGTACGGGCATCCTACAAAGGCTACACCCAGGCTTACACTGTTTCCCAATGAATGGACGTAGCTTTTTACTGACAGCGCTGCTGATAGCCGGGGTGGCCACCAGTACCCGGGCCCAGCGGGTGCTGGCGTTTAATGAGGTTAGCTCGGATACCGTGGTGCAGCTTACCGGGCCAAACCGCGCCTATTTCCAGCATTTCTACGCCGGCTATAATGCCTTGGTAGGCCAAAATCAGGCGGGGGCGCCCATCAAGTATAGTAGCTCGGGGGAGATTATGCTGGGCTGGCGGCAGAAATGGCGCTTCTCGCAGCAACTGGCTTTGGGAGCCGATTTGCAGACAGTGCGCCTGCGCGCCAACCTGCTCCAGACCGATGCGAAAATGGTGCCCAACAGCCTCCGGCACGAGCGGGAAAGCCTCACGTGGCAGCAACTGCAGCTGGGCGGATTTGTACGCCTGAACATTGGTCACCGTGGCAACGTGATAGGGCGGTATCTGGATGTGGGTGGCTGGGGTGGCTGGGCTTTCGCTACTACGCACGCTTACCGGGATGAGCCCGCTACTGGTCCTGCCAAAGTGCTAAAAGTATCTGAGCATGATTTGAGCTACGCCCAGCGCTGGCAGTATGGCCTGAGCGCGCGCGTAGGCTCTTCGCGCTATGCCCTGGTGGTGCGCCGGCGGTTATCGTCCCTGTATAAGGGCCGGGAGGCGGAGGCGTGGCCGGAACTGCCCGGATGGAGTGCTGGCCTGGAGATTGGTTTGCTTTAGTTGGCAGGTTGCTTAACTTCCGGCCCATTCCCGCGTAGAAGCCGTTAAAACCCGCTCAGCGGAGTTTCTCTGCCTACTTGTGTTTCCCGGGCGCCCCATAGATGGCTTGCCCGCGCAGGTATTACCACCTTGCCCGACGTTGTTTCTCATTAAAATGAAAAAACTATTCCTCCCTGTTGTCTTTGCTGCTTTGCTCGTGCAGTCGTCCTGTATTACTACAGAGCGCGAATCAGCATCGTCCAAAAACCCCGACCGGGTGTTTACGCCTACGCCCGAAGGCCAACGTGCCCGCCTTACCTCGAAGAGCATTCTGAATAGTGTGCGCACCACGCATCATTTCTCTGATACCAAGAACAAGGATAATTTTGTACTTCTGCTGCAAGGCACCAAAATTCTCAATAGTCAGGCCCGTTTTATAATCACGAGCAGCAAAGGCGATACGCTTCGGAATGAAGTGATTCCTGCCCTGGCCCTGCTGGATGAGCGGGAACTGGAAGACCCACAAGCCGCCACCGTGCGCGACAAGGAAATTGGTATTCTGAAGGGAATGAACAATTTCTTCCGCGAAGACCGTTTCACGTCCCCGGCTATTCCGCGCTCCATGACAACGGCCCCCGTAGCTGACCAGGAAGCCTGGCAGGCGGTGCGGGATGACAACAAATCCGTTGGCTTCGACTACATTACCTCCGGCGGCCGTGAGCGGCGCATTGCCTTCGCCCGCAAGCTGAACAAGGCAGTGATTGTAGCCGAATAAGCTTTCTGCTGCCAGCTGCCATAAAACAAAAGCTCCCGCCTTTCTGGTGGGAGCTTTTGTTTTATGGCAGCTGGAGAAACACTACGTGCTCGATTTTTTAGGAGTCGAAAGTAGCCAGCCCACCTCCCCATTTTGGCTGCGCACCAGCCGATACAGGCCGTACTCGCCCAGGACCGCCACCGTACTGCGGGCGGGTAGGGAATCCAGCTGCGGGGCGCCCAGAAATGGTTGAGCCAGTAGGTCAGTTATGGCGGGCAGGGTTTCGCGGCGCAGGGGCTCCAGGGTAGCGTTGGTTGCCTGCACGGGCAGGTAGCCAATGCCTCCGCCCGGATATTCCACGCGGTACCAGTCAGCCTGCGCACCCAGCACAAAGAGGGCCGTGTGCCGGGGGATTTTAGTGAGTACATCGGCTTTGAAGGAAGGGCTGCGGCGCAGGTCCGCGGATTTCTCGCGCACGCGCACCCACTGGCCCGGCCGGTTGGGTCCACTGCGGGGCGCTTGCGGTTCGGCGTCGGGGCGGCGTACATACGGGAAGGGGTCTACCGCGCCGCGGCCTGAGCGGTAAATACCAAAGTGCAGATGCGGCACCGTGGTGCGGGCATTGCCGGTATTGCCAATCAGGCCCAGCGTATCGCCCAGGCGTACTTTCTGGCCCAACTGCACCAGCTGCCGGTCCAGGTGCGCATAGTAGAGATGCTGGCCGTGCTCAGCATCGGCCAGCCAGACCACCTTGCCGCCGACGGGCGTTTCCATAACGCGGGTAATGTAGCCGGCCGCCGCCGCTATGGCCGGCGTGCCCCGGCCGGCAAAAATATCAATGCCTTCGTGGCTGCGGGCGCCCTGGTCACGGTCGGCGCCCCAGAAGGAGCCTACGGCGGCGTCGGTTTTGCCCTGCACCGGAAAGCCCAGGGAAGGCGCCCGCTGAATGCGCAGGGTATAGCGGCCGGTACGCAGCAACTCGGGCTGCACGCGCAGCAGGTGCTGCTGGTCGTCCTGGGCCACGTAGCTGAAGGCCAGGTTGGCCGTATCGGCGGAAGCCAGGAGCGTGGGCGTGCTACGGTCAGGGCGCAGCTCAAAGGCATCGAGGAAAACGTGGGCCTGGGTGGCGACGGCCAGGGTCAGGCTTACGCGCACGGTTTCGCCGGCGCGCACGGCGTAGCGGTAGGAGGCGGCCGTAGCGCGCTCGGCCCGGAAATAGCCGGTTTCTTCAAACGGCAGCGTGACCACCAGCGAATCCCGCAGGGCCTGGTCGGCGGCGGCCAGCCAGTCGCGGCCCAGGGCGGTACGGTCCAGACCGGCCTGGCGCAGGCGGCGGGCGTATGCTTCGTGCGGGCTGGTGGGCTGATTAAAAATACCTTGTAGGGTTTGCTGTTTACCACAGGAAGTGAAAAGCAGCGCGGCCAGCAAAACGTAGGTAATTCGGGTAAGAAAGGTCGGTAGCAAGATATCCTCGTATAAAGTCAACCAGAAAAACCCTGCCCGGCTGCCTTAGGTTCGCTTTTCCTGATGAGGGAAGCTTCCGGGTCTTTGGCGGGCTTTTCTACCTTTGCCTTCCACCCATTTTATCTGCTCCCGATGAAGCTTGTTGAATGCCCCCGCGACGCAATGCAAGGCTGGCCAGAGTTTATTCCTACCGCCCGCAAAACCGAATACCTCAACGCCCTGTTGCGCGTGGGCTTTGACACGCTGGATTTCGGCTCGTTTGTTTCGCCCAAGGCCATTCCGCAGCTAGCCGATACCGCGGAGGTGCTGGAGGGATTGGATTTAAGCCAGTCGGGCACGCGGCTGCTGGCCATTGTGGCTAACCTGCGCGGGGCCGAAGCCGCCGCGCATTACCCCCAGATCCGCTATATCGGCTTTCCGCTCTCGGTTTCAGAAACCTTTCAGCAGCGCAACACCAACAAAAGCATTGCGCAGGCCCTGGATGAGGTGGCCGCCATTCAGGAAGTATGCGCCCGCACCGGGCAGGAGCAGGTGGTGTACCTGAGCATGGGTTTCGGCAACCCCTACGGTGACCCCTGGAGCCCCGCCGTTCTGGGCGAGTTCACGCAGAAGCTGGATGCCCTGAAAGTAGACATTGTGGCGCTTTCTGATACCATTGGGGCCTCAACGCCCGCCACCATTGCCCCGCCCTTTCAGGAATTGACGGCGGCGTTTTCCCATATAGAATTCGGCGCCCACCTGCATACCACCCCCGATACCTGGCAGGAAAAAGTACAGGCCGCCTACAACGCCGGCTGTCGCCGGTTCGATGGGGCCCTGGGTGGCTATGGTGGCTGCCCCATGGCGGCCGATACCCTTACCGGCAACATGCCGATGGAAAACCTGATTGGCTTCGCCGCCGCCCACGGCGAAGATTTGCGCCTGCATATGGATGCCCTGTTGGAAGCCCAGAAACTCAATCAGGAAATTTTTGGCGGGCATTAGCGGGTATTTCCCGGAGCAGCGCAAAAACTGCTGAAAGCCTTCCGGTAACTGCAACGCCCCTGTTCAGCTATTCTGGCTGAACAGGGGCGTTGCATTGCAATTGCTGCTTGGGTTACTTTAAGCGTACATGCGGGGCTCTATAGGAAGAGTGAAATGCTCACCGCAACTGAGCATGTGCAGGCGCAGGCCCCGCAGCGTGAAGGGGGTATTGGGGGCAATTTCATGGATGTTGGTGGACGAGCAGTGCTTGGCATCCAAAATCATAACCAGGCCACTGCCGATAATTTCCAGGTCGCGGCCGTTGGTGACCAGCACCGCTGTGTCTTCCTCTATGCCCAGTCCTATGCAGGCGGGGTTGGTGGCCAGTATCTGGGCCATGCGAACCATGCGGCCGCGGGCCACAAAATGGGTGTCCACAGCTACGTCATGCAGCAGCTCCAGCCCGGTGGTAATATGGATTTCGCCTTTCAGCATGCCGGCATCGTCTCGGCCCTGGTAAATCATGGGCGTCGACATGGCGGTGGCGCCGGCACTGGTGCCGGCTACCAGCAGCCCGTCGTGGGCGTAGCGCTTTTTCAGGCACTTCTGCAATTCCGTGCCGCCTAGCAGGGCCGTCAGGCGGAGCTGGTCGCCGCCGGTGAAGAGTACGGCGCCGGCTTTCTCCAGCAGTGCAATTATTTTGGGGTTGTTGGCTTCTTCGCGGGTTCGCACGTCCAATATTTCTACATTGGGCGCATCCAGCCGGCCAAAGGCTTTTACATAGGCTTGCGCTGAATCTTTGGGAGAGCCTGAGGCCGTGGGAATGAGTACAATAGGCCCCCGGGAACTGGTTTCGTCTACCAGCCGCTGCAGTATCGCCATGGAAGTGAAGTTCCGGTTTTCAGCCTCTATTTTCTCTTCCTTTGTGCTCTCATCTCCCTTGCTTTCATGCCCGCCAATGAGCAGCAGCTTGCCTTTAGGAGTGGGGCAGGCGTGCGTGCCGGGCAGCATATGTGTAGTATGCGGTTTGGGTTTAGTGGCCATGGGAGGGATAGGGAAAGATAACAATTGGCACTAAGACAAAAGCTGGTTTTACGCCGGAATGGGGGAGATGTTAAGCGGGAAAAATTATTTACCAGCGGTGGCAAGCCATGATTCAGAAGATAGCCAGTTAATTATGAATTTGTGCCCCCATGTGAGTGCCGGCCTTCCTGCCCGGATGAGTATCTTGGTGCCCTGATTCCGCCTGTTCAACTTCGCCTCTATGCCTGCCGTCGACCTGTTTATTCCGTGCTTTGTGGACCAGATTTTCCCCCAAACCGCCATGAATATGGTGAAGGTGCTGGAAGCCGTGGGGTGTGAGGTGCACTATAATGCCAACCAGACCTGCTGCGGCCAGCCAGCCTACAACGCCGGCTACAAAGCTGAAAGCTGCACCGTGGCCCGCAAGTTTCTCAATGACTTTCCGCCCTCCGCTGATTCCAATGAGCGGTATATCGTGAGCCCCTCGGCCTCCTGCGTGGGCATGGTGCGCAACGCCTACGCCGAGCTGTTTGAAGGCACCCCTGACCAGGCCCGCTACTTTGGTTTGCAGCGCCGCATTTTTGAAATGACGGAGTTTCTGGTGGATGTACTCGGCATCACGGAAATTCCCGGGGCCGTGCTGCCCGGCAAATACACCTACCACGATTCCTGCTCCGCGCTTCGCGAATGCGGTATTCGGGAGGCGCCGCGCCAGCTGCTGGATGCGGTGCAGGGCCTGGAACGCATTGAAATGGCGGAAACCGAAACCTGCTGCGGCTTCGGGGGCACGTTTGCCGTAAAGTTTGAAGCCATTTCCGTAGCCATGGCCGAGCAGAAAGTGGAACACGCCCTGGCTACCGGCGCCGAGTACCTCATCAGCACCGATACCAGCTGCCTGATGCACCTCGATGCCTACATTCGCCGCCAGCAGAAGCCCATCAAAACCATGCACGTAGCCGATGTGCTGGCCAGCGGCTGGTAATTTTAGCTGAGGCATACGTGTTATTGCGAGGCACCAAGCAAGCCGTCCTCTGAAACGCAGCAAGCCCTGATAAATAAAAAGCCCTTGACGTACTGTACGTCAAGGGCTTTCTGGTAGAAGTTAGTGTCTGATGTCGTTGAGGACGGATGGCTTCGTGCCTCGCAATGACACGTGCCTTTATCCTTACAGCAGCTTCTGGATTCGTTCTTTCAAACCGGCGGTGGCTTCCATGAGTGGCAGGCGCACGGCACCGGAGCATAAGCCCAGACCCTCCAGGGCGGCTTTCACACCCACCGGGTTGCTTTCCTCATACATCAGCGGGTTGATATCGAGGAAGCCAAAGAGCAGCTTGCTGGCGGCCGCGTAGTTGCCGGCCAGGGCCTGCCGCACCATATCGGTGAAGCGGTGGGGGAAGGCATTGGCCAGCACAGAAATAACACCTTCGGCCCCAAAAGAAATCATGGAGGTAGTAAGGGTGTCTTCGCCGCTGATCAGCATGAAGTTTTTGGGCTTGCCGGCCGCAATAGCCATGCACTGCTCCAGGTTGCCGCTGGCTTCTTTGATGCCGATGATATTGGGGTGCTGCGCCAGCCGCAGGGTGGTGGCCGCCGTCATGTTGGACATGGTGCGGCCGGGCACGTTATACAATATAATGGGCAGGGGGGAGGCTTCGGCCAGACGCAGATAATGCTGCACAATACCTGCCTGCGAGGGTTTGTTGTAGGCGGGGCTCACCGAAAGAATAGCCGACACACCGGCCAGGTCGGTGGTGCGTAGCTGTTCTTCTACCGCCACGGTATTGTTGCCTCCGATGCCATATACCAGGGGTACGCGGCCTTTGGTCTGCTGGCGAACCACGTCCAGAATGCCTTTGCGTTCCTCCTCCGTCAGCGTCGGCGACTCGGCAGTGGTGCCGTTGATTACGAGGTATTCCACCCCGCCTTCAATAGTGAAATCTATGAGGCGGCGCAGCGCGGCGTAGTCAATGGAATAGCCTGGGGCAGCGGTGAAGGGAGTAACCAGGGCCACGCCCGTGCCCCGCAGAGCGGTGCGCAGGGTGCTACCGGAAGGAAGACGTACATCAAGTTTGTCCATGCGGCAAATAAGCTGTTGATTTGTAAAGTGGACGAGCCGGGACGAAGGTACTGAAAGCCCGGGCTTCCTCGCTTTTTTCCTTCCAAATGGCCGGGCCGCAATGGCAGGCCGCTTTTCGCTTACATGTTTCGTTTTCGTACCCCGCTTTTCCTGGCTTCGGCCACTTTCGCTGCCGGCCTCTCGCTCAGCAGCTGTGAAACCAAACCGGCAGCCGCTACGGAGCAACCCGTAAGCACGCCCGCCGCTGATACCACCGCGGCCGCCAGCGCCGCCGCCACCCAGGCCCCGGCACCCGACCCCAGCAGCATTCCGGCCAGCAAAATTGCCGATGCGGCCGCCATTACGGCCCGCCCGCAGGTGCCCATTCTGTGCTACCACCAAATCCGGGACTGGCGCGCCAAGGACTCCAAAGCCGCCAAAGATTACATTGTGCCGGTAGCCGAGTTCAAAAAGCAGATTAAAATGCTGGCCGACAGCGGCTACCATACCATTCTGCCCGACCAGCTGTATGCCTACCTGACCACCGGCGCCAAGCTGCCCAGCAAGCCCGTCATGCTCACCTTCGACGACACCGACCTGGACCAGTTTACCATTGCCAAGCCTGAGATGGATAAGCACGGCTTCAAGGGCGTGTTTTTCGTGATGACGGTGAGCCTCGGCCGGCCCAACTACATGACCAAGGCTATGGTAAAGCAGCTTTCTGATGAAGGCCACGTTATCGGCTCGCACACCTGGGACCACCACAACGTGAAGAAATATCAGGGTCAGGACTGGGTAACGCAAATCGAGAAGCCCACCAAAACGCTGGAAGAAATTACCGGCAAAGACATCAAGTACTTCGCCTTCCCCTTCGGCCTCTGGAACACGCAGGCCATTCCCGAACTGAAGAAGCGCGGCATGGTAGCGGCCTTCGTGCTGGCGGAAAAGCGGGACCAGCAGGATCCGCTCTTCACCATCCGCCGTATTATTGCCAGCGGCTACTGGAGCCCCCGCACCCTGCACAACAGCATGGTGAACAGCTTTTAAATTTAAAACGGAGTAACACGAACACTGGCCAGGCGCTTATCTACCCGGGTAGGGCGGCTTAAGCTGGCTTTCTGTTCTAAGGGAGCAGTGGTATTGGGCAATTTCTTGCCGAATACCACTGCTTTTATTTCAGGGTACCGGTACGTGAGCCGCTCAATCTGGCTGGCGGGCATTTCAATGGCGGAGGCTGGCAGAATCACCATCACCGGCGTCTGGTGAAACTCGGCGCGGGTGGCTACCTGGTGCCGGAAAGAGGCATAGGTAGCCGTGGGGCGCTTAGCACCGCTTACCGGGGTGCCATCAATGCAAAGCCAGTCAACGGAAGCAATGCCCGGGTAATAGGCCGCCAGCGAATCGGAGGCGGGGGGCGTCCAGACCCATATGGTTTTCTCCACGCCGGCTTGCCGCAGCCCATCCACCAGCTTTTGCCAGGCCCGGCGGTAGCCCCGGGCACTATGGGCCTGAATCTGGGGGCGGAACATCAGCGGGCGGGGGAAGCGGGACAACACCCGCACTTTCGCCAGCCAGGCTGTATCCTTCAGGGCCCCCTCGGGCACTGCCCAGCTGAGCATGGGCATTTGGCCGGCCCGCAGGTAGCTGGCAAGCTGTTGAGGAGAAACAGTAGGAAAAGCCGAGGCCGGAAAATCGAGGCCAATTATTTCCGTAGCCAAAGGGAAATCTCCCTGGATTAAGGTCTTAGGCACAAAGGAATAGTAGCTGGCCAGCGTGGTCGGGTCTGCGGGGGCGCTTAGTATATGGCCGGTGCGTACCTGGTCATCACCCGTAAGCAGCCACAGCTCACTGTTATAGCGCTGGCGCTGGAGCATCCAGCTGGCCACTTTCCACTGCCCGGCAACTCCCAAAAATACCAGAAACAAGGCCAGCGGAACCGCTACCCTGCTGAACGACGGCAACAGGCTCAGGTGAATCCAGGCGTATAGCTGCTGCACGCGCCAGGAAATAGCCCGGGCCGGCCGCCTGGTATCTAAAAGGGTTTTCAGCTTCCTGAGCAGTGCCTGCTGGCCCATTAGAACGGCCGAAATCATGATGCCCGCGTTCAGGGCGGCCAGGCCCGCCAGCATCCAGCCATAGGCATCGTGCATCAGGCGCAGCCCATAGCCTGCTAGGGCCAGGGAGGCTACCAGCATCAGAATGTTAGGCAGGGCTATGCGCCATTCGTTGCGCTCTTCCCCCTCTTTGGGGGTGGGAATGTAGGGTACTTTTACATTAAGCAGCGTGTACAGAAATCCCAGCGAATAAATCCACCAGGTGCCTACCCGCAGCAGGCCCCCGGTGAGGTGCAGGCCCGCTTCGTGCGGCTCCCGCAGCCAGCGCTGCGCCGAGAGCCGGATAAGCAGGCTAACGCCCATCAGGGGCATCATGTGCGCCACAAAGCTGGCAATGGATACGTGCCAGGGGAATTTGCTTAGCCAGAGCCCAGCCAAGGGCACAAATAAGTCGATGAGGGCTACAATGCCGGACAGAAAATAGAAAGGCAGGGTGAAGTAGTGCAGCCGCTGCCTCCAGGTAAAGCGGGAAAACAGGCGCGGGTATACGTGAAAAAGCAAGTCAAAGCAACCCCTCGACCATTTCAGCTGCTGGGAGTAGTAAGCGCCCAGCGTGGAAGGCGCTAATCCCCGGCTTACTACCACCGGGGCATACACTGATTTCCAGCCCTGGGCATGCAGGCGCATGGCCGTGTGCATGTCCTCGGTCAGCCCGGCGGCGTGACCACCGATGGAATCCAGGGCTGCGCGCCGGAAGGTGCAGTTAGCGCCAATGGCCTGGGCCGTGCCGTAGCTGTTCATGCCCATCATCAGGGGCCCGTAGAAATGGTAGGTCTGCTCGGCCGCGCCCCGCGCTACCAGGCTTTCCTGCTGATTGCCGTAGGCCTGCACCACCTGCACAAAGCCAATTTCCGGATTCTCAAAATAGGCCATCACCTTGTCCAGAAAATCGGGGGTGGGGGCATGGTCGGGGTCCAGTACCACGCAAAACTCCCCGGTGGCCTGGCGCAGGGCGTTATTGATGTTGCCGGCCTTGGCATCTACTTTCACCTTCCGCGTAACGTGCACCACGCCCAGCAGCTCGCATACCTGGCGCAGGTAGGGGTCGTTGCCTTCGTCGCAGAGGTAGCTGGTGTGCGGGTAGGTAATGGCCTGCATGGCTTCCAGCGTATGCACAATCATGTCCCGCGGCTCGCCGGGGCAGGCGGTTGTTAGAACATCCACAGTGCGCTTACGGGCCGGAGCAGGCGGTAAAATGGGCTCCCGCACGTTTACATAGTGGTACCACTCATGCCCCAGCCGCAGCAGCTTAAAGCCAACGGAGAACACCAATAGCCAAAAAAGCGGGGCGTAGCCTATGTGGTCGGGGTTAGCAAACCAGTACACAAACTGCCCCAGGCAGAGTACGCCCAGGAAAACCAGCCAGCGCATTTGGCGCGTGCCCGCCACCAGCCGGTACTGAATCTGGCTGGCTGATTCTGGGGCAGAGGCAGCTTGAGCAATAGGTGCGGTGGAGGAAAGGTCGAGCATAAATATTTCCGGATATCTATTGAGCCTAACCAAGTGAATCCTCAGTTAACACAGAATATTAACCTGATGTCTTATGGGTCTAATATAGAAAAGAGATACTACTTAACTAATATTAAATATAATTAATTAAGGTAATTATTTTACTATCTTAGATGGATGTTCTGATGATTACTACTTAAGTACAGAAGATTCATAAATATATACAAGTAAGTTTTATGGGTTTTTACTACGCTTCGTCATCTCCTTACCACCTAAAAATCTGGGTTTACCTGGTTTTGGTGGGCATGCTGCCACTAGATGCCTGCCAGCGTACGTCGGCTTCCTCAGAAGCCAACATGGCGCGGGGAGTCCCGGCAGGGGTGATTCCCGTGCAGGTGGTACAGCAGCAAGGCCAGGCGCAGCTACTCCGGGGCGGCAAACCCTATTATATAAAAGGGGCCGCCGGCCTGCAGTACTACGAGGCGATCCGGCAGGCCGGGGGAAATTCCGTGCGGCTCTGGACCACGGATTTTGCCGATACTTTAATGGACGCCGCGCAGCAGAATAACCTTTCCGTTATGCTGGGCATCTGGCTGGAGCGGGAGCAGGAAGGGTTTGATTACTATGATGAGCAGCAGGTGCTGCGCCAGCGCGAGTACGTGCGCAAGCAGGTTCTGCGGTATCGTCGGCATCCGGCCCTGCTCATGTGGAACCTGGGCAATGAAATGGATCTGAATGCCAAGAACCCGAAGGTTTATGAGGCCATCAACGACCTAGCCGAAATTGTGCATGAGCTGGATCCTTACCACCCGGTAACGACCACGCTTTCCGGCAACCTAGGCATGATCCGGAACGTGAAGGCCTGGTGCCCGGCTATTGATATCCTTTCCGTGAATGCCTTTGGCAGCCTGGAAGTACTGCCCGAGGATTTGCGCGGCTATGGCTGGACCAAGCCCTACATTGTATCAGAGTATGGCGGTTTGGGCTACTGGGAATCACCGGCCACCACCTGGATGGCCCCGCTGGAGCAATCCAGCACCAACAGAGCCGAAAACCTGCGCAAAGCCTACGTGGGCACTATTCAGGCGGCCCGCGCTCAGTGCATTGGCGCCTACGCGTTTTACTGGGGGCAGAAGTTTGAGTTCACCAACACCTGGTTTGGCTTGTTCACGCCGGAAGGCGAAAAAACAGCTATGGTGGATGTGCTGCAGGAATTATGGTCTGGCCATAAACCGGCCAACACCTCCCCTCGGCTGGAGTGGCTGGTGCTGAACAAGCAGCAGGATTCTAGCAGTGTAAGCATCCCGGTGGGTTCCCGGGTCATGGCTTACGTAGGCGCCACCGATGCGGAAGGAGACGCACTTACGGCCCGCTGGGAAATACGACCAGATAAGCAAATCAATGAGCGGTACGAGGAGCGAAGTACGCCTACAGAGCCGCTGCCCAATGCAATCCGCCAAGCTACCGGGCTGCAGGCCGAGGTTATTGCTCCGCGCACCCCGGGTTATTACCGGCTTAGCGTCATCGTTTCCGATGGCAAAGGCAGCGCCGCCATGGCCAACCTGCCGTTTATGGTTACAGCCCGGCCGTGCCCCAGGGTGGTAGCCAGCCTTCGGTAAGAGTTTGAGCTGGTTTCGGGAAGGCACAGATGCTGGTGCCCGGTTACTCCGTTTTCGCGCCGGCTTCTTTCAGTTTAGGATACGCCCCGGCATTTACTACGTGGCGCAACCCATGCTCCCGCATCAGAATAGATGCCTTGCTGCTGCGGTTTCCGCTGGCGCAATACACCAGATAGGTTTGCGCCGTATCCAGCTGCGCCAACTGGTTTACAAAATCCGGCGACTTCACATCCAGGTTCTGCGCCCCCCGCACGTGGCCGGCATTGAACTCCTCGGGGGTGCGCACATCCAGCACCTTTACTTTATGCTTTTTCACCAGCTTCACGGCTGCTCGGGGTGCAATATCAGCCGGGGGCGGCAACGTGCCCTGAGCCAGTACGGACCCAAAAACAAAGCCCGCCGGCAGGAGCAAAAGCAGCAGTTTGTGCGAAAGGGAGGTGCGCATAGTCTGGGAAATGGTAAGGTGGATACTAAAGGAACAAGGGCCGTACGCGGAAAAGTGCCGCCCGTAACTAGTAGTAACTTACTACGCTATTAAAACAAACTGCCTTGCATGCCGGTGCCTTTTGCCGGCGAAGAAGATGCGGGCAAAGTCGGCTCAGCGGTGGTTGGCAGGGCAGGCACTTCCGCCGCCTCAGCTTCCTCATCGGGCAGCATGGCCAGCAGGTCGTTTTCGCTGATGATGGGTACTTTCAGCTCGGTGGCTTTCTCGCGCTTGGCCGGGCCCATTTTGTCGCCGGCTACCAGGTAGCTCAGCTTTTTGGAGATGGAGCCCGTCAGCTTGCCGCCGTGCTGCTGAATAAGCTGCTGCAGCTCGTCGCGGCTGTAACGCTCAAAAACACCCGATAACACAAAGGTGAGGCCTTCCAGCCGGTTGCTTTTAGCCTGGGGGGCTTCGCCGGTGAGGGCCAGCTGCACGCCGGCCGCGCGCAGGCGCTCAATCAGGTGGCGGTTATCGGCCTCCTGAAACCACGCCGCCACTGATTCGGCAATTACGCCGCCCACTTCCGGCACGGCCGCCAGATCCAGCACGGAAGCAGCGGCAATGGCTTCAATAGAGCGGTAATGCGCGGCAAGCTTTTCAGCCACGGTTTCGCCTACGTAGCGGATGCCCAATCCAAACAGCACCCGATCAAAAGGCACCGTTTTGCTTTGCTCCAGGCCCGTGAGCAGGCGTTGTACCGATTTCTCCCCCATACGCTCCAAGTGGGCCAACTCGGTGGCATGGGCAGGAAGGTCGTAGAGGCTGGCGGCATCCGTCACCAGGCCCAGGTCAAACAGGCGGCTGACGGTTTCCGCGCCCAGCCCATCAATATTCAGCGCCTTGCGCGATACAAAGTGCTCCAGCTTGGCTTTGCGCTGGGGCGGGCAGCCGCGCTCATTGGGGCAGCGGAAATGCGCTTCCCCTTCGGGCCGGATCAGGCGCGTGCCGCAGGCGGGGCATTCCGTGGGGTACACAATGGGCACGCTGTCGGCGGGGCGGGCAGAAAGGTCTACGCCCGTAATCTTGGGAATGATTTCGCCGCCTTTCTCCACAAAAACCATGTCGCCCAGGCGCAGGTCAAGGGCGGCTATCTGGTTGGCATTGTGCACCGAGGCCCTCTTTACCACGGTTCCGGCCAGCGGTACGGGGTTCAGCAGGGCCACCGGGGTAACAGCGCCCGTGCGGCCAATCTGATACTGAATTTGGTTTAAGCGCGTGCGGGCCGCCTCGGGGGGATATTTATAGGCAATGGCCCAGCGGGGGCTTTTGGCCGTGTAGCCCAACATTTCCTGCTGGCGCAGATCGTCCACTTTTATCACAATGCCATCGGTAGCCACCGGCAAGGAAAAACGCTGCTTTTCCCACTGATGAATAAACGCCAGCACTTCTTCTATGGAAGAGCAGCGCCGCCAAGTGTCGGATACGGGCAGGCCCCAGCTTTGCATGGCCTCCAGGGCCGCGCTGTGGGTGGGAAAGTCCCGGTGGTTGCTGAGGAAGTTGTAGGCGTAAAAGCGCAGCCGGCGGGCGGCTACCAGCGCTGAGTTTTGGAGCTTCAGCGCACCGCTGGCGGCGTTGCGGGGGTTGGCCAGCAGGGCTTCGCCGTTGGCTTCCCGCTCGGCGTTCAGCTCCTCAAATACCGGCAGGGGCATAAATATCTCCCCCCGTACCTCAAATTCCTTCGGCTGATTTGGGGCTGGCTGCAGATGCAGCGGCAGGTTTTTGATGGTGCGCACATTGCTGGTCACCACGTCGCCGCGGGTACCGTCGCCGCGGGTTACGCCCTGGCTGAGCTGCCCATCAGTATACGTCAGGCTCATGGCGATGCCATCAAACTTCAGCTCGCAGACATACGTCACATCGGAGCCTTCCAGGCCCCGGCGTACCCGCTCATCAAAATCACGCAGGTCGGCCTCCGAATACGTGTTGCCCAACGACAGCATGGGGTGCTTATGCACGGCCGTAGGAAACTGCTTGGTAATAGTGCCGCCCACACGCTGGGTGGGGGAGTTAGGCAGGGCCAGCGCGGGGTATTGCTTTTCCAGCTGCTGCAGATCGGCCAGCATCTGGTCGAACTCCTGATCCGATACCTCCGAAACATCCCGCTGGTAATACTGGTAGTTGAGATGATGCAGGCGTTCGGTAAGGATTTTTATCTGAAGCTGGATAGCGCTGAAATCGGACATGCGAAAGGCGTAATTACGGGGGCAGGGGCAGCAGGCGCTACTAGGCGGCCTGCCAAACAATACTGCAAGCTAAAACATGCAGCCCGGACGTGCATAAAAAAGCGTGGCCCGTTACAGAAACCGGCCACACATTGTCAATAGAAGTTTCAATGTAGCCAGGTCCAGAGCCGCGGCCGGCGCTTAGCGCAGCTGCCGGGAGGCCAGCACCTGGGTTTGCTGCAGCTTGTGGCTTTTGTCATACACCTCCGTGCGAACGATGCCAACTGTAGGCGAATAATAGTCGACGGCATACGTGATGGTGCGCCGGATGATATCGGGCTTGGGCTTGATGGCCGATTCCCGCTCCGATTCTACTTTGTAGCACCGGAAAGTGCCCGCCGGCGTGGTTATGTTTTGCGGGCCGCCCACCACGCGGCGGTTCCGGACGGTGGTGTATACTTTGGCAATATCTACCGCCGAGCTATGCACATCAACCAGAATGCCGCCCTGGGGCAGGCTACTGCCCGCCTGCGCCTGGTGCGGCCAGGCCAGAGAGGTGGGCGTATATTCGAAATACCGGTCGCGGAAGGATTTCAGGTTATTGTAGTCCATCTCCTGCATGCCATCGGTAAAGGCCGTGTCGCGCTGACAATGGAAGGTGAGGTCCTGCTGCCGGATCAGCTGGTTATCGGGGCCATAAAAGCCGCTTTTCAGCAGCACGGTATTTATTTTCAGCTCGCTCTTTTTATCGGTTTTGGTTTCCAGCATCACCACGCGGTTCCGGATTTCGCCCTGAGGTTTTCCGTTGGTATCGGCCAGCTTATAAATCAGCTCCATTTTATCATAGAGCCCAAAAGGGTGGGCACAGTCTGGTGCATTAGGCGTGGGGGCGGCCGCGCTGGTCGGGGGGGTAGCCGCTGTATTGGCTGCCGGGGTTACGACTTCCGGGCGGGCCGAAGTAACCGGCCGGGAGCAGGCCGCCAAGGCCATAAACGGCAGCAGATGCCAGGAAAGAAAGGAAAAAGTACGGTGCATAAAGCGTGACAAAGGGCAGAGCACCAAGTGGTGCCTGCGCCCACATACGCAAGCCCGGTTTTTTGGATAGGGCCCGCCGCATAACTTAGCCGCCGAAGTTGCGTTTGCCAGCGGAGAGCGGTAGTTTTCGCCCTTGCCGGGCGGCGCTGTCCTCAACAAACTGTCATCGGCATCCACACTTTGCTCTCACGGGCATCACCTTACTCTTTTCACATGGCTGATTCTTCCTCCTCCGCTAACTGGGCCGATACGGCTGCCTCTCTGTTGACCAAGCTTTCAGGTGGGGTAGAGATGAACCTGGCCTTCGACCAGATGGAAGTACAGGTACCGAATATGCAGAACCCGGGCGCTGCCCCCAGCACGTGGCGCATCAATGGCTCCGTGCGCATCCGTACCCGCGGCGAAAGCCCCGCGACCCCCGTGGTTAACCAGACGCCTAAGCAGCTTGGTTAGCGGGCTGGACCTGGAAGCCCGGCTGGTTATTTCCCATAATGGTGATGATATTCAGATTGCCGCTTCCGGCACCTATCTGATTGTGAATATTCCCAGTCAGCGGGTGCTCGATGAGCTGACCAGCAGCAATGGACCGGAAAAACCCAAAGACCCGGGTGCGCCCAATGCACTGCAGCAGCTAAATATGCTGGCTTTGCAGCTGGGCCTGGTGCTGGACCTGCGCGTGGCCGGCAAAACCTATGTCACCTTCGGCACGGGGCGTACTCCCAAGATAACCTTCAATGCAGTTTTGGGTAAAATCGGCTCTTTTTTTCGCTAACAATTAGTCGCGCATTTGCTGTCCTGAACTTGGCTTTTTCCGTATCTTGGAAGATGTATCTGATCTGGCAGTGAGGGGGTTTCGGGCGAAACTAAAGCTTGCTGGATTGGTTAGCCAATAGCAATCAGCCCCAGCGCCATGAACTCCGATAAAGAACGCAAAGACAAGGTAGGAGCAGGCCGGCCCACCTCCACCTTTACCCGCATGGAGCGGGTACCGCCCCTCCTGATGCTCCTGTACCTGGGCATGGCGGGAATCGGGGTTTTGTTTTTGATTTTACTGGGGGCCTACATCCATACCCGCGTGCAGAGCGGGCTGCCCACCGGGCTGTACAGCTTCCCGCGCTTTTTCTCCCTAAGCACCATTGTGCTGCTTAGCAGCAGCTACACTCTGGGGCAGGCCGCCCGCCTATACCGCGAAGACGATATCCGTAATCTGGCGCGCTGCCTGGGGGCCACGTTTATCCTGGGGCTCATTTTTGCCGGCTTGCAGGTAATGGGCTGGCGCGAGCTGATGAACCAGGGGGTTTACTTCCGGGGCGATGCCAGCGGCACGTATGTTTACCTGATTTCGGCCCTTCACGTAGCGCACCTGCTGGCCGGCATGCTCTTTATGTCGGGCCTCTTTCTGCGGGTGCTGCATATTTCCAGGGATGGGGTTCGCACGCTGCTCTTCATCCGCAACCCTTACCGGCGCATGCAATTGCGCATGCTCAGTATGTACTGGCACTTCATGGGTGTTTTGTGGGTGCTCATGTTTACCGTGTTCCTGTTCTTTTATTAGGGCTTAGGAAGGGTTAGGTTTTAGGGCTTAGGCTGAAGAGTTGATGCAATCGTGGCAACAATCTGACTCCTGAATTTCGCCATAGGAGAAAAACTGTATTCGTTTATTCGTTAAGCAGAGGCTGATTGCCGGCTCCTGACTACCTTGCCGCTTTAATCCCGGTATAGGAGTCATTTGTATGATGAAGAGGCTAGTGGGGGCTTGGGCAGCCTGTTTTATCAGTTTTCTGAGCCAGGCACAACAGCCCTCGGCCGCACTGCTTTCTGCCGCTGACCAATGCGCCGCCGCGCGCACCCAGTATGCCCGGGCGCGGCCGGCTACCACGGTGGGCCACCGGGAAAAAATGGACCGGTACGATGTTAACTACTACAAGCTGGACCTGGCCCTGGAGAATAATTCCCGGCAGGTGAGCGGCTCGGCGTGGTTGCGGGCGCGGGCCGGCCGGCAGCCCCTGGATTCGGTAGCCTTCGAGCTGTTTGAAACCTATACCATAGACTCTGTGCTGGTGAACGGGCAAAAAAGCCCCGGCCTGCACCGCCGCTCCGGCGACGTAACTGCCAAACTCCCGCAGCCCGTAGCTGCCGGTCAGCTGTTTGATATGGTGGTTTACTATCAGGGCACTGCTCCCAACGGTGGCTCGGCGGCCATTGGCAATGCTCTGGATACTAGTGTGGAGCCAAGCACCGGCATAAGTGTGACGTGGAGCCTGAGCGAGCCTTTCCACGCCTACGAGTGGTTTCCCTGCAAGCAGGTTCTCACCGATAAAGCTGATTCCTCGGATGTTTGGGTTACTACCGCGCGCCAGAATAAAGTTGGCTCCAACGGGCTGTTGGAGCGCATCACGCCGCTTCCCAACGATAAGCACCGTTATGAGTGGAAGTCGCGCTACCCCATAGCTTACTACCTCATTTCCGTGGCCGTGGCCCCATATCTGGAATATACCACCAGCGTAACCTTAGTGAATGGTCCTACTATTCCTATTGTCAATTATCTCTATAACCAGGCAGCTTTAAATACATTCCAAACAGAAATTGACCGCACCCCGGTCTTTATCAATAATTTCTCCCAGCTGGTGGGACCTTATCCGTTTGCCCGCGAGAAATACGGCCACGCCATGGCGCCCATCGGTGGCGGAATGGAGCACCAGACGATGACCACTCAGAGTAGCTTCACTTTCAACCTCACAGCCCACGAGCTGTTCCACCAGTGGTTTGGTGATAATGTTACCTGTGCTTCCTGGACGGATATCTGGCTGAATGAGGGCTTTGCTTCCTATGGCGAATACCTGTCCCAGGCTAAATTTAATCCGGGAGGAGAGCGGGGGTGGATGGATGAGGCCCACCGGCGCGTGATGTTCGACAACAATAAGCAGGTTATTCCGGGCGGCTCCGTGCAGGTGCTGGATACCACCAATGTAAGCCGCATCTTCAGCTCCCGGCTCACCTACAAAAAAGGAGCAGCGGTAGTGCATATGCTGCGCTACCTGCTGCATGATGACACTAAGTTTTTTGCTGCCCTGCGCATGTACCAGGCAACCTACTCGGGCGGCACGGCCCGCACCCGGGACCTGCAGCGCATTTTTGAAGCCGCCGCCGGCACCTCTCTTGATTACTTTTTTCAGCAGTGGTTTGTGGGCGAAGGCTTTCCCACGTTTAAAGTGCAGTGGAGTCAGCAAGGCAACAATGTGCAGCTACAGACCACCGAAACTGCTTCCATGCCCAGCGTAACGTCCTTTTTTCGGACCGAGTTGGATTACCGCATCATCACCACTACCGGCGCCCAAACCGTGCGGCTCTGGCAGAACGAGCCCCTCATGCTGGCTGTCGTGCCCGTAACCGGAACCGTGCTCAGCGTGGAGCTGGACCCGGACCAATGGGTACTCAACAACGTGGAAATCAGCCAGCGCACAGAACCCATTGTATTGCCGGAGGTAGCCGCCTATCCCAATCCCTGCGCTGAGTATCTGGAGCTGGCTTATTTACCGGAACCCAGCGCTGTAGCCGAAGTGCGCGACGCCCTTGGGCGCAAGGTGCAGGAGCAAAATATTTTAGGTACACCTGGGCAGCTTAACACTAGCTCCTTGGCCTCGGGCCTTTATCATCTCCAGCTTACTTTCCCCTCCGGCGAAGTACGCCGCTTGCGCTTCGTACGCCGGTAAGATAAGATAGCAGGCTGATTTGGCGGCAGTGGTGAAAGTAGGAGGAATGCCATATTCTGGTGGCAGGGCTACTTCTTATAGTAGGCTTTTATCCGGTTTTGAATAAACTCGTCGGCGGGCGGCTGATTGAATATCTTCCCCAGCAGCTCATCAAATGAATGGGCAGGGGTGAAGATGCTGTCGTCGAACGGATTGCTGAAAAAGCGGATAAATCCTGGCTGATTATTGATGCAGACTAAATCCACGGTTACGTTGCCGTAGTGCTGCTGGCAACGGCCGGTAGCCGTGCACGTCTTCGGCTTTGGCTTCAGGAAATGCTTATAAATCGTTTCGCGGTAGCGGGGGTGCTCGGCCGTGCGCTGGTCGGAGGTAGAGAGGTTATAGCCCAGCTCCTGGGTTTGCTCGGCAATGAAGTCAAACAGGTGCTGAAAGTTGCCGGGCCCAATGCTGGGGTCGTAGAATAACAACAGGCCTTGGCGGCCGCTTTCCCGCAGCAATTGCACGCGGAAGCCCTGGCCGGTTACGTTGGTCTTTTTAAAGTGATAGGCTTTGAAATAAGGCCCCAGCCAGTTCAGGTACACCTGCTCGGCTACCCATTGGGTATGCCGCCGCCGCTGCGCCGGAGTGCGCATGAGCGGGCGCCAGGCCATGCTGTCAGCAGATGGCTTGGAACGGGAAGCAAGGGCACGTTTAAGAAAATCGAACAAGAAGAGTAAAAAATCAGTACCCCGGAAAAACACGGTGCCATCCAAATAGTTTACAATTACCGCCTCCTCCAAAGTCCTTTACTGAATTGACTATGAAGATGATGAGAATTGCCGTGCAAAGCCCCAGCCAATTAAAAAAGGCATTACTAGCTGAGTGTCTGCGCATTCAGCAGGAGAAAGCCGACAATGCCCGGCAGGCCATGCAAGATGTTCAGGAAAGTGCCAACGAGCATCAGGGTTCCATTGAAGATAAGTTTGAGTCTTTCCGGGAGGCGTGCCATATCCAGCGGGAGTTGTTTGGGCACCAGCTGGAAGAAGCCGAGCGCGGCCTGGTAGTATTGCAGCGCCTGCGCGATGCGCACGTGCTGGCCGGAGTGCCCGGGCTGGGCTCAGTAGTGGAAACCGACGCGCACACGTACTTTATTTCCGTGAGCATAGGGGAGTTTAAGGTGGATGGCAAAACCTACTGTGCCATTTCCGCCTTTTCGCCCTTATTCCTGGCCATGGCCAATCACCGCGTCGGCGACACTTTCAAATTCCGGGGGCGCAGCTACCACATTAAAGCAGTGTACTAGAATCGGGGACATGACCCCAAAAAGAAACGACGCCCGAAATTGGGCGTCGTTTCTTTTTAGGGTCAGGAGCGACTAGCGTACCCGGGTCCAGGTCTGGGAGCGACCAATCAGCGAAAAGCCGATGTAGCCTTTTACTTCCATGGTGTTCGGGCTGAGTATTTTCATGTAGCAGGAGTAGGTTTTGCCGCTCTCCGGATCATAGATTTTACCATCGTCCCACTTGTTATCTTCATCGTACTCAAAGTCCTGCATGAAGACCAGGCCTAAGCGGGGGCGTGACCGGAGCTTGGGGTCCGGATTTTGGGAATCGGTTTTGGGCTTACCGGTTTTGGGGTCGTTTGGCACCGTTAGCGAGACAATACGCCCACACAGCTTTTTACCACATTGGTAAATCTCAAACGTAGCCTTCTTCTCAGCATTGGTCCACACCCCCAGAGGTGATAGTTTTTGCGCGGAGGCCATGGAAGCAAGTCCCAGCACGAGGGCCAGACAGAGAAACAGAGCTTTTTTCATTGAAATAGATGGAAAGAAGGGTTTGAGTGGAAAATATAGGCAAAGTCTGGAGAATGTCAATATCGGAAGACGAATGCTGTGCACCCCAAAGGCAAGGATAGTACCAATGATTGGCCGCCGGTTTTTTAAGCCGAAAAAAAAGCGGCTGATTGTCAGTGTTATGTCATTAAAATTGGACTACCCGGTTAAAAAAAGCCTTTTCCATTTTGAACCTTCAGGCCGAGTTTTAACTTTACCAACCGTAGCGAGTGCTACAACTCCCCCAAGCAGCCCTAAGGTGCTGGGTAGCGCGGGAAGAGGTATGTTGGATGTAAAGAAAGGAGGTACAAAATGTCTAGTAGTCCCAAACAAATCCTGCCAAGCCTGTCGAATGTAGTACGCTTCACCGCCGTACGCGCTTAACAACAGCTTTCGCGCGGAACCTCTGTTAGCCCCTCAGGGCGGGTTCCCGCATTCTGGCAAGGTCTTACTCGAAGGATGACGGGGCTGAACCCCAGACTCGTCGCTTGGTAAGATTTGAAGGATTAGATGCCCGGTTAGCCCAGCAGCCTGTATAACAGGACTGCATAGGCTACCCGGGCATCGTTCGTTTAGACCAGTGGTGAAAGGGTGATATAGGGTGTTGACATTCTGTGGGCGCCACCTACGCGCATGGCGCCAAGGGAGCGTTAAACGCGTCATCTCACTACTTCTCCATTTCACCTTTTACAGCACGCGGCGGATGGCCATAAAGCGGCGCTCATAATCGGTCTTCTCCACCGTGCTGATCTTTACTCCGGATTCCTTTCTGGCCGAAGAGGAATGAATGAAACGCAGCGGCTCGCCGGGGTTAGAAATGACAATGCCAGCGTGGCCAGGGGTAGTAGAGGTGGTGGCCGTACCGGTGAAAACTACAATGTCGCCGGGGCGGGCACTCCTGCGGGGCACTTCGCGGCCGGTATTAATGAGCAGGGCCGTAGAGTGTGGCACCGGAACCCCGAAGCGGGCAAAAACATAATTGACAAAGCCGGAGCAGTCAAAACCGGTTTCGGGCGTGGCGCCGGCATAGCAGTAGTTGGTGCCCAACTGGCGCATGGCAAACCGGATGACGCTGTCGGCACGGGCCACAACGGGGGCGGCAGGAGCATCTACTTTCCATACCGCGGAGCGGGCCGGCGTGCGGTTGGCCTTTTCAGCAGGGCGCAGAACGGTTTCAGCCGGCTCGTTATCCATCAGCGCCAGGGGGGCTGCCTGCTGGCGGTTACGGATTGTGACACCAATGATGAAAGCCGCAATAACAAAAAAGCTTAGCCAGACATAACGCATGAAATTGCAGAACCTTCCGGAATATAAGCGGAAAGGTATTCTCCTAACGGCTGTACCGGGGTGGGGGTTCCGGTGGGGCTAATGGGCCGCCGGCGCTTCTCTACTTAATTTTCACCAGTATCTTGCAACTCCTGGCGGATAGCTGTGTCCGCTACCCAGCTTTTCTCACTTACTCTTTTCCATGCTTCACCACCGTTTCCGTTTCCTTCTGGCAGGTCTGCTGTTATGGCTTACCGTTCAGGCCGCTCCCGCGTGGGCCGCGCCCAAGCTGCAATATACGCTGCTCATGCCGGCTCCCCAGACGCACTATTTTGAAGTTGATATGCGCCTCTCGGGCTTCCGCAAGGCTTATACCGATGTGAAAATGCCAGTCTGGGCGCCCGGCTCTTACCTGGTGCGGGAATTCTCTAAAAACGTAGAAAGCCTGGCGGCCAAAGCCGGCTCTACGGAGCTGCGCACCGAAAAAATTGATAAGAACACCTGGCGCATATATCACCCCAAAGCCCAGGATTTTGTGGTGCATTACCGGGTATATGCCTTCGAGCTATCCGTGCGCACCAGCTTTATTGATGCCTCACACGGCTACCTGAACGGCTCCAGCGTGTTTATGTACCCCGCCGAGGAAAAGGCATTGGCCAGCACTCTCACGGTAGTGCCTGCCAACGGCTGGACGCAGGTTACCACCAGCCTGAAGCCGGTAGCCGGTGGCGCCCCCTTCACGTTCCGCTCTGCTTCCTATGATGAGCTGGCCGATTCGCCCATTGAGATTGGTACCCACCAGGTGCTGCAGTTTGAGGCCAACGGCACCCCGCACACCATTGCCATGTACGGCAACCCCCGCTTTGATGAGCAGCGCCTGCTCACGGACATGAAGCGCGTGTGCGAAGAAGCCCACCGGGTGGTAGGCAAAAACCCCCTGGACCGCTACGTATTCATCATTCATAACATTGACCGGGGCACCGGCGGCCTGGAGCACCTGTTCTCCACCACGCTGTCCGTATCGCGCAATGCTTATTCTTCGGAAGCCAGCTACCTGAACTTCCTGGGCCTGGTGGCCCACGAGTACTTCCATCTCTGGAACGTTAAGCGCATTCGTCCGGTAGCCCTGGGCCCCTTTGATTACGACCACGAAAACTACACCCACATGCTGTGGGTGAGCGAAGGCGGCACAGAGTATTTCTCTAACCTGATTACCCAGCGGGCCGGTTTCTACACGCCCCAGCGCTACCTCGATGCCCTGGCCAACGGCATTTCCCGTGTAGAGAATACGCCCGGCAACAAAGTGCAGTCGGCCGCGGAGTCGAGCTTTGATGCCTGGATTAAGTATTACCGTCCCAACGAGAATTCCAGCAACACCGGCATCAGCTACTATGATAAAGGCGAGCTGATTGGGGCCATGCTGGATCTGATGATCATCAATGAAACCAAAGGCGAGAAGAATCTGGACGATGTGATGCGCTACCTCTACGAGCGGTATTACCAGCAGCTGGGCCGCGGCTTCACCGATGCCGAGTACCAGGATGCCGTAGCCAAAGTAGCCGGCCGCCGCTATGATGATTTCTTCCGCGAGAGTGTGTACGGCACCAAAACGCTGGATTATGCCACTAACCTGGGCTATGCCGGCCTGCAGCTGAGCGCCACACCCTCTTCCGGCGAAGGCGTGCTGGGTGCTAACGTAAGCACCACCGGCGGCAAGTACACCGTAACCAGCGTAGTGCGCAACGGCAGCGCCTGGCAGGGCGGCCTGAGCGTAAACGACGAACTGCTGGCCATGGACGGCATCCGCCTCACCGACGACCCCAACAAGCTGCTCACTGCCCGCGCCCCCGGCACGCCCATCCGCCTGCTCATCGTGCGCGACGGCCAGACCCGCGAGCTGATCCTGCCGCTGCTGCCCATCGCCACGCAGAAATACCGCATCGAAATGATGCCTAACGCCACCGAAGCCCAGCAGAAAGTTCTGCGCAAGTGGCTGCCAGAGCGCAAAGCCTAGTCAAGGCATTCAGATATAAAAAGCCGCCCGGTCATTTGCTCGGGCGGCTTTTATGTTTTCAAAAGCGAAAGAGGTTAAGGTGAAGTGAACATCAATCTGAGAACTGCGAAGCCTCCAGCAAACGACCAGTGTTGAAACAGGACGGTCATGCTGAGCGCAGTCGAAGCATCTCGCGTGCTGATGTTGTGGTAGTAATCATTGTATACCCCACTAGCGAGATGCTTCGACTGCGCTCAGCATGACGTTCTTTTCCCATTTCTTTACCAACAGAGTCAGCACGCGAGATGCTTCGGCTCTGCCTCTGCATAACGGGTAGGATAGAGCTGCATCTTAAAACCAAAACTCCCCGCCTGGAACAAACCAGGCGGGGAGTTTTGCTTGCTGAACAGCCAGCAGTTAGTACACGCGTTCCAGGGAAACTTCCCGTACCGGGGCAATAACCAGCGGCACCTTTTCCACTTTCACGGAGCTGGTATCCAGCCCGAAGTACTTGTCTTCGGAGGCAATGAACTGCTTGATGTAGAAGTAGGCCTGCATTACCAGGCGCTCTACCCAGGGGAAGTCGTTTTCAACCGAGAGGAACTTCTCCAGCACCACAAAGCGGAAGTCGCCGGTCACGTGCTGCTTGCTCAGGGACTCGTAGCGGGAGGTGATATCCACTTCCTTGTTGCGCACCAGGTCCTCAATTACTTTGCGGAAGTAGAGGTTGATTTTCTGCTCCACCCGGAAGCCCAGGCGGAAGGTAATGCGGAAGGCATCATCGGGGGCCAGCTCCACCACTTTGTACTCCATGGTGTAGGGCTGGTCGGTGGTGTCTACGTGCACAAACCAGTAGATATCGGCCCGCTTGGGGCGCTTCTGGAAGATGGAGTAGATGATTTTGGACTCGATTTCCGTTTGCCGCTCGGCCGAGGTCATGAACACCAGGTGCGTGGAGTACTTCGGCACGGTTTCGTCGGCGCTCAGCTGTTTCAGCGCGTCCATGTAGGGGTCTATCTTCACAAACTCCGTGAGGCGGCGCTTGATGTAGAAAGCCCGCAGCCACACATACATCACCGAAATCAGAACTAGGCTGATAGCCACGGATACCCAGCCGCCGTGCGGAAACTTGATGAGGTTAGCCACAAGGAAGGCGCCCTCAATGGCGCCATACAGCAGCAGGAAAAGCGCTACCAGCCCGGCAGGCACCCGCTTCGTCCGCAGCCACATGGAAAGCAGCAGCGTGGTCATGAGCATGGTAATGGTAATAGCCAGACCATAGGCCGCTTCCATTGCACTCGACTCCCGGAAATACAGTACCACCGCAATACAGCCCAGCAGCAGCAGGCGGTTCATGCTGGGCACGTAGAGCTGGCCCTTCACATCGGTAGGGTAGTTAAGGCGTACTTTAGGCCACATATTCAGCCGAATGGCTTCTGCTACCAGCGTAAACGAGCCTGTAATCAGGGCCTGGGAAGCAATGATGGCCGCAATGGTGGCAATACCAATACCAATCAGCAGAAACCAGGAAGGCATCAGCTCATAGAAAGGGTTGCGGCCGTCCAGGTGCTGACCAACCTGCGTCATCAGCCAGGCGCCCTGCCCAAAGTAATTGAGCAGCAGGCACAGCTTCACAAATCCCCAGCTGATGCGGATGTTGCCTTTGCCGCAGTGGCCCAGATCGGAGTATAAGGCCTCGGCCCCGGTAGTACACAAAAACACGGCGCCCAGCAGCCAGAAACCGCCCGGCGTGTTCACCAGCAGGTTGTAGGCATAGTAGGGGTTGGCCGCTTTCAGAATTTCCGGGTGCTGAGAGATGCTGTAAATGCCAAGCGCCGCCAGCATGGAAAACCACAGGAACATGATAGGGCCAAAAGCCTTGCCTACAATCTGTGTTCCGAAGCTTTGCAGGAAAAACAGCCCGCACAGAATAGCAATTACGATGTAGACAATGGTGGTTTGCTGCAGATGCGGATACACCGTTTTAAGTCCCTCAATAGCCGAGGAAACCGAAATGGGCGGGGTAATAATACCATCGGCCAGCAAAGAAGCGCCCCCCACAATAGCCACCGCCGAGAGCCAGGTACCACGACGGCGCACCAGGGCGTACAGGGAGAAAATACCGCCTTCCCCGTTGTTATCCGCGTTGAGGGTCAGCAGCACATACTTGATGGTAGTTTGCAGTGTAAGCGTCCACAGCACGCAGGAGATGCCCCCATATACCAAATCCTGGGTAATGGTTTCCGGCACAATGGCCTTCATCACGTACAGGGGTGAGGTACCAATATCCCCGTAAATAATGCCGAGCGCAATAAGCAGGCCCGCCGTAGATATGGCTGTGTGCTGGTGCTGGTGTTTGGCGTCCATGAAAATGGTGAAAAGGAGATATTTGCTGCTGCGCTTTTAGAGCGGCTAAAGGTAAGGCAAAAGAAAAAACAATAGCCTGGCAGACTTACTGACCCGCTTCCGAAGTGTCTTCATCGGAAGGCTGCCCCGCCGAAAATGCCTGGAACAGGATGGCAGCCTGCTCATCATGGCGCTGCTGAATGCGCCGGTTTACCTGGCCAGCCAGTGTTTGCCACGGGGCCAGCTCACCGGAAAGGGTATAGTACAAATCTTCCTGGCCCAGCCGCAGAATGCGCAGGCGCTTGGCACCCCGGTGCCCAATAAGCAGCAGGAGGGCTCCCACCGTCATGCCCATGGCGGCGGGCATGGTGCGCAGCCAGTTTTGCAGAAAGGCCATGGTGAAAATAGCCAGTGTGAGGCCGCCCAGCAGGTACCAGAGCAGCCAGCGCACCGGTTTTACTTCAATGGCCTCCAGCTCCAGCAGACTGAACACCCGCCCATCAACCTTCAGCGTGGTAGCCGTAAGCTCCAGCCGGCCATCTTCGCTGCGCATGGTAGGCACGGCGGGAGCGGGTGGCGGCACAGGCGGCAAGGGTTCGTCCATCACGGGAGGGAGGGTAGTGTTAAGGGCCGGCCGGGGGGTGGTAAAAGCCGGCACCGGGCCGCTGGCGCTACGGCTGCCCGCGCTCCAGGTGGGCACGGCAGTCGAAGAGGTTTCCAGCGGCCCGGTGTCAGGCATCGTTAGTTATTTACTTTCAGCAGCTCCACGTCGAAGATGAGCGTGGAGTCGGGGCCGATGTCGCGGCCGGCGCCGCGCTTGCCATAGGCCAGCTCCGAGGGAATGTACAGGCGCCATTTAGAGCCTTCGGGCATCAGCTGCAGCGCTTCTGTCCAGCCGGCAATTACGCCGTTTACGGGGAAGGTAGCGGGCTGGCCGCGCTGGTAGCTGCTGTCAAACACATTACCATTAATGAGCGTACCGTGGTAGTGCGTAGTAACCGACGAGCTGAGCGAAGGCTTCTTGCCCGAGCCCTCCTTCAGCACCTCGTACTGCAGGCCGCTGGGCAGCGTGTGCACTCCGGCTTTGTCTTTGTTGGCGGCCAGGAAAGCCAGCCCTTCGGCCTGGTTGTCGCTGCCACTGGCAGCGCCGGCAGTGCTGGCGCCGTCCTCGTCGGCTTCCAGGGCTTCCATCTGCTGCTGCAGCTGGCCCATGGCTTCTTTCATCTGGTCCTGGGTGAGGCGGCTGGGCTCACCGGCCATGCCTTCCTTCATGCTGGCGGCCAGCACATCAATATCCAGATCCAGGCCCTGCTGGGCGAAGTTGCGGGCCAGGTCGCGGCCAATGATGTAGCTGATTTGGTCTTTTAAGCTGTTGAGGTTCATAAGGGTAGGGGACAGAGAATGTGAAACGGCTGTGATACGCCTACTACGTACCATACCGTGAAGTACCGAAATCAAATGAGAATGGATGTGCTTTTCTTCCGCAGGGTCAGGAAAACACTGAGAATGAGCCGCAAAATCACGGCCTGAGGCATAAAAAAGCCCTGCCACCAGGTGGCAGGGCTTTTTCGTTCAGTTATACGGGCCGGTTAGCAGTAATAGCAGCTATCCTCTCCCCGCAGGTCAAAATTCAAATCAAGGTCTTTTAGTTGGGCCGACAGGTAACGGAATGAACCCAGGCCACCCAACAGCAACAACGACGAAAATGCGGTGGTCTTTTTCATATCAACTTCTCTCTTACTGGTTTGTGCAGGCAAAGATACGGAGATATTCATAAAATGTTATGCAAGCATACTTAATCAAAGTGTTAAATAATTGGGTAAAGGCCGTCATTTCGATAGAACAACGGTTCTGACCGTCATGCTGAGCAGGATCCAAGTATCTCTACTGCTTGGTTGGGTTTACTACACTACCAAGGTGCTTCGGCTGCGCTCAGCATGACGTTACTTTCCTACAATGTTACATTTCAGACGCGGCGTGGCGCTCAGTCGGGGGCTTTGCCCGCCACTACTCCACCAGCTGCGCATACAGGCGGTTCAAAGTATCGGCGGCATTCTCGCACAGGCCGGGGTGCACCGGCGACGTTTGCACAATCGTGCTGCGCTGGGCCGTGAGCCAACGGAAACGGGAGGCAATGGGCAACTGACCAATAGGGCCGCCTTCCCGGCGGCCCTGGCAGATTCGCTCAAACGCCCGCAAGCGTTGGGCCAGGTCCTGCAGGTCCAGCTCGGCGCAGCCAAAGGCGCGCAGGCGGGCTTCCGGTACTGCGCACCGCACCTGCAGAAAACCTTCGGAGGCACAGTACACGATAACGCCCACGTTGAGGAACTCCTCACGCTCTACGCGGGGCACCACGCGCAGAACGGCGTACTCAAATAAGTGCTTGGCGGGCATGCTGCGCTTCCTGAACAAAGGTTTCTGATGCGGACAGGCGGGCTTCCAGGAAGCGCACGTAATTCTGGCGCTGCTCCTCCGCCGTGAGCGTGGTGGACTGATCTGAGGTCAGCCACTCGTCGGGCACCAGGGCCAGAATGGACTGGAGCACGTCGGGGGTGAGCAGGGCGCGGCTGGCGGCGTCCACGGCTTCCAGCTCGCTGGCCTGGGGCAGGAGCACGTGGTCTTTCACCTGCGGAAAGGCGCGGCGCGTGTTCTGGGCCCAGTCGGGGCCGGTGTGGTGCACGTAGAGGGCGGCGCCGTGGTCAATGAGCCACAGTTCACGGTGCCACATCAGCATATTGGTGTTGCGGGCAGTGCGGTCTACGTTCAGCGTGAGGCAGTCCAGCCACACAATTTGAGAAGCCAGCCCGGGCTCAATAGTATTCACCAAAGGGTCGTAGGTGATGGCGCCGGAAAGGTAGTGCAGGGCCAGATTGAGGCCGGTGCTGAAGCGCAGCAGGTCCTGAATTTCCTCGTCGGGCTCGGTGCGGCCAAAGGCTTCATCCAGCCGCATGAACACCAGCTCCGGCATGCGCAGGCCCAGGGCCCGGGCCAGCTCGCCCACAATCAGCTCGGCAATTAGCGCCTTCAGGCCCTGGCCCGCCCCCCGAAACTTAACGACGTAGAGAAAACCGTCATCGGCCTCCACAAGGCCCGGCAGGGAGCCGCCTTCGCGCAGCGGCGTAACGTAGCGCGTCACGTCAACGGTTCTAAGGGAAAGGTCAGGTACGGGCATGTAGCATGGGAATAGGGCATGAGGCGCACAAATAACCTACAATTCCGGCAGTTTGCCGAAGAGTAGAAAGAATGGTGAAAAGGGGCTGACGGTGCATGATGCGAAATGGATTGGCTACCATTCCGGCCTATGTCTCCGGCAATCAGCCGACGACCTTTTTTCAAGGCATCAAGGCTAGCCCAGGTATGCCATATCTTCCGGACTCAGGCGAACATCTACGGAAGCCAGATTCTCCCGCAAATGCGCCAGCGAAGAAGTGCCCGGAATGGGCAACAGCCACGGCGACTTATGCAGCAGCCAGGCCAGGTTTACCTGGGCCTCGGAGGCGTTGTGCTTGCGGGCCATGTCAGCCATTTTCGTGTCAGCTTTAGGCAGCGAGTTGATCAGCGAAAAATAGGGGATAAGCGGAATGGCGTGCTGCTCGCACAGGTCCAGCACTTCCTCGCCGCCCCGGTTCTCCCCGTAGGGTAGTTTTAAGGTGGTGCGCTGCCCGTGGCCGTACATATTTTCCACGGTAGCAATAGGGCCCATCTTCAACCCGGTTTCCAGTTCTTCCCGGCTCACGTTGCTCAGCCCCACGTGCTGGATCAGGCCTTCCTGCTGCATCTCAAACATGGCACCCAACGACTCATCAAACGGCACCTCGTGGTGGCCCATGGTGCGCAGATGCACCAGCTGAATCTGTTCCTGCTTAAGAGTGCGCAGGTTATTTTCGATGCTGGTGCGCAGGTTTTCGGGCCGGATGAAGGGTGCCCAGCTTTTATCGGGCCGGCGGGTGGCGCCTACTTTGGTGCAAATCACCAGGTCGGAAGCATATGGGTGCAGGGCTTCCTGAATCAGGCGGTTGGTCACGTCCTCGCCGTAGTAGTCGGCGGTGTCCAGGAAGTTCACGCCCGCCTCCAGGGCGGTCCGGAGAATCTGCAGCGCCTCGGCGCGGTTAGCGGGCTCGCCCCAAATTTCCGGGCCGGTGAGGCGCATAGTGCCGTAGCCCAGGCGGGAGACAGTGAGTGGTTGGGTAGAGTTTTGGGCGATGGTAATGGTCATAAAGAGAAGCTGGTGGTAAGATGCTGATGCGGAACAGAACAAATAACTCCGGAAATGTGCTGGGGTTAGGTAACGCAGCCTCGGGTGCCTGAGATACAAAACGGCCCTCTCCTGATGTAGGAACGGGCCGTTGTAAGTGCTGATCCAGAAAACAACTATTCGTCGTCGGTAGACGGGCCCGACTGCTGGAGGCCGCCACCGCCCAGCATAATGGCCAACGACTTCATACCGATTTGCAGCTCGTCTTTGGCATAGTCCAGAATGGGGGTGTTGGCTTTAATCTGCAGGTCCTGGGGCGTTATGGTCTTGAGCTGCACACTGGCAAACTCATACACCATCTTCTGCCGACGTTCCTTATCAAAGTAAACCACCAGCCTGGTGATGCCATACTTTTCCTTGACGTACACAGGGTGAGCGAAATTCAGCATGTGCGGAATCTGCACCGATGTCCAGACATCCAGGGCTACCGGCTTCTGGCTCATCTCGCCGGGGTTGTCGGTATTAGTGGCAGGGGCCGCAGCGCCTGGTTTCAGGGTGTAAGTGGCTTTCTGGCTGGGGTAACCGGCTATCAGGCTGGTTTCGGTGGAGGTCTTCAGCGTATAGTCTTCTTCCGTCACCACAATGCTCTGCCAGCTCTTTTTCAGGGAAGTGGCGTTGTAGGTGTAAGCTACCCGCTCGGGGCTGGCCTGGGCGGCCAGAAGGAACAGACCGGTGTTTTTAGCCCCGTCGAAGTAGTTTTCAAGATGATAGGACAGGCCATCGGTGCTTACGCGGGCTTCCTGGCCACGGAAGTAGATAGTGCCTTTGCGGGGCAGCATCATGGCGCCCATCACCAGGGCCGGATTTATCTTTTCCGCTTCGGCCTGAAACTGCTGCTGCTCGGCCGGCGTCATGCGCATGGCCAGCTGTTGCATCTGCGCCTGCACATTACCCTTGGTGGGGTCAATCTGACTCAGCAGTTTATCATAAGGATTGCCCGGCAGCGATACCCTGGTGGTAATAATGCCCTGTGTGAAATTAGCCGGCGCCCCCGGCGCAACAGCGGAAGGAGTAGAGAAGCCAGCGGCAGTTAGCAGCGCTGCAACTGGTACCAGGGCAAAGGCAAACGGATGACGGATACGCATGAGCGGATAGAAGGAGGAAAAAGACACTATCTGACTTCATTGCCTAAGGAGGGGAAGATGAAATCGGGGTCAATCTATATAGATAAATCGTAATACCTGTTCAGTTTCTTCCGGCTATCATCTAGAAGTATATGGGCTTAGTACAACGGCAAATGGTAGCTAACGCAGATTAAACTACGCGGCGAAGGGTAGCCCGTAGGATTAATCGTGGAAGTACCACGCTGATTTTCAATCACGCATTTCCTCTACTTCCACGCGCCGGTTGCGGGCATCGGGTGAGGGAAACAGGGGGTGCGCCCCGCCGTACCCGATGGTGCTGATGCGCGCCGGGTCGATGCCCGCTCTCAACAAAAAGGCCTTTACCGTGGCAGCTCGTTTTTCCGATAGAGCCAGGTTTTTCTGGTCTTCGCCAACCTGGTCGGTGTGGCCTGCCACCCGGATTTTGAGCGCAGGACGGGCACGCAGCTCCCGGACCAGCTGATGCAGGGAGGCCTCGCCCGCCGGCAACAGCTCCGCCGTGCCAAGGAAGAACAACACTTTCGGTAACACCACGGGGGTAGTAGTTACCAACGGAGCAGCGGCGGGCAGCTTTTTGCCGGCAGCCGGGGCCGGCTGCTTTGCCGGCGGGCGAACAGCTAATGGCGTTTTGGGCGCACTTTTGGGCGGGACTACCTGAATAGTAACTGCCACCGGCGTTTGCTGCGAAGTGGGATAATACCCCTGTGTAAGGTAAAACGTAGTGGTTTTAGTAAGGCTGGTGCGGAAAGTGCCCCCTCGGTTTACCGGCTGGTTTAGCTCCGCATCGGCGTACCATTGCACCTCACGGCCCGTCACGTGTATGGTGGTGGGCTTGCCCGCCGGCACCGTAGCCGCCGATTTTAGCTTGATGCGGTAAAGGGTAAACTTGCCGAAGTCGCAGGTGCCGACGGGCCGATAGGTGGCCCGGCCGGTCAGTTTTTCTTCGGCCGCGTCGTAGGTGAAAGTGACGGCGCCCTGGCACCAGTAGTTATCCGGGTCGCGGAATCGTTGATACAAAACCCGCGTTTCAGTTATCTGGAGCTGGGTGCCTGCCTGGGTGCCCTGTATCTGGAAGGATACTGACGAGCCGGGGTCGTGCAGAATTTCCTGGTACAGTACTCCAAACATGGTCTTGCTCTCGCCATACTGCAGGCGCAGCACTGTAGGCCACGCCATACCCGGCTGACCAGTTTCACTTTCCGCCCCCTGCCACACGCCCGCCAACGACTGGCCTTTTACTTCACTGGCCAGCAACACTGCCAGCAGGCTAACATATAACGCTCTAAACATTCCTCTCACAAATAATTTCGTGAAAATAGGCGCAGAAGCTTAAATGCCGCGGATTAACCTCGGGCGTGCCGCTTACTCCTCGCGCCGGGCCTCTTTCTGAATGCGGCCTTCCCACCGTTTGCGGCGCGGAGCTACGCTGCCGCGCAGGTATTTTTCCATTACCAGTACGGCACAGGGAGCGGCGGCCTCGGCCCCAAACCCGGCATTTTCAATATAAACCGCCACGGCTATTTTGGGATGATCAGCGGGGGCAAAGCCCACGAAGGCCGCGTGGTCGTCGCCCTGGTCGTTTTGCACCGTGCCGGTTTTGCCGGCTACCGTTATGCCCACGTCGGCCAGGCTGGAGCTGGCGGCCGTACCGCCGCGCATTACAGCCACCATACCCGGAATCAACGCCGCAAAGTTTGCACTATCAATGAGCGTGTGGTGCTTTACCCGGAAGCGGTGCAGCGGCCCACTTTCCCCAATGCCCCGCACCAGGTGGGGCGTGTAGTACCAGCCCCGGTTGGCAATAATAGCCGCCATATTAGCCATTTGCAGGCCCGTCAGGTTGATTTCGCCCTGCCCGATGCTGAGCGAGTAAATGGAGCGGTATGTCCAGCTGCGGGTGCGGCGGGCTTTGTCGTAATACGCCGGGGTGGGCAGGAAGCCGGGGCCTTCGCGCGGCATGTCCACGCCCAGCACCGAATCCAGACCGAACGAGCGGGCGTAGCGGCGCCACTCGGCCAGGTTATAATGGCGGGCAGCCGACGAGTCCGTGGCCAGACTATCGGGCACGCGGTTAATGAGGTTGCCCATCACCTGGTAGAAATAGGGGTTGCAGCTGTACTTCAGGCCGGCCGTCAGGTTTTTTGCCCGGGGGTGCTCGTGCACGCAGCTCACCAGCGACTGGTCGCAGCGGAACCCGGTGTTGGGGCTGATGGCACCCATCTGCAAGGCTATGGCAGCATTCACCAACTTGAACACTGAGCCGGGTGGGTTGGCCAGCATGGCCGGCCGGTTCAGCAGCGGCATGTCTTCATGCTCCAGCAGTTTGGCGCGCACCCCGGCCTGGTCGGGCGCGGTGATGGTGGCCGACTGGTACACGGGCGCTGAAACGAAGGCCAGGATTTCCCCGGTGCGCGGGTCCAGGGCCACGAGGTAGCCCTTGCGGCCGCCCAGCAGCTTTTCGGCGTAGGCTTGCAGCTTCACATCAATTGTCAGGTGCAGGTCCTGGCCTTGCTGAAAGGCGGTATCCTTCGCCCAGGTGCCGTGCTGCTTGCCCTTGGCATCTACCAGTGGGTGCAGGTAGCCGCGGTGCCCGTTGAGTAGGCCGTTGTAGTAGGTTTCTACGCCACCGTTGCGCAGGCGGTAGAAGCGGCCGCGACCGGTGCGCCGGGCCTGACGGAGAAAGGGCTGGGCCTCGGCGCTCAGGTAGCCCAGCACCGGGGCTCCCGCCTTAGTAGTGTAAATGCGCTGGCGGCGCTCGGTCAGGGTAAGTCGGGGCACCGTGGCGCTGCTATCCCGGCGCACCCGCTCGGCTTCGGCTGCTGTGAGGGTGAGCTGAACCGGATAGCCGGCCGGGGCTTCGGTGTAGGGCAGGGCATCGGCAATGCGTCGCCGCACGGTTAGGGAGTCCCAGCCCAGCAGCTGGCCCAGCGCCAGGGTATCAAGCGGGGGGCGGCGCGGAAGTTTCAGCAGAAACTGGGGGCGGGTGTCTACCAGCACGGAGTCGTACCGGTCGAGGACGCGGCCCCGCTGCGGTAGGTCAGGCATAATTACACGACGGGCAGTGTAGCGTACGCGCACATCCTGATCCTGCGTGGGTCCGCCGGTTTGCTGGTCGGGGGAGGAGCAGGCGGCCGCCACTACGAGCAGGGCTAGTAGACTCTTAACCCAACAAATGGAAGCTGTACGCATGAGGTAAAGCTAGGCAATTGTTGGGCTTCGGACAGCGCGGTACTATACGGAACGTTTTAACTGATGAAAAGCACGTCCAACAAACCAGGTCGCCCGGCATAGTTACGGGCGCTACTGTAAAGAAAATCTTCCGGTGCATCCACGAATCCTGCGGCCACGGGGTTGCGGTGCAGATACTCAAGCCGCTGGCGTCGGAGTTCGTTGGAAGGAAGCTCTATTGGGTGGCTGTTCTGTTGCCAGAACTGATAATGCTCGTTATGCGAGTTACGTTGCCCGGCTCGCTCAAATAGCCACAGCATCCATTCCCGCCGGCTTTCCTGTTCATTTTCCTGAATGGCCTTCAGAATAGTTTTGGAGGTATGGCGCTTCAAATCGCGCAGGATGGACGAAAGGTTGGCGGTTTCACTACTTATAATGAGATGGGCATGGTTAGTCATCAGGCACCAGGCATATAGTTCCAGTCCTTTGTGCTGCTGACAGTAGCGCAGGCTCTCCACGAAAATATCATTGTACAGGCGCCGCGTGAATACGTCTATCCAGTTGACGGTAGCAAAGCTGACGAAATAGAGCTGCTGCGAATCGTGAATCTTATACTTCTCACTCATGCCCCAAGATGCACGACTGGCGCGAGTTTCGCGCAACCAGGTACTGGCGCGAGTTTAGGCGTAGCCGTAACTCGTGCCGAACATGCCGGGAGGCTGTGCCTCCCCCGCCTGAACGACAACGCCGCCCGGATTTCTCCAGGCGACACGGTTCCGGTTTGCCGCGTTGCAGCAGTGGGGGTACAACCTCCACCTTAAAGGCTGGTCACGAGTTATGCTTCGCTAAACTCGCGCCAGTTGGGGGTTACATAAATAAAAATAGCATGCGGCTTGCATGCGTTATATATTCAACTCGTCAAATAGAATATAAAATGGCCTATTACTCAAAACCAGAATACTCACGTCGAGAGGTGAATCGTGCTGGAGAAATTCTTATTTCAGACGATGCGACGTTAGCTGAAAAGGATAATGCTCTATTAATCATTAATAACTGGAGGACTTCTCACAACTTTCCTTTGAATACATTTCAAAAAAGGTTGCGACGAACCGCAAAAAGCATCAATAATGACAGTCTAGTTGCTCAACGGATTAAGCGCCTTGCCTCGATTAAATTAAAATTGGAGCGGTTCCCCGGCATGAACATGGCGCAAATCCAAGATATAGGTGGCTGCCGCGCCATTTTAAAAGATGTAACTGAAGTTGATAAGCTTGTAAATATTTATAAACATGGAAGTAGGGGCATAAAGCACAAAATTCATAAAGAGCAAGATTATATAGATAGCCCTAAGCCATCGGGGTATAGGGGTATTCATTTAATATATAAATATCGAAGTGACAAGGATAAGGATTATGATGACATGCGCATCGAAATTCAAGTCCGAACATTGATGCAACATGCCTGGGCAACTGCTGTCGAGATAGTAGGTACGTTTATAAAGCAATCCTTGAAGTCCAGCCAAGGGGAAGAAGATTGGCTGCGTTTCTTTGCTTTGATGGGCTCAGCAATGGCTATTTCTGAAGGAAAGCCAACTGTCCCCGATACCCCAGATGATATCAAGCAACTCCGGCAAGAAATAACAAGATTAGCAAACAAATTAGATGTGGTGGGCCATCTGACAACATTTAGAAAATCTATAGAAGTTTTGGGAGGAGAGCGTCGCCTTTCTAACGCTCATTATTACCTTATAGAATTAGACCCTGCGGCTGGACGAGTGATAATAAAGTCCTATGCGCAAACGCAGCTAGCCACCGCTTCAGCAGATTATCTGCTTCTTGAAAAAAGAATTGCAAATGACACCCGTGACGCAGTTTTGGTTTCAGCCGACTCCGTTGAAGCGCTTAAGCTTGCCTTCCCCAACTACTATCTTGACGCCGACTTTTTTTTGGAACAACTTCGCCAATTTACCACCACAGGACAACTTTCTCTTTTTTAATATATTGATTATCTAAGCGCGTTTGTCCCAAACGGCCCATCATCAAAAAAAGCCCGCAACTTGCGGGCTTTTTTTGATGATGGGCAACAAATAGATATATGATTACCGATTATCACCTACATATTCCGGCGATACTGACCACCCACCTCAAACAAAGCATTGGTCACCTGACCAAGCGAGCAGAACTTCACCGTTTCCATCAACTCATCAAACAGGTTGCCATTCGCTACGGCTACTTGCTGTAGCTGCTTTAGGCGCTGCTCGGCAGTGCCCTCGTTGCGGGCGTGCAGGGTCTGGAGCTGCGTGATTTGGAACTGCTTTTCCTCCTCCGTGGCGCGGATTACCTCGGCCGGGATGACCGTGGGGGAGCCTTTGGAGGAGAGGAAGGTATTCACGCCAATGATGGGGAATTCGCCGGTGTGCTTCAGGGTCTCGTAGTAAAGGCTTTCCTCCTGAATTTTGCCGCGCTGGTACATGGTTTCCATGGCGCCCAGCACGCCGCCGCGCTCCGTGATGCGGTCAAACTCCAGCAGCACGGCTTCTTCCACCAGGTCCGTCAGCTCCTCAATGATGAAGGAACCCTGCAGCGGGTTTTCGTTTTTGGCCAGACCCAGCTCCCGGTTGATGATGAGCTGAATAGCCATGGCCCGGCGCACCGATTCCTCGGTGGGCGTGGTAATGGCCTCATCGTAGGCGTTGGTATGCAGGGAGTTGCAGTTGTCGTAAATGGCGTAGAGGGCCTGCAGCGTGGTGCGGATATCGTTGAAGTCGATTTCCTGGGCGTGCAGGCTCCGGCCGCTGGTCTGGATGTGGTATTTCAACATCTGCGAGCGGGCATCGGCGTTGTACTTCAGCTTCATGGCCTTGGCCCAGATACGGCGCGCCACGCGGCCAATTACCGCGTACTCGGGGTCGATACCGTTGGAGAAGAAGAACGACAGGTTGGGCGCGAAGTCATTCACGCTCATGCCGCGGCTCACGTAGTACTCCACAAACGTGAAGCCGTTGCTGAGCGTGAGGGCCAGTTGCGTAATGGGGTTGGCGCCCGCCTCGGCAATGTGGTAGCCGGAAATAGACACCGAGTAGAAGTTACGGACCTTCTCCTTAATGAAGTATTCCTGCACGTCGCCCATCAGGCGCAGGGCAAACTCCGTGGAGAAGATGCAGGTGTTCTGGGCCTGGTCTTCCTTCAGGATATCGGCCTGCACGGTGCCGCGCACCTGCGCCAGGGTGCGAGTTTTGATGGTGTGGTACACGTCGGCGGGCAGCACCTGGTCGCCGGTTACGCCCAGCAGCATCAGGCCGAGGCCGTCGTTGCCGGCCGGCAGCTCGCCCTGGTAAATGGGGCGGCCCACGCCTTTCTCAGCGTAGATCTGGTCAATCTTCTGGCTGACCTCGTCTTCCAGCCCGTGCTCCTTTATATACAGCTCGCACTGCTGATCAATGGCGGCATTCATGTAGAACGCGGCAATGGTGGCAGCCGGACCGTTGATGGTCATAGACACCGACGTCATCGGGTTGGCCAGGTTAAAGCCGGAATACAGCTTCTTGGCATCATCGAGGCAGCACACGCTTACACCGGCATTGCCAATTTTGCCATAGATGTCGGGCCGGTGGTCGGGGTCCTCGCCGTACAGCGTCACGGAGTCGAAAGCCGTGCTCAGGCGCTTGGCCGGCAGGCCCGCCGATACATAGTGGAAGCGGCGGTTGGTGCGCTCGGGGCCGCCTTCGCCGGCAAACATGCGGGTGGGGTCTTCGCCTTCGCGCTTGAAGGGGAAAACGCCGGCCGTGTAGGGGAACTCACCGGGCACGTTTTCCTGCAGCTGCCATTTCAGCAAATCGCCCCAGGCCGTGTAGCGCGGCAGGCTTACTTTCGGAATCTGGAGGTGGGAGAGGCTTTCGGTGTGCGTTTTGATGCGGATTTCCTTGTCGCGCACCTTAAAGATGAACTCCGGGTCGCGGTAGGATTTTACCTTTTGCGGCCAGGTCTCCAGGAGCTTCCAATTTTGCCCATCCAAACGGAGCTTGACCTCCTCGAAGGTGCTCTCCAGGCCGGCCACGAGTGCTCCTGATCCGAGTCCATTGCCGCTGCTCCCGGTGCCAGATCCTCCAACGGAGGTGTTTCCGAGGCTTTGGACGGCTCCGATGGCTTGCCGGATTCCGAAGAGCTGCTGAGCAGTGTCAGCTTGTTTTTGAACCCACTGGTCATACTGGCGGTTGGTTTCGGCTATTTCTGAGAGGTAACGCGTGCGGTGAGGCGGAATGATGTAGATCTTCTCCGAGTCCTCTTTGCTGGTTTCGAGGTGAGAGGCAAACGGCACACCCGTTTTAGCTTCTACCGTAGCCAGAATAGCACGGTAGAGGCGGTTCATGCCGGGGTCGTTGAACTGGGAGGCAATGGTTCCGAACACGGGCATCTCATCCAGCGGCTGGTTCCAGAGCTGGTGGTTGCGCTGGTATTGCTTGCGCACGTCGCGCAGGGCATCCAGGGCGCCGCGCTTGTCAAACTTATTGAGGGCAATAACGTCGGCAAAATCAAGCATGTCGATTTTCTCCAGCTGCGTGGCCGCGCCGTACTCGGGCGTCATCACATACAGGCTGGCATCGGAGTGCTCAATAATTTCGGTATCGGACTGACCAATGCCGGAGGTTTCGAGAATGATGAGGTCGAAGTCGGCGGCGCGTACCACATCCACGGCATCCTGCACATACTTGCTCAGGGCCAGGTTGCTCTGGCGCGTGGCCAGGCTGCGCATATACACCCGTGGCGAGTTAATGGCATTCATCCGGATCCGGTCGCCGAGCAGGGCGCCGCCGGTCTTCCGCTTGCTGGGGTCTACGGAAATAATGGCAATGGTCTTGTCCGGGAAGTCGAGCAGGAAGCGGCGCACCAGCTCATCTACCAGGGAAGACTTACCGGCCCCGCCGGTGCCGGTGATGCCCAGAATAGGGGCTTTCTTAACGGAAGAAGCAGGATTCACGCGCTGGTCGGCGCCGCCCTCGGCCTGCTGGAAATCGGAAATCAGCTGGCCTTTCACCCGCTCAAACTCCTGGGGGAAGTTCTCGGCGGCAGAAATCAGGCGGCCAATGCTGCGGGCATCTTTCTCTTTTACGTGCTCTACTTCGCCGTTCAGATGCTGGCCGGTGGGGAAGTCAGACTGCTTGAGCAGGTCGTTAATCATGCCCTGCAGGCCCATGGCGCGGCCGTCGTCGGGGGAGTAGATGCGCGTGATGCCGTGCTTCTGCAGCTCCGCAATTTCGGTGGGCAGAATTACGCCGCCGCCGCCGCCAAATATCTTCACATGGCCCGCCCCGCGCTCCTTGAGCAGGTCGTGCATGTACTTAAAGTATTCGTTGTGGCCGCCCTGGTAGGAGGTAATGGCAATGGCCTGGGCATCTTCCTGAATGGCGCAGTCTACAATTTCCTGCACCGAGCGGTTGTGGCCCAGGTGAATAACCTCGGCGCCGCTGCTCTGGATAATGCGGCGCATGATATTGATGGCGGCATCGTGCCCATCAAACAGGGCCGCAGCCGTTACAATGCGGATGTGGTTCTGAGGCTTATACGGAGCTACGGGAGCTGGATGCATAGCACGGGGGAGTTGGGTGGAATTATAGGGAGCGAAGGTAAGAAAAAAGCCCCGGCAGGTAAGGCCGGGGCTGATTTGGGAGCGGGAAGAAGAGAATATCTAATTAAGAAGCGGTTTCTACACTATGCGGTCATGTCGAGCGAAGTCGAGACATCTCGCGTGCTGATGTTGTAATGCTACTTGTCATGCTGAGCGCAGCCGAAGCATCTCGCCCGCTTCGTTGCGAGGGTATACCACACTAGCGAGATGTCTCGACTTCGCTCGACATGACCGGAGTTTATAATACTTACAAGATGATTTTACCTTCATCCTGTTGCTTCCTGGTTTCTACTTCGCCCCTTTCTTTCCAGCGCCTGCAGCAGCTCATCAGCGGCCTTTTCAATATCGGCGTACCCTTGCTGGGCGGCGCGCTCTTTGGCGGCAATCAGGCCGTCGCGGTGCACGGTTTTAAAGTCGCCGAAGGGGAAGTTATAGCGGCCTTTGGTGTCTTCGCCTTTGCTTTTATCGATGCCCAGGTGCCATTGGCCATACTCGGCTATTTCGTGCTTGTCCAAAAACTTATTTTCGGCGCTGCTGTCAGGGTTGTGCTGCCCCCAATGGCCCTGGTCGTTCTTGAGTTTGCCGTCCTGAATCAGCTGTTTGGCAAATTTCACGGCTTCGTTATTTAACTGCATACTCATAATGGTAAGGGGTAAAAGGGTAGGAGTAATACAAATAAGCTGGTAGTGATACGCCGGCAGGGGGGAGAAGTTGAGCCTGTATACCTGCGGTCGGTTTATCCGGGAAGCGGCCAGCGGCAAACGAGCCGGTTTTAGCATTTTCAGCCCCTTTTGACTACCTTTGCCACTGGAAAAAACCGCCTCTAGTGAAGAACATCCGCAATTTCTGCATCATCGCCCACATCGACCACGGCAAAAGCACGCTGGCCGACCGCCTGCTGGAATTTACCAGCACCGTGGCCAAGCGGGACATGCAAGCCCAGCTGCTCGACAACATGGACCTGGAGCGGGAGCGGGGCATCACCATCAAGAGCCACGCTATTCAGATGCAGTTTCCCTATAAAGGTGAAATCTACACGCTGAACCTGATTGATACCCCCGGCCACGTTGACTTCAGCTACGAAGTAAGCCGCAGCATTGCCGCCTGCGAAGGCGCCCTGCTGATTGTGGATGCCTCCCAGGGCATCGAAGCCCAGACGATTTCCAACCTGTATCTGGCCATTGGCGCCGATCTGGAAATTATTCCGGTGCTCAACAAAATAGACCTGCCGCACGCCATGCCGGAGGAGGTTACCGATGAAATCGTCGACCTAATCGGCTGTGCTCCGGAAGATATTATTCATGCCTCCGGCAAAACCGGCATCGGCATCGAAGACATTCTGCACGCTATCTGCGAGCGGGTGCCCGCCCCCAAAGGCGACCCGGAAGCTCCGTTGCAGGCCCTGATTTTTGACTCGGTATTCAACTCCTACCGGGGCATCGAAGTCCTGTTCCGCATCAAGAACGGCACCATGCGCAAGGGCGACAAGCTCCGCTTCATGGCTACCGGCAAGGAATACGGCGCCGATGAAATTGGTATCCTGGGCCTGAACCAGGAGCCCCGTCAGGAAATGAGTGCCGGCAACGTAGGCTACCTGATTTCCGGTATTAAAGAAGCCCGCGAAGTAAAAGTAGGTGATACCATCACCCACGTAGCCCGGCCCACGCCGGATGCCATTCAGGGCTTTGCCGATGTGAAGCCCATGGTATTTGCCGGTATCTACCCCGTAGAAACCAGCGAGTACGAAGAGCTGCGCGGCGCCATGGAAAAGCTGCAGCTGAACGACGCCTCCCTGGTGTGGGAGCCCGAAACCTCTGTAGCGCTGGGCTTTGGCTTCCGTTGCGGCTTCCTGGGCATGCTGCACATGGAAATTGTGCAGGAGCGCCTGGAGCGGGAGTTCAACATGACGGTGATTACCACCGTGCCCTCGGTGCAGTTCCACGCTATTGGTACCAAGGACCAGCTCCTGACCATCAATGCGCCCTCCGAAATGCCTGATCCTAACATGATCAAGCTGATTGAGGAACCCTACATCAAGGCCCAGATTATCACGGCATCGGAATACGTAGGGGCCATCATCACGCTGTGCATGGACAAGCGCGGTATCATCAAAGGCCAGAGCTACCTCACTTCCGAGCGGGTGGAGCTGTCGTTTGAGCTGCCGCTGTCGGAAATTGTATTCGACTTCTTTGATAAGCTCAAAACCCTCTCGCGGGGCTATGCCTCCCTGGACTATGAGCTGATTGGTTTCCGCGCCGCCGATATGGTGAAGCTGGACATCATGCTGAACGGGGAGAAGGTAGATGCTTTGTCGGCTATTGTACACCGTAGCAAGAGCTACGAGTGGGGCCGCCGCCTCTGCGAAAAGCTCCGGGAGCTGCTGCCCCGTCAGCAGTTTGAAATTGCTATTCAGGCCAGTATTGGTCAGAAGATCATTTCGCGCGAAACCGTGAAGGCTTTGCGTAAAAACGTAATTGCCAAGTGCTACGGCGGTGACATCAGCCGGAAGCGCAAGCTGCTGGAAAAACAAAAAGAAGGTAAGAAGCGGATGCGCCAGGTGGGCTCCGTTGAAATACCCCAGGAAGCCTTTTTGGCCGTCCTTAAAATCGATTAATATCAGAAACGCGTCCCCGTCGGACGCGTTTTTTTTGCGGTGCAAGGTGCATTTCAACAAACCCTAAACAGTAAACATTATGATGAATTGCCCCGAAGTTGCCCGCAAACTCACCAAGAACTGCTCCAGTGAAGGACAGCTCCTGAAAATTCTCGCCCACGCCAAGAAAAGCTACGCCTGGCGCGACGAATGGCCTACCCTGCAGGTTGATATCCAGACCGAAGGCGCCGCTTCCATCAGCCGGAATCAGCTTAGCACCACCTCTGCATAAAACCTTCTAACTACCCCATCAGCATGACCATAGCCCCCGAAGCCACTTCCTACCGCCTCATTGACGGCAAGCAGACTGCCGAGGCCATTAAAGAGGAAATTGCTGCTGAAGTACAGGCGCTGAAAGCCGCCGGCCACAAAGTGCCGCATCTGGCCGCCGTTCTGGTGGGCCACGATGGCGGCTCGGAAACCTATGTGCGCAACAAAGTGCTGGCCTGTGAGCGGGTAGGGTTCGAAAGCACCCTCATCCGCTACGAGGATGACATTACGGAAGCCGAGCTGCTGGCCAAAGTGGAGGAGCTGAACCAGGACGCCAACATTGATGGCTTCATTGTTCAGCTGCCCCTGCCGCGCCACATCTCCGCCGAGAAGGTGATTGAAGCCATCCGCCCGGAAAAGGATGTGGATGGTTTTCACCCCATGAACATCGGCCGGATGGTAGCCGGCCTGCCGGCTTTGCTGCCCGCTACGCCCTCGGGTATTGTGGAGCTGCTACGCCGCTATGAGCTGCCAACCGATGGCAAGCACTGCGTAATTATTGGGCGTAGCAATATTGTAGGTACTCCGGTTAGTATCTTGCTGGCTAAGAACTTAGACCCGGGTAACTGCACGGTTACTTTATGCCATTCGCATACCCAAAACCTGGCCGAGATTACCCGCACGGCAGATATTCTGGTAGCAGCTCTGGGCCGTCCGGAGTTTGTTCGGGCGGATATGGTGAAGCCGGGAGCCGTGGTGATTGATGTGGGTACCTCCCGGGTGGAAGATGCTACCAAGAAGTCGGGCTATACCCTCAAGGGGGATGTGTGCTTTGCCGAGGTAGCACCGCTGAGCTCCTACATCACGCCGGTGCCTGGTGGAGTGGGTCCCATGACCATTGCTATGTTACTGCAAAACACCCTGAAAGCCGCCAAACAGGAGGTGTATACACGGTAGAATCCAATTTTGAACGACTGTAGCTTTCATTTACAGTCGAATTTTACTACTTTTAAGGTCGGGCTCTGGAAATGGAACCGGCTGGCATGCCAGGCTGGTTTCCATTCGGGAACCGGCCTTTTTTGTTTTGCCTGCATTGTGACTCACTCCTTTTCTTCTCTGCCCGTCCTGAATTCTCTGCACCCGGTAGCCGGTGTGGCCCTGCCCCTTATGGAACAGTTTTATACTATTCAGGGTGAGGGATATAACGCTGGCCGTGCGGCCTATTTCCTGCGCCTGGGTGGCTGTGACGTGGGCTGCCATTGGTGCGATGTAAAAGAATCCTGGGATGCCGACCAGCATCCGCGGGTGACTATTGCTGATATGGTGATGTCTGCTACGGCTAATGCCGGCCGCAACGTGGTAATTACCGGCGGCGAGCCGCTGATGCACGACCTGACCTCCCTGACCACGGCCCTGAAGGAAGCCGGCTGCCATAACTGGATAGAAACCTCTGGTGCTTACCCGCTTACCGGTACCTGGGACTGGATCTGTGTGTCTCCCAAGAAGTTTAAAGCCCCGCTGCCGGAAGTGGTAGCCCAGGCCCACGAGCTGAAAGTGGTTATTTTCAATAAGAGCGACTTTGCCTGGGCCGAGCAGCACGCCGCAATGGCCGGGCCGCACACGCGCCTGTACCTGCAGCCGGAGTGGAGCAAAGCGGCTACCATGACGCCGCTCATCATTGAGTATGTGAAGGAGCACCCCCAGTGGCAGATTTCCCTGCAGACGCACAAGTACCTCGATATTCCGTAACCATCCGTTATGCGCTGTTTTTGCCTGCTTTTGCTTTTTGGGCTGTTCCTGATGGGCAGTGTTTCGCCGCTCAGGGCGCAAACCAAGCTTTCCTCCACCAATTCGAAAGCGCTGAACCTGTTTGAAAAAGCACAAGGCCAGGCAAAAAACCGGGACTTCGCAAAGGCCATTGAAACCTTAGGCGTATTAAATCAGAAGTTTCCCTCCCTGGGCGAACCGTATTTGTTGAAAGGCTCCCTGCAGAAGGCGCTGGGAGATAATCGAGGCGCTTTTGAATCTTACCGCACCGGCTTACAGCTTTTGCCTTTTACCCCTGCCCGTTCGCTGGACTACTTTGCCCTGGGCGAGCTGGCCCTCACGTACGGCGAGTATGCGGTGGCCGCAGAGAACTATAACCGCTACCTGAAAACGGCTATAAATGGCCATCGGGCAATACCAAAAGCCCTTCGCCAGCTCAAAAACTGCGAGTTTGCGCAGGCTGCCATGGCCCGGCCAGTAGGCTCCGCGCCGCAGCGCATGCCTGAGCCTTTGAATACCTTTCGGTTTCAGTATTTCCCTTCCCTTACCGCTGATAACCGGTTTCTGCTCTTTACCGGCCGTACCACGGCCCAGAGCGACGAGGACCTGTACCTGAGCCAGCAAAACCCTGATGGCACCATGGGCCCGCCCATTCCCATTTCAACCGCCATTAATACCGAGCTGAACGAGGGTGCCGGCACCATTTCCGGCGACGGCAAAACTCTGGTGTTTGCTTCCTGCGACCGGCCGGGCTCAGTGGGCAACTGCGACCTGTATATCTCCCGGCGCACCGGCAATGCCTGGAGCAAACCCCGCAACCTGGGCCGCGCCGTGAATTCCGCCAACTGGGACTCCCAGCCAGCTTTGTCTGCTGATGGCCGCACCCTATATTTCACCTCTGACCGCCGCGGTGGGCAAGGTCTGGAAGATATCTACGTCACCTCTTTGCAAACTGATGGTACCTGGAGCGCAGCCCGCAACCTGGGAGCACCCGTGAACACGGCCGGCAAAGACATGGCCCCATTCATTCATGCCAGTGGCAGCACCCTGTATTATGTTACGGATGGGCTGGTAGGCATGGGCGGCCTCGATATCTACAAGTGCACCATCGAGAACGGCAAGTGGTCGGAGCCCATGAACCTGGGCTACCCGCTGAACACCCACGAGAATGAAGCCTCCCTGTACATTGCCTCCGATAACGTGCGGGGCTTTTGCTCCCGTACCCGGCCCGCCGAGGCCGGCGTAATGGAGCGCGACCGGGCCGTAGATCTGTTCTCGTTTGAAGTACCCAAAGAAGTTCGCTCCCGCGAGGCCAGTACCTACACGCAGGGGCGTGTGTTTGATGCCACCACCAAAAAGCCTTTGCAGGCCGATGTACAGCTCTATGATCTGGTCACAAACCAGCTGGTGCAATACGTTACCTCCGACCCTATTAATGGCGACTATACCGTAGTGCTGAATGAGGGCCGGCAGTACGCCATGTATGCGGCCGCCGATGGCTACCTGCTGAAGAGCCTCAGCTTCGACTACACCAATAAACACACCTTCGACCCGCTGACCCTGGATATGTACCTGGAGCCCGTGAAAACCGGCCGCACTATGGTGCTGAATAACCTGTTCTTTGAAACCAACGAGTATAAGCTAAAGCCCACTTCCCGCACGGAGCTGGACCGGCTTATTCAGTTCATGCGGCAGTACAAAGACGTACAGGTACAAATTGCCGGCCACACGGATGATGTGGGGGCCGATGCCGATAATGAGAAGCTCTCCCTGAACCGGGCCCGCTCAGTATATAGCTACCTAGTAGCCAATGGCATTGCGGCCAGCCGCCTGCGCTACAAAGGCTATGGGGAAAACAAGCCCCTGGTGGCAAATGATTCAGAGAGCAACCGCCAGCAAAACCGCCGGATTGAGTTCGAAATCCTATAAACGCATTTAAAGTAATAGTTGCAGTAACCCTGATAGTTGTTCTATCAGGGTTTTTTGTTGTCTTATATAAAGAATATTAGAGTATACTAATGCTTTTAGGTGAGAGAATTAAAGATCTGATAATGAGGTTATTAATATATGATAAAAAAAGTATTGCAGGAGTATAGTTATAAAAATTCTTTTTATTATTAAATATTATGCTATATTTGTTTCGGCTGGTTCCTTAAGAATCTGCTAAAACCAGAAGCTTTATCTTGTTGGTCTTTTTCTCTCACGTGTCTTGTACAATTCTCTCCTCACCGTTCAACCTTCACCCTTTATGAAAAACCTCTTCATGTGCGCCTGTCTCCTGATAGGCACTCAGGCATTTGCTTCCAATAATGGCAAGGCCGTAGCGCCAGATCATGGAGCTGCCGTTAGTGCCCGGGCTACCGCACTCACCCGCACTATGGCCCAGACGGTGCAGCTGGACGAAGGCCAGTATCTGAAAATTAAGCAGCTGAATACCCGCATGCTGACGGCTGTGGATGATTTGAAAGCCCGCTTCTCTGCCGATCCGGAGCTGCTGGATCAACACATGGCAGAAGCTCAGTTCCGGTATGAGATGGAACTCACCGCTCTGTTGCGCCCCCGGCAGATAGCCGTTTATCATGCAGCCCGGGAGAACATGACGGCGCTTAGCATCACCCGCTAAACGGCCCAAACACAGCCTTAAAATGAGCCCGCCAAAAGCGGGCTTTTTTTATGCTCTAAGGTGAAGAGTTTGCTATGGGGTAGGCGGCTGCTATACAATAAAAAATTATTTAAGTAATATATTGGATAAGCTAGATTTATATTTATTTTTATAAAAAATATAACTACATCAAAGCGTTAGCATTACCTGGTGATGCCGATAGTGTGTAGTTAGGTAGTTTATATCCCTTTCATCAGCCCCTTCACCATGAAAAGAAATCTACTCCAGGTGTTATTAGCAATGGGGCTGTGTGGTTACCTCAGCAGCTGCGTTACGCCTTCCACCAAAGCAAGCCTGCCGGATTTTGCAACGTCGCTCACCCGGCAAATGGCCGATAAGGCCCACTTGACCGAAGGGCAGTATGACCGGGTTAGAAAGCTGCATATACAGCAGCTGGCGGAGGTGAAGCGCTTAAAGAAGCAACTGGCCCATCAGCCTATTCTGCTGCAGAACCGGCTGGAGGAAGTGCGCAGCCAGTATGAATGGGAGCTGGCCACTATTCTGTCACCGGAGCAGCTGGCCAGTCTGGAGCCTTATCAGAATGAGTTGACGGCCCAGCTGGTTGAAAGTCCTAACCAGGGAATTGCCAAAAACCTATAAAAAAAGCCGGCCTGATACCAGGCCGGCTTTTTAATGCTTCAATAGTTCGATACTAGCGCTGGTCGATGCCAACATAATTACGCTCGGTTTCGCCGGTGTAGATCTGACGCGGACGGCCAATAGGCTCCTTGTTCTCGCGCATTTCTTTCCACTGGGCAATCCAGCCGGGCAGACGGCCCAGGGCAAACATTACCGTGAACATCTCAGTAGGAATACCGATGGCCCGGTAGATGATGCCAGAGTAGAAGTCTACGTTCGGGTACAGCTTCCGCTCAATGAAGTACTCATCGGTGAGAGCAGCCTGCTCCAGCTCCTGGGCAATCTTCAGCAGCGGGTCATCAATGCCGAGGGCAGCCAGCACTTCGTCGGCGGCCTTTTTGATGATTTTGGCGCGTGGGTCGAAGTTCTTGTACACGCGGTGGCCAAAGCCCATCAGACGGAACGAATCGTTCTTGTCCTTGGCTTTCGCAATGAACTTGCTGGTGTCGCCACCGTCTTTCTGAATGGCCTGCAGCATCTCCAGCACCTCCTGGTTGGCACCGCCGTGCAGCGGGCCCCACAGGGCGTTGATACCGGCCGAAACCGAGCCGTAAAGCGAAGCGTTGGCCGAGCCTACGAGGCGCACGGTAGAGGTAGAGCAGTTCTGCTCGTGGTCGGCGTGCAGGATGAGCAGCTTGTTGAGGGCGCTAACAATCCGGGGGTCGATTTCATACTTCTCCGTGGGGAAGCTGAACATCATGTACAGGAAGTTAGAGCAATAGTCGAGGTCGTTGCGCGGATAATTCAGCGGGTGACCCATGTTGTTTTTGTACGTCCAGGCCGCAATGGTGGAAATTTTGGCCATGAGACGAATAACATTCAGGTCAATTTCTTCCTTGCTCAGGTCTGGCGCTACGCTCTCGGGGTAGAAAGCCGTAAGCGAGCAGATCAGGCTGCTCAGAATAGCCATGGGGTGCGCCGCCGACGGGAAACCGTCGAAAATCTTGCGCACATCTTCGTGCACCAGCGTATGCTTGGTAATCTGGTGGCTGAAATCGTCCAGCTCGGCCTGGGTAGGCAGCTTGCCGTAAATCAGCAGGTAGGCTACTTCAATAAAGCTCGACTGCTCAGCCAACTGCTCAATAGGATAGCCGCGGTAGCGCAGAATGCCTTCTTCGCCATCGAGGAACGTAATGGCGCTTTTGGTGGCGCCGGTATTTTTATAGCCCGAGTCAAGGGTCACGTAACCGGTCAGGTCACGCAGCTTGGCGATATCAATTGCCTTTTCGTGCTCGGTGCCTTCAATAACGGGGAAAGGGTAGGATTTCCCGTCGAGGATAATCTCAGCAGACTCTGCCATAAGCGTGAATTTGGGTGGATGCGGGGCGAAACTAAAGAATTACCGGCAAGCCGGAAAGCCCGGTGGTTTGTTGCACGTTATACTACAAACCAGCCCGGTGGTTGTTCGGCGAAGGTTGCAAAAATATTCGCTATGCCGACAATTCAGGCATTGTTGAGCTGATTCTGTAAATATTTCCGCAAAAAGGCGGCCCGGTACTACGCTATTTGCCAATGCAGAACTGGGTGAAAATGCTGGTTAGCAGGTCGTCAGAGGATATTTCGCCGGTTATTTCGCCTAATGATGCCAAGGCCCGCCGCAGGTCCGCCGCCAGCAGCTCCGTACCCTGATTGTTGGCTAAGCCCTGCAGCACGGCGTCCAAAGAGTCGAGGGAGGCTTCCAGGCTGCGGGCGTGGCGCAGATTGGTTACAATGGTGGCCGTGCCGGTACGGTCCAGGCCCGCGCCGCGCACTTTTTGCAGCAGCGCTTCCTGTAGCTCATCCAGGCCAGCCCCGGTAGCCGCGGCTATGGGCAGCACGTAGGGCAGGTGCCCAAAGGCGGCTATAGCGTCCGGGGAGGCTATATCGGCTTTGTTGGCTACGGCCAGCACGGGTATCCGTTCCTGGGGGTTCAGCGCCTGCAGTTCGGCCGTCAGCTCCTCGGGGGTAGTGGTAGCCAGATCAAACAGATAAATCAGCAGGGCGGCCTTCTGCACGCGCTGTAGCGTGCGCTCCACGCCAATGGACTCCACCACATCGGTGGTTTCGCGCAGGCCGGCCGTATCTACAAACCGGAACCGGATACCCTCAATGCTTACTTCATCCTCAATAAAGTCGCGGGTGGTGCCCGGCACGGCCGATACAATGGCGCGCTCCTCATTCAGCAGCGCATTGAGCAGGGTAGATTTACCGGCGTTGGGCTTACCGGCAATAACGGTGGTGACGCCATTTTTGATAACGTTGCCGAGCTCAAAGGAGCGCAGCAACTGCCGGATGATGGTTTGCAGTTCCTGCAGCAGGCGCAGCATGCCGGTGCGGTCAGCAAACTCCACGTCTTCTTCGCCAAAATCCAGCTCCAGCTCCAGCAGGGCGGCAAACTGCACCAGGCGGGCCCGCAGTGCTTTCAGCTCCTGGGAAAAGCCGCCGCGCATCTGCTGCATGGCCACCTGGTGCGAAAGGGCCGAATCGGCGGCAATCAGGTCGGCTACGGCTTCGGCCTGGGCCAAGTCGAAGGCGCCATTCAGGAATGCGCGCTTGGTAAACTCGCCGGCTTCGGCCAGGCGTGCGCCTTTGCGGGTAAGCAACGTCAGCAGCTCCTGTACAATGTAGTCGGAGCCGTGGCAGCTGATTTCCACTACGTCTTCGCGGGTGTAGGAGTGTGGGGCCCGAAACAGGGAAACCACCACCTCATCCAGAATGCGGCCTTGGTCGCGCACGGTGCCAAAGTGCAGGGTGTGCGAAGGCTGGGCGGCCAGGTTCTTCCCGGCAAACACCTCATCGGTCAGGGCAACGGCCTGCGGCCCGGAGAGGCGCACCAGCGCAATGGCACCCGCGCCGGGCGGCGTGGACAGCGCCACAATGGTATCAGAAAGCGAAGGAGGCAACAGGCTGGCCACGGCAGGAAGAATAGAAAATCAGAAGGCAAAGATAGCAAAGCCCACGCGGCGCCACTGGCAGGAAACCCCGGTGCTGCGCCTAACCGGCCACGTACAAATTACGGCTCACCTCCGCAGAAAGCAGCTGAATGGATATATTGTTTATCTTAATTTGCAGGGAGTTATCGAAGTGTATCTTATCTACTACTTCAAGGTAGCAACCCAGGCGCAAACCAATCTTATCCAGGTACTGCAGAAACGGGACAGTTGTGTTTCCTACTGCCACCACGGTGCCATGCTCGCCGGCGCGCAGGTCGGCAACCAGGCGGTGGCGGGGGTGATTCACGGATCCGTCTTCGGCGGGTATCGGGTCGCCGTGGGGGTCGGTTTGCGGAAAGCCCAGGTATTCATCCAGGCGGCGGATGAGCAAGGGGGACTGCAGGTGCTCCATTTCCTCGGCCACATCGTGCACCTCATCCCATGTGAAGCCCAGCTTCTCCACCAGGAAAACTTCCCATAGCCGGTGCTTCCGAATGGTGAGCAAGGCCAGCCGGCGGCCCTCCTCCGAAAGCGAAACCCCGCGGTAGCGCTGGTAGTGCAGCAAGCCTTTTTCGCCCAGCCGCCGGAGCATATCCGTCACGGAAGCGGGCCGCGTCTGCAGGGCCTCGGCAATGCTGTTGGTGCTAACATCGGTGCCCGGCGCTGCTTCCGACAGCTTATAGATGGCCTTCAGGTAATTTTCCTCGGTGAAGCTTGGCAAGTTCTTGTGGTATGATGGGCGCTCAGGCGTGGACAAAGGTCTGAAAAAAAGCGAGGCAGGCGAAAAACACCGGCCTCGCTTTGAAATGTAATGAGTAGCAGCCGGTATCAGCCGCCAAAGGCTACCAGCGAATCAGGGCCGAGGCCCAGGTGAAACCGGATCCGAACGCTGCCAGGCAAACCAGGTCGCAGCGCTTGATGCGGCCTTCCTGTACGGCTTCGCTCAGGGCAATAGGCACGGATGCGGCCGTGGTGTTGCCGTAACGCTGCACGTTGCTGTACACTTTCTCATCCGGCAAGCCCATTTTCTGCTGCACGTATTGCGTGATGCGCAGGTTAGCCTGGTGCGGAATCAGCATGTCAATGTCAGCAGGCTGATAGCCGTTCTGGTCGAGGGCTTCTTTAATAACCTGCGGGAAACGGACGACAGCGTGCTTAAACACGTTCTGCCCATTCATGTAAGGGTACATGTCCGCGGGGTTATCGATGGCGCGCTGCACGCGGTTCTCGAAGTTAGAGCCGGGCTCTTTCACAATCAACTCCTCCGCATACTCGCCCTGCGAGTGCAGGTGGGTGCTCAGAATGCCGCGGCCTTCCTCCGTGGTGGGGCGCAGCACTACCGCGCCGGCACCATCCCCAAAAATAACCGAAACGGCCCGCCCGCGGGTAGACTTATCCAAACCGGAAGAGTGAATCTCAGAGCCTACCACCAGTACCGTGTCGTACATGCCGGTTTTGATGAACTGATCAGCCACCGACAGGGCGTAGATAAAGCCGGAGCACTGGTTGCGTACATCCAGGGCCGGAATAGTAGCTTTAATGCCCAACTCCCGCTGCATCAGCACCCCCGAACCCGGGAAAACATAGTCGGGAGAAAGAGTAGCGAAAACAATCAGCTGTACATCATCGGGCGTGAGGCCGGCCATTTCCAGTGCTTTGCGCGAGGCATTGGCACCCATGTTGGCCGTGGTGTCTTTGCCTTCCACAAACCAGCGCCGCTCCCGGATGCCGGTGCGCTCCTGAATCCACTCATCAGTGGTTTCCATGATTTGGGTGATGTCGGCGTTGGTGACAACCCGGTCGGGCACGTAGTGGCCTACGCCGGCAATTTCTGAATGTCGGAGAGTGTTCATAAAAGGGAGTGGGATTTGCGGGGCGGGGAAGGGCGAAGGTGTGAAACGAATGTAAAGAATTTCGCCTATCTGCCCCGTAAACGGGGCGCAAAGGTCGGTAGTTACTCTATAGTTTCCACTATTGACCACAATTTAGCGCCTTCCAAGGACCAAAAAGCATCGGATGGAACGCCAGCAGGATAAAAAACACCGCCTAACAGCTGGCTTCGCACTTCTATGGCCGCCGAGGCATCAGTGAAATCGGTCACAATCCCTGCCTGGTATTTGGTAACCAGCGTGCGCCACAACGCATTGTTGGGGATAACAACGGGTAGGCCCAGGGCCAGGTATTCAAACAGCTTGGTAGGAATGCAGCGCCAAGAGCTGGGGTGTGGCTGATACGGTAGCAGGCCCACCTGACTGCGGCTAATAGCTTCTACAATCTGAGCGTGGGGAACGGGCGTAGCGCCGCCCACCAACGTTACCGCGCCGGCTGTGGCGGCCACGGCTGCCTGCAACCGCTGCAGCACTTCGGGTTGCTGGCAGTAGCCAATAATCGTCAGGTGGGCTTCTGGCCAAACGGTGCGCAGGCTCGTGGCAAAGGCAATGGCATCAAACACCCCATTCAGCTCGGAGATAGTGCCGGTGTACAACAGCTCCAGCGGCTGGCCGGGCGCCAGCTTAACGGGCGTGACACGCGGCAGCACCGCACCCAAGGGCTGATATTTGTTTTCCAGTACGGTTGTTTGTTCCGGTCGGGCAAAGGGAAGCTCTTCGGCGTAGCTGCGTTCGGCCAGAATAAGGCGGGCGGCATAGCGGGCCGCCAAGGTTTCCAGTCCGCGCACGCCCGCTGCCAGCAAGCCGCGCAGCCAGGCCGGATATACTCGCTGGGTCCGGATGTTGAGCGCATAGTTCTCCCGCACATCATAAAGGAAGCGCCGGTTGGGCCCCAGGGCCTGCCACAGCAGGGTGAGCGGCAATAGCTCCGGAGCATGCACCACACATAAATCAGGCTGCAGTTGTTGCAAAAGCCGCCAGTACCGGCCCTGCGCCTTTAGCCGGGCAAAACTCAGGCGGGTGCTGGCCAGCAGCACATGTGTGTGCAGGTTGCTGGGGGCATCGGCAGGCGTGTGTGCGGCACGCCCGGCTACGTTTACCTGCATAGCGGGCCGCTGGGCCAGGGTGCGGCCAAACTTCTCATACATGCGCGTGTCGTCCAGTGGCTTGAGCACCGACGCCAGTAAAATCGTGCGGATTCGGCTGGACAAGGGGGAAACGGGTAAAATAGAAACGAGACGGGCGGACGAAAAAGGCGGTAATACCAGCCGGTAAGATACACGAAAACCACCTTGCCTGGCAGACAAGGTGGTTTTGCTGGAGTTTACTTCCCGGTGAATTACTTCACCATGATGTTGCCGCGGATTTCGCCGCCGGGGTTGGCAGTGGTATGGAAGTTCACGTAGAAATTGCCCTTCAGCAATTCTGCAGCATCAGCTTCCGAGAGCGTAGCGGTGCCCGTGATAGGCGAGGTGAGGCTGGTGAATTCTACCACTACCGGGCCATTGGCGCCCGGAGCCGCGCTATGAATATGTCCGCCACCAGGCGTAATGCCCTGGTATGTGACGGTGTAGGTGAGCTTGCGGCTCATCTTATCATAAGTGCCCGTGAAATTGCCGGAGCCGGCAGATGTAACGGCGGGCACTTCCTGCTGGCCATTAATCGCGGCTTCCAGGTTGGCTGTGCTGGGAGCGGCATCGTCATCATCTTTTTTGCAGCCGGTAAAGGCTACGGCGCCCATCAGCAACACCGCCAACAGAGAAGAAGAAAGCTTTTTCATAAAAAGGTAAACGGTTAAAAATAGGGGAAAGAGAAAAGGATTATTTGCGGAATTTGTCCTGGGACCGCAGCGTGAAGTTGCGGTTCACGTTGAAGCCGAAATACAGGTCGCCTTTAAAGAAATTGCCCTGGGTGTTGGCCACAAAGAACTTCTCAATCATGCCCTGAGAGTTAGTCACGTGCAGCTGGAACACGTGGCCTCCGGTTTCTATATCAAAGCCGACGGCCAGGGAGTTGCGCACTTCGTTGGGCTTGTTGGAGGGCACCAGGTAGTAGTATTCCAGATTGAGGGAGGTGCGCTTGGTGAGCTTCTGGCGGCCGCCAAAACCAATGGCGTACACATCATGCTGGTCCTGCTCGGAGGCCACCAGGTTGCGGTGAATCAGCGTGGGCATGAGCTGCAGGGAGAGCTCCGGGCTGAACTTGCGCGCTATCAGTGCCTGGTAGGCGTAGGTCATACGCCGCGTGAGGGTGCGCTCTACCAGGTCGTTGTATTTGAGGGTGGTGAGAGCCGAGCTGGCAAACAGCGTGATGGATACCGGCATAGGATGGGCGCCGGTGGTCTGGCGCAGGGCCTTGTATTTGACAAAGCTGTCGAGGGTTTTTTCCAGCGAGCTGCGCCCAATGCCGACCGTGAGCCGGTCCGTGAGGCCATATTCCAGGCCCAGCCGAATGGAGGCCTGGTCCAGCCCGAAGAAGTTGTAGGCGCCGCTGTTCAGGGTGCCAAAGCGGTGCGAAATCAGAAATACCATGGTGCCCTGCCCGGGTGTTTGAATGGTATGGCCGTTGATGAGGCGCGAGCTTTTGAAGGTGGCATCCACCACGGAGGAGCCGGTGGCAGGCGGGGTTTGCTCTTCCAGCTGGTTCAGCAAATCATCCTGGGCCTGGGCCGGCGTGGCCATCAGAGCGCCCAGTACAAGCAGGAGTGTGCCCAAGGTGCGGGGCAGACGAAAGTAGAGTTTACGCATAGCGTAATAGGTTAAGGTTGGGCAAGAGTAACAGGAGAGATAGGGTCGCAGGCCATCGACACCCGGATGGTGACTACTTTGCCAATATGCTCGCGCACCAGCAGGGGCACGTCAATGGCGTAGTCGGCGGGAGCTACGCTGAACAGGGTGTGTACCAGCAAGCGGCCGCTTGCTATTTCCAGCGAGCCGGTAGTTTGCACCCGGCGGGTAACGCCGTGCATGGTCAGGTCGCCTTCCACATTCACCCGCTGTGCTCCGCCTTTGTGCAGCTGGTCCACATTCAGGTTGGTCACGCGCCCTTTAAAAGTGGCTTTCGGGAAGCGGTCCGACTCCATGTAGTTCTCGTTGAAGTGCTCCTGCATCAGGGTGCGCTTGAACTCGAAGGAGCGGATGGGAATGGCAAAAGCCACCTGCGTTGTTTGCATGTCCAGCAAAGCGGCTCCCTGATTGGTTTTGGCCTCAATGTCTTCCATGATGCTCACGGAAAAGAAGCTCACCGATCCGGTACGGGTAGAATAGCGTTGGGCGGAGGCCGAAGAAGAAACCCCCAATAGCAACGCCATGCACAGCCAGGAGTAGCAGTGTTTCATGGGTGCGGGAAAAGAGGAACGAGTTAGTTCTGAGGTGCGCCGGCATCTACCCACTTCTGCAGCAGGGCAATGTCGCAGGCAGAAATCTTAGCGCCGTTTTTTGGCATGGGGTCATACCCCGGCGCGTGCGATACCACCCCCATCAGCTGGCCAGTAGAGGCGCGCTGGCTGAGCTCGGTATAGTCTTCTAGATTTACATTGCCAGTGCGCAGGGCCGCGCTGTGGCAGCTCAGGCAGTTGCGGGCCAGCAGAGGCTGAATGTTCTGCGAGTAAGTGACCAGGTCGGGCGTAACGCATACCGGCTTCGGGTCGCTTACCTTGTCGGCCACATCGTAGGCGCAACCAGAAAGCAGCAGGGCAAGGATTGAGAAAGAGTAGCGGTTCATTGCAAAGGCGGGCAGGATAGTAGGGCGCGGCAGCAGGATAAATCCTGATTTTCACTACCTACGCGGTGATTTAGGTAACTGGATTTACTGGAAGAAAAATTTGTAATAAATTCTCCTGATTGGACTTTAAACCCCTTTGCTGTACTAAAGATGTAGCTACATCATTTTGTTCTGATTTTTGTAAAAAAAAGTTCCATAATTATTCTTGCGCCTTTTTTGCGGCGAGATATTTTGCTGGTTATTTCAGGCATCGGGCAACAAGAACTAGCTTTGCCGCCCATTCACTCTGACCCTTTTTTGCATGACTGATCTGCAAACCATAATAGAAGCAGCCTGGAACGACCGCAGCCTGCTGCAACAATCCGCCACCACCGATGCCATTCACCACGTGATAGAAGAGCTGGACAAAGGCCGCCTGCGTGTGGCCCAGCCCGTGGCAGATGAGTGGCAGGTGAACGACTGGGTAAAAAAGGCCGTCATCCTGTATTTCCCCATCCGCCAGATGGAAACCATCGAAGTCGGCCCCTTTGAGTTCCGCGACAAAATGCGCCTCAAAACCGACTATGAGCAGCAGGGCGTGCGCGTAGTGCCGCCCGCCGTAGCCCGCTACGGTGCCTACCTGGCGCCCGGCGTTATCATGATGCCCAGCTACGTGAACATTGGCGCCTGGGTAGGCGAGGGGACCATGGTAGATACCTGGGCCACTGTTGGCTCCTGCGCCCAGATTGGGGCCGGCGTACACCTGAGCGGTGGCGTAGGAATTGGCGGCGTGCTGGAGCCCGTGCAGGCCGCCCCGGTTATTATTGAAGATGGCGCTTTCATTGGCTCCCGCAGCATTCTGGTTGAAGGCTGCCGCGTAGGCAAAGAGGCTGTCATCGGGGCGGGCGTTACTATCACCGGCAGCACCAAAATCATCGACGTAACTGGCACCGAGCCCAGAGAATACAAAGGCTTTGTGCCTGCCCGCTCCGTGGTTATTCCTGGCTCATACGCCAAGCAATTCGCGGCCGGCGAATACCACGTGCCCTGCGCCCTTATCATCGGTCAGCGCAAGCCCAGCACGGATCTAAAAACGTCATTGAACGATGCACTGCGGGAGCATGGCGTAGCCGTATAAATCACGGATTTTCCCGGCTTTGACGGATTCGTCGGATTTTGTAGTCGGTTATCGATTATGACTTCTTTAACATGACATCATTCCATAGCCAACAAAAAAAGCCTCGCAGACTGTGAGGCTTTTTTTGTTGATGTTTACTTGTCTACGAAATCCGATGAATCCGTCAAAGCCGGGAAAATCCGTGATTTAGGCTTTTAGCTTTTCGCCAAATACCGCTTTCACCTTGTCTACCTTCGGTTTTACCACAAACTGGCAATAAGGCTGTGAGCCGTTCAGGTTGTAGTAGTTCTGGTGATAGTTCTCGGCAGGGTAGAACACCTTCAGGGGCTCTATTTCCGTCACAATAGGGCTTTCGAAGGCATGCGCCTCATTCAGCTTTTGCTTGTAAGCCTCGGCCAGGCGTTTCTGCTCCTCGTTGTGATAGTAAATGCCGGAGCGGTATTGCGTGCCCACATCATTGCCCTGGCGGTTGAGGGTGGTAGGGTCGTGGGTTTTCCAGAAAACCTCCAGCAACTCCTCAAAGCTGATCTGGGCCGGGTCAAAGGTAATTTGGGTTACCTCGTTATGGCCGGTCAGGCCGCTGCACACCTCTTTATAAGTTGGGTTAGGAATGCGGCCCCCAGTGTAGCCCGATACCACCTTTTCTACTCCTTTCAAATTCTGAAAAACGGCTTCTACGCACCAGAAGCACCCGGCGCCAAATGTTGCTTGTTCCATTCTATATCTATGTAGCTGAAATGTAAAGAGCGGGCCTGAAATCTGCCATGCTTGGTGCGTGATGCACGGGCGGCAAATTCAGGCTTTGCTACCTAAACACGCAAACCCTACTCTAAGGTTTGCCCGGCCTATACATCCATACATGCAGAAGGCCCCGCTACCAACGGGGCCTTCTGATTTGAAACCGATACCAGCGCCAGCCAGCTGGCCGGTAGACTAGCTTTTCTTGAACCGGTCAGCCAGCACCAGTTCTTTGGTGCCGTGCGTCCAGGAGTAGAAGCCTTCACCCGATTTGGCGCCCAGGCGGCCGGCCATCACCATGTTCACCAGCAGGGGGCAGGGAGCGTATTTAGGGTTGCCCAGGCCGTCGTGCAGTACCCGTAGAATAGCCAGGCATACATCCAGGCCAATAAAGTCGGCGAGCTGCAGGGGGCCCATGGGGTGCGCCATGCCCAGCTTCATTACCGTGTCAATCTCCTCTACGCCCGCCACGCCTTCAAACAAGGTATAAATGGCCTCGTTGATCATCGGCATCAGAATGCGGTTGGCCACAAAGCCGGGGTAGTCATTTACCTCCGTGGGGGTTTTGCCCAGCTGCCGCGAGAGGTCCATTACCTTTTGCGTAACAGCATTGGAAGTAGCATACCCGCGGATAACCTCCACCAGCTTCATCACCGGCACCGGGTTCATGAAGTGCATGCCAATAACCTGCTCCGGGCGCTTGGTTACGGCCGCAATCTTAGTAATAGAGATAGAAGAGGTGTTAGAGGCCAGAATAGCGCCTTGGGGCGCGTGCTGGTCCAGGTCGCGGAAGATTTGCAGCTTCAGCTCCACGTTTTCCGTGGCGGCTTCCACTACCAGCTCCACGTTGCGCACGCCATCGGCCACCGAGGTATAGGTGGTGATGTTGCCCAGCGTGGTGGTTTTGTCAGCCTCGCTGAGGGCGCCTTTAGCTACCTGGCGGTCCAGGTTTTTGGAGATAGTACCCAGCGCCCGGTCCAGCGCGGCCTGGTTTATATCAATAAGAGCAACCGGAAAACCGTGCTGTGCAAACACGTGGGCAATGCCATTGCCCATAGTGCCGGAGCCAATAACGGCAACATTCATCATGGAGGAGTGGGGATTTTGGGTGGGTATTGGAAAGGAAAATGCCCTTCCGGGGCCACAAAGCTAACCCGAAATCCTACGCACCCAACCCGCAGGACCCGCGCAGACGTAGGGTTTATTAAAAATTGATTAAACCCTGAATTGTTTGTAAATGCCTGCTTTTTAGCCTGTTTAAGATATATATAGAATTATTACTGAATATTTTTCTGCCTCAATTATATCCTTTTACCCATAGCCCCGTACAAATCCGCATATCATCCTTAAAGCACATTTTCATCCGGAAAAAGTGCCTAATGATGGTGGTTCTCTCCCTTCCACTTCCAACCACATTTTATCATCATGGGAAATCTCCTGTATATCATCGCGGTGATTCTGATCATCATCTGGGCCCTTGGCTTCCTTGGCTTCAACAGCTTCGGCATGGGTAACCTGATCCACATCCTGCTGGTTATTGCCATTATCGCCGTAGTGCTGCGTTTGATTCGCGGCGGCACGGTGTAACCGAAACAATCGGTTATATCGGCTTATCTTCGGATATGCCCCAACAAAAAAGGCCGCTCATCTGAGCGGCCTTTTTTGTGGTTTATAGTGGTTGGTCTATTTCAGATCAAACAGGAAGTTGAACCGGATTTCCGGCTGGCCATAGGGCGAATTCCGGTTGCCGGCATTGTCAATACCATCGTTGAAGTTATACAGGACCACAATATCGGCCGCCGCCCGGTTGCCGAAACGGGTACGGTAACCACCCCCGGCTAAAGGAGTATTGGCGGTGGTAGATTGTGTGTACACCCGGCCATTTACATCGGTTGCTTTGCCTTTAAGGCGGGTTACCTCGTACTCAGCGTGCAAAAAGAATTCTTTATACACGATGAGCTGAGCAAAGGCTTTGAGGCCTAAGTTATTATACACAATCCGCTTAGGGTAACCGTATGCCTGCTGATTGAAACTGGAGTAATTCTGCTGGATATACGAATAACTGAGGCCCGGCCCAATGGCGAAACGCTCGGAAACCCGGTAGCCAATAGCCGGCGCAATACTCGCGTTAAACTGCCCGTCGCCGTAGTAGCTATTGTACCCCAGCCCGAAGTTGGTGTACAGGAAATACTTGCTCTGGGGGGCTTCCGCCGCTTTGGGCTGCGGCGGAAGTTCTAACCCGGAAGGACTATTCTGACTAGGCTGAGGATATTGCTCCGTGGGGGCCGGTACGGGCACCTGCTGCTGAGGCTGCGGTTGTGGCTGCGGCGCTTGCGTAGGCGCCGCGGGCGGGGCTGTGTTCAGCTGGGGCTTTACCGTGCGGGTACTATCCGTACGCTGGGCCTGAACCGAGGGAGCCGCAAGCAGCACAAAGCCGCCGCACATAGCCGTAAGCAGAAGATGTTTCATAACCGGATAACGGGCTTAGGATACAAGTTGATACATGCGCTGACGCTGCACCTTAATGTTATCATCGGCCAGATACTCTTCATAATGCATGCGGCGGTCGATGATGCCATCGGGCGTCAGCTCAATAATACGATTTGCTACGGTTTCCACCACCTGTAAGTCGTGGGAGGCAAAGATCAGCGAGCCATTAAACTCCTGCAGGGAGTTGTTCAGGGCCGTGATGCTTTCCAGGTCCAAGTGGTTCGTGGGGTCGTCCATTACCAACACGTTGCCGCCTTCCATCATCATTTTGGACAGCATGCAGCGCACCTTCTCGCCACCGCTCAGCACGTTGGATTTCTTCTGCGACTCTTCACCGGAGAACAGCATGCGGCCCAGGAAGCCCCGGATAAAGGATTCGTCCTTCTCCACGCTGTACTGGCGCAGCCAGTCCACCAGGTTCAGGTCAGTGTCAAAGAACTTCTCGTTTTCCTTGGGGAAATAGCTGGGCGTGATGGTGGTACCCCACTTAAAGGTGCCGGTTTTGGGCTGGGTCTGCTCAAACAGGATGTCGAAGAGGAGAGAAGCGGCCCGGTCATCGCGGCTGATGATGGCCACTTTGTCTTTCTTATCGAGGGAGAAAGACACGTTGCGGAAAATCGTCTGCCCGTCTACCGAGGCGCTCAGGTTTTCTACCGTGAGCAGCTGGTTGCCGGCTTCGCGTTCAGGCTTGAAGGCTATGTAAGGGTACTTGCGCGAGGAAGGCTTGATTTCTTCCAGGGTAAGCTTCTGCAGCAGTTTCTGGCGCGAAGTAGCCTGCTTGGACTTGGAAGCGTTGGCCGAGAAGCGGCGCACAAATTCTTCCAGTTCCTTGCGCTTGTCTTCGGTCTTCTTGTTGATATCCTGGCGCTGGCGCAAAGCCAGCTGCGACGACTCGTACCAGAACGAGTAGTTGCCGGGGTACATGGTGATTTTAGAGAAGTCCAGATCGGCCATGTAGTTACACACGGCATCCAGGAAGTGGCGGTCGTGGCTGACCACGATAACCGTGTTCTGGAACGAATCGAGGAAGTTTTCCAGCCACAGCACGGTTTCCGCGTCCAGGCCGTTGGTGGGTTCGTCCAGCAGCAGTACGTCGGGGTTGCCAAACAGAGCCTGCGCCAGCAGCACGCGCACCTTGTCGGAGGTGCCCAGGTCGCCCATCAGGGTAAAATGCTTGTCTTCGCCAATGCCCAGGCCGGAAAGCAGCTCAGCGGCTTCATACTCGGCATTCCAGCCTTCCAGGTCGGCAAACTCGCCTTCCAGCACGGCGGCCCGCTCGCCGTCGGCGTCGGAGAAGTCGGCTTTAGCGTAAAGGGCGTCTTTTTCCTCCATCACCTTCCACAGGCGCGTGTGGCCCATAATCACGGTCTGGAGCACGGGGGAGGCATCGTAGGCAAACTGGTTCTGCTTCAGTACCGACAAACGCGCCCCCTTCGGCATATCCACCGAGCCCGTGTTGGGCTCAATCTCGCCGGAAAGAATCTTCAGAAAGGTAGACTTACCCGCACCGTTAGCCCCAATGAGGCCATACACGTTGCCGGGCATGAATTTGATGGTTACATCTTCAAACAATACGCGCTTTCCATAGCGCAAGCTCACATTGGTGGTACTGATCATATAATGGGAAAGACTAAAAGCAGAAAAATGGACCGGTGAGCCTGCTGGCGCTTAACGGCCCGCAAAGGTACGAAAAATTGCCCGCAGAAGAGCTAACAAGCCCAGCTTCAGGTCCTAAGAAACACGGCTTCCCTCTTTTTTGCTCCCTCACTGTCAGGTGTTTGCTAACCGCCCGTGTTTCAGGCGGCTACCGCCGAAAATTCTGGGTCGATGACACAACAACCACACAGTGAAAGTAGTATAGTAAAAAGCCTTTATTGCCAGCGCTCCATTGCCCGGAATAGGTGAGGTATCGGTGGCAGGCGCGTTTTCATAACCCTTCCATCTGTTTACACTTCCTGTTATGAGCGATGTTCGGATTACACCGGAAAACAATGGGGTTCGGTATGGCCTGTACACGGCCGCGGCTATGTTGATTTACTTCCTCATTGCCACCTTGCTGGGGTACGCCGACCGGATTGAGCTGAGCTACCTGAATGCGCTTATTCTGGCCGTGGGTATCTGTGCCGCTATTGCCCGCTTTAAGCGCGCCCGCGATGGGCGCATTGCTTACCTGCATGGCTTTGGAACGGGTATTCTCACCGCTATTGTGGCCTCCGTAGCGTTTGGCTTCTGCTTTATAATTTACGTCATTATCAACCCAAACCTGATGGAGCAGCTGCGGGCCAGCGACTTATTCGGCTTTGACTTATCGGTGACCATAGCTTTCCTGGCCATTATCCTGCAGGGGGCCATGTCAGGGGTCATTATTTCCCTGATTGCCATGCAGTATTTCAAAAGCCCCGACCACATGCCTATGGAAGGAGTGGAGTAGGGCTACGGTCGGCTTACTCTTGAAACCGCTTCCGGTCCGGGAGCGGTTTTTTTATGGATTGAGCGAGTCAATTCGTGAAAATAAAATATGGTTTAACCTTTTTAATTTTAAATTTTATTTATATTTTTAGTTGTCCGCTCAAGGATGAGTTTAGGAACTTATCTGCCCGCCAGACTCGTTAGGAAGCACCTATTGCATCCAAATTTTTCTGCTCTTTTTACCACCGTTATGAAGGCCCTATTGTTTTTTCTGGCGCTGATGTGGAGCGCTGCCGGCCAGGTTTCGGCCCAATCCAGCGACCGGCTCGCGGAGCTGCCCACACCCGCCAATAACCGGATGCTACACCTGCGGGCCATTATCCTGACCCGGGACATGAGCCGCACACTACAGCTGAATGCCAGCCAGTATGAGCGGCTGCGCGTTATCAACCAGGCGCGCCTGGCCCGCCAGGATGAGATTCTGTGGCTGTATCAGGATGATCCGGAGCAGCAGCGGGCCCGGCTATCGGAGCTGGACCTGTACTATGAGCAGCAGTGCCGCCGCATTCTGACGCCGGCTCAGCTGGATCAGTTTATTCAGGTACAGCAACCCGCCGAGCCCGAAACCGACCCCCATGAAAATGGCCTCGGATAATCACACGCACTTAAAATAAAAAAGGCGGCTCCCTATCGGAGCCGCCTTTTTTATTGTCCCCAATGGCTACTGAGCAGGCGCCGTTGGAATAATGACTTCCGAAACCCGGCCCAGGGGGTCAAAGCGGAGCGTGAGCTGCGCGCTGTTGCCTGCCGGGCGGTTGGGGGCACACTGAGCGCCCGGCTGCACATAATAAAAATATACTTTCTCCGTTTGGGTGGAAAGCTCCAGCCGATCTGGCCGGCCCAGGAGCTGCTCCACGGCGGCCGTGCGGGCTCCGTAGAGCTTTTCCCGTCCTTTCTCCAGCGCCGCCAATTGGGCGCGCCGCTGGTCCTGGCAGGCAAAAGCATCGTTGCGCCAGGCAGCCGCATCAAAACCGGCAATGGCTGAAATATCGTGTCCGCAACTGCTAAGCAGAAAGGTACCCGGAATCACAAAAGCAAAAATATATCGATAGGCCATAGGGAACCAAGAACAGTTTCCCCGACGTTGGGGAGCCATCCGGCGCTAAAATACTATTTTTGTATTCCTTGCGTTGACTCCTAACTCTGACTTCCGAAGCTCTGCCGTTTATGCGCTCCATGCCCACTGTCTTCGCCAGCCTGTTTTTCTCGCTGCTTACGCTTTCCACCTCCGTATCGGTTACGGCTACTGAAACAGCTGCCTACAAGCCTTCCCGGGGTAATAAAGGCGAGCTGAGCGACGCCCGCCGGATGATGTACTTGGCCGCTTTTGAAGAGGATGTGGTGCGCAGCTATGTTGCCGCACGCTTAACGACAACTGGCCTGCAGCCCGCAGTATACCGCAAAGCATTGTTAGGATATTACAATTTACAGCAGCGCAACCCTTCCTCACCGTTGCGCCCGGTCCTCACTATTATCGATTTCAGCCGGCCCAGCTCCCAGAAGCGCCTGTGGGTAATTGACCTCGAGCACAACCGCCTGCTGCATCATACCCTGGTAGCGCACGGCAAGAATACCGGCGAAAACATGGCCCGCACTTTCTCCAACCGGCCCGGCTCGGAAATGAGCAGCGTAGGCTTTTTTATCACCGGCCCTACCTACACCGGCAAACATGGCCTTTCGCTGAAGCTGCGCGGGATGGATGCGGCATACAATTCCAATGTAACGGACCGGGCCGTGGTGGTGCACGGCGCCGACTATGTAAGCGAGCAGTTTGTGCGGCAGCACGGCCGCCTGGGCCGCAGCCAGGGTTGCCCGGCCTTACCGGCTAATCAGTCTTCGGCCATTATTCAGGACATTAAGCGGGGCACGGTTATTTATGCCCATGCGCCGGAGCAAGTGGAGTACAGCTCCAACTGGCTCACCATTGATTCGGCCCTTTCCTTTTTTGCGCAGCAGCGGGGTCTGGCCACCGGCAGCTAATCAGTGATTAGCTGAAATGAAAATAAAAAAGCCCCTGACACTGCGTCAGGGGCTTTTTTATGAATGTATAATGGGCTTGGTAGCCAGGCTAAGCCCGGTCTCCGGTGGCTTTTACCAGGTTGATACCGGCAAAGAAGAAAATCAGGCCGATTACAAAGGGAACAATAGAGTTAAGCTTACCGAGGGCTACTCCGGCAATTTGCAGGAAACCCAGCGCGCCGTAAATAATGCCCACAATTCCCAGAATTGTGAGGATAGCGCCAAATGTGCGTTTCTGGTTCATATGCTGCTTCGTGTTTTGTTAAAGAAGGAGAGAGGATATACCGGAGGGAATCCGGCACTAGGGTAAGCCTGATACGATAACGGTAAGAATTTGGCTGTCTGTGGGCCCTGAAAATGCGCCGTAGCCCCGGGCAACCCTGTTGCAGGCTTCTCGTTACACTGGGCATAACCGCACTTTAGGTATGTGCGGCATCCACTTTTTCGACATTCATCACCACCCATCATGAGAGGAAGCTTTCGATATCTGATAGCCCTGGTTGTTGCAGGGTTTTCATTTATTACCTACTACTGCAACCGGCAAACCAACCCCGTAACCGGCGAGGAGCAACACGTGAATCTGAGTACGGAGGATGAAATTGCCCTCGGCCTTAAAGCAGCACCGGAAATGGCGCAACAATACGGCGGCCTGCACCCCGATAAGCAGGCACAGGAGGCAGTCAGCCGCATTGGGCAGGCTATTGTGCAAGGGTCGCCGGCCTCCCGCTCGCCCTACAAGTTCAACTTCTATCTGCTGGCCGATGAGCAGACCATTAACGCCTTTGCGCTGCCCGGCGGGCAGATTTTCCTGACGGCGGGGCTGCTCAAAAATCTGAAATCAGAAGGCCAGGTGGCCGGCGTGCTGGCGCACGAGGTGGGCCACGTAATTCAGCGCCACTCCGCGGAGCAGTTGGCCAAAACGCAGCTCACCCAGGGCTTGGCCGGCGCCGCCGGCATTGCTGCCTACGACCCCGACCGCCCCGGCGGGTCCATTGCTAACGCGGCCATTGCCGCCGCAATTGCCAAGGTGGTTTCCCTGCGCTTTAGCCGGGAAGATGAGCTGGAAGCCGACCGGGTTGGCGTAGACTATGTGAGTGATGCCGGCTACGACCCCCGCGCCATGCTGCAGGTAATGCAGGTGCTGGAGCAGGCCGGCGGCGGTGGCAGCGGCCCCGAGTTCATGCAGACCCACCCAAACCCCGGCAACCGGGAGCAGGAGATTCAGCAGGAAATTAAGGAGCACTTCCCCAGTGGCGTGCCCGCAGGCCTCAAGCCCTAGAATCAACCCATATCCCACAGCGGCCGACCTTCTGGGTTGGCCGTTTTGGTTTACGGGCATGGCCTGATCTGACTACCTTTGCTTTCTGTACCTTTTTAGTTGATTTCCCGTGCTATTCAAGTCCGTGCTGTTTGTGCTCAATCCCATTTCCGGGGATATTGAAAAGGAAGGACTGGAGCAGAAAATTACTGCCTACTGCATGGAGCATGGCCGCGAAGCCAGCTTCTTCCATACCAGCGGTCAGAACGACCTGGCGGCACTGCGCCAGCACCTACAGCAGCACCAGCCAGAGGCTGTATTTGCCGCTGGTGGCGACGGCACCGTGAGCCTGGTAGCTGAAGACCTGACCGGCACCGACACCCTGCTGGGTATTCTGCCCCTGGGCTCCGGCAACGGCCTGTCCAAAGACCTGCAGATTCCGCAGGACCCGGAGCTGGCCCTGCGCCTGATCTGGGAGCATGAGGTGCGGGTAATAGATACGCTACGGGTAGGCGGGCACTTCTCCGCGCACCTGGCCGATCTGGGATTTAACGCGCTGGTAGTAGAGCGCTTTACCAGCGGCGATACCCGTGGCCCCGGCGCCTACGTGCGTATTGCCATGCAGGAATACCTGAGCTATGAGCCGGCCGAGTTTGTGGTTGAAACTGACCATGAATCCTTTAAAGGAAAAGCCTTTATGCTGACGGTGGCCAACGCCAACACGTTCGGCAGCAATGTGGTCATCAACCCCGACCGCCGCATGGACGATGGGCAGTTTGAAATCTGTGTGATTGAGCCCTTCCCGGCCGCCGCCGCCCCCGGTATCCTCTACCGCTTGTATACCGACAGCTTTGACGCTTCCGTGTATACGCACCGCCTGAGCTGCCGCTGGGCCCGGGTGTGGGTCCCAGGCCAAACCGAGGCTCTGGTGCAGATTGATGGGGAGCCCATGAGCCTGCCAACCCCCATTTACATTGAAATTATTCCGCGGAGCCTGCGTGTACTGACGCCTGTGCCGGCGGAACATATATAGGCAACACCCCGGCGGCCAGAAGCTGCCAGCGGAATGGCTCCTGGGCTTCGGTTGAATTATCTATGGAAGAGCCGGGCTCCAGCGTGCGAAGCCACACCTCCCCATTAGCGTAGTACTCCAGGGCAAAAAAACCTTTGTGCTCGTGCGTGAAGGCGGCCTGGCCCCCGGGCTGTACGAAAGCAGTTTTGCTACCCGAGCCACTCACCAGGTAATGACTCCCGTAGCGTTGAAAATACTGCAGGTTGTGGTCATGGCCAGCGGCGTAAACCAGGTTGGGGAACTGACGCAGCACGCGCAGCAAACGCCGCCGCATGTGGCGGTAGCGCGGATGCGCCATATCTTCCTCGGCCCCAATCAGGGTGCGGTAGAGGGGGAACAGAGAGCCCAGAACAGGCAGGGGAATGTAGGCTTTCTTGTGCAGCGCCGTCAGCGGAAACATGTGCTGGCGGGTAGTGAAATTGCCGCCGTGCTGGGCATTAGAATACAAGGGATGATGCCCGGCCACAATAATGCGCTGGTGCTGATTTTCCCGGAGAATATGCAACAACTGCTGAAAGGGCGTACGCTCATCGGAAGAGCAGCCATCCGGCACGCCCTCGGGGCGGCGGCCATGCTGCACCCACCACTGGGTGTTTAAAACCACTAATAACAGGCCGGGAGCCAGCTGCAAGGTTACCGGGCCCTGGCACCCGTGGGGCGGCAGGTAGTGCGCCTGGGGCAGCCATTGAGCTACCAGTTCCTCCTGCCGGAGCAGGTATTCATAACCGTCGGGGCGGCCTTTGTTCCAGTCGTGGTTGCCGCTGAGGTACACCACTTTGCCATCGTAGCCTTTAAATACTTCCAGCTGGCTGGCGAGGCGCCGCTCGGCGGCGGGCCGCCCGGGGGTTTGCTGAGGCGGAATACCGGTGGGGTACACATTATCGCCCAGCACGACTACCCCGCTGGCGGGGCCGGCGGTTTGCACCCAGTTATGCAACAGGCGCAATACCGGGTCGGTGCCATCGGTGGCTACAGCGCCCATATCACCCACCAGCGCCACGCGGTATAGGGGTTCAGTAGGAGGAAGGTGTTGCTCCCAGCCACGGAACAGGTGGCTTACATAAGGCCGCCGCCGAAACCGGCGCTCCTGGCGGAAGCGTGCCAGCAGCCACACCAGCAACAGCGTGACAACGGCCAGGAACACATAAGCAGCAACTGATTGCACAGCAATAAGGAATAAGTACAAAGGCTATACGCAGCCGGCCCGGTGCGCGGCTGGTCCGGGAGATATCCGGCTAGAAATTAGGCGCCGTAAGGTTCTTGAAATGCCCGTTCAGCTTGACACGCTCCTTCAAACGCTCGGTTTCCAGTACCACGGGCACAATCTGCTCCAGGTGTTCCAGCAGTATCTCCTGCCGCTCATGCTCACTGGTAGAGCTCAGCAGCTGGTATTCCTGCTCCGTGCTAAAGCCCACATGGTGGCCAACATCATAGGTGCGATACCCGGCCGGCAAATCCATAAACAAGCGGTGGAGGCCCAGCGCCTGGTACAGCTGCTTAATGTAAACCGTAATGCGTGTTTTCAGGAATTCGTCGGGGGCGGGGTCATCTACCAGGTCTTCCACTTTACCGGCGGCGTAGAGCTTGCCCGGGGCCTGGCGGTAGAAATCCCGCACACGGAAAAGCCCCAGCGCCTCGGTGCGGATATCCATTTCGCCATTCGGATATACTTTCTCCACGTCCAGCAGCCGCATCTCCGTGCCCAGCTCCTGCACCCGGCTATCCAGGTACGGAGTAATGCCGAAGGTGAGGTTTTCCTGCAGGCAGTCGTGTACCAGCTCCCGGTAGCGGGGCTCGAAAATGTGGAGGTTGAGCTTTTCGCCCGGAAAAACAACCAGATTCAGCGGAAAAAGGGGAAGCAGGCGAGGCATAGGAAGGCAGCGGTGAAGAAGAAGCGAAAAGTACGTAAACCTGCAGCGGCTCCGGTAAATGCGCTAATTTCGCCCCAAGGGTACTTTGCGTGCCGGAGAATAGTAAACCGACGGACCTTGACTGAGTTTTCAAATAAATGGCGGCAGGCCCTGCGTATCGGCCTGCAGGTAGGAGCATCCATACTGTTGACCACGGTGGTGTGGGTATTGCTGTACCGCTGGGTGGCGCCCCCGGCCACCTGGCTGATGCTGGAGCGCCGGGCCCACCGCCCCGCCGGCAACTACCAGGGTCTGGTAGACGACCGGGAAATCCGCTACTCCTTTGTATCAATGGAGGAAGTGTCGCCGCAGGTGCCGTTGGCGCTGGTGGCGGCCGAGGATCAGCGTTTCCTGCAGCACCATGGGTTTGATATGGATGCCATTACCCAGGCTGCCAAGCGCAATATGGGCGACGGCAAGCGCCTGGTGGGCGGCAGCACCATCACCCAGCAGGTAGCCAAGAATGTATTTCTGTGGAATGGCCGGAGCTACCTGCGCAAAGGCGCCGAAGCCTATTTTACCGTGCTGATTGAGGTGCTATGGAGCAAGCGCCGCATTCTGGAAATGTATCTGAACGTGGCGGAAATGGGCGACTGTACCTTCGGGGTAGAAGCCGCCGCGCAGCGCTACTTCCATAAATCAGCTTCCCAGCTGAGCAAAGCCGAGGCGGCACTGCTGGCCGGTATTCTGCCCAACCCGTTGCGCTTTCGGGCCAGCAACCCCGGTCCGGCGGCCCGGGCCAAGCAATACCGCGTGATGCGCAATATGCGCCGCCTAGGCGGGACGCGGTTTGTGCAGCAGGTGCTGGAAGAGTAACCGCCGTTGGCTTTAGGAGCGAGGCTTCGGCCCCGTGGGAAGTCAAAAGAGTAGTAGTTTTCGATATCGATGATATAACCCCCAAGTCCGGCCTCATGAAGAATCGTGTACTGCTTTTTGCCTTGCTGCTCTGTTTCTTTTCAGCCTGCGTAGCCAGCCGCCCAGCGGCCATGCGACAGGATATTGAGAAAGTGCTCAGCACCCAAACCGCCGCCTGGAACCGGGGCGACGTAGCCGGCTTTATGCAAGGCTACTGGCAGTCTGATTCCCTGGTGTTCATTGGCCAAAAAGGCCTCACCTACGGCTGGCAGCCTACGCTGGATAACTACCGCCGCAGCTACCCCGATGCCGCGGCTATGGGCCAGCTCACGTTTTCCAACCTGCACATTCAGCCCCTGAGCAGCACGGCCGCCCACGTAATTGGCAAGTGGCACCTGGCCCGCCCCAACCTCGGCGACTTGGAAGGCCATTTCCTGCTGGTGATGCGCCGCCTGAATGGCCACTGGGTTATTGTGGCCGACCACTCCAGCTAGTCCTTCTCCACAGTAGGCGCTGGTTTGGTGCCGCCCTGGTTCTGCGCCTCGGTGGGGTCCTCGGAGGTGGCCTGATCCTTCTCCTTTTCTTCCTGCACGGCCGCAATGGTTTCGGTGAAGATGAGGCCGGCGCTGGCGGCATGCTTGGCGGCCTGCACGGTGTCCTTCACCAGGAGCATTTCCACCTTGTCGCCCCGCAACTCTTCGGATACTTTCTCTACAATAGCGGCGCGGTCGGGGCGCTCTACATCCCGGATGTAAATGGCCAGGATGCGGCCCGGGTGCCGGCGTACCACCTCGCGGTAAATATTGGCGTCTTCCTGCCCGCTGTCGCCTACCAGCACAAAGGGCAGGGTAGGATAGGTCAGCAGCAGGTTGTCAATCTCATGTAGCTTGTGGCTGTGATGCGAGGAAGCCACGCCGGGCTGCTTGCCCGCCAGGACCATATCGCGCAGCAGAATAGGACCGGCCGGAATTTCGTTGAGCTCCAGAAAGTCGTCCAGCAGGTCGTATAAATTCCAGGGGCTGCTGCTTACGTAGAAGAAGGGGTTGTTGCGCTTGCCGTTACGGCCCAGCTGCAGCGCCCGGTAGAACTCGGCCACGCCCTCAAACGGCATGCGCGAACGGGCATTGCGCAGCAGCACGATGCGCGCCATACGCAGCAAATCGGTAGCGGACGTCTGTATAACGGTATCGTCCAGGTCGCTGATAATGCCATATTCGGCATCGGGTGGGGGAATGAGCACCCGGGCCGTGGCGCTGAGGCCAGCCACCGGCGCCGGAATGCTGGCGGGCGGGGCCACCAGGCGGATATCCACCGGGTACCATAGATAGTTTTCCGGCTCGCGCAGGCTTTTAGGCGCCAGATTCAGGGTGAAATACCCTTCCTCATCCGTTACAATGGTGTGGGAGGTGCCGTCGCCGGGCTCAATGCTCAGCTGGGCGCCCGGTATTTCGGTGCTTTCGAAGCGCTGGTACATATTCACCAGGTTGCGCCACCGGGAGTCTGTATCGGTGGGTTCCGCCAAGGATTTATCGGCCAGCATTCTGCCTTTCACATACAGGCGCTCCGGCGTGCCATAGCTGCGGTAGGGCACCAGTTGCAAAGGGTCCAACAGGCCCAGGCGGATGCGCGCGGCCAGCGCCACGTCGTCAATATGCTCGGCCAGGTTGCCAATACGGTTCAGAAAGGAGGCCATTCGAAGAATATTCAGGGGTTACGATAAACCCGATACGGAAAGCAGCAAAGCCGGGGTTGCAAAAAAAGGACTGGCGAACCGCGCTATGCAGTCCGCCAGTCCTTTAGAGTTAGGCAAATGAGGGGGGCAGGCCGCCTTACAGGATGCGCTTCAGCTCCTCAAAGTTATTGTTGTCTACGGTGCGGCCCTTGCAGTTCAGCTGGGTGGCTTTGGCCTCAATAGCCTCAATACGGCTGCCGGGGTCGGGGTGGGTGCTCAGGAATTCCGGCTGGCTAGCGGAACCTTCGGCTTGCGCCTTAATGAAGAAGCCGGCGGCGCCGTCGCAGGCATAAATGGTCTTGTTCAGGTACACCACGGAGTAGTCGTCGGCTTCCCGCTCATAGTCGCGGCTGAACTTCAGCTGACCCAGACCGGCGGCTATTTCGGCCAGCTGGTTAGGGTTTTCGCCCAGCACCAGGCTCAGCAGCACCGAAATGCCGTATTGTTGCTGCAGGGATTTGGAGGTGTGGCGGCGGTCGGCGTGGGCAATTTCGTGGCCCAGCACGCCGGCCAGCTGGCTTTCATTATCCAGGAACTTAATCAGGCCAGTGTACACGTAAATGTGGCCGCCGGGCGTAGCAAAAGCATTCTGGATATTGTCGTCTTTGATGATTTTGACATCCCAGGGAAACTCGTTGCGGTAGGTCAGCTCACCGGAGTTCAGCACGCGGTTAACTACGCCGTCCAGCAGCTGGTAGGCGCGCTGATTTTTTGTGTCGGTGCGGGCCAGTAGCTGGCCTTTGGCTGCATACGTGGAGTCGGTTTGATGAGCTACTTTCTCACCCAGGGTCTTGTCATCTTCCACGGAGAAAAACAGCCGGTCGCCGTTGGCATCCTTCGTGCAGGACGATGCCCCCATGGAAAATACCAGAGCCAGCAACAAATAAGGGGTACGCAATAATCGACGCATGATGCAATAGGAAAAGGAGAATGATAGGGACAGTTCGGAGGCGCTGATGAAAAAACGGTGCCAGAAACAACGGCCTACGATACGGCCGGCTGTGGCGCCATGTTGCCAAAAACCGGTTTTCGACGCCTGTGGCGGCGCAGTAGGCTGATTCTCCGGCTGGTAATTTTTATGCGGCTGGCATAGGAAGGGCTGAATTCAGGCTCATCGTCAGCTTAAAAAAGGGAATACGCTGACTGCCGGCATTACCGCAATGAGCCAGGGGCTGGCCTCTGTAAAACCAGCCTCCGTTACTTTTCAGGGCTGTTTGCGTACAGCAGGAACCGCGCTATCTATTTCTTCCTGCCCGGTTTTATCCTTAGCTCATGCCTACAACTGATGCCCAACCCCGGCTGAAAATCAAAAAGAAGTACCTCCTGGCCGAGGAAGAAGCCCATGTACTTTATAAAAACCCGGCCCGGCAGGCAGAACTGGCCGGGCTGCGCTATTACAACGATACTCACCCCGGCCTCACGCGCCGCACTACCCGGGCGGGCAATTTTACTTACCACGATGCCAGGGGCCAGAAAATAACGGAGGAGAAAACGCTGGCCCGCATCAACGGCTTCGTGATTCCCCCGGCCTGGACGGATATTTGGATAGCACCCACCGCCACGGCCCACCTGCAGGTAACCGGGCGCGATGCCAAAGGCCGCAAGCAGTATATCTACCATCCGGCCTGGGACCACGCGCGCAGCTTCACCAAGTTCAGCCGGCTGCAGGCATTTGGCGAGAAGCTGGCCGACCTGCGCCAACAGCTACACAAGGACCTGGCTCGCCCGCAGCTAGATAAGCGCAAGGTTATTGCCCTGGTGCTTTCCCTCATGGACCAGTCTTTCATCCGCATCGGCAGCCGGGAATACGCCCGCAAAAACAAAAGCTACGGCCTCACCACCCTCCGCGACCGGCACGTGCAGGTGGCCGGGGCTGAGGTGCGGTTTAAGTTTGTGGGCAAGAAAGGTGTGGCGCACGATGTCCTGATTCAGGACCGGAAGCTGGCCCGCCTGGTGCAGAAGTGCAAGGAAATTCCCGGCCAGCACCTTTTTCAGTACTACGACAGCGAAGGCAACCGCGTGGAAGTAGAATCAGGGGACGTGAACGGCTACCTGCGGGAGGTTACCGGCCTGAGCCTCTCGGCCAAAGACTTCCGCACCTGGGGCGGCACCGTAAAAATGGTGGAATGCCTGGAGGCCGTGCTGAACGAGCATCCGGAGTTTCCCAAGCCCAGAACCCTGAAGCATGCCGTGAAGGAAGTGGCCCAGAACCTGGGGAATACCCCCACAGTGTGCTCCAAATACTATATCCACCCTCAGGTGGTAGACCTGTTTAACTCCGATAAGCTCCTGGACTACCTGCGCCGCCACGACGCCGACCCCGCCGAAAGTGACCTGCTCACGCCCACCGAGCACATGGTGCTGCACATGCTGCAGGAACTGGGCCCAGCCGCTGCCGGCGGCAAATAACCTCGTTACAAAAAGCAAAACTAGTTAAGAGCCTTCCCGATCATAGGCGTGCATCTTAACGCCTTTGGTGGTCTTATCACGGGTGCTGGGGCCTTTGGTCAACTCATTATCCCGCTTGGTGTCGTAGTAGAAAGTCTTCTTGCCCCAGCCCCGCACCCTCGATTTATCAATAACTACATCAGGCTTAGGGCCGCCATAGATGTCTATCCGGATGCCGCGGTTCACCTCTCCGCTGAGCTCAAAAACGTCCTGGCCACCCAGACCATGCAGGGTCAGGCGTTGGGTTTCATCGGTGCGGAAGGTGCGCTGGTAGCACAGGCTGTCGGCGCGGTACTTATCCTCTTTATCGGTGATGCGGTACATGCTCACGCGGGTGGTAGTGTCGCTGAGGCGCTCCACCAGAAACCGCTCTGGCTTGTCGGTGCCGGGAATGGTGACGTGTTTGGCCAGCAGCTTGTAAAAGGTATTGGCGGCCTGGGGTAAGGCCGCCCGCCGGGCCTGCAGGGCCTGCTGCGTGTGCTGGCCTTCCAGTGCATACACCGGCGGAGGAAAGCGGTGAAGTGCGGTAGTTATCACGGCATCGGTGAGGTGCTGCTGCAGGTAGGCGGCCTGCTGCTGAAACTGGCTCCGCGTTACAGCATGCAGGGCGCGGGCATCAATAAACCGGGCATTTTTCACCAGTCCCTCAATGTCTTCATACCGCGGCTTAAACGTGCGGAACTTGCGTATTGCCCAGCGCCGGCTGGCCAGGTAGGGCAGCAGACCATCATCAAAGCGGTAAAAAACCTGGTCCCGGTCTTTAGGTACGGGCTGATAACGGGTGCGGCCCTTCTCTTCATAAACAGCCCATTGCCACTGGCCTTCGTGCCTGTCCCAGTCGCCCAGCCAGATATCAAAAAGGCGGGCCCGGGCAAACTGTACTTCATCTATCTGATGTGTGGGGTCGTCGTAACGCTTTTCCAGCATATCCTCGGAGTCTACCAAATCAGTGGCCTTCCCGAATGATGGGTCGAGGTTTTCCTTGCCATCCTGCCTTTCTTCCAGCAAGGTAACTTTGCCCTGAAACCGCTTGGAAAAGGGCCCCAGGGTGGTATCGGAGGCGGCTATGTAAAAAGGCAGGGGGGTGGTATGCAGCAGCCCGGCCGCCTGGGCCAGCGGCGGTACTACAAAGGCCGCATACGGGTTGCCGGCCGAGGTCTGGTCGCGCACCAGGGTAAGCAGAAAAGTTTTCCGCATCACCTTGGGTAAGGTTTTAAAAGGGTCTTTATCTAAAGTGCGCAGCACATAGCTGCGGCCATTGGCGGCATCCAGCGTGAGGCTGGATGTTTGAAATCCGCCGCCCATCTTGCCTGGCTTCAGGGTGGTGCCCGGCACGGCCGTGCGCAGGCCCAGCACGGGCATAGCTACGGGCATGGCCCACACGGGGCGGTAGTGCTTGCCCAGCAGGGCATTGTGCAGCGCCCCCCGCTGGTAGTGGCGGCCGGCCGTAACCCAGGCACTATCCGGCCCAAGCGGGCGCAGGCTGGCGGCATTGGGTACCCGCGCATCCGGCTGAAAATAGGGCTGGCGTGCGCAGCCCATCAACACCAAAAAAGAAAACAGAGAAACGCGGTAGGTAAATGGCATAGAAGGCGAAAAACGCAGTTGGTATCCTCTAACGCAACTTTCGCCGAAAAGTAAACCTCAGCAGTGGGCACAACCGCCGTGCCCGTGTTACGGTATACACTCAGCGGCCATTTCATCTGCTGCTTTTCTCGCTTCAAATCTACATTTGTGTTTGCTGCCAATTCAGGGCTTCGGCCGTTGTTTCATAGCCTTTTGTTTCTGGGGCTGCCCCTGGCGGCCTGCACTTCCCCGTCTGCCAGGGCTGAGGTGTCTTCTGTGATGCCGGGTGATTCAGTTGTAATGGTGGCCGCTGGACCGCAATATGCGCGTAGCGCCCTGCATCAGTTTTTCTGGGGCCGGCACTACCGTAAGGTATGGGCGCAGCCGGTGCGGGTGCCGGTTATCAGCCTGCGCACCGTAATGCCCGGCGGGCTAACGCCTTTGCAGGCCGGCGGCAGCTTCCAGACCAAAAACCTGCGGCTGGTAGACGCGCAGGGCCGGGAGTTTGTGCTGCGCTCCGTGGATAAGGATGCCACCAAAGCCTTACCTGAGCGGCTGCAGAAGGGCCCGATAGGGCGCCTGATGAAAGATCAGACCAGCGTAATTCACCCCTACGGCGCTTACATTGTGCCCACGCTGGCCCAGGCGGCCGGCGTATTTCACACTAACCCCCGGCTGGTTTATGTAGGCGATGATCCGGCGCTGGGCTCATTCCGGAAGGAATACGCCAATGCCCTTTATCTGCTGGAGGAGCGCCCGGAAGGCAACCAGAGCACGGTAGCCAGCTTTGGCCGCTCTGCCCGGGTGGAAAGCTCCCGCAAAGTATTTACCCAGTTACTATACCATGCCAACCACCGCGTGGCTGCCCGCCAGTACCTGCGCGCCCGCCTGTTTGATATGTATTTAGGCGATTGGAGCCGGCGCGAAGACCAGTGGCGCTGGGCCAGCTTTCCTACCCCAGACGGGGGAGTGCGCTACGAAGCCATTCCGCGCGACCGGGACCATGCCTTTTTTAAGTTTGATGACGGGCTAATGACGCACATTGTGGCCTGGGTGAAAAGCAATTACCAGAGCTTTCACGAGGACATTCGCCTCTCCGACGTAGAGGGCCTGAATAAAGCGGCCCTGCCCATGGATAAGTCGCTGCTGGTGTACCTGAGCCGGCAGGACGTGCAGGAAGTAGCCGATTCCCTGCGGCAGCACCTCACCAATGAGGTAATTGACCGCGCCATTGCCCAGTGGCCGCCGGAAATCCTAGCTTTATCGCAGGAGGAGTTCCAGCGAAAGCTTCGCCACCGCCGCGACCAGCTGCCCGCCGTGGCTACTAAATTTTATGAGCTGCTGGCCCAGGAGGTAGAAGTGCCGGGCACCGATGAGCCGGAGCGTTTTGTGCTGGAACCGGCCGGCGCTGACCAAATACGCCTGAGCGTCTATCGGCGGCTCCCGGCCAATACGATTTCCGTGGATAGCTTAATAGGACGGCGCACCATCCGGGCCAATGAAACCCGCTCCCTCAGGCTTTTTGGCTTAGGAGGTAATGATGTTTTGGAAGTGCGCGGCAACCTGGATTTCGATAAGCCTATCGGTTTTTATGATGGCGCCGGCCAGGACAAGCTACAAGTTGCTGCAGCTACCCAGCTGGACAAAACCCGCATTACGCTGTACGACAGCGGCGACGGCAATGTATTTATAGCCCCTAAAAGCGTGGAGGTATCCAGCTACCAGCCCACTGCCCGGGATTTTGATGCCGCTGGCTGGCTGCTGCGGCACCGGCTTTACTAAGGCGCTGGCAGGTTAAAGCGAGCAAACCCAACGCACAGCTACCCCTTCATCAATAAAAACCTGCAAGCGGTAGGGCTGGGCGGTAGCCTGTGCCTGCAGCACAGCGTTTTTTAGATCAGGTACCGTATTAATTGCCTCCTGGCGCGCCGGGGCTATCAGGTAGGCTATCTGCAGAGTGCCGGGCAGCTCAGCGGCTACCATCGGCAAGAGTTGGTTGGCCACCCAGGTGGAGGGCACTGCATCCAGCTCCAGGCGGCGGCGCACATCAATCAGCCAGCGCGTGGCCCCAACGGCCCGCGCTGCCTCGCGGGCAGCCTGAAAGCCGGCCTGCAACTCGTTAAATGTTACATCCCGCAGCCACCGTAGCGCCAGCAGTTGTAAATCCGGACGGAAGGTAATGGTCAGGTAATCGGAGTTGAAGCCTGGGGCAGGAGTAGTGGGCATTGAAATTAATGCGCTGCGAAGGCAGCCGTAACGGCATTAGAAGTAAGTCTGGGCGAGGTGCCCTGTGCTTACAGACCGGCCCGGTGATCAGACAGGCCGGGGTTTGGGATGGAGTGTAATGGTTGCCCGGGAATAAGCTGCCCTCCCATAACCCAGTTGCGGGCCGCTGCCCGGTTGGCAAAATATCCGGTACTAAGGGGGGCCAACTGACCGGCCCGCTCCAGTAACTCCACCACCCCCGAGCGGATTGACTGGCTGCGGGATTCTACAATGGCCATGTGGGTGATATCTAGCTGAATAAACTGCGCAAACCATACCGTCCGGACCCAGATTTCATCTTCCAGGCTGATGCCCGGCATCTGTCGCAGATTGCTGATCCAAGCCCGCACATGGTATTCGCGGGCCAGCTCCAGCCCAATCTGCAAACCCGTGCGCAACTCTTCGCTGGTTGGTGGCCTTAACCATTCAGATTCCAGCGCGTGCGCGAAGCCATCATAATGAACGCGCAGATACGTGGTGTTGTAAAGTACCGACATAACCAGGGCAATTAGGTGTAGGGACCAACCAGACCGGAGTTGGCACAGGAAGATACCGTTTTTTTGCGGGCTCTCACTTGCCTTATTGAAAACAGACCAAGGATACCCAAAGGCTTTGAAAGGTTGCTTTACCGGTTGATTAATAAATCATTACCGAAACACCTTCACCTTGTCTTTATGCTTGGTGCGCAGGTACTGCCGGATAATCTGCTGCACGTCCTTATTGTCGTTGTAGCGGGTAATAGCCAGCTTAAAATCATCGAGGCGGCGGGCCGTGAAGGTTTCATCCACGTAGCCAAACCCCAGATAGCGCCCGTTCTCTACCACCACCAGGCTTTTCTCATCCTCGCGCCGGCCCTGGCCCATCACCACGAACGAGCCGTGCTCGTAGGTGAACGACTCAATGGCTTCCTCTACGCGCAGGTTGTATTCTTCCGGGGGCTCAAGGCCCAGGCAGGCGCCCTTGCAGCGGTGCACCTGGTAGTCAAAGCAGGAGCCCTGGGTTTTATACAAGTCGCAGAGCTTCTGGCAGAGGTTGAACTTGGATACTTTATGGAATAGAAAGCCTTTGGCTTTGTACTGGTTGCCCAGGGCAATCAGCGGATGGGATTCGGCGTGGTCATCGGCGCGGCCGTAGTACAAATGCTTATAGCCCTGCTCATCGGTGCGCAGGAAAATGCCCGCCGGAAACACCGAGCGCCGCTGCTGGCGGTTATACAGCGGTTTCATGCGCTTGATTTCGTGCGACTCATACAACAGCGCCACCAGCTCCGAGCCCGTCAGCTCCCAGGTAATGTCCGATATCGAATTCTTGAACTCAATGCTCTTGCGCGACTTGTAATCGACGGCGAAGTGCTGCTGAATGCGCTTGTAGATGTTGATGCTCTTGCCCACATAAATTACCTCCCCCTGCTCATTATGGAAGTAATACACCCCCGCCGACTGGGGTAGCGCGGCTACCTTCTGGGGGGTGATGTTGGGCGGCAGCAGCGCCGTTTTAATGGCATCCTGCACAGCTTTCACTTTGCGGGGCGAGGGCTGCTTGGCGGCGGGGCGGTTGCCGGCCGGGGCAGATATATCCAGGGCCGCCAGGGTATCGGCGGGGCTAATGGTGGGGTTCGTAAGGGCGTCTTCCTGCTGCGTAATCTTCAGCAGCCGGTCGAAGAGAATGGCCGTAGCGGCGGCGTCGCCGGCGGCGCGGTGGCGGCCGTTAAGCGGAATGCCAATGTTCTGGCACAGCTTGCCCAGGCTGTAGCTGGGCTGCCCCGGTATCAGGGAGCGGCTCAGGCGCACGGTGCACAGCGTTTTGCGCGAGTAGTTAAAGCCTAAGTCAGCAAACTCCTTTTTCATAAAGGAGTAATCGAAGCGCACGTTGTGGGCCACAAACACGCAGCCCTCCGTCATTTCCACCACTTTGCGCGCCACCTCATGAAACTTGGGCGCATCCCGCACCATATCATCGGTAATGCCCGTGAGCTGGGAGATGAAGAAGGGGATAGGCCGCCCAGGATTTAGCAGCGTATCAAACTGATCCACCACTTTTTCACCATCATGAATGAAGATGGCTATTTCCGTAATCCGGTCCTGGGCAGGCTGTCCGCCGGTTGTTTCAAGGTCAATAATGGCGTACAAAAGCGGCGCGGTATCAGGTAATGAACAATGCTAAGCAGATTGGTAACAAAGATAACCCATCCAAAGGTTGCAGCCATTTTTGTTCGATATCAGCGGCGGTAATTAACTAACCGTAAAGCAAAAAAGCCCACCCAAGGGGCAGGCTTTTTATATTCAGCTTTGAAAGTGAACCGCTTATTTAACGCGGCCTTTTTGCTGGGTCACCCAGTTTTTAGCCGACAGGATGTCGCCGTGCTGTTTTTGAATCACGCTGCGGGCTTCAACGGGCAAATCACTGGAGCGCAGAGCCGTTTCGTAGGCCTGCAGGGCCGTGGCATCACCGGTTTCGCACTCACCCAGAATGGCGGAGTCGTTGTGGCCCGTCACGGCTGATTTAATGTTGATCCAGCCCCGGTGCAGGGCGGCGGCGGCGTCCGTCAAAGCCCCTTCCACGGTGCCTTCTTGTTTGGTGTTAACGCCCCACTGGCGGGCTTTCTGTTCCAGCTCAGAAGCAAACTTGGCGCGCTGCTGGCTGAACTTGCTCAACTCAGAGCGCAGCTGGGGGTCGGTTACGCCCTCAGCGGCTTCTTGGTAGCCTTTGGTAGCAGTTTTATTTATTTCAACCAGGTCATTAAAGGCCCGGGCGGCAGGTGCAGTTAAGGCTGACATAAGCATGAATAGTTAAGTGAGTAGATAAATAAAAAAGCACGCCCGGCAGGCATAATCCTGCGCGAAGCGTGCTTTGTTATACTGGCTGGCTTAGGTGCGGGTTACGATTCCTGTCCCTTAATACGGTGCCAAAGTCGGGTAAAGAAGCCCGGCTCGCCGCCGGCCACACTCTTGATATTATCCTCACCTTCGGCAATATCGCCCAGCAAGAAGCCCCAGGGCTCCGTGATTTTGCTGGCATCCAGAATCACTTTCACTACCGCAATCAGCGGAATGCTCAGAATCATGCCCGGGGTGCCCCACAACTCTGCCCCCAGCACCAGCGCAATAATGGCGGCCATGGGGTTGATGCTTACCTGGGAGCCGGTAATCATAGGCGTGATAAAATTGCCCTCCAGAAACTGCACAATGGCAAAAACGCCTACCACGGCGGCCGCGTGCAGCGGGGAGCCGGTTTCCACCAGCGTAATAATGGCTGGCACGCTGGCTCCAATCATAATGCCGATGTAGGGAATAACGGCCAGCACCGAGGCGAAAATGGCGAAGAAGATGGCAAACTTCACCTGCAAAGCCAGCAGCCCGATGCCATTCAGAATAGCCACTACCACAATCACCTTAAACAGCCCGGAAATGTAGGCCTGCACCACCGTCTGAATATTATCCACGGTATTGAGCACGGTGGTGCGCTTATCCGGCGACACAAACCGGAACATAAACTGGCGCAGATGGTCGCGGTAGTACAGAAAGCAGAAGATGTAGATGGGCACCTGCAGCAGGTTGCTGACTACCGCCGAGGTGGTCTTAAACGTGGTGTTGAGGTAGCTGCCGCTGTCCTTTTTCAGGGACTTCATGGTAGATTGCTTCAGCTCCTCGTCCGAAATAGGGTCGATGCCGAAGCGCTGGCTGGCCCAGTCCTGAAACTGGTGGAAAACCTGGAAGAGCTTTTCCTGCAGCTTGGGTAGCTCACTCTTAAACTGCGTCAGCTGCGAGGCAAAGCCCAAGATAATGCCGGCAAACAGCAGGGCCATCAGCAACAGGCACATAATAATAGCCAGAATGCGGGGCACGCCGCGCCCCTCCAGCCACCGGCTGATGGGCAGCAGCAACAGCGTAAACAAGGCCGAAAAGAGCAGGGGAAGGAGTACATCATCCAGCACTTTGAGCGAATACACCGTGAGCACTGCGGCAATCAGCAGAAAAGCATACTGCACAATGGGAGTCTGCCTGACCTCCGAAGTAGGCTTGTGCGCAGTGCTGGGCAAGCGGGGTTGGGTAGAGGGAGGAAGCATTTGCTAAGTTTATTGGGATGGCAAAAGGAGGTTGGAGAAGAGTTTAAAGCTTATTTTGCCCTTTATGCAGGAACTTTTACTAAAAAAGTGAAGTTCGGAAGAGTTGAATTTGCTAAAAAATATAGCTTGCATGAAACGCGGAAAAACTCAATTTTCTGCGTTATTTTACCTCAAATTTGAATTCTGATTACCACATGGCAGCCGAAGAACTCACTCCCAGCACTACCCCCGACCACGGCTACAATGAGGATAGTATCCGCTCCCTGGACTGGCGCGAGCATATCCGTCTGCGGCCCGGCATGTACATCGGCAAGCTCGGCGACGGGTCTGCCTACGATGACGGTATCTACGTGCTGGTAAAGGAAGTGATTGATAACTCGATTGATGAGCACGTGATGGGTCACGGCCGCACTATCGATATCAAGATTTCCGACCACCGGGTGCAGGTGCGCGACTACGGCCGGGGCATTCCGCTGGGTAAGGTAGTAGATGTTGTCAGCAAGATTAACACGGGCGGTAAGTACGACAGCAAAGTTTTTCAGAAATCTGTGGGCTTGAACGGCGTGGGTACCAAAGCGGTTAACGCCCTGAGCAATTATTTTTTGGTGCAGAGCGTCCGCGAGGGCATCATGAAGTCGGCGGAGTTTAGTCAGGGTCAGTTGGTGCAGGACCCCAAGCCCCAGAAAACCAGCCAGCGTAACGGCACGCAAATCACCTTCCAGCCCGACGACACCATTTTCCGCAACTACCGCTTTATCCCGGAGTTTCTGGAAAGCCAGATCTGGAACTACGTGTACCTGAACGCGGGCCTCACCATCAACTTCAACGGCCAGAAGTTCTATTCTGAAAACGGCCTCTTGGACCTGCTGGCCCGCAAAGCCGACCCGGAGAGCCTGCGCTACCCCATTATTCACCTGAAGGGCGAGGATATTGAGCTGGCCCTCACGCACGGCAACGACTACGGTGAGGAGTACTACAGCTTCGTAAACGGCCAGTACACCACCCAGGGCGGTACCCACCTGGCCGCCTTCCGCGAGGCGGTGGTGAAAACCATCCGGGAGTTCTATAAGAAGGAGTTTGATGCCGCCGACATTCGCGGCTCCATTGTGGCCGCTATTTCGGTGCGTGTGCAGGAGCCCGTGTTTGAAAGTCAGACCAAAACCAAGCTGGGCTCCATGAACATGGGCCCCGACGGCCCCACGGTGCGTGGCTTCATTCTGGACTACGTTAAGGAGCACCTCGATAACTATCTGCACAAAAACCCGGCAACGGCCGAAGCCCTGCTCAAACGCATTATGCAGAGTGAGCGGGAGCGGAAGGACATGGCCGGCGTAAAAAAGCTGGCCAACCAGCGCGCCAAAAAAGCCAACCTGCACAACCGCAAGCTGCGCGACTGCCGCTTCCACCTGGGCGAAGGCAAGCCCGGCCAGGGAGAGCTGGCCACCTTGTTCATTACCGAGGGCGACTCCGCTTCGGGCTCCATCACCAAGAGCCGCAACGTGGAAACGGAAGCCGTTTTCTCCCTGCGTGGCAAGCCCCTGAACTGCTTCGGGCTGAAGAAGAAGATTGTGTATGAAAACGAGGAGCTGAACCTGCTGCAGCACGCCCTCAACATCGAAGAAGGCATTGAAAACCTGCGCTACAACCGCGTGGTTATTGCTACCGATGCCGATGTGGACGGTATGCACATCCGCCTGTTGCTGCTTACGTTCTTCCTGCAGTTCTTCCCGGATCTGGTCCGCAACGGGCACGTTTATATCCTGGAAACGCCGCTGTTCCGGGTGCGGAACAAGAAAACCACCATTTACTGCTACAACGAGCAGGAAAAGCAGCAGGCCATGCGCCAGCTGGGCCGCAACCCCGAAATCACCCGCTTTAAAGGCCTGGGTGAAATCTCGCCCGAAGAATTCGGTAAATTCATTGGCGAGAATATTCGCCTGGAACCCGTCATCTTGCAGTCGGAGCGCAGCATTCACCAGGTGCTCACTTACTACATGGGCAAAAACACCCCCGACCGTCAGAACTTCATCATCGACAACCTGCGTCTGGAAAAAGACCTGGTAACTTCTGATGTGCTGCCCGTGGAAGAAGTAGCTGAAGCCGATTTAGCGTAATTTTTAAACCTTCTGCTTTGCCAAAAAGCCGGCAGGAGAGAGGTACAAGAACAATAACCGTGGCAAGCGCCACAACCCTACTGTGTCAGAAGAGACAAACCCCCACGACGACCCCAGCCAGGAAGAGCAGCCCAACAACTTGTTCGGCGCCGGCGACTCCTTTGAGTTTGGGGCCGCGTCCAACCCTTCGGCTGAAGACGCTTCATCCGAAGATGAAGAGCAACTGGTCGTAAGTGAAACAGGCGAGCTGGTGCCGGAATCGGCGCTGGAAGCCGACGACACCGCGGAGCCGGAAGCAGAGGAAGAAACCGAAGAGAACACCAAATTCGCCCCCGGCGAGGCCGTGCACGATATGTCTTCCGTGCGCGGCATGTACCAGAACTGGTTTCTGGACTACGCCAGCTACGTCATTTTGGAGCGGGCTGTGCCCGCCATTGAGGATGGCCTGAAGCCCGTACAGCGCCGGATTCTGCATGCCATGAAGGAAATGGACGATGGCCGCTTCAACAAAGTAGCCAACGTCATCGGCCAGACCATGCAGTACCACCCCCACGGCGACGCCTCCATCGGCGACGCCATGGTGAACCTGGGCCAGAAAGACCTGCTGATTGAAACCCAGGGTAACTGGGGCGACATCCGCACCGGCGACGGCGCAGCTGCTCCCCGTTACATTGAAGCCCGCCTGAGCAAGTTTGCCTTGGATGTGGTGTTCAACCCCGATACCACCGAGTGGCAGATGAGCTACGACGGCCGCAAGCGCGAACCGACTACCCTGCCCGTGAAGTTTCCCTTGCTGCTGGCGCAGGGCGTGGAAGGCATTGCCGTGGGTTTGAGCACCAAGATCATGCCCCACAACTTCCGCGAGCTGTGCAAAGCCAGCATCGACGTGCTGAAGGGTCGTGACATCCAGCTGTTCCCCGACTTCCCGACGGGCGGCCTGTGCGACGTTACCAACTACAACGGGGGCTTGCGCGGGGCGAAAATCCGCCTGCGCGCCACCATTGAGAAGGCCGACAAGACCATGCTCATCATTCGCGACATTCCCTACGGCACCACCACCACGGCGCTGATGGAAAGCATCGTGAAGGCCTCGGAAGCGAACAAAATCAAGATCAAAAAGGTAGTCGATAACACGGCGGCCGAAGTGGAAATCCAGGTGCACCTGCCCACGGGCGTGTCGCCGGATCTGACCATGGATGCGCTCTACGCCTTCACCGATTGCGAAATCAGCATCTCGCCCAACACCTGCGTTATCATTGAGGACAAGCCCCGCTTTGTGGGCGTGGAGGACATGCTGCGCCTGAGCACCCAGAAAACGGTGCGGCTGCTGGAGCGGGAGCTGGAAATCAGGGAAAATGAGCTGCAGGAAAAGTGGCACTCGGCCTCCTTGGAGAAGATTTTCATCGAGAACCGCATCTACCGCAAAATTGAGGAATGCGAGACCTGGGCCGAAATCCTGGAGACCATTGATAAGGGGCTGAAGAAGTTTGTGCGCGTGCAAGGGGAGAAGGCTAAGGCCGACGACCAGCGCATTGTACTGCGCCGTGCCATTACGGAAGACGACCTCACCCGCCTGACGGAAATCCGCATCAAGCGTATTTCCAAGTTCGATGGGTTTAAGGCCGATGAGTACATTCAGCGCCTGGAAGCCGAGCTGGCGGAAGTTGCCGACCACATGGCCAACCTCACCCGCTACGCCATCAACTATTTCGAAGGGCTGCTGAAGAAGTACGGCGCGGGCCGCGAGCGGAAAACCCAGCTCCGCACTTTTGATGTGGTAACGGCCCAGAAAGTAGCCGTGGCCAACCAGAAGCTCTACGTCAACCGCAAGGATGGCTTTGTGGGCTACGGCCTCAAAAAGGACGAGCTGGTAGAATACATCTGCGACTGCTCCGACTTGGACGACATCATTGCCATTAAGCGCGACGGCACATTCATGGTAACGCGCATTGCCGAAAAGACCTTCGTGGGCAAGGATATTCTGCACGCCGGCGTCTACAACAAGAACGACGACCGGCTGGTGTACAACATGATTTACCAGGATGGCGCCTCCGGCATCAGCTTTGCCAAGCGCTTCCTGGTAACCGGCATCACCCGCGACAAATCCTACGACCTGACCAAAGGCACCAAGGGCACCAAAACGCTTTACCTCACCGCCAACCCCAACTCGGAGTCGGAAATTGTGAGTATTCAGCTTTCGGACAAAGCCCCGGCCCGCGTGAAGCAGTTTGATTTCGATTTTGCCGAGCTGGCCATCAAAGGCAAGGGCTCCATGGGCAACATCGTCACCAAGCAGCCCATCAAGAAAATCACCCAGAAAAGCCTCGGCGACTCCACGCTGGGTGGCCGCGAAGTGTTCTTTGATAGTGTGGTGGGCCGCCTGAACACCGCCGGCCACGGCCGCTACCTCGGCACCTTCGATACTGATAACACGGTGCTGGTGGTGTATAAGGATGGCAGCTACGAGCTGAAGTCACCGGACCCGGCGCTCCATTTTGACGTGCCCAACATCGTGCTGCTCCGCAAACTGGAGCCCGATACGGTGCTAAGCGCGGTGTATATGGATGGCGAGACGAAAATCCACTACGTGAAGCGGTTTAAGATTGAAACCAGCACGCTGGAAAAGCGCTTTATCTTCATCTCCGAAACCAAAGGCTCCAGGCTGCTGGCCGTAACGGCTAACCCTGAACCCGCCGTGGAAGTGAAGCTCCAGCGTGATAAAAAAGCCGATAAGGAATCGGAAACCATTCGTCTGCACGAATTTATCGACGTAAAAGGGTGGAAGGCCATGGGCAACAAGCTCAACTACTTCAAAGTGCACGGGATTACCCTGCTCACCGACGAAGGCCCCGAGCCGGAGCGCCGCGAAGTGGCCAAAAAGCGCGGTCCGGCCACGCTGCCGCGCCCAACGGCTGGCGGAATGGGCGCCGCCGAAGCCCCGTTGCCGGAGGAAAATGGTCCGGTGGATATTTCCGCCGAAGATGTAGCCCAGGCCCAGGCCGTGCTGCGTCGGCCCAAGTCTCAGCTCAAGCTGTTTTAAGCTTACCGTAAACCCACAAAAAAGCCCTGACCAATTGGATCAGGGCTTTTTTGTGGGTGTTATTTTGTTGTTGGTAATGCTCCAGCTTTTTCTGGAAGTTTCTCTCCTTTCGTTTCGGTACGATGCGCGGAAAAGCGCAGCTTTGCGCAAGGGTTCTTTTTTGCATCATGCACCGGTGGTTATTTTTTTTGTGGGTAATGCTTGCAGCGGGGCTTGGGTGCGCGCCAATGGCGGCCCGTGCCCAGGTGCCTGTGCCGGCAGCGGTAGAAAAGTCGGTGCCCAAGCCCAGTATTAAAAAGCTGATGGCGGACGCGCGCAGTCTGCAGCGCCAGTACCGCGAGTCAGAAGCCCTGGCAAAGTATGAAGAGGTTATCTGGCGGGATGGCAGGAACGTGGAAGCCCTGTGGCAGGCATCCCTGCTCAGCGTGCGCATCGGCTCCCGCTACACCGATGAAACCCGCAAAAGCCTTTACTACACTGCCGCCCGCGGCTTTGCCGAGCGCTCCTGGGCTTTGCAGCCGGAAGCCGCCGAGCCGAACTACGCCGTAGCCCTGGTACTGGCTAACCAGGCCCTTTTGCTGCACGCCAAAGGGCGCCTGCAAACCTACCGCGACATGAAGCCCTACGTTTTTAAAGCTGTGGCCCGCCGTCCCACCTGGTCGGAGGCCTGGCAGCTGCTGGGGCGCTGGCACTACCGTGTAGACCATTATAACCTGCTGGAACGCATATTCAGCGGCTTTTTTCTGGGAGGAGTACCCAGTGGGGCCAGCAGCCGGCAGGCTATTGATGCGCTGCTAAAGGCCCAGCAGCTGGACCCCAGACGCATTCAGGTGTATTATGATCTGGCCCGGGTGTACGACACCCAAAAGCAGGATGAGAAAGCCATTCAGGTGTTGCAGGAGGCGGCCACGCTTACCCCCATCACCACCGAAGAGTTGGAAATAAGCCGGCGCTGCCGCATTCTGCTCACGCGGCTGCAGCGCAAGCACCCGCTCCAATCTCCCAACCCCAATGGTTAGAAGGCGGCCAGGTATTCATATTCGGTGGCACCTTCCGTACCTTTATAGCATGTTTCGGCGCGCACTTTCCTATTTCCTGGCTCCAGCACTTGCTTTGGCTCTCTCCGCCTGCGGCAACTCCACTGCAGAGCAGCCGGATGTGATGGTGAATCTGGCTACCGTGCAGAGTGGCCCGGCCATTCAGGCGCAGGATCTGGAAGGCGCTATTGCCCGCCAGCCCCGTAACGCCAGCCTGTATGCGCGCCGTGCTGCTTTTCGGCTCGATGCCGGAGAGCCGGAGCGGGCCCTGCGGGATATAGAAGAAGCCTTACGACTGGATGATGGCCCCGGAGAGTACTACTTTCTGCAGGCCCGGGCCCGGCGCGGAATAGGCCAGCTGCAGAGCACGCTGAAAGCCGCCGAAGCCGCCTCCCGCCACGGTTTTGCCTCTCCCCAGCTGAGTTTGTTGGTAGGGGAAACCAACCTGGCCGCCCGGCGCTACCAGGATGCCCTTGACCACCTGGACCGCACCCTGCAGCAGGAACCCGAAAATGCGGCCGCGCTCTTCTACAAAGGCATGGCATACGTAGGCCTTCAGGATACCGTCCAGGCTTTCGATTTTCTGCGGGCCAGTGTAGCACGGGAGCCGCGGCAGGCCGAAATCCTTCATCAGCTGGCTTTTCTGAGCAATGCCCGCCGCCAGCCCCAGGATGCCGCCATCTTCGCGGCGCGGGGCCTGGCGCTGGCGCCCACCTACGGTCCCCTTTGGTATGATAACGGCCGGCAATATGACCTGCAGGGGCGCCCCGACAGCGCCCAGCAAAACTACCTGCGGGCCCTGCGCTATGACACCACCCTCTACCGCGCCGACTACCGCCTGGGGATGGCCTATGTAAAACAGCGCCGCCACGCCGAGGCACTGCCCCACCTGCAACGCGCCTTGCGCCGCTCTACGCTGCTCCCTAATGCCCGCCAGATGCTGGCCGAAAGCTACGAAGCCCTGCGGCGCCCCCAGGAAGCGGCGGCCCAGTACCAACAGCTGGTCCGGGAAAACCCGGGGAACAAGCACTGGAGCTACATGGCCTGGAAGGCAGCTGCCAAAGCCCGGGGAGAACCAACGGATACCACCACGCGGCGGCGTGTAGCGCCCATAGAGCCTATCCTGCAACGGGCTCCGGTAGCGCTTCCCAACTAAGACAACTGCCTTTTTTTCAGTGCCGGAAGGTCATTCGGTGGGGTAAGGTAGTAGGAGAATTCCGGGGAATTTCTGCTTCGATGCGGGGCACTTCCTGCGGCCGAGCGTTCCTTTTTCCGGCCATTCCCGCTAACTTGCGGCCTCACGGCTGTTTGTATAGCCATTATCTTCCCAATCCCATGATTGATATCACCCTCCCCGACGGTTCGGTGCGCCAGTTTGTAGATGGCGCCACGGGCTATGAAGTAGCCGCCAGCATCAGCGAAGGCTTGGCCCGTAATGCCCTCGGTGTGCGCGTCAACGGCGAAGTGCGCGACCTGCACCGCCCCATTGAGCAGAATGCCAACCTCGAAATCCTGACCTGGAACGATCAGGCCGGTAAAGCCACCTTCTGGCACTCGTCCGCTCACCTGATGGCGGAAGCCCTGGAAGCCCTGTACCCCGGCGTGAAGCTGGGCATCGGACCCAGCATTGAGAATGGTTTTTACTACGATGTAGACTTCGGCGAAGGCCGCACCATCTCCTCCGACGATTTTGCCACCATCGAGAAGAAGATGCTGGAGCTGGCCAAAACCAAAAGCCAGTACGTGCGCCGGGAAGTGCCCAAGGCGGAAGCCATTGCCTATTTTCAGGAGAAAGCCGACCCCTATAAGCTGGACCTGCTGCAGGGCCTGGAGGACGGCACCATTACTTTCTACACCCAGGGCGGGTTCACGGACCTTTGCCGCGGGCCGCACATTCCCGATACCAGCCCCATTAAAGCGGTAAAGCTGATGAACGTGGCCGGTGCCTACTGGCGCGGCGACGAGAAGAGCAAGCAGCTCACGCGCATCTACGGCATCACCTTCCCCAAAGCCAAGGAGCTGACCGAGTACCTGGAGCGCCTGGAAGAAGCCAAGCGCCGCGACCACCGCAAGCTGGGCAAGGAGCTGGAGCTTTTCGCCTTTTCTGATAAAGTAGGAGCGGGGCTGCCCCTGTGGCTGCCCAAAGGCACGGCCCTGCGCGAGCGTCTGGAGCAGTTCCTGCGCCGTGCCCAGGTGAAAGCCGGCTACCTGCCCGTGGTAACGCCCCACATCGGCTCCAAAGAGCTATACGTAACCAGCGGCCACTACGAGAAGTACGGTGCCGACTCGTTCCAGCCCATCAGAACGCCCAACCCGGGTGAGGAATTCTTCCTCAAGCCCATGAACTGCCCTCACCATTGCGAAATCTACAAAACCAAGCCCCGCTCATACCGCGACCTGCCGTTGCGCCTGGCCGAGTTTGGTACCGTGTATCGCTACGAGCAGAGCGGGGAGCTGCACGGCCTGACCCGCGTGCGGGGCTTTACGCAGGACGATGCCCACATCTTCTGCCGCCCCGATCAGGTGAAGGAAGAGTTTCTGAAGGTAATTGACATTGTGCTCTACGTCCTGAAGGCGCTGGATTTCCCCGACTTTACGGCGCAGATTTCCCTCCGCGACCCGGAGAACAAGACCAAGTACATTGGCTCTGACGAAAACTGGGCGCGGGCGGAAGCCGCCATTCAGGAAGCCGCTGCCGAGAAGGGGCTTAAAACGGTAACCGAACTGGGTGAAGCCGCCTTCTACGGCCCCAAGCTGGACTTCATGGTGCGCGATGCCCTGGGCCGCAAGTGGCAACTGGGTACCATTCAGGTAGACTATAACCTGCCTGAGCGGTTTGATCTGGAGTACGTGGCCCCGGATAACTCCCGGCAGCGCCCCGTGATGATTCACCGGGCTCCGTTTGGCTCGCTGGAACGCTTCGTGGCGGTGCTGATTGAGCACTGCGGTGGCAACTTCCCGCTCTGGCTCTCGCCCGAACAGTTTGCCGTTCTGCCTATTTCTGAGAAATATCAGGACTACGCCCAGCAGGTTTATGACCGCCTGATGCAGGCCGAACTGCGCGGTTCTTTGGACAGCCGTGACGAGAAAATCGGCCGGAAAATCCGGGATGCGGAAATAGCCAAAGTGCCCTATATGTTGATTGTAGGGGAGAAGGAGCAGGAAAACGGCATTGTTTCCGTTCGCCGCCACGGCGAGGGTGACATGGGCAGCATGCCCATTGAAGCCTTCATCCGAAACTTCCAGGATCAGGTAAATGAAATGACGCAAGCCATTTAGATAGCCTCCGGAAGCTTCTATTCTGCCCGTTTCTTTTTTAGAATTGAAAAAAAACCGGATATTTGCCTGCTGATGACGCCCGCCCGGCCTGCCCGGACGGGCGTCATCATCGCCAACAAGCCATATCTCTCACTTAGTAAGGAGGACCAACTCATAGCTACCCCAAATCGCCGCTACGTACCCCGCCAGCAGGTGGAGGAGCCGTTCAAAATCAACCAGAAAATTACTGCCCGCGAAGTGCGCCTGGTAGGCGAGAACGTGGAAGTAGGCATCTACCCGATTGAACAAGCTCGTCGCTTCGCGCAGGAGCAGAATCTGGATCTGGTGGAAATTTCGCCCACGGCCGTTCCGCCCGTGTGCCGCGTTATCGACTACTCCAAGTTCAAGTACGAGCAGAAGAAGCGTACCCGTGAACTGAAAGCGAAAGCCACGAAAGTGATAGTAAAGGAAATTCGTTTCGGTCCCAACACCGATGACCACGACTTTGCCTTTAAGCTGAAGCACGCGCAGGAATTCCTGAAGGAAGGCGCTAAAATCAAAGCATATGTGCATTTCGTGGGTCGCTCCATTGTGTTTAAGGAGCGCGGCGAGATTCTGCTGCTGAAATTTGCGCAGGCCCTGGAAGACCTGGCCAAAGTAGAGCAACTGCCCAAGCTGGAAGGCAAGCGCATGTTCCTGTACCTGGCTCCTAAGGTGGTGGTGAAGCCCAAACCGGCTGCTCCGGCTCCCGCAGCTAAACCGGCTGCCGGCAAAGAGAACGGGGCAAAAGAAGCTGCTCCCAAGGCAGCGGCTCCCAAAGAAGCAACTGAATAAGCAGTTTATCTGCTGACTGATTTTTCCAGGCGAACCGGCCATAGGCAGCCGGCCGCCGCAGTTTTTACCTTTCTTAACCCCCACACAATGCCGAAAATGAAAACCAAATCCGGCGCCAAAAAGCGTTTTACGCTCACCGGCACCGGTAAAATCAAGCGTAAGCACGCCTTCAAGTCGCACATCCTGACCAAGAAAACTACCAAGCAGAAGCGTAACCTTACGCACGCTACCCTGGTTAGCTCGGCAGACATGAACCGCGTGAAGGACATGCTGAATCTCTAATTGATTTTTTCGGTTTCCTGATTCAGCCCAGCTTTAGGGCTTGCTGGCAAAAGGGAAGCTTCAAAAATCAATACCAAACATTCACCCGGTATCCGGTACATAAGCTGACCTTAGGGCAGCACCGGCCACCAAAAACAAAGTAGGTTATGCCAAGAAGTGTAAACCACGTGGCCTCGCGCCACCGCCGGAAAAAAGTAATGCGTTTGGCGAAAGGCTATTTCGGCCGTCGCAAGAACGTATGGACCGTAGCTAAAAACGCGGTTGAAAAAGGTTTGCTGTATGCTTACCGTGACCGTAAGACCAAGAAGCGCGAGTTCCGTGCCCTTTGGATTCAGCGTATCAACGCAGGTGCGCGTCAGTACGGCATGTCGTACTCCCAGCTGATGGGCGGCCTGAAAAAGGCTGGCATCGAGCTGAACCGCAAAGTTCTGGCTGACCTGGCCCTGAACCACCCCGAGGCTTTCAAAGGCATTGTGGAGAAAGTTAAGTAAGCTTCCGGCTTACTGCACGAAAAAGCCTGACCAGTACGGTCAGGCTTTTTTGTTGTTTATAGCGGCCATGGCGGCCTTTAGGGCGAGAAATGGGGGTGATGCTTAGCCGGGCAGCGCGGCGGCCTCCTGCAGCCACTGGCGGGCATGCTGTAGATCCTCAAACAGGCGCATTTCAAACAGGTTGCCTACGCGCTGGTGCATTTCCTCGGCAGAGGCCTGCCCAAAGATACCGGGCGCTACTACGTGGGCAAAGCGGGTGAGGCCTGCGGCCAGGGCCTGCGGCATCCATTCCTGCGCTATCCAGTCGTTGGCCTGGTTCCAGGAGCCCACCACGGCGCGGTTGTCGTTCAGCATGTGGGGGCACTTGGTTTGCCGGAGCACCTCCAGCACGCCCACACAGCCCTGCATCACGGCATCCGTGGATAAGAGGCCCCGCCACTCATTGTAAATCCACTGATGGTGGGCGTCGTGGTGCACGGTCAGAAAGACCTTGCCAAATGAGTTGGTGAATTGCTGCATCGGGGCCCAGGGGAGAGGCGAAAATGTTCTGCCGAAATATCAATAAAAAAACCGCATCAGCAATGGGCCAATGCGGTTTTTCTAAGTAGCGGGGACGAGAGTTGAACTCGTGACCTCAGGGTTATGAATCCTGTGCTCTAACCAACTGAGCTACCCCGCCGGGTTTTTGGTGGGGCAAAGGTAGGCACAAGATTTGTCGTGGCGCAACCCTTGGTGCAAAAAAAAACCACTGTATCTTGCCGCTGCCTGATGAACGTCTTTTGTTGCTGAGGCCTAATGTTCCGTATTTCACACGCTTATGCCGCTCTCCGCTACTCGCTCCAAGCACCGTTTCACGGTAGAATATCCCATTAATGCCTCGCCTAAGATCCTCTATCCTTACTTAGCCTCCGCTACGGGGCTTAGTCAGTGGTTCTGCCAGCGCGTCCGCACCATTGATAATCATCAGTTCATTTTCACTTGGGACAACCAGGACCACTTTGCGGAAATGAACTCGCACCGGACCAACCGCTCGGTGCGGTTTGTGTTCCTGGATAAAAACCACCGCCACATGCCGGATGCTAACTATCTGGACTTCTCCATTGAGTCATCGGAACTGACTCAGGAAGTGTTCCTGCGGGTGGTAGACTACTCCGAAGAAACCGACGAGATTGAGCTGCACGAAATGTGGGAAACCCTCATGCAGAACCTGCGCCAACAAGTAGGCGGCTAGCCTATACCCATTTTTACCCCGGGAGGGAAAGCCACACGAGTAGTACCTTCGTGTGGCTTTCCCTCCTTTGCTTACCCGGGCAGCCTGCCCTTTTGCTTTATGAAGAAACTGGATAAACTGATTTTACAGGCTTTTGTGGGGCCTTTTGTGCTCACCTTCGCCGTGGTAGAATTTATCCTGCTCACGCAATACATGCTGAAGTATCTGGATGATATCATCGGCAAGGACCTGGGTGCGGGCGTTCTTCTGCAGCTGTTATTTTATTTCAGCGTGCTGATTGTGCCAATTTCCCTGCCGCTGGCGGTGCTACTGTCGTCGCTGATGACCTATGGCAACCTGGGCGAGCACCAAGAGCTTACGGCCATTAAAACGTCCGGCATTTCACTCACCCGCATTCTGCGGCCCGTATTTCTGGTAAGCCTGGTGCTGGCCGGGCTGGCTTTCTGGTTCAATAACAATATTGTGCCCACCGCCAATCTGAAGGCCTTTAGCCTGCTCTGGGACGTGCGCCAGCAAAAATTGGCCCTGGATATCCGGGAAGGTATTTTCTACAATGGCATTCCGGGCTACACCATCAAAGTAGACAAAAAAGAAGGGGAGAATGGCGACCTGCTGAAAGGGGTCATCATTTATGATCATACCCGCAATAATGGTAGCGCGGCCGTGATTCTGGCCGATTCTGGCCGCATGTTTACCCGCTACGGCGGGCAATATCTCAGCCTGGAGCTTTTCCGGGGTACCATGTATCTGGAGCAGCCCGAAGCCCGGGGCCAGAACGAAACCGGCTTTGCCCGCCAGGCTTTTGACAAGAATACCATCACGTTTTCGCTGGCCTCCTTCTCCCTGGACCGCACCAAGGAAGAGCTGTTTTCGGAAAACAAGATGATGAAGAACATTCCGCAACTGCACGCCTACACCGATTCGCTGCACGACCAGCTGAATACGCAGCGCACGCGGCTGGGCCGGGAGCTGAGCGTGTACTACACCTACCTGCGCTTTGATACCGTGGGGCAGAAAACCCGGCAGCGGGTACGGAAGTGGAAGCCCATTCCCCAATCCTTTTTGGCCCCAATTACTGATTTGACGGTAGGCAGCGCCACCGACCGGGCCCGCAACGTACGCTCCTTTGCCGCCAGCTCCGCCGAAAGCCTCACCAATCTGCAGCGCGACACGAACAACTACCGGATTGAGATTTACCGGAAATACACCCAGTCTATTGCCGTGCTCATTATGTTTCTGATTGGCGCTCCGCTGGGTGCAATTATCAAGAAAGGCGGCCTGGGTGTGCCGGTGCTTATCTCCATCCTATTCTTCATTGTGTACTACGTGCTGTCCATTATAGGCGAGAAGTACGGACGGGAGGATGTGCTGCCGGTAGGGGCGGGGATGTGGATGGCCAATGCCATTCTGCTGCCCATCGGCCTGTTTTTCCTCTACCAGGCCCGCCACGACTCCGGCCTGCTGGACGTAGAGTTCTGGCGCCGGCTGCCGGCCAAAATCCGCTGGCCTTTTCGTGGGTACAAGAAAGCGCTGTAACGCTGCCAGCCCCGGGGTAGCGGGCTGCTGCTAGCGTATGGCTTGCTTCTAAAATTCTCTGGGCTTTTTCCTGTGAATCCCAAGCAAAAAAGCTTACCTTTGCGGCCACCCCGAGGTGCGGGGTGAAATTTCTTTCTCACTTTTAATCCAAGACGGGGAAACCTATCTGCCGATGAAACTTACTACCGAAGTAAAACAGGCCATCTTTGAAAAGAACAGCCTGCAAAAAGTAGCCACCGATACCGGTTCTGCTGAAGCCCAGATTGCGCTGTTCACGCACCGCATTACCCACCTGACCGAGCACCTGAAGGTGAACAAGAAGGACTTCTCGACCCGCCTGGGTCTGCTGAAGCTGGTTGGTAAGCGTCGTCGCATGCTGGATTATCTGCAGCACCGCGAAATCAACCGCTACCGCGCTATCATTAAGGAGCTGGGTATCCGCAAGTAACCCGCCCCGCCGGAGCAGGGAGCCTTTCAACGAAGGTTCCCTGCTCTTTTTTTGTGCAGCCCGGTCACTTTTTAAGCGTCTCGGGCTGTTAGCTTTCCAAAGAACTTTCTTCAGAGCAAATCAGAGCTACTGTAGCCCTGATTTTACGGCTGCTCGCCCGCTGTCGCTTTTTCAAGCAAACCCACACGATGCCCAACTACAACGCGGTTACCAAACACATTACCCTGCCCGATGGTCGGCAGATTTCCATTGAAACCGGCAAGCTGGCCAAATTCGCTGATGGCGCCGTAGTGGTGCGCCTGGGCGATGCCATGCTGCTGGCTACGGTTGTTTCCCAGCCCAGCCAGCGCGAAGGCGTGGATTTCCTGCCCCTGTCGGTAGACTATCAGGAGAAATTCGGCGGTGCCGGCAACATTCCCGGCTCATTCCAGCGTCGCGAAGGCCGCCTGTCGGACCAGGAAATCCTGGTTTGCCGCCTTGTAGACCGCATCCTGCGCCCCATGTTCCCCAAGGACTATCACTACGAGGTGCAGGTGATGATTACGCTGATTTCAGCCGATAAAACCGTGCAGCCGGATGCTCTGGCTGCCCTGGCTGCTTCCGCTGCCCTGTCGATTTCCGATATTCCCTTCGCTGGTCCGATTTCGGAAGTACGCGTAGCCCGTATCGACGGCAAGCTGCAGATCAACCCCCTCACCGCCGACATTGCCCGCGCCGACATGGACCTGATTGTAGGTGCTACCGCCGACTCAGTGGCCATGGTGGAAGGTGAAATGGACGAAGTGAGCGAAGAGGAAATGGTAGAAGCCATTGCCTACGCCCACGAAGCCATTAAAGAGCAGGTACGGGTGCAGCAGGAGCTGGCCGCCGCCGTGGAGAAATCCCACGTGAAGCGCGAGTATCCGAAGTACGATGAGAACGAAGACCTGAAGCAGCGCATTCACGAAGGTGTGTACCAGCACGCCTACAAAATCGCGCAGTCGGGCAACACCAGCAAAGCCGGCCGCAAGGAGGCTTTTGGTGAGGTGAAGAAGTCCTTGAGCGAGAAAATCCTCGAAGATCAGCCGGAGCTGGACATGAAGATGTTCGGCCGCTACTACTCTTCAGCAGAGAAGAAAGCCATCCGCGACATGATGATTAAGGAGCGCACCCGCCTTGATGGCCGCGCTCTGACCGAAATTCGCCCCATCTGGAGCGAGGTGAACTACCTGCCCGGTGCCCACGGCTCGGCCCTGTTCACCCGCGGCGAAACCCAGTCGCTGACCACGGTTGCCCTCGGCACCAAGCTCGATGAGCAGATCATCGATACGGCCATGACTTCGGGTTACAGCAAGTTCATGTTGCACTACAACTTCCCCGCTTTCTCTACGGGTGAAGTGAAGCCTAACCGCGGCCCCGGCCGCCGGGAAATTGGCCACGGCAACCTGGCTATGCGCTCCTTGAAGAAGGTTTTGCCTTCCGATGACGAGAATCCATACACCATCCGTATCGTGTCGGACATCCTGGAGTCGAACGGCTCTTCGTCGATGGCTACCGTATGTGCTGGCTCGATGGCCCTGATGGATGCGGGCATTAAAGTGCGCGCCGCCGTTTCGGGTATTGCCATGGGCCTGGTGCAGGACAAAGAAACCGGCGAATACGCCGTGCTTTCCGACATCCTGGGCGATGAGGACCACCTCGGCGACATGGACTTTAAAGTAACCGGCACCGAGAAAGGTATCGTGGCTTGCCAGATGGACATCAAAATCCAGGGCCTGAGCAGCGAAATCATGACGGCTGCCTTGCACCAGGCCCGCGAAGGCCGCCTACACATTCTGCGTGAGATGGCTAAGACCATTTCGGAGCCCGCAGCTGAGCTGAAGCCTCATACGCCTCGCTCGCACAAGATGCTCATCGATAAAGAGTATATCGGTGCGGTTATCGGACCCGGCGGTAAAGTCATTCAGCAGATCCAGAAGGACACCAACGCTACAGTTATCATTGAGGAGAAGGACGAGAAAGGCCACGTAAGCATCTACGCTTCCAACCAGGAAGACATGCAGGCGGCTATTGACCGGATCCGGGCTATTGCGGCTACGCCGGAAGTAGGCGAAACCTACAAAGGTAAAGTTCGCAGCATCCAGCCATACGGTGCTTTCGTAGAAATCATGCCAGGTAAGGATGGTCTGCTGCACATTTCGGAAGTAGCCCACGAGCGTCTGGCTACGCTGGAAGGCGTACTGGAAGTAGGGCAGGAAATTGATGTGAAACTGCTCGATATCGACAAGAAGACCGGTAAGTACCGCTTGTCGCGCAAGGTATTGCTGCCAAAGCCTGAAAAGGCCGCCGCCAGCAATGGGGAGGAGCAGCCAAGCTAGCTGAACTTAATCGGGCGTCGGCGGGTTGATTCTCACCGACGCCCGTACCCATCCGGATGTTCTTCGTAACCAAACACACTTCACTTCCGCGCCCGCAATGAGACAGTTAAAAATCAGCAAGCAGATAACCAACCGCGAAAGCCAGTCGCTGGATAAATACCTCCAGGAGATTGGTAAAGTGGATCTGCTCACTCCCGATGAGGAGGTGACGCTGGCGCAACGCATTAAAGAAGGCGACCAGCAAGCGCTGGAAAAGCTGACCAAGGCCAACCTCCGCTTCGTGGTGTCGGTGGCCAAGCAGTACCAGAACCAGGGTCTTTCGCTGGGCGACCTGATCAACGAGGGTAACCTTGGTCTGATTAAAGCGGCCAAGCGTTTCGATGAAACCCGTGGCTTTAAGTTTATCTCCTACGCCGTATGGTGGATTCGTCAGTCGATTCTGCAGGCTTTGGCCGAGCAGTCGCGCATTGTGCGTCTGCCGCTGAACCGCGTAGGCTCGTTGAATAAAATCAGCAAGTCCTTCTCCGAGCTGGAGCAGAAATTTGAGCGGGAGCCCTCGCCCGAAGAAATTGCCGAAGTTCTGGAGCTCACTACCTCTGAGGTAGTGGACACCCTGAAAATCTCGGGCCGCCACGTATCCGTGGATGCCCCGTTTGTGCAGGGCGAAGAAAACCGCCTGCTGGACGTGCTCGAGAATGAGGACGAGGAAAGCCCGGACATGGGCCTGATGAACGACTCGCTCCGCAAGGAAGTGCAGCGCGCCCTGAGCACGCTCACCAAGCGCGAAGCCGATGTTATCACGCTGTATTTTGGCCTGAACGGGGAGCACTCCCTCACGCTGGAAGAAATCGGCGAGAAGTTCAACCTCACCCGGGAGCGGGTTCGCCAGATCAAGGAAAAAGCCATCCGCCGCCTGCGTCATACCTCGCGCAGCAAAGCGCTAAAGCCTTACCTGGGGTAAGCGCTCTACTCACTTTAAAAAACCCTGACCCACCGGTTGGGGTTTTTTGTTGTAGTACTTAGCCGCCGGCTTTTTTCTGTTTCCAGGGCCAATTCCAGCCTGGCGGGCGGCTTCGGAAAAGGCAATTAGCCGCAGCAGGCTGCTGAGCTTGATGTTACTGGTTACCTTTGTACTCCCAACCCTAACTTTCTGGCCTTTCCGGGCCCCTTTGCTACTGCCTTCTCATGGAGAATACTACCCCGGAACACGTAAAGTGTCTGATTATTGGCTCCGGCCCGGCCGGCTATACGGCTGCTATTTATGCTGCCCGCGCCAACATGGCGCCCGTTATGTACCAGGGCCTGCAGCCTGGTGGCCAGCTGACTATTACCAATGATGTAGAGAATTTCCCCGGCTACCCTGATGGTGTGATGGGCCCGGAGATGATGGAAGACCTGAAAAAACAGGCTGCCCGCTTTGGTACCGACATCCGCTATGGTCTGGCTACTGCCGTTGACTTCTCCGGGCACCCGCACAAGGTAACCATTGACGAAAGCAAGGAAATTACTGCGGATGCCGTCATCATTGCTACCGGGGCTTCGGCCAAATGGCTGGGTCTGGAGTCGGAAGCGCGCCTGAATGGCTCGGGTGTATCGGCCTGTGCCGTGTGTGATGGTTTCTTCTACCGTGGCCTAGACGTGGCTATTGTAGGCGCCGGTGACACGGCCGCGGAGGAAGCCACTTACCTGGCTAACCTTTGCAACAAGGTGTATATGCTGGTGCGGAAAGGGGAGATGCGCGCTTCTAAAATCATGCAGAAGCGGGTAGCTGACAACCCCAAAATTGAGGTGCTATACAACACCTCTACCGATGAAATTCTGGGCGAGCAGGCCGTAGAAGGCGTGCGCGTGAAAAATGTGCTGACCCACGAAACCCGCGTGCTGGATGTAAAAGGCTTCTTTGTGGCCATTGGCCACGATCCTAACTCCAAAATATTCCAGCCCTACCTGCACCACGACGAAATGGGCTACCTGAAAACTATTCCGGGTACCGCCAAAACCAACGTGGACGGCGTGTTTGCCTGCGGCGACGTGCAGGATTTTACCTACCGGCAGGCCGTAACGGCGGCCGGCTCCGGCTGCATGGCCGCGCTGGATGCAGAGCGGTATCTGGCCGCCCTGGGCGTACACTAGTAACCGGCACAATCAGGCCCGGTATACCAGTCGGGCCTGGTTGTGCGTTGGTTGCGTACTTTGCTGAAAGCCTATAGCCTTTTGCGCGGCGGCTTTCCTGAATTCTAACCCTATTGCAGTTGCTGAACTTTGTGAAATACTGGCTGGTGCCGCTGCTTTTAGTGGTGCTCATGCTAGCTGATCCTACTGCCACGCAGGCCCAACGCCGCAAGCCAGCCCCCACCAAGGCCAAAGGCAGCTCCAGCGGAAACCGGAAGGACTTTTTTCGGTTTAAATCGCCAGTTATCAAATATGTGCGGCCCGATACCACCGTGCTGATTAAGACGGAGGATTTGCCCGACGACGACTCGGAAGCCGCAAAATCCATCTACTTCAACCCGGCTAAGAAGCTTTCCATCGTGAGTGAGGATACGTCTTCGCTTAATGAAGGCGGGCAGCACATTGTGGAGGTTTCGGAGCAGGTGCTGATTGATAGCTCCTGGATTAAGGTGGCCGGGTATTATGCTATCTGGGACACGCACAACATCAACCCTTACCGGGTAGATGGCCGCCGCCTCAAAGACACGCTCAACCTGCGCCTGATTGACCCGCCCCGGCAGCGCTACGCTAAAATGCCCCTGCTGACCACTCCGCTCACCTCCGACTTCGGCTTCCGGGGTTCCCGCTGGCACTATGGCGTGGATCTGGACCTGGAAACCGGCGACTCCGTGAAAGCGGCTTTTGATGGAGTGGTGCGCATTTCCAAGTGGGATGGTTCCGGCTATGGCAACTATCTGCTGGTGCGCCACTACAACGGCATAGAAACGCTGTACGGCCATTTGCAAAAGGCGCTGGTAGCGCCGGGTACCTTTGTAAAAGCCGGCCAACTGATTGGTAAAGGGGGCAGCACCGGCCGCAGCACCGGCTCGCACCTGCACTTTGAAGTGCGCTACGAGGGCAACCCCATTGATCCGGAGCGCATGTACGACTTCCCGGACTACAAGCTGCGCGGCGACAACTTCCAGGTTACCTCAGCGCTTTTTAACTACTACAGCCGGGCCCTGCGGGCCCGCTCATCGTCGCACCGCTCGGGTGCGCCGTCGGCCGCCCGGCGGGTAGTAACGCACCGCATCCGCTCCGGCGATACGCTGTCGGAAATTGCCCAGAAATACGGCGTATCCGTCAGTCAGATCAAGCGCCTCAACAAAGGCACCTCCACGCTGAAGCTGGGCCGTACGCTGCGCATTAAGTAAGCAGCGGAAAGTTACATTTGTCATCCTGTGATGCTGCCCGGCCCCGGCTGCCGGAAAGCATCACAGGATGTCTGCTTTTATTCTCATTCCATTCTTTGCCTTCTATGAAGTTAGATATACTGGCTTTCGGTGCCCATCCCGATGATGTAGAAATGTCCTGTTCGGGCACCATGCTGGCGGCTGCCGCAGCCGGCAAGAAAATCGGTATTGTTGATTTCACCCGGGGAGAGCTGGGTACGAGGGGTACGCCCGCTACCCGCGCCGCCGAGGCCGAGGTAGCCAGCCGTATTCTAGGCCTGAGCGTGCGCGAAAACCTTGGCCTGCCCGATGGCTTCTTCCGCAACGACCGGGAGCACCAGCTGCCCGTTATAGCCGCTATTCGCCGCTACCGGCCCGAGGTGGTGCTCTGCAACGCCATCCATGACCGCCACCCCGATCATGGGCGCGGATCCCAGCTGGCATCGGAAGCCTGCTTCCTGGCCGGCCTGCGCATGATTGAAACTCTCGGCGACAATGGCCTGCCCCAGCAGCCCTGGCGCCCCCGCGTGGTGTACCACTACATCCAGGACCGCCAGATTGACCCCGACTTTGTAGTGGATATCACTGAGTTCTGGCCGAAGAAGTGGGAGTCCATCAAAGCCTACCGCACGCAGTTCCACGACCCGGAAAGCACCGAGCCTACCACGTATCTTTCTACCCCCGTATTCTCCAATTTCATGGAAGCCCGCGCCCGCGAGTTTGGCCACATGATAGGAGCGGAGTTCGGGGAAGGCTTTACGCGGGAACGGCCGCTGGGGGTGCGGGATGTAACGGAGCTGATTTAAATACTAAAATGAAAGCGCGGGTGCTATTTTTAGGGGAAGTATAGACTTCAGATCTATTGCACGGTATGCCCTTTATGATGTTTAGCAGCCATCCTAAATCCTCACAACCCGGAACTGATGAAGTGTCAGAAGATATAGCCGGTTCCAAACGGCAACGGCTGGTTGAAGTGGTGGTGACTTCAGCTGTGCAGTTGAGCCCGCTGCTGAAATTGCTCGACACCATTCAGCCCCACGTCACGAGTGATTCGGTATTTCACCTGCGTCGGAAGAAAATCCAGGGCCATTTTGCTGAAGTGTACACAGAAATTCGCGCGGAGCGGCCTAAGCGTCAGGCGCTGACCTTTGCCTTTCAGGCTCTCACTGAGTTGGTGCGCGAAGAAGCCCGTGACATCAGCAAAGATGAGCTACAGCAAGCCGCCAAAGAGCTAGTACTGGCCACGCTGAAGAATGCACCAGGGCTGATTAATGTAGCGCATCAGGCCAGGCTGCTTTCGTAAGCCATATTATAAGGCCTTAGATATTCTACCGCCTGAAATATCTTAATGAGCCTTCCGGATTTAAAAATAAAAAGGCAACTCCTGCGTAGGAGCCGCCTTTTTTATTGCCAGTGCAATGATGTTACCGCCCGCCCAGCCGGTTCCGCTTCCACGCGGAGCCCGTGGCCGCCGGCGCATCGGCCGGTGCTACGGCAGTAGCTTTCTTTTCTGACAGCAGCATAGCGCCCAATACTGCGGCCAGCTTATCTAATGCCTCATCGGCTGCGGCGGGCTTGAGGGAATCCGCCGTGAAATGGTCGCGGATGAAGTTGGTATCGAAGTTGCCGCTTACAAAAGCCGGGTGCTGCAGCACGTAGCGGCCGAAGCCCAGGGTAGTTTCAATGCCGGTTATCTGGTACTCGTCAATGGCGCGTAGCATACGCTCAATAGCCTCCTGGCGGTCCTTGCCGAAGGTAACGAGCTTGGCAATCATGGGGTCGTAGTAAATCGGGATGTCCATGCCCTGCTCAAAGCCATCATCCACGCGCACGCCGGGGCCCTGGGGGCGCACGTAGGTGGTCAGCGTTCCGATATCGGGCAGGAAGTTGTTCTGCGGGTCTTCGGCGTACACGCGCAGCTCCAGGGCGTGGCCCGTAATGGTGAGGTCTTCCTGGGTGAAGGGCAGGGGCTGGCCCTCGGCCACGCGGATCTGCTCCTTTACCAGGTCGAGGCCCGTGATTTGCTCCGTTACCGGGTGCTCTACCTGCAGGCGGGTGTTCATCTCCAGGAAGTAGAAGTCGTGGTTTTCATCCAGCAGAAACTCCACGGTGCCCGCCCCGGTGTAGTCGCAGGCGCGGGCCACATCTACGGCGCACTGGCCCATGCGGGCCCGCAGCTGGGGCGTAAGCACCGAAGAGGGCGCTTCCTCGATTACTTTCTGGTGGCGGCGCTGGATGCTGCATTCCCGCTCAAAAAGGTGCACAATGTTGCCGTGCTCATCACCCAGTACCTGAATTTCGATGTGGCGCGGCGAGCCGATGTATTTCTCAATGAATACGGCCCCATCGCCAAAGGCCGAAACCGCTTCGTTTACGGCCAGCTGCATCTGCTCCTCAAAGTCGGCTTCGGCGTTTACAATGCGCATGCCTTTGCCGCCACCGCCGGCCGAGGCTTTAATCAGGATGGGGAAGCCTACCTCGCGGGCAATCTTTTTGGCGGCTTCTACATCCGAAATGGCTTCCTCGGTGCCGGGCACCATGGGAATGCCGTATTTAGAAACGGCCTGCTTGGCCGCCAGCTTCGAGCCCATCAGCTCCATAGCTTCCGGGGAAGGCCCCACGAAAATCAGCCCGGCTTCCTTCACCATGCGGGCAAATGAGGCGTTTTCACTCAGAAAACCATAGCCCGGGTGAATAGCATCAACGCCCAGTTGGTGGCATATCTCCAGAATTTTGTCGCCGCGCAGGTAGCTTTGGGCCGAGGCGGGCGGGCCCACGCACACGGCCTCATCGGCGTAGCGCACGTGCAGAGCGTTGCGGTCGGCTTCACTGTAGATAGCCACGGTTTTCAGGCCCATTTCTTTGGCTGAGCGCAGCACGCGCAGCGCAATTTCGCCCCGGTTGGCAACGAGTAGTTTGGAGATTTTTTTCATGCGGGAGAGAAGCGGGTGGGAGTAAGGCAACGGCCAGGTCTATGTAGTAAGCCTGTAGCAGGCCTTTCATGGAAGAAACAAGGTTAAAACAACGCCTTGCTCTGCGGGTTGAAAGGTTTGGCAACAGCTTGCTAAGACCGGGAGTCTGAGGTTTCCATCACCAAAGAAACGCCATTCTGCCGGCTCCATAAAACTCCCTGCGGAAATTCAAGCCTGCCGCTGGGCAGTTGGATGCCTCGCAAGGGAAGGTTACCTTTGCGGATTGCCATAACTTTGTACTTCTGGGGTCTTGGTACTTTGTCCATAACTCCCTGATTTCTTTTCACATCTAACCCTGTTCCTTCGTGGATCTATTTGAGAAGATTGCCGCCAACCGCGGCCCGCTGGGCAGCCACGCGCATTATGCACATGGTTATTTCTCATTCCCTAAACTGGAAGGCGAAATCAAGCCCCGCATGATTTTTCGCGGTAAAGAGGTGCTCACCTGGAGCCTGAATAACTATCTGGGCCTGGCTAACCACCCTGAAGTGCGCAAGGCTGATGCCGAGGCGGCGGCGGAGTACGGTATGGCCTTGCCCATGGGCGCGCGCATGATGTCCGGCAACTCCAACCTGCACGAGCAGCTGGAGAGCGAGCTGGCCGACTTCATAAAGAAGCCCGACTGCATGCTCCTGAACTTCGGCTACCAGGGCGTGGTATCCATCATCGACGCCATGGTTAACCGCCACGACGTGATTGTCTATGATGCGGAGTCGCATGCCTGCATTATTGATGGCGTGCGTCTGCACCAGGGCAAGCGCTTTGTGTATACCCACAACGACATGGCCAGCCTGGAAAAGCAGCTGGAGCGTGCCAAGCGGATTACGGACGAAACCGGCGGTGGTATCCTCGTGATTACGGAAGGTGTATTCGGCATGTCGGGCAACCAGGGCGACCTGCGCGGCGTGGTGGCCATGAAGGAGAAATTTGAGTTCCGTTTGTTCGTGGATGATGCCCATGGCTTCGGCACAATGGGCGCTACCGGCGCCGGAACGGGCGAAGAACAAGGCGTGCAGGATGGCATTGACCTTTATTTTTCGACGTTTGCGAAGAGCATGGCCAGCATTGGTGCCTTCGTGGCCGGCCCCGAGAACGTAATTGAATATTTGCGCTACAACATGCGCAGCCAGATTTTCGCCAAATCCTTGCCCATGGTGCTTGTAGTAGGCGCTTTGAAGCGTTTGGAGCTGCTGCGCACGCAACCCGAGCTGAAGGATAACCTCTGGACCGTGGTACATGCCCTGCAAAGCAGCCTGCGCGAAAAAGGCTTCAACATTGGCACCACAACCTCGCCCGTAACGCCTGTGCTGCTGGCCGGCGAAATCAGTGACGCCACCCAGCTAATCTTCGATCTACGTGAGAATCACGCTATTTTCTGCTCTATCGTGGTTTATCCGGTGGTACCGAAGGGGGTAATTATGCTTCGTCTGATTCCAACGGCAGTACACTCCCTGGAAGACGTAAAAGAGACCATAACGGCCTTTGAGGCCGTTGCAGCCAAGCTTGACAAGGGCTTGTACTCCAAAACCCAGGTGACTGTATAAGCAGCAGGCACAATGGAGCAAGCGCCGGAGCCCGCAAGGGTTCCGGCGCTTGTGCTTTATAGGACTTTTTATGGAATTGATTTGGCAAGCCGGACGGGCTAACTAGACAAATTAGAGGTCGAATATGGGAATAGCGTCTGAAAAGGGGGTTTTTAAAAAAAGTTGAACTATTGCTTGTATTTGAAATCCCTGTATATTAGGCCCGGTCAAACCCATTATTCCACATCTCATAACCCTCCCCCTCATGAACAATTTTGGCAAACTGCGTGACCTCGTAATGGCTATGGAAGGCGACTTCGAGAAGTTCTACGACAAGAGCAACTCGGCAGCCGGCACTCGCGTGCGTAAAGGCATGCAGGAGCTGAAGAACATGGCTCAGCAAATCCGCTCGGAAGTGCAGAACATGAAGAACGATGCTGCTGGCTCGGCCGGTGCTGGTGCAAAAGCTGCTCCTGCTAAGAAAGCCGCTCCTGCTGCTGCTAAGAAAGCTGCTCCTGCAAAGAAGAAGTAATGCCGGGCGGCCTTCGTTGCCGCATCCGCTTACAAACAAAAGGGAGTCCGTCATTCGACGGACTCCCTTTTGCTTTCCGGCCCGTTGAGGCTTACTACACTACTTTAATCAGGTAGTAGTTCTTCTTGCCTTTCTGGGCCACCATGTACTTGTCCAGCAGCAGAGGTACTTCCGATGCTTGCTGCTCCAGCCCGGCTTTCTCCCGGTTCAAACTCACGCCGCCGGCCTGAATCATCTTCTTAGCTTCGCCTTTAGAAGGGAAGATGACCGAATTGGTAGCCTCGCTCAGCAGCGTTACGGCATTCAGCTCGGAGAGCTGGGCGCGCGGCACTTCCATATGGGGTACGCCGGCAAATACATCCAGCAGCGTAGCCTCATCCAGGCTGGAGAGGGCACCACCGCCAAACAGCACCTGCGAGGCCGCCAGGGCCGCTTCATAGGCCTCAGCAGAGTGCACGCGGGTAGTTACGTCTTTGGCCAGCGCCTTCTGCAGCACGCGCAGATGCGGGGCCTGGGCATGCTCAGCTTCCAGCGCTTCAATTTCCTCCTGGCTCATCAGCGTGAACACCCGGATGAGGCGCGGTACGTCGGCATCGGCGGCGTTCAGGAAGAACTGGTAGAACTGGTAGGGCGAGGTCATGGTGGGGTCTAGCCACACGGTGCCGGTTTCGCTCTTGCCGTACTTGGTGCCATCGGCCTTGGTGATGAGCTGGCCGGTGAGGGCGTAGGCTTTGCCCTCGCCGCCGGTCATGCGCCGGATAAGCTCCGTGCCGGTGGTAATGTTGCCCCACTGGTCAGAAGCGCCCATTTGCAGGGTACAGCCCAGGTTTTTGTAGAGGTGGAAGAAGTCGTAGCCCTGCAGCAACTGGTAGCTGAACTCGGTGTAGCTGATGCCTTCCGCGCCGGTGTCCTCGTTGCCGCTGATGCGGCGCTTTACTGAGTCTTTGGCCATCATGTAGTTCACCGTGAGGTGCTTGCCTACTTCGCGCAGAAACTGCAGAAAGCCGAAGTCCTTAAACCAGTCGTAGTTGTTCACCACCAGCGCGCCGGTGGGGCCTTCCGTGAAATCCAGGAACTTCTCCAGCTGGGCCTTGATGCCGGACTGGTTGGCCCGTAGGGTTTCCTCGTCCAGCAGGTTGCGCTCGGCTGATTTGCCGGAGGGGTCGCCAATCATGCCGGTGGCGCCGCCTACCAGGGCCAGGGGGCGGTGGCCGGCGCGCTGCAGGTGCACCAGCAGCATAATGGTGGCCAGATTGCCGATGTGCAGGGACGCGGCCGTGGGGTCGAAGCCGATGTAGCCGGAAATGGGGGCGTTGGTGCGCAGGTGCTCATCGGTGCCGGGCATCATATCGTGGAACATCCCACGCCAGCGCAGTTCGGAAATCAGGTCCATTCAGGAAGTATTGGTTGTCAGAGAGTCGTTGCCATTGGCCGCGGAAATCCACCGGCCGAACAGCAAAGGTAACGTGCCGGAACGGTACCTTTATGCTTCGTTTTGAAGGACCATAGTGGATTCGGCCTGAATCCTGCCTTTCCTCCATCCGCCACTGACTACCCCGCCATGCCCGCCGTTTCCGCCGATGAACTTCTGAACCAGCTGCGCCAGCGCCAGTTTGCGCCCGTGTATTTTCTGCAGGGCGAAGAGCCGTACTACGTGGACCTGGTGGCCGATATGCTGGAAAAAACCGTGCTGCAGGAGCATGAGAAGGGTTTTAACCAGGTGGTGCTGTATGGCAAGGATGCGGATGTAGCCACTATTCTGAACCAGGCCAAGCGCTTCCCCATGATGGCGGAGCGCTCGGTGGTCATCATCAAGGAAGCCCAGACTATTCTGGATCTGGAAAACGACAAATCGTGGCCGTTTCTGGAAGCCTACCTGAAAAACCCGCTGCAAAGCACCGTGCTGGTGTTCTGCTACAAGCACAAAACCCTGGATGCCCGCAAAAAGCTGGGCAAGCTGCTTACCGGCGACAAAAAAACGCCCCCGCCCGCCGGCGTGGTGCTCATGACCAGCAATAAGATTTACGATAACCAGGTACCCGCCTGGCTCACAGCCTACGTGCGCAGCAAAGGCCAGCAGATTACGCCCCAGGCCACCGTTATTCTCTCCGAATACATTGGTACGGAACTGGGCCGCCTCACCAATGAGGTAGATAAGATGCTGATTAACCTGCAGGCCGGGCAGCCCATTGATGAGGACCTGGTGCAGCGCATGGTGGGCATCAGCAAGGAGTACAACATCTTCGAGCTGCAAAGCGCCCTGGTGCGCCGCGACGTGCTGAAGGCCAACCGTATTCTGCTCTACTTCGAGGCAAACCCCAAGGCCAATCCGCTCATTCCGAACCTCACCCTGCTGTTCAACTATTTCTCCCGCCTGCTGGCCCTGCATCAGATTTCCAACATTTCGGAAGGCGACTGGCTGAAATTTGGCCTGCGCTTCCCCGTGCAGCGCCGCGACTACCAGACTGGCCTGAAGGCCTTCAGCTTTGAGCGCACCCGCGACATCGTGCACCTCATCCGGCGCGCCGACCTGCAAAGCAAAGGCATCGACAGCGGCTCCATGACCGACGGTGAAATCCTGCGCGAGCTGATTTTCCTGATTCTGCACCCCGTGCCCCTGCACGCCATTGGGGCGTAACGGTTAATTATTTATCCGTTAATTATTATTGGGTCATGTCGAGCGCAGTTGAGACATCTCGCTAGTGTGGTAAATAGTGATTAGCACCACACCATCAGCACGCGAGATGTCTCGACTGCGCTCGACATGACGGGCTTTATGGTGAAAGTGGCAAAATCTGACTTGCATGCTGCAACCCAGAATAGAGGTAATTGCTGAGAAAAAATTAATCGGCAAACGGCTGCCGATGTCTTTTGCTAATAACCGCACGGGGGAGTTGTGGAAGAGCTTTATGCCCCGGCGCCACGAAATTCATCAGGCAATAGGAGCGGACCTGTACTCCATGCAGCAGTATGCCCCGGGCTTTTTTACCGACTTTAACCCGGCGGCAGAATTTGAAAAGTGGGCCGGCTTGGAAGTGACGGACTTTGCCACAGTGCCGCCGGATATGGAAGCCGTGCTAATCCCCGGCGGCCAGTACGCCGTTTTCTTCTATCGAGGACTCAATACAGATACCAGCATCTTCCAGTACATATTCACTACCTGGCTGCCGGCTTCCGATTATGTGTTAGATGACCGGCCGCATTTTGAAATCCTGGGGCCGAAGTACAGGAACAATGATCCGGCATCGGAAGAGGAAATCTGGATTCCCGTTAGCCGGAAGGCTTAGAAAGGAGCGAGCTAGTAAAGACCGTAAACGGGAAGAAGAAACCAAAGGAAAAATTTCCGCGTTATATGGAAAAATTTCCCTAGCTTCGTCAACGTCAATACCAGAAACCATGGCCAGCCCCGCAACCCGAGTTAAAGCCGCACCGCAGAATATGTGGGCCCAATGGGGCCGCACCGGGCAGGATTCGTTTGCCCTGGTAATGGCGGCACGCAAGGGCATTCCGGCGGCTACGGCCTTTGAAGTAGCCGAGGCTCTTCACCTGCAGCCCAGCCAGCTGGAGGCCATTTATGACCTCTCTACCAAAACGCTGCGCAGCTACCTGCAGGATAAAAAGCTGCTGAACGCGGCCAGCAGCGAGAAAACCCTCAAAATTATTGCTCTCTATAACCTGGGCGTGGAAGTGTTTGGCGAAGCCGATGCGTTTCTGCGCTGGCTGGGCAAACCTGCCCACGGTCTGGACGGCGAAGTGCCGTTGCGCCTGCTGGAAACCAGCGGCGGCATTGATCTGGTAGAGGAGGAGCTGAGCCGCATTGCCTACGGCGACCTGGCCTAACGATGCTCGTCTACCGCATCTGCCTGGCCAAATACGCTGAAGACCTGTTTGCCTCCGGCCGCCGGGCCCGCTGGAACAGTAAGGATAGATTTGTAGTGTACACCGCCGCCACGCGCGCCCTGGCCTGCCTGGAAAACGTAGTGCACCGGAGCGGCGAAGGCCTGAACGACCAGTTCCGGGTATTGGTCATCGATATTCCCGATGATCTGCCCATCGAAGAAATAAAGCCGGCTCAACTGCCCGTCGGCTGGGAAAAGGCCAGTAGCTACTCCATCTGTCAGCCGTTGGGTGATGCCTGGTATGAGCACCGCAAAGCCGCGGTGCTACGCGTGCCCTCGTCCATCATCCCCCAGGAAAGCAACTACGTCCTGCACACCCGCCACCTGGATTTCAAACGCATCCGCATTGTGGCCTGGGAGGAGTTTAGCTTTGATAACCGTATCAAGGCAGAAGAACCGGAAGGCTAAACCGAACCGTCTGTCATGCAGAGCAAAGCGAAGCATCTCGCATGCTGATGTAGCCAAAGTAACCGTCATGCTGAGCTTGTCGAAGCATCTCTACCGCTTCGTTGGGTTTACCATACTACCAAGATGCTTCGACAAGCTCAGTCAGCATGACACTAATAATTGAATAAGATCTAAACTCAACCTCTCTATGCAAGTCCTCGATATCATTCAAATGTCTCCGAAAGAAGTGTTCATCGTGGGCAATCTGGAGGGTGCCGTGAAGCCGGGCTCGTGGGAGTTGCGGCTGAATGGTGAGGCGGTGGCCACACTGGAAGCCATGGGCGAGGCGCAGATACAAGGCAGCTCAAAAGGTAAGCTGGTGCCGCCGCGGGTAGTGGTTTGCAAAGGCCAGGTAGATAAAAGCCGCTTTGATTTCACCCGGGACGAGGTGACGATGGAGAAGATGTAAAGCGGAGCAACGGCTGGCTGGCACACCAAAACTTCTCTGCAGCACGTTACAAACGGCAAAAAAGGGCGTTTTAGCGGCAACCCGCCGTAAACTTTTCGCTACTTTTGGCCATATGCGGCCTTTGGAGGCCGTCTCCCGTAACGACCCGCAATGAAGTTTATAAACCGGATTGTACTGGCTGCTGCCCTTGGCACGGCGGCCCCGCTAGCGGCTCAGGCCCAGCAGACGCAGGTTTTCGCCAACGATGAACGCTACTTTCAGGAAGGCCTGGAGCTTTTCGACCGCGCCAAGTATGGCGCCGCCCAGGTTGCTTTCCAGCATTACCTGGAGCTGACTCAGCGCCGCACCGGCGACCAGCAGGACCGCACCACCGATGCCGAGTACTACTACGCCGTGTCGGGCCTGTATCTGCTGCATCCTGATGCTGAAGGCCGCATTCTGGCCTTTGCCGCCCGCAATCCAGCCCACCCAAAGGCGGCCGTAGCATTTTTTGAGCTGGGCAAATTCTACTTCGATAAGAAAAACTACCCCAAGGCCATTGAGTACCTGCAGAAGGTAGGGCCGGATAACCTATCGGCGGACCAGCGCGCCGAGTCGGAGTTTAAACTGGGATACAGCTATTTTGCCCAGAAGCAGTTTGATAAAGCCCGCCTGCTCTTTGACCGCAACAAGCAGGGCAACCACCAGTACCGCTACGCCAGCAGCTACTACGCCGGCTACCTGGCCTACCTGAACAACGACTTTGCCGGCGCACGCAAAGACCTGGCCGTGGCCGAGGAAAACGACGCCTACCGCCCCGTGGTGCCGGCCGTGATGACGCAGATTTACTACAAAGAAGGCGACCTGGATGGCCTCATCAGCTACGGTACCAAAGCCCTGGCCCAAACGCCACTGCCACAAAGCGCCGATGAAATTCAGCTGCTGGTAGGGGATGCCTACTATCAAAAGAAGGATTACAAGCAGGCTGCTGAGTACTTTGACCGCTACGCTAACGGACGTAAGCGCATTGAGCCAGAAGTGCAGTACAAAGTGGGCTTTGCCAACTACAAGATGGGCGACTACAAAGGCGCCATTGGCAGCCTGAAAGGCGTGGCCGCCCGCCGCGACTCCCTCGGTCAGAATGCCGCCTACCACCTTGGTTTGAGCTACATGCAAACCAACCAGAAGCAGCTGGCCCTAAACTCTTTTGATGCTGCGCGCAAGCAGAATTTCGATAAGAACATCACCGAAAATGCCACGCTGAAATATGCGCAGCTGAATTACGAGCTAGGCAACTCGGCGGAGGTTATTGCGGCGCTGAAGGATTTCAACAAGAAATTCCCCCGCTCCAAGAATGCCCCGGCGGCCGATGATATCCTGAGCGAGAGTTTCCTGAACTCCAACGACTACGCGCAGGCCCTGAACTACCTGGAGGGGCTGGACAACCGCAGTAGCAAGCTGAACGCCACCTACCAGCGCGTGGCCTATTACCAGGCGGCCACGCTCTACAACAACACCCGCTACAACGAGGCCCTGCCCTTGGTAGAAAAGTCCCTGAAATACCCGCAGGACGATGCCTTGCAGGCTGCCGCGCAGGTGTTGCAGGGAGATTTGTACAGCGTGGGACAGCAGTATCAGCCGGCCATTACCAGCTACACCGCCGCGCTGCGCACTGCCGCCAGCGGCCCCGCCGCCAAAACCACCCTCGACCAGCAGGCCCGCTACGGCCTGGGCTACGCCTACTACAACACCAAACAGTATGAGCGCGCTCGCCCGCAGTTTCAGGCCTACCTGAGCGATGCGCAGGCTAAGCCTTCTGACCCCAATTTCTACGACGTAGTACTGCGCCTTGCCGACATTAACTACATAGCCAAAAGCTACCAGCAGGCGCTGGATGGCTATAATAAGGTCATCAATGCCAACGCGGCTGATAAGGACTACGCCTACTACCAAAAGAGCGTAACGCTGGGGCTGATGGGCCGCCGCGACGAGGCCGCCAGCACGCTGGCCACGCTCCTGAAAACCGCACCCAGCTCCCGCTACGCCGATGACGCGGTGTATCAGCAGGCTGATTTAGAATTCCAGGGTGGTAACTACCAGGCGGCGGTGGCCGGCTTCACGCGCCTGCTGGACAACCGCCCCAACAGCCCGCTGGTACCTACCACGTTGCAAAAGCGCGGAGTAGCCTACGCCAACCTGGACCAGCATGATAAAGCCGTAGCCGATTTCAAACGGGTGCTGGACCAGTATCCGCGCAGCAAAGCCGCCAGCAGCGCCATCTATTCCCTGCAGCAGTCGCTCACGGCGCTGGGGCAGTCGGAGGAGTTTGACAGCTACCTGGCCCGCTACAAGCAGCAAAACCCCAATGACGCCGCAGTGGAAAGCGTGGAGTTTGAGGCGGCAAAGTCTTTGTACCTCGCTGAAAAGTACGAGCTGGCCATTCCCAAGCTGGATGCTTATCTGAAGCAATACCCCGGCAATGCGCTGTCGGCGGATGGGCGCTACTTCCTGGCCGACTCTTACCTGAAGACCGGCAAGAAGGACCTGGCGTTGCCCCGACTGCGTGCGGTGGTGGAAGAAGGAAAATCAGAGTTTCTGAACCGCGCCATTGGCCGGGTAGCCGAGCTGGAGTTCGAGAACAAGAACTACTCTGAGGCCATCAAGTACTACGCACGGCTGCGGGAAGTGTCGCAGAGCAAGCGCGAAATTGCCAATGCTGCGCTGGGGCTGATGAAGAGCTACTACGAGAGCGGTGACTACGCTGCCACGCGCCGCACTGCTGAAGAGCTGCAGGCCATGGGCAATGCCTCGCTGAATGCTACCAACTCGGCGCTGCTGTATCTGGGCAAAGCCAGCTACAAAGCCGGCAACCTGGACCAGGCCGTAACGGAGCTGGGCAAAGCCGCCGGCACTGCCACCGATGAAATTGGGGCCGAAGCACAGTACCTGCTGGCGGAAGTGCTGTTCAAGCAACAGAAGTATGATGCCGCTTTGGATGCTGCCTACAAGAGCAACTCCAGCTTCTCCAACTATGAGCTGTGGCAGGGCCGCTCGTTCCTGCTGATTGCCGATATCTACACGGCGCAGGGCGAAACCTTCCAGGCAAAAGCTACGCTGAACTCCATCATCGACAATAAATTCCCGGTGCCGGAAATCATTGAAGGAGCTAAACAACGGCTTGCTGCACTGGACAGTGGTACCGCTCCGGCTGCGCCCGCCAAAACCCCTCCAGCCAAGGCCAGCACCGGTAAAACCCCCGCCACCAGCAAGCCAGCCACAACGGGCAAACGCACACCGCTGAAAAACTCCCTGACCGAGACGCCCACGGACTCCACGGCCACGCCCGCCAATTCCGATGAACAGTAAGCCGGTTATTCAAACGCATTACCCATGGTTCGGCAGGAGCGGAGTACGGCTTCTGTCTGCATCAACCCCAACTATATGACGCTTCGCTCTCCTCAGATTCTTGCCCTTGCTGCCGTGCTGGCGGCCAGTGCCGCGCCCCGTACCCTGTGGGCGCAGACCACCCGCGGCAAGATTGAAGACGCAGAAATTGAAATCGTGAAGGAGCGGGTAAATCAGCTGCCCGAGGCCACCCGGAATTTCGATAAGATCAAAATTGAGCCGCCGGCGAAAGGCGACCAGCAGGTGAAGTACTCCTTCCAGGACTTCCAGCTGCCTTCCAACAACCTGAACCCATCGGTGCGGGTGCTCACCATTAAGCAGGAAGAACTGGCCCCGCTGCTGGGTAACTATGCCAAGGCAGCCCTTGGCAACTACGGCTCACTGTACGGCAAGCTTTACCTGCACAACACCCGGGATAACGCCGCTTCCTACGGGGTAAACCTGAGTCATATTTCCTCGGCCAAGGGCCCGGTAGACGGCAAAAACTCGGGCAGCAGCCAAAGTAGCTTAGGGCTGAATGGGGAAACCTACAGCGGCCCGCTTACCCTGGGCGGCAGCCTGGATCTGGGTCATGAGCGTTACAATTTCTACGGCTATAAAGCTCAGAATGACCGCCCCGATGCCGACTCGCTCAAGCACGCCTTCAACCGCGCCGCGGCCAAAGTGTACCTGCGCAACCGGGCGGCCGATGCCCAGTTTCAGTATGACCTGAGCGCCGGCTTCAATTTCTGGAAAGACAACCTGGAAGCCCGCGAAAGCAACTTCCTGGTGGGCCTGCAATCCAAGTACTACCTCTCGGAAAACACCCGCGTAGCCATCAACGGCGACGCCTCGTTTATCTCTTACAAAGACTCTCTGACGGTAAGCCGCCCTTATGTGCAGGTAACGCCCGCCTTTGAGGTAGACCTGGACCGGCTGGATATTTCCCTGGGCGCTACCATCGGCTACACCGGCGACACTATTGGCACAGTGAAGCAGCTTAGCGTGAACCCGGCCGTGCGCCTGGGCTACACCGTAGCCGAAGACAAGTTTGTGGTGTATGCCGGCCTGGGCGGCGGGCTGCAGCGCGTAACCATGTACGACCTGAGCACCGAAAACCCCTGGCTGGGCCGCAACCAGCGCGTAGCCGACACGCACCGCGGCCCCTCGCTGTTCTTTGGCTTCAACGCCTCGCCGGTGCGCGCGCTGGAAGTGAATGCCAAAGTAACGGTAGCTCAGGATCAGAACCTCTATTTCTACAACAACTCCCTGCGCGACCAAAGCCGCTTTGATCTGGTGTACGACCGGAAATCGACGCAGCTGCTGAACGTGCACGGCGAGGTGCTGTATAATGCCGCCGAACGTTTCCGCCTGGGCTTCAAAGGCGACTATAATGGCTACAAGGTGCACTCCCTGGAGAAAGCCTACCACCGGCCTGCCTTTCAGGGCTCGGTTTTCGGAACCTATAACATGGATGAGAAGCTGTTGCTGGGCGCCCAACTCTACACGCTCAGCTCCAGTTTTGGCTCAGAATTCATCCCCGGAACCTTCGACCCCGGTGCAACGGCAGACCATCTGGCTCCCAAGGCCACGGACAGTGTAATTGACCTTAATCTGCGGGCGGATTACCGTTTTTCGGAAAATCTGTCAATATTTGCTTTAGGCAACAACCTGCTGGGACGTAAATATGAGCGTTTCCTGTACTATCCGGTGAAAGGCGTGAACGTGCTGGCGGGGGTTACCTATGAGTTTTAACCTTTTGCTACCCGCACCAAGCCACCGTCCCTTGCAGCTATCCGACCACATCCGCGCCTTGTTGCGCGAGCACGACTGCGTTATCATTCCCGATTTCGGGGGACTCATTTCCGACTATTCTCCTGCCCACATTCACCCGGTGCGCCACACGCTGGCTCCGCCGGACAAGAGGGTAGCCTTTAACCAGGCCCTTACCCGCAACGATGGTTTGCTGGTAGATGCCCTGAGCAACACGCTCAACATCTCATCAGCCCAGGCCCGCCAGATGGTGCGCGACGCCGTAGCCCGTTTGCAGAGCGAGCTGGCCGAAAACCACCGGACTGAGCTTCCCGGTATCGGAATTTTCCGGTACGCTGCCGGCCGTGGTCTAGATTTCGAATACACCGGCACGCAAAATCTGCTGTCGGCCAGCTACGGCCTGCCGGAGCTGCTCTCGCGCCCCGTGCGCGCTACCGATGCCCTGATTGCCCGGGAGCGACCCACCGAGGTGGTGCCTATGCTGGCCGCCACGCGCCGCCGGATGGGCAAGCGCGTGTTCAATACGTTGGCTGCCGTGGTGGTTTCCGGCCTGGTGCTGTCGGCTAACTACATGCTGGCCCAGCGCTTCGATTATCTGCCCGCCAGCCTGCAGTTCTCTACGGAGGCAGTAGCGCAGGTTCCCGTGGAAACTCCGGCTCCTGTGCTGCGCCAACAGGCTGCGCTGGCCCAAACCAGTTGGGATGACCAGCAGGTGACCGAGCCCGTAGCAGAGGTGGCACTGCCCGCAGCAAAACCGGAAGTGACTCCTGCACCGGCTAAAGCTCCAGCTCCTGTTGCTGCAACTTCTACAGTAAAGCCCGTGTCGGTTGCAAAAGCAGCCCAACCAGTTAGCTCCGCCACAATTTCCACCATCACCAACCGTTGGTACGTGGTGACGGCTGCGCTAACCAACGCCAAGGCTGCCGAGCAGCTCCGCAAGCAGTACGTGAGCAAAGGCATTACCGTGAAGCTGCTGACGCCCCGCCGCGGCAACCGCTTCGTGCAGGGTACCCGTTACTACCGCATTTCCGTAGCCGATTTCGCCGATAAGGCTTCGGCAAAGAGCAGCCTACCCACGCTGCGTAAGAAATTCGGCAACGACATTCTGGCCACCAACTATTAGCATGACGCCATTCCTCCTGCAGATTACCACCACCGCTGCTGATACCGCTACCGCGCTACCCACCACCGCTGCTGATTCCGACCTCTCGCTGATTGATCTGATCCTGAAAGGGGGCTGGATCATGATTCCGTTGTTTATCCTGTCGGTTATTTCGGTGTACATCATCATCGAGCGGTACATCACCATTCGTCGGGCCGCCGTTAACCCGGAGTCGTTCATGAATGGCATCCGTAATCTGATGGTGAAAGGGGATCTGCAGGGCGCTAAAATGCTCTGTGCCCAGAACCCTTCGCCACTGGCCCGCATGATTGAAAAGGGTATCCGCCGCATTGGTCTGCCCCTGAAAGACATTGAAGCCAGCGTAGAAAACGTAGGCAAAATTGAAATTGCCCGCCTGGAGAAGAACATCAGCATCCTGGGCATTATTGCCGGTATCGCGCCCATGCTGGGTTTCGTAGGTACTATCATCGGCGTAATCAAGATTTTCTACGCCATCAGCGCCACCGGCGACTTTGGTATCGCCCAGATTTCGGGCGGTCTGTACACCAAAATGGTAACCTCCGCGGCGGGCCTTATTGTGGGTATCATTGCCCACGTAGGCTACCACTGGCTGAGCATCATGGTAGAGCGGCTGGTGTTCCGCATGGAGAACTCGGCCATCGAGTTCATGGACATTCTGCAGGATAATTAATCAGAAACCGGTTGTCAGCGGTGAATTGCGGTTGGGGTAATTAACTCCACGGCAACTCACGGCTGACAACTGGTAACTGGCAACTGGTAACTGAAATGGATTTAAGCCGGCGCCGTAAGCTTTCCTCGCACGTCGAGACCAGCTCGATGAACGACATCATGTTCTTCCTGATGCTGTTCTTTTTGATTGTGAGCACCATGGTGAACCCCAATGTGATTAAGCTGATGCTGCCCAATGCCCGCTCCGGCAAGGCAGTAATGAAGCAGACCATCAACATTTCGGTGGATGCCCAGGGCCAGTATTTCCTGGACCGCCAGCCCGTTACTTCAGCCACCCTGGAGCAGGCCCTGGCCCAGCGCATTGCCGGCCTCGATAAAAGCATTGAGCCCACCGTTGTTCTGCGTGTGGATTCTTCCCTGAATGTGCAGAAGCTGGTCGATATTCTGGAAATCGGGAATCGACTTAAAGTGAAAATGGTGATGGCCACCCAAGCCCAGCAAAGTGGCGGCAAGTAATTGGGTTGGTTTTTGGTAAAGACTTTCGGAAGGCAGGCATGATAAAAATGTCCACCGCCGAACCCCGAATCCAACCGGGACTGTTAACCGAACAATAGGCACCAAATAATACGGCTTGGCCCATCATCAGTCAACGCCAACAAAAGAAACGAACCATGGAATACCGCGAGGAACATAAGCGCGAGGCGCTCATTGGCACGGTGGTATTTCATGCCCTGTTAGGGGCGTTCTTCATCTTTACCATCTTTAAAGGTCCTGATCCGCCTCTCACTGAAATTGGCGGTGGCGGCGTAGAGCTGAACTACGGTATTGATGAAGCTGGCTCCGGCGACATCCAGAGCATGGCCCCGGCCAACGAATCGAAAAACCGCGAGGACAGCCGCCCACCGGCAGCCCGTCCGGACCCTACGCCGCAGCCGGCCCGCACGGCCGCCGAACCCGAGCCGCAGCCCGCGGCTCAGGAAAAGATTGTAACCAGCGAAGCCGAGGAAAGCCCGGTGAAAATACCACCGGTGGAAAACCCTGCTCCTTCCCGTCCGGAGCCCGTGCGCGAAACGCCGAAGCCCGCAGAAAAGCCCCGTACGCTCTACACCCCCAAAGGCAGTACTGCCGGTGGTGGCAACGGCCAGAACGGCACCAGCAATACGCCCACCGGCAACAACAACGGCGACAAGCCCGGCTCAGTAGGTGACCAGGGCGACCCGAATGGCTCCCTGGATGCCAAAGCGCTGTATGGCACGCCCGGTAGTGGTGGTGGCAGTGGTGGCGGAATTGGAGTAGATATGGCTGGATGGGCTTTAGAAGACCGGCCTTCAGTTCCACTTATAGACAACAGCTCGGGCAGTATCCGATTTAAAATAAAAATCAATGAAGATGGGGAGGTAGAATCAGTAACTAAAGTTTCGGGAAACGTCTCGCCAACTCAGGAAAAAATTTGCCGCGATGCCCTGTTTAAATCAACTTTCCGCCGGACAACTTCCGCTGTTGGTGGCGCTACTGGTTTTGCCACATTCCGCTTCACTGTAAAATAATATTACTGCCTTAATATAAATAAACGAGCCGCCGGCGGGATATTCCTGCCGGCGGCTTTCTTTTGCAGAATATTTCGCCGCTACCCAAGGCTGTAGCTTTTGCTACCCGGGGTGAGGGCAAACCCAACGCGTATGGATTATCAGGAAACGCTGGCCTATTTATACGCTCAGTTACCCATGTTTCAGCGGGTAGGCGCCGCGGCCATCACCAAAAATCTGGCTAACACTGAGGCGCTGGCCGCCGCCTTGGGCAACCCGGAGCGGAAATTTCGCTCGGTGCATGTGGCTGGTACCAATGGCAAGGGCAGCTCCTCTAACTGGCTGGCGGCCGTGCTGCAGGCCGCAGGCTACAAGGTGGGCCTGTACACCTCGCCGCATTTGCGTGAGTTTACGGAGCGCATCAAAATCAACGGGCAGGACCTTACGCCGGAGTACCTGGTGCAATGGGTGGCCCGTTGGAAGCCGCTGTTTGAGCACATTAAGCCGTCGTTCTTTGAAATGACGGTAGCATTGGCCTACGAGTATTTTGCCGATGAGCAGGTAGATATTGCCATCATCGAAGTAGGGCTGGGTGGCCGGCTAGACTCTACAAATATCATCACGCCGCTGGTGTCGCTCATTACCAATATCAGCTTCGACCACCAGGCACTGCTGGGCAATACCCTGCCGGAAATTGCGGCCGAAAAGGCCGGCATCATCAAGCCAGGGGTACCGGTGGTTATCAGCCAGACCCAGCCGGAAGTGCGGGCCGTGTTTGAGCAATACGCCTCGGCCGTGCAGGCGCCCCTGGTTTTTGCCGATGAAGTTTATCGGGTGGAGACAATAGGTGAAACGCCGGCCGATGCGGAAGAACAACTGGTGCGGGTACAAAAGATGGGTGAGCCAGCCCGGGAGTTAACCATAGGTCTGGTTGGCGACTACCAGCGTTACAACCTGCCCGGCGTGTTGGCCGTCGTGGACCAACTGCGGGAACAAGGTTTTCAGATTACTGAGGAGGCGCTGCAGGAAGGGCTGCGTAATGTACGGCGCCTGACCGGGTTCCGGGGCCGCTGGCAGATTCTGGGACAACGCCCGCTGGTGGTCTGTGATACGGGCCATAACGAAGCCGGCATTCGCTCAGTAGTGGCTCAGCTGCGCCGCTTAAGCTACCACCGGCTGCACATAGTACTGGGCACGGTAGCGGATAAAGATGTAGCTGCCATGCTGGCATTATTGCCCAAGGAGGCTATCTACTATTTTTGCCAGGCGGCCATTCCCCGAGCTTTGCCAGCCGCCGAGCTTTCCACGCTGGCTGCGGGAGTGGGGCTTTCAGGGGGAGTATTTGGATCGGTGATGCAGGCGGTGCAGGCTGCGCGCGCTGCGGCCGGGCCCGATGATGTGGTCTTTATTGGCGGCAGTACCTTTGTGGTAGCGGAGATTGACGACTTGTTTGCCTGAGCAGAAGCCCCTTTCACCTCTAACTTCAACTGCGCCCTGGGCGCCACTCTTTTTAGTTTTTGTGAGTAGAATCAAACTAGTACGCTTCGCTGAAAATGCTACCCGCGCCGAAATTGTGGAGCCGGGGAAGGAAACCTACCTGCAACTGGCCGGCCAGTGGAACGAGGCCTTTTTCCCCGCCAGCCAACCTATTACCCTGGAAATGGGTTGCGGCAAAGGCGAGTACACCGTTGGCCTGGCCCAGCGCTACCCGGAGCGCAATTTTCTGGGGCTCGATATAAAGGGAGAAAGAATATGGCGCGGCAGCACCCGCGCCCGCGACCTGGGCCTGACGAACGTGGGCTTCCTGCGCACCCAGGCCCAAACCCTGACCGAGCATTTTGCGCCCGGCGAGCTAAGTGAAATATGGATAACGTTTCCTGACCCGCGGCCGCGCGACCGGGATATTAAGCGCCGGCTTACCGCCCCGCGCTACCTGAATCTGTATCAGGAGGTGCTGCGCCCGGGTGGCCTGGTGCACCTTAAAACGGACAGCGAGGCCTTGTATGATTACACTCTGGAAACCGTGCTGGCCCGCCCCGGGGCTACCATCCTGGCCCAAACCAAGGACCTGTATGCCACGCCCGAGCTTCTGCCGCACGCGGAGGATATTCAGACGCACTTTGAAGGCCGGTACCGTGCCAGCAATATCCCCATCAAATACCTGCAATTCCGGCTTAGCTAACTTCTGCTGCTAATGGCTCCCCTCCACACCGTGCACTTGCTGCCCCTGCTCGACGAAAAGCTGCTCACGCTGCTGCGCAGTCTGAAGCCCGAGGACTGGGAACGGCCTACCTTGGCCCCGGCCTGGCGCGTGCGCGACGTGGCGCTGCACCTGCTGGATGGCAACCTGCGCACGCTCTCCATGCTGCGCGACGGCTATTTCGGGCAGGCGCCGGCCAGTGGGAGCTATGCCGATGTAGTTACTTTTCTGAATCAGCTGAACGCCGACTGGGTGGCCGCCGGCCAGCGCCTGAGTCCGGCGGTTATTACCTGGCTGCTGGCGCTTTCCGGCCCCGAGTACAATCAGTACCTAGCCTCGCTGGATCCCCAGGCGCCAGCGGTATTTTCCGTGGCCTGGGCCGGGGAAGAGCAGTCGGCCAACTGGTTTCACACGGCGCGCGAGTACACCGAGAAGTGGCATCATCAGCAGCAAATACGGCAGGCCGTGGGGCAGGAGGCTGCCTTACTCACCGCTGAATTATACTATCCTTTTCTGGATACCTGCCTGCGGGCGCTACCGCATCATTACCGCAATACAGAAGCGGGAGAAGGTGCTACCGTCTTGATTACGGTAACGGGAGAAGGCGGCGGGCACTGGCAGCTGCGCCGGCTGTCCCAAGCGTGGAAGCTGGAAGCACCTGGCAATGCCCAGCCGCCTACCACGCACATTACGCTGGCTGGCGCCGTGGCCTGGCGGCTCTTTACCAATAGTCTGCCGCGCACTCTTGCTGAGTCGCACGTGCACACCTCCGGCGAGGCACGCCTGGCCGAGCCGCTCTTTAGCCTGTTAACGGTTATGGCCTAAGGCGGCTGGGTTAGTCTTCCAGCTCTTCAAACACGGCTTCCATTTCGGAGAAGTCGCGCAGGCCGGGCTTTATTTCGTCGCCGCCTTGCAGCACAATGCCGGCCGGATGTATGGTGTTCAGCAGCTCGCGCAGGTTGCCGGTGGCAAAGCCCGCGGCCAGCCAGATAGGGTAGGTGCGGGCCTGCTCAGTCAGATGCGCCAGCTGGTTTGCGGTGAGCGGCTGGGGTGGGATAGTGGGCAGTACATACCCCGCCACTTGCCCTTTTAGCTGCTTAAAGCGCATATCCACATCTTCGGGTACCATATCCGGTATCCAGTTCATCACCTGCAACACGGGCAGCTCCAGCCCGGCCAGCTCCTCGGTGGAGCGTATGCGGGTGAGCAGCACATAGCTCAGGCCGCATTCCCGGGCTATGGCATTGATTTCCGGTACGGGCAGAGTGCTGAATTCGCCCACCAGCTTAATGCCAGCCACCCAGCCACTAAGCTCTTTCACCGTCTCCGGGGCAAGGTGAGCGGGCAATGCAGGGTCGAGGTTAAAAGTCAGGTAATCGGCACCCATTCCGGCGCAGTAGCGCGCATCAGACAGGTTATTGATACCGCGCACCAGCACGGACGTAATCAGAGACATAAGGAAGAAACTAGCAGAGCAGAGAGGAAGCGGCAGAAGCCAAATAGCGGGTTTGCCGCTGCAATATCCGAAACCTGGTGAAATTGGTTTGGGTGATAGTCCAACAAATTCGGGCCAATGATAATTTAAGCTCCTCTATACAGCAGGCTTTACCGGAAGCAGAGGTACGTACAGGGGAAGTCCGTACCTTTGTTTATTCGGCCGGAACCTTTCACGCTTCGGGCGCAATTTGATTCACGTATGAACACAACGAAAGGACGGGTGCTGGTAGCCATGAGCGGCGGCATCGACAGCTCCGTGGCAGCGGTACTGCTGCACGAGCAAGGCTATGAAGTGGTTGGCATGACCATGAAAACCTGGGATTACGCCTCGGCGGGCGGCAGCAAGAAAGAAACCGGCTGCTGCTCCCTGGACAGCATCAACGACGCCCGGCAGATTGCCGTGGACCTGGGCTTCCCCCACTACATTATTGATATTCGCGAAGAATTCGGCGACTTCGTCATCAGCAACTTTACGGATGAATACCTGGCCGGCCGCACGCCCAACCCCTGCGTGCTGTGCAACACCCACATTAAGTGGGATGCCCTGCTGCGCCGCGCCGACCAACTGGGCTGCGAGTTTATTGCCACCGGCCACTATGCCAACGTGCGCCTGGAAAACGGCCGCTATGTGGTAAGCAAGGGCATCGACGAGAACAAAGACCAGAGCTACGCCATCTGGGGTGTTAGTCAGGAGAGCCTGTCGCGCACCATGTTCCCGCTGGGCAGCCTGCGCAAAACCGAAATCTATGACATGGCCCGGGAGCGGGGCTTCACGGAGCTGGTCAACAAGCCCGAGAGCTACGAAATCTGCTTTATTCCCGACAACGACTACCGGGGCTTCCTGCGCCGCCGCGTGCCGGGCCTGGAGGAGCGCGTGGCCGGGGGCGAGTTTGTGATGCGCGACGGAACCGTAGTAGGCAAGCATGAAGGCTATCCGTTCTACACCATTGGCCAGCGCAAAGGGCTGGGTGTAGCCCTGGGCTTCCCGGTATACGTCACAGAAATCCGGCCCGAGACCAACCAGGTGGTATTAGGCAACTTTGATGAGCTGGCCAGCACCGCTACGGTGGTAGGCAAGCTCAACATGGGCAAGCATGCCTCCCTGGAAGGGATGGGCCTGGTGCCGAGCCGTACCAAAATCCGCTATAACCATGACGGCGCGCCGGCATTTTTAGAACAGATTGGTGATAAAATTCGAGTATATTTCGAAGAACCCGTTCATGCGGTAACTCCCGGGCAAGCTGCCGTTTTCTATGATGGCAATGATGTGCTGGGCGGCGGCTGGATAGAACGGCATGTTATGGATGTGGTGCCCGTTGCCACAGAAGATATTATAGCTACCTCATGACTCAATTCGTAAGTATGCAGCGGCGCGCCCGCTGGGCAGTGCTGTTGGTTGGAGTGGTCGTCAGTTGCAAAAAGGAAACGGAGGCCCCGGCGCCACTGGGTAAGGAATATTACCCGGTGGCCACCGGCACCTACCGCACCTTTGCCGCTGAAGATGTTATCTGGGATGATAACGTAGCCACCACCACCCAGTACCAGCTGCGCGAACGAATTGAGGACACCTTTACCGATGCCGCGGGCCTGCTGAGCTACCGAATTGTGCGCTCCCGCCGGGAAAAAGCTGCTGAAGAGTGGGCCGATGACAGCGTGTTTGTGCTCACGCCCACCAGCCAGAGCCTGCAGCTGCTGCGCGGCAACCGCCGCACGGTAGAGCTGGTATTCCCGGTGCGCGAAGGCAGGCGTTGGAACCCCTACGCCTTTGCCGCTCTGGATACTGTGGGTCGTCAATACCAAAACGTGGGTAAGCCCTTCAAGGCTGGCGACAAGGAATACGCCGAAACCCTCACTACGCTGGACGACGTGGAGAATAACCTGTACTACCTCACCCAGCGCAAACAGGTATATGCCCGCAACGAAGGCCCCGTATTCCGGGAAACCAGGCGGTTTATTTACTGCGACGGCAGCACCACAGGGCAGGGCTGTCAGGTAGGATCCGGCTATATTCTGGCCGGGCGCGAGCACCGCGAAACCCTGCTGGAATCGGGTAAGTTGTAGGCCCCGGTCTGCAGCCTTTTTGCGGGGTTGGTGTTGATTGAGTAGCTGTTGATCTTTTTAAGCCGGTTTATGCGCGCGTGGCTTCTGCTGCTTCTGACTTTTGGGTGTAATGTCGTGGCCCTGGGTAATCCTCCGGCGGTGGCAGGCGGTACGGTGCGCAAGCATCTGGTGTATTTCCGGGACAAAGCCGGTACGCCCTTTACCACCGCTCGGCCGGAAGCCTTTCTCTCGGCCCGGGCCCTGCAGCGGCGCAGCAAGCAGCAAATTGCCATTGCCCCGCGCGACCTGCCCGTAGCTCCCAACTACGTAGCCCAGGTGCGGGCCGTGCCGGGTGTGCAGCTCTGGTACACTTCGCGGTGGTTTAACGCGGCCATGATCAGCTGCGACTCGGCTACCCTGGCGCGGGTGCAGGCCTTGCCGTTTATTAACAAGGCCGAAACCCTCAACCGTAAACCCCAGGCCGGCGCCCGGCCTGTACTCACCCCGGTAGTTTCAACCAAACAAGCCACCCAAAGCCGCCGCGCCGAGTATGGCCTGGCGTATGCGCAGGCCGCCCAGCTGGATGCCGTTACCATGCATGAGGCCGGTTATAAGGGCGAGGGCATGCAGATAGCGGTTTTCGATGCCGGCTTCCCCAGCGTAGATCAGCTGGAGGCTTTCAAGCTGCTTTTCACGGAAAAGCGCCTCGGCAGCACCTTCAACTTCGTGGATAAAAGCACCGCTGTTTTTCAGCGCGACATCCACGGCACCAGTGTTCTTTCCGCGCTGGCCGCCAATACGCCCGGCTTTTATGTGGGCACCGCGCCCAAGGCCACTTATCATCTCTTCATCACCGAAGATGCCAGCTCCGAGCATCCCGTAGAGGAAATGAACTGGCTGATTGCAGCCGAATATGCCGATTCCGTAGGGGTAGACATCATCAGCTCCTCGCTGGGCTACACCACTTTCGATGCGCCCTCAGTAGACCATACCTATACTGATTTGAACGGCCGCACGGCCATTGGCACCCGCGCCGCCACCCTGGCGGCCCGCGTGGGTATGGTAGTGCTGAACAGCGCCGGCAACGACGGTGACAAGCCCTGGCGCTACATTGATGTGCCGGCGGATGCCGATTCCGTTATTGCCGTGGGAGCCGTGGATTCCCTGGGTGCCCGGGCGGGCTTTAGCTCCGTGGGGCCTACTTCCGATGGTCGCATCAAGCCTGATTTAATGGCTATGGGCTACCTGACGGCTATTATCCGGCCCAGCGGGGTGGCCGTGCGCGGCAATGGCACGTCCTACGCCTGTCCGGTACTGGCGGGCATGGTAGCCGGGTTGTGGCAGTCAAGCCCGGCCCTGAGTGCGCAGCAGGTAATTGAAACGCTGAAGCGCTCGGGCACCCAGGCCGCTAATCCCGACAATGAGCGGGGCTACGGGGTTCCCAGCTTTGTGCGCGCCTATCAGCTGGCCAACCCGGGCAAAAGATTGCCAAGCAAAGCCACCGGCCTGATGGTGTATCCCAACCCCACGGCCAGCAACGAGCTGTTTCTCAACATTCCCGAAGAGCTCCTTCAGAAAACCCTGCGTGTGCGGGTTTATGATGCGCGGGGTGCCCTGGTGCTGGACCGCAGCATGCCCGGCGCCGGCGCCGAAATGCGCGTGCGCACCGGCGTGCTGGCCCGCGGCACCTATACCTGTACGGTCAGCGCAGATTCCGTGCAGCGCACCGTGCGCTTTGTGCGGCTGTAACTCTTTTTTCCCGGGAAGGCGCCGGAGCTACTGTTCAGAATTCCAGGCAACTCCTACCTTCGTAGCATGAACCATTCGCACCGCCCGGCACCGCTGCTGGCCCCTTCATTACTCGCTTCAGATTTTGCTAATCTGCAGGCTGAAACCGAACGCCTGGCGCACAGTGCCGCCGACTGGCTGCACTGCGACGTGATGGACGGTCGTTTCGTCCCGAATATCTCCTTCGGCATTCCTGTCCTGCAGGCTATTCATCGGCATGCCCAACAGCCCCTGGATGTGCATCTCATGATAGAAGAGCCCCAGCACTATCTGGCGGCTTTTCGGGATGCCGGCGCCGCCAACCTGACGGTGCATTATGAGGCCTGCACCCACCTGAACCGGGTTATTCAGCAAATCAAAAGCCTGGGCTGCCGGGCCGGCGTAGCGCTTAATCCCCACACGCCGGTGTGGGTGCTGGAAGATATTGCTGCCGATCTGGATCTGGTGTGCATTATGTCGGTAAACCCTGGCTTTGGCGGACAGAGCTTCATCCCCAATACGCTGCGCAAAGTAGCGGCCCTGAAAGAGCTGCTGGTAGATTGCGGCAGCCGCGCCCTGATTGAAATTGATGGCGGCGTAACGACCGAGAATGCCACGGCCCTGGTGCAAGCCGGCGCCGATGTGCTGGTTGCCGGCAGCTTCGTATTCAACTCCCCTGACCCCATAGCCACGCTGGCCGAGATGCGCGAGATGCTGACTACTGCCCTGACTTCCGACCTCGACTAATGCGGGGGATTCAGGTAAGGGGTATTGGGGGCAGGTTTCCGTGGCCGGTAGTTTTACTGCTGATGCTGCTGATTGGGTGGAATACGCCCGCCGCGGTAGCGCAGCAAGCCGGTCCTACGCAGATTTCCGGCACCGTGCGTGATGCCGCGGGGCAGCCCCTGGAGCTGGTGGTGGTAGGCATTGAAGGCCTGCCCGGTGCCAGTACCACCAACGAGCAGGGGCACTTTCAGCTGAAAGTTACGGCTCCCTCCGAAAGCCGGACCCTGATGCTGGTGGCGCGCCGGCTGGGCTACCAGACCCTGCGCCAGCCTCTGAACCTGGCCTACACCCAGGAACTAACCCTGACCCTGAAAACCGATTCCCGCTCCCTTCGCAACGTAACCGTGCGGGGCCGCTCGGATAATGCCGACCCCCGGGAGCAGGTCAGTATTACCCCGCTGGATCCCCGCACGGCCAAAGAGCTGCCTTCCGCCTTCGGCGACTTCAACAAAATCCTGACGACGCTGCCGGGCGTGGTGGCCAATAATGAGCTGACCAGTACCTACTCGGTGCGCGGCGGCAACTACGAGGAAAACCTGGTGTATGTGAATGGCTTTGAGGTATACCGGCCGTTTCTGGTTACCTCGGCCCAGCAGGAAGGCCTCAGCTTCGTTAACCCCGACCTGGTAGATAAGGTGGACTTCTCCAGTGGCGGCTGGCAGCCGAAATATGGTGATAAGCTTTCCTCAGTACTGAATGTGGTGTACAAAGTGCCCCAGCGCTTTGCCGCTTCCGCATCGGCCAGCCTCACAGGTGCCACGGCGCACGTAGAGGCCGTTTCGCCCAATAAGCGCGTCAGCTACCTGGCTGGGGTGCGCTACAAGAACCCGACGTACGTTTTTAACTCGTTGCGCAGTGCCCAGGGAAATTACAACCCCACGTTTTATGATGCGCAGCTGTACGTAACGGCCACGCTGGGCCGCGATACCACCGACCTGGACCGCACTACCATTGGGCTGCTCACCACCGTGGCCCACAACGATTTTGTGTTTGCTCCGGAGAGTGGCGAGTCAACCTTCAGCACCGGTACGGCGCAGTTTCAGCGCCTTTCTATTACCTACGGTGGCCACGAGCGGATGCAGTACGATACCTACCAGACGGGCCTGAACCTGCGCCACCGCTTCACGCGGGAATTGCAGGCCGAAGTGCTGGCGGGTGTATTGCTTTCCCGGGAGCTGGAGTACCGCGACGTTGAAGCCAGCTATTCGCTAGCGGATATTGACCGGGACCCCAACTCCCCGGATTTTAACAAGGAAGTGCGTCAGCGCAACCTGGGTTCCCGCTTCGATCATTCCCGCAATACGCTGCAGGCCCGCATCGGCAGCCTGGAAACCCGTGGCAGCTGGACGCCCGGCACGCGCCATACCATCCTGGCGGGCGTAAAGGCAGGCCGCGAAAAGATAAACGATGAGCTGAGCGAATACAGCTTTGTAGACTCCGCCGACTTTGTGCCCGACTACCGCCGCACCCGGCTGCAGGCTGATCTGGGCCTGACCAGTTTCCGTTACCAGGGTTATGCCCAGCACACCATCACCCTGGACTCGCTGCGCACACTCACCTACGGGCTCCGCACCAACTACTGGACGGTAAATAATCAGCTTACCATCAGTCCCCGGGTGCAGTATTCCATGATTACCCGCCGCAACCCCAATCTATCCTTCAAGTTTGGGACGGGCGTGTACTACCAGCCGCCGTTCTACCGCGAGCTGCGCGACCAACAAAGCCAGCGCGACGCCAATGGCGTACTGGTATACACCGGGGTACTGAACCCGGAGCTGCGCGCGCAACGCTCCCTGCATTTCATTGCCGGCTCCGACCTGAAGTTTGAGCAGTGGGGGCGTCCGTTCCGCTTCTCCGGTGAGGTGTACTATAAATACCTGACGGATGTGGTGCCTTATGATGTAGACAATGTGCGGCTGCGCTACTTTGCCCGCAACAATGCCACTGCCTACGCCGCCGGAATTGATGCCCGCGTGAGCGGAGAGTTTGTAAAAGGAGCGGAGTCGTGGTTCAGCCTGGGCATTCTAACTACCAAAGAAAACCTGGAGGGCGACTCCATCACGCGCTACGATGCCGATGGAAAAATACTGGGCCGCGATGCAAAAGGCTACATCCGCCGCCCCAGCGACCAGCGCGTAAACCTGGGGATATTCTTCCAGGATCATTTGCCGAATAACCCTTCGGTGAAAGGCTACGTGAACCTGGTATTTGGTTCCGGCTTGCCCTTCAGCCCGCCCGGCTTACCCGAACTTCGCGGAACCACCAAGCTTACGCGCGCCTACCAGCGGGTTGATCTGGGGTTCTCCAAAGCCATTACTATGCATGTGGGCGAAGGCACCCGCCGCGTGGGCCAGCTGGAAAGCCTGTGGCTGGGCCTGGAGGTCCTCAATATTATTGATGCCAATAATGTAGGAGGGTACAACTACATCCAGGACCTTAACGGCCGCACGTATTCGGTGCCGAATTACCTTTCCCGGCGCGTGATTAATGTGCGGGTTATTGCGCGGTTTTGATTAAGCCAGTCAATGGGGCAGCGTTCCTGGCCTTATCCATGGAAACAGGAGGCAGCCGGATTTACATTTCGACTCCCAACCAGCCAAACATAGATAGGTAGCCCCCCACCAACAAAGGAAACAGCAGGTTGGCGACTAACCTGGCTGATGCGGGAAGGTTCGGCCGCTGATCTAGCCGGGCAAGCAAAAGCAGATAGGCTGGAATAAGGCCAAAAAATAAAAAAGCATGGATGAAGCCCTGGCCCGCTGAGTCGTGGGTGCCCCCTCCATATAGTTTCACGCCCGCATCATGGCCACAGATGAGCACGGCCGAGAGCAGGGAAGTAAGCCAAGGCGAGGCGTATGGTCCGGCTGCGAGCAATAGCCACATAGTTCCTATCACTACTAACGGAGTAAGCAGTATTTCAAGCGGAGCACAGTAGTAGCCCAGCAATACGTTGCCAATGACAAGAACTAAACAAAGAGCAGTAGCACCGATAAGTTTCATAAAAGAGCATTCATCGAAGGTTGAAATGATGCTCCAAAAGTCAGGTATGCCCCCGCCATTCCGCTTGATATATGTCAAGAACGGTATTTAGGTACTGCGGCGGGCCCGCAGGCGGCTGAGGGTTTCCGGAGTGAGGCCCAAATGGGAAGCCAGCAGCTTGAGCGGCACCTGCTGAAATATGCCGGGGAAATCAGCCAGTAGCTTTTCATACCGCTCGGTGGCGGAATACATGCGTAGATGCAGGGCCCGCTGCTCACTGAGTACATAATACTTCTCCGTGAGCGTGCGGCCGATAAAATTAAACTCCGGAAACTCCCGGTAAAGCCGCTGCAAGTGCTCATAGCTTAAAGACCAGAGCCTGCATTCCGATAGTGCCTGCAAGTACTCGTGCGAGGGCTGCCGCGCAAAAAAGCTGTGGATGGAAATCACGAAGTCGCCTTCCTGCATAAACCAGGCGGTAACCTCTTTGCCATCTTTTAAATGAAAGCCCCGTACCAGGCCTTGCTCCAGAAAATAGAGGCGGTTGGCCGTTTGCCCCGGCTGCAACAGATACTCGCGGGCACCTACATCTTCCCGCTTTACCTGCTGCCCCAGCGCTGTCCGTAAGGGGGCTGATAGGGGTTGTATGGCCTCACATATAGAAAGAAAAGCTTCCATTGCCGGCAAGTTAACCGGCAAATTATTGAAACAGCAAAGCCGCCCCAATAGGAGCGGCTTTGCTGTTTATAAGGAAGCTTAGAGAAACTAATATGCCTTGGCCTGCCACTCCGTGAGGGCAATGCGCATGGTGGGCTGCTGCGACTTGAAGGTGTTGTCGTCTTTGTCGCCGAGCTTGAGGGCTTTGCGTGCGTATACAATGGCCGTGCTGTAATCATCCTTGGAAGCCAGCAAGCGGGCTTTCAGCCAGTTGTTGAGGTAAGTGTCGTTGAGGCGGATGGACTCGTTGATGTAGCGCAGCGCCAGCTCGGCCTGAATGTTATTCTGAATCAGATACTCGGCGGCCTGGGCAAGTAGCTGCCAGTTGTGCGGCTGTTTGGCCAGCGTTTGCTCAATGCCCGCCAGCGCCTGGGCGTGCACGTCGGTGGTGATGTAGACTGAGCCGGTTAGCTTTTCCCAGCTCAGGTTCAGGCGGGCCGTGCCGTTTTTCGCATCGGAAAACCAGTAAAGCAGCGTTTCGCGGAAGGGCGAGGCCTCCGGCACAATGGGGATGCGGACCAGGTCATCTTTCTCGTCGTAGCCCTCAGCGCCCCAGTGCGTGGTTACCCGGTTCAGCACAAACTGCCAGTCCTGGTCAGAAACGGGCAATACATACAGGGAATAGCTCCCGGTAGGTACCGCTTGCCCATTGATGCGCACCGGCGCCGAAAACTTAACCACCGTATTTTCATTGGCTCCCGCCCGCCATATCTGATTGTAGGGCACCAACTGCCCCCACACGGTGCGGCCTTTCACCCCGGGGGCATGATAGTCAACGGTAATATCCGTCAGGCCAATGGTTTGTTGTACCAGAGCGTGGGGGCTGACCTGGGGCAGGGGCAGCTGCACGGCGGGCTTGCTGGCCTGCTGCGCTTGCGCGTCGGGAGCCACAACCCCCATAGCTACCATAAAACCAACACATCCGGCCAGAACAGTATGAAAAGTGCTATGCATACTCAAGAACTAAATACTATGTAAACGTTTCGGTTGCTACCCGAAACAATAGTGCCATTTATAGAGTTTGGGGAGAATAAAGCATTTCAAAGGTCAGATTTTTGAAGATTTTTTCAAGAAAAAGATTTTATCTGGCTCTTCTACCGTAGTATTGCACCACCAAAGCCTACTCCATGCCGCTCGCCGCGCCTTTTATTTGCTCCATCAGCCCCCTTGCTGCCGCCCCTGCGGCCGCCGGCTGGCTGCGCGCGGCGCACCATCATCTGCATGGCCACCATTCCTCTTTCTAGAGGAATGAACGAATCATATTGACCCGTTGGGCGAACCGCTTCAGGTTCCCCGGCCCCCGAAACAGGTGGCCCCGGCAAGCTGTTGCCGTATTCCAACGAAAGGGTCCTGCTCCCCGTTTCTTTTCAAACTCTTCGATTGGCAGGCAGGCATCCGGCATGAGCCAGAACCTTCTTACCGATCATCCTTTTTAATTCAACGATATGCTCCGTCTGGCCATCCAGAAATCGGGCCGCCTCAGCGAAGACTCCCTGAATCTGATTCGGGAGTGCGGCATCAGCTTCCTCACCTCGTCCTACAAGCTCAAGACCGAAGCCACCAACTTTCCCCTCGAAATCCTGTATCTGCGCGACGACGATATTCCCGGCTACGTGAAGGATGGCGTGGCCGATCTGGGCATTGTGGGGCAGAACGTACTGGTAGAAGCCGGTTTTCCGGAGCTCGAAATAGAAGGCCTGGGCTTTAGCAAATGCCGCCTGAGCCTGGCCGTTCCCCGCGCCGCCGCTTACGACTCGGTGCAGGATCTGCAGGGCCGGAGCATCGCCACCTCATATCCTCTGATTCTGGGCAGCTACCTGGCCGAGCGGGGCGTGAAAGCCGACCTGCACACCATCAGCGGCTCCGTGGAAATTGCCCCCAGCATTGGGCTGGCCGAGGCTATTTGTGATATTGTGAGCAGTGGCTCTACGCTGCTGGGCAATGGGCTGCGCGAGGTAGAAACGGTGTTTCGCTCGGAGGCGGTGCTGATTGCCAACCAAAGCCTGAACGCGGAGAAAAAGGAATTGCTGGAGCAGTTGCTGTTTCGCATGCAGGCCGTGCGCCGCGCCCGTCGCAACAAGTACATTCTGCTGAATGCCCCGGTTGCTTCCCTGGAAGCTGTGAAGCAGCTGTTGCCCGGTATTAAGTCGCCCACGGTTACGCCGCTGGCTGAAGAAGGCTGGGTGTCGGTGCAGTCGGTGGTGAATGAGGACGACTTCTGGCACATCACGGGCCAGCTGAAAGCGGTGGGTGCCGAAGGCATTCTGGTGCTCCCCATTGAAAAGATGATTGCCTAAATCGAGGATTGGGTTTCGCTGTTCTATCCTGTAAGGGCCGGTGCTAACCCGCCGGTCCTGCAGTTATCCTGCAGCAGAACCCAATCAATAGTCCGTAGCAACCAACCCATGCAGATTTTTCAATATCCCAGCCAGGCCGAGTGGGGCGCGTTGCAGCTACGCGCCGCCCAGCAGCAGGCCCAGGACGTGGAGCAGCGCGTGCAGCAAATCTTTACCGACGTCCGCCAACGTGGCGACGCGGCCCTGCTGGAATACGCCCAACAGTTTGATGGCGCAGAGCTGACCAATGGTTTGCGGGTCAGCCCGGAAGAGCTGGCCGCCGCGGCCGCCCAGGTGCCCGCTGATTTACAAACTGCCATTCGCCTTGCCCATGCCAACATTCTGCGCTTCCACCAGGCCCAGGTGCCCCAAGAAGAGCGGGTAGAAACCATGCCGGGCGTGCTATGCTGGCGCCGGGCGGTGCCGGTGCAGCGGGTAGGCCTGTATATTCCGGGCGGTACGGCGCCTCTTTTTAGCACCTTGCTTATGCTGGGCGTGCCCGCCCGCCTGGCCGCGTGTCCGGAAATTGTGCTGTGCACGCCGCCCCAGCGGGATGGATCTGTGAACCCCATTATCCTGTTCACGGCTCAGCTGCTGGGTATATCCACTATAGTAAAAGCCGGCGGAGCCCAGGCCATTGCCGCTTTAAGCGGGGGCACGGAGTCGGTGCCCGCCGTTGATAAGATTTTTGGCCCCGGAAACCGCTACGTTACGGCAGCCAAACAGCTGGCAACCCGCTACGGCGTGGCTATTGATATGCCGGCCGGCCCTTCAGAAGTTTTGGTTATTGCCGATGAGTCGGCTAACCCCGCCTTCGTGGCGGCTGATTTGCTGAGTCAAGCTGAGCACGGCCCAGACTCGCAGGTGATTCTGCTCTCTGACTCCATGACGGTGCTGGAGGGAACGAAGGCCGAAGTGGCGCGCCAGCTGCGCGAGCTGCCTCGGGCCGATGTGGCCGCCCAGGCGCTGGCCGAAAGCCGCGCTATTTTGCTCCGCACACCGGAGGAAATGCTGTACTTCTCCAATCAGTATGCGCCTGAGCATTTGATCCTGGCTGTGCGCAACCCCGAGCAGCTGGCCGAAGGAGTGACCAGTGCGGGTTCCGTATTCCTTGGGCATCTCACTCCGGAAGCGGCCGGCGACTACGCCTCCGGTACTAATCACACCCTGCCTACCAACGGCTACGCCCGAAACTACAGTGGCGTGTCGCTGGATTCCTTCTTCAAGAAAATTACCTTCCAGCGGCTCACGGCCGAAGGCCTGCTGAATGTAGGGCCCGTTGTAGAAACCATGGCGGAAGCCGAAGGCCTGCGGGCCCACGCCCGGGCCATTACGTTACGGCTGGAAGCGTTGGCCGCCGGCGAAGTCAATAATTAAAGCGTCATGAACGCCCCATCCTCAACCTTTGTGATGTTCAACCTAGATAGCTTGGTGCGGCCCAATATCCGGACCATGAAGCCTTACTCTTCAGCTCGCGACGAATTTCAGGGAGAAGCGCATGTGATGCTCGATGCCAACGAGAACAGCCTGGGCAGCGCTGGCCCCGAGCGGTTCAACCGCTACCCAGATCCAATGCAGCGCGCCGTAAAGGCCGAGCTGGCCCTGCTGAAAGGCGTGCGCCCCGAGCAGATTTTCCTGGGTAACGGCTCTGATGAAGCCATTGACTTGCTGGTTCGCCTCACGTGCACGCCCGGGCAGGACAGCATCCTGATCCTGCCACCTACTTATGGCATGTATGAGGTTGCCGCCAATTTGAACGATGTTCGCATTGAGCGCCTGCCGCTCACGGCCGACTTTCAGCTTTCCGCCGAAACGGTGGCCGGCGTGCTGGCTTCTGAAGCCAAGCTGGTATTCCTGTGCTCCCCCAATAACCCCACCGGTAACCTTCTTCATGCCAATGCCATAGAGGAAATACTGCGCGGCTTCCGTGGTCTGGTAGTAGTAGACGAAGCCTACGCCGATTTCGCCGCTGCTCCCAGCTGGACCTCCCACCTGGATGAGTTTCCGAATCTGGTGGTGCTGCAGACGTTTTCCAAAGCCTGGGGCTTGGCGGGTCTGCGCCTGGGTATGGCATTCGCCTCACCGGAGGTCATTGGTTATCTAAATAAAATCAAGCCTCCTTATAATGTATCGGAGGCCACGCAGCAGCATGCGCTGCAAGCCCTGCGCGATGCGGCCCGTTTTGAGCAGATGCGCCGGGAGCTGCTAATAGGCCGCGACTGGCTCCAGGAGCGTTTGCCGGCGGTGGATATCGTAGAGCAGGTTTTTCCTTCCGATGCCAATTTCCTGCTGGTGCGTTTCCGCCCCGATGCTACCGCCGTGTATGATTTTCTGCTGGGCCGCGGCATTGTAGTGCGCAACCGCACCACGCAGCCCGGCTGTGCCGGCACGCTCCGCCTGACTGTAGGAACCCCCGAAGAAAACAAGCAGTTGCTGCAGGCACTGCAGGAGTATAAGTAAATCAAAACGCCGGTTGTGCGGCGTTTGCCAAAGCTTATCTGCCGATTTGTTGCATTCATCTTGACAACATCTTCGAGCAAAAGATTTAACCTAGCGCAACGCCTGAACACGGAGTTATAAATCAAATCATGAAAAAAGTACTCTTCATTGACCGCGACGGGACTATTCTCATCGAGCCGCCGACGGATTTTCAAGTGGATTCCCTGAGTCGGGAAAAATTTCAATTTGTACCCGGCGCCATTACGGGGCTGGCACGCATTGCCCGGGAGCTGGACTATGAGCTGGTGCTGGTAAGCAACCAGGATGGCCTGGGCACCGACAGCTTCCCTGAACATACCTTTTGGCCTGCCCACCAGATGATGCTGGATATTCTGCGCTCCGAAGGCGTAGAGTTTGCCCGGGAGCACATTGACCGGAGCTTCCCGCATGAGAACCTGCCTACGCGTAAGCCCGGCATTGGCATGCTGGAAGAATACATGGGCGATGCCAGCCAATATGACCTGCCGCATTCGTTCGTCATCGGCGACCGGCTGACGGATGTGGAGCTGGCCGAGAACCTGGGGTGCCAGTCTATCCTGATGCGGCCGGAAGGGGAGGGCGACGAGCGTGCTGCCCTTACGACTACCAGCTGGGAAAAAATATACCAGTTCCTGCGGCTGCCCGCCCGCACCGCCGTGGTGCAGCGTGATACCAACGAAACCAAAATCAGCATCGAGCTGAATCTGGATGGTAGCGGCCGACCAGAGATGCACACCGGCCTGGGTTTCTTCGACCACATGCTGGATCAGCTCAGCAAACACTCCGGCGTGGATATGAAAATCACGGTGCAGGGCGACCTTCACATTGATGAGCACCACACCATAGAAGACACCGCCATTGCCCTGGGCGAAGCCTTCACCCAGGCCCTGGGGGATAAGCGTGGTCTGGCTCGTTATGGTTTTCTATTACCTATGGATGATGTACTGGCGCAAGCGGCTATTGATTTCTCCGGCCGTCCTTGGATAGTATGGGACGCCGAGTTTAAGCGGGAGAAAATAGGGGATATGCCAACGGAAATGTTTTACCATTTCTTCAAGAGCTTCTCTGATGCGGCCCGCTGCAACCTCAACATAAAAGCCGAAGGACAAAACGAGCACCATAAGATTGAAGCCATTTTCAAAGCCGTGGCTAAGTCTATTAAGATGGCGCTGGTGCGTGATGCCGGCCGTATGGAAATCCCCAGCACGAAGGGTATTTTATAGGTTATTCATTTGTATAAACATTTGGGTAATGTAGATATGTAGCTGTCTTTCAACTTCTTAAATTGATTTCATTGTCATCAATGATTAAAGGCGAAAAGCACATTGTCCTTGATATTACCCAAATGTTTATCGACTGGTTTTTGAGTGCTTTACCCTGTATTTTAACAAATGGAAATAGCGGTAATTGATTACAAAGGCGGCAATGTGCAGTCGGTGTTGTTTGCGCTGGAGCGCCTGGGGGTACAAGCTATGCTGACCGCTGACCATGAGGTAATCCGAGGAGCAGATAAAGTATTGTTCCCCGGTGAGGGCGAAGCGGCCTCGGCTATGCGGGAGCTGCGGGCCCAGGGTCTGGATGAATTCCTGCCCACCCTGACGCAGCCTTTCCTGGGGATTTGCCTGGGCATGCAGCTGCTGGGGCGCCATACCCAAGAAGGCGGCGGTACCGACATGCTCGGCATTCTTCCTTTCGATGTAGTGCGCTTTGAAGGTTCGCCGGACTACAAGGTGCCCCACATGGGTTGGAACACGCTGCAAGCCCTCCGCAGTCCGCTGTTTGATGGCCTGCAGCAGGAAGACCATGTTTACTTCGTGCATAGCTACTATGCACCCGTAGGCGACTACACCATTGCCCAGACGGAATACCCCACCGCTGCGTTCAGTGCCGCTGTGCAGCACCGCAACTTCTACGCGGTGCAATTCCACACGGAAAAGAGTGGTTCGGTGGGCACCCGCATTCTGGAGAACTTTCTGAAACTCTAACAGCCTCTGTGGCACCGCTGCCCGGAAGACGGGAAATGGAGCCCGGCCAGCTTATTGCCTTTGACAACTTCTATGGAAATCATTCCAGCTATTGACCTCATAAACGGCCAGTGCGTGCGCCTGACGGAGGGAGACTTCGCGCAGCAAACCACCTATGATGCCGACCCCGTAGCCGTAGCCCAGCGCTTTGAGCAGCACGGCGTAAAGCGCCTGCACCTGGTAGACCTGGATGGTGCCCGCGCCAAGCAGCCCGTAAACCTGCCGGTGCTGGAACGCATTGCCCGCCACACCAACCTGGTGATTGACTTTGGGGGCGGACTGCAGAGCGAGGAGGCCGTGCGGCAGGCTTTCGATGCAGGGGCCCGGCAGATAACCGCCGGCAGCATTGCCGTACGGGAACCGGAAACGGTGAGCGGCTGGCTGCGCACCTTCGGGGCGGATAGCATCATTATAGGAGCCGACTTCCGCGACAACTACATTTCCATTAACGCCTGGGCCGAGCAGAGCGAGCGGACGCTGCGGGAATTCGTAGAGAATTATCTGACGGTGGGCGCCACCACTTTTATCTGTACCGATGTAAGCAAGGACGGTAAGCTGCTGGGCCCTTCGCTCGGCACGTACCAGTTGCTGCGGGAACAAGTGCCCGCGGCCAGGCTGGTGGCCAGTGGTGGCGTTACCACCATTGCCGATGTGGAAGCCCTGGCTGCCGTTGGCATGCACGGCGCTATCATTGGCAAGGCCATCTACGAGGGCACCATCACCCTGCAGGAATTACAGCCGTGGCTATAGCCCGAGTCTACTATCAGTATCAGGCCTCTAAACATCAGAAGAGGCCCGAAACGCTTCAAGCACTAGCAGCATGCTGACCAAACGAATCATTCCCTGCCTGGATATAAAAGATGGCCGCACCGTAAAAGGCGTGCGTTTTGAGGGCCTGCGCGATGCCGGCGACCCGGTGGCGCTGGCATCGCGCTATGCCCGCGAAGGCGCCGACGAGCTGGTATTCCTCGATATTACAGCTACCAACCAAAAGCGCGCCACGCTGATAGCGCTGGTGCGTGATGTGGCCCGCGAGCTGGATATTCCATTCACCGTAGGTGGCGGCATTGGCACCGTGGCGGATGTAGAGGTACTGCTGATGAACGGAGCCGATAAGGTAAGCATCAATTCGGCCGCTCTGGCGCGCCCGGAGCTGATTGATGAGCTGGCAGCCCGCTTCGGAAGCCAGTGCATTGTGGTGGCCGCCGATACGCGCTATAACGATGCCGCCGGCTGGCAGGTCTACACCCGGGCCGGCACCAACAACACCGGCCGCGATGCCGTGCAATGGTGCCGCGAAGCCGCCGACCGGGGCGCCGGCGAAATTCTGCTGACCTCCATGAGCAACGACGGCACCAAGGATGGATTTGCCCTGGATATTACCGGTGCCGTAAGCCGGGCTGTGTCGGTGCCGGTGGTGGCGTCCGGCGGGGCGGGCTCCAAGCAGGACTTCACCAACGTATTCCTGCAGGCCCACGCCGATGCCGGACTGGCCGCTAGTATTTTCCACTTCGGGGAAATTGGTATCCGGGAATTGAAGGAGCACCTGCGCCAGGATGGTATTCCCGTCCGGCTGTAGGATCAGAACAATAGGCCCATGACTCATAAAGAACGTGTCATGCTGAGCTTGTCGAAGCATCTCTACCGGTTCGTTGAGGCTTATCACACGAAACTGGATACTTCGGGTATGCTCAGCAGGATGACCGTTTTCATTCATTAACTACCCACCATGGACTTTGCTAAAATGCCCGATGGGCTTATTCCCGTTATCGTGCAGGATGCCCACACCGGGCAGGTGCTGATGCTGGGCTATCAGAATGAGGAAGCGCAGCGCGTAACCCAGGAAACCGGCCGCGTAACGTTCTATTCCCGCTCCAAACAACGCCTCTGGACCAAGGGCGAAACCTCGGGTAACTACCTCACCGTGGTCAGCCAGCACCCCGACTGTGACCAGGATGCGCTGCTTATCCGGGCCATTCCCGATGGGCCAACCTGCCACCGCGGCACCACCAGCTGCTTTGAGCAACTGGATCAGACGGCTTACCCGGCGCCGGCAGTGAGCTTTATTGCCGAGCTGGAACGGCTGGTGCAGCGCCGGCAGCAGTTTCCGGAGGAAGACTCGAAGTCATACACGGCTTCACTGTTCCGGAAGGGAATGCCCAAAATTGCACAGAAAGTGGGAGAGGAGGCCGTAGAAACAGTTATTGATGCTGTAGCGGGCAACGTGGAAGGGCTGAAAGGCGAAGCGGCTGATCTGCTGTATCATTTGCTGGTATTGCTTACTGCCTCGGGGTTATCCTTGGAAGATGTGGTGGCCGTGCTGCGGCAGCGCCATTCCACTATTTCCGGGGGCGTGCGCCGGGAAGAATAGCCGCGGAAGGCTGTTCCAGCTTCAATAAGCAGCCTGCGCCGCCAAAACCTGCTTACCTTGCTCGCCGTTTCATCGTTTTATTATGCCCAACCACGCCTCCGCTTACCTGACCCTGCAAACCCTGACCGTTCTGGTTCCCGTGTACAACGAAGAAGAGAGCCTGCAGCAGTTTGTGGTGGAGATGAATAAGTTTCTGGAAAAAACGCCGGTAGCTACCACCGTCCTGTTTGTGAATGATGGCTCTACGGACAACTCCCTGCCCATTCTGCGCGACATCTGCCGGCATGATTCCCGCTACGAATACATATCCCTGAGCCAGAACCGGGGCCTGAGCACGGCCATTAAAGCCGGGGTAGACCATTGCCGCACCACGCTCATCGGCTACATCGACTCCGATATCCAGACCTCGCCCATGGACTTCCTGAAGTTCTTCGCGTTCTTCCCGGAGTATGATATGGTAAACGGCATCCGGGCCAAGCGGCAGGATACCGTGGTGAAGAAGCTTTCCTCCAAGGTGGCCAACACGGTGCGCCGGACCCTCATCAACGACGGCATACAGGATACGGGCTGCCCGCTCAAGATTATGAAGATGGAGTATGCCCGCCGGCTTCCCCTTTTTCATGGCATGCACCGCTTTCTGGGGGCTTTGGTGCAGCTGCAGGGCGGCCGCGTAAAGCAGATTCCGGTGCAGCACTTCCCGCGCTTTGCCGGCACGGCCAAGTACAACCTCTGGAACCGCGCCTGGAAGCCCCTGGTTGATACTTTTGGCTTCCGCTGGATACGCTCCCGCTGGAAAAACTACGAAATTGGCGAGCATCACCGCGCAGAAACCACGGGGCGCTAATTCAGCCGGAAACTATGACCACACAGACCGTAGCGCTGGGCATTGGACTGGTTTCGCAGCTCTTGTTTTCCAGCCGTATTGTGCTGCAATGGATACAGAGCGAGCGGGCCAAGCGGGTGCTGGTGCCCACGCTGTTCTGGCAGATCAGCCTGATATCATCGTTTCTGATGATAGTATACGGCATTCTGCGCCACGACCCTATTATCCTGGCGGCACAAATCATCAGCTACGGTATATACATCCGCAACCTACAGCTGCTGGGCGAGTGGCGCAAGCTGAACCCCTGGTTTCGGGCGGGGGCGTATGTGTTTCCGGTGGCTATGCTGGCCTGGTTTGTAGCCGGTAATCAGCACTTCAGTCTGCGTACCATGCTGGATAACCGTATTCCCGGCGGGGTGCTGCTGTTGGGGGCTATTGGGCAAACCATTTTCCTGCTACGCTTTGTGTATCAGTGGCTGTACTCGGAGCGCAAGGGCGAATCGACGCTGCCGTTGAGTTTCTGGGTAATTAGCCTGCTGGGCTCCGCGCTCATTCTGGTTTATGCGCTGCTGCGCCAGGATGTGGTGCTTATCATTGGCAATGTGTTCGGCACGGTGGTGTATGCCCGCAATATTGTGCTGCTGCGCCGTGAGCAGGCCCGCCTGCAGCAGCAACCCGAAACGTCCGTGGTTTAGCCGGGGTTAATTCTTACATACAACATCAAAAAGGCCTGGCAGATACAGTCTGCCAGGCCTTTTTTGTAGGGCTTTGGTTCGTTATTCCTCCTGCTGATCCATCCACTGCACGAAGTCCCTCAGGCCGTCCTGCAGGGTAGTTTGGGGGGAGTAGCCCAGCAGTTGTTTGGCTTTGGAGATATCGGCGTAGGTCACGTCTACGTCGCCGGCCTGCATGGGCTGGAACTCCAGCTGCGGCTCGCAGCCCACGGCTTCGCCTACGGCCTGAATCAGCTCCAGCAGGGCTACCGGCCGATGGTTGCCCAGGTTGATGGTTTCATACACGCCGGAATGGCTCAGCAGGTAGTCAACCCCGCGGGCAATGCCATCCACGGTATCCAGCACAAAGGTGTAGTCGCGGGCCGTGCTGCCGTCGCCGAATACCGGAATGGCTTCCCCGGCCCGCAGGCGGCGCACAAACTTATGAATGGCCAGATCGGGGCGCTGGCGGGGGCCATACACCGTGAAAAACCGGGCATTGAGCACATCAAGCCCGTAGAGGTGGTGGTAGGTATAGGTCAGCTGCTCGCCGGAAAGCTTGGAGGCCGCGTAGGGCGAAATGCAGGTGGCCTGCAGGTTCATATCCTCCCGGAAGGGCAGCTCCCGGGTGTTGCCGTATACCGATGAGGAGGAAGCAAAGAACAGCTTCTGAATGTCGCGCAGGCGCATCCATTCCAGCAGGTGGGTGGTCCCGATGACGTTATTCTGCAGATAGGCGGCCGGCTCTTTCACGGAAGGCCCCACGCCGGCCTTGGCGGCCAGGTGCACTACTATTTCAATTGGGTCGGCGGGCAGGGCGTCCACCAAGGCATCGATGCCATCCTGCAGGTCGGCTTCATGAAAGCTGAACCTTTCCTGGGTAAGCAGGTTGGCCATGTTAGCCTGCTTAATGGCCCGCGGGTAAAATGGGTCGAAGTTGTCCAGACCCACCACGCGGTGGCCCTGCTGTAGTAGCCTGTCACAAAGGTGGGAGCCAATAAAACCCGCACAACCCGTAACCAGAATAGACGCCATATGCACAATAGAATAGGAGAGAGCCACTGGTCAGAAACCCGGCAGGCTGGCAAAGGTAATCTGAATTTGATACCCTGAGCGGCCTTTCTGCGTAGCTTGTCGATCTATGAAACAACCTATCCGCCAGGTGCTCCTGCTATGTGGGGCCTGGCTGCTGCTTACCGTCGCCAATGCCCAGTCGGTGGCCATGGCACCGGTAGCTGCCGTGCCGCTGCGCCAGTTACAGGTGCTGGGCCATGCCGGCTCAGGCTTTTTAACGCCCATCAACCCCTTTAATGCCTTGCCGCCCAGCAGCCTGCGCGGTATTGAGCGGGCTTTGGAGCGGGGGGCTGATGGGGTAGAAATTGATATTCAGCTCAGTCAGGACAGTGTGCCGATGCTCTATCATAACACGGAGCTGGCCACGCTCACCAATGCCCGGGAAGGCTGCATCAGCACCCGTTCGGCCGCTTTTATCACCAGCCTGAGCTATCGGGCCGGCTGGCCCTACGATTGGTTCCAGCAGGAGCGTCCCCAACGCCTGGATACCCTATTGGCCCGCCTGATCAAACGCCCCACGTTCCCTTATCTGCACCTGGATCTGCACGAAGAAGATGCCTGTACCGGTTATGGTGATGGTGGTCGTTCCCTGGCCCTGGTACGGGCGCTGGCAACGCTGTTTAACCAGTATCAGGTGCCGGCGGAGCGGGTACTGATTCTGACCAACCAGCCCGCCACCCTACAGTATATTCAACAGCAAATGCCTTTGGTAGCCCGGGGCCTGGAAGTAACGCAGGATTTTGCGGCCGGGCTGCAGCAGGCCCGGTCTGCCGGGGTACAGGTGGTGGTGATGTCCAAGTACGTAGCTACCCCGGAGCGTAGTGCCCGGGTGCATAGCACCGGAATGAAAGTCGTTATCTTCGGAGGCCGCTCACCCCGGGCTATTCGCCGGTTGTTACGCTGCCAGCCCGATGCCATAGAAGTAGATAACCTGCGGCAACTGCTTCGGATGCGAAGCAAAGCATTGGGAGCGTAAGGCTCTTAACAAAGTGTCTTTCACAGGTCTTTCGGGCCATTTCAGGCGATTAGAGCGCATGCGAATTCCGTTTATTCAGTCGGGGCGGGGGCAGTTGTTGATGGTGTTGGTGGCGTGTTTCTTCTACTTCTTCCTGCATTTGGGTGTGCAGGAGGTGGGGCTGATGGAAAGCCGAAACTTTGTGGCTGCCCGGGAAATGGCCGCGGGAGGTTCCTGGCTGCTGCCTACTATGAACGGAGAGCTGCGTCTGGCTAAACCGCCCTTACCCACCTGGGCCGTGGCTGGTATGATGCGCCTGATCAACTATCCGCAGCATGATCAGCTTTTCTGGCTGCGCCTGCCGGCGGCTATTATGTCCACGCTGCTCGTGCTGTTTTTCTGGGGCCTGTTGCGGGAGTTAACCCGGGCTTGCCCTGGCGAAGCAGAAGAATCGGGCCGCACAGCCTGGCTGGGGGCCCTGGTGCTGGCCAGCAGCCTGCTGATGATTACCGTAGGGCGCGATGCGCAGTGGGACATCTTCTCCCATAGCTTCATGATGGGCTCTCTATGGCTGCTGGCAAGGGCCAGCCGAACCGCTGACCGGGGTGTGCTCTGGTGCGCTGCGGGCCTGCTGTTGGGTTTATCTATCCTAAGTAAAGGTCCGGTGGCGCTGTACGGCGTGTGGCTGCCTTTTCTTATCTGCTTTTATCAACCCCGCCTGTGGGGGGCGGCTGGCCGGCTGCGGCAGGAGTGGAGAGGCCTTCTTTTTCTGGTTCTGGTAGCGTTGGTAGTGGGTGCTGCCTGGCCCTGGTATGTGTGGCAGCATGTGGCGCCCACTGCACTCACCGTGGCCCGTACGGAAGTATCATCGTGGCAAGGGCGCCATGTGCAGCCGTTTTGGTACTACTTCAACTTCCCCGTGTTTACCGGGGTGTGGGCCCTGGTAGCATTGGCGGCTCTGGCAGTGCCTTATGCCCGGCACCGTGCGGCCAGGTATGTGCCCTATGCCCTGGGTTTTGTCTGGTTGCTGGTTTCCTTCGTGCTGCTCAGTGCCGTGCCGGAGAAAAAGGAGCGCTATATGCTTCCCTTGATATTTCCCCTGGTCATGCTTCTGACGGGCTTGCTGCGGGCCTGGGAAACCGCCGCTCAGGAACAACGCCTGACCCGCAATGATAACCGGTTATTGTGGGCCTGGGCCATCATAGTTACGGTAGTAGGAGTAGGCCTGGCCGGGGCTATGGCGGTAATCGGGCTACCCGGGTTTGGGTTCGGAACCCCGCGGTTCTGGGCCGTTCTGGTCCTGGGTTGCCTGCTTAGCTATAGTATTTTCAAAGGGATGGGTACCCAACAGTCGCCCAGGCCGCTTCGGTTGGTACTTGCTTCGTTCGTTCTGATGGCGGCCGGTATGGCTATTCTGATGCCTGCCTATCCTTTGTGGGAAAACCGCAAAGCGGATGCCGGCCTCCGACGTATGGCGGATATCCGGCACGACGCTCGTTGGAAACCCTATCCATGGCGCAGCCTCAGCGAAATACAAATCAAGCAGGTATGGGCCGCGAGTAAATCCATCCCGCTTTTGAATGGGCAGGAGCAGTCCCTGCCACAAACTCCTTTTCTGCTTTTTTCATCAGCGCCGGTTAGTGAAAAAGAAATCGGTTTGAAAACCGACATGTTTGATGTACAGGTAGTTGATAGTTTCTTTTTGGGGAAGGACCGGAGGTTTGGTCAGTGGTATGTCGAGTTGATTAAACATGCAGATTGAATATAAAAACCTGACAACCAGATGCAAAAAGAAAAGGCCATCCGGAGCATCTAAGCAGTTCCGAATGGCCTTTTCTTTTGCGGGGGCTTACCGGCTTACCTGGCGCCGGATTTTTTCAAGCAGGCTATTCACGATAAGCAGGTCATCAGCATCCTGAATGCTTAACTCCGTATGGATTCCAGGCCCGGAAATAAGGATTCGGAATCCGGAATCTATGGTTGGGGAAGGCAGGGGCGGTGCTACCACTTTTGCATTTGTAAAAACGGATGTGCTTGGTTCCACCGGCGCGGTTGGAGTAATCGGAGCTTCCCGGGCCGGCGCCTGATATTCATCAATGGGCTTGGGCACATTTTCCGGAGTTGAGGAACTCCGCTCCAGGGGAGGCGCTACGGAGTGTATATCGAGGTCGTCGGTATCTAAGCCGAACAACTGCGAAATGGCATCACCTCCGGCAATGTGTTGAGGTACAAAGGAAGGTTGTTCTTTATTGCCTGATGGAGAACTGTTGATAAGGGATACCGGAGAGGTATAAGACAGAGCAGGAGATGATATACCGGTAGACGACTGAGTAGTACTTTCTGCCTTAAACAGGTTCATGGGCATTTCCCCTGCCGATAACTCCCGTCGTGGGCCTTGCTGGGCGGCCAGCTGGTCGATATCGGCCACAACGTTTCGCTCATCGAGGATATCAACCATACGGGCACCATCCAGGAAAGCCTTTGCTACGCCCTGGGCATTGATTTCCTCTACATTGAATTCCCGGATAAGCATTACATCCAGCATATGTACTGGCAATTCCCGGTTCCGGAACTTGCGGCATATCTGCGTGAAGAGCGGTGGATGCAAGAAAGCTTCCCGATGATAGATTTTCTCTTCCCGCTTATCATAGGCGTGCTTAATTCGGCGGAAGAGATTAGTAGTAGTCAGTATCTCCCGCTTACTGGTAAGCAGACCAAATTTAACGGCCGAACCAATAATAGCTTTAAAGGAGCCACTAACCTTACGATTAAGCTTACGAGCAGCCATTTCAATGGCACACTTACCACCAGTGTCATCTACAATCTCAGCAACTTCCCAAGAACTATCATAAGAAGTACGGGGATAATCAATGGTTTTTGGCATGAGGCAAAGTGGAAGAATAAAGAGAGATACAAGAATAGTAAAAAGAAACAGTATATGAAAGTAGTATTAAGTATAAAACAGTATAGAATAGTATAACTATTTATTACTTTTTTATGCTATTATACACTTAATTTTACTAAACTATAGATTATCAATACATATATTATTAATATATACCATACTAACATAGGGGCCAGGCGGCAAGGGCGGGGAAGGAGAGGAGGGCGGCTAATAAGGCTATAAAGGCCTAGGCAGCGCTACATAAAAGGCGAGGCCTTCATCTAAGGTAGATGAAGATTAGCGTACAGCCTACCTCGTTTATAGCATGTTTTTCATGAAGTGGGATAACAATCAACAAACTGCATCACTTCCCAAGTCGTGGTTACTTAACATAACTAGTGGCTAAGTAAGCGGAGAAGCGCAAGGAGGAGAGACACCTGGTTTTAATCTTTATCACCAGTATTACTACATCCACGACTATAATTCAGATTCTTACCAGTAGAATCAAATTAAAGATGCTCCCTTATTAACTTCTCACAATGCATTCCAATTGCATGTGGCTTCAGCAAACGGCACTCTATATAAGTAATATTATGCCTGAGCTGATTCGATTAATCCGGTTGACTGGGCCCGCCGGATAAAGGGTTCAACCAATCTACCTATAAGTTTCAAATGAAATCTGTACTGCCGGTATATCTGGCCAGAGTAGCATCAATAGAAAAAGCTGAGTTCAGGTCGCTAATTAGGAAGCATAATGACCCGTACGTAGGGCAGTCAGTCAATCCATTATCTCAATCTATATTCTCTGCCTATAATGCTGTGCATCTCATAACAATACATATAATTCCAGCTGCGCCTTATACACTATCTTTATCTATATACAGTAGCCTCTAATCCGAGCAGTTTACGCCTCAATCTACGCCTCAATCATTGCCTGATCTTAGGAGCTTTTTTTTGTCTTATAATTTATATTATGTTAAGTAATGCTTTATAAAAGCGGCCCGATGTTCTATCGGGCCGCTTTAACTTACCTCCCCTTACTTCTTCAGGGCTTCCAATTTTGCGTTCATGCGCTCGGCATCAGCATTCCGACCGAGCCGTACATACACCTTCTGCAACGAAGAAATCACCGCCCGATCATTGGGCTGCAGCTGCAGGGCTTTCTCAAAGTACGGCAACGACACCTCGAAATACTTCTTGCCGTCAGCTTCCATCTTCTTGCCCGACTTCTGATACGTTGCCAGGCTCATGCGGCTGGCTTTGGTATACAGGTCAGCGGCTTTGTTGTAGTTGTAAACGCCCAAGTTAAACTGAGCATCAAAGTTGTTCGGGTCAATCTCAACCGCCTTCTTATAAGCTGCCAGGGCTTGCTCCGGCTGCTTATTCTGGTCCAGAATCGAGCCTTTCACGGCATACAGGTTGGCATTGGTCGGATCGGCCGCAATGGCTTTGTCAATCTTATCCATGGCCTGGGCACCCTGGCCCGCGCTGAGCAGCATGTTCAACTCCTCCAGCATGAAGCCTTTGTTGTTGGGATATGCTTTCAGCGCCTGCTGAATGACATCCATAGCTGCTTTCTCATCTTTCTCCTGACGGGCAATCTGCAGCAAACGGTTGTACATCTGCGGCGACTTGTAGTTAATGCCCATCAGCTTGTTGTAGCTCTCCTTGGCCGAAGCAAAATCCTGCTTGGCTTCGGCGGCATATGCAGCATACAAATACGCCGTGGTATCCTGCGGACGGATCTGCTGGGCCATTTTGTACGAGTTAATGGCATCATCGTACTTCTGCGCGTTGTAGCTTTCTACCCCGGCATTCAGAGCTGCGCCAAACAGGTTGTCCATTTTAGCCGTGGCCAGCTTGCCGTACTCACCATCTTTGCCGTCCAGCTGAATGGCTTTCTGATACGATTCGAAAGCAATTTTGGCGCCTTCGCCGGGTGCCAGCGTCTTGCCATAGATGGGGCTTGCGGCCATGGCATCATAGACTTCGCCACGGGTATACCAGGTTTTAGCTTTATCAGAGGTTTTGGGATTCTGAACTGCTTTATCGATTTCTGAGCGGGCTTTATCCAGCGTGCCCTGACGCTGATACAGCACGGCATTCGTTACCGCAGAGTTCTGAGCCATGGCTACTTGCATTGATAAAGCAGCCAGGCAGGTTAAAATGACCTTCTTCATAGAGTTGTCGAAGAATAACGAGTGAGAGAATGGGAATTACTTGACAAACGAAAGCACAAAAGCCCGGGTTCAGGCCCGGGCTTTTGAATTTGCGGTTAGTTGGAGCTAAGCGCGTCAGGATCAGTGAGCGTGCCCAGATCAGATTCGGCCGCCGAATCGGTGTCGGCCACCTCCACGGTAGCTGCTTCCTCCAGGACCTCCTCTACTTTGTCTTCGGCTTCCACTTTAGCCACCGAAGAAATAGCATCTCCTTCCGAAATCTTGAGCAGTCGCACGCCCTGCGTTGCCCGACCAATGGTACGCAGATCAGCAACGCGCAGACGAATAGTGATGCCGGAGCGGTTGATAATCATCAGATCATCGGAGTCGTTCACTGCCTTAATGGCAACCAACGCACCCGTCTTATCAGTGATTTTCATAGCCCGAACCCCTTTACCACCGCGGTTGGTGATACGGTATTCTTCCAGCTCGCTACGCTTGCCATAGCCCTTTTCAGAAACTACCAGCAGCTCCTGCGTGGGGTCCGATACACATACCATGCCTACTACCCGGTCTTCGGCGCCCACCAGAGTGATACCGCGCACACCAGCCGCATTACGGCCCATGGAGCGCACTTTGCCTTCGTGGAAACGAACCGCGCGGCCCGTATTCAGAGCAACAATAACTTCGCTATTGCCCGTGGTGAGCTGTACGTCCAGCAGTCGGTCGCCCTCGTTGATGGAAATGGCGTTGATACCGGCGGTGCGGGGACGTGAGTACGCCTCCAGCGGGGTTTTCTTCACAGTGCCCTGCTCGGTGCAGAACATCAGGAAGGTATTTTCCAGATAGTCGGGGTCGCGCAGGCCGCGCACGTTCAATACCGAACGGACAGAGTCTTCGCGCGGAATCTCAATCAGGTTCTGAATCGGACGGCCTTTGGTGTTCTTCCCTCCTTCTGGCACTTCGTACACTTTCAGCCAGAATACGCGGCCCAGCTCGGTAAAGAACAGGAGGTATTCATGGGTGGTAGCCACGAACAGGTGCTCGGTGAAGTCGTCGTTCTTGGAGGCAGCCCCGCGGGCGCCAACCCCTCCCCGACCTTGTGCCCGGTACTCGTCCAGCGCTGTGCGCTTGATATAGCCTTCGCGGGAGATGGTAATTACCATGCTCTCATCGGCAATCATATCCTCCATCGAGAAGTCGCCACCGGCGTACTCAATGGTAGTGCGGCGGGCATCCCCATACCGCTCCCGGATATCAATGAGCTCGTCCTTAATGATCTGGCGCTGCATCTCATCCGACGCCAGCACGGCATTCAGGTGGTCAATCAGGCGCATCAGCTCATCGTACTCCTTCACAATCTTGTCGCGCTCCAGGCCGGTGAGGCGCTGCAGACGCATATCCAGGATGGCGCGGGCCTGTACTTCGCTCAGCTTAAAGCGCTCAATCAACTCTCCCCGAGCCACCTCCGGGTCGCGCGAGCCGCGAATCAGGGCAATTACCTCGTCCAGGTGGTCAAGCGCAATCAGCAGACCTTCTAGGATGTGGGCCCGCTTTTGGGCTTCGGCCAGTTCATAGCGCGTGCGGCGAATTACCACCTCGGCGCGGTGCTCTACAAAGTATACAATCAGATCCTTCAGGTTGAGCGTGAGCGGCCGGCCTTTCACCAGCGCCACATTGTTTACCCCGAAGGAAGACTGCAGCTGCGTGTACTTATACAGGTTGTTGAGCACCACGTTGGGCATGGCGTCTCGCTTCAGCTCATACACGATGCGCATACCGTCACGGTCAGACTCGTCGCGCAGGTCGGAAATGCCTTCGATTTTCTTTTCATTGATGAGCGCCGCCGTTTTCTCAATCATGGATGCCTTATTCACCATATAGGGAATTTCGGTTATCACGATTTGCTCACGGCCGGATGGCTGCACTTCTACGCTGGCTTTGGCCCGCACTACCACGCGGCCGCGGCCGGTTTCAAATGCTTGCTTTACGCCTTCGTAGCCATAAATGGTACCACCGGTGGGGAAGTCGGGAGCCACAATGTGCTCCATCAGCTCGGCAATGGTAATTTCGGTGTTATCCAAGTAAGCAATGATGCCGCTCACTACCTCCGTGAGGTTGTGGGGCGCCATGTTGGTAGCCATACCCACGGCAATACCGGAGGTGCCGTTTACCAGCAGGTTGGGGAACTTGGCCGGGAATACGGAAGGCTCCTCCAGGGAGTCGTCAAAGTTGGGCTGGAAGTCAACCGTTTCTTTGTCCAGGTCGCTCAGCAGCTCATCGGCCAAACGCTTGAGGCGGGCTTCGGTGTAACGCATGGCCGCCGGCGAGTCGCCGTCCACGGAGCCAAAGTTACCCTGGCCGTCTACCAGCGGGTAGCGCAGGCTCCAGTCCTGGGCCATGCGCACCATGGTATCGTACACGGAGGAGTCGCCGTGCGGGTGGTACTTACCCAATACCTCGCCCACGATACGGGCGCTTTTCTTGTAGGATTTGTTGTAGGAGACGCCCAGCTCGCTCATGCCGTAGAGCACGCGCCGATGCACAGGTTTCAGGCCGTCGCGCACATCGGGTAGAGCCCGGGAGATGATAACCGACATCGAGTAGTCGATGTAGGCGCCGCGCATTTCATCTTCAATGTTAATTGGGATGATTTTCTCGCCTTCTGCTTCTGCCATAAGAGGTCGGAAAAGCCATCCAAACCCTGCGGGTTGGTGGCTAGTTGGTGGTTACAGTATTAAGCCTGCAAGATACAAAAAAACGGCCTTATAGCCTAGCTCCGCTAGGTTTTCGACTTGCTTTTATCCGCTTTATTCTTGCCCTTTTGCTGTTGGTGTACCTTTATTTTTTCACCAATAGCGGGGTTCTGTTTTTTCCAGAGCGGCTGACCGCGGTAACGGGCTCCATTGTGGTAATGCACCTTACGGGTATGGCACGATAACATGGGGCACGTGCGGCAGGAACTGGCGCCCAGTAGCACAAAGAGTGGCACGAGAAGCCGAAGCACAATGGTACGAGTGGTCATTGGTCAAATGTACGATTCTATTCGGAAGCCTGTATAGAGGCCGCGCCGACATCGGCACTCTCCCACTCGCGCAGGAATTGGGCCAGAAACTGTTCCATAAAGGCATGGCGCTCATCCGCCACTGCGCGGGCGGCCGGCGTGTGCAGCCGCTCGCGCAGGTGCAGCAGCTTCTCGTAGAAATGGTTGATGGTGGGCCCGGTGTTCTTTTTGTAGCTCTCGAACGAATCGTGCTCTACCGGCAGCACGGTGGGGTCGTGCAAGGGGCGGCCTTTATGGCCGCCATAGGCAAAAGCCCGCGCCACGCCGATGGCGCCAATGGCATCCAGCCGGTCGGCATCCTGCACCAATTCACCTTCCAGCGTGCTCATGGGCGTAGGAACGCCCAACCCCTTAAAGCTGATTTCCCGGATTATGGCCTCCACGTGCTGGATAGTTGCTTCCGCTACCTGCAGGCTGACGAGCCACTGCCGGGCAGCAAGCGGACCGGCCTCCTCATCGCCGCCGTGGAATTTCCAGTCGGCCACATCATGCAGCAGGGCACCCAGCTCTACTACCTCTACCTGGGCAGAAGGTGTATTATGGGCCAGCGTTCGGGCGGTTTGCCACACCCGGCGGATATGTTCCCAGTCGTGGCCGGAGCCTTCGTTCAGGAATTTTTCCCGCACGAAGGCGGCGGTATGGGCAATGATATCGGAGTTATTCACGGACAGAGAACCTAAACAAATGGAAGAGGCGGCGGAAAGCAGAATCTCAACGCTGCGCATTCACAAAACAACGAATCTACCGGCACAAGCTTGCCTCCCTCCTGCCAAAAGGCCAATTTTCTTCAGAATGTGAAACTCCTCCCTACTTTCGTCTTTTCTCAGTCAAATGACGGGGCGGCACTGAAACTCAGGGGTTCTGTCAGACAGAAAGCGAAGCATTTCATGTGTGAGCATCGGCTTGGGCTCCACTAGCCCCGTTGCATTATTATTTTTGGGTTGATGCCGCCTATTCAATCCATTATGGTGAAGTAATATTATTTGTCGCGGAAATTTCAACTCAATATTTGGCCCTTTGCAGCGAATGGCGTAGGTTTGTCCCACAATTCAGGCCTCCTTAGCTCAGCTGGTAGAGCAACTGACTTGTAATCAGTAGGTCGCTGGTTCGATCCCGGCAGGAGGCTCACTTACTACATTGGTTTAACGGCCCGAAAATTTGCAAACGCGAATTTTCGGGCCGTTTTTCTTTGTGCGTGTCGCTATTAAGTCGCTATGAAAAAAGAGAGCCTCAGCTTCCGCCAAGGCTCTCTTTTCAACTCAACCTAATTGCTTGCGCTAGCTGCGCACAATCTTCAGCTGCTTTTTCAAGGCTTCAATGCGCTGTTGGGCTTCATCGATGCGGCCCTGATATTCCTCACGCAGCTGCCCGGCATTTTTGGAACGGGCAAAGAACTCGAGGTTGGTTTTCAAAGTGGAAATATCGTTTTCCAGCTCATTGATTTCCCGACGCAGGGTCTGCTCCTTTTTGTAGAGCTGCTGCTGAGAATCGGGGGAAGACTTGAGGCGGTCTATCTGCAGCTGGAATAACAGATCGGCACGCTCGGCATAGGAAAGAGCCGGCACCATATCCAGGTATTTCGACATGAGGGCCTGGAACCGGGCATCAGCCCGCTCAGACTCCGCGCGCCCACCGGTGCCGGCAAACGCCTGCCATTCCGTGGTCAGCTGGCGGAAACCTTCCAGGGTACCGGGCTCGTCTACCGTGAGGGCAGCTACGGTGTCAGCCACCCGATCCAGGTAAGCGGCCTGCTCCTTGGTTACCTGCTGGGCCTGCTGCTCCCGCTGGCGGCTTTCCTCGTGCTTACGCTCAAAGAAGGCGTCGCAGGCGGTGCGGAAACGGTTCCATACCTTATCAGACTGCTTTTCCGGCACCCGGCCAATGGTTTTCCAGTCTTTCTGCAGGCGAATCACAATTTCCCGGCCTTCTTCCCAATTGGGGTTTTGCAGGGCAGCCTCGGCCTGTTCGCACAGCTCCAGCTTGCGCTTCAGGTTGGCATTCTTTTCCTCGTCGAGGGCCTTAAAGAACTGATTTTTGCGCTGGAAGAAGCCTTTGTAGGAAGACCAGAACTGTTTGTTCATCTGCTCGGCCTTGTCGCGCGGCACCAGGCCGGCGGCATCCCACTCTTCTTTCAGCTTCTGCAGCTCATCGGTTTTGCTGCGCCACTCGTTTACGCGGTCCGTCTGAAACTCTGCATAGGGCTTGATTTGCTCCAGCAGTGCCATTTTGCGCGTGAGGTTGGCGTTTTCCTGGGCGGAGCGCGCATCCAGGAATTCCTTTTTGCGGTCGTGTACTTTCTCGGAGGCCGCCAGAAAACGGGTCCAGATGGCATCCCGCTGCTCCTGCGGTACGGGACCAATGTGCTTCCACTCCTCGTGCAGCTGGCGCAGCTCCTGCAGCGCCTTGTTGATGCTGGTATGCTGCTGCAAACCTTCGGCCCGGAGGATAAGCGCTTCCTTGGCTTCCAGGTTGCGCCGACGGTCCAGCTCCTTCATCTCAAAGAAGAGGCCGCGGTTATTATAGAAGATATCGAGCAGGGCGTGGTAGCTGTTCCACAGGTCCTGGGCGTCTTTCTGCGGCACGGGGCCGGTGGCTTTCCAGTCGTTCTGCAGGGCTTTAATGCGGGCCGAGCTATCCTTGGTTTCCGCTGATTCCACCAATTGGCGGAGCTGGGAAAGGAGGTATTGCTTGTGAGCCAGATTTTTGGTGCGCTGCTCTTCCTCGGCGCGTACGTCGCGGGCCCGGCTTTCCCGGAACTCCTGCATGGCTTTGCCTACTTCCTGGTAGCCTTCGGGGCCGGCATAGGAAAAGTCATCGGAATCATTGCCGGCTTCTATGAAGCGCTGGCGGGCGGCGTTCCGGTCGGTGGTGACGGCCGTTTCATACAGACGGTGCAGATCGAAGATTTGCTTGCGGTTCTGGCGGGCATCGGCCCGGCGCAGCAGCGTGAGCAAATGGGCGCCCTGCCCTGCCAGATCCAGCGTGGCGAAATCCGGCGCCGGGGTTTCAGGCACGTACTCTTCTTCTTCCTCGCTGGCTTCTTCGCCGGGGGGCACCTCAGCCGAGGAAATTACGGGAGGCGAATCCGGCGTGCCCAAGGTGGCGTACGGAGCCGGTGGCGCGGGGCTTACGGCGTCATCGGTAATAGCGGCAATGGTAGGCTTGGTTTCCGTGGCGGGAACCGGCGCAGCAGCCATTTCATCCGTTATAAACGCTTCCTTGTTTTGCGCGCCGGGGTGGTCCAGGGACCGAGCCTGGGATGCCGAAATAGGCTCTTCCGCGGCTGGGTCCTCGGTTTTTACTTCTTCTGATGGAGCCGGTGCTTCGGCGGTACCAGCACCAGCTGGCTCGGTAGCCGGCGGGGCAGTGGCTCCCAACGCGGGCTGCTCCTGAATTTCTTGGGTAGGTGTAGAGGCTGGGGCTTGCTCCGGGGCAGCAGACTGCTCTGGCTGGCCCTGGGCACTAATCTCCGCCAGACGGCGCTCCAGTATGCTCATAGGAGAATCAGACTCAGGGGCGGTGCCGTTGGTTGGATTGACAGGGGTAGTTTGTTCGTTTTCAGGTACCATAACTTCAGCAGAAAAGCCCTGTGGTGTACAGGGAATGGGAGGCGGCCGGCAGGGGTATTAGTTAAGCCGGGGGTCTACAGGGTAATTGGACAGCATGCGGTAGCGTCCGCCTTTCTCACGCAAAATAGCTTGCCAGAATGCATCACTTTCCAAAGTAAATACTTTCCCGGCAGCATTGGGATGCACTATCCAAACATTTTCCCGGACTTCTTCGGCCAACTGACCATTTGTCCAGCCGGAATAGCCGGCATATAGGCGCACCGCGTCGGGGGCAATGCTGCCACTTTCTATCAGGCCCAGCAGCACGGAAAAGTCTCCGCCCCAGTACACGTCCTGCCCAATGAGCTCGGCGCCAGGCACATCGGGGCGGCGGTGCAGGTAGTGCAGGGTATCGGCCTGCACGGGCCCGCCAATACCTAAGGGCAGTTGGGCAGCCGCGGAGTCGTCGCCACCGGGCAGCTCCATGACATCGCCCAGCATTAATACGGAGGGACGGTTTAACACTAAACCAAAAGAGCCATCTTCCGGCGAATCCTGGCACAGCAGCAGTACTGTACGCTCGAAGTTGGGGTCGCCCAGGAAGGGCTGCGAGATAAGTAAGCTACCGGATTTCATACACAAAAGGCTTGTGAAAGACGCCCCGCGGACAGCAACACCACCGGGGCCGAAAGATGCACAGATTCGCATCAATATTCAGGAAAAGATATGGTTGTTTCCCATGTGCAGTACGTGTGAGCTACGCCTGCGGGTTCCCGCCATGCCCGCATTCTATTACCTTGCAGCCGTATTCGTCAAAAGCCCCGTGCCGGCGCCTGACAAATACCTCCACCATTCCCTTTTGAGTTATGAATGACCAGCAGCTGGCTGATTTGCGCAAGACCTACGCGCAGCATACGCTTACGGAAGCGGAGGTACACCCCAATGCCGTACAGCAGTTTCGCACGTGGCTGCAGGAGGCCATAGATGCCCGTCTGGATGAGCCAACAGCCATGCTACTCTCTACGGTAAATGCTGAAGGGCAGCCGGCCGGCCGGGTGGTTCTGCTGAAAGGCCTCCCCGACGATGCCGGTTTTCTTTTCTTTACCAACTACGACAGCCGGAAAGGGCAGGACCTGGCCGCGCAGCCCCTGGCCGCCATTACCTTTTTCTGGCCCGGCCTGGAGCGGCAGGTTCGCGTGGAGGGCCGCGTGGAAAAAGCGCCGGCCAGCGTTTCTACTGAATATTTTCAGAGCCGCCCGCGCAGCAGTCAGGTGGGTGCCTGGGCCTCGCCTCAAAGCCAGAAAATCAGCAGCCGGGAGGAGCTGGAAAAGCTGGAGCAGGATACGGCCGCGCTTTTTGCGGCCCAGGACCCATTGCCGCGCCCTGAGCATTGGGGAGGCTACATTCTGCAGCCCCGGCGCATAGAATTCTGGCAGGGCCGCCCCTCCCGCCTGCACGACCGGATTGTGTACGAGCGTAACCCGGACGCCACCTGGACTATTAGCCGGCTGGCGCCGTAACTGGCCGCCTCTCCCCTGCTTCATTCCCTGTTAACTTGCGGCGTCTACCTTCAATAGCCTCCTGTACTTGCTACCTACCTCTCCTCCCTTGCTCTCCGTTATCAGTCCGGTGTATCTGGCCGAAAAGCTGCTCCCAGAGCTGGTAGCCCGGATAGAAGCGAGCGTGCTGACCATTACAGAGGAGTTTGAAATTATTCTGGTAGATGACCGGAGCCCGGACCATTCCTGGCAGGTGGTAGAGGAGCTGGCGCTACAGTACCCGCGCCTGCGGGGGCTGCGCCTGAGCCGCAATTTCGGGCAGCACAGCGCCATTACGGCGGGGCTGGATCATTGCCGGGGCCAGTGGGTGGTGGTCATGGATTGTGACCTGCAGGACCGCCCGGAGGAAATACCGGCCCTTTATGCGGTAGCACAGAAAGGGTTTGACCTGGTTATTGCCCAACGCGCCAACCGCCAGGACAGCTGGCTCAAGAAAAGCTTATCGGGCCTGTTTTACCGTTCCCTAGCCTACCTCACCGACACCCGGCAGGATAGCACCACCGCCAACTTCGGTATATATAACCGCCGGGTGGTAGATGCTTTGTGCCGAATGCGGGAAAGCGCCCGGTATTTACCTACCATGATTCGGTGGGTGGGCTTCCGGAGCACCACGCTGCCCGTCACACACGCTCCGCGCCCATCCGGCAAAAGCTCCTACGGCTTCAGCCAGAAGCTGCATTTAGCCCTGGATACTATCCTGGCTTACTCCGACAAGCCCCTACGACTGACCATTAAGCTGGGCCTGTTCATCTCGGCTACGGCCTTTATTGGGGTATTTTACACGCTGTTTCGGTGGCTGGAAGGCAAAATTACCGTACTGGGCTACGCTAGCTTAATTACCTCGATTTGGTTTTTCTCTGGCCTGATTATATTCCTGTTGGGCGTGGTTGGGCTATACATCGGCAAAACGTTTGAAGGGGTTAAAAACCGGCCGCTTTATATTATTGATCAGGATTTACGGGTTGCTTTATCAAATGACACTCGCTAATTCCCATCACTCCAATACTCTACTTCGCTCCCATTCCCGTGCCCATGATTCCCTTTAACAAGCCGTATCTCTCTGGCAGGGAAACCCGCTACATTGAAGAGGCCGTGCGAATGGGGAAAATATCCGGGGACGGCGCCTTTACCCGGCGCTGCCACTCGTTTTTTGAACAGCAGCTGGGCTTTCATAAAACGCTAATGACCACCTCCGGCACTGCCGCGCTGGAAATGGCAGCCCTCCTGCTCAATATTCAACCCGGCGACGAAGTTATTATGCCTTCGTTCACCTTTGTATCAACGGCCAATGCCTTTGTGATGCGCGGGGCAAAAGTGGTGTTTGCCGACAGTACCGCGGAAAACCCTAACCTGGCCGTTGCCCAGCTGGAGGCGCTCATTACGCCGCGCACCCGCGCCATTGTGCCCGTGCATTACGCCGGTATTGCCTGCGACATGGAGGCCATTATGCACTTGGCGCAAAAGCATAATCTACAGGTGGTAGAGGATGCCGCCCATGCCATTGATAGTTATTATAAAGATCAGCCCCTGGGCAGCATTGGCCATTTAGCGGCCTTTTCCTTTCACGAAACCAAGAATATAATTTCCGGCGAAGGAGGCTTGCTGGCCATCAACGACACGGCGTTTACCCAGCGGGCCGAAATCATATGGGAAAAAGGCACGAACCGCTCCGCTTTCTTTCGGGGCGAAGTAGATAAGTACACCTGGGTGGATATCGGCTCCTCTTTTCTGCCCTCGGATATTATTGCGGCCTTTCTGTTTGCACAGCTGGAAAACCTGCGGGACATTCAGCAGCGCCGCAAGCACCTGTGGCAGGAGTATGCCACCCGGCTGGCCCCGCTTGGAAAGCTGGGCGTTGGCTTGCCTACGCTGCCGGAATATGCCACCAATAATGGCCACATGTTTTATCTTGTGTGCCGCAGTCTGCAGGAGCGCACCGCGCTAATTGCCCGTTTGCGGGCCTGTCAGGTGCTAGCGGTATTCCACTATCAACCCTTACACCAGAGCCCCTATTATCGGGCTAAGCATGATGGTCGCGCCCTGCCGTGGGCGGAGCATTATGCGGATTGCCTCGTGCGCTTGCCGCTGTTTTATGAGTTGGAAGCGCCTCAGCAGGCAATGATAATCGAGGAGGTCCTTACATTTTATAGCGCCATCGTCTGAGGCGGGTTAATACCTTTACATCTGCAATAACCAACCTGCTCCTTTGGCTGAAATTCAACCCGTGCGCGGCTGGCGCTATAATCCGGCGCTTAGTGCTGCCATAGACGACTATGTATCGCCGCTGTTCGACGTAGTTTCGCCGAAGCAGCGCGAGGCCCTGTACCGTAATCCGCTGAACAGCATTCACCTTTCCGTGCCCCGCGGTGAGGATGCCGCCGGCGCGGCCCTGGCCCTCCTCACGGAGTGGCAGGAGAAACATATCCTGGAGCAGGATGAGCTGCCGGGCATTTATGTATACTACCAGTATTTCCGGCTGCCGGGCAACGCTCGCGAATACTGCCGCAAGGGCTTTATGTGCCATATCCGGGCCTACGACTGGAGCGAAAACGTGGTGCTGCGCCACGAAAACACGCTTCCCGTAGCCGTAAACGACCGGGCCGAGCTGCTGGCCCGCACCCAGTTTCAGACCAGCGCCACCCACGGCCTCTACCGCGACGAGCTGCACGAGTTGGAGCCGTTTATGGACGAGGCCATGAAAGCGCCTTTGTACGAGACGGACGAAGATTATCAGGGTGCGCGGGACGTGCTGGCCGTTATTCAGGATGCCGCCGTTATTCAGCGCTTCCGGCACGTGCTCCAGCAGCGGGAAGTTATTCTGGCCGATGGGCACCACCGCTACGAGGGTTCCCTGGCCTACCGGCAGGCCCGGCAACTGGCCAACCCCGCTGCCACCGGCCAGGAAGCCTGGAATTATCACCTCATGTACCTCACCAATTCGGCCTCCGATGACCTGCGCATTCTGCCCACGCACCGCCTGCTGCTGGAAATGCCGGAGGGCCTGACGGACGCCGAATTTCTCTCCCGCCTTGAACCATACTTCCTTATTCTCCCCCAGGAAGATGCCTACTCCCTGCCGGAATTGATTGCGGGCAAGCGCTGGGCCTTTGGACTGTATTTAGATGGCCAGGCCTTCAAGCTGCGCTTGCGGCCGGAAGTGCACCAACAGCTCAGCTGGCCTACCACCCCGGAAGTAAAAGCCCTGGACCTGACGGTGCTGCATTTCTTTGTGCTGGAAAAAGCACTGGGCATTGTGGGCCCCGATGCCCAGCGGCAGTGGTCGGGCATTGCGTACGTGCGTAACTTCTCCGAATGCCTCACGCGCGTAGACCGCCACGAAGCCCGCGCGGCTATTATCACCAATGAAGTAACCATGGATGAAGTGGAAAGCGTGTGCCACAGCGGCGCCGTGATGCCGCCCAAATCCACGTTCTTCTATCCTAAAACCATTGGTGGCTTCCTGTTCACCTCCATCCGCGACGACGAGCATACCCATGCGTTTACTGCTTGCTTCTAACTCACCCCGCCGGCGCCAGCTGCTTTCCGACCTGGGCCTTTCCTACGAAGTGCGCCTGCAGGAGGTAGACGAAAGTTTCCCGTCCCACCTGCGCCGCGCCGAAATTGCCGAATACCTGGCCGCCCATAAAGCCTCCGCCTACGCCGCCAGCCTGGCCCCGGACGAAGTGGTGCTCACCGCCGATACTATTGTGTGCCTGGAAGACGAAGTACTGAACAAGCCGGCAGATGAGGCCGAAGCCCGGCAGATGCTCAGTCGTCTGCAGGGCCGCACGCATGATGTATTCACCGGCGTGTGTCTACTGGGGGGCAACGGCCGCAGGGTGGTGTTTTCGGATCAGACGCGTGTGCATTTCAAGCCCCTCAGCCCGGTGGAAATTGACTACTACGTGCGGCAGTACCAGCCCCTGGATAAAGCCGGCGCCTACGGTGCCCAGGACTGGGTGGGCATGGTGGCCATAACCCGGCTGGAAGGCTCCTACTTCAATGTTATGGGGTTGCCCGTGCATCGGGTGTGGGAAGAGCTGCACAAATTTGGGTTACTCTTGCCCGTATGACTGGTTTGATTGCCCGGTTCCTGGCGGCTCAACGGCAGCCGATGCGCCCCAGCATGGCCTTTTTTGGCGCTGGTGGGCTACTGGTTATCTGGGCTATAGTGCTGTTTTTGGTGGCCGTATTCGGCTTCCGGAGCTACTCAGCTGTACTCGACCTGCAACAGATTAACTATCATGAGAGCGGCTACCGGCATTTACCAATCCGACTAAGCCAGGTCGGGTTTGAGGGTTTCCGCTGGGCATTGTGGGCATTCTGGACATTGGCTTCCCTGGGGCTAATCCTGGTGTGGCGGCGCAAGCAAGCGCTGTATCGGGAAATGTTACATCTGGGCGGCGAGTTGCGGGATGGATGGCGGGAGTTGGGCCAATCATTTACGCAGTTGCCCCGCTCCTACCAGCTTACGGCTTTATTCCTGCTGGCGCTGCTTACCGCTGTACGCGCCTACTTCTTTTTTTCCTTCCCGCAGGAAGGCGACGAAGTCCTGACTTATATGTGCTTTGGCAGTGAAGGAATAGTGGCCGCAACCAGCTTCTATCCATTTCCTAATAATCATATTCTTTACAGTGTCATCAGCACGCTTTTTCATCAGCTGAACCCCAATTTCTACTGGGCTACCCGGCTGCCAACCTTTTTGATTAGTCTGGGAGGCACCGTGCTTTTGTTTGCCGCCGTGCAGCGCTTTACCAATTTTATGGTGGCCCTGCTCACGGTGGGGCTGTTTTGCTTTTCGCCCTACGGTATCTACTATTCTTTTGTGGGCCGGGGCTATTTTCTGCAAGCCATCTGTTCCGGGCTGGCATTGCTGGCGGTGATGGGCTTATGCTTTCGGCCGACGCGGGACCGACTCTACTGGTTAGTGCTCCTGGTTACCAGCATTCTGGGTTTCTACACTATTCCAACGTACGCCTACGCCTTTCTTCCCCTGATGACGGTGTTAGGCATTCGGAGTATACGGCGGCCCGGCCAGGTAGCGCTGCGGGCCGTGCTGGCCACCGGCATACTTACCGGGGTTGCCTGCGCGCTCTTGTATAGTCCAGTTATGCTGGTTTCCGGCCACCAAATGATATTCGGCAATCAATACCTGAAGCCGCTTCCTTTCAGCACTTTTACCACAGGCTTTGCCAGTTATTTCGGCGTGGTGTTGGAATATTTAATCGGTCAGGAGCGCATTGGAACTGCAACCGTGATTTTGATTCACGCCGCTTTGCTGGTGGGGATGGTTATAGCGAAGCCGGGCAGTTGGTTACGGCAATATGGCGGTGCGCTATTGCTTATGCTGCTCCTACCCTATGGCATCATGGCCTGGCAAGTAGTATTCCCGCCGGTCCGGACCATGATGTATTTAGTATTTTATCTGTTTCTAGGCGTTGGCATACTCTATCTACAGCTAGGGCACCGGCTAAAAATATCCGACCGGTTCCTGTTTGTTATGGCCCTGGTTTTCACCTTATCCTATGCCGGATACGAGTCCTACCAGACCCAACGCACCGCCAATCGACAAAACCGACGCCAGGCCCAGGTAGAATCAGCCTACGCCTGGCTGGCCGAGCGTCATCCGCAACAAGTGTACGTAGAGAATGCTCACTACCAGTTCTTCTTCCAGTATTATACCCGCCAGAATCAGGGCATTCCGCATCTCGCCTCCACCTATGAGTTTGGGGCTGATTACAGCTATCTGGTCCTGGATAAGCAGCAGCCCACTATGTGCCCCAGCAGAAGTTGGGTACCGGTACGCGAAGATGAGTATGTGCGCATCTATGCCCCGGCGGCATCGGGGGCAGTTAGCGCCTTAGTGCCCGCGCGCCAGTAGTGCAATGCCGCCCACAATCAGCAGCAACCCCAACGCCTGCGAGAGAGAAAGGGATTCGCGCAGCAGCAACAAACCCAGCGCTGCCGTCAGCAACACGGAGCCACCCACAATTATGGGCGTGCCTACCGAGGAGGGCACGCCCCGGCTGAAGATGACAAACGTGAGAATCTCGGCCAGGCCCACGCCCAGTCCGGCCAGTGCCGCCAATCCCAGCCCTTTGCCCGATAGAGGCAGCGGCTGGCCCTGCAGTTTCAGCCACAGGAGCCAGGCCCCACCCAGCAAGGCTGCTACCAGCTGCAGCACCACCGCGCCCACGGCCGCGGGAATATGGTCGGCGGCCAGCTTGATAAAGAAGTTATAGAGGGCCAGGCAAAACGCCGTCAGCAGGGCCAGCAGAAACCAGGGCATAGGAATACAGGGAAAGGAAAGCGTGCTGGTCAGCGGAAAGCTACACCAGCTTATAATTGCGGTATTCGCCCGGGCGGTAGCCCGTAAGCTTTTCCACCAGGTGCTTTAGCTGGTCTTTCCGGCGGTAGCGGTTGCGAGACATATCATGCTCATACTGCCAGTTCTGCGTCTTAATGCGCGCCAGCATTACCTGCGGGTGCGTGCCGGTGTAGCGCTGCAGGGAGTCTACCTGGCTATAGTCGAACTCCGTAGCGGGCACCACATGCTCGGCCATCCACTCATCGGAATGCCAGAGCTTGCCGAAGGTTTCCTGCTTGCGTTGCATGGCCGCGGGGGCTTTCACGTAGCCATAATGATGCACGGTGGCATCCAGCAGCTTCACGCGCAGCTTTTCATCTTGGTTTTTACGAAAGCCCTGCGCGTCGCGGTAGGAGTAAATGCCGGCGCCGGGGCGCACAATGCGGATTTCCCGGCGGTACCAGCGCGGAGCATCGCCAAGGTAATCATAAGAGCCATAGAAATGGCGGTATTTCAGCAGCAGGCCATCTACCTGTTTATCAGAAACCCAGCGCTGCATGCCGGCCCGAATAGCCGGGTAATCCTGCTCGTGCAGCACCTCATCGGCCTGCAGGTAAATAGCCCAGTCGGCGTCGGGCGCAATGGCGGCCAGGGCTTTATCGGTTTCCACGGCCAGCACTTTGCCCCCTTCCCGCAGGGAATCATCCCAGGTGGTTTCTATAATCCGGATTTTGGGGGAGTTGATGCTGCGAATCAGCCCCAGGGTATCATCTGAGGAATTACCCACGGCCACCACCACTTCATCGCAAAGCGGCAGCAGGGACTGAATGCTTTCCACCACCGGGTAGTCATATAGCACGGCATTGCGCACGAAAGTGAAACCGGAAACCTTCATCAATGCCCTCTGATTATCTGTAAAACAACTTCTGGCTGAGCAGGCTATCTACCGCAGCTTTTCCTTCAGAATCTCCAACTCCACGGCCGGCGAAATCTTTTCATACAGAATATGATACGCCGCCGAGGTAATGGGCATGGATACATTCAGCTTCTTGTTAAGCTCATGAATGCTCTTGACGGCATAGTAGCCTTCAGCCACCATGTTCATTTCCATCTGGGCCGATTTCACGGAGTACCCGCGCCCAATCATGTTGCCGAACGTGCGGTTGCGAGAGAACTGGGAGTAGGCTGTTACCAGCAGGTCGCCGAGGTAAGCGGAGGCCGACAGGTCTCGGGCCTGGGGGTTGATGGCGTGTACAAAGCGGCGCATTTCCTGCACCGCGTTGCTCACCAGCACCGCCTGAAAGTTGTCGCCGTAGCCCAGGCCGTGGGCTATGCCGCTGGTAAGGGCAATGATGTTTTTCATCACGGCACAGTACTCAATGCCATCTAAATCGGCCATGGGATAGGCCTTGGTATAGCGGTTGCGCAGCAACTGGCTGAAATCCTCGGCCAGCAGCATGTCGGTGCCGCCAATGGTGAGGTAGCTCTGCTTTTCCAGGGCCACTTCCTCGGCGTGGCAGGGGCCGGCTACTACGCCCAGTTGGGTGTGCGGAAGCCGGAAACGCTCGGCCACGTAGTCCGTCACCAGGACATTCTTCCCCGGAATCATGCCTTTAATGGCCGAGATAACGCGCTTGCTCTTCAGGGAGTCCCTGTCCAGCTTGTCCAGGGCTTCTTTCACGAAAGCGGCCGGCACGGCCAGCACCAGCCAGTCGGCATCCTTCACGGTGGCCTCCAGGTCGGTGGAGGGGAACACGCGCGTGAGGTCAAAGGCAACGGAGGACAGGTAGCGGCGGTTGTGACGGGTGTGCTGCAGGTGCTGCACATCGTCCTTGCTACGCATCCACCAGCCCACGCGGGCCCCGTTTTCAGACAGAATCTTGGTAAGAGCAGTGGCCCACGAGCCCCCGCCAATCATGGCTATTTTTTCCACAAGGAAATGCTGTAAAGCACCAGAAGAAGGTGCCAAATCTAGGTTCTGCCCAGCGCGGATACTAGCTCCGGGCTTGTTCCGGCAGGGCCGGCAACAACGCCTAAACCGCCGTAAAGGGACGAGTTTAGCCAAAAAAACTGAGAGGCCGGCACCCGCTCAGGGCACCGGCCTCTCCTACGTAGTGCCGCTCAGGAGGTTAGCCGCTTACTTTTCTTCGGTTTCTTCTTCCTTGATATCAACTTTGCTGATGCTCTTGGCATCTTTCACTACCACGGCGGCACCATCTTTCAGGCTCTTGGATACGGCCCGGAACGGCCCGCTTACTACCTCGGTGCCTTTGGTGATGCCACTCACGATTTCAATGTTCTGGAAGTCGCTGATGCCGGTTTTAACGGGGGTGAGAATGGCTTTTCCATTCTGCACTACAAACACCGCCTCCTGAATATCGGCGCGGGCTCCTGCTTTATCCTCTTCGGCATCACCACCGCTGCGGCGGGGCCCGCCTACGCGTACCCGCACGCCGTTTTTCTCCTCGCCGCCTTGGGTAAAGGCGCTGTCTGAGCGGGTGGTAACGGCGGCCAGGGGCACGCTGAGCACGTTGCTCTTGCGGTCGGTAATAATATCAACGGAGGCCGTCATGCCGGGGCGGAAAGGCACCAGCGTGCGGCCGTTTACATTGCGCAGCAGGTGGCGGTAAGACTCCGGCAACAGGCGGATGCGCACTTCAAACTCCGTCACGGCTTCGGCCGTGAGGGCGTCTTTCGCCGTGTTGGCAATGCTGGTCACAATGCCCCGGAATTTCTCATCCTTGCTGGCGTAGCTGTCCACTTCCACAATGGCGGAGTCGCCGAGGTGCACGTTGATGATGTCGTTTTCATTCACGTTCACGCGCACCTCCATGGAGTTCAGATTGGCAATGCGCATGATTTCAGTACCAGCCATCTGGGACGTACCTACCACCCGCTCGCCGCGCTCCACGTTCAGCTTGGAAACCGTGCCGCTAACGGGGGCGTAAATCGTGGTTTTGTTGAGGTTTTTGCGGGCTTCTTCCAATGATGCCTGGGCGCTGGCTACGTTGCTCTGCGCTGCCCGAATGTTCTGGCGGGCACTGTTAATTTCTTCCTGCGAAGCCTCATACGCGGCCTTGCTGGCTTCAAAATCAGCCTGCGAAATTACTTTTTGTTTGTAGAGCGAGGCGTTGCGGCGGTAGCTCAATTCCGTCTGGCGGGCATTGGCCAACAGCTGCTGCAGGCGGGCATTGGCCTGGCCTACGCCGGCGCGCTGCGCGTTTACCATAGCCGACTGCTGACTAACCATGGCCTGATAGTTATCGGGCCGGATGCGCAGCAACAGCTGGCCTTTCTTCACGGAGTCGCCTTCGTGCACATACAGCTCCGTGATTTCCCCAGACACGTCGGGCGAGATTTTCACTTCGGTTTCGGGCTGCACTTTGCCTGAGGCGCTGACCTTCTCCACAATAGTGGCCGGCTTGGCTTTGGCGGTAATTACCTCCGTGCCGGTAGGGCCACCCACCCATCCTTTCTTCTTTGCAACGACAAATCCAATCAGCATCACCGCCAGCACGGTCAGCAGGATGTACAGAAAGCGGTTGTTTTTCATTTTAGGGATTAGGTTGTTAGAACTTAGGGCTTAGTATCCGGGCATCCGGGTACTTGAAGCCTGCTGATTGTGACTTAGGAAAGGCTTGAAAAATGGCGGCGGGCCGGCGGGCACTTGGTTTTAGGGGCTTCGCCAGTGAAGAATGCATCAACACCCTAAAGCCTAAGCCCCTAATGCCCGAAAATTATAGGCTCACTGGCTTGCCCTGGTAGAATTCCAGCACTTTCTGGCGGAAGATGAACTCATACTTCGCCTGAATCATGCTGGACTCCGCAGCAGAGAGGTTGTTTTTAGAGATGTTAAACTCCGTACCGTTGAGTAGGCCGTTGTTAAACCGGATTTCGGCGTTGCGGTAGGAAGTGGTCAGGGCCTCTACCTGGCGCTTGGCTGCCACAAACTTGCGCTGCGACGCCACGGCATCGGCGTAGGCCTGCTGAATGCTCTGGCGCAGCGTGAGGCGGGTTTGCTCGGCGCGCAGCTCGGCCTGTTTCACGGCTATCTGGGAGCGTTGCACATTGGTGCGGGCCTGCAGGCCATTCAGAATGGGAATGGTCAAGTTGATCTGCAGCTGCTTGCCCAGGTTATCCTTAATCTGGCTGTTGAAGGCCGTGGGCTTGACATCGTACTTGGGCTGCACGTTGAGCAGCGCCAGCGTGCCAGCTGGTTGATTCGTAACGGAATCCAGCACCGGAATATAGGTTCTGGTGAACTCGCCGGTAGGAATAAAGGACGAGCGGGCAGTGGAATAACCCGTGAAGATACCGGCCCCAAACGTGAGGCGTGGGTAGTAGCCACCACGCGCTATTTCCTGCCCGTACTGGGCACTGCGCACCCGCAGGTCAGCAGATTTCACTTCAGGGAGCAGGCTTTGTGCCGTCTGGTAGGTGTCGTTTACATCCATGCGCACTTCCGATTCATCGTCGGGGTCGCCGAGTACGGGTACCTCAATCTGAAAATCAGTAGTTGCGGGGTCAAGGTTCATCAGCTGCATGAGCTGCAGGCGGGCCAGGTCGCGCTGGTTCTGGGCCGTGATGACGTTTAGCTGATCTGAGGCCAGCTGGGCCTGACTGTCGAGCAGGTTGCTCTCGGCCACGGCGCCGGCTTTCAGCAGCTTGCGGGTGCGCTCAATCTGCTGCTCGTCGCTGTTTACGCGCAGGGAGTTGGACTTTACCAGCTCATCGGCCAGCACTAGCTGCAAAAAGGCCGAGGCGATGTTCAACGATAAATCGTTGCGGGCTTTGGTAATGTCGTTGCGGCTGGCCTCGTAGCTGAGCTGGTTCTGCTTGATGGTATTGCGCAGCTGAAACCCCGAAAACAGCGTGACCTGCGAAGAAGCCGAGAAGTTGTTGGAGCGAATGGTCTGCGTGATGAAGTCGTTGGTCAGCGGGTCAAGGCTGGTACCAAAGTTCCAGGACTGCGAGCCGCTCAGGTTGGCCGAAGGCAGCAGCGCCGCCCGGCTCTGGCGCAGGTCGGCCTCATCCAAATCCGCTGACAGCTGGTTTTGCCGTACCGTCAGGTTGTTCTGCAGGCCGTAGTCTACGGCGCGCTGCAGCGTCCAGCCGCCGCTCTGCGTAGTCACCAGCGAGCCGGCGGGCGGTTGAGAAGGCGAAGTGGTTTGGGCTGCCGCCGGCAGCGCCAACAGAACCGCGCCGGCCACCGCCCAGCGAATCAGAGTAGGAGTAAAAACTGCTTTCATAGCAAGAAAAGGGTCGACGTAACGGCTTATTCAGCGGCGGCAATATAGGTAACGCGGTGCACCCAGCTCAGCTGGCGCAGGTACTCCAGCGTAATGTCTTTCAGGCTTGAGTCCATCTCAATAAACTGCCGGGCCGCATCGTGCTTGCCCTTCCGGGACACCGACATGGTGGCAATGTTACAGTCATCGTGGGCAATAACGGAGGCAATGAAGGCAATGGAGCCCGGCACGTCATCGGCATCCACAATAAGCGTGTGCAGGGCGGTGGAGAAGTCGGCCGGGAAGCCATCTACCTCCACAATGCGAATGACCCCGCCGCCCCGGCTCTGGCCCACTACTTCTACCGCGTGGCCCGTGCGCTCATCGCGCAGCTGCACCTTAATGGTGTTTGGGTGCATGGTAGAGGCATTGCCCACGCTCTGGAAGGTGTACTGCAGGCCGGCGGCTTTGGCGTGGTCAAAGGCTTCGCGGATGCGTACATCATCGGTGGCCATGCCCAGCAAGCCGGCAATAATGGCGCGGTCGGAGCCGTGGCCCTCGTAGGTACGGGCAAAGGAATTGTAGAAGGTGATGACGGCGTGGGTGGGTAAAGAGCCCAGAATGCGGATGGCGGCACTTGCAATGCGTACCACTCCGGCCGTGTGCGAAGAGCTTGGTCCAATCATGACGGGACCAATCATATCAAAAATGCTGCTTTTTTCTGCCATGCTGGGCTAAAAGTAGAAGTTTCGCCCGGGAATTTTGCACTGCGGTGATGGGCTTTGCCAATATTCTCTGGTAATAGATGCGGATAAGGCCGCCGAGGTGGCCTGGCGGTGGTGCTTTTGCTTGGTTTTTTGTTCTTTGCAGGCCTTAACCTCCCGCCCGCTCTTATGAATACCCCCCTTCCACCCGATGAATTTTCTCCGGCCGTGCTGGAGCAGCTCCGTCGGCTGCAGCAGAAATACGCCGCCGATGGCCAGGACCTGGCCGGCTACCTCGAGGGTCTCTACTACGCCGACTACGTTAATTACTGGGACTACATTGAGCTGGACACGCTGCTGAGTCTGCAGCGCCCACTCACCAAAATCCCCGACGAGCGGATTTTCATCATCTACCACCAGATTACGGAGCTGTACTTCAAGCTCTGCCTCTGCGAGTACGAGCAGATTGGGGACCTGCTGGAGCCCACGCTCCAGGAGCTGGTGCTGCGCGTAGGCCGCATCAACCGCTATTTTGAGAACCTCATCAACTCATTTGAGGTGATGGTGGATGGCATGGAGAAGGCGCAGTTCCTGAAGTTCCGCATGACGCTGATGCCGGCCTCCGGCTTTCAGAGCGCGCAGTACCGCATGATTGAGCTGGCCAGCACCTCCCTCTACAACCTGGCCGACCGGGAAAAGCGCCGCCTGCTGGGCGAAGCCGCCGCCCACGACGACCTGATGGGCTGCATTTACTGGAAAGCCGGCGCCACCATCGAAGAAACCGGAGCCAAGGCCCTCACCCTGATTCAATTCGAAGAAAAATACACGGAAACCCTGCACGAGCACGCCCGCCGCTTCCAGAACCGCAACCTGTGGAGCGTAGTGCAGCGCCTGCCCGAGGAAGACCGGCAGCACCCGCGCCTGCTCCGGCAGCTGCGCCAGCTGGATGTGAATGTGAACGTGAACTGGCCGCTAATGCACTATAAATCGGCGGTGCGCTACCTGGAGCGCGACCCTACCGCCCTGGCGGCCACCGGCGGCACCAACTGGAAAAAGTACCTACCTCCCAAGTTCCAGAAACGCATTTTCTATCCCCAGGTCTGGTCAGAGCAGGAGTTGGAAGAATGGGGCAAAGCCTGGGTAGAAAGCGTGCTGGGCGAAGGAAAGTAAGCCTACACCGCACTGTCATCCGGACGCAGGAAGGACCTTATCACCGCCGAACGAAAAGCTAATCGTTCAGGCGTGATAAGGTCCTTCCTGCGTCCGGATGACAATGGGTATTATGGCAGTTGATTACTTAGCCGCACTCACCATAAAATCTACCTGCGTGTTCTCCCACAGGATGGAGACTTTGCCGGATTTATCAATGGTGAACGTCATTTGCTCGGTGAGTTTGGGCGTTACCTGGGGCTTTACTTTCACGCGTAGCGCGTCCTGCTTTTCATCGTACTTAAACGCGCCCCACTGCACCGGTACTTTGTTGAAGATGATGATCCACTCCTCCTGACCAGGAATGGTGAACAGGCTGTACTTGCCGGCGGGCAGCGGCTTGCCTTCAATTTTCACGTTTTTATCTACCGTGAACATGGTGGCCTCATTGGCCCCCGTGCGCCATACCTGATTCAGGGGTACCAGCTCACCAAAAATCTTGCGCCCCCGCACCGAAGGCCGGCTATAGTCGATGGTGATGGTGGCGGCCGGGGTTTTGGCGGCTACCACCGCCGGTGGGCTGGGGCGTTTCGACTTGTCTTCGGGCACATTGTCCTGCGCGTAGCCACGCATGGAAATCAGCAGCAAGCCCAGCCACAGCGTGCTGAGCGCCGCAAAATGCAAACGGGTGTTTTTCATAACAGATAGAGAGTTAGTGAAACGGTTAACACCAAGGTACGATTTCAAGAAAACATTTCATTCCTGCATAGCTACTGGAAGCACCTGCTGGATATAGTTGGCACCACGAGGCGCTTACCTACATTATTAAAAACGCAAACGGGCCCGGTAGCTGCATGCTACCGGGCCCGTTTATTCTTTCAAAAGGTGCTTACTCGGGGAAATCTGCAGAATCTCCGATGCTGGCTACACTTTCCAGCTCTTTTACTAAGCTGGCAAACTTGTCGCGGGCTCCTTTCACGGCGGCTTTGCCCAGGGGCAGATGCAGCGGCGGGTTTTCCTGGCGTACCAAATCATACATGATTTGCGCGGCGCGCTGCGGGTCGCCGGGCTGGCGGCCGCTGTAGCCCTGAATGCCTTTCAGGTTTTCGCCTACCGTGGCCTGATAATCAGCAATGCTAGTGGTAACGATGTTGGCGGAACGGCCGGCCCAATCGGTACGGAAGCCGCTGGGCTCGATGTTGGTTACTTTGATGCCGAGCGGGCCTACCTGCTGGGCCAGGCTTTCGCCAATGGCTTCCAGGGCAAACTTGCTGGCATTGTACACGCCCACACCGGGGAAAGTTTTCAGGCCGCCAATGCTGGTGATATTGAGCACGTGGCCGCTGCGCCGCTCGCGCAGGTGAGGCAGCACGGCCCGCAGAACATTCAGGGGCCCGAACACATTCACCTCAAACTGCCGCTTCACTTCCTCAGCCGAGATTTCCTCAATGCTGCCCAGGGAGCCGTAGCCGGCGTTGTTTACAATGACATCCAGGTGGCCAAAGTGCTGAATGGCGTCCGCCACGCCCTGCTTTACCTGAGCTTCGTCGGTTACTTCTACTACAAAGCCGCGGCCATTGGCGCCGGCTTTCTTCGTGAATTCATCGGCCTGCTCCTGCTGGCGGAAAGTGGCGGCTACTTTGTCGCCTTTTTCTAACAGCAAATCGGCCAGGGCCGCGCCAAAACCGGTGCTCACGCCGGTAATAAACCAATGTTTGGGGGTATCAGCCATGTACTTAAATAGCGTAATGTGGAAGTAGATAGAGCCGCGGCCGGTTGGCTACGGTTGGGTTGTTCAACTCCCGGAGGGGGACTTGGGTTTTGCCAGCCCGGCAATTCCTCCAGCCGGCGGCACTATTTCCCCCGGAAACAAGCTTGTATCTTTGCCGCTCCATTGCTTTTATGGTCTAAAGGCTAAACACCTTTCACCCGATGCCCGATAAACAGGAAATTGAGGTCATGCTCCCGCCGGAGGTGGCCTACAACGAATACGCGCGCTACCGCGCATTGCTGCAGGCCGCCGGCCTGCAGCCCGGCCAGGCCGATTTTGTGCACCTGCGCAAACGCTCTATTGATGCGCGTGGCCGCCAACCCCTGGTACGCCTGCGGGCCGATATTTATCTCGATGTGCCACCCGCCGACCTGTTTGGCCCCTGGTTCCGATTTCCAGACGTAAGCCAGGCCCGGCGCTCCGTTATTATTGTGGGCGCTGGCCCTGCCGGCTTGTTTGCGGCCTTACGGGCCATTGAGCTCGGCATTAAGCCCATTGTGCTGGAGCGCGGCAAAGACGTGCGCACCCGCCGCCGCGACCTGGCCGCCCTCAACAAAGAGCATATCGTAAACCCCGACTCCAACTACTGCTTTGGCGAAGGCGGTGCGGGTACTTATTCCGATGGCAAGCTCTACACCCGCTCCACCAAGCGCGGCGACGTAGGCCGCATCCTGCGCCTGCTGGTGCAGCACGGCGCCACGCCCGATATTCTGGTAGATGCCCACCCGCACATTGGCACCAACAAGCTGCCCTCCGTGGTAGCGGCCCTGCGGGAGAGTGTGCTCAAGGCCGGCGGAGAAGTACGCTTTGATACCCGCGTAACGGACCTCATCATTGAGCAAAAGCGCCTGCGGGGCGTGGTAACGGCCACCGGCGAAGCCATTGAGGCCGATGCCACCATCTTGGCCACCGGCCACTCGGCCCGGGATATTTACGAGCTGCTCCACCGCCGGGAGGTGCTTATTGAGGCCAAGCCATTTGCGCTGGGCGTGCGCGTAGAGCATCAGCAGCAGCTGATAGACCAGGCCCAGTACCGCCTGCAGGACCGCGGGCAGCTGCCGGCAGCGTCTTATGCACTGGTGCACCAAACCCAGTGGCAGGGCAAGCAGCGGGGCGTATTTTCCTTCTGCATGTGCCCGGGCGGCTTTATTGTGCCCGCGGCTACGGCCCAGGGCGAGGTGGTGGTAAACGGCATGAGCCCCAGCCGGCGCGATTCGCGCTTTGCCAACTCCGGCATTGTGGCGGCCATCGAGCTGGAAGAAATGGACGTGCGCCAGTACGGCCCCCTGGCCGGGCTGCGCCTGCAGCAGGAAATAGAGCAGCGCGCCTGCCTGCTGGCCGGCAACACGCAGGTGGCCCCGGCCCAGCGCCTGGCCGACTTCCTGAAAGGCAAAGTTTCCTCTGAGCTGTTGGAAACCTCCTATCAGCCGGGTTTGGTTCCGGTATCTATGGATGAGGTGCTGGGCCAGGGGCTGGCGGAGCGACTGCGGCAGGGTTTCCAGAATTTCGGGCGCAAAATCCCCGGCTACGCCACCAACGCGGGCCAGATTGTGGGGGTAGAAAGCCGCACGTCCTCGCCCGTGCGCATCCCGCGCGACCGGGACACACTGGAGCACCCTACCCTGGCCGGGCTCTTTCCCTGCGGCGAAGGAGCAGGCTATGCCGGTGGTATTGTATCGGCGGCCATGGATGGCGAGCGGTGCGCGGAAGCTGTGGCGGCCCTGGTTGGAGTTAGCTAGCCCGCTTTTTCCGGCTTTTATCTGGTTGCTGCCTCGGTGGGTAATTCGCCCATGTGGGCCAGCACGCGGCGCACCATGCCGTCGCAGCGGCTGCCCATGTAAGTAAAGGTGTGGGCCGGGGCATAATGCTGCAGCTGGTGGCGCAGCCGCTCCCGGGCCCGGAGCAAACGCACCTTCACGTTGGTTTCCGACAGGTGCAGAAGCTGAGCCGTTTCCCCTACGCTCATGCCTTCCACTTCCCGCAGCATAAACACGCTCCGATAAGTATCGGGCAGCTTGCCGATGGCGCTTTCCAGGTCCTGGCGCAGCTCCCGGTTCAGCACTTCCTGCAGGGGCGTGTGCTCATCGCGCAGGGGGGCTTCTATCGGGGCATTGGCTTCGGGCAGGTCTACAAAGTGGTGCTGGCTGCGCAGGGTCATCAGGCATTCGTTTAGCAGAATGCGGGTGAGCCAGGTGGCAAAGCTGGCGCGGCCCTCAAAGCGGCTCAGGTGCTGAAAGGCCTTTACCCAAGCGCTTTGCATGGCTTCCTCTGCTTCTGCTGCGTTACCTCCCAGTACGGCCAGCCCGGTGCGGTAGAGCCGCTGGTTATAGCGGCGCATCAGCAATTCAAACAGCTGCTTTTCGCCGGCCAGCACCCGTTCAATTATTTCCTGATCAGATAGCGGGGTATAGGGCATAGAGACTAGGGAGGGTAGCATGACGCAGCTTTTGGAGGCCGGCTTCTCACCCGGCTCCCTTATAGATGCGGCAACCCCTCAGAAGTTACAAAGAAATAAGTGTAACCTCTGAGGCCGGTTATGCATCCAATGGCGACAAATCAATCATCACCAAACGCCAATCGTCATGCAAACCGACCTTCATTTCCCGACGACTTCCTCCCCTACGGCCGCCCCCAGCGTGGCCCAGGTGCTGCGCTATACCTATGGCCTGATTCCCATTGTGGCGGGCGCCGATAAGTTTACCAACCTGCTTACCAACTGGGAGGCCTACCTCAATCCCGGGCTGGTGGCCATGCTGCCTTTTTCGGCGCACACTTTTATGCTGCTGGTGGGCATTATTGAAATTATAGCCGGGGTACTGGTGCTCTGGCGGCCCCGCGTTGGAGCCTGGGTGGTTATGGCCTGGCTGATTGCCATTGCCCTCACGCTTATTACCAGCGGCCGCTACCTGGATGTGGCCGTGCGCGACCTGGCTATGGCGGTGGGGGCGTGGTCGTTGGCCCGGCTGAGTGGCGGGGTGCATCCGCACCACTAAAGCCCGGCCGTAAACACAGCTTTGCCGCATCCGGTTACGTATAAGGCGGAGGCAGCACTTTTTGCTGCCTTTCAGACCCGGCTTTACATTTTTTCTGATGTCTTCTAAAAAAACCCTTGTTCTGGGAGCCAGCGACAACCCCGCCCGCTATTCCTTCCGCGCAGTTCATCAACTGAAAAACCACGGCCACGAAGTAGTGCCCGTGGGTATCCGCAAAGGCCAGGTGGCCGGCCTGGATATTGCTCTTGACCGGCCCCAGTCAGTGGATGTAGATACCGTTACGCTGTACGTAGGCCCGCAAAACCAGCCCGCCTGGTACGACTACATTCTGGACCTGAACCCCAAGCGCATCATCTTTAACCCCGGCACCGAAAACCCGGAGCTGGAGCGGCTGGCCCAGCAGCGCGGCATTCTCACGGAAGAAGCCTGCACGCTGGTGATGCTTTCCATTGGCCAATACTAGCCCAAGCCCACGCCTGGGGCGTATTTCTGACCACCCCGCTGCCCGGTACTTCCGGCGGCGGGGTTGTTTTTTAAAGTCCGGTAAAAATTTGTGTTCCTTCAGGCAACCGCTCTACTCCCGGCTGCATCTACCCTTCCAAACGCCACCGCTATAGTTCCACATTTACTTTTTCTGTTGTGACCGAGGCCGAACTCATAGCCGCCTGCCGCCAGGGCAGCAGCCGTGCCCAGAAACAGCTCTATGAGCAGTTTGCGGGGATGATGCTGGGCGTGTGCATCCGGTACCTGCGCCACCGCGACGATGCCGAGGAAGTAATGCTGATGGGCTTTGTGAAGGTATTCCGGGCCCTGGAGCAGTACCGCCACGAGGGCAGCTTTGAGGGCTGGATTCGCCGGATTATGGTGAATGAGGCCCTGGGGCAGCTGCGCCGCAAGGAGCCCCTGCACCTGGCCATTGATGACCTGACCCACGACGTGCCCGCCACGGCCGCCGAGGCAGAAAGCCACCTGAATGCCGAAGACCTGCTGGCTTTGCTGGCAGAGCTACCCGCCGGCTACCGCACCGTTTTCAACCTGTATGCCCTGGAGGGCTACTCCCACCCCGAAATCAGCGAGCTGCTGGGTATTTCAGAGGGCACATCCAAATCGCAGCTCAGCAAGGCCCGCGCCATGCTGCAGCGGCGCGTAGCCGCCGCCAATATGGTAGCCGCTCCTAACCCTTCACCGAAAGAATATTATGCAACCGGAAGATATTGATAAGCTGTTCCGGGACCGGCTCCAGGGCCACGCCCCCACGCCGCCCGCGTTTTTGTGGGATAAGCTGGAAGCTGAGCTGCAGCCCGCCCATAAGAAGCGCCCCGTTATGTGGCTATATGCCTCGGCTGCGGTGGTAGCCCTGCTGCTGGCCGGTGGTGCCTGGCTGCTGCGCACCGGGCCTCAATCTGCCTCCTCTATTGAAATGGCCACGGTGGTTTCACGGCCTTCCGCGCCTGCTATTTCTCAGCCAGCCACTGCTTCTGAGGCCATTGAAAAAGAAATTTCTACGCCTCAGGCAACGGCCGCTTCCCCCTCTGCATCTACCCTTTCGAAAGCAGTAGCCACTGCCGCTCCGGCCCCGGCCAGGCAGCAGCCCACAACAAATAATGCTTCTGCCCCCCGCACTACCAGGGGTTTGGCAGCCACTGAAAACCGGGCCGTAGCGGCCGCTACGCCCCGCCCGGCGCATCCGGAGCGCACAGTGAAAGCCGAGCCAATTCCAACCATTACGCCTGAACCCGTGCCGGCCGCCCTGGCCAGCACCACTACCACCCCGGTACCAGCGGCGCCGCTTGGTCCCATTGAGGTAGAGGTGCGCCGCCAAACGCAGGCACCGGTAGCCCTGGCTAGCAATGGCCCGGCATCCCGGCCCCGGCTGGGCTCCCTAATCCGACATGCCCGCAACGTACTCCGCGGCGACCAGGTGAACCTGGCCGAAGCCGGACTGCCGGAAACCGTGACGGTACAGGCCCGTGTGGCCGGTCACACCCTAACCAAAGTCATTCAACTCTAATTTTCCTCTTGTCATGAAACGCCTCTTCTCACTGCTGGCCCTACTGCTGCTGGTAGTGCTGGCCCCGGGCCGCGCCCAGGCCGCTATCAGTCCTATTTCTCCTTCTTCCTTCTATGATACCATCATGGTAAAGCTGCCCAACCAGGCCACCATGACGCTGTATGTCAAAAACAAAGAGCAGCTGCGCGAATTCCGGGCCTACAAGCTGGATTCCCTGATGCGCATGCTGGACGGGTATATTAACCAAGCCGTGGAAGCCGGGGCCAATTCCAAAACCGACCAGGTAACGCTGGAATTCAAGCCCTCCAAAGACCACCCCGGCAGCCAGGCCGAGCTGGTGCGGGTAACGGTCCGCAACGATGCCCCCGGCACGCCAAAAAACAAGGCGAAAGCCGATAAGGTGGAGGTGATACTGGGCAAAGCCTTTGGCGTAACGGTAATAGAATCCGATAACGATGAGGATGGCAAACATATTTCGGTACACATGCGGGACTCTACACCTGCCGAAGACTCCGTCCGCAATGCGGAAAAGAAAGCCCGCCAGCTGGAAAAAGCTAATCGCCGCGTGCATCAGGACCTAACCATTGACCTGGGCGTGAACACCCTGGTAAACCGTCCTACTCCCGGCACTTCCGTGGCCAGTCAGGACTATGAGTTGAAGCCCCTTAGCTCCCGCTATGTCAGCCTGAACTGGCGCTACGATGTGCGGCTGGGCTCCACAAAGTCGCCTTTGCACCTGCTGACTGGCCCCGAGCTGTCGTTCAACAACTACATGCTGGACAACAACCAGTTTTTCCGCAACGACCGCACCTCCCAGCCCAGCGCCACGCTCATTCGCCGCGACACGGTTCGCAGCCTGGAGAAAAGCAAGCTGGCCGTTACCAGCCTGAACCTGCCCCTGATGATGGAGCTGCGCTTAAATAACGAGGATGGCAAAACCAACTTCCGTATTGGCGCCGGCGGCTTTGTGGGCTACCGCCTCGGCAGCCACACCAAACTGAAGTACGAGCAGGAAGGCCGCGCCCACAAAGACAAGGACCGCGACAACATGAACCTGGAAGACTTCCAGTACGGCCTGCAGGGGATGATTGGTGTACGGGGCCTGGACCTCTTCGTAAAGTATCACCTTTCCGATGCCTTCAAAGCCAACCGCGGCCCTCAGGCCCAGACCGTCAGCTTCGGTATCTCGCTGCTGAATTAGTACCTGCTGAGCAAACAGACACGAGAAAAAGGGCAGCCAATTGGCTGCCCTTTTTGCGTAGAATTTAGTAAAAGCCTACAAGTGGCGGTGAAAATTATCCAGCAGAATAGCGGCTGAAACGGCTACGTTCAGGCTCTCGGCCCCGCCCGCCCCGGGGATGAATAAGCGCTGCGTCAGCCGGTCCAGCACCTCCGGCCGGGGCCCGTGCGATTCGCTGCCCATAATGAGTACGCCGCCGGGGGTTAAGCTGAGGCGATGCACATTGTCTCCTTCCAGGTGCGCGCCGTAGCGCGGAAGGTCGGACGGCAAAGCGTCCAGCCACGCGGGCAGGTCGCGCTGCCAGATGGCCACCCGGCCGAAAGAGCCCATAGTAGCAGACACGGTTTTCGGCGACCAAGGGTCAGTGCAGGTATCGGAGCACACCACGCCAGCCAGGCCGTACCAGTCGGCCAGGCGGATTAGGGTGCCCAGGTTGCCAGGGTCGCGCACCTGGTCCAGGGCCAGCAGGAGCTGGTTGGAGGCGGCCTGCAGCGGGGTTTCTTCGGGAATGCGGGCTACGGCCAGCGCCGTATTGTTGGTGGCCAGGGTGCCTAATTTGGTCAGCTCCTCTTCCGTGGCCAGCTCAGTGGGTACGCCCTTCGGCAGCAAATGCGCATTTTTGTCGGCAAATTCCGCCGTAACAAACAGTCGTTCCGTTAGAAGTCCTGAACTTAGCAACTCGCATACGTTCTTGCCGCCTTCTACCAGAAAGGCACCGCTACGCAGTCGATATTTCTTCTGCTGCAAAGAATGCACGTACTTGGCAACTGCTTTTGAAATCATATTCTTCTATTGTGCTGACCGCGCGCCGGCGAGTTCTACTTGTTTTTCTGCTGTTGACCGGAGGCAGCCTGTTTCCGGCCTGCTCTCCTACCCGGCTGCTGCTCCCGGGGCAAAACCTGCTGTATAAGATAAAGCTGGAAGGCGTGCAGCAGGCCGATGCTGACCGCCTGCAAAACCTGTATCAGCAGAAGCCCAACAACCGGTTTCCCATCCCAAAGCTAGCAATCTACCAGCTAGGGCAGTATTTCTATAAGCCCGACGCGCTTAAGCGGGAGCTGCAGGACGAGCGGACCAGGTACGACTCCCTTATCCTGAAGGCGGGCCGCGACTCCGTGGCCGTAGGAAAGCTGCTGATTAAGCGCGAGCGGCACACGCGCCGTCACCAGCTGGCTCTCAGCGAAGGCAATGCCCTGATGCGCTTGGGCGAGGCGCCCGTAGTGTACGACTCTACCCTCACGGAACGCACTACCGAGCAGCTGAGCACATTTTTGAAGTCGCAGGGATTTTTCCGAAGCTCCGTAAGTGCGCGGGATGCGGTGAAGGACCGGCGCGTAACGGTGACGTATAAGGTCACCGAAAACCAGCCGTTCCGTTATACCCAGCTGGATTATGACATTGCCGACTCGGCGGTAGCCAAGGTGGTGCTGGAAAACCAGAAACAGGCCCTTATTCATAAAGGCGACCAGTACAGCGAGGAAGCCATTGGCCTGGAAAGGGCCCGGCTGGAAAAACTGCTGAAGAATGCAGGCTATTACGATTTTCGGCAGCAGTACATTACCCTGGAGGCCGATACCAGCTATGCGCCCGGCACCGTGCGCCTGCGCACTCTCATTGCCAACCCCGGCCCCGGCCAGCAGCATCAGATTTACACCATCCGGCATGTGAGTTTCCTGACCGATGCCGGAGCCATCCGGTTTGGCGTGAGGCGCGACACGCTGGTGCGCGACTCTATCTACTTCCTGGCGTACAAGCACCGCTTCAGCACCAAAGTGCTGAATCAGCGGGTGGAAGTGCGGCCGGGCTCGGTGTACAGCCTCAACAACACGCAAACCACCCAGCGCCAGCTCGCCGACCTGGATATGTTCCGGTTTAACACGGTGAGCTACCAGAAAGTAGCCGGCGACTCTGCCAGTGGCCTGCACCGCCTGGATGCGGTAGTAAACGCCTCCCCGCAGAAGAAATTCCAGGAAACCACGGAGCTGGGGGGCACTGTAGTAGCCAACCTGCCGGGCCCGTTCGGCAACTTCCGGCTCAAAGCCCGCAACGTATTTGGCGGAGCCGAAGTCCTGGAAATTGGCCTGCGGGCCGGCCTGGAAGGCCAGTTTCCTCTGGTAGCACCCAGTGAGGAATCCAAGTTTTCTACCTCTCGTACTACCCAGCTGGGTGCCAATCTCAGCCTGGTTTTACCGCAGTTTCTGGTACCCTGGCGCACCAACCGGTTCCTGACCCGCTACAACCCCAAAACGCGCATCTCTACCAGCTTCACGTATGTAGACCGGCCCGAATATACGCGCACCAACCTGGAGGCCAGCTACGACTACATCTGGCAGCGCAACGTATTTCAGCAGTATGTAGTCACGGTGCAGAACATCAGCCTGGTGAACAGCCGTCTGGATCAGGAATATAGGAACGCCCTGCTGAAACTCCCCAACAATGCTGCCCTCCTGCGCAGCTTTGGTAGCCTGCTGATACCCAGCGCCAACGCTACTTCCTACTACAACAGCAACGACTTTAACCAAACCCGCGACGCACGCTCCTTCCGGGCTACCGCAGAATTAGGCGGCGTGGGTCGGCGCATCTACACGCGCCCCGGTTCCACCGACAATTCAGGCACGGAAGCAGAAACCACCGTTGGCGGCGTACTAGTGCTGGATTACGCCCGCTTCAACGCTGATTTCCGTCGCTACCACAAGCTCACGTCCCAGTCCTACTTTGTGTGGCGCTTAAATGGTGGCCTGGCCCACGCCCTTACACCTACGCGCCTTACCGCTGAGGATGGCACTTCCACTTCACCTTACATTATACCCTACGACAAGTATTTCTTCGGCGGAGGCGGTACCAGCCTGCGTGCCTGGCGCCCTCGCCGGCTCGGCCCCGGTTCCTACACTTCCGTGCTGACGAAAGAAGGCGTAGTGCAGTTGGACAGCCGTGGCAAGCCAATTCAGGATGAGAATGTGGAGCAGCCCGGGGAGCTTTTGCTCGAAGGCAGCGCCGAGTATCGTTTCCCTTTGTATGATTACCTGGATGGCGCCCTGTTCACCGACTTCGGCAATGTATGGTCCTTGCAGAAGAACGACCCCCGGCCCGGGGCGCAGTTTGACCCTGGCCGCTTTTACAAAGAGTTTGCGGTGAGCAGCGGTATCGGCTTCCGGTTCGACTTCACTTTCCTGATTATCCGCCTGGATATTGCCACCAAAATCTATGACCCCACGGCCGTAGACGGCGACGAGTGGGCCATTAACCGCTTCGCCATCTGGCGCAAAAAAGACAAGCCCTGGCAAAACACGCCTACGCTGAACGTAGGTATCGGCTATCCTTTCTAACAGTTTCTATAGCCAAAAAGTAGCGCGAAGCTCCGGCTTCGCGTACAAGCAACGCGAGTTCCGGCGTGGGCACATACGCCTGTTACTCGCTCCGCTCGTCCGCGAAGCCGGAGCTTCGCGCTACTGTTCGTGCTATTGTTAATACTCCAGCAGCTCAGTTAAAGTCGCGGCTACTTTATCGGGGTTGGGTAACATTTGCCGTTCCAGGTCTACGTTGAGGGCAATAGCCGGCAGGTTGGCGGCACCCAGCGTGAACACCGGGGCATCTAGGCGCTGGAAGCAGTGGCGCTGAATGCGGCCGGCCAGGCTTTCGGCGAAGGAGTTCAGCAGGGGTTCTTCCGTCAGCACCAGCACCTTGCCATGGCGCAGCACAGCGGCCTGCACCGCCTCAAAATCCAGGGGATTCAGCGTGCGCAGATCCAGAATTTCTACCTGACCCGGGAATTGCCTGCTGGCGGTTTTGGCCCAGTATACGCCCATGCCGTAGGTTACTACCACGCAGGTTTCGCCGTTGCGGAGCTTGTCGGCGGCAGCTTCCTGGGCTATGGCTGCTTTGCCCAGCGGAATAACGTAGCCGGTGGCGGGCTCGGTGGTTTTGGCATCTTCGGTGCCGGGCACTTTGCTCCAGTACAGGCCTTTGTGCTCCAGCATTACCACCGGGTTGGGGTCCAGGAAGGCGGCGCGCATCAGCCCTTTCATATCGGCGGCATTGCTGGGGTACACCACTTTAATGCCCCGGATAGTCAGCAGGGTGCTTTCAATAGAGCCCGAATGGTATGGCCCGCCCCCGCCGTAGGCCCCAATAGGCACCCGGATGAGCGACTGAACCGGGAACTTGCCATTGGAGAGGTAGCAGGACTTCGACAGCTCTTCCACCAGCTGATTGAGGGCGGGCCAGATGTAGTCAGCAAACTGCACTTCCACAATGGGCTTGGCGCCTACGGCACTCATGCCGGCCGTGCTGCCCACAATGTAGGCTTCCTGAATGGGTGTGTTGAATACGCGGGCATCTCCGTACTTTTTAGCCAAGAGCGCGGCTTCACGGAACACGCCACCTAGCTCGCCGCCCACGTCCTGCCCATAAAACAGGGCTTCGGGAAATTCGCGCAGAATATCATCCACGGCGTGCAGCGCGGCATCTACCATCAGGGCTTTGTCGGCGCCGGCGGGGTTTCGCTCGCCGGCTTCTTCCGTTACGACCGGCGGGGCAAACTCATGGTCCTGGAAAGTAGCCGGATCGGGCGCGGGAGCGGCCAGGGCGCGCTGATAGTCGGCTGCTACGGTAGCGCGGGCTTCATCGGCCAGCTGCTGCAGCTCTTCTTCGGCGAAGCCCAGCTCCAATAATTGCTGATGAAAGCGGGGCAGCGGGTCGTTGAGGGTATGCGCGGCCAGATCGTCGCCGCGGTACCACTCCCGGCGCACGCCGCTGGTGTGGTGACCCAGCAACGGGCACCTGGCGTGTACCAGCACCGGGCCCTGGCGCTGGCGGGCGTAGTCGAAGGCTTCGGCCATGCCGGCATAGCTGGCCAAGAAATCGGCCCCATCAAACTGCAGGCGGTGCAGCCCCTTAAAGCCGGCCGCAAACTCGTAGGCATCCATGGCGCGCATCTCGCGGCTGGTGGCGGAAATACCCCAATCATTGTCCTGCACCAGGTAAATAATGGGCAGCTGATGTAGTACGGCCATTTGCAGGGCTTCCGAAACTTCTCCCTCTGTCATGGCCCCGTCGCCGATGGAGCAAAGCGAAATGGGAAACTGCGAAGCGTCTAACTCATCCGTCAGCAGCCCCTGGCTTTCCAGGTACTTAATGCCGTGGGCCGTGCCCGTGGCCGGAATGGCCTGCATGCCGGTGGCCGAGCTTTGATGTGGGATGACCGGGAAGCCGGCGCGGCGCAGGGAAGGATGGCAGTAGTAGGTGCGCCCCCCGGAAAAGGGGTCGTCGCGCTTGGCCATGAGCTGCAGCATAAGCTCATAGGGCTGCAGGCCCATGCCCAGAAGCATGGCGTCGTCGCGGTAATAAGGCGCGGCGTAGTCCTGGGCCGTAAGGTGGAAGGCCGCGGCCAGCTGAATGGCCTCGTGGCCGCGGGCCGTGGCATGCACGTATTTAGCCGTTATGGCTTTGTTTTCTTCGTAGAGGCGGGCCATTTCATCGGCCGTGCGCATGAGGCGGTAGGCTCGCGTGAGGGTGGCACGGTCGGGGTGGGTAGTGGCAACTTCGGCGTTCAGCGCAGCAACAGTATCAGAGGTCATGTGCAGTTGGTAGGTGCGGGGCGAAGTTACACAATGAAGGTGATGAGGTTAGTAAGGAGCCCGCTTCATTAGGCTAACCCGCAGAAACTCGTGTCTCAAGGTCTCTCTCTAGAAGGAACAACAAAAAGCCCGCCTGACCGGACGGGCCAAGCGGGCTTTTTGTTGCTAACTCTGCCGGAAAGGCTTGTTAGAGCCGGCGCGCCAGGGTCAGATTGTAGGTAGAGGCGCGGCGGTTGCCCTCCGCTCCGTTTTGGAGGGTAGCTTTCGTGCCTACCCGCCAGCGCTTGGTTTCGCCAAGGGCCACATCCAGGTTCAGGGAAAGCAGGTAGCCACCATGAAACCCCTGCCGCCGCTCTAACTGGTACTCCGTGAATTTGCCGTCCACGGCCGTATAGTGGTCGAAGCCGTTAAGCCGATAGAAACCGGCAAAGCCGCCGGCCCCGAGGCCCAGGTTCAGCCGCTGATTGTTCTCAAACGGGTAAAACACTACTTCCTGCTCCAGATAGCCGCCCTTGTAGTTCTGGTTGGGCAGCTGGGTTTCCATGCCGCTGGTGGGTTTGCCTACCAGGCCCACCACCCGGCTGGCCAGCCCTATTCTCCGGCTCAGCATGGGCGCATACTCCACGCTCACCCGGGCGCTGCGGTAGTACCCCTCAATATCGTAGGCCGTGCCTAACCCCAGCCGGAGGAAGGCTGGCTTTCCGGTGGAGGGAGCTTCACTGGCAGGAGCTGTTTGGGCCTGCGCTGCGCCGCAAAACGCCAGGCTGCCGGCCAGCAGCCAGCTAAAACATAAGATCTTTTTCATAAATCAAAAGCTATAAGATTGTTAACGGGAGAGCCCCCACAAAGGCGAGGCGTTGCAGAAAGCCGCAAATTCTTTCAGGCCTTACCTTTGTCGCATGCTAACCACCCTGCACGTTTCTCCTGCTACCGAAACCGATATTATAGAATTGGTAACGCTGGTCAACAGCGCATACCGCGGCGAGGCTTCCCAACAGGGCTGGACCACCGAGGCGCACCTGCTGGGCGGGCAGCGCACCGATGACGACAATCTGCGTGAGATGCTGGCCCCGGAAAACGCCACCATTCTGCTGGCACGCACCCCTGCTGGCACCATAGTGGGCTGCGTGTACCTGCAGCACCTGCCCGATGCCCTTTACCTGGGCATGCTCTCCGTAGCCCCCGATAAGCAGGCGTTGGGTATTGGCAAACAGCTGCTGCAGGCCGGCGAAAATCAGGCCCGGCAGTTGGGTCTTCCCGTGGTGCGCATGACGGTTATTTCCGTGCGACACGAGCTGCTGGCCTGGTATGAGCGGCACGGCTACCAGCGCACCGGCGAAACCGTGGCTTTCCCCACCGACCCACGCTTTGGCCTGCCCCGCCAACCCCTGGACTTGCTGGTGATGGAAAAGGCGGTTGGTTTATAGTTGTCTCAACGAAAAGTAGCGCGAAGCGCCGGCTTCGCGCACGAGTGCAGCGAGTTCTAACGTATGCTGACGCCTGCTACTCGCGCTGCTCGTACGCGGAGCCGGCGCTTCGCGCTACAGACCAAACTGCCTATCTTTGCAGAATAAAAAACAGCGGCGGCCCTGACTTTTATCAGGTTTCGGGTTCTTTTTACCCCCGAGGTTTGCCCCAAACTTAAGCCCCGCTGTTTTATGGATACTATGCTCGCTTCCGCTCCTACATTCCCCGTTCCCACCCCCGCTCCTGCCTTCCGCGACACGGTGGCTGACTGGATGCGCCAGTTTCAGGACTGGCTGTGTCAGCAGCTGGAAGAAGCCGACGGGCTGGCCCGCTTTCAGGAAGATGCCTGGCAGCACCACGGTGGCGGCGGCGGCCGTTCCCGCGTTATCACCAACGGGAATATTCTGGAAAAAGGCGGCGTGAATTTTTCGGCTGTTTCGGGTACCATGAGTGAGCAGGCGGCCCGCGTGCTACTCATGCCCAACCCCGAGTATTTTGCCACCGGCGTATCAGTAGTTCAACACCCGGGCAGCCCCATGGTGCCCATTTCGCACATGAACGTGCGCTACTTTGAGGCCGGCAACGGGGAAGCGTGGTTTGGCGGCGGCTTAGACCTCACGCCTATTTATGTGGATGTAGAGCAGGCCCGCTGGTTTCATGAGCAGATTGCCGAGGTATGCCAGCGCCACGACACCACTTACTACACCCGCTTTAAGGAGTGGGCCGACGAGTACTTCTTTATCACGCACCGCCAGGAAACCCGCGGCATCGGCGGCATTTTCTTCGACCGCCTCACCGTGGGCAAACACGGCGACCGGGAGGCCCTGTTTGCCTTTGTGCGCGAAGTAGGCGAAGTATACGGCCGCACCTACACCGAGTTGATGCGCCGCAACGCCGCGCTGTCTTTCACGGATCAGCAGAAAAAATGGCAGCTGGTACGCCGCGGCCGCTACGCCGAGTTCAACCTGGCCATTGACCGGGGCACCAAATTCGGCCTGGAAACCGGCGGCCGCACCGAAAGCATTCTGATGAGCCTGCCGCCCCAGTGCGAGTGGCACTATAACCTGCAACCCGAGCCCGGCTCGCCCGAAGCTGCCACCCAAACCTGGCTGCGCAAAGGCGTAGACTGGCTTGCCACCCACCCTTCCGTTTGATTGAACTGCTGCAAGGCTTAGACCGCTGGCTGCTGGTAGCCGCCAATTCGCGCCACTGGCATTGGCTCGATTCCCTGATGGTGTTCCTGTCGGAGCGCTTTGTGTGGTTTCCGGCCTATTTTGTAATGGTAGTGGTGCTGGGCTACTACCTGCAGCGCCGTGCTTTAATAGCCCTGCCCCTGCTGGGCATTGTCATAGCCCTGGCCGACAGCATTTCCAGCCGCCTGTTTAAACCGTATTTCGCCCGCCTGCGCCCCTGCCACGACCCGGAGCTTTCCGCCACGCTCAATCTGGTGCATGGGTGCGGCGGACAGTTCGGCTTTCTGTCCTCGCACGCGGCCAACTCCTTTGCCTTGGCGGTCTTTCTTTGCATTATCCTGCCCCGGCGCTTCCGCATCGCCAAGATTATCCTGTTCGTGTGGGCTGTTCTGATCAGTTATAGCCGCATTTACCTGGGGGCACATTATCCCAGCGACGTAGCCGCAGGAGCTACTTTAGGCAGCTTACTGGCCTGGCTGGCCGCCATGGCTTATGAAAGGCTGGCGGTGCGCGTGCCAGTTAAAGTGTCTAAAATTCACTCCAATGCCTGAAGCCGCCGCTTCAGAAATGTATACCAACACAAAGCCCCGCCTGTAGCAGATGGGGCTTTGTGTTGGTAGAGAGCCTACTATGCAGCTAAGCGCCACTATAATGAGCGCTACTTCCCCAACAGCTTCGCCACGTACTTGCCCACGATATCAAATTCCAGGTTCACCTTGTCGCCGGGCTGCAGGTCCTGGAAGGTGGTGTGCTCGTAGGTGTAGGGAATGATGGCCACGGCAAAGGTGTCGTCGGTGCTGTCGAAGCAGGTGAGGCTGGTGCCGTTGATGCAGATAGAGCCTTTTTCTACGGTTACGCGGCCGGGGCCGGGCTCGTGGCGGAAGCGAAAAACCCAGCTGCCGTTCTGGTCTTCCACGGCGGTGCAGGTGGCGGTGAGGTCCACGTGGCCCTGCACAATGTGGCCATCAAAGCGGCCGTTGGCGGCCAGGCAGCGCTCCAGGTTTACCCGGCGCCCGGGCTGCCACTGGCTCAGGTTGGTTTTCTGCAGGGTTTCGTCGATGGCCGTTACCACGTGCGTGCCGGCCATGCCATCTACGGCCACTACGGTCAGGCACACGCCGTCGTGGGCTACGCTTTGGTCAATCTTCAGCTCGGCGGCAAACGGCGAAGCCACGGTGAAATGCAGGTTGGTGCCTTCGCGCTTAATGTCCTGGATAGTACCCAGCCCTTCTATAATTCCGGTGAACATGAGGTTGTTCTTACTGATGAAGTATGCATGCTGCGCTATGAAATGGATTGGGGCCGAAACTGTTTGACCAATCCCTTCAAAAATCAATAACTACTGGCCGCGCCCCTCCAGAATAATCTTGAGGGTATACAGCATCACGCGGAAATCCATCGCCAGGCTCATGTTTTCGATGTACAGGATATCGAATTTGAGGCGCTGCACCATTTGCTCCACGGTTTCGGCGTAGCCGTATTTCACCTGGCCCAAGCTGGTAATGCCGGGGCGCACGCGGTGCAGGTGCCGATAGTGCGGGGCCACCAGCATAATCTGGTCGATGTAGTACTGGCGCTCCGGGCGCGGGCCTACCAGGCTCATGTCGCCCTTCACTACGTTCCAGAACTGCGGCAGCTCATCGAGGCGCACTTTGCGCATAAAGCGGCCCCAGGGCGTAATGCGCGGGTCGTTTTGCGAGGAAAGCGAAGGGCCCCGCTCCTCCGCATCCACGTACATGGAGCGGAACTTGTAGATCATGAATGGAATGCCCTGCCGGCCAATGCGCTCCTGACTATAGAAGATTGGTCCCGGCGAGGACAACCGCACCATAATGGCGGTGAAGGCATAAATGGGCCAGGCCAGAATCAGAAACAGCACCGAGCCCACTATATCCATACCCCGCTTGGCTACCTCCTGCCACACGGGCAGCAAGTCCTGCTTTATCTCGATGAGCGGGGTGCCAAATACGTGGTTTACCTTCACCGAGCCCAGCAGCATCTGGTAGAGGTCGGGCAGAATGCTGACGCGGGCGGGCGTGCCCTCCAGCAGGGTAAGAATATCCTGCACCAACCGATGCTCCCCGGGCTCCATGGCAATAACAATCTGCTCCACCTGCAGGCTCCGGATCAGCTCGGGCAACTCCTGATAGCTGCCATGCTGCGGCAGCACCTCCGCCAGCGCCGGGGCTACGGTATTGCCCACCGGCACGTACCCAATTACCCGGAGGCCCAGGTAGCGGGTGGTGCGGTTCAGCTCCTTGTGTACCTCGCAGGCCAGGCCGTTGGAGCCCACAATCAGGGTGTTAAAGGCAATGATTCCGCGGCGCACCAGATGCTGCACGCTGGTAACGGCCCAGGTGCGAAACACGGCCGTAATCAGAAAATGCAGCAGAAAATACGACGTGATGGTGCGATAATACAGCCGGTAGTTGCTGATGCCCTGGTCATCGAGCAGCAGCGCAAAGAAGATTACCAGCGCCCCCAGCACCGACATCTGCGCCAGGCGAATGATTTCGCCCAGCCGCGACTTGCGGAAAATGTCGCGGTACTCGCCAATGAGGGTGTAGAGAATCAGCCAGAAGCTGGCAATCATCAGGGCCGAGCCAATCACCGTGAACAACTCCCCACTGGTGAACCGGTACCCTTCCACTAACTCGCCGAGCAGGTATTTGCGCAGCAGGTAAAACGCCATCCATGCCAACAGTGCGCCGACGAAGTCGGCGGCCATAAGTTTGAGCTTCTGGAATGTACGGATCAAGCGAAGGAAATACGGGAGACGAAAAGAAGGAGCCCCGGAAAGCAAAACGCGGTATTCTGGCTGGCAAATGATAGTTTTGCTAACTCCAGTTCCGTTGCGAAGTGCCTGTGGGCCGCGCAAAGGTAGGCATTCTGGTGAACCCTAAACCTGCTGCGCGTATGCAAACCGACACTTACCGGCACCGTGGGCAGCGCCGAGCGTTGGTAGCCGAGCTGCGCCGCAAAGGCATTGAGGACGCGCGGGTGCTGGCGGCCATAGAGCAGGTGCCGCGCCATCTGTTTTTTGAGCCCGCCTTCCGGGAGCACGCCTACCAGGATAAGGCGTTTCCCATTGGCGAAGGCCAGACCATTTCCCAGCCCTACACTGTGGCCTATCAGTCGCAGCTGCTGCAGGTGCAGCCCACCGACCGGGTGCTGGAAATCGGGACAGGCTCAGGGTACCAGTGCTCTGTGCTGCTGGCCCTCCAGGCACAGGTATACAGCATTGAGTACAACCGGGTGTTGTTTGAGCGCACGCAGCGCCTGCTGGCCCGCATGCAGGCGCCCGCCCATCTGTTCTGTGGCGATGGTTCCCTGGGCCTGCCCGACTACGCCCCCTACGACAAGATTCTGGTGACGGCCGGCTCGCCTACCCTGCCCCGACCCCTGCTGCGCCAGCTACGCGTGGGTGGCGCGCTGGTGATTCCCGTGGGCGATGCCAACAGCCAGCGCATGGTGCGCGTAGTGAGGGAGTCTGAAGAATCCTTTGCCCGGGAAGACTTTGAGGTTTTCCGGTTTGTACCCCTGCTGGGCGAAGCCGGCTGGCAGAAGTGAAATAGTGAGTTTATGAATATGGTGAGTTTATTGGGCCGCTGGCGCAGTCAGAACGATAACTCACTATTTCACCAACTCACTATTTCACTCCTCGTATCTTTGCGACCCTAATCTGCATAATCCCTATACATGCTCTCGCGCAAACAGAAGCCCGTCAAAGAATCATTCGTGAACATGACCGAGCTGGTCCTGCCCAACGATACCAATACCCTCAACAACATGATGGGTGGCCGCATGATGCATTTGATGGACATTGCCGCTGCCATTGCCGCGCAAAAGCACTCCAACCGCATTGTGGTTACGGCCTCCGTCGACAACGTTTCCTTCCGCGACTCTATTCGGCTGGGCAACGTGGTAACGCTGCAGGCGCAGGTAACGCGCGCTTTCAGCTCCTCTATGGAAGTGCATATTGATGTGTGGGCCGAGGATATTCCCAGCGGCACCAAGGTAAAAAGCAACGAAGCCTTCTTCACCTTTGTGGCCGTAGACCAGTCGGGCCGCCCGATTGACGTGCCAGAGGCGGTGCCCGAAAGCGACGAGGAAATCAGGCTGTATGACGGGGCCCTGCGCCGCCGCCAACTGCGCCTGATTCTGGCCGGCCGCATGAAGCCCACCGACGCCACCGAGCTGAAAGCTCTTTTCGAACTATAGTCAGCGCCCCCGCCGGGCCTCAACCATGCAAGACGCTAACCTTGCTTTTTTTCAGGAGTTCTACGCCAACGTGACGTTATACACGGTGGGGGAAGAAGCAACCGCGCCCGCTGCTAAACCGGCATTGGCGGCAGCCCCGACTATTGCCCCTATCCCAGTGCTCCAGCCAGCAACTGCTGCGGCTCCGGTGGTGGCGGCGTCCGTTACGCCCTCTACTCCTATGCCGGCACCCGCCAGTGTGAGCCGGCTGCCTTCCCTGGGTCAGCTGAAGCCCCAGCCGGCACCTCCGGTTGCACCCGTTGCAACGCCGGTTGCGGCCCCAGCGCCAGTAGCTGCTGCCCCGGCACCCCCGGTTCGCACTGCACCGCCGCTCACCGAAACGCCCTTCACCACCCTGGGCAGCAACCCCAACGGCCTGCTTATCCTGGTGCGCATGGACCCCGTGTTGTTCCAGCGCCTTCCCCGCAACTTCTTCCTGAATAACCTGCTGAAAGCTATTCGGCTGGTGATGGAAGATGTGGTTTTGATTAATGTGGAGTCGCACCTGCCGGTGGCACTGAGCACGCTGCGGCAAAAGCTGGCCGGCAAGCAAATCATTGGCTTCGGCAAAAACCTGCTGGATGTAGCCGTGCATAAAACCCAGCTGTATGAGCCGGTTCTGCTGGTAGGCGATGCCGCCTATCTGCCAGCCGCCGAAATCGAATTGATTGAGGAAGATAACAGCCGCAAAAAGCTACTCTGGCAGGCCATGCAGCGCATGTTTCTGAATTGAACAGGGATATCCTCCAATCAAAAGAGCCAGCCATCTAAATCAGATGGCTGGCTCTTTTGATTGTGTAGCAATTACTTAAACCGGGCAAGCTCCCGTAGCTGCTGGTTGGTAGGATCAAACGTCAGGCCTTTGCGGGCATACGCTCCGGTGCTGGCCGTGTCCCGATCTTTCAAAGAGGCAATGCTGGCCGACAGATAAACGGAGGCTACCGTTTGCGCTTCTATTTCGGCGCCTTTCCGGGTGCGGGCCTGCTCAAACAGGGCCAGGTGCCGCTTTCCTTCCGGGCGCTTGCCCTGCACAAAATAATCATAGGTGGCGCGGGCATAGGTTTGCAGATAGGCTTTCTGAAGCAATGGGTTGCCTTTCTGCTTAGGATGCTCATAGGCATACAGCTCCAGGTGGCGCAGCATACGAATACCGCCATTGGTGCGGCTGTTCTCCTCATGCACCACCGCCATGGTTAATCCCTGCAGCTCGGGGCTGGTGGAGTTATATTCATACGCCTGCATCAGCAGCGGAAAAGCTCCCAGATTATTCTGCTTCAGCATCTGCATGCGGCCCTGCTGCATGTAGTAGACGTAGGAAATATTGGCGCGGGTAGCAGAATCTGCCACGCTGCCCTGGAAGGCCTGATAGGTAGCCCGGTAGGTAGCGGTATCCCCTTTATCCAGCAGGAATTTCTGGGTAAGCTGGCGGAAGTCACCTAAGCACTCATCATGGTACTTATCAGCCGACTGACGGGCGTAGAAATCTGTGAGAATCTCCACATCCTCCAGCTTGCTGTAGCTGATACCCTGCAGCCGCTGGCGCAGGCTTTGGGTAACCAGGTACTTGGTTTCATCGGCCGGAAAAAGCTTCTCGGCTTTCTGCAGGGCCCGGTAAGCCCGCTCTCCATCTTCTTCTACCAGGGCTGTTACTCCCTGGTTGTAATACTGCAGGGAAATCAGCTGCGGCAGCTGAATGGATTTATCGGCCTGAAATTTCTGCTTAAAGATTTCCTCCGTCCCCAGCTTCGTCACTTCGGCCTGGCTTACCAGCTTGTGCTCCGTGAGGAATTCTACATAAGCCTTTTTAAAGCGCGCATCGGGCAGGAAATAGCCGCCTTTGGGATCAGTGCCTTCTACCACTATGTTGCCCCCCTGCGGATCAGCCACCACATACACGTGCGTGGGCTTTAGTTTGATGGCATATGGAATCTGATAGTGCTCAAATATCAGCGCATACAGCGCGGAGGCGCTTACGCAATTGTACACCCCACCTTCTATGGTCTGGTCGAAGGTGGCTTTGTCTTCATACTTGGTTAAAAACTGTTGGTGCGCCAACTCGAAAATGGTGCGCACCTGTTTGGCCAGCGGCTTAGAGGCCGGCTTGGTAGCATCTATCTGCGCATAGAGGTTAGTGAGTACCTGCTGCGCTTTCTGCAGGTGCGGCTCGCCTACGCCCGGGCCCGCTGCCATAAGCTGCGCGAGGTATCCTTTTTCCGAGGCCGGGGCCTTGCTTGTCAGCGCTGCTTCTTCAAAGGGCGAGGCATAAACCAGGCGCCGGGCAGCTAAGGGAGAGGTTTTAGCCGGGGGCGCTGTTTGGGCCTGGCCGGCGCCGGCCTGTAACAGGAGGGCCGCCGCCATCCATAGTAATTGTGTTTTCACTAAAAAGCAGGAATAAGTAAGTGTAAGGGATAAGTCTACTTCAACTGAAAAGAAAAATGGTGAAAGATAATCTCCCCTATTGATATCTTAGCCATGAGGCATAAAAAAGGCCTGCTTCCCGGGAGAAGCAGGCCTTTTATCCAATAACCGCTGCTTATTTCAGCACCGAAGCCAGCTTGGCTTCCAGCGCGGGGCCGCGCAGGTTTTTGGCAATAATGCGCCCCTGCGGATCCAGCAGCAACGACATGGGAATGGAGGTAATGCCATAGGCTTTGCCGGCGGCGCTGTCCCAGGCTTTCAGGTCCGAAACGTGGGTCCAGGTCAGGTTATCGTCCTTGATGGCTTTCAGCCACTTCTCGCGGTTTTGGTCCAGCGACACGCTATAGATTTCAAAGCCTTTGCCTTTGAACTTCTGGTAAGCCTTCACCACGTTGGGATTTTCCTTGCGGCAGGGGCCGCACCAGGAAGCCCAGAAATCGAGGAGCACGTATTTGCCGCGCAGGCTGCTGAGGGCTACCGGCTTGCCATCCGGGGCGGTCAGGTTAATTTCCGGGGCTTCGGCGCCTACGGCCGTCACGCGCATGGGGTCCAGGCGCGCTACCAGCGCCTTGGTGTAGCGCGACTCTGGCATAGCTTTCTTGAAAAGCGTGGCCATGGAATCAGCAAAGGCAAACTCCTCGTCGGGGTTGATGAGGTTGTTGACCACGAAAGCCGAGGCTACCGACGTAGGCCGCTGCCGCACAAGCTTTTTGATGGCCGCCGAGTTGCGGGCCTGCGCCGCCATGTACTGGGCTTCAATGGCCTGCATAGAATCGGCACGGCCGGAGGAGGCGGCGGCGTTATAGCGCTGCTCCAGAGCCTGCGCCGAAGCCCGGCCCTTGCCCAGCACCGCACCCAGCTGGCGCAGCATCTCCGAGTCTTCGGAGCCCTTTACGGTATACCCTTCCGACAAGCGGGTAGCATCACCGCTCAGCTCCAGATTGGTGCTGTTATCCAGGGCCACCAGGGCCTGGTTCTGATCGTTCAGCTTTATCTGATACAAGCCAGCTTCCGGCACCGTGCCTTTAAAGGTGAAGTGGCCTTTGTCGTCTACCGAGGCGGTATCGCGCGAAACGAACTGGGCCTCTCCCAGCTCCGCCAGATACACTTTGGTACCCGCCGGCGCGTTGCTCAGCTGCCCACTGATCTGGTAGCCAGAGCCAGGGGTGGTAGCGGAAGTGGTGGTGGGCACGTTCGATTTATTACATGCATTGGCCATGCACAACACAGAGCCAATCAGAAGCAAACTTTTAGGGTTTTTCAGCATCAGTCGTCTTGGTAAGCTGCGGGCTTACCGGCCGTTTGGTCAAAGACCAGGTTTGGAGCTGCAAGTTGCCGGTTTTCGTCTTAATTCAGGATTATTCGGGAAGAATGCCATGGGACCAGCGCATTCCCGGCATATTCTCCTGGCAGCATAGCCCGGCAGCCAGCCCGGATAACAAGGTATAGAAGAGAAGCTTAAAAGCGAAAAACCACCAACAGCACGGGGCTATTGGTGGTTTTTCGGGTTACTGTAATTGGTCCTTAAAGCTAAGCATCCAGTTTCTGGCGCAGCAGCTGGTTGGCCATTTTGGGGTCGGCTTTGCCACCGGTCAGCTTCATCAGCTCACCCATAAACATGCCCGTCAGGCTCTTTTTGCCGGCGCGGTACTCGGCTACTTTAGCCGGGTTGGCATCCAGCACCTGCTGAATCATGGTTTCCAGCGCGCCGGCATCCGACTGCTGCAAGAGGCCCTGCGCCTCGGCCGCCTCAGCCGCCGACTGCGTAGGGTTCTCCAGCAGATAAGGATAAAGCTGCTTGGAAGCCACGGAGTGGCTGATCTTGTTTTCGTCGATGAGCTGAATGATGTCGGCCAGCTGGCGGGCGCTGAGCGGGAACTGGTCCAGCGTGAGGGCGCGCTCGTTCAGGAACGACTTCACCGGGCCCTGCACCCAATTGGCGGCGGCTTTGGCGTTGGGCGTGAGGCGCGTCAGCTCATCAAAGAACAAGGCCACGTCCTTCTCCACCGTCAGCACGGAGGCATCGTAGTCGGACAGGCCCAGCTCGCCGGTGAAGCGGGCGTAGAGCTGGTGCGGCAGCGCGGGCAGCTCCTGCTGCATGCGGTGCAGCCAGGCATCATCAATAATAACGGGCGGCAGATCGGGCTCCGGGAAGTACCGGTAGTCGTTCATGGTTTCCTTGCTGCGCTGCCCGCTGGTGGTGCCGGTAGTGGCGTCAAAGCCCCGGGTTTCGCTGTCAATCACGCCACCGGCTTCCAGAATGGCAATCTGCCTCTCTATTTCGTGCTCAATGGCGCGCTGCACGTTGCGGAAGGAGTTCATGTTTTTCACCTCCACCTTGGTGCCGAACTGCTCGGCGCCATGCAGCATCACGGAAATGTTGGCGTCGCAGCGCAGGGAGCCTTCCTCCATGTTGCCGTCGCAGACCTCCAGGTACTGCACCAGCTTCTTGATTTCGGTGAGGTAGGCGTAGGCCTCCTCCGAGTTGCGGATATCCGGCTCCGACACAATTTCGATGAGCGGCACGCCCGCGCGGTTCAGATCCACCAGAGTTTCGGTTTCGCCGGCCAGGTGCATGCTCTTGCCCGCGTCTTCCTCCATGTGAATGCGCGTAATCCCGATTTTCTTCTCCGTGCCATCGGCAAGGCGCACTACTACGTGGCCGGCGGTGCAAATGGGGGTTTTGTCCTGGGTAATCTGGTAGCCCTTGGGAAGGTCGGGGTAGAAATAGTTTTTGCGCGCAAACAGGTTGGTGCGCGTAATGTGGCAGCTGGTAGCCAGGCCCATTTTCATGGCATACTCCACGGCCGAGTAGTTTACGCGCGGCAGCGTGCCGGGGTGGCCCAGCGTAATAACCGAGAGGTTGTGGTTGGGCAGCGCGCCGTACTCATTCTCATCTGAGGAGTACATTTTGCTGCGCGTGAGCAGCTGTGCGTGTACTTCGAGGCCGATGACGGGCTGGTATTTGGCTTTTATTGCTTCGTCCATATCAATCAAAGTGAGCCGTTGCGGTGGTAAAGGCCGCAATGCGGCTGCAAGATAAAAACTATCCGGCGCCGCAGGGAGACAAAAAAACCGAGCCGGGTATCGTACCGGCTCGGTTTTCATCTAACTGCTGAAAGAAGCAGTTGGTTAGCTAATCGTTAAACACGGGCACGTAAGTAGCCATGAAAACACTGCCGGCGCGGTTATAGGCCTCTGTCACCTTTTGGTTCTGGGTGTTATAGAAGTTGATGTACTTATTGTACGCATCAACATCGGCCTGGCTGAGGTTGTCTTTGCGCTCCATCAGGTCTTTCATTTTCACATATTGATTGGCACACATGCTGTTATAATGCCTGGCCAGGTTGCGGGCCGCGTCGCGGTACTGTACATCCTTGCCCCGGAAAGCGGGCACGGCAGCCAGGCTGGCCAGCGCCAGTTTGGTATCCTCCAGCAATTTCACCCGGGCCACTTCAAATTCGCCAGCATTCTGCAGGCGCATGGCATCAGCAATCATGGCACAGCCTTTCTCCGTGCGGAACTGCGCCAGGAAAACCTGGTGCTGGTAGGCATTCACTTCTGATACCTGCCGCATGTACTGGGCCAGGCGTTTGCCTTCCGGATCTTCGCTGATGCTCATTTTATGGCGCTTGGCAAAGCGTGACTGGGCGGCATTCACACTGTCGTTTACCACCTGCAGCTTGGCTTCGGCCACTTCCTGGGCGTGCAGGTAGCGCTCCATATTTTCCACGCTGCCCGTGCGCGTGGAGGCCATCATGTCCACTGCTTTGTAGTCCTCAGAATACACTTTCAGCAGCTGGTAAAAGGCTTCGGTGGTTTGGTCTTTAAAGCCTTTATCATCCTCAAAAGCGGGCAGTTTGGCCAAACGGTTGAGCGACAACTCAGTCTGCTTTACCAGGTCCAGGCGCTTGGCATCAATCTTTTTCTCATTGTCGCTGTGGGCGGCCTTGCTGATGTAGCGCAGGTTCTTTTTGAGCATGGCCCGCTGCTCGCCAATAATAAAGTTGTTGTAGGCGCCCGGGTCGGTAAAAGTCTGGGCCGAGGCGGTGGTGGTAACACCAGCCAGCAGCGTGCCGGCTAGAACAAGGGTAGAAATACGCATTCGGGAATCAATATGAATGAAGAATAATGGAGAAGCTATGGAATAAAAAAACCGGGCGTTGCAAAGTAGCGGGGATGCCCCCAGTACCTTACAACGCTCGGTTTTGCAGTTATATAGACGTTCAAAAATACTGTCCTCCGGTAAAAATACAAGCTTAGCCCAACGACTATTCTATCCGCTCATCTGCCTTCTCCACTTCGGCTCCTAAACCCACCGCCACTACACGCTATTGCCTTAGCCAGCCCGGGCAATGGCCATGAGTGGCTGATTAAGTATGAAGCCCGCGCCTGAAGTCACAACCGGGCTGCAATATTCAGTTTCTTCCTGTCCTGATTCACTGATAAAGCAAAGTCAGATTTAGATCAGGCTTTGTTTCATGGCGAAATTAAGGTAGCATCATGAGTGATTGTGTGCTTAACCCTTGTTTTCCCTGCGCTATGAATACCGATACCACCGACTTCGAGCTAAGCAAGCTGCCTACCCATGCTCCCCATAACATGAAGAAGGCATCTACTGAAGTGAAGTTGCAACGCCTCATACAAGAGCTGATTGAGCTTCAGAACCGCCTTTACGCCGAAAACCGGCACAGCGTCCTGATCATATTGCAAGGAATGGATGCCAGTGGAAAAGACGGCCTCATCCGGCAGGTGTTCAGTGGAATAAACCCACAGGGCATACAGGTGCATTCCTTTAAAGAGCCTACCAATGAGGAGCTAGCGCACGATTTCCTGTGGCGGATACACCAAAAAACGCCTCGCCGGGGAATGATGCAGGTCTTTAACCGCTCCCATTATGAGGATGTATTGATTACCAGAGTCACCGGATTAATTGATGCGGAAGAAGCCCGGTGGCGTTTTGCGGCTATAAATGCATTTGAAAAGCTACTGCAGAACTCCGGCACTACGATACTCAAATTTTACCTTCATATATCACAGAAAGAGCAGCGCGAGCGGTTGATGGAGCGCGTCACAGACCCTAATAAGCGTTGGAAGTATGAAGCCGGCGACGAGGAAAAAGTAGCGCAGTGGCCCCAGTATGTAAAGATGTACGAGGACGTATTCAGGCACTGTAACCCCGAGAGCTGCCCCTGGCACATTGTGCCCGCCGACCAAAATTGGTACAAAGCCTACGAAGTGGCCCACATCCTGCGCAACGCGTTGGTGCGGATGAATCCCCAATACCCGCTGCACAAAGCCGACCGGCCAACATAGCCTTTGGGAGTCGCATCCGCAGGTAATTAGTTTCTGTATTCCATAGCAGGATGCTCACATTTAAGCGGGTAGTCGCGGCTACGAGTAAAAAACTCATAAGCGCGGCAACCTAACATTTATGCTCTAACACGCCAGCAGGAAGCTACTGAATGGCAAAAGTGATGGGAACAATAAAATATACCGGCACATTTTCACCGTCCTGCTGCCCTGGAATAAAAGCGGGTATAGCATTTATTACCCGAAGTGCTTCCGCATCCAGCTCCGGAGAAACCCCTTTCCTTACCTGAGCATTTCGGATTCTTCCTGTCTCGTCAATCACAAACGTGGTAAATACCTTTCCTTCCTGATGACTTTTTCGTGCCGCTTTTGGATAGCGAATAGAACTGCCAATAAAGTTTAGCAAGGCACGCTGGCAGCCGGGAAATTCTGGCATCTTCTCCGTGTACTTATATTCTTTACAGGGCATTGAAGAACCAGATTCCGAGAAGCATTCGGCACTTAATTCCACGCCCTGAGCATATTGAGCCTTTTTTTGGAGTTGGCCGGTTGTATGAAAGCGTAGGAATTCGCCGTGAGTTTTACGCCCTATTTCGTGACGTATAAAATGCCTTTTACCGTTAGCCCGCCACTGCGCTGTTTCAGTCAAGGTATCACCGTTGGGCTGCCACTGGGTTTTCTGCACTTTTAGCAGTTTTCGGGAGGCCACGAAGAACATACTGTCTAGGCGGGATCTTCCAGGCGCTTCCAGCCTTAGCACATGGTATACCGCATCTTGTTCATTAACAGAGGCAGAGTCAAGAAATACGTAGAATAAGGTTTGCTCTTTGGATATAACCTGGGCACTACCCAGATGCGCAAGCAAGCATAAGCCAATCATCAGAATCAGATTTTTCACTTTATCATTTACATAAAAATGGGCGCTATGTCATACAACATAACGCCCATTAACATAACAATTTAATCAATCAACAAGCCGAAATCTGCCTACTGGAGTGACCTTCCTACAAGCTCCTCCGCCTTACCAATAGCAGCCCCCAGACCAGCCGCATTCTTACCACCGGCCGTAGCGAAGAACGGCTGACCGCCACCCCCACCCTGTATTTCCTTGGCCAGCTCGCGCACCAGGGTGGTGGCGTTCAGCTTGCCGGCTTTGGCCAGCTCATCGTCCAGCATCACGGCCAACTGCGGCTTGCCATCAATTTCAGCACCCAGCACCGCTACCAGATTGGGCACGGCCTGGCGCAGGTTGTACGCCAGGGTTTTCAAACCATCGGCTGAAGAAGCCTGCACCACAGCGGCCAGGAAGTTGACGCCGTTCAGCGGCTTCACCTGGCCCACCAGCTGGTCTTTCTGCTGATTGATGCTCTGCTGCTCGAACTGCTCAATCTGCTTGCGCAGGGCCGCCATTTCCTCGGTCTGCTTTTCTATGCTGGGGATGAGGTGCTGGGGGTTGCCCAGAGCCTCACGCACCTGCTGCAGCAAGTCCAGCTGCTGGTTCACGTAGGCTTCGGCAATACCGGCGGTTACGGCCTCAATGCGGCGTACACCCGCACCCACGGCACTTTCTGAGGTAATTTTAAAGTACCCGATGTCGCCGGTAGTGCGCACGTGAGTGCCGCCGCAGAGCTCTACGGAGTGGTCCTTGCCGAAGGTGATAACGCGCACAAACTCGCCGTACTTCTCGCCAAACAGGGCCATGGCGCCCAGCTGCTTGGCTTCCTCAATGGGCACGTTGCGACGCTCATCCAGGGGAATCTGCTGCCGGACCCGCTCATTTACCAGGCGCTCAATATCGCGCAGCTGGTCGTCGGTTACTTTGGTGAAGTGCGAGAAGTCGAAGCGCAGCAGCTTCTCGTTTACCAACGAGCCTTTCTGCTGCACGTGCATGCCAATTACCTCACGCAAAGCAGCTTGCAGCAAGTGCGTGGCCGTGTGGTTTTTGCGGATCAGGTCGCGGCGGGCCTGGTCAATGCGGGCGTTGAAGGGCACGCTCAGGTCTTCCGGCAAATCCAGCACGGTGTGCACGATGAGGTCATTTTCCTTTTTCGTGTCAATGACGCGTACCCGGGTGAAGTCCGACTCCAGGTAGCCCGTGTCGCCCACCTGTCCGCCTGATTCAGCATAGAAAGGCGTCTGGTCGAGTACCACGTGGTATTCGGTTTTGCCCTTGGTGGTGGTTTTGCGGTAGCGCAGAATACGGGCCGGCGCTTCTTCCAGATCATAACCCACAAAGGCAGGCTGCTCTTCCGAAGGCGTTACAATGGTCCAGTCGCTCTGCTCCGATTCCTGGGCGTTGCGGCTGCGGGTTTTCTGTTCTTCCAGGGCTTTCTGGAAACCGGCCTCATCCACTGAAAGCCCCTTTTCGCGGGCAATCAGGGCCGTGAGGTCCAGCGGAAAACCAAAGGTATCGGACAGCTCGAAAGCCGTTTTGCCGTCAATCACACCACCCTGGGCGCGTACTGATTCTTCCAGAGCATCAATGCGACGCAGGCCGTTTTCCAGGGTTTTGAGGAAGGCAATTTCCTCTTCCTCAATCACGCGCTGCACAAAAGCTGTTTGGGCTTTCAGCTCGGGGAAGATAAGGCGCATCTGGTCGGCCAGCACGGGCACCAGCTTGTAGAGGAAGGGCTGCTTGAAACCCAGCGAGGAAAACGCATAGCGCACGGCGCGGCGCAGAATCCGGCGAATTACGTAGCCGGCTTTCACGTTGCTGGGCAGCTGCCCATCGGCAATGGCGAAAGAAATGGTGCGGATGTGGTCGGCAATAACGCGGATGGCAATGTCCGTCTTCTCCTCTTCCGTGGCGGGCTGGTCGTTGACGGTGGCAGGCGCGGTACCGTGGTATTTCAGGCCGGCTTCGGAGGCAATGAACTGGATGAGCGGCTGGAAAACGTCGGTGTCGTAGTTGGACTTCACGCCCGATACGGCCATCATCAGGCGCTCAAAGCCCATGCCCGTATCTACGTGCTGGGCCGGCAGTTTCACCAGCGAGCCATCGGCTTTGCGCTGAAACTCCATGAACACGTTGTTCCAGATTTCGACAACCTGCGGGTGGTCGGCATTCACCAGCTCAGCGCCGCCTTTCAGGGCCAGTTCGGCCTCGTCGCGCAGGTCAATGTGAATTTCGGTGCAGGGGCCGCAGGGGCCGGTGTCGCCCATCTCCCAGAAGTTATCTTTTTTGTTGCCGGGCAAAATCCGGTCGTCGGTGGTGTATTGGCGCCACAGGTTCTGGGTTTCGGTGTCGGCCTCCAGCTTGTCGCCGGCATCACCTTCAAAATAGGTCACGTACAGGCGCTCTTTCGGCAGCTTGTACACTTCCGTGAGCAGCTCCCAGGCCCAGGCAATGGCATCGGTCTTGAAGTAATCCCCAAACGACCAGTTGCCCAGCATCTCGAACATGGTGTGGTGGTAGGTGTCGTAGCCTACCTCTTCCAGGTCGTTGTGCTTGCCGCTCACGCGCAGGCACTTCTGCGTATCGGCAATGCGCTTGTAGGGGGCGGGCTTGTTGCCGAGGAAATAGTCCTTGAACGGGGCCATGCCCGAGTTAATGAACAGCAGCGTGGGGTCGTCCTTCACCACAATAGGCGCCGAGGGCACAATGTGGTGACCTTTGGAGGCGAAGAAATCCAGGAACTGCTGGCGGACGTGGGAGGCTGAGGGAAGTGACATGAGCAGAAGCGCCGGCCAGGGCCGGGCGCATAGTTAATTTCTTAGAACAAACCGGCCGGACAATGAATTGGCGGCCGCCGGGATTTTGGCTACTTTTCGCAAAAATAGGGATTAGCCATTAGGTATTAGGGCTTAGATTTTAGGTCTTCAGCCCCAGCCCGGATTTTGGCAACCCGCTCCGGGCAGTTGAGCACCTTGCTGAAAAGCCAAAGACTACCTGAATTCCGGCCAACCCCCTGAGCTAAAGCCCCAACCAAAGACCTAAGGTCTAACTCGCTAAGCCCTACAAAATGCCCTATAAAGAGCGCGACATCGAGAAGCAATATTTCACCATTGGCGAAGTAGCCCAGCAATTCAACGTGGCTCCCTCGCTGATTCGCTTCTGGGAGACGGAGTTTGACGAGCTGCGCCCCCGCAAAAGCAAGAAAGGCAACCGCCTGTATACCCCGCAGGATATTGATATTTTCCGCACCATTTACCACCTGGTAAAGGAGCGCGGCTATACCATTCCCGGTGCCCGCGACATGCTCCGCCAGAAAGGCCCCCAGCTAAAAGAGAAAATTGACGTGATTCAAAGCCTGGAGAAAATCCGCGGCTTCCTGGTAAAGATGAAAAAGGAGGTAGACGCGGCCGGCAAGGCGGAGTAGCATAAACTCCCTTTTCAACAACCCTCTGTGTCATCCTGAGCTTGCGAAGGACCTTCTCACGGTTGAACGACTTTACTCAAAACGCCCTGTGCATGCGTGATAAGGTCCTTCGCAAGCTCAGGATGACAGAAGATTTGAGGTTATTTTATTTTTAGTTTATCGGAGTTCCGAATGTCTATTGTTACCCCTACTGATACCCTTCACCACGAAGTAGCCCTCACCCTTTTTCCCGGCATCGGCCCGCAGCTCACGCGGCAGCTGATGAGCTATGGCGGCTCGGCAAAGAACGTGCTGCACCTGCCGCCGGGCAAGCTGCGCAAGATTCCGGGCGTTGGGCCCGCCACAGTAGCCATCCTCACCGGTGCGGAGCGCACCAATGCCTTAAAACAAGCCGAGGCCACGCTGCTCAAAGCTGAAAAAGACGGCGTGCAGCTGCTGTTCTACACCAGCAAAGCCTACCCTTCCCGCCTCAAAACCATTCCCGATGCCCCGGTGCTGCTCTACTACCAGGGCACTGCCGACCTCAATCAACCTAAAACCATTGCCCTGGTAGGCACCCGCCAGGCCACCGACTATGGCCGGGAGCAAACCGAGCGGCTGGTACGCGGCCTGGTGCCGCACCGCCCGCTGGTAGTAAGCGGCCTGGCTTACGGCATTGACATTGCCGCCCACCGCGCCGCCCTGCAGGAAGGCCTGGAAACTATTGGCGTCATGGCCACCGGCCTGGACGTTATCTACCCGCATGCTCACCGCAAAACCGCCGAGAAAATGCTCGAGCAGGGCGGGCTGCTCACAGAATTTCCCTTCGGTACCCCACCCGATAAATACAATTTCCCGGCCCGCAACCGGATTATTGCGGGCATGTCAGATGGTACTGTGGTGGTAGAAGCCACCCGCAAAGGCGGCGCCCTCATCACCGCCGAACTGGCCCTGAGCTACGATAAGGACGTGCTGGCCATTCCCGGTCCACTAAATTCGCTGGCTTCCGAAGGCTGCCACGAGCTCATCAAAGCCAGCAAAGCAGCCTTGTACTCCGAGCCCCGGGATTTAGAGCAGCTATTGAACTGGGATGCCGCGCTGCACCTGCAGGGCAAATTTAAAGCAGCCACCACGTATGACGCCGCCAGCTTTACCCCGGAAGAATACCGCTTGATTGAAGTGCTGCAGGCCACCCCAAACCGTGAGGAGCACCTGGATACCTTAGCCTGGAAAGCGCAGCTGCCCATTCATCAGGTAGCATCTCTCCTGCTGAGCCTGGAGTTTAGCGGAGTGCTGAAAGCCATGCCCGGCAAACGTTTTGGATTACTGTAGCCGTTTCCTTTCGATTCAGGCGGTTTTTTAGAATATTGAGAGGCGATAAAAGCGCCCCTGGCAGCGTTTTATTGGTAAACGATTGGTGCTGAACGAGCTGCCCCGCAGTCCCAACCACAAGAGACTTATTTCGTCTTTAGGTTACCTCTCAACCTCATCTATGGAAGTAAGCTCTACTCCTCCTGCTCTTCTGCTTTACAATGGCCAGCTCTACCCCACGGATAGCTTCGGCCTGACGCTGCCCAACCGCGGCCTGCAGTTTAACGATGGCTTTTTTGAAACCCTGATCTGGTCGAACGACGGGCTGCGCTACCGCGCCCAGCACCTGCAGCGCATACAGGCTGCCGCCACCGCCCTGGAGCTGGAGCTTCCCACAGCTTTGGTAGCCGAGGGTGCCCTGGAATGGGCGCTTCGGGAATTGGTGAATGCCCTGCGGCTACCCGAAGCGCGCCTGCGGGTGCAGGTATGGCGCAGCGGTGGTGGCCTGTATGCGCCAGCTTCCAACCAGGTAGAATGGCTGGCTACGGCTCTGCCGTTTGAGCTGCGGGAGTCGCCGGTGCAGCGGGCGGGGTTTGCGCAGCGCGTGCGGACGCTGTATTCGCCGGTATCCTTCTGCAAGGGGCCGCAGGCGGTGCTGTACGTGCTGGCGGCTCAGGAACGGGTGCGGCGGGAGCTGGATGAGCTGCTTCTGCTGGATACAGCCGGGCATGTGGCCGAAGCCGGCGCCGCGGCCGTGTTCTGGATTCGGGATGGACGGTTGTTTACGCCGGCCCTGACCACGGGCTGCGTAGCCGGGGTACGGCGGGCCCATTTGCTGGAGCTGGCCCGCTCCAAGCACCTGTACGTGCATGAGGTGCTGGCCAAGCCGGAAGAGCTGCTGCAGGCGGAAGCCGTGTTCACGGCCAATGTGGCCGCTATTCGGCCGCTGCAGCAAATAGACAACACGCTTTTCGCCTCCGATACCCACCCGCTGCTGCAGGATTTGCGGCGCTGGGAGGCAGCGGTATATTAATTAGATGAAACGCCTGGGGTGAGGCTGCGACGGGTGCGCATCCACTGCCAGCTTTCCTCAAAAAGCTGGAGGTCTTCCTCGGTTATATCATTACGGTGGAGAATTTCCTGGCGCGACAGCAGCGCCGCCTCCAAATCATACAGCGCAATCCAGGTGCGGTGTTTACGGGAAAGCTCAGGTGCCAAAACGGGCGTACGAGTAATCATGTTCGAAGGGCAATGTACTGCAATGCCCGTTCTACGGAACTGTACTTTACGAGGATGCACCGTCCGCAATTTACCCTATTTGGACGACTATATACTACCCGTGCTATATTTTTCGACTAAACCGCAACCGGCGCTTTTATAGCAGGATGCGGGTTATAGTTTTCCAGCTGAAAATCCTCGTACCGGAACCCGAAAATATCGGTTACGGCCGGGTTTAGGCGCATTTGCGGTAAGGGCCGTGGCTCACGGGTGAGCTGCAGGCTGGCCTGCTCCAGGTGGTTGCTGTAGAGGTGGGTGTCGCCGCCGGTCCAGATAAATTCGCCGGGCTCCAGGCCGGTTACCTGGGCCATCATGAGCGTGAGCAGGGCGTAGCTGGCAATATTGAAGGGCACGCCCAGGAATACATCGGCGGAGCGCTGGTAGAGCTGGCAGGATAGCTTGCCATCGGCCACGTAAAATTGGAATAAGGCGTGGCAGGGCGTGAGGCGCATGAGCGGCAGCTCGGCCACGTTCCAGGCCGATACCACCATGCGGCGCGAGTCGGGCTGGGTGCGGAGCAGGTGCACCATCTGCGCAATCTGGTCGATGCTCTGGCCATCGGGGGCCTGCCAGCTGCGCCATTGCTTGCCGTAAATGGGCCCCAGGCTGCCGTCGGCATTGGCCCACTCCCGCCAGATGCTCACCCCTACTTCTTCCAGGGAGTTGTTGTTGGTGTCGCCCCGCAAAAACCACAGCAGCTCGTGGATAATGCTTTTCAGATGCACCTTTTTGGTGGTGACCAAGGGGAATCCTTCCTGCAGGTTAAAGCGCATCTGGTAGCCAAACACGGAGAGCGTGCCGGTGCCTGTACGGTCGGTTTTTTGGGTGCCGTGGTCGAGAATGTGCTGGAGGAGGGCTTGGTACTGGCGCATCTGGGGAGAACAGCTGGTTGGAACTGATTCCAAAAGTAAAGAAACTCCAGTAGCTGATGGCAGCGAATATTTCGCCTTCGTCCTTTATTGCCTTTTACCTACTTGCCTGTAGCTGCTCTTGGTTTCTTGAGGTGCTCAACCGCGCCCGTATTCTTCGGATTCAGAATCAACGACTGCTGGTAGTTGGTGATAGACAGCGTGCTGTCGCCTGCCATCTCATACGCTTCTCCTAAGCTGTCGTAGGAATTCCAGCTGTTGGGATGCAGGCTGACATTCAATTTGAATAGCTCAATTGCTTGCTTGATTTTGCCTTCCCGAACTAGCGTATAGCCCCACTCGTTCACAAACTCTTCGGTCAGGTGCAGCTCCGGATGCGCTTTCTTAACCGCCTGGTACACATCAACAGCGTGGCTGTAGTCGTTCGTGGCCAGGTAGCTGCGGAAAGCCTGCAGTGCCGGTGGCACGCCGTGCATGTCTTCTATTATCTGATCTGCCAGTGCCTGTAGCCGCCCCTGCGTGCCTCTGTCCGATTCGTTGGCCAGTACCACAATACCAAAGCCCAATTCCGGATAAAAACTGCAGTAGCTCGCAAAGCCAAACGTGCCACCCGTGTGCAGAAGCTGCCGTTTGTTATCGGTGGTTTTGCGCACACTCCAGTTTAGGCTAATAGCCTCTTCTTCCGGGGTTCCCCACATTGGCTGATGGCTTAGTACCACGGCTTTGTCAGTTTCCGCGAGCTGATAGGCCAGATATTTCAACATATCGACGGCGCTATACCGCAAACCGCCCGATGGCTCCACCTGGTCTATAAAGTGATAGGGCATTCGGTTGCCCTTCTCATTGTGCCCAACCGCCAACAGACTGCTACCGGCTTTTACACTCGCGGTGCTTTGCATATGCAGTGGCTTTTCAATGTACTTTTCCACTAGCTTCTCGTAGGGAGCCTGGTAAATGCTTTCCAGGATATATGCCAGCAGTTGCGCCCCAGCATTGGAATGCCGCGAAATTAAACCGGGCACGGTGTCGAGTTTGACGGAATGCAGATCATGGTAGAAATTATCCTTAGTGTAGGTGCTGGAAACTTTAAGAATAAGGGACGGTATCGAATCGGGGTTGACTTGCTGCAGCATAGAGGTGCGGTCGGGCAGGTTATCAGGCAAAGCAGAGGTGGTATTGGCCAAATGCACCAGTTTGATTGGCTTGCCAGCGAAGGCCAGATTAGGATACTCCCCTTTCAGATATTTGCGCACGTCATCCTGTAGGCTTACCCGTTTTTCTGCCACGGCCCGGGCCAGCAGCAGGCTGGTAAACGTCTTGCTGATAGAGCCGATTTCGTAGACAGTATTCTGCGTTGGGACCTTGCTGACTCCTTTTTCGACAGTACCAAAATTGTAGAAATAGGTCTGCTTACCATGGATAATTCCTATCGAAAGGCCCACTGCGGTTGGATCTTTGATGAAGGCCTCTCCCGCCCGCTGCACAACTACGTCCAGCTGTTTATTTGCTTTGCTACCGCTTATCGGCGCTGTAGATTGACCGAATACAAATTGAACTGCCAGCATAAATAAGCAGGTAAGTAGGGCACCGCGGTTTGCACTCATGTAGATTATAGGTTGGGTTCGCACAGGACACTTCCCATCCGCAAAAAGGTTACACGGCGCAACCAAATTATTAAGTTAACAGCAGAAAACGCCCATTTCTTTATGAGAACAATAAGGAAATGAATAGTGCAAAAACACCTGCCTATGTAAAAGAAAGTGCCCCTATTCTGGGAAATAGGGGCACTTTCTTCAAAACTTACGAGAACTTTACAGCGACTTCGTCACCGGCTTAGCAGCCGGAGCAGGCTTCACCGAAGCCGTAGTGGTTTTAGCGTCTTTCTTCACGCAGCAGGAAGCACCGGAAGCCGCCATTTCTTTAGAGCACTTGGCTTGCATCTCCGTAGTGCAGGCTTTCTTGGTTTTTTTACCGCCTTTCTCACCTTCCGTAGCGGAGGCAGTACCAACATAAGCAAACAGCGCGAGGGCTAACAGAGCGTTTTTCATAACAAAGAAGCTGGAGTAGAAGGAAACAAAAGGAGGAAAACGGCGGTTGGCTCTCCGCCGTCTCTAAGGTAAGAAAAGTAGCCTAAACTGGCTATGTCTTTCCTGAGGGCCGGGCTCTCCGCTTATGCCGCTTCGCAAACTCGCTCATCTTACCCTACTGGCCCTGTCCCTGCTCACTGCGCTGGCGGTGTTCTTTGTGGCCCAGCTGCGCTTCAACTATAATTTCAACGACTTCTACCCCGCCGGCGACCCCGACCTGGACTACTACCTGAAGTATTCCCAGCGCTTCGGCAACGACAACGACTACGTGCTGCTGGGCCTGGAAGCACCGGCCGGCCAAACCGTTTTTGACGCCCGGTTTCTAACCAAAGTCGATACGCTGACGCGCTTTATTCAGGCCCGGCGGCACGTAACGCACGTTTCCTCGCCCACCACGCTCACCAACCCCGTGGTAGAAGGCCTGGGCGTGTTCAACATTCCGTACCTGCACCCCCAAGAGCCCGGCCGCCGCGCCCAGGACTCTACCCTGCTCTACCAAACGCCGGGGATTGTAGGCAACCTGATTTCCCGGGATGCGCGGGCCCTTACCATCCTGTTCCAGACCTCGCCCAACCTCAGCAAGCCGCCCGGCGACTCCCTGCTGGCGGCCGTGCGCTGGGAGCTGCAGCGCCAGGGCTTTGCCGATAGCCAGGTGCACCTGGCCGGCAAAATGGTGGCGCAATCGGTGTTTGTGGACCGCCTGCAGAACGAGCTGATGGTGTTTATGAGCCTCTCGGTGCTGCTGGTGACGGGGCTGCTCTGGCTTACCTTCCGCACGTGGTGGGGCGTGGTGCTGCCGCTGGTGGTGGTACTGGGCGCTATTCTGTGGGGCCTGGGGCTGATGAGTGCCTGCGGCATAAGCATTGACCTGATGACGGCCCTGCTGCCCGTGATGCTGTTTGTGGTGGGCATGTCGGATACCATTCACATCATTACGCGCTACGTTACGGAGCTGGGCTACGGGGCCAGCAAGCGGGATTCGCTGCTCATTGCCCTGAAGGAATCGGGGTTTGGCTCGGGGCTTTCGGCCCTGACCACCAGCATCGGCTTTTTCACCCTGATGACCAGCACCATCCGGCCCATTTACAACTTCGGGCTGTTTACGGGCATTTCGGTGCTGCTCACGTTTGTGCTGAGCTTCACGCTGCTGCCTGCTATGCTGGTGCTGCTGGGCAAGCCCCAGCTGCGGGTGCCTCGCCAGGAAGGCCACAGCTGGGACGGGGTGCTGGGGCGCCTGTTCCGCACGGTGCTGGCCCGCCGCCATTGGGTGGTAGCCATCAGCGCCCTGGTATTACTGGGGTCGGTGGCTTCGGCCTCCCGCATCCGCATCAACTCGGCGCTGCTGGATGATTTGTCGCAGAACGACCCGGTGAAGCTGGATTTCGTGTTTTTTGAAAAGCAGTTTGCCGGCGTGCGGCCGTTTGAGCTGGATCTGAAGCCCGCCGCCGGGGGCAGCATCTATGATCTGGCCGTTTTGCGGCAGACGGAGAAGATAGAAAGCTACCTGCAGCGCCACTACGGGCTCAATTTCGTGGCCTCCCCGGTTACCATCATCAAATCGGTACGCAAGGCGCTGAACGGCGGGCAGCTGGCCGAATACCGCCTCCCCGACTCCGAGGTGGAGCTGCAGCGGCTGGTGCGCAAGGTGAAGCTCTTCCGCAAGAAGCCTGAGTTCCGGGCCCTGGCCCTCCCCGATGCCACCGAAGGCCGCCTCACCGGCCGCATGCCCGATGTAGGCAGCATTAAAGCCGATGCCCTGAACGCTGACCTGCGCCGTTTCCTGCGCACCCAGGTAGACAGCACCGTGCTGCAAACCCGCCTCACCGGCTCGGCCAACCTCATCGACAAAAACAACGAAAACCTGACGCTCAACATGATTACGGGCATGACCATTGATATTGTGATGGTCACGCTGATTGTGCTGGCCTTGTTCCGCAGCGTGCGCATGACGGTGGTAGTCCTCATTCCCAACCTGGTGCCCATTCTCATTGTGGCGGGCGTAATGGGGCTGGCCGGCGTGAATATGAAGGTGAGCACCAGCATCATCTTCACCATTGCCTTTGGCATTGCCGTGGATGACACCATTCACTTTATCAGCAAGCTGAAGCTGGTACTGCTAAAGGAGAAAAGCCTGTTTAAAGCCGTGCGTAAAACCTACCTCATGGCCGGCAAAGCCGTTATCGTCACCTCCCTGATTCTGGTGGGTGGCTTCTCCACGCTTATTTTTTCCTCTTTCGATGGCACTTTCTACGTGGGTCTGCTCATCGGCCTCACGCTGCTATTCGGGGTAGTGGCCGAGCTGACGCTGCTGCCCATTCTGATTCTGTACTTCTACCGCCACAAGCCCCGGGAAATCCGCCAGCCTGTGCCCATGCTGAAAGGCTAGTAGGATGTGATGTGCAGACAAAAGAACGTCATGTCGAGCGGAGCCGAGACATCTCGCTAGTGTGGTGAATAGTGTTATTACTACCACAACGTCAGCACGCGAGATGTCTCGGCTCCGCTCGACATGACGCTACTACCGAAACGACCCCACGCGAGATGCTTCGACTGCGCTCTGCATGCCTGGTATTTTTAGCGGCCACCTGCGTTTCTTTTACTCACGCAAACTACACGGCTTTCTTCCTCGTTACTTTGCTCTATGACGAAACGCTTGCTTCCTTTTCTTTTCGCTTTTTCCTGTCAGGTGGCCCTGGCTCAAACGCCTACCGCTGCGCCAGCCGCAGAAAACGAAGTTTCGCGCCTGATTAAGGAGCGAGAAAAACTAGTACGGGAGTATGAGGAGGCCAACGCCCAGCGTAACAGTCTCTTTGGCAACAAGCCCAGCAAAAAAGACCTGCAGGAAGTGGTAGATGCTCTGAAAGGCATTATCCGCAAAGACACCGAAGTGGTGCGGGCCGTGCAGGCCAGCACCCTGCGCCAGACGGCCGCCGTGGTAGCCGAAAATCAGCAGGCCAAGCAGCAGGTTACTGTTGCAACCACCGACCAAAGCAGCGTGCGCCAGCGCTTCTACGACCTGCAAAACCAGATTCAGAACCTGGAGCAGCGCGAAAAGCAGCGCGAGAAAAAGTTGCAGGAAGCCCAGGCCAGCGCTAAAGAAGCCGAGGAGGCCCGGACCTCCCGCGAAATGATTGCCCTGGGCTTGGCGGTGCTCAGCGTGGCCCTGCTAGTGTATGTTTTCCGGCTGCGCCAGCGGCTGTCAGCAGTACCTTCCCGCAGGGGGCGCTAACTTGCGCCATGCTGGTTCCCGTAGCCGAATATCTGACCTATGCCGAGGCCGTCAGCCTCTATAACCAGCTCCTGAACGAGGCCGAGGTAGTAGCCCTGGTAAAAAACTACGGCCCTGCCACCCTACCCTTCGGCGACGGCCTCTATTTCCAACTACTAATAGAGGAAACCGACCAAGCTGCCGCCCAGGTCGTGGTAGAGGAATTTGCCCGCCAGCGCATTTTGCCGGCCGTACTCCGCTGCCCCCGCTGCGGCTCGCCCGATACGCTGCCCGTAGCCCGGCCCGCGTGGTGGCAACGTGTTTTTTACGCCGGCACTACGCTGTATCGGTGTCAGAATTGCGGGGAGGAGTTTGGGAGTTGAAGCTCCTGCGCTATTCATTTTTGTCTTTTGTCATCCTGAGCTTGGCGAAGGACCTTATGCTTATTGAACGACAATCGTTATTACGACTTGTTCAGGCGTGATAAGGTCCTTCGCCAAGCTCAGGATGACAGATTTTTTAATTATTAAACAGCTTCGCCGATTCTCGCCACCAGCTATTCATTCCGGCGCACTTTTTACTCCGTACACGCGGCTGTCGTTTCTCATGGAAAACACCTTTCCCTTCAAGATTTACTCTATTCCCGAACACCTGCGCGTGGAGGATGCCTTATTTGGCATCACAGCAAACGTAGAGTCAGACCCGGCGCTGGAGGGGTACTTCTATCTGTTTGAGAAGTACGGCTTTGGTGGCGGCGGCTTGTCCTGGGAAGAGCATATCACCACCATTCTGGAGGAAGAAGCCCCCGCCCTACTGGACCAGATTCAGGGCTTCTCCACTCCGGCCACTCTGCTTTTTTATGCTGATTCCGAGGAGGCAGTGCGCCAGTTTATGCAGCTCATCGTCCCCATTTTCGCTGATCTGGGCAAGCTGAATAAATATTTCAGCCAGACAGACTCCAGCGACTTTTTTGAATAAGCACTTCGTTTTCTATTAGGAAACGATAGAACGTCATGCAGAGCGCCGCGAAGCATCTCGCGTGCTGATGTTGCCATACTATCTGTCATCCTGAGCAAAGCGAAGGACCTTATCACCAAAGAACGATAAGCGTAACAACGACTCGTGCTAGCGGGGTAAGGTCCTTCCTGCGTCAGGATGACAGGCGAAGCGAGCGAGATGCTTCGCGGCGCTCTGCATGACGGAATATTCTATTTAAGGCGTTTTCTCCACCAGAATTCCTTCTATACGTTCCAGCTCTTCTGAACTGAATATCAGGTTATCCAGGCAGCGCAGGGAATCGGTGAGTTGGTCGGGTTTGCTGGCGCCGATGAGGACGGAGGTGACCCGCTCATCCCGCAAAATCCAGGATAGGGCCATTTGGGCCAGGCTTTGGCCACGCTCCTGCGCCAGGTTGTTCAGCTGCTGCACCTGCGCCAGGCGCTCCGGCGTGAGCTGGGTTTCGGTGAGGAAGCCCACGCCCTTGGCTACCCGCGAATCGTCGGGGATGCCGTGCAGGTATTTGTTGGTGAGCAGGCCCTGAGCCAGCGGGGAAAAAGGGATGCAGCCCACGCCGGCTTCGCCCAGCAAATCCAGCAGGCTGCCTTCCACCCAGCGCTCAAACATGGAGTATTTGGGCTGATGAATCAGACAGGGCGTGCCCATTTCCTGCAGTAGCCGAATGGCCTCGGCGGCTTCTTCCGTTTGATAGTTCGAGATACCCACGTACAGCGCCTTGCCTTGGCGCACCACGTGGTCCAGGGCGCACATGGTTTCCTCCAGGGGCGTTTCGGGGTCGGGGCGGTGGTGGTAGAAGATGTCCACGTACTCCAGCTTCATGCGGCGCAGGCTCTGCTCCAGGCTGGAAATAAGGTATTTGCGGGAGCCCCACTCGCCGTAGGGCCCTTCCCACATGTGGTAGCCCGCTTTGGTCGAAATAATCAGCTCGTCGCGGTAGCCGCGGAAGTCTTCTTTCAGGATGCGCCCGAAGTTGGTTTCGGCTGAGCCGGGCGGCGGACCGTAGTTGTTGGCCAGGTCGAAGTGCGTGACGCCGCTATCGAAGGCCCGGTGCAGAATGGCGCGGAAATTACTGAGCACATCTACGTCGCCGAAGTTGTGCCACAACCCCAGGGATACAGCGGGCAGCTTGAGTCCACTGCGGCCGCAGCGGCGGTAAATCATGGAAGAATAGCGGCCGGGGCTGGGTTGATAGGGCATAATGCGGTAGGGATATGGAATGATGCTCAGACGCAAATCTAGGCGCTGGCGTTGCAGATCAAATAATTCTGCCCCCTACTTTACGCAGCCCGCCCGCCGCTTCGTGGCGTTGCCTGCTATTATTGCTTGAGTGAATTATCTTTTTTTCCTACCGACCTTCGGCCACCAAAAAGCCTTTTTCGTTGTTATCAACGAATCCCCAATACCCTTGTACTGTTGACTGAACAACCTACGTATACCGACCCCTACGCGCTGGAAAAAGAACTGCGCAAAGTGCAGGCCCTCATGCAGCTCGAGCAAAAGGAAGACCTGGAGCAATTCAAGATTAAAAGCGCCCAGTCTACCATTGCGGAGCGCCAGCGGCGCGGCCTCACCTGGTATCCTGTGAAAATTACCAAGGAAGACATTGGCTTTGGCGGCAAGCTGGTGCTGGAGTTGGAGCGCCCCTCCGGCCAGGGCGGCCTGCACCTTTTTCAGGTTGGCAAAAATGCCGCGCTTTTCGGCAACGTGCCCGGCCGCTCCGGCTCCGACCGCCCCACGCTCAGTGGCGTTATCACGGCCGTAAAGCGCAATAAAATACTACTGGCTACCAACAAGGAAGACCTCCCCGACTGGGTTGACGAAGGCAAGCTGGGCGTAGACCTCACCTTTGATGAGGTGAGCTACCGCGAAATGGAGTATGCCCTGGGCAAAGTGATGGGCGCCTATGACAGCCGCCTGGCCGAGCTGCGCGACATCCTGTTGGGGGCCAAACCCGCCCGCTACAAGCCGGAAACCGAAGCCCACCTCTACTATCCCAGCCTGTTGAATGAGTCCCAGCTGGCCGCCGTGCGCCACGTGCTGGCCGCCCAGGATGTAGCCATTATTCACGGCCCGCCCGGCACCGGCAAAACCACCACCCTGGTGCAGGCCATTCTGGAAACCATTCGGCGGGAGCGCCGGGTGCTGGTGTGCGCCCCCAGCAACACGGCCGTGGATCTGCTCACGGAAAAGCTGGCCGAGCGCGGCGTAAACGTCATTCGCATGGGCAACCCCTCGCGCGTGTCCGACCTGCTGCTGCAGCACACGCTCGATGCCCAGATTATGGCGCACAAGAGCTACCCGGAGCTAAAAAGCATGCGCCAGACGGCCGAGCAATACCGCGAGCAGGCCGGCAAATTCAAGCGCCACTTTGGCTGGGAAGACCGCGAGCAGCGCCGCCTGCTGAAAGAGCAGGCCCACCAGATGCTGCAGGAATCCGACCAGCTGGAGCGCTACATCACGGAGGATTTGTTGGAGCAGGTGCAGGTGATTACCTGCACGCTGGTGGGCGCCAGCAACCGCGCCATCCGTCACCTCACCTACGAAACCGTTTTTATTGATGAAGCCGCCCAGGCCCTGGAGCCCGGCTGCTGGATTCCCATTACCAAAGCCAACCGCGTAGTGCTGGCCGGCGACCACCAGCAGCTGCCGCCCACGGTAAAAAGCGAGAAAGCCGCCCAGGAGGGTCTGCGTGAAACCCTGTTCGAGAAGTGCATCAAGCGCCAGCCCCACACGGCCCGCATGCTGCAGGTGCAGTACCGCATGCACGAGCAGATTATGGCCTTCAGCTCGGAGCAATTCTACCACGGCAAGCTCATAGCCGCCCCCTCCGTGGCCCACGCCGACCTGCCCGACTACGACCTGCGCTTTGCCCCCGACACGGCCGTGGAGTTTCTGGATACGGCCGGCTTCGGCTTTCAGGAGCTGGGCTTGGATGAAAGCCGTTCCATTGCCAACCCCGAGGAAGCCGACCTGCTGCTCAAACGCCTGGCTCAGCTGCTGGAACCCTACGACCAGGCCGACCACACCGAGGACCTGCTCACCATTGGGGTAATTGCCCCCTACCGCGCCCAGATTAACTATCTGAAAGATGCGGTAGAGGAAAACGACGAGCTGACGGGCCTCATGGAGCACCGCATGCTCAGCATCGGCACCGTAGATTCCTTCCAGGGGCAGGAGCGCGACATTATTGCCATCAGCCTCACGCGCAGCAATCCGCAGGGCGAAATAGGCTTCCTCTCCGATGTGCGCCGCATGAACGTGGGCATGACCCGTGCCCGCCGCAAGCTGCTCATCGTAGGTGACTCCTCAACGCTGGGCTCCCACCCGTTCTACAAAGCCTTCCTGGATTATGTAGAAATGATAGGCGCCTACCGCACAGCCTGGGAGTTGCAATAGGAACCCATTTTAGCCTTTCAACCAGTAAAAACCACTTTGTCATCCTGAGCTTGCGAAGGACCTTCTCACGCTAGCACGACAATCGTATCAACGACTCGTGCACTCATGCAGCGGTGAGAAGGTCCTTCGCAAGCTCAGGATGACAGGTGGTGTAAAATGAAAATGGTTTGGGTGATTTTAGCGGACCCCTCCTACACTACATTGGCATTACCGGCCCGTAACACCGACAAATCCGGGCCATTTACGTAACTAGCCGTTCCAACTTATTTTTCAACTTCTACTTCCCCGGACACACCCGGGCACCCAGACGTATGGCTCAAATCAGCGAAAACAAAGTCGTCACCATCACCTACGACTTGAGCGTGACCGATGAAAACCAAGAGAAAGTCCTCGTAGAATCGGCGGAGGCGGATGCTCCTATGGTGTTCCTATTCGGTATGAGCGGCCTGCCCGACGAGTTTGAAAACCAGCTCAGCGGCAAGCAGCCCGGCGACGCGTTCAGCTTCTCCCTCACCCCGGAGCAAGCCTACGGCGACTACGACCAGCAGGCCGTAGTGGACATCCCGAAAAACGTATTCGAAATCGACGGTAAGATTGACGAGGAGATGCTGCAGGTAGGCAACTTCCTGCCCATGGCCGACAACCAGGGCCACCACATGCAGGGCAAAATCGTGGACATCGGCGAAGAAAACGTAAAGATGGACTTCAACCACCCCCTGGCCGGCATGATGATGCACTTCGACGGCAAAGTAGCCGACGTGCGCGAAGCTTCGCAGGAAGAATTAGAACACGGCCACGTGCACGGCGAAGGTGGTCATCACCACTAAGCTGATTTCATCTTTTTAGAATAAAAAAAGGGGCCTCTTGGTCCCTTTTTTTTCAATAATTATGACCTATAGTTTTGGATGGCCCATTTTATGGTGAAGCCTACAAATTAAGGCTTTCGGCATAAGATCTTAAATCTTCGTCATTGTGGAGATAGGACTCAGGCGAGTCCATTAGGTCTATACCTTCTAAGAAAAGAATGGCTTTCCAGACTTCTACTTCCTTACTGTTTTCATAGAGGTAAGCGTGACTTTCCAATCCTTCTCTTGCTGAAAAGGCCCATTTTGAAGCGTCTTCTCTGCTTAAGTGACCATTCAAAACTCTTTGTAGAATTTCAAAAATGGCCTTTCTGCTAATTACCATTTTTCTCCAATTTGCCTTGATTATCAAATTGATAGTAAACTTCCTGTTTCCGGCCTAACTATTCTAGTTCTCTAGACTTCCCCATAAAATAGGCCATCCAAAACTAGAGAACATCATTTAACCCTTTATCTACCCAACGCTTCGCCCAGCTACCCCCGCCCGCAACTCCGGCCAAAACGCCCGAAAATCCGCCTCATACGCCGGCAACTCCGCCAGAAATGCTTCCGCTCCCGTTGCTAACACTTCTGCACTGGGTACACGGCGGCTCAACCCCAACAACGCCCGACGCAAGCCTTCTGGCTGGGCGTAGCCGGTAAGCCAGTCGTCGCGGCGCATGTAGTGGAGCATGTGCTGCAGGCGCTCCGGTAGCTCCTCGCGGCGGGCGTGTAGCAGCGTATACATGCGCTGGCTGAAGGCGGCCAGCGGCTCGGCGGCATCGTCATGAAACTCCGTGAAGTTGCGGGCCAGCAGGTGGTCGAAACCAACATCGGATACCACCCCGGCCCATTTGCCCAGGCCGGCCGCGCGCAGACGGGCGGTGGTGCGGCGCACAATGGGGTGGGCATCCGTAAACGTATCGATGGCGCGGTGCAGGATAATACCGCGCTGCACGGCCTCAGGATAAGCCAGCAGGCCGGCGCGGCCCCGCACGGCCTCGGCGGCAAAATTACCGACTACAATATCTTGGTAGTGCGGATGCGCGGGCGGGCCGGAGAGCAGCAGATGAGCTAGAAAATTCACGGATGCAAGGTAAGGTCTTGGCCAGTACTTTCGGGTGGCGCCGGCCCGCGTGCAAACCATGGCCGGAGCCAGCCCGTAAGCACTGAGACGTTTTACAACCCGACATCCACTTACGATTCTACGCTTATGTCATCCAAAACACCCGTCACCCACGATCTGACTACGCTGCTGGAAAAAATCAAAGATGTGCGCATTGCCATGCTCACCACTTCCGATGACCAGCACTACCTGCATAGCCGCCCCATGTTCACGCAGAAGCCGGATGCTGATGGCTCCCTGCTATTTCTGACGGATAAAGATTCGGCCAAGATTTACGAGGTTAAAAAGGACAGCCAGGTAAACCTGAGCTATTCCAACCCCGACAGCAACGTGTACGTCTCGGTATCGGGCCGTGCCAACGCCTTCCGCGACCAGGCCAAGATTGATGAACTCTGGAGTGAGCCCATGCGCGCCTGGTTCCCCAAAGGCAAAGACGACCCTCAGATTATGATTCTGAAGGTGGAAATTGATAAAGGCGAGTACTGGGATACGCCCAGTTCCCTGCTCACGCAGGTTTATGCCTACGCCCGCGCCGTAGTAACCGGCGAGCCCAGCAAGGACGACGACGTAAACCAGCACGCCGAGGTGAAGGTTAAGTAAGTTTGCTGCACACTTTTGAAAAGGGCCGGAAGCAGTTCCGGCCCTTTTTTGTTGTTTTAGGGCGAGGAATCAGCAGCTTGAGCTAGTTCCCCTCCTCAGATGAGGAGGGGTTAGGGGTGGTTGATGAACGGCAGAACGTTTTTTCTTTCCGAAAGAGGGTCATGCTGAACGTAGTCGAAGCATCTCGCTCGTGGTCGTTGAGTTTACCACTCTAACGTCAGCACGCGAGATGCTTCGACTCCGCTCAGCATGACGTTCCTTGTAAAACAACAATTGATCAACCAAAACCCCTCCGCAACTAAGGCGGGAAACTAACTTTATTTTTAGCAGTGCCACTCACCACTCTTTCCGTGCTTACCCTACGTCCCGGCAATGGCCGCTGGGGCCTGGCGCAGATGGGCACCGCCCAACGGCCGCTGCAACGGGTACCGGGGCTACGTTTCCATAAACTGCTGGGCAGCGGGGCAGACTCCTATCAGTTTATGCCCAACCTGAACCGCTACGGCTTTATGGCCGTGTGGGAATCAGAAGAAGCCGCGGCTACTTTCTTTGCCACGCACCCGGTGTGGCAGGAATACCGGAACCGCACCCAGGAAATCTGGACGGCGCGGCTGGCCCCTATGCAGGCCCACGGCCTCTGGGATGGCAGCAACCCTTTTGCGTACCCCACGGATGGGGTTTTGCCGGCTGAGGGGCCGGTAGCGGTGCTTACGCGGGCCTCTATCCGGTGGCAAAAAACGCCCCGCTTCTGGCGCTACGTAGCGCCCAGTCTGGCCGCCGCCAACAAGGCCCCGGGCGTGCAGGCTTCTATTGGCCTGGGCGAGCTGCCGGTGGTCCGGCAGGCCACGTTCAGTATCTGGGAGTCGGTGCAGGCCATGCAGACGTTTGCCTACCGCAACGAGCTGCACAAAGAGGTAATCCGGCTTACGCGCCAGGAGAAATGGTATGGCGAGGAGCTGTTTGCGCGGTTTCGGGTGCTGAGCACGGAAGGAACCTGGGACGGGCTGAACCCGGCGGCCGTACGGTAAAACCAAACGATATTTATCCGCCCCAACACCTACAGTACGCTGACCGGCTATTGATGAAACACACGCTACTCATCCTATCTGCGCTTCTTTTTTCGCGGATTGGCCTGGCCCAAACCCCTCCTGCCGACTCCACAGCAGCCAGCCCCGTGACGGTTTATGGTTTTTTAGACGCGTATTACGGCTTCGATTTTCCTACCAAACGACAACAGCGGCCCGCTTTTCTGTACTCTCATAATCGGGCTAATGAATTTGCGCTCAACAATGGCCTGCTGGGAATCCGCTACCAGCAAGGCGGCATAAGGGGGGCGCTGGCCCTGCAGGCCGGCACCTATGTAGAAGCGAATTATGCGGCCGAGCCGGGGCCGCTTCGGCATTTGTATGAAGCCTATGCAGGCTTTCAGCCTACCCAAAATATCTGGCTGGATATGGGGATTTTCTCCTCTCACATTGGGTTCGAGTCGGCCATCAGCAAAGATAACTGGACGCTGACCCGCTCAGTTATGGCGGAAAACTCGCCTTATTATGAGGCCGGGGTGCGCCTTACTTACGCCCCCACGCCCCGGCTTACGCTTACCGGGCTGGTGCTGAACGGCTGGCAGAACCTGCGGGACAACAACCGAGGCAAAGCCCTGGGCACGCAGTTGCAGTGGAAACCAACGGACAGGCTCCTGCTCAACAGCAGCACTTTTTATGGCAACGAGCAGCCCCAGGATTCGGCGCGGCGGCGGCGCTTCTTCCATGATTTTTACGTCACTTATGAAACTTCAAAGCGCCTGCAGCTAGCCCTGGTGTTTGATGTGGGCTTGCAGGAAGCGCCCAACCGGGTGGCCGACACCTGGCATACCGGCGCAGCCCTGGCCCGCTTTCAGCTCTCCGGCCAATGGCAAGCCACTGCCCGTGCCGAGTACTATCATTCACGGCACGGCGTGGTTATTCAATCCAGCCGCCCTCTGGCTACTACTCCTTTGTTCCAAGTGGCTGCCGCCTCCCTTACCACCGGCTATGCGCCTTCCCCACAGCTGCTGGTGCGGCTGGAAGGCCGCGTGTGGCGCGGCAAAGCCGCGCTGTTTGAGCCAACCACCACAGGCGGTGCCACGCATAGCTATGGCAGCCTGACCTCCTCCATGGCCCTAAGCTTCTAAGCACGAAAGCAGTAGAGCACGAGGCAACTCCCTGGTAAGCCTGGTATTACACAAAGAATTTTCAGAACATGAGGCGGTGCGGTTCTTTCCGTAATTTCGCCCCTGTCAACGAAGCAGATTACCATGCCCGGCTACTACCCCCAGGATATCGAGAAGAAGTGGCAAGCCCACTGGAAAGAGCAGAATACCTTCAAAGCCGAAAACAGCTCGGATAAGCCCAAGTTTTATGTGCTGGACATGTTCCCGTACCCCTCCGGGGCAGGGCTGCACGTAGGGCACCCGCTGGGCTACATTGCTTCGGATATTGTGTCGCGCTACAAGCGCCTGCAGGGCTTTAACGTGCTGCATCCCATGGGTTTCGACTCCTTCGGCCTGCCTGCCGAGCAGTACGCCATCCAGACCGGGCAGCACCCTGCTATTACCACGGAGCAGAACATTGAAACCTACATTCGGCAGCTCAACTCCCTGGGTTTCAGCTACGACTGGAGCCGCGAAGTGCGGACCTCCGACCCCAGCTACTATAAGTGGACGCAGTGGATTTTCCTCAAGCTGTTCAACTCCTGGTATAACCTGGATACCGACCGCGCCGAGCCGCTGAAAACTCTACTGGAGAAGTTTGAGCAGAATGGCAGCGAAGGAATTCGCGCGGCCGGCGACGATGAGGAGCGGCACAGCTTCACGGCGGGCCAGTGGCAGTCGTTCAGCGAAAAACAGCGTTTGCAGGCCGTGCACCCCTACCGCCTGGCCTACCAGCAGGACACCTACGTGAACTGGTGCCCCGGCCTGGGCACGGTGCTTTCCAACGATGAAGTAAAAGACGGGCTTTCCGAGCGCGGCGGCTTCCCCGTAGAGCGCCGCCTCATGCCCCAGTGGAACCTGCGCATCACCGCCTACGCCGACCGCCTCCTGCGCGGCCTCGACCACATCGACTGGCCCGAAGCCGTGAAGGAAATGCAGCGCAACTGGATTGGCAAGAGCATTGGCGCCGAGGTGACGTTTGAGGTGCAAAACCACCCCAGCGCCCACATTAAGGTGTATACCACCCGCGTAGACACTATTTACGGTGCCACTTTCCTGGTGCTGGCCCCCGAGCACGAGCTAGTGACGGAGCTGACCACGCCAGAGCAGAAGGAGCACATTGAGGAGTACATCAACGCCACCAAGCGCCGCTCGGAGCGCGACCGGATGGCCGATACCAAGACGGTTTCCGGCGCCTTCACGGGCAGCTTCGCCATTAACCCGGTAAGCGGCGAGCCGGTGCAGATCTGGATTGCTGATTACGTGCTGGCCGGCTACGGCACCGGCGCCGTAATGGCCGTACCCAGCGGCGACCAGCGCGACTATGTTTTTGCCAAGCACTTCAACCTGCCCATTATTCAGGTAACCGACGCGCAGCATAACCTGGAAGAGCAAGCCGACCCCACCAAGGAAGGCCAGTACATCAACTCGGGCATCATCAATGGCCTCGGCTACAAAGAAGCTACCCAAAAGCTTATTGCTTACCTGGAAGAGAAAGGCCAGGGCAAAGGCAAAACCAACTTCCGTATCCGCGACGCCATCTTCGGCCGCCAGCGCTACTGGGGCGAGCCCATCCCGATTTACTACAAGGATGGTGTAGCCTACGGCGTGGCTGAAGCCGACCTGCCGCTGGTACTGCCGGAAATTGACGAGTACAAGCCCACTGAATCCGGCGAGCCGCCCCTGGGTCGCGCCAAGGACTGGAAGTACAAAGGTCAGTACGAGTACGAGCTGAGCACCATGCCCGGCTGGGCCGGCTCTTCCTGGTACTACCTGCGCTACATGGACCCCACCAACGAAACCCGTTTCGTGGGCGAAGAAGCCGAGAAATACTGGAAGAATGTAGACTTATATCTGGGTGGTGCAGAGCACGCTACGGGCCACCTGCTCTACTCCCGCTTCTGGCACCTGTTCCTGAAAGATCTGGGCCTGGTAACGGCTGATGAGCCCTTCCAGAAGCTCATCAACCAGGGCATGATTCTGGGTCGCTCGAACTTCGTGTACCGCATCAACGGCACCAACACGTTTGTGACGGCCAGCAAGAAAGACCAGTACGAAACCACCACACTCCACGTGGACGTGAACATCGTGGAAAACGATGTGCTTGATATTGAAGCCTACAAAAAATGGCGTGATGAGTACGCCACGGCTGAGTTCATCTTAGAGGATAACGGCACCTACATGTGCGGCGTCGAGGTGGAGAAGATGTCGAAGTCGAAGTACAACGTGGTGAGCCCGGATGTTCTCATTGAGAAGTTTGGGGCTGATGCGCTGCGCCTGTACGAAATGTTCCTGGGGCCACTGGAGCAGTTCAAGCCCTGGAATACCAACGGCATGAGCGGCGTTTCGGGCTTCCTCAAGAAGCTCTGGCGCCTCTACCACCCGCAGGATGGCGAGTTTGCGGTAACTGATGAATCTGCTACGCCGCAGGAACTGAAGGCGCTTCACAAGGCCATTAAGAAAGTAGAGGAAGACATTGAGCGGTTCAGCTTTAACACCACCGTGAGTGCCCTGATGATTACGGTGAACGAGCTGACGGCCCTGGACTCGCACAAGCGCGCCGTGCTGGAGCCACTGGTGGTACTGATTTCGCCCTACGCGCCCCACCTGGCGGAGGAGTTGTGGCAGAAGCTGGGCCACGCGGCCGGCAGCATCAGCTCCGCCTCCTACCCCGAGTTCAGGGAAGAGTATCTGGTAGAAGACACCGTTACGTATCCGATAGCCATCAACGGCAAAGTGCGTGAGCAGCTGCAGTTTGCCGCTACCGCCACCCCCGCTGAGATTGAGGCCGCCGTGCGCGCTACTGATATCCTGGCCCGCTTCGCCGAGGGCAAAGAAGCCAAAAAGGTAATTGTAGTACCCGGTCGCATGGTAAACGTGGTGGTGTAATTACCCAACTACACAAAAGCAAAAGGCCCGCTGGTTAGCTCCAATGGGCCTTTTTTTATTTCAACTTCTCCTCTATTCTCACCACACCTCAGTGTCATCCTGAGCTTGCGAAGGACCTTCTCACGAAAGAACTACTTGCCAAGCAACGACTCGTTCCGCTGTGACAAGGTCCTTCGCAAGCTCAGGATGACACGGTAGTAGGAACGTCTCTGGTGTTTTACTTCAGTTGTGGCTGATTGGCAGCAGCCAAATCCGTGGTTCAGTCGTAAGGGGGCCTATGATTATCCGACCTAAGTACAACTGGTTTCAAATGCTGTTTGTGTGGGAGGGCTCGGTGCTGCCGCAGATTCTGCCCCGGCTCTTCCTCCTGTTTGTATTGTCGGTGGTGGTGACGTACTATCACGGCACCATTTTTCAATATAGAATACCGCTCACGGCGGCACCCTTCACGCTGTTTGGAGTGGCGCTGGCCATCTTTCTGGGGTTTTATAACACCGTCAGCTACGACCGTTTCTGGGAGGGGCGCAAGCTGTGGGGGTCCCTGCTCAACGACAGCCGCTCCCTGGCCCGCCAGGCCCTCACCATGAGCGGCTACCCACCCAATTCGGCGGAGGTGGCGCACTTCATGCAGCTGCTCATAGCCTGCACCCATACCCTACGGCATCAGCTGCGTCTTACTAACCCTTCGGCTGAACTGCAGCGCCTGCTCCCGCCCCATCTGGCCGACGCCGTGCAGCAGGCGCATTTTAAGCCCATTATGCTGCTGCGCGAAATGGGCCGCTGGGTGCAGCAGGCCCGCGCCGCCGGCCTGCTGGATACCAACACCCAACTCGCCTTCGACCAAAACTTCAACAAGCTTTCCGATATCGTGGGCGGCTGTGAGCGACTGGCCAGCACCCCCGTGCCCTACACCTACAGCGTGCTGCTGCACCGCACGGTGTACCTCTACTGCTTTCTGCTGCCGTTTGGTCTGGTGGAAAGTATCACCTGGGCCACGCCGCTGGTAGTAGTGTTCATCGGCTACACTTTTATGGCACTGGATGCCATTATCAGCGAAATTGAAGAGCCTTTTGGCACGCAGCCCAATGACCTTGCCCTCAACTCCATGAGCTACATGATTGAAACCACGCTGCGCGAAATGGCCGGCCAGCCCGTGCCGGAGTGGCCGGCCCCGCATACGGGCTATAGGTTTGATTAGAGGGGGCTTACTGCCCTAACAAACACTGACTTCGGCAGCTGGCCGGTCTACTCCTGCGGCCCGGCCACTGCTTCGCGCACGGTGCGGGGCAGCGAGGCCAGCACCAGGCTATAGGAATGATCTACCCACTCCTGCAGCTGCTCATCCGTTACGCCGGTGCCTATCAGCACGGTGTTCCAGTGCTTTTTATTCATGTGGTAGCCGGGCTGTACGTAATCGTATTTCTCCCGCAGCTCAATGGCAAACTCCGGGTCGCACTTCAGGTTCACGCTGCCAAACGTGTCGATGTCCGTGAGGGCAAAGATTTTGCCGCCCACTTTAAACACCAGAGTTTCCGGGCCGAAGGGCGTTTCTTCCGTTACGCCGGGCTTGAGCAGGCAATAGTCGCGGAAGTCTTCAATATTCATGGGAATTCAGTTTACAGTTGCCAGTGGGGAGTTGCCAGTTCATCCGATGAGCTCTGATACCCGGCAACTTTCAACTGGCAACTGATTTTACCGGACAAACCAGCGGTAGAGCAGCACCAGCAAGCCAACCACAAACATGGCCATGCTCAGCTTATTGATGAAGTGCATGGAGCGCAGGTTGAAGTTGGTTTTACGGTTAGGATCATTCTTGCGGAAGAAATAACCAAACACGGGTCCTAAATCGAAGAGGCCTTTGGAACGCATAGACTTGACAAAATACCCCGCCGAAGAAGGGAGTGAATAAGTAAAACTACAACAAAAAGCTATTCAGGCTTTGTAAGGTTTGCGGGAATAAAAAGCGCCGCCCGTAGCCAACCAGGCTTTGGTAGAAGGGCACTTAAGCCTAACCATAAGACAAACGCCGCCCTCGTTTTCCAGCACCTGCATGCTTTCCAGTGAAACAAGTAGCCCGGGGCCATAGTTGCGGGCGCTGGGAGAAATATATGTTAGCAGCTATCAGCTTCCCCCGGTATATACTCTTAGCTAAAGATGCTTAAAGAAGTTTATCGAAACTGAGGTGAATGGCCTGCTGGGTTAGTCGAAGCATCTCGCGTGCTGATGTCATCAAACCATTGTCATGCTGAGCGCAGTCGAAGCATCTTACTAGTGTGGTATGTATACCACTGCAACGAAGCGGTAGAGATGCTTCGACTGCGCTCAGCATGACCGGAACGGGGTTCTCTAATAAGTTTTACAGTTATCAACCTCACCATTTTCTGCGTTTTGAGTCTCGCTGCTGCGCCGGCATTCCGCAAATGAACAGATTAATTCGAGGCATGGTAGCCACCTCCTGTTTATCAGCATATTTATATAGCTGAATGCAGAGCCCTAAACTATGATATGCCCCCCAGAAGGTAATTGAAGAAGGCTCATTTGCTGGAAACGAGCCAACACAGTCTTCTATCAAATAGAATTTTATGAGCTGTATGCCCCTTTTTGCCTCCTGACTAACCGGCGCTGGAAGCAACCAAATTCATCCGGAATAATTCATAATATTTATCCTGTTATTAAATTTTATTTCGCGGAATATTCAAATAAATTGCTTGCCTATAAGGCTTCCCCGGATGGGGTTAAGCTGTGAAGTTGGAACGTGTAGTTGGCAAGCATTTGAAACAAATTTTTACGCTCCTGCTGGTCCTTTTGGGCCTGCGAGCATCCGCTCAAACCGGTATTCCTGTTCCCCAGCTCGCGCCTTGCGACACGGCCATTCAGCAGTTTATGAAACGCTGGGACGTGCTGGGTGCCTCCGTAGCCATCAGCAAGGATGGCAGGCTGGTCTACGACCGGGCTTTTGGCTACGCCGACCAGGCCCGCCAGACCCCCATGCAGCCCTATAACCTGCTGCGGGTAGCCAGCCTTTCAAAACCCGTGACGGCCATTGCCATCATGAAGCTGGTGGAAGATGGGCGCATTAGCCTCAACTATAAGGCCTTTGGCCCCGCGGGTTACTTGCAAAGCCCCTACTACCTCAGCGTTATTACGGATAAGCGTATCTATGATATGACCGTGCAGAACCTGCTGGAGCACAGTGCCGGCTGGGACCGTACCGTACCCTGCGACGGCCACTCCGGCTGCGACCCTATCGACTTCCCGCTGGCCGTCAGCAAGGCCATGCACGCGCCCAACCCCGTCGGCGACTCCACCCTCATCCGCTATTTGCTGAAGCGAGGGTTGAACACAGCCCCCGGTAAGCATTATGCCTATTCCAATGTGGGCTACTTGGTGCTGGGCAAAATTCTGGAGCAGGTAACCCACCAACGATATGAAGCCTGGGTGACAGAGCACGTGCTCCGCCCGGCCGGGGTGCTGGAGGCGCACCTGGGCCATAACCTGCCCGATGCCCGTCAGGAGCGGGAAACCGAGTACCAGGGCCGCAACCGCAAGGCATCCTGCTACGGCACCGGGCAAAAAGTACCGCTCAGCTATGGTGGCTTCAACCTGGAAGCCATGAACGCCCACGGCGGCTGGATTTTCTCGGCCCGCGACCTGGTGCGGCTGCTTCTGGCGGCCGATGGGTTCAACTCCCGGGCTGATATGCTTTCCGCCAGCACCATTGAAGCCATGGCCGCGCCGTCTGCCGCTAACCCGGCCTACGCCAAAGGCTGGATGCTCAACCAGGAAACCTGGCGCCATACCGGCTTTATTGATGGCACCGCTAGCTACCTAACCCGCACGCCCGATGGCTACACCTGCGCTATTCTGCTGAACTCTAACGCCACCTCGGCGGCGTTCTGGAAGGCACTGGACAAGCTGGGTCGCACCTGTGTTCAGGGTGCCGACAGCTGGCCCCAGCAGGATCTGTTTCCGGCGGAAATCAACGCCACCGAGCTTACCGCCACCACCTCTAAAACCGAAGCCGCCCGGCTGCGCTGGACCAACGGCAATGGTACCCGGCGCCTCGTGCTTGTAAAAGCCGATACGCCCGTTGATGCCTTCCCCCAGGATGGCGTTTCATATTCCGGCCATCCTTCCTTTGGGCAGGGCCAGCGCCTGGGCCCGGAAACCTTTGTAGTGAGCAATGGGGAAGATAATGATGTGCTGGTCCGCAACCTCAACCCCCACCGGCAGTATTATGCCCGGGTAATAGAGTACCGGCAGGACGAAACCACCAACAACCTGCCCATTTATACCCTGGAAGGCAACCCGGTTCTGGTACTGAACAGTAAAGAGCCGGTTTTTGCCGCGGTTCGGGCATCGGTGCAGGCTTTGTTTTCCCGCTATGTGCAAAGGAGCACTCCTATTGTAGCGTTGCATACGCCGGAGGCCACCCGGCCGGTATCCGAGGAGTCAGAGCTGACTCCCCGGGCCCTGCAGGCCGCCTCGCCCACTAAATCATATACGCTGCCACAGCAGCTGCCCAATAAGGGAGAAGAAACGCGGGTAAATTAGCGGTAGGGCGGGTTAGTGCTGCGTGCCGGGAGGCTGGTTTTCCCCTATCTTCGCCTATTCCCGGTCACTCCTTCCTGATATGAAAATCCTGCTGCTCATCTGTTCCTTTTTAGCGTTTCTTCCAGTAGCGAAGGCCCAGTCCGGGGCTTTGGAAGAAGCGGCCGTGAAGAAAACCATTGCTACGTTCTTTGATGGAATGCGCAAGGGCGACAGCACCCTGGTCCGCTCCACGCTGGCTCCCGGCGCCATATTTCACACCATTGCCAACCGCAAAGGCACCACCGAGCTGCGGCCGGAAAACCCTAGTGAGTTCGTGAAAGCCGTGGGCACGCCCCACAAGGAAGTATGGGATGAGCGCATCAGCTTCGATAAAATTCTGATTGACGCCAACCTGGCCAGCGTCTGGACGCCCTATGAGTTTTACCTGGGCACTACCTTCAGCCATTGCGGCTACAATTCCTTTCAGCTGGTGAAGCTAGCCGAGGGCTGGAAGATTGCGCACATCATTGACACGCGCCGCAAGGAGAAGTGCAAATAGCCTGTTAGGTTAGAATGCCGGAATCCGCCGCACGGCGGTGTCGTCCACTTTCCAGCAGTCCAGCTCATACAGGTCCCCTGCCTGATCCAGATACAGGGAAACCAGGACCACTACGCCGTCATCGTCCAGGAACTGGGTGCGGGCAATCAGCTCGCCCAGCCGCCGGTCCGGCTGCTTCCCCACAAACCGAAGACTACCGGTTCCGTCGGTATTTAGCTCCGTTACCTGGGCTGTATGCAGCTCTCCCAATAAACGCTCAGCGCCAGCCTGGCCGCGCAGTAAAAACAGCAGCAACCCCAGCTCCGGCAGGTTTAGTGTGCGTTTGTTCATCCGGCAAGCCTCACGGTTTATCTTTTGATAACTACGTAGTTTGAAGAGAAGTGCCAGTGGCCTCAAGCCTTAAATAGCCTTCCTCTGCTCTCCCACAATAATTTTTATAACATAACAGTCTGTCATTCTGAGCTTGGCGAAGGACCTTCTCACGTTAGAACGCCTCGGATAACAACGACTTGTGCATGCGTGAGAAGGTCCTTCGCGAAGCTCAGGATGAAAGGTTTATAAAAAGGCTGTTGAAAACAGACGATTGAAAACTAGTACGCTGGTACGCCGAACGTCTGAATGGTAGCGGAGTTCAGTTGACTCAGGTGCGATACAACGTGGTCGGCGTGGTGCAGGTCCTGGCCTTCGGAATGCTCGCTGCGGTAGCCGATGCAGAACATTCCCGCGGCTTTAGCCGCTGTTACGCCGTTGGCAGAGTCTTCAATAACCAAACATTCCCGGGGAGGCATGCCGCTTAGCTTGGCCGCGTGCAGGAAAATGGCCGGGTCGGGCTTCGACTTCGGGAAATCCTCCCCACTCACCAGGTTGTCGAAATACGGGTACAGCCCGAAGCGGGTGAAAACCCGGTCAATGGTTTCTTTGGAAGCCGAGGAAGCCAGTTGCAGGGGCATGCCCCACCGGAACAGCTCCTCAATTAATACGCGGGCGCCCGGCAGCAACTCCAGCTCCGTCGATTCTTCGAAGGAAACCCCAAACAGCTCCCGCTTGCGGCGGATCAGCGCTTCCACGTCCTGCTGCAGGCCAAACTGCTCCTTAAGCAGCTGGTACACATTGCGGGTGGAAGAGCCGAGGAAGGTGGCATATTCTTCCCGCGTCATGGGAATGCCCAGTTCGGCAAAGTGGCGAAAAAAGGCGTCGTGGTGGAGCGGCTCGGTGTCAACCAGCACACCATCCATATCAAAAATGACGGTTCGAATCATGCAGTAGGGAGAATGCACGGCAAAGGTAGCGAATAGCCTCTGGCGCCGGTTGCCTGCCCTCCTCAAAGCTAAAAGGATGTCATGCAGAGGCAGAGCCGAAGCATCTCGCGGGCTGAGGTTTTGACAAAAGCACGGTCATGCTGAGCGCAGTCGAAGCATCTCGCAGGCTGATGTTGCCAAACTATCTGTCATCCTGAGCTGGCGAAGGACCTTATTAGGGCTGAACGACCATCGAAACAACGACTGGTTCTAGCGTGATAAGGTCCTTCGCCAGCTCAGGATGACAGGCGAAGCGGTAGAGATGCTTGCCTACGGCGACCTTCGGTTCAACTGCGCTCAGCATGACGTTATAAGTTTGTCATCCTTGTTACCCCTTGGCAAGCGCCACAATATTGGGTACTTCCAGCACCGGTTTGAAGTAGCCTTTTTGCACTACGTTAATCATGGCCAGCCCCAGCTCCTTTAAGGTAGAGACATATTGCGGCAGGAACTTCCGCAGGGCCGGATACAGCCACCCGAAGTATTTGTAATACGGCAAGGTATGCTGCAAGCCCGGGGTGGCCTGCATGAAGCCGGGGCGGAACATATAAGCGTGCGCGAAGCCCAGCTTCAGCAAATCATTTTCCGTCTTTCCTTTCACGCGGGCCCACATTTGGCGGCCCTTCTCGGTGCTGTCGGTGCCGGCACCGGACACGTAGCAGAACGTGAGGCCGGGGTTGCGCGGCATCAGGGTGTGGGCGAAATGCAGCGTAAGGTCGTAGGTCAGGCGGCGGTACTCCGGCTCCTTCATGCCTACGGATGACACACCCAGGCAGAAAAAGCAGGCGTTGTAGCCCGTCAGCTGGTCCTGAATGGGTGATAAATCCTGGAAATTCTCGTGCAGGATTTCGCGCAGCTTGGGGTGGGTAATGCCGCTGGGCTTGCGGCTGATGGATAGTACCTGCTCTACCTCCGGGTGGTTCAGACACTCGTGCAGTACCCCCTCACCCACCATGCCGGTTGCCCCGGTCAGAATTGCTTTGATCTTCATGGTGAGGTAGACGGGTGAGCGGCGCGGATGTTTTATGGCTTTTTAACTAATCCTTTTTAGAGTTCAACTTATGTATCATAAGTACTCCATCATCATCTACCAAGCTAGTTTGCAATTGACCAGGTCCTAAATATATAGGCTCATCTAAGTAAACACCATTTGCAGCAAGCATTGCTTCTAACAACGCTGCATATTCTTGATCATCCCAAGGCTTACTACGCAAGGCTCTAAGGGAAACCACTTGCATTTTCTGGGTTGATTTGCAATATATATTCATATATGTTGGAGTATTTTCAGCAATATATTTTCCATAAAACACCAAAGCAGTAGCTTCTATAAATTGCAAATCATCTAGCATAAAATTATTCAAACCTTTTACGGGAGCACAAACATTTTCAACCTCATTGTTATCCTGGAATACTAAGGTCACTCCTATTTCCCCCAGTTTGATGGAAAAACACAGCTTGCGAATTTCATTAATATAGTCATAAGTATCTTCTTTATAATTAAACACGAATAATGACCAAGGCTTAGGTTGAATAAATTCTGTCGGCACCCGAATTGACTGTAGATGTAAATGCATCGCCCCGTAATTCTCTACCTGTTCTGGAGTAAGCAATGGTCCTAAGTGAGGATTACGTACATCCATTTTTAATGACAATTCTTTGTAGAGAGTACCATATAAAATTTTAGAAGCCCATTGAAATATAGTTTGCTCATCATCATGATTCAGGTTCTCAAATTTTCTTTCCATTAAACTCAAAAATCGACTTTCCATTGCTGCCAAGTGTTCATTATTACATTCCTTGCAGCAAGGAATAACTAATCGTTTATACTGGAATCTAGAGCCATTAATCATAGTAAGTGTTTCATTCCAAAGATTAAATTTATGGAGCAACCACTTTGGAAATATATGTTCATCAGATCTATTGCTTTTTGATAGATCTATACCGCAAAGAAAGCATCGCTCAAAAACAAAATCATTGCTATCAAATGGTCTATAGAAATCTAGGGAATCTGTATTTGGATCCATGAGTTAATAATAGATGTATGTATCAAAAAAATAGGAAACCTTTATATGATAAAAGATTTCCTATTACTATTCAAAAGTATCCTGCTACACCCCTACTGGCTCCTCCAGCAACACCGGCTCAATCCATCGGCCATCCTCACGCATTAGCTCAATAAGCTGATCCACTGCCTGGGCTTCCGGTACGGATTTCTTGATGACTTCCTGGCCGCGGTAGAGGGCAATTTTGCCTTTGCCCACGCCCACGTAGCCGTAGTCGGCGTCGGCCATTTCGCCGGGTCCGTTCACGATGCAGCCCATAATGCCGATTTTAACGCCTTTCAGGTGGTCGGTGCGCTTTCGGATCATGGCGGTGGTTTCCTGCAGATCGAACAGGGTGCGGCCGCAGCTGGGGCAGCTGATGTACTCCGTTTTGCTCATGCGGGTGCGCGCCGCCTGCAGAATGCCAAAGCTGAGCTGGTTGAGCTGGTCGATGTTTTGGAGCCATTCCTCTTTCGGGCGCTCGGGCAGCAGCTCGGTGCTCAGCACCACGCCGTCGCCGAGGCCGTCGAGCAGCAGGCCGCCTACGTCGGTGGCGGCGTAGAGCTGGGTTTGCTCGGGCGTGAGCTCCGGGTACTGGCGGTTGATGATGACCGGGTTGGTGACGCCGTTGTTGATCAGCTCGAAAAACGCGCGGCGGATTTCGGGCATGGCGTGGGCGTTATCGGTATAAAGAATGACCACGGCGGTGCTGTCCTCGCGCAGCTGCTGCAGAGCGGCGCTGGTGAGGGAAGCCAGGTTATGGAACACGAAGTTCAGCTCGGGGTGCCTGGCCGCGGCCACGGCGTACTCGGCCTGGGTGAGCACGGGGAAGTGGTCGGGGCGGTGGCCGGCATCCAGCCAGGCGCTGTAATCTACTACCTCCTTCAGGCCGTTGGGCAGCATGAACGGCACGGGGCGCTGGCCGCTGTATAGGTAGTCGGCGCCCAGGTCATTCATCTGGAACTTGTCGAGAAAGGCCGAGTACAAGTGGCCCACGGCCCGCAAATCGGCATATTCTACCGAGACGAGGCGCGAAATATCCACCATCACGCGGGGCACGTTCTGGCCGCCCATGTTCAGCACTTCGCGCGTCACGCGGCGGTGATACTGGAAGGGGTCGATGGGCACTTCCGTTACCGCCGCCATAGGCTTGGCTTCGGCGGCGCGGTGGGTGTAGCGGTCAATCAGAGCTTTGGCCACGGGGGCTTCGGCTTCGGGGGCTTCCGTCAGGGAAACGCGCACGGTGTCGCCGAGGCCATCTTCCAGCAGCGTGCCAATGCCTACCGCCGACTTGATGCGGCCATCTTCGGCCTCGCCGGCTTCCGTTACGCCCAGGTGCAGCGGGTAGGGCTGCAGGCCCTCTTCGTCCAGCTTCTGCACCAGCAGGCGGTAGGCCTGCACCATTACCTGGGTGTTGCTGGCCTTCATGCTGAGCACTACATCGTAGTAATTCTCTTCCTCGCAGAGGCGTAGGAACTCCAGCGCCGACTCCACCATGCCCAGGGGCGTGTCGCCATAGCGCGACAAAATCCGGTCGGACAGGGAGCCGTGGTTGGTGCCGATGCGCATGGCCGTACCATACTGTTTGCAGATTTGCACCAGCGGACGGAACCGCTCCCGAATGCGGTTTACCTCGTCCTGGTAGCTGGCGTCGGTATACTCAATGATGTCGAACTTCTTCTTATCGGCGTAGTTGCCGGGGTTTACGCGCACTTTCTCCACGATGCGGGCGGCCAGCTCGGCGGCGTTGGGCGTGAAGTGGATGTCGGCAATGAGGGGCACGTGGCAGCCGCGCTTGCGCAGCTCCTTTTTGATTTCCAGCAGGTTCTGGGCCTCTTTCACGCTGGGCGCCGTGATGCGTACATACTCGCAGCCGGCCTCTACCATGCGCAGCGTCTGCTCCACCGAGCCCAGCGTGTCCATGGTATCCACGGTGGTCATGCTCTGCACCCGAATAGGGTTCAGGCCTCCCATGGGCACGTCGCCGATTTTTACTTCGCGGCTGAGGCGGCGCTGATACTCGGTGAGGCTGGGGCAGTAAATCTTGGAAGCGGAAGTCGGGGTCATGCGGCGGACAAAGTGGGCGTAGCAGAAACTACGTGAGGACGCGTAAAGTTGCTGAAGGCAAAGGTACGAGGCTTTTCCCTCGATGCTTAAACAGAATTCTTGGGTTCCGGTATCATGCGTTTTCTCCTGTCAGCGGCAGACACTATCCATCCCAGGCTTTAACTCAAATGATGAACAGCCGGTTTTATCCCCTTAAGCGCCGCAACTTTGCGCTTCCTGAACTGTCTTTGCCTAAACAGCCTTTCACCCAACATGAATCGACTTCGGATGATGGCCGTGCTGGCCGGCGTGCTTCTCACTACTGCCGCCAGCGCGCAACAGGTTAGAGTGATTAAGCTACCAGAGCTCCAGAAACTGCTAAACCGCCAGAACGATACCATCTACGTGGTGAATTTCTGGGCTACCTGGTGCGCGCCGTGCGTGAAGGAGTTGCCGCATTTCGAGCAGCTGAACACCACCTACGCCAAACAAAAAGTAAAAGTGCTGCTAGTAAGCATGGATTATGCCTCGCAGCTGGACAAGAAAGTAATACCCTTTGTGCAGAAGTGGGCTCTGAAATCGGAAGTAGTGCTGCTGAATGAAACCGACCCTAATTCCTGGATTGATAAAGTGGATCCGAAATGGACGGGGGCCATACCTTTTACTTTGATTTACCATAAGCAGAAACGCGCCACCTTTGAGCAGGAATTCACGCAGGCCGAGCTAACGGCTCAGCTGCAGAAGTTTCTGCCCTAATTCCTGAGCCTTGTTATTCAACCCAAATTCAATCCGCATATGAAAAAGCTCCTCTCCTTCTTTAGCGCCTGCCTGGCGCTAGTGCTGCTCAGCAACTTTGTGGCGGGCCCGACGGGCTACCAGGTCGGCGACAAAGCCGCTGATTTCAAGCTGAAAAACGTGGACGGCAAAATGGTTTCCCTGGCCGATAACAAGGCCACCAAGGGTTACATAGTGGTCTTCACCTGCAACACCTGCCCTTTTTCCCAGGCCTACGAAAGCCGCATTATTGCACTGCATCAGAAATATGCACCTAAGGGCTATCCGGTAGTAGCCATTAACCCCAACGATGCTACGGCGGTGCCCGAGGAGTCTTTTGGGGATATGAAGGCCCGCGCCGCCAGCCAGAAATTCCCTTTCCCCTATCTGCACGACGAGACGCAACAGGTAGCTAAAACTTACGGTGCCACCCGCACGCCGCACCTGTATATCGTCACGAAAAAAGGCGCTGATTTCATTGTTTCCTACATCGGCGCCATTGATGATAACTCGGAAGATGCTTCGCAGGTGAAAACCAAATATGCGGAGCAGGCCATGACGGATATTCTGGCCGGCAAACCCGCCGCCACCAGCTCTACCAAAGCCATTGGCTGCACCATTAAGTGGAAGAAGGCGTAATAGCGCGCTGCTTTCCTCCATTATCTGTCATCCTGAGCAAAAGCGAAGGACCTTGTCACCGCAGAACTCCCTTCGTAACAACGATAGGTTCATGCGAGAAAAGGTCCTTCGCTTTTACTCAGGATGACTCGTTTTTATTCCTTCCTTGCTCCTACTTCCAGCACAATTTTGCCAATGTGCTCACTGCTTTCTAGCAGACGGTGCGCCGCGGCAGCTTCGGCCAGCGGAAAGGTCCGGTAGATAACCGGCCGGAATTTCCCGGCGGCCAGTAAGGGCCACACGTGCTTTTCTACCTCGGCGGCTAAGGTGGCTTTGAAATCAGCGGAGCGGGGCCGCAACGTGCTACCGGTAATGGTGAGGCGGCCGCGCATAATATCCAGCGCATTGGTCTCCAGCTGGCCGCCGTGCATGGCATTTATAAACACCAAACGGCCATCATCCTTCAGCAGGCGCAGGTTTTTAGGGGTGTAGTCTCCGCCAATCATGTCCAGCACCACATCTACACCTTCCGGGCGCAATACTTCCTCAAAGTCGGCCTCTTTGTAGTTGATGGCCCAGGTAGCACCCAGCGCCTGACAGGCCTGAGCTTTAGCAATACTGCCTACCGTGGTAGCCACCTTGCTGCCCAACGCCTGCGCCAACTGAATGGCTGTGATGCCGATTCCGCTGCTGCCCCCGTGCACCAGCAAGGTTTCACCGGGCTGCAGCGCCCCGCGCTGAAATACGTTGTGCCACACGGTAAACACTGTTTCTGGTAAGGAAGCCGCCTCCGTCATGCTCCAGCCCGCGGGTACGGGCAGGCAATGGCGGGCATCTACCACCGCGTATTCGGCGTACCCGCCGGCGGCCAGCAAAGCACACACGGCGTCGCCGGGCTGCCAGCGGGTTACGTTGGCGCCGCAGCGCTCTACCGTGCCCGCTATTTCCAGGCCGGGCACTACTCCGCTTACGTCGCCGCTGCCGCCGTACTTGCCCTGGCGCAGCAATACATCGGGCCGGTTGACGCCGGCGGCCTGCACTTTAATGAGCACTTCATGCGCCGCGGGCTGCGGAATGGCTTGCTCTCGCACCTGAAGCACCTCGGCACCACCGGGCTGCTGTATCACGATTGTCTGCATCTTCAAAAGTATTGATTCACTTCCTGCTGAAGGTCAGCTTACGGTAGCGGCCATAAAAAAACGGCCTGTGGGGCCGTTCTTTTAATTCGATATGCTGTTTTCTCAGCTGGCTAAGCCTCTTTACTGAGCTGCTGGCGCATAGATTGTAGCTGATGCTCCAGCTCCAGGGTACGGAAGGTTACTTTGGCTTCTAGGTCGGAGTAAGAGCGCTCAAGCTGCTCCTGCAGGCGCTTCTGCTCGGTAATATCAGTGCAGGTACCAAACCAGCGAATAATCTGGCCTTCTTCATCTCGCTGCGGCAAAGCCTGCCCCAGAAACCAGCGGTAGCTGCCTTCTTTGGAAACAAAGCGGTATTCTATTTCATAGAACTCGCCGGTTTGCAGGGAATGGTTCCACCGCTCCCGGGCGCGCTGCCGGTCCTCGGGGTGGAGCAGGTTGTTCCACATTTCGGTGCCGCGGCTGTCCTCCACGGTATACCCGGTGTATTCAATCCACCGCTGATTGAAATAGGTATGAAAGCCGACCGAATCGGTAATCCAGACCAGTTGCGGAATCAGCTCGGCCAGAAATCGAAACTGGCTGGCGTCCTGCGTTATCGGGAAATCTTCACCGGAAGGAACTAGACTATTTGCCATTGAAAAACAGTAGTAGAATCTATCGAAAATGAGGCCCAACGCACGCCCTAGGGGCGCGTGAGCTGCATCTCCATTCCTGATTGAAAATAAAGGTTCAGTGAGCTGAACTCCCCATCGGGGGAGCGGCGCATGCGGGTAATGAGGGCCCGGGTTTCTTCCTCGGAAAGCTGCAGCTGCAGGTAAGGGCGGTTCAGCAGCTCATCTCGCTGCACGGTCCAGTCGCCCTGCGCCGTATGGCCGGGGGCGTGCAGCTGCAAGAATCCGGGCTGCAGTACAAAGTTGGTCGCCAGGGCCAGAGCACTGTTCGGATTCGTTTGGTTTAGTACCCGGTCGGAAACTCGCCATGTACCTGCCAGATATTCATCGGGCAATTGTTGAAGGTTTATGTCAAGCAGCAAATCGGGCATAGAGGCGTCTTAGTCGCACAAAAATAATAATATCCCAAAAAACACGTAGAAAGCTTCTCCGTATTTTCCTTTCAATATTGATGTGCAAGGGCTAATAGGGCTTCTCAAACCCTGTTACCCGTATAAAGATTCCCCAGGATGCCTTTTGCTTATTCTCCTGCTACCTTGTTTCCCGGTACCGATAAGTGGTGCTGGTTTGCTGCCTTATGAAATACCCTAAGAGAGTTCTTCCCTTCCTGCATAACGTGGCCCGCGTCTCGGGCCTGGCGGCCTGGCAAACCGGGCGCCTGTTCCGCAAAACCGCTCTGGCTGCCCTGGAATCCATTCAGGAAGTGCTTCGGTCGGAAGTAAAAAAGGGCAATGTGAAGCTGGTAGCCGATTTTCTGGCGAATAAAGCCATGCCGGCCGCCCGCACCTTGCTGCTGGAGCGTATGGCCGCCCGCCTGTTGGTGCGCATTGGGCTGCGCGGGGTGCTGGCCTCCAACGTAGTGGGCTGGGTGTTGCCGTTTGTATTGGAAAAGCTTCTACAGCTGGCCAATAAAGCCGGCGTTTTTGAGAAAATCAAGGCCAATGATACCGTGGTCGACGCCCTCCACCGCCTGGATGAGCTGAAGCGAGCCACCATAAAAGTTATCCTGCCCGATGCAGGCAGCAGAGCTCAGGTGATGGACGATGACGCCGAGCTTCCCAAACAGCTTCATTAGCCGTTGCCGTTTCTGAAAGTACCTAAAAAACAGTTTTTTATCTGATACTATACAGCGCTGAAAATAATGGCCCGAAGGTATGAAAGGACCCGTTTACTGCTTCTTGAGCGGGGTCTGTGTAATACAAGCAGCAGAGAATAACACACAAAATTTCAGGAACAATGCAGCCTTCCTACTGAGCTTCCCGTACACGGGACCTGAACAACCAACCCTGACTCTTATGAAAATGCCCTTTAAATCCATCCTGCTAGCCGCTACGTTTGCCGCCCTTACTACGGTATCCTGCACCGAAAAGCAGCAGGAGAATACCGAAAACGCGACTGAAAACGCCGCCGAGCAGACGGGTGCTGCTGCAACTGACGCAGCCAACGAAGTACAGGAAGATATGGCCCGGGAGCCCGGTGATACTGCCGTAGTAATAAATAAAGAAACGGAAGGTGTAGTAGATGAAGTGCCTGCTACCAAGCAGAACTAGTTCGGCTATATAGCTTAATATTAAAATGGAAAAGCCCGCCTCAAAATGAGGTGGGCTTTTCCATTTTATAAGGCGAGCAAGGTGGTTATATGAGCCCCTCTAACGACGGGGTATTACCGCTGTAAAAGCCAGGCCAATGGAATTCGCCGCATAGGAATGGTTCTGTTGATCGGTGTACTTCATGGCAGTGTATTGCAAACCCACTCCCCGATACGCCACTTCAAAGATGGGGCCATTGGCGCCCTTGAACTTCATATCCTCCCCTATACCATCGGCCTTGAATTGAATGCTTCGGTGCATAGCCAACCCGGCGCCTATTCGGATACGGTTGGAAACCATCCAGTTCGCCGTTACATCAATGGGTACCCGTGTTAAACGGATATGCGCGTTTTCAGCCGCCGTGGTGACGTATTTATAGCCCACAGTAGCCCGCAAAAGCAGTTTCTCGACTTTCGGAAGCTGAAATTCACCGCCCACGGCAAAGGAAATGCCTTGCCCCGCTTTAACGGATTGAGTATTGCCGTTCGTAAAATACACTTCCGCCACCCGGTCCCCACCAATCGATAAGGCGCCTCCCACCAGGAGACGCGCCCCGGTTGCTTTTTTCCCGGGAGCTTGCGCTATTTGTTCAGTTGTTTGCGCTACCCCTTTCTGAAAAGGAAGTATGGCTAATGAGGCCAATAGAGTCAGGTACCGTAAAGCAGGCATAGATGGGTTAGGTGGAAGGTAGAAGAGTAGTATGAAAGTATGGGGCTGTGGTGCCGCAGCAGCCTACAAGGTTGCTTGTACCAGATCAGCAGCAGGATACTGCATCACACGCCAATATATTAATCGTATATCAAAATTGATATATAACTGGACTGGCTCTTTCATAAAAACTTAACTCTAAACAGAAAAGCCACTTCTACGGATGCAGACGCGGCTTTTTAATGAAATGGAGTGACATAAACGAAAAAAAGCCGCCCCACCCGGAACGGCTTTTTCGAAATCGAGACCGAAGAAAATTCCCACCCAACTTCGGTTCGATTCTGACCCTGGTGGGCTTAGTGCCGGAACAAAAGTTCGCGGTACTTCACCAGGGGCCAGTCCTCATCGGCCACCATCAGCTCCAGTTTATCAACGGAGCGACGGATGACATCGAAATGCGCTTTCACGTTGTCGCAGTAGGCAATAGCCCGCTCGCGCGTGTCTTCCATTTTGTTGGCCACTTTGCGGGCATTCACCATCTCATCCACCTGCGTTTTGATGGTGGCTACGTGGCGCGAAATAGCTTTGATGGTATCAACCGTTACCTGCGTGTACTCATCGTCGAGGCCCAACTCGCGCAGGCCGCGCACATTGTTTACCAGCTTGGTCTGGTAAGACACGGCCGTGGGAATAATGTGGTTCACGGCCAGGTCGCCCATTACGCGGCTTTCAATCTGAATCTTCTTGATGTAGTCTTCCAGCAGGATTTCGTGGCGGGCATGCAGCTCTACGTGCGAGTAGATGTTGTGCCGCTGGAAAACCTGGGTCGATGCTTCCGTAATCAGGGCGTCCAGCGCCTGTGGTGTGGTAGGAATGTTGGACAGACCCCGACGCTCGGCTTCTTCTTTCCACTCGTTGGAGTAGCCATTGCCCTCAAAACGAATGTTCTTGGAAGTGATGACGTAGTCGCGCAGCACGTCCACAATGGCTACTTCCTTCTTCTTGCCCTGCTCAATCATGGCATCCACCGACTTCTTAAACTCGATGAGCTGATCGGCCACAATAGTGTTCAGCACCGTCATAGACGAGGAGCTGTTAGCCGAGGAACCCACGGCCCGGAACTCGAACTTGTTGCCGGTGAAGGCGAAGGGCGAGGTGCGGTTACGGTCGGTGTTGTCGAGCAGGATAGCAGGAATCTTATCGATGCCCAGCTTCAGGTAAATGTTGTCGCCTTTATCCAGCGGCAGCTTGGCGGTGCGCTCCAACTCATCCATCACGGAATCCAGCATAGAGCCCACGAATACCGACATGATGGCCGGCGGCGCTTCGTTAGCGCCCAAGCGGTGGTCGTTGCTGGCCGAGGCGATGCTGGCGCGCAGCAGGTCGCCGTGGGTGTGCACTGCTTTAATGGTGCTGATGAAGAAGGCCAGGAACTGCAGGTTCTCCTTGGGGCGCTTGCCCGGAGCCAGCAGGTTAACACCGGTATCGGTGCTCATAGCCCAGTTGTTATGCTTACCCGAGCCGTTTACGCCGGCATAAGGCTTCTCGTGCAGCAGCACTTTGAAGTTGTGCTTCTCGGCCACCCGGTCCATGATATCCATCAGGAGCTGGTTGTGGTCTACGGCCAGGTTGGCATCCTCGAAGGTAGGCGCGCACTCGTACTGGTTGGGGGCCACCTCGTTGTGGCGGGTACGGAGCGGAATGCCCAGCTTGTTAGATTCTTCCTCGAAATCGAGCATGAAAGCATGCACGCGGCTGGGGATAGAGCCAAAGTAATGGTCTTCCAGCTGCTGGCCTTTGGCCGGTGCGTGGCCGAACAGCGTGCGGCCGGTCATCACCAGGTCAGGGCGCGCATCAAACAGCGCCTTATCCACCACAAAGTACTCCTGCTCGATGCCGAGCGTGGTAGACACGCGGTTTACGTCCTTATCAAAGTACTGGCACACATCTACCGCCGCCTTTTCCAAAGCCGCCAGCGACTTCAGCAACGGTGCTTTGTAGTCGAGGGCTTCGCCGGTGTAGGCAACGAAAATGGTAGGAATGCACAGGGTTTTGGCACCTGCCGTTTCAATAATGAAAGCCGGCGAAGTGGGGTCCCAGGCAGTATAGCCGCGGGCCTCGAAGGTATTACGGATGCCGCCGTTCGGGAACGAGGAAGCATCGGGCTCCTGCTGCACCAGCGCGGAGCCTTTGAAGTTTTCTATCGGACGACCGTCCGAGTTCAGGTCGAAGAAGGAGTCGTGCTTTTCGGCGGTGGCACCGGTGAGGGGCTGGAACCAGTGCGTGTAGTGCGTAGCACCTTTCGCCATGGCCCATGTTTTCATGGCAGAGGCCACAGCATCGGCAACGGAGCGCTCTACGGGCGAGCCTTGCTTGATGGCAGCTTGCAGCTTCTTGAAGTACTCACCGGGCATGGTAGAGCGCATGGCGTCCAGGTTGAACACGTTCTTCCCGAACGAATCGGAACGACGTTCACCGGATGAAATCACCTCGACCGTTTTGCGCTGGTCGACGAGTTCAAGAGCTTTGAAGCGAAGAATGGCCATAAAGAGTTTAACGTGTACTTATACTTGAGTTAGGCAAAGGTAGAACTGGCAAACACTATTATCCAAACAAGCCTATCTAAAACAGGGGTGTTTTTCTGAAATTTCCTTCATAATTTCAACAACACCCCTTCAGAATACCTGTGTTATCTAAATATTACCAGCAAAAAAATGGGTATACCCCCCTATTTCAACTACCCTGCCTCTGCGACCCTGCCGTCGAGCTATTTTCGGATGAAACCTATCAACCTGCCTTACTCCCCAATGGTTCATCTTACTTTTGTGGCGTGAGAAACCGTTTTACGTTTCAGCCGCGCCTCTTCTGCTTCTGGCTGGCGTACTTTATTCTGGCCCGGCTGCTTTTTCTGGGCTACCAAGCGGACCACCTCAGCGGCTTGGCGGCCGGCACCATTCCCCGCCTGCTCTGGTACGGTTTGCGGCTGGATGCCTCGGCAGCGGCTTATTTATGCCTGCTGCCGTTCGTGATTTTCCTGCTGGGCAGCCTGGCCGGGCCGCGCTTTCCCATGGAAAAGCTGCTGCGCTTCCCCACGGCGGTGGCGGGCGTGGTGGTCAGCTTTATGGTGGTTTCTGATCTGGAGCTATACCGCGCCTGGGGATTCCGGCTCGATGCCACGCCCCTGCAATACCTGAATACTCCCTCTGAAATGCTGGCCTCGGCCGGGGCTGCGCCGTGGGCGCTGCTGCTGGCTTTGTTTGCCGGCCTTCTGCTGCTGGCGTGGCTCCTATATACTAAAGGAGTGGGCAGGCTGCCTGCCTTACCCGAAGGGTTTGGGCGCGGGCGCGCGGCCCTGGTGAGCCTGCTCTACCTGTTGCTGCTGATAGTGCCGCTGCGTGGGGGCGTGCAGCAGATACCCGTAAACCAGAGCGACGTTTATTTTTCGCCCCAGCCTTTTGCCAACCATGCGGCCCTAAACGTAGCCTGGAACGTGGTAAATGCGCTGGCGCAGCAGGGCGCCACTGCCAATCCGTATCCGTACATGGCGGATACCACGGCCCGTCGCCTGGTGCAGCAGCTTTATCTGCCCGCCTCCCCGGATTCTACCGTTGCGCTGCTCCGGGTGCAGCGCCCGAACGTGCTGTTTATCATTCTGGAAAGCTTCACCTCCAAACTGGTGGGCAGCCTGGGCGGGGAGCGGGGTATAACGCCCACCCTGGACAGCCTGCAAAGCTCCAGCGTGTTGTTCACCAATATTTACGCTGCCGGCGACCGGAGCCAGAAAGGGCTGGTTTCCTTGCTGAGCGGGTATCCCAATCAGCCCAACACCAGCATTATTAAATACCCCCGCAAAACGGAACAGCTGCCGCAGCTAAACCGCAGTCTGCAGGCGGCGGGTTATGCCTCTCACTATTATTATGGCGGCGAGCTGGCTTTCGCCAACATGAAAAGCTACCTGGTGGCCGGGGGCTACGACCATATTACGGAGCGCGCCGACTTCCACGCCAGGGAGCAAAACTCCAAGTGGGGCGCCCACGACCACATCCTGTTCCGCCGGGTGCTGGCGGACCTGCGCACCCAGCAGCAGCCTTTTTTCGTGACGGCCTTCACCCTGAGCAGCCACGAGCCGTTTGACGTGCCCATGCCCACCCGGTTCAAGGGTTCCAGCGAAGCCGACCAGTTCCGCAACTCCGTTTACTACACCGACCATGCCCTGGGCCAGTTCCTGCGCCAGGCCCGCCAGCAACCCTGGTGGAACAATACCCTGATAGTGCTGGTGGCCGACCACGGCCACGCCCTGCCCGGCAACTCCCCCAACCACGACCCGGCCAAGTTCCGGATTCCGCTGCTGTTCACGGGTGGCGCCCTGCTTCCCGCTGCCCGGGACCTGATTGTACCCGAGTTAGGCTCGCAGACAGATGTTGCCGCCACCCTACTGGCGCAGCTGCATTTACCGGCCACCGGCTACACGTTCAGCCGCAATCTGCTCGAACCAGGCACTAAGCCGTTTGCTTTTTACTGCTTTACCGATGGGTTTGGGCTCGTAACTCCAGCAAACACCTTTACATATGACAACGCCGCCCGGCAGTTCATCAGCAAGACGGACAGCGTTACCAGCGCGCAGCTGCGCCTGGGCCAAGCCTATCAGCAGGCCTCTTTCGATGACTTTCTGCATCGATAAAGCTGCCCCCTTGCCTGGCTTGTAAGCTTAGGGCAGCGGGATTTTAGCGGAAGCTTCGGCAGCGCGGGAAAACTTGATTCGGCAGCTCCGCCAAGGCGTTGTATCTTTGCCCTCTTGCTTATGGATACCAGAAAAGTTGCCTTTTACACGCTGGGCTGCAAGCTCAACTTCTCCGAAACCTCGGCAATTGGCCGGCAGTTCGAAGAACACGGCTTCGCCAAAGTAGCCTTCGAGGACGCAGCCGACATCTACGTCATCAATACCTGCTCCGTCACGGACCATGCCGACCGCAAGTGCCGCAAGGTGGTGAAGGAAGCGTTGAAGCATAACCCCGAGGCCTTTGTGGCTATTGTGGGCTGCTACGCCCAGCTCAAGCCCCATGAAATTGCGGAGATTCCCGGCGTGCACGCCGTGCTGGGCGCCGCCGAGAAATTTCAGCTGGTAGAAACGCTGGCTGGCTTTCAGAAGCCGGCCGCCGGGCAGCCGGGCCGGGTGTTTGCCTCCCCCATTTCCGAGGCCACCGAATTTCATGCCGCGCACTCCTACGGCGACCGAACCCGCACCTTCCTGAAAGTGCAGGATGGCTGCGACTACTCCTGCTCTTTCTGCACCATTCCGCTGGCCCGCGGCAAAAGCCGCTCCGGCTCCGTGCAGAGCGTAGTAGAGCGGGTGCAGAAGCTGGCCGAAACCGGCGTGAAGGAAATTGTGCTCACAGGCGTAAACCTCGGCGACTTCGGCCTGCAGGGCCCTGACCGGGAGCGGCAGGAAAACTTCTACGACCTGGTGCAGGCCTTGGATGAAGTGGAAGGCATTGAGCGGTTCCGCATTAGCAGTTGCGAGCCTAACCTGCTAACGGATGAGATTATCCGTTTTGTTGCCCGCTCCAAGCGGTTTATGCCCCACTTCCACATTCCACTGCAGTCGGGCTCTGATAAGATTCTCGGGCTGATGCGCCGCCGCTACCGCCGCGCCCTCTACATAGACCGGGTGCAACTGATTAAGGAAGTGATGCCACATGCCTGCATTGGGGTAGATGTGATTGTGGGGTTCCCCGGCGAAACCGAAGCGGACTTTCTGGAAACCTACCAGTTTCTGAACGACTTGGACATCAGCTATCTGCACGTATTCCCGTACTCCGAACGGGCCAATACGCTGGCGCCCTCTCTGCCCGGCCGCGTGCAGGACCGCCACCGCCACGAGCGCACCACCCAGCTGCGCAGCCTCTCCGAAAAGAAAAAGCGCTACTTCTACGAGCAGCACGTGGGGCAGGAAACGAAAGTCCTGTTTGAGGACGACGTGACCAACGGTCAGATGGAAGGCTTCACGCCCAACTACATCCGCGTAACGGCCCGGTACGACCCGCTACTGGTGGGTGAGATGAAGCGCCTGCGCCTGACCAGTGTAAACCCGCAGAACCTGATGGAGGCCGAGGAAGTTGGCTTTGAGGTGCTGCAGCATTAGCAGCGAAGCCCGGACAAATAAGATGGCCCTGTTCTTTTGAATCAAAAGAACAGGGCCATCTTATTTGCGCGAAACACTAGGAAGGAATCCTCGCTTCCTTTTTCTGCAGTTACTTATTTAACCAGCTGCCGCTGCATCAGATCCATCATTTGCTGCATAAGGCGCTGCTGCTCCTGCAAATGCTGATTGCGTAGCTCGGCCATGGCCAGTTGATGCGCCATCTGCTGCGTGTACAAAGCAGTCTGCCAGCTGGTATCTACAGCAGGCAAGGCTGGTGCCGTAGCGGGTGCTGCATTAGCGGCAACAGCCGGATGCCCTACGAGATGTGGTTCGCTCACAATAGCAGCAGGCGGTGTGGGAACTGTTGGCTGCTCTGTAGTTTTTTCAGAAGCTGCAGGAGAAGCCACTGAACTAGTTGGTTCTTCGGGAGTGGTGGTTGTGGGCCCGGCTGGCACTTCTGCTGTAATAAAAGATTGGGGTGCTAACTCAGCAAGAGCAGGACTTGCCGCTTCATGCACAGAGCCAGAGAACATTGGGCCGGCACCCTGCATCAACCAGTCTTTTGATACATTTGGATATACTTCAAATACCTTACACAAAAGGTCAAAACCGGGTTTATTTCGCTCTTCAACCAAATGTTGAATAACGGTGGCCGTCTTTTCCAGGGATATAGCAAAGGCGTTTTTCGTCATTCCCAGCTCCTGGATAAGCTGACTAAAACGCTGGCCGATGGTTTCTTCTTTTATCATATTCCCAAATGAGTAATACCAAATCAATCAACAAATATACTCAAATGGTTATTGCAAACAACTTATACCCTGCTCATTTGAGGAGTAGATAAGGACGGTTGGAATTCTTGTTTTTCTTAGCTGTCTAGCGGCATTGATGTTTGACAGCGCGATTAACAATCACGGCAGGCGTAACGCTCTTTTAATTCCATCAATTAATACGATAAGAGGCTCCTGATTAACAGCGGTCAACAACGCATAAGCCTATTCTTAACTATACGGCTACCATGGCATGTCTCCGTCAGGAAGCAACGGCCGTTGGGCTACTCCACTCTCCTACTTACTGCGGGGTTGATTTAGCGACGAACATGGTGGTAGAGCCTAGCTCTCATGCCGCATGTAGGGTATCTGACCTGTTCCAACGTCAACAGATTTCTCAGCTTATAAAGCTGCCTTCCCCTCATGACTACCTGGTTCCAGGCCATGTAGCTGTAGGCCTTCTTCTACCCTTTCAGATGCAGGAAATTAGAAGCCGCCGGCTTTAGCTCAGGCAAAGAAGTACGAAACCGCGCACTCCGAAAAATCAGAAACTCTTGGAATTGGACCGGCTGAACAACCCTCAAAGGGCAGCGCCTCTAACGTTGCTTACTCGTAGCGCAGGGACTCGATTGGGTCTAGCTGAGCGGCGCGGCTGGCGGGATAATAGCCCGAGGCCAGCCCTACGCTGATGCAGATCATCAAACCCAGCGACATCCACAGCCACGGCACCAGGAAAGCGCCTTCGCCAATAAACAGGGAAATGGAGTTGCCCATGGCTACCCCTAAAATGATGCCCAGCGTGCCGCCCAGCACACAGATAACAATGGCCTCAATCAGGAACTGCTGGCGAATCTGCAGGGCCGTTGCGCCCAGTGCTTTGCGAATCCCGATTTCCCGGGTGCGCTCCGTTACCGATACCATCATGATATTCATGAGGGCAATACTGGCTCCCAGCAGGGTAATAAAGCCAATCAGAAAGCCGCCTATGCGCAGGTTGCCTGAGAGAGAATCCAGCTTGCTGGCCAGCGAATCGCTCCGCTCTACTTCAAAGGAATTCTCCTGGCCCAGCTGGTCGTGGCGCACGGCGCGCATAATGCCAGTGGCCTGGCCCATCACAAAGCCGAGGTTTTCGGGCTGCACCACCGCCGTTTTAATATCATACGTCAGGGCGCGCTGGCGGGGCATCTGGTTGCCGGTTTCCAGCGGAATCAGTAGGGTGCGGTCGGCGCCGCCTCCGCCCATAGTGGAGCCGCTTTTTTCCAGCACGCCTACTACCTGAAAGCGCCGCCCCAGAAAGTAGATATACTGATTAACCGGGCTCTGCTGCGGAAAAAGCTTGTCTTTGATTTCGGAGCCCACAATGGCCACGTTGGTGCCATTGTCCAGCTCGGTCTGCGAAAAGGCCCGCCCGGTGCCTAAAGCGTAGTTCTGAATCATCAGGTAGTTTTCATCACCTGCCACCACGTTCATGTTGGGGTTGGTTTTCTCGCCATCGGCCTTCACCTCGGTAGCGCCGGCAATAAAGGCCGAAATGCCCACCTTGGCCTCATCCCCCACCTCCTGCTTGTATTTTTTGGCCTGCAGATACGATATGGCCGGATAGGTTTTGGTCTGTCTCCCGCCCCGCTGCATGCGGTTGGTATACCCTTTGGCCGTCATCTCAAAGGAGTTAGCGCCCAGACTGGCGAAGGTCTGGTTCAGGGAATACTTAATAGAATCGATGGCCGTTAGAATACCGACCAGCGACATAATACCAATGCTGACAATAAGGGCCGTGAGTACCGTGCGCAGCAGATTGCTGTGAATGGAACGGAATGCCTCTTTGATGTTTTCTAGCAGGTGCATGGCAGAAACCCTCAAAAGCCGAAGCACGCCCGAAATTCGGGGTAGCCAGGTTGGCGGGTTCTGCAAGGTAACCGCTTTCGGGTAAATGCCCAGCGGTTTTGGTACATTTGTTTAGACGGCAGTTTTTCCGGTTTTAGCGATGGTATTGAAGCGTTTTATTCTTGTGGTGGCGCTCCTGCTGGCAGGGTTGGCGGGGCCGGTTTCGGCCTGGGCCAATCATATCTTCATTCCCATGGATGAGGCCCAAAAAGAGCATCTGAAAGCGTATGGCATTGCCTACTGGCTCCTGACCAAACAGATAGAGGTAGACTGGCTGCTGAACTATCGCGGCGGGTCCTTTGCCTGCGAGAATGCCCAGGGGCTGGAAAATGAGCTGGCCGTGCGGGGCGTGAGCTTCCAGGTTATCAGTGCTGCCCAGTACACCGGCATCCTCTCCGAAATAGCGGACCCCAACGCCAACATGGATATCATGAAGCTGGAGAAAGTGCCCAAAATTGCGGTATATACCCCCAAAGGCAAGCAGCCCTGGGATGATGCCGTGACGATGGTGCTGACTTACGCCGAAATACCCTACGACCAGATTTACGACGATGAGGTGCTGGATGGCGCCCTGCCTAAGTACGACTGGCTGCACCTGCACCACGAGGATTTCACCGGCGAGTACGGCAAGTTCTACGCTACCTACCGCAACCGCCCCTGGTACCAGCAGCAGCAGCACGATGCCGAAGCGACGGCGCGGCGCCACAATTTCACCAAGGTAAGCCAGATGAAAGGGGCCGTGGCGGCCCGCATGCAGGAGTTTATTGCGGGGGGCGGTTTCCTGTTTGCTATGTGTTCCGCCACCGATACCTATGATATTGCCCTGGCCGGCCTGGGCGTGGATATGGTGGAAAGCATGTACGATGGCGACCCCGCCGACCCCAACGCCCAGCAAAAGCTCAACTTCAACCGCACACTGGCTTTCAAAGACTTCCAGCTGGTGCGCGACCCCTACCAGTATGAATACAGCAACATCGACATGCAGCCCCAGGAGCGCGGCGTGTACGAGGACAACGACTACTTCCAGCTGTTCACCTTCTCAGCCAAGTACGACCCCGTGCCCACCATGCTCACCCAAAACCATGAGAAGACCATCAAAGGCTTCATGGGCCAGACCACGGCTTTCCGCAAGCAGCTCATCAAGCCCGATGTGGTAGTAATGGGCGATAATAAAACCTCCGGCGAGGTGCGCTACATGCATGGCACCCTGGGCAAAGGTACCTGGACCTTCTATGGAGGCCACGACCCGGAAGACTACCAGCACCTGGTGGAGGAAGAGCCCACGGATTTGTCGCTGCACCCGAATTCTCCCGGTTACCGCCTCATTCTCAACAACGTGCTGTTTCCGGCGGCCAAGAAGAAAAAGCAGAAGACCTGATCCTTTCCCTTCAGCTCACGGCCCGGATGCAGCGCCCTATTCCGGCAGCCGGCCTTTCTTTCCGGCAGATTAATTGGTAGTGTGCTGTATCCGTCACCGGATGCGGTACGTTAGTTAGGGCTTCACCTTTTGCAGCTTTCATGGATTCTGATCAAAAGAACTACGGGTTTTCGCGCAGTGAAGGAGAATTGCGCACCGCTAATCCATTGCCGCGTGCTGTACTGCGCACCAACAACTACCTGCTCCTGGACGGGGAGTGGCGCTTTGAGCACGATATAAATGATATCGGCCTGCGGGACAACTGGTACGTAGGGCACAACTACACCGATACCGCCCCCTGGCCCGGCTCCGTGGAAGACCACCTGGCCAGCGTGAAAGGCGAGCAGGCGCCGGCCGCCTGGCAGGACCAGGTAGTGGTGTGGTATGAGCGGGAGTTTCCGCTGCCGGAGCGCGGCGACGACAGCAAAAATTCCATGTTCCAGCTCACCTTTGGGGCCTGCGGTTACGAAACCCGCGTGTGGCTCAATGGCCACCAGCTGCGCACCATTGAGGGCGAAGACGTGCATTTTGGCGAGTATACCTCCTTCTCTTTTGAGCTGAAGGAAGAAAACCTGCGCCCCGTCAATCGGCTTACCGTGCGCATTGCAGATACCATGGACGCGGAAACGACCCGCGGCAAGCAGGAGTCGCACGTGTACAAGCGCGGCGGCATCTGGTACCAGACCTACACCGGGGCCGTGCGCAGCGTGTGGCTGGAGATGGTAGAGCGCAACCGCCTCCGCTCCCGCGTGGGTGTCGACAGCATCATTGAAGACCAGCTGGTACGCTTTAACATCACCACCCGCATTCACGATCCGGGCCTGTATACCCTGCGTCTGCAGGTTTTTGATCGTAGCCAGCCCGCGCCGCAGCCCCTGGCCACCTCTGATTTCCCCCTGCGTCTGGAATCAGGCCAGCGGCAGCAGCGGGTAGTGCTGGAGCTGCCCGGCGCCAAGCTTTGGGGCCCGGGCTCTCCCCATCTGTATTACCTGGTGGCCCTGCTGATTGACAGCGAAGGCTATACCGCCCAGATTGAAACGCATTTTGGGCTGCGGAAAATAGAATCCCGGGGCAGGTATGTGTACGTGAACAACCAGCCGCTTTATCTGGATGGCATTCTGTATCAACCCGGTACGGCCACCTACGAGGAAATGCGCAAGCACATGTACGCTATGCGGGACCTGGGCTGCAACCTGGTGCGGGTGCACATTGCCGGGGTAGACCCCCGTATCTATAACCTGGCCGACGAGCTGGGCCTGTTGCTGTGGGTGGAAGTTCCGAGTCCGCACACCTCCACGCCGCGCAGCCGGGAAAACCACCGGGCCGAGCTGTTGCGCATGCTGGCCCTCATTGAGTCTCACCCTTCAATAGTTATCTGGAGCCTCTACAATGAAGATTGGGGTGCTCAGGACATTGCTACCAACTCCGAAACGCGCCGCTACATCACCGACATGTATCATTACATGCAGATTGAGCACCCGCAGTTTCTGGTGGTTGATAACGATGGCTGGCAGCACGTATCGGGCGGTGGCCGCCTGATGTCTGATTTGCTGACTGCACACCTGTATACCCCTGAGCTGACGCGTTGGCAGGAATTACTGGACCGCCTGGTGCAGGGAGACCTGGCCGGGGTGGCCGCCTTCCCGCTGGTGGTAGGCGACCCTTATTTCTACCGCCGTCAGAAACCCCTGATTGTCAGTGAGTGGGGCGGCTTTGGCTTCCCTGACTACGGCGGCCCTCAGGATGTGACAGCCCGGGTCGAGCAGATCAGGCAGTATAAAATAGAGTTGCGCAAGCGCCCCATTGCCGGCGACGTATACACGCAGGCCACCAACATTGAGGATGAGCGCAACGGCCTCATAAACCCGCATACCGGGGAGTTGGAAGTGCCCGCCGGCCTGCTGGCTTCCGGGACTCCACAGCCGGTACAATAAAACAGAAATTAGAAGGGCCCGTAGCCGTATCCCAAAATGAGATACGGCTACGGGCCCTTCTAATTTAACTCTAGGAGAGAATCTGGTTAATGCATCCGGTCGTTGCGCACCGGCAGGCTGGTAATGATTTCGCCTTCTATTTTGAGAAGTTCCTGCAGGCGGGCATCAACCTCCCGGGCGTCGCAGTATTCCTTGGCCAGCTCTACGTAACTAACAAAGTGGCCGGCTTCTGACACCATCAGTTCGTAGTAGAATTTACTTAGGCCGGGGTCCGGAATATGCTTCCACAAAAGCTTGAATCGCTCGCAGCTACGGGCCTCTATCAGAGCACTTACCAGCAGCTGATCCATCAGCTGCCGCTCGCGGGGGCCGCCCTTACGCACATGGGTCATGAGCTGTACTACGTACTCGTCGCGGCGGGGGCGGCCTAGTTCGTAGCCGCGCTTGCGCAACTCCAGCAGCACGCGCTCAAAGTGCGCCCACTCCTCGGCTACTAAGCCGGTTAGCTCGTCCACCAGCCGGGATTTCTCGGGGTATTTCAGAATAAGGCTGATACCCGTGCTGGCGGCTTTCTGCTCACAGTAGGCATGGTCTACGAGAATATCCTCAATGTTCTTGCTGGCAATATCCACCCAGCGGGGGTCGGTATTGAGCTTGAGTTTGAGAATGGTTTTCTCGCGCTGCCGGGCTACTTCGGCATTATCATCAGGAAGGATATCGTCAGTCATGAGAAGCTAAAGCAGTGCTTTAATCGGGCTGGTCAGATGAGGCCCCGCAGAGCAGATTAATCAAAGAAATTCCACTTGATGCCAAACTGGAAGCTGCGCGGATTACCGGTGTAGTAAGGCGTGGCAAAATACCCGTTGTGCAGCAGCCCCTGGTTGAGGTAGGCCATCTTCAGGAACACGGTTACGGTCTTGATGTCACCGGTCAGGAACACATCCACCAATGGGTAGCTGCGCACCGTGAAATGGTCCTGCACGAAAAACTGCTGCGTGCTGGGGTTATAGGCATAGGCCTTCCACCGGGACTGAAAGTACGTCTCCACTCCTACCTGTCCGAACAGTGCTTTCTTGAACAGAAACCCCTGGTAGGCAATGCGGCTGGTGAGTACGGCAGCCGGAATGCGCAGTTCTTCAGCATCTCCCCCGCCAGTGAGCGTCAGGTCATGGTCGGTGTAGAAACCACCGAGCACCAGCCGATGCCGCAAGCGACCAATATATAACTGGCGGTCCGTATTCAACTGCTCCGGCTTCGCGTCCTGGTTATAAAAAATCAAGTTGCTGATATTCACTACGGAGCCTTCTGCCAGAAACCGTTGCGCGCCCAGTTGCTTTTCTACCCGTACCAGCAACTGGTTGGCCTGTGATTTATTAAATTCAGCAGAGTCTACATGAAACCAGGCATAGTGGTTGCCGCTGAACTGTTGCTCTGTGAGCGTAGGTGAATAAGAGGAACTGAATAACTCCGCGGTAAGAAAACCTAACCGCGCTGAAGCGCGCACCCAGTATTCATTGACAATCTTGTATTCGCCGGCCGTTTGAATGGCAAATTGCTGGTAGCGAAAGGCCGCGTTTCCGCCCAAAAAAAACTGATTGAAAGTGCGTATGGGCAACGTATCATTACTTTCTCCACCTATTAAAGAGCGGGTTTCCAGGCGGGCATTGCGGTAGCGGCCGTACACGCGGTAGTCCACGGCATCGGTGTGGCCCAGCACGCCTACGGTGTTTTCAATCTGCCGGAATAAAGCCCGGTCCTCGGTTTTGGTGGAGTCGAACTGGGTTTGCTGTTTAGTGCTGAGCTGAGGATAGTACCGGATTTTGCCGCTCTCATCGTAGGGAATGGCATCGTCGTTGTAGCGGTTTTGCTGCCGGTTAAAATCGAAGATGTGGAAGGCGGTGAGGCCTTTGCCTAGTAGCCGGTAGGTATGCGCCAAATGGGCATCGTCCCGGTTATCCCGATTCACTGCCTGGCTCAGCCACACCCTTTCCCGCTGATAATCAAATAGCTGATTCGGTACGGTATCCTGCAGGGCCCGCGGAATCGACGCATCATCCAGTGGCCGGATTCCGCCCTGCTCCACGGCCTCGTGGCGCGTAATGATGTAATTGGCCAGCAGATGATACTGCTCATCCTTAGTTTGATAGCGGCCAAAGAGCGTGATACCGGAATGACGAATCAAACCTTCCCGGGGGGAGGCAGCCAGCACTTTATTGGATGCCAGCCGCTCGTAGGAGATACCCACGTTGGCATTCTTTTTCAGGCTGCGGGCGTAGGAGAGCTGAAAAATCTGCTCGCCCAGGCCGCCCTGCAGATAGCGGAAAAAGGTGTAGGGCGAGCGGGTATCGTAATACACCACATCGGAGGCGGTGCGGGCATATTTATCGAAGACGGTGCGGCCCAGGCGGGCGCCCAGCTTGGTGGGTTGCTCCCAGAGCAGCCTGCGCGAGGCCGTGCCCAGGTTGCCCAGGTCCTGCTGGTACGTGGTATCATTCAGCCAGTACCGCCGGATGTTGTGGAAGGTGAGCAGCGTGGTATCCAGCGTTTGGCCGGTGGTGATGTCGCGCAGCACGTCCCGCTCCCGGATAACCTTGGTAGTCAGGGGGCTATATAACACTTTGGTGGTATCGTCCAGTACCTGCGCATGCAGCGGCGCTACTACGCTCAGCCACAGCAGGATAGCCAGCAGAACACCTCCACTCCTGGCAAGGAGCTTTTGCAACCGGCCCGGGCGCCGCATAATCGAAAAAGAAGACAGATCAGACAACAGCTTGGGGCTGAAAAGAAGACACTAGTAAAGCGCGAAGCTGGCTGGCACCATCGGCCAGAAACCGGACTTCAATAGGAATATAAAACACCGGCACACCGGAGAGTACCTGCTGCAAAGCGGGCTGGGAAAGGCGCATGGCATCCTTTTGCGTGGTAAAGATGCTTTGTCCGGGCCGTAATTGGACACAAACAGCTTTAATTTCCGCTGGGGTGAAGGCGTGATGGTCAGAAAAAACCGCGTGGTGCGCTATCTGGTAGCCCGTTGAGGCTAGGTAAGAACGTAAGGGTTCCGGCTGGGCAATGCCGGTAAGCAGCACCACTTCCGGGCTGGCCGGCGCTGACTGTTCGCCTACCGCTACCGGGGCACCATAGCTATAGGAAGAGAACAGCACCGGCACTCCTGCCTTGGTGTAACGGCCAATCTGCTGCCGCATTGTCTGCTGCTCAGCTTCCGGCAGGTGGTCAGCGCATTTGGTGACTATCACCACATCGGCCCGGCGGGCCCCGGCCCGGCTTTCCCGCAACCGGCCGGCCGGCAGCACCTGGTCGGTGTAAAAGGGCCGCTGATATTCCGTGAGAAGTATCGAAAGCGCCGGCTGAACGCGGCGGTGCTGGTAGGCGTCGTCGAGGACGATGGCGCTGGGGTGCTGGTTGGTCAGCAGGTGCAACAACCCCACGCGGCGGTCCTCGGCCACGGCCACGGGTACGGCGCCGTTAAAATCCAGGAAGTGCTGCAGGGGCTCGTCGCCCACCGTAGCGGCCGTATCCGTGGGCTTTACCAGGCGGTAGCCCTTAGTGCGGCGCCCATACCCGCGGCTTAAAATGGCCGGCTCTTCTTCCATTTTCAGCAGCTCAAGCACCACCCAGGCCACGTGCGGCGTTTTGCCGGTGCCGCCCACGCGCAGGTTCCCCACACTAATAAGGGGCACCGGGAAGCGCGCCGACGTCAGGAGCCCCGCCTCGTACAACCAGTTGCGCACACTCATTATGCCGGCATAAAGCCAGCTCAGCGGCAGCAGCAAAAGCGTAACCAATCGGGCCATAGTAGCAAAAAATAGAGCGGGCAAAAATACGGGGATTTTGCCGCCATGGCTGAGTACCTTTCCAGAAGCCTGATTTCCTGGCTTAAACTCCATCTCACCCCTAATTCCTATCCGCTGCCTGGGGTTGGCTTTCTATTTTATGTTGATGACTTCATTTGCCGACCGCCTCCTGCCCTTTCTAACCAATTTTCCGCTGCCGGCCGCGCTGCCTGCTGGGGTTTCGGCGGAAAGCCCTTACCAGCAGCCCGAGGTGCAGCCCTTGCTCACGGCTTTTGCCCGGCAGTACTACGCCAGCCCCGAACCCCGGGTAGCCCTGCTGGGCATTAATCCCGGGCGCTTTGGCAGCGGCCGTACCGGCGTGGCCTTCACCGACCCGGTAGCCCTGGCCGATGACTGCGGCATTACCAATGCGCTGCCCCGGCAGCGGGAGCTTTCCAGCCAGTTTATCTATCAGGTGGTGGCGGCCATGGGTGGGCCCGCCCGTTTTTACCAGGATTTCTACCTCGGCTCCCTTTACCCGCTGGTGCTGCTGCGGGAAGAGCGCAACTATAATTATTATGATGCGCCGGCCCTCACGGCGGCGCTGGCAGACGATATGCGCCTTTCCCTGCAACAGCAGGTGCTGGAGGTGGGCCTGCGCCGCTCGGTGGCCGTGTGCCTGGGGCGCCGCAACGCAAAATACCTGCAGCAGCTTAATCAGGAGCTCACGCTTTTCGACCATATTGAAGTGCTGGACCACCCACGCTACCTCATGCAATACAAACGGCGGGGGCTGCCGCAGCACGTAGCGCGCTACGTAGAAGTACTTAGCGCCCTTATGGAATAGCTGACTCGCAAGCAGAAATCAATCATTTATAGAGTGCCGCAAAGTCGAAATCCAGCCGGGTACTGCAACTTGCGGCGCGCTTCTACTACCTAATCCCACGTCCTATGTATACTCAGCCGGCTCCCAGCCCTGTTTCGGTAAGCACCCGTAAAGCATCAACCGTGGCTGATCTCGCCCGGGTGCTTGAGGCCGCGGCACCCCTTGCCTACCAGGAAACCTACGACAACGCCGGCCTGCAGTGCGGCGACCCCACCATGGAGGTGCGCGGCGTGCTGATAGCGCTGGACTGCACCCCGGCTGTGCTGGAGGAAGCTCTGCAGCGCGGCTGCAACATGGTAGTGGTGCACCATCCCGTGATATTCCGCCCGCTCAAGCGCCTCACCGGGGCCAGTGAAGTAGAGCAAACCCTGATAAAAGCGCTTAAAAACGACATTGCCATTTACGCCGCCCACACCAACCTGGACAATGTGCAGCAGGGCGTAAACCGCAAGCTGGCCGAAAAGCTGGGCCTGCAAAACGTGCGCATCCTCGACCCTAAATCCGGCACGCTGGCCAAGCTCATCACCTATACCCCACCCCCGCACACCCAGGCCGTGCTGCAGGCGCTGTACCAGGCCGGCGCGGGCCGCGTAGGCAACTACCAGGACTGCAGCTTCCGGATAGAAGGCACCGGCACCTTCACGCCCGGCGCGGGCACTAACCCGTTCATCGGGCAGCCGGGCGAGCCCCAAACCGTGTATGAGCAGCGCATAGAGGTGCTAATGCCGCTCTATCTGCAGAATAGCGTGCTGCGAGCCTTGCGCCAGGCCCACCCCTACGAGGAAGTGGCCTACGAGGTGGTGAAGCTGGAAAACACCCACCAGGAAGTGGGCTCCGGCATGGTAGGCGAGCTACCCCAACCGCTGGACCCGGCCGCCTTCCGCCAACTTCTGCGCGAGGAGCTGGGCATACCCGTAGTGAAGCACACGGAGTTTACCCGGCCCATCCAGAAAGTAGCGCTGTGCGGCGGGGCCGGCAGTTTTCTCATTGGTAAAGCCCGTAGCACCGGGGCCGATGCCTACGTGACCGGCGACCTGAAATACCACGAATATTTTGAAGCCGAAGGCAGGCTGATGCTCTGCGACGTAGGCCATTTTGAGAGCGAACAATTTACCGGGGAGGTTTTCCGGGATTTGCTTACCGCCAACTTTGGAAGTACTTTTGCGCTCTTCATTGCCGAGACCCTCACCAACCCTGTCCGTTATGATTTCTAACCCCTCTGTGGAAACCACTGTTGCCAGCAAGCTGGAAGCCCTTCTGAACCTGCAGCAGCTTGACTCGCAGCTTGACGAAATCCGGCGTGTACGCGGCGATTTGCCGGAAGAGGTACGTGACCTGGAGGACGAAATTGCGGGTTACGAAGTGCGCGTAAGCAAGTTCGACGAAGAAATTGCCAGCCTCAACGAGCAAATCAAGCAGCGTAAGCAAAACGCCAAGGATGCCGACGGCCTCATCAAGAAGTATGAGGACCAGCAGCAGAACGTGCGTAACAACCGGGAGTACGAGGCTATTGCCAAGGAAATTGAGTTGCAGAAGCTGGAAATCCAGATTTCTGAAAAGAAGATCAAAGAAGCCCAGTACCAGATTGAGTTGAAGAACAACGAAATCAGCGGTACCAAGCAGCGCCTGGAAGAGCGGAAGAAAGACCTCGACAACAAAAAGTCGGAGCTGGAAACCATCGTAGGAGAGAGCGAAACCGATGAGAAGAAAATCATGACCGAGCGCGAGAAGGCTGTGAAGCCTATCGAGGACCGGCTGTTGATGGCTTACACCCGAATCCGCGGCAACGTACGCAACGGCCTGGCCGTGGTAACGGTGAAGCGTGACGCCTGCGGCGGCTGCTTTAACACAGTGCCCCCCCAGCGCCAGGCCGATATCATCGCCCACAAGAAAATCATCGTGTGCGAGCACTGCGGCCGCGTACTGGCCGACGTGGAAGTGAAAAACGTGTAATTGATACCCAACCGGTAATCAGTACTACAGAAAAAGGAACGGTGTTGTGCCGTTCCTTTTTTGTTGCTATTCAGTGCCCTCGTGTCTTATCCGCCGTCAGCAGCCCGTTCCGTTTCATCCTGCCTAAGCCTGATTTCGGGCTTGGTGCTTGGGTTGCTATGCCTGCTGCTGGCCACAACGGCCCTGGCCCGGCAGGAGCTGCCGGAGGCAGTACGCCCCCCTTCCTATAACTGGCCCCTCACGCCCACGGCCCGGCAGGCTTACACCGAGCTCCTGAAGCTGCGCATTTCCACTGCCCGCGCCCGCCTTCAGCCCGAGCTGCTCCGCGCGCCCGTCAGTGCCGGCACCCTGCTGGTAGCCGATGGCATTGATTTGACGGAGTTGATGATTTCGCAGGATGCCCGGCTGTATGAAGGCGTAATTCAGAAGCAGGACAAGCGGCTGGCCTTGCTGGCTAAATCTCAAGAGCGTTCCGCCTTGCGGGCGTATACCCTGGCTGAAATCCGGTTGCATCAGGCAGCGGCGCAGGTAGCTTTTCAGCACGAAATTCAGGGTGCCTGGAGTCTGCGGCAGGCGTATCTGCAAATGCAGGACGCGGTGCGGCAGTATCCTAACTTTCTGCCGGCCCGCAAAACGCTGGGCATGCTGCAGTTCTTTATCGGCTCCCTGCCGGAGGGCTACCGCTGGTTTTTGAAGCTGCTGGGCTTGCCGGGCAGCGTAGAGGCCGGGCTCCAAAACCTGCGCACGGCCGCCCGGCAGCCCCACGAGTTTCAGCCCGAAACCCGCATTATCCTGGCTTTGGTGGAGGAAACCTACTTCAAGAAAAGCGAGGAGGCCGTTCAGCTGGCCACCAGTTTAGCGGCTCAGCAACCCGACAATCTGCTGTTCAGCTACCTGCTCATCAGCCTGCATAAAAAACAGCACCAGACTGACCAGGCCCTGGCTGCCTTCCGCACCCGCCCCACCGGCCCGGCTTACCTGGCCGTGCCCTACCTGCACCACATGGCCGCCGACCTGCTCCTGTACCAGGGCATTTACGCGGCCTCCGAGCGGGAGAATCTGCAGTTCCTGCGCGAAAACCGGGGCCAGCACTACCGCAAGGACGCTGCCTTTAAGCTGTACCTGGCCGCCTGGCTCTCGAATGATGCCCCCGCAGCTAGGCAGTATTACGGGCAGATTAATGATGGCGGGCGCACCGTGGTGGAAGAAGACAGCTACGCCCAGCGGGTGGTAGAGGATAAGCTCCCGCTGAACCACATCCTTACCCGCGCCCGCCTGCAGATTGACGGCGGCTACTACCGCGAGGCCCTGCGCACGCTGGCCACCTTCCACGGCACCCGCACCACCCAGTTGCGCGACCAGCTGGAAGCTCCCTACCGGGCGGCCCGCGCCTGGCATGGTCTGGGGCAGCTGGACTCGGCCCGCCTGCTCTATGCTCGGACCATTGCGCTGGCCGGCCCCGCGCCGTATTATTTTGCCCCGCAATCGGCCTTGCAGCTCGGCTACCTATATCTGGCCGAAGGGCAGAAAAATACGGCCCGCACCTATTTTCAGAAAGCCCTGAGCTACCCCCGGCACGAGTACAAGAACAGCACCGATGCCAAAGCTAAAGTGGCGCTGGCGGGTTTGAAGTAAACCACGCCGGGGCCGGCACTACTGGTCGGCGGCTCTGCGCTACCTTTGCTCCGTGCTTTTCGTTTCTTACGTTGATCTTCCTGTTTCTGCGGCCCGTTTCCGGGAGCTGGCACTTGGCTGGGCCGCCGGGTTTCGGTGTTGTGCTTATTACAGCTCTAATGGGCTGAGTTACCCTTTTGGGGGTTTCCGGGACTTGCTGGCTGTGCGGCATACGCCGTCAGATGCGCCATCTTCCCTGGCTGAGCTGCGCGGCTGGCTCCGGCAGCCCACCCCGGCTCCGCGCTGCGGCATGCTTTCCTATGAGCTAAAGAACGAAATAGAGCCGCTCCTGCACAGCGGCCACCCGGATGGGTTAGAATGGCCGGCGCTGCACTTTTTTGAGGCCGAAATCTGGCTGCGCTTTCTGCCTGAAAGCGTGGAAATACATGGCCCGGCAACCGTATTGGCGGAAATTCTGAGCACGGAGCTTTCTGATTCAGCACCCCATATTCCCGCTGTGCGCCCCCGCATGCCTAAGGCAGATTATTTAGCGGCCGTGCAGAACATTCAGGAAGATATTTTGAATGGAGAAGTATACGAGCTGAATCTGTGTCAGGAGTTTTATGCCGAACAGGTATTATTGGAGCCGGTAGCCATGTTCCATCGGCTGAATGCGGCTTCTCCCACCCCTTTTGCCGGGTTTTACAAATGGGAAGACCGCTACCTATTGTGCGCCTCGCCCGAGCGGTTTCTGCGCCGCGAAGGCGCTACGCTACTTTCCCAGCCGATAAAAGGCACTATCCGCCGCGGCAATACTCCGGAAACCGATGCGCAGCAGCGCCACACCCTGCTACACGACGAGAAGGAGCGCGCTGAGAATCTGATGATTGTGGATTTGGTGCGCAACGACCTGGCCCGGGTGGCTGAAACCGGTTCGGTGCAGGTGCCGGAACTCTTCGGCCTGTATCCCTTCCGCCACGTCTGGCAGATGATATCCACTGTGCAGGCCCAGGCCCGCCCCGGCACTGACGTGGTTGATATCTTGCTGGCCGCATTCCCTATGGGCTCGATGACCGGCGCCCCCAAAATAAGGGCTATGCAGCTGATTGAGCAGTATGAGCGCACCCGGCGCGGCCTCTACAGCGGCAGCATCGGCTACGTGCTGCCCAACGGCGACTTCGATTTCAACGTCGTTATCCGCTCCCTGCAATACCGCCAGAACACCGGCTACCTCAGCTTCCAAGTCGGCTCAGCCATTACGTACGATTCTGTGCCCGAGCGCGAATACGAGGAATGCCTGCTGAAAGCTCAGGCTATGCTGGAAGTACTGGGAGCCGCAATTGACTGATTTTTTCCATTACCCACCAGCCTTTAAGCGTCTGGCCCGGTACCTGGGAAGTGCATCCTTTCCTCAACCTAAGGAGCAGATTCTATTAGCCTTATAGCTCAGGCCGGCCCTATCCTTCGGGCCTCCGCAAAGCAGAAAAAGCAACTAAACAGCGGCCTTTTACCAGCTCAGCCGCTCTGCCATTCTGTCATTTTTGTCCTAAAACCGCTACCTTTGCCGTGCTCACGAGCTGTGAAGCTGACCCTGCGACGAACACCCATGTCCCAACCGCTGATTACCCTCGACTTCCTCGATACGCCTACGCTGCCCACCCCGAGCACCGACGCTACCACGCATGCCGAAACCCCGTCTGGGGAGGTGCGCGTGAGTGCCGCCACCAGCACGGGCCGTAAGCGCAAGCTATATATTGAAAGCTACGGCTGCCAGATGAACTTCTCGGACTCGGAAATCGTGTCCAGCATTCTGTTTAATGAAGGTTTTGACACCACCGAGCAGTTGGAAGGCGCGGATCTGGTGCTGCTGAATACCTGCTCCATCCGAGAGAAGGCCGAGCAAACGGTGCGGATGCGCCTGTCGCAGATCAACGGGCACAAAAAGCGCAACCCCGGGCTGCTGGTGGGCGTGCTGGGCTGCATGGCCGAACGCCTGAAAAGCAAATTTCTGGAGGAAGAAAAGCTGGTAGACCTGGTAGTGGGCCCCGATGCCTACCGCGACCTGCCCCAGCTGATTCAGCAGGTAGACGGCGGCCAGAAAGCCGTGAACGTGCTGCTGAGCCGGGAAGAAACCTACGCCGACATCACGCCGGTACGCCTGAATTCCAACGGCATTACGGCCTTCATCAGCATCATGCGGGGCTGCGACAATATGTGCTCCTTCTGTGTGGTGCCCTTCACCCGCGGCCGCGAGCGGAGCCGCGACGCGCACAGCATCATCCAGGAAGCCCGCGACCTGGTGGCCGCCGGCTACAAGGAAGTAACCCTGCTGGGCCAGAACGTGGACTCCTACAAATGGGCTTCGGAAGATGGCACTGAGCAGGTAAACTTTGCCCAGCTGCTGGAAAGCGTGGCCCTGATCAGCCCCGAGCTGCGCGTGCGCTTCTCCACCTCCCACCCCAAGGACATTACCGATGAGGTGCTGCACACCATGGCGCGGCACGAGAATATCTGCAAGTACATTCACCTGCCCGCCCAAAGCGGTAACTCGCGCATCCTCAAGCTCATGAACCGCACCTACGACCGTGCGTGGTACGAGGACCGTGTGCAGGCCATCCGCCGCATTCTGGGGGACGAATGCGCCATCAGCTCTGATATGATTTCGGGCTTCTGCTCTGAAACCGAGGAAGAGCACCAGGACACGCTCAGCCTGATGGAGTACGTGAAGTACGACATGGCCTATATGTTCTTCTACTCGGAACGCCCCGGCACGCTGGCTGCCCGCAAGCTGGAAGACGATATTCCGCTGGAGGTGAAAAAGCGCCGCCTGGCTGAGGTTATTGCCCTCCAGCAGCAGCACAGCCGCGAGCGGAACCTGCTGGGCGTAGGCAAAGTGCATAAAGTACTGGCCGAGAACTTCTCCAAGCGATCTGATGAACACCTGAGCGGCCGCAACAGCCAGAACCAGGTGGTCATCTTCCCAAAAAAGCACTACAAGAAAGGCGACTACGTGAACGTGCTGGTGCATAGTGGCTCCGCCAGCACACTGCTGGGCGAGGCAGTGGAGTAATTGTCATTGGATAGGGTGAGACTAAAATTATCCTTATTCAGGAACCCTGAATCTTTACGCTCTTCCCACTACAGTTCCACATGGGTTTGCCTCTTAAGCCATCAACGCAAAAATGGGCAACACCCTGCACCGGTGTAGAAGAATTATACTTCCATGGGCTCGTTGATGATGGAAACAAACTCTGTTTTTCTGTAAAGGATAATAAGGATGTTTTTGAATTCTGTTTTAAGCAGTTTGGGCCATATCAAGTAGCTGATGAGGCACATTTAACTTTATATCAGACGGCTGATTATGGTTCAGCAAATCGATATGCTCAAGAGAATTCCTGGACATTGATAGTAACTAACTCCCCTTGGGCCAGTTTATTTAACCAGGGGACGCTAGAAGTTTTTCTGGGAAACTATATCCATTATGTGATTCTAACGATTGATGGTTGCTTGGATATTTTAGCGGCCCAACCTCCAACTATATCAGTGATTCAATTAAAGTCATAAAATAAACCGCTTCACTTTTCGTCTTCAACACGAAACTCCCCTTCCCGACCTTGACACCTTCCGAAATACAAAGTATCAAACAACGCTTCGGCATCATCGGCAATGCGCCGGCACTGAACTACGCCATTCAGGTGGCGGCTCAGGTGGCGCCGACGGATATGACGGTGATGATTTCCGGTGAGAGCGGCTCGGGCAAGGAGTCGTTTTCGAAGATTATCCATGCCCTGTCGCCGCGCAAGCACGGGCAGTTTATTGCCATTAACTGCGGCGCTATTCCGGAAGGCACCATCGACTCGGAGCTGTTTGGCCACGAAAAAGGCTCCTTTACGGGGGCGCAGGAAGCCCGCAAAGGCTATTTTGAGGTAACCAATGGCGGCACCATTTTCCTGGATGAGATTGGCGAAATGCCGCTGGGCACCCAGGCTCGCCTGCTGCGCGTGCTGGAAAACGGTGAGTTTATCCGGGTAGGCTCCAGCAAAGTACAGAAGACCGATGTGCGCGTGGTAGCCGCTTCCAACGTGAATCTGCTGGATGCCGTGCGCGAAGGCAAGTTCCGGGAAGACCTCTATTACCGCCTCAACACCGTCCCCATTACAGTTCCACCATTACGTGAACGGGGCGATGATATCTATCTATTATTCCGCAAGTTCGCTACGGATTTCGCCGAGCGCTACCGCGTAAAGCCGGTGTCGTTGACGCCCGATGCGGTGGTGGAATTACAGCGTTTTCAGTTCCCTGGCAACATCCGGCAGCTGAAGAATGTGGCCGAGCAGATGTCGGTGCTGGAGACGGAACGGGAGATTGATCTGCGCCGTTTGCGCCAGTATCTGCCCGCCGAGCAAACCAGCCGCCTGCCCATGCTGGTGCACGCTGCCGGCACCGCCACCGATGGGGCCGGCAATGCCTACTCCGAGCGCGACCTGCTTTATAAGGTGCTGTTTGATATGCGCCGGGACGTGACGGATTTGAAGAAGCTGGTGCTGGAGCTGGCCGCCGGGCAGCGCCCGCACGAAGCGCAGGAGTTGGTGCGCCAGAACAGCCACCTTTTCAGCAACCTGAATGTAGCCCCCTATGAAGGCGGCCGCCCCCTGCGTCAGCCGGCCGACTCCGGCTCGGAGTACTTTATTCCTTCCGTGGATGATGCCACTGATTATGACGATGAAAGCCAGCCGGTAGAAGACATTTCGCACGAGACGGAGGAGGAAACCCTTTCCCTCGACGCGAAGGAAAAGGAGATGATTATCAAGGCGTTGAAGAAACACAACCACAAGCGCAAATACGCCGCCCACGACTTGGGTATTTCAGAACGCACCCTCTACCGTAAACTCAAACAATATGACCTGGAACAGCTATAAGTGGTTGATTAGCTGCTGGATCGTATTGATGGGCTTTTGCGTGGCGGGTTGCCGCGTGTACTCCTTCACCGGCACCAACATCGACCCCGCGGTCAAGACCATTTCCATTTCTACCTTCCCCAATAGCGCCCCCAACGGCCCTTCGTCGCTTTCCCAGCGTTTTACGGAAGATTTCAAGGACTACTTTCAGCGCAACACCACGCTAAAGCTGATAGCGCGCGATGGTGACCTGCAGTTTGAAGGCGCCATTATTGGCTACGATATTGCCCCGGCCGCCATCGAGAAAACCGAAGGCCGCGACCAGGCCGGCCTGAACCGCCTGACCATTCAGGTGCGGGTGAAATTCACCAACACCAAAGACCCCAAGCAGGACTTCGAGCAGACTTTCCAGAGCTACGGCGACTTCCCGGGCTCGCAGGATGCCACGCAAATCAACAATAACCAGACGGAGGTGCGCCGCATTACGGAGCGCATTATTACGGATGCCTTTAATAAATCCGTAGCCAACTGGTAGCCGCTGCGCGTGCTTTACTGGCTAAATTGCTGTATTGTTGTTATTCGGTAGTGCCCGCTGTGCGTGCATAGTGCCGTATCGCCCTTTTTTGCACCGAAAAGCTTCCGCTTTTCGCTCTATCACCCGCCGCAACCCTAGTTTTCCATGACCCGTGCGTCCCTGTTGCAGATTCTGGACCATGTAACCTCCATTTCAGAAGCTGAAACCCGGGAACTGGAGCAGCTGGCGGCCACTTTTCCGTACTGCCAGACGGCGCACCTGCTGCTGGCCAAAGCCGCCCACGACCACGGCAGCATGCTGGCCAGTCAGCGCCTGCGCCACGCCGCCACCTACGCCGCCGACCGCCAGCTGCTTCGTGAACTGATTGAGCAGCAGCCTCAGCCTACTACGCCATTCACGGCGGCTCCGGCTCCCATAACAGAGCCAGAGCCTACGGTAGCAGCAGAAGCGCCCAATGCCCCCGTTGAAGAAGACCCTAGTCTGCAACCGACAGAGGAGTCAGCACCACTCGAGCTAGCATCCCCGCTGGTTTCTGAAATAGAGGCATCTCCGGACAGCCCGGCTGCTGAAAGTGAGGTTGAAACGGCCGCCGAAACAGCAATAATGCCAGCAGCTTCGGTAGAGGCAGTTGCAGAGGAAGTTCCGGTTGTCTCTGAGGCAGCTATAGATGAAGTGGTGGAAGATGAGGATACGACTGTGGAAGCGCTGGCTGAAGCACCAGAAAACTCGTCTGTACCTGATGTAGAAGAAAAGTCCGCTACGGCGGATCTCATTAGTTCCGAAGCCGAAAGTAGCCCTGAAGTAGCAGAAGCTTCTGCTGAAACAGACCCCATTGCCGGGGCACTTCTGGACGAGCTGCCACCGGTAGCGCCTCCTATCCGGCCGCCGGCCGATGCCGGCTCTTCCCGTTTTGAATATGGATTTGAAGAGCCCGCTCCGGTAGCCCCGCCTGTACTATATCAGTTGCCGGAGGTGGAAGACGTGGCCATTAAAGCAGCCATACCTGCCTTTTTCGCTGATAGCGAGCTGGGCTATGACCTGCCCTATGGCAGCCGGCTGGGGTATGCCCTCCTGCCGCGCAGCGAAGAAACGGTGGACCTGCCGTTAACGGCCTTCTTCGAACCCGATGCCCTACTATTGGCACATGCCCAGGCAAATCGTCCGGCGCCGCCACCGGCTCCTTCTTCGTTTGAGTTGATCAACCGTTTTCTGAAGGTTCAGCCCCGCTTGAAGGCTCCTGCTACCCTCCCGCCCGTGGATGAGCAGCAGGATTTATCGGTGCGCAGTACCAGCATTGTGCCGCAGCTGGCATCGGAAAGTCTGGCCAAAATATTGGTCCGGCAGGGCAAGGTGGCCAAAGCCATTGAAATATATGAGCAGCTGATGGTGCGCCAGCCCGAAAAAAAGACGTACTTTGCCGACCAAATTAATCAACTGAAACTTTCGGAGTAGATGTATATTGCCCTGATCAGCCTAATCATTTTTGTGTGCTTCTTGCTGGCCCTGGTGGTGCTGGCCCAGAATCCTAAAGGAGGCGGACTTTCCAGCCAGTTTGGTGCCGGCGGCACTGCCCAGCTTATGGGTGTAAAACGCACCGGCGACCTATTGGAGCGCCTGACCTGGGGCTTTGCTATTGCCCTCATGGTTTTGTCCTTGGGTACCCAAATGGTAAGCAGCACCTCCGGTGATACTGCTCCGGTACGCAGCGTAAACCAGCAGCGTGCCATGGAAACCCAGGTTCCAGTTACTGCACCAGCCCCGGCTCCTACCACTCCCGCGCCTTCAGCACCCGCTCCGGCTCCGGCTACTACTCCTACCACGCCGGCTCCTTAAACACTACGCTTCCTGGAATTTGTAACGGGTGGCTTTCCTCAAGGGAAGCCACCCGTTTTTTGTACCCAGACTAAATAATATTTTTATTTTAATATTAAATTATACATTTAGTAGTTAATATCAGAAAGTAAGGGAGCCTTGCCCATAGTATAGCACTACTACCAATTGCTTGCAGGCTTCTGCCGCGGGTACCACCTGAGTAGTCTGTTACCATATGCTTTGACGATTGTCATGCCTCATTATTATTCTATCCTACGATGAAAAAGTCTGGGGTTTCTACTTCGATAGCCGTTCTGCTACTCTGCCTGGCGGCTTTTACGTGGCTGCAAAAAAGATACACCACTACTACTAGCCTCCCTTTGCAGGAGCAGTCTTCCCAGCCCGTATTAGCAGTAGTAGCGGCAGGCACTTTTACTCCTGTCCATCCGCAGGGTTCAGCCGGGAGTAACATGCATCATTATGCCGTGCGCTGGCACCCCACTACCGCCTACTCAATTCCCATTAAAACCGAGCTGCCGGCACTCCCACCCAAGCACTCCGTACTACTTACCATAGAGCTATGGCCCGAAAAAGACCTGCTTACGGCACCCAACGATGTAATGCAGGAGCTCACGCAAGGAGCCTTCGACCAGCATATAGAACAGCTCTGTGCCCGTATTGCGGCCCAGCAGAACACCTACTATTTGCGGCTGAACCCGGAAATGGAGGTACCAGCTAAAGTTTACCCCTGGCAAAATCAGGCTCCCAAATCATTCAGCAACGCTTACCGGTATTTTGCGCAACGCTGCCGGAAGCTGGCCCCGCAGGCCAAGCTGGTCTGGGGCCCGGCCGGCTACCCCGGCGACCTGGAGTTCTGGCCCGGCTCCGATGTGGTAGATATGGTCAGCATTACGTTGGGCAGTGCCTCGGAAGCGCAGGCGCAGGCCTACCCTGGCGGCAGTACAGGGCCGGCTGCTTTGCTGCGCAAGCTTCACCGCGTGGCTATAGTGGAGAAACCAGTGCTTATCCTGGGCTCCCCGGCAGTACCGCAGCAAAGCTTCCGCCAAGAATGGGGGTTAGCCGCGGCCAAAGAAATTCGTGCCCATCAGCAGTGGATGGCACAAAGCCTCCGGACAATACGGAAAACGTTACCTGCCCTTTCTACCAGCCAAGGCTGGACCCCACCCGTGCTGGGCGTTTTCGATCCTAACCGGCGGCTGGTGGACCAACCGGCTGTGCAGGTAGAGCACTTGTTCGCGAAGTGGCATACGCTCCGGAATGGGGAGTTCAAACGGGAATTTCAGGCAGTAATATCCCGGCACCATGATGTCATCGTAACGATGGAGCCCTGGGATGGGCCCGATCAGCCAATGGATAAGGATGTCCTGGCCAACACCCTCCGCGGCCGCTACGACACGCAGCTGAAAGCCATGTATGCTCTCATTTCCAACGTGGGGCAAACGGTATATCTGCGGTGGGCGCATGAAATGGAAATTCCCATTACCCGCTACCCATGGCAAAGCCAGAATCCGCTGACCTATATTAAAGCCTACCGCTACGTTGCGCAGTTCAACCAGGAGCGGGCACCCAACATTAGGATGGTATGGGGCCCGGCCGGCGACCGGGGCTCCTTGGATTTCTGGCCTGGTGATGATGTGGTAGACTACATCAGTATTGCCATTTATGGCCTCCCGGACAAGAATATCACCGACCACAAGCAGCAGGAAACCTTCCGCGACATATTTCTGCGCAAAACCCGCCGGATGGCTTTCGTGCACAAGCCCATTTTCATTACCGAATTTGGCGTAAAGGGGCCCGATGACTTTCAGCAGCAATGGCTAAAGGATGCGGCCCAGACGCTCCGGGAGCACCCGGAAGTGGCCGGCGCCAACTACTTCAACCTCCAGGACTCCCCCAAGGCCTGGGGCGAGATTGAGGCCCCCGACTGGAGCATCACCCCGGCAGCCTTCAGTCAGTTTGCGGCACTTCTGCACGGTTCTGCTCCGCCGCCAGCGGCCGGGAGCAATCTGGCGAAAGCCAACTGAGTTGGCGGGGCCCGCTGGCATAACCTGACACGGGTGGCAGATTTCAAGGAAAAAACTGGCCGAAAATCCGGGTCCGGCATTCATTCTGTCAGGTTTAATAGGGCTGGCACAAGAAGTGCGGACTGCGGCCACACGCAACCTTTGTGTACACCCTTCATCCAAAACATACTTTATGTCACTTAGCATGAAACCACTGGCTGACCGCGTCCTTATCGCGCCAGCCGCTGCCGAGGAGAAAACCAAATCGGGCATCATTATTCCCGATACGGCTAAGGAAAAGCCCCAGCGTGGCGAAGTAGTAGCCGTAGGCGAAGGCAAGGTGGCCGACAACGGCACTACCATCAAGCCGCAGGTAAGCGTAGGCGACCAGGTGCTGTATGGCAAATATGCCGGCACGGAAATCACCCTTGATGGCCAGGACTACCTCATCATGCGTGAGTCCGATATCCTAGCGGTGCTCTAAGCCCGGCCTTTCCTTTCCTTCGATTTCATTCCTCTGTAAAATAAGATGGCTAAGAACATCCAATTCGATACCGACGGCCGCGACAAGCTGAAGCGCGGCGTAGATAAACTGGCTAACGCCGTGAAAGTAACCCTGGGCCCTAAAGGCCGCAACGTGGTTATCGACAAGAAATTTGGCGCCCCCACCATCACCAAAGACGGTGTGACGGTAGCCAAGGAAATTGAGCTGAAAGACCCCGTTGAAAACATGGGTGCTCAGTTGGTGAAAGAAGTAGCCAGCAAAACTGCTGATCAGGCCGGTGACGGTACTACTACCGCTACCGTACTGGCCCAGGCTATTTACACGGCCGGCTCCAAGAACGTAGCTGCTGGAGCCAACCCTATGGACCTGAAGCGCGGTATTGACAAAGCCGTTCACGCGGTAGTGGCTAACCTGAAGCAGCAGTCCAAGAAGATTGAAAACTCTTCGGAAATTGCTCAGGTAGGCGCTATTTCGGCCAACAACGACATGGAAATCGGCCAGATGATTGCCGATGCCATGGACAAAGTGGGCAAAGAAGGTGTAATTACCGTGGAAGAAGCGCGTGGTACTGAAACCGAAGTAAAAACGGTGGAAGGCATGCAGTTCGACCGTGGTTACCTCTCCCCTTACTTCGTGACCAACGCGGAGAAAATGGAAGTGGAGCTGGAGAACCCCTTCATCCTGATCTACGACAAGAAAGTAAGCACCATGAAGGAGCTCCTGCCCGTGCTGGAGCAAGTGGTGCAAACCGGCAAGCCCCTGGTTATCATCTCCGAAGATGTGGACGGTGAGGCCCTGGCTACGCTGGTAGTAAACAAGCTGCGCGGCTCGCTGAAAATTGCGGCTGTAAAGGCTCCCGGCTTCGGCGACCGTCGCAAAGCCATGCTGGAAGACATTGCCGTTCTCACGGGCGGTACCGTTATCAGCGAAGAGCGCGGCTACAAGCTGGAAAACGCTACGCTGGAATATCTCGGTCAGGCCGAGAAAATCATCATTGACAAGGACAATACCACCATTGTTAATGGCAAAGGCGAGAAAGAAGGCATCACCTCGCGCATAAACGAAATCAAAGCCCAGGTGGAAAAAACCACTTCGGACTACGATAAGGAGAAGCTGCAGGAGCGTCTGGCCAAGCTGTCGGGCGGTGTTGCTATCCTCTACATCGGTGCTTCTACGGAAGTAGAGATGAAGGAGAAGAAAGACCGTGTTGACGATGCCCTGCACGCTACCCGCGCTGCTGTAGAAGAAGGTGTAGTACCCGGCGGCGGTGTTGCCCTAGTGCGTGCCCTCGAGTCCTTGGACGCCGTTAACACCCTGAACGGCGACGAGCGCACCGGCGTAAACATCATCCGTACCGCTCTGGAAGCTCCCCTGCGTACCATCGTGCAGAACGCCGGTGGCGAAGGCTCGGTAGTAGTACAGAAGGTGCGCGAAGGCAAAGGTGACTACGGTTACAACGCCCGCGAAGACCGCTACGAAAACCTGATGGCTGCTGGTATCCTCGACCCCACCAAAGTAACGCGTCTGGCCCTGGAAAATGCCGCTTCAATTGCCGGCCTGCTCCTGACCACCGAGTGCGTTATTTCGGATGAGCCCGAAGATGACAAAGGTGGCGCTGGTGCCGGTGCTGCCGGTATGGGCGGCATGGGTGGCATGGGCGGCATGATGTAAGATCAGCCGTCTGGTGCCGTCACTGGCCTGGATTGTAAAAAGCCCCGCTGGACGTTGTCCGGCGGGGCTTTTTCGTGGATTGATTTTCCGTCTGGAATTGTAGCAGCGGGCAGTTTCTTTTCAGTAGCTATTTGTTATTAGTGCATATTCAGCTTCATCATCAGACAAGTCTGCCACTTTCATAAAGCCAAGCCTTTCCAGCAGCTTCACTGCTTTGTGGTTTTGTTTGGTTGTTATGGCCCAGATTCGTTTTAGCCCGATATTATGTAGCCCGAAGTCTATGGCTAATTGCAGGGCATCCGCCATAAAACCATGCCTTCTGAATTGGGCTAGTAATATGCAGCCTAGTTCTCCTTCTCCCTGGTTTAAGCCGCGGTAATAGCCACAAGTGCCCACTAGCTTATTAGTTGCATTCTCTACAATACCCCAATGAATGGTGTTGCCATCGTAATAGTCCTTGTTGATTTTTTCCTGCATTCCTGCGGCCTCCTCTACTGTCTTTGCCTGGATTGCATCGTAAAACGAAATTTCAACTACGTCTGCAATGTCAGCAGAAAGGATTTGTCGTAACGAGGTTTTTCCGCCGGAAATGTTTGGAAAAGTATCGTAGGGAGGCAAGTTCATTTTAGCTGGTAAATAGGCTGTTAAGACTTTGGGCTAATAACTGCATAATCAACCATATCTGCAGTGGCAATATAGCCTACCGTTAGCTGCCCAAGGCCCATAAAAAAGCCTCCAACTGTATACGCAGTTGGAGGCTTTTTTATTCCGGATGAAAGTTGCGTTACGCAGTTACAGGCTCCTCCATCATGGTATAGAGGCGCTTGTAGAGAATGAACAGAATCAGCGAAGCAACGGCCGACATGCCCACGAAGATCATGAAGAAATCGTAGAGGCTGGTGATCTGGAAGCCGAGGAAAGTAGGCCAGTGGGAGGTCAGCTCCAGGCTGCTGAGCTTGGCGGTAACGTCGGCGGTGGCCTGCGAGGTGCCGTTCAGGATGTTGGGCAGGTTGATGCCTTCCTTGGCCGCTTTGGCAAACTCGCCGGGGCCGGGAGGATACAGGGCGGAAAGTACGCCGGCCAGCTTATTACCAGCGGCCGTGGCCAGGAACCATACCGCCATCAGCAGGGAAGCAAAGCGGGCGGGCGCCAGCTTATTCACCAGAGCCAGGCCAATGGGCGACAGGCACAGCTCGGCAAAGGTGTGCACCATATACATGGTAATCAGCCAGAACATGCTCACTTTGGTAGTAGCATCTACCCCTTTCACCCCGAAAGCAATGATGAGGTAACCAATGGCCATCAGCATGAGGCTGATCGACATTTTCAGGGGTGAAGAAGGCTCAGCGCCGCGCTTGCCCAGCCACGTCCAAAGTACTGCGAAGATTGGAGCGAAAATAATGATGAACAGAGCATTAGCCGACTGGAAGTAGGAAGCCGGCACAACAGATGAACCCAGCGTACGGTCCGTCTGCTCATCAGCAAAGAAAGTGAGCGAAGCACCGGCCTGCTCAAACGTGCCCCAGAAGAAGATAACGAAGAAGCTCAGAATGAAAATAACGTAGATTTTCTGCTTTTCGCGGGCCGTGAGCGTGGAGTCGGTCAGGATGGTGATGGGGGCTACAATCATGGCTGAGAAAACCAGCGCGCCAATCCAGTCGCGGTTCATGAGCCAGGCAATAGCAGCATATACAATAGCAAACAGGCCAATGAGCATGGGCAGCTTGCTGGCGAAGCTCTTGGAGGGCTGAGCAATCGTCTCGGCCCGTACCGGCGCATCAGTCTGGGTAGGCACTACGGGGGAGTGCTCCACGCTGCGCTCAGGCTTGGCGCCGAGGGGCGCGCCAGCGGCCGTTACCACGTATTTGTGCTTGAGCAGCTCAAACGTAATAGTACCCAGCAGCATACCAACACCAGCGGCCAGAAAGCCCCACTTAAAATCGGCGGGGTTGCCCGTATCGCCCAGGGTACCGCACACCAGCGGCGACATGAAGGCACCCAGGTTGATGCCCATGTAGAAGATAGTGTAAGCGGCATCAATACGCTTGTCGCCGGCGGGGTACAGCGTACCTACCATTGATGAGATATTGGGCTTGAAGAAGCCGTTACCGAAAATCAGACAGCCCAGACCCAGAAAAAACAGCAGCAGCTGCATCTGAGGAGCATCAGTCTGGCCCGCCTGGTAGAGGGAAGCGCTGAAGAACAGGGCAAACTGCCCGGCTGCCATCATCAGGCCGCCCACCAGAATGGAGCGGCGGTTGCCCCAGTAGCGGTCGGCTACGTAGCCGCCCAGCAGCGGCGTGAGGTACACCAGGCTGGTGTAGTTACCATAAATGAGCGACGACATCTCCTTGTTCATCAGGAGGGCCTTGATCATGTACAGCGACAAAAGGGCGCGCATTCCATAATAGCTGAAACGCTCCCACATTTCTGTGGCGAAAAGTACGTACAGGCCCCGCGGGTGTCCGCTGTTCGCGGCTACGGGCGGCTGTTCATGAAGAGCAGCAGATGTTGTTTGCATGAATGGTAAGTGAGAGAGGAAAAGATAAAAATAGGGTTCCTGTTCGCTGCAACCGAACGAGGGTTGGTAAATCTACAAAACTTTCCAAACTGCAGGCATTACTATACCTATTCGCTGGAAACCGGAAAAAGGGCTCAAAAAGCGCAAGCGAATTTTCGCTCATTTTTATTAGGTACTGACTAAGTCGGGTTTTTGTCTATTTTTGTCTCCTGATTCCCCATTTTCCCACCCACCCTTAACCTCGTTTTCGGCCCTATGCAAGATCCTGCCGCCAACGTCCTCCCCCGCCTTCAGCCATTGGGCTTTACGCGTACTTCTGGTCCGGTCCACCTGAACCTTACCCCCGCCGAGCTGGTAGAACAGGCCCTACGCCGCGGCGAAGGCACCCTTACCGACACCGGCGCCCTGATGGCTGACACCGGTAAGTTCACCGGCCGCTCGCCCAAGGACCGGTTTGTGGTGAAAGATGCCTCCACCGAAGAAAGCGTTTGGTGGGGCGACATCAACATTGCCTTTGATCCAGCGAAATTTGAGCAGCTGCAGGCCAAAATGGTACAGTACCTGGCCGACAAAGAGCTGTTTGTGCGCGATGCTTATGCCGGTGCCCACCCCGACTATCAGCTGAAGCTCCGCGTAGTAAACGAGCTGGCCTGGCACAACCTGTTCTGCTACAACATGTTCCTGCGCCCCGCCGAGGGTGCTGACACCACCTGGACGCCCGATTTCAGCATTATCTGCGCCCCCGGCTTTGAGGCCGACCCCGCGGTAGATGGCACTCGCCAGAGCAACTTCGCTATTCTGAACTTCGAGAAAAAGATGATTCTGATTGGTGGCACGGGCTATGCCGGCGAGATGAAGAAAGGCATCTTTGGCGTGCTGAACTACCTGCTGCCCCACGAGAAAAACACGCTGAGCATGCACTGCTCCGCCAACATTGGCGAGCAGGGCGACACAGCCATTTTCTTCGGCCTCTCGGGTACCGGCAAAACCACCCTCTCCGCCGACCCCAACCGTGGCCTCATCGGCGACGACGAGCACGGCTGGATGCCCGGCAATGCCGGCATCTTCAACTTTGAAGGTGGCTGCTACGCCAAGGTGATTGACCTGAGCCAGGAGAAAGAGCCCCAGATCTGGGATGCTATTCGCTTTGGCTCCATTGTAGAGAACACGCGCTTTGTTCCCGGCACCCGCACCGTTGACTACAACAACAAGGAGGTAACGGAAAACACCCGCACGGCCTACCCTATCAGCTTCATTGATAATGCGGTAGAACCTTCCGTGGGTGGAGTTCCCAAGAACATCTTCTTCCTGACGGCCGATGCTTTTGGCGTGCTGCCTCCCATCAGCAAGCTTGATAAGAGCCACGCCATGTACCACTTCATGTCGGGCTACACGGCCAAGGTGGCGGGTACGGAAGTAGGCATTACGGAACCTCAAACCACTTTCTCGGCCTGCTTTGGCCAGGTATTCCTGCCCCTGCACCCCACCAAATATGCGGAGATGCTGGGCAAGAAAATGGAGGAGCATGATGTAAACGTGTGGCTCATCAACACCGGCTGGACGGGCGGCAGCTACGGCGTGGGCTCACGCATGAAGCTGCCCTACACCCGCGCCATGATTACGGCCGCCCTGAACGGCGCGCTGGATGACGTGGAGTTTGTGAAGCACCCGGTTTTTGGAGTAGAAATGCCGGTTTCGCTGGCAGGCGTACCGGCCGAAATCCTGGACCCACGCAACACGTGGTCGGATAAAGAAGCTTACGATAAGACGGCGGCTTCGCTGGCAGAGAAATTCGTGCACAACTTCCAGAAGTACGCAGATTTCGCCAATGAAGAAATTCTGGCCGGCGCTCCTAAAGTAGCCGCTGAAGCAGGCGTGTAGCTTTCATTACTACCATGAAAAAAAGGCCCCACCAACAATTGTTGGTGGGGCCTTTTTCTATTTATTGGTTCTATTTACTGGCGCTGGCAGTTTCTTCTACCTGCAGCTTGGCGGCATTTTTGGCCAGCCATTGGTCAAAGGTTTGTAGCTGGGGGTTCAGTTCGCGGGCGAACTTCAGGTCGCGGGTTTTGGACAGCTGGTCAGCAAAGTCCCGATAAAACTGAAACATATTGCCCAGGTCATCGGCTCCGGGAAAGCCGAAATGGCGGTATGCTTCCGGAGTTACTTCGTGGTACACTACTTTTTTACCCAACGCTTTCGATAAGCTATCCGCCATTTGCTGGCAGGTCAGGTGCTCCCCGGCTATGCCTACGGTTTTACCAATCAGCTCTTTCCCCTTTTTAAAGATCCCATAGGCGCACTTGCCGATGTCTTCCACGGCAATACCCGACAGTTTCTTGTCGCCCATTGGAAAGGTAATTGCCAGCTCACCATCGGGCCCGGGCTTGGGACCCATGCCGAAGTAGAGCAAATTCTCCCAGTAAAAAGAAGTAATCAGAAAGGTAGTGGGCACGCCCAGGTTGCGGAAATATTGGTCTGATTCGCCCTTGGCATCGAAGTGCGGCACCTTGTACTTGTCCTGCAGCGTGGGCATGCGGTCATCTGAGAGCGGTACAAAACGGCGCGTATCCTCCAAGGTAGACCAGATGACGTGCTGTAACTTAGCTGCTTTGGCGGCTTCGGCCATTTGGCCGGCTTCGGCTGCTTCCCGCTCCGGCGAAAAATGGTCCCAGAAAAAGGTAACGAAATAAGCCCCATAGGCTCCCTGTAGTGCTTTTTTCAGGCTTTCCGGGTTATCAATGTCGGCGGATACTACTTCGGCCCCCAGCCTGGCTAAAGCCTGTGCTTTTTCGGATTCGGGGTGACGGGTAACGGCCCGCACTGCAAACTCACTCCGGGTATCCTGCAAAATGGCCCGGGCCAGGCCACCGCCCTGGGCTCCGGTAGCCCCAAATACAACGATTATCTTTTTGTCAGCCATAGTAGTTTTGGTTTAAAGTGTATAGATATATCCGTCTGACCCGAAGGTACAAAACACCTAATATTATATTAAATAACACATAAATTATATAATATAGACGGTTACCGTAGCTCTTACAACTGGGAAATACCTGCTATCTAAACAGTCCTTTTCTGATACTTACCTGGCAGCAGTAGGGCAAAAAAAGCCCCGCTGCATGCAGCGGGGCTTTTTTATAGTCAGCTTAGAATGAACTAGTGTACGCTGGGGTTCGAAACAGTTGGGTAGTCAAACTGCGTATCGAATTTACCCAGCTCCTTTTGTCGGCCCCCTACCTGATTAGTGGAATGCCCATTCCCTTTCTTTGTGCGGCCCAGCAAGGACACCAGCGCCAAGCCGGCCCCTACCGCCAGGGCGGTCCGGAGAATAGGCTTGCTGGTGGTAGCCTCGGTATAATAGCTGGTTTCGCGGGTGTGGCCGGGGTAGTTGCCCCGCTCCTGCAGGGTGCCGGAGGGACGATCCAGGCCATTTTGGGCTAATGGCCGCGGGGCATATTCGGCTTGTTCCTGCTTCACAAACACGTTTTCCATGAAGGTGTCGTGCAGGGCCGGGGTCCAGTGGGCCATGCCGGTTATCAATTTACCGCCCCCACCTACGGTGATTTCGCGCTCCGGCATTTCGCAGCTGTGCAGAATGGCTTTCGCTACTATTTCAGGGGCATAAGCGGGCGGCCCGTGCTGGGCTTCCCGCTCCATGTAATTTTTGGCGTGCAGCGTGTAAGGCGTGTCAATAGCCGCCGGCTTAATGAGGGTAACGGAAATGGGGAGGTCATCCATGGAAAGCTCCATGCGCAAGCCGTCGGTAAAGCCTTTCACGGCGTGCTTGCTAGCGCTGTAAATGCCCTGCAGAATAGCCGTGCTTTCAGACAGAATACTGCCCACGTTGATAATAGCCCCGCCGTGCTTGCGCAAGTACTTTACTGCCTCCAGAGAGCCATAAATCACGCCCCAGAAGTTGGTTTCAAAGAGCTTGCGCATGTCCTCAATCGGAACATCCGTGAGCTTGCCGTAGATGGATACGCCGGCGTCATTAATCCAGGTATCGAAGCCCCCGAACCGCTCCAGGGCTTTGCGGGCAATGTTATGCACATCTTCCTGCCGGCTTACATCGGCTACCACGTAGGTAGCCCGGCCGCCCTTCTGCTCAATTTCCTGGGTGAGTTCCCGCAGGGCGTCTTCGCTGCGTGCGGCCAGCACCAGGCGGGCTCCCTTTTCGGCGGCCATGCGGGCCGTAACCAACCCAATGCCGGAAGAAGCGCCGGTTATCACAATAACCTGGTCGCGTAGTTTTTTCAGTTTTGGTGTCATGAGGATCTTAGCTTTTAGATGGATAGAATAGAATGCCGGTCTTGCATCTACGGAATTAACTGCACCCTGACAGTATAAAATATGGCTCTATAAAGGAGGCGGGCCCTGGGGTGCAGCCATCCGCCAAAAAGCGGGTAATTTGCGGCGTCGTTTATTTCTTCTCTATTTTCATGTTAAAACGTTTCTTTTCGGCAGCGCTGCTGCTACTTATTCCGGCTTTTGGTTGGGCCTGGGGAGTAGATGGCCACCGGGCAGTGGGCCGTATTGCCGAGCAGCATCTTTCCCGCAAAGCCAAGCGCGAAGTGCACCGCCTGCTGGGCACCGAAACCCTGACTATGGTAAGCACCTGGCCAGATGAAGTGCGCTACTACCCTGATTTCAAGCACACTGCCCCCTGGCACTACGTGAATACGGCTTCCGGCCTGAACCAGGAGCAATACCTGCAGGCGCTGAAAGGCCAGACTGAGCCGAATGCCTACAATATGCTGCAGGCCAAACTGCAGGAGCTGAAAGACCCCAGCAAGTCGCAGGCAGAGCGGGTGGCCGCCCTGAAGTTTGTGGTGCACTTGGTAGGCGACGCCCACCAGCCCCTGCACGCCGGCCACGCCGAAGACAAAGGCGGAAATGACATCAAACTAAAGTTCCGGGGCAAGGACACCAACCTACACAGCCTGTGGGATAGTGGCCTGATTGATTATCAGGGCCTGACCTACACCGAAATGGCTTGCCAGTACGACCACAAGCTGCCACACCAGCTGGTGCACCAGTGGCAGCGCACTCCCATGGAACAGTGGTTCTGGGAATCGTACCAGGACAGCGAGAAGATTTATCAGGAAGCGCCCAACGGCACCGATATCGACTATAACTACTACCCGGCGCACTCCGAGCTGATGAAGCAGCGGATTCAGCAGGCCGGAGTTCGGTTGGCCGAGGTGCTGAACGATACCTTCAAATAGCGTTTCCCGCTTTCTTTACCATCCGGCAGCCCCGGCATGAATTTCGTGCCGGGGTTTGTTATGCTATAGCGCTGCTGCCTTGCCCTCGTTTCCCGTAGCTTTGCCCTATGCCACACACCTTCTTCGCCCCTGACCTTACCCTGCCCGCCTACACCCTTCCCGAAGACGAAAGCAAGCACGCCGTGCGGGTGCTACGCCTGGGCCTCGGTGATGCCGTAGAACTGGTTAATGGCCGGGGCAGTATTTTTCAGGCCGAAGTAGAGGTGGCCGATGCCAAGCGCTGCCGCCTGCGGATTCTACACGAGCAGCAGGTACCGCGCCGCGCCTATCAGGTGCACCTGGCCGTGGCCCCCACCAAAAACCTCGACCGGATGGAATGGTTGGTGGAAAAAGCCACCGAAATGGGGGTGGATACAATTACCTTCCTGCGTTGCGCCCGCTCGGAACGCCGGGAGCTGAAGCTTGAGCGCCTGCAGAAAATTGCCGTCAGTGCCCTGAAGCAATCCGGGCAGGCCTGGCTGCCGGAACTAACCGAGCTGACCGATTTTGCGCAGTTCCTACCGACGGTAGCTGCGGAAACCACCTTTATTGCACATCTGGCCGAAGGGGAACGGACGCCCCTCTCCCACGTGGTGGCCCATGGCACAGGGTGCTGCATCCTCATTGGCCCCGAAGGCGACTTTACCCCGCAGGAAATTGAGGCTGCCTTCGCCCGGGGCATCCGGCCGGTTACCTTAGGTGCCTCCCGCCTCCGCACCGAAACGGCGGCCCTGGCGGCGGTGCACACGGTGCACGTGGCCCGCGAACTGCAATAGCGGAAATTTTGTAGCCTAAGTATCTGATTTATTTTCTGAAGGATGTTGAAAAGACTGCTGATTACCGTGCTACTTCTGCTGCCACTGCTGGCAGCCGGCCCCGCAGCGCCCAGCTTCCGGATTGCCAAGCTGCACTACGGCGGCGGTGGCGACTGGTATGCCAACAAGACCTCCCTGCCCAACCTGATTCAGTTCTGCAACAGAACCCTGAATACCAATATTGACCCAGAAGAAGGAACCGTGGAGCTGGATTCGCCGGAGCTGCTCACGTACCCTTTCGTGCATATGACGGGGCACGGCAACGTATCCTTTACCGAAGCCGAAGCCAAAAACCTGCGCCATTACCTCACGGGGGGCGGTTTTCTTCACATTGATGACAACTACGGGCTGGACCGGTTTATCCGGCCCGAGATGAAGAAGGTATTTCCGGAGCTGGAGTTCGTAGAGCTACCTTTTTCGCACCCCATCTACCACCAGAAATACCAGTTTCCGCGGGGCTTGCCCAAAGTGCACGAGCACGACGGCAAACGCCCCCAGGGGTTCGGCCTACTCTACAAAGGCCGTCTGGTGTGCTTCTACACCTATGAGTGCGACCTGGGCAATGGCTGGGAAGATGTAGGGACTTATCCCGGTGACACGCCGGCTATTCATGATGCCGCGCTGCGCATGGGCGCCAATTTGGTGGCTTACGCCCTCACGCAGGATTAGCCTTTGCTTTCTGTAAAGTCAGCTAAATGCTCTAAAAACGACGCTGCAACACTTCTGCCAGGACAAAGGCCGTTCGTACATCGGCGGGGTTGCGCAGGCGGGCCGCTACGTCTGCGGCGGTGTTGGGGCGAGCGGTAGCGGCGCTTTGCCGGCTCCAGTAGTCTTCCTGCCCATGCGCTACGGCCGCGCGCGGCAATACCGCCGCCCGGCGGGCCGGCCCCGCTTCTGCTTCCTGACTACGCGCGTACCGCTGCGTGGCGGGCACCTCCAGACTGCGGGCGGCAGGTTTGGTTACTTCCAGGGAACGGGCCGGTTTGGCAGCCTCCTGCGGAATAGGGCGCCCGGCGGGGGTTACCTCCGGTTGCGGTTTACGCGGCTGATTTTGCTCCATCATCTGCTGCAGCAGCTCCTCAAAATTTGGGGTGGGGCGGCGGGCAGGAGCGGCAGCGGTAGATACAGGTTTGGGTAAGGGTCGCTCCTGCGCTTCCTTACGCGTGGTTTCCTGTGCCTTCCGCCACATGCGCACGATAAAGAGGAATAGCCCAATGGCAATGAACAGCAGGGTCTGGAGTTTTTCGGGCATACGGCAGAAGGCGTAGTACTACAGGCTACGCGCCGGGTAATCTACGCAAGTTGCGCGGCATGTTGCTCTGCCTGGGCCATTTCCCAGCCAATCAGGGCTTTTTTGGTGGTGGAGCCCCAGCGGTACTCGCCCAATATGCCTTCCTTCCGGATAACCCGGTGGCAGGGAATCAGCAGGGCCACCGGGTTGGCGCCTACGGCAGAGCCTACGGCCTGCAGGGCCCGCGGCTGCCCAATGGCCTGCGCTACGTGCTGGTAGCTGACTACCTGCCCCACCGGCACCCGCAAGAGCGCCTCCCACACTTTCACCTGGAAATTGGTACCGCGCACCAGCAGATGCAGGGGCTGGCCAGCCACCGGCGCAAACGCCCGCGCCAGCAGCGGAGCCGTGCGGGCAGCATCTGCCTGCAGTTGGGCCTGGGGCCAGGCTTTGTGCAGCGCCGCCAAGGCCTGAGTTGGGTCTGGGTGCTCCGGATGCAGTAGGTGCAGCCCGCAGATACCCCGCTCGGTGGCGGCCAGCAGGGCCGGGCCAAAAGGGGTGTCGTGCACGCCGTAGCTGATTTGTACGCCGGCACCACCCGTCCGGAACTCCAGTGGCGTAACGGCCTCCAGGGTCACAAACAAATCGTGCAGGCGCGAGGGGGCCGACAGACCGGCTTCTTCGGCGGCCTCCGCCAAAGGGGCCGCTTCGGCCAGACGCGCCTTCAGAAAATCGGCGGTCAGGTATTGCACAAAGCGCTTGGGGCTGATGCCGGCCCATTCGGAAAACAAACGCTGGAAATGAAACGGACTCAGGTGCACGGCCGCGGCTATCTCCTCCAGGCTGGGCTGCCGCCGGAAATTGACTTCCAGAAATTGAATGGCCTGCGCAATACGCTGATAATCGGGGTTGGCTGGGGTAGTGACCATACGCTGTAATGCTACGTGATAATCAAAACTACGCCCTGCTCCTGCCCATATCAACCCGATTCTTGCGGTGTTGCGCTAGCGTACCCCCAGCTCCGGGAACCGGCCGGTTTTGGTGCGGTAGAAGGCCTTTATTTTCTCCAGATCCGCCTCATAGTCGCCGGTTGGATACACGGCCGGGCCTACGCCGGCTTCTTTGTTCTTATAATCCAGAAAGCCCAACAAAATGGGCACATGAGCCCCCTGAGAGACAAAGTAGAAACCTTTGCGCCACTTGGGCTGGTAGCTGCGCGTGCCTTCCGGCGTAATCAGAATTACGAGTTCTTCCCGCTCATTAAACAGCTGAATCATGCCATCTACGAGGCTGTTGTTGCGGCTGCGGTCTACGGCCAGGGCACCCAGGGACTTCATCAGCCCGCCAACTATCGGGTTATCAACCCATTCTTTTTTTACCGTGAAGCGGACGGGCACCCCCATCAGGAAAAACGCCGCGCGGGCATACAGCAGGTCCCAGTTGCTGGTATGCGGGGCCGCTATCATAATGGCCTTGCGGATATCCGGGGGCACCACCGACGCCAGCTTCCAACCATTAAGCCAGAACCAGAATTTAGAAAACAGATACCAAAAGGTGGGCGTGTTGGCGGGTTTGGGCATGGGGGTGGAAGGACACAGAGAGAGTTAAGGGTAAAAATAGAGGATTTTTATGGGCTCCCCATTTCCCGGCTGGCCCATCAGCGGCTTATTCCTCCAGCAATGCCCGAAGCTCCTTTTCCAGCTGCAGCGTGTACCGATACCCAATAGAATATAACTCGGGCGCCAGGCGGTAGCTGAGCGGCCGGTAATGATGCAGCTCCGGGGGCTCAATCAACAGCTGGCAGAGCTGCTGACTGGCGGCCGTATTGGCATTGATAGCCAGATGGAGCGTACGCTCTACCAGGCGGCGGAACGTGGTAATGCGGGCGGTGTGGTTTACGGGGTTGCAATGCACGCCCACCACCGGGGCACCATGCCCCAGCAAGGGTTCCACCGGCAGGTTATTCAACAAACCACCATCAACCAGCTGGCGCCCCTCAAACTCCACTGGGCGGTATACAATAGGCACCGCCGAGGAAGCCAGCAACGGCGGGATTAAGAGCCCCTGATCATAAAAGATGGAAATACCTTCGCGTAAATCAGTAGCCACCAGGGTGAGGGGGCAATGGAGGTCGGCAAAAGTGCAGCCCGGGCCTAAATAGCGCACAAAAAGCTGCTCCACGGCATCCATGTGCAGCAACCCGAAGCTGCTGAACGCGGGCCGCATCAGGCGGGCCACGTTGGTGCTGGTGAGCATGCGCAAAATATCCGCGGGCGGGTAGCCCGCCGCGTAGAAGGCGGCCGCAATGGCCCCGGAGCTCACGCCCGCCAGCCTACCAATGGGTATTTTCAGCTCATCCAGCGCGGCCAGCACGCCTAAATGCGCAATGCCGCGCGCCCCGCCCCCGGATAATGCTATGGCTATGTGCTGTGGCATTTCCTGGGTTCTAAAGGCGGTTTATAAATCAGCGAAGCGGAAGGTTTCCGCCAGGCGTATTCCCTTATCGGTGTGCTGTACGGTGCAGCATTCCACCGTAGCATCGTGCTCCAATACCAGCACCCAATTCTCATCGGCAGCCCGGCGTAGCACCCGCTCTTTTTCATCCAGCGTTAGTAACGGGCGCACATCATAGGCCATGACATACGGCAAGGGGATGTGGCCGGCGCTGGGCAGCAAATCGGCCATGAACGCTACGGTGCGGCCTTTGTACTTCAGCAAAGGCACCATCATCTTTTCCGTATGCCCATCGGCAAAAATGATTTCCCGGAATACGGACAGCGGCTCCGGCACCCCGGATCGGGGCTGGATAAACTTCAGCTGGCCACTTTCCTGAATGGGCAGAATGTTTTCCGTCAGGAAGCTGGCCTTCTCGCGGGCATTGGGGTGCACGGCCCACTCCCAATGCGCCTCATTCGACCAATACGTAGCGTTGCGAAAGGCTACTTCCAGCTTATTCTCCGCCGTGCGGATTACGGAGCCGCCACAATGGTCGAAGTGCAGGTGCGTCAGAAACACATCCGTTATATCGGAGGAAGTGTAGCCCAGCTGACGGAGTGATTTTTCCAGGGAGCCCTCGCCGTGCAGGTAAAAATGCCCGCGGAACTTCTCATCCTGCTTGTCGCCAATGCCATTATCCACCAGCACCAGCCGGTCGCCATCCTCTACCAGCAGGCAGCGCATGGCCCAGGTGCACATGTTGTTGGCATCGGGCGGGTTCAGCTTCTGCCACATGGATTTGGGAACCACGCCAAACATGGCGCCACCATCTAGCTTAAACAGGCCGGTATCGAGCGGATGAATTGTCATGCTACAGGTGAAAAACGAGGGGAGACGCGGCTTTTCCGCCAGCGTCTCCCCTCCAATGATACTTACTCCACTACTACGCCCATGGCGGAGAACTTGTCGATGCGCTGGCTGATGCGTTCATCATAGGGTAGCGCTTCCAGTTCGTCCAGGGTTTTAAGAAGGGTCTTTTTTAAGGTATCCACCATTCGTTTAGCGTCGGTGTGGGCGCCGCCGAGGGGTTCTTTCACGATGCCGTCTACCAGTTTGGCCTGCAGCATATCGGTAGCCGTCAGCTTCAGGGCTTCCGCCGCCTGTTCCTTGTAATTCCAGGAGCGCCACAGAATGCTGGAGCAGGACTCCGGCGAAATCACCGAGTACCAGGTATTTTCCAGCATCAGAACCCGGTCGCCGATTGCAATACCCAGGGCCCCACCGGAAGCGCCTTCCCCAATGATGATGCAGATAACGGGCACCTTCAGCAGAAACATCTCCTTCAGGTTGCGAGCAATGGCTTCGCCCTGCCCCCGCTCCTCGGCTTCCAGGCCGGGAAATGCGCCGGGCGTATCAATCAGGGTGATAATGGGCTTATTGAATTTCTCGGCCAGCTTCATCAGGCGCAGGGCCTTGCGGTAGCCCTCGGGGTTGGGCATGCCAAAGTTGCGGAACTGGCGCTGCTTGGTGTTGCGTCCTTTCTGCTGCCCAATCACCATTACGGTACGGCCACCCAGCTCAGCAAAGCCGCCCACCATGGCTTTGTCGTCGCCTACGGTCCGGTCGCCGTGCAGCTCCACAAAGTTGGACGTCATGCCTTCAATGTAATCGAGCGTGTAGGGGCGGTCGGGGTGGCGGGAGAGCTGCACGCGCTGCCAGCGGGTGAGGTTAGCGTAGGTCTCCTTTTTGAGGGCTTTTATTTTGGCTTCGAGAGCGGCTACCGCTTCGGATACATCTACCTGGCTGTCGTGCGCCAGTTGTTGCATTTCGCGGAGCTTGCCTTCGAGGGCGGCGATGGGTTGTTCGAAATCGAGGAGCATTGGCCGAAGAAGGGAAACGTCTGGGTTGGGTAGTCTTTTTAAGAAGGGAAGCAAAGGTAAGTGAAGCAACGGAGAAGAGCCGCGCCCCATTTGCAGGGAATTGCGCGGGCCACGGCTAAAATTTTTGTGCCTGATAAACAGCCATTAGAGTGCTTCCCGGCATTTATTTTGCGGTTTTTTTAGCTCCGGAGTTGTGTAGTCGGGAAAGGCCCTCTACATTTGCATCACAATAACGGAAAACACACGGTCTTCCGGTAAGTAAAACGGTTCGGTAGTTCAGTCGGTTAGAATGCCGCCCTGTCACGGCGGAGGTCGCGGGTTCGAGTCCCGTCCGGACCGCAAAGGCCCCTCAGAGCAATCTGAGGGGCCTTTTGCTTTTCCAAGGGTTAAGCTTTTGGCTTATCTATCTACTAAAAAAGGGATGCCTGCACCATGGTGCAGGCATCCCTTTTCATTTAATAACCCTTTCCTGTTAGTAGCCTTAACTGAATAAGGCCAGGAAATTGGCTTCGTTTGATTTGACAGAGTAGCGGTTTTCAATGGTAGTACGGGCCGCCTCGCCAAAGCGCGTGCGCAAAGGCGCATCCTTAATCAGCTTTTCGAGGGCCTGGTACCACTGCTCGGGCGTGGAGCAGATATAGCCGTTTACGCCATCCGTCACCACTTCCGTGTTCATGCCTACCGGCGACACCAGAGCGGGTACGCCCAGGGCCATGTACTGCAGCGCTTTAAAAGCGCATTTTCCTTTGGCCCAGGGGTCGTCTTCCAAAGGCATCAGGCCAATGTTAAAGCTCAATAAATCCTTTATTTCCGTGTCTTTCCGCCAGGGCACAAAGCGCAGTGACTTGAGCGGCAAGGCAGGTTCCTGGTTGGAAATAACCCGAAACTCAAACGCATACTCCTGCTCCAGCCGGGCCAGCACCGGCATTATTTGTTCCAGGTATTTCATAGTGGAGTGCGTGCCCGTCCACCCTATTACCATTTGTTCCGTCTGCTGGTCTTTTACCTCGTTGTGCAGGTGCAGGGTATCAATGGTAGTAGGATTGATGTAGGCCTGCGGGTTGTACCGGGCCGCGAAATTGCGCAGATAGGCATTGCCGCAGCTTACTTTGTAGGCCCAACGGCTGATACTGCCTACTTTATCATGCCATTTGATGCCGGCCACTATCTTATTGGCCTCCGAGGTATTTGGAATCCAGATGGCGTCATCAAAGTCATAGATAATCTTCTTCCGGAAAACGTTGGCAATCAGCCATTCAAAAACCGGCGGACCAATAGGTGATGCCTCCCGGTGAATAAAGACGTAATCGTAGCCGGACAAAGAGAAGAGTTGACCAAAGCGGGAAGCAAAGCCTCCCAGAATACCCATGGCCTTGGCCAGCGTATGCCCCGGCTTATAGAGAATACCCCAGGTTTTCTCCGAGACAAAGGAAGCCAGCGAATACGTGTGCCCGGCTGCCGTGAGCAAGGGTAAATATTGTTCAAACCGAAACCGCTGGGATGGTGCTTTCCCGTGTGGGTAGGGAGTCAGGAAAAGTATATTCATTCGAGATATTAGCTGACGAGGGCTACATGCCCATAAGTCGCCACACAAAGGTACCAAAGAAAGATGGCGCCTAAGTCTACGGTGCGCTTATTGTCGGTTGATGCCAGCAAGGGTCAGGGAGTACCATTCTTTCCATTTAGCCCGTCGGAATCTTATTTTTGAATTAAGCCAAGAAGCATTTTCATCAGTTTCGATTCTGGGAAAAGCATCAAAAATTATCTTTACCCTGAATTTTCTCAGTAACTTTGTTATCCCCTTGGAATAACTGCATAAGATTTTACTTAAATCTGCCACATGAGACAACTTTTTCTCGCTCTCTTCCTCTTTAGCACCTTGGCCGCTTCGGCGCAGGTAAAATCAGAGCGCAAGCGGTATATGGTTCCGAAGAAGGACTCGGAATGCCCCTACGTTTTGAACGTAACCAAGAACACCGACGAAGATGCGGAAGTATCGGCCAGCGTTACGCGGCTGGTTTACCGCCCCTACTCCGAATTGCTGACGGAGGTAAACGAGCTGAAGAAGATGAACAGCTGGGCAGACAGCACTTACCAGCGTAAGCTGAACAGCATTCCGGCCGGGGGCCAGCTGTCTATTACCATGTACCGCCGGGGTTCTCAGAACGCCGACCCCGCCTATCTGAGCGTAATAGCGAAGGACAAAGACGGTAAGGAGCTGCTGAACATTCCTTCGCTGCCCGCAGGGGAAGGGCGCTTCTGGAACCGTGACTTGTATAAAAGCCAACGCGTTATTCCATTTGTAAAAACCGATTCCCCTCAGTCAGTTAAGGTGTTTATAAACGATGCCAAGCTGAAAGAAGACTTTGAATACGTGGTCAATACGCAGTAAAAGCTCTGCCTTACCTTATTTCACTGCATAAAGAAGTGCCCGCTCTACCTTAAGAGCGGGCACTTCTTGTTTAACCATCTGTATAAACTCCTAGACCTGTTGGCTATTGCCGGAATGAAGCTGGGCCCATTGAATAGCCATCCAGGTTTTACCGTCCTGGATAGGTTGCTGCAGCAGCTTGTCCAAGGGCAGGCGTATGATTTCTATTTTCTCGTTTTCGGCAGCGGCCCCGCCACCAGCAGCGGTTTGGCGGCTTACTTCGGCGTAGTACAAATGGATAAACTCGGCGCTATTTCCGGGCGAAGGGTAAAAACCAGCTATCAGATTCAGCTTATCTACTTCGTAGCCAATTTCTTCCATAATCTCGCGGCGCATGGCTTCGTCCGGAGCTTCTCCCTCATGGTCCAGCACGCCGGCCGGAATTTCCAGCACCTCATCTTCAGCCCCTACCCGGTATTGGCGCACCAGAATATATTCCTGCCGATGGGTGTCAAAAACCAGCGCTGCTACTGCCTGGCCGGGCTCAAACCGCTCCCGCCGCAACTCTTTGACACCATCCTGAACTATCAGCTGACTTAGCTTATAATGACCATTGTGCAGGAGCTGGCGGTGCGTAATGTGCATAGCGGGAAGGAAGGGGTTGAACCAAATAAGGCGTTGCCGTGTCCCACTATACTAGGCCTGCTACCGTGAGGTTGGCCTGAATATAGCTGTAAGTAGCTATAGCTGGGTTAAAAACCCGACCTTTGCGGATATTACCTGCTGCTGCTCTGCCTGCAGAGGGCCGCAACCCATTTCCTTCCTTTATTTCCTGTTGATGTCTTTCGACGAATTGAATCTGATTGACCCTATTCTGCGCGCTTTGCAAGAAGAAGGGTATACTACTCCTACCCCTATTCAGCAGCAAGCTATACCGCACGTGCTGGATGGCCGCGACCTACTGGGCGTGGCTCAAACCGGCACCGGCAAAACCGCCGCCTTTACCGTTCCTATCCTGCAGGTGCTGCACCAGACGGCTCAGGTAGAGCGTCATTCCCAGTCCCGTATTCGTTGCCTGGTGCTTACGCCCACCCGCGAGCTGGCCATTCAGATTGGTGAAAGCTTTGCGGCGTACGGCCGCCACCTGAAAATGCGCCACACCGTTATTTTTGGCGGCGTGGGCCAACTGCCCCAAACCAATGCCCTGAAACGCGGCGTGGAAGTCCTGATTGCCACCCCCGGTCGTTTGCTCGACCTGATGGGCCAGGGCTTCGTTGATTTGCGTCATATTGAAGTATTTGTGCTGGATGAAGCTGACCGCATGCTGGACATGGGCTTTATCCATGATATCAAGCGCATTCTGCCTAAGCTGCCTACCAGCCGCCAAACGCTGTTTTTCTCGGCTACCATGCCTAGTCAGATTCAGCAGCTGGCCGACAGCATTCTGCGCCCTAACCCCGTGAAAGTGGCGGTTACACCCGTTTCCAGCACTGCTGATACGGTTACGCAGGCAGTATACCTGGTAGAAAAGAATGATAAGCCGGCCTTGCTGGAGCATTTACTGGGCGATAAAACCATTCGCCGGGTACTGGTCTTCACGCGCACTAAGCACGGCGCCGACCGGGTGGTGAAAACCCTGGCCAAAGCCAGCATCCCCGCCGAAGCTATTCACGGTAACAAGTCGCAAAACCATCGGCAGCGCGCTTTGTCCAACTTCAAAGCCGGTTCTACCCGCGTGCTGGTAGCTACCGACATTGCGGCCCGCGGCATTGATGTGGATGAGTTGACCCACGTTATCAACTACGAAATACCGAACGAGCCCGAAACCTACGTGCACCGCATTGGCCGCACCGGCCGGGCTGGGGCGAATGGTATTGCGCTTTCCTTCGTGGAAGATGAGGAGCGGGCTTATCTGCAGGATATTCAACTGCTGATTCGTCGGCAGATTGATGTGGTGGATAAGCACCCCTACAGCAGCAACTCCGTTGCCCCTGTGCTACTGCATGGTGGTGCCCCCATCAAAAAGCCGAAAGGCCCGGCTGGTCGCCCGGCGCGCCCTGGTCGTGGGCCCCGGGAGGAACGTCCCTCCCGCTCACATTCCGATTCTAATGCTTCTTCCCGCCCTTCACGGCCTTCCGGGCACTCGGCTGGTAGCAGCAGCGGTGGTTCCGGCAGCCGTGCTGGTAGTGGTGCTGGAAGCGGCGGAGCTGGTGGCCCCCGGCGCTCCTTCCGCGGAGGCAGCCGCTCCGGCGGTGCCGGTACCCGCTAACATTTTCTTATAGGAAACTGATATGCAAAGAGCACAGCCAGCTGGCTGTGCTCTTTGCATATCAGGTGGGTGGCATTCTTTCTGGTTAGTCTGAAACAATTTTGCTGTCTCCTACATTTTACCACCATAGAAGTCCCCTCGCACTCTGCATCAGTTCTTCAGCTTATGGCACAAAGCACTCTTCCGGTTATTGAGGCGCTGCGAAACACCGCCCAGCGCCTGCAATCCCAGGCACCCTATCAGTGGGGGCATATGGGCAGCTGCAACTGTGGGCACCTGGCCCAAACCATTACGCGCCTTACTAAAGGCGAAATCCATGCCCGCGCAATGCAGCGCCACGGCGACTGGGAGCAGCAGATTACGGACTATTGTCCTACCAGTGGCCTCCCCATTGACCAAACTATTGATGAAATGCTGGCTCTGGGCTTTTCCCGCCAGGATCTAACTCATCTGGAGCGGCTTTCGGACCCTCGTATCACCTCTGCACTACCCCTGGAGCGGCGCAACGCCCTGCGCCATAACCAGCGCGACGATGTAGTTCTTTATCTGCGTACCTGGGTCCAACTGCTGGAAGATGAGTTGGTGGCCTCCATTCAGATTCCGGAGCTTGCGCAAACGCCCGTTTCTGCTTCATCCAGCCTGGTTACGGCTTATCAGGAAGTATAACCCATAAAAAACACACCGCCCCGCCAGATCAAGTCTGGCGGGGCGGTGTGTTTTTTTATGAAATGGAAGGACGAAGCGCTGAAAGTAGAGTGACTACGCCACAGCGCAGTCAAACGCCAGCTCCTACAGGTTGTTAGTAGTTAACGTTGCTGCGTTGTGCCTCACGATACTGCTCAGCACGGTGGCTGCGCTTGTAGGCGGCATCCGCATTAGGATCTTTTTCGGCGTCGGGAGCCTGGGTGCAGGACGACAGGAACAGGGAAGCGCCGACGGCGGACAACAGGAGCAGACGGAATTTTTTCATGCGCCAAAGGTAAGCAGCCCGCTTCTTTCCAACAAGTCCCCTTTCCATGGGTAAAAATAGGTCTGTTGAAAGCCTCGGCAAACCGCTTCCTCATCGAGGCAGTCTTCAGCTTTACCCCCCACTATCACAAATGTAATATTCATGTTACCTGCTACTGACTTTCCTTTTAAAGCAGGCACCAGGCAATACTTTACTTTTGTTACACAACCGAAGTGCACGGCATTACAAGTCAGGCTACCAAACATTTTAGCATTCAAAAACTGATTTTTATATAACAATTTCAACCCACAGGCTTAGTTAACCCTATTAGTATTGCGCCATATCTATATAATAGACGCATTAGCTCACCTGAATAAAATTATTCCTTGCAATAAACACTATAATATTGCCCGTATATAGCCATTATCAATGGTTCAATAAAAACCACATAAATCATTGATATATATTATATTATAACCATCATTTTATATATATACAAACTCCTTACTTTCGCAACTATAACCTATGATTATTATTATACAGTCGGTCGCTCATCGGCCTATAAAACGGGCCTGAAAATCGTATTCTTTCTTTGCAGTCAAGAGGCGCTACTACCACTCTGCCAAATTGCACCTGTTGCAATGCTTGGGAGGAAATACTAAAAAAATCCTTCTATCATCTGCTAAGCCAATGGCAGCAATCAGCTTATTACTCTGGCTGATACGCCGAGAACGTTCCGTCCTGATAAAAGATGACGATGCGCCTGATGGCTTTGCCAGGTTCAGCCAGGCTGCTCAGAAATGTCGATGCATTTTCTGGAACATGTGGTGCTTGTGTTGTAGGTAAAGGGGTAACCGGAAAAGAGGTAGCCACAGGAGTTGCAGCACTAAGGGGAACTGTTTCCGGAGCCGGTTGTCTGGCTGCTATGGGCGCTGCGGAACTGCTCACTACAGGCTGTTCTTCCTCAAATAAGGAGGGCCGGGGTTGTGGGCGCTTAGGCAGTCTCTCCTTCACTACCGTTTTTTGCTCTGTTTTCGGCTCAGTGTATGGATTAGGGGGTGTAGGCAGGCTCTGCATCTCTCCTTGCCCTGAAAGAAGCCAGGAAACGCTTAAATCAGGAAAGGCAGTGAGTATTTTCTGCACTACTTCCAGGCTGGGCTTGTTCCGGCCACTCAGAATATGACTGATAATAGGCCGCCCTACTCCAATAGCATCAGCAAACTGGGTAGGTGTAAGCTGGCGTGTGGCCAGCAGGGTTCTAATACGCTCTACCATAGTTCTGAGGAATAGCTAACGGCTTTGATTACAAATGTAGGATATACCGTGTAATTCAAATAATCTGATCAGTTTTCGCCTTTTAGTTACTTATGTAACTTATCTCGATCAATATTAACAATAGTAAATCGACAGTTACTCAGTTTACATTTGTATTACATATGTAATCATACTACCCCTCCTACCTATTACAGCCTCTTTTCCACCTCGTAGCAAAAGAAAGCAGAAGCTTCGCTTGTCGTTCGTGCTTTCGTAAGCTGTTTATTCCAGGGCTTCGTCCTGCTCCTATACCTTCTTACTGCTTACCCCTTAGCTTCCAAAAACAACCAAAACGCAAAAGCCGGCTCTACCCGTAAAGGCAGAGCCGGCTTTTATGTGTGAGCAAGAGGCTAAACACTGGTGGCCCGGTTTAGCGGAACTACTCGTTAATCAAAGTATTCGCGGGCCAGAGATTTATCGTGTCCGTAGATATCGTCGCGGAAATGCACCTTCCCTGCTTCGTCTACCCATGAGGTGAAGTACACCAGATATACCGGTAGTTTTTCCGGCAGGGTCACATATTTTTCTTGGCCCTGAGAGATAGTACTCATGATATTCGACTCGTCCCAACCGCTCTTGTTGCGCAGCAAATAAGTAGCCAGGCGGATGGGGTCCTCTACCCGTACACAGCCGTGGCTAAAGCCCCGTTTGGTCTGGTTGAAGAGCTCATCATGAGGCGTATCATGGAGGTAGATGTCGTTTGAGTTCGGGAAGATGAACTTCACATTGCCCAGATCATTCTTCGGGCCGGGGCGACGGCGCAGCGTATAGCGCCAGGTTTTTTCCGTGAGGTTAGCCCAGTCAATGGTACCCGGATCTATTGGGGTGGCCTTGGCCCCCGAGCCTTTTACCACTTCCATATCCAGGCGGTCCAGGGTGCTGTAAGGATCGGCCGCCAGCTTGGGGCGCAGCTCCTTATCGATGATACTGTAAGGCACATTCCAATAAGGCGCCAGCACTACAAATTCCATTTTGTCGCTGAACACGGGCGTTGCGTTCAGAGTCTTGCCCACAATCACGCGCATATCGAAAACCTCTTTATTGTTCTCGATAACGTGCAGTTTGTAGTCCGGAATATTCACCAGAAGATAGTCGGCCTCGAAGCGCTTGGGCACCCAGCGCCACCGCTCCATATTGAGCATGATCTGCTGAATCCGGTCTTCCAAAGGAATGTTAAGCTGCTTAAGCGTCTCGCCGCCCACTACCCCGTCGGGGCGCAGGCCGTTGAGTTCCTGAAACTCTTTCACGGCATTCACCAACTCACCATCATACTTAGGAGCCGGGGCCGCCGGGGCATTGGGGCCGCCATTGGAAACCGGCACAACGGGAGTACCCGCCGAGGCCGGCTCGTTCAGCAGCCGCTGGCGCAGCAAGGGTACGCTGGCCGAGGCATCGCCAGGCTTCAGCTTCAAGGTGGTTGGGAGCTTTACCCAACCGCCATTCCGTTGCAGGGCCCGGTAATCAGCCAGGGCTTTTTTCAGCCGGTCGTACTCAGGGTGCAAGGGTTCAAACTCGTAGTACGGGTACGTACTTTCGCGCTCCTTCAGGATGGTCAGCAGGGCTTTGTGCAACTTTATTTTGTTGCGCTTCACCCGCCAGTCAACCCCTTTCGTCTTGCGCGGATCAACCGTACCCCGGTAGAAATCAGAGGCATAGTTAAAATAGGTGCCGGATAAGGCTACGTCAATTTCCTTCTCCAGCGCATTGCGCCGGGTAGTATCCTGCTGGGCTTTTTCAAGCTCTGCAAACAGCTTATTGAAGTCTTTAACTTTGTAATCCTTGGGGTCCAGGCCTTCTTCGGCTGCTTTATCGAGGACAGAGAGCATGGTCTGCGCCTGCGGAACCAGCTCGTGGTTACGAAACCAACCTAAGCGAAAATCACGCTCCCGGTAAAATTTCTTGGCCCATTCCAGCTGGTCCTTGAAAGCCGGCTCGGCCAGCATCTGGCGAACCACATATACGCTATCCAGCTTAGGCTGCGGTCCGCCGGGCTTGGAAATCATGCCGGGCAGGGCATTCTGGATTTTACTTTTCTGATCATCACTGCAGGCCGCCGTCGACGCTAAAAGCGACAGGCTGAGCACCCAGAGCAGAAAAGTGGAAAAGAAAGATGATGCAAACGGTAATTTCATGTCAGGAACAGGGTAGCGGCTCAGAAGCCAATAGAACGGTGAAAGACCAGGCAGATCAAAAGCTCCTGCTTTGCTGGTCGGTCGTTCTACTTTAAACAACCGGGCAAGGTTGTGCTTCCCTTGGCTGGGGTCACGCTACGCCATGCCGCAAGTTAATGCTTTTGAAGATACCCGAGTAACCTATTTCAACTGCCCGGGACACGTAGCGTATTGGCTATATTTACGTCCTACCCTTTTCGTCCACTCTCTTTCTGCTGGTCCCCGATGCCTACTTCCGCTGCCCTGTCTCTGCCTGCCGATCCGCACAGCTATGCCCGACCTAAGGAGGTTAGCGTGCGCCACCTGGTGCTTGATCTGAGTGTTGATTTCCGTAGCCATATTCTTTCCGGGGTAGCTACCTGGCAGCTGCAACACCTCACCGAAGCCACCGAGTTGTGGCTGGATTCCCGCGACCTGCAGATAGATGCTATCAGCGTGGGCGACCAGGACCACGAAACCCCGACGACCTGGGAGCTGGGCCAGCCTGACGCCATCCTGGGGCAGTCGCTCCGCATAGCGCTGCCGGCCGGTACCCGCCAGGTGACCATCCGCTACCGCACTGCGCCCGAGGCCTCGGCCCTGCAGTGGCTCACGCCGGAGCAGACGGCCGGACATCAGCACCCCTTTTTGTTTACCCAGTCGCAGGCTATTCTGGCCCGCACGTGGCTACCGTGTCAGGACTCCCCCGGGGTGCGCTTCACCTACGAAGCCACCGTGCGCGTGCCCTCCCACCTGCTGGCCTTAATGAGTGCCGAGAATCCGCAGATGCGCAACGCCCTGGGCGAATACCATTTTCGGATGGCGCAACCCATTCCGGCCTATCTCATGGCTCTGGCCGTGGGGGATTTGGCTTTTACGCCTCTGAGTGGGCGCACCGGCATTTATGCGGAACCGGTAACGCTGCCTACTGCTACCAGTGAGTTTGCTGACCTGGAAAAAATGGTGACGGCCGCCGAAGAGCTGTACGGGCCTTATCAGTGGGAACGATACGATTTGCTGGTGCTGCCGCCCAGCTTCCCCTTTGGCGGCATGGAAAACCCCCGTTTAACATTTGTAACGCCCACTATTCTGGCCGGCGACCGAAGCCTGACCAGTCTGGTGGCCCATGAGCTGGCCCACTCCTGGTCGGGCAACCTGGTGACGAATGCTACCTGGAACGACTTTTGGCTGAACGAAGGCTTTACCGTATACTTTGAGCGGCGCATCATGGAAAAGCTCTACGGCCGCCCCTACGCCGACATGCTGCAGGTACTGGGACATACCGCCCTGCTGCATACCCTAACGGAATTAGGCCCGGCCAGTGCCGACACGCATCTGCACCTGAACCTGGCCGGCCGTGACCCCGACGAAGGGCTGAATGAAATTGCCTACGAGAAAGGCGACTACCTCCTCCTCACCCTGGAGCACCTGGTGGGGCGCGATGAGCTGGATGCCTTTATTAAGGAGTACTTCTCTCGGCACCGCTTTCAGTCTATGGACACCGCCTCGTTTCTGGCATATCTGCGGCGCGAGCTGCTGGACAAGTTTCCGGGGCTGGAAGAAAAACTCCAGCTTTCTGCCTGGATTGATTCCCCCGGCATTCCGGCCGTGGCTCCGCCTGTTACCTCGGAGCGTTTTTCCCTGGTAGAGCAGGCCCGTCAGGACTGGCTGGACGGTACGCCAGCCACCCTGCTCTCCACAACGGACTGGAGCAGCCACGAGTGGGTCCATTTCCTGCAGGGCCTGCCTGACCCGTTGCCTTCCGCCAGGCTGGCTGAGCTGGATGTGGCCTTCCAGCTTACTCATTCGGGTAACTCTGAAATTCTGGCCGCCTGGTTTCCGCACACGCTGGCTGCCGGCTACCACCCCGCTGATGCCGCACTGGAAGCTTTTCTTATCCGCGTAGGGCGGCGCAAATTTCTGGTGCCTCTCTACAAAGCACTTTTAGCCACTACCGATGGTCATGAGCGGGCCCAGGCCGTATACACACAGGCCCGTCCCAACTATCACTCGGTAGCAAGCGGAACGCTGGACGCTCTGCTGGGGCGTTCGTAAACTAAACTCAGTACTGCCGGTTTTTTTATGGCGCGAAGCTTGCCTGCAGGTACTAGCTTTGTCTTATTGAGTTATAAAGTAGAATTTGAGTTGAAAGCACAAAAACCACTTGGGAAGCTTATTGCCGTTGGCGGCAATGAAGATAAAGGCACTTACTCCAGCGCTAGGGTGCGGAAGAAGTACTACCTGAATTTCTTTGAGCTGGGTATTCTGAAGCGGGTCGTCACTGAGTCGCGCAAAATGGACCCGCGCATTGAAGTAATTACCACAGCTTCCATGATTCCCCTGGAAGTGGGACCTATCTATACCTCATCCTTCGGGATGCTGAACTGCCACAATGTGGGCGTGATGGATATTCGCACCCCGGAAGACGCGCGGCAGCCCGAATACCTGGAGCGCCTGCGCGCCGCCGACATTATCATGTTCAGTGGCGGCAACCAGTCGCGGCTTAAGCAAATGTTCGGAGACAGTGCGTTTTTGGAGCTGCTCACAAGCCGTTACTACTCAGAACCTAATTTTGTAGTAGCCGGCACCAGCGCCGGGGCCATGGCCATGTCCCAGATCATGATTACCGGTGGTAGCGTGCCCGATTCTCTGCTAAAGGGGGCGGTAAAAATGGGCACTGGCCTGGCGCTGATTGATGAGGTGGTGATTGACTCCCACTTTGTAAAGCGGGGCCGCTTTGGCCGTTTGATTGAAGCCGTCAGTGTGCACCACAAGCTCATTGGCATTGGCCTGGGTGAGGATACTGGCGTGCTGATTACGGATGGCAACCTGATTGAGACTATTGGCTCCAACCTGGTCATCATTATGGATGGCCACACCATCCGGCATAACAACGCGCCTACCGCTAAAAAGGGAACCGCCCTTTCCCTGGAAGGCATGACCATGCACGTGCTGGCAAAAGGCAACGTGTACGATATTGAAGAGCGCCGCTTCTACTGCGACCGGCAAACGCACGAGCAGCACCTGCTCGCGCTGGCGGGCTCACACGCAGCTCATTAGCAACCCTTTCGACCAACAAAAAGCCCGGCTTCTGTCATAAGAAGCCGGGCTTTTTGTTGGGCCTGCCAGTAGCAGCCCCAATGCACCTATATATAAGGAGTAGCTACTCGGCGTAAATGCCAATTTGCAGCGGCGAGTTAGAGGTGCGGCTGGCCCGGTACATGCCTTCAGAGTTGAAGGGCAGAGAAATATTTCCGGCGGCATCTACCGCCACCAGGCCACCCTCGCCCCCAACGGGAGCCAGCTTATCATGCACCACAATGCGGCAGGCTTCCGCCAGGCTCAGGCCTCGGTATTCCATCAGGCAGGAAATATCATGGGCAACTACGGCCCGCAGGAAAAACTCACCGTGCCCGGTGCAGCTGATGGCGCACGTAGTATTATCGGCAAAAGTGCCGGCCCCGATAACAGGAGAATCACCGATGCGGGAATAGCGCTTGTTGGTCATGCCGCCAGTGCTGGTGGCGGCGGCCAGGTTGCCGTGCCGGTCGCGGGCTACGGCGCCCACGGTGCCCATCTTCTTTTTCGGGTCTTCCGGAAAAGCGCCGGGCTCTACCAGAGGGGCCGGCTCTTTTACCGCCTGGCTGTGGTCGAGCCGCACGCGGCCTTCCAGAATGGCCTCCTGTAGTTGGTCGTAGCGATGCTGGGTGAAAAAGTAGGCGGCGGGTTGCGTCGGCAGGCCGTGCTCTTTGGCCAGCTCATCGGCCCCGGGCCAGGCCAGCAGCACGTGCTCGGTATGCTCCATCACCAGGCGGGCGGCCTGAATGGGGTTTTGCACGGTACGCACCCCGGCTACGGCGCCGGCGGCGCGGTTGCGCCCGTCCATAATGGCGGCATCCATTTCGTGGTGGCCATCGTGGGTGAACACGGCCCCGCGGCCGGCATTAAACAAAGGGCAGTCTTCCAGGGAACGGACGGCCATTTCCACGGCATCGAGGGCTGGGCCGCCGGCCTCCAGCACCGCGTAGCCAATTTCCAGAGCGGCTTGCAAGGCTTCGCGGTAGGCTTGCTCCTGCGCGGCCGTCATGCGGGCCCGGGCTATGGTTCCGGCTCCGCCGTGCAAGGCCAGCGCCAATTCATTCATCATAAGAGTACTACCAACAAGTTGAAAAATACGTAGCTAACCCTACGGCCCCAGACCAGGCAAGTTGACTGCCCAGGCACCGGAAGGGTCGTTTTTTTTTCGTAGGTTTGACCTACTGTTTTCACTTCCCCAAACTATCCTTTCTTATGGCTTACGATGCTACCGGCCGCCTGCACGAAATCTTTGACGAGCAGCAGGTGAGCGAAAAATTCCGCAAGCGCGAATTCGTGCTGGAAGTTATAGATGGCCAGTACCCTGAGCATATCAAATTCCAGTTGGTGCAGGACAAAACCGCTCTCATCGACCAATACAAAGTGGGCGACGAAGTTAAGGTAACTTTTAACCTGCGGGGCCGCGGCTTCAACAAAAACGGTCAGATGCTGTACTTCACTAACCTGGAAGCCTGGAAGCTGGAACCCGCTTCCGGTGGTGCCAGCGGTGGTGGCGCTTCAGCTGGTGGCTACAACCAGCAGCAAGCCGCGCCACGTCCGGTTGCCAACCAGAACCAGAATCTGCGCGCTCAGCCCTCAGCAGCTCCTATTGCCGGCGACGACGACAACGACCTGCCTTTCTAAGGTTAAGCCGCTTCGGTTTCCACAAAGAAAATGCCGCTCTCCATGGGAGCGGCATTTTCTTTTGCTAAAAATCAGGAATTGGTAAACTCAGGGCCCGGCATTACACGTTTATGCGGCAGAGTTTTGAAATCTTTTTTTCCATGGCCTCCTCCCCTACAGTTTCTGATATGCACGGCAAAACGGTTTTGATTACCGGGGCCTCGGGAGGTATTGGCCTAGCCACGGCCCGGCAGCTGGCCCGGCAGGGCGCTCATATGGTGCTGGTGTGCCGCAACCCGGAAAAAGCCGAGCAGGCCCGGATAACGGTTCAGGACGCCGCCGGACCGGAAAACCCCGTAGATGTGCTGCTTTGCGACTTATCCCTGCTGAACAACGTGCGCACCCTGGCCGCCGAGGTGGCCCGGCGCTATCCCAGACTGGATGTGTTAATTAACAATGCCGGCATTATGCCCGGGCCGTTTACCGTAACGGAAGAAGGCCATGAGCTGAGCTGGGTAACAAATCATCTGTCGGTGTTTACGCTGACTAACCTGCTACTGCCCCAGCTGCTGGCGGCGGAGCAGGCCCGGATTATTACGCTGGCCTCGGAGGCGCATTGGCTGGGGCAGATTGAAGCATCACAGGAAGCCCGCAACGACCCACATAGATACAGCGCTATTACGGCCTACTGCGACTCCAAGCTGGCCAATATCCTGTTTACCAACGAGCTGGCCCACCGACTGGAGCTCACGGGCATCACAGCCAACTGTGTACACCCAGGCATGGTAAATTCTGGCTTGATGAACGCGCAAACGCCGTTGCTGATGAAATCGATGTGGTGGATGGCCATGCCGTTTATGATCAGCACCGAGCGGGGTGCCCAGACCAGCATTTATCTGGCCTCCTCGCCGGAGGTAGCGCGCATCAGCGGCAAATATTTCAAGCGCAATAAGCCCGGGCGCAGCTCCGGCAAAGCCCAAAGCCGCGCCGAAGCCAGCCGCCTGTGGCGCATTTCAGAGGAAGAAACCGGTATGGAGTAAGCTTACCATTTGGTAAAACCTGAGAACAAGGGTTGCTTTTGCTGCGTGTCTGCCCATTTCCGGCCGTAGCAAGCCCCATCCTTTTCCATTTCTTATGTCTGAGCTGCTAGAGTTAATTGCGCGGGGCGAAGGGGAACGACTGGAATTCAAAAAGAAAACCACCCACCCTACCCGCATTGCCCGCACCATAGTATCCCTGGCCAACACGCACGGTGGCCAGGTACTGGTGGGGGTAGATGATGATGGACGCGTGGTGGGCGTGCGCGAGCCGGAGGAGGAAATGTACGTTTTGCGTCTGGCCGCGGAGCTATACACGGATCCGCCGGTGCCGCTGGCATTTGAGGAAGTGGAGGAAGATGGCCGTACCGTATTAATTGTGACGGTGCGTGAGAGTGAGCACAAACCCCACCGGGCCCAGGTGGCAGAAGGCGACTGGCGCGGCTACGTGCGCGTGCGCGACGAAAGCGTGCAAACCAGTCAGCTCACCGAAAAAGCCCTGACGCTGGACGACGCGCCCGGGTTGGAAAAGCTGCCTTTAAATAAGGAGGAGCTGGCCGTGCTGGATTACCTCAACCGGAATCCGCGCATTACGCTGGCGCATTACATGAAACTGCTCAACATTGGGCAGCGCCGGGCCTACCGCACGCTCATCAAGCTCACCCTGCACGGCTACATCAAGCATCATGACAAGCAAAAAGAAGTGTACTATACCCTTTAAGCGGCTTTATCGGCATTGTAGCGTAGCAAGCAAACTGCATTAGCTACCAGCTCGGTTGGCTTAAACGCACAACCGCCGCCAAATCAAACTGTATCTGGCGGCGGTTGTGCGTTTAAGTCGAAAAGTTAATCCTGGCGGCTGTCGCGGGCTTTTTTCTTCTCGTCTTTGGCGGCCTTCTTTTCCTTAGTTGTTTTAGCAGGCTCCTTCTTTTTTTCTTTGCGGGGTTCTTGTGCTTTTGCCATGATGGAGAGGACTGAGGTAAGTGAATCGGGTTTTACTGCCTAACGAAGAGGCGGCTTTTTGTGTTGTGGATGCCCTTATTTCAGGGCGGGCAAATACCGCTCGCGCAGCAGCTGCAGGTGGTGGGCCTCGTGGCCGGGAATAATATAGGCCAGGGCCCGCACGCTAACCGGGTTGTTGCTGGCAGAGCCTATGCGCTCAAAGGCTTCGGGCTGGAAAGAGCGCAGCAGGCTGAGCGTGGCGGCCCGCACAGTATCATACTCGTCCAGAATATCGGCCAGGGCACGCGCATTGGCTCCGGAAGCGGGCACGTAGCTATCCTGATCGAAGCCGGGCAGAGACTGTTGGTCGCCGCGCGCAATGCGGAGCGCCCGGTAGGCAAAGATGCGCTCCGTGTCTATCATATGTACCAGCGACTCTTTAATCGTCCATTTGCCGGGGGCGTAGGCAAACAGGGCCTGCTCATCGGTGAGCGGCTCCAGCAACTGGCGCAGTTCCCGGGCTTGCTGCTGCAGCAGCGCCAGCGGGTCGGCCTCGGCCGGAATCAGGCGAACGTAGGTTTCGTAGAAGGGCGCGTACTGGCCGGCGGTGGGGCGGGTGGTAAGCATGCTGCTAAGTAACAGAGGAGGGTAAAAAGCGAAACGCAGGACAAGGTACAGAGAGTTGGCAGAACTGACTCCCGGCAAGCATTATTCCTTAACTATATAAATATAGTGGGCTATTGCCGGACGGCACTAATGTGTAGTAAATCATTGGTTTGGTAACATTCCGTTAATCTTGGAGTATTTTTGAGCCATTACTTTTGCTTTTTCAGTAATTCTTAACCCATTACGCATGAAAAACAATTTACTCTTTCGGTACTTGACGGGCTGTGCGGCAGTGCTGCTTTCCGCTGGTAGCGCAATGGCTCAGGTTTCCCTGGGTACCAGCCCCTACACGGAGAACTTCGATGGTATCGGGGCGGGCCTGCCAACTGGTTTTTCGGTGCGCACTGATGCTAATGCGACGACGCTGGGCAACGCAGCAACTTTCAATACCGCCAAGGCTGCTTGGAACAATACCACCGGCGGTTTTAAAAACGTGGCCTCCGCCACCGGACTTGCCGCAACCGCTACTGCCACTGAGCAGGATGCGGCTACCAACCGGGCCCTGGCGCTAAGGCAGACAAGCTCTCTGGGTAATCCGGGCGGTGCTTTTGTCCTTCAACTGGAAAACACCTCCGGCAAAACTGCCTTTAACCTGAGCTTTAAACTTCAGTCACTGGATGCCGCTACTGCACCACGCACCGCTACCTGGTTGGTAGACTATGGCATTGGCACTCAGCCAAGCGCTTTTACCCAAGTAGGCAGCTCGGCTACAACTGGCAACAATACCTTCTCCAACAACACCATTACCGTTGACTTCGAGAATAAACTGGATAACCAGACCGGTCCGGTATGGATTCGCATCGTTACTCTCACCGCTGCCACTGGATCGGGGAACCGTCCAACTACCGGCATTGATGATTTCTCGCTGAGCTGGACAGCCGGCACGGCTTCCAGCCCCACGCTTTCGGTAACGCCCGCCACCCTGAACCTGGGCCGCCAGAATATTGGCGCCGCCTCTGCCGGCGTACCTTATACCCTGAGTGCCTCTAACCTCACAGCGGATGTTACGGTGACGGCCACCGCTCCTTTTGCCGTATCAAAAGACAATACCACGTTTGCTACTTCCGTAACCTTTACGCCGGCTGAGCTCACGGCCGGCCTGCCCGTGTACGTGCGATTTACGCCTACCACCAGCGGCAGTGTCTCGGGCACCATCACCAACACCAGCACCGGCGCTACCGACAAAACGGTAACCGTAAAGGGCTACGGTGTTGACCCTAACGACAACCTGTTTTCCTTTGACGATTGCTCCGGTACGGACTTCGATGGCTGGATGCCCTACAGCGTAACGGGTACCCAGACCTGGGACTGCACCAATTTCGGCCACGACGCTGCTGATGCAGCCGGCAAAGCCAGCAAGCCCTACGGCGTGCAGATCAACGGCTATTCCAGCGGCAATAAGGAAAACGAAGACTGGCTTATCTCGCCGGCTTTGGCCCTGAGTGCTATCGATTTCCCCTTGCTCTCGTTCTGGAGCCGCGTGGCCTTTACCGGCCCCGGCATGGCACTGCGGGTTTCTACCAACTACTCCGGCACAGGCACGCCTAACGCCACCGGCGTCACCTGGACCGACCTGAATGCTGATTTCGCCACCGGTGATACTTGGATGGATTCTGGCGACATCGACCTTTCTGCCTATAAAGGCCAGACCGTGTACCTGGCGTTTGTATACACCAGCACCACCACCAGCGCCGCCCGCTGGACGCTGGACGACCTGCGCGTGCGCAACTCAAGCACACCGGCCGCCACCGTGCTGGCCGCCACGCCCGAGCTGCTGGATTTTGGCTATCAGATGGTAAACACCGGCGGTAACAAAACCTTCGTTGCCACACTCAAAAACCTGACGGCCAACGCCACCATCACCTCCAGCAACCCGGAATTTGTGCTCTCGAAGGATGGCACAACGAACTTCGTTTCCTCGCTTACCTATACGCCCGCTGAAGCGGCGCAGGGCAAAGTAACGGTAAAGGTGCTCTTTATGCCTACCGTGCCCATGGCAACCTACAAAGGCACGATTACTATTGCCTCGGAGGGGGCTACCAGCGCTACGGTTGCCTTACTGGGCAACACCATTGAGGATGCTCAGACGCTGGAAGTTGTGAACTGGAACATGGAGTGGTTTGGCTCGCCGGACCAGAACCCGAAAGACGACGACCTGCAGCAGGCCAATGCCTTGAAAATCCTGAAGGAGCTAAATGCGGACGTATTTGCCCTGGCCGAAGTAGTGGATACCGTACGCCTGGGCACTATTGTGCGGCAGCTGGGCGGCTATAAGTACATGGTTTCTGATTTCGCTTCCAACGTAACCGATGCTAGTTCCGCCGACTATGCCAAGGCCCAGAAGCTGGCCTTTGTGTACCGCGCCTCCGTGGTGAAGAACCCCACGTTTACCGGCCTGCTGCGCTGCACCACGTGCGACGATTATAACTACTGGGCCTCGGGTCGCTTCCCGTATCTGATGGAGGCCGATGTGACTCTGAACAATGTAACGCAGCGCATCAACTTCATTCTGATTCACGCCAAAGCCAACGTAACGCCCCTGTCCGAGTCCTACGACCGGCGCAAAAAAGGCGCGGAGGCCCTGAAAGCCAAGCTGGATGCCGACTTTGCCACCAAGAATGTGATTATCCTCGGCGACTTCAACGACGACTTGGACAAGACCATTACAACCGGCATCAACACCACGGCTTCCTCTTACAGCGCCTTCATGGAGGACGCTACCAACTACACCGCCGTAACGCTGCCCCTCAGCCTGGCTGGTGAAAAGTCGACGGTTTCCTACAATGATATCATCGACCACGTAGTGCTGTCCAATGAGATGGCGCAGTTCTACCTGCCCGGTTCCGCCCGCATCCGCACGGACGTAGCCGCTCAGATTGACGACTATGGCAACACCACCACCGACCACTATCCGGTGATGACGCGCTACAACACAGCCAACATTGCCCTGCCGAACAAGCAAGCCGCCGCAGCGCTCAACCGCCTGTTCAGCGTTTACCCAAACCCCGCCACCTCCGCTGTTCGTTTGAAGCTTGCGCAGGCTGGTACTAAGACCGTACGCCTGCAGGTTAGCGCTATGGACGGCCGCATGGTGGTAGAAGCTACCGGCACGCTGGAGCAAGTAAATCAGCGCCTGAACCAGCAGTTCAGCCGCCTTGGCTCCGGCCTGTATATCATTCGCATTAACAGCGGCAACCAGCTGTATACCCAGCGTTTGCAGAAGCAATAAGCGCCGCTAGCAAGAGTAGAAAAGCCCGCCGGTTTCGGCGGGCTTTTTTTATGTATTTCCGGCCGCAACAACACCCAGCACACGGGCACGTACACGCTGGCGTACTCTTCTTTCCATTTGTTTTATTTCCCTATGTCAACTCTTGCCGAAAAAGGGGTGAAAATTGCCAAGAATGCAGTGTTCAGCCTGTTTTTGAAACGTGCTACCGGGCTCCTGGGCAAACCCATTGCCGTAGTAGTGGCCCTACGTGAAGTAGCGGCCAAGCTGGATGATGTAAACAGCAAAAAAGGTCCTTTCCAGCAAACCATTGATATGGTGCGCACCCTCATCCGGTTGGTAAATGCCTACGTAACGGGCGCTTATCGCCGCATCGAGCCCAGCACCATTATTTCCGGGCTGGCCGTTTTGCTGTACGTCCTCTCCCCCATTGATCTGGTGCCGGATTTTATTCCGGTAGTAGGTTTGCTGGATGACCTGGCCCTGATCAGCTGGTTTATCAGCAAGTTCCGGGATGAGCTGGTGAGCTTCCAGGAATGGGAGCGCACGCACGCGGCGGAGGCTACGGCCATTGCCGCGTCCGTGCCCGCCGCCACCGATGTTACCTTAACCAATGCCGTGACGGAGCTGGGCCATTCGTAAGCATTAGCCAACCTACTCTGTTTTATTTACGTCAGGCGCCGTCTTCCATTGGGGAAGGCGGCTCTTTTCGTTTCCTTCGTGCTGCTATGGGATACTCCTTGTTTTCGCCTGTCCGGCTAATGCCGGCTTTCAGCCTGCTGCTCAGCCTTTTTCTGTTTAGTTTTCAAGTAGCCGGACAGACTGCTGCTACCAGTTTTCTATTACAACCCGAGGCCGTTTTCGACGGCGAAACGCTGCACCCCGGCTGGGTGGTACTGGTGGAAGGCGACAGGATAAAGGCCTGCGGACCAGCCGACCAGATTACGGCACCAGCGGGGGCACGCACCCTGGCGCTTCACGGGCTTACCTTGCTGCCCGGCCTTATTGAAGGCCACTCCCACTTGCTACTGCACCCCTACAACGAGGCCACCTGGAACGAGCAGGTGATGCAGGAACCCCAGGCGCTACGGGTGGCCCGCGCCACCGTGCACGCGCAGAAAACCCTGCTGGCCGGCTTCACCACTACCCGCGACCTGGGAACAGAAGGCGCCGGCTACGCCGATGTTGCCCTGAAGCAGGCTATCAATCAAGGAATTATTCCGGGCCCGCGCCTGCTGGTAGCCGGCCCGGCGCTGGTAGCCACCGGCAGCTACGGCCCCAAGCTTACGGCTGATGTAGCCGTACCGCAGGGCGCGCAGGAAGCCGACGGCATTGACGGCATTGTGCGGGCCGTGCGCGAGCAGATAGGCAAAGGAGCCGACATTATTAAAGTATATGCCGATTACCGCTGGGGCAAAGATGAGCCCAGTCGGCCTACCTTTTCCCAGGAAGAGCTCAACCTGATAGTGCAGACCGCCCGTAGTGCCGGCCGCCCCGTAGTAGCGCACGCCAGCACCCCGGAAGGCATGCGCCGCGCCACCCTGGCCGGCGTAGAAACCATTGAGCACGGCGATGACGGCACGCTGGAAGTTTTTCAGCTGATGAAGAAAAAAGGCGTAGCTCTCTGCCCCACCGTAGCCGCCGGTGACGCCAGCGCCCAGTACAAAGGCTGGCGCAAAGGCCAGGACCCCGAACCGGAACGCATCCAGGAGAAGCGCCGCAGCATGGCCGCCGCCCTGCGCAGTGGAGTTCCCCTGGCCATTGGGGGCGATGTAGGCGTGTTCACACACGGCGACAATGCCCGGGAAGCTGAGCTATTGGTGCAGGAATACAGCCTGAAACCCCTGGCCGTGGTGGCGGGCCTTACCAGCGGCAACGCCCGCCTCTTTCATCTGGCAGACCGTGGCCGTGTGGCCCCTGGCCTGCTGGCCGATATCATAGCCGTGCAGGGCAACCCCACAAAGGATATTCAGGCCCTGCGCCGCGTGCAGCTGGTGATGAAAGACGGCGTGCTTTATAAACAGCCCTAGTAGGGGTTACGGGCGCTCCACTCCCACGGCTGCCAGTTGAGCAGCATACTTATCGTACAGCACCTTCAGGTCATTACCATGCTTATCGGCATCTACGCCAATGCTAATGTTGCTGGAATGGAAGCGGTGCAGGTGGCTGATGTGCGGGCAGATGACGGGCAGGTGCCCGGCCAGAAGAAACCGCACGTACAGGTCCAGATCTTCCGCCATCGGCAGCTGCTCATCATACCCTTTCACTTCCTGAAACAAGGCCCGGCTGTAGCATACGTTGCCCTGAATAAAATGCTCGGCTCTAAAGATAGCGCGCAGCATATCAGCGGGTGTATCAAACTGCCATGCGTAATAGTCCTCGTTGGGCAGATAGCGCCGCTCCTGATCAATGCGCAGAAAATCAGCCACAAACCACTGGGCTTCGGGGTTGCGGTTCACCTCCGCGCCATAATGATAGAGGGTGCGCTGCAGCAGCAGGTCGTCGTCGTCCAGGGGAACAATCCAGGCATCGGGCGCAGCGTGCTGCACCAGTTGGTTACGGGCCGGGCCGGGCAGCAGCTTCTGCTGGCTGGGCCAGTATCGGAGCGCAACACCGGGTTGCCCGGCGGCTTCCTGCAGCCAGTTGGCCGAGCCATCGGTGCAGGCATTTTCACAAATAAGGTGTTCAACTGAAATATCAAGGGGAGCCAGCACGCTGGCCCGAACGCTGGCAACGGCCTCCGGCAAATACTGCAGGCGGTTGTGCGTGGGAGTAATAACGACGAAGTGCATGGGTCCTCTATCGGATACAAGCCAAAAAAGTTACTCCTGCTTCGGGGGCTCAACTTTCAGGCAGCATCCGGCGTTAGCAAGACAAGTGTCTCTAGCTCCTATGTCCAAGTTCGTTGTATCGGTACGGCTCCCGGAGTTCTTCGATGAGGAGTTTGTGGCTCTTATTCCGGCTCACCGCACCTTTGTCAATCGGCTGATTGAGCAAAGCGTGGTAGAAGTGTATGCCATCAGCGCCGACCGCTCCCGGGGCTGGATTACTATGAACGGGCCTTCCAGCGAAGCCGTACGGGCTATTGTGGAGCAGCTGCCCCTGTATCGTTTCTTTAAGCAGATTGAGATTGATGAGTTGTTTTTATTTGACAGCTCAGCTTCCCGGTTTCCGCGTATCAGCCTGAATTAACTATATTTCTGATAGCCGGGCTCCGGCCCGGTTTATGCAGCAGGCTCCTCTGTGTATTTTTGTTTCCTCTTGTCTATGATGCGTTTTCTTCGGCAATCCTCTCTGGCTCTTACCCTGGCAGCTATGCTGGGCGCGGCCACCGCTCCGGCCGAAAAAATTACTACCGCCCAGCTGGTTACCCGCCTGAGCGCTTCTATCAGTAACTTAAAAACCCTGCGTTGTAATGTGCGGGCGCAGGAACGCATTGGCGCGGCTTACCAGCAGGCCCGCACCCAAATGAAAGTAGCCTACTCCCCGCTGCGCGTTTACCTGCGCAATGAGAAAGGCATTGAAGTGCTCTGGGTACACGGCCAGAACGATGGCGACGCCTGGGTATACCCCAACAGCTTCCCCTACGTCACGCTCAGCCTGGACCCCAATGGCACGCTCATGCGCAAAAACCAGCACCACAGCGTGCTGGATGCCGGTTTTGGCACCATTGCGGAAATCCTGCACGGCTCGGGCAAGCGCCAGGACCTGGCGTTTGAGCGCAGCTTCCACTACACCGGCGACACCCTGGTATCGGGCCGACCGTGCTTTATTCTCCGCTCCGATTTTCCTCAGTTTCGCTACGTCAGCTATAAGGTAACCAAGCCCGAAACCGCCGCTCAGATTGCCGATAAATTTGGCAGTGGCGAGTTCCGCATTCTGGAGCGCAATAAGCTCACCCCCGGCGAAGTAGTAGCTGCCGGCCGCACCCTGCAGGTACCCAACGCCTACGGCCGCCGCACCATAGTCTGCGTCGATCAGAAGCTTTTTCTACCTATGGCCGTGCTGGTATTTGATGACAAAGGCCTGTTTGAGAAATTCGAATTTTCCGATGTCGTAGCCAATCAGCCCATTCCCGGGGCCGAGTTCAGCAAGGACTATAAAGGCTACAAACTTTAATCACGGATTCGTAGAATATAAAAGGATGCCCCAGATTTTGTGGACGATTACATAAACCAAAAGGCCTCGCAAACTGCGAGGCCTTTTGGTTTAGCTGACTTGCTTTTGAAATCAATTCAATCCGTTTCACGCCCGTAGAATCTGTGGTCCACAAAATCCGCGGCATCCGTTCAAATCCTGCGTATCCGTGATTTAGCGGCGCATGGCTTTTTCAATTTCGTCCCACATGGGGGCGGGAATAGCTTCCAGCTTATTGAATTCGCCGGCGCCGTTCAGCCACTCGCCGCCATCAATAGTCACTACTTCGCCGTTCATATAGGCCGAAAAGTCGGATACCAGATAGGCGGCCAGGTTGGCCAGTTCCTGGTGCTCGCCCACACGCTTGAGCGGTACGGAGGCAGCGGGGTCCAGCTTTTTGGCCAGCGGCTCGGGAAACAGGCGGCTCCATGCGCCTTCGGTTGGGAATGGGCCGGGCGCAATGGCGTTGGAACGGATTCCGTATTTAGCCCATTCCACGGCCAATGAACGAGTCATGGCCAGTACGCCGGCTTTGGCCGCCGCGGAGGGCACCACATAGGCCGAGCCTACAGAAGCATAGGTAGTAACAATGTTGAGAATGGTACCGGGCTTTTTGTCGGCTATCCAGCGCTTGCCAAAAGCCAGCGTACAGTTGTAAGAGCCTTTCAGCACAATGTCAACAATGACATCGAAAGCCTTGTGGCTCAGGCGCTCCGTGGGGCTGATGAAGTTGCCGGCCGCGTTGTTCAGCAGTACATCTACCCCGCCAAATGTGTCGATGGTGCGCTGGAGCATGGCTTCCACTTCATCGTACTTGCGCACGTCGCACTGCACGGCCAGCACGTTGCCACCGGTTTGCTCGCGCAGCTCAGTGGCGGTTTTTTCCAGCACCTCCAGCTTACGGCTGGTAATGGTGACGTTGGCGCCCAGCTGCAGGAAATAGGTAGTCATGGCCCGGCCCAGGCCCGTTCCTCCACCCGTTACAACAATAGTTTTTCCTTGAAGCGCATTGTCGCGGAGCATGGGTTGGGCGTAGGGATGGGTTGAGGCCATGAGTGTGTGGGGTTTAGAACAAAATAGGATGCAAGCAGCGCAATTACGCAAATTGCCGCGGCTTCATCCAGAAAAGTAGTAATACCTTTTTTCCGACTTTTGCCTGATGCTTCCTTCTCCTTCTCCTACTTCTGCTGTTACGCCGCCAACCATTGCCATTCTGGGTTGCGGCTGGCTGGGTCTTCCTTTAGCCAAGCACCTGCTGGCCCACGGCTATCAGGTCATCGGTACCACTACCTCCCCGGAACGCCTGCCGCTACTGCAGGAAGCCGGAATCAGCGCGCATCTTCTGCAGCTCAGCCCTACCCTTTCTGCCACCGACAGTACATTAAACCGCTTGTTTTCCGAAGCAGATACCCTGGTGCTCAACGTCCCCCCCAAGTCCAGGCAAGGCATTCCGTATCTGGATCTACTGCGGCCCGTAGCGGCGGCCATGGTTCATTCCCGGATACGGCAGATACTTTTTGTCAGCTCTACCGGCGTGTACCCCGATGCTAACCACACCATGACGGAAGCAGATGCCGTGGCTGCTGCCGATGCCGCTTCGGAGATGTTACAGGCAGAGGCACTCTTCCAGAACCTGCCCGGCATCAATACCACGGTGATTCGTATGGCGGGGCTGATGGGGCCGGGCCGGGCGCCGGGCCGCTTCCTGGCGGGCCGTCAGCAGCTGCCGCAAGGAACGGCGCCCGTCAACCTGATTCATTTAGATGATTGTGTGGGTGTGCTGCATACGCTGATTGAAAATCCACTGCCGGCCCAAACCTTTAATGCCTGTGCCGCCCAGCATCCCTTGCGCCAGGAGTTTTACCCGTTGGCGGCCCAAAAACTGGGTCTGGAGCCGCCCACCTTTGCGGCAGAAATGCAAGTGGGCGGCAAAACCATCAGCAGCAGCAAGCTAAGGGCGGCTACCGGCTACCGGTTCCGGCACGATGATGTAGTGGCTGCGCTGGCTTTTTGCTAAAATTGGGCCCGGGCGCAAGTCGTGGCGTACCTTTGCCGGGTGACGAATTCAACCCATACTGTAGCCGTACTGGGCGGCGGCGCGGCCGGCTTCTTTGGGGCTATTGCCTGTGCCGAGGCTAACCCGCAACTGACGGTGTATCTGCTGGAAAAAACCGGCAAGCTGCTTAGCAAAGTGCGCATATCCGGGGGCGGGCGCTGCAACGTAACCCACGCTGCCGACACCCCCGCGCAGCTGGTGCAGCACTACCCCCGCGGGGCCAAACAACTGAAAGAACCCTTCAAGCAGTTTGGCGCCCTGGACACCGTGCGCTGGTTTGCCAGCCGCGGCGTGCAGCTAAAGACCGAGGCCGATGGCCGGATGTTTCCGGTTACGGATTCCTCCGAAACCATTGCCCAATGCTTATTGGAGGCCGCCCGCAAGGCGGGCGTGCGCATTCTCACGCAAACGGCAGTAGAGCGGATTGAACCCCGGCCCGAGGGTGGATTTCGTCTGCATCTGAGCGGAAATCAGGCCCAACCGCTGGCAGTAGACCGATTACTGGTAGCCACTGGCGGTGCCCCGAAAGCGGAGCAGTATGCCTGGCTGCAGGCCCTGGGGCACAGTGTGGAAGCGCCGGTTCCGTCACTGTTTACCTTCAACGTGCCGCAGTCGCCGCTTAAGGAGCTGCCGGGTGTGAGCGTGCCGCAGGCACGCGTGGTGCTGGCCGGCGAGAAGCTGGAATACCAAGGCCCAATGCTCATTACCCACTGGGGTATTAGTGGCCCCGCCGTGCTGAAGCTCTCGGCCTGGGGCGCCCGTCGCCTGGCTCAGTTAGGCTACACGGGGACGGCCCTCATCAACTGGATTCCGGAATACACCGAGGAAACCCTGCGGGAGTGGCTAAATGCTTTCCGGGCGGAAAACGGCCGTAAAGGAGTGGTGAGCAATAGCTTGTTTGGTCTCCCTCAACGGCTGTGGCGCGCCCTCACCGACCTGGCGGGCATCGGCCCGGAAACCCGCTGGAGCGACCTTCCCGCCAAGCAGCAGAACCGTCTGATTGAGCTACTGCTGCGCCAGCCTTTGGCCGTGCGCGGCAAAACCACTTACAAGGAAGAGTTTGTGACCTGCGGTGGCATTCCGTTGGCCGAAGTCAACATGAAAACCATGGAAAGCCGCTTGGTGCCGGGCTTATATTTCGCCGGCGAAGTGCTGGATATAGACGGCATTACGGGCGGCTTTAACTTCCAGGCCGCCTGGACAACGGGGTTTCTGGCGGGCCGGGCCATGGCCAGCGCCCCACCTGCCCCGCCGCTGAATCAGTAAAAAAAGCCCAGGGCATTTTTCAGGCTTTTACTAAAGCAGAGGCTTACTATTCGCGCGGCTCTTTCATAACCGGGGAGATGTGCTAAATCGGGTACTATAGCAAAGTTGATAAATGCAACTTTGCAACCTTCCGGGCTAGTCGGCAGTAAAGGGAGACACAACCTAGAATATCAACTCCTAAACTACTACCCTCATGGAAGCCAAAGCAACCCAGGCCCTCGTAAACGAACTGATTGAAACGCTGAAAGATGGCCAGAAAGGCTATGCTGAAGCTATGACCGACGTGGAAGATGCTCAGCTGAAAGAGACTTTTAAGAAGTATGCCGCGCAGCGGGCCAGCTACATCACGGAGCTGGAAGACCAGATGTTTAAGCTGGACCTCAAACCAGACGAAGAAAGCTCCGTTACCGGCACCATTCACCGTGCCTGGATTAACCTGAAAGGCGCCCTCACCAGCAAAGACAACAAGAGCATTCTGAGTGAGTGCGAGCGGGGTGAAGACTATGCCAAAACCGCCTACCAGACGGCTCTGAAAGCACAGGAACTGCCCGGCACGCTGAAAACCGTTATCGAAAAGCAGTACCAAGGCGTGCAGGAAGCGCACAACAACATCAAAGCCATGCGCGATTCGGCCAAGTAAGCCAACTGGCTTTTCTGCCTCCGAATACCGTTTCTTTATAGAACAAGAAAGGCCCCTCCAAAAGAGGGGCCTTTGCTTTTTTGATGCGCTAACTCCTGAAAAGGAGGAGTTAGCGCATCAACCGTATTTTAACATCTATTCGCCGAAGCCCTGGCCGTCGCGCTTGCCTTTGTAGCCGCCTGAGCTGCTACCGCTGCCGCCTTTGTAGCCACCGCCGCCGTAGCCGCTGCCGCCTTCGCGACGGTCACCGCCTTTGTAGCCACCGCCGCCGTAGCTGCTGCCACCCCGGTTGCCACCGAAGCTGCTGCCGCCTTCACGACGCTCGCCACCTTTGTAGCCGCCACCGTAGCTGCTGCCACCGCGGTTACCACCGCCATAGCTGCTGCCGCCTTCGCGACGCTCGCCACCACCAAATCCACCGGGGCCACGACGGGCCGGACGGTTCTCATTAGCACCGCCGAAGCCGCGGGTGTTGCCTTCCTGCTGCGCATCACCTTCCTGGCGCGGCGTAGCAATGTTGAAGGCTACCGGACGGCCCTGAATGGAGCTGCGGCCGAGCTGATCAATGATTTCCTGCACAAACTCATTCGGCACTTCTACGAAGCTGAACTTGTCGTACAGAGCAATGTCGCCTACTTTGCTGGCCATAAGGCTGGTGTTTTCAGCAATGAGGTCTACAATGTCGCGGGGGTGCAGGCGGTCCTTCTTACCCATGGTAACGAAGAGGCGCGTGAAGCCGGCGCGGGCAGCACCCTGGGTGCGGCTGGCATCCAGACTTTCCTGCGCACGCTTGTCTTCCTTCATGGTCATTTTGAGCAGGGCCGCGGCTACGTCCAGGGACGTAACTGCTTCTTCCTGGTCCTGATCAATCAGGCGTTGTACGCGGGCAATGTACTTGTCCAGGTTGCCCTTTACAATAATCTCCTTAATGGAGTTGAGCATGAGCGTGGTTTTCACCTCCGACACATCTTCGAAGGAAGGCACGCGCTCCTGCTTGATGGTGGCTTTGGTGAAGCGCATGATATCACGCAGCTTATAGATGTCGCGGCCGCTCACGAAGGTGAAGGCTTTGCCCAGCTTACCAGCGCGGCCGGTACGGCCGATGCGGTGTACGTAGTATTCTTCGTCGGCGGGCAGGTCGTAGTTTACTACTACTTCCACGTTTTCCACGTCGATGCCGCGGGCGGCTACGTCGGTGGCTACGAGGATTTCCAGCGTGCCTTTGCGGAATTTATCCAGCGTGTTCTGGCGCTGCTGCTGGCCCATGTCGCCGTGCAGACCTTCGGCGAAATAGCCTTTAGCCTGCAGGTCGCCCACAATCTCGTCTACCATGCGCTTCGTGTTAGCGAAGACGATGCCCGACTTGATGTTGTACATGTCGATGAGACGCGTCAGAACGTCCTTCTTCTGGGGACCACGCACCTCGAAGTAGCTCTGCTCGATGTTGGTAACCGTCATTTCCTGATGGTTTACCTTCACGATCTGCGGATCCTTCTGGTAGCGCTTGGTCATCTCCATGATGGGCTTGCTCATCGTGGCGGAGAAGAATACCGTCTGGCGCTCCTCAGGCATCTTCTTCAACACCGTCTCGATGTCGTCGCGGAAGCCCATGTCCAGCATTTCGTCCGCCTCATCGAGGATGATCATTTTGCAGGAGTCGAGCTTCAGGGTACCACGCTCAATGTGGTCCATTACGCGGCCGGGGGTACCAATTACAATCTGCACACCGCGCTCCAGGGCGCGGAACTGCCGGTCGTAGCTGGAGCCGCCGTAGATAGGCACTACGGCCAGGCCTTTCTTGTATTTGCCCAGCTTCTGGATTTCGCCGGAAACCTGCACGGCCAGCTCGCGGGTGGGGCAGAGCACCAGGCACTGCACTTCGCGGGAGTCCGTATCAACGCGCTCAATGGCGGGGATTGAGAAGGCGGCAGTTTTGCCGGTACCCGTCTGGGCTTGGCCAATTACGTCGCGGCCCTGGAGCAATACCGGGATACCGGCTGCCTGAATGGGGGATGCTTCCTCGTAGCCTACTTCCGCAATAGCGCGCTGCATTTCTTCAGAGAGCGTCAGCTCACTGAACTTCATTTTTTCCGATTCTTTTTCCATGTCGATGGTTATGGAGAGTGTATAGCTCTGAAAACAGCGAATTCAGCGACGCTCTTCTCCCACTCTACAACAACGACAAGTGACGGAAGCAACGGACGGAAGATAAAGCCGGCCTACAATTTTTTTTACTGGGCAGCTACAGCTGCGCGGAACAGGGCCGTTCTCAATGCGGCTGCAAAGGTACATAAAAGAATAGAGAATTACCAGATGAGCTTGAATTCTGTACCTGTACTAAGCCGAAACGGCCTTCCTGAAATACCAAAATCCGAAATTTACCAGCAGCACTGAAACCCCTCTGGCGCGCAGCAGGCATAAAAAAAGGCACTCCTGAGGAGTGCCTTTTAAAGGTCGTTTTCTAGTTCTTAGATAACTAACGACGACTAGACTAAGCCAGCTGTACTTTCACAGCGTTCAGGCCTTTTTTGCCCTGAGCTACTTCGTACTGAACTTTGTCGTTTTCACGAATCTCGTCTACGAGCAGGTTCGTTACGTGTACGAAGATGTCTTCGCCAGTTTCGTCGTTTTTGATAAATCCGAAGCCTTTGGCGTCGTTGAAGAATTTTACAGTTCCCGTCTGCATGTTGGAAGGATATAAGGTTTCGTTAAGAAATGGGTACTGTACTACTGCTGAAACCTTGTTTATTCGGCAAGCTAAGCGAGACTCATCTTCTTAAGTTGCGTCAAATATACAACTTCTCTTAGAAGTTCCACCTAGTTATCAGTTGTTGTCTGTACTTAACCCAATTTTTTTTTGCACTCCATGCCGATGCCTCCTGCCGATACCTTTTTCTTCTCCCATATCATCCAGGTGCAGCCCTCAGATATCGATGAGCTGCACCACGCCAACAACGTGCAGTACGTGCGCTGGGTGCAGGACGTGGCCGGCGCCCACTGGCTGGCGGCATTCCCTGTGGGAGAGAGGGAGAAGTATATCTGGGTAGTGCAGGAGCACCGCATCAAGTATCTGCGCCCGGCTTTAGAGGGCGAAGCGCTACGCTGCTCTACCTGGCTGGGCGACATCCGCGGGGCGTTGTCGCAACGGTTTACCAGCATAGAGCGCGCCTCCGATAATGTACTGCTGTGCGAGGCGGAAACCTGGTGGGTGTTGCTGGACCCTGCCACTGGCCGCCCCCGCCGCATAGATTCACAAGTGATACAACGTCTTAAGGAGCCTTTACCATAGCTATTATAATTTAGTTGAGCCGGGCATTATTGCCTTTACATAATTTAATAAAGGCCAAACAGGCCCTGGTACTTTTGGGAATACCAGGGCCTGTTTACCTTATATAATTGCCTTTTTACCGCCCGCCGCGGGCATTGCGGGAATAGCCCTCCGAGTAGCCGTAGTAGCCGCCCTGGCCGGAGCGGCCACCGCGCCGTTCGTCGTCGTCTTCATAGCGGCGGCCGTATGGGCTGCGGTTCCGGTCCTCATCAGATGCCTGGAAACGGCCGCGCTCATCCCGGTCTTCGTAGCGAACATTGGAGCCGCGGCCAATGCCGTATGCGGAGCGGCTGCCCCGGTCTTCATCTTCAAAAGTGGAAAACTGGTTGCGGCCGCGGGTGCCGCTTTCGTACATATCACCGCGGTAGCCCTGGCCTATGCCTGCGCCGGGATGCTCCCGTTCATACGAAGAGCCCACACCATAATCGGAACGCCTGCTGCGGTCTTCGTCGACCTCATTATAGCGGCTGCTGGCGCTGCCATAGGGGTTGCCCCAGCTCTGGCTGCTCCGGTTCCGGCGGTTTTCATCTTCGGAATCGTAGCGCACAAACTGATTGCGGGCGCGGTCCTCGTACTGCTCATAGCGGCTGCCGCGGCCCATGCCGGATGAGCCCGAAGACCGGTCACTCATGCCACCAGAGCCGGGTGATCCATAGTTATAAGCACCATATCCCGACGAACCATAGCCGGTGGCACGGCCCAGGTCGTAGTCGGAGCGGTTGCGGTTTTGGGAGGAGCTATACTGATTGCGCATACCCCGGTCTTCGTCTTCGTAGCGGCCGGAATACTGGCTGCGCCCACGCATGTCATAATCCTCGTAGTCCCGATAGTTGCTACGACGGCCCATATCGGAGTCCTGGTAATTATCACGGTAGTAGCCCCGCGAATATTGATTTTCCTGTGCCATAGTATGTGGGTGTTAAATAGTGAATTGATAAGGCACGATTTTACTGATTTCCGGTGGCTTAGGTTAGTGGTTGAGCTTGCTGATAAGGCCTGATCTTTGCTGAAAACAGGGTATATATTTTTGTTTATATATTTATTAATCAACAAATTATAAAAACATATTCGCAGGAGCGAGACAAAATCTTATAACCCATTGGGGCGCAATGCCAGCATTTTATTACGGCTGATTCCTGTTGTATTTCTTTTGCCTTATTACTGCTGCCGGCGGCGTAACTTGCCCCGCTATTCAGCGCCTTTTTTATGCCTGCTACTTTCCGCATTTATTCTTCCTCTGCCGGCTCGGGCAAAACCTATCAGCTCACAAAAGAATATCTGAAGCTGGCCCTGGGCTCGGACGACCCGGCTTATTTTAAGAGCATTCTGGCCATCACCTTTACCAATGATGCCGCCGGCGAAATGAAGGAGCGCATCATTGGCGCCCTGCGGAAGTTTGCCTACCCCGAGGAAGGGAAACCGGATATGCTGCTGGCTGAAGTAACGGCCGAACTAGCCGCCGAAAACCGCCTGCCCCGGCTGGCCCAAACGGTAGCGGAACAGGAGCAGGAAGTGCGCCGCCGCGCCACCGCCACATTCCGGTTGGTGCTGTACCACTACGCCGATTTTGCCGTCAGCACCATCGACTCCTTTGTGCAGCGCATTGTTACGGCCTTCACGCGGGAGCTGGGTTTGCCGGCCTCGTTTGAGGTGGAGCTGGACACGGATACCGTGCTGCAAAGCGCCGTGGCCGTGCTGCTGGACAAAGTAAACCGCGACCCGAACAGTAAGCTGCTTTCCAAAACCCTCTCGGAGTATGCCTTAAGCCGCGCCGACGAAGGCAAGAGCTGGAACAACCTGCCCACCGAGCTGGCGGAATTTGGGCAGTTTCTATTTAATGAAACCGTGCACGAGGCCGTTACGCAACTGCAGAAGCTCACGCTGCAGGACTTCCGCCGCCTGCACGAAACCCTGCGCCAGCGCCGCCAGGAAATTGAAGCCGAATTTCAGGCTGTAGGCGAGCGGGCCGCAGCCGCCCTGCAGGCCTTAGGTGTAACGGAAGCCGACCTGTACCAGGGCAAAAGCGGAATTTTCGGCTACGCCACCAAGTGGGAAGAGCGCCTGCTGCCCGACAAGGACGCCAACTCCTATGTGCGCGCCACCGTGGACCAGGACAAATGGTACAGCGGCAAGGTAAAGACCGAAGCCGACCGCCAGCGCGTGGACGCCGTGAAACCTGCCTTGCTTGCGGCTTATGAGGAGTTTGAGCAGCTGCGGGCCCAGCTCCTCCCCCACTATATTCTGCTCTCGGCCATGCAGCCGTACCTGTTTCACGCCTCGCTGCTGAATGAGCTGAACAAAGTAGTGGAGCAAATCAGCAGGGAGCGAAACGTGGTGCTTATCAGTGAGTTTAATCGCCGCATTGCCAGCATTGTCCTCACCGAGCCCGTGCCGTTTCTGTATGAGCGCCTCGGCGACCGGTACTTACATTTGCTGATAGATGAGTTTCAGGACACCTCGGTGCTGCAGTGGAACAACCTGCTGCCACTGGTGGAAAATGCCGTATCCACCGGCAACCTCTCCCTGGCCGTAGGCGACGCCAAACAGGCTATTTACCGCTGGCGCGGCGGCGAAATGGAGCAGATTCTGCGCCTGCACCAGGGCCAGACGGAGATACTGGTAAACCGCGCCAACGACCCCGAACTGCAGGAGCTGCTGCGCGAGCGGTACTACACCCTGGACCAGGTGCTGGAGCCGGCCGCGCTCAACACCAACTTCCGCTCCGCTGCCGAAATCATCAGCTTCAACAATGCTTTCTTTGAGCACGTCAGTCAGCGCCACGCCATGCTGCCGCTGGTGCAGGGCATTTATGATGCGCATTTCGGGCAGGAAGTAGCACCGCTGGGGCAGTTGCCCGGCCACGTGGAGTTGCTCTTTACCCAGGACAATACCCCCGCCCGCCGCTACGATGCCCGGGCCGGGCACTACACAGAAGAAATGCTGCCCGGCCACCTGCCCGATGCCAAGCTGGACTACGACGAAAGCACCCTGTATCTCACGCTGCAGCTGGTAGAGCAGGCCATGGCCGATGGTTTCCGGGCGCAGGATGTGGCCGTGCTCTGCCGCACGCGCCGGGGCAGCCGTTTGGTGGCTAAATTCCTGAAGGAGCGCGGCTACCAGATTATTTCCGCCGACTCTTTGTCCCTGGAATTTGCGGAGGTGGTGAATTTGCTGGTGGCCATTTTCCGGGTGCTCAACCAGCCCGCCGATACGCTGGCCCGCGCCGAAGCCATGCTGCTGGTGGATAAAGTAGTGCGCCGCCTGGCCCCTACGCCGGCCCGGGCGCGCCACATTGCCGGACTGGCTAACGCCCCGCATGCCCGGGAATTTTACGACGAGCTTCGCACACTGGGCTATGATGTGCGGGAGCAGGAAACCGGCAACCTGGGATTGTATGAGCTGACGGAGCGCCTCATTGGCACCTTTAGGCTGCTGGGCCGCAACGCGGAAAGCGAGTACCTGTTCCGCTTCCTGGATCTGACCCTGGAATTCAGCCTGCGTCAGGGCAACAACCTCAACAACTTCCTGACTTACTGGGACCAGCGCAAAAGTGCGCTCAGCATCAACGCCCCGGCCGGCCGCGACGCCATTACCATTACCACGGTACACAAAGCCAAAGGCCTGGCCTACGGGGTAGTAATTGTGCCCTACGCCGACTGGAGCCTGGAGCCCTACCGGGGCACGCTGCTGTGGGGCCGCCTGGAAGAGGATGAAAAGCCGGTACCGGAAATGCCGGGCGTGGCCGTGGTAGGCCTCACCAAAGCCCTGCAGCGCACCCCGCTGGCCGCCCAATACGTGGAGGAGCGCGAAAAAACCTTCCTGGAGGGCCTGAACATGCTCTACGTGGCCTTCACCCGCCCGCGCCAGCGCCTCTACATCATCAGCAAACGCCCCGACACAAAGAAGAAAACGGAAGACGCCACGGCTAGCACCGACCCGGCCCGCTCCGTGGCGGAATTGCTGCATCAGTACTTGGTAAACCTGGGCGAATGGGAGGAGGAGCGCCTGGCCTTTACCCTCAGCCAGGGCAGTATGGCGCCGGCAGGCAGCAGCGGCAGGCCCAAGACCGGCAGCTACCCGCTCACTAACCTTACCTCCGTACCCTGGGAGGAGCGTTTGCGCCTGCGTCGGCACGCATCCACGGTGTTTGATTTTGATGAGCAGGAGCAGCTAGGCGAGTGGAACCGCAAGCTGCACTACGGCTTGCGCCGCCTGCACCGGGCCACGGAGGTGGAGCGCGTAGCCGGGCAACTGGCCGCCGAAGGCATCATCAGCACCAAGGAAAAAGCCGAAATGGTGCAGAAGCTGCGTCAGGTAGTAAGCCACCCGCAGTTGACACCCTATTTCGGGCCGCAGGTAAGCGTGGAGACGGAGCGGGAAATCCTCATCGGCGGCGTGCGGCGCCGCGACTACAAGCCCGACCGGGTAGTATTTGAAACCGGCGCCGCAGCCGGGCGCAACGGCACCCGCGTTACCATTCTCGACTTCAAGATTCCGCCGCCCAAGCCTCAGCACCGGCACCAATTGCAGCAGTATGCGCAGCTCTTCCGGCAGCTGGGCTATGCTGAGGTGCAATGCGTGCTGTATTATTTTGGAACCGAGGAAGTGGTAGTGTTTTAACCAGATTTACACCCGGCTATTTCCGTTTACTTATTCAAAAAATCTTTGATTTTCGGCTGAGACATGAGCTTGTAAACAAACAGGATAACACCCGTGATAGTGAGCACCATGCCTGATATTATAAGGATATCAGCCCCAGTCCAAAGCATTATCTTAAAGAGTGACCCAACCACGCTCAGGAACAAGCCTAAAGCAAGACAAAGGATGGCATATTTAGCTTTCATAAAATTTGGTTGGGACGAAATATGGAGACTTTTCTAAACGATATGTATTCCGCAAATAAGTACCTTTTTTCTGTGTGACATCCCAAATCTGAAACAGTACCTTTTCATTACCCTGCCGCATGCCATCTATCTTAGCCAGCCTTAATTCATCTGCTATTTCCACCGGTTCTGCCACCACCTCCTTCCTCGCCCAGGTGGCGCAGGACCTTACGGCGCGCTACTCTGCCGAGGAGCTGTCTGATTTGGTGGTGGTGGTGCCCACGCGCCGGGCGGTGGTGTATCTGAAGAACGAGTTGGCCATGAGCCTGAGCGCGGGCGAGGCGCTGTGGAGCCCCCGCGTGGCGGCCATGGAAGACTACATGGTAGAGTTGGCCGGCGTGCAGGTGGAAGAGCCTATTGCCCTGCAGCTGCTACTCTTTGATATTCTCAAGGGCATTGATCCTAACCTGGACTTCGACCGGTTTGTGGGCTGGGCCGGGCTGTTGCTCGCTGACTTTTCCAACCTGGACCAGAACCTGGCGCCGCCCCATAAGGTGTTTGAATACCTCACCCAGGCCAAGGCCCTGGAGCGTTGGGACCTGACCAAAACCCCCGAGCCTGATTCCATTACCGGTCAGTATTTCCGGTTCTGGGACGACCTGGAAAAAGTGTACCGCCGCCTGCAAAAGCAGATGCTGGCCCAGCACCTCGCCTACCCCGGCCTGGCCTACCGGTTGGCGGTGGAAGGCATGGAAAAGCGCCTGTTGCGCGGCGAAGAACCGGCCCGCCACGTGTTTGTGGGCCTGGGAGCTTTATCGAGGGCGGAGGAGCGGCTGGTGCGCCTGCTACTGAAGCACGGCCGCGCCGAAGTGCGCTTCGATGGCGACCCGTTTTACCTGGAAGCCGACTCGCCCAACCGCGCCGGGCAGTACCTGCGGCGCTACCTCACCCGCTGGGAGCTTTCGCGGGAGGCGTTTGGCGGCAACGTGGAATGGCTGCGCGGCCTGCCCCGGACCATGCGTTTTGTGGGCGTGGCCAATGCCTCCATGCAGGGCAAAGTAGCCGGACAGCTCTTGGCTGAATCGCGGCAGCAAAACCCCAACGCCACGGTGGCCGTGGTGCTGCCCGATGAAACCCTGCTGCTGCCCGTGCTGCACGGTCTGCCGCCGGAGCACGTGCCCAGCTACAACGTCACCATGGGTTTGAGCTTCCAGAGCACGCCGCTTTTTAACCTGGTGGATCTGCTGTTTGAAGTGCACCTGACCGGCATTCGGGAAGGCGGCGAAGGACCGGACTACGGGGTACCGCGCTACCACCACCTGGCCGTTACCAAGCTGCTGGCTCACCCCTTCCTTCGGCGCTATCAGCAGTGGCTCGATCATCAGCCCAACGAAAAATACCATGGGCTGCTGGACCGGGTGTGCCGCCAGATTGTGCAGCGCAACGCCGTGCTGCTGCCAGCCCGCGAGCTGCTGGAGCTGGGCCATCATCACCCTATTATCGAAGCCCTTTTCCGCACCTGGAACGACTGCGACGATATTATCCGGGCCTGCTACACGCTTATTGATCTGCTGAAGCAGGTGTATGAGGAGCAGCACTCGGCTATTGAAGCGGAATACCTGTATCTGTTTTACACGCTGGTTAAGCAGCTGGATTCGGCGTTTGACTGCCGGGAGCAGCGGCTGTCGGTGCGCTCTTTCCGGCGGTTTCTTTATGAGCAGATGCGCACCACGCGCCTGCCCTTCAGCGGGGAGCCCATTGCCGATGTGCAGGTGATGGGCCTGCTGGAAACCCGGGCCCTGGATTTCGACCACATCATCATTCTCAGCTGCAACGAAAATGTGCTGCCGGCGCCCAAGCGGCATGGCTCCCTGTTTCCGTATGATGTGCTGAAAGAGTTCCGCATGCCCACGTACGCCGACCAAGAATCGGCTACGGCGTATCACTTCTGGCGCCTGCTGCAGCGCGCCCGCCGCGTAGACTTGGTGCACGTGCTGCCCGGCGCGGAAGGCACGCGCACCGGCGAGCGGAGCCGTTTTCTGCTGCAGATTGAGAATGATTTGCTGCCCCAGAGCCCTAACATGACGCTGGAAAAGCTTACGGCTCTGGTAGAGGCAGATACCGAAGGCAGCGGCCACCCGCAGCCCCAGGCCCTGCCCCAGCAAACCGCCGGCGACCTGGTGCTGGAAAAGGACGGCGAGATGCTGCAGGCCCTGCGCGCAGTGCTCGACAAAGGCCTCTCCCCTTCAGCCCTAAATCAGTACCTGGCCTGCAACCTGCAGTTCTATTTTGCGCGCATAGCTAAGTTTCAGGAAAACGAGGAAGTGGAAGAGCACTTGGGTGCCGATACTTTTGGTACGGTAGTGCACGAAGCCCTTGAGCACCTGCTCACGCCTTTTGTTCAGGAGAACCGCCCGCTGACGGCCGAGGACCTGCCCGGCCTGCTGAAACAGGCGCCGGCCGCCGTGCAGCAGGCCCTGCGCCAGGAAGAAACCGACCGCCACGCCCGCGCCGACGAAGGCCTGAACCACGTGCTGGGCCAGGTTGCCACGCAGCTGGTGCGCCGCTACCTGGAAGGCCTGGCCGAGCAGCCCGGCGGCCTGCCGCTGCGCATTCATGCCCTAGAAGAGCGCCTGCACGCCACCGTATTTGTGCCCCGCCCCGACGGCGAGAAGCTGCCCATGCGCCTTATCGGCTACGCCGACCGCCTGGATGAGCTGCCGGATGGTCGCCTGCGCGTTATCGACTATAAAACCGGGATGGTGCAGGCCGCCGAGCTGCGCCTGCAAAAGCGCGGCGAAGGCCCTGCCGAAGCAGTGGAGCGGCTGCTGCATGACTCTACCTCCGCGGCTGATAAAGTGCGGCAGCTGTGGCTGTATCGCTTCATGCTGGAGCAAAACGGCCGCCCCGCCGCCGATGCGGCTATTATCTCCCTGCGCAACCTGAGCGCGGGCCCCATGTCGGCGGATATGGGCTTTCTGACGGAAGAAGGCACGTCGTTTATGGCGCGCAGCGAGGAGCTATTGGGTCAATTGGCAAACCGCATGCTGGACCCACAGGAGCCCATCCGCAAAACCGATGATCTGGAAAAGTGTCAGTACTGTCCGTACCGGGGTATTTGCGCGCGGTAAGAAATTCAGGCGCAACTCCGGTTTCTGAGTGGGCCTCTGTACCTTGCAGCCTTTCCTTTTTTCACTGACTGAACACGCCTAAGCGCATTTCTATAAAGACTACTATGGACGAATTCATGCAGGCCGCCATTGACGAAGCCCGCCAGGGCCGCAAAGAAGGCGGTATTCCGATTGGCTCAGTGCTGGTGCGCAACAGCCAGATTGTGGCCCGCGGGCACAACAAGCGCGTGCAGGAAAACAACGCCATTAAGCACGGCGAAATGGACTGCCTGAACAATGCCGGCCGTCAGCACACCTACCGCGACACCGTGATTTACAGCACCCTGATGCCCTGCTATATGTGCGCCGGCACCATTGTGCAGTTCAAAATACCCAAAGTAGTGGTAGGCGAGTCGCGCACGTTTGACGGGGCCCGGGAATTTATGGAAAGCCACGGCGTGGAAGTAGTAGACCTGGATTTGCCGGAGTGCGTGCAGATGATGGAAGAGTTCATCGAAGCCGAGCCCGCCCTCTGGAACGAAGACATCATGGAAGAATAAAAAGAAGGCCAGCGGAGTCATTGCTCTGCTGGCCTTCGTCTTTTTTCACCTTACCCATTTACGCATGAGCGCTCCACTTTCTGCATCGAAGAAATGCCCGCATTGCGGGCACTGGTCGGAGTGGCAGCAGCGCCCCGATGACCGGTGTGCGCGGTGCGGCCAACTGCTGGACCCCGTGCGCAACCGCAGTGAGCAGGCCCGGGAACAACAAGCGCAGGAGCCTATTTCGGGCATCATGCTCATTGAAATAAACCCGGAGGATGGGGCGCTGCTGCGGTTTTTTAAATACATCATTCGGGGCGGGCAGCTGGCGTTTGCGGCCCTGCTGGCGTTTATGCTATGGCTGGTAACAGCACTGGCCGGTTAAAATTCCCCGCCGAGCTGCGGCACCCGCTGTTCCTGCTGGGCACCGTGCTGTACCTTTTTGCGTGCATCAACCGGTACTGGGCCCACTGGCAGCTGCCCACCCTTATTAATTCCCACCTGGCTGATCTGGTAGACCTGCCCCTGCAGCTCACGCTGCTGCTCTGGTTTATGCGCCGGCTTTATTTCCGCCAACCCTCCTTTGTGCTGCCGCTTTCCTGGATCATCAGCTCCTGGGTGGTTATAGCCATTTGGTTTGAGCTGATTATGCCGCATTTTAATTCCCGGATGGTGGCAGACCCCTTAGATGTAGTGGCTTATACCCTTGGATGCTTCGTATTCTGGCGCTGGATGAACCAACCGGCGTAGGCGCCAGAGAAAAAAAGCACTGTTTTTGCAGTGGGTTTTATAATTTGTCCGTTATCGTTACCACGGTTACGCGCCCTCTCCTACCTGTTCTTCGGAAGTGAATTAATTCCTCATGCCCAAAAGCATCGTTCATCGACTCCTGGGTCCGCTGCTCCTGTGGCGCTTACGCTACATTAACGACAGGGCCTATCTGATTCTGTTGAGCGTTTTGGTGGGGATAATGGCCGGCTTAGCCGCCGTACTGCTCAAAAACTCGGTTCATTATTCGCAGTACCTGATTTTTGCCTGGGTACCGGAGCAGTACCGCGTCTTTGCCCTGTCGCTCTACCCTATTATTGGTATTTCGCTGTCGGTGCTGTTTACGCGCTATGTGCTGGGCGGCACGCTCAGCCGGGGCATTGGGCCTATTGTTTACAACATTGCCCGCCAGAACAGCATTGTGCCGCGCAGCAAGCTGTTTTCGCAAATGGTGACGTCCTTTTTCACGGTCACGTTTGGCGGCTCGGCTGGTCTGGAGGCCCCTATTTCCGTTACGGGCTCGGCCATCGGCTCCAACGTAGCGCGCATTCTGCGCGTGGGTAAGCGGGAAAGACGCTTGCTGGTGGGTTGCGGCGCGGCGGCCGGTATTGCGGCTATCTTCAACAGCCCCATTGCAGGGGTTCTGTTCGCGGTGGAGGTTATTCTCTCCGAGCTTTCGGCCCCGTTTTTCATTCCGCTGCTCATTGCCTCGGCCACGGCCACGGTGGTGTCGAAGCTGCTCTATGCCGGGCAGCCCTTCGTGCTCATTACCACCAGCTGGCCGGTAGAAGCTATTCCCTTGTATCTGCTGCTGGCGCTGTTCACGGCCCTGCTCTCCGTGTACATGATTCGCGTGTACTTTGCCGCCGAGCGGTTTTATGAGCGGTGGCCCGGGGCCTACCACAAAATCCTGTTTGGCGGCCTGGCCCTGGGGCTGCTGGTTTTCCTGTTTCCGCCGCTGTACGGCGAGGGCTACAACATTGTGCAGCTGCTGCTGAGCGGGCAGTCCAGCCACCTGGTAGATGGCTCCCTTTTCTCCGTGTACGGTGATGAAAGCGTGGGCCTGGTGCTGCTGGTAGCCATTGGCAGTATGCTGCTGAAAGTAGTGGCTACCACCGTTACGGTAGGTTCGGGCGGCAACGGGGGTATGTTCGGCTCCTCGCTGTTTGTGGGGGCGCTGGCGGGTTTTGTGTATGCCCGTATCATTAACCTGAGCGGGATAGATACCGTGCCCGAGGTACACTTCATTGTGCTGGGCATGGCGGGCATGCTGGCGGGCGTTATTCACGCCCCCCTAACAGCCATCTTCCTGATTGCGGAAATCACCGGCGGGTATGCGCTGTTCGTTCCACTCATGGCCGTTACTTCCTTTTCTTATCTGATTACAAAGTACTTCGAGCCTTATTCAGTGTACACTCGCAAGCTGGTGAAACAGGGAATTTATATGCACGCCGACCGGGACCGGGGGCTGCTGGCCCAGTTGGACCTGCACCACCTGATTCAGCGGGACTTTGTGAGCGTGCGCCCCGAAACAACCCTGGGCGAACTGGTGGACATTTTCCGGCACGCCACCCGCAACCTGTTCCCGGTAGTCAATAGCGAAGGTGAGCTGCAGGGCATTGTAACGCTGGATACCGTACGGGATGCCCTCTTCGACGATGAGCACTATAAAACCACCCTAGTGCGCGACCTGATGATTCAGCCCCCCGCCATTGTAAACCCCGACGACACCATGCTGGACACCCTGCGCTGCATGGAGCAGGTAGGCGCCTGGGCCCTGCCGGTAGTAGACCATGGCCGCTACGTCGGGTTTCTGCTGAAATCCGCTATTCTGGCCGGCTACCGGAAGCAGCTGATAAAGGAAACGGATTAGGAGCGGTAGACTTGCCAGCTGGCAGGAAGCACTTAGTTGTACTGATAGCAAAATACCCTTGCCCTCTGATTAGAGAGCAAGGGTATTTTTATAGAGTCCACGGAGCAGCTTTCTATTTCAGAGAACCACAATTATTGCTGGATTTTCGCCTCAATATTCGCCCAGCTCGGGCTCCCGGCCGGCCAGCAGCAGCCCCACCATCATCATCACGCCGGTAAGCAGAATAACCACGAAGAGGATGTTTTCGCTGACTTCACCGATGAGATGCTGCTGCGGAATGCTGTAAAACAGCAGCACACTGATCAGCCCCTTGGGCGCAATAAACAGCTCCGGCACCAGATCGGTGCGGGCGGCATAGCGCAGGTAGAAAAACCGGATGAGCGTGAGGATGCCTACGATGAGCAGGCCCTGCACGATGAGACTCAGGTTGAGGACGTTGGCCAGCGTGATGGAAAAACCGAACAGCAGGAAAAAGAACGTGCGAATGAGGAAGGCTGATTCAGCGGTGATGCTTTTGAGCTGGTGTAACTCGGCGGCCAGCCGCTCGGGGTGTACCAATCGGCGCAGCCAGCCTTTCAGGAAAACATCAGCGTTGTTCACGGCCAGCCCAAATACCAGCACCAGCACCAACGACGAGAGGTGAAACTTCTTGGCCAGCGAATAAATTAAGATCAGGAAGGCAAAAATCAGGAAGAACTTGACGTGCAGCCGAATACGGTGCAGCAGGAAAGCCAGCACCACGGTACTCACCACGGAAAGCACCAGCACCGCCACCACATCCCGCGAGAAGGTAATAACCGAGACTCCCTGCGCGAAATTATCCTGAATGGCAAAGTTGAAGAGCATAATGCCCAGGATATCGGAGAAGGTACTTTCATACACAATGAACTCCTGCTTTTCGCCCGTGAGGTTGGCCACGCTGGGTATGGCAATGGCGCTGCTGATAACCGTGAGGGGCACGGCATTTACCAGGCAGCTTTGAAAGGAGACGCCTAAATATGCTTTCAGCAGCAGGGCAATGGCCACCGTTTGCACCAGCAGCATGAGCGCCGCCGCAAAAAACGCCCGCCGGATTAAGGGGGCTTTGCCGGCCTCCAGCCTTAGGTCCAGGGCGCCTTCCAGCACAATCATAATCAGGCCGATAATCCCGAAGATTTCCAGCACCACGGAAGGAATATTCAGGGAAGCATCGAAGTAGTCGGCGGCTTGGCGCAGGGCAATGCCGGTGAGCAGCAGCATGAGCACCGAAGGCACCTTGGTGGCCCGGGCCGCCATATCAAACAGATACGACAGAATAACCGCAATACTCAGGTAAATCAGAATAGAATAAGGACCCATAGGCAGAGGTATGTTGGGTTAGGATGTACGCGCCCCGGGCCGGAAAGTAGGAAAACCACCGAACTTTACTGCCGCAATGCATTGTATCTTGCCGCCCCGGGTGATGAGCAGATCTACATTTTTGAAGGCGGAAGTAGTAATTGTGGGCGGCGGGCCGGCCGGACTGCTGGCGGCGCAGCGGCTGGCGGAAGCGGGGCATCAGGTAATACTTTTTGAGGCACAGGCCACCGTGGGGCGCAAGTTTCTGGTGGCCGGGCACGGCGGTTTTAACCTGAGCAACGCCGAGCCGGAAGCCCCTTTCGCCACCCGTTATGGCCCGGACAGCACCGCATTTTCCCAATTTCTGACGCACTTCTCCCCCTCTGAGCTGCGCCGCTGGGCTGCCGAGCTGGGCATAGAAACCTTTGTGGGCACCAGCGGCCGCATTTTCCCCCTGGCCGAGCACAAACCCGCCGACTTACTCCGCGCCTGGGTTGCCCGCCTGCAACAGCTGGGCGTGGTGCTGCACACGCGGCACCGCTGGCTGGGCTTTGAGGGCAGCACCGGGCTGCGCATCCAGAACACGGCCTCCGGCGAAGAGCTGGTGATAGAGCCCAAGGTCACCCTATTGGCCCTGGGCGGCGCCAGCTGGGCCAAGACCGGCTCCGATGGTGCCTGGGTACCGGCCTTTGAAAGTATTGGCATGCCGTGTGTGCCGTTTTTACCTTCCAACTGCGGCGCGGAAGTGGCGTGGTCGGCATTTTTTCAGCAGAAAGTGGGCCGGGCCCCGCTCAAAAACATTGCGCTGCGCTGCGGCGCTCAACGGGTGCGGGGGGAGTTGATGCTCACGGAATATGGCGTGGAAGGCACCCCGGTATATGCTCTCACCCCTGCTCTTCGCCAGGAGCTGGCAACAGGCCAGCCGGCCACCCTCTGGCTTGATCTGAAACCCGACCTCACCGATGAGCAGCTTCTCAACCGGCTGCGCACGCCCCGGCGCGGCAAGTCCTTGGCCGATTTTCTAAAACAGGTACTGCACCTAACCTCGCCCGTGCCCACGCTGCTGCGCGAAGTGGCTCCTACCGCTGCCACGGCCTCCCCGGAGGAGCTGGACCGGCTGCTGCGCCACCTGCCGCTCCCCATCACGGCCCTGCGCCCCCTGGACGAAGCTATTTCCACGGCTGGCGGGGTATCCTGGGAGGAGCTAACGCCCGACCTCATGCTGCGCCAGCGCCCGGGTACCTTTGTAGCCGGGGAAATGCTGAACTGGGAAGCGCCTACGGGCGGCTACCTTTTACAGGGATGTTTTAGCACGGGGGCCTGGGCGGCCCAGGCCATGCAGGCGTATTTGCACGCTTAGTCGGGACGGGGAGCCAGCCGGGTGCGTCTTTCGTCCTCGGCCTGCTCGGCGGCGGCCAGGATTTCTTTGGCTTCTTCCAGCAGCCGCTCTCCCTGGTCAATGTGCTTGCGGTAAATCAGGGCAAACAGAATGAAAAAGGAGACGATGGGCAGCAGCCACCCTAGGGAAAACCAGAGCCAGAACGAGCGGCCGTAGCTATGCGCGCAGTAGCCCGTCGTGATGGGGATAAACGACATGGCACAGGCAAATCCCAGCAGAATATCAACAAAAAACATAGTCTGGCAGTTGATAGGCGCGCAAAACGGCTCTTGTCTAATTTACCCAAATTGTGCCGGCAATACAAGCACCGCCCGGGTTTTATACGTTGCTAACCTGCGGCGAGTGAAATGGTTGCGGCTAAATGTCTCCGGCCCTCGTTACCTTTCGGGACTTTTGCCGTAGGTATGCGTGCACTATGCCTTATTGCCGCCCGTCGGCCGCTCACCGTTGCCCATGTGGGATTCTCAAAAAAGCCTTTTCCGCGTCTCAGCCCAGCTCTTTGCCGAAGGAATCTTCAATTTGCTTGACCGCAACCTGCGGCCCGAAGTATTTCTGCTGGGTCTGGCCTCGGCTAAAGAAGGTGCTGAGCCCGGGGCGGTAGTAGTAGAGCCTCCCACCCACCGGTACCAACCCGTCCACTTTCAGGGCGTGAAAGAGCGCGCCTCCCTGCTGGAGCCCGAAGGGCCGCGGGAAGTGGTGTATCATCTGCACCCACTGGACCACGACCGTTACGAAAAAAACCGTTGGTATGGGCTCCTGCGCCGCTCGGTAGCCGAAACCGTGGCCGCACTGGAAACGGCCACGGAGGAACCCCGCGTTTCTTTCTGCTCCTTGCCGGTTACGGTAGATGGCTACCTAGTGCTGGTGGTGGTACAAATGAATGCGGAGGCTTTTCGCGGCCATTATGCCCTGCCGGCGGTACCCAGCGGGCGCCCGGGCTCCCTACTCCAGGCCACTGTGCAGGAGTTTCTGATTGACTGCACCCGCGCCCTGCGCGAAACCGACGGCGACGAAGACCGCCCCATTCTCGACCGGGACTACAACGAGCTGCTGCGCGCGGCTGGCCGCCGGTTTATGCTGGGCGTAGCCAATGGCACCCACGGCCTTTACGATGCCTGCAACGGCGTGGCTGCCCTACGCCACGAGGGCGACGAAGGCATCGGCCTGATGGTTATTGCCCGCCGCCACCACTCCGCTATTCAGCCCATCCTCACGCTGGAAGCCCCTATTCCCCTGCGCGACCACCGCTCCGTTCGGAAGCTGCTGGAGCTCAGCGAAGACAAGGCAGCCCTTATCACGGATGCCACCAATCTGTTTGGCCTGGGCCGGGTAGTAGACCCCGACGACCCGCGCCACGAGCCGCTGTTTACGGTGCATTTCACCAAGCACTATAGCTGGGATTTATCTCACAACGGCGAGGTCATGATGCGGGTGGTATCGAACACGCCGCGCCTGCCCCGCTCCCGCGTGGATGAGTACAACTTTGAGCGGGCCATTCACCGCAGCTGGCCCAACCTGCCCCAGGCTGATATTCAGCACCTTTGGTCTCTTACCCTGAGCGCCACCTCCCAGCCCACGGGCACTATTCTCCTGATTTCAGAAGGAGCCAACCACGAAGCGGCACGCCTTTCCAACCAGTGCTACCGCATCACGCCCTGCCGCATTAACCCCAGCGTAATGCGCCTTATCACCAACATTGATGGGGCTGTGCTCATTGATCCGGCCGGGACCTGCTTTGCCATTGGCGCCATTCTGGATGGTCTGGCCACGGCGAAAGGCGACTCCTCCCGCGGCTCGCGCTTTAACTCCGCACTGCGTTACGTGGAAAGCAGCCGCTACCCCTGTTTGGCTATTGTGGTGAGTGAGGATGGCTGGATTGATTTGCTCCCGCCGCTGCAGAAATAAGTCGTCTTTTTAGTTTTCAGATCCATAAAAAAAAGCCTTTCCTGAGTGGAAAGGCTTTTTTGAATTTTGAAGCCAGCAATGCCCTTTTACTGACAACTAGCAACTACCTACCCGTTTACTGATTTCATCATTTCGGCCGGGTAACGGGAGCCGGCGGCAGCACCTTGGGGGGCAATGGCGTTAATAGCCTGTAGGTCTTCGGGGCTAAGTTGAACGTCGAGCGCGCCCACGTTTTCTTCCAAGTATTCCACTCGTTTGGTACCGGGGATGGGCACAATGTCGTTGCCCTGGGCCAGTACCCAGGCCAGCGCCAGCTGACCGGGCGTGCAGCCTTTTTCGGTGGCCATATCTTTGATGCGCGCCACTAAATCCAGGTTGCGCTGGAAGTTCTCGCCCTGAAAGCGGGGCGTGAAGCGGCGGTAGTCGTCGGCGGCTAGGTCATCAAACTTCTGAATCTGGCCGGTAAGGAAGCCCCGGCCCAGCGGCGAGTATGGCACAAACCCAATACCCAGTTCCCGGCAGGTTTGCAGTACACCATCTTCAGGGTCGCGGCTCCAGAGGGAGTACTCGCTTTGCAGCGCCGTTATGGGGTGCACGGCATGGGCGCGGCGCACGGTGTCCGGCGCGGCCTCTGATAAGCCCAGGAAGCGCACTTTGCCTTCTTTCACCAGCTCGGCCATGGCCCCTACGGTTTCCTCAATGGGCGTGCTGGGGTCTACCCGGTGCTGGTAGTACAGGTCGATGTAGTCGGTTTTCAGGCGGCGCAGACTGGCTTCGCAGGCCTGGCGCACGTACTCCGGGCGGCCGTTGATGCCGCGCTTGGATGGCTCGTTCGGGTCGCGCTGAATCCCGAATTTGGTGGCAATAACAACCTCCGCGCGCTGGCCGGCAAAGGCGTGGCCCAGCAGCTCTTCGTTCACGAAGGGGCCGTACATGTCGGCGGTATCAAAAAACGTAATGCCCAGCTCCACGGCGCGGTGCAGCGTGCGGGTGCTTTCGGCATCGTTGCGCTGGCCGTAAAAATCAGACATGCCCATGCAGCCAAGACCGAGGGCAGAAACTTGCAGGCCATTTCGGCCTAAAGTGCGGGTTTGCATAAGTAAGAAGCTAATGTGAGAAGTGAATAAGACAGGATGGATGAAGCCGGCAGCACCGGCATAACCTTATACTATAGGAACGCCGTTGAAGGGCACATGTTCGGCTAAACAGCTGCCTTTGTCCTTTCGCCGCTATTCTCTCACTTACCATCAGTAACCCATGCCCACGCCTCCTTCTTTCTCTAACGATGAGCGCCTGCGGTGGGTAGAGCGGGTAGCCCGCCTGATGGACAGCCAGTTCCGGCTGCCGGGCACCTCTTTCCGCTTCGGGCTAGACCCGCTGCTGGGCCTGATTCCGGTGGTAGGCGACCTGTCTACTTTTGCGGTGTCGGGAGTGCTGCTGCTGACCATGATGCGCCACGGTGCCAGTGGCCAGCTGGTGGTGCGCATGGCCCTGAACATTCTGCTGGATACCATTATCGGCGCCATTCCCATCATTGGTAACCTGTTTGACTTCGCCTATAAAAGCAACGACCGGAACGTGGAGCTGCTGCGCCGCCACTATGCTGAGGGTAAATACACAGGCAGCGGCAAAGGGCTGATTGCGGTGGTCACCATCGTCTTCCTGGCGTTTTTTGCTTTGCTGTTCTGGGGGCTTTGGGCCGGCACCGTCTGGCTGTGGAACTATGCCCACCTGCGCCACGCCTGGTAGCGGCACGAAATACGGTTCCCGGGCACCGCTGGCAAGCAAACGCGCCGTACCTTTGCGGCGTGAAAAGCACTCTTTCCAACTTCCGTCCGGCGGCTCTGCTTTTGCTGCCGCTGCTGGCTTCTTGCTCGCCTTCGGCGGATGCGCCCGCGCAGGAAGCCGCCGCTGAAAAGCGCGTGCTGGCCGTGCATGACTCCCTGATGCTGCGCATGGACCAGCTCTACACCAGCCGCCAGGTGTTGCAAAAAGCAACGGCCCTGGATACTGCCGCGGCCGGCCGCCAGAAAAGAGCCTTGCTGGCGGCGGAAGCTGCCATGATGAACTGGATGCACCAGTACCGCCGCCCCGCCGATTCGGTAGGGCACCTGCGCAAAATGGTCTATTACACGGTTCAGCAACACAGAATTGATTCCGTAGCGCAGCTGATCCGCACCAGCCTCGATTCGGCGCAGGCCCTGCTGCAGCGCCAGGCTTCTCCTTCCGCGTCTTCCTCCCCCACGCCACCTACCCCATGATGCACCGTTCTTTCCGCCGCGCCCTGCGCAGTGGCCTGTTGGCTGTGGCCGGCACCCTGCTGCTGGCTTCCTGCTCCGATAATAAGGCGGATCAGTCCACTACCCTGCCCTACATTGGCGAGCGTGACGTGCGCGCCCGCCCCGATGGCGGCCCCGCCGATACCATTTACGCCACTATTCCTAGCTTCACGCTGACCAACCAGGAAGGCAAAACGGTTACCAATAACAGCTTGGCGGGCAAAGTCTATGTCACGGATTTCTTCTTTGCTACCTGCCCCAGCATCTGCCCCAAAATGCAGAGCGAAATGCTGCGCGTGTATGAGCAGTACAAGAACAACCCGCGCGTGGCCTTCCTGTCCCATACCATCGACCCGGCCCACGACTCCATTCCGGTACTGCGCGACTATGCCGAGCGCCTGGGCGTGACCAACGCCAGCCAGTGGCAGTTTGTAACAGCTCCGCACGACACCATTTTTGCCCTAGCCCGCGCCTACATGACGGGTGCCGAAGCCGATAAAAAGGCGGCCGGTGGCTTTGCCCACAACGGCACGTTTGCCTTGGTAGACGGCCAGCGCCACGTGCGCGGCCTTTACGATGGCATGAACCCCAAGGAAGTAGACCGCCTGCTGAAAGAGCTGCCGCTGCTGCTGGCCGAAGAAGCCGCCAAACAACCGAAACCCTAATGCCGTCCGCTATCCACCTGCTGCGGGGCGCGGCCGTAGCCGCGGCTATCTGGCTGCTGGCGGGCTGCTTTACCAACAAGCAGAATGAGGGTGCCCGCCTGTACCTGGAGCACTGCTCTAACTGCCACGGCGAGCAGGGTGCCGGCCTGCGCCGCCTGATTCCGCCCCTGGCCCGCGCCGATTATTTAACGAAGAACCGGGCGGGCTTGCCCTGTATTCTGCGCAAAGGCCAGAAAGGGGTGGTGGTAGTGAATGCTGTGGAATATAACCAGGTGATGCCGCCGCACGAGGACCTGACGGACTCCCAGATTACCAACATCTTGAACTTCCTGCAGCAGTCCTGGGGCAACAAAGGGGAGCCATATACCATCCGGGAAGTATCGGATCTGCTGGGCGCCTGCCAGGGCAGCGACGGCCGCTAACGGCACTTTTTAACATCATTTTCCCATAGCTTTTGCCGGTAGTTTTCGGCCGGAATGGCTAGCTTGGGACACCTTTTCATTCGCTACGCATTACCATGGGTCTGTTTGACTTCCTGAAATCCAAGAAAGCCGCTGAGTCTACTCCGGCCGCTGCACCTACTCCCAGCACTCCAAACCCCGGCACTTCTGCCCCGGAAGCGGCCGGTCCGCGCTATAAGCGTCCCAACTACACCTCGCCTGCTCCGGTTGAGCTGCCGCTGCCACCCCTCCCCCCGATGAAGCAGCCCATCATGCCTCCCATGCCCACCTTCGAGCCGAACAATGCGCTGGAAGGGGCGCTATTGCAGGCGGCGCAGGACCCAGCCTCCCGGGCCTTGTTCTACCGGGAGCTGTTGCGACAGAATCTGGTGATTCTCCCGGCTTTTGATGAGGAGAATCCCGCCACCGGCCTGGTTGTTCCGGAGCCCGGCATGCAGATACAGCTGCAAGTGCTGAATGATGGCAAGCTGCCGGTATTCAGCTCCCTGGAGCGGGTGTATGAGAATGGCGCCGTGAGCGGCGACGTGGCCTACATGCTGATTTCCGGCCTGGATTACTTCCGCATGGTGCAGGGCGCAGAGTGCGTGCTGAACCCCTTCTCGCCCTTTGGCAAGCTGCTGACCGTACCAGAGCTGGAAGATTTGCTGGCCGGCAACCTCTCGGGCTCCGATGAGGAGCTGGAAGGCTCGTTGGCCGATAAGCGCGTTTCCCTGGACCAGCCCGACGAGCGGCCGGTGGCTTTAATTGAAGCTGTGCGGGTGTTCTGCGCCGCGCGTCCTGCCATTGAGGCCGTATACCTGGCCCAGCTGACGGTGGAAGACAACCCCGGCCCGGCCCGCCTGCTGTTGGGCTTTACCATTGATAACGATGATGCCTCCATGTTCCCGGAAATGGGACCGGTAGTGCAGGGCCATCTGGCGCAGGATCAGACTATCGACCTGATGCTGATAAACCCCTCCGCCGAGGACCCGCTGGCCAACTACTTCCGCGGAACGGAGCCCATTTACCAGCGCGCTTCTTAACCCACATTTAGCCGTCATAAAAAAAGCCTCCGATTTGCAGCGGGGGCTTTTTTTATGCGTTTTGGATGGCCTTTGCTTTCTGCCGGGCGGCCAGGTGCGCAAACATTGGGCGCAGCACTACAAACAACAGCGGCCCCACCACCGCCGAGAGGCCCAGCCAGAGCAGCAGCGCCCCCAGCTCGGCGCGCCACAGCACCTGCAGGCCTCCGGACCAGTCCTCGGCAAAATAGTAGCGCAGCTTTTCCAGAGTAAGCCCGGAGGTTTTACTATTGGATATCAGTCGCTCGCCCCACTGCAGAAGCGGAATCATCAGCAGCAGCTGCAGGGGGCTCAACAGATGGCTTACCAGCAGCATGGCGGCCACATTCAGGCGCAGGCGCACGGCAGCGACCGTGGCCAGCAGCGTGGTAACGCCCAGCAGCGGCACCAGCCCGCAGGCAGTAGCCAGCGCTACCGTAAGGGCCAGCTGCCGGGGCGAGAGGCCCTGCCGCAACAGGTTCAGCAGCGGCTCCAGGGCACGGCGCCGAAACCAGCCGACCGGTGGCGGTGGAGTGACGGGGGAAGAAGGAAGCAGGTCAGACAAAATCAGGGAGGGCTAAGGGTATAGGCGGATGAGGCGCGGCCGTGTATCTTCGCGCTACGCACCCCCGGCCCGCCGCCGACTGACGGTAGCGAAGCCCATGACAAAAGTACGCGAGCCAGGCGAGCCTCACCCCAAAGCCTGGACGGATTTCTTTGTGCTCCTGCACCGCGCCGGCCGGGTGCTGGCCGCCAACGACCCGCTTCGGCTGGGCGCCGCCACGGCCTTCTTCACCACGTTTGCCCTGCCGCCCATTCTCATCATTCTGGTGCAGATTATCGGCTCTTTCTACTCCACCTCTCTGGTGCGCGGGCTGCTGCTGGTGAAACTTTCCCACCTGCTGGGCGCCTCGGCGGCCGAGCTGGTGCAGCAAATTCTGCAGAACGTATCCAACGTAGAGCGCAGCCGGCTGGTCACGTGGCTGGGCTTTGGGTTTCTCCTGTTTATTGCCACTACCCTATTCGTAGTCATTCAGAACTCGCTCAATCAGCTCTGGAACATCCGGCCCCGCCGGGCCACGCACAAGCTGCAGAAGCTGTTGAAAGAGCGCGCCCGCTCCCTGGGCGCCCTGCTGGCCACGGCTCTGCTCTCGGTGCTGGCGTTTGTCTCGGATACGGGCCTGGCGCTGTTTGCGGATTACATCAAGGATTTTGACCCCACCTTCGGCTATTTTGTTATTCAGGTGCTCAATCAGGTGGTTTCTTTGCTGATTCTCACGGCCTGGTTTACCGCCACCTTCCGCAACCTGAGCCTGGCCAAAGTGCCGTGGCGGGCGGTACTGCGCGGCGCCCTTCTCACCGCCGTCCTCATTGACTTAGGCGAGTTTGTGCTGGGCCACCTGCTGGTGCCACGCAACCTGGGCCCTATCTACGGACCGGCGTCCAGCATTGTGCTGGTGCTGCTATTTGTGTTTTACTCGGCCATGATTTTCTACTTTGGGGCGTGCTTTACCAAGGTGTACGCACACTACATTGGGCTCGATATCCGGGCTAAAAAATCGGCGGTGCGCTACCGCCTGCTGGACATTACTGACGAGTAGACGGGCGGCTATAAACGGGAAAAGCAGTGGCTCCGTAAATCTGCCCTACCTTTGCAGCAAATAACCCGTGTATGTCTACTGCTACTTTCGCCGACCTCGGCCTCGCTCCTTCCTTTCTGCAGGCTCTGGAGGAACTGACTTTTACCACCCCTACCCCCGTGCAGGAGCAGGTAATTCCGTTGGCGCTGGCCGGGCAGGACATTGCGGGCCAGGCCCCCACCGGCTCGGGTAAAACCGCCGCCTACGGCCTCTCCATTCTGCAGCAGCTGGATGTAAAGCAGGATGCCGTGCAGGTAATTGTGCTGGTGCCCGCCCGGGAGCTGGCCCTGCAGGTGCGCGACGCCCTCAAGAAGCTGGGCAAATACCTGCCCAACCTGCGCATAGCGGCCTTTTACGGCGGCCACGCCTTCCGCGAAGAAACCCAAAGCCTCAAGCAGGCCCCGCACGTGGTAGTAGCCACCCCGGGCCGCCTGCTCGACCACTTCGAGCGCCGCACCATCATCCCCAACCAGCTGAAAATTCTGGTGCTGGATGAGGCCGACAAGCTCCTGGAGCTGGGCTTTCAGGATGAGCTGGTGGAGATTGTGAAGCGCCTGCCGCGCCGCCGCCAGACCTTGCTGTTCTCCGCTACCATGTCGGACAAAGTGGTGGATCTGATTCGCAAGAACCTGACCCGCCCCCGCGTGATTGACGTGGGCCATGACGATGACCGCCTGCCCGAAAACCTGCACCTGCTGGGCCATGTAGGCACCCTGGAGCAAAAACCCGCCGCGTTGCTGCACCTGCTGCATCAGCCCGAAACCGGCCGCGCCCTCATATTCTGCAATACCCGCGACCGGTGCGTGGAGCTTACCCGCTTTCTGCAGGGCCGCGGCGTAGCCGCCGAAGTACTGCACGGTAAAATGCCCCAGCCTGAGCGCGACAAAGCCCTCCTCAAGCTCCGCAACGGCTCCAGCCAGGTACTGGTAGCCACCGACGTAGCCGCCCGTGGCATCGACGTAACGCTGCTGGACACCGTGATTCAGTATGATGCGCCGGACAAAGCCGATGGTTTCCAGCACCGGGCCGGCCGCACGGCCCGCGCCGGCGCCGAGGGCACGGCCCACATTCTGGCCACGCCCAAAGAGCAGGCCCACGTGCAGAAATGGCCTATTGCCGCCAGCATTAAGTGGGATGTCATCAAAGCACCTAAGCTGCCGCCCGCCTCGCCTAAAGCCCCCAAGCCAACCAACGTAACGCTGCACATCTCCGCCGGCAAAAAGGAGAAGGTAAGCATTCACGATTTGGTGGGCACGTTTATGGCGCACGGCGGTCTGGAGCGCGACGCCGTGGGTCACATTGAAGTATTTGACCACTACAGCTACGTAGCCGTACCGCGCCAGATGGCGGCCGAGGTAGCAGAGCGGGTAACCGGAGCCAAAATCAAAGGCCGGAAAATCCGGGTTTCGGTGGCGGAATAATCAGCAAATAAAATCTACTGACATAACTCTCCTTCGTTTACCTGAAAGATAAGCTGATCAGTAACTCCTGTCATCCTGAGCTTGCGAAGGACCTTTTCACGACTGAACGACTCGCATCATAACGACTCATTCCAGCGGGATAAGGTCCTTCGCAAGCTCAGGATGACAAACGACAAAGAACCGGGTTCCGAAACACCTTCCAAATTATGAGCTGACCGCTACCATACGTACTGTATGGTAGCGGTCAGTTTGATTTATACAAATTCTTCTTCTAAGTAAGGTTATTGGTTTTCAGTATGAATTCTCGTCAGCTACTCTTCATCTGCAGCCAGAACCGCTGGCGCAGCCTTACGGCAGAGCGGCTTTTTGATGGGCATTCGCACTATGAAGCCCGCTCGGCCGGCACCGAGCCGGGTGCCCGGGTGCGGGTAACGGCCGGGCATCTGGGTTGGGCCGATACCGTGTTTGTGATGGAGCGCCGGCACGCCGATATTATACAGCAGAAGTTTGGGGCGGAGTTGGCCGGTAAGAAAATCATTAACCTGCGCATCCCGGACAAATTCCAGTTTCTCTCGCCCATTCTGCAGGAACTGCTGCGTGAGCGGCTGCGGGAACACCTTGGGCCGGACGTTTGGATGCAGGATCAGGCTTAGAGCAACCGGCTACAGGTTGAGGCGGAGCTGCTGCCCGGCCAGGGGCTCCGCTGAGTCCAGGGAAGAAAGTGACACACCCAGCAGCCGCACGCCTTTTGCCAGGGGCAGTATACCCAGGAGCAAATCGTGGCTCACCTGCTGAAACTGGGCTTTTGAAGCGAAGGGCGCCACGACGGTACGGCTGCGGGTAATGACCTGAAAGTCGTCGTACTTGATTTTCACCGTTGCGGTGCGGCCCCGCACGCCCATTCTTTCGGTGGTTTCCCAAACGTCAGTCAGCTCCGGGTCGAGGCCGGCGAGCAGTTCTTCTACTGTGGTGAGGTCCTGGCTAAAGGTGTTTTCAGAGCCGATGGACTTGCGGACTTGGTCGGCTTCTACCGGGCGGTGGTCCTCGGCGCGGGCCAGGCCATAGTAGTAGCCGCCGGACTTGCCGAAGTGCTGGCGCAGGAAAGCTTCCGACTGCTGGCGGAGGTCCAGGCCAGTGAATATACCCAGCTGGTTCATGCGGGCGGCCGTTACCGGGCCAATGCCGTGGAACTGCCCCACGGAAAGCACCTCCACAAACGCCGGCCCTTGGTGCGGGCGTATCACGAAGAGACCATCGGGCTTGCGGTAGTCGGAGGCTAGCTTGGCCAGCAGCTTGTTGTAGGACACGCCGGCCGAGGCCGTCAGCTGCGTTTCGGCCCGGATGCGCGCCCGGATTTGCTGAGCCAGCTCCGTGGCGGTGGTATGCTGGTCCTGCAGCGTATGCGTTACGTCCAGGTAAGCTTCATCGAGAGAAAGCGGCTCAATGAGAAGCGTGTAGTCTTCCATAATGGCCCGCACCTGCCTGGAAACGGCTTTGTATACATCAAAGCGGGGCTTTACGAAGATCAGCTCGGGGCATTTGCGCTGGGCAATGGTGGAGGGCATGGCGGAGCGCACTCCAAACTGCCGGGCTTCGTAGCTGGCGGCGGCCACTACGCCACGCTGGCGCGGGCTGCCCACCGCCACGGGTTTGCCGCGCAGCTCCGGGTTGTCGCGCTGCTCCACCGACGCGTAGAAGGCATCCATGTCCAGATGGATGATTTTGCGTGTATCAGAGTGCCCAGCTGCCATAGTACGGAAGAGCCACGAAGATACGGCGGCACGGGCAGGAATCCGCCGCGGTTGGGCGGCGCTGCGGCGGCTTTTCAGCCTGCTTTTGCTAGGCCTCTTTCTGCCGCTCCCGTAGCTCTTGGCTCATCTGGTCTATTAATTCCTGCAGCAGCGCCATGGTTTTATCAATCAGGGGCTCCAGAATTTCCGGCTTAAAGTCGCCGGACCATTTATCCAGCTGCAGCACCAGCGGTAGAATGCGGTGCACCTGCACGTGCTCCAGACTGGGCTTGAGTTTGTGCGCGGAGGCGCGCAGCACCTGCACATCCTGCTGCTGGCGGGCGGTGGTGAGCTCCTCTATGGCCTCCTGCGCGCTTTCAATAAACGACTCCAGCATCAGCAGCACAAAGCTTTGGTCGCCCTGCCCTATTTTCTGAATGATTTCCAGGTTGTAGAAAGCCGGTTCTTCCGGCCGACTCAAAGCGGCTGAATCGGCCTGTTCCTGATCCTTGTTACTGGTGAGCCAGGCACCAATGATTTTGAACAGCTCTTCTTCCTGGAAGGGCTTGGTGAGGTAGTCGTTCATGCCCGCCTGCAGGCACTTTTCCCGCTCGCCCTTAATGGCATTGGCCGTGAGGGCAATAACGGGGGTGGTGAGGGCCAGTTGCTGGCGCAGAAAGTGGGTGGCCTCCAGCCCGTTCATTACGGGCATCTGCACATCCATCAGAATTACATCAAATACGTGTTGCCGGGCCAGCTCTACGGCAATGGCCCCGTTTTCTGCCTCCGTAATCTGCATGCCGGCATTGTTGAGGAAGCCTTTGGCAATCTGGCGGTTAAAGGCATTGTCTTCTACCAGCAGAATGTGCTTGCCGCGCAGAATTTCCCGGCTTTCGGGGGTGGCTTCTATCTTTTCCGGCAGATCCAGGGGCGTACCCACCGGCAGCACCAGCATGAACTGGCTGCGGGTGCCATGGTATTTCTGGCTTTCTATCTGAATCTCGCCACCCATCAGCCGTACCAGGCTGCGACTGATGCTAAGGCCCAGGCCCGTACCGCCAAACTTACGGGTAACTGAGGTATCTTCCTGGCTGAACTCCTTGAAAATATCGGCCAGATACTCCGGATCGATGCCGATGCCGGTATCAGAAACGGTGAACTGAATTTCTACCTGGCCCGGGTGCTGCGCCAGCAGCTCACAGGTAATGGCTACCTGCCCTTTTTCCGTGAACTTGATGGCATTGCCGGCCAGATTCAGCAGCACCTGGGTGAGGCGGTATGGGTCGCCGAGCAGTACTTCCGGCAGGCGCGCATCCACGGAGGTGAGGAACAGCAGGCCTTTTTCTTCGGCCTTAAAATGCAGGCTTTTCTGAATCTGGCGCAGCAGGTGGTCCATCGTAAACCCAATGCTTTCAATGGACAGCTGGCTGGCGCCTATTTTAGACAGGTCCAGAATATCATTGATAATCACGAGCAGATTTTCGCCGGAGGAGGCAATGGCCCGCAGGTAATTATGCTGCTCGTTGTTGAGCGGGGTTTTGGCCAGCAGCTGGCCCATGCCCAGAATGGCATTGAGCGGCGTGCGGATTTCGTGGCTCATGTTAGCCAGAAACAGCTCTTTGGAGCGCGTAGACTCCTCGGCAAACTCCTTGGCAGCGCGCAGATTATGCTCCAGCTGCTTCTGGTGGGTGATATCCAGGGTAATGCTGATGGAGCCGTACACCTGCTTCTGGTCGTTGTAAATGGGCCCGGCGGTAATCAGCAGCCATTTTTCTTCCCCGGTTTTGCTGATGATGGCCAGCTCATAGGTATCAGAAACGCCCTGCAGGCGGCTGTTGTTCTTGGCATCCAGGAACGCCACGTCGTCGGCGTGCAGAATCTGATTAACGGCTTCCTGATACAGGAATTCTTCCCGCTGAAAGCCGGTGATTTCGCAGAATGCCTGGTTTACGTAGGTTACTTTGGAGTTCAGGTCCAGCTCTACCAGGCCCAGGTTCATGCTTTCAATAATGGTGCGGTACTTTTCTTCCCGCCGCTTCAGGGCATCTTCATTGTTTTTACGCTCCGTGATGTCCTCGAACTTGCACAGGCTGCCGATGTATTGCTCATCTACCTGAATCGGGACAAAATCACACTGAAGCGTGCGGCCGTTTTTCAGCTTAAAGATTTCGCCGGTTCTTAGCTGGGGGTTATCTCTCAGGGCAACGTAATGCCGGGCAAATTGCGCTTCGTCCTTGAACTGATTACTTACCTGCTGATTAAAAATCAGCGTGTTCATGCCAATCAGCTCTTCCGGGGCATTCGGCAAATTGAAAATCCGACAGATAGCCTCGTTGGCCAGCACCACCTGGTTGTTTTCATCTTCCAGCAGAATACCTTCCTGGAAGTTGGAAATGGTGGTATACAGGCGAAGTGTGGTAGCCTCAATGGCCAGGTTGGCTTTTTTGATTTCGGATATATCGGTGTGCACCCCGGTCATAATCAGGGGGCGGCCCTGCTCATCGTATTTCGTTATCAGCCCCCGGGTGAGCACCCATTTGTACTCGCCGCTTTTGCACAGTAAGCGCCGCTCTACGGAGTACATGGGCACCTGTCCGCTCAGGTAGGCATCGGAAGCCTGTATGCTCAGGGCCTGGTCTTCCGGGTGCACGTGGTGGATCCAGCTTTGCTGCTGACTCTCAAACTCTTCCTGCGTGTAACCCAGCATCCGGATGTAGGCTTTGGAGAAGTACTCCTGCCCGTTCTGGTAGTTAAACTCCCAGGCGCCGTCGCCGAACCGCTCCATAGCCAGCTGCCAGCGCTGTTCATTTTCGCGCACGGTTTCTTCGGCCTGTTTCAGGGCCGTGACATCTAACAGGATGCCACTGAACACACTCCCCTGCGCATCGGTGCTGGAGTACAGGGAGTTGGCGCGGCACCAGCGCAGGGGCTGGCCCGGCACTACCAGGCGGCCTTCAAAAGCCCAGGTATTTCCATCCTTGCGGGCCAGCTCCATGGCGGCCTCCCACTGCGGCCTATCCTCCGGATGGATGATTTCACGCAGGTGCGTGAGCTGCTCCGGCAGGATGCCGAACATCTCGCGCAGCCGGGGGCTGATGTAGGAAAAGCCCGCGGAGCCGTCGTGGTTTTCCCGCCACTGAAACAGTACACCGGGCACCTGCTCCACCAGAAACCGAAACCGCTCTTCGCTTTCGGCCAAAGAGCGCTGGGTGGCTTTCCGCTCGGCTATGTTTTCCAGCAGGCAGGCAAACCGGGGCGCCCCATCGGGGCCAAGGCCCATGGGCTGCACTTTTACCTGCACCCAGCCCATAGAGCCATCCTTATGCGGGGCCAGCACTTCATACCGAAAGGAGGTACCGGCTGCTAACCGCGCCTGCATGTAGTACTCCGGACTTTCGTCGCTGGCCAAATCACTCAGAATCATCCAGACGGGCTGGCCGGCTACTTCGCTATCCTCATACCCAAAAAGAGCCGTGAACCCCTGGTTTACCCACGTGATGTACCCCTGCTTGTCCAGCAGCACAACGGCATCAAATACCTCCTGCACCAGCAGTAACTCCTGTTCCCGCGGGTTAAAATAATAGGAGGAAGCAAGGTCTTTCTCGGTAGTCATTACGCTAATCTAATAGTAGGCTTCCGGCAGGAAGCTCCGGACGGGAGCTGGGTAATTCTGCCCCTGGCGCCAGGTATGGCTGAGGCTGCACATAACCTCAGCCATACCTGGCAATTTGGCTGCAAGTAGCTCATAAATAGCTTCTCGCAGCTATATTATCCTAGATAGTATTTTGCCGCTACAAAAACCAACTGCCTACCGGGGTTCCTGGTACCGGCCCATGCCGCTGCCGGCTGCTTTTGGCCCGCCGCTAGCTACCCTTTATCCCCAGGTTGGTAGTAGTCCCGCCGCCTATCCTCCTTCAGCAAGCGCGGGTTCTTCCCTAATTCCTCCCCTCCGGCGCGCCTCCGAAGCTGGTATCCGCTGACCCTAAGCCTGATAAAAACCCCGGCACAAGAAAAGGTCTTAGTGGAGACTGAATGGAAGTGCTGCTACACTTTATAAGCTACCTACCAATTCAGGGCATGATCAGGGCTACTGAAGGAATTTTAAAAAAATTTGAAATAAGCTGTAACCTTCCCCAAAAGCCGAAGTTTCCACGCTCGAATACGCCAACCACTTATCGACTTCCACTTGAACTCGCTCACGGACAATTCGCTCATGCTGCAAGTGAAGGCCGGCCAGGTCGATAAGATGGGCTTGCTCTTTGAGCGCTACCATCGGCCGTTGTTGGCGTTTTTCTACCACTCTAACGGTAATGCCACGGCCAGCGAAGACCTGGTGCAAAACGTATTTTACCGCATGCTGAAATACCGCCACACCTTCACCGGGGAGGGCGAGTTTCGAACCTGGATGTACCACCTCGCGCGCAACGTGCTAGCCGATGCCGCGAAGAAAAACAAACCCTCGGCCCATCACCAGGACATAGCAGACTGGGCCGAAAAAATTGCAGGCGGGACGACGGCCGACGCCAGTCTGCAGCAGGCACAGGAGGTAGCGCAACTGCACCGGGCTATGGCCCGCCTCAGTGCCGAACAGCGGGAAATACTCGTCATGAGTCGTTTCCAGGAGCTGAAATACGAGCAGATAGCGCAGCTGCTTGATACTACGGTAGGAGCCGTGAAGGTGCGCGCGCACCGGGCCCTCTGCCAATTGAAGGACATTTATTTGCTAATGGAAAATGGAAGCCAAGTTCGGAAACTGTGAGGGAGTGCAAGAAGGGCTGATGGACTTGCTGGCCAACGAATTGTCGGCGCAGGAACAACAGGCAATGCACGCCCATCTGGCGAACTGCCCGGCCTGCCAGCATGAATTGCAGGCCGTTCAAAAGCTCTGGCACACTATGGGAAACCTGCCCGTGCCGGAGCCCAGTGAGCAGCTGCGCCCCCGCTTCTACAGCATGCTGGCGGAGTTTCAGGCCGATGAGCAGCGCAAGCAGCGCTGGTCGTTGGCGGGCATGCTCCAACAACTGCAGGATTGGTGGCAGCCGGAATATGCTACCCGCCTGGCTTACAGCCTTGTGTTGCTGGTAGTGGGCCTGGCGGCCGGCTACCTGCTGCGAGGCCGGGAAACGGCTGCTCCGGCCAATGCCGAACAGCCCATGGCGGTAGTGGAAGCCCCGGACGGAAATGTGCAGCAGGCGCAAATGCTCACGCTGCTGGCTAACCCCTCGGCGGTGCAGCGGCTGCGCGCCGTGAGCTACGCCGAGGAGCTGGCCCCCAGCAACGACCGGGTGGTGGCGGCCCTGCTCAGCACGCTTAACCAGGACCCGAACGTGAATGTGCGGCTGGCGTCGCTGGAAGTACTGGCGGGCCTTTCCCAGGACCCCACGGTGCGCCAGGGCCTGGTACGCTCCTTGGCCCAGCAAGAATCCCCGCTTGTGCAGTCGGCAATGGCCGATGTGATGGTGCAGCTGCAGGAGCGCCGCTCGGTGCGCCCCCTGCGGAAACTACTGCAGCAGGAAAACCTGAACGAGCAGGTAAAAACCAAAATCGAGCAAAGCATTCAGTCTTTGTCTACAGAACGGTCTGCGGACCACTCAACCCCTTCAACCTACGATGAAACCCTTAACCATACTCGGACTGATCTGGACACTTCTGTGGCTGCCTAGCTGCTCTCTGCAGGCCCAGGACCGCGAATCCACAGAGAAAATTAACCGGGAGTTTGCCCTCACCGGGGCCGCCGGAAGTAGCACCCTGGCCGTGTACAACATCTTCGGCTCGGTTACGGTGCAGGGCTATAGCGGCAATAAAGTGGTGGTAGAAGCTACCAGGACTATTAAAGCCGACAACGCCACCCAACTAGAGCAGGGTAAAAAGGAAGCCCAGATGGGCTTTGAGCAGCGCGGTGACAGTGTAATTGTATTCCTGCAGGGCCCCCAGGACTCCCGGCCCCGCCGGAACCGAAACTGGAACAACCACGACATTGACTACGAATATTCCTTCGATATCAGGGTGAAAGTGCCCCGGGATATGAAAGTAAATGCCTCTACGGTAAACGGTGGCGAGATGCAGGTACAGGATGTGACGGGGCTGGTTCAGGCCCGCAACGTCAACGGCCCCGTCATTATCCGAAATGTCAGGGAGGCTACTGTGGCCAAAACAGTGAATGGTAAAATAGAAGTCTCTCTCACCACGGCACCCACGCAGGCAGCCTCCTACCAAACCATCAACGGCGACATTGCGGTGACCTATCCGGCCAACGCCTCCGCGGACCTGCACTTCAAAAGCTTGCACGGCGAGATGTACACTGATTTTCCGCAGACAGAAGTATTGCCGGCCCGCGTAACGCAGAATCAGCAGCGCGAAGGTGCCGGCACCAAGTATAAACTCAACAAAGAGACGGCCGTGCGCCTGGGCAAAGGCGGCCCCGATATCCGCCTGGAAACCCTGAACGGCGACGTCACCATCAAAAAGCAAAACTGATGAACAAGATAGTATTTCGTGCCCTCCTGGCTTTTCTGGTACTTACCTGGGCCCAGCCACTGCTGGCGCAGCAGGCTACCAAAGACCAGATGGTGGTAGCGCTTAGCTCCCCCGGCAAGCCCGGCACCCTGCACCTTAAGCTGGTGGGAGGCGGTATTCGGGTTATTGGTACGTCGGATAAAAACGTCGTGATTGAAACCTCTACCCGGGGCGGGCGGCGCGAGTCCGGCTCCTCGGAAGCGCCCGCCGGCATGCGCCGCATTTCACAGGCCGATAATATGGACGTGACAGCGCAGGAGCGCGCCAACCACGTGTATATCAAAACGCAGTCCTGGCAGCATCCGGTTGATTTCGTTATCCGCGTACCCCGGCAGTTTTCCCTGCAGATTTCTACTGTGCAGGATGGCGACGTGGTAGTAGAAAACGTGGCCGGTGAGTTGGAGGTAGCCAACGTGAATGGCTCTATCCGGCTGAAAGATGTGGCGGGCTCCGCGGTGCTGAACACCGTGAACGGGGAAATAATAGCCGATTTCAACAGCGTAACGGCGGGGGCGCCCATGGCCTTCTCCACCGTGAACGGCAAGCTGGACATCACCCTACCGGCCAAAGCCAAGGCTTCTCTGAAGCTGAAGTCGGATATGGGTGAAATCTACAGCGACTTCGACATGACCACCGACGACAGCGCCCCCAAAGTGACGCGCACCGCCAAGAATGGCACCTACCGCGTGAACACCGACAACTGGACGTACGGCAAGATTAACGGCGGCGGCGCCGAGTTTATGATGAAGAGCTTAAACGGCGACATTTATATCCGCCGGTCCAAGTAAAGCACTAACTTATACGCATATCAGTTAGGTAATTCCCAGTCCCGGCCTCTCTGTTGATACTGCATTATCAGGAGTAAGCTGTGGTGAGTGACTCCGTAACGAGGGAGTTTGCCGGGACTGGGCACTTTATTTCCGGGGCGCCCAGCGTCCCTTCCGCGGGAATCTGCCTTCCGGCAGCATTCCATCCGGCGTCGGCAGCAAGCCCTCTCCTCCTACCGTTCCTTTCGCCGACAGCTTTTCCCAGCGCAGCTTTTTGTTGCTGCCTGCCACGGCTTTGTCCGGTTTGCGGCCCTGTTTTGGGCTGCACCTCCTCGCCCTACTTTCAGTTCCTACCTCCTGAAAACCAGCATCATGTTTCGTATTTCTATTCTTTTTCTGGGCCTCCTGTTTCTGGGCATAAAGGCCCTGGCCCAGGTAGCGCCCGCCCCGGCAGCAGCGGCGCCCAAAAAGCAGCTGCAGGCCCTGCGCATTAGTGGGGGTATTAAGCTGGATGGGCTGCTGGATGAAGCTGTTTGGCAGCAGGCGCCCATTGCTACCGATTTTATTCAGCAGCGGCCCAACCCCGGCGTGCCCGAGAAGCACCGTACCGAGGTGCGCGTGCTCTACGACGACGCCAACCTCTACATCGGGGCCATTATGCACGACTCCTCCCCCGACTCCATTATGCGGGAGATGACCCAGCGGGACCAGTTTGGCAACTCCGACTTGTTTTCCGTGTTTCTGGATACCTACCACGACCAGCTGAACGGCTACAACTTCACGGTAACCACCTCGGGCGTGCAGTTGGATGGGCGCTACTCCCCGGCCGGGGGCGAAGACTTTAACTGGAACGCCGTGTGGGATGCCCGCACCACCCAGCACGGCACCGACTGGGTGGCCGAAATGCGCATTCCGTACTCCGCCATTCGCTTCAGCAAACTACCCGAGCAGCTTTGGGGCCTCAACTTTGCCCGCCAGCGCAAGCGCGACAACCAGCAGTTTTTCTGGAACGAGGTGAAGCCCACTGTGAATGGCTTTGTAAACCAGTGGGGCGAGCTGCGCGGCGTGCGGGACATCAAACCACCATTGCGCCTCTCCGTCACGCCTTACATTTCCGGGTACGTGAACCATAACCCGCTGAATGAGGAAGGCACCAAGCGCACTACCACCTCCTTTAATGGCGGCGCTGACGTGAAATGGGGTATCAATGAAAGCTTTACGCTGGATGCCACCCTAGTGCCCGACTTTGGACAGGTACAGAGCGACAACCAAGTTCTGAACCTCTCGCCTTTTGAGGTGCAGTTCAACGAAAACCGCCAGTTCTTTACCGAAGGCACGGAGCTCTTCAACAAAGGCAACCTGTTCTACTCCCGCCGTGTGGGCGCCACGCCCATCGGGTTTTATGGGGTACGCAGGGGTGCCAATGAGAAGATATTGCGCAACCCGGCCGAAACCCGCCTGCTGAACGCCACCAAGATTTCGGGGCGCACCAAAAAAGGGCTTGGCGTGGGGTTGTTCAATGCGCTTTCCAATGATGTGTACGCCACTGTGCGCAACACCGAAACCGGCGAGGAGCGGGAGGTACTCACGCAGCCCTTCAGCAATTACAACATTGCCGTGCTGGATCAGTCCCTGAAAAACAACTCCTACGTGTCGCTCATCAACACCAACGTCACACGCTGGGGCAGTACCTACGATGCCAACGTGACGGGCGGCCTGTTTCGCTTCAATAACAAGAAGAATTCCTACGCCCTGGATGGCAGCATGGTGTATTCGCGGCGGCGCGGCACGCAGTTCGGCACCGATAAGCCAATTGACGACCAGGATGGCTATAAATACTCCCTGGGCGTGGGCAAAATCAGCGGCAACCTGACCTGGGACATAAACCACAGCATAGAGTCCGATAAGTACAACCCCAACGATTTGGGCCTGCTGTTTTCCAACAACAGCATTTCCCAGTCGTTTAGCGTGGCCTACCGCAAGTACCAGCCGTTCTGGAAGGTGAACAACATGGCATTTTTCGGGCAGGTGGGCCACGAGCTGCTCTACAAGCCTACCCGCTACCAGAGCCTGTATTTCTACAACGGCTTCAACACCACCTTCACCAAGAGCTTTCTGCAGGTGGGCTACGACTTTGTGCTGAGCCCTGTTTCGCACGACTACTTTGAGCCCCGCACCTACCCGCTGGGCGACTACTTTGTGCGGGTGCCCGGCAATGCCGACTTCGTGGCTTTCTTTAACTCCGATACGCGCAAGCGGTTTGCACTGGGTATGAATGCCGGCCTGCAGCGCTTCGGCCTGGATGAGCGGCTGCCGCGCGAGCGACGCCTGAAATACAGCCTGGGCGCCTACCCCCGCTACCGGATAAACAACCACCTCACCTTCAGCTATAGCTTGGACTGGAGCCTGCACCGCAACCAGATTGGCTTTGTAAACGGCGGCCTTAGCCAGCAGGAAGCTCTGGACCTACCCTTCACCGGTCAGATTATGCTGGGCCGCCGCCATGTGGCCACGGTTTCCAACGTAGTATCGGCGGCCTATACCTTCACCAACCGTATGTCGTTCACGCTGCGCACGCGGCACTACACCAGCAACGTGCGCTACGCCGACTTTGCCGTGCTGGGCCCAGATGGCGAGGAACGGCAGGCCGACTACCGCCGCAACCGCGACAATACCTACAATGCTTTCAATGTGGATGCAGTGTACTCCTGGTGGTTTGCGCCGGGCTCACAGGTAAGCATAGTCTGGAAAAACGCTGGCTATACCTTCCTGAATGCCGAAAAAGCCACGCCCCAGTACTTCGATAACTTCAATAACACCATCAATACGCCGCACAATAACTCGCTGTCCGTGAAGGTGCTGTACTACCTTGATTATCTGATGGTGAGAAGGCCTAAATAGCTGCGGGTAGTAAAAAGGCCCATTTCCAAACAAAGCCCTAAACCCAGAGGTCAGTAATAAGGCCTCTGGGTTTTTGGTGTTCCGGTCCCTCAAAAGCCATACAACCTTCCCCGGAAGCCCCCGTTTACTTGGCCCATGCAGTATTTCATTTTTGCGGCGCTGGTGGCCGTTCTGGTGTTTTTCTTTTACCGCTACGCCACGCGCGACGCCCGCCTGCGCCGGCAGGCCCTGGCCGCCGACTTCCCCGAAACCTGGCGGCAGATTCTGGCCGAACGGGTGGCGTTTTATTTGTCGCTTTCCGAGGTTGATAAGTCTCGTTTCGAAAAACGAATCCAGGTTTTCCTGGCCCAGACCCGCATCACCGGTATTCAGACTGAAATTGACGATGTAACGCGGGTGCTGGTGGCGGCCTCGGCCATTATTCCTGTGTTTGGCTTTCCCGATTGGGAGTATGGCAACCTGAGCGAGGTGCTGGTGGTGCCGGATGCCTGGAAGGAAAAACAGGACCCCCACAAGGAGCGAGCCCCGCTGGCCGGCACGCTGCTGGGCTCGGTGCGCAACTTCCAGTCCTCCCACTATATGCACCTGTCCAAAGCCTCCCTGGAGCAGGGTTTCAAGGATTCCCTCGACCGGCAGAACGTGGGCATTCACGAGTTTGCGCACTTGCTGGATGAGGCCGATGGCGTCATTGACGGGGTGCCGGCTCTTACGTTTCCGGCCGCCCTGCGCCCCGAGTGGGAAGCCGTGATGCAGCGCGAAATAGCCGCCATCCGGGCCGGGCGCTCCGAAATAAACGACTACGCGGGCACCAATGAGGCGGAGTTTTTTGCCGTGGTAACGGAGTATTTCTTTGAGAAGCCCGAGAAGCTGCAGACCGAGCACCCCGAGCTATATGGGCTGCTGCTGATGGCCTTCCGTCAGAACCCGCGCAGCCGCTTCGGGCAGTGGGCCACCGACCCGCGCCTGTGGCTAAAGGCACTGCGCAGTCGCCGCAAGTTCGGCCGCAACGACCCCTGCCCCTGCGGCAGTGGCATGAAGTACAAAGAGTGTCATTTGCTGCAGGAAGCCTGAGCTGCCATGGATGCGGCCCGATTTGCCTCGGCGCGGCTATCCTTGCCGGGGAATGCGGAGCAACCGTGCGAATTCCGGGCGGATGGTTAATTTAGGCCTTTCGCCGCCTGGCGGCCTTCCTTTGTCTTACCCTTCTTTCCCACCCATGAAAAAAACCTTGTTATCCGGCCTGGCCTTTGCGGCGCTGGGTACGGGCGTATGGTCGTGTGCTACCACCAGCAAGGCGCCCGTAGCTACTACCCCGGCCCCCACCGAAACGGCGCCCGTTGCGGCCGCACCTTCCTGGAGCCAGCAGGCCGATGATTTCCTGAAGACTTATTCCGCCGAGTACCAGCGCCTCTATACTGCCTCGGCGGAAGCGGAATGGCGCTCTAACACGCATATTGTGGCTGGTGATACGGCCAACTCCGGGGCCACCACCCGCGCCAATGAGCGCATGGCGGCCTTCACCGGCTCGGCAGAAAATATAAAGCGCCTGCGGGAGTTGCTCGACCACAAAGCCGACCTCAGCGAGCTGCAGGTAAAGCAGCTGCAAACGGCGCTGTACAACGCCGCCAACTCGCCCCAGACTATTGCCGATGTGGTGAAGCGCCGCATTAAGGCCGAAGCCGCCCAAACAGAAAAGCTCTACGGTTTCGACTACAAGTACCAGGGCAAATCCGTGACCACCAACGACCTGGACGAGCTGCTGCGCCAAGAGAAAAGCCCCGCTAAGCGCCAGCAGATCTGGGAAGCCAGCAAAGCCATTGGCCCCACGCTGAAAGACGGCCTGCTGAACCTGCGCGACCTGCGCAACCAGACCGTGCAGGCCCTGGGATACCCCGACTACTTCACCTACCAGGCCTCCGACTACGGCATGACCCGCGAGGAGATGATGGCGCTGGTCCGCAAAATAAACGACGAGCTGCGCCCGCTCTATCGGGAGCTGCACACCTACGCCCGCTACGAGCTGGCCAAGAAATACAACGTCAAGCAGGTACCCGACTACCTACCCGCTTCCTGGCTGCCCAACCGCTGGGGCCAGGACTGGAGCGCCATGGTAGACGTGAAAGGCCTGAACATTGACCCCATACTGGCCAAAAAGGGCGCTGAGTGGCAGGTAAAGCAGGCCGAGCGCTTCTACCAGAGCCTGGGCTTCCCGGCCCTGCCCGCTTCGTTCTACGAAAAGTCGAGCCTGTACCCGCTGCCTAAAGATGCCGGGTACAAAAAGAACAACCACGCCTCGGCCTGGCACATGGACCTGGACCACGATGTGCGCAGCCTGATGAGCGTGGAAGGCAACACCGAGTGGTACGAAACCACCCACCACGAGCTGGGGCATATCTACTACTACCTCACTTACACCAACCCCGAAGTGCCCGTGCTGCTGCGAGGTGGTGCTAACCGTGCCTACCATGAGGCCATGGGCAGCCTCATGGGTCTGGCCGCTACCCAAAAGCCCTTCCTGGCGGGCCTGAACCTGGTAGACCCCAAAACCCAGACCGACCAGACCCAGACGCTGCTGAAGGAAGCCTTGAACTATGCCGTGTTCATTCCCTTTGCTTCGGGGGTGATGAGTGAGTGGGAAAACAGCTTCTATGCCGATAAGCTCCCCGCCGACCAGCTGAATGCCCGCTGGTGGGCCCTGGCCAAGCAGTACCAGGGCATTGTGCCGCCCACCACGCGCGGCGAGCAGTACCTGGACCCCGCCACCAAAACTCACATCAACGACGACCCCGCGCAGTATTATGACTATGCGCTGAGCTACGTTATCCTGTTCCAGCTGCACGACCACATTGCCAAGAAAATCCTGAAGCAGGACCCACACGCCACCAACTACTACGGCAGCAAGGAAGTAGGGCATTTTCTGGCCGACATTATGCGCCCCGGAGCAAGCAAAGACTGGCGCACGGTGCTAAAAGAGAAAACCGGCGAAGACCTTTCTGCCCGCGCCATGGTAGATTATTTCCAGCCGCTGATGGCTTACCTGAAGCAGCAGAACAAAGGCCGGAAGTACACCATGTAAGCACCCCGGCTTTGCCGGTTAACCAAAAAGAGCCCGCCATATCCGGCGGGCTCTTTTTTTATATGGATGCCGGAAATACCGACGGCTATTGGCTCTTTACCATATATTTATCCAGCACTTTCTGAATGCTTTCCAGGCGGGTATACACCATATCCAGCACATCGGTATCATAATTAGCCGCGCCCATAGCGCGGGAAGTCAGATAGCGAGCCAGGGTGGTGTTTTCGTTCAGGCGGGCTTCCAGCTCATCGTGGGCGTAGTCCCACTCTGCCAGCTGGCCCTGGGCCAAGAATTGGCCGCGCAGCGCAATGGTCTGGCTAACCAGGTAGGCCAGCCGGGTCAGCAGCACCGACTCCGTTTCCGTAAACTCGCGGGCCTCACGGCCAATCACGCACAGCGTACCAATGTTAGAATCATCGGGCATGCGCAGGGCCGAGCCGGCATAAAACCGCAGCCCCGCCGACTGCGCCACAAAGGGGCTCACCAACCGGCAACGCTCCTTTTCCAGATCCGGATATACAAGGGGCTCATCCTGCAGAATAGCCGCCGAGCAGAGGCTGTCGGGGCGAGCCACGCCTTCCAGGCCGGGCAACCCGGTGTTAGCCTTATACCACACCCTATCCTCATCTACCAAGGAAATCAGGGAGATAGGAACGTTGAAGAGTTGCGCAGACAGGGCGACAAAATCATCAAAAATCTTTTCCGGCGTGGTATTCACAATCTGGTACTGATGCAGCGTCCGCAGACGGGCGACATCTGTATCAGGTATCAGAGAATGGGGAAGCTTATCGCTCATGCTTTTCTATCAAGAACTCTACTTAGAAATCGGCAAAGGGTATTCTAAGCCACCCAATGGCAGCTGCTTGCCGCCAGTGCCTGGCTTACGCCGGTGTGCTCAGGGTGGCTAACACCTGCTTGGCGTTGGCTACGTGGTCGGTGGCCCGGTTAAGGGAGTTAAAGATGTACTGGATAACCCCTTCTTTGTCGATGACGAACGTGACCCGGCCGGGGATTATGCCCAGCAGCGCGCGGGGCACCTCGTAGAGCTTGCGCACCTTGCCGCCTTCGTCAGCCAGCAGCGGGAAGGGCAAACGGTGCTTCTGGGTAAACTTCTGATGCGAGGCCTCGCTATCGGAGCTTACGCCCACCACCTCGGCGCCAAGGTCCTTAAAATCCTCGTACTGGTCGCGGAAAGAGCAGGCTTCGGCGGTGCAGCCGGGCGTATCATCTTTGGGGTAAAAGTATAATACCACGCTGCGCTTGCCACGCTGCTCGGAGAGGCGAAACGTCTCGCCGGTAGTGGTTTTGAGAGTGAAGTCTGGAGCTGAGTTGCCTACCTGTAGCATGTGCTGTTTTTAGTTATCCTGAAGCAATGATGCTAACCGCAGGCAAGGTAGAAAGGTTATGGCTGCCAGCCGTTCCGGCGGCCCCGGGTTGGTTTAGCGAGGCTAGTTACGCCTTACCCGGATACTCACCCGCTCGCCGTTTTCACTGGTCACGGGCTCTATCTCAATTCGGTCTTCCTCGTTATAATACACGGCCAGGCCCCGGATAATGCCTACCGCCAGCGCGCCCATCCGGCGCGGAGAAACATATTCTACCTGCAGCTCATTTTTCCCAAGCCGCTCTACCTGTAGCACGGGCGGGTTATGGCCGGGGTTTTGATGCCGGATATGGACGTGCATATGCTTTTCAGTGTTTTCCACCATCTCCAACGTCCGCCACGTGGGGTCCACCAGCTTGCCGTACATCAGCATCAAGTCGGGCACCAGGTACTCGCCGAATTTCTCGTGCAGCTCTTCAGCCGGCACGCCGGACATTTCGGCGGCGTGGCCCACCAGCGTATACAGGTCCTGATCCGGATACACGGCCTGCACTTCAAAGTCGCTGTAGGTAATGCCGGAGGCCTCTACCAGCCGCACCCAGGTGGCGTGGTCGTATTGCGTCTGTACATAGCGCTTCAGCAGGGTCATGATGGTTCCGTGCACAGCCAAAAACTAAGAGGATAAACAAAAAGCAGCTCCGGCTCTCACCAGGGGTTCTGGTAAAGATACGGAGCTGCTTCTTATGCGCCGGAGCGGCGGAGTTTAGTTCATGTTGCCCAGCACGGCCATGGAAGAAAGCGTGGGGCTGGCACTGCCGCCGGCGGGTTCCACCGTCATGGCAAAGGCCTGCGCGCTGGCAATGGATTTCATAAGCTGCACACTATCCCCCACCATGGTAGCCTCGGCCAGCATACCGGCGTCAATGGGCTTGCCCTTATCCAGGGCCCACAGCTGATACTGTTTGCCTTCCGGAGGCTTGGGCAGGTTGCGCACCTCTACGTACACGGCCCGGGTAGCGGGGTTAAAATGCACCTTGGCCTTAGCGCCTGGGGCGTTGGGTGTGCCCGTCAGCTCTACCATGCGGTAGGCATCATCCCGGAACATAGCCAGCTCGGCGGTGCGCTGGGTCAGCCGCTGCTGCACCACGCGGGTATTGGCCGCCAGCTCGTCGCGGGAGCTTTGCATGGCTACCAGCTCCTGAGAGGCATTCTGCCAGTTGCGGTAGAAAATAAAGTTGCTCACCAGCAGCAGCGCCACGGCAGCGGCCATCAGCCAGGTAAGCACCCGTCCCGTAGAGGGCGCCGCTTCCTGGGGCGGTGGCATGGCAATAACGCGGCCGGGCTCAGCTGCGGGGGGTGCAGCGGTGGGCGGGGCATCGGCCTGAATAGCGGCCTGCCAGCCGGCCAGCACCCGTTCCCGCATGCCGGCGGGCGGCTGGGCGGCGTGGGCCAGCGCATAGCCCTCCAGGGCCTGCGTAATCTGGTCTAGTTCCTGTCGAATCTCGGGGTAGACAGCGGCCTGGTGCTCTACTTCCGCCTGCTCGCGCGGCGTGAGAGTCCCGAGCACATACTGCTCTAAAACGCCTGATTCGATATATTCCTGAATGTTCACGGCTATCGAATCAGTTTTGCGAGTACTTTGATGGCGGCCCGGGCGCGGGTCTTAACGGTGCCGAGGGGTAAATTGAGTTCTTCTGCCACTTCACTTTGCGTAAAACCGCCGAAGTACAATAAGTCGATAATCTCTTTTTGCTCCGGATTGAGCTGTTTAGTTATCTCCTGTATCCCGATATGCTCAGGGCGGAACGCCGTGGGGGCGGCCTGCCACTGTGCCGGGCTGTCTTCCAGCGGCTGTGTACGAGTACCTACGCGGTGCTGACGAGAGCGGATTTTGTCGATAGCTAAATTCCGACAAATGTTCAGCACCCAGGTAAACAGGCGGCCTTTTGACGTATCGTAGCTCAGAAAGGAATGCCAGATTTTAACCAGTGCTTCCTGCAGCACGTCCTCGGCCTCTTCTTCTTTTTTTACAATACGAAGTATGACGCCATAAAGCGCGGTGCCATACTTATCGTAGAACACCGTCATGGCCGACTCGTCTCGGGTCCGCAGCCGCTGTACCAGCTGCTCTTCGGTGATGGAGGCTAATTCTGTGGAGGTTAAAGGCACAAAGTCTGCGTATAAGTAGGACGTTAAACCACACTGGGGGTCGAGCCTATGGCCAAATGTAACATTTACCCCGGTTTCTTGCCACCTAAATACGCAAGGGGGCAACTTTGTTATATATTTTATCACTCCTTGAAGACAAAGCAGCCTTTTAGCAGCCTTTGGGCCGCGGCCTGCGTAAGGCAAAACACCACTTCCCGAACCCTGGCGCCTGTTCGCCCCTTGTCCTCCCGCATATGGCTATTGAATCTTTTAATCCCTATACCAACCGCACGCTCCGCCGCTTCCGGCCTTTCAGCTGGGCCAAAACCGAGCGCATCCTGAGCCAGACGCACCGCGAGGCCGCCCGCTGGCGCACCTCGTCGTTTGCGGAAAGAGCCGTGTGCCTGCAGGCCGCAGGCCGCCTGCTGCGGGAGCGGCAGGATGAGCTGGCCCGCCTCATGGCCCTGGAAATGGGCAAACCCATTAACGACGGGCGCGCTGAGGTGCTGAAATGCGCCCTCACCTGCGACTACTACGCCGAGCATGCCGAGCAATTTCTGGCCGATGAGCTTATCAAAACCGAGGCCCGGCGCAGCCTTATCTCCCACGAGCCCCTGGGCGTGGTGCTGGCCGTCATGCCCTGGAACTTTCCCTTCTGGCAGGTGGTGCGCTTTGCGGCTCCTGCCCTCATGGCGGGCAATGTGGGCCTGCTGAAGCACGCTTCCAACGTGCCGCAGTGCGCCCTGGCTCTTGAGAAGATTTTTCAGGATGCCGGCTTTCCCACCAATGCCTTCCGCACGCTGCTCATTGGGTCTGACTTGGTGGCCAAACTCATTGCTGATGACCGGGTGCGGGCCGTTACGCTCACGGGCAGCGAGGCTGCCGGGGCCAGCGTGGCCGCCACGGCGGGGGCCAACATCAAGAAAACCGTGCTGGAGCTGGGTGGCTCCGATGCCTTTATTGTGCTGGCCGATGCCGACCTGGAGCTGGCTGCCAAAACCGCCGCTCAGGCCCGCATGATAAACGCTGGCCAGAGCTGCATTGCCGCCAAGCGCTTTATTGTTGAGAAGCCTATTCTGAAGGAGTTCATCAGCAAGCTGAAAACGCACCTGCTGGCCCTGCGCACAGGCGACCCGCTGGAGGAAACCACCCAATACGGCCCCCTGGCCCGCCCCGACCTGGCCGATGACCTCACCAAACAGGTAGAGGAATCGGTGAAGAAAGGGGCGCGCGTGGAGCTCTACGGGGGGCAGTCCAAACCCGGCACTGCTTTATTCCGGCCCGTTATTTTATCGAATGTGAAGCCCGGGCAGCCGGCTTACCACGAGGAGTTTTTTGGGCCGGTAGCGCTGGTGCTGGAAGCCCGGAACGCTGACCACGCTGTGCAGCTGGCCAACGACTCGCCCTTTGGCCTGGGTGCCGCCATCTGGACGCGGGATGTGCGCCGGGGCGAAGAGTTGGCGCGTCAGGTAGAAGCCGGCGCTGTGTTTGTGAATTCGTTGGTGAAGTCCTCCCCGGAAATGCCCTTTGGCGGCGTAAAGAAATCGGGCTACGGGCGCGAGCTATCCTACCTCGGCATTCGGGAGTTCGTGAATCAGAAAAGCATCTGGATTGCTAACGAGGCCACGCCTTCCGCTCACAAAACCAAAACCGAATAGCGGGTTGGCCGGTGCGTACAGGCTTTGTCGAATTGCGTTTTCTCTGCCAATAAGGCATTAGCAATACCCCATTAGCTTATAGATGAGGTAGCCGGCTATTTCATGCAGCAGGGTGGTCCAGCGGTCCAGGGCCTGAGCGTTGGGCACCAGCCAGTAATCAGGCGTGGCGCTGGGGTCTCGGGTAAGGAAGCCGGCCGGAAAGGCAGTGGCTGGCAACCCTGCTTTCTCAAAACAGCCCAGGGCCCGGCGCTGATGAAAGGCAGAGGTGATTAGCACCAAGGATTTAATATCGGGGTGGGCCTGTAGCAGCTCCCGCGTGAACAGGGCATTTTCGCGGGTATTGCGGCTGCGGTCTTCTATCAGGATGTTATCCGTGGGCACCGCCGCCAGCCGGAGCAGAATGGCCAGCTCGGCGGCTTCTGAACGCTGGCTACCCTGCAGGGCGCCGGAGCCACCGGAAATGATGATATAGCGAATACGGCCGGCGCGGTACAGCCAAAGGGTGTGCAGGAGGCGGTCGGCGCCTTCACTCAGATACACCCGGTCGTGGGGCGACTTCTTACCGTTGGCGACGCCCGTGAGCAGTACGCCGGCATCGTGGGGGGCAATGCGGCTGATGGGCACCGGCGGCAGTTCCCAGGCCAGCAGTGCCGCGTTGGCCAGGGCCAGGTTGGTGCCGATAATAACGACGGCCAGTGCCGCCAGCCGCCAGCGGCGGCGCCAGAGGGCCCGGCGGTCCAGCACGGCCGCCAGCAGGAGCAGAACAAGCCAGAGGGCCGGCATCAGAGCCCAATCCAGCACTTTGGAAAGCACGAAGAACATGGCCGCGAAGCTACCGCGAATTCCGCATCTGCGCTCAATAGCGCCGTTAGCTAGCGAAAAAGCAGGAACATGATGGCCAGCGTCAGCAGGAAAAAGCCCAGGGCTATGATATCCTTGTGCACGCGAAAGCGCATTACGATGCCTTCGGGGTATACTGGCTCAGCCGCAGGATCATATCCTTCACTTCTTCTTCGGTAAACAGCGCGTCGCACTCCAATAGCTGACCCTGGCAGTAGGAAACGAAAAAGGGCGCTGCTCTCTCCTCCATCAATTGTTTGGCCACGGGATTTTCCTCCGAATTGAGCCGGACAAACAGAATATCGGCAAACGTAGGGTCATTCGAGAACTGAATGAAAGGCTTGGTCAGCTGCTCGCAGGTAGGACAATTCTCGGCAGTAAACTTGGCGAAAACCTTGTGCCTTTCGTGGGTCAGACGGCGGAGGTCTTCATCGTGGGTATCCAGTACACGCATATGCGGGTGTTGCAAAATAGAAAGTAGAGTACGGCCGGCTGGCACACACGCAGACACCAGAGTTGACTGAATAAATCCCGGCCAATAGCTGAATCCGTGTAATATACTGACAATAAAAAGATTAAAGACCCACCAGCAGCCGCTCATACTCTCAGCACCTCTGGGGCTGTGCATCTTAGCATAGGCACAATAGCTGCGCCTTTCCTGCAAACTATTTTCTTCTAACTAAACATCAACGTCATAATATCCCGCTAACATTTTATATATCTAATAATCAGAATATTAAATATCAATCCATATTTTTTTCTCAGCCCGAGGCATCCTTTCCCTCTCTTTTTGCCTCTTGGTTATGGATTTGAGACTGAGCTTTGTAGAGCCAGTGGGTTTGTGATATCTACAGCAGAAGACATGATTTCTACCGCAACACGTTATTCGCTTCTGGAGCAAAAGCACGAGCAGGTAAACCGCCTGCTGCGCACCTGGGCCCTGGTGGGCGCCTCCCTCCTCACGCTGGCTTGTCTTACCTGATTGTAAGGCTGATGAGGTAGCTGCCTACTAATAGCCCCGCTCTCCCGCAGGTGTGCTATTTTTGCGCGGCTTAATTACCCTGAACATGCGCGCTATGCTGCCTCTTACCAGCTTTCTGCTGGGCCTTTCTATTCTGGCCTGCTCTCAGCAGCAACCCCAGAACCTGCCTACGGAGCAGCCTGCTCAAACGCCCGTAGCGGGCCGTTTCCCGGAAACTTTTGAGGCGGGCAGCAAAACCGCGTATGCGGAGGGCGACGAGCAGCTGAGCTCCGGCACTTGGCACTTCACGGATGCCCTGATTGGCTCAGCCCCCGCCGACCATAAAAACGGCACCCACGCCGCGCGTTTGCGGGGCCAGGGTCGGCTGCGCATGAATTTCGATGCTCCGGCCACGGTGCGCACCATTCGCATCAGCGCCGCCAGCTACGGCACCGATGGGGCCAGCACCTGGGAAGTATGGGCCAGCCAGGATGGCGGCCGCCTTTTTTCCCGACTGGGCCAACCGGTGCGCACCAGCGGAGCGCAGCTGGTAACGGCTACTTTTCCGGTAGCTGCCACCCGGCCCTTCCGCCTGGAAATCCGCAAGACCGACGGCGGCAGTGCCCGCCTGAATCTGGATGATATTGCACTGGAAACCACGGCCGGCAGCGCGCCGGCGGCCGTTACGCCCGCTCCCGCTCAGAACCGGCCCCAGGCCGATGCTGTGGTGGTCAGCCGCGACGACAACATGGCGCTGGGCAACCCCAGCGGTGCTACCGGCAGCCTCGATAACCCCACCAACTATCTGATGGTGAAGCCGCAGTACACGCTGAGCTACAACGCCCTGCGCGGCACGCCTACCTGGGTAAGCTGGCACCTCAACCGGGCCTGGATGGGCAGCGCCCCGCGCCAGGATGACTTCCGCCCCGACCCCGCCTTGCCGCGCCAGTTTTACCAGGTAACGCCGCGCAGCTACTCCGGTGGCGGTTTCGACCGGGGCCACAACTGCCCCTCCGCCGACCGCACCACCGACTTGGACGACAACTCGGCCACCTTCCTGATGACCAACATGATTCCGCAAGCCGGCAATAACAACCAGCGCACCTGGTCTAAGTTGGAGGAATATGCCCGCTCCCTGGTGCAGCGCGGCAACGAGGTTTACATCATTATGGGCAGCTACGGGAAAGGCGGCACCGGCACCGCCGGCTTTGCTACCACCCTGGATAATGGCCACGTAACGGTGCCCGCCCGGGTGTGGAAAGTGCTGGTCGTCCTCCCCGAAGGCGCCGATGACCTCACCCGCATCAGCAACGGCAAAGCCCGCATTATTGCGGTAGACACGCCCAACGACCAGAGCGTAAACCCCGACTGGAGCCGCTACCGGGTTTCAGTAGATGCCATTGAGAATGCCACCGGGCTGGATTTGCTGAGCAAAGTGCCTACGATAGTACAGGAGCGGCTGGAAAGCCAGGTAGACATGGGCACAACACGGTAGCTGTTTTGGACTTCAGAAATGTATACCGCTTACTGATCAATGAAATACAGTATCCTATTTTTTAGGTAAACAATAGCAATCTACCGCTGGTTATGCGGGCACCTCTCCCCGGAACTCCTCCGGCAGCGTGCCTTATTTGTGCTATTCTTATATTTAATTATTTGTGTTGATTGTCAAATACTTATATTAAATATCATGGGTTCATAAAGTATCGGCGGTACCTTGCACGATTGATTTAGAAGTACGTTGGATTTAGGTGCGCATGCAAAAATTTACTCTATTAGGAATCCTGTTCTTTTTACTGACAGCTCCGGTTTCATTTGCTCAACGAATTGTATTTAGCGGACATGTCACGGAGGCCGCTACGGGGCAGCCAGTACCTTTTGCCTCCGTGTTTGTGCGCGGCACCAGCCTGGGGGCTACGGCCGATGAAAATGGTCGTTTTCAGCTCACCGTTCCCCAACCGGTTGATTCGCTTACGGCTGGCGCAGTAGGTTTCCGGCCGCTTAGCCGGAAGGTTTCCCGGCAGCCACAGCAAACAGTTGGCTTCGCGCTGAAAAGCAGCTCCTTTGCCCTGGGCGAGGTAACGGTGCACGGGGGCGAGAACCCGGCCTTTGCTATTCTGCGCAAAGTGCAGGCCCACAAGAAAGAGCACGATAAAGCCCAGCTGGGTTCATTTGAGTTCGATAGCTACAACCGCGTTGAGGTTTCCTTATCTGATGTAACGGCCCGCCTGGCCAAGCAAAAGGTTATCCGGGACATGACCTCCGTGGCGCAGACGGTGGGCGAAATGGAGCGCAACGCCAGCGGCAAGCCTACGGTGCCGGTGTTTGCCTCCGAGGTGCTCTCGCGCTACTACGTGCGGCACCGGCCCAACCGGGAGCGGGAAGACATCAAGCACTCCCAGCTGCACGGCGTGGCCCCGCGGGATGGTTCGGTGCTGTCGCAGGTGCTCGGCTCCTCGTTTCAGGATTACGATTTCTACCCCAACTGGCAGATTGTGATGGGGAAAGACTTCATTTCCCCCATTGCCGAGGGCTGGCGCATCACCTATGATTATGACCTGGAAGACTCCGTGCTGGTGGGACAGGACCGCTGCTACCAGCTGAAGGTATTTCCGCGGCGGCCGCAGGATCTGGCATTTACCGGCCGCATCTGGATTACGATGAAAGACTATGCCCTGCGGCGCGTAGACCTGAGCGTAGACCCCAAGGCCAACATCAATTTCGTGGATCAGATTCGGGTGTATCAGGATCTGGCGCCTACCCCGGCCGGTCCTTGGCTGCCGCAGCGCACCCGCGTAGTAGTGGGCCTCAAACCCAATAAAAAGCAAACCGGCCTGCTGGTGCGCTTTAACACCGTCAATTCCAACTTCGCCACAGATCAACCCCACGAGGCCAAGTTCTATGAGCAGCCGTTTGCCTCCGCGGTAGATGCGCTGGAGGTGCCGGCCGGGTTCTGGAACCAGCATCGGCCCGATACCTTGTCGGCGCAGGAAGTACGCACGCTCACGGCCCTGGATTCGGTAGGGAAGCTGCGCTCGGTGCAGTCGGCGCTGGAGCTGGCCGATTTGCTGGTGACGGGCTACAAGCAGGTGGGTAAGCTGGAAATCGGCCCCATTCCCAGCCTGTACACCTACAACAACGTGGAAGGCAGCCGCCTGCAGGTGGGCTTCCGCACCACCGGCGACCTGAGCCCGAACTGGTTTGCGCGCACTTATGTGGCCTACGGTACCAAAGACCGGGACGTGAAGTATGGCCTCTCCGGCTACCGGGTCCTGGCCCGGCGCAACTGGACGCTGCTGCGCTTTGAGCGCAGCCACGATGTAGATCAGGTAGCGCTGCTGGATAACGACTACGCCATTGAAAACCCGCTGTTTGATGCCGCCGTGCGCTTTGGCAATATTAAGCCCGGCCGGCCGCTGTGGCGTGATGTTACCGGCCTCTCAGCCCAGTCCGACCTGTTCCACGGCTTCACGCAGAAGCTCACGCTGCGCCACCAGCGCTTCGATCCGCTCTACGATTTCGCCTACTACACCAGCGACCTGCACCAACCCGGCGCACCTACCGCCGACAAGTTCTCCTTATCCGAAGTTATTCTGGAGTCGCGCTACGCGCCCGATGAGGTGCTCATTCAGAACAAAAACCGGCGCTACGCGGTGGGGCTGCGCAAGTGGCCGGTCTTCACGTTCCGCTACACGCTGGGCATTGATAACGTGCTGGGCAGCGACTTCCAATACCAGAAGTTTAATCTGTTGGTGGCGCAAAGCCTGCCGCTGGGGCAGCTGGGCCGCACCGAGTATACCCTTGATGCGGGCTACATTCCCAGCACGGTGCCCTACCCGGTGCTAAAAACGCACCTGGGTAATGAGTCGCCCATTTATACCAGCAATGCCTACAACCTGATGCGCTACTTCGAGTTTGTGAGCGACCGGTATGCTTCGCTGCATGCTGAGCACTACTTTGAAGGGCTGTTCATCAACTCCGTACCCGTGCTCAAAAAGCTCGACTGGCGCCTGCTGGCCTCGGCCAACGTGCTATATGGCGGCGTGAGCGAGGCCAACCGCCTTGCTACGCCCACCGTGGATTCCCAGGGCCAGAACCTGCCTACTTTCCGCCCGCTGGGCACGGCGCCGTATGTAGAAATGGGCTACGGCGTGGAGAATATCTTCAAGGTGCTGCGCGTCGATTTCATTCACCGCCTCACCTACCTGGATAATCCCGGGGCCAAAAATTTCGGCGTGAAAGTATGCGCTCAGTTTAAGCTGTAGCCTATACACCGCCTGTATCCATTGCCCCAACGTGCCCGCCATGTTGGGGCAACTGTTTTTTGGGCTGAAACTGTAATTTGCCGCCTCCTTCCTTTTCCCGCGGCCATGTCTAACGAAAACATTTACACCGCCCGTCAGCAGCACATCCTGCTTATTGTATGTCTGGTGGGGCTGGCTACTCTTATTCTGGTGGGGCTGGGTAGCTATACTACGGCCTTTTTAGGCTCCGGCATTTTGTATGTAGTGTTCCGCCCGTGGTTTCAGAAGCTGGTAAACGAGCGGGGCTGGAATAAGCAGTTTGTCTCGGCTTTCCTGCTCACTTTTGCCTTTGTGGTTATTATTCTGCCCTTCACGGCCCTCACCTTCATGTTGGTGGACCGCATCCGGCAGTACGCGCAGGACACCAGCCAGATTATGGCCGTGCTGCACCGGGTAGAGGTGCTGATTGGCTATACGTTCACCTCCGAGCAAAATGTGCGCACCATTGTGCAGCAGACCATGAGCTGGCTGAGCCAGCGCATTCCATCCCTGGCCAGCGGGCTCCTGCATTTCACGGTAGTAATTGGCCTTATGCTGTTTGCGCTGTATTTCATGTTTATTGAGGAGGCTGCCTTTCTGCGGGGGTTGCACCGCTACCTGCCCTTCCGCCCCGGCACGCTGCGCGAAATGGGCGAGTCCCTGAAAAACAACGTGAATGCCAACGTTATCGGGTCGGCGCTTATCTCCATTGTCCAGGCTATTCTGACGGGAGGCGCTCTATGGTTTTTTGACGTGAGCGATGCTGATTTCTGGGGGGTGGTGGCTTTCTTTATGGCCTTTATTCCCGTGCTGGGCACTCCGTTGGTCTGGGGGCCGGCCGCCATCATTAAAATTGCGCAGGGCGAGACTTCTCAGGGGGTAGGCCTGCTGCTGGTGGGATTCATCTTCATTATGAACATCGACAACCTGCTGCGCATTGTGCTGGCCAAGCGCATCGGGGATATCCACCCGCTTATCACGCTGGCCGGGGTGGTGCTGGGCGTTGAGATTTTCGGCATTCTGGGTCTGGTTCTCGGCCCTTTGCTCCTCTCCTATTTTATCGTGCTGACTAAGGTTTTTGAGCGCGAAAACCGCAGCCGCCGTGAGTCCGGCATTTGATTTTTATCAACTTTCTCAAGTCCATTTAACAAAGCAGACCACCTTTCCCAAGGTGGTCTGCTTTGGTAAGAATTATTAAGCCTGAGCCTTTCTCAGTTATCCTAGGTTTCCGTCAGCACGGTTTTAAAGCCGGCCAGCTTGCCGTCATCGGTTTTGCCCAAAGCATATACAATTACCTGCGGGCCACCGCCCAGCCGATACACTTTCACGTCCTGCAGCTCCTGTTTCAGGAACATCTGCAGGGCCTTGAAGCGGTTAGCCAGCGCGGGGTCGCCCAGCACGCCGTCGTCGGCAGTGTGGTTGCGCAGGAAGTAGGTCAGCTCCTGGGTTTCCACTTTGGTATCGGCAGGCATACCAACCAGCTTCACCAGCGCTTTGTCCGACAGCGCTCCGTCCGGCGCGGCCAGGCTCACGGCTTCCAGCGGCGCATCCGATTCGCTCATAAAAAACAGCCCTTTGGTGAGCTGCTGCAGCTGATTTAGGGTAGCATCTGCCTCAGCCGATGCCTTGTCTCCGCTGCCCGTGGCTTTGGGGGCAGACACTGTTTTTTCAGCGGCGGCAATACCATTATCGGGTACTTTGGCGGCAATGGCGGCGGCCAGCTCCTTCATGCGCTCCTCGGCCACCTTAATCTTGGGATTGGCGAAGTTCATATCGGAAACCTTGTGCATAGGTATCAAGTGAATGTGCGCGTGCGGCACTTCCAGCCCAATTACGGCCACGCCAATGCGCCGGCAGGGCACGGCAGCCTGCACCCCTTTTGCTACGCGCTGCGCAAACAGGTGCAGGGCAGCCAACTCAGCGGGCGGCAGGTCGAAAATATAGTCTACTTCCTTCTTCGGAATTACTAGGGTGTGTCCTTCTACCAGCGGCGTAATGTCCAGAAAGGCCAGGTGGTGGTCGTCTTCGGCTACTTTGTAGGCCGGTAGCTCGCCGGAAACGATGCGCGAGAAGATAGAAGGCATAATATCAGCGTTTTAAGTGAATGACGAGGGCCCGGAAAATCAGGGCAAAGAGTATAGGCCAGCCAACTCCGGTTCATGGGGCAGCAAGGTGAGGCTTCAGGGCCGAAAATGCAAAGAGGCCAGGGCGCATACGCAGCCTGGCCTCTTGTAGATTAGTTTTTAAGCGAGCCAATGCTGGCTCCGCTTTGCAATCAGCTAGCGCGAAATTTCCAGAATCTCGAACTGCAGCTTGCCGGCGGGTACGGTAATTTCGGCCGTATCGCCAGCCGATTTGCCTAGCAGACCTTTGCCAATGGGAGACTTCACGGAAATCTTACCGGCGGCCAGGTTGGCTTCTTCCTCCGCTACCAGGGTGTAGTCGAGTACCATGTTGTTCTTCAGGTTCTTCAGCTTCACCTTGCTCATAATGAGCACTTTGGTAGCATCCAGGTTGCTTTCGTCCAGCAGGCGGGCATTGCCCAGCACTTCTTCCAGCTTGGAGATTTTCAATTCCAGGTGACCCTGCGACTCCTTGGCGGCGTCGTACTCGGCATTCTCGCTCAGGTCGCCCTTGTCGCGTGCTTCAGCCAGCTGACGGGCGGCCTCGGCGCGGCCGCGGATTTTGAGGTCCTGCAGTTCGTCCTTGAGTCTTTGCAGGCCTTCCGGGGTATAATAGTTGACAGTAGACATGAGCGTGAGATGGTAAGCTAAAAAACAAGGAGAACGGTCAGCAGTGCCGACCGTTCTCCCGATACAGGTTTGAGACAAATATACGAGTCTGCCACTAATGTTGCCATAGGCCGGCTCCCGAAGATTCCTTTACGGACGCAGGAATGCCGCAATTTTATGAGCCAGCACCTGATTAATGCGCTCATAAGACTGGTGCGTCCAGCCCCCGATATGCGGCGAGAGCACCACGTTGGGGGCCGTGGCCAGAAACCCGAAGCGCGCCTGCTGCTCCGGCGAAAGAGCCGGAAGTTTTTCATTTTCGAGCACATCGAGGGCCGCGCCGCGCACCTGCCCTACTTGCAGGGCCCACACCAAGGCCGCGTGGTCCAGCACTTCCCCGCGGGCCGTGTTCAGCAGCCAGATGGGGTTGCGGAAGCCGTTCAGGAACGCTTCATTCACAAAATGATGATTGGCCGCGGTATACGGAATGTGCAGGCTTAGCACTTCGGCCCGGGCTTGCAGCTCCGTTAGGGTTACGGCGCTGGCAAAGCCGCCAGTGTCGCAGAACGGGTCTTGGTCGTAGGTAAGCACCGTGCAGCCAAAGGCGGCCAGGCGGCGCGCAAAGGCTTTGCCCATGTGCCCGCACCCGAGGATACCCACGGTTTTGCCGCCCAGCTCTTCGCCCCGGTTGGCCTCGCGCCGCCACTGGCCCTGCCGTACTTCCTGGTCAGCACGCACGATGTTGCGGAGCAGCGCCAGGAGCAGGCCCAGCGCGTATTCGCCCACGGCGTCGCGGTTGCCTTCCGGCGCGTTCAGCAGAGATACGCCGGCGGCCGTCAGGGCCTCTTCGTCAATGTTATCTACTCCGGCGCCGGCCCGGGCTACGTAGCGCAGTTGGGGGCCGTGCGAGAGCAGGGCAGCCGTAATGCGCAGCTTGCTGCGCACCATCAGGCCATCGTAGGGGTGGGCGGCCAGGGCGGCGGGTACTTCGGCCGCGATCAGATCAGGTCGGTAATGCAGCTTCACCCCTATTTCTGCCATGTAATCGGGCAGGCTGGGGTGCATTTCATCGATAACGAGGCAGAGGGACACTGGCTGAATTTTCTACAACTATTGATGAAGTATGCGGTAACAGGGGGCGGGCGAAAACGGCTAATCGTTATGCCGGAATTTCTCCACGTGCTGCGTCAGCCCCACAAAATCAGCCACGCTCAACTGCTCGGCCCGTTTCTCAAAAATAGGGTCTGTAGTATTCTCCGGCAGCATGCCGAAGGGCTTTAGCGCATTGCGCAGCGTTTTGCGGCGGGTGGAAAAAGCCTGCTTTACCACTTTGAAGAACAGCTTCTCGTCGCAGTCCAGCTTTTCGGTGGTGTTACGGGTGAGGCGTATAACGGCCGACTGCACCTTGGGCGGCGGGTTAAACACGTGCGGGGGCACCGTAAACAGGTATTCTATCTTATAATAAGCCTGCAAAAGCACGCTCAGAATGCCGTACGTTTTGGTCCCAGGCCCTTCCGCTAGGCGGTCGGCTACTTCCTTCTGAATCATGCCCACTACCTCGCGCACCTGCTGGCGGTGGGCCAGCACCTGAAAGTAAATCTGGGTGCTGATGTTGTAAGGAAAATTACCGATGATGCTGATGGGCTGATCATTATAGAGCTTCCCCAAATCCATCTTCAGAAAGTCGGCGGAATGAATACGGCCGTCCAGCGAAGGAAAATGCTGCTGCAGATACGCCACCGATTCGCGGTCAATTTCTACTACTGACGTGCGATACTCAGTGTGCTGCAGCAGGGTACCCGTCAGCACGCCCATGCCCGGGCCAATTTCCAGCACCTCGGTTACGCCATCGGGCAGCTGCAACGATTCCACAATGCGCCGCGCAATGTTTGGATCGGCCAAGAAGTGTTGACCGAGGTGTTTTTTGGCTTTAACTGAATCCATTTTCAGGGAAGGTAAGGCGAGTGATGAGGCGCAGGGCCGTAAAGTGCGTATGCAGAATTTGGGTGAGCAAATGGGGGAAGAAGGCGGCCTACTTATGTCAGCCTTCCTCGTACCAGCATCTCACTTCTACAAAACAACTACCTTGCACGCCCTCAAAGATACGTTTGACTATGTCGCTTCAGCTCGCCTACGCCACCGAATTCCCTAAAAACGCCAACACGGTTTTCCTGCTGCCCGCTAGCACCACCACGCTGCCTGCGGAAGCCACCGCTGATTTACCGGCCCAGGCCCTCCAGTTTGTGGCCGATCAGCTGGCCGCCGATAACAAGCTGTTTTCGCTGAATCATTACTCGCACCGCCATTATTTTGTGGTGGCTGCCGATAAAAAAACACCCTATCAGGTAGCCGAAGACCTGCGCAAGCAGGGCCACAAGCTCCACGCCCAGCTGAAAGCCGACAAGGTAAACGAAGTGTTCGTGCAGGACCTGACGGCCGATGGCGCGGGCGCGCTGCCCTTCGCTGAAGGCCTGGCCCTCACGGCCTACCAGTTTGAAGGCTATAAAACCGATGCGAAGTCGAAAGCCACGGCCGAGCTGACCTCCGTGCATCTCTCCGCCCCTAACCTGACGGAAGCTGCCGTGCAGGAACTTGCAAATATCGTGGACGGCGTAATACTGGCCCGCGACCTGGTAAATGCGCCGCTGAATAAGCTCAACGCCATCCAGTTTGCCGAGCGCATGGCCGAGGCCGGTGAGCAGGCCGGTTTCCACACCGAAATTCTGGATCTGGTGCGCATCGAAGCCCTGCGCATGGGTGGCCTGCTGGCCGTGAACCAAGGCAGCCCCGAGCCGCCCACGTTCACCATTATGGAATACAAGCCGGCAGATGCTAAAAACGACAAGCCGTATGTGCTCGTCGGCAAAGGCGTGGTGTACGACACCGGCGGGCTAAGCCTGAAGCCCACCCCCGGCGGCATGGACACCATGAAGTGCGACATGGCCGGCGGCGCCGCCGTAGTAGGCACGCTCTATGCGCTGGCTAAAAACCAGGTGCCCCTGCACGTCATCGGCCTGGTGCCCGCCACCGACAACCGCCCCGGCGGCCTGGCCTTCACCCCCGGCGACGTGATTACCATGTACAGCGGCCTCACGGTAGAAGTCCTGAATACGGATGCCGAAGGCCGCCTGCTGTTGGGTGATGCGCTGGCCTTCGCCAAGAAATATCATCCTGAGCTGGTAGTTGACGTAGCCACCCTGACTGGTGCTGCTGCCCGCGCTGTGGGCAAAGAAGGCATTGCCGCCATGGGCACTACCGAGGACGACTCAATGGCCGCGCTGAAAACGGCCGGCAACCGCGTGTATGAGCGCATCGTGGAATTCCCGCTGTGGGAAGAATACGCCGAGCACATCAAGAGCGACATTGCCGACCTGGCCAACCTAGGCAAGCCCGAAGCCGGCCAGATATCCGCCGGTAAATTCCTAGAGCGCTTTACCGAAGGCTACCCCTGGATTCACCTCGATATTGCCGCCCCCGCTTACCTCACGGCCCCCGACAGCTACCGCGGCAAAGGCGGCACAGGCACGGCCGTGCGCCTGCTCTATGATTTTTTGAAAGCGAAAGCCTAAGCTTTAGAACCATAATGAAACGGTCATGCTGAGCGTAGTCGAAGCATCTCGCTAGTGTGGTATACAATGATTACCACTGCAACATCAGCACGCGAGATGTCCCGACTTAGCTCAACAGGACAATTGGCAGGCTCAACATGCCCGCCTCAACTAGATAACTCCAAGTAAAACCTCACTCATGCTCCCACGCATTGGTATTTCCGTCGGTGACCTGGCTGGCATCGGGCCGGAAATCATTTATAAGACGTTTCTCGACAGCCGCCTGCTCAAGTACTGCACGCCTGTGGTGTACGGCACGGCAACGGTCCTTTTCGATGAGTTTCCGGTCGACGAGCAGGCCGGGCACCTCACCTTCCGGCAGGTGCGCTCCGCCGCCGATATTGACCCCGGCAAGCTGAACGCGGTAACCTGCTGGGAGGATGATTTCTCCCTCACGCCCGGCCAGCCCAGCGCGGCCAGTGGTGCGGCCGCCCGGCAGTCGTTGCTGGCCGCTGCCCGCGACCTGAAGGCCGGTTTGCTGGATGCATTGGTAACGGCGCCCATCAGCAAGGAAAACACCCAGGCCGATGACTTCCGCTACCCCGGCCACACGGAATTTCTGACCAGCTTTTTTGGTGCCCCCGAAAGCCTCATGCTGCTGGCCAGCGAAGAGCTGCGCGTGGCTACTGTTACGGGCCATATTGCCCTGAAAGACGTGCCCGGCAAAATCACCAAAGAGTTGCTGGCAACCAAGCTGCGCATTCTGCTGAACTCCCTGAAGCAGGACTTTGGCATTCAGAAACCCCGCGTGGCCGTGCTGGGGCTTAATCCCCACGCCGGTGAAAACGGGCTGCTGGGTACCGAAGAGCAGGAGATTGTGGAGCCCGTGATTCAGGATTTTCTGAATGATGGTCACCTGGTTTTCGGCCCGTTCCCGGCCGATGGCTACTTCGGCACCGGCCAGTTCCGGCAGTTTGATGCTACGCTTTCCTTGTACCACGACCAGGGCCTGATTCCGTTTAAAACTCTGGCCTTTGAACGGGGCGTCAACTTCACGGCGGGCCTGCCCGTTATCCGCACCTCCCCCGACCACGGTACGGCATACGGCCTGGCCGGCTCGTTCCGCGCCGATCCAACTTCCTTCCGGGAAGCCCTTTACATGGCCTGCAATCTGGTGCGCGAGCGGGCCGGGCAGGCAGCGCTAAAGGAGAAAAGATAAGGAACTGAAATAAGCACAGAAACGAAACAATCTTTCCAAAATTGAAATTTTATTTGCAGTTTTAAAAATTCAGCCGTAGGTTTGTATTCTCAAATCCGGAGGATGCTGTGCCGGTTTGCTTTTTAACTGCTTTCCATGACGCTCAACACCCCTACTGATTACCGTACTGCGCTCCGCCGACTGGACGCGCTGGTAGCAGCAGGCGTGGAAGGGAATGCCGCTCTGGAAGCCGAGTTTCGGGAGCTGATTATTGCGCTGGATACTTACGAAAGCAAGCTGGGCCTGCTGCCCATTCCCAATCTGCCGACCTCCCTGGCCGAAATGATTGAGCTGAAACGACAGCAGATGCGCCTCAAGCAAAAGGATCTGGCGCAACTGCTGGATGTACCCGCCGGGCGTCTCTCCCAGATTTTGAGTGGCAAACGGCGCGTAACGCTTGACCTGGCCAAACGCCTTTACGAACGGTTAGGCATTCCTTCCGATTTCATTTTAAAGAACGCCTGACCCGCTGTCATAAGCCGCTGTAACTTTTACCAAAGCGGAAATATTCCTACTTTTGCCGCCTGCTATTACCCTATCTGTGAAAAAGGACGCACAATTTGATTTGGCTATTGCCAAGCTCGCGCTTAAAACGCACCCGTTTGCGTTTGAGCTCGACCGTGCATTTTTTGAGCGGTTCGAGCAAAACATCATTCAGGATGGCAACCTGCACGTGGACCTGGCCCTGACCAAGACCGAGCGGGTGCTGACCCTGGATTTTCACATTAAAGGCACCGTGAAGCTGATCTGCGACCGGAGCCTGGACGAGTTCGATTACCCCATTGACGTGCAGGAGCAACTGCTGGTGCGCTACGGTGATAAGGTGACCGAGCTGGACGATAATGTGCTGCAGATTACCCCGGAGACGCAGACGCTGCCCATTGCCGAGCACCTCTTCGATTACATTGCGCTGGCCTTGCCCATGAAGAAGCTGCACCCGCGCTTCCAGAATGAGCCCGACGAAAACCCCGACGCCGATAGTACCTTCATCTTCAGTACCCGCTCGCAGGACGATGCGAATGACGATGATGAGGACACCACGGACCCCCGGTGGAACGCCCTGCGCAACCTCAACTAAGTTTTCTCTCGATTTTTCTTTGTTTTTTCTACTGACTTTTACTCATGGCACATCCTAAGCGGCGCACCTCCAAAACCCGTCGCGACAAGCGTCGCACCCACCAGAACCTGACTCCTAAGGCTATTTCTATCTGCAATACCACTGGTGAGTTGCACCTGCGTCACAAAGCCTATGTGGTTGACGGCGACCTGTACCTGCACGGTAAAGTAGCTATTAAGGGTTACGCTCCCGTAGCTACCGCTGCCGCTGCTCCCGACGAAGAATAGCCCACCGCTTTTCCTCGTTTTGCCGGCCCCAAGCCGGAGTGCTCTCCCGACCATAGACCCCTTGAACTTTCGTACATGAAGATAGCCCTGGACGCAATGGGGGGCGATTTTGCTCCCCAGGCTGCCGTCGACGGCGCTGTGCTGGCCGCTGGTTTGCTGGCTGGCAAAGCTCAGATTGTGCTTATTGGCCAGGAAGATGCCGTGCGGCCCCTGCTTGAAAAGCATGGGCCCGCGGCTGCCAGCCTTATTCTCGTTTCTGCCTCGCAGGTAATTGAGATGGGCGAACATCCGGCCAAAGCCTACCAGCAAAAGCAGGACTCCAGTATTGCCGTTGGCTACCGGATGCTGCATGCCGGCGAGGTAGAAGCCTTCTGTTCTGCTGGCAACACGGGCGCTATGCTGGTGGGAGCTATGTTCAGTGTAAAACCCGTTCCGGGTGTGCTGCGGCCCGCCATTGCCAACTTTGTTCCGAAGCTGGCCGGTGGGTTTGGTATTATGCTGGACGTGGGCGCCAACGCCGACTGCAAACCCGAAATGCTGGAGCAATTCGGGGAGCTGGGCTCCTTGTACGCCCAGTACGTGCTGGGTATTGCGCAGCCAAAAGTAGGTTTGATGAACCTGGGTGAGGAAGAAGGCAAGGGTACGGCCGTAATGCAGGCCGCACACCAGCTGCTGAAAGTCAATCCGCACCTGCACTTCATCGGCAATATTGAAGGTCGTGACCTGTTCAACGACAAAGCGGACGTCATTGTCTGCGACGGCTACACCGGCAACGTGCTGTTGAAAATGGCCGAGTCGGTGTATGAAATCATGGCCGAGAAGAAGATGCAAGACCCCTTCTTCGATAACTTTAACTACGAAGCCATTGGCGGAAGCCCTATCTTGGGTATCAACGACAATGCCATTATCGGACACGGAGTGAGCACGCCGCAGGCTATCTGCAACATGCTGCTGCAAGGGTTCCAGATGGCCGACTCCGGCATATCAGACCAGATAAAAAGCACCTTCAAGTCCTAAAATGACAAAGTCCGGCCCCGGCCGGATTTTTTCTTAGCTGCGTTATCTTCTTTTTGCGATGAATATCACTGCTGCCATTACCGGAGTGGGTGCGTATGTGCCCGACTACGTGTTGACCAATAAAGAGCTCGAGACGATGGTAGATACCAACGACGAGTGGATCTTGAGTCGCACGGGTATCCAGGAGCGCCGCATTCTGAAAGGCGAGAACCAGGGCACCTCGGTTATGGCTATTAAGGCGGTGCAGCTGCTGCTGGCCAAAACGAATACCAAGGCCGAGGATATTGACCTGCTGATTTGCGCCACCACCACTCCGGACCTGGTTTTTCCGGCTACGGCCAACATTATTTCGGCGGCCATTGGCGCCACCAAGTCGTTTAGCTTTGATATGCAGGCCGCCTGCTCCGGCTTCCTGTATGCCCTGGCTACCGGGGCCCAGTTTATCAAAACTGGCACCTACAAAAAGGTCATTGTAGTGGGCGCCGACAAGATGTCGAGCATCATTGACTACACTGACCGCTCCACCTGCATCATCTTCGGCGACGGTTCCGGCGCGGTATTGCTGGAGCCGAATACCGAAGGGCTGGGGCTGATTGATCAGGAACTGCATTCAGACGGTAACGGCGAGCCTTTCCTGCACCAGAAATCGGGTGGCAGCCGCCGCCCGCCTTCCCTGGAAACCGTCCAGAACCGGGAGCACTACGTGTACCAGGAAGGCGCTACGGTCTTCAAATTTGCCGTGAAGAACATGGCTGATGTAGCCGCTCAGGTAATGGAGCGCAACCACCTCACCCACCAGGATGTAGCGTGGCTGGTACCGCACCAGGCCAATAAGCGCATAATTGATGCCACCGCCCACCGCATGGGCGTAGGTCCGGAGAAAGTGATGCTGAATATTCACAAGTACGGCAACACTACCAACGGCACCCTCCCGCTGTGCCTGGCCGACTACGAACAGCAACTGCACAAAGGCGACAACCTGATTCTGGCCGCCTTTGGTGGGGGCTTCACCTGGGGCGCTATTTACCTCAAGTGGGCTTACGACCCAAAACCTGCCGCGCAAAACGCCTGATTCTGGCGGCTCTCACGCGGAAAACTTCTATACTTGCACCCGCTTCTGTTCAGAATTACGAATTATGACCGGGGCAGCCCAACAGTTGTGTTTCCCCAAACCACTCATACTTCCTGATTCTGAATTCCTACCTCAGAATTTACTACCATGGCCACAACCGCAGATTTTCGCAACGGGCTCGTCCTGAACTACAACGGCGACCTGCACGTCATTACCGAATTCCAGCACGTGAAGCCCGGCAAAGGCCCGGCCTTTGTGCGGACCAAGCTTCGTAACATCAAAACCGGGCGGGTAATCGACAACACCTTCAATGCTGGCGTAAAAGTGGAAACTGCCCGCGTAGAGCAGCGCCCCCACCAGTACCTGTTTAAGGACGACTACGGCTACACGTTCATGGATAATGAAACGTTTGAGCAGGTAGTGCTGCCCGAAGCTATGGTACCCTTTGCCGATTTGATGAAGGAAGGCCAGACCGTTACCATTCTGTTCCACGCGGAAACCGAGCAGCCCCTCACGGCCGAGCTGCCAACTACTGTGGAGCTGGTGGTAACCTATACCGAGCCCGGCCTGCGCGGCGACACGGCTACCAACACCCTGAAGCCCGCCACCGTGGAAACCGGGGCCCGCATTCAGGTGCCGTTGTTCATTGATACCGACACTAAAATTCGCATCAAGACCAGCGACTACTCCTATGTCGAAAGAGTTAAATAAGCAGCCGAAACAGCCAGCCGACCCGCCCATGAAAGCCAAAGAACTCCAGGACCTCATTGATTTTATTGCCAAGTCAGGTCTGAACAAAGTCAATATCGAAACCGAGGAGTTCAAAATCTCGGTGCAGCGTGAGCCCAACACCCGAATTGTGGGGGGTACTATGGCTGCTCCGGCCGCGCCCGCCCCTGTGGCCGCTGCCGCACCGGCTGCCCCTGTGGCCGCTGCTCCCGCCCCTGCCGCCGCGCCCGCCCCGGATGCTGCCGGCAGCTATGTGCCGCTGAAAGCACCCATGATTGGCACGTTCTACCGCAGCAACAGCCCGGAGTCGCCGGCTTTTGTGCAGGTAGGCGACCTGGTGGAGAAAGGCCAGGTAATCTGCATCATCGAAGCCATGAAGCTGTTCAACGAAATTGAAGCCGAGCTGTCCGGCCGCGTGGTGAAGGCCATGGTGGAAAACGCTTCGCCCGTGGAGTTCGACCAGCCGTTGTTCCTCATTGAGCCGATGTAATTTTAGAACTTAGCGGTGAGAGCTTAGAGCTTGGACTCCTGAACGGGCATATATCCCTTCACAGTCCGGCCTCTGGGCTCTCACTTCTCACATCTATACCAGAGCTGTGTTCAAGAAAATTCTGATTGCCAACCGGGGCGAAATTGCGCTGCGCATTATTCGTACCTGCAAGGAAATGGGCATCAAAACGGTGGCCGTGTACTCCACCGCCGATAAGGAAAGCCTGCACGTACGCTTCGCCGACGAAGCCGTGTGCATTGGCCCGCCACCGTCTACGCTGTCTTACCTGAACATGCCCAGTCTGATTGCGGCGGCCGAGATTACCAACGCCGATGCTATTCACCCTGGTTATGGTTTCCTGTCGGAAAATGCGGAGTTCTCGCGCATTTGCCAGGAAAACGGCATCAAGTTCATCGGGGCTTCGCCCGAGATGATCAACCAGATGGGCGACAAGGCTTCGGCCAAAGCCACCATGATTGCGGCCGGCGTACCCTGCATTCCGGGCTCCGTGGGTTTGCTGGATTCTGTTCAGCAGGGCCTCAAGATTGCCGCCAAAATTAAGTACCCCGTTATTCTGAAGGCCACGGCCGGCGGCGGTGGGCGCGGCATGCGCATCATCAACTCTGAAGACGAGTTTGAGAAGGCCTGGAACGATGCCCGCACCGAAGCCAAAGCCGCATTCGGCAACGACGGGATGTACCTGGAAAAGTTTGTGGTGGAACCCCGCCACATTGAGGTACAGATTGTAGGCGACCAGTACGGCCGCGTGTGTCACCTCTCGGAGCGCGACTGCAGCATTCAGCGCCGCCACCAGAAGCTGGTGGAAGAGGCTCCTTCGCCCTTCATGACCCCCGAGCTGCGGGAGAAAATGGGTAAAGCAGCCGTGGCCGGCGCCAGCTCTATTGGCTACGAAGGCGTAGGTACCATTGAGTTTCTGGTAGATGCCAACCGCGACTTCTACTTCATGGAGATGAACACCCGCATTCAGGTGGAGCACCCCGTGACGGAGGAAATCATCAACTACGACCTCATTAAGGAGCAGATCAAAGTGGCGGCCGGCATCCCCATTTCGGGGCGCAACTACGAGCCGCAAATGCACGCCATGGAGTGCCGCATTAACGCCGAGGATCCAAAGAACGGTTTCCGCCCCTCGCCCGGCAAAATCACCACGCTGCATATTCCCGGCGGCCACGGCGTGCGCGTAGATACGCACGTGTATGCCGGCTACACCATTCCGCCCAACTACGACTCCATGATTGCCAAGCTCATTACCGTGGCCCAGACCCGGGAAGAGTGCATTGTGAAGATGAAGCGGGCCCTGTCGGAGTTTGTGGTAGAAGGCGTAAAAACCACCATCCCCTTCCACCTGAAGCTGATGGATGACGAGCAATTCAAAGCCGGCAATTTCACCACGAAATTCCTGGAGTCCTTCGACTTCACGAATCTATAAGGAAGAACTTTCAATAGCCAAAAGAAAAGCCCGCCGTTTCCGGCGGGCTTTTCTTTTGGCTGACTTATTAGCATTTTAATAATTGGCCTCCGTAGCGGGCAGGTCAATCAGGATAAACTGGGCGTCTTTGGAAGCGCGGATTTCCAGCACGTGCTCATCGGTCATACGGGCCTGGTCGTTGGGACCCAGCTCGGAACCGTTCACGTAAATGGTGCCTTGCTTCACGTACAGAAAGGTGAGGCGAATGGGAAACGTTTTGAATGCAACGGTCTTTTCCTCGCTCAGATTGCACCAGTATACTGTAGTGTTGGAGTTCATATACACCACATCTTCCAGCACTTTCTGGCCGGAAACCAGTGGGATTAACTCATTCTTGGTATCCAGGAAATCAACGTCCTTCTGCTCATAACTGGGCGCCAGGCCCTTTTGATTGGGCAGAAACCATAGCTGATAGATATGCAGGGGCTTGTCGGAGCGGTTAAACTCGGCGTGCGCCATGCCCGTGCCGGCCGTCATGCGCTGCACTTCGCCTTTGGAGATGGTGGTTTTGTTGCCCATCGTATCCTCGTGCGTCACTTCCCCTTCCAGTACCAGCGTTACGATTTCCATCTCGGCGTGCGGATGCTGCGGAAAGCCGGAATTGGGGGCAATGCTGTCATCGTTAAATACCCGCAGCGGCCCGAACTGTACATTGTTCGCGTCAAAATAATCAGCAAACGAAAACAGGAAATAGCTGCTGAGCCAATGTACGGGGGCCGCGTGGTAGCGGTCGGCGGAGGAAATGTATTTAAGCATAGGGATGAGGCTAAGATGATAAAAGGCACTTACGCAGGCCGAGGGGCGTAAGTTAAGTTTGTAGGGCTGCCAGCCGTTCCAATAGGCATCTAACAAAAAAAGGACTGCCACCTCAGTGTATTGAGGTGGCAGTCCTTTAGGAGGTGAATGCAGGCCGGAACCCGGATTACACTTTCTTCATAGTAGTCATTTGCTGCTGCAGGTCCAGCACAATGCTGGCGAGGCGGTTCAGCGAGAGGTCAGCAATGGGGAAGGTGTTGCTGATGTAGGATTTAGCTTCCCAGATTTCCACCACGTCTTCCACGTCAATTTCGTAGGGCGAGTACACGGGGTTATCGGAGTGCAGGGCCAGCATAGCGGCATCCTTCAGGCGGTTGAACACCCGCTTGAACACAATACCTTCCTTGCTGCTTACTACGATGCACGGTGTGCCATCCTTAATGCTCAGCCAGTCATCTACGTAGCGGCCTACAATCACAGTGCCGGAGGCAATGGGCAGCATAGAGTCGCCGCTGATTTCGAAGGCCCGGTAGGTACCGTTAGTACCCAGCATGGGCAGACGAAACTTGGGCAGCTCCTCCAAATACTCCGGATCGGCGTAGCCGTTGAGGTACCCGGCACTGGCTTTCAGGGGTACCAGCTCTATGTTCTCGTTTTGATCTTTGTCAACGGTCAGGGCCAGTATGCGCAGGTTGCCACCGGGGCGGCTGGCCATAGCGTCCTGAGCGGGCGCGGCATTCTGGTTTTGCATCTGGAGCATAGCCGCTTTAGCATTCTTTTTCTTGCTAAAGTCAGTGGTAACCAGCGCATCCAGGGTGATACCGAACAGGCGGGCCATGTTTACCAAGGTGGTTAGCTTGGGCTCGGCGCGCCCTTCTTCGTAGGCTCCCACCAAAGAACGTTTTATGCCCAGCTTTTCAGCCATCTGGGCTTGCGTCAGGGCTAGTTCACGCCGCCAGAACTTAAGATTCGTGTTGATCATAGCAAATAGGAGCCGGGGAATAAGGTCATTATCAGCAGGTTATTCGGCTCGTGAAAATACTAACAAAGATCGGTGTTTACTAATTCATTTAGCGTAAATTTTTACTAATAATTTTTGACAGAATGCCACTCACTCGAGTAAGACCACAAGCTCACAAAAGCCCATTCCGCGCTACTGCGCCACTTTACTTATTTATAGAATACCTCCGCTAGCTACGCACTACCCCAAACCGCGCCCCTTTGGTATCCAGAATAATAGTGCGGGTGCTGAAGGGCTCATTGCCCAACATACCGCCCATTCCGGAAAAGCGCATCATCAGCTGCTGCGTCATGCTGGTGCCTACTATATGGGTGACCTTCTGCAGAGGCACCGCAGTATTTCCCAGCTGCATGGCGGCAGCGGTGGGAGCAGTGTAGGAAGTCAGAGTTCTGCCAAATGAATTGACGTTGACAGGATGCGCCGGGGCACCGGGTACGGCTAGCTTGTCCCAGTTATCCCGGCTGGTCAGCAGAGAAAAGGCACTGGCGCCGGAATCAAACATCAGCTGCTGCGTCTTGCCCTGCATACCTACGGTCAGCAACACCCGGCGGTCGGTAAAAGCCATGGGCACAAAATCGGTTTGCTGAATCAGGCTATTCGGTACGCTGGCTACCAGGCTAAACCGGCGCTGGCCATAGTCCAGGATAAGGGCGCGGCCCTCCAGCACATCGGTGCCCAGGGTGCCAATAATGAACGGTGCCGCAGTATCGGCGGGCATTTCGGCCGTGCCCATTGATAATACTTTCAGTTTGCGGGCCTGCACTTTGCCCTCGCCAATAGTAAAGCCGAAGTTGCGGACAGTATCGGGCGCCAGCTGGAAGGTACGCCGCGTGGCGGGGTAGCGCTCCTGCAGCGCGGCCAGGGGTTTAGCATACAGAACGGAATACGGGGCGCCCGTATCAAACTGGAGGTAGCACGTGCGGGGGCAGTTGGCCAGCTTCACCGGGACAAGAAGGGCAGCGTGCGGCATAGCGCGCTTGTCCGCGGTATCGGCCAGCCACACAAAGGAGCTGGCGGCTGGCAGCCCGATTACGGTAAGCTGATTGGCAGGTGCCGCGAATTTCTGGCGGGCATAAAAGTAGCCGCCGATGCCGCTAACGATAAGGAATGCCAGCAGGGAGAAGATGATTTTGAGGAACAGTTTCATGAGGAGTAGAGCTGGGTGATTTGATTGGGTCAAAACTACCCGTGCTTCTGCCCTATTCCGTGCGTCATTATTGCGTCATTTTACCGCCATTCATTACAAATAACTCACTTCCAATATATTACATCTGCATCTACAACCGAATCGGATATAGATCCAATCTCCCCTTTTTAAGTTTTCGGTTATAATAAATGATGGTCATTGCATTCACCGCATAGGTAAAAGCGGCTATAACCACATACAAGCCGGGCAATTTCCGGTTGAAATACCGGAAGGCAATTATCTGCCCGAGAAAGGCCAGCGCAAACAACAGGAAGCTGGCAGCCTGCCATAAAATCTGAAAGCCTAACACACGCCGGCCCACCTCTGCCACGTGTTTGGTATCGAGGCGGTGGGCGCGCCAAAGCAGAAACGGCACTACGAGGTTGAGAAAAGGAACCACCAAAAAGCTAAGAGCACTCAGGTTGAGTAGCTGCAGATATTGAGGGTCGGAGCGCAGGGCGGGTTCGGCAGGCATTACCGGAATTGAAGCAGAATCGGACACGGCAGCCGATGCCGATTCGTCCTCCCGCAGTGCTTCCAGCGGTACATCCAGCGCGGCCGCCAAGGCCTGCAGCGTGTGCCCACGCGGCACCGTATCGCCCTGCTCTACCCGCTGAATGGTGCGCAGACTAATGCCGGACTGCTCGGCCAGCAGTTCCTGGGATAAGCCTTTGCTTTTTCGAATAGTCAGGATGCGTTCAGCAGAAAACATAAGCGCGTGTAGCTTTAGAAACCTAGTGGTTCCCAAAGCTACACGCGCTTTTCAGGTAGGCCAATAATTATTCCCCGCTTACTCTCCGCGCAGTCTTTTCTGATACAGCATGGCCATGCGCAGCTTGGAGTAGTCGTATTTTTCCCGCAGGTGGTCGAACAGGTCGCGCAGCAACGGAGCGCCGCCCAGCTGACCGATGGCCGTCTGGATTTCGGCAAACTCATCGGTGGTGAGGAACTCCTCCAGCCGGATCTGGGCGCCTTTGGCGTACAACGACTCGATGTGGGCGCGAATAGTACTGGGGCTCAGAGTACGGCGCTCGGCAATGGCCTCCACGCTCAAGCCCAAGCGGTGCAGCTGCAAAGTAGCTTCGTGGGTGTCGCCGGCTTCTCGCTTGGCGCGTGGCTTGCGGGCAGGCGCTTCTTCTTGCGGTAAATCATCCGCTTCTGAAGCATCCTCGGGGCTGGGTGCGCCGCCCTGCGCCAGAATTTCCCGGATGAATACCTCGCCGTAGTTTTCAAACTTCTTCATGCCCACGCCGGAAATAGCCAGCATAGCCACGCGGGTAACGGGCCGCTCAGTGGCCATTTCCTGCAGGGTGGTATCGGTGAAGATAACGTAGGGCGGCACGCCCTGCTCGTCGGCAATTTGCTTGCGCAGGGCGCGCAGACTTTCGAACAGGCGCGCTTCGGGCGTGGCGGCTACGGCCGTACCCACGGCTTTCTTGCCGCGGACGGGCTTTTCGGCCTTCTCCGTCACCTGGAATTTCTTCATGGAAACGGTGCGCTGGCCTTTCAGGGTTTGCTGGCCCAGCTCCGTGATTTTCAGCGTGTAGCCGTCTTCATAGGCAATGTAGAACAGGCCATCGTTCAGCATCTGGTGGATGTAGCTGTACCAGTCCAGGTAGGGCAGGTCGGCACCGGCGCCGTAGGTTTTAATCTGGTCGTAGCCGCCCATGAGCACGGCCTGGTTGCGCATGCCGCGCAGCACGTCAATCAGCAAGCCAATAGACGCCCGCTCCCGCATGCGAAACACCGCTGACAGGGCTTTTTGGGCCAGCAGCGTGCCATCGAAGGTGGTAGGTGGGTTGCGGCAGATGTCGCAGTTGCCGCAGTCTTCGGCCAGGGTTTCCCCGAAGTAGTTGAGCAGGACTTTGCGGCGGCAGCCGGCGGCCTCGGCAAACTGCTGCATGCGCTCCAGCTTGGTGAGGTTGAGCTGGGTGAGCTGCGGGTTTTCCTTGGTGAGCATTTCCCGCAGGCTCATTACATCGGCAAAGCTGTAGAACAGCACGGCCGCGGCCGGAGCTCCGTCGCGGCCGGCGCGGCCTATTTCCTGGTAGTAGCCTTCAATGTTTTTGGGCAGGTTGTAGTGCATCACCCAGCGCACATTGCTTTTATCGATGCCCATGCCGAAGGCAATGGTCGCCACAATCACCTGCAGATCATCTTTCAAGAAGCCTTCCTGGGCGCTGGCGCGCTGGTTGGGCGTCATGCCAGCGTGATAGAAGCCGGCGCGGAAGCCTTTGGCCTTGATTTTCTGGGTGAGGGTTTCGCACTGCTTGCGCGAGAGGCAGTAAATGATGCCCGGCTCATCGGGGTGGCGGGCCAGGAAATCCAGGATGCCGTCTACCCGGTTCTGGCCGGGGCGCACCATCAGGTTCAGATTGGGCCGATCGAAGGAAGATAGGAAAACCTGAGGGTCGCGCAGGCGCAGCTGCTGCTGAATGTCGCGCTGCGTGAGGCGGTCGGCAGTGGCGGTGAGGGCAATGATGGGCACGTTAGGGAACTGCTCGCGCAGTACGCGCAGCTGGGTGTACTCCGGCCGGAAATCGTGACCCCAGGACGAAATGCAGTGCGCTTCATCAATGGCAAACATGCTCACCTTCAGGCGCTGCACAAACTGCAGAAAGCCATCGGACAGCAGTTTCTCCGGGCTGACGTAGAGCAGCTTCAGCGCCCCGGACTGACAGTCGCGGGCAATACTGCTTTGCTCGCCCTGGGCCACGCTGCTGTTGATGTAGGCCGCCGGAATGCCGTTGGCCATCAGGGCTTCTACCTGGTCCTTCATCAGGGCAATCAGCGGCGAGACTACAATGCAGACTCCCTCCTGCACTACGGCCGGCACCTGAAAGCAGACGGATTTACCACCGCCCGTCGGCATCAGCACCACCGTATCCCGCCCCGCCATAATGTTCTCAATGATATCCTCCTGCATGGGCCGGAAGGTATCGTAGCCGTAGTATTGCTTGAGGACGCGGCGGGCAGATTCTAGCGTGGGTGCGAGGGGCTGGGGAGTAAATAGCATTGCGTAAAAATACGGCGGTTAGCCGGGAAGTCAACGAAAGAAGATAACCCAGCCGTGGTGGGAAAGGTGCACATGTGGCGCGCAATTCTATACTACCCCTTCTTGCTGGTTCACCGTATGTGAAAGGACACTATTCATCTACTTAACCCCCATCAATATGGATTCTCATCAGCTAAACGCCACTTCCTCCTCTACCAAAGCCAACCAAGCCGTGCTGGACGCCCTCTACCGCTGCATAAGCGCCTGCGAGAATTGCGCTACGGCCTGCCTGCACGAAGAAGATGTACAGATGATGACCGGCTGCATTCTGCTGGACCGGGACTGCGCCGATGTCTGCTCCCTCACCGCCCGCCTCGTGGCCCGCGACTCGGAGCACGCCAAGCATATGATGAAGGAGTGTATTGAAATCTGCCAGAAGTGCGCTGCCGAATGCGGCAAGCACGACATGGACCACTGCAAAGAGTGCGCGGAAGCCTGCCGCGCCTGCGCCCACGTCTGCGGTCAGTACGCTGGGTAAGCACGAAAATGAACATAAAAAAGGGCCACCTACAGTTGTAGGCGGCCCTTTTTGTTATATTAAATGTCATGTCGAGCAAAGTCGAGACATCTCGCGGGGGGGTCGTTGCAATAGTATATCACCCTATCTGTCATCCTGAGCTGGCGAAGGACCTTCTCCCGGCTGAACGACCATTGTAAAAACGACTCGTGCTAACAGGAGAAGGTCCTTCCTGCGTCAGGATGACAGGCGTAGCGGTAGAGATGTTTCGCTATGCTCTGCATGACGGTTAAAAGCCCGGTTTACTTAGCTGGCCACTTATTGTTAGCCTCGTCGGCATCCATAAAAATGCCGCCGTCCAGCTTCACGCTCTGAATGGTTTTTGCCGAAGGAATGGTAATTGTGGCCTGCTGGGGGTTGGCCCGCCAGATAATGGGCGTCTGGTGCAGTGTTTCGCGCGTGCCATCGGTGTACTGCACCTGCACATCTACGGGCACGGCAAAGCCTCCGATATTTTTGAGGGTGATGGTAGAGCTGCCCTGCGCCGTGGCTACCTGATCAATGGCCAGATCAATGTAGTTATTGGTGAAAAACCAGTTCTGGAAAAACCAGTTCAGGTTCTGGCCGGCGGCATCGTTAAAGGAGTTGAAGTAGTCCCACGGAATGGGGTGCTTGCCATGCCAGCGGTCCATGTACTCATGCAGCGCCTTGGTAAAGAGCTGCTCGCCCAGCAGGTCGTGCAGGGCCAGGTAGCTCAGGGAGGCTTTGCCGTAGGAGTTGTTGCCGTACCCGCCGGTCAGCTCGTTGGAGGGGTGATAATGGGCAAATCCTGGCTGGTGGATGGGTTGTTTATCCAGCCTTTCACCCGAAACTCTTTGAACAAAGAATCCGCTTCGGCCGGCTTTTTTTCTGTGCGGCCAATCCAGAGCTCAAACGTGGTGGCCCAGCCTTCATCCATGAAAGCATAGCGGCTCTCGTTTATGCCCATATAAAATGGGAACCAGGTGTGGGCAATTTCGTGGTCCTGCACAAACTGCGCGAATTTGGGGTCTTCCTGCGGGCTGTCGTTCACCATCATGGGGTATTCCATATCGGCGAAGCCCTGCACGGCCGTCATCTTGGGGAAGGGGTAAGGCACGCCGGGCTGATTCTTCGAGAACCAGCTCAGGGCGTTGCGGCCGTTCTGCACCGACTGGCGGAAGTCCACGGTTTTATCCTGGTAAGCGGCCTGCATGCTGGCCCGGCGCTGGGTGGCGTCGTCTACCACCACGCTGGCGCCATCCCAGGTATACTGGTCGCTCAGGGCCAAGGCTACGTCGGAAATATCGTTGGCTTTCCATGTCCAGGTATTCTGCTTGCGCTGGGTGGTGACGCGCTTTTTAGCCAGGTCTTCCTTGGTAACGATATGCACCGTCTCGTCGCTGGTCATGGATTTTTCCAGGCGCTGCGCGTAGGTGGGCTGCAGTACTTCCGTGGGGTTTTGCAGGGTGCCGGTGGCCCACACCAGGAAGTTTTTGGGCACTTTCACGTGCAGGGTGTAGTCGTTGAAGTCGTTGTAGAACTCCTGGGCATCGTTGAAATCGAGCCGGTCCCAGCCGTTGTAGTCATCGTAGACCGCCACGCGGGGGTAGAAATATGCCAGGTAATACGTCGTCTTCTCCAGCCTACCTTCTCGTCCGCTTTCCGTGGAAACCGGGAAGTGCCAGGCAAACGACATCTGCACCGAGTCGTGCGGCAGCAGCGGCTTGGGCAGCTGAATCATTTTCCAGGTGGCGCGGCCCTGCTCGTTGGGGAAGGGCTGCGTTTTGCCCCCTACCGTGAACGTATCTACCTTCACGCCCTCGGTGAGGTAGCCCGCCGACGCATCGCCCAAGCGGGTTGCGCCGGGCTTATGAATGTTCTGAATCAGCTTGATTACAATACGCCGGAGCGTATCGGGGCTGTTGTTGATGTAGGTAATTTTCTCGCTGCCCTGGATGTTGCGGCTGGGCGGCGTGGCCCGCACCGTAATGGTATAGCGGGCCCGGTTTTGCCAGTATTTAGGACCGGGGCGGCCATCGGGCGAGCGGGTGCCTTGCTTAAAGGCCTTCTGAATATCGCGCGGCATGTACAAGGATTGCGCCTGCGCGGGCAGCGCCATAGCACTTAGAAACAACCCAACGAGTATAGAACGCAGCATATTTTCGGGTAAGGAGGTGGCTAGGTTAAGGACGTATTCAGCATAGATACTGAAGTAGCGAGAAGACGTCAACTCCGCCAATGGAGTTGCCTTCTGCCTGCTTACGTGCCGGATTAATTTTTCCAGCTTGTGCCAACCCCTACCTGTTTCTCGTACGATACGTGCCGGGCTTTTTTGGCCAATGGTCTTTCCTTAACCTAACGCTTTATGCCCCGCCTTACCCGCATTGGTTTGTATGTGCTTGCTTTGCTGTTTATGGCGGCTGGCATCCTGCACTTTCTCCGGCCCGGGCCCTATGTGCGTATTATGCCGCCTTACCTGCCTTCTCCCCTGTTGCTTGTCTACCTAAGTGGGGTAGCGGAAGTAGGATTAGGCGCTTTGCTGCTCCCCCGCCAGACCCGCCGCTGGGCCGCCTGGGGGCTGATTGCTCTGTTGATAGCCGTTTTCCCAGCCAATATCTACATGGCTCAGCATAACCCGAGCGGCCTAGATGTGCCCGCTTGGCTGCTATGGGCACGCCTACCCCTGCAAGCCGTACTTATCTGGTGGGCATGGTTGTACACCCGCCGGAGGGCAGTGAAGTAACATTCAACAAAAAACATAGGGCGGAAAGGCCGTCATGCAGAGGCGCAGCTGAAGCATCTCCCGTGCTGATGTTGCCACCCTATCTGTCATCCTGAGCTTTGCGAAGGACCTTCTCACCGCAGAACGACCATCGTAACAACGACTCGTTTCAACGGGATAAGGTCCTTCGCAAAGCTCAGGATGACAGGCGAAGCGGTAGAGATGCTTCGGCAAGCTCAGCATGACCGTGTTTTTCAGGACGTTCTTTACCTAACAAAGTCAGCACGCGAGATTGGCTAACGCCTTCGCTCGGAATGACTTTCTATTCAGCTGTTTCTATTACCCTTTATGAAGCTGGCTGCTGGTGCTTGCGGGTGCCCTGGTACAGTTCGTATTTCAGCAGGCGGCAATCAATTGGTCCGTTGAACAGGGGAATGCGGCGGGAGGCTTTCAGGCCCACGCGCTTGGCGGCCTGCAGGTTGCCGGTGAAGATGTAGGCGTCGTAACCCTGGAAGCTGGTTTTCAGGGTGTCGCCGATGGTTTTGTAGAGGGCCTCCATTTCCTCTTCCTCGCCAATTCGCTCCCCGTACGGTGGGTTCATAATCACGATGCCGGGCTCCTCTTTGGCGGGGGCTTTGGCATCTTTCACGTCGCGCACACCTAGCCGGATGAAGTCTTCTAGGTTGGCGGCGGCTACGTTTTCGCGGGCCAGCTCCACAAACTCCGCCGACAAATCAGAGCCGGCAATATAGGCCTGGGGCTCCTCCAGACGCATTTGCCGGGCATCCATCTGCACCGATTCCCACAGGGCTTTGTCGAAATCGGGCCAATTCTCGAAGCCGAATTTCCCCTGGTGATACAGGCCGGGCGCAATGCGCTGGGCAATGAGGGCGGCTTCCGTTAGCAGCGTACCGGAGCCACACATAGGGTCGATGAGGGGCTTTTTGCCGTTCCAGCCGCTGAGCAGCAGCAGGCCGGCGGCCAGCACCTCGTTGAGCGGCGCAGCGTTGGTCTGCTGGCGGTACCCGCGCCGGTGCAAGGACTCGCCCGAGGCATCCAGGCTCAGCACCACCTCATTCTCCAGCATGTGCAGGTGCAGGCGGATATCGGCGTTGCGCACGTCTACGTTGGGACGCACGCCGGTGCGGTTCCGGAACTGGTCTACAATGGCGTCCTTAGTCAGCTGGGCCACATACAGGGAGTGTTCCAGGTTGGATTTATTGACCACGGCCGTAATGGCAAACGTCTGATCCGCGCCGATGTACTTGCTCCAGTCGATGCGGCCTACTTCCCGGTAGAGGGACTTTTCATCGGGGGCGTAGAAGTCGGCGAAGGGCTTGAGGATGCGCATGGCCGTGCGGCACCACAACACCGCCTCGTACATCTGTTGGGTGGTGCCGGTGAACTCCACGGCACGCTGGCCCATCTTTTCAATCTTCGCGCCCAGGGCTCGCAGCTCATCGGCCAGTACTTCTTCCAGCCCAAACTGGGTGGTGGCGGTCATAAAAAACGGGGCGGAGCGGCGGTTATCGGCCATGGGAAGGGAAATCAAGCGTGAATCAGGCTGCAAGTTACGATACACCGCTCGCACCCATGACATCTGTATCTTGCCGCTGGCTACCTTTCCACAAAAGATCTTTCAGGTCACTATCCTTTATCTATATGTATTTCTTGCGCCTGTTCCTTTGTATTGCCTGTTTTACCAGCTTACCTGTGGCTGGATTTTCCCAGCAAGTGCTTCAGCAGGGCTACACCTTTCTGGGGCGCGTCGGGAAGATGACCCGTTTGCTGCAAAGCCACGATACGCTTTATGTGCAGCAGTGCCACCGGCAATTGGCTTGTACTAACAAATATGCCCAGCGCTACCGCATTCTGGCGAGCCGGCAGCAGGATGAATTTCATCTCCTGCAGTTAGAATCATTGGATTCTCTCCAGATGACCCCAGACCCATATCCGCTCACGCGCTTTTCTTTGGTTGTACTGCGCAACCTCACGGCGCAACAGGCAGGCTACTATGTAGCCAGCAAGGGCTCTACGCGGCAGCAAGTAGCAGAGCTGCAACTAAGCTCGGAAGAACTGCGGCACAAATTCTATTTCACTTATTTCAGCGACGCTTACTTAACCACCCTGCGGCAATTACCCTCTCTCACAACCAAGGCGGATGCTGACCGAATAAAGGCCGAAACACAGCAGCCCGAATATGCCGCGCTGATGAAGGCGTGGCAAGCATCCGATAATGGTGATTTGTATGCCACTGGCCTTACGAGGGAAATACTTAATCGGGCCTGTATTAAACTGGGGTTTTCGCCTTGGTTAGCGGACGAGAGCATTGTAAATATTATACGTGCCGAAATAAAACGGTAGCGGCTGTTTCATCCTGTGGTCCATTTTTCCTGGCGGCTTTCTAGCTATGCGGCACTCCTTTCTCTTCGACCCCAACAAGAACTCACTGTTCTATCTGGCGCTGTTTCTGGCGCTGGCCGCCGCGGGCCTCACGGCCTATCATTCCCTGAGCGGCCATTATTCCATTGTGGGCAGCGTGGCATCGTTTCTGGGATTATTTGTGGCGTTTCAGAGCTGGAAAGCGGCCGATGAGGCCTCGCGCAAAACCGATGAAGCCCTGACGCAAATGCACAATTTGGCCGCCGAAACCCGGCAGCTGGTGCAGAGCAGCAATGCCGTAGAGGCCCAGATACAGAGCGCCGTTGTTACCATCAGCGACGCCACCCGCGAGCTGTATAAAGGGTTTGAGCCTATTATGACCGAAATCGGCAACTTCCTGGAAGCAGCCGCAGGCAGCGACTTCCTGGCTGTGCTCACCGATTCGGCTACCATTGGCAAGTTCTACGCGGAGCATCACCAACCGCCCTTCAACCAGCGCGAGATGCTGGGCCTCACCACCCGCATTCACGACCAGCTGGTGGCCCGCGCCCGCGACACCCACGAATTTTACCTGGCTACGTTGGCGGCCGAGGAGGCACCCGCTAATTTTCCGCCGCCCCGCGAGCAGAACCCGCTGTTTCACTCCTTTGTGCAGGGCATCTGGCAGCGCTTCAACCCCAACGTACCCCTGGAAGCGTCTTCCTGGGATAAGCACCGCCTGCAGCACCAGGCCGCGCTGCGGGAGATACAGGCCGCTTTCACTGAAACTGCCGACCTGCACCAGCTGCAGCTGGAAGTTGGCCTCTCGCCGCTGCAGTTTGTGCCGGTGCTGCCCCTGCAGCTCTTTTTGCGCTTTGATGCCAAAGCAAAGGAGCCGTTTCGGGCCCTGGTAGTCTTTCTGGGCCAGTATAACCTCGACCGGGTGGCCGATGCCCGCGGCATGCAGTCGGCGGATCCGGAGCTGGTGCGCTCCTTCATCAGCATGTTTGAAAGCCTCTCCAGCCTGGATGATCAGGCCAGCTACCAGCAGCTGCGGCAGCAGTGCCCGCTGTAACGCGGCACCTTGCTATATTTAAGGCTCTATCCCTCTCACTTTTTGCCTGCATGGCCGCTCCCACCTCTACTTCCCCTACTTCGCTCACCAGCGCCACGCCGGCCCGCTCCTACGCGCTGCCCATGGCAGCCATGACCTCGCTGTTTTTCCTGTTTGGGGCCGTCACGAACTTCAACGACGTGCTGATGCCCTACCTGAAGGACGTGTGCCAGCTCACCGATTTGCAGTCTTCGCTGGTACAATCGGCCTTTTTTGGAGCGTACTTTCTGATGTCGCTGCCGGCTGGTTATGTCCTAAAAAAACTGGGCTACCAGCGCGGTATTGTGCTGGGCTTGCTGGTGATGGCCGTTGGGGCGCTGCTGTTTGTGCCGGCGGCTAACTCGCGCACCTTCGGCATGTTTCTGCTGGGCCTGAGCGTATTGGGCGCGGGCGTTACGCTGCTGCAGGTGGCAGCCAACCCCTACGTTTCTATTCTGGGCCCGGCCAGCCGGGCCGCCAGCCGCGTGAGCATTGTGGGTGTGGCCAATAACTTTGGCGGCACACTCTCCCCACTGCTGGGTGGCATTCTGCTGTTCGGCGGCTCGGCGGCGCTGAAGGCCCGCCTGGCGGCCATGCCCGTGGCCGAGCGTCTGGCCGAAGAATCTACGCTGGTAAAAGGCCCTTACATTGGGCTGGCCATTTTTCTGGCTATTCTGGCCGCGGTATTCTTTATGCTGAAGCTACCCGAGCTGGAAACCTTCACCGATGAGCAGCCGGAAGCCGATGCTATTCCCCTGCGCCGCTCGGCCCTGCATTTTCCGCACCTGGCGCTGGGCGTGGTGGCTATTTTTCTGTACGTGGGGGTAGAGGTTGGCCTCGGTTCCTTCCTCATTCGCTACGGCGAGGCGCAGGGCATTCAGCAGCTCAGCAACTTCACCCAGGCCCTGGTACGGGGCCTGAATGTGGCCGTGAATTTTATTGCTGTGCTGCTGGGCCAGTCGCCGGCTCCTATTGATACCACCGTGGGCTTTACCAAGGCCGTGGGCGCGGTGCTGGTGGCTTCGTATTGGTTTGGCTCGCTGGTGGGCCGCGTGGTGGGCATTCCCCTGCTCGCCCGCCTCAACGACCGCAAAGCCCTGGCCTTTGTATGTACCGTGGGCGTGCTGGCAGTGCTGGCCTCGGTATTCACTTCCGGTGAGGCTGCCCTCTGGCTGATTGTGCTCTGCGGCCTGATGAACTCCATTATGTGGCCCGTCATTTTCCCGCTGGCCATCAAAGGCCTGGGGCCGCTTACCAAGCAAGGCTCTTCGTACCTAATTATGGCTATTGTGGGCGGCGCCATTGTGCCACTGCTCATGGGCTGGGTAGCCACCCACGGCGGCGGCCTGCGCGTAGCCTTCCTGATTCCGGCTCTCTGCTACGCCTACCTGCTGTATTATTCTCTACGCGGCTACCGGGTGCGGTAAGCAGTTTAGGTGCGAACAAGGACGGGGGTTGTGGGGCGGAAATTTTCCGCTCCACAACCCCCGTCCTTGTTTTTATTCCTGTTCCCCGCCGCTTGACACCTCCCTCCTAACCGCAACCCAGCCAGGCAGATGAGGACTTTAAGACTGTTTAATTTTATTGACCAAAACGTTAAACATTTTACTATATATCACAATTACTATTAAAACATTTCAACTCACCCAAACCCTCCAACATCATGAGAACAATGTTTCTCGAAATCATGCGTATCCCGGTTGATGACCCGGTAGCTTTTACCTTCTTCACGGGGTACATGGCTATGGCCGCAGCCTCTGTCTTTTTTCTGTTTGAGCGCAGCACCGTAGCCGACAAATGGAAAACGTCCCTCCTTATTTCGGGGCTGATTACGGGTATTGCGGCGGTGCACTACTATTATATGCGCGACTATTACGTGAGCACGCATGAGACGCCCATTGCCCTGCGCTACATTGACTGGACGCTGACTGTCCCGCTCATGGTAGTGGAGTTTTACCTGCTGGTACGAGCAGCAGGGGCCAAAGCGGCCTTGCTCTGGAAGCTGATTCTGGCGGCCGTGATTATGCTGGTGTTCGGCTACATTGGCGAGGCCTTTACGGATGGCTCTATGAGCCACTCGGTTTTATGGGGCTCACTTTCCACACTCGGCTACATCTACATTCTGTACTCGGCCTGGATGGGCGAAGTGGCGCAGCTGGCCGCGTCGTCCCAATCAGTGGCCGTGCAGAAAGGCGTCCGGGCGCTGGCTTGGTTCGTGCTGGTAGGCTGGGCCATCTACCCCATCGGCTACATGGCCATGCCAGGCGGCTGGCTCGGTCCCGATGGCGCTGGCCTGCTCCGCCCGCACGATCTTGACCTGCTCTACAACATTGCGGATGCCATCAACAAAATCGGTTTCGGCCTAGTGGTGTACGGCATTGCCCGCAGAGAATCAGTGGTGAAAGTGGCTCCGGCCAACGCGGCTTCGGTGGTGTAGCCCTCACAGCTGGCTTTTGCGCAAAATCCCTTTCCTACCTGCCCCTGACCGGGCAACCTGACGAGATACAGGCTGAATTTCACTGCCGCGGCCGTGCAGTTCAGCCTGTTTTCGCCTATACCCACTTCCGCCATGCCGTCTTCCTCTACTCTTTTTGCCACCACCTGGGACCACCGGCGCTACTCCTATGCGGCGGTGCTGGCGGCCACGGGGGTCGGGCTGGCTTTCCCAAACCAGGCGGCGCTGCTGCTGGCCCTGCCGCTGGCTGTGGGCATGGTGGTGCTGGGCATTGCACACGGCGCCTGCGACCAGCTAGTAGTGCCGGCCCGGCAACCAGCCGGCCGGGCCGCTGCTGGCTGGCACTACTGGCTCCGGTTTTTGCTGAGCTACCTGGGGCTGGCGGCCGTGGTGGGCCTACTGTGGTGGCGCTGGCCTGCCACTACCGTGGGGGTGTTTTTTGGGCTCACAATCTGGCATTGGGGCTCCGCCGATGCCCCTTCCTCGGAGCAGGTGCCAGCTGGCTGGTGGCTGCTGCACAGCCTGCTACGGGGCGTGCTCCTGTTTGCCGTACCGGCCTGGTGGTGGCCTACTGAAACGGCGGCCATCGTAAACGGGCTGCTCGCGTTTGCCGGGGCCGCCGCGGTGGCTCCATTGCGGTTTGGGCAGGCCGCGGCCGCCCTGGGGTTGCTGGCACTGGGCGGGCACCTGGTGCTGTGGGGGCGCTACGCCAGCCGCCGCCGCTGGGGGTTATTGCGCACCGAGCTGGTGGAAGTGCCGGTGCTAGTGGCCTTACTGCTGATATTGCCCCCTAAACTATCTGTGTCCGTTTATTTCATATTCTGGCACAGCCTGCAGCACGTGTTGCGCCTCAACGGCTGGTTGGGCTACCCGCGGGCAGCCGGGGTTTCTACCCCGCCGCGCCTACGCTTCAACCTGATGGCCCAGCTCGCTTTTTTTCTACGGCGGGCAGCCCCGTTACTGGCCATCAGCTGCGGGGCGCTACTGGTGCTGGGGCACGTGCTGGCCGACCGGCTATCTGGCGAAACTACCTGGTTCAGCTTAGCGCTGATTGTGGCTTCCATCGTGACGCTACCCCACGCGCTGCTCGTGACGCTGGTCATGGACGCCCACCACTGGCAGCGCCCGCGCTCTGCCTAAGCCGTTCGACGGCAGCCCCTCACCCGGCCTGCTCAAGCGGCAAAGGCTCCAAGGCCACCACGGCATACAGCTGCACTTCGTGGCAGCTTGTATCTTTGCGCCATGTCTACGGCCCCCGTTCTCGAACACCACGTTTCGCTCCGCCCCTACAATACATTTGGCCTTGACGTCAAGGCTCGCCTGTTTGCCCGTTTCACTTCCGTGGAAGAACTGCGCGCGCTGCTGGCGCTGCCCGAGGTGGAGGCCGCCGAGAAGCTGGTGCTGGGTGGCGGCTCCAACCTGCTCTTCACCCGGGACTTCGACGGCGTAGTGCTCAAAAATGAAATCCTGGGGCAGGAAATCATCGGGCAGGATGAAGCTACCGATACCGCCCTGGTGCGCGCCGGGGCCGGAGAATCGTGGCACGGACTGGTACAATACACGCTGGATCAGGGCCTGAACGGCATCGAAAATCTTTCCCTGATTCCCGGCACCGTGGGCGCCGCACCCCTGCAAAATATCGGTGCGTACGGCGCCGAGCTGAAGGATACCTTCGACCATCTGGAAGCGGTAGAAATCAGCACCGGCAAGCTGCATACGTTTACCCACGAGCAGTGCGGCTTCGGCTACCGCGAATCAATATTTAAGGGCGAGTTGAAGAACCGCTACATCGTCACGGGCGTGGTGCTGCGTCTGCACCGCAGCCATCAGCCCAACGTGGGCTACGGAGCCATCCAGACCACCCTGCAGGATATGGGCATTGAGAATGAACCCACCGCCCGCCAGGTGAGCGACGCGGTTATCAGCATCCGGCGCAGCAAGCTCCCCGACCCCGCCCAGATTGGCAACGCCGGCAGCTTCTTCAAAAACCCCGAACTCTCCCAACAGAAATTCGACGAGCTAAAAGCTCAGTACCCCGACCTGCCCGGCTACCCCGTACCTGGCGGCGTGAAGGTGCCCGCCGCCTGGCTCATTGAGCAGTGCGGCTGGAAAGGCCAACGCCGCGGCCCCTACGGCGTCCACGACCGGCAGGCGCTGGTGCTGGTCAACCACGGCGGCGCCCAGGGCCAGGATATCCGCGACCTGGCATATGAAATCATTGCCTCGGTGCGTGAGAAATTTGGTGTGGAACTCCACCCGGAGGTGAATATTCTGTAAGTAGTATTGACTAAAACGAAAGCGGCGGCTCCTTATGCAGGAGTCGCCGCTTTCTTTATTGGTAAAATTGATTCTTCCGTCATGTCGAGCGTAGCCGAGACATCTCGCGTGCTGATGCTAGAACGTAACTCCTGAACGAGTTTTTTATCCCTGCCAGGTATGCAAATCAATTGGCTCCCAGGCTGGGTTAAACTCATTAATTAAACTTGCCTTTTTGGCTCGCCCCCATTTCTTGAGTTGTTTTTCGCGGGTAATGGCTTGCAGTGCATCGGGGGAACTTTCAAAATAGACCAGCAGATTGCATTGGTAGCGGCCGGTAAACTTGCCGGCTTCTCCCAAGCCTTGGCTATGTTCATTCAAGCGGCGCTCAAGGTTATTGGTGACACCGATGTAGAGAACTGTGCGCGCCGTATTGGTAAGGATATACACATGGAAATGCATATAGGAAGATAAGAATTACCTCCACAACTTCAGCACGCGAGATGTCTCGGCTACGCTCGACATGACGGTTTCACGCAAACCTTACTTCAGCACCGCCACCGTAGCACCATCTCCACCCCTATCCGCGTGCTCATCGGCTACGCTGGCAATGGCGCGCTGGCTGCGGAGGTAGTCACGCACTACCTGGCGCAGGACGCCGTTGCCGCGGCCGTGCAGGAACTTGATTTCCGAGATGCCCAGCATAATGGCGTCGTCCACGTAGGCCATTACTTTGTGCAGGGCATCTTCGGCCCGCTCGCCGCGCAGGTCCAGCGTGGTATCAAAGCCCGACATGCGGCCGGTAAGGTCGAGGCTGGCGTTGGCGGCCGGGGCCCGGCGCGCGGTTTCCTTTTCCCGCTCCCGAATCTCGGAGCGGGTGAGTTTCTCCAGCAGACCAATCTTCACAATGGTCTTCATGCCGCCGAAGGAAACCTCCGCCGTTTTGCCCTTCACCGCCATAATCTCGCCGTGCCCTTCCTGCCCGATGAGGGCCACTTTGTCGCCGGGCTTAAGTGTGCCGGCTTCAGCCAGCTCGCGGGTGGCTTTGGGTTTGGGCGGCTCAATCTGCAGCTTCTCGCGCACAAACATATCCAGCTTCTCACGGGCGCCTTTGGTCTTTTCCTTATCGGCCTGCGAGAGGCGAATTTCCTGGATGGTGGCCTCAATCTGCTGGTTGGTATCCTTCAGCAGCATTTTGGCTTTGGCCTTGGCGTCGCGCAGCACATCGAGCGTGGTTTCGTCGAGGTACTTCTTAAGGTCCTGGTATTCCTGGGCGGCCTTTTTCAGGCGGCGCTCGGCCTTGGCGGCTTCGGCGGTGCGGTTTTCCAGCTCGGTTTTCTCCTTCTCCAGGCCTTCCAGCAGCCGGTCGTAGCGGATTTTATCCTTGCCTACCAGCTGAGAAGCGCGCTCCACAATCTGCTTGGGCAGGCCAATTTTGCGGGCAATTTCGATGGCGAAGGATGAACCCGGCTTGCCTATTTCCAGCCGGTAAAGCGGCTGCAGTTGGTCGGGGTCGTAGCGCATACCGCCATTTACGATGCCGGGCGTGCGCTCAGCAAAGTTCTTCAGGTTGGTGTAGTGGGTGGTGATGACGCCAAACGCACGGGCGCGGTTAAGCTGCTCCAGCACGGCTTCGGCAATAGCACCGCCCAGCGCGGGCTCGGTGCCGGTACCAAATTCGTCAATCAGCACCAGGCTGCGCTTGCTGGCCAGCGTGACGAATTGCTTCATGCTGATCAGGTGCGAGGAGTACGTACTCAGGTCGTTTTCCAGGCTCTGCTCGTCACCGATGTCGAGGAAAATATCATCAAACATACCCGCCTCGGAGGTTTCGCCGGCCGGAATCAGCAGGCCGCACTGCAGCATATACTGCACCAGCCCCACCGTTTTCATGGCCACGGATTTACCCCCGGCATTCGGCCCCGAAATCAGCAGAATACGCCGCTCGGGCGTGAGCTCCACATCCAGCGGGACTACCTCGCGCGGGTCGTCTTTGGGGTAGTTCTGAAACGCCAGATACAACAACGGGTGGCGCACCTGCCGCCAGCGCAGCAACGGCCGCCCGCTGAGCGTGGGCAGCGAAGCCTCTAACTGGCGCGCCAACTGCGCTTTCGCCCGTACAAAATCAAGCAGGCCCAGGTACTGGTAGGCCTTACGCAGGTCCGGAATGTGAGGGCGCAGCTGGTCTGTGAGGGCCGTGAGAATGCGCACCAGCTCACGCTGATAGGCATTTTCCAGGTCCTTGATGTCGTTATTCAGCTCGAAGACTGCTTCCGGCTCAATGAATACGGTCTGGCCGGAGGCAGATTCGTCGTGAATGAGGCCCTTTACGCGGCGCTTGTGCTCGGCAATAACGGGCAGCACCAAACGGCCACCGCGGATAGTGGGCTCGGCGCCTTCGGGTACCCAGCCTTCCTGACGGGCGTGGCGCAGAATGCCGGCAATCTGCTTGCGCAGCTGGCCCTGGCGGTTGATAAGCTCCTGGCGGATCTGGCGCAGCAGCGGCGAGGCATCGTCGCGCACGTGGCCTTCGTCGTCCACCACTTTGTCCATGGCAGCCAGCAGGTTGCGGTCTACCTGCACGCCAATGCCCAACAGGCGCAGCGTGGGATACAAGCTTTCCTCGGCCTGCGTGAAGAATACCAATGCCTGCCGGATGGTGCGCAGGGACATTTTTACGGCGAAAAACGCGGGCACGTCCAGATAAGCCCCGGGCAGCGAGGCGCGCACCAAATGCTGGTGTACGTCGTGGTAATGCTGGCTGGGGAAATCAGCGCCGGAGTTGAGCAGCTGGCGGAACTCATCGGTTTGCAGCAGCAGCTTCTGGAGCTGCTCTACATTGGTTTGAAAGTGCATTTTAGCCACAAAATGCCGACCCAGAGCGCTCAGGCACAAGCCATCCAGCATCGTGCGCAGCTGCGCAAAACCAATTTTTTGCTCGAAGTTATTGGGAAGAATCAAGTAAGGTCAGATCAGGGTATTCGAAATAGAATGCTAAGGTAAACACCTGTAAGGACAGGAAAGATTCGGGCGGATGACAAAACCAGCTATTGGTACAAGGCTAAGTATCACTTTTGCCTCTACGAGCATCCAGCCAAGCTCCTAAATAGGCCATTCCATTGCCATAACCCAGTAATACAGAACCCCATTTACCATCTTTCACGCCATGAGTAATTAAGTACCAGGTAAAATACACCAGTCCACCGCTTACCAACCACCCAATTACGTTAGCTAGAGGCTTTTCGAAAAAAGTCTTTTCACGTCGGATAATAATGTTGTTGCTATCTGCAGATGCGAGTGTTGTTCTAATCAGTTCGAATTGATCCACGAATGCACGCATATCATCTGATGGGCAAAAATTAACATTATGAATCAAGGTTATTTTCTTACCTGAACGAAGCCGTATACGGAATGTGGAATTACCATTAAAATTCTGATACTTATAAGATTCAATATCCTTTAACAATAAAACCTCCTTGTTTACTGAATTAGCCAAACCAATACTTATACAAGAGTCACTTAACGTTACTTGCAAAGTATTTACTGTTGCTATTTTTATCAAATAGTAACCCATTCCTAAGCAAAGGCATATCCAAAATATAGCCAAATAACCCGTATGAAAAATTCTTCCAATTAAAACAACTCCCCCAAAAAGTAAAACAATCGAACTAAAAAATATTAATACAAAAATCCAGTATCTAAAAACTGTTACTTTATAATTATACATATTTAAATATTATAAAATTTAATTATAATTATTTACCCCCAGCCCAAACAGGGCGAAATCATACTTCACCGGGTCATTCGCATCGAACTGCCGCAGGTTTTCCGTCAGCTCCTCGGCGGCGCGCCAGTCTACCTGTTCACGCTTTAATAAGCCCAGCATTCGGGCCTGGCGCTCTACGTGCACATCAATGGGGCAGATTAAATCGGCCGGTTTCATGCGTTGCCAGAGGCCAAAATCTACGCCCTGCTCGTCCTGCCGCACCATCCAGCGCAGGTACATATTAATGCGCTTGCAGGCCGAGCCGCGGGCGGGCGTGGCAATATGCTTGCGGGTGCGCTGGGGCGCATCTTCCAAGCTGAAGAATAAGTCATGGAAGTTTTCGAGGCGCTGCTTCTGGGTGCTGCCGTGCAGAAAGGCGTCTTCCAGGGTTTCGTGCTGCTGGTAATACCACCGGAGCCAGTGCACAAAGTACAGCAGGTCGGTGTCGCAGAAGGTGCGGTGGCAGAAGCCCAGCAGGCGCTTTAGGTCATCATCAGAATGCTGCAGAATGAACTGGTGTGGTGCATTATCCATGCGTTGCATCAGCTCCTGGCACTTGTTGATGATGGTTTTGCGCTGCCCCCAGGCCAGCAAAGCCGCAAACAGCCCACTGATTTCTATGTCTGCCCGCTGCGTAAAGCGGTGCGGAATGCTGATGGGGTCGGCTGCAATAAAACCCGGCTGGTTGTAGCGGTGATACCACTCTTCCAGCCGGGCTTTTACTTGTTCGTGCTTCAAGAGGCAGGCCCTTAGGGCATGTAAGACGTTTCTACCCGGAAGCGGGCATCGGGCGTAGACAGCATTTGCACGGCGCGGGGCGAGAGACGAATCAGAATGTTGCTGTTCTCCCCGGTATCGGGCAGCTGGCCAATCACGCGCACATACACCGACACGTTATTCATAATGTTGCGCACCTGCACAATGGTACCTACCGGGGCCGTTTTGTGCAGCGCCAGGTACTTAACCGAGGTAGTGTTAGGAATGACAGCGGCCAGCCCACTTTCCGTCACGCGGCGAATGACCTCGTTGGCCCGCTCCGGACCGCGCTCCTCTTCGGGCTTGGCCGTGGAAGCAGTAGCGGCTTCGTCGTGGGCGGGTTCTTTGCTTTTGGGTTCTTCTTTCTTGGGCTCTTCTTTAGCCACTTCTTTCACCACCGGTTGGGTTTCCCGTTCCGGGCGGGTAGCGGGCAAAGTAGCCGGAGTATGCGGGGGTAGGGCCGTTACCGGCTCGGGGGCCGAAACCGAGGCCGGCGCTGCTGGCTTAACAGCCGCCACGGCTGGCCGGGGCGCGGCCGGCTGGCCGGCCGGAACAATGATCAGGGTTTGACCCGACCTAACGACCCCGCTGGCTGGGAGTCGGTTTTGCCGAATCAACGTGTTGGTGGAAACCCCGAAGCGGCTGGCAATGGAAAAGAGCGTTTGCCCGGGCTTTACTTTATACACGCGGTTGCCGCGGGCATCGGAGGCCAGACCTTTGGTGGCGCCAGCGGCAGCCGCCGGGGCCGCCGGGCGGCGAGCTGCTGCCGTAGTGGCGGCCGGCGCCAGTACAACGCGGGTGCGGGGCACCAGCACAATCTGGCCGGAAAGCAAAGCACCTTTCACCTTCGGGTTTACCTCTAAAATATCTTCTACGGGCACTTTATAGCGCCGGGCCAAACCGTACAGAGTTTCACCGGGCGATACACGGTGCTTAATCAGCATTTTATTATTCTGATACTCCACCCCAATGGAGTCAGCAGGCAATACCGGGAAGGAAGTAGCAGAGGCGGAAAAACCAGCGAGTACGAACGCGGCGAACGGCAACCAAAAACGAATCATGAGCGGTTCGTGAGAAAACGAAAAGTAAAAATGCAACGAGGACGCCGGGCCTCTAGCATAAACATTGCCGAAAGATAAAACATTATCCTGCTCAAGTACCAGAATGCCCCTGTTTTCGATGAAATAACCGTCTAAAAGCCCGTTTTTAGAAGTGCTGATCTGCGGGCCGGTTCATTTACCTTTATGCCCCCGCCACGCTACGCTTCTTTGTATATGCTGAATGCCATTGGAATAATTCCCGCCCGCTATGCCTCTACCCGTTTGCCGGCCAAGCCGCTGGTGGATCTGGGCGGCAAATCCATGATTCAAAGGGTGGTGGAGCAGGCCCGGCAAGCGCAGCTGAGCCGGGTGGTGGTAGCTACGGATGATGAGCGGATTCTGCGCCATGTGCTGGATTTTGGCGGGGAAGCCGTCCTGACCTCCCCAGACCACCCCAGCGGCACCGACCGGGTTTTCGAAGCCTATCAACAGCTGAATACTGGGGCCGACTGCATTATTAATATTCAGGGGGATGAGCCGTTCATACATCCCAGCCAGATAAATGCGCTGGTGCAGCTTTTTGCCGCCGAGCCTCGCCCCCAGCTGGCCACGCTGGTAAAGCCGGTGCTGAATGAGGAAGAACTGTTCAGCCCCCACCTGCCCAAAGTGGTGCTGGATGCGCAGGGCCATGCCTTGTACTTCAGCCGCCACCCCGTGCCGTACCAGCGCCAGCACCCGCAGGAGCACTGGCTGGCGCATCACCGATACCTGCGCCACATCGGCCTCTACGCCTACCGCCCCAATGTGCTGGCCCACATTACGCGGCTGCCTCCCTCCCCTTTGGAGCTGGCCGAATCTCTGGAGCAGCTGCGGTGGCTGGAGAATGGCTACCGCATTCTTACGGCCGAAACCGAGCTGGAAACCATTGGTATTGATACGCCGGAAGATGTAGTGCGGGCCCGACAGTTTCTAGCGCAAGCCTTGCCTCAGTAGCCGACGCTAGCCAGCCGGAGCCTCCGCACTAGCCTCAGAAGGGTTATCGGCTTGCCTGGTTACGTGCTGCTCGTCTGTGATATTCCGCTCATCGCGCATCTCTTTGGAGAGGAAGAAGTTGAGGGCAGTACGAATGACGGCTACGGCACCCAGCTTCCCGATTTGCTCCCACGAGGGCGCAATGGCCGTGGTCAGGATATCGGCACCCAGCTGAAACTCCAGGGCCAGCGCCAGGTACCGGGCCAGAACCAGCCGGATGGACGTAAAGTTAGCCGTGCGCCGTTGCCACAGCGCCAGCAAAAACAGTCGCCCCGCGACCAGAATCCCCAGGCCAATAATAAAGGCGCCTATGGTTTCAATGCTGAGCTTCAGCCACTGCACGGCATTAATTATCCAGTCTTCGGCCAGGGTATGAATGGTAACGGGCTCCAGTAGCAGCATAGCAGTTTGAATAGTGGATTGAGGCAACAAAACTATTGGTATTCCAGCCCGACAAATTCCCCTACGGTTTTCCTAACTGCACAGCCATTCTAGGCCTCGCCGAGCTTTTGATTTCTAAGCACAAGCGCAACCGATACTCGGCTGAATTACCCGCCTATCTTTTTCACCTTGTAGCGCAGATCCGTCAGCACGGCCATTATTTTCTCCCGGAAGTCGCCCTGAATCAGGATTTCGCCGTCTTTGGCGTTGCCGCCTACGCCGCACTTGGTTTTGAGCAGCTTGGCCAGGGTCTGCAAATCCTCGTCTTTGCCTACAAAGCCAGTAATGAGCGTGACCTGCTTGCCGCCCCGGGACTTTTTATCCAGCTGCACGCGCAGGTTCTGCTGCTGGGGGGGCAGCGTAGTGACTTCCTCATCCTGGTTGTACTGGTACTCAAAGTCGGAGCTGGTGGAGTAGACGATTCCGTCCCTTTCGCGCCGGTTTTTATCGTTTTTCATCGGTCATTATTATGGGTGTTGCTGCGGAGTAACAATGGGGGTTCGTTTTAAACAGCTACTTCCAGGGCCAGCGGCAGCAGCTCTACCTCAAATTCGGTGTTCTCGCCCACATAGTCGCCATCTACGTGAAAGCCCAGCGCGGTGGCGGCGGTTACCCGCACCTTACTGGCCGTGTGAAAGGCCGCGGCCCCGGACGTGGGCAGGTCGCCGAGGGCGAGGCCCAAGCCGACGCGCACCGCCCGCATCAGCGGCAAGGCATCAATCAGACACAAATCCAGCAGTCCGTCCCGGATATCGGCCAGGGGGGCGATGTAGGCGTTGTTGCCGTACTGGGCCGCATTGGCAAATGCCAGCACGTAGCAGTCGGTGGTGAGTATTTTTTCGTTGAAGTGCACCTGCACGGGCACGGGCTGAAAGCGGCGATACTCACGCAGGGCTACCTGCACGTAGGTGGCCAGCCCGCGCGTGCCGGCCTCCGCAAAGCATTTGCTCACGTGCGCATCAAACCCCAGGCCCGCCGTGCAGAAGAACTCCCGGCCATTGATGCGGCCCACATCCATGCGCTGAAACTCGGGCTCGTTCAGGCGCTGAATGGCGGCGCCCAGCCCCAGCGGAATGTGCAGGTGGCGGGCCAGGCCGTTGCCGGAGCCGCGCGGCAGAATGCCCAGAGCCGCTTGCGTACCCACCAAGCCGCGGCCCACTTCGTTCACGGTACCGTCGCCGCCCACGGCTACCACAATGCGGCAGCCGCTGTTGGCCGCCTGGCGGGCCAGCTGCACGGCGTGGCCGGCATACTCCGTGTGCAGTACCTCATAGTCTACCGCATCCGGGTGTAGATAGCGGGCCAGCAAGGCGGGCACATCCTGGCGGCGGTTGGTACCGGAGGCCGGGTTCAGAATAAAGCAGATGCGCGGCTTGGCAGGCATAAAAAACAACGGGCAGACGATAGAGATGGAAAAGCCAGACTGCGCACAGCCTCAAACATAAGAAAGCCCGCCCTAACGGGCAGGCTTTCCAGGGATTTCAGGAAGCAGAACTGCTTACTTGGTCATGGCCTCACCCAGCTTCTGGATCAGGTCGGCGGTGCGGGTGCTGTAGCCGGTTTCGTTGTCGTACCATCCAATCACCTTCGCCAGCGTGCCGCTGGCCGAGGTCAGCTCCGAATCGAAGATGCAGCTGTGGGGGTTACCCACGATGTCGATGCTTACGATTGGATCCGTGGTGTACTCAATGATGCCTTTCATAGCACCTTCCGAGGCCGACTTCAGAGCGGCGTTGATCTGCTCTTTGGTGGCTTCTTTCTTCAGCACTACGGTCAGGTCGGTCATGGAACCATCCGGAACGGGTACACGCATGGCCAAACCATCCAGCTTGCCCTTCAGGGTGGGCAGCACCAAGCCTACGGCCTTGGCAGCACCAGTGCTGGTGGGGATAATGCTATAAGCAGCAGCACGGGCACGGCGCAGGTCTTTGTGCGGCGCGTCCTGCAGGTTCTGGTCAGAGGTATAGGCGTGCACCGTGGTGATGTAGCCTTTCTCGATGCCGAACACCTCGTCCAGTACCTTAGCCATGGGGGCCAGGCAGTTGGTGGTGCAGCTGGCGTTCGAAATGATGGTTTCGTCGCCGGTGAGGATGTCCTCGTTTACGCCCAGTACTACGGTCGGAATGTTGCCGGTAGCGGGAGCGGAAATAACTACTTTTTTGGCACCAGCGGTGATGTGCTGGCCGGCACCGGCTTCGTCTACGAAGCGGCCGGTAGATTCCAGCACTACGTCAACGCCCATTTTGCCCCAGGGGAGCAGCTTGGGGTCACGCTCAGCCAGAGCAGCAATGCGCTGGCCGTTCACGGTCAGGCTTTCCTCGTCGTATGCCACAGTGCCATCGAAGCGGCCGTGTACGGAGTCATACTTAAGCAGATGCGCCAGCGTCTTGTTGTCGGTCAGGTCATTAATGGCCACAACTTCTACGTTGTCTCGGCCCAGCAGCGACTTAAACGTCAGGCGGCCAATGCGGCCGAAACCGTTAATGGCGACTTTGATTTTTGCCATGGTATAAAGAGAAAGGGGTTAACGGCCCCGCAACGGGGCCTGATGCAAACGCGGAGCGAAGGTACAGGGCCCCGGTAACTTCGCCAAATGATTTGCGCACCATGTCTAAAATGGCAGGCGAATTTTCGCTTTCGGTACCGTCTGTCACCTGCTGCCGGGCTTGTAAACGGGATAAACAGCGGCTGGGGTTGCCGGGTTTTGAAAAATTCCACCCTGAGAATCAGCCGTTTTTCTGCTGAAACATCATTTTTCTTGCAGCCGGCTATTGCGCTCAAAGATTCGTCTTCTATCTTTGCAGCACCAAATCGGAAAAGGCCTTCATATCTGGTCCGTTCGTCTAGGGGTTAGGACAGTAGATTTTCATTCTACCAACAGGGGTTCGATTCCCCTACGGACTACTCGCCTTCCGCTTTGGCATTGGTTTAAAAACCGCGCTGGTTTACCCCAGGGCGGTTTTTTTATCCGAACCGAGAATACAGACCGCAACCGGCGGATATGTTTTTTCGGCTCTTTTTACTTGAAACGACGGAAATAGCACATAACCTGGTCCGTTCGTCTAGGGGTTAGGACAGTAGATTTTCATTCTACCAACAGGGGTTCGATTCCCCTACGGACTACTTCCCGTCGTTTTGCAAAAAGCCAATTGTTCCGAAAGAGCAATTGGCTTTTTTGCTTTGTATCCCTTTGCATCAGCATACTCCATTTTTTCTTTGAGGAGTGATGCAACGAATTACACCCTCTAGGAGTCCGCTTGTAGATACCCCAGGAAACTCCTTAGTCCACGTCCAAGAAAACCATCTATCTTGAGCGTCTGAATTGGGAACTGAGCGCATGAGCCGAAGGGAGTGCGGGGAAAAAAGAGCTTATTCTATCGTTTTTTTTACATGAAAATACTTTTTCTCTTCATTGCCTTTTTAGGGATGAATGGCGGCTGTGCTTTACTTGCCCAGTCTACTCCTACTGACACTGTTTATTTGGCGCAGGCTCAACAGGTCCTATCTAAGCGCTACACCCAAGCACTTACCAACAATGCCAGCCTTTACACAGGTCCGGAGTATCTAGACTACACAAAGATCTATAGCAAGCGGGAAGGACATCAGTATTTCCTAAGCCAGCAGCAACAGATAGGTGGCATTTTGTACGATGGGGTACAATACGACCGGGTACCCTTATTGTATGATACCCGCCTGGATCAGATAATTACTACTCTGCCCAATAATCCTATGAACGTGCGCCTAAACCGCTCATTGGTACAGAACTTTACTTATGCCAACCATTATTTTATCTATTTGACGCCCGACTCAGCTTCGGCTACTATAGCCCCTGTCGGCTTTTATGATGTAATATTTGACAATAACATACGGCTGTTAGCACACCGGAGCAAACGCATGCAGGAGCACCCCAAAAAAGAAGGGGTAGAAGTTGAGTTTACAGAAACAGATAAGTTTTTCCTGCAAAAGGATAATCTGCTATATCCTATTCAGTCCAAGCAATCTGTCCTGAAAGTTCTGCGTGATAAACGCCGGGAGCTGCAACAATTTGCCCGGGAGCAGAAGCTTTCATTTCAGAAAGACAGCCGTGAAGCAGCTTTTTTGCAGCTGGTAGAGCACTATGTTTCCTTACGGAAATAGTGCCTGTTTAAGAAGTACGATTCTTTGTATTAGCCTTTTCAGAATTAATACATTTCTACATGCTGCAACGTCTTACGCTGCTTATACTGCTGTTGAGTTTATCCCTTGTGAGTGTTGCCCAGCAGGCTGACTCTGCACTTGTTACCGGAAGCTTCAACAAAACGCCCTTCCCTGATTTTGTGAAGGAGCTGGAGAGCCAGACGGCCTACCACTTTTATTTTCTTCCCACCGATGTAGACAGCCTTTCAGTAACGCTAAAGGCCACTGGTAAGCCCCTTGCTACTGTACTTACTGAGGCCCTGAACGGCACCCCACTTAAGTTTGCAATTGATGGGGAGAAGCATGTCTTTGTTACTTCGGGCACTCTAATTCAAACTCAACTGCCCGACAGCTTTTTTCAGCCAGATGCTGCCGGTACCATATTTGCTGCGGAGCCAGAGCCCGAACCACAGGAGAAAAGTCAGCGCCAGAATACCTCAGAACTGAAGCTGTATGAAATCGGCATAGACCGGGGAGATGCTGCTGGCAGTAAAGCCACGCTGGCGGGGTACGTGCGCGACAACAAAAGCGGAGAGCCTATTATCGGCGCTTCCATATATATTGAAAAGCCCTCCATTGGTACTGCTACTGACCAATTTGGATTTTACTCTCTCACCTTACCAACGGGCCGATATGAGTTAAAAATCAGAGGCATCGGGATTAAAAATTCCAAACGCCAGATTGCGCTGCATTCTGATGGCAAGCTTAATATTGAAGTGGAAGAAGATATTGCCCGCCTGCGTGAAGTCATTATTGAGGCTGAAAAGGACCGGAATGTGGCGGGCATGCAGATGGGCGTGGAGAAGCTCGATATCAAAACCATGCGCCAGGTACCTACTACGTTTGGCGAAACGGATATACTGCGGGTAGTGCTTACCCTGCCTGGTGTGAAGTCAGTGAGTGAAGGAACCACGGGCATGAACGTGCGAGGCGGCGCGGCCGACCAGAACCTGATTCTGTTTAATGATGCCACGGTGTATAACCCGGCTCACTTATTCGGTTTCTTCTCTGCCTTCAACCCCGATATCATCAAGTCAGTAGAACTATTTAAAAGCGCCATTCCAGCCAAGTATGGCGGGCGGCTGTCCTCGGTGCTGGATATCAGCACCCGCGACGGCAATAAAAAGAAGTTTGCCGGGGCCGGCGGCATCGGGCCACTCACCAGCCGCCTAATGCTGGAAGGCCCTATTATCAAAGACAAAAGCTCGTTCATTATTAGCGGGCGCAGCAGCTATTCTGATTGGCTGCTCAAGCAGATTCCCAATAAGAGCTACCAGGAAAGCTCGGCTTTCTTTTATGATGTAAATGCACACATCACCCACGATTTCAACAGCAAGAATACCCTGTACCTGACCGGCTACAGCAGCAGCGACAAGTTTCGCCTGGCCAGCGACACTACTTACCGCTACCAGAACCAGAACGCTACACTTAAATTCAAACACGTTTTCGGCAATAAGCTCTACGGCGTGTTTACGGGCACTTATAGTCACTATGCCTATGATGTAGCCAGTCAGCGAAACCCCAGTACCTCCGCTCGCCTCACGTATGGCATTGACCAGACAGGTGGCCAACTGGACTTCAGCTTCTTTCCAAGCTCCAAGCATACCATTGATTTTGGGGCAAGTTCCCTGCTTTACAATATTTCGCCGGGTAGTCTTACACCACTGGGCGGCGAGTCTCTGATGGAGCCAGACGTGCTGCCACGGGAGCGGGGTCTGGAAAATGCCCTTTATATCTCCGATAAGATTGATATTTCTAACAGATTTTCCGTGTATGCGGGCATACGCTTCTCCCTATATGCGGCCCTAGGCCCCCGGGATATTTACCAGTATCTGGCTGGTGCTTCTAAATCAGAAAGCTCCATTACCGACACTATTTCCTATGCTTCCGGCAAGGTAATGGGCACCTACCAAGGGCCCGAATTACGCCTTTCTGCCAAGTATGCGGTAACGGAGAATTCGTCTGTAAAAGTGAGCTATACCCAGATGCGGCAGTATATCCATATGCTGTCAAATACGGCTTCCATGTCGCCAACGGATATCTGGAAGCTGAGTGACCCCAACGTGCGCCCGCAGCTAGGCGACCAGTATTCTATTGGGTACTATCGCAACTATAAGAATAATACTGTGGAAACCTCTGTGGAGGCCTACTACAAAAACATGCGCGACTTTGTGGACTACAAAAGCGGCGCTACCCTCCTGCTGAATCATCATATTGAAACCGATGTGGTAAATGCCAAGGGAAAGGCTTACGGGGTAGAAATGATGCTGAAAAAGCTTTCGGGCAAACTCAATGGCTGGGTTAGTTACACATACTCCCGCTCGTTGGTGCAAGTAAATAATGTAACTACCGGCGACATCGTGAATGGCGGCAAATTTTATCCCAGCAACTTCGATAAGCCGCATGACTTTATGCTGGTTTCGAACTACCGGTTCAGCCGCCGCTTTAGCACCTCATTCAACATGAACTATAGCACCGGGCGACCTATAACGCTGCCTCTGGCGAAATACCAGGTGGGCAATACCGTGCGCGTGTACTACTCGGCGCGGAATGCCTACCGCGTGCCCGACTACTTCCGCACTGACTTCTCGCTCAATATTGAGGGCAACCATAAAGCAAAAAAGGTTGCGCACAGCTCCTGGACGGTGGGCGTGTATAACTTAACCGGGCGCCGTAATCCATTTTCCGTGTATTTCAAGTCGGAGAATGGTCAGATCAAGGGTTACAAGCTGGCCATTTTTGGTACGCCTATTCCTACTGTCACTTATAACTTCAAATTCTAGATGGCTGTATTCCGAAACTTACTAGTGAATGGACTATGCATCCTGCTACTGGGGTTGAGCGGTTGCATCGAGCCGTTCGAGCCGGAAGTGCCGGTGCAGGCCACCAAAGCCCTGGTGGTAGATGGCTTTATCAACAGCAATGGACGCACTACCATCAAGCTCTCCCGCACTTATGACCTGGCCTCCACGGCCGGGCCGCTGACCGTGGATAAAGCTCAGGTCCTGATTCAGGGAGAAGGCAGCGGGGAGGAGTACCTATTGCGTGAGGTAAAGAGTGGTACCTATGTCTCCGACAGCCTGATCTTAAATCCGGGTACTCAGTACCGCCTGTTCTTCCGCACCCGCGACAGCCGCCAGCAGCTGCTGGGCCAGTATGCTTCGGCTTATCTGCCGGTCAAGACCAGCCCACCGATTGAGGCCCTGACCTGGAAAGTGGTGCCGCGCGGCCTGGAGCTGTATGCCAACACCTTCGATGCCACCGGCAACTCCCGCTACTACCGCTGGGACTATACCGAAACCTGGGAATTCACCTCTGCCGGGGAATCCCAGCACGTGTATGAAAATCAACAGATGCGGCGGCGGCGGGCCGATGAGCAAATCTACCAATGCTGGCAAACGGTACATAGCCCGACTATTAAGCTGACGAGCACCAAACGTTTGAGCGAGGACCGGGTGACGGAGTTTCCCCTCCTTGAGTTTCCTGCCGGCGATACCCGTTTGCGCTATAAGTACAGCGTACTGGTGCGCCAGTACACCATGGGAGCCGAGGAGTACGCCTACTGGGAAGCTTTGAAGAAGAACACGGAAACCATTGGCTCCTTGTTTGACCCGCTGCCTTCCCAGTCCACGGGCAATGTGCGCAACCTCAACCAGCCGCAGGAGCCCGTGCTCGGCTTTGTCGGCGTCGGCTCCGTGACTCAAAAACGAATCTTTATTTCCAAGAAAGAATTGCCGGGCGCCTGGACTTTCAAAACCGGCTATGAAGACTGTGGCCTTCTTCCGGTAGATGTGTTGCCTTTAAAGGGAGTTGCTTATTCAGAAGTGCTGTCTGAAACCTTCAGCTCCGGAGATAATATCCCTATTTATCAATATTACAATAGTGAATACGGAAACATTTATACCTCTTATCCGGAGGAATGCGCTGACTGCCGGCTGCGCGGCACGACTACCCGACCAACTTTCTGGCAATAGCTACATGTCCCTCCTATCTACCTCCGTGAGCAAACGTCTGAATTCTACTTCTACTTTACAGGCGTTTCCGATCCAAATAAGCAAGCTGGTGGCCAGCGCTTTCCTGCTGTTAGCCACAGTAGCGGGAAGTACTGCCCAGGCACAGGCCCCGGTCGATTCGCTGAAGAATCAGTTTCAGCGCTATGCGCTGCATGGTCTGCATGAAAAGGTGTTTCTGCACGTAGACCGCCCCACTTATCTGTGCGGCGAGGTGCTTTGGTTTAAGGTGTATGCCGTAGATGGCACTTACCACAAGCCATTGCCTATGAGCAAGGTGGCTTATGTGGAAGTGCTGGACAAAGCGCAGCGGCCGGTCATGCAAAGCAAGATTCCGCTGCAGCAAGCAATGGGTCAGGGCTCTTTCCTGCTGCCGCCCTCGCTGGCATCAGGTACCTACACCGTGCGGGCTTACACAAGCTGGATGAAGAATTTCAGCCCGGACTTTTATTATCAGACCTCTATTACGGTACTGAATCCGGCAGCGGCGTCTTCCCAGTCTACTGCCAAAGACACGCTTGCCTACGACATTCAGTTTTTCCCGGAGGGAGGCAATCTGGTGCGCAGCATCAATAGCAAAGTAGGCTTTAAAATTGCCGACCGGAAAGGGCGAAGCCTGGATGCCGAGGGTACCGTACAGAATGAAAAAGGAGCGGTTGTAGCACGTTTCCGCACCCTGAAATTTGGTCTGGGCTCATTCAGCTTCACTCCGGAGCTATCTGGTACAACATATACGGCATCGGTTAAGCTGCCCAATGGCCGCCTGCTAACGCGCCGGTTACCTGCCGTAGCAGAGCAAGGCATGGTTCTCCATGTGGAGGAAGGCACCGCCGATGAGCTGAACATCCACATATCGGCCATGGGCACCGGACAAACCCTGGAGCCGGTGTATTTACTGGGCCATGCCCGCCAAAAAGTAACGGTAGCCGCTACAGCCACTTTAAATAATGGGCAAGCCGTTTTTCAGGTAAAAAAGCAGGATCTGCCCGATGGAATTTCCCACTTTACCTTGTTTAACAGCCGCCAGCAGCCCGTATGCGAGCGGCTGTACTTTCGCCGCCCCGCACACTTACTACGCATTACGGCTACAACTGATAAAACCCAGTACAGCACCCGCGACAAGGTAAGGCTACAACTGGGCACTGCAACCAGCTCCATGCCACTGGCTCCGGCCAATTTGTCGGTAGCCGTATTCCGGCAGGATTCCCTGGGCACTACCCCTTCAACAGACATCCTAAGTTATCTGTGGCTCACCTCTGATATCAAGGGCACCATAGAAAATCCCAGCTACTACCTCACTAGCTCTGACACTGATGCCCGACAGGCGGCTGATAACCTGATGCTGACGCAGGGCTGGAGCCGTTTCCGGTGGGAAGAAGTGCAAACGGGGAAGGCCCCGGTATTCGAATTTTTGCCTGAAATGAATGGGCATCTTATTCGGGGGCGGATGGTGAATAGTACCACAGGGGCTCCTGTACCTAACGTACACGCATATCTTACTTCGCCAAATCGGCAGGGACGCCTGTTTAGTGCTGTGAGCCGGCCAGATGGAACCCTTCTGTTTGAAGTGAAAGACTTTTTCGGGGCAAAAGACATTGTGGTGCAGCCCAATCACCTCATGGACAGCACGAGCCGTGTAGAGATTCTTAACCCCTATTCCGTAGCCTACTCCAAGGCAGGCCCTCTGCTAGCTCCGCTGCCTCTTACGGTGCGATATAAGGATGCTATAACCCAGCGTTACCTGCAAACCCAGTTGCAGAAGGTGTATTTTAAACGCTATAACAACCAGTACACCTTCCCCGCTCTAGACACGCTACAATACGTGGGCAAACCGGATGAGCACTATAATCTAGATGATTTCATACGCTTCCCAACGATGGAAGACATCATGCGAGAGTATGTGCCAGGAGTGGCCCTTCGGCGGCGGAAAGACGGTTTTCACTTCCTGGTTATCAATGAGCCTCTCAAAACCGTCTTCGTGTCTAATCCACTAGTGCTGCTGGATGGTGTGCCGGTCTTTAACATCAATAAGATCATGGCATTTGATCCACTGAAAGTGCAGAAATTAGACGTGTTTACCCGGCACTATTTTGTAGGTCAGCTGATGTTTGATGGTCTGGTGAGCTATACCACATACAAAGGTGACCTGGCTGGCTTTCCGCTTAGTTCCAACGTGCTGATGCAGGAGTATGAAGGCTTGCAGTACCACCGCGAGTTTTATGCACCGAGCTTCGAAACCACTCAGGACCAAGCCAGCCGTCTGCCCGATTTCCGTACGTTACTCTATTGGAATCCAAACGTAACTACCTCATCAGCAGGCAACAAGCCGCTGGAGTTTTATACATCTGATCAGGCAGGTAAGTATACCGTGGTAATTCAAGGCTTGGCCACCGATGGGTCTGCAGGGCATGCCAGCTTTGATATTGAAGTGAAGCCTACGCCAAAATCCTAAAGGGGGTGCTTACCTATAAATGCTACGTTTAAGTGCAATATCCAAGACTTTATTTGCCGATTATAGCCTGTTATTGTTTGCTGCTGGGTTTGAACGGGTGTATTGATCCGTTCGAGCCGGAAGTAAAGCCACAGGCTTCCAAGGCCCTGGTGGTTGATGGCTTCATTAATAGCAACGGGCGCACCACCATCAAGCTCTCCCATACTTATGACCTGGCCTCCACCAACGGACCAGTTACGGAAGACAAAGCCCAGGTTCTGATTCAGGGAGAAGGCAGCGGGGAGGAGTACTTATTGCGCGAAGTGAAGCTCGGCACCTATGTCTCCGATAGCCTGGTGTTGAACCCAGCTACTCAGTACCGCCTGTTCTTCCGCACCAGGAATAGCCGCAAGCAGTTCACGGGGCAATATGCTTCCAGCTACGAAGCTGTCAAGACCAGCCCGCCGATTGAGGCCCTGACTTGGAAGGTGGTACCCCGCGGCCTAGAGCTCTACGCCAACACTTTCGATGCGACCGGCCAGTCCATTTACTACCGCTGGGACTACACGGAAACCTGGGAATTCACCTCTGCCGGGCAATCTTATTTCGTGTACGAAAACCACAAGATGCGGCGGCGGCGGGCCGAGGAAGATATTTATACCTGCTGGCAGACGGTGCATAGCCCGACTATTAAGCTGACGAGCACCAAACGTTTGAGCGAGGACCGGGTGACGGAGTTTCCCCTCCTTGAGTTTCCTGCCGGCGATACCCGTTTGCGCTATAAGTACAGCGTACTGGTGCGCCAGTACACCATGGGAGCCGAGGAGTACGCCTACTGGGAAGCTTTGAAGAAGAACACGGAAACCATTGGCTCCTTGTTTGACCCGCTGCCTTCCCAGTCCACGGGCAATGTGCGCAACCTCAACCAGCCGCAGGAGCCCGTGCTCGGCTTTGTCGGCGTCGGCTCCGTGACCCAAAAACGAATCTTTATCGTAGCGCGGGAATTACCCCAGTGGTCATTTACCTCTGGGTATGAAAGCTGTGGGTACCTGCCCGAAGATGTAGCTCCGCCTGTTTCGCTGGAAGAAATGTTCGGCAGTGGCGAAAACATTCCGATGTATCTGTATGACCACGAAGAGTACGGTCTAATCTTTAGGTCTTACCCCGTGGAGTGCGCCGACTGCCGGGTGCGTGGCTCTAAGGTTCGTCCCCCTTTCTGGGATTAATTTGGGTGGCATTTAAACCGGAATTTCTAATTGATTTTATTCCCTTAGTTACTTCGTGATATGCCACGGTCTCTTCTGCGCTTTTGTTTCATCGTTTTAAGCGGGGCGCTGCTGGGGTTGAGCGGTTGCATCGAGCCGTTTGAGCCGGAAGTGCCGGTGCAGGCCACCAAAGCCCTGGTGGTAGATGGCTTTATCAACAGCAATGGACGCACTACCATCAAGCTCTCCCGCACTTATGACCTGGCCTCCACGGCCGGGCCGCTGACCGTGGATAAAGCCCAGGTTCTGATTCAGGGAGAAGGCAGCGGGGAGGAGTACCTATTGCGTGAGGTAAAGAGTGGTACCTATGTCTCCGACAGCCTGATCTTAAATCCGGGTACTCAGTACCGCCTGTTCTTCCGCACCCGCGACAGCCGCCAGCAGCTGCTGGGCCAGTATGCTTCGGCTTATCTGCCGGTCAAGACCAGCCCGCCCATTGATGCTTTGACCTGGAAAGTGGTGCCGCGCGGCCTGGAGCTCTACGCCAACACCTTCGATGCCACCGGCAACTCCCGCTATTACCGCTGGGACTACACCGAAACCTGGGAGTTTACTTCGTTTGCGCAGTCCAGGCTACAATATGTAAATGGGCAGATGGAGCCCCGCACTGAGGAGATTTATCGCTGCTGGCAAACGGTACATAGTCCGACCATCAAGCTGACGAGCACCAAACGTTTGAGTGAGGACCGGGTGACGGAGTTTCCCCTCCTTGAGTTTCCTGCCGGCGATACCCGTTTGCGCTATAAGTACAGCGTACTGGTGCGCCAGTACACCATGGGAGCCGAGGAGTACGCCTACTGGGAAGCTTTGAAGAAGAACACGGAAACCATTGGCTCCTTGTTTGACCCGCTGCCTTCCCAGTCCACGGGCAATGTGCGCAACCTCAACCAGCCGCAGGAGCCTGTGCTCGGCTTTGTCGGCGTCGGCTCCGTGACTCAAAAACGTATCTTTATTTCTGCAGATCAGTTGCCGGGCGCCTGGAATTTCAAGACTGGGAATGAGGACTGTGGCGCCCCCGATACAATTGTACCCATTCCTTATATCCCTTTTAAAGAAACATTGGATGCTCAGTTTGGAGGCGGCAAGCACCTCCCAATCAAGCCTCTATATAATGCCGGGGGAGGCGTAACTGGCTATACCTCTTACCCCGTGGAGTGCGCCGACTGCCGGGTGCGCGGCACCACCACCCGACCCTCCTTCTGGAAATAGAAGAGCATCTTAACTCCGTAATTGGTACCCCTGCCATAGTTGACCGAAGTACTTCAAGAAACAGTAATATAACCCGCCAAAAGCCTTTTTTTCCGACTTACCGCCGCTTTTCCCGTACGCTATAGGGATGTTTACCCTTTATCCAGTAGCGTATGTCCAGAACCATTATTGTTTCTAACCGCCTTCCTACCAAAGTACAGCGTACCGAAGACGGCTTAACCTTCCAGCCCAGTGAGGGCGGGCTGGCTACCGGCCTGGGCTCTATTTATAAGCGGGATGGCAACGTGTGGGTAGGCTGGCCCGGCATAGAAGTGCAGGATGACTTGGAAGAGGAATATGTGCGGGAGCAGCTCAAGCCCGACAGCATGGCGCCGGTATTCCTGACGGAAGCAGAAATCCGGGATTTCTACGAAGGCTTCAGCAACTCCACGCTCTGGCCCACCTTTCACTACTTTACTCAGTATGCCACTTATGAGCAGCAGCACTGGGAGGCCTATGTGGCCGTGAATGAAAAATTCTGTCAGGCCGTGCTGGAGCAGGCCGGCCCGCTCGATACCATCTGGGTGCACGATTACCAGTTGCTGCTGCTGCCGGAAATGCTGCGGCGCGCCCGCCCCGATGCTACCATTGGCTTTTTCCTGCATATCCCCTTCCCCTCCTATGAGCTGATTCGGGTGCTGCCCTGGCGGAATGAGCTGCTGCAGGGTATGCTGGGTGCTGATCTGATTGGCTTCCACACGTTCGGCTACATGCGGCATTTCCTCAGCGCGGTGTCGCAGCTGCTGGGGTATTCCTCCCAGAACGGGCAGATTGACACGCCCTCCCGGGCCGTGCTCGTCGATGCCTTCCCCATGGGCATTGACTACAAGCGCTACTCCCGCGCGGCGGCCTCCAAAGTTGCAAAGGAGCATGAAGCTGCTTACCGACAAGCCCTGCAGGAGGTGCGTGTTATTCTATCTATCGACCGGCTGGACTACACCAAGGGCATTGCCCAGCGCCTGCGCGCCTTCGAGCTGCTGCTGCAGCGCTACCCGGAGTGGCGCGAGCAGGTAAGCCTGATTATGGTGGTAGTACCCTCCCGCGACCAGGTGCCGCAATATGCTTCCTTAAAAGAAGAAATTGATGAGCTGGTGGGCCGCATAAACGCCCAGTACCGCACCATTACCTGGAACCCCATTCATTACTTCTACCGCTCGTTCCCGCTGGAAGAGCTGGCCTCCCTGTACCGCCTGGCCGAAGTGGCGCTGGTAACCCCCATGCGCGACGGCATGAATCTGGTAGCCAAAGAGTTTGTAGCCAGCAAGGCCGATCAGTGCGGCGTACTGATTCTGAGCGAGCGGGCCGGCGCCGCCCGGGAGCTTTCCGATGCCATCATCATCAACCCCACCGATGTGGGGCAGCTGGCCGAGGCCATGCATGATGCGCTGGTAATGCCGGAGGAGGAGCAAAAGCAGCGCATGACGTCTATGCAGGCGCTGGTGCGCCAATACAATGTATTTTCCTGGACCAAGCTATTTATGGGCCGCTTGAGTTACAGCAAAATCAAGCAGAAAACCCTGGCCACCGAAATGCTGGATAACAGTGCCTCGGAACAGCTTCTGCAGGACTATCAGGCTTCGGATCAGCGCCTGCTGCTGCTGGATTATGATGGTACGCTGGCCCCCTTCCACCCCGACCCACAGCGGGCCGAGCCCGACCAGGAAACTCACCTGTTGCTGCGGGCCCTGAGCGACAATCCCAAAAACCGCGTGGTCATCATCAGCGGCCGCGACAAGACCACGCTACAGAAGTGGCTGGGGTATCTACCCATTGATTTTATTGCCGAGCATGGCGTGTGGCTGCGCCGCACCGGCGACGACTGGAGCCTGTTCCAGCCCCTGCGCAACGACTGGAAGCGCGAAATACGCCCCGTGCTGGAGCTGTACGTCAACCGCACCACCGGCTCCTTCATTGAGGATAAAGACTATTCGCTGGTGTGGCACTTCCGCCGCGCCGACAATGATTTGGGCGCCATGCGGGCCCGGGAGCTGCTCAGCCACTTGTCATTCATGACCAGCAACACCGATTTGCAGGTGCTGGAAGGCAATAAAGTGGTCGAAATCAAAAATGCCGGCATCAATAAAGGCACTGCCGCTGCCCGCTGGCTTTCCCCGGAGCAGCCCACCTTTATTATGGCGGTGGGAGATGACCGCACCGATGAGGATACCTTCGGGGCTATGCCCTCCCAGGCCTATACCATTAAAGTTGGGGCCGGCGGGCGCTCTAAAGCGCGCTTTCACGTGCGCTCTACGCTGGATGTGCGGAAGCTGCTGCGCAGTCTTCTTTAATAGCTGGTAATTCCCGGAACAGGCGCGTTTACTCCCCATGGTGAGTAGCGCGCCCGTTTTTGTGTGCCCCCAGCCGTAGAAGCTATTCCGCCTGGCGGGGTTTTGCCGTAGCTTGCGACATTTATCAGGCCCCAACTACGCATGCCCCAACTTCAGATAGACGACTTGCAGGTGGAAGTGGTGCGCAAGAACATCCGGACCCTGCGGCTGAGCGTGCACATGCCCGATGGCCGTGTGCGGGTTTCCGTGCCTTTGCGTACTACGGAGGCTGCCATTCGGGAGCTGGTAACGGCCCGCCGCGCCTGGATTCAGAAGCACCAGACCAACTTTGCCGCCCGTGAGCAGCCCCGGCAGTTAACCTACGTTTCCGGCGAGCGGCATGCCTACCAGGGCCAGTCCTACGAGCTGCGCGTACACACCAGCACCGGTCCGGCGCGGGTGGTGCTACAGGATCAGCAGTTTCTGAACTTATATGTGCGGCCAGACAGCACCACGGAACAGCGCGCCCTGGTGCTGGCCGCCTGGTACCGCCAGCGCCTGCGCGAACAGCTCCCGGCACTGCTGGAAAAGTGGCAGCCGGTGGTAGGCGCGCAGGCCAGTGCCTGGGCCATAAAACAAATGAAAACCCGCTGGGGCACCTGCAATATCCAGGCAAAGCGTATCTGGCTGAACCTGGAGCTCATCAAGCGCCCCCTCCCCTGCCTGGAATATGTGGTGGTGCACGAGCTGACGCACTTGCATGAGCGCTACCACAACGCCCGTTTCTGGGGACTGATGGATACGTTTATGCCCAACTGGCGGCAGCACAAAGCAGAGCTGAACCGGGTACACCTCCGGAACAACCCCGGCGCGGATGAGTGCTAACCGTGAGAGTTTTAGCAAGGCGAAAAATGCCATGCCGAGCTTGTGGCTCATCAAGTCAGAGGCGAAGACAACCTGTTAGCTGCCGTTGCCACTTCTCCTGTCATCCTGACGCAGGAAGGACCTTCTCACGCTGAAACGAGTCGTTGTTGCGATTATCGTTTAGCTGTGAGAAGGTCCTTCCTGCGTCAGGATGACAAGTACTTAATGGGAAACGCCATCAGGCGCATTTACAGGAAATTGGGCTGATCCAGCTTTTTGGCAATGCGATACGCGGCATTTACCAGGCCCACGTGACTGTAGGCCTGCGGGAAGTTGCCCCACTGGGAGCCGGTGCGGGCGTCTACGTCCTCGCTGAGTAGGCCCAGGTGGTTGGTGTAGGTGATGAGCTTTTCAAACTCCCGGATAGCATCCTCGGTGCGGCCTACGCAGGCCAGGGTTTCCACGTACCAGAAAGAGCAGATAAGAAAGGTAGTTTCGGGCGTGCCGAAGTCATCGGGGTGGCGGTAGCGGTAGAACAGGCCTTCAGGCGTCATCAGCTCGGCTTCCAGAGCACGCAGGTGGGTGTGGGCCCGCTCGGAATTAGGGTCGAGGTAGCCCATCATAATCAGCTGCAGGGTGCTGGCATCCAGGTGCGGCGAGCCAATGGCATTGGTATATACGCCCCGCTTCGCATCATAGCACTGCTCTATCCGGTCGGCTGCTTTATGCATCAGATCGGTAGCCAGGGCTTCCATATCGGCATTACCCAGGGCTTTTGCCACCTTGCGGGCCGCGTTGCTCCCGGCCCAGTGAAACAGATAGGTATAGCAGTGATACTGCGCAATGTGGCGGAACTCCCAGAGGCCGGCATCGGGCTGGTCCATGGTAGCTTCTATACGGTGCAGGGCCTCATACACCAGCCGGGAAGGGTTGGTCCGCTCCGGGTCGATAAAGCGGCAGTCGACGTACAGCGGCAGAAGGGCCACCAGCACCTGCCCGTACACGTCGTTCTGAATGTGGGTATAGGCATCATTGCCAATGCGCACGGGCTGGTTGCCGAGGTAGCCCGCCAGCGGCAGCTCCTGCTCCGTTAGCTCGGAGGCCCCGCTGATACCGTAGAGCGGCTGGTACTTGTCTTTGACTTTGGTGGAGATGTTGGCGATGTAGTGGAAATACCGCTCCATCTCCTCAAAGTGACCGATGTTGTTGAAGGACGTGAGCGTGTAGTAAGTGTCGCGCATCCAGCAGTAGCGGTAGTCCCAGTTGCGGGTGCTGCCGGGGGCCTCGGGCAGGGAGGTGGTGCTGGCCGCTATAATTGCGCCGGTGTCCTCGTACTGGTGCAGTTTGAGGGCCATGGCCGACCGGATAACGGCTTCCTGGTGAAAATTGCTGATGCTGGTGCTCTTCACCCATTTGCGCCAGTACTCTATGGTGCTGCGCAGAAACCGCTCGGCAGTGCTTTCCAGGGCGGCCTCCAGAGGTGCCCCGTAGGTCAGGACCAGGTAACGGGGCTCATTCAGCACAAAATCCTCACCCTCCAGAATATAAGTCAGGGGAATATCGGTGGTGAGGCGGATTTCTTCATCGAGGCCCAGGAAGGCAATGTGGTTGGAGCTGCGCCGACGGTTGAGCTGCGTCTGGCCGTAGTTGCCCACGGGGTTGCAGCGCACCCGCACCCGGGGAGAGCCAGCCAAAGGCTCCAGCTTCCGGATCAGCATCAGGGGTTTGTAGTACCGCTCGTACTGGGGGAAGCGCGGAGCAAAATCCGTCACGCGGTAGCGGCCATCCTCGGTTTCAATTTCAGTGCAAAGCACATTGGTGTTTTGCAGATAATACTGCCGCGAGTGGTACTCGCCGGAAGTTGCCGGCAGCACGCTGTACTCGCCGCCTTTGTCTTTATCCAGCAAATCGCCAAAGACAAAGCTGCTGTCAAAGCGCGGCCAGCACATCCAGGCCACCGAAGTGTCTTTGCGAATAAGGGCCAGAAAGGCGCAATTGCCAATCAGACCCATCTCATAGGTATGTTTTGCCATAAGGTATCGGGGTAATAATCTGGCTTTTACCGCAAAAGCCAGCTCATAAACCGGTTCAGGTTGTACTAGCCCCCCGCCTTTGGGGTTGTCTCCGGGCTTTATTTGGCTGATATCTGACCGTAGGAATTGCCAGATAAGGAAATAAATAGGCTGTCCTTTATTTTGAATTATTTTAATATTTAATTATCTTCAATAATTCCGATTGTGCTTGTAAGGTCCCACTTCATTCTACTGTATGATGCATTTTCTACTGTGCCTGAGGTGGGTAATATTGCTGATGAGCTTGCCGGCAGGAATTTGCCTGGCAAACCCACTAAGTGTACCCATACCCACCGCGCTGACTTCCTCCGAAAATTACCTCCGGGAGTTGCTGGATACCACCAGTAACCAGGCCACGCTGACTTTTGAACGGCTGGAACTGCGCGCCGGCCGGGGGGTGCGCCAATTTTATGCGCAGCAGGCTTTTCAACCGGTCTGGACTACCAGTACCGGCTGGTCCAGGCCGGCTACCCAGGCCCTGCGGGTACTGGCGGCGGCGCCTGCTTATGGCCTCAGCCCCCAGGAATATAAGTGGGCCCAGCTACAGGCCCTGGCCGATACCCTGGCGCGTACGCAACCGGCCGCCCACGCCCCGTTGCTGGCGGCATATGAGCTTACCCTGACCGATGCGCTGCTGCGCTATGCCCTGCACCTGCGCTATGGGCGCCTGCAAGCCGCTACGCTGCAACCGCAGGTGTACGATTCGGCCGCTACCCTGCAGGCGGCGCAGCACCTGCAGGCAGCCTTAGCAGCGCCGGATTTTGCACAGGCTTTTCTAAGCTGCCAGCCCACCGGGAAGGCCTACCAACGCCTGCTGGCAGCCTGGCACACCCGTATAAACATGAAAAGCCCCGACTCGGTAGCCGTATTAGATGCCTCCCAGCAAGCCGAGTTCAGAAGCGTGGCCATTAACCTGGAGCGGAACCGCTGGTACGCCCAAGCCAAACCGGACACGGCGTATCTGCTGGTAAATATTCCGGCTTACCGTCTGGATGTGGTGGGACAGGGGCGGGTGCTGCGCAGCCACCGGGTGGTGGTGGGCAAACCCGCCCAACCTACCCCGCAGTTTGATGCCCGCTTGTACTTTTTCACGACGGCCCCCGAATGGCGCGTGCCTTCCAGCATTGCCATTCAGGAAATACTGCCCCAGCTCCGCCGCGACCCGGGCTACCTCTACCGGCACCAGTACCATATCTATAACCGACAGGGCCAGTCCATGAATCCCTACCGCATCAAATGGAAAACCATTACGCCGGAAAACTTCCCCTACACCATCCGGCAAATGCCTGGCCCCGATAACTCCCTAGGTAATGTATCCTACTATATGCCCAATGATTACACCGTTTTCCTGCACGATACGCCGGCGCGCAAGCTGTTTGCCCAGCCCCAGCGGGCCTTTAGCCACGGGTGCGTGCGGGTGGAGCAATCGGTAGAGCTGGCGGCTTTTCTGCTGCGCCGCAGCGGCACCCCGGACAGGGCCAAACGGCTGGAGCAGGCCGCCGCCCAGTCCTGGACGAAGCGCATTGATCTGCCCCGCGCCTGGCCCGTGCACGTGCGCTACTACACCTGCGAAGCCGCCGCCAATGGGCTGTTGCGGCACTATCCGGATGTATATGGGCTGGATGCACCCCTGCTGGCGGCTTTCTTTGCCGAGGTGCCGGTGGCAACTCAGATGCCGCCGCGCTAAACTATTCCCGGGTACAGTTGGTATCTTACCTCGCGCACATTAATGCGCTTACTCCCGCATGAAACTTCTTTACGGATACCTCCGGCAATATTGGGGCCTGCTGGCCCTGGCCCTGTTGCTGGCGGCCATCAACCAAGTATTCTCCCTCCTCGACCCCTATATCTTCCGGCAAATCATTGACCGGCACGTGGTAAAGCAAAACGGCACGCTGCACAATCTGTCCTTTTGGGCGTTTCTGGGCGGCGGGGCTGGCATTTTGATCTTGAAGGCCATGGGCGTGGCCATGGTGTCGCGCATCGCCAAAAACTTCCAGGACTACTACGTTAACGTCATTACCCAGCGGCTGGGTGCGCAGCTGTACTCCGATGGCTTGCGCCACTCCCTGGAGCTGCCCTACCAGGTGTTTGAAGACCAGCGCTCCGGCGAAACCCTGGGCAAGCTCCAAAAGGTGCGCTCCGATGTGGAGAAGCTCATTCAGAGCTTCGTGAATGTGCTTTTCATCTCGCTGGTGGGCATCATATTCGTAATGTGGTATGCCGTTAGCGTGTACTGGCCCATTGCGGCGGTCTATTTCCTCACCATTCCGCTGCTGGGCTCCCTGAGTCTGGTGTTGAGCCGCCGCATCAAAGTCATTCAGAAAACCATTGTGGCCGAAACCACAGCCCTGGCCGGCTCTACCACCGAAAGCCTGCGCAACATTGAGCTGATCAAAAGCCTGGGGCTGGCGCAGCAGGAAACTGAGCGCCTGAATGCTACCACGGATAAAATCCTGAAGCTGGAGCTGAAAAAGGTGCGCTACCTGCGCTCCTTGTCCTTTGTGCAGGGCACGTTTGTGAACCTGATGCGCAACGTTATTCTGCTGATGCTGCTGTACCTGGTAGTGCAGCAGATTATTACGGTAGGTGAGTTCTTCTCCTTCTTTATCTACTCGTTTGCCATTTTCGGGCCGCTGCAGGAAATCGGCAGCATCATAAACGTGTACCGCGAAACGGAGGCCTCCCTGGCCAACTTCCAGCTGATTCTGGATACGCCCAAGGATGTGAAGCCCCTGCACCCCAAGGTGATTCAGCAGATTGAAACGCTGGCTTTTGATGATGTGCGCTTTAAGCACCTCTCAGCCACGGCACCCGCCCTGGATGGTATTTCTTTTAGCACGAAGCTGGGCGAGACCATTGCCTTTGTGGGTCCGTCGGGCTCGGGCAAAACCACGCTGGTGAAGCTGCTGGTGGGTTTGTACCCGCCGGCGGCCGGGCGCATTCTCTACAATGGCATTCCCGGCCCGGAGCTGGACCTGGACACGCTGCGGGAACAGATTGGTTTTGTAACCCAGGACACGCAGCTGTTTGCGGGCACCATTCGGGAGAACCTGCGCTTTGTGGCGCCTCACGCCACCGATGCCGAGTGCCTGCACGCCCTGCACCAGGCCGCGGCAGACTCTTTGCTGGCCCGCGCCCCGCAGGGCCTGGACACCGTTATTGGCGAAGGCGGCGTGAAGGTATCCGGCGGCGAAAAGCAGCGCCTGAGCATTGCCCGGGCTTTGCTGCGCCACCCTACCCTGCTGGTGTTTGATGAAGCCACTTCGGCCCTAGACTCCCTCACGGAAGAGGAAATCAGTCAGACGGTGCGGGAGCTTTCCGGCTCGCGCCAGCACATCACCATCCTCATTGCCCACCGCCTGAGCACCATTCTGCACGCCGACCGCATTTTTGTGCTGGAGCGCGGCATTATTGCCGAGCAGGGACGGCACGAAGAGCTGCTCATGCAGAAAGGCCTGTATTACGCCATGTGGCGGCAGCAGATTGGGGAGCGCCCCGCCCCGGCGCAGCCCGCCGCCCGGCTGCAGAAAGTATAGGAAGAAGGTGGCCCGGGAGCTGTACTAAGTGAACTTATCCGTGCGTTAAGCTCCTTACTATAAAGTCTGTTGAAATAAGATTTCGGCAGGATTCTTGACTTACCCGGGCCAAACGAAAGGATATTCTTCATGAACCAACTCCCCTTCTTCCGCCGCTTTGCTGGCTTATGGCTGGCCGGCTGGCTTCTGCTGGCTTCTGCTGCCAACGCTCAGTCGGCGGAGGCAGGAGGCCAGCGCAATATCCTGCAGGAAATCACGGACGTGGTGGGCCTGAAGCCGCGCTTTGATTTGCGCGCTACCAGCGAGGTGCAGAACGCCGCCGCCGTGGTGTACAATGGGCACCGCTTGCTGCTCTATAATCCGCAGTTTGTGGCCGCCGTAAACCGCGCCGGCCGCACAGACTGGGCCGGCATCAGTATTCTGGCCCACGAAATTGGCCACCACCTGAATGGGCACACCCTGCGGGCCGGGGGCTCCCAACCGGCCGATGAGCTGGAGGCCGATGAATTCTCGGGCTTTGTGCTGCGTAAGATGGGCGCCAGCCTGGCCGAAGCGCAAGCCGCCATGGCCGTATTGGCGGAGGATGCGCCTTCTGTAACGCACCCCGGCCGCAACAGCCGACTGCGCTCCATTGGTGAAGGCTGGCAGCGGGCCAACCAGCAAATTGCGGCCAGCACCCGCACCAGTGCCCCCTCGGCCCGGCCAGCCATGCTGGCCAGCCGCCCGACCCCACAGCCGCGCGCTACTGCTGCCCCGGTTAGTGTGGTAGGCCGCATTACCTTCCGGGATAATCCGACGGAGCCCTTTTACGTGACCAACCGTCTGAACGTCATTCGGGTAGGCCAAAGCAATACGCCCGAGGTTATTGGCCGCCTGACCCGCTCTGACAGCCACGACTTTCCCTTTGTGCTGGTAGATGGCCAGCAGCGCCGCCTGTACATCAGCGACACCGGCCGTATTTACAACGCCCGCGGGCAGCAGGTGGGCATGGTTTCTGACCCCTCCTAGCCTACTATTTCAAACATAAAAAAGCCGGCCCCCTAGTAAGAGGGCCGGCTTTTTTCGTATCGGCTGAATCCGCTAAATCATGGCGGGTTCTCTATTCCCCGTCTTCCTCCCTTTCTAGCTCTCCCTAACATGCCGGAATTACCCGAAGTTGAAACCTACCGCCGTTTACTGGATGAATTGCTGGTGCCCCAAACGCTGGTGGCTTTTGAAGTGCTGGATGCGCACGTGCTGGCTACGCCCGAAGACGAGCTGCGCCATGCGCTGGTGGGCACTACCGTAACGGGCACCCGCCGGCTGGGTAAAAACTGCTTTCTGGAGCTTTCTACCGGGCAGGTGCTGGCCCTACACTTTGGCATGACCGGCGACGTAGGCGCCTACCGCCACGACCACGACCGGCCACGCTTTACCCGGGTGGCCTTTCACCTGAGCAACGGCCTGCGCGTAGCCTTTATCGACCCGCGCAAATTCGGCCGTATCCGGCTGGCAGCCAGCCAGGAGGAGTTCAGCAAGGCCAAAAAGCTGGGGCCCGATGCCCTGGCTATTACAGCGGCCCAGCTGCAGCAGGCGCTCAGTAAGCGGAAGCAGGCCATTAAGCCGCTGTTGCTGGATCAGGCCATTACGGCGGGCTTAGGCAACTGGATTGTGGATGAGGTACTATTCCAGGCTCGTATTCATCCGGAGCGACCGGCCAATTCCTTATCTATTGAACATTTCAATGCCTTGTATAACGCTGTTCAGCTGGTACTTACCACCGCCATTGAGCATGAAGCGGTATACCGCTACTTCCCGGCTTCCTTTTTAATACATGCCAGGGAATGGGATATTTCTTCTACACCGGAAACTACAAATCATCTGAATTGTCCTATTCATTCTGATACCATTATAGATAAAACCTATGTTGGTGGCAGAGCTACCTACACTTGCCCGGTCTGTCAGCCTCCCTACAACCACTAGAATAGTGTAAAATTATGTCTCAAAAAAGGGTGATTTAGCGCATTTAGCCCATAAAATACTGCCCTAATGCACTGATAAATACAATATTACCCTGTTTGTAATTTTCCAAATATAATCTTTCAATTATTGTCTTTTACCGATATCAATCAAAATATTGTCTTTACATTTGTGACAGGCAACACAGCTAAGGATGTGGACTTTGCCGCGTTTGAGGTTGAAATGTAGTTGTTGAATAGGTAGCCCCGCTACCATCGCGCACTGTCACTTAATTCATTACTTACCAAAGCTTACTGTACATGAAGAAATTGCCCCTTTTCCTGAGCCTGGCCATGGGCCTTATCTCCCTGGCATCCTGTGAGAAAGAAATTGTTGAAGTAGAGAATCCCGCTCAGAATAAGGCCGTTGCCGCCGCTACTTCGCAGAATGCGGCCCTGCCCGGCGGCACCTGGCGCCTGACCGACATGACGTCCAGTGTTGTATTACCCGGCTCCAATGAGGTTTCTAACACCAGCATGTTTGCCCGCCTGAAGCCCAGCCTGCGCGACAACCAGATCCAATACCAGGAGGGTGGCCAGTACATTGAAAATGAAGGCCAGCTGAAGCAGGACGAAGATGCTCCCCAGCAGAGCACGGGCAGTTGGAAGCTGAACGAAAAAGGTGATTCGCTTACCATCAGCATTGGCCAGAGCGCCCGTAGCTACGCCGTTACTGAGCTAACTGCCAATTCTTTGCGCCTGCGCACCACGCAAAGCATTCCCCAGGGAGCCTCCGTTACCACTACTTCGGTATTTTCCCGCTAATCTGTCATTTTTGCCGGTTCTCATAACCAGGTAAGCAAAACGCCCAGCCGTAGTGGCTGGGCGTTTTTCGTATAAAAATAGCCGGAACACTGGACCTAGGTAAGCCTAAGACGCCGGGGTCGTTTCGTTGTTTTGCCGGGCGGCCTTTTGCGTGAGCGAGGTAATCCAGGACCGGCTGACTGCTGATTCGCTTTCGTAGCCCATGCGGCGCTCATCCCCGGCTTCTTCCGCGGGACCGGGCAAGGTGCGGTTCACCCAGCTCAGCACATCGGCGGTAGTGCCGGGAAACAGGCCGTGCACCGCCGACAGGAGCTTGGCCGGCAAGCCCAGTATCACTTCGGCGTCGCCGCGGCGGCAGGCGTTCCAGATCTGGCGGGCCGCCATGGTGGCATCCATAGAAAGCACCGGCAACGAATCGGCAACAATAAACCAGGCAAATTCCTTCTGGTGCTGGCCTTTTACCTGGGCATTGCGGGCGCTGCCCGTGCGCATCAGGCCCGGGCATACGGTGGTTACTTTGATGCCGTATTGCAGCAGCTCCGAGCGGAACCCTTCGGAAAGGCCCACCAGCGCAAACTTGCTGGCGCTGTAGGGCGCCAGGTGGGGCACGGCTACTTTACCACCCACGGAGGCAATATTCACGATGCGGCCTTCGCCCCGGCTGCGCATGGCCGGCAATACGGCCTGCATGGCATGCAGGGGCGCCCAGAAATGGATATCCATGGAGTCTTCGTACTCACTGACATCCATATGGTCCAGGGGGCCGCCCGTGATAATGCCGGCATTGTTGATGAGGACGTCAATGGTGCCCAGTTTCTGCTGCACTTCTTCTACCAACGCGCGCACCTCGGCCGGCTCGGAAAGGTCGCGCACCAGGGCCATAACTTCGGCGCCGTCGGTGGCCAGCTCCTGGCGGGCGCGCTCCAGCTCGTCGGGGTCGCGGGCACAAATGGCCACTTTGGCACCTTCGGCCACGGCCTGGCGGGCCAGCAGCAGGCCCAGGCCGCGGGAGCCGCCCGTAATCAAAACCACACGGCCGCTAAGGTCATAGGAGCCGCGGCGGTTGCTCCAGAGGGCGGCAGCGACCAGCACACCTGCTCCCGCAGCGGCCAGCCAGTTGTTTCGGGTTTTTCGCTTCATATAATCTTCTAAGCGAAGCGCGTGGCAAAGGTTACAGGCGAGGCCTTTTTTTCCGCAGGATACCTAACTTCGTGGGCCTGCTGCGTTACAGGACCATTGTTTTATATCTGGCATCATATTTACGGTACCATATATCAGGGCCGGGCTTTCGCGCCTTCCTCTTCTCACTTCTGCCTTCTGTTGTTATGAATAAGCTTCTTGTTGCCTTTTCTGCCGCTGTCCTTTTTACTGCTCCCCTAAGCCTGCGCGCACAAACGGTGAGCAGTAAAACCAAAGTCAAAACAGCTGCCGGTACTTCAAAAACCAAGGAAACCGTTCCGGCGCCCGTGGCTACGCGCCCGGCGCCACCGTCAGTTAAAGTAGAGGAGCGCGCCACGGCCCTCACGGCCAACATGCAAAAAGCGCTGGGCCTCACCCCTCAGCAAACGGAAAAAGTACAGCAGATAAACCTGAACAGCGTGCGCAACGTGGAAACCGTGCGGCTGAAATACCGCAACGACCTGCGCAAAATGGCCGCCCTCATTGATGATATCGGCCAGTCCCGGTTGTCTTCTTTGAAAGACGTACTCACTCCGCAGCAGTTTGACCGGTATCAGCGTAAGCGCGAAGAGAAAATGGGCGTGCCTAACGTAACCGGCACCCAGGGCACTCCCGCCCCCGGCCTGCCCGGCCACGATGGAGAGTAGTCAATCCAACATTATTAAAAAAGCCCCGGCATATTCGTACCGGGGCTTTTTTGATGTCATTTAACACGCTTACCCCTGCCAGGTTTCGTAGCCCAGCTTCAGGATTATCCCGCTTACTACTACCAGAAACAGTACCCGCACAAACCCGGTACCGCGCTGCAGGGCTACTTTGGCACCCAGCGTAGAGCCCAGCATATTGCAGGCCGCCATGGGCAGGGCCACTTGGTAGAGAATCTGGTCGGTGAAGGCGAAATAGAGCAGGCTGGCCAGGTTGGTGGCCACGTTTACCAGCTTGGCCGAGGCGGAGGCCGACAGGAAATCGTAGCCAAAAAGCCCTACAAACCCGAATAGCAGAAAGCTGCCGGTGCCGGGCCCGAAGAAACCATCATAAAAACCCAGGCACACGCCCATGAGCAGGCCCATCAGTACTTCGCGTCGGGGAGAAAGCCGGGGGGCGTGCAAAGCGCCGAAATCCTTCCGCCAGAAGGTGTAAATCCCGATAACGACCAGCATGCCCAGCACGAGAGGCCGCAGCATGGCAGCCGGCAGCTGGCTGACCACCCGCGCCCCCAGAAAAGAGAATACCGCCGCAGTAGCCGCGGCAGCTCCTACTGCCTGCCACCGCATGGGCACCCGCCCCGCATAGCGCCGCAGCGCGGCGGCCGTACCCGCTAACGACGATACTTTACCCGTACCTAATATGGTGGGCACCGGCACGCCTTTAAGCAGCAGCAGCATGGCCGGCAGCTGAATAAGACCGCCGCCGCCCACTACGGAGTCTACAAAACCAGCTAAAAAAGCAAAAAGGCAGAGGGCAATCAGCGTCGAGGTCATACTAGCAGACGAAGATAGCGGCGCCATGCCTTCAGCCGTATAAAAAGTTGCGGCCAAGGTAAAAACCTGCCTTCCGCCATGGGCCGGTGCCGGGTGGCCAACCCTCCGCCCGGCCGTTGGTTATACCTGACAAATACCTGATTTATGTCTTCCTCCACTCTCCAACTGAGTATTCTGGATCAGTCGCCGGTACCGCAGGGGCGTACTCCGCGCGAGGCTTTGCTGCATACCATTGAGCTGGCCCAGCTGGCCGACCGCCTCGGCTACACCCGCTTCTGGGTATCGGAGCATCATAATACCAACACGCTGGCCGGCTCGGCCCCGGAAGTACTGCTGGCCCGCCTGGGCGCCGAAACCAAACGCATTCGGCTGGGCTCGGGTGGCGTAATGCTACCGCACTACTCAGCCCTGAAAGTGGCCGAAACCTTTCGCCTGCTGGAAACGCTGTACCCCGGCCGTATTGATCTGGGCATTGGCCGCGCCCCCGGCACCGACCGGATTACGTCCCACGCCCTCAACCCGCACAACGCCTTCCGCGACGAAGACTTTGCCGAGCAGCTGATGGACTTGCGGGCTTACCTGCGCGATGAAGTGGTGGAAGACACCATTCACGCCAAGGTAAAAGCCGCGCCGTTTACGGATACCGTGCCGGAGCTGTGGCTGCTGAGCTCCAGTGGGCAGAGCGGCCTGTTTGCCGCCCACGTAGGGGCCGCCTTTTCGTTTGCGCACTTCATCAACCCCAACGGCGGCCCAAACATGGTGCGGGTGTACCGAGAGCGGTTCCGGCCCTCGCCGGAGCTGGCGGCACCGCAGGCCAACGTAGCCGTATTTGTGGCCTGCGCCGAAACCGAAAGCCGGGCCCAGGCCTTAGCCGACAACCTGGCGCTGCAAATGCTGAAGCTTGAAACCGGCCAGTTTACGCCCATCGGTCCGGTAGAAGCCATAAATACAAAGGGCTTACCAGCTGATTTGCAGGCCCGCCTGGCGTATCATCATACCCGAATAGTAAGCGGCACCCCGGATAAGGTAAAAGCAGAGCTTACGGCGTTAGCGGCGGCCTACGAGGTACCGGAAGTGGTAGCAGTATCCATTATGCACAGCTACGAGGACCGGATTCGCTCTTATGAGCTGCTGGCCGAGGCTTTTGCGCTGAACCCGGTGCAGCACATGCTGGCCGGCCAATAGCAACTGACCTTATTTACTGCCTATGCAGGCCCGTACGGCGCGCAAGTCCGCACGGATAGCGGGCCAGGTGGCTTTCTGTGAGCCTGACCGAAGCGCTGGTGGCGAAAAGCAGAAACCATGAGTAGCTTGCCGGCCCGGTGGGAATTTTCTCTGCTCCCCTGGCTGTTGCTGCCTGCTTATGTCTGCTTTTACTTCCGGCCGCCTGGGTGGCCTGCTCGCCCGCCTGGGCATCGATTGGTTTCTACTAGGCCTGATGGGGGCCGTGGCGCTGGCGTATGCGTTTCCGGAGCTGGGCAGCAAAGCCAGCCCTCTGCCCTGGCACCGCATTACCGCCGTGGGCATCAGCCTGATTTTCTTTTTTTACGGCCTGCGCCTCAGCCCCGAGAAGCTGCGGGCCGGCATGCGCAACTGGCGGCTGCATATCCTTGTTCAGGCCACCACGTTTCTGGTGTTTCCGCTGCTGGCCCTGGCGGTGCGCCCTTTGTTTGGAGCTTCTGAAGCCAGCCAGCTGCTGTGGCAAAGCATTTTCTTCCTGTGCACGTTGCCTTCCACAGTGTCTACTTCCGTGGTAATGGTGTCTATGGCCGGAGGCAATATTCCGGCGGCCATTTTCAACGCTACCCTGTCCGGGCTGCTGGGCATTGTGGCCACGCCTCTCTGGACCGGGCTGGTGCTACACACTGCTACCGGCAATGCTGCCCTCAGCGGCCTGGCCCTGGACTTGTTGGTGCAGGTGGTGCTGCCAGTGCTGGCGGGGGTTGTGCTGCACCGCTGGCTGGGGGCCTTTGCCGAGCGGAACCGCCTGCGCCTGCGCACCTCCGACCAGATTATTATCCTGCTCCTGGTTTTCACCTCGTTCAGTGAGTCGTTTGCGCAGGGTATTTTCCGCAGCTATGGGCTGACGGATGTGCTGCTACTGGCCGCCGGCATGCTGGCCCTTTTCCTGCTGGTGTTTGGCGGCATTGGGCTCCTGAGCCGGGCCCTGCACCTGCCCCACCCCGACCAGCTGACTGCCTTGTTTTGCGGCTCCAAGAAGTCCCTGGTGCATGGCAGCGTGATGGCCGCCATTCTGTTTCCCAACATGGCCGCCACGGGCGCCCTGCTCCTGCCGCTTATGCTGTATCATGCCCTGCAGATTCTGGCGGCCAGCGTGCTGGCACAACGGGCGGCGCGGCAGGAAGTGGTTATCTGAATAAGCCAATCCTGCAATTTTTATTACGCCTCTATGCCTCACTTACGGCCTTTTAACTACTTTTGAGGCTTGTTATATTCCAAAAACCACCTATTCCCGGCATGAGAAAATTCTTTCTCCTTTTCGCCTTATTTATGGGCGTCCTCGGCACCGTTTCGGCGCAGTCTACTACCAAAGAGCTGTTCACGGCCGTGCTGAAAAACAAACCCGCCGATGTGGAAACGCTGCTGGCTAATGGGGCTAATCCCAATACTACTATAGAGATGATTCCGGGCTTCCCCACCACCTGCCTGATTGTGGCGGCCGGCAACAACCGCCTGGAAATTGTGAAGCTGCTGGTGCAGCATAAGGCCCAGGTAAACCAGACCGACAACTTCAAAGCCACCGCCCTGATGGCCGCGGCCGGAAAAGGCAATCTGGAGACGGTTACCTTCCTGCTGGCCAACGGCGCCGATGCCAAAGCCAAGGACGAAGACGGCAAAGATGCCCTGGCCGCCGCCAAAGAAAGCGGCAACGCGGCGGTGGTTTCCCTGCTGGAGCCGAAGTCGAAGTAGCGCTTCTGCTTATCGCCACAAAAAAGGCCGGACCCTCAAGCGGGTCCGGCCTTTTTATTGGGTCTGGCTGCGCGGCATTTGGCAGCACCTTTTTCAGCTTTGGGCGGCGCAGCGCCGGCTGTCTTACCGTAGCTTTTCCTGGAAGAAGGCCAGGGTAAGGGCCCAGGCTTCCTGCGCGGCCTGCGGGTGGTAGCTGGGCCGCTCGTCGCAGTTAAAGCCGTGGTCGGCGTAGGAAATAACGGTGTTGATGTAGGGCTTGCCGGCGGCTTCTACGGCCTCTATTACCTGGGCAACCTGCTCTTTGGTGATGTGCGCATCCAGCCCGCCCCAGAAAAACAGGTGCGGGGCGGAGAGGTCGGCGGCGTAGCGTATGAGCTGGTGGGTGCCGCCCCCGTAGTAGGACACGCCGGCGGCCAAGGGCAACACGGCATTGGCCAGAAACGAAACCCGGCCCCCCAGGCAAAAGCCCACGCTGCCAATTTTATCGGCTATTACCCCGTCCTGGGCCTGCAGCCAATCGTAGCTGGCCTGCAAATCGGCGGTGAGGCCTTCATTGGTGATGGCGCCGTAATGCGGAATAGCCGAGGTAAAGTTGTCGTAAGCAAACTCCTGCCCTGGCTTGGCCGTGCGATGAAAAATCTCGGGGGCGATGACCACGTAGCCAGCCTGGGCCAGGCGGTCGGCTACGCTGCGGATATGGTGATTCACGCCAAAAGCTTCCTGGCAAAGAATGATGCCCGGGCGGGGCTCCTGCGTATCGGGGAAGGCAGTATACGCCTGCAGTTTGGTGTTATCGGGGGCAGTGAGGGTTACGGCGTTTGGGTAGCTCATAAGGGGTCAGATAAGTAAGTGTAGCAAGCAAACGACCAGCGGGCCGCAAGGTTTAGCCATTGCCAGAATCCTGTTGCCCGGGGTTTTGGCCGTTTTCTCCGGAATCAGGGGGTACAGCACCACCTGGGCAACGGTTAGCGGTTCATGAGCAGGAACAGGAGATTGTGGTAGAGAATACCTTCGGCGCCGTTGTACATGCCCGCCAGCCCGGCCTCTTCCATAATTTCTTCCACCTCCTCATAATCCCGCAGGAAATCTATTTCTACTTCTTTAGAATGCTCATCCAGCTGGGTGTGCGTGAGGTAGCGGCGGGGCTCTTCCAGGGTTACAAACAGCTTCTGGTCATAGGTCTGGGCAATGAGCAGGGCGTCGCAGCGGCGGCCTTCGTGGTTGTCTTCCTCATCCTCAAACTCACTTTGGGCATTCTGGACGTAGACGGTGGTTTTTTCATCGGGGGCGGCGTGCAGAAAGAAGGTGGCGCTATCGAGGCTCATAGGAACGGGAGAAAAGGACGAAAAAGAATTTACGGAAAGCGCCGGGGCGCTTCCTTACTGCAGAAGCCGCACAATGAGGCCGGTCCAGCCGGTTTGGTGGCTGGCGCCCATGCCACGGCCGTTGTCGCCGTGGAAGTACTCGTGAAAGTAGAGATAGTCGCGGAAGTGCGGGTCGGTTTGCAATAGCTCCGCATCGCCAAACGCCGGGCGCCGGCCATTCTCGTCTTTCATCAACAACCGCGTAAGGCGTTTTGACAGGGCATCGGCCACTTGTTTCAGGGTGTGCAGGTTGCCGGAGCCCGTGGGGAATTCAATCTGAAAACTGTCGCCGTAGTAGAAATGGTACCGCTGCAGAGACTCGATAATCAGGTAGTTGATGGGAAACCAGATGGGGCCACGCCAGTTGGAATTGCCGCCGAACATGCTGGATTCCGCCTCGCCCGGCACATAGCCCACGGAGAAGTCGGCGTCGGGGGTGCTGAATACATACGGGTGCTCCAGGTGGTAGCGCGACATAGCCCGAATGCCGTAGTCGGAGAGAAACTCATCCTCATCGAGCATGCGCGTGAGCAGGCTGCGCAGCCGGTCCTGGCGCAACAGGGAAAGCTTGTGGCGGGCCGCTTTGCCGGGCGTTTCCCACTTGGAAACGAGCTGGGCCAGATGGGGCCGGTTTTCAATCAGCCAGCGGGCGCGCATGGTGAATTCCGGCAGGGCATCCAGCAGCTCCTGGTCTATCACCTCAATGGCAAACAAAGGAATCAGCCCCACAATGGAGCGCACTTTCAGCTTGGTGCGGGCATCGTCGGGGGTGTGCAGCACATCGTAGTAGAAACCATCCTCCTCATCCCAGAGGTTAAAGGCCCCGTCGCCGCCGCGGGTCATGGCATCGGCAATGTAGAGGAAGTGCTCGAAGAATTTGCCGGCCATTTCCTGGTACACGGGGTTGGTTTTGGCCAGCTCCAGGGCCATGCGTACCATGTTCATGGCAAACATGGCCATCCAGCTGGTACCGTCGCTCTGCTCAATCTTGCCGCCGGTGGGCAGCGGGGCCGAGCGGTCGAAGACGCCAATGTTATCCAGCCCCAAGAAGCCGCCTTCAAAGATGTTCCGCTCGCTTTTGTCCTTGCGGTTTACCCACCAGGTAAAGTTGAGGGCCAGCTTATGGAAGATGGCTTCCAGAAAAGGCGTATCGGGGCGGCCGTTGTGCAGCTTTTTGTCCATTTGGTACACGCGCCAGGTAGCCCAGGCGTGTACGGGAGGGTTCACGTCGTTCAGGTTCCACTCGTAGGCGGGCAGCTGGCCGCTGGGGTGCATGTAGCCATCCTTGGTGAGCAGGCGCAGCTGGGTTTTGGCAAACTCGGCATCTACCATGGCCAGCGGAATGCAGTGGAAAGCCAGGTCCCAGGCCGCATACCAGGGATACTCCCACTTATCGGGCATGGAAATGATGTCGGCGTTGTACAGGTGCCGCCAGTTGCTGTTGCGCCCGCGGCGGCGGCTGGCCGCCGTTTCTTTCCCGCCGGGGTCACCGTCTAGCCACTGCGTTACATCATAATAATAGTACTGCTTGCTCCAGAGCATGCCCGCAAATGCCTGGCGCTGAATGTTGCGCGCATCGGGGTCGGTGATTTGCTCCTGCACGCAGTCGTAGAACTCATCGGCCTCCTGTTGGCGGGTGCTGAAATGGCGGTCGAAGTTGGCGAAGGGTGCGTCCCACTCGGCTTTGCTCAGGCGCAGGCGCATGACCTGCTGCTGCCCTGGCCCCAGCGTGAAGGAATACTGCGCCGCTACCTTAGTGCCGTGCTGCTCCGGGTTGATGGCCGTTTTGTCGCCCTGCACCACGTAATCGTTGATGCCGTCCTTGAAGTAGCGGCCTTCCCGGGGCTGGCCGTCGCGGCGTTGGGTGTTGGTATCGTTGTCGCAGAAGAGCAGCGGCGGCTTCTGGTCGCAGTAAAAATGGTACTGGCCCAGTGTTTTATGGTCGATGAGGACGCTGCCGGCCCGCGTGTAGCGCATCTCGGGGCGGTAGTCATCGTGGCCCCAGCTCCAGGTGTTGCGGAACCAGAGCTGGGGCAGCACCTGCAGGCGGGCGCGGCGCGGGCCGCGGTTGTGCACCGTCAGCTGCACCATAATGTCATCGGGCCCGGCTTTGGCATACTCCACAAACACGTCAAAGTAGCGGCCATCGTCGAACACGCCGGTATCCAGCAGCTCATATTCCGGCTCCTGCCGGGTGCGGTGGGCGTTTTCCTCTATCAGCTCCTGGTATGGGAAGGCGCGCTGCGGATACTTATACAGCATCTTCATGTAGGAGTGCGTGGGCGTGCTGTCCAGGTAATAGTAGCACTCCTTCACGTCCTCGCCGTGGTTGCCCTGGCCATTGGTAAGGCCAAACAGCCGCTCCTTCAGCTGGCCATCCACGCCATTCCACAGCCCTACGGAAAAGCAGAGCAGCTGCTCATCGTCGGAAATGCCGCCAATGCCTTCCTCGCCCCAGCGGTAGGCGGTGCTGCGGGCCATATCATGGGGCAGGTAGTCCCAGGCATTGCCATCGGGGCTGTAGTCCTCGCGCACGGTGCCCCATTGACGCTCCGTAAGGTAAGGGCCAAACTTCTTCCAGTGGGCTGTCTGCGCGTTGGCTTCCGTTAAGCGTAGTTGTTCCTGCGTCATAGTATCGGGTTACGCTAAGCAGCCAAGTACGTGTGCTAACGGTAGGGCGTTCTGTCTGGCCGAAGAAGATTCCATCAAATCAACTTTTCCATTTTTTATCCTCCTTAACCAGTGCTATTTACTCTATTATTAATTAAATTTTCATAACCTGGAACTATCCAAGACGTATTTGGCTTTTGCAGCCGAACAGATAGAAAAATAGCTATATGATTAACGTGCAGTTGAAGGACGCGGGCTTTTATGAAATTGCATGGCCCAACCAGGCCGAACAGGAAGGAGTTACTTATGTACGGCCAGGCTCACGCGAGTATGTGCGCGTTTTTGTGCCCGCCAACTCTGCGGAAGTAGAAGTTTATGCCGGCAACCTGCAGGAAGGCAAGCTGGTGTTCCGGGGCCCCGCCGAAACCGCCGCAACGCTGCGCTGGCTGGCAAATAGCCGCAACTAGCGTCTTCAATAGGCTCAGCCGCTACCCTACTACAAAGGTGCGCATGCTCATGCCACCGTAGCTTACCTCCTCGAAGGCGTGCCGGATGTCTTCGTCCGGTTCGGCCAGGGCCAGGCTGTAGAGCATAGGGATGTAGTGGTCCGGCGTGGGTACGGCCAGCATACCGCTGGCGCCGGCCTGCTGGTAATGGGCCAGGGCGTGCAGGTCGCGCTGGTCGATTTTAGCTTTCGCCCATGCATCAAACTCCCCGGCCCAGGCATAGGGTGTGGCATCATCGGCCATGAATTTGGGCATGCTCTGGCGCAGGTTGTGCACAATGTTGCCGCTGCCGATAATGAGCACGCCGCGCCGGCGCAGAAACTGCAGCTGCCGGGCAAGCTCCGCGTGAAACGTGAGGGGTTGATAATAGTCGATGCTGAGCTGGAACACCGGAATATCAGCCTCCGGAAACAGGTGGTGCAGAATGGTCCAGGATCCGTGGTCGAGGCCCCATTCGTCGGATGGTTGCGCATCGGGCAGGGCCGCCAGCACTTCCCGGGCTACATCAGGCGCGCCGGGCGCGGGGTACTGCATGTCAAACAGCTCCTGCGGAAAGCCGCCAAAATCATGAATGGTTTCGGGCCGCTCATTCATGGTAACAAAGGAGCCGCGCGTGAGCCAGTGCGCCGATACCACCAGAATGGCGCGGGGCGGCTGCCGGTTGCGCATGTCCTGGCCCAGCTGCTGAAGCATCTTCGTGAAGGCATTATCCGCCAGCGCATTCATCGGCGAGCCGTGCCCCACGAAGAGCACTGGCATTTTGGTTGTTTGCTGGAAGGAAGAGGCAGTTTTATGGAGGTCTTGCAAGGAGTTCATAGCCGAGAAGAAAAGCCGCACCGCCAGCAAAATTCCTAGTGGGCAGCAGGTTCCTGATTGGAATACTAACAATAATACGTCGCCCTGGCTTTACCGGTCCCTTACCTGTTGAAAGAAAGCTACGCAGGATGATCAACCGGGCAGATGCCGCCAGCCGGGATTTGGGTACTTTGCCTCTCCGGTAGGCGCAGGCCCAGAGAGGCGCCTGCGTGGACACCGGAGTTGCTCAGCCATTTCCTTATGCAGAGAATTCTACCGGTTATTGTTCTGGCGCAGTTTTTCTGTACCTCGCTCTGGTTTGCCGGCAATGCCATTGCGCCGGATATAGCCGCTCAGTTTCACCTGCCGCCCGGCTTTGTAGCCTACCTGACCAGCGCTGTGCAGCTGGGCTTTATTACCGGGACGCTCACCTTTGCGGTGCTTACCATTGCCGACCGCTTCTCCCCTTCCCGGGTGTTCTTTGTCAGCGCCCTGGTGGCGGCCGTGTGCAACCTAGGCATCAACCTCGGGGGCATCGGAACAGGGGGCCTGCTGGCCTTCCGGTTCCTGACCGGGTTTTTCCTGGCCGGCATTTACCCGGTGGGCATGAAAATAGCCTCCGATTATTACCAGGCCGGGCTGGGGAAGTCGTTGGGGTATCTGGTGGGGGCGCTGGTGCTGGGCACGGCCTTCCCGCACCTGCTCAAAGGTCTTGCGGGCCAGCTGCCGTGGCATTATGTTACGCTGGCCACCTCGGCGCTGGCGGTGTTGGGTGGGGTAGCGCTGGTTTTGCTCGTGCCCGATGGCCCCTTTCGCAAAGTCGGCCAGCATCTGCAGCTCACGGCCTTTCTGGACGGGTTTCGGCGGCCCCGGTTCCGGGCGGCGGCCTTTGGCTACTTCGGCCACATGTGGGAGCTATATACCTTCTGGGCCTTTGTGCCCATCCTCCTGGCTACCTACAACCGCGCGCATCCCACGGCGGGGTTTCCCGTGCCCATGCTCTCCTTTTTCATTATTGCCGCAGGAAGCCTGGCCTGTATAGGCAGCGGGCTGCTCTCCCAGGTGGTAGGTGCCCGCCCGGTGGCCACGACCGCGCTGGCGTTATCGGGGGTATGCTGCCTGGTGTCGCCGCTGATGCTGCGGGGCAGCTCACCTACGCTGCTGGTTGTGTTTCTGGTGTTCTGGGGTATGGTGGTGGTAGCCGATTCGCCGCTGTTTTCCACGCTGGTAGCGCAGAATGCCCCGGAAGCCTCGCGCGGCACTTCTCTTACTATTGTGAACTGCCTCGGCTTTGCTCTGACTATTGCCAGCATTCAGTTCACGAGTTGGTTATCCCAACATATCGACCCTACTTATCTGTTTCTAACGCTGGCTGTTGGGCCTGCGCTGGGGTTGGTGGGTTTGCTGCGTAACTGGGAAGAACCAGCAACACCCGTTATGCTTGTGGAGCGGTAAATAAGCACTAACGATGCCTGAAAGCTGGCTTTTTAGTTTCGCACATTCTGCCCGCAACGTGCCACATTACTTAGCTATAAGGCATAGGCAGTTTCGACGATACAAGCAACGACATTATTTTTGTCAAGACAAATTAATGGGCGTGCAGGTATTGTTTCTTACTTTTACTTATATCTAAGCCAAAACCCTTAAAACAAAATTAAATGAAACGCCTTGTTTTTTGTATTTTTTTATTCTTTATAATTTATGAAACTTTTTCACAAACCAATAATACAATTTTTTCATTTACAAGGAATGAAAAGGAAATAATAAAAAGCAACAAGATTATTAAAGAAGAAGTTTACTCTTATACACTCTATAGAAAAGGAATAAAAGACTCTACTTTAGTAAATGTTTATTACTATAACCCTTCAGGTGATGTCATTGAAGAGAAATCAATTGATAAAAAAACCCATCAGGAATACACAACCAAATATCAAATAACTTATAATAATTTAGAGAAACCCAAAAAAGAAATTATAAAAAAAGAAACACTAAAATTAATATTCATTCAAGAACATGGATATGATGATCAAGGAAATGAAACTTATATGTATGATTACAATGAAGATACAACCAGGTTAATAATAGATCATAAAACATACAATGCTAAAAATCAATTAATTCAACTCCAGAAGAAGATAAATAATAATGAATTTTATACCTCAAGCAAGTATTATTACAACAATGATGGAAAATTATCAAAATCGGAATCGTTTGACATAAGTAGAGAAAATATTTATACTTATACTTACGACTACGATAAATTATTAAATAAAAAAATAACTTATCTTGAAAATTCTGACGGAAGGAAGAAAATAAGCGAAATATTTTACAACAATGACAATCAAATCATAAAAAATATAAACAATTCGAATAGCTTTACAAATTACTCTGCTTCTAACAAATTTGGTTTTACATCAGTAAATACTTATAATTCAAATAAAACAATTTCAGAATCTAATTTTTATATAAATAATAAAAAATCACAGATGAACAGACACTTTTATTTCAAAAAATAATTTATTCGGTTCATTTCTTTTGTTTTAATTAATTCATTTTCATTCTTGCTTTAGTGTTTCACAACTATCAGCTGGAAACTGGAAGAAAACCTGCTGTATCCAGTTCGTAGGTCAACATACCAGCCTCCATTACCATCTACTGCCGCGCCAATAAAAAAAGCCCGCTGCTTCCAGCGGGCTTTTTTTATTAACTGATTCTTAAAACGGCGGGTCTTCATTCCCGAAATTACTTTTCGGGAATGAAGACCCGCCATCATTAATTTTACTACCCAGCCGAATGGTATTAGGCGTGAAACTGGGCTCGTCGTCGAAGTTGCTGCTGGGGAAAGCGCAACGGGTAACTTCCATGCCCGTTAATTTCGCTCACAAGTCCATAACACAGTTTAAGCACAGTCGGCTGATATGTGCCCTTTGCTGCCGAAACCGTTTCGGCCACTCTGCCGCATTGGTTTACCGCAGCATAGGAATATGGTTAGTTCATAAACCGCGCAGGCCCTGTGTTTTGCTGTGCCCCGGGCAAGAAAGGGTGCTGCATTATTCTCGCTCCTGCTATACCTTGCGGCCGATTTTATAAGCATCAACTGCTTTTAAGCTTTCATTTATGCATATTCAGAGCAGGTCTTCTTTTAAGGACGAATCAGCCGACCGTTCCTATTTTGAAAACTGGGTGGACAGGCTGGAAGCGCACAACGGCAGAAAATATGAGCGCTATGCCCTTGAAACCGCACTGGGCACCACCCACGTGTGGGGACTGCACACAAACGAAGATCTTGCCGATGCGCTGGTGATTTTCCCGGGTGCCAGAACTACTTCCCTCATCTGGGATTTTGACCGAGGCCTCGACAACCTCCGTCACAGAATGAAAATTTTCCTGGTGGAGACCAACGGCCTTCCTAACCTGAGCAGCGGAGCTACTCCCAACATTAAGTCCCTGGATTATGGCACATGGGCAGCGGAGGTCATGCGCAAACTCGGCCTTGCCAAAGCCTACGTTGCCGGTGCCTCCTTCGGCGGGTTAATTTGCATGAAGCTGGGCATTACAAACCCGGAAATGATTCAATCCGCCTTTTTGCTGAACCCTGGCTGTTTGCAGCCTTTTTCCATATCGCCTAAAAACCTGTACTACAATATACTGCCCCTAGTGAGCCCATCCTCGCGGAACGTTTCTACGTTTCTTGACAGGGCCATTTTTGCTAAGCCAACGCATCAACTATCGGCATTTTCGGAGCAAATGCTCATCGACTACGAGGTTTTTGCTATTAGCCGCTATCAGGACAAGACGCAGAAACCGTATTACATGAAGCAGCAGCTGGACGAGGTAAAGGCCGAGACATACCTGTTGCTGGGTGACAAAGACCTGTTATTTCCCACGAAAAATTCCTTTGAGAACGGCAAAAAGCACCTGAAGTATTTACGGGAAACTGTCGTTTTCCCCAACGTTGGTCACGGCATTGAAACCTATGCCCAAGCCATGCATTTCATTGGCGATAAAATAAAAGCCAATAGCCCGCGCAACTAATTTCACCCGCACAGTACAGTGGCCGATTAGTGGTAAAACAAAAAATTCGAAAAGGTCGAATTCAAAGTATATAAGGACGCCGTATTTAATAAGTTAATGAGCATAAATGTCGATGATGTTTTCAAACTCTTCGAATTACTGTGAGAAGTAGAAGATCTGTTCGAGCACGACGATGTAATTTTCTGAAATTACCTTTTTACGAATCTTTAATAGAGAGACAATAACGCAAAGCGCCCCGAAACCGTGAGGTTTCGGGGCGCTTTGCGTTACGGCGGGCCGCAGAGGTTACAGCAGCTTGTCAATCGTAATCGGCAGTTCGCGGACGCGCTTGCCGGTGGCGTGGTAGATGGCGTTGGCCACGGCGGCAGCCACGCCCAGCATGCCTACCTCGCCAATGCCCTTCACGCCCAGCGGGTTCACAATGTCGTCTTCCTCGTCCACGAATAGCACTTCAATGTCGTGAATGTCAGCGTTGACGGGCACGTGGTACTCGGCGAAGTTGTGGTTCATGTAGCGGCCGAACTTATGGTCCATCACGGTTTCCTCCATCAGGGCAGCCCCAATTCCCCACACCACCGAGCCCAGCACCTGGGAGCGGGCGGTTTTCAGGTTAAGGATGCGGCCGGCGGCAATGGCATTTACCACCCGCGTTACGTGCACGGTGCCAAGGTCCTCGTCTACCTTCACCTCCACAAACACGGCGTTGTGGGCGTGCAGGGAGTATTGGCTCTGCTTGGCCATGTTGGGCATAGTGGAGCCATCGGCCTCAATTTTGGCTTCGCCGCTGGTTTGCAGCACATCGCGCAGCACCACGGCCTGGCCGTGGTTGGTGCGCAGCCTAATCTGGCCGTTCACAAACTCCACGTCCTCAAATTTGGCATCCTTGAGTGGAGAATCCGGCTGCTTCTGGGCCATCTTCAGAATTTTACCGGCCAGGTCCTGGCACACGCTCTGAATGGCAGTGCCCACGGAGGCGGCCGTCCAGGAGCCGCCCTGGAGCGGGGCCTCGGGCTGGTCGGTGTCGCCGAGCTGGTAGGTAACGGCTTCCAGAGGCAGGCCCAGGGTTTCGGCCGCAATCTGCGTCATAATGGTGTAGGTGCCCGCGCCGTTTTCGCCCGAGCCGCTGCGGACCGTAAGGTGGCCATCGGCTGTGATGCTGGCGGCGGCGGCGGCTTTTTGCTGGGTGGCATCCCACACACCACCGCCCATGCCCCAGCCCACCAGCATGTTGCCCTCGCGCATAGAGCGGGGTTCCGGGGTGCGCTTCTCCCAGCCAAACTTGGCCGCGCCCTGGTGGTAGCAGTCGCGCAGCTTCTTGCTGGAAAAGGGCTTGTCGGCGTTCTGGTCGCGGTCGGCGTAGTTGCGTAGGCGCAGCTCCAGGGGGTCGAGTCCGGCGGCGTAGGCCATTTCGTCCATGGCTATTTCCAGGGCAATGCTGCCGGAAGCCGCGCCGGGGGCGCGCATATCCAGGGGCGTGTACACATCAAGCTTGGCCAGCTCATAGCCCAGCTTCACGTTCTCGCACTGGTAGAGCATGCCGCTCCAGTTCACTACGTTCTCGGTGTAATCCTCAAACTGAGAGGTTTCGTGAAGAGCGTGGTGGTGCAAAGCGGCCAAAGAGCCATCGGGGTTGGTAGCGAGCTTCACGGTTTGCAGGGCGTGCGGCCGATGCCCGAAGCTGAACATTTGCTGACGCGTGAGCGTGAGGCGCACCGAGCGGCGCAGTTCCAGGGCAGCCAGTACCGCCAGGTACACCGAGTACTGGGGTCGCAGCCCCGCGCCAAAACCGCCCCCCAGAAACTCATTCACTACCCGCACGTCGTCCTTCTTCAGACCAAACACGCCCGTGAGGTATTTCTTCACGTTAAAAACGCCCTGGGTTTTATCGTAGGCCGTTATCTGGCCTTCGCCGCGCCACTCCGCGGTGGTGGAAAATAGCTCCATGGGGTTGTGGTGCTGGGTGCCGTGCACATACTCAGCCTCCGTGCGGTGTTCAGCCTCAGCCCAGGCTTCATCGGGTTTGCCGCGTGGGTCGGGCGGCGGCTGGAAGCCGGTTTTGCCCTTGCCGGGCTCGTAGCCCTTGGCGCGCTGGGTTTCGAGGTTTGTTTCGTGCTGCTCTACTTCATACTCAATGCGCAGCACCGAAGCCGCATAGCGGGCCAGCTCAAAGTTCTCGGCCACTATCAAGGCCACCGGCTGCTGACTGAATAGAATTTCCGGCTCCTGCAACGCCCGGAACGGCGAACCGCCAGGTGCTACCTGGTCCTGGTGCTTTTTATCGAGCCAAGCCACCGAAGGCACGTTTTCGTGTGAAAACACCTGAATGACGCCGGGCAATGCCAGCACTTCATCGGCGTGAATTTTGGTGATTTTTCCCTTGGCAATGGGGCTGCTTACCACGTAGCCGTAGGCCAGGTTGGGCAAATGAAATTCAGCGGAATACGTGGCCGCGCCCGTCACCTTGGCCGGCCCATCGACGCGGCTGGTGGCTTTGCCGATATAGTTAGTCGTGCTCATACGGTTAGGGATTGGAGTTCTGGAATACGTCGGCTGCCTTTTGCGAGCCTTCGGCAGCCTGCTTGAGCGCCCGCACAATGGCGCGGCGGGCCAACTCAATCTTGAAGTCATTGGCACCCTGGCCCTGGGCGTTTTCCACCACTTTGGCGGCCACGCGGGCAAAGGTTTCCGCGGTAGCCGGCTGCCCAATGAGCAGCTTTTCGGCAGCCTGGTCGCGCCAGGGTTTGTGGGCCACACCACCCAGCGCCAGGCGGGCATCGGTAATGGTGTTGCCGTCCAGCTCAAGGCCCGCCGCTACAGAAATCAGGGCAAAGGCGTAGCTCTGCCGGTCGCGCAGCTTGAGGTAGCTGAAGTTTTTGCTGAAGCCTTTTTTGGGTAGGTCAAGGCTGAGAATCAGTTCCCCGGGCTTTAGGGTATTGTCCTTGTCAGGCTGGTCGCCGGGCAGGCGGTGAAAGTCGTTAAAAGCAATGCTCCGCTCCCCCTCCGGCCCACTCACGCGCACCGTGGGGGCCAGGGCCGCCAGCGCCACGCACATATCCGAGGGGTGCGTGGCAATGCAGTGCTCACTGGCCCCCAGAATGGCGTGAATGCGGTTGAAGCCCCCAATGGCCGAGCACCCCGTGCCGGGCTCACGCTTATTGCAGGGCGTTGCCAGATCGTAGAAATACAGGCAACGGGTGCGCTGCATGAGGTTGCCGCCGTTGGTGGCCGCGTTACGCAGCTGGGGCGAGGCCCCGGCCAGAATGGCCTGATTCAGCAGCGGGTAGCGGTTTTTCACTTCCTCGTTCCAGGCCGTATCGGCGTTGGTGGCCATGGCACCCAGGCGCAGCCCGCCGTCGGGCAGAACTTCAATGGCGGCCAGGGGCAACTTAGCCACACTCACGAGGTGAGCGGGGCGCATCACGTTTTCCTTCATCAAATCGATGAGGTTGGTGCCCCCGCCAATGTAGGCCGCCCCCGCATGGCTAGTATTATTCCGCACAGCGTCGTCAATGTCCGTTGCGCGGTGAAATGTAAATGAGTTCATGTGGTGATAGGTGAAATAGTGCGTTACAAGGGCTGATAAAGCGGCAGTTGAGGCTTGGACCGGCGGTGTTATTTGCACTGCCGGTCATCAAATCGCCATTTCACTATTTCACCTTCTCCCCTTTATCAACAACTTCCTTTACGGCGGCCAGAATGCCTACGTAAGCACCGCAGCGACAGAGGTTGCCGCTCATCATCTCGCGGATTTCGTCCTCGGTGTGGGCCTTGCCCTCGTTGAGGAGGCCCTGGGCCGAGCAGATCTGACCAGGCGTGCAGTAGCCACACTGGAAAGCATCGTGGTCGACGAAGGCCTGTTGCAATGGGTGCAGGGCCTCCACGGTGCCTAAGCCTTCTATAGTAGTGATGTCGTCGCCTTCATGCATCACAGCCAGTGTCAGGCAGCTATTGATGCGCTTGCCGTTCACGAGTACCGTGCAGGCCCCGCACTGGCCGTGGTCGCAACCTTTTTTAGTGCCCGTAAGCTGCATATACTCACGCAGGGCATCGAGCAGGGTAGTCCAGGGCGCCAGCTCCACCTCGTGGGCAGTGCCGTTAATGATGAGGCGAACGGGGCCGACGGGCGGTGGTGCGGCCACCGCGCCAGTAGCGGCATGGGTAGGTTGCTCGTGCATAGCAAAAGAAAAGGGTGAAGGAATAGAAATGAGTGGCCAAACCATTCCGGCAGGCACATGGCTTTTCCTTACGCTGGAAGCACGAAGCTTGTTATGAACTAATAATTAGTTAATCACTGCAAAATTATATTGATTCATGTATAATTAAATAATATTTTAAATCACTGCATAGAGTAATATCAGCCTAATTACATTCCTAAGCTCACTTCTAGCCATTTAGACCTAGCCCGCAGGCCGACTCAGATCAACCTACCCTATCGAAACGGCTGATTCCGTAGCAACTAGGCATTCCATGCACAAAAAAATAGCCCGCTGATTCCAGCAGGCTATTTTTTTTGATTTTGTTGGTCCTAAAACGGCGGGTCTTCATTCCCGAAATTGCTCTTCGGGAACGGCACCGGGCCCGGACCGCCATCATTAATTTTGCTACCCAGCCGAATGGTATTGGGCGTGAAGCTGGGCTCGTCGTCGAAGTTGCTGCTGGGGAAAGCGCCGGTGTTGTAGCTGGCACCATCCAGCCCGAAGCCGCCGGCTCCGTCGAGGTCGGCAAACTTGGTGAACTTGCCGATGAACTTAAGCTGCACGGTTTCCAGGGAGCCGTTCCGATGCTTGGCAATAATTACCTCGCCGGTGCCCTGGGTGGGGTTGCCCATTTCGTCCTCCGTAATCTTATAGTACTCGGGGCGGTACAGGAAGATAACCATGTCAGCGTCCTGCTCGATGGAGCCGGATTCACGAAGGTCACTCAGCTGCGGCTTCTTGTCGCCGCCGCGGGTTTCCACGGAACGGGACAGCTGCGACAGGGCCAGCACCGGCACGTTCAGCTCTTTGGCAATGCCTTTCAGGGCCCGGGAAATAGAGGCAATTTCCTGTTCGCGGTTGCCCATTGCCTTGCCATCCGTGTTGCCGCTCATCAACTGCAGATAGTCAATGATGATCATTTGAATGTCGTGGTGGGCTTTGAGGCGGCGGCACTTGGTGCGCAGCTCCCGGATGCTCAGGCCCGGCGTATCATCAATAAAGATGGGCGCCGAGGACAGTGCCGAAATCTTGTGGTTGAGCTGGGCCCACTCGTAGTCGGCCAGGTTGCCTTTCTTGATTTTCTCTGAATCCAGCTCTGCTTCCGCCGAAATCAGACGATTTACCAACTGCAGCGAGGACATTTCCAGCGAGAAAATGGCCACCGGCTTCTTAAACTCCACGGCCGCGTTGCGCATGGCCGACACCACGAAAGCCGTTTTACCCATACCCGGGCGGGCGGCAATAATCACCAGGTCAGAGGGCTGCCAGCCGGAGGTTACCCGGTCCAAGGCCGTAAAGCCGCTGGGCACGCCGGTGAGGCCGTCTTTCTGGTTTTTCTTTTCTTCCAGCTCTTTGATGGCCTTACCCATCAGGCTGCGCATGTCGTCGAAGTTCTTCCGAATGTTCGACTCCGATACTTCAAACAGGGCCTGCTCGGTGCTATCCAGCAGGTTAAACACGTCGGTGGTATCCTCGAAGGCGTCGCGCTGAATGGTGCTGGCAATACCAATCAGCTCGCGCTTAATGGCATTTTCCGTGATGATGCGGGCGTGGTACTCAATGTTGGCCGCCGAGTTGACTTTAAAGGTCAGGTTGGCCACGTAGTGCGCGCCCCCGGCTGCTTCCAGCTCGCCCATCTCGCGCAGCTCGTGCGTGACGGTGAGAATATCAATCGGCTCCGATTTATCGAACAGATTGAGGATGGCCTTGAAAATGCGCTGGTGCCCTTCCTTATAGAAACTCTGGGTTTTCAGAATATCAATAACGGTGGTCAGGGCATCTTTTTCCAGCATAAGAGCCCCCAGCACAGCGGCTTCCAGCTCCAGGGCCTGGGGCGGCAACTTACCTGAAGGTCCACCCGCGGGCAACTGGGCCGGACGCGAGTTCCAGGCTGCTTTGGCGCGGGAGGCAGATATTTTCAGGCGGTCATCCATTTGGTCATTCATCGTCGTACTCAGCAAATCTAACCCAAAGGGGGGTACAAAGCTACTAGCTGAGCCGTAGAAATTACGGGCCGAAAGAATAGTTTCTTTTTGGTACTTTGTCCGAAGCATGCCCCGCGTAGAGGCCATTTTCGGGCGGTACAATGGTAGTTGTGCTTACCTTTGCCCTGGCTTTCTGCCGATTGTTTCGCAATTCCTTTCTGCATGGCTACTACGCCCGCTTCGCTTCAGCGTCTTCACCTTATTGCCGTAGGCGGCAGCATTATGCACAACCTGGCCCTGGCACTGCACCGCCGTGGCGCACAGGTGACCGGCTCCGACGACGAAATCTTTGAGCCCGCCAAAAGCCGCCTGGCCGCCGCCGGCCTGCTGCCCGCCCAGGAAGGCTGGTATCCGGAAAAGATAACAGCTGACCTGGATGCCGTGATTGTGGGCATGCACGCCCGTGCCGACAACCCCGAGCTGCTGCGCGCCCAGGAGCTGGGCCTGCGGGTGTATTCCTTCCCGGAGTTTATCTACGAAGCCTCCCGCGACAAGCAGCGCATCGTCATTGGCGGCTCGCACGGCAAAACCAGCATCACCTCGCTCATTCTGCACGTGCTGCGCTACCATAACCGCAAGTTTGACTATGCCGTGGGCGCCCAGCTGGAAGGCTTTGATCTGATGGTGCAGCTGACGGAAGACGCACCTATCATTATTATTGAAGGTGACGAGTACCTGTCCTCCCCCATCGACCGGCGCCCGAAATTCCACCTGTACCAACACCACATTGGCGTAATTTCCGGCATCAGCTGGGACCACATCAACGTGTTTCCAACCGAGGAATTCTACCGCGAGCAGTTCCGGATTTTTGCCGACATGACGCCCAAGGCCGGCACGCTCATCTATGACCGCGACGATGAGCAGGTGCAGCTGGTGACGGTGCCATCCAGCCCCGATGTGACCTACATCGGCTACGGCCCGCACGAGCATGTTATCCGGAAGGGCAAAACCTTCCTCATCACCAAAAAAGACGAGGAAGTGCCGATACAAGTGTTTGGCGAGCACAACCTGCGCAACATCTCGGCCGCCAAAGAGGTGTGCAAGCAGCTGGGCATCAAAGGCAAGGATTTTTACGAGGCGCTGGCCACGTTTAAAGGCGCGGCCCGCCGCCTGGAGCTGGTGCGCGAAGGCACGGATTCCGTGGTATACAAGGACTTTGCCCACGCTCCCAGCAAACTGAAGGCCACGGCCGGCGCGTTTAAAAAGCAGTACCCCAAGCGCAAGTTGGTGGCCTGCTTGGAGCTGCACACCTTCAGCTCCCTCAACCCCGCCTTCCTGCCCCAGTACGCCCACACCTTTGATACGCCGGATGTGGCCGTGGTGTATTTCAACCCCCAGGTACTAGAGCACAAGCGCCTGCCCGCCCTGCCTCCGGAAGCCGTGCAAGCCGCCTTCCAGCGCCCCGACCTACGCGTGTTTACCGACAGCAAGCAGCTGGCTGAGTTCCTGCACCAGCAGGACTGGCAGAATGCTAACCTGCTCATGATGTCCTCGGGCACGTTTGATGGGCTGGACCTGGTAAACCTGGCTACTGAGGTGACCAAATAAGCAGCGCCCCATGAAACCAAACCTGCTCCTGCTGCACGGTGCCCTGGCTACTGAAGCCCAGCTGAAACCGCTGGCCCGGGAGCTGGGCGCCTTCTACCGCGTGCATACTTTTTCCTTTAGCGGGCATGGCGGCCGGCCATTGGTACCGGCCGAGTTTACCATGCCGCATTTTGCGCAGGAAGTGCTCCGGTTTATTCAGGACCGCGACCTGCCGTTTGTACATGTGTTTGGTTACAGCATGGGGGCTATGCGGCTTTGGTGGCGGCGCTGTCGTCGGCCGGGCGCATTAAAACCATCACCACCCTGGGCACCAAGTTTAACTGGGCTCCTGACACCGTTGCCACGGAAGCACGCCTGTTAAATGCAGAAACCATGCGGGAGAAAGTACCCCAGTTTGCTGCTCACCTGGAACAACTGCACGCCCCTACTCCTCTGCCGGAACTGCTAAATGCCACGGCAGATATGATGCAGGCATTAGGCAATGCCCCACTGCTGACACCCGAAGCGCTGGCTTCTATAGCTATTCCAGTGCAGGTTTTGGTGGGCGAGCTGGACAAAACAGCCGGCGTTGATGCTTCTCAGGAGTACGCTGCCTATTTGCCCCACGGTACGTTTGAAGTGATTATGAACACGCCGCACCCGCTGGAACGGGTAAACCCGGACTTGCTGGCCAGCCGCATTATTCGTTTCAGTGAGGAGCAGAATTAGCTTGAACCGGCCTTAAATAAAAAAGCCCGCTACTACTGTAGCGGGCTTTTTTATTTAAGGCCGGGGAGGCGGTGGCGGCACCACCGGATTGGGCCTTTTGCGGTCGGTGGTAACCAGCAGGGCCAGCGCCGTGAGCGTGAGACGTAAAATCCATTTGCTGCTCATGAGTCCGGCGTAGTCAAGGGTTATTTAAAGAACGTGTTGTTGTCCTTGATGGTCAGGTCGCAGCTGCTGCCGCCGGTGTTTTCCTCACAGGTGGTGCCCACAATCTTGTTGCCTTCAAAGTTGAAGAAACAGAACGTGCAGCCTACACCCTCAATTACATACCGCTCAGCGTTAGAACTCAGGTACAGGCTGTTATCAGTGGAGTATTGCAACGGAATGGCCATACCGCGGAACATGCCGTCTTTCAGCCCCAGACCCACCAGGTAGTACACCGGCTTATCCTTGGGCCTTTCCTGCACCTTTCGGATGGTGACTTTATCTACCGTAGTACCATCGTTGAACTGATGGATAAAGCCGCGGGTGAGCTGGTCTTTGGGCACCGAATACACAATTTTTCCCTCCGATATTTCGGCTACCAGCTTACTTACGGCTTCCATCTGCCGCTGCTCTATCTTGGTAGGGTCATTGGCAGGGGAGCTGAATTCGGGCATTTGCTGGCGGCGCGTGGTTTCACAGCTGCTCAGGCCAGCCAGCAGCCCCGCAGCAAAAACTATATAAAAACCGGAAAGACGGGAAAAACGCATGGATAGGGTTAGCAGAAGAAATTAGCGGGGTTTGTAATACTTGAGTGCCTCGGGCAGCTCCCGCTGAATATCGGCAATACGGGTACCGCTGGAGGGGTGAGTAGAAAGGAATTCGGGTGGTGAGGCCTGGTTGTCGCGGGCTTCCATGCGCTGCCAGAAAGCAATAGCCCCCTTGGGGTCGTAGCCGGCAATGGCCATAAAGATAAGCCCCAGGTGGTCAGCTTCCGATTCCTGATTGCGGCCATATTTAAGCAAGCCTACGGTGCTGCCTACGCCAAACGCCTGCAGCGCCAGCTGCTGCGTAGCCTGGGTGTTATTGGCCAGGGCTACAGAAAGCGCCTGCCCGCCCAGCTGCTGCACCAGGCCCTGGCTCATCCGCTCGTTGCCGTGCTTGGCTACAGCATGAGCAATTTCGTGTGCCATCACCACAGCCAGGCCATTTTCGTCCTGCGTAATAGGCAGAATACCCGTGTAAACGGCCACTTTACCGCCGGGCATACACCAGGCATTTTCCTGCTTGTCGTCAATCAGGTTAAACTCCCACTGGTAGCCGGCCAGCTGCTCGGAGGCGTTCTGCTGGCGAAAATAGGAATCCACGGCCTGCTGAATACGCTGGCCTACGCGGCGCACCATGGCCGTTTGCTGCGCGTTGCTGGAAAGGCGGCTTTTGCCGATGACTTCGCGATACTGCTGCTCGCCTAACGAGAGCATTTCGCCATCAGACACCAGGCTAAGCTGCCGGCGTCCGGTGATTGGAACAGTGGAACAGGCGGCGGCCACGGTAAGGCAGCAGGCCAATGCAATTTTCTTTAACATGAGTACCGGAATTTAGGGAAAGAGAGATAATAGATAAGTGCAGCAGCTGGGGCTGCCATTTTTAGGCCACAGTAAAATTCTCTGTAGCGCTTGCTATACGCAGAGTAGCCGGCAAAATGTTTGCTTCGGGCCAGGGCAACGCGGCAACCGGCGCACACGTAAGGCCGGATTTTCGTTTTTCGGGCCGGGAATTAGCCTTATTTTTGGCAACTCCCCGGCTTCTGCCTCTATACCGAAGGGCTGATTTTGCTCGTTTGGGGTCTTGTTTACCGGCCTTCGGGCCCTGCTCCTGTTTTCGCCTTCCCTCATGAAGATACTCTGCATTGGCCGCAACTACGCCGAACATATTGCCGAACTGCACAACGAAGTACCCGACGAGCCCGTCATTTTTCTGAAACCCGATACCGCGCTGTTGCAGCGCAACATGCCCTTTTTCTACCCCGATTTCTCGCAGGACATTCATCATGAAATTGAGCTGGTGCTGCGCGTGAGCAAAAACGGCAAGAACATCGACCCCAAATTCGCCCACACTTATTTTGATGCCATCGGCCTGGGTATCGACTTCACGGCCCGCGACCTGCAGAGCAAAGCCAAAAGCAAAGGCCTGCCCTGGGACTTGGCCAAGGGTTTCGATGGCTCCGCCCCGCTTTCCCCTTCCTTCAAGCCGGTGGCCGAATTTGCCGACCTGAACAACATCAACTTCCGGCTGGAAGTAAACGGCGAGGTGCGCCAGCGTGGCAACTCCGGCCTGATGCTGCACAATTTCGATAACATTATCAGCTACATTTCCCGGTTTATCACCCTGAAAATGGGCGACTTAATTTTTACAGGCACGCCCAGCGGCGTAGGCCCGGTGCAGGTAGGCGACCAGTTAGTGGGTTTTATAGAAGAGGAGCGCGTACTGGATGTGGCTGTTAAATAACCTCCGTCAACTATCGGGTGGTGCGCTGGCCCTGCTGCTCAGCACCGCCGCTCTGGTGCCCGCCGCCTGTGGCAACAAGGAATCGGAAAAGGTTTCCCGCAAGGCAGCTGAAACGCCGCCGGAAGAAGCCGGCCGCGTGAAAGTGGAGCCGGGCTACTTCCTGTTTCCCATTAAGCCCGGCAAGCCCAACTTCCTGGCGGGCAGCATGGGCGAGCTGCGCCCCAACCACTTCCACGGGGGCCTGGATATTAAAACCGATGGCCGCACCGATCTGCCCGTCTACGCCTCCGCCGATGGCTATATTTCCCGCCTCAAGCAGTCGTCGTTTGGCTACGGCAATGTACTCTACATCACCCACCCCAACGGCCTGACGACGGTATACGGCCACCTGAACCGCTTCCTGGGGCCGGTGGCGGATACGCTGCGCGCCCGCCAGTATCAGAAGCAGACCTATGAGATAGAGCTGTTTTTCACGAAGGACCAATTCCCGGTAAAGCGCGGCGACATCGTGGCCCTGTCCGGCAACACCGGCGGCTCGGGTGGCCCGCACCTGCACTGGGAAGTGCGCGACGCGCAGGACAACCAGTTGAACCCTTTGCAGTGGGGCGGTTTCCCCGAGATTCAGGACCACGTGGCACCTTCTCTGCAAGCCTTTGCCCTGGAGCCGATCAGCATTAATGCCCGCGTGCAGGGCCGCTTTGCTAAAGCAGTGTTTGTACCAAACCCGCTGCCTGGCCCCGGTGTGGCTACCGTTTGGAAAGACACGATTCCGGCTTATGGCACCGTGGGAATCCTGCTGCAGGCTTTCGACCGCTACGACAATGCCTGGAATAAAAACGGGCTGCAGCGCGTAGAAGTAAAAGTGAACGGACAGCCGCACTATACCCACGAGGTAGATGGTGTGCCCTTCCCGGAAGGCTCCCGCGAAATCAACCAGCACGTGGACTATGAGTGGCAGAAAACCAACGGCCGCACCCTGGAAAAGCTGTTTGTAGATGATGGCAACAGCCTGAAAATGTACACCACCGGCCCCAGCAAAGGCCTGTTGAACGTGCAGCCCGGCAAGCTGTACAACGTGGAAGTACGCATGAGCGACTCCTATGGCAACACCACCCCGCTGAGCTTTGTAATCCGGGGCCAGGAACCCATGTATTTCAAAACCCGTAGCGCCGCCGTGAAGCGCCCGGCCCTGCGCTATGAGATTACGCGCAACATTCTGAAGGTAGTGGCCGCTGACCCCGACACAGCAAGCCAGGGCGGCAACCTCACGCTGTACCGGGGCAACCGCCTCCTGGAGCTGCGCCCCAGCTACACTGAGCAAAGCCAGAACGTGTACCTCTACGATTTGCGCGCCGGCCGCCCGGATTCCATGCGCTTTGGCCCCGTAACGCGGCGCTTTGATCGGCAGGCCCTGATTCCCTCGGGGCAGGAGTTTGCTTTCTCTACCAGCAACATGCAGCTGGAGTTTAAGCCGCAAACCCTGTTTGATACCCTGTACCTGCAAACCAGCTATAAGGAAGGCCTCTGGACGGTACAGAACCCCCGGCAGCCGCTGTATCAGCCCCTGCGTGTGACGCTGCGGCCGGAGCAGCCCATTGCCGATAAAGAGCGCTCCGCGGTGTACATGATCAATGCCCGCGGCGGCCGTTTGTACCAGGGCGGCAAATGGCTGGATGATGCCATTTCGGTGCCGGTGAAAACCTACGGCTCGTTCCGCATCCTGACGGATACGCTGCCGCCCTCGGCGCGCCTGGTGCGCAAGTCGGCGCAGGGGCTCACGTTCCAGGTGGGCGATAATCTGTCGGGGCTGGCCAGCTATAAGTTGTACATCAACGGGCAGTGGCGCCTGCTGAAATACGAGTACAAGAACGCCACGCTGTTTACCGATCCGCAGGACCACACCGTGCCATTGCGCGGACCCGGTGAGCTGCACATTACCGATCAGGCAGGCAACCAGCGCGTCATCAAATTCACGATTTAACCGCAATAGCGGAGCAAACCAAGTACAGGCAAGGGCCGGCCAGCGGAAATTCTCCGACTGTGCCGGCCCTTTTCGCGTAGAGCAACGCAGGCTGCTTTCTTTACCTTCTGACCAGAAACGTTACTATGAAAACTCGTCGTCCAGTGCTGTTTGCGGCTGCGGCCGCGGCAGTGGGTGCGGCCGCCGTGGTGTACTCACGCACCCGCACGGCGCCGCTCCCCGTAGTGCCTCACGTAGATCTGAAACGCTACGCGGGCCTGTGGTATGAAATTGCGCGCCTGCCCACCCGCTACGAGCGGGACTGCGAGGCCGTAACGGCGGAGTACCACCTGCAGCCTGATGGCACCATGCGCGTGCGCAACACCTGCCGCCGCAAAAGCCTGACCAGCCCCGAAGAATCGGCCACCGGCACGGCCCGCGTGGCAGACCGCCGCACCAACGCCAAGCTGAAAGTGAGCTTTTTCTGGCCCTTTACCGGGGATTACTGGATTCTGGACCTGGAAGGCGACTATCAGTATGCGCTGGTAGGCGAGCCCAAACGGGAAAACCTCTGGATTCTGTGCCGGCACCCGCATCTGGAGCGCAGCATTCGGGATAAGCTGGTGGCCAAGGCGCGCAGCCTGGGTTTTCCGGTAGAAAAGCTGATTTTTACGCCTCAGCCCGTTTCCGAAAACCCCTAAACCTTCCTGATGGATCTACAACCCGGCTCCCCCGCCCCCGATTTCGAAGCCATTGACCAGAACGGCATTCTGCACCGCCTCTCTGACTACCGCGGCCGCAAAGTGGCGCTGTATTTCTACCCCAAAGACGATACCAGCGGCTGCACGACCCAGGCCTGCAACCTGCGCGATAATCAGCAGGCCCTCACCAGCGCCGGCATTCAGGTGCTGGGCGTTAGTATTGACGGGGAGAAGTCGCACCAGAAGTTCGCCACCAAATACGACCTACCCTTCCCCCTGCTGGTAGACGAAGACAAGAAAATAGTGCAGGACTACGGCGTATGGCAGGAAAAATCGATGTACGGCCGCAAGTACATGGGCACCATGCGCTATACTTTTCTCATCGATGAAAATGGCCTGATTGAAAAGGTCATCACCAAAGTAGACACCAAAAACCACGCGGCCCAGCTGCTGTAGAATAATTTTAGAGCTGGCAAAAGGCCGTCATGCAGAGCGTTAGCGAAGCATCTTGGTGCTGAGGTTGTGGTGGCACTTACTGATTAGCACACTAGCGAGATGCTTCGCTCCCGCTCTGTATGACGTTCTGATTTTTGACTGGAAGCTGACCTGAACTGACCACATAACCCAGGTCAGCTTCTGTGCTCAATTCCCCTGTCCGCTCCTCTTGCTAGCGGGCAGGGGATTTTTATGCCCTATCAGCTGTCTGAAGGGATAAACCGTCGGAATTCGGTGGTCAATGCCAAGAAGGATTTCCGCCTCCGGCGAAGCTTGCTACCTTTGCCCAAGCAACCACCTTCTCCTTCCGTACCCATGTCGCAGGATACTTCCCTCGCCGCCCAGGCTACCGCCAACCCAAAAACCATTGCTGAGCTGCAACAGATTGCCGCTCAGGTGCGCCGCGACATTGTGCGCATGGTGCACGCCGTAAACTCCGGCCACCCCGGCGGCTCCCTCGGCTGCACCGATTTGCTGGTTGCCCTCTATTTCCGGGTGATGAAGCACGACCCCAGCTTCTCCATGAATGGCGTAGGCGAAGACCTGTTTTTCCTTTCTAATGGGCACATTTCACCGGTATTCTACTCGGTGCTGGCCCGCTCGGGCTACTTCCCGGTGAGCGAGCTGGCTACTTTCCGCAAGCTGAATTCCCGTTTGCAGGGCCACCCGGCCACCCACGAGCACCTGCCCGGCATTCGCATTGCATCCGGCTCCCTGGGCCAGGGCCTGAGCGTAGCCACGGGCGCGGCCCAGGCTAAAAAGCTGAACAGCGACAACCGCACTGTATTTGTGCTGATGGGCGACGGCGAGTTGGAAGAAGGCCAGGTATGGGAAGCGGCCATGTACGCCCCGCACCATAAAGTAGACAACCTCATTGCCTTTGTAGACCGCAACGGCCAGCAGATTGACGGCCCCACCGAAAAGGTAATGAGCTTGGGCAACCTGCGCGCCAAGTTTGAAGCCTTCAACTGGCTAGTGCTGGAAACCGACGGCAACGACCTGACAAAGCTGATAGCTTCTATTGAAGAAGCACAGTCTATGCTGGGCCAGGGCAAACCCGTGATGGTGCTGATGGATACCCAAATGGGTTTCGGCGTTGATTTCATGATGGGCTCGCACAAATGGCATGGCGTGGCACCCAACAACGAGCAGCTGGAAATTGCCCTGCAGCAGCTCATCGTAGAGCACGGCAGCGACTACTAAGCTCCTTTTCGGTAATTCAAATACTGCGGCAGAAATCCTTCCGTTTCTTCTTCAGCAGCTAGTATATTACTGAACCGAGATACCGGCCCGCCTTCATAGGGCGGGCCACTCGGGGGCTTGGGCTTGTTCTATGCGCTATCCACCGGTTTTCCTGCGATACTTCCTGGTTTTATGCGCCCTGCTGCTAGGGAGCAGTAGCCTGCATGCCCAGAACCAGCCTTCCGTCAGGGCCCGCACTACCCGCATTTTGTTTTTGCTGGATGCCTCGGGTTCTATGCTGGCGCCGTGGGAGGGTGAGCCGCGCATGGAGGTGGCCAAGCGGCTGCTGGCGAAAATGGCCGACTCCCTCAACGCCTACCCCAATCTGGAGTTGGGTCTGCGCGTGTATGGCCACCTGCACGATAAATCGGAGAACAACTGCGAGGACTCGCGGCTGGAGGTGCCGTTTGCCGCCAAGAATGCCCGCGCCATCAAGGACAAGCTCAAGCAGATAACGCCGCAGGGCAACACACCCATCACGTACTCGCTGATGCAGTCGGCCGGCGACTTTCCCACCGACAAGAACAGCCGCAACGTCCTGATTTTGATTACCGACGGGCTGGAATCGTGCAAGGGCGACCCCTGCGCTACCTCCATTGCCCTGCAGCGCAAGCGCATATTTCTGAAGCCCTTTGTGATTGGCATTGGGGCCGAGCACGAGTTTGGCAAGCAGCTGGAATGCCTGGGTCAGTACTACAACGCGGCCGATGTAAAAACCTTCCGCACCATTCTCAACGACGTTATTGCGCAAACGCTGGCCAAAACCACCGTGGCCATTAACCTGACGGATGCCGACGGCCGGCCGGTAGAATCGAACGTGAACCTGACGTTCATCAACAACATCACGGGGGCCATTGAATACAACTACGTGCACTACCGCGACGACAAGGGCAAACCCGACGCCCTCGACATCGACCCGCTGCAGAGCTACGACCTGGTTATTAATACGGTGCCGGCCCTGCGCGCCAATAACCTGCAGGTGAAACCCGGCAAAGCCAATGTACTCACGTTTAAATCGCCGCGGGGCACGTTGTGGCTGCAGTCGCCGCAGCTTTCGCCCAACCCTTATGGCACCATGCAGGCCGTCATCCGGCAGGCCGGAGAGCCGGCCACGCTGGTAGCGCGCACCTTCGGCAACCGGCAAAAGCTGCTCACGGGCAAGTATGAGGTGGAAATTCTGACGCTGCCGCGCATTACCCGCCATATCACCATTCGGCAGGGCCAGGAAACGATAGTGACGTACGAAGCTCCCGGTACCCTGAACATCATTACCGATCTGAAAGGCTACGGCAGCATTTACCGCCTCAATCAGGACGACTCCCAGACGTGGATTTACAGCCTACCCGAAGGCGGCAGCAGCAAAATGAACGTGCCCCTGCAGCCTGGGAATTACCGGCTGGTGTTTCGCTCCAAAAATGCCACCGGCAGCAAATTCACCGATGCCCGCAGTTTCACGATTAAATCGGGGCAGACTACGTCCGTTAGCTTGTTTGGGAAATAGTTTAGCTGATGAAAAAAGCCTTTATCCTCCTGGAAACGACTTTTGCAATAGTGGCGCTGGTAGGCCTTATGATGCGCCTTGCTTTTGTGACAGGTGGTGATTTTCTACTGGTAGTCAGTCTGGGGCTTTTGACTATGCTGTATTTCATAGGGGGCTATTTTCAGGGGCCATCCAAATCGGCTAATGCGGACGGCGCCCCGGCAACCGAGGGAACTGCGCTTAAAATCTGGAGCGGCATCCTTTTTTCCATCGGCATAATCGGCATACTGGGCACGCTCATGTTCTGGTCTGGTTTCAGATTTCATCTTCAAATTGGTTTAGTCGGCAGCCTGGCTATCCTGCTGGGCCTGTTCTTAGCCTCCCGCCGGGCGGGTGCCCCGGCCAGGAGCCTTGTTTTTCGGCGCAGCACCATTATTGCCGCCCTGTGTGCTGGAGTCTGGCTTGTACCCAAGCCTACCCTTTTCCATGTGTTTCATCGCAACGATCCGCAGCTGCTGGAGAAATGGAACCGCGTGCAGCAACATCCTGGCAACACAACTTACCAAGCCGAACTTGATGCCTACCGCAGGGAGCAGTTCGCTTCTAAAAAGTAACCTTCTCACTCTTCTTACCACATGAAAGACTTCCCCTACACCGAATCGAAAGACACGCGCTCCGGCTTTGGGGCGGGCCTGCACGAGCTGGGCAAAACCAACCCCAACGTAGTAGCCCTCTGCGCCGACCTCATCGGCTCCCTGAAAATGGATGCCTTTGTGAAGGACTTCCCCGAGCGGTTTTTCCAGGTGGGCATTGCCGAAGCCAACATGATGGGTCTGGCCGCCGGCCTCACCATCGGGGGTAAAATCCCCTTCACGGGCACCTTCGCCAACTTCAGCACGGGCCGCGTGTACGACCAGATCCGGCAGAGCATTGCCTACTCCGGCAAAAACGTGAAGATCTGCGCTTCGCACGCGGGCCTCACGCTGGGCGAAGACGGCGCCACCCACCAGATTCTGGAAGACGTGGGCATGATGAAAATGCTGCCCCACATGTGCGTCATCAACCCCTGCGACTACAACCAGACCAAAGCCGCCACGCTGGCCATTGCTGAATACGAAGGCCCGGTGTACCTCCGCTTCGGCCGCCCCGTTGTACCCAACTTCACCCCCGCTGACCAAGAGTTTGAAATTGGCAAAGGTGTTATGCTGAACGAAGGCACCGATGTGAGCATCTTCGCTACGGGCCACCTGGTGTGGAAGGCCATCCTGGCCGGCAAGCTGCTGGCTGAGAAAGGTATCAACGCCGAAATCATCAACATCCACACCATCAAGCCCCTGGATGCGCAGCTGATTCTGGAGTCGGCGCGCAAGACGCGCTGCGTGGTTACCGCTGAAGAGCACCAGATGAACGGTGGCCTCGGCGACTCAGTGGCCCAGCTGCTGGCCCGCGAAGAGCCCCTGCCCCTGGAAATGGTAGCCGTGAACGACTCCTTCGGTGAATCCGGCACGCCCGATCAGCTGATGGAGAAATATGGCTTGAACGAAGCGGCTATTGTAGCAGCGGTAGAGAAGGTAATGGCACGCCGGAAGTAATTCAGCCCGCTATCCAAACAAAAGCCCCCGCAGCCATTGTTGCGGGGGCTTTATGCGTTTAGAAGCTTTGGCATTATGCAAGCTGCTCTCAGCTTTGGACGCTCTTACGGATTTGTATGAATTGCTTAGCCGTATTCAATTCAGGCCTGTCGGAATTTGCGGTATTCGCTATCTGAAGCAATTGCTGGTAGTACTGTTCCGCTTTAGCCAGATTGCCCGACTTTTCTGCGGCCTGGCCTGCGCCATAAAGCCCGTTGAAGCGGTTGGGATGCTTCTGCAGATTCGCCTCGTAGGCCGCCAACGCCTGCTGGGGCTGGTTCATTTGCAGGAGCATGTCGCCCAGCAGTTCCCGGGCGGGAAGTACTTCGGAAGGCGTAACCGGGTGTTTCTCGGTTTTGTCTTCCAATTCAGCTGCCTTCTTCATTAGGACCAGGGCCTCGCTGTTCCTGCCCGCTCCCCAGCACAGCCAGGCTTCGGAGGCAACTATCTGAATTTCAACTTGATTGGCTTTGTAAGCATCTTTCTGACTCAGCAGCTTGCTCCGTAGCTGTTTTAGTTCGGTCAATTCGGCGGTGGCTGATACCTGGTTTCCGGTGTGCACCAAGCCCAGCAAACGGGTGAAATGAATAATGGCTTTTTGCCAGGGATACTCCTCCCAGGAAAAGCCGGCTCGGGTAACCGGTAAAGTAGCCGCTTCCCGCCAGCGTTTGTTTTCGAGGACATAGCGGGCCGGAATGGCCGCATAAGCATAGACCACTTTAAAGTTTTGGGGAGTTACCTCCTTCATCCCTTTTAAATAGTCCCACTGCTGTTTAGCCAGGGTGTTTTCTCCTCTTTGCAAATAGGCATACACCAAATAATCCAGCCCGTGTAGTTCTTCGTCCCAATGCCCTTTCATGCCCACCGTCTCGGCGTAGCACTGGGCCGCCGCAATAGAGGCTTTGTTGGATTGGATGCATTCTTCCCACAGGCCTAATCGGGTAAAGATGTGAGAAGGCATGTGCTGGGCATGGGCGGAAGCCGGGGCTACGGAAGCATATTTCCGCGCGGCGGGCAATGCTAACGCGGCCAGCTCCGGGTAATCATAGGTGTGGATGATGTAGTGAATAATCCCCGGGTGATTGGGCTCGTCGGGATACAGGGTATTCAGCAAGCGTCCGGCTTTTTTCTGCTTCACGAATTGCTTGTCGGCAGGTTCGGCAGCGGCGGTTAACGCCAGCGCGTAGAAGATGGCGGCCTCCTTATCTGCCGGGAAGGAGGTGTGCAGGGATGCCATGGCTTTTTCAAAAGCCTGGCAGCGGGCCTGATGTGGTACTTGCTCCCAGTTCTGATAAAAGGCTGCCAGAGCGTTGATATACGCTGCCTCTTTCTTGGTTTTACCCTTAATTGACTGAGCTACGTGAATGGCTTTTAACCCCTTCTTTAATTCCGGCTCCGTGGGTGGGGCCCAGAGCGGGTGAAAATTGGCCATGGCCGCCCCCCAATAAGCCATGGCACAGCCTGGGTTTATATCAATAACCTTCGCAAAAACCTTCTCAGCCTCATCGTACTCAAAAGAATGCAGCAGCTTCAGGGCCAGATTGAAATCTTCTTTGGTATTGGGGCCACAGGAGGTTTCAAAGTCAACTTCCCCAAACTTTCTATCAACGGAACGACAAGTGAGGACCGGACCGCGCTTTAGGTTTATCTGATTGATAACCTCGCGGGAAGGCGCAGCGCTTTTCTGCTTGCAGGAAACGCCCAGGAACAAGCAGCTAATTAACAGACATGCGGTGGTCGTTTTCATCCCCTTTTGCTGCTAAAAAGTGTGGCTTCGTGGAGAACTATGCCTGGTTAATCCCTGGCAAAGCAGACTACCGCCATGATTCCTTGCGCTGCACCTTACCCAAAAGCAGCCGCTAGTTTTTTGCCCCGCAGTCGGCACAGAACTTCTGCTCGGGTTTCATGGCAGAGCCGCAGCCGGTGCAGAACCGGTCTTTTTGTTGGGCTATAACATTGGGTGTGCCGCACTCGGGGCAGAATTTCTGGTCGGGGTTTAGCTTGGCGCTGCAGCTTTTGCACTGCACAATACCGCTCCGGTTCAGGAAATCCAGCTCTTTGGTATAGTCCTGGGCGCGGGTTTTTTCGCGAATCTGCTCGCTGGTGGCCTGGGCCTGCTGCGAGGCCAGCTCTTCGTGCTCATCGGGGGCGCAGTCTTCGCAGAGGCCGGCTTTGTGGTTCCAGCATACGTCGGGGCACACCCAGTGGCCGCAGCGGGTGCACTGCTTGAAATACACCTTGCCTTCCTCCACGGCTTTTTCCAGGGCCTCGTCGTGGGCTTTGCCGCCAATGGCGCGCTGCACATGGTAGGCCGCGTTGCCGGCATCGTAGAAACTACCGCCGAACAGGCTGCCGGCCGCCCGCAGCAACTCCCCGGCAATACCTACTTTGTTGGGCAGGAACCGCGACATGTGGCCGTTGCGGCATTTGTCGCAGTAGAACTTGAATTGAAAGCCTTTGTCAGTGGATAGGTCGTCGTGGTTGGCAACAAATTGTATCAGATTGCTCATAGCGCAGAAGGTAGATTTCGGGGTAAAAATAGGAGTAAGAATCATTCTCCTATAAATTAATATTTATCTGTTTTAATTTTCCGGGTAATCACCCTCACACCGCATCACTTTTTAAATCAATACCATCTTTATGTGAGCTAGGCCCAGCACACCAAATCAGAAAGAACGAACGGGCTTTTAAACCCGGGCTACCTTTTTGCCTCTAAGCCGCCGTCACCTCTCTCCGCACCCTGTTTGGAAGACCAGGAAATACTACTCAAGTTTCAGGACCCGGCCGCCCGCAACGTGGCCTTCAACCAGCTGGTGCGCAAATACCAGACGAAGGTGTACTGGCACGTGCGCAAAATGGTGATTGACCACGAGGACGCCGACGACCTGACGCAGGATGTGTTTATTAAAGTGTGGAAGCACCTGGAGAACTTCCGCCAGGATGCCTCCCTCTACACCTGGATTTACCGCATTGCCACCAACGAGTGCCTGAACTTCCTGAGTAGCAAGCGGCGCAAGTTCTTTCTGCCGCTGAATGATGTGGGGGCTGAGCTGGCCGCCAAGGTGGAGGCCGACCCCGCCATTGCCGGCGACGAAATAGAGCTGAAGCTGCAAAAAGCCATTCTGCAGCTGCCGGATAAGCAGCGCCTGGTGTTCAACCTGCGCTACTATGATGAAATGCCCTATGAGCAAATGGCAGAAGTAACCGGCACCAGCGTAGGCGCGCTGAAAGCCTCCTACCACCACGCCGCCAAAAAGATTGAACAGTACATCAATACCCACTCCGATTAAACCTCACGGCCCTAGCGGCTTCTAACCGATATGAAAACCCCGTTTCGTCTGGACGACCACCCCCGCCGGACATCACCCTTGGCTCCGCCCCCGGATGGCTACTTTGAGCGGCTTCCGCACCGCGTGCTGGAGCGCGTGCAGCCGGCACCGGCGGCGGAGTGGGCTATGCCCGGTTGGCTGCTGGCCCTTTCCCGGCCCATGCGCACTGCCCTGGCCTCGGCCGTTCTGCTGGGTGGTTTTGCCACTTCGTTTTTCCTAAGCCAACAGGTGGTTTCTCCGCATCAGCCTGCGACGGAGGCCACTGCCGCAATGGCCCTGGCCAATGTACCGCGCACAGAAATGGTGCAGTACCTGCTGGCCAGCGACCAGCGCGTAACCCTCCCGGACCTAGCCGAGCTCCCCGGCACCGCCGACCAAACCGTAACGGACAGTTTCCTGCAGGCCTCTTCGGCCGAAGTGCAGGATATCCTGGACGAGCAACCCACCGATGACCTTTATTTATAAGCTGATGTCCCTTACTCTCTCCTCTCTCCTCCGGGTAAAAAAGCCTGGTCTGGCAGCATTCCTTCTGCTGGCCGGCCTGCTGCTGCATACCTCCGCCTGGGCCCAGAAACCCGACCGCCAGGAACGCCTCTCCCGCCTGGAAAACGCCAAAATTGCGTTCCTCACTGATAAGCTCACGCTCACCCAGGACCAGGCCCAACGCTTCTGGCCCCTCTACAATGAGTTTACCGATAAGCGCCGCGACCTGAACCGCCGCCAGCGCCAGTTGCGCACCAGCGACCCCGAAGGCCTCACGGACCAGCAAATCAAGGACAACCTGACCCAGGCCTTTGCCATGCGCCAGCAGGAAGTGAATCTGGAAAAGGAGTACTTCGATAAGTTTCAGAAAGTGCTGTCCATCCGGCAGGTGGGCCGGCTGTATCTGGCCGAGCGGGAATTCACCCGCGAGGTACTGCACCGCCTGGATGAGCGCCGCGGCGGCCCTCGCCCCGGCGACATGGCAGCCCCGCGCTAAGGTTTTATAAACACATGAATATTAAGGCGTCATGTCGAGCGAAGTCGAGACATCTCGCTAGTGTGGTAAATAGTGATTAGCACCACAACCTCAGCACGCGAGATGTCTCGACTTCGCTCGACATGACAGTCTAATTCTCGTCCTGATATTTCAATTATCCATTAGCTCCAAAAGGCTGTCCGCACTGGGCAGCCTTTTTTGATGCATGCGGTAAAATGGCGCCTTACCTTTGCGTCTATGCAAACGGCTTCATTTACCTCCCGCCAGCTTTTTTTGCGCCATCAGGCCCAAACCTCTGATTTCCCTTTGCTGCTTGAAATTGAGCGGGCCGAAGGAGTGTATATGTACGGTTTTGATGGCCGCCGCTACCTGGATTTAATTTCCGGAATTGGGGTAAGTAACGTAGGCCACCGCCACCCCAAAGTGTTGGCGGCCATTCATCAGCAGTTGGATAAATACCTGCACCTGATGGTATATGGTGAGCTGGTGCAGGCCCCGCCGGCCGAGCTGGCCCACGCCCTGCACCACACCCTGCCCACCCGTCTGGACTCAGTATATTTCACCAACTCCGGCACCGAGGCCGTGGAAGGTGCCCTGAAGCTGGCCAAGCGCTATACCGGCCGCACCGAGCTTATTTCCTGTCACCGCGCTTATCATGGCTCCACGCAGGGCGCGTTGTCTGTTACAGGGTCGGAGGAATTCAAGCGCAGCTACCGCCCTTTGCTGCCCGATGTGCGCCACATCGAGTTCAACCACCAGGCCGATTTGCAGCATATCACCTCCCGCACCGCCGCCGTAATAGTGGAAACCGTGCAGGGCGAAGCCGGCGTTCGGGTAGCGCTTCCGGGCTATTTGCCGGCCTTGCGCCAGCGCTGCACCGAGGTAGGCGCCCTGCTGATTCTGGATGAGATTCAGTGCGGGTTTGGGCGCACGGGTACCTTCTGGGCATTTGAGCAGTTTGGCATCGAGCCGGATATTCTTCTCACGGCCAAAGGCATGGGCGGTGGCATGCCCATTGGGGCGTTTATTGCGCCCCAGGAAATCATGGCTGTTTTCAAAACCAACCCTATTCTGGGGCACCTCACCACGTTTGGCGGGCACCCGGTGTCGTGCGCGGCTTCCCTGGCTACGCTACGTGTTATTCAGGAGGAAAACCTGCTAAGTGGCGTGCACGAAAAAGCCGCCCTGTTCAGGCGGCTTCTGCGGCACCCGGCCATCCGCGAGGTGCGGGGCTGTGGATTATTGATGGCAGTGGAATTTGAGTCGTTTGCTGTGCTGAAGCCCATTATTGACTGGGCTCTGGAGCACGAAGGTGTGCTGACGGACTGGTTTCTGTTCTGTGATAATTCACTGCGGCTGGCTCCTCCCCTCACTATCTCAAATGAGGAAATTGAAGTAGCCTGCGCGGCGCTGCTGCGGGCTGTAGAGCACGTAACGGGCGCCCTGGCCAGCTAAGGCCAGCTACTCGCCGCCGTTGTAGTTCAGGAAGGCCTGCGACTCCTGCTTTATCTGCTCCCGGGGCAGGCCATCTTTCACGCCCATAGAAATCTTCCGGACCAGCACGCCTACAATAGCTTTGCGGAAGCCCAGCTTGGTGGCCATGTCAATGCAGAAGTCCATTTCGTGGTCGTCTACCACGCCATCGGCCAGCATCATGTCTACCAGATCAAAAATCTGGTCAAAGCGCTCAGAGTCATTATCAGGCACCACCATGGCGGCAGTGTTGGTATTGGCTACCAGGTTGCGGACATCCTCCGCCCGCATACCGTTCTTTTTGCCTACAGCCACAATGAAAGTCATTTCCCGCTCATCAATGTGTCCATCGGCTTTAGCCAGGGAAGCAAGGTTGCAGAGGTGGCTTTTGACTTTCTTCGTCTGTTCGCTTTCGAAAAAACCAAACATATAACGGAAACAGGTTAACAGGTGGGAATTAGGCGGTTGCCAGAAGGGCGGAACGACAGCGAAAATCCTGCCGGGGTGAAAACGAAGACTGCGAAAAGGGAGGTTAAGATACCTACTACCCCGCTAGAACACAATACGCAGTTTCGGAAAAAATAGCCACATCCAAGGAACAACGGTTGAATTTATCTTACTTCGCATCATTTGTGCCGGCTGCAGCCCTGCCGCCGGCTTCTCCTTGGGGACAAGACCAACTAAGTATATGAAACGCATTGGAGTTTTTACCAGCGGCGGCGACTCGCCCGGCATGAATGCCTGCATTCGGGCCGTGGTGCGCACCGCAGTCTACCATGGTATTGAGGTGTATGGCATTATGCGCGGCTACAGCGGCATGATTAAGGGTGAGTTTGTACGCCTTGATTCTGCTTCCGTATCCAACACCATTCAGAAAGGCGGCACCATTCTGAAATCGGCCCGCAGCCAGAAGTTCATGACCAAGGAAGGCCGGCAGCAGGCCTTCGATCAGCTGGTAAACAACGGTATTGAAGGACTGGTGGCCATTGGCGGCAACGGCACGTTCACCGGCGCCAAGCTATTTGAAGAAGAATTTGGCATTCCTACCGTAGGTGCCCCCGGCACCATTGACAACGACCTTTTCGGCACCGACTACACCATTGGCTACGACACGGCAGTGAACACGGCGCTGGAGGCCATTGATAAAATCCGGGACACCGCTGACTCGCACGACCGGTGCTTTTTTGTGGAAGTAATGGGCCGCGACTCCGGCTACATTGCCATTCCCTGCGCCATTGGGGGCGGGGCCGAAATTGTAATGATTCCGGAAACCAAGATGTCGACGGATGCCGTGATTGAAAGCCTGCGCAATGGCTGGCAGCGCTCCAAAACCTCCTTTATTGTGGTGGTAGCCGAAGGCGACGAAGAGGGCAACGCCCACGGCATTGCCCAGCGCGTGAAAGAAGAAATTCCGCAGCTGGATACCCGCGTAACCATCATCGGGCACATTCAGCGCGGCGGCGCACCCTCCGCCGCCGACCGTATGCTGGCTTCCCAGATTGGCATTGCAGCCGTAGAGGGCCTCATGAACGGTATGCGCAACGTAATGGCTGGCATCATGGACCGCAAGCTGGTGTATACCCCTTTCCATGACACCATCTACAAGAAGAAGCTTATCAACCAGAGCTTTATGCGGATGGTAGAGATTCTGAGCGTGTAATAGCTCTGCGGGAAAGGCCGTTGGAAAAACAGGCGGAAACAGCTACTCTTGTGGATATTCTGTTTTGTCTGTTTTTCTCACTATCCATCTTGTATGAAGTTATTTTATCCTTTGTTGATTGCCCTGGTTGCCGGCACTGCCGCGCAGGCGCAAACCCAGCCAGCCGCCGCCAGCCAACCCAAGCATTTGTTGGAGTTTGGCTTAGGTACCAGCCTCAATGGCTCTGGTGATTATTCCTGCCTGAAGACGCACCTGGGCTATACCAGCTTGCTAAACAGGCACCTGAGCGCCGGAACGCGCATTGCCATGATCAGCGGAGCCAAGGTGAAATACTTTGGTCCTGATGCCAGTGTACCGGTTAGTTACCATGCGGTAAACCTCGAAAGTGAGGTCTTCTTTGCTCCCTTCGGCAACGATGGCCGCGTGGTAGTAGCGCTGGGAGGCGGGTTTTGTGGGTTATGGGCAACAGTATAACTTCGAGTATGCCCAATACGCCCTGAATGCGAATAACAAGATGGAATTCAGCTATAAAGCCAGGCAGACCAACGGTTTGCATGTAGGCTATATAGCTTCGCTGAACACCGATTTTTGGGTGGATGCGCGCCAAAACTGGCAAGTGGGTGTTAAGCTCGCTTTTCAGAATGATTCCCGCTCCACTATTCTGCCCGGCGGCCAGCTGAAAGTCAGCCACCGGTTGTAATAGCACCATATTTGAATGAGTACGCCATCGGGCAGTTCTGGCTACCTGGTCAGTAGCTGCCCGATGGCATTTTCAGCCTCATCCGGGTGCAGCCACATGTAAGCCGGGTCGCGGCGGAGCCAGGTGAGCTGGCGCTTGGCATAGCGGCGGGTGTTGCGCTTGAGCAGGCGCACGGCCTCTTCCCAGTCATACTCCCCGCGCAGGTACCCAAAAATTTCCTGGTAGCCCACGGTTTGCAGGGCGTTGTGGTGCTGGTAAGCCTCAACGGATTTCACTTCGTCCAGAAGGCCGGCGGCCAGCATATCGTCCACGCGCTGGTCGATGCGGGTGTAGAGTTCCTCCCGCTCACGGGTGAGGGCAATTTTCAGGATGCGAAAGGGCCTCTCCACGCCTTTGCCGGCCTGATGAAAGCTGGAAAAAGGCTGTCCGGTACCGCGCGTTACTTCCAGGGCGCGCACCACCCGCTGCGGGTTCTGGCGGTCAATGCGCTCATACGTCACCGGGTCCAGCAGGCGTAGGTGCTCAACCAGCGCTGGTAGCCCTTCGGTGGCCAGCTCTTCTTGAATCTGAGTGCGCACTTCGGGTGCTATGGGCGGTAATACATCAAACCCATCGGTTACCGCCTGCAGGTACAGGCCGGAGCCGCCCGTGAGGATGACTACCTGATGCCGTTGGAAAAGTGTTTCGAGCAGGGCCAGGGTTTCGGTTTCAAACCGGCCCGCGTTATACTCTTCCGCAATAGAATGGGAATCAATAAAATGATGCGGCACACCCTGCATTTCTGCCGGCGTGGGCTTGGCCGTACCAATGCTCAGCTCCCGAAAAAACTGCCGAGAATCGGCGGAAATAATTTCGGTACTGAAGTGCTGGGCCAAGCGCACGCTGAGGGCAGTTTTGCCCACGGCCGTTGGGCCGGCCAGCACCAGGAGCGTGGGGCCAGCGGCCGCCGAAAAGTCTGAAAATTCCATCATAAGGCAATATTCTGATCGGGCCACAGCCCAGCGTAGAGCGCCAGCAGGTGTTGCTCCTCCTGCTGCCAGCTCAGCACCAGGCGGGCGCGGCGGCAATTCTGGGCCAGCTCCTGGTAGCGGGCAGGGTTAGCGTGCAGCAGCTGGTTAAGAACCATCGCCAGCTCCTTCGGATTCAAGGTGGCGTATTCGGCCACATCAAATTCATCATTCAGGGCCCGGTACTCCGGGAAATCGACTACTACCTGCGGCACCCCCGCGTGCAGATAATCGAAAAACTTATTGGCCAAGGAATAATAGTAGCTCAGCCCCCGGTTTTCTAGCAGCATAATACCCAAAGCGGCCTGCCGGGTAAGCAGGCGCAGCTCGGCGGGCAGCACGTAGCCTTTAAACACTACTTTGCCGCTGGCCAGCAGCCCCTGCGCCGTGGCCTGCTGGCGCAGCGCCTGCGAAAGGTCGCCTTCGCCACACAGTACCAGCTGGCCGTTTACCTGCGACATAGCCTCCAGCAGGGCTTCCAGCCCCCGGCCTTCGTTCAGCACGCCCTGATATAGGATAAAGCTAGTAGGTGGGCCAGCCGAGGCGGGCGGAATGGGCGCTTCATCCAGCCAGCTGATGTTCCGGATAACGTGGAATGACCGGCCGTAGCGCCGGGCAAACACCCCGGCCAGCGCCGGACCCACCGTGTACGCCAGCGTGGCCCGGGGCACAATAAAGGCCTCCACCCACTGCCAGACGCGCTGCACCGCGGGGCGTCGCACTACTTCCGGCACCTCCGTAAACAGTTCATGGGCATCATAGAGAAAAGGCTGGCGGCTCAGCCGGGCCCGCAGCCACACCGGCAGGGCGGTGTCCAGATCAATAGCACACCAGGCATCGGCGCGCTGTTTCAGCAGAAACAGGAACAGGCGCACGGCGTACTCCAGATAAAATAGCTTACCCCGTCCGAACCAGCAACGCAGCCGGTGTTGTTGGTAAGGCTGTGGCGTGAGTGGCCCCGACTGAGGCAATGCGCGGCCCACCAGCAGCACCGCATACCCATGCCGGGCCAGGCTGCCGCAGATGCGCTGCATGCGCTGGTCGTAGTTTAAATCCGTAGTAACGGTGAAGACAAGGCGGCGCATGAGCGGGCAAACGGCGGCCCGCAGCGGAGAAAAGGAGCTGCCAGCACTTTATTCTGGATATTTTTGACAAATTTAAGCAGTCAACTGATACAGCTGGGCTGACTTGTTCCCCAACATACAGCGTCCGGTTTATTAACTGCCCATGGCTTCTCGTTCCACCCATAGTACATCCGGCCAAAAAACAGCTTCCTTAACCCAGGACAGTAGTTCCCGTGCCTTATTTGACGCGGCGTATGATGCTATTCTTTTATTTGATGAGCAGGGGAAGCTGGTAGACTGCAACCGCACGGCCCTCACCCAGCTGGGTACCACGCGGGCCGTGCTGCTCAGCGCCGGCCTGATGGGGTTTGTATCGCCCAGCCAGGCTTCTGCTGAGGATTGCTGGGTGGATGATGCCCAGCTGCACGCCGCCATTCAGGATACCGCCCGCACGGGCCGCCAGTTTTCCAAGTGGTGGTATGGGCACCGGGCCGATCAGTCCGCAATGGATGCCTGGGTAACCCTGCACCGCGTAGAGCTGCCCACTGGCCCCCATGTGCAGCTTACCCTGCGCGATGCCGCCCAGGCCCCACCCCGCGCCAGCAGTACCGTGCGCCAGGAGCAGCCCCGCCAGAACCTGCGGGATTTACTAGGCCGCTCCGGTCTCAGCTACGTGTGCTGCGACAGGGAAGGGCTGATTAAGGACGTAAATGACTATTTCCTGGAGTACACCGAGTACAAGCGGGAAGAAGTAATCGGGCGGCCCTATCATGATTTGTTTGTGGTGCCCGAAGAGCGGGAATCCCGGCGCGAAGGCTACCTGAACAGCATCAAGAGCGGCCGGCTGCAGGACTACTATGAGCGCTCCATTCCCACCAAAGCCGGGCAGCTGCGCATGGTGTTCTGGCACGCTGAGTACGACTATGATGCCGATGGCAAGATCAGCGGCGTATTTGTAGTAGGCCGCGACCTGACCGACCGCCACGTCACGGCGCGAGCCCTCTCCGACAATCGCAACCGCCTGCAGGACTTTCTGGATAATGCCCACGACCTGATCCAGAACCTGAGCATCGACAACCACTTCCTCTTTGTGAACAAAGCCTGGAAGGAAAAGCTGGGCTACGATGACGACGACCTGCCGCAGCTCACTCTTTCGGATGTGGTGCACCCTTATTACAAGGCCAAGCTGATGTACCAGCTGCGCAACCTGTACAAGGGGGAGAAGGTGAACAAGCTGGAAACCGTTTTCCTTACCAAAAGCGGCAAGCCCGTGCACCTCATCGGCAGTATTTCCTGCTCCTGGCAGGACGATGAGCCCGTAAGCACGCGCGCCATTCTGCACGACATCACGGACCGCATTAAGGCCGAGCGCCTGCAGAAGGTTTACTACAGCATTGCCAACCTGGCCATCAGTACCAAAGATCTGAACTCCCTGTACGGCGCCATTCACCGGGAGCTGAGTAAGATCATCGAAACCAATAACTTCTACATTGCCCTCTGCGACGATGCCCGTACGCAGCTGCAGTTTGCTTACTTCGTGGATCAGCATACGCACGGCGAAAAGGCGCTGGTGTCGCGGCCGTTTTCCTCGGGCATTTCGGAGTACATCATCCGAACGGGGCGCCCGCAATACCTGCGCCGCGTCGATATTCAGGCCCTGGTAGCGGCGGGCTCCATTACCGCCTTTGGCTCTATGCCGGAGGTAATGCTTTGCTCTCCGCTAAGCGTGGGCGACCGGATCATTGGGGTAATTGCGGTGCAGGACTACTCCAAGGAAGATGCGTATGCCTCCTCGGATATTGAGATTCTGCACTTTATTTCCAACCAGGTGGCGCTGGCCATTGAGCGCAAGCGCAATGAGGTGCAGATCAACAAGCAGAACGCCCGCCTGAACGCCATTTTTGAGAGTGGCACCCACTTAATGTGGTCGGTGGATGTGCAGTCCCGCCTTACCTCCTTCAACCGCAACTACGCGGCCTACTTCCTGCGGCGCAACGGGGTATATCCTACCCTGAACGTGAACCTGATGCAGGCCGACCTGGACATGATGGAGCCCGAAGCCCGCTCGGCCTTCATGGAAAATTACCGCAAGGCCTTTAAAGGGCAGCCGCAGCGCTTTGAGGTGCGCCTGAACGATGCGCGCGGCATGGACTCCTGGCGGGAAATCTACCTCAACCCCATCTATCTGGATGATGGCTCCTTTGAAGAGATATCCGGTATTGCGCACGACATCACGGACAAGAAACGCTCCCAGCTGGAGCTGGCGGCGCAGGAGGAGAAGTTCCGCGCCATTTTCGAGTCGTTCCAGGACGTGTACTACCGCACCGACAGCAAGGGCATGCTGACGCTGGTGAGCCCCTCCGTGATGGACATGCTGGGCTATACGCCGGAAGAGGTATCAGGCACCTTCATTGGCGACTATTATCTCAAGCCCGAGGATAGGGAGGCGCTGCTGCAGGCCATTCGGGCCCAAGGCGAGGTGCGCAACTATGAGATTGATATGCGCCACAAGAGTGGCCGCGCCGTGAGTGTGCTGATCAACGCGCGCATGGTGAAGGATGAGCATGGTGGTATTTCCGGCACGGAAGGCATCGGGCGCGACATTACCGAGCTCAAGCAGATTCAGGACGATTTGCGGCGGGCGAAGGATGCGGCAGAAACCGCGCTGCACGCCAAAACCCAGTTCCTGGCCAACATGAGCCACGAGCTGCGCACGCCCATGAACGGCATTATCGGCATGATTGACCTGCTGCACCAAACGGTTTCCTCCCCGGAGCAGGAAGACTATGTAGACACCCTGCGCAAGTCTTCGGATGCGCTGCTGGCCATTCTGAACGATATTCTGGACCTGTCCAAGATTCAGGCAGGCAAGCTGGTGCTGAATGAAACCGGCATCGACCTGTATTACTCCATGGACAAGATTCACTCCTTGTTTGCAAACCGGGCCCTGCAGAAAGACCTGCTGTTCACCTACCATATTTCGCCGGAAACGCCGCGCTTCATCCGCACCGATGAAACCCGCCTGCTGCAGGTGCTCAGCAACCTCACCTCCAACGCCATTAAGTTTACCAACGAGGGCAATGTGCACGTGGAGATAACCAGCAAGGCCCACCGCGGCGACAAGCACGTGCTGCGCTTTGAGGTACGGGACTCCGGCATTGGCATCTCCGATGATAATGCCAAGCTCCTGTTCACCAACTTCACCCAGTTGGATAATACGCCTACCAAATCGTTTGGGGGCACCGGCCTGGGCCTGGCCATCAGCAAGCAGCTGGCCGAGATGCTGGGCGGTAGTATCGGGGTAAACTCGGTGGTGGGCAAAGGCAGCACTTTCTGGTTTGAGATTAAATGCCGCGTGGCCCACAACGAGCAGGAAATTGTGCAGGAGCGCTTGGCCTCCCGCGACCGGAGCCAGCAGGAAGTAGTGCAGTTTGACTCCGTGCCGCAGGTGCTGCTGGTGGATGACAACCCCATCAACCAGAAGGTGGCCGAGCGCCTGCTGGAAAAGCTGGGCTGCCGCATAGACGTTGCCAGCGACGGGTTTGAAGCCATTAGCCGTGCCACCGACGGCACCCACTACGACCTGATTTTCATGGACATTCAGATGCCGGAAATGGACGGCGTCACGGCCATGCGCGAGATTCGGAGGCGCCTGGGCAAGCAGTGCCCGCCCATTGTGGCCATGACGGCCTACTCCATGAAGGAAGACGCCGAGCGTTTTGTGGAAGAAGGCATGGATGGCTACGTTTCCAAGCCGGTGAAGTCGCAGGACCTGTACACTATTCTGATGCACTGGCGGCCCAACAAGCCGGTGGTGATTCCGCCCGTGGAGGAGTTGGTGCCGGAGCCGGCACCCGCCACGGAGCCCCAGCCCGAGAGCCTGAACCTGGAAATATTGAGCCAGCTGCGGGAGCTGGGTGGCGAGGAGTTTGCCGCGCAGCTCTACGCCGATTTTGAGCAGGAAGCCGGCCAGTTGCTGGAAGAAGCATATCCTTTTGTGGAAAGTGGCCATTACGACCAGATTTTACCACATTTGCACCAGCTAAAGGGCACCGGCTTCACGCTGGGCCTGAACCGGCTGGCCGAAGCCGCCAAACAGCTGGAGCATAAAATCAAAAACGGCCAGATGCAGGATGTACCAGCCGATTTTGCCGAGCTTCAGGATTTTTTCCACCATTTTGCTGAAACCTACGTTACCCAAACAGGCGTTTCGTAGGAATTTATTAGGTTTCCTCTCTCCTTACTTTCATTCCCTCCCTGGTTCTAATTTACTCCCTATCATGGCCGATCAAAAAACGATTCTAATTGCCGAAGACAGCTCCGTGATTCTAAATCTGACCAAGAAAATTCTGGAGTTGCAGAAGTACAAGATTGTTTCCGCCAAAAATGGTGGGGAGGTCCTGAAACAAGTGGAAAGCCAGCCCATTGACTGTGTGCTGATGGACATTAACATTCCGGTGAAAGACGGCATGGAATGCACCCGCGAAATCCGCCGCAACCCTGATCAGCGCATCGCCAAAATTCCAATTATTGCTATTACCGGCAACGCCAACAACTACTCCATGGAGCAGTTCCGCGAGGCCGGCGTAACCGATTACCTGCCCAAGCCGCTGGATTTTGACGCGCTGGTGCGGGTAGTAAAGCAATATATTGGCTAAACGCTGAAGCCCGACTGCTGCCTGCCGAAGTAGAACCCACAGGGTTTTACCCGGGAGGCAGTAATCATTTTTTAGCTCCAGAATTTTCACGAAGTGCAGATTACTTTCCTCGGAACGGGCACGTCGCAGGGGGTGCCCGTTATCGGGTGTCAGTGTGCCGTGTGCCGTTCCGTTGACTACCGCGACAAGCGCCTGCGCGTGTCGGTTCACGTGCAGGTAGGCGGCAAAAGCATCATCATTGACAGCGGCCCCGATTTCCGGCAGCAGGCCCTGCGCGCCCGCATCGACCACCTCGATGCCCTGGTGTTCACCCACGAGCACAAGGACCACACGGCCGGCATGGACGACATCCGGGCCTATAATTTCCGGCAGCAGCAGGATATGCCGGTGTATGCTGAGCCCCGCGTGCTGGACCAGCTGCGGCAGGAGTACGCCTATATCTTTGCCGAGCACAAGTACCCCGGCGTGCCACAGGTGAAAGTGCACCCAATTCTGAGCGATACCGACAGCTTTTGGGTGGAAGGCATCGAAGTGCACCCCATTCGGGCCCTGCACTACAAGCTGCCCGTGCTGGGCTTCCGCATTGGCAGCTTTACCTATTTGACGGATGCCAACCACCTTTCTCCGGAATCCATGGAGCGGATGCGCGGCTCAGAGGTAATCGTGCTGAATGCCCTGCGCCACGAGAAGCACATTTCCCACTTCACACTGCAGGAAGCCGTCGATATCCTCACTGAGCTGGCGCCGGCCCGCGGCTACCTCACGCACATCAGCCACCAGTTGGGCCGCCACCGCGAGGTGGAGGCAGAATTGCCGCCGTTTATCCGGCTGGCGTATGATGGGCTGCAGGTGACGGTGTAGTTTGGGTCTTAATCATTCTTTTTGCCTGTCATGTCGAGCTTGTCGAGACATCTCGCTAGTGTGGTAATTAGTTAGCACCACAACCTCAGCACGTAAGATGCTTCGACTGCGCTCAGCATGACTACTTTTTAGGGTCCGAATCGTGCACAACAACTACTATTTCTTCCGCCTGCTGGCCCCGGCTCTCACGCAAAAACTGGCCGGCTTCCGGGTGGTCACGTGCTTTTCGCAGGAGAAGGATGAGCTGGTGATTGGCCTGACGAATGGCGCCGCTGAGTTCTGGCTGAAAGTGCAGCTTTCGGCCGCTTTTCCGCTGCTGGCCTTGCCGGAAACGTTTCATCGGGCGCGGCAAAACTCTGTGGATCTGCTGCCTGCTTTGCTGGGGCGCGAGGTAGCCTTGGTGGATGTGTTTCCGCAGGACCGGGTGCTTACTATTCAGTTCACTGATGGGGCCAGTTTGCTGCTGAAACTGTACGGGCCGCGTCCCAATGCTGTCTCCCGGGCGGTGCCCGGGGCCGCGCCGGAGCTGTTTCATCAGCGGTTTACGGCGGATGCCGAGCTGGCCCCGGCCCTGCTGCCCACCACAGAAGACCCGCTGAAGCGCCTGCCGGCTTTAGGCGATGTGCCGCGCCACTGGCTGCGCACCCAGGGCTACGAAACCTCTGATGCCGCTACGCGGGAGCAGCTGGTGCAACAGGTGGTAAGCCTGCTGGAAAACCCGCCGCACTTCTATCTGATTGCGCTGGAAGGCCGCACCCGCCTGAGTTTGCTTCCCGTAGGCGAAGTAGAGCAGACCTGGGCCCCCGACCCCATTGAAGCCCTGCGGCGCTTTGTGCCGCTTATCCTCAGCCGGCGCACCTATGAAACCGAGCTGCGCCAATTGCGCCAGCAGCTGGAGCGCCGCGCCGACGAAGCCACCACCGGCGCGGCCCACGCCCGCCGCCGCCTGCACGCGCTGGAGCACGAAGCCGGCTTCCGCCACACCGCCGACCTGATTATGGCCCACCTGCACCAGATTACGCCCGGCGCGGCGCAGGTAGAGGTCATCGATTATCTCACCAACGAGCCTCGCACCCTCAAGCTCAAACCGACTGAAACACCCCAGCGCACAGCCCAAAACCTATACCGCAAGGCCAAAAACCAGCAGCTGGAAACCCAACAGCTAAAGGAACGCGCCGAGCGCCGCGAAACTGAAGCCCTTTGGTGCCTGGAAAGGCTGGAAGAGCTGGAGTCTATTGCCGACCTGCGCGCTTTCCGCAGTTGGCGCAAGCAGCACGGACTGGAGCCGGAAACCAAAGCCAAAGCGGCTACCGAGCTACCCTTTAAAGTATTCGAAGACTCCGGCTACACTATTCTGGTAGGCCGCAGCGCCCAGAACAACGATTTGCTCACGCAACGCTACGCCCACAAAGACGACCTGTGGCTGCACGCTAAGGACGTAACCGGCTCCCACGTAGTTATTCGGCAGAAGGCTGGGCAAACCGTGCCGGAAACTGTGGTAGAGCGGGCCGCGCAGTTGGCCGCCTGGTACTCCCGCCGCAAAAACGACTCGCTTTGCCCCGTCACGGTCACGCCTAAAAAGTTTGTGCGCAAGCCCAAAGGCTCCGTGGCCGGCTCGGTAGTGGTAGAGCGGGAGCGGGTGGTGCTGGTAGTGCCGGCTAACCCGTTTGAGCGGTTCGGAAGCCCGGAAAGCTAAGGGCTCCTTTCCAAGTATAGATAAACAAAAAGCCCAACCTTATACAGGTTGGGCTTTTTGGTGGCCAATCGGCGGCCGGTGTGCGCGCGGGGAGATTCGAACTCCCACACCCGAAGGCACCACCCCCTCAAGATGGCGTGTCTACCAGTTTCACCACGTGCGCAGCGGTAGTTTATTCTTGGCAAGCTACTTCAGAAACCAACGTTTCCGGCTTTGCTGAGGCGACGAAGCGAGGGCAAAAGTAGGCACTGCTGCATAGCGTTGCAAGCCCACTCTGCATTTTTTTGCCTTTCTGGCGGTTTTTCAATTACCTATGTGCTGCTTACAGCTCATTTTCAGCCACTACCCTCCCGGCGTTATTTTGAAGCGCTAGCAAAACGGTGACTATCCTTTCAACAATCAGTCAACCAGTACTCCCATGAACATTCCCGCCACCACTTCCAGCTCTCCTAACCCGTTTGCCCGGCTGGCTGAGAAAATTACCCAGTTTACGGGCACCACGGCCGCATTTTGCCTGGCAGCCGGCATTGTGCTGGTGTGGGCGCTGCTGGGGCCGGTGTTTCATTACTCCGAAACCTGGCAGCTCATCATCAATACCGGCACCACCATCGTCACCTTTCTGATGGTGTTTCTCATTCAGCGGGCGCAGAACAAGGATTCCCTGGTGCTGCACCTCAAGCTGAATGAATTATTGGCGGCCACGAAAGGTGCCAGCAACCGCCTGATTAATGCCCAGGACTTTACGGAAGAAGAAATTCAGCTGCTACACCAATACTTCTGCCTGCTGGCAGACAAAGCCAAAGCCGACCGTGACCTGGGGCGCACGCATTCAGTGGAAGAGGCAGAGGAAAATCACGCGTATAAGCTGCACGCCCAACGGTTTTAGCCATAAGAAAAGCCCGGCATTGTAGTGCCGGGCTTTTCTTACAAACTATTCTTGCAAATTATTAAGAATGAGCCAGTGGGGTATCCACCACATGCTCGGAGATAAACCATACCTGCATTTCGTTGGTGCGCATCACGCTGCTTACCACCAGGTCATTGGTGCCGTCGTCACCAGCGTCATCGGCCTTTTTAGCATAGTCGTGGCAATGCTTAAGGATGATCTGGTGAGCTTCTAGCAGGCGGGAAACCTGAATAGGCGCTTCTTCCCGGTCTTTGGGGGCGCGCGGAATGCTGGTCAGCTCGGCCACGTCAGGAGCCATGGCAATAGCCACGCCGCCCAGAATCTGGATGCGCTCAGCAATGCTGTCTACCAGCACGCTTTGCTCCTCATAATGCTTGTCGTAGAGTAGGTGCAGCTGGTAAAAAGTGGGGCCTACTACCTGCCAATGGTGTTTTTTGTACAGGTCGCGCAGGGTCATGGTGTCAGCCAGCAGCTGGTTAAGCATGGTTACGCTTTGCTGGCGCACATTCTCGGCCAGGCCAATGGGCAGGCGCTGCGACACGGTGCCGTATTTCTGCAGGGCGGCCGGAGCATTTACCTGCTGATTTAAAATGGGCTGTACGCTTACGGCAGCGCGGCCGTTGGCAGATGCAGCCGCCGCTTTACGCGGGGCAGCGGGTTTCTTAGTAGCGGTTGTTTTGGTTGCCATGATGGGTTCGGGAATGATGGGGCAAGCGGCTGTATATTACCGCTACCGGGCTTTTCTTACGTAGGGAGGTTGGTTGGGTTGACGCAAAACCCTACTTTATCAGTTATGAACCATATTCATCCTCACCCGGAAACCCACCTTAGCAGCTCGGCTATGCTGCAGGACATTGTTATTGGGCTCTCCGATGGCCTGACGGTGCCGTTTGCCCTGGCCGCCGGCCTGAGCGGCGCGGTGCAGTCTTCGGCGCTGGTTATTACGGCCGGGCTGGCCGAAATTGTGGCCGGCTCTATTGCCATGGGCCTGGGCGGCTACCTGGCCGGCCGCACGGAAGTGGAGCATTATCAGGCGGAGCTGGACCGGGAGCACCGCGAGGTGCAGGAAGTGCCCCACGTAGAGCGCGCCGAGGTAGACGAGCTGCTGACGGAAATGGGCCTTTCTGAAGCCACGCGCGAGCAAGCCGTGCGGGAGCTCACCTCCGACCCCGACCAGTGGGTGCGCTTCATGATGAAGTATGAGCTGGGTCTGGAAAAGCCCGACCCTAAGCAAGCCTGGAAAAGCGCCGTTACCATCAGCATGGCCTATGCCGTAGGCGGCCTGATTCCCCTGAGCGCCTATTTCTTAACCGCTACACCCGCCGAAGGGCTGGTTTGGTCGGCGGTGATTACTATTGTATGCCTGTTGGTGTTTGGCTACATCAAGAGCCGCATTACGGGACAGCCCCCGGTGATGGGCGCTTTGAAAATGGCCGGCACCGGCGCCCTGGCTGCTGCCGCTGCCTTCCTGGTAGCCAAGCAGTTTGAAGGGCATTTTTAAGCCCGAATCATAACGTTTCTTTGTCTTTCTCCTCATTTTCTCCCTTCTCCCTCAATCCCTGGCGCACATGAACGAAGCACACTGGCACCTGCTCCTGAACCACACTCCTATTTTAGGCACCTTGTTTGGACTGCTGCTGCTGGCCATCGGGATGCTCCGCCACCATACTCCCGCGGTCCGCATTGGCCTCATTACGGTGCTGATTTCGGCGTTGCTGTGCATCCCTACCCAGCTCACCGGCGAGGGTGCTGAGGAAGTAGTAGAAGATATGCCAGGCGTGACCCACACCCTTATTCATGAGCACGAAGAAGCGGCCGAGGTGGGATTCTGGGCCCTAGAAGCCACGGGCGTACTGGCCTTGCTGGCGCTGCTGATGCCCACCCGGGGGCACTTGCTCAGCGGGCTTACCCTGGCCGCCACTGCCGCCAGCTTTGGCCTGCTGGCCCGCGCCGGCACCCTGGGCGGGCAAATAACCCATGCTGAAGTTCGCCCGGCCGGTGCCAAAACCGAAGTGGCCGGACCCGCCCGCCCCTCAGAAGAGCAAGAGGACCATAAGTAGCTTCCTTATTCATTTCTATTTGGTTTCTGATGCCCTTTCCTTTCTTCGGCGACGATAAATCCACCATTGCGAATCTATTGAGGACTTTGCCTCAGGTAGGCAAGGTAGAATGGATTGGTCTCCGCCCGGCCCGGCGGCAGCCCCTGCAGGCGGTAACGGAAGCCCTAGCGGAAACCGACCGCCACCTCCTCGGCGACCATGCCCGCCCTAAACCCGGCGGCAAGCGGCAGATTACCCTTATTCAGCACGAGCATCTGGCGGCCGTAGCCGGTTTTCTGGGGCGTGAGGAGCCTATTGCTCCCGGGCAGCTGCGCCGTAACCTGGCTATCAGCGGTATTAACCTGCTGGCGCTCAAAAACTGGCGCGTGCTCATTGGTGAGGAAGTATTGCTGGAGATAACCGGCGAGTGCCACCCCTGCTCCCGCATGGAAGAAGAGTTGGGCCCGGGTGGCTACAACGCCATGCGCGGGCACGGTGGCCTCACGGCCCGCATCCTGCAGGGCGGCACCATCCGCCTCGGTGATGCGGTGCGGGTGCAGGAAACCACTACAGACACACAGGAAAAATAAGCTTCCCGTGAATCAGGAATTAGCTTACATAAAAAAGAGGGGTTCTGGTACGTACCAGGACCCCTCTTTTTTATGTCAGAAAGTGAAGCAATAATCAGGTAGCTATTCGCCGCCGTATTTGCTTTTTCCTTTGCCATTGCCGCCGGCATCCATGCGCACAATGCGCGGCGTAAAGGAGCCCAGCACATCTACCAGGTCGCGCTGGTGGGCCATTACCTGGTGAATGTCTTTGTAGGCCATGGGGGCTTCATCCAGACCGCCACCAATGAGCTCCACGCCTTTGTCGCGCAGCAGGCGGCGCAGCTCGCCTTCCGTTACCTGCAGCTTGGCCTGGGTGCGGGAAAGCCGCCGCCCGGCCCCGTGCGAGGCAGATTGCAAGGAGTCCCGCTCGCCGCGGCCGCGCACAATAAAGCCCGGCGCCGTCATGGAGCCCGGAATGACGCCCAGCACGCCTTTGCCGGCCGGCGTGGCACCTTTACGGTGCACAATGGCTTCCTGGCCATCCGGCAGGGTTTCCTTCCAGGCAAAGTTGTGGTGGTTTTCTACCTTGGCCAGCGGCTTCTCTCCCAGCGCTTTGCTCAGGCGCCGGTGAATGTCGCGGTGACAGGCGGAGGCATAGTCGCCGGCCAGGTTCATGGCCGCCCAGTACTCCTGCCCTTCCTGCGAGTCCAGGGAAAGCCAGGCCAGATGCCGGGCCTGCGGGGGCAGCTGGCACTTATCCATGGCAATTTTGGTGTAGTGCTGCGCAATGGCCGCCCCCAGCCCGCGCGAGCCGGAGTGCGACAACACCCCCAGATACTGCCCCACCGCCAAGCCCATTTCATTGCTGGCATCGGTAATATCTACCAGGCCAAACTCCACAAAATGGTTGCCAGAGCCGGAGCTGCCGATTTGCGCCACCGCCGAGTCCAGCTTATGCCGGGCCACGCCAATCTGCCGGAATTCGGGCCGGTCGAAAATCGGGTCGTCGGTGTTGCGGTCTTTAAAGACTTCCCGGTTGCCGAAGCGGGTATTTTCGAGCAGTATTTTCTTCAGGGCATGCTGGCGCTCCTCCAGAAAGGCAGGCGGCAAATCATACACCGACAGCGCCATACGGCAACCAATGTCCATACCCACGCCGTAGGGAATTACGGCGTTATCAGTGGCCAAAACGCCGCCAATGGGCAACCCATAGCCCTGGTGGGCATCGGGCATGAGGGCGCCGTCTATCGTGATGGGCAGCTGCATAGCGGTATCCATCTGCTTGCGGGCGCCATCTTCAATAAAATCTTCGCCGTAGCGGCGGTAGTCTTTGATTTTAGCATTGAGGGCCACGTCGCGGCTGGGCTGGGGCACTAATTCTTCGGCCAGGGGGCGCCAGGTTTCGTCGCGCACGTAAGCAAAAGGGTCGTCTTTTATTTGCTTGAGCAGGGAAAGGGCGCTGCCTTTGTCCAGCTTCTTGAATTGTTTCTGATCCAGAATATCGAGGGCCATACCAATAGCACGTCCCTCAGGGTAGCCCAGCTGGCGCAGGTCGTTACCGCGGAGTTTCTGAGAAGCCATAATGGAGATATGAGTATAAACAAAAGGGAGAAAACACGGGCAGCTGCCTGCCCGTGTGGTTTCCTATACGCAAGCCGGCGCGCAAGTGTGGGGCTTGCCTACCTTTGCAGTACTTATGACCTCACAAAACGCCTCCCTGCAGCCGCCCCGCTCCCTTCCCGTTCCTGGTAATGCTGTAGCCGGCTCGGCGGCGCAACAGGCCTTTCGGGCGGCCGTGGAGCAGGTGGAAGGCCTGCGCCAGCGCCTGACGGAAGTGCGCCAGGAACAGGCCGATGCGCGCCGCCAATACTGGAAACAGGTGGGGCCTTTGGCCGAAGTGGTGGTGGCCGCGCGCCGCGCCTTATTTCCCCCGCTGGAAGAAGCCCTGCTGCTGGACTATTTCTCCCGGGCCGAGCATCGGCAGCTGGAGGAAGTCATTATTGGGAATGCGCGCAGCCTGCAGGATCGTTTCGGGGAAGATGCGTCGGACATTCTGAGCAAATATGCCCCGGCCTCGCGCAAAGCGGGGTCCGCGGATACAGCTCCGGCAGCCGGCCATTCCAGCGCATCACCGGAAGAAAACGACCAGCCCAGGCCGCACGAGCAGGCTGCCCACGAGGCCCGCAACCGCCGCAAAACCAAAGCCGACCGTGCCCGCGAAGCCGCCGAGCAGACTGCCCGCGACGAGCAGCAGCGGCTGCTTTCCAATACCAAAACTGTGTACCGGCAGCTGGCCCGCGCCAACCACCCCGACCTGGAGCGCGACCCGGCCCTGCAGCAGCACAAAACGGCCCGCATGCAGCGCATCACGGAGGCCTACGAAGCCAACGACCTGTATACCCTATTGCAGCTGCTCTCCGAATCCGGCCCCGCCGACCAGGAAGCGGATGATGTATTGCTGCGCTACACCAAGGCCCTGCAGCAGCAGCAGACGGAGCTAAAGCAACAGCTGCAAGCGCTGTTGTTTGGGGCGCAAAGCTTTCTGGGCAGCACCGGCAAAAAGAGGGAGCAGGAGCTGCGGCAGCTTAAGCGGCATTTGCGCGCCGAAGCCGAATACCTGCAGCACATCAGCCAGCTGATTCAGGAGCCCGAGGGCCTGCGGGAGGTACTGCGGAGTATCGCCGCCGAAGGCCACGAAACCATTTAGCGGCTACTGCAGGAACTCCAGCACCTGCTGTACCACGGCGGAGTCGCGCATAATGCGGTTGTGGCCCAGGCCATCGGTAGGCCGGAAATCGAGGCGGGGCCAGCTGTTGGCCAGCTCCTGGGCTTCGGCAAACGGAATACTTTCATCCTGGTGGTCGTGCAGCAGCAAGGCGTGGTGGGCTGGGAACTGGTGGCCATTATTCAGCAGGCTGAAGCTTTCCGCATCGCGGCCGTGCTGCTTTTGCACGTGCTGGTTCATGCGCTCCATTACGGCGGGTGGCAGGCGCAGCAGGGCGGCAAAGCGCTGGGCCACGGCGTTGGTGCTGGCGGGCACGCTCAGCAACACCAGCCGCGCCAGGTGCTGATCCGTGGATTTGTTGAAATGCACGGGCACTCCTACCGTGGCCGCTCCACCAAAAGAATGGGCTACCACGGCATATATCGGACCCAGCTCGTCGGCTACGGCCTGCACCGCCCGGGCAAAGGCCGGCAGCGTGGTCTGGGTGCCAGATGAGGCGCCGTGCGCGGGGCCGTCCAACGCCACTACGCGGTAGCCGGCCTCCACCAAGGCCCGAACAAACACGCCCCAGAAACTGGCCCGATGCTCCCAGCCGTGTACCATGAGCACGGTTTTCTCGCCCGCGGAATTCCACTCATAGGCGGCTATTTTATCTTCTCCCGCAGCCACCCAAAACTGCCGGGCCTCGGCCAGAGCAGCAGCTTCCCAGGTCTTGGTTGGCAGGCGGCGCGGGGAAGTAAAAATCCGCCAGGCCGCCCGGAAAGCCAGCTCCGTGGAAACGGCAGCCAGCAGCCTCAGCTGAAAGCGTAACCGGCGGATGGCCGCCGGAGGTGATGGGTAGCGGTTCTTAACCATAAATACCTGTTTCGGGCAACGTGGCGGAAAGCGCAGCCGGCTATATCAGCCAGACACTCCGCCTCTGCTCCGTGCAATAGTTTTAGATATCTTATTCCTCCCTGGACTGGCCCAGGCTGCTTGCTACCCCGCGCACGGCCTCACTTAAGTAAGCGGGCACCTCGGCATCGGGTTGCAGGAGGCGAAGCAGGTAGAGGTATTTGCGGCGGCCTTCTTCCAGCATTTGCGGGGTTACTTCTACCGTGAATACCCCAAAGGGCTCCACCTTCTGCACGCCCACCAGCAGAAACCGCTCGGCCTGCAGGGCATCGGAATAAAAGGCGGCCTGCCGGTCGTAATCATAACCGGTGCAGGTAGCCCGGAAGTGCTCATAGTCGCGGGCCATGGTGGTTTTAAAATCCACGATGGTGTAGGGCTGGTGCGGCTGGTCTACTACCAGATCAGCGCGCAGCTTGCAGAGCGTGCCGGTGGTGGGCTCCGTGAACAGGCAGCTGGGCTCGGGAATGCCGGCTTCCAGCAGCTGGCGCAGGGCCGGCTGCATTTTCACGCCTTCCACCAGCCACCACACCAGGGTATCGTTAATGCCCGGCTCGCCGGGCACATAGTCTTCGGGCTCCAGCAGGGCGGTATGAAAGGCGGTGCCAAAACTCAGGGCGCCGTTATTGCTAAGAGTGCGGGGCAGGCGGCCATTCAGCGCATCGCGCAGGCGCGAGAGGTCAGAGTTGGCGATGGCCGGCAGGGCCCGGTAGTCGTCATAGGGTACACGCAGCAGGTCGGGGCGGCGGTTCTCGGGATAGGTATCAGTCACGGAATTCAAACAGCAATACAACTAAAAAGCTTCCTCCAGCAGCGGCAAAGGTGCCACTAATATTTGGGGCAGCGGCACCGGGGAATTTCTCTCTTGTAACGGCTACAGGAACTGCCGGGCTGCCTCTTTTGCGAAATTATCTTGCCCGGCCAGCCGATATTCAACCAACCTGATCCTGATCTTCTGCCAGTTAGCAGATAGCCCGTGGCCGGCGGCCGGTTTACGGCAGGCCAACTATTTCACCGAGTCCGGGGCCTGCTGCTTTTCGGCGCGGGCCTTTTTCTTCTGCTGCCGCTTGAAGAAGCCCTTCAGCAGGAAGTTGTGCTGCAGGGCTTCCATGCTCTGGTTGAAGCGCGCCGTGCCCTGTTCCAAGTTACCCATAGACTGCTGCAGGCGGCCGGCCATGGTGGTATCTACCAGCAGCGTGCCCAGGGGCCCCTGCCCGGCCTGCACCCGGCGGGTTATGGTGTTCAGGGTGGTGGTCATGGTATCGGCGGTGGCGCTCAGGCGGCTGGCGCGGCCCATGGTATGCTTCATCTGGCCGGCAAACGAGGTATCGGTGAACAAGTAGCCCACCACGCCGCGGCCGCGGCGGGCATCCCGGGCCAGGGTCTGCACGTCGCGGGAGGCCGCATCCATGCGGGCCATGGTGCCTTCTGCGTGCTTCACGGAGGCCCGCAGACTGTTGGCCACTTTTTTGTCGCCAATCAGCTCCCACATGGCGGAGCTGTTGTTGAGCTTGCCCGTCACCTCTTTCATGTCTTCGGTAATGCCCACCAGGTTTTGGTTGGTGCGCTGCAGCGTGTTCAGCATGGCTTCTATGCGGACGGGCTGCCGGGAGCGCAGCTTATCTCCGTTGGCTACGGGCGGGGCCGGCTCGGGCATGGCCGTAATGTTTACGATGGTGTTGCCCATGAGCCCATCTGTGCCGATGGAGGCTATGGCACTTTTCTTGATGAAGGGCTGCACCTCGCGCCGCAGCGACATGCGCACGCGCACGGTGGTATCTCCTACAATATCAATCCCTTCCACCGTACCCACCATAATGCCGGCAAAGCGCACGTTGTTGCCCGTCAGCAGGCCATTTACGGCGCGGAAGTCGGCATTAATGTCCAGGGTATTACTGAACATATTCTGCTTGCGCCCCAGCATATAGAGCAGCAGAATAAGACACACCAGCCCGGCCAGTACAAAGACACCTAGGCGGACGTTGTTGGCGGCGGTTCGCTGGCTCATGGCTATGGGAGGAAAAGAACGGCGAAAAAACAGGTTGAGAAAAGTCAGGTGCGGGGCACTGCCCCCTCAAAGAATTCGTGCACTACCGGGTCTGTGGAGAGGCGCAGCTCCTCGTAGGTGCCTTGCTGGTAGCAGCGGCCATCAACCAGCAGGGCCACGCGGTTGGCCGTGATGCGTACGCAGTTCATATCGTGGGAAATAATGATGGACGAGGTGGTATAGCGGGCCTGCACATCCAGAATCAGCTGGCTTATCTCGCGGGCCGTTACGGGGTCCAGGCCGGTGGTGGGCTCATCGTAGAGAATGATATCGGGCTTGAGGATGAGCGTGCGGGCCAGCCCGATGCGCTTGCGCATACCCCCCGACAGCTCGGCGGGCATCATGTTCTGGGTGTGCTCCAGGCCCACGCTGGCCAGGGCCTCCTCTACCATGGCCTGCTCCTCTTCCCGGGTTTTGTTCATCCAATGGCGGCGCAGCGGGAAAAGCAGGTTTTCGCGCACCGTCATGGAGTCGTACAGAGCATTGCTCTGAAACAGAAAGCCCACCCGGGCGCGCAGCTCATCCAGCTGCTGGTGGTCGAACTCATTGATTTCCTCCCCGAATACCCGAATGCTGCCCGCATCGGGCTGCAGCAGGCCTATGATGCACTTAATCAGCACCGATTTGCCCGAGCCCGACTTGCCCAGCACCACCACGTTTTCGCCGCGGTGCAGCGTCAGGCTGAAATCCCGGAGTACATGGTTGTCGCCGAATGATTTAAAGAGATGCTCCACCTCCAGCACCACTTCGGCCCCGGCCGCTGGGGTGGGCGTTGGTGCTTCCTGTACCTGTGGGCTGGCGGGCTGCATGGCACAGGCTAGTTAAGACCCAGCAGGCCGGTTATCTGCACGGCCAGCAAATCAAGCACAAAGATGACCAGCGACGATACCACCACCGCCGAGTTTGCCGACTGCCCTACGCCTTCGGTGCCTTTCTGGGAATGGTAGCCCTTGTAGCACCCAATTATGCCAATGGCAAAGCCGAAGAAGAAAGTTTTGATGAAAGCCGGCAGCACATCACTGAATTCCAGCCGGTTCAGGATGTTGTTCACGAACAGCGACATGCTGGTTACGCCCTTCATGTTTATGCCGATGTAGGAGGCATACAGGGCAATCAGATCGGCCAGAATCACCAGCACCGGTATCATCAGGGTGGTGGCCATTACCCGCGTGACTACCAGGTATTTAAACGGATTGGTGCCCGATACTTCCATGGCATCAATCTGCTCCGTCACGTTCATGGAGCCCAGCTCGGCGCCAATGCTGGAGCCTATTTTGCCGGCGCAGATGAGGGCCGTGATAATGGGGCCCATTTCGCGGATGATGGACAGCGCTACCATGGCCGGAATCCAGGCCTCGGCGCCAAACTTGGCCATGGTGGGGCGCGCCTGCAGCGTGAGCACAATGCCCATAATAAACCCCGTAATGCCCACCAGCGGCAACGACTTGTAGCCCACTACATAGCACTGATGCAGGAATTCCTGCACCTCGTAGCGCGGCCGAAATCCTTCGCTGAAAAACCGCCCTGTAAACCGGGAAATAGCACCGGCTTCTGCCAAAAACTCGCTGGCCTGCATAGTAGGCGGTTTAGCAATACCCTGTAAGAAAAACTCCTTCTGAACTCATCTAACCAGATGAATACCAGCAAAATATACTTAATACAAAAGACCCTCCGCCTCGCCGCCCAGGTCGGTGCGCTCGTTGGTGGCCTCAGAAACCGGAACATCCACGGCGGGCAACAGCAGCACGGGCACTGTGCTGTGCTCCAACATCTTAGCTGTTACGCTCCTATGAAACAGCTCGCCCAAGTAGCTGCGCTGCCGGGCCAGCAGCACAATAAGCCCGGCCCGGGTAGCATGTGCCGCCTCCAGAATGCCGGCGGAGGCATGCGCATGCTGAAAGCAGCGTAAATCCGCGTGCTGATTCCGGTCTACCAGACCGCTGTTATGCACGGCCTGCAGGGCGGCGGCACAGGCATCATCATCCTCTACTTCAGAAACGTGCGCCACGGTAACCGGGCACCCCAGCTCCGTTAGAAACTGCTGCGCAAAGCGGCCCTTTTCTTCCAGCCGGAAGCCATCCGCATCGGCCGCAATAATAATATGGTGAGGTGGCGCGGTGGCCGTACTGCCAACGGGTACCAGCAGCAAAGGGAAATGGGCGGCCCGCAGCAAATCCAGCGCGGCCCCGCTTACCTGGTCGCCGGAGGCGGCTTCTTCTGTTGGGCGGCCCAGCACAAACAAGGCCGGCTGATAGCGCGCCATCAGGGACTGTGCCATGGTGGGCAGCAGATCGGTGGCCATTTCTACTGTGGCCGGCACCGGAAGCTGGTCTACCAGCTCCCTCATCACCTCGGCCGTGGGGGCTTCGGCATCCAGCTCCGCCTGGCGCCAGTTGTCGCCGGCAAACACATAGGGGTCGAACAGGGACGCGCGCTTTACGTGCAGCAGTACCAGCTGGGCCTGCATCTTATGCGCCAGCCCGGCTGCATACTGCATAGCCTGGTTGGCCGCCGGGTAAAAGTTAGTGAGAACGATGAAGGTGAAGGACATGGCAGAGCAGAAGAAGGAAGCTTACATCAGGAGGCCGGACCGGCAGCAAGAACTCGGGCTCACATAACCGGCAGCACCAATACCGGCACGGGGCTGCGCTGCAACACCTGGGCCGTTACGCTCCGGTGAAACAGGCCACCCAGCAGGCTTCTTTCCCGGGCCATAAGAACCAGCAGCTCGGCCTGGGTATCGGCGGCGGCCTGCAGAATACCGGTGGCCGGGCTGGTATGGTGCACGGTGTACAGGCTATCCGGCGACAAATCCTTTACTAGGTGGTTGTGCCGCAATGAGTTGACGGCGGTGCGGGCGCGGTCATACTGCTCCTCGGTTTCTACGTGCAGCACGGAAAAGGTGGCGCGCAGTGCCTCCCAAAGGGGGTGCATATCCATGGCATTATCCCGGAAGGTAAACGGCTCACCATCGGCGGCCAGCGCTACGCGGGTGGGCGTGCCCGGCATCGGGGAGCCCTCGGGCACCATTAGCAGCGGGTAGCGCAGGTGGCGCAGTACGGGCAGGGCTTGGTCGCCCAGCAGCTGATCCAGGAAATCGGGGGTGGCGGCGCGGCCGCATATCAGCACCAGCGGGTGGTAGCGCGCAATGGCATCGGCCAGGGTTTCGGCCAGGGTGTTCACCGAAAGCTCCACCGCAGCCGGCACAGGCAGCTCTTCCGCCATCTTCTCCAGGGCGTTGCGCGTTTCCCGCTGGCTGCGGATGGCCGCGGCGGCCGGAATCATGACGTACTCCGGATCCAGCAGCACATCCTGATACAGATGCAGCAGCACTACCTTGCTTTGCAGCGGCTGCGCCAGGGCCGCTGCATAAGCCAAGGCCTGCCGCGAGGACTCGGAAAAATCAGTTAGTACTACCAGATTAGGTCCCATATCGAAGAAATAAAAAGGGTAGGAATAATCATTCAGCAGGCAGCAGGGCCGGCTTAATCCGGGGAGGGCAGCACCAGTATAGGCAACATGCTGTCCCGGATAACCTGGGCGGTTACGCTGCGGTGAAACAGGCTTCCCAGCAGGCTGTGCCGCCGGGCAATGAGGACCAGCATATCGGCCCGCAGCTCGGTGCCGGCCTGCAGAATACCTTCCGCTACTGATGGGTACTTCAGCTCGTGTACATCGGCGGAGGTAAGGTCAGAGGCCAGACCGCTGGCGCACACGCTCCACACCGTTTCGCGCGACATAGGTGGCTGCGGATCGGTGGGACTGGTGATGTGCGCTACGGAAAGCCGCGCTCCAAATGCCGCGCGCAGCTTTTCCACCACGCCGGCGTGAGTTCCCAGGGTAAACTCCTGCCCATCTACCGCCAGCAGCAGGTGCGTGGGCGGCTGTACTTCCCAGCCCATGGTGGGCACAATCAGCAACGGGTAGGGCGCCGTGCGCAGCAGGTCCATTACCGTAACGCTGATCAGCTCTGTGGGCGAGGTGGCGGTGCCGGGGCGGCCCAGCACCAGCATCAGCGGGTGGTGATGATGCACGGTATCGGTCACGGCATCGGGCAAAAACTCTTCGGAAATCTCTACTTCGGCCGGCACGGCCAGGGTATTCACCAGCTTGCCCAGGGCCTGCTCCAGCTGCTTCTCACCCTGTGGCGAGTGCTGCCGGCTGTACTCCTCGGGGGAAAGCAGTCCATCGTGGCGCAGGTGTAGCAGTACCAGGTGGGCATGCAGGGGCACGGCCAGCGTGGCCGCATACGACAGGGCGCAGTTAGATACCGCCAGAAAATCGGTTAAAACAACTAAGGAGGCACTCATGGCACGGGAAAGGAAACAAGGAAAGCGCAAGCAAAACCCGGAATAAAACCACCCTGCTACTCCGCTCCGGCGGCTAAGCAACGCAGACACTGCCACCGGCCCAAGGTGGCCCCAACGCGCAAGGTCTGCCCAAGGCAAAACCCTGACAAAACATTGTGAATATCGTTGATTTTATTGTACATTAAGCAAGGTTACCAGCACTAATTTCGCTACACTCTTCGCCCGCTTCCATTCGGGCCATTGGCTATAAAAAGCATGCATCGATTGTGAGTTTCTCCCGGGCCCCAGTTGGCCTTTGCAGCTTTAGGTTATGAAACGCTTTGTTCCACCTTCCTGCCCAGAATGCCCCAGCCGTCATAGTTGCCCCATGTCCTGCTGCCAGCCGGAGGAGTTGGAGATGCTTTCCCTGGTAAAAACGGCACAGGTGTATCAGCGGGGACAGGTTATTTTTCAGGAGAATGGCCGCCCAATGGGGCTGTACTGCATTCATTCGGGCAAGATTAAGGTGATGAAAGTGGGCGGCGATGGTAAGGAGCAGATTATCCGGCTGGCCCGGGAGGGTGATTTGCTGGGGTATCGGGGGCTGCTGGCCGGCAACAGCCACTCCGCCTCGGCGGTGGCGCTGGAAGAGTCGGTGGTGTGCTGCATTCCGCGCGCGGAGTTCTTCCGGTTGATTGAGCAGAATGTGCGCTTTGCCACCTCCCTCATGCAGCTGCTATCCAGAGCCCTGGGCGATGCCGAAGAGCGGATGCTGCACCTGGCCTACAAGCCCGTGCGGGAGCGGCTGGCCGAAGCCCTGCTCCTGCTGGCCCGCACGTATCAGCAGCAAAACCAGGAGCCCGTGAGCATTCCTATTTCCCGCGACGACCTGGCCTCACTGGTGGGTACGGCCAAGGAAACTACTAGCCGGTTTGTGTCGGAATTTCGGGATGAAGGCGTGCTGCAGGCGCGCGGCAGCCTGATTACCATCCTGAACCCGGCCCGCCTGGCCGAGATTTCTACTCGCTACGATTAACCAGACGGGCCTCAGGTTTACCAGGCTCCTATGGCCCTCTTTCCGGGTGGCAAACCACAGCTATCCGCACCGGATGAGGTACGGGCAGCGAGGAGCGCAGGGAACAGGGCGTTTTCATGGAGCGGTACTTCCAGAGAGGTAAAAGCCCGCCGGCCGGCAACCCCAATTTAGCCACGCAGCCAAACCGAAGCAGCCGGGCAAAGCTTGGGGTATAACCAGCTGGTGCTGTGTAACGAAGATGCTTATTCCTTATATATTATGTATTGATAACTATCACCTTACAGCGTGATATTCATCAGCTTTTCCGTTGCCGCCAGCAGCAGAAATTAGGGCCCTGTTTGTATATCTGCCGTGCCCGGGCAGCAGCTGGTTTCTGCTGAGCAGAACCTTTCCGGGTGCAGTTCCACCGCCCCCTACCCATCTGGCGCATGTTGCTCCCCTGGCTTCCTCTTCCACGCATGAACCCGCAGCGCCTGGTTTGCGCGGCCGGCCACCGCCTTTACCGCGCCGGCGAGCCGGCCCGCCATGTGTACTGGCTGGAGCGGGGCACGGTGGGTATCTGGTCCCGGAGCCCGGCGGGGCTGTTCCAGGTGATTTCGGCGCCGGCGCTGCTGGGCAGCGAGCATGTGGTGGCCAGCCGGTGCCGGTACACGGTGCTGGCCCTGCAGCCCTGCCAGCTCACGCTGCTCAGCCAGAATAGCTTCCGCAAACTAACCCGGGAGCACCCGCGGCTGCTCTGCTGGCTGCTCTGCCAGTTCAGCCAGGAAACCCTGCTTACTCTCCCGCACTATGAATAGCCCTGCTCCGCTTCTGCCACCGCCCGTGGTACAGCCCGCTTCCGACCAGCTGCACCTGCGCCGCATGGGCATCGATACCCGCAACGAGCACGTGGTGTTTCTGCGCTCCGATTCGCCGGTATGCCACGCGGAAGGCTTTCAGGCCCTATCGCGCCTGAAGGTGATGGCCAACGGGCACACCATTATTGCCTCCCTGAACACCATTATCGGCAACACGCTGCTGGAGCCGCACGAAGTAGGCGTGTCGGAGGTGGTGTGGGAGCACCTGCACGCCCGCCCCGGCGACGAAGTGCACCTGATGCACTTACCGCCGCTGGAAACCATGCACCGGGTGCGCGCCAAAATGTACGGCCGCCGCCTGCTGCCCGAAGACTACCACGCTATTATGCGTGATATTGCCGCCGAGCGGTATTCCAACGTAGAGCTGGCCGCTTTTGTAACTGCCTGCGTGCGCGACTTCTCCACCGAAGAAACCATTGGCCTCACGCAGGCCATGATTGCGGCCGGGCGGCAGCTGCATTGGCCGGCCCACGTCGTAGCCGATAAGCATTCCATTGGCGGGCTGCCCGGCAACCGCACCACGCCCATTGTAGTGGCTATTGTGGCGGCGGCCGGGCTGCTCATGCCCAAAACATCTTCCCGGGCCATTACCTCGCCGGCCGGCACCGCCGATGCCATGGAAGTGCTAACTTCCGTAAACCTGACGCTGCGCCAGATGCGCCGCGTGGTAGCCCACCACGGCGCCTGCCTGGCCTGGGGCGGGGCCATGCAGTTGAGTCCCGCCGATGATATTCTGATTCGGGTGGAGCGCGCCCTGGATATTGATAGTCCGGCCCAGGTGGTGGCCTCCGTGCTGTCCAAGAAAGTGGCCGCCGGGGCTACCCATGTGGTAATTGATGTACCCGTGGGCCCCACCGCCAAGGTGCGCAGCCTGGAGGAAGCGCAGGATATGGTGGCCCTGTTCCGGCAGGTAGGGCAGGCTGTGGGGCTGAAAGTAGAAGTGATGCTGACCGATGGCAGCCAGCCCGTGGGGCGCGGCATTGGCCCGGCCCTGGAAGCCCGCGACGTGCTGGCCGTGCTCCAGAACAGCCCCGATGCACCGCCGGACCTACGCGAAAAATCCCTGCACCTGGCGGCCACCCTGCTGGAGCTTACCGGGCACGCCGCCGCTGGCACCGGCGCCGCGGAGGCGGCCATGCTGCTTTCCTCGGGCAAAGCCTGGCAGAAGTTTCAGGACATTTGCCAGGCCCAGGGCGGCCTGCACTTTCCTAAGCCTGCGGCGCTGCACTGGGATATGGTAGCCACCCGCCCGGGCCTGGTGCTCACCATTGACAACCGCCGCCTGGCTACGCTGGCCAAGCTGGCCGGTGCCCCCTGGAAGGCCAGCGCCGGTATTGATCTGCACGTGCGGCTGCGCCAGCCGGTGCAGGCCGGGCAGGTGCTGTTTACGCTGTATGCAGAAAGCCCCGGCGAGCTAACCTACGCCCGCGACTATCTGCACGACTCCACAGAACCTATCATTGCCTACTAATGCGGCCGCTGCTACTTGCTCTGCCCGGCAACGAAGCCCTCACCCAAGAGCTGGCCTACCAACTGGGCACCTCCCTGGCCGACTACACCCTGCGCAGCTTCCCCGATGGCGAAACCTATGTGCAGTTGCACACCCCGGTAGCCGGCCGCACGCTGGTGCTGGTGTGCACGCTGGCGCAGCCAAATCCGCAGCTGGTGCCGCTGTATTTTCTGGCTGAAACTGCCCGCGACCTGGGGGCGCGCCGCGTGTATCTGCTGGCGCCTTATTTGGCCTATATGCGGCAGGATGCGCGCTTTCAGCCGGGTGAAGGCATTACCTCCGCCTACTTTGCCCGGCTGCTTTCCGGTTTTCTGGATGGCCTACTGACGGTAGCGCCCCATCTGCACCGCTGGCACCAGCTGCGGGATATTTACTCTATGCCTACCCAGGCCCTGCACGCCACGGGCCCGTTAGCGCAGTATGTACGCATGCAAGTAACCCAGCCGGTTTTAATAGGCCCCGACAGTGAAAGCAAGCAATGGGTAGCGGCCATAGCCCGGGAGGCCGGTTGCCCCTTCCTCGTGCTCAACAAACAGCGCCACGGCGACCGAAGCGTGAAAATAGCCCCGCCGGATGTAGCCCGCTTTCAGCACCACACGCCGGTAGTGGTAGATGACATTATTTCCACGGCGCGCACCATGATAGCCACCGTGCAGCACCTGCGCCGGGCCGGGCTGCCTGCCCCGGTATGCCTGGGCATTCACGCGCTGTTTGTGGGTGCGTCCTATCAGGAGCTGATGGCGGCCGGCGCCGGGCCCGTGGTAACGTGCAACACCGTGCCGCATCCTTCCAACGCCATCAATCTGGCTCCTTTATTAGCGGATGCCTTAGCCAGGCTGCCCGGGTAATTACTCCTCGATAGCGGGCACTATCAGCACGGGAAGCGGGCTTTGCAGCAGCACCTGCGCGGTTACGCTCCGGTGAAACAGCTTTCCCAGAAAGCTACGCGGGCGGGCTACCATCATCACCATATCATAGTCCTCCGGTTTGGCGGCCTGCAGAATGCCCTCGGCGGGGTCGTGGTTGCGAATGGCTTTGGTTTGCACGGGGGCCAGGTCAATGGTGAGGCCGGTCTGGGTTAAGGTATTGAGGGCCCGGGCCGCGGTTTCATTCTGCGTGACAATGTGCAGCACGGTGAGCTCCGCGTGCAGCGCCTTGAAGAGCTGGCGCAGCAGGTCGTTGCAGTCGCCCAGTTGGAAAGAGTCCCCGTCCAGGGCTACCAGCACGCGGCGCGGGCGCTCAGTAGTGGCCACATGGGCCGGCAGCACCAGCATGGGATAGGGCCTGGTCCGTAGAATTTCCAGCGAGGTGGTGGTCACCAGCTCTTCGGGCACATTTTCTACATCAGGGCGGCCCAGCACCAGCAGGCTGGGCTGGTGCTGCTCAATAGCCTCGGCTACCTCCTCTGCCACGCGCCCCTTGCGCACCTCCGTAACGGCGGGCACCGGCAGCTCCTCGGCCAACCGGCTCAGCGCCACCCGCGCCGACTCCTGCGTCTGGCCGGAAACCGCGCCGGTAAAGAACTCGGCATCCAGCAGTGAAGTGCGGCGCACGTGCAGTAAAATCAGATTGGCATGCAGCGCGCTGGCCACATTGGCGGCATAGTCCAAGGCGCGGTTGGCCGCCGGATAAAAATCAGTTAGTACCAGCAGAGAATCAGCCATATGCAGCAGAGAGAAAATGATAACACAAAGAAGGAGGTTTTCCTTCACCCTCAGTATGATAACAAATTAATATATGATGATGAATATCATAGAAATTCCCCTCCCCCACTGCTTACCTTCCGGCGGCCACCTTAGCTGACGCCGGCCTGCGGGCAGTGGCGGACAGGTTAGCCAGGGGCCCATAACCAGCCGCTATGAACGTTAGCATCCAATTCCTGGGCGCCGCCCAAACCGTAACGGGCTCCAAGTATGTCCTCACGTTCAGCCACGGCCCGCTTCAGCAGCAGCTTATGGTAGACTGCGGCCTGTTCCAGGGCCTGAAGGAGCTGCGCCTCCGCAACTGGGATACCCTGCCCATCAGCCCCAGCCAGGTGGATACCCTGGTGCTCACCCACGCCCACATCGACCACAGCGGCTACCTGCCCCGCCTGGTAAAAGAGGGCTTCCGGGGCCGCATTCTCTGCACCGAAGCTACCCGCGACCTGCTGGAAATTATGCTGCTGGACTCCGCCAAGCTGCAGGAGGAAGAAGCCGCCTTTGCCAATGCCAAAGGCTACTCCAAGCATCACCCCGCGCTGCCGCTCTACACCACCGAGGACGTACAGCAGGTGCTACCCCTATTGGTGAGTTGCCCCTATAATATGCCCGTGCAGGCCCTCAACCAGGTTTCCGTGCTCTTCCGGGAGGCGGGTCACATTCTGGGCGCGGCTATTGTGGAGACGCTGGTGCAGGGCGAGCAGCAGGAGAAAAAGCTGGTATTTTCCGGCGACCTGGGCCGCTACGACGACCCCGTAATGTTTGACCCCACCGCTATTACCCAGGCCGATGTGCTGCTGGTAGAATCCACCTACGGCGACCGGAATAACCGCGTGCCGGACCCGGAGGAAGAGCTGGCGGCCGTGGTAAACCAGGCGCTGGGGCGGGGCGGGGTGCTGGTTATTGCGGCCTTTGCCGTGGGCCGCACCCAAACCATGCTGTATTACCTCAAGCGCCTGCGCCAGCAAAACCGGGTGCCCCACGTGCCGGTGTATGTTGATAGCCCCATGGGCATTCGGGTATCGGGGCTGTACCCGCGGTATCCGGGGCAGCACCGGCTGGGCCACGGCAATATTTTTGATTTTGACGGGCTGCGTTTTGTAACTGATGTGCCCGAGTCGAAGAGCCTGAATCTGCTGGAGCAGGGCGCCATCATTATTTCCGCCAGCGGCATGTGCACCGGCGGGCGCATTGTGCACCACCTGCACCACCGCCTGCCCCGCCCCCAGGATACGGTTTTGCTTATCGGCTTTCAGGCCGAGGGCACCCGGGGCCGCCGCCTGCTGGAAGGCGAGCCGCAGATTAAGATGTACGGCGACATGGTGCCCGTGCTCTGCCAGGTGCAGCAGCTCAACGGCTTCTCGGCCCACGCCGACCGCGACGAACTACTGCGCTGGCTGGGAAACTTTGAGCAGGCTCCCAAGCGTACTTTCATTGTGCATGGGGAGCCCCTGAGCTCCGCCGCGCTGGCCCAGGGCATACAGGACCAGCTGGGCTGGCCGGCCCCCATTCAGCCCCGGTACCTGGAAACCTATTCGCTTTTTGAAGGCATTTGATTTCGCTTCCTGCCCCCAGAACGTAGCCGTTGCTCTGCCATGCCTCCTGCTCCCACGTTCATCAGTGACTGCTCCGGCCGGGAGTTTCCCGAGGCCGACCGCATCAGTGGGCGTACCATACGGCAGCCTATTCTGGAGCTTATTCAAAAGGACCAGCCCCATTTTTCCGAGGACGACTACCTGGCCCTGACGGAGCTAAACGAGTACCGGCGCAAGTACATCCAGAATTATCTACTGAAAGAGGTGGGCCAGCTTTCCGAGCTGGAGCAAACCGTGCTCAGCAACCTGCAGGCCCAGGCCACCCTCACCGATAAGCTGGAGGACGACGTAGAGCCCCTGACGCTGGGCCAGCGCCTGGCCGATGGCATGGCTTCGTTTGGCGGGAGCTGGACGTTTATCCTCTCCTTTCTGTTTTTTCTGCTGTGCTGGATTGTGCTGAACGGCTTCTGGATGGCCAACCGCGGCTTCGACCCCTACCCTTTTATTCTGCTGAATCTGCTGCTCTCGTGCGTGGCCGCTATGCAGGCGCCCATTATCATGATGAGCCAGAACCGCCAGGAGGACAAGGACCGGCAGCGCGCCCGCAAAGACTATATGATTAATCTGAAATCGGAGCTGGAAATCCGGATGCTGCACGAAAAGCTGGATCACCTGATTATGCATCAACAGCAGGATATGCTGGAAATTCAGCAGATTCAGGTAGAAATTATGAATGATATCCTGACGAAAATAGAAGGGTCTAAGCTGGTAACCTGACGGCCTTTCCTGCCCTTCTTCTGTTCTTTCTGATGCTATGATACCGGCCAGCGTCCCCACGGCTTCGTTCCCGCCCCCGCCCACTGATTTACAGCAGGGGCTGACCACGGCCGAGGCCCAGCGCCGGCGGCAGCTGCATGGCCCCAATATCCTGTCTGCCAACGTCAATGAGCCCATCTGGCTGCTGGTGTGGCGGCAGTTCCGGAGCCTGACGGTGCTGGTGCTCATTGCCGCGGCCATATTTTCCTGGGTGATGGGCGACATGGCTGAGAGCATAGCTATTGCAGCCGTCGTGCTCATCAATTCCCTTATCGGGCTGGGGCTGGAGTGGCAGGCCCGGGTTTCGATGGCGGCGCTGCACCAGCTGGACGTACCCAAAGCCCGCGTAGTGCGCAACGGGCAGCAGCAAACCATTCCCGCCCCTGACCTCACCATTGGGGATGTGCTGCTGGTAGAAGCCGGCGACATGCTGCCCGCCGATGCCGAGGTACACATAGCCCGGCAGCTCAACGTAAACGAATCGGCCCTGACGGGGGAATCTATGCCGGTAGCCAAGCAGCCCGGGGCCTTGCCTGCTCCCGGCCAGGTAGCCGATGCCCCTACCAGCCTGCTCTACAAAGGCACGGCCGTGGTGAATGGCAACGGCCGCGCTATTGTAACGGGCATTGGCATGAACACCGAGCTGGGCCGCATTGCGCAGCTGGTGCAAACCGCCGGGCGCACCACTACCCCGCTTGAAATCAAAATAAACCAGCTGGCCCGGCAGCTCATTCTGCTTACGCTGGGCCTGGCGCTGCTATACCTGCTGATTGGCCTGCTGCAGGGCCGGGATGCCGTAATGATGGTGAAAATGGCCATTATTCTGGCTATTGCGGCCATTCCGGAGGGCCTTTCCATTGTGGCTACGCTGGCCCTGGCGCATGGCATGCTGCGCCTGGCCCGGCAGCATGTGATTGTGAAGCAGCTGGCGGCAGTGGAAACGCTGGGCAGCACCAGCGTCATCTTCACTGATAAAACCGGCACGCTCACCCATAATCAGATAGCTGTAAACACCATCTGGCTGCCGGCCGGCCGTGCTGAGGTGCACTTCTCCGAAACCCACCCTCTGACCGTAGCCGACGGCAACGAGACTGTGCTCGTCTCACCCCAGTTCAAGCAGCTGCTGCGCGTGGCTGTTTCCTGCAACAATGCCCCCTACGCACCCGGGCAGCGCCCCAAAACGGGCGTGGGCGACCCGGTGGAAATTGCCCTGAATGAGCTGGTCTTCTCCTCATCGCTGCCCGAGCTGAGCGCCTGCCCCCGCCTGGATGAAAAGGCCTTCAGCTCGGAAACCCGCCTGATGGCCACCCTGCACCAGGAGCTGGATGGCCAGTATTTTGTGGCCGTGAAAGGGGCCGCCGAGGACGTTCTGAACCACTGCCGCTACCGCTGGGATGCCGCCGGGCCGCTGCCCCTATCGGAAACCGAAAAGCAGGAGTGGATTGCCCGAGCGGAGCAGCTGGCCCAAACCGGCCTGCGCACCCTGGGCTTTGCCTGTTCCCTGGGCGAAACCCACCCCGGCGCTGATTTTGTGCACAACCTGGCCTGGGTGGGGCTGATTGGCTTTCTGGATCCGCCCCGACTGGAGGTGCTGCCCGCGCTACAGGCCTGCCGGCAGGCAGGCATCCGGGTGATTATGGTAACCGGCGACCACCCGGCCACGGCCCGCACGGTGGCGGCCAAAGTAGGGCTGGTCACCACAGAAGAGCCCGTTGTTGTAAGTGGCCCCACCCTGAAACCCCTTGACCAGCTGACTACGGACGAAAAAGAGGAGTTGTATGAGTGCACCATATTTGCCCGCGTCAGCCCGGCCCAAAAGCTGGATTTGATTACGCTGTACCAGCAGCGTGGCGATATTGTGGGCATGACCGGCGACGGGGTAAATGATGCCCCCGCCCTGCGCAAAGCAGATATTGGCATTGCCATGGGCCTGCGCGGCACGCAGGTAGCCGGGGAGGCTGCGGATATGGTGCTGCAGGATGATGCCTTTGCCTCCATAGTGGCGGCCATTGGGCAGGGGCGCGTTATTTTCGCCAACATCCGCACCTTCATTCTGTACCTGACTTCCTGCAACCTGAGCGAAATTCTGCTGGTGACGGGCGTGGGGCTGCTGCATAAGTCGGTGCCGCTGCTGCCCCTGCAAATTCTGTTTCTGAATATGATTACGGATGTGTTTCCGGCGCTTGCGCTGGCCGTGGGCACGGGCCACCCCCACCTCATGCAGCAGCCTCCGCGCCCCACCCAACTGCCCCTGCTCACCAGCACCGACTGGAAAACCGGCCTGTTGTATGCCGCAGCCCTTATGCTGGGCCCGGTGGCTGTATATTACTACAGCTGGGAGGTGCTCGGGCTTTCGCCGGCGGTGTGCAACAATATTATGTTTTATAGCATGGCCCTGGGCCAGCTGCTGCACGTGTTCAACTTTTCTACTGACCCCCGCAGCTTTTTCCGGTCTGAGGTCACCCGCAACCCATATATCTGGCTGGCCCTAGGCATATGCATGGCCCTGTTTGCGGCCTCTTATTACGTGCCGGCGTTGCGGCGGCTGCTGGCCGTGCAGCCCTTCACCCCCCTGATTGTTGGGCTGATTGTAGCCGCCGGCCTTATCCCCGTGCTGCTGGTGCGGCTGGGGTATGGCCTTCTGGCGCTGGCCAAGCCCGCCAATCCGGATAAAGCAACTTCCTCCTGATGCGGTATCTGTTTTTTTGCCTGCTGGGGTTACTGCTGACTCTGCGCCTGTGTTCCTCATCACCAGGCACCCAGGGGCAGCCAGCAGCCACTACAGAGGCCGCTGCTTCCGCCCACGCCCAGCAGCCCGAGCCGATTGGGCCCTACATTCAGGCCCTGCTGGATACCACGGCCGCCGGCAGCGCCACGGCCGCCGATGCCCGCCTGCACCTGCTGGCCGGCCCGGACGTGCGCCTCTTTTACGCCGATGCCCAACCCGCCTGGACTCTTCCTGCCGACAGCCTGGCCCCGCCGGCCCGTCCGGCCCTGCAGCTCCTGGCCCACGCCGATGACTTTGGCCTGCTCCGCACCGACTACCACTGGCCCCGGCTGCAGGCCCTGCGCGATTCGTTGGCCCGCCACAGCACCGCCCGCCAGCAGGCCCGTCTGGAGCTTTATCTCACCGATGCCCTGCTGCACCTGATGCGCGACCTGCACCGCGGCAAGCTGCATCCCTACACGCTTTCGGCCCGGGAAAAAGCCGCTAAAAAAGCCCTGCCGGTAGCGGATCTATTGCGCCAGGGGGTACAGAATCAGAAGGTGCGGGAAGTGGTAGCAGCCTGCCAGCCCCGCAACCGGGAGTACCGGCAGCTGCAGCGGGCCCTACAGGCCTGGCTGCGGCGCCCGGTTTCCTCAAATCCGGATTCGGCGGCGCTCCAACAAAGCCAGTTCCGGCAGGCAGCAATTAATTTGGAGCGCTGGCGCTGGGGCACCTTCCCCGACTCTGAGTACGTGCTGATTAATCTGCCGGCCTATGAGCTGTATCTGGTGCGGCAGGACAGCCTTCGGCAGCGCCATAAGGTTATTGTAGGCAAGCCTGTTACGCCCTCCCCCACGCTCAGCAGCCGCATCACGTACTTCACCCTTGCCCCCGACTGGCACGTGCCCAACTCCATTGCTACCAAGGAGCTGCTGCCGATGCTGCGCCGAAACCCCGCCTCCTTCGTCAACAACAACTACAGCATTTACACCCGCCAGGGCACGCCCGTCAACCCCTACCGGGTGAATTGGCATCGGGTATCGGCCCAAAATTTCCCGTATACCATCCGGCAGTCGGCGGGCTGTGATAATGCACTGGGCAACATCGTGTTTCGCTTTCCAAGTCCTTATTCCATTTACTTGCATGATACGCCCATGCGTGAAGCGTTTACCTTGCCGGTGCGGGCGCTCAGCCACGGCTGCATCCGGCTGGCGCAGCCCATGCAGTTGGCCGCCTACCTCCTACGCCGCGACGGCAAGTCCGTGCGCCTGCCATCAGAAAGTGAGTGTGCGCGCCAGAATACATCCAAAGACATCTGGCTGCGGCGCTCCATGCCTATCCACGTGCGCTACCTGACCTGCGCCGCCGAGCAGGGCCAGCTGCGCTTTTACCCCGACATCTACCACCGCGACGCCACTATGCTGAAGGCATTCTTTGGACAGTAAATCCAGCAATACGCTGTGTTTGCAGGGCCACAAAAAAGCCCCGGCGGCTGCCGGGGCTTTTTCTATCCTAACGGCGCATTACGCATGCGCTTTTGGTTTATATTCCCTAGAAATGGGTGGTAGAGTAGTGCTCATCAATGGCCATATCCATGGCTTGCTTGAAAGAAGCCAGGAGCTTGCTGCGCTCCGCATCGGGCATGTTCTGGAGCACATGCTCAAAGGTGGTGCGGTACACGTGGGCCATGAAATTTGCGCCGTAGGTGGCGAAAAAATCGTCGTGAATTTTATTGAAGGATATCTTTTCCGCCGATGAGATGGATAGCGAAAGTGCCAGCCATTCTTTGGCGTTATTAGCCAGGCTGAATTGTAGGTCTTTGTCCATGAAGGCTACAGAGTGATGGGTGTATGCTTAGCGGGCCCGGCGATAGGGCCGGAAGGTAGAGGGCTCGAAAGGAGGAATAAGGGAGCCCTGGCCGCCGTGGGCAGCATAAAACTGCTGGATGGCGCCTTCCAGGGCGGGGAGGTCGTTCAGAGGCACTGTGGCAAACACATCCTGTGGGTTTAGCGGGGCCGTGAGGTTGCTCAGGCGGCAGCTGTCGATGCCCAAGGGATGCTCAATGAACAGCGAAGTGCCATCCTGAGCCAGGTAGTCGTGCTGGTAGCGCCAGGCCCGGTTGAAATCAGGGCGGCTGTTATTGCGACCCTGGTCGGTGGGCGTAAAGCCAAGGCTACGCAGGTAGGTATCGGTCATGGGAATCGGAAAAAGAAATCAGAGAGAAGAAGCTGGTTCAGCAGCCCAGTTGACCTGCCGGAGCAGGACGCGGAATTCGGCCTCAGAAGCCACCCGGCCCTGGAAGCTGTAGAGCATCTGGCCGTTCACCACTTCCAGCAGCGTGAGCTCGTCATCATCATACAGCACAATGGTTTCCTGCCCGCAGGCACTGTCACGACTGTAGCGCGCCTGGCGGGGTGGGGCACTGTAGGAAGAAAAGCCAAGCGCCTGCAGTAGCTCGGCAGATGGCTGATAGTAAGAAGGCATAGGGGAAGGCCCGTGAATGGGGCGCACAGCCAGTGGGCCATGCGGTAAGCTAAGCGGTGCAAGGCGGTAGCGCTGCAAAAGAAGTAGAGCGGCCCTGCTACGGCCGGTACTTCAGGTAAGAGATGCCGGGCGGGTTAAGTTCATTCGTGGCCCGGACGGAAAAAGCAAAGACACTCTTTGTCAGGCTGATAACACCCCCGCTCAAGAAACGCTTTTTTACTCACATAAAGTGGTAGCAGGGCACTATTGGCTCAAATATACCAAACTCTATCTGTAGGCAGGGAAACGGCTACGGAATTACCCACCAAAATGCCGCTTTCCCCGGTTATAACCGTGATGCTGCTGCCCAGCAGGCTTATATTAATTTCGGAATAGCTGCCAAAGAATTTAACCCCGGTTACGGTGCCATTTACTCCGTTTCGGGCATCAGGAGCCAGCTTTACATCCTCGGGGCGCACGAGCAGTTGCCTGCCTTTTTTGGGCCTTGCCCCGAGCGGTTGGGTTAATGCCTTCAGCAGCGGCCCCGTCAGCAGATTGTAGTCGCCGAAAAGGGCGGCGGCGTAGGCGGAAACCGGCTGCTGGTAAATCTGGGCCGGGGTGCCCCGCTGGATAAGCTTCCCGGCCTGCATCACCAGAATTTCATCGGCCCAGGAAAGGGTATCCAGGGGGTCGTGAGAAATTAAGGTGCAGGTGATGCTCAGCTCTTCGGCTATATCCCGGATAACCGATTTTAAAACCTGCTTGTGCCCCAGGTCCAGGTTGGAGAAAGGCTCATCCAGCAAAAGCATTTTAGGCGAGGTGAGCAGCAGCCGGGCCAGGGCAATGCGCTGCCGCTCGCCCCCCGAAAGCTGGTTGGTTTGCCGCTGCGCCAGGTGGCGAATGCGGCAAATGTCATACAGCCTATCCAGCTCTTCCACCGAGAGCTTGTTGGCATAGCGCAGCACCTGCTCTACCCGCAGAAACTTAGGCAGCTCAAACTGCTGCGACAAATAGGCCACGCCCGGCGTGCCCGGCACCAGCTTTTCCGTAGGCCCTTTTACCCGGTTCTCCTCCAGCCACACCTCTCCAGCCGTGGGCTGCACCAGCCCGGCAATAGTTTGCAACAGGGTACTTTTCCCCGAGCCCGTTTCGCCGGCAATGGCTATTTTCTGGAACTGCTGCTGCGTGAAGCTGATATTCTGCAGCACCGCATTTCCACGCTCCTGCAGGGTTATTCCGGAAACTTCTAAAAAACGCATATAGGCAGGTGGAGTGGCAGGCAGAAGGCAGGGTGCCCGGCCCATCAGAAAGCAAAGTTCTGCAATACGCCAGGAGCCGGACGGCAGGCAAAGATACGGGCCTTACTCCGCCGTTGTGCCTTGCGGGGCATACACCAGCACATACGCAGGCGGAATATTCAGCAGCACGTGGGCATTGCTGAGCAACTGAAAGAAGCGCGCAAACAGCTTTTTATTGCGCAGGGAATACTGGAAGAGAATGAGCCGGCCCGCGGGCCGCAGCGCTTGTCTGGTATCCTCCAGAATACGCCAGCCCAGGCGCCGGGGCAGCGAGGAAAACGGCAGACCACACACCACATAGTCGGCGGGTGGCAGGCTTAGCTGCTGCAAATATTCGGAGGTTTTATCGGCGGAGCCGTGGATGATGTGCACGTGGGCATGGCCGGCGTAGCGCTGCTGCAAAAGCGTGCAGAACCGGCGGTTTACTTCTATCAGCACAATGGCCGTTTCGGGCTGGCGGCGCTGCATCAGCACATCGGTAAAAACACCCGTCCCGGGTCCGTATTCCACAATACAGCGGGCACGGGTAAAATCTATCGGCTCCATTACTTTCTCCGTCAGCTCGCGGGAGCTGGGCACCATGGAGCCTACTGTAGCCGGGTTGCGGAAGAACTCTTCCAGAAAGGAGGACATAGAATAGCTTTAAGCAGGGAAACGAATAATTTCGGATAGAGGAAAACAGCGGCTTCTCGCCAGTTGCAAAGGGCTGTGGTTTGTGATTTTGGCTTAGTTTGCTTTGCCGATAAACCCCTCCAGATACGGCGCCGTCCGGCTGTCCTTCGATTTTGACACGACAGCCGGCGTTCCGGCTATTACTACCTGCCCGCCTTCGTCGCCGGCGCCGGGGCCCATGTCCAGCACCCAGTCGCTGCCGGCTACCACGCGCATGTCGTGCTCCACTACGATGACGGTATTACCGGCATCTACCAGTCCGTTGAGCTGAGTGAGCAGTTTCTCTACATCAGAGGGGTGCAGGCCGGTGGTGGGCTCATCGAGGACGTAGAGCGAGTTGCCGCGCTGGGCCTTTTGCAGCTCCGTGGCCAGCTTAATGCGCTGGGCTTCCCCGCCGGAAAGCTCGGTAGCGGGCTGGCCCAGGCGTAGATAGCCCAGGCCCACTTCCCGCAGCACGGTGAGGGCGCGGTGCACGGCGGGCTCCTCGCGGAAGAATGCCCAGGCAGCATCTACCGTCAGGCCCAGCACCTCGGCAATGTTTTTATCCTGGTAGGTGATTTCCAGGGTTTTGGCGTTGTAGCGCGCGCCGTGGCACACGGGGCAGGGCGCGTACACGCTGGGCAGAAACAGCAGCTCCACCATCACAAAGCCTTCGCCTTGGCAATTCTCGCAGCGGCCTTTGGCCACGTTAAAGGAAAAGCGGCCAGCATCGTAGCGGCGTTTTTTAGCCGCGGGCGTGGCTGCGAACAGCCGCCGCACATGGTCGAACAGGCCGGTATAGGTTGCCATGTTGGAGCGCGGCGTGCGCCCAATGGGCTTCTGGTCTACGCGCACCAGACGCTTGATGTGCTCCATGCCCCCGGCAATCTCCCCGCCGGTTGCAATGGGCGCGGCTCGTTCCAGCGGGTCGCCTTCCTCCTCTTCCGTGGGCAGTTGATGCCCGAGGTGCTCCGCCACCAGCTCTACCAGCACCTGGCTAACCAGGCTGGACTTGCCGGAGCCCGACACGCCCGTGACGGTGGTGAACACGCCCAGCGGAAATTCCACGTTCAGGCCCTGCAGGTTGTTGCGCGTTACGCCCTGCAGCCGGAGCCAGCCGTTTGGCTGGCGCGCCGGGTTCTCCGGCCGGGTTTCTTCATTAAATAAATAACGGCGCGTCTGCGAGGCAGCTACGGCTGCCAGCCCGGCGGGCGGGCCGCTGTAGAGGATTTCGCCGCCCAGCTCGCCGGCCGCGGGGCCTACATCTACCAGCCAATCGGCCTGCCGCACTACGTCCAGGTTATGCTCTACCACGAACAGGGAATTGCCGGCCTTTTTCAAGCCGGCCAGTGCCTTCAGCAGGGCGGCAGTATCGGAAGGATGCAGGCCTGCCGAGGGCTCATCGAGCACATATACTACCCCAAAAAGGTTGGAATACAGCTGGGTGGCCAGGCGCAGCCGCTGCAGCTCCCCCGGCGACAACGTAGGCGTGCTGCGCTCCAGGGAAAGATACCCCAGCCCCAGATCCAGCAGCACCGAGAGGCGGGCGCACAAATCCTCAGCAATGCGCTGCGCTACAATCACCTGCTCGGGGTGCTCCGCGTTGTGCTTTTTGCTGCCGGTGTTGGAGCCATCGGCATAAGGCTTGAGCAGCGCGGCCATCCGCTTCAGCGGCAACCCGGACATATCGGCAATGTCCAGCCCTGCAAACGTAACGGCCAACGACTCCGGCCGCAGGCGCTTGCCGTGGCAGGTGGGGCAGGCGGTGCTCAGCATGTACTGCAGGGCCCGTTTTTTCATGAGCGGGCTTTGCGTGGTGGCAAAGGTGTGCAGCACGTGCCGCCGCACGCCCGTGAAGGTGCCCATGTAGTTTGGCGGCTCCCGGCGCTTGAGGGCGCGCTGGGTTTCGGCGGGCGTGTAGCCGGGGTACACCGGCACCACGGGCTGCTCTTCGGTGAACAGAATCCAGTCGCGCTGCTCCTGGGGTAGTTCCTGCCAGGGGCGGTCAATGTCGTAGCCGAGCGTTACCAGGATGTCGCGCTGGTTCTGGCCGCCCCAGGCCTGGGGCCACGCCGCAATGGCCCGCTCCCGGATGGTGAGCGTGGGGTCGGGCACCATGGTTTCTTCCGTCACTTCGTAGATGCGTCCCAGACCGTGGCAGGTGGGGCAGGCGCCTTCCGGTGTATTAGGCGAGAAGCCTTCGGCATACACAATACTCTGGCCCGCCGGATAATTGCCTGCCCGCGAGTACAGCATGCGTACCAGGTTGGAAAGCGTGGTAACAGAGCCGACCGAAGAACGCGTGGTAGGGGTGCCGCGCTGCTGCTGCAAAGCCACCGCCGGCGGAAGACCCTCAATGGATTCCACTTCCGGCACGGCCATCTGATGAAACAGCCGCCGCGCGTACGGCGACACCGACTCCAGATACCGCCGCTGCGCCTCGGCGTAGAGCGTACCAAACGCCAAGGAGGATTTGCCGGAACCCGACACGCCTGTAAACACCACCAGCGCATCGCGCGGAATGTCTACATCAATGTTGCGGAGGTTGTGCTCCCGGGCCCCACGCACGCGCACAAAGCCAGATAAAGGGTGGTCCGGAAGGTCAGCAGCAGAAGTCGCCATGAAGTAGCAGAAGTTCAGGTTGGATGCAACAGCATACGTAACTGCATTCCGCGCTGCCTATTCTGCTTCAAAAAATTAGCCGCAAGGCCCGTAAAAACCGGCGGTTTCTGCGCCTTGTTTTTCTCATCCCACTAATCCGCTATGCGTTCCTGCGCCTGCTTTTTCTGCTGATGCAGGGCACGCTCGATGCGCTGATCAGGCACCAGCCAGATGAAGGCTACCAGCACGTAAAAGAAACCTCCGGCCCACGCATTCCAGAAGCTGGCGCCAATGCCAAGGCAATAGAGTATTGCCGTAGCCTTGCCTTTCAGGTCGCGCCCAATGGCATAAGCCAGCACGGAATTAGGCCCTTCTGATTTTATAATGCTGTACTGCAGGATAAAGTAGGCAATGGCCGACATCAGGAGCACAAAGCCGTAGGCGGCCATGGGCACTTGGGCAAAATGATTTTCTCCCACCCAGCCGGTTGAAAACGGAATCAGGGAAAGCCAGAATAGCAGATGCAGGTTGGCCCACAGCGTGCGGCCGCTGATTATGTTGGTCCCCATGAGCATCATGTGATGGTTATTCCAGTAAATGCCCACGTAGATAAAGCTCAGTACATAGCTCAGAAATACGAGCAGTAACGGCACCAACGCAGTGAAATCCTGCCCGTGCGGCACCTTAATTTCCAGCACCATAATGGTGATAATGATGGCCAGTACTCCATCACTGAAGGCTTCGAGTCGTCCTTTATGCATAGGGGTCCGCGTTGGTAGTAAATTTGAAAAGTTATAAGAAACCATTGCCCACTTACAAACCAGAGCATCTTCTCACTCTTTTCTTCCATATGCCTTGGCCGAAGACAGTGAGAATGGCATAAGGATAGCTAATTTTGAAGGATAACGGCATTCCTGCTTTCGGTTATTATGAGGTTTTTGCTGACGTTGGTTCTGGCCCTATGCTGCGTGAAGCTGCAGGCGCAAGACCCAGCGGATCTGCGCGAGTATATCAGTCCCTACGCGGGGTACCGGCTGGCTTATCCGGCAGGTTGGCAGGTGCGTTCCAGCGAAGATCTGCTGACGGTGGATTTCTGGGCGCCAAAGTCCCCGCTTGCTACCCCCGTGCTGGTGGAGCTGCGCATTCGGCCGGTTCCGGAGCGGCAGAAGGATATTAACCTTCTCAACCACGGCCAGCTGGACTCCCTGTGGCTGGTTATTCGCAGCTACCCTCAGGTGCGGCTTTTTGAATTGCACCAGCGGGATGCTGGCAGCTTCCAGGAGATTCGCTACGATTATTCCTACAAAGTTTCCCTCACGGACACGGTGCGCACCCGCGTCATCGGGCGGCGGGTATGGCGGGGCGGGTATGAGTTTCGGTTGGAATACCGGGCTCTGGCCAGCTATACCCGGCAGTACTACGCTGTAGGAAAGCAGCTGCTCAATTCCTTCGCGCTGCTGCCGGCCGGCCTGCCCAGCAGGCGCTACGCCGAGCAAACCTGCGACGACAAGATGTATGGCATTGCAGCCCTGCAAGTGCAGGACGGGCTGTGGGAAGATGACTGCCGCACCATTCACGAGTTTTCCGTGCAGGACCCTTCTGAGGCACCCAAGATTCATCGGCAGGTGCTGCCTTTTCAGTCCTACGCCCTGGCTAAGGGTTTCGATAACTGTCTGTATTCGGTCACGAAGGCGCCCACCAACGCGCCCGAATATGTTTACCGCTACGACCCGGCGGCGCAGGAAGGCCGCTACACCGCCTGGCAGCTCCCGGCCCAGGGCCCCGAAAACATCTGGATTTCTGCCGCCACCGATGAGCGCGGCGACCTGCTGTTCATCACCTCTGATGCCAGCAAGCTGGTGAAAGTGAGCCCGACGGATAATACCGTGACGATGGTGTGGGAAAAGGACCCCGTGCGCCAGGCTGCTTACTATCCGGCCATTGGGTTTGCGGGCGCGGGAACACATGCTAATTTCTGTATTGATGACACCCAGACCCTCTACCAGATTTATAGCACCGATGGCGCCCTGCTGCGGGTAAATCTGGCTACTAAACAGCCAGCCCCCGACCTGCTGCCGATGGACGGCCTTCCGGAGCAGGGCGGCTACAGTGACCTGCTGCTGCAATACGACGTGGACGGCAACCGGGTGTTCTACCTGGCCGGCCCCAAAGCCCTGTACCAGGCCGACCAGAGCAAACGCCAGGCTACCCGCGTGCGGCGCGGCGTGTATACAGATCTGGCCGGCTGCAATCTGTTCCGCACGGCGCCGCGGCCCGCGCCTGCTTCCTCCATTCCGCCCACCACCTGGCGGGGTCGTGTGCTTGATGCCGTCACGTATCAGCCCCTGCCCCAGGCCCGGCTGCAACTGCTGCAGGACAGTAGCCCTCTGCCGTTGCCCCTCACGCCCGAGGGGGCTTTTCTGGTTTCGGCCCGGCCCGGCAAGGACTACACCGTACGCGCCCATCTGGAGGGCTATGTGCTAACCGATTCCCTGTATACGCCCCGTTCCGGCCCTTACGGGCAGGATATTCTGCTGCAGCCCTTGTCCGTGGGCACTACACTGCGCCTGGAAAAAGTTCAGTTTGAGCAGGGCAAAGCCGTGCTGCTCCCCGCCTCCTACCCTGATCTGGAATACCTGCTGGCCCTGCTCCTGAAATACCCGCAGCTAACCATTGAGCTGCGCGGGCACACCGATAATATAGGCGACCCGCAGAAAAACATCCAGCTAAGTGAGCAGCGGGTGGAGGTGGTAAAAGGCTACCTCGTGAGTCATGGTATTTCGGCAGACCGTATCACGGGCATTGGCCTGGGTGGCGCCGAGCCGATTGCCAGCAACGCGCAGGAAGCCACCCGCCAGCTTAACCGCCGGGTAGAGTTTAGAGTAACAGGAATGCAGAAGGGTGATAAAAAGAAGTGAAGGGCAGGGTAAGCAGTTATCACATCGAGAGCAATACACACATTCGGCCTACGTGCTAAAATTGACCACCGCGTAGCAACGCCAGGAGTAGCAAGACTCCCACTATGATGGTGGAAAGCGTTGCGCCGCAAAGACTCACAATCGTAATCAGCCGCCAGAGCCAGCACCACAGGCTGCCCTGCAGGCTGAGTATTTTTGCTATCCGGTTTGCCGTTTGAGCCACCAGCCACGGCACCAAAAACGCGCAAATTGCCAGCAGAACCACCAATACCGGCTCTGCCCTGGGCGTGTTGGGCCATACTTCTTTCAATAACAGAAGATTCAGGAAGCACCCTATCCCCACCACTACCGCCCACCAGAGCAGTACTGGCACCAACCGAAGCACCCGCCCTGCAAAATTCAGTAGCCGTTCCATAATAGCTTTATAAGCGAGCCAGCAGCTTCGTGCCGCCCGGCGACCAGACTACCATCAGCAGAAAGAACAACCCCAGCAGGATACCCACCACGCCGCCTGCCACGGGCAGAACGCCGGTGAGCAGGCGCCGTTGGCGCTCGTGGGCGGAAGCACCCCGCTCCTGCCAAGTGAGCATGAAGGCCAGGAGCACAATGCCGCCCACACAGGCCAGCAGCACCAGCAAGCTAAAAGCGACTTGCAGCAACATGGTTCTGGGCCTGGCGGGTTAAAGGATGCTGTGGTTCGAAAAAGCGGGCGGCCTGCCAATCGGCCCAGGTACAGCTGGGCCAGTGGCGGCGGGCTTCCAGCGCCCGGAACGCCTGGATTCGTTGCGTCAGCAGCTGCCCCGCTGTTTCCGGCGCCATGGGTTGCCACTTGCCGTATTCGTCTTCCGTCGTAAGATGCCGCCCGGCCAGGGTATGGGCACGTAGGGCCAATTCCGGCAGCACCCGGTCGGGCATATCAAGCAGAAACCCATAGTCCACCCGCTGAAACCGGGGCTGCAGATTGAAGCGCACCATCCAGATTTCCCAGTTGCCGCCCGCCAGCAGCAACAGCACCGCATAAGCGGCCAGCGCATTCAGCCGCACCAGCGCGTAAGCGGAGCGCCGCTGCCAGATTTTGAGCAGAATAGTGGCCAGCCCAAACAAAGTCAGCAGCAGAAACCCGTACACACCAATGCGCTTGTAGGCCAGCCCACTGTGCTGGATATAGTAGTAGTTGCGCAGCGCCACCGAGATGGCCAGCACGGCATTTTGCAGCACCCAGATAGTGGCCCCCACCCGCAGCGCCCGCAGGCCGGGCTGGTAGAAATTGAGGTTGCGGCGGAAAAACCACAGCAGAATACCCATGGCTACCAGAATGCTAAGAATCAGCACATAGGTCCCTTCGTGCACAAACTGTGTCAGGTCGAACCCCGGCGCAGGGTGAAAGCCAAACCATATCCAGTTGATGTCAATGGCATTAACAACCAGCAGCAGCAGATTCACCAGCGCCAGCAGCCCCAGGGCCATCAGGTATTCCTTGCGCAAATCAAGCGGGCGAAATGTGCGGGTCCCAAAATCAGGCTGCCGCACGGCAAAAGAGGCCACGCGGTTGCGCTGCCGCAGCACAAACTCCCCCAGGCGCGACTCCCGATCGGCCAGATAATGCACCGGAATAATAAACAGGCAGCCGGCCGTGAGGACGAGTCCCAACAGGAAGAACAGCAGGTGCGGCACCGAAAGCTGCTCAAACAACACGTTCAAGGCCTCACCCAACGCCGTCCACAGCTGATTGGTCAGCGCGCTGTAGCGAGGGTTGGCCACCGCAAACAGCACGTGGAAGATGCCCAGGGCCGCGAGAGGCAACAGCAGCAGACGGCAGTAGTACCACAGCCTGTTCAGGCTACTCTCCATATTAGCGGGCACTCGCAGGAGCTGCAGCATGCGCTCCACCGCGGGAAACAGGTTGTATAAGCCAGTCAATAAAGCAAACAGCACCAGCTTCAGGTGCGGCTGGTTCATGTACCCCAGCCAGATGGCTAACGAGGCCACGCACGCCAGTCGGGCGGCCCCTGAGCCATACACCGCCACCATCACCGCACTAAACAATGTGCCTAGCAACGACACCCAGAAATACCCCGAGCGCCACACGGCCGCGTGCCGGGGCGTGCCCGCCAGCACCGCCCCTACTACAAACACCGTGTAAAGCAATAGGCTCAGGGCGGCACGCTCCTGCCAGAACAGTACATCAAACAGAATGGCCCCCACGGGCAGCAACAGCTTCTGCACCAGGGTCAGCGGAAACAAGGAAATTGCTGCCCTGTGGGGCCGTAGTGGGACGGATGAGGCAATGGTATTCATAGTGGTGGGAATGGGTGTTATATAATTTAAAAGAACTTTGAATTACAAAGTTTAAACGCAAAAAAAAGGTCACGACTGACCGCGCAACAATTTTTCCAGCGCATTGAGATGCTCCTGAAAGGCCGTTTTTCCTGCTTTTGATACGGTATAAGTGGTATTGGGCTTCTTCCCCACAAACTGCTTGGACACCTCCACATAGCCGGCTTTTTCCAGGGCCCCTACGTGGCTGGCCAGGTTGCCGTCGGTGAGGTCCAGCGCCTCTTTCAGCTCATTGAAGCTCACGGCATCGTTTGCCAGGAGCACAGCCATCACGCCCAACCGTACTCGATTGTCGAAAGCCTTGTTCAGCGTATGAATGACGTGTTTCACAGGGCTGGTTGTGAAGCGCGTTCATAGCGGTTGTACATAAGCAGCCCGTAGCCAATGTGGCCCAGCCCAAACCCCGCCGCAAAGAAGATAAGTCCCCAGCCCGGCAACAACAGGGCCAGTAGCCCCAGCGCCAGTTGGGTAAGCCCTAACAGCCGGATTTCGTCCAGCGTGTACTTGCTGGCGTTCAGCAGGGCCAAGCCATAAAAAATCAGCATCCCGGGCACTACAAAGGAAGCCGCGCCGCGCAGGTACAGAGCCAGGCAAAACAAACCGCCCACCACCAGCGGCACTGCCAGGCTCAGCAACAACCGCCGGGCTGGCGCATCCCACAGCGGGCGCCCATCGTGCGCGGCCCGTCGCCGAGTGAAATACCAAGCCACCCCCAACGTAAGGCAAATAACCACCACCGCCAAACCCAATAGAAAAGGCAGCGCTTGCAGGCGCTCTTCCGCCGAGGCATCTACTAACCGCAGAAACCCTTCCGGGCCGTATTGTTGCTGCAGGTAGAAATGTCCCACCCCTGCTCCCACCAGGGCCACAATACCAGCCCCTACCCCAGATAAGCCACTGAGGGAGAGAAAACGCGAAGAACGCTCCATGATGGCACGAATCTCCGTGAGTTGGGCAAGCGGGTCAGTAGCAGGCTTCATATCTTTCAGAGCACTTTGTAATGCAAAGCAAGTGAATAATTACTGTTTTCCAATTCTGGCTGTAAAAATGTTCTGGGGATATAGGAAAGATAAGCCGCTATAATTTGGCCGCTGCCAGCCCCGTTTAATAGAAAACAGATAGTGCTATGGCAGCGTTTTGTATGCTTTCCCACTGTGTCCGGCTTAGCTGGACTACCTCAGTCTATAGGAGCCCTGACCTAAGCCGCTTGTTTGACTCTAGTACCCAACTTTAACCGCAGTTTAGTGCGCCAACCGGTCCGAAACGCTTCCGCATAGCGCTTAAACCAAAGGTTCTTTACTCGTTTGTAAGTGATACGATTCGCCCTAACGGAAATTCTTGCCTGACATACGCAAAGGATCCGTAACAATGCCGTAGCTTTGCCCCATGCTTCAACCAAAAAACTTGTTGATGAAGCGCGGGACCCTGCTCTTCAGGAAACCGCGAGTGGACCGGAAGGTCTTCGCTACCATCGGTTTTCCCGATTTTGCCTTTGGCATTTCCGTTGTTTTTTCTGGGTTTTGCCCCGCCACCGTTTCGGATTCCGAAACGGTTTTTTTATGTCCATCGAGTTCGTCGGCTGCCGCCCATTCACAGGTCAAATGGACGCCTACATTCTCACCGCCAACCGTGGCGGCTGCCGCCAGCTCCTCAGCCCAGACCGGTAGCCAGTTTCTCCCTTATGGGTAGTGGCAGATAAGACTTTACACTGTTTGTTTTAGCTAGACGACCTCACTTTTCCTCCACTCCGGTATGGCACGTAAAGACCTGCTCGACATTGCATCCCTTCACCGCGAGGAAATCGAGTTCTTGCTCGACCAATCCACGTCCTTTAAAAAATTGTTCACCCGCTCGGTGAAGAAAATCCCCGCCCTCGAGGGCAAGTCTGTGCTCATGCTGTTCTACGAGGCCAGCACCCGGACGCACTCCTCCTTCGAGGTCGCCGCCAAACGCCTCTCGGCGGAGGTGACGAACTTCGACGTCGCCCACTCCTCCATCACCAAGGGCGAGTCGGTGCGCGAGACGATTGAGACGCTGCAGGCCATGCGCACCGACTACATCGTCGTCCGCCATGGTCACCCCGGCCTGCCCGCCATGATAGCCCGCCAAACCACGGCATCGGTCATCAATGCCGGCGACGGGGCGCACGAGCACCCCACCCAGGCTCTGCTGGACGCCTTCACCATCAAGGAAAAATTTCCCGACCCCCGGGGCAAAAAAGTCCTTATCATCGGGGATATTCTCCACTCCCGTGTCGCGCGCTCCACCAGCACCCTGCTGCAAAAGCTGGGCGTTGAGGTAGCTTACCTGGGGCCGGGCTCATTGGTGCCCAAGTATGTTCCGGAAAGCATCCGCCGCTTCACCGACTATGAGGCGGCCATGGCCTGGGCGCCCGATGTGGTGTACCTGCTCCGCGTGCAACTGGAGCGTCAGGACGTGCAGTTTTTCCCCAGCGTCCGCGAATACCACCGGGTATACGGCATCACCACCGCCCGGCTGGCGGAAATCCGCGACCGGGGCCTCTACATCATGCACCCGGGCCCCGTGAACCGGGGGGTTGAGCTGTGCGACGCCGTCATGGACTACGAGCGCAGCCTCATCACCAACCAGGTCGAAAATGGCATCTCCATCCGCATGGCCGTGCTCGACTGGCTCACGCCGGGCGGGGACTTCCCGCGGCAGGAATCGTATGCCGCGCGGCAGCGAGCTGGTTCAACGGTGATTATGCCTTAAATACAGAACGTGGCGGCTGTTTCCGCTCGTGTACTTTCTTCTTCAACAGCCCGAATACCTACACCACTTGCCGGTTTACAGCAATCTTCCACCCATGCTCCTCCTCCAAAACGTCCGCATCGCCTCCGAAAATTCACCCGTGCTTGTCGAGAGTGATGTTCTGATTGTCGAAGGAATAATCCAGCAAATCGGCAAAAGCCTAGCCATTCCCGAGGGGGGCCGCGTCATCGACGCGCGCGGCCGGGTTCTGATGCCGGCCATGTTTGATGCTCACGTCCATTTCCGTGCCCCGGGATTTGAGAACAAGGAAACCATCACCACAGGGAGCGAAGCGGCTATCAATGGCGGCATTACCGGCGTGGTCATGATGCCCAACACCCGCCCCGCTCTCGACTCTGCTACCGCGGTGGCCACCGTGCTGGAAAATGCAAAGGACCGATCCCGCATTCCGGTGTACACCTCCGGCTGCGTCACCAAGAACCGCGAGGGCAAGGAGCTGGCGGAAATCGAGGGCATGCGCGGACTCGGGGTGAAAATGCTCACTGACGACGGAGATACCACCGCCGACCCGGCGGTGCTGCTGCGGGCCATGCAGTACGCCACCGAGTTTGGGATGTTTTTCGCCAGCCACTGCGAGGTACCGGAGTTGGCCGGGCCGCGCGCCCTGAACGAAGGGGTGATGAGCTATCGGCTCGGCATCAAGGGCTCGCCGGCTTGCGCGGAGGAAATCATCATCGACCGCGACATCCGCCTGGCCCGGGCGGCGGGCGCGCACGTGCACATCCAGCACGTTTCGAGCAAGCTTGGCATGGAAACCATCCGCTGGTGGAAATCGCGCGGCGATGTAAAGGTGACGGCGGAAGTGATGCCGCACCACCTGCTGTTCACCGACGAGCACATCGGGGACTACGACACGAACTACAAGATGAACCCGCCGCTGCGGACGCAGGTCGATTGTGATGCGCTGCTGGAAGGGCTCAAGGAAGGCGTCTTCGACATCATTGCCACGGACCACGCGCCGCACACGCCGTTCGAAAAAGCCCAGGATTTCATCAGCGCGCCCAATGGCATCACCGGCCTGGATACGGCCCTGGTGTCGCTCTATCACTTCTTCGTCGAGCCTGGAAAATTCGGGTGGGACCTGGTGGTGAAGCGCTATTCGGCGGAGCCCCGTCGCCTGATGGGCCTGCCGGTAGCTGCCATCGAAGTCGGCCAGCAAGTCAACTGTGTCTTATTCGATACCGAAGCGGAAACAACCTTCACGAAGGAATTCATGAAATCCAAATCCCAGAATACGCCCTTCATTGACCAGACGCTGAAAGGCCGGGTAGACCTGGTGATTTTAGGTACGGAAATCCTGCTGGAGCGTTAATAGAACGCGGCTTCTAGCCCGCGACCCCGCCCCAAATCACGTTTTTTCGACCACCCGGGGCTGCCCAGCCCACTCTACAAGGCCCACCATGAGTACCCTTACCACCTCCGACACCCCCACCTCCCCGGGCAAGCCACTGGTTGGCGTTGTGATGGGCTCCAGCAGCGACTGGACCACCATGCAGCATACCGTGCAGATGCTCGCGCACTTTGGCGTGGCGCACGAAGCGCGTGTAGTGTCGGCCCACCGCATGCCCGACGACTTGTTTGCCTACGCTGAACAAGCCGGCCCGCGCGGCTTGCAAGTCATTATCGCCGGTGCCGGGGGCGCCGCCCACCTGCCAGGCATGCTGGCAGCCAAAACCACGCTGCCCGTGCTGGGGGTACCAGTGGCCAGTCGCCATTTGCAGGGGGTAGACTCCCTGCACAGCATCGTGCAAATGCCCAAAGGGGTGCCCGTCGCCACGTTTGCTATTGGCGACGCCGGAGCGGCCAATGCCGCGCTGTTCGCCGTCAGCCTGCTGGCCTTGCACGATCCGGGCCTGGCGACCAGGCTGCAGGCGTTTCGCGCCGAACAAACCGAAGCTGCTCGCGCCATGACGCTGCCCGTATGAAGGAAGGTATTCACATTGCAGCCATGACCCCGGTTTTCCCGGGCAGTGAAGACGCCGCGGGCCAGCCAGCCACCCTGGGGGTGATGGGGGGCGGCCAGCTGGGCCGCATGTTTGTGCATGCCGCTCAGCGCCTGGGTTACTTCACCGCCGTGCTGGATCCGGACGCGCAAAGCCCGGCCGGGCGGGTGAGTCACTACCACATCCAGACTGACTACAACGACCCGGCGGGGCTGTCGCAGCTGGCCCAGCTGTGCCAGGCCATCACCACCGAGTTTGAAAATGTGCCGGCCCAGTCCCTGCAAACGCTGGCGCTGACCCGGCCCGTGGCGCCGGGCGCGGCCGTGGTGGGGATTGCCCAAAACCGCATCGAGGAAAAAGCCCACTTCGCGGCCTGCGCTGACCTCTCGGGGGTGGGTTGCGCGCCCTATGCGGTGATTGAAACGCCCGCCCAGCTGCAGGCCATTCAGGCCGACCGGGCGGATTTGCTGCCCGGCATCCTGAAAACCGCGCGTATGGGCTACGACGGCAAGGGCCAGGTCCGCGTCAGGACCGCCGGTGAGCTGACAGCCGCCTGGGCGGAGTTAGGCAGCGTCGCCTGCGTGCTGGAAAAGATGCTGCCGCTAACCGCCGAGTGTTCGGTGCTAGTGGCGCGCGGTTGGGACGGGCAGGTCGTCAGCTTCGCCCCCCAGCGCAACGTGCACGTCGATGGAATTTTGGCCGTGACCCATGCATACGAAGGGAATATGCCGTCCGCCCTGGCAATCAGGGCCCGCGAGGCGGCCGTTTCCATCGCGCATCATCTCAGCTATGTCGGGGTACTATGCGTCGAGTTTTTTGTGGTGGACGACGGCAGTGCACACGGCGGACTGGTAGTCAATGAAATGGCCCCGCGCCCGCACAACAGCGGCCACTACACCCTGGACGCCTGTGACGCGTCGCAGTTTGACCTGCAGGTGCATGCCATGGCGGGCTTGCCCTTGCCGCCGCCGCGCCAGCATTCCCCGGCCATCATGCTCAACCTGCTGGGCGAGGTGTGGTTTGACGCCCGCGGGCAACGGCAGGAGCCGGACTGGACCGCCGTACTGAGCCTGCCCGGCACGCACCTGCACCTGTACGGCAAGCTGGAGGCGCGCGCAGGCCGCAAGATGGGCCACCTGACCATCACCGGCCCGGATGTGGCCAGTGTCAAAACCGTGGCGCGGCACGCCGCGAGTCTGCTCGGCTTGCCGGGGCTAGACGCCATCTAGAGGCTATTAATCATTTCCAGTCGTACAGCCCTGGCTCCCCTCTTCACCATGTCGCGCATCAAGCGAGGAAAGGGGGCCGGGTGTGAGGCGAACCAACAGAACATGACCCAAACAGTAAAACTCATTCTGGAAGACGGCACCGAACTCGAGGGCCAATCGTTCGGGGCCTTTACCTCGGCCGCGGGCGAGGTGGTGTTCAGCACGGCCATGACCGGCTACCCGGAAAACCTGACCGACCCCTCCTTTGCCGGCCAGATTCTGGTGCTCACCTACCCGATGGTCGGCAACTACGGCGTGCCCGGCGAGGAGCTCTACGAGTCGATTTCCCGGATCTTCGAGTCGGACAAGGTGCACATTGCCGGCCTGGTCGTCAACTACTACTCCCAGGAGCACAGCCACTGGAACGCGGCCAAGAGCCTGGGCGACTGGCTCAAAGAGTATAACATCCCCGGCATCTTCGGCGTCGATACCCGCATGCTCACCAAGAAGCTGCGGGAGAAAGGCGCGATGCTGGGCAAAATTGTAGCGGAGGAAGATGTGCCCTTCCACGACCCCAACCTCGATAACCTGGTGGCCCAGGTCAGCCCCACCCAGGTCACCCGCTACGGCCACGGCCAGCATAAAATCGTGCTGGTGGACTGCGGCACCAAGACCAACATCATCCGCTGCTTTCTCGAGCGCGACGTGGAGCTCATCCGCGTGCCCTGGGACTACGACTTCACCACCCTGGAATACGACGGCCTGTTCCTCAGCAACGGCCCGGGCGACCCGAAGATGTGCACCGCTACCATCCAGCATCTGCAGCAAGCCCTGCAGCAGGACAAGCCCATCTTCGGCATCTGCCTGGGCTCCCAGCTCATGGGCCTGGCCGCGGGCGGGGACACGTTCAAGCTCAAGTACGGCCACCGCAGCCATAACCAGCCCGTCAGGCTCACCGGCACGCAGCACTGCTACATCACCAGCCAGAACCACGGCTTCGCCGTCGACCCGGCCACGCTGCCGGCCGAGTGGCGCGTGCTGTTCGAGAACCTGAACGACGGCACCTGCGAAGGCATCCGGCACGTGTCGAAACCGTTTTTTTCGACGCAGTTTCACCCTGAAGCCGCCGGCGGCCCCCAGGACACGGAGTTTCTGTTCGATGACTTCCTGAAGGCAGTGGCCGAGTATAAAGCCGGTAAATAGCCGCTCTAACAGGCCGGTCGAATTTTTTAAAGATTAGTCTTCTGCTCCCAAAAAAGCATGGGGCAAACCCCACGCGCACCTAGCATGAACAAACCCACCAAAGTGCTTATCCTCGGTTCCGGCGCGCTGAAAATCGGCGAGGCCGGCGAGTTCGACTACTCCGGCTCGCAGGCCCTCAAGGCGCTCAAAGAGGAAGGCATCCGCACCATCCTGATCAACCCCAACATTGCCACCGTGCAGACCTCGGAGGGCCTGGCCGACGACGTGTACTTTCTGCCCGTGACGCCCTACTTCGTGGAGGAAGTCATCAAAAAGGAGCAGCCCGACGGCATTCTGGTGGCCTTTGGCGGGCAGACGGCGCTGAACTGCGCCGTGGCCCTGTACCGGGCCGGCGTGTTCGAGCAGTACAACGTGCGCGTGCTGGGCACGCCCGTGCAGAGCATCATCGACACGGAGGACCGGGACATCTTCAAGGAAAAGCTCGCGCAGATTGGCGTGCTCTCGGCCCGCAGCGTGGCCGTCACGACGCTGGAGGACGCGCTGGCCGCCGGTGCGCAGATCGGTTTCCCCATTATCGTGCGGGCCGCCTTTGCCCTGGGCGGGCTGGGCAGCGGCTTTGCCAATAACTTGGATGAGCTGCGGGCCCTGGCCCAGAAAGCCTTCACCACCTCGGACCAGATTCTGGTGGAGGAGTCGCTGAAGGGCTGGAAGGAAGTGGAGTACGAAGTGGTGCGCGATGCCTATGATAACTGCATCACGGTCTGCAACATGGAGAACTTCGACCCTATCGGCATTCACACCGGGGAGAGCATCGTGGTGGCCCCCTCGCAGACGCTCTCCAACCGGGAGTACCACAAGCTGCGCCGCATTGGCATTCAGACCATCCGCCACCTGGGCATCGTGGGCGAGTGCAACATCCAGTACGCGCTGGACCCGAAATCCGAGGACTACCGCGTCATTGAGGTGAATGCGCGCCTCTCGCGCTCCTCGGCCCTGGCCTCCAAAGCCACGGGCTACCCGCTGGCCTTCGTGGCGGCCAAGCTCAGCCTGGGCTACTCACTGGCCGAGCTCAAGAACAGCGTGACGCAGACCACCTCGGCCTTCTTTGAGCCGGCCCTGGACTACGTGGTGGTGAAGCTGCCGCGCTGGGATCTGGGCAAGTTCGCGGGCGTGAACCGGCAGATCGGCTCGGCCATGAAGAGCGTGGGCGAGGTGATGGCCATCGGCAAAAGCTTCGAGGAAGCCATCCAGAAAGGCCTGCGCATGCTCGACACGGGCAAGCGCGGCTTCGTAGCCAACCGCCCGGAGGACGAGCTGGATAATGCCGCCATCGACCAGCTGCTCAGCGAGCCCAACGAGGAGCGCATCTTCGCCATCAATCATGCTTTCGAGGCGGGCTACACCTTGGACCAGGTGCATGCGCTGACGAAGATTGACCACTGGTTTCTGCAGCGCCTGTCCACCATCTTTGAGCTGGGCCAAAAGCTGGCCGAAGGCCGTACCAACGGCGGCCTCGACGGGCTGGACACCGCGCTGCTGCGCGACGTCAAAAAAGCCGGCTTCTCGGATCAGCAAATAGCGGTCAAACTCTTAGGCGAAGGCGACGTGAAAGCCGATGAGCTGCGCGTGCGCGCCCGCCGCAAGGCCCTGGGTGTGCTGCCCGTCATCAAGCAGATTGACACGCTGGCGGCCGAGTTCCCGGCCCAGACCAACTACCTCTACACCACCTACCACGGCACGGAACACGACCTGGCGCCGGAAACCGACCAGTCCGTGCTGGTGCTGGGCTCGGGCGTGTACCGCATCGGCTCCTCCGTGGAGTTTGACTGGTGCGGGGTGCAGGCCGTGCAGACGGCGGCGGCCGAAGGCTACAAAACCATTCTCATCAACTACAACCCCGAAACCGTCTCCACCGACTACGACGTCTCCGACCGGCTCTACTTTGAGGAGCTGAGCTTTGAGCGGGTCATGGACATTCTGGACTTCGAGCAGCCCAATGGCGTGATTCTGAGTACGGGCGGGCAGATTCCCAACAACCTGGCCACCCGCCTGGCCGACGCGCAGGCCCCCATCCTGGGCACCAGCGCGGCCATGATTGACCAGGCCGAAAACCGCCACAAGTTCTCCTCCATCCTGGATGAGCTGGGCATTGCCCAGCCCCGCTGGCAGGAGCTGACCTCGCTGCAGGCCATGCTGGCCTTCGTGGGTGAGGTGGGCTACCCCGTGCTGATCCGGCCCAGCTACGTGCTCTCAGGCGCGGCCATGAATGTGGTGTCCAATGCCTTCGAGCTGGAAGAATTCCTCAAAGCTGCGAAGCAGGTCAGTGCCGAGTACCCGGTGGTGGTCTCCGAGTTCATCCAGGAGGCCAAGGAAATCGAGCTGGACGCGGTAGCTGATAAGGGCGAGATTGTCTCGTACGCCATTTCCGAGCACGTGGAGTTTGCCGGCGTGCACTCCGGCGACGCGACCATGTACTACCCGCCCCAGCGCGTGTACGTGGGCACGGTGCGCAAGCTCAAAATCATTGCCGAGAAGATTGCGAAACGGTTTGAAATCAGCGGGCCCTTCAACATCCAGTTCCTGGAGAAAAACCGCGAAATCCGCGTCATTGAGTGCAACATCCGCGCCTCGCGCTCCTTCCCCTTCGTGAGCAAGGTCTCGGGCCACAACCTGATTCAGAAGGCCACGCAGGTGCTGCTGGGCAAGAAGGTCACGCGCGACGCCAGCGAGCTGGTCTACGACCTGCCCTTCGTGGGGGTAAAGGCCCCGCAGTTCTCCTTCACCCGCCTGCCCGGCGCCGACCCGGTGCTGCGCGTGGACATGACCAGCACGGGCGAGGTGGGCTGCCTGGGCGACACGGCCGAGGAGGCCCTGCTCAAGGCCATGCTCAGCGTGGGCTATAAGATTCCGCAAAAGTCGGTGCTGATGTCCAGCGGCCCGCTGCTCTCCAAGCTGGTGCTGCTGGACTCGGCCCGCCTGCTGGTGCAGCAGGGCTTCGTGCTCTACGCCACGGGGGGCACGCACCGCTTCCTGGCCGAGCACCAGGTGCCCAGCACGCTGGTCTTCTGGCCCGACGAGCGGCAGGAACCCAACGTGCTGACCTGTCTGAAGGAGAAGAAGATTGAGCTGGTGCTCAACATCCCCAAGAACCTGAGCAAGGGCGAGCTGGACAACGACTACACCATCCGCCGCACGGCCGTGGACTTCGGCATTCCGCTGCTGACCAACGCGAGGCTGGCCAAGGCCTTCATTCAGGCCTTCTGCACCCTGGACATGCAGGACCTGAAGATCAAAAGCTGGAAGGAATATAAGGCCATGTAAGGCAAAGCTTCTACTTCGCGTATCGTTGCACCATCATGCGTAGTGCCGACTTGCCCGAGCGCTGGAAACGGAAGCTCCAGGAATATCTGATTGCAAAAACAAGCAGTGAGAGCTTGTTAAAATTTAGGACTTCTAAATGCTTGCTCCGCTCAAGAGGCCTGTGAAAAACAGCTTTTTTTCACAGGTCTCTTGAGCTGGTGTGCAGATTGAGGTTGTCTAGGAATGGAGGAAAGAAGAAGGACACATATTTCTTCTGTTGTGGCAGCAAAACCCAGCGGGACGTCGTCCGACAAAGGGCGTAAATACGACGAGGCTTTTAAGGCGGAGACCCTGCACTTGGCCGGCGAGAGCCGCAGCAAGCCGTGTCCCGGCAGTTGGGCAGCAGCCCTAAACTACTCTACTGCTATCAGCAGGCCCAGATGGTGGCCTAAGTGGGCAGTATAGAAGTGTCCCGCGACACGGAGGTGCGTGCCCGCTTCCAAAGGACTGAGTAGGAGCTCGGTATTTTAATAAAACCTTGGTCATATTCGCCCAGCCAACCCTCTTCCCTACCCACTAAATAAAAAACCCTCTCAGCGTGATGCTAAGAGGGTTTGTGTGATCCCGCTGGGATTCGAACCCAGGACCCATACATTAAAAGTGTATTGCTCTACCAGCTGAGCTACAGAATCCTTTACTTTGCAATCGGCGTGTGTTATTCGCTGATTGTGGCACAAAAGTAGAGGGCCGATCCTTATCCTGCAAACGTTTTGCTCAAAAAAACTCACTTTTTTTTATTTCTGGGCCTGTTTTTCTGCCAAACCGTTCTGGCCCAAAACGATAGCAAAGCCCTTATAAAAGCAGATTCCTTGTTTGAGGTGGGTGCATTGCTGCCTGCCTACAAGCTCTACCGTCAAACCCTGCGCCAGGGCCAGCAGCACAGCCCCCGGTTGCTGGTGCGCATGGCCTACATTCAGGAGCAAATAGGCCATTACCCGGCTGCGCTGTACTACTTAAATGTATTGCAGACGCATGCTCCCTCGCAGGCTACCTGGAATAAAATGGTGGAGTTAGCCCAAAACAACCGCCTCGATGGCTATACTGCTTCCTGGCCCCAGCGCTTACTGATTCCTTTCCGGCGCTATTACAACCAGCTTCTACAGGCCGCCTTTATAGTAGCGGTGGTAGCGGGCACTGTTCTTCTGATTCGGTTGCTGAAGCGGCGCCGTATTGTGCGGGAATGGTGGGTGCTTTATGGTATGTACCTGCTGCTGGCTGGGGTGTTGCTCAATCTGCTTCGCCCGGAAAAAGTGGGGCTGGTGTGTCAGCCGCGGGCGGCTCTGATGAGTGGCCCCGCCGCTGGGGCCAACTGGCTGACGGTGGTAGCAGCCGGCGACCGGCTGCAGGTAGAAGGCGTGCAGGATATCTGGTATCAGGTAGAATGGCATGGGCGCACCGCCTTTATCCGGAAGCAGAACCTCTTATTGGTTGAATAAAGCTTATGCCAGTGCAAGGAAGGACTAGCCCCCTTGTGTATGTGCTATATAGTCCTAGCGACAGGCTACCTGGAAGTAGGCTTAAGCAGAAACCCGACCAACCCAGGCAGAAAGCTACTGCGGGGCTGGTCGGGTTTTTCAATATGGGATTTGAAGGCTATTACGGTTCGGAACTCTTAGCGCAGCGGTGAATCTTTTTCTTTGCGGAAATGATTCAGCACCAGCTTATCGGTGAGTCCGGGCATCCATTTGTTCAGAAAAACGGTGAGTTTGCCCTGGCTGGTGAGCACCATGTCGCGGCGGCGGTGCTGCACGGCTTTCAGGATATGAGCTGCTACTTCCTCGCTGCTCATGATATTGCCCTCATCCAGCGGCGACTCCCCCTGCTGGGAGCCATCGGCGGCCAGGGCCACGTTGCGGATGTTGGAGGAGGTGAAACCCGGGCAGGCCACCAGCACGTGCACGCCCTGCGGCAGCAGCTCCGTGCGGAGCGCTTCCAAGAAACCCTGCATAGCAAACTTGGAAGCCGAGTACCCTGTGCGCCCGGGCAGGCCGCGGTAGCCGGCAATGCTGCTGATGCCTACAATAGAACCTTTGGTAGCCACAATATGCGGCAGCGCAAACTTGGTGGTGTATACCGTGCCGAAGAAGTTGGTCTGCATCAACTGCCGGATTACGTCCAGGTCGGCATCCTGAAACAGGGCCCGCATAGAAATGCCGGCGTTATTCAGCAATACATCCAGGCGGCCAAAAGCGGCAATGGTTTCCTCTACTGCCCGGCGCGAGTCTTCTTCGTTGCCCACATCGGCGCGCACGGTGCGGTGCTCAATGCCCTGGCGCTGCAGCTCAGCGCTGGTTTCCCGCAGGCGGGCTTCATTACGGCCCGTGATAACCACTTTGGCGCCGGCCTGGCCGAACACCTCGGCACAGGCGCGGCCGATACCTGAGGTACCACCGGTAATCAGTACAACTTTTCCTTTCATAGGGTCTTAGCAGAATTCAGGCCCCAGTTCAGCAGGCCGGGAAAGGCAAAACTACGGTTTTTCTAAGCGCGGCTACGCCATCTTGTCCTCCACAAAATCCGCATCGCCTCGTAAATCCGGTCAAATCCGTGGTTACCTTTGCGCTTGTGAGGAAATCAGTAAAAAACATCCCCGCGGAGCTGCTTCGCGAAGTCGAAATCACCGACATGGTGGCCGAAGGCAAGTGCCTGGTGCGCCGCGAGAATCTGGTCATTTTTGTAACCCAAGTGGCCCCCGGCGACGTGGTAGACCTGCGGGTAACCAAAGCCAAAAAGAACTTTCTGGAAGCCGTGCCTACGCACTTCCATAAATACTCTGAGCTGCGCGTGCAGCCTTTCTGCGAGCATTTTGGCACCTGCGGTGGCTGCAAGTGGCAGCACCTGGGCTACGAAACCCAGCTTAAATTCAAGCACCAGCAGGTTACTGATACCCTGCAGCGTATTGGCAAAGTGGAGCTGCCCGAGATTCAGCCCATTCTCCCCTCTCCGGCCCAGACGTATTACCGCAACAAGCTGGAATACACCTTCAGTCACAACGGCTGGCTCACCAATGAGCAGATTGCCAGCGGCCACGACTACGACCGGCGCGTGCTGGGCTTCCACACGCCTGCCCGCTTCGATAAGATTCTGGACGTGAACCACTGCTGGCTGCAGCCCGACCCCAGCAACCAGATCCGGCTGGCCGTGCGCGACTACGCCCACGAGCACGACCTGCCCTTTAATAACCTGGTTACGCAGGAGGGCTTCCTGCGCAACCTCATCATTCGCACGGCCAATTCCGGTGACCTGATGGTGATTCTGCAGTGCTACTACGCCCACGACGCGCTGTTTCCGCTGCTGGATTACATCTACGAGCGGTTCCCGCAAATCACCTCCCTCAACTACGTCCTCAACGACAAGGGCAACGAAACCTTCCACGACCTGGACGTGGTGTGCTACAAAGGCGAGCCGTACATCCATGAGGAAATGGAAGGCCTGCGCTTCCGTGTGGGCCCAAAATCCTTCTACCAGACCAATTCCGAAGGCGCCTACAACCTCTACAAAGTCACCCGCGACTTCGCCCAGCTCACCGGCTCGGAGCTGGTGTATGACCTCTACACCGGCGCCGGTACCATTGCGAACTTTGTGGCCCGTCAGGCCCGGCACGTAGTGGGCGTGGAATATGTGGAGTCAGCCGTAAAGGATGCTTACATCAACTCCGAAATCAACGGCACCACCAACACCGAGTTTTACGCCGGCGACATGAAGGACGTGCTCAACGCCGAGTTCATTCAGCAGCACGGCCGCCCCGATGTCATTATCACCGACCCGCCCCGCGCCGGCATGCATCCCGACGTAGTGGCCCGCCTGCTCGAAATGCGCGCCCCCCGCATCGTGTATGTCAGCTGCAACCCCGGCACCCAAGCCCGGGATTTGGAACTGCTGGATGATGCGTATAAAGTGACGAAAGTGCAGCCCGTGGATATGTTCCCACACACCCACCATGTGGAGAATGTGGTATTGCTGGAGTTGAGGTAGGTTTGCAGGAACTTTATGTCTTACAAAGCACCCGTTTTCTGGAAGCTCTTTTTTGGAATGTTATTCACTATAATCCTTTGCTTTAGCACATTATATCGAAACCAAAAACAAAAGGTCGACTTCCTTCATCTGACAAGTAGGCTAACTTACATATCTAATTCATTACCTATACAAGGTCATTTAAAATTAGACGATGAGCCAGTACGCTACTTGAAAATTGAGGCTTATCCTAAATACTTCAAATTATTTGTTGGCGAAGATATTGACGGTTCGAAACCAAATTTTCAACAAGTTGACAGGCTTAAAACTGGCGATATTATCACTATCTACTATGACGAAAATCTATTAAGCAGTGATAAGAATGTTTCTCGTTTAGCCTATTTCATTGACAAAGATGGCAAGCCCTACTTTATCCGGGGCAAACAGAATACTATGGGCTACTACTTAATTGGCATTTGCTTATCTGTAATTGCCATTTCGTACTTGTTAAAGAAAGCTGGCAGAATAGCATAAACTCACATGGACTACACCAACGACCCCGAACTGAACGGCAAGTACCTCGGCACCATCACCAAGGATTTTGCTACCGTTTCCGATACGCTGAGCGAGGCGTCCTCGCAGATCCGCAAGCGGGATATTTCCAAGTACCCCATCTTCGTGTTTGCCCGCCAGGAGGTGCCGCTGGGCGGCCTGCTGGTGAATGCCGACGAGCTGAACCTGGAGTGGCACGTTTTCGCCAGCTACCTGGAGTTGTTTGTGCAGCAGGGCATCGTGGGCCAGGAGGGTGTTGAAGCCTTCCAAAGCACCTACCGCGACGCGGATGAATACTGCTGCCTGTTCGTGCTGGATGAGGAGTTCACCAACTTCGTGTACATCCCCTACCCGGAAGACTAAATCACGGATTTGTCGGATGTAGAACGGATTCGGCGGATTTTGTGGACGATTACTTTTCATCAAAAAAGCCTCGCAAACTGCGAGGCTTTTTTGATAGTCTGACCCGGTGTTAAATTAGTTTAACTCTATGCAAATCAGTTGAATATAAAGCCAGTAAAATCCGTCCAATATGAGGTCTACTAAATCCGCCGAATCCGTTCTACATCCGATAAATCCGTGATTTAGAAGTGCTGCCAGCCTTGGGCGCGCAGGGGCACCGGCTGACCGGCTTTGGTAATGAGGTTAGCGCCTTCGCTCTTGTCTACCATGTGGCCGATGATGGTGATATCGGGGTGGTTTTTGAGCTTGTCGTGGGCGGAGAGCGGTACAGTGAATAGTAGTTCGTAGTCCTCGCCGCCGTTAAGCATACACATAATGGGGTCGAGGTTGAATTCCTCGGCTACTTCCAGCGTGGGGTTGGCAATGGGCAGGTTCTCGGAGAAGATGCGGGCACCGGTGCCGCTGGCCTGGCAGAGGTGCAGGGTTTCAGAGGCCAGTCCATCGGATATATCAATCATGCTGGTGGGCACCACGCCCAGGTCGCGCAGTTCGTGGATGATGTCCATGCGGGCTTCGGGGCGGAGCTGGCGCTGCAGCACGTAGGGATATTTGCTGAGCTCAGGCTGGGTTTCGGGGTCGGCCTGCCAGGCTTGCTTTTCGCGCTCCAGCACCTGCAGGCCCAGGAAAGCACCGCCCAGGTCGCCGGTTACGCACAGCAGGTCGTTGGGGCCGGCACCGCTGCGGCGCACCGCTTTACCATGTTCCACCTGCCCCAAAGCAGTAATGTTGATAGTAAGTCCACCCCGGCTGGCCGTAGTGTCGCCGCCCACCAAGTCCACATTATAAGCTTCACAGGCCAGGCGCATGCCTTCATACAGCTCCTCAATAGCCTCCACCGAAAAACGGGCACCAATAGAAATCGACACCACAATTTGCGTGGGCGTGGCGTTCATAGCGGCAATATCCGACACATTCACGGCCACCGCTTTATAGCCTACATGCTTCAGCGGACAGAATGTGAGGTCGAAGTGGATGCCTTCTACCAGCATATCCGTGCTCACCACCACGTCGTGGTTAGCGGCCGGGGCAATAATGGCGGCATCATCCCCAATTCCTAAAACCGTGCTGGGCTGATGGAGCGTGATGGTATTCTGAATGCGGTGAATAAGACCGAACTCCCCTACTTTATCGAGTGGCGTGATGTCGCTCATGGAATCTAAATGAATGAGGATGCAAAAGTACGATTGTCTACGGGCTGGCCGAAATACGGGTAGAAGTTCGTGTTAAGCTATAGGCAGAATGTCATGTCGAGCGAAGTCGAGGCATCTCGCGTGCTGATGTTGCCAAAGTAATTGTCATGCTGAGCGCAGCCGAAGCATCTCGCTAGTGTGGTATTTAGTAATGCAACGTCAGCACGCGAGATGTCTCGACTTCGCTCGACATGACGTTCTATAGATATCCTTGTTTCCAAGGACTAGCACCGGCAACAATCGTTTGCTAACGAACGTTAGGAACCATATCTTTGTTGAACCCATATGGAACCGGCTACTCTCTCCCGCAAAGCACAGATTGACCAGACCGCTACGGCGCTGTTTCGGTCGCGGGGCTTTGCGGCTACCAGCATGCGGGAGTTGGCATCGGCTTTAGGTATTGAAGCAGGCAGTATTTACTCTCATATTCGGAGCAAAGAGGAGATTTTGAACCGTATTTGCTTCCGACTGGCGGATGCTTTTTTTGCCGGATTCGAAGCATCGACTTACGACAAAGCGCAAACGATTGCAGAGCAGCTGCGCCGGGCCATTGAAAGCCATGTGCGCGTGCTTACCCAGGACGTGGCCGCTTCGGCGGTGTTTCTGCACGAGTGGCGCCACCTCTCGGAGCCGGCTCGCACGGAGTTTCTCACCCTGCGCGAGCGGTACGAAGCTTGTTTTCGCGAGTTAATTCAGCAGGGCCTTACTACTGGAGAGCTGCATGCTCCCGATGCCGGCTTTGCCACGCTTACGCTTCTGGCCAGCCTGAACTGGCTGTCTACCTGGTACAAACCCAACGGCAAACTCAGCCCCGATGACATAGCACACCGCCTGGCGGAACAGCTGTTGCGCGGACTGGCCGGCCCCACCCAATAATTTACTTCCCACCATTTACCCCAGCGCATTATGTACGGCGGAGGAAACACTTTTGAAGCACCGGTTAAGGCCGATGGCTTAGAAAACGAAGACCCGATTCTGTTGGCCGAATTTGAGGCACGCATTGCCCGGGGCGAGAAGATTGAGCCCTCGGACTGGATGCCGGCCCTGTACCGCAAGCAGCTCATCCGTATGATTGAGCAGCACGCACACTCGGAAATTATTGGCTCCCTGCCCGAAGGCACCTGGATTACCCGCGCGCCCGGCTTCCGCCGCAAAATGGCCCAGATGGCCAAAGTGCAGGATGAGGTAGGCCACGCCCAGCTGCTGTACTCGGCCGCCGAGACCCTGGGTAAAACCCGGGAGCAGATGTTGTCTGACCTCATCAACGGCAAGTCGAAGTACAGCAACGTCTTCAACTACCCTACTCCTACCTGGGCCGATTCCAACGTTATTTCCTGGCTGATTGACGCCGGCGCCATCGTAAACCAGCTGGCCAACGCCAAGGGCAGCTACGGCCCTTACTGCCGGGCCCTGGACCGGATTTGCGCCGAAGAAGCTTTCCACCTGAAGTATGGCCACGATGCCGTAACGCACATGGCCACCGGCACGCCCACCCAGCGCCGCATGATGCAGGAGGCCCTAAACCGCTGGTGGCCCGCCATCATGACGTTCTTCGGCCCCGCCGACAAAATGAGCACGCACACGGAAATCCTGATGCGTTGGAAGGTGAAGATGGCCACCAACGACGACTGCCGCCAGCAGTTCCTGGATATGTACGTGCCCAAAATCTGGGAGCTGGGCCTCACCCTGCCCGACCCCAACCTGCACAAAAACGAAGAAACCGGCCAGTGGGAATTCACCGAACCCGACTGGGAGGACTTCAAGCGCGTGATTAACGGCGACGGCCCCTGCAACAAGGAGCGCCTGGCCGTGCGCCGTGCCGCCGAAGAAAACGGGGCCTGGGTACGCCGCGCCCTGCTCTCGCCCCAGGCCAAATATGTAAAGCCGCTGGCTTAACCCGCAGGCAGCTCTTTAAAGCGTTGAAATATGGGTTCTGAGTTGTAGAGCAAGCGTCCCACCCCGCCCCACCCCTCGGCATTCAGAATTCATATTTCATAATTTTCCCTCCCGTGCTCCATTCCCTCGATCCGCGCATTAACCGTTTGGGTTTGCCGGATGCTCCCCCGCCCCCACCCGATAAGGCTCTGCTGGACCAGTTTGAGACCTACGAAGTCTTTCACCAGAAAAAGGAAGGCACTGCCTACGTGTATGTAGGCCCGGTGCACGCGCCCTCGGCTGATGTAGCCTTTCTCTTCGCCAAGGAGCAGTACAGCCGCCGCTTTCCCTGCACGGGCATGTGGGTAGTACCCACCGCTAGCATTCAGTTGACTGGCTATGTCAACGACACGGAATCGGTTTACGACACGCTGCCCGCCGACCGGGGTGAGGTTCCGGCAAACGTTCCTTCTGAGGAAGCGCAGGATGCCGCCGCGTTTGCGGCCGGCGAGGAAGACTTCGACATCTTCCACCTGAAAAAGCGCGGCAAAGCGCACACACATGCAGGCAAGGTACGCGCCACTACGCCCGGCCAGGCGCTGCAGGTAGCCAAGGCAGTATTTGGTGAGCAGCGCCCCGTGGTAAACGTGTGGGTTGTGCGCTCTGCTGATGTGCTGCACTCCGAGGAAGAAGACAAGGATATGTGGGCCACCAACCCGGAGAAAAAATACCGCGAAGCCATGGCTTACCGCGTGCAGGACCGCATTGAGCGCTTCAAACAAGAACAACAGCAAAACGCCCCCCAAGCCTGAACGTCGTGAACCAAGCCGCCCTCAAAGACCTCCTGTACCGCCTCGCCGACGACCAGCTGATTCTGGGTCACCGCAACTCCGAATGGAATGGCCTGGGCCCCATCTTGGAGGAAGACATTGCCTTTTCCTCCATGGCACAGGATAAGCTGGGCCATAGCCTGCAGATGTACCTGCTGCTGAACCAGTTGGGCGAAGCAGAGCCGGATACGGTGGCTTTTACCCGCAACGCGCCCCAATTCCATTGCTGCCAGTTGGTAGAGTTGCCTATCGGCGAGTATGATTTCAGCCTGATCCGGCACTTTCTCTATGACCATGCCGAGCTGCTGCGCTTTGAGGCCCTGGGCCAGAGCAGCTACGAGCCCCTGGCCCAGGTTGCCCGCAAGCTGAAAGGTGAGCTGAAATACCACGTACTGCACGCCAATACCTGGGTAAAGCGCCTGGGCGCCAGCACCGACGAAGCCATTGAGCGCCTGCAGCAGTCCCTGGACTACACGCTGCCCTATGCGCTGGGTCTGTTCGAGAAAACAGAGCAGGAAGACGCCATCATAGCCGAAGGTATTTTTATTGGCGAAGATGCCCTGAAGGCCCGTTGGGAAGAAAGCATCCGGGCTATCCTAAGCCAGACTGCCTTACAAATGCCCGACATGCGCACCCTAACACCTGTGTATGGCGGCCGCACCGGAGAGCACACCGAATACCTACAGCCCCTGCTGGACGAAATGGCCGAAGTATTCCGCCTCGACCCAACAGCTGACTGGTAAGCTATTGGCAGTCATGTCGAGCGCAGCCGAGACATCTCGCTAGTGTGGTATACCCAGATAACGAAGCGGTAGAGATGCTTCGACAGGCTCAGCATGACAAGTAGCATTACAACATCAGCACGCGAGATGTCTCGGCTGCGCTCGACATGACGTCTACGTGTTTCTAAGCCTTCTAAAGTGCAACTCCCATGGACAAGCCCACGATACTGACCTGGCTGGAAGAAGTGAAGGACCCCGAAATACCGGTCCTTTCCCTGGTAGACTTGGGCGTTATTCGGGACGTGGTGCTGCAGGAAAACGGTGGCGTATTGGTGAAGATGACCCCCACCTTCTCCGGCTGCCCGGCCATGGACTATATGCAGCGCGACGTGGAGCGGGTGTTGCATGCGCACGGCATAGAGGATGTGCAGATAGAAATGAGTTTCGAGGAGCCCTGGAATACCAACATGGTGAGCGAGAAGGGCCGGTTGGCCCTGAAGAACTTTGGGCTGGCTCCGCCGCCGGTGTATAATCAAGTGCTGGATCTGGATATTCTGGAATACGCTACCTGCCCTTACTGCAACGGTCAGAACACGGAAATGCGCACGCCCTTTGGCGCCACGCTTTGCCGCTCCATGCACTACTGCCACAATTGCCGGCAGATGTTTGAGCAGTTTAAGCCCTTATAATTTTATTCGCCGTTATCTCACTATTTCGCCGTTTGCGGCGTTATTGCTGTCATGAAAAAAATCCTGCCGCTGGCCCTATTCCTGCTCATGGCCGGCCTCGATGCCTGTAACCGCACACCTGCACCAATTGATCCGGCCTCGCCGGCAGCAGCCAAAGCCCAACTTAGTGTGCTGCAAGACACGGTAGAAGCCCGCTGGACGGAAATGATTACCAGCGACAACGCCAAGCATAGCGCCACCCGCCAGGTTATCCGGGAACTGGAAGGCCAGCCCGGCTCCGACCGCACCCTGCTGAAAGGGCTTTTGAAAGCCAACAACCGCCTGAAAGGTCTGCGCTATGATCAGCAAAGCATGCAGGAGTCTGCGCGGATTGATGCCTATGATGCCGCGCAGGATTCGGTGTTGCGGGCAGTATACGCCGTAGCCATGCCGGAAGCGGGGCAGAAAAGCGAGTTGGTGCGCAACCTCACCGAAGGCATTCAGCAATACGATGCAGAAGTAGTAGCGTACCGACTGCGCTACGACCAGGCCGCCAAACGCTTCAACGACTACCTTCAGGTTCATCAACCTGAGCTAACCCAACTGGGTGGCAAATACACCAAGTTGAAACCCCTACCGCTGTTCACCATTCAGCAATAAATCATCAGGCTAAAACATACCAATGCCCTGCTTCCGGCAAATAAGCTGGAGGCAGGGCATTGCTATGCAACCTTATGGCTATGCAGTAAATCTTCTATATAGATAAACCGCACTTACCTATAGCAACATGCATACTTTACTCCGCCCTCTGCTGCTCTTAACGTTAGCCGCTACCCTCTTGGCCAGCTGTAACCATGAGGAGGCCATTCCCGATTGCTCCACCCCAGTAACCGTGCGCGACCTGACCGGGTTAGACGGCTGCCGCATGGTACTGGAGCTAAGCAATGGAAAGCGCCTGGAGCCCCTGGGTCCGGTCTGGCAGGCCTACACTCCACATGATGGGGAGAAGCTGTATATAGCCTATGAACTGGAGTCGGCCGTTAGTATTTGCATGGTGGGCGAAACGGTACGTCTAACCTGTATCCAGCCGGTTTCACCATCTGATCAGAACTAGGGTTTGCACCGTTTTACTCATTAAAAAAGCCGCTGTAGTAATACAGCGGCTTTTTTAATATCAAGGAATTAAAGGCTAAAGCTTGGCCATTTCATCGTGCACAAAATCAGCCAACGTACGCAGGTACTCCGTGCTGAAATCAAAGCGAATGCCGGCGGCGGCATATATCTCCCCGATGGGGGCTGTGTAGCCCAGAGCTAAGGCGCGTTTGTAGGCTGCCAATCCCTGTTGCGGGTTCTGGCGGAAGTTGCGCCACACCGCTATGGCACCCAGCTGGGCCATGGCATATTCTATGTAGTAGAACGGCACTTCGTAGAGGTGCAGCTGCTTTTGCCAGAGGTACGGCTTATACTTCTCCAGGCCCTGCCAGCTGACGGTACGCTGGTTGAACTCATTGAAGATGGTAATCCAGCTCTGGTGCCGCTCCTGCTCCGAGTGCTGCGGATTCTCATACACCCAGTGCTGAAACTTATCGATAGTGGCTACCCAGGGGAAGGTTTCCAGCACGCTTTCCAGGTGCGTTTTCTTGGCCCGGCGCAGCTCCTCCGGGTCGGAGAAAAACACGTCCCAGTGGTCCATGCTCATCAGCTCCATGCTCATCGAAGCCAGCTCAGCTACTTCGGATGGCGGATGCTTGTCCGCCGACAGCGGCAGGCGCCGCGTGAGGAAGCTATGCACCGCGTGGCCACCCTCGTGCAGCATCGTCACCACATCGCGCAGCGAAGACGTAGCATTCATGAAAATGAAGGGCACGCCGGTTTCATCCAGCGGGTAGTTGTAGCCGCCCGGCGCTTTTCCTTTGCGCGACTCCAGATCCAGGTTGCCCATCTGGCGCATGGTGCGCAGACAGTCGCTCAGGAAGGGGTCGAGGCGCTCGAATACGGTAATGGTTTTCTCCAGCAGCTCTTCGCCGGTTTCAAACGGGTGCAGCGGCGCTTTGCCGCTCACGTCCACATCCAAATCCCAGGGGCGCAACTCCGGCAGGGCCAGATCCTGACGGCGGGCCAGGTCCAGATCATCAATCAGCGGCACTACGGTTTCGCGGATGGCCTGGTGGAAATGCTTGCAGTCCTGCGGGGTGTAGTCGAAGCGGCCCAGGGCCGCGAACATGTAGTCGCGGAAGTTGGGGAAGTCGGCGTTGAGAGCCATCTGGTGGCGTAGCTGCACCAGCTCCGTGAAGAGCGTATCCAGAGGCACCGCATCCTGCAGGCGGCGCTCCTGCACGGCCCGGTAAGCCTCCTCGCGCACGGCGCGGTTGGGATTCTTCAGCCGGTCGGCGGCGCGGGGCAGGGTCATTTCTTCCCCATCCAGCGTTACCGTCATGGCGCCCACGGTGGCGGCATACTGCTGCTGCTTGGTGCTGATTTCGGTTTTGAGCGGAATGTTTGCCTCGCGGTAGATTGCCAAGGCCTGGCGCACGGAGCGGATAAACACGCGGTAGCGCTGCTGATCCAGCTGCCCCAGATATTCCGAGGCCATCATCTTTTCGTTGAGGGCGTGGTCGTAGGGCGCTACTTTGGGCTCAATCTCGCTTACAAAGTATTGGAACGCCTCCGCCCGGCCGGCATCCTGCGTGTCGCAGGTCATGCGAATATAGCGCCAGGCCATGTCCTCGCTCAGCACGCTTTCCAGCTCGCTCCTATCCAGCAGCCAGCGTTCCAGCTCGGCAGCAGAATGCAGGGCCCGTTCTCGCAGCTCAATAAAATAAGGCTCGAGGGTAGCCCAGTCACTTACCAGAAAACTCTCGGGCAAGTAATGACGGGGTGGGCGCTGGGTATCGGTAGCCAGGGCGGCTTCGGAGGTGTGTACCATTGCAAAAGAGTTTTCGCGGAAGAATACCCTATGGGAAAATTAGCCGATTTCGATTACAACGTCACTGGTAAGGGGGTGACCCACGCATACCAGTACATAACCTTGTTTCATTTCGGCGTCAGATAATCCTTCGCGCTCATCCAAATGTACTTTGCCGGACAGGCATTTCCCACGACAAGCCGTACATAAACCGGCCTGGCAGGAATAAGGCAAGTCAATATCCTGATCCAGAGCCGCTTCCAGAATAGTTTGATTGGCGGCTACAGCTACGGAGTACTCCGATCCTTCATACTGAATGGTAACGGTCCGGGGCTGATTAGCATCATCTTCAGGAGCTACTGAAACATCTCCGTGCCCGTTGGGCTGGTTGGCGGCTACTTCACTGGAGTCGGCGGCGGCCATGAAGCTTTCCCGGTGAATGTTGGCGGCCGGCACGCCCAGCAGCTCCAGAGCCGCTTTGGCCTCCAACATCATGCCATCAGGGCCACAAAGGAAATACTCGGCCTGCTCGGCCGGGAACTGGTGGCGCTGCTCCAGAATACGCAGCAGCATGGTGCGGTTGAGGCGCCCTGTATGCTGGTGCGCCGCTACGGGCTGCTTGGGCTGGGTGTAAATATGCTCTACCTGTAGGCGGCCGGCATAGCGGGCTTCCAGCTGCGCCAGCTGCTGCCGGAAAATAACAGATTCCTCATTGCGGTTGCCATACACCAGCAGCACGTGGCTCTGGGGCTCCTCCTGAAGCACGGCTTTCAGCATGCTCATGAGAGGCGTAATACCGCTGCCGGCCCCTACCAGCACCAACGAGCGGGCCGTTTTAGCGCCGGTTTTGAGCGTAAAATTGCCCAATGGAGCCATTACCTCCATTTGCTGGCCTACCTTCACCGTGTCCAGCAGATAGTTGCTGACCAGCCCTCCGGGCACCCGCTTTACCGTAACCGAGAGACGCGGCGCTTCGTTAGGCGTGCTGCTAAGCGAATACGAGCGGCGTTCTTTCTTTCCTCCGGCACCACAAGGCAGAATCAGGGTCAGAAACTGACCCGGCTGACAAGCAATGTTTTGGCGCTCAGGATGCTCTAGGTGGATGGTAACGGCGTCGGGGGTTTCCTGGGTGAGTTCAACGACGTTAAGGGTAAGGTAAGGAGAGCTCATTCGGGTGGTGAACTGACTAAAAAAAGGTTTACGTAGACTGAGAGCCCACGGATTTTAAGCGGGCTGCAAAGTACGGGATTCTGCACCGTTCGTTTTAGCTTGGTGCCCGCATTTTACACTGGTACATCTCCAAATTTTACATCTCCCGGGCTTCGGCCGCACTTTCTTCCATTTATGTCTGCACTTGCTCAGCTGCTGGAACGCCATCAGCACGAATTTGGTCCGGTACTCCCCGTTGATCTGAATGCCCCCGAAGTCACCCATCTGGATTTTACCGCCGCTAATCCGGTAGTAGCTCAGGCCGACCTGCGCGACACTGCTTCTTTTGAAGAGCTGGTGCAACAGCTCCTGGCTGAAAAAGACGCGGCCATCGGGGTAGGTGGCTACCTGGAGGATCGGGTGATATACCGCCGGAGCCCGGAGTTGTTTGGTGATGCTGCCCGGCCCCGCTCCCTGCATCTGGGCGTAGATATCTGGCTGCGGGCCGGAACGCCCGTGCTGGCCCCACTGGATGCCGTGGTGCATAGTGTGGAAGACAACGAAGGCTTTGGCAACTACGGCCCTACCGTGATTCTGCAACATCAGCTGGAAGACACTACCTTCTATACCCTCTACGGCCACCTGACCCGCCGGGAAACTGCGCTGCTGCGCCCCGGCATGACGGTGGAACAGGGCGTAGCCTTCACCGAAGTGGGTCCCGCGCCCGAAAACGGCGACTGGCCGCCGCACCTGCACTTTCAGATCATTGCCGATATGCAGGACTACGTAGGCGACTACCCCGGCGTGGCGCTACCCGAAGAGCGGGAAAAGTATGCAGCGCTCTGCCCCGACCCTAACCTGATTCTCCAGAGCCAGTGGCTTTAAGTAAACATTCCACTAACAACCAAGCAAAAACAAAGGACCTTCTCCTGCTGAAACAAGTCGTTGCTACGACAGGCGTTTCAGCAGGAGAAGGTCCTTCGTTTTAGTAAGAAGGGCAGCTTACTCAGTTAGTCAAACTTGATGGCGACAACCGGCTTGATGCGGGAAATCAGGAAGGTAGGAATGAGTACGGCCAGCAGGGACATCAGGAACGTAGCCACGTTCAGGAGCACAATGATGAGCGGGTCCCAGTGAATCGGCACCCGATCCATGTAGTAGTTCTCGGGGTCGAGGGGGATAATGTGGAAGAAATACTGAATGGCGCAGAATCCCAGGCCAATGAGGTTGCCATAGAGAATGCCTTTGATGGTCAGATTCAGGCCCCGGAAAAAGAACATGCTCCGGATCTGGTTATCGGTGGCCCCAATGGCCTTCAGCACGCCAATCATGTTGGTGCGCTCCAGAATCATGATGAAGATGGTGGCTACCATGTTAAAGGTGGCCACAAACACAATCAGCAGCAGGAAAATAACCACGTTACGGTTGAGCAGCTGCAGCCAGTCGAACAGTTGGGCGTATTCTTCCGTGATTTTGTCCAGCTTCAGATCGTAGCGCAGGTTCTCGTACAGCTCATCGGCTACGGGGTCCAGTTGGTTGAAGTCCTTTAGCACCACTTCCATGCCGCCTACCAGGGAGTCGGGCCAGGCATTCAGGTCCCGGATCTGGCGGATGTCGCCGATGACGTAGACTTCATCAAACTCATCCAAACCCGTCTGATAGATGCCGCTCACGGTAAAGCGCCGGATGCGGGGCGGATTCTGAATAAAGTAGAACAGCGCATCATCGCCCACTTTCAGGCGCAGCTTGTCGGCTACTTTGCGGGAAAGCAGAACTTCATCGGAAGCAGCCGTATCAGGGAAGGTAATAAAGCGGCCGGCCACCAGATTCTGGCGCATGAGCGAGGGGCTCTGCCGCTCATCAATGCCTTTCAATACCACGCCCAAAACCTCTTCCCTTGTTTTGATAATGGCCGTTTTCCTAGCGAAAGGCTGCGTGGACTTAATCTGCGGAAAATGCTTTAAGTCTCTCTGCAGCTGCAGATTACCAATAGGCTCTACCTCCAGCGAGTTATTATTGTCGTACTTGCTGATGGTAAGGTGTGCCCCGAACGAGAATATCTTGCTTTGAATCTCGTTTCGGAAACCTTCCAGAATAGCAAACGACACAATCATCACCGCCACCCCAAGGGCAATGCTGATGATTGCTATTTTTGTCACCGTCGAGGTGAAAGACCCCGAATCGGCGCCGTCTATTTTGTGGGATATGTACCGCGCAACATTCACTGCCGTAAAGCTACGCGTCTGTCACCAGTTTTCCAGTTGTCATTTTTCGGATGCACTCCCTCCTTCTTTCCGGCCTCTGTAGCCTCTCCTCGCTGTTTATTTCCGGTTGTGCTACCGCGCCGGTAGTCACCGCTCCCACAACTACCCGCGCGCCAGCGCCCAAATTTCCTGCAACCGCGGTTACTACTGCTGCTGCCCCCCTGCAGGTTGGGGCCGAGCAGTTTGCTAAATACCTTCCCCAGCTGCGCGGCAAGCGCGTGGGGCTGGTGGTCAATCAAACCTCCCGCGTGGGCGCCTCTCACCTGGTAGATACCCTCCTGGCGCAGGGCGTGCAGGTGCGCAGCATTTTTGCGCCGGAGCACGGTTTCCGCGGCGAAGCGGCCGATGGGGCCACCATTAAGGATGGGCGCGATACCCGCAGCGGCCTGCCCGTGCGCTCTTTGTATGGCGCCACCAAAAAGCCCACGCCGGAAATGCTGCAGGACCTGGACGTGCTGGTGTTCGACATTCAGGACGTTGGCGTGCGCTTCTATACTTTCATCAGCACCCTGCATTATGTGATGGAGGCCGCGGCCGAGCAAGGCAAAGAAGTAATAGTGTTAGACCGCCCCAATCCCAACGGGTATTACGTGGATGGTCCCGTGCTGGAGCCCGCCCACAAGTCGTTCGTGGGCATGCACCCCATTCCTATTGTGCATGGGCTGACGGTGGGTGAGCTGGCCCGCATGATAAACGGACAGAAGTGGCTGGCCGGCGGCCGCCAGGCCCGCCTCACGGTAGTGCCGGTAGCGCATTATACCCATGCTACCCGGTACGTGCTGCCCGTGCGCCCCTCGCCCAACCTGCCTACTGCCCGGGCCGTGCAGCTATATCCTTCTGTGTGCTTGTTTGAGGGCACGGATGTGAGCGTAGGCCGTGGTACGGATATGCCGTTTGAAGTCATTGGCAGCCCTATGCAGCCAGCCACGCGGCCCTATCAATTTACGCCCCGTCCTAACGTAGGCTCGCCCTTGCCGCCACAAAACGGCAAGCTGTGCTATGGCCTCAACCTGCACCAGCCAACCGCCGACGACTCCACCGGCTTCACGCTGAAATACCTGCTCGATTTTTACCGTCAGAGCACTGCCAAGGAGAAGTTTTTCGGCAAGTATTTCGAGCAGCTAAGCGGCACGCTGAGTTTGCGCCAACAGATTATAGCCGGCAAATCGGAAGGCGAAATCCGGCAGTCCTGGGAGCCAGCGCTGGGGCAGTATAAGCTGATGCGCAAACAGTATCTGCTCTATCCTGATTTTAAATAACTCTTCCTCTACTGCCCCAAACGGCCATTAAAAACTGTGTTTGGCAGTGTTTAATCAAATGACTGAAAATCCTCTCCGCCTGATTTTTATGGGCACGCCGGAATTTGCGGTGCCCACCTTGGAAGCCTTACTCAGCTGGCCGGGCTGCCGGGTGGTAGCCGTGGTAACAGCCCCCGACAAACCCGCCGGGCGCGGACGGCAGCTGGCCGAGTCGGCGGTGAAACAGGCGGCCGTGCGGCACGGGCTGCCCGTGCTGCAGCCTACTAACCTGAAGTCGCCGGAGTTTCAGGCGGAGCTGCAGGCATTTGCTGCTGATCTGCAGGTGGTGGTAGCTTTCCGGATGCTGCCCGAAGCCGTGTGGAATATGCCGCACCTGGGCTCCATCAATATTCACGCGTCCTTACTGCCGCAATACCGCGGCGCGGCCCCCATCAACTGGGCCCTTATGCACGGCGACACGCAAACCGGCGTCACTTCCTTCTTCCTGCAACACGAAATAGATACCGGCAACCTGATTTTTCAGGATGTGGTGGCCATTGCGCCTTCCGATGATTTTGGCTCTTTGTATGAGAAGCTGAAAGAAGCCGGCGCGGCCCTGGCATTGCGTACCGTGCGGGCTATAGCCTCCGGCACTGCGCCCAGCGTTCCGCAGCAGATTTCGTCGGAATTACGCACCGCCCCCAAAATTCAGAAAGAAACCGGCCGCCTCGATTTCTCGCGCACAGCTCCGGAGCTGGTCAATTGGGTGCGGGGCCTCTCGCCTATCCCCACGGCTTTCACGCAGCTACCGGATGGGCGTACACTAAAGGTATTCCGGGCGGAAGCGCTGGCCGATGAAGACGCCAGCGGCCCGCAACCGTCAACTGCCCCCGGCACCTGGCTCACCGATGGCCGCACCTATCTGCGCGTTCAGACTGCCGATGGCCTCCTGGATTTGCTGGATGTGCAGTTGGAAGGCAAAAAGCGGATGCTGATTGCTGATTTTCTGCGTGGCTTCAACACGGCCGCGCTCAACCCCTCTGCTGTATGATTGAACTTATTGTTGCCGTCGCTGAAAACAACGTCATCGGCCATAACAACCAACTGCTCTGGCACCTGCCCGACGACCTGAAGCACTTTAAGAGGCTTACGCTGGGGCACCCTATTATTATGGGGCGCCGCACGTTTGAAAGCATTGGGCATCCGCTGCCGGGCCGCACCAACATTGTAGTTACCCGCCAAACCGATTGGCAAGCGCCCGGCTGCACTACCGCTTACTCGGTGCCGGAAGCACTGGAAGTAGCCGGAAAGCTGGACGAAGAGGTATTTATTATTGGTGGCGGCGAGGTGTATAAGCAGGCCCTACCGGCCGTGGATGTGATATACCTGACGGAAGTACACCACACTTTTGAAGGAGATACGCACTTCCCGGAGCTGGACCTTGCGGTGTGGCAGGAGGAAACCCGGGAGCGACACGAGCCGGACGAGAAGCATGCCTTCCCCTTTAGCTTTGTAACGCTACGCCGCCGCTAGGCTGCAGCTTAAAACACCACTGTACCACCGGGTACATAAAAACAAGGCAGGCAGCACATTTTACTGCTGAAGGCCAGCTGCAGAAACCGGACATAAAAAAGCCGCCCATGAGGCGGTTTTTTTATGAAAATATCTACCGGTATTCACACTTAACGCAGCAGCACCAGCTTGCCCCAGTCCTTTTTAAAGGCCTTATCACCGGCTGTGCGGCGGCGCTCAAACTGACCAGGCTGATCCATGATAACGCGGTACAGGTAGGTGCCATTGGCCAGTCGGTCACCAAACTCGTCGGTACCATCCCAGGCAAACTGGCTGATGTTGTTGCCGATATGCAAGGGACCCAGCTCAGCCATCATAATTTCGCGCACTACCTTACCCGTCAGCGTCATAATCTGAATCTTCATGTCGCGGGGCAGCTCGGCACCCGTCATAGTGAAGACGAAGCGGGTTTTGTTGGTTACCGGGTTCGGGTAGGGGTAAATATTGGTGATGGTAGAAGCATTGATTACTTCAAACGATACCTCGTACCGCTCTACCGCAGCCTGCGTCCCGTTGACATCGGTGCCCTGTACCTGCAGCTTATATACGCCATCGGCAAGCTTTTCCGGACGATATTCTACCTGCGCGGTGCCTTTGGCGGCGTCAGTCCGGAACGTTACGGCGGGGCTGTTCATGTCAATTCTTTCGGCCACGGTGCCCCCGGGGCGGGTGAGCAGCAGCTGGAAGTTGTTGGGGTCTTTCACCGCCCGCACTTTGTCTTCATCATGGAGCACAGCCGTGATAATTGGCGAGGGCGACACAATGTCTCCGTTCAGGATGTGCTGACCATCGAATGCGACATCCAATGTAGGAGGCAGGTTTTTGTCGGCGGCGTTAAAGGTCAGATCCAGCTGGTTATTGAAATAATAAAGCTCCGGCAGCAGCTTGGGGTTTACATCCACATGCACTGAGGTAGCCCCCGTTAAGCCCGCCACATCTAGCTTAAACAAGTACGTTACGGTGGAATCGGCCTTGAGAATACGGGGTGAGGTGAGAGTTACTTCCGGGCTGACGGTATTGCCGTTGCGCACTGTAGCTACGGCCTTCACTTTATCCGAAAAGTCAAGGGTAGAAACGTTCTGGAAGACAACGGGCACCGTGATAGAACCACTTGCCGCCTGCTTTTCCAGCGTGGCAGCCTCATAGCTACCCGCCGTTGCCAGGTCACGCCGAACCAGTCCTTCGGGGAAGCCCTGATAGGTTACCAGCCATTGTTTGAGTTGCGGCGCCTTCCGGCTTTGCTCGTCCTGCACTTGCAGTTCCAGTTGCAGATAGGGATAATCCTTGGCTGATACTTCGCTTAGATTGAACTGCTTGCCCTGCACTTTCTCATATAGTACCTGGCTGGCACCTTCAGCATTAACCCCCAGCACTTTCAGCGTGTATGTTCCCGTAGCAGTGGTGCTAATTTCGTGGAATAGGGTACCCCAATCCTGCGCCGGACCAATACGGGTGGAGGTTAGCACACCGCTCGTCCCCAGGGTTTTAATGGGTGCGCTCAGCGTTATAACCTGATCATAGCGGGGAGTAGCGCTGGTTAAGTCAGCCATAATTTCCTGCGCCTTACCAGCCGCCAAGCCTTTTTGACCAAGCAATACAAATGGGTCGCTATCCTGCAGGTTATCAATCAGCGCAGAGCCTACCGTTGCGAAAGCCGCTTTGAGCGTAGCCGGGAAGGTGGAGAACTTTACCCGGTTCAGGCTCACTGCCGCTACGTAATAGCCTTCTGGGATATTATTCAAGAAAGTAGTGAGCTGAGTACGGCGGGCAGTGGTGTTTACATCCCCAAAATGGTAATACATATCTGGGTCCTTGCCGCACTGCAGGTAGGGGCCGCCGGCAATATCCATCACCCGCTCCAGCGTAGTAGGATTGAATATGGCAATCAGAATATTGGCCTGATTCGTACCGCAGTTAGCGTTATAAGTTGGTTCATCTCCTACCTGAATTCCGAAAATGGATTTAAAGGTTATGCCGTTGCCGGTAGTGCTGCCCCCCCCACCGGTTTTCAGTGTTAGCGTCTTTTTAATTTCTTCAAACTTCCATTCCGATGCCGGCGCTATTACGCGCAGCCCTTGGGCGTCATTGCGCGCAAACTGCCCATAATGGCTCTGTGACCAGCCTTGGGGGCTATTCTCAATTACCCGGAAAGAGCTGACAGCCCATTCCTGGGTTTCATCACCCTGCGGATCTTTAAAGCGCAAACGCCAGTAATAAACCACGCTGTCTTTGGCAGAGCCGGATAAGGTTGGACGCCATTCTGGCGCTACACTGGCAGTAACACTGGTACGCTGCACAGCCGGGCTGTTGAAGGTGGGAACCGTGTCCAGTTCAAATTCGAAAGCGCGGGGCGCGGCTAAGGGGTCATTGTTCTGCGCTACTAAATGCACTGAATTCGAGGGCACAATGGCAAACTCAATTGGAGAAAGCAAGGTTACGCCGCCTTGCAGGAAGTTGTAGGTGAGAGAAGCCTGATTGTTGCCTTCGTTCAGCTCATCTACTTTGCCCGGATAATCCAACAGGACGGTGAAGCGGTTCTGGCCAAATACGTTGCCGGTGTTGGCAATCTCAACAGTCAGGACGGAGTCGCGGCTGAGTGGGCGGAATACGCGCGTGATAACATCATTGGCCCGACCGTTGGCGGAGGGGTATTCGCGGGTAATGGAAATATGCAGCGAGTCGCGCGTGAGTTTGCCCAGATTACTAGCCCCAATTTTCAACAGGAAAGAGGAGGAAGTAGCCTGCACTTTGGTCTGGCCGGTCACTGGTGCCACTTCTAACCGCGTATCATCGGTGGCATAGTCTGGCTTATCAGGAGCATATAGGGACAACGTAGGATCACCCTGCCAGATGGTATTCATGGCCAGCGACACAGCGTGCGGGTCGCCGGGGAATTGCTCCAGCACCTGCCTGGCTACTTCCCGGAACACCACCGGAATAGGCTTGCCATACCACGCCGGGTCATTGAAAAGTGCTTTGTACAGGTTGTCGCAGTAATAATCCAACTGATGCTCATAACCGAAATCAGAATCAGCCAGAAAGCCAATAGCCCCGCGTTCAGGCGCCAGTGTCCATACTTCTCCCACAGAGTTAGGGGATGCAGAAAAAGCCTGACCGGCTGCGCAGCCATTTATAATGAATACGGGGTATTTGCCTTTGTTATTATAGTTATTGACCGGGTCGTTCGGGTTGCCAACGTTCAAATCAAATACAGTGGGCGAGCCATGGCCGAAATAGGTAATTAGAGAAAGGCCAGCATTTAATTCTGCTGCTATATTAACGAACACCGGAAAACGCTGATAATCCCCTTCAAGTGTTCTAGTAATGGTACGTACTACTTTGCCTCCAAACAGAGGAGCCTCTACCCGCTTCTTGTACTTATTCATATAGGCCAGGAATTGGGCCTGTTGGGCTTTATCCTCCCCCCCCGCCATATGCAATACGTTCTTGCGCCAAGCCTCATTGCCTAAAGCCTCATGTTCCTTCACCTTATTCAGGTAATTCAGTACATCCGTCGAGGTACGGGCTGCTATTCGCCCGGTTGGAATTTTAGCTAGGTAGGAGCCTGTTTCCCAATCAGCTGAGAAGAAAATATCGGATGCCGCCCGCGTAGTGGTAGGTACCAGGTTCTTTTCTGGCAAATTAGCTTCATTCTGCCGGTATAATACTCCGCCACTTCTTTCACCAGGTATCAGCCCACGCCCCAACATTAACATATAGCGGGTGGTATTGGGTGCACCTGCTATAAGCCACTTGGCAAAGTGGCGAATGGCTAGCGGTGAAGTTTCCCCATAGTGAAACTGGTCATAGAGTTGCTGACTGGTGACAACTAGGGTATCATACTTGCCACCAGCTGCTGATGCCCGATATTCAGCATATGCTCTGACCGGATTATTGACTCCCGCAGCAGGCTGCATAAGCACTGGGTGGCTGATAATTAGAAAGCCTACTTTAGCAGGGTCAATTGTACGGAATTCAATTTTTCGAGCTGGACTTGGCACCAATGCTTTGGCGACATCTGCTACTACTAAACTTCTTGTTTGCCCAGTAGCAGCAGGAAATACAAATCCCCGTTTGCTACCACTCAGTGCTTGCCCCTCAATGCGTTCAATAGCCCCTGGATTAGTAATGTCATACCCATGTGTTGTAGCCGGAATACTATCCAGAACATAATAGGCAGGGCCAGCTAGAGTAGAGTCATTTTCGAATGTTACTGAAAGGGAGGTATTCCAACGAGGCAACTGGGGGTAACGCAGACGAAAGAATCCCCATCTAAACCTGTCACCAGGATCTGTAGTCAGACTGTGTATTGAGTAAGTTGATTTAAACTTACCGTTTGTCCCTATATCAGAAGCCTTGACTCCAAGTGTTTGGGTTGACGTTTCAAAGCCCTTGAATTTGATTGAGGTAAGTAGACTAGGCGTAGTACTCCCTTGAGGAAAGAACCTTACATCGGCTGTGTGGGCCACATTTGTACTTCCTACCAGCGCGAAGGTGAGCCTAGGAGATGGCCCAGTACGCACGAAATTGAAAATACTATCCAAGTCAAATCCAATTCCTGGATCCTCTTTGTTGATATCTCCAGACAAATAAGCCTCCCCGGGTTCAGCCCATGAAGCGAATGCTAAAAGCCCATTATCACCAGATAAGTAGCTATTAGTAGGAATTCTCCACCGGCTCTGCCACCAATAGGCATGCGGATTCGAACCCACCTGATTGGACTCAGCCATGCGCTTCCCTGCCGTTCCTGTCTTCCAGGTAAGAAAGTAAGCAGCTGTATCCGAAAACATGCTATAGTACTGATGCGGCTGGTCCTTAGCCTTGAGGTACATATCCCGGTCCAACTGGCCATCATTGCGCTGGCCGTAGAATTCCAGATAAGTAGTCTGATCCAGGGAAGAGGTATTGCCTCCTACATAGATAGCCACTTCCTTGCCGCGCCGGTACAGTTGGAAATCCTGTGGATTGACGCCTGTAATACCGGCCTTGGTCAGATATTGGTAATCCAGATGGTAGATGCCATCGCGCACCACGTTTATCTTATAGTAAGGCTGGCCGGCTACAATCCACTCGTTGCCATAAGGGCCCGACTGAGCGGCAAGCGGTAAGCCAGACAGTAACAAGACCAGCAGGGCGCACCACTGCAAGCTATTACGCCATTTAGTTAACATGTATCGGTGATTCATATAGCAATTGATGAAATGCTCGGCAAAAGGGACTGAGAGTTTTCAGGCAATGGGGTTATTGAAAGCTGTAGCCAAGCGAAACAATAATGGAGTTGGTTTGGGAGCGTTGCCCTACCTTTTCTACTGCTAGGCGTGACAAGGCAACATCTAGGCGCAGGCCGCTGGTAGTAAACCCCACGCCGAGGCTGGGCTGGGCGCGCCATTCTTCCTTGCCGGTGCCCACTGCTTTCACTTTTTGAAAGTTGCTGACCCCACCACGTAAAAAAGCAACATTATGGTAGCCAACTTCCAGGCCCACATGCGGATCCACGCTCACGAAGCTGGTGGAAATGGGAGTATTGCGCTTGCCATCCGTGGTGAGCTCCAGATCTGTAGCGAGCAAGGCCGTGAACTGGCCCGGCAGTTTGATAGTGCGGGCGGCGCCCAATACAAAGCGGGGCAGGGTTACCTCGGCACTGCTTTTAGGTATGGCCAGGGTATCCTGCGTGCTGGTTTTAAACTTCTCGCTGTTGATGGACCACGCCGTAACGGTAGTAGTTATATCCCGGGCCATCAGGCCAAACTGCCAGTCGCCGCGCCGCAGCTGGGCACCGGCATCAACGCCAAAGCCCCAGGCCGTGGCAAAGCTGCCCACATTGCGGTAAATGATTTTACCATTGGCGCCTACCTGCAGGCCCTCCACCATGTCCAGCTTGCGGGCATAGGAAAGCAGCAGCGCATAGTCGGCCACGGAGAAGTAGTTAATACGGTTGTAGTCTATCTGGCCGTACTCGTTTACCAGGGCGCGGGTATCGGCAATATCATCTACCCCTAGGCGGATGATGCTGGCGCCAATAGCGCTGCGCTCATCCAGCGGCATCGAGAAGGCGGCATAGTCGTTTTTCACAATGCCGGAGAAGAGCTCAGAGTGCATGAGCACGGCATCGTACTTGGTTTTCTGCGCCAGCAGGCCGGCCGGGTTCCAATAGCCGGCCGTGGCATCCTGGGCCAGGCTTACCTGCGTGTTGCCCATGGAAAGGGCGCGCCCCCCTACCCCGATGTTCAGAAATTCATTGGCATACTTGGGCGTGCGGTCTTCGCTCTGTGCCAAAGCCGTTGATACCGAGGCCCATCCAAGGCCACTAAAAATCAGAAACCGGGCAAGACGGGAAAAGTGCGGCATAGAGTAAGGGGCAGAGAGGCGTAGAATTCGTTGCACAACGCAAATATCCGGGTAATAGTGCGACTATACTATTAGAAATAAAACAGGCTAAAAAGTGCCCAGGTTCTCAGGTTTCCGGCATTGACAGCAAAGACCTGTAAAACCGGGGGTGATGTTCTAAACCCCTAAGAAACGAGGCCTGCGCATGGTACTAATATAGGAGAAACTGGACTTATTCCAACAAAAATTTATAAAACGCATTATTCCTGAAAAATATTTCTACAAGTACCTTGTGTTGCATAGTACCTTTTACTATCTTTGTCTCATTCTTCATCCACTACCACGCGTCAGCCCTATGAAAGTAGAGAACACCCAAGTGCAGATGCGGAAGGGAATTCTGGAGTTCTGCATCCTGGAAATCATTGCCCGGGGCGAGGTTTACGCTTCCGACATGCTCGAAGAGCTGACGGCGGCCCGCATGATTGTGGTAGAGGGCACCCTCTACCCGCTGCTCACTCGCCTGAAAAATGCCGGTTTGCTGGACTATACCTGGAAAGAATCCACTTCCGGTCCGCCCCGCAAGTATTACACGCTCACGGCCATTGGGCAGGATTTCCTGCACCAGCTGCGCCTGACGTGGGAGGAAATCGAGGATTCTATCCAGATTATCCGCACCCACCCTTCCACCTCCGCCGCCGAATAACGGCCGGCAGTTTCTGACCAGTATTTTCTGAACCGCAGCACCAGATGAAAAAGAACATCAGTATTAACCTGCAGGGCCTGATCTTCCACATTGAGGAAGATGGCTACGAAGTACTCGGCCGCTATCTGGCCGAAGTACGAGCGCACTTCTCGGGCTACCCAGGGCACGATGAAATCGTGTCGGATATTGAGGGGCGTATTGCCGAGCTCTTTGCCGCCCGCCTATCCTCCACCAAGCAGGTGATTACGCTGGGGGATGTAGAAGAAATGACCGCCAAAATGGGCCGCGTCAGTGAGTTTCAGAGTGCCGATGAACTGGATGAGGACGAACTGCACGAGGCCGTAGTAAATGGCCGCATGCCCGCAGCCAGCAATGCCGCAGGCACCACCGCCGAAGAGCCCCATCGCCTCTACCGCGACATGGCTAACCGCAAAATTGCGGGGGTAGCCGCTGGCATTGCCCGCTACTTTTCCATCAATCCGCTGTGGGTACGCCTTATCTTCCTGGCTCTGTTCTTCATCAGACCGCTCGTAATGGGCGTGTTGGATTTCAACGACAATGATTTCCATGTGGAAGGCTTCAACCTCGGGGGCTTTGCCCTTATCACTTACATCGTGCTCTGGATTGCGCTGCCCAAGCGCTACGACCTCACCCCCACTGAGGAGGACCCCACCTTCAAAAAGCTTTATCGGGATACCGACAACGGCAAAATAGGCGGTGTTTCGGCGGGCCTGGCAGCCTACTTTAAGTACGATGTGGTGTTGTTCCGCCTGCTGTTTGTGCTTGGCATCTTCGTAGGCTTTGGTATTCCGCTCTATATTATTCTCTGGATTCTACTGCCGGAGGCCAAAACGGCCTCCGACAGACTCCGGATGCGCGGTGATGCCGTAACGCTTTCGGGCATTGACACCAACCTGCGCAACCAGGCCTTTGAGGCGGGCGCTACCACAGGCACCAACCGCCCGGTAGGTACCTTTCTGGAAGAGTTGTTCCGTAACCTGCGTCCTTTATTAAATCTGATTGGCTCCGCTATCCGGATTTTTGTAGCGGTTATGCTGATTATCTTAGGTTTCAGCCTGCTGATTGGCACACTGGTAGGCTTAGGCGCTGGCTTGGGCATTCTGACCTCCGAAAATATTCATCTGGATGGCGTACCGGTATATACCATGTTTGGTGACCTGCCCTGGTGGTTCCTGCTAAGTGCCTTCCTCGCGGCAGCCATTCCCGCCCTGGCCATGTTGCTCACGGGAGTTGGCCTGCTGCTCCGCCGCACCATTCTGCGCCGCTCGGCTGCTCTTACTCTGCTGGGTCTCTGGATGCTGGGTATTGTAGGCTCCGTATTTGGCGGCATTAAAATCAGCAGCAACTACCAGGAAGATGGCGAGCATACTCAGGAAATAAAGTTTCCGACCCTCACCAAAAACCCGGTTAAGTTGGATCTGCACTACGTCAGCCAGGGCCATTTTGCGGGCTCTGAGTTGGTAGCCGCCGACAGTGGCCAGGCCATTAGTGTGCTGCAGGAGGTAACGGCCAAAGGCCCTACCGAAGCGGAGGCTAACCGCACAGCCGCCAGCAGCGTGGTATACCGCATGCGCGCCGCCAACGATTCTACCCTCATCTTCGACAACCATTTCCGGTATGCCCCCGGAGCCCGCCTGCGCGAACAGCATCTGATGCTCACGCTCCGCCTGCCCCGTGGCCGCCAGTACCGCATGACCCGCGAATTTGCCGACTGGCTGGGCAGCGAGTTCTTTGTGAACTCTACCATTCCTTCCGATGTGGAGCGTTACACCTTCCGCATGAACGGCAACCTGCTGGAATGCATCAACTGCCCCGCCAGTGCCCTGGAAAACTTTGATGCGGACGAGGACAATAACAATGAGGGTGATTTTAATGTAAGTGTTGACTCCGATGACGAGGACCGCAACGTGAACATTGAAATAGGCAACCTGGATTTCCCCACCAATCTCGACGCGTACGAGGGCGGCCGCCGCTCCTTCAGCAACAAGGATTTCAGCCAGATAGAAGTAAGCGGTGCTTACCGGGTATATGTGCGCCGCGGCGACACCTATAAGATTGAGGCGGCCGGCAATGAGCGCGACCTGCGCAACCTGCGCGTAGAAACCACTGGCGACCGTGTTTCCATTTTCTCCCGCCGCGGTGGCCTCTTTGGTCTTTCTGATATGAAAGACGCCATTCTCATTCGTATACAGCTACCCACCCTGCGCCACATTGAGCTAAGTGGTGCCAGCTTGGGCGACATAGCCGGTTTCTCCGGCGAGCCCCTGCAAGTAGAGCAAAGCGGCGCCAGCGCGGCCAAGCTGAATGTGAATGTACCCCGCCTGGAGCTGGAGCTGAGCGGCGCCTGCAAAACCGCCGTGCGCGGCGAAGCTCGGGAGCTGAAAGTAGATGAGTCCGGCTTGTGTAGTGTTGAGGCCCTGAATCTGCGGACCAACCGCGCTTCCCTGGACCTTTCCGGTGCCAGCAAGGCCCGGGTGCGTGTGTCAGAACGTCTTCAGGCTGAAGTAACTGGCTCCAGCAACGTATACTATGCCGGCAACCCTAACAGCGTAGAAAAGGATGAATCGGGCGACTCCCACGTACGCCCACTCAATAAGGAGCAAGCGGAATAACTTATTGAAACCTTAATACGCGTTTTCACGAACTACCTAATAATAGCCGCACCTTTGCGGCACTTTTATACGGTTTTACTACTGCCCAAAAAATAAAAGGCCGGCCGGGCAACCCTCGGGCCCCGACCGGCCTCTATTGGCAGGATGAGATTGAGAAAGGGGTCTATTTGGTGAGTGAATGATGACCCTGAGGAAGACCCTTCGCCTTACCGAGCTGCAACAGGAAGGCGAAGGCTTCCTCAAACTCATTCCTGATCTGGCCCTCCAGAATAGCTTCCAGTACCGCCTCCTTTAGTTCGCCCACGGCGCGGGAAGGCTTCAGATTAAACGTCTGCATAATGATTTCGCCCGTGATAACCGGCTTGAAATTGCGCAGATGGTCCTTCTCCTCTACTTCTTTCAGCTTCTCTTCCACCCGCTCGAAGTTGCGCAGATAACGCGCCACGCGCTGGTGGTCTTTGCTGGTTATATCGGCCTTGCAGAGCTGCATCAGGCGGTCAATATCGTCGCCGGTTTCAAACAGCAGGCGGCGTACGGCGGAGTCGGTTACGGTTTCCTTTACCAGCGCAATAGGCCGCAGGTGCAGGCGCACCAGCTTTTGCACCTGGCGCATTTCCTCGCCCAGGGGCAGCTTCAGCTCTGTGAAAATGTGCGGCACCCAACGGGCGCCTTTGTCTTCGTGGCCATGAAACGTCCAGCCCACTTTGGGGTCGTAGCGCTTGGTGGCGGGTTTGGCAATGTCGTGCAGAATGGCGGCCCAGCGTAGCCACAGGTCGCCGCCGGTGGCTACCACATTATCCAGCACCTGCAGGGTGTGATAGAAGTTGTCTTTGTGGGCGTGCTGGCCTACTTTCTCCACGCCGTGCAGCTGTGCCATACGGGGAAAAATCAGCGGCAGCAGTCCGCTATGAAACAGCAGCTTAAACCCATAGCTGGGTTTCGGCGTCATAATAATCTTGTTGAGTTCGTCCGTAATCCGCTCCTGCGATACAATGCGGATGCGCTCCTTATTGCGTGCAATGGCATCAAAGGTTTCCGGCTCAATATCGAAATCAAGCAGAGTGGCAAAGCGCACGGCGCGCATCATGCGCAGCGGGTCGTCGGAGAAGGTAATATCGGGGTCGAGGGGCGTGCGGATGATTTTCCGCTTTAGGTCGCCTATGCCGTCGTAGCGGTCAATCAGAGTACCAAAGTCCTGGGGGTTCAGGCTCAGGCCCAAGGCATTGATGGTGAAGTCTCGGCGGGCCAGGTCTTCTTCCAGCGTGCCGGCCTCCACTTCCGGCTTGCGCGACTCGGCCCGGTAGCTTTCCCGGCGGGCCCCCACAAACTCAATTTCCACCTCCGGCGTGGGCAGCATGGCCGTGCCAAAGTTGCGGAATACCGTTACGCGGGGCTGGGAAGGCAGGCGGCGGCCTACCTCCTGCGCCAGCCGGATACCGTCTCCCACGCACACCACATCTACGTCCTTGCTGGGGCGCTCCAAAGCCAGGTCACGCACAAAGCCCCCGATGACGTAGGCCGGGTAGCCCAGTTCGCCGGCGGCTTGCGCTATTGTCTGGAATAAAGGAAGATCAGGAAGCTGGGGAATTTTCATGGGACAGCAGCAGAGCGCGTAGAAGCTACAAAGGTAACAACTCCCGGCCGGGCCGTTTGTGCTTTCTACTGCTGCTTAGTCGCGCAGCACTTCTAAAGAGCCATCAGCCTGCACGCGCACCACGCGGGAAGGAGCAGCCGTGGTAGAATCATCCTGCCGCCAGTTCACCACATAATCCACCCCTTTTTTCAGCTCCTGTTCTATTTCGGAGAAGGTAGCCGGCGTGGGCTTGCCGCTGAGATTGGCCGAGGTGGAAACCACGCCATGCCCCAGCCGGCGCACAATTTTATGGCTGAACTCATCATCCTTTACCACCCGCAGGCCAATGGTGCCGTCGGGGGCCACTAGGTTTTTGGCTACTATGGGGCTGGCCGGCACTACGTAGGTGGTGGGCTTCTCCTGCTTTTGGATAAGCTCAGATAGGTTGGGCGGCACCACGGAAGCGTACTTGGCAAACATCTGCTCGTCGGCCACCAGCACAATGCTGGGCTTATCCAGAGCCCGCTTTTTCAGGGCATAGAGCTTTTCTACGGCGGGGGGCACTTCGGCGTCGCAACCCAAGCCCCACACGGTATCGGTGGGGTACAGAATAACCTGCTGCAGCAACAGGGCATCTACTGCTGATTCTACTTCCTGAAGGAAAAACTTGCTCATGGCGGGGAGATTAAGAGCGCACACCGACGCGTACCAACATTATATATAAGGACCGGAGGGGACAGAAGTTACAAGCCTGGGGCTTCACCTACTATTTCCTGACACAACTCTACCAATACGCCGGCGGCGCTTTTCGGATGCACAAAACATACTAGCTTATTATCAGCACCCCGCTTGGGCTCCTCATTCAGCAGCGTGAAGCCTTCGGCCCGCAGCCGCGCCATTTCGGCGTAAATGTCTTGCACCTCAAACGCTACGTGGTGAATGCCCTCCCCTTTCTTGCTGAGGTATTTGGTGATGGCGCTTTCCGGGGTGGTGCCGGCCAGCAGCTCAATCTTGGAGCCGCCCACCCGGAAGAAAACCGTGTCAACCCCTTCGCTGGCTACATGCTCCTGCTTATAGGGTGGCGTGCCCAATAAGGCAGTATATAAGGTTGTGGCCGCGGCCAGGTCCTGCACGGCCAGGCCCAGGTGTTCCAGGTTAGTGAACATACTAGTAATTGTGTGGAAGAAGCGGGTACAGCTTGTTTGGAATATGTCTACTTTTGTGCAGCAAAGTAAAACCTGTTTGCCGGTTTCCGTGTTCTACCGGCGAATCATTCTCCGCTGACAACCTATTTAGGCCATGCTTAAATTACCCATTTACCTCGATAATAACGCCACTACTCCCATGGATCCGCGGGTGTTGGAGGCTATGTTGCCCTACATGACTGAAATGTTCGGCAACGCGGCTTCCCGTAACCACGCATTCGGCTGGCAGGCAGAGGAAGCGGTAGATTATTCTCGGGAGCAGATTGCCAAGCTAATCAACTGCGACCCCAAAGAAATCATCTTTACCTCGGGTGCTACCGAGTCTGATAACCTGGGTATCAAAGGTGTATATGAGATGTATGCCCAGCGCGGCAACCATATCATTACCGCTACCACGGAGCATAAAGCCGTACTGGATACGTGCAAGCACCTGGAAAAGCAGGGTGCCCGCGTTACTTATCTACCCGTTAACTCCGAAGGCCTCATCAGCCTGCAGGAGCTAGAAGCGGCCATGACGCCCCAGACCATTCTGGTGTGCATTATGTACGCCAACAACGAAACCGGCACCATTCAGCCCGTCCGCGAAATTGCCGCCATTGCCCACAAGCACGGCGCCCTGTTCATGACGGATGCTACCCAGGCGGTAGGCAAAATTCCGGTAGACGTTATTGCTGACGGCATTGACCTGATGGCCTTCTCGGGCCACAAAATGTACGGCCCCAAAGGCGTAGGTGCATTGTATGTGCGTCGCAAAAACCCACGGGTGAAAGTTACCGCCCAGATGGACGGTGGTGGCCACGAGCGCGGCATGCGTTCCGGTACCCTCAACGTACCCGGCATTGTAGGCCTGGGCAAAGCCGCCGAGCTGTCCCGCCTGGACATGGAGAGCGACAACGCCCGGATTTCTACCATGCGTGACCGGCTTGAAAAAGAGCTGCTTACGCTGGAAGAAAGCTACGTGAATGGCTCGCGCGAGCACCGCCTGCCGCATACCACCAACATCAGCTTTAAGTACGTAGAAGGCGAAGGCCTGATGATGGGCGTGAAAGACTTGGCGGTTTCGTCGGGCTCGGCCTGTACGTCGGCTTCCCTGGAGCCCAGCTACGTGCTGAAGGCCCAGGGCCTGAGCGACGACCTGGCGCACTCTTCCCTGCGCTTTGGCCTGAGCCGCTTTACCACTGATGAGCAGGTTGATTACGCCATTGGCCACGTGATAGAAGCCGTGACCAAGCTCCGCGAAATGTCCCCGCTGTGGGAGATGTTCAAGGAAGGCATCGACCTCGACAAAATTGAGTGGGCCGAACATTAAGAAACCTCAGTTGCCCTTTCCGAGTCGCCAGTATCCGGAATCCATACAAGCAACCATAACATAACTGGCAACCCGCAACTGACAACCAGTAACTGAAAAAAAGCCATGGCTTATTCCGATAAAGTTATCGACCATTACAGCAACCCACGCAACGTAGGCACGCTGGACAAAAGCAAAAAGAACGTAGGTACCGGCCTGGTAGGCGCTCCTGAGTGCGGCGACGTAATGCGCCTGCAGATTGAGGTAGACGAAACCACCAACACCATCACCGACGCCAAATTCAAGACGTTCGGCTGTGGTTCGGCTATTGCTTCCTCTTCCCTGGCTACGGAGTGGCTGAAAGGCAAAACCGTGGACGAGGCCTTGGCCATCGACAACATGGAAATTGTGGAAGAGCTGGCCCTGCCGCCCGTAAAAATCCACTGCTCGGTACTGGCCGAAGATGCCATTAAGTCGGCTATCAACGACTACCGGGTAAAGAATGGTTTGCCTGAGCTGGAAGTAGCCAAGTCACACCATTAATAGGGTATTAGGAACTTAGGGCTTAGTTTTTAGGGCAGTATGGAGAGTTTCCTGCTGCGATGAAACCTAAGCCCTATTACCTAAAACACTAAGACCTACACAATGGAAGTCTCCAACGACGTACACGTAGAAAGTGCCCGTATTCAACGCCAGATAGAAGACCATCTGGGCATGGGGCCGGGCAATCTATTGTTTGAGTTTCGGCAGTTGGATGGGCAGGTACGCCTGGATTTGATAACCGTCAATCCGCGCCACCAGCAAAGCTTCCTGTTCCGCTACGAAGAAGGCTACGATAAGCTGGATGCGTTGCGGAAAATGCTGGCTTACGTACAGCGCTTCCGCGACACCGAAAGCTCCTATACCATTCAGTGGCGTGCCCGCGGCGAAAAAGAGCTACAAACCTCCTACTTCCGGGCCCACAACGCCTATGAAGCCCTGGACAAGCTCTACTACGGCCGCGACCTGAACACCATTACCGTGTTCAGTGTAGTGTTGAATCCTTCTTCTTAATTGATTGTTGATTGAAAGTTACTGGTGTTTAAGAGCCTTTTAGGCAAACGAAACCAGCAACCCATAAGCAGCATACAACCTTCAATAAGCCATGATTACTGTTTCAGATAAAGCCAAGGAAAAAATTGAGCATCTCATTGCTGATGCTCACCTTGACCCTACCTTCCGCCTGCGCGCTTCGGTGGCCGGTGGCGGCTGCTCTGGCCTCTCCTACAAGCTCGACTTCGATAACGAAGTAAAGCCCATGGACCAGGAGTTTGAAGACAAAGGCGTGCGCGTGGTGGTAGATATGAAAAGCTTTCTGTATCTGGCCGGCACTGAGCTTAACTTCTCCGACGGCTTGAATGGAAAAGGCTTTTACTTCGATAACCCCAATGCCTCCCGCACCTGCGGTTGCGGCGAGAGTTTCTCGGTATAATTCTGCTGATCAGAATGCCATAATGCAGAAAGGCCGCTCTTTGGAGCGGCCTTTCTGGTTGTATAGCTCCCTTGCGGAATTCGGCGCAGCTGGAAGATTTATGTAAGGCAGCCATGATCTGAGAAGAATATGGAAGCACGAAAATCCTAAGCATTTTTGAGGCGCCACCTGCTTTTTAAGGAGTCTTTCGCCTCCATTTCTGGTTATTGCTCTATGGAACACTTTGTGCCCCAGCATTCAGTGGTGCGTGCCATCTGGGGGAAAGCCGATACCGTGCTATTCATTTTTGCGGGTGCGGCAGCCGAATTTGCCCTGAATAAGGCCGTAGATTGGCTGTACTTTACCGGGCGCCTGCCCGCCGACCCACTGGCCCGCTTGTTTTCTACCGTTGCCTATGCCCGGCAGATTGTGTTTGCCGAGCGCGCAGGTGCAGAACGGGCCATTGATACCATTGCAGCCATTCATGGCGCCGTGGAAGCCAAGCGCGGCATGGCCATCCCGGACTGGGCCTACCGGGACGTGTTGTTTATGCTGATTGACTATTCCATCCGCTCGTTTGAAGTGCTGGAACGCTCGCTGACAACGACAGAAAAAGAAGACGTTTTCGACGTATTCACCCGCGTGGGTCAGCGCATGGGCATCCAGGAGTTGCCGGCTACATATTCGGACTGGCTTATAGCCCGGCAGCAGCATCTGGCCGCCGACCTGGAAAACAGCGGCTTTACCGTAGACCTGTATCAGCAGTACCGGCGGCACCTGGGGCCCTTGCGGTACTGGCTTCTGCTCCAGGCGCAACGCCTGGTAGTGCCCCCTACGGTAAGCCAACTGCTCCACCTAAGTTCCCGCTCCTGGCTGACTCCTTTGCTGCCTTTGTACCACCAAGCGCAACACCTGCGGGTGGGCCGGTGGGCGAAAGCAGCCCTATTGCCACCCGCTTACAAAGCCCGGATCCTGGCCCTGGATAACTAGCCCGCCCACTCGAACCCTAAAGCCGAAGCGGTAACCTCAGAACGATAAGCCCGACAAGTTTAATTGCCGGGCTTACTCTCACTCTAGGAGCTGCAGGAGAGCGTAGCACTACCGGGCTTGAAGCGCGCCCACTCCGGCCGCTTAGCCGCCAGCTCGTCGTGCTCAGGCTGCTCTGCAAAGGGAGTCTTCAGAACTTGCATAAGCCGGTTGAGTTTCGATAAGTCCCCTATCTCGGCGGCTTCAATGGCCTGTTGTGCCAAGTAATTGCGCAGCACATACTTGGGGTTTGCTGCCAGCATTCCTTCCCGGATAACTTCTCCGGAGGCAGTTTCCTGCCGTAGTCGCTGAGTATAGCGCCGCAGCCAGCCTAATAGCGAGTCATGTACTGCAGATGGATCGGGGGTGTAGGAGGCCTTGTCAATAAGCTCAATGAAGAGTGGCTCTTCATCCTCCATACCGGTCTGTAAGGCTGGGGCTACGTGGGAAAGCTGGCGAAAGAACAGCGTCATGTCCATTTCCGAAGTAGTCAGCGCCTGGTACAGATCTTCCAGCAGGGCATTGTCCTCGGGCTGGGTAATGGTAGTAAGGCCCAGCTTGCGGCGCATCATCTCCTGTCGCGTGGCCGTGAAAGTGGTGCGATAATGCTCCAGTGCCTGGTTTAGACTTTCAATAGCGGGCACCAGAGGGGTTAAAGCCCGGCCTAGCTGCACCAGATTCCAAAGCGCCACCTGGGGCTGCTGGGCAAAAGCGTAGCGGTGGTGGCTGAAGTCGGTGGTGTTGGGCGTCCAGGTGGTGTCATAGGGCTCCAGCCAGCCGTAGGGGCCATAGTCAATGGTGAGCCCCAGAATGGACATGTTATCCGTGTTCATCACGCCATGCACAAAGCCCACGGACATCCAGTGCGCCACCATAACGGCCGTGCGGCGGCAGACTTCCTCAAACCACCGCACATATACCGCCTCCGATGGCTCACCCAGTTCCGGGTAGAAGCGACGGATGACGTAGTCGGCGAGGGCACGCAGGTTATCCAGCTCATTAGCGGCCGTCATGAGCTGAAAGTTGCCAAACCGCACGAACGTAGGCGCCACCCGGGCTACAATGGCCCCCGGCTCGGGCTGGGGGTTGCCGTTGTAAAACATGTCGCGCACTACCAGGTCGCCGGTGCTTACCAGGCTTAGGGCCCGTGTGGTAGGCACACCCAGCGCGTGCATAGCCTCGCTGCACAGAAACTCCCGCACAGAGGAGCGCAGAACGGCCCGCCCATCGGCCCGGCGCGAGTAAGGTGTGGGGCCGGCGCCTTTCAACTGAATTTCCCAGGCAGCACCATCCCGGGCAGTGAGCTCACCCAGGGAAATAGCCCGGCCGTCGCCCAGCTGCCCGGCCCAGTTGCCAAACTGGTGCCCGCCATAGCGCGCCGCAAAAGGCTTCATGGTATCGGTTACCAGATTGCCGGCCAGAGCATCTACTGCCGGACTTTGTTCTGGTGGTCGGCTTAAGCCTAAAAAGGCAGCCAACTCCTCTGACCAGGCCAGAAGGCGCGGCTCGCGCACGGGGGTTGGCTTTACCTGCGAATAGCAGTAACCGAGCACTTGCCGGGGCCTGGTATCCGTAGAGATTTCACCAGAAAGCTCCTCCACAAAGGAGTTCTGAAATTGGACCTGATCGAAGTGAGCATCATTCTGCGGCATAAACCAAAATAAGCAGACTTAAAAAATTGCGCTTAGCTGAAGGGTAAACTCTAGTCTAAGAGCTTTTGATTCCGGACTTTCTTAAACCAGAGCATACCCGGTTAGCCATATGGCCCCGGATACTGGCTCATTGCTTTTTCAAGCATTATAAAAAAAGCCCTTCTGCATCTGCAGAAGGGCTTTTTAACAGTAGATGAGAGCTTAATTGGTCTTTACCAATTTATGCGTGGAGTGAACCTGCTGTCCTTCCAGCATCAGCAAATAACTTCCCTGCGGTAACTGGTGCAGATCTATTTGATGAGAGGATGGTACGATAGTGCGGTACACCTCGCGCCCTACCAGGTCGGTGATGATAGCCTGCACACTGCCGTTAGTAGCCGCCATTTCTACGTGCAGCACGTTCTGCACAGGGTTGGGATAAATACCAGCCTGCAATGGCCGGCCCTGCACGGTGCGTACCACGGAGAGCTGCGCGGTACCATCCTGGTCCAACTGCCGTAGACGGTAGTAAGCCAGTCCGCTCAGGGACTTGCCATCGGTGAACTGGTAGCTGTGGTGCGTGGTGGAAGTACCCTGCGCCGCTACCCGGCCAATGGCCTGGAAGGTAAGCCCATCAGCAGAACGCTCAACGAGAAAGGATGCGCTGTTCCGCTCAGAGGCCGTAGCCCATTTGATTTGAACATCTGTTCCCTGGCGCTCGGCGGTGAAGGCAGTTAGCTCCACGGGCAGCGGGTTGATCTTAATATCTGCAATGGTGCTGGCCAGTACAAAGTCGCCGAAAGTGGTAAAATTATCGGAGGTGATGGTGGTGCTGGAATTAGAGCTATGTCCAATATTCTCCCAGGCGCCACTGCCATTCGATTTGGCTACTACCAGCGTTGGGGCACCCGCATCGGTTACTCCATCCTCTGCCGGATCAAACGAGAGAGTGATGTTACCCAGAAACTGCCCGGTCGTTGGCTCTGGAGAAGAGGATACAGTATAATAACGCATCTTCGATACTCGCTTAATATTACTGCCGGCGAAGTTCTGGTTAGCCGGAGCACCATCCTGCTGGGAGGCAGTGTAGGTGGTAGGCTGAGTTTGCGTGGTAATATTCAGGGCCAGAGGGCGGTAAGCGAAGTCCTGGCCTACTGGGAATACAATGCCGCTGGTGGGCGTCGCTACTGCTGAAATATAGCGCTTTACCGGACCATTTACATAACTACTGGCCGAGCCACCACTCACTGTGGCTTTGCGGGAGTTGGTCTGGTATAAGGTCAGGCTATTGGTAGTGGTTGTGTTGATCAATCCGCTGGTCAGGGTCAGGTTGCCTTCGATGTTTACTGCACCGGCTGGCGTAAGCGTACCCTCGTTGTTGATACCGACTTCATAGTAATTACCCGCTGCAATACCGGCATTGTAATAGGTAGCCGTTACGCGACCCACCGTACTGCCCCAGTCACCACCAACCCGAATTCCATCAACCGTCAATGTAGGAGCAGATGCCCCTCCCTGGCGCAGGCCAATACCGCTGAGGCTTGCATATGAATCGATGCCAGTAGCCGTAACTTCGGCCGTTGCGGGTTCTGCAGCGGAGGCACCGGCTTCGTTCATCACGTAAAGCTTCGCCTGATCCAAACCAGAGGCCACCACATCATAGCGCAGCACAAAAAGGTAATTCTGGTTGATAGAGTACGGTGTAGTAGAATATACGATAGGGGTGTTGGAATCACTACCTACCCGCAATCCTACCAAAAAGGTACTTGCCGAAGAGCCAGCCTTTACATAAACCTTTCCACGGGCAGTAGAGGCCGATGGTTCATTGTTAAAGTGCAGGAAATAGTCGCCGGTATTGGTGGCAGTTGATACTCTTACAACGGCCGCAGCATAGAGCGAAGTAGCGCCTGTAGCAGCCGAAAATGCTCGGTGATAATCCATTCCCTCACTCAGCTTTACCCGGCGCGAAGTGGTGGAATCAGTTACACCAAGGGGGTATTGCTGGAAGAAGTTGTTACCTGTAACCACCAGAACAGCGTTGCCTGTGTTATCGGTGGTCCAGTTGTTGTCTTTCAGATCCTGCCCTATTGGGTAGTTAAAGTCATCTTCCAGCCAGAGGCCGCCGGCAATCAGCGCGTCGTCATTTGTCAGAACTAAGGTAGCCGGAGAGCTGACCACCGTCGCGGAGCCGGCATTTATAGCCAGTCCCAGCTTTACTGTTTCGTTGCTTTCATCCGTTTTATCGCCCATCACGGTTACCGTTACGGTTTGGGTTCCGGCCTGCGTGAAGGTCAGCGTCTGGGGAGTAAAGGTATAGTCCGTGCCGGCAGTGGCAGTGCCCGTACCGGCATCGGTGATAGATACTTCCAGCGGCGTGCTGGGCGTATTTACTACCGTTACATTCAGCGTCACAGTTTTAGTGCCGGTGTTGCCTTCGGCTACGGCCACCGTCTGGGGGTTGAAACCCACGTACACATCACAGGTGAGCGGTGCATCCAGGGAAGTAAACACCAGCGGCTTGCTACCACCTGTTGGTGATGCCGTTACGGTTCCACTGGCCCAGGTGCCATCAGCATCAGTAGCCGCGCAGCCCGTTAGTGCGCCAGTTGATAACGCATATTGAGCGATGCGCCGAATACCATTGGCATTATTGTTTGGGGTAAGTACGCCCCAGGCACCGGTTTTACCTTCCACATTAGTAAGGTAGAAGGCAGCATAGTCAGTATTATTAGTGCCTTCACTTTCTACAAATGTGCCCGCCAGGGGGCGGCCGGTTCCGGCCGTATTATCATAGGTAAAAACAAAATTAGAGGACGTGGCAAAAGACTCCCCACTAACGGCGGTGGCCTGTGTACTGGCTGAACCAAGCGTACGAACCTCCACCGATTCCGGGGTTGTCAGGAAATATACCGCGTTGGTACCATCGTAGCCATCATTAAGCACGATGCGCATGTACACCTGGTTTCCGGCATCAAAGGTTGCACTGGCAGTAGGATCCATCACAAACCAACCCGTATATGCCCCACTGGCATCGGTAGTGAAGGTGGAATAGTTACCAGCAGTATTTAAGCTGCGGTTGGTAGCGCGGGTAAAGGTGCCGGCTCCTTTGGGGAATACACTGATGCCTGATCCGGTGCTGGTGGCGCCATCAGAAGCTAACACGGCAGAGTTATAATACCGATAGGTTCTGGAAGGCTCCAGTCCGCTGAGGGTAGTACGATAGGCAAATGGCAGCCGGTCAGTATGCGTGGTGCCTGTACGGCCTACCAGGTATTGTGGCAGCAGCACGGAGGTAACGGTTACATTCTGTACCGGGGTAGCCGATGTATTGGTACCGTCGCTGTAGCCATCACCGTTGGTAACGTAAGCGGTAAAGTTATACGTCGTGAGGTTGGTCAGGCCCGTTACCGTAACGCTGGTGCCGGTGCCATCATATACCACAAACTGGCCAGGGGTAGCCGCAGTGCCTAAGTCGGTTCCACTCCCGAAAACGGAATTGGCCGTGAAAGTACCGGAAGGCTTTACCGTAACGGAATTGTTTGCCCGGGCTATAATTGTTACTTTCTGAAAACAGCTGGTTGGATTAGTCCAGCTTAGCGTTACCTGTTGCGCACCATAGGTAGCAGTGAAAGGCGCTACTTCATTGGTTTTGTAACTCACAATGGTCAGGTCAGTGGTGTTGGCCGTGCCGGTTGTACCATTTGGCGCGGGCGTATCAGCATCAACCCGGATTCGGTAAGTGGTACCGGAAGCAACGGTGCTGGGCAGTTTGGCGGCAATAGTACCGCTGGTAGTGCCTGTGAGAGTGCCAATGGCCGTTTTGGTCACGAAACCGTCCTTGCTCAAGTAGGCCGTAAACTTGGTACCAACTGCAAAGGGACCGTTGCTAACGGAAAAGGGTACGTTAATGGCTACATCGGAAATACCCACGCAGAATGAGGTAGTAGCGGTAGCTCCTACTGCAATGGTGCCGGTAGTAATCGAAGTAGCAGTCGAAATACAGCTTACTGCTGTAGTAGCTGAATTTCGGGGTACAGCTACAGTATTAGCCGTAAAATCAGCCGAGTTATTGTCAGTATCGGTGCAGCCAGCTCCTTTACGGATTACAGCATTTGCATTACCACTTGGTCCTGAAGCAGCGGCAGTACCTTCGAATAGCAGATTTGTTCCACTTCCAAAGCCAACCCGGTCAATCAGATTTCCTGATAGTGTTAGATCTACCCGGCCAGCACTGGCGGCTATACTATACAGGCTCGTCGGCGTAAGGTCAGGGGTTGGTAACTCAGCACCAACAGTTCCACCTGAACCCTCCTTTATCAGATAATATCCGCCGGCTGGAATAGTGCCACTCAGTGCCTGTATTTGGCTACCCGAACCACTAGAAGTGAAGTATTGAACAGAATAGTTGCTGAGGGAAATACTACCAGCACTAACGTTATGTAACTCTATGAAATCGTTCAAATAGGATGCACTTGCATTACCCCCGCCGCCATATACTTGGCTAATCACAAGAGTTGAACTCTGACCCCACACCAACAGCGGAAGCAAAAGCATTACTAACGACAAAAAGAAGCCCCTTACGTGAAGTGAAGGGGCTCTTAAACAATGAAGTAAAAGTGTGTGCATAGGGGCAGTGTGTGAAAAAGAGAAGAACAGGAGCGAATCGGGCCACAAAGATAATGTAACTTCCCCCAGTTCGAAAGCTAATATCCTGTTAATGAATCATTATGAAATGGTTCAAAACAAAGAAAGGCCTCCTGGAAATCCAGGAGGCCTTTCTTAATCAGGTGAAATTGCAGGAGCAACTATTGCTTTACAATTTTCTGAGTAAAGCGCTGGCCACCGTTCACCACGGTAACCACATATATGCCAGGCTTAAGGCTATTCATATTCAGACGGCCTTCAGTTGAAAGGGTCTTGGTGAACTGCACACGGCCAGTGAGGTCAGATACAGTAACTACAGCACCTTTTGTATTACCTGGCAGCTGAATCATCAGCTGGTCACGCACTGGGTTAGGATACATGGCCACCCCACCGTTGCCTACATTGTTCACAGTGACTACGCCTGAATAAGCAAACTTACCATCTGTGTCAACCTGCTTCAGGCGGTAGTAGGAAACACCTACCAAAGGCTGTGCATCAACAGAAGCATACTCATGACGGGTAGTGGTATTGCCTTGGCCTGCTACTGACTGTAGCTTCTGGAAGTTGATACCATCTGCGGAACGCTCTACTTCAAACGCTTTGCTGTTCTTCTCCGAAGCCGTAACCCAGTTCAGATCCACCCGCTTATTGTTCAGTTTAGCCGTGAAGTTGGCCAGCTGAACAGGCAGAATTACCGGGTTGCCGGGAATAATGTAGCCAGGAATTGGCGAGAAGTCCGTGGGCGTTTTGAAGTTATAAGCAACACCGTTAATGGCATTCTGACCGGGGTTGTTGGCATTGTAGTCAAACACATAAACGTAGTATGTTTTGGCAGCATCCAGACCTGTGAAGGTAGCTACAGTGCCGGAACCGCTTGCTACAACATAGAAGCCTGGGCTAATCTGGTCACCTGTCTGGTAGCCATTAGAGCCTGGGTTATAGGCAATACCATCTTTAGGATTATCCTGAGGCGGCAGCAACGTTGATTTTTCGCTGATAACTACCAAGCGGAAGCGGCCGAACCCATTTGCTTCGTAAGAGTCGCCATCATAAGCAGGAATGTATGTTACCGTCGCGCCAGTAAAATCTGTGCTGCGTACAGCCTTGTACTCTGTTTGCTTGGTAGGCTCAATGGCCAAAGCCCAGCCTTTCAAACGGTCATCCAGTACTTTATAGATCTGGTTACCATTTGAATCCGTGGTGTACAGTTCCGTGCTCTTATAGCGAACTTCTGCTACTGGCAAGCCAACGCGGGTAGGCACAAAGCGAACATAAATTTTTCTGTCTACAGAGTAGGTAGTAGCGCTTGGCTGTACATCAATGAAGGTATGGAAGTCATCCTCAGCACCTGATAGTGAGATTTCAAACTGCTGCTTGTTTGTAGTGTTATAATTAGCAGGATCTTCATCCGGTGAAACTGAAATACGGATGATTTCACGTGCCCGCAAGGCCGTCAATGTCAATTCCCGAATTTCCGATTTCTGGTTAATGACGATTGGAGTCTTAAAATCGAGAAGTGAAGCAGGAGTTATGCTCAAGAAAGGACGGCTATTACCGACTACTGTTACGTTTACGGTGGTAGCAGGCTGACTTACATGGCTAATATCCCGGCTTTCCAGGTCAGCAACTATTGGCAGGTAACGCACATATACGCGAGTAGGGGCAACTGCTCCTGCTGCGTTAGGCGTCAATGAGAAGGATTTGAAGCCATTTGAAGCAACATCCTGAGTGAAGAGCGAATCAAGCGCAATCTGGAAGTTATTGGGTGCTGTAATAACTATCGGGCGCACTAGGAATTCGCCAGTCACTTTATAAGAGCGCGACTCAGATGGCTGGCCCGGAACTGTAGAGAAGATTGGAAGCTTGCTGGCACCCAAAGCAGTAACCGACGACTGGGCTGAAGTACCGCTCGTGAAAGGGTTGTTTGCCAGAACACGTACTACCTTAGATGGCAGAGTTGTATTGGTAACAGACACTGTGATGTTATGATCAAAAGCACCCTGTGAAACTGAACGCAGACGTACTTCGATAATAGTCTCTGCAACTTGGCCATTTATAGGATTGATGTCAATGGGGTTGTTGCTAAAAGCAGCACCACTGTCCTTAATCCGAAATTGAATGCTAGTATTATCTACAACCAAATGAATAGGATTGTTGGTTGCCAGATTACCACCACTCACACTGAAGTACAAGGACTGAGCCGAGCCAGTACCTGATACGTCGCCAAAATTGATAGTGGTTGGATCAACAGTGAAGTAAGGCTGGGTGTTCTGCAACCCTTTTCCACTCAAAGCTGCAACCAGTGAAGTTGCACCAGTAGATGATACTGTGAGGTTGCCTGTGCTGTTACCAGTACTGGTAGGCTTGAAGCGTACCTGAATAGTAGTTGCTACAGTACCTGTGGCAGACTTAGCTAAGGAAAGAGTGCTACCATAAATATTAGTAGCTGGATCCAGAATTAGGTACTCGCCATTGCTGGATGTAACCGTAACATTACCGGTCAAATTCTGACCTGTCACATTAAAAGTAGCATCCGAGGACACGGATCCAATTTCAGTATTATCAAAAGTATAAGAGCTAGGGGTTATACTTAATACTGGTGCTAGAGCAATTCCACGTCCACTTATATTAAAAGTACGTGAGGTTGCGCCCGGAGACGAAACAATAATCTGGCCAGTGTATAGCTTTGCTTCAGTTGGAGAGAATCGGACTATTACAGAACCACTTGCATTACCACCATTATTAGCATTAACAGTTACCGAACTGCTGTATGACCCTATGTTATTAGCATTGGTGAAATTAGCAACAGCAAAGACACCTCCCGTAACAGAAACCGTTACGTTACCTGTTAGGTCTTGCCCATCTACATTTACCCGAACTCTAATGGCCGGCGAACTATTATCATAAACAGTGCTACTTCCAACTTCAGTATTTGCAAAAGTAGGATTAGTTGTTGTAGTAATTGATGAGCCCGAAAGATCCTGCGCCTGAACAATAGCAGGCAACGCAAATAAGACCAGGAAGAACATCCATAAGGCAGCCCATTGGACTGGCTTTGGGGTACGCATGTACGTGTGTTTCATATGAAAAATGGAAAGTGCAGAATGAAAGTTTTTATTATCAATGGATTATTGACCTATACCGCTCGAGCCAACAGGTAAATTTACGGACAAATCGGTTTTACGTTGTTTGATTTTTTATACATATTTTATCACTATTTCAACCAACATCAAGACCCAACATGCATTTAAGAATTGGACGCAATTTCGCATATTTCATGCCAATATCCCGGCATTGTATCAAAAAAATAGACTCATTCTGATCTTTTAAAGCCAGTACCTTACCTAAGGCCCATTTTGGCTTGCAGACAGGAAGCAGTCAGTAATAGTTCCCGCTGCTTCAAATATTCGCTATATTGTATTTAACAAAGTTGTCTTATTACTCAAGAAATATCTGTTTTTGCACTCATAAGACTTCCTGTATATATAAGCCCTTATGTTTATGTATATATTCCTATCACATTTTATATATCTATTTTTATAAAATCATTCTTCTCAATTCAATTTATAACTGGATTTATATATAAACGGAATTCTACTTAATGGGTTATTTACTTGGCTCCTAATGTTTGCTATAAACCACTTCACCCCGAAGCCCAGAACCTAATTGGTTCTGGGCTTCGGGGTGAAGTGGGCACTTAAAACTAACTATCCTCTACTACTTCCAGTCTGGATGGTCCGCATTATCGAAGAGCTTAGTGCGGGCGGCACCGTTTTCTTCACTGCCTACGGTCCACACCTCGGGCGGAGTCTGGCCATCGTTGGCCTGGTTAATAAAAATGACGGATGCGCCATCGGGGGAAAAGCGTGGCTCCATATCGTTGGTCCCCGCTTGCTTGCCGGTAGAGAGGTCTACTAAGTTGGTACCATCCAGCTTCATCTTATAGATGTGGGTATTCAACTGCCGACCTGCATTGGATTCAAATCCGGCAGCGTCGTGCGTATACAGCATTTCTGTACCGTCTATACTGAAAGAGGGCGAATCGACACGGCCGGGCAGATTTTTAACCACGAGGCGGGGGCTGGTTCCATCGGCATTGTAGAGGTATATCTCCGAGTCGTAGGGCTTGGCTCCAATGGTTTGCACCAGCAACAGGTTGCCTTGCACGGTCCAGTCGCACTGACGGAAGTGGCGGCCGGCGGGAGCCGTTGCCAGTAGCGTAAGGCCGGTACCGTCGCGGTTGATGCGGTAGAGCTGGTCGTAATGGCTATAGACAAGTTGCGCGCCATCCGGCGACCAGCAATAGCCGATGCCGCTGTTCTGGTAGCCTTCTACTGAGAGCATGGTGATGCGGCGCTGCCCGGACCCATCCCGGTTCATAGTGTAAAGCTGGTATTGGCCGGTTTCGTTGGAGGTGTAGGCTATTTTGTCGCGGGTGGGGCTAATCTGGGGGGCGGTTTCAGTGAAGGCAGCAGTGGTGAGGCGCTGCAAAGTGCTGCCATCGGCATTAGCCGAATAGATATCCGTGTTTCCCTCTACCGTGCGGGCAAATACGTAGCGGTTTAACGGAAAAGAAGCCGTCCGAAACGACCAGACTTCACTGCGCGCTGTCAAGCCGTCCTGGTCGCGGGCCGTAATCTGCCAGAAATAAGCCGTGTTATACTTGAGGTTATTGACGGTATAAAACGTGTCCCGGATAGAAGTTGCCAGGATATTGCGGTCGGTGGAGTTGCCTTCGTACAGCAATACATCATAGCGCAGACTGTCGCCTTTGTCGGGGTCTTTGCCCTGCCAGCGGAGCGTAAGAGAAACGGGCTGATCAACGGCGCCGGGAGCGGGCGAAGGGTTGAAAGGCGCATTAGGTCCCTGATTCGAAACGGCGTGCTCCAGCGCCAGGGTTACTTCCGTAAGCTGCTCCTCTCCTACTGTAATACTGCTGGTTTCTCCCTTATACCCTATTTTATGGGCTGAGATGGAATACTTGCCGGCCGCAATGTTGGGCAGTGAAAAGCGGCCTTCTTCATCAGTAGCAAAGGAGGAAGTGGCGGGATTGGTGGTGATGATGACGTTGGCCAGGGGTGTATTGTCACTCGCATCTAATACCACGCCCTCTACCGAGCCATATAAAGTGGGGGTAATCGTGTCTTCCTTGCAGCCTGATAGCAACAAAACAACAAGCAGAAGCCATAGCCAGGGTTGCCGGCCAGGGAGGAAACGAAGCATAAGCATAGGGCGGACGGTGGGAAGAAGCGGCAGGCAGAACCAGATGGTCAGGCCTTATCGCCCGGCGGAGGCAGGAGAATACCGGAGCGAGTCATCGGAGATGGGCGAGCCTTGGTCGTCGAGCAGGCGCAGCCACACCTGGTAGGCGTCCTGGGGCCCGGCCATAATAGTGGTTTTGGAAAGAATAATATCCTGCTCCGCCGGAACCAGCATGCGCCCCGCCTGAGCATTGTGTGAGGAGCCGGATGAGCCACGCCGGTCGGTGCGCAACTCGTAGCGCACCCACACCGGCACCGGGCTGGCGTTGTGGCAATGGCCCAGAATAACCAGGAATTTCCCTTCCTTTCGCATCTCCACTTTTGCTTCGCAGGAAGAAGGATTAGAATTGCCATTGCGGCGCGGTATTGCCGTACCCAGAATTGGCTGAAACAGGACCCCAAATGCGGCCAAAGGAAGAACAGAAAGTCTCATAGCTGATAACAGTAGAAGTAGTAAATACAGAATTCAGAAAATCATACCAGTACCCAGAACCGGGCAACGCGGCAGCCTGGGCCAGTGGCCATTAAGGTACCGCCTGCCCCTGCACAATGGTCATGCGGATGCCATTGCCGCGTTGGTGCACCTCATAGCCCCGATTGGTAGAAGTAGTTTCTACCTGGCGCAGCTCATTACCAACGCCATCCTGCTGAATTACATAGCGTTGGTCGTTGCCCTGCACCTGCTGCTGCACCAGGTTATCTTCTCCATTCTGCTGAATCAGGCTTTCCAGGTTTTCACCTCGCAGCTCCGATTCTGCCACGTTACCCGTACCGCGCTGCTGCACAGTAGTGCGCAGCCCATTGCCCTGCTGGCTTACTTGGGTAATATTGGCGGCGCCGGCCTGCTCAATCATCACCAGATTTGATGCACCGCCAGCACCATAGCGCTGTGTTGCCGTTGCTTCGTTGGCAGCGCCATGTTGCATAATAATAGCCTGATCCTGAGATGCCGCTGGCATAACAGGTGCCGCGGCATTGGTTATTTCCAGGGCCAGACGCTGCTCCATGGCAGCAGCTCCCTGCGCCCTGGCAGAGCTGAAAAAGGCCGGTAGAATAAGCCCCAAAATGAAGGGCATAACTTGAAAAGGTATTTTCATAGCGTAGAAGCGCGTGAAAGCAGCGTTTAAGAATAAAGCAAGATTATGTTGTTTTTATAGCGGGTAAGAGTGGTTCAATTATAGAGTTGAGTTTACGATTATCCACTTATAAAAACAAATTATTAGCAAATAAATTATACTATTCACCTCCTACATGTGTCTACGGCCAGTACAGGATGACATCAGCAGCAATTAGTAGGGGTGGTCCTGCTTCACTACGGCAGAGTTGCTACTGCCCTCCTGTTGCATGTCACTAACATTACCCAAGGAGCCTTGCTGGGTAATGGCGCTGTTACTATTGCCCAACTGCGTTTGGGTGGCAACGTTTCCGCTCCTATCCTGATCAATAGCGACGTAGTTCTTATCCCCGGCCTGGTACTGCACCGTTTGGTTTTCCACGCCGTCCTGCGCAATAGTCGCGGTGTTTTTGTTTCCATATTGTATCTGGACAGCGGAGTTAAGGAAACCTAGCTGGGAAATGGCCGCGGTGTTCTGGTTACCTATCTGCCACTGACCCGTGTAGTTGCCATCACCGTACTGGGTGGTGGTTACCGTATTGTGGTTCCCGAACTGATACTGCGCGGCAAAATGGTCGAAGCGGGCCTGGCTGATGCTGGCGGTATTCTGGTTGCCATACTGCACTTGCGTAGCCCAGCTGCCTAAGCTAAAGGTGTTTGACTGGGAAATACCGGCTGCATTATGGTCGCCCATCTGAAACTGTCCAGCGTAGCTACTGGCACCGCTCTGGTATACCTGGGCCGAGTTACTTTCGCCTTCCTGAAAGGCTTCCGTCTGGTTCTCCCGCCCTTCCTGCACCTGGGAGGCCACGTTTTTATTCCCTATCTGCTGAATAAAGGCGTCATTCAGGGTTCCGCTTTGCTGCTGCGAAGCACTATTGCTATTCCCCGTTTGCCCGATGTAGGCCGTTTGGGCAGACCCGGTCTGGACAATAGAGGAGGTATTCAGGTTGCCTGTCTGCTCTACTTCATTGGAATTTACCTGGGCGTGGGCTGCAGCGGCAGCAAGCATACAGGCTGCAAATACGGGTAGCTTTTTCATGGCATATACGGGTATAGGAAATAGTAAGAAGAAGAAGTTTATTCCATTTATTATAAGAATAGTGAATATACATAAAAAAATTATCCTACCCTACATACCAATAGGTATGCGGGGTAGGATATACTGGTTACGGTTGAGGTTAGGTATAAGCGGGAAGCAACGGGTGGAATTGGGTGAATAAGAGCGATTTGCCGTTATCCAGCCACCGTATCGGGCTTATACCCAGGGCCGCTTAGGGATGGTCCTGATGCACAATGGCGGAGTTGCCATTGCCAACCTGAAGCACCGTGCTCACCTGGCCATAAGAGCCTTGCTTGGTAATGGCGCTGTTGCCATCACCCAACTGCAGTTGGGTAGCATAGTGGTACCCATCATCATCCTGATCAATATGGGCATAGTTGTCATCACCGGCCTGTGCCTGACCAGCAAAGCTCTCTTCCCCTTCCTGAGAAATTTCGGCCGTGTTGCGGTTGCCACTCTGCAGTTGAATAGCCTCGTTCAGAATTCCATCCTGCACAATAGAAGCTGAGTTGCGGCGGCCTTCCTGCATCTGGATGGCATAGTTGCCCCCACCGGACTGGTCTACCGTAGCCTCGTTGCGGTACCCGGACTGGTATTGCTCAGAGCTGTTCAACAAGCCATACTGTGTGGAAGAGGCCATATTATGGCCACCGGATTGCTCCTGATACGCACCGTTTAACAGACCTACCTGCTCTACTGAGGCTTCGTTGCGGTGACCATCCTGATTTTGCACGGAATAGTTACCTCCACCTGCCTGAGTGGCTTCGGCCATATTACGCCGGCCAATCTGATCCTGATACGCCGTGTTGGCTACCCCAACCTGCAGAATACTAGCTTCGTTACGCCGGCCTTCCTGCATCTGAGATGCCTCGTTTTCCTCACCTAGTTGTACAATATAGGCTTCGTTATGCCGGCCATATTGTGCTTGAGAAGCTTTGTTATCATATCCTCCTTGGCCTATATATGCTTCATTCCTATAACCTGCCTGATCAACAGTGGCCTCGTTCATATCACCATACTGCTCCACAGCACTGCTGTTCTCCTGAGCAAAGGCTCCTCCGGCCGTAAATACTAAAGCAACAATTAGATTTAGCTTTTTCATCGTTTGTTTTGTTTTGGGTAGACTGAGATAACAAAAAGGACTATTCCCTCCGGAGGAATAGTCCAAATATATGTTTATAAAATTATAAATCAAGTGCAATTTATCTTTTTATTATAAATTTTTATTCGTTTTATTATAGGTTTATTTTACTTCTTCGGTGTTGCTTGGCTTTTAACCCGATTTAAGGTTCCTCCAATGTAGAAGGTGACTCCTCCCAGAGCGCCCCAGTAATAGTCATTATACTTTCCCTGTTTGGTATCATCCAGATTATCAGATAGTACATAGTGCGAGTTCAGCACGGCGCTCAGGCCTACCCTGTTTGTGAGCATATATTCCATGCCCACGCCGGCTACCAGATGCGGCAGGTAGTTGGATCCTTTACTTATCGTCCGGCGCTCCAGAGCATCTTTCACAATAAACCCAGCGCCGGCCAGCAGATAAGGCGTGTACTTGTCGCGCGGGAGTAAGCGGTATAAGCCACATAGCTCGGCGTAGTACAGGGTTTGCTTGTAATAGTCAGACGCAGCCAGCTGGCTTTGGCCGATGTTCACGGCTACGGAGAACTTATTATCCAGGGGTCCCGTGTAGCGCAGGGTTACTTCGGCGCCGGGGCGGGTAAGAGCCCCTTTATAGTCGCCGGCATAGCGCTGCCCACCCACCAGCAGCCCCGCGCCCAGGTGGCCGCGCCGGTCAGATAAGGTGCGGTCCAGGAAGTCGATGTTCAGGTTTTCTTTTTTCTCATTCAGGTACGCCTGCAGAGCCGGGCCGTTCTGGTCTTGGGGGTTGCGCGTGCTCCAGAGCCCCTCATGGATGCCTTCCAGAATCAGAGACTGGACTGATTTCTCAATGGCATCTTTCACGGCCATTTCGGTGGGCTCATTGTAGGTAAAGCCGGTTTCGGTTTCCAGCAGGCGCTTAAACTTGACAAACCGGAACAAGCTGGCATCTACCTGCTGCGAGAGAATGGTCTTGGTGGTGTACACCGTTTTCAGAATCTTACCATTGCTGGTAGATATGGCGCGCAGGTATACCGTTACGCGGTCCTGGCGGTACTGCCCGGAGGCACCGGCGCCAAAGTAGCGCAGGCCGGCTCCCCCCGTAATGACGTTGGCATCATAGGAAATAATACCGCCTTCCAGCAGCACGCCCGCAAACAGCAGGGGCGGCAGCAGCGGCTGCTGCTGTTTGCCGCCACCCTGGTCGGAGTATTCGGCCCGGCTGGAGCGAATGATTTTCCGCTCGTTGAGCAGGTTGCCCAGGTTTTCCCGCTCAATAGGATCAAACCACTGCGACTCTTCCAGTGCCCGCAACAGAATAGAAGTAGCGCCCTGGGTTAGGGCTGTAGAAAAGCTGGAGCCGTTGGCTGAGGGTTTATACTGCCCGGTCTGATCCCGAAACTTATACACGGCCACCACCACCCGCTGCTGGGCCGCCGGCAGAGATTTAAAATCACTGTTGGCACGCAGCTCAGCCCCCAGCCGGGCCGGGGTAGAGGCAAAGGGTTGGTGAAAATAAGGCGCACAGCTGGCCAGCAAGCCCACCCCGACCATTAGGCCAGTGCGCAGCCACCGCATTAGATAAGTCATAGAATAGAAGGAGAAGGCCAGGGTTTAATAGAAGGGAATCACCACCGTGGTTTGGTCGCCGGTGCCGGTGTCGGTTACCTGCACTGAAACCCCATCAGAGCTGGGGGCAACCACAATTTCATATACCCCAATGATGTAAGTGCCTTCCTGCAGCTCCGACTCGCCGAACTGGGAGGCTACCAGCTTGCGCGCCAGGTTACTAAGAATCTGCTGGTTCAGATTCTCCTCAAAGTCCTTCAGCGGGTCGCGCTCAAACCCTTTCCGCTGGTCCTGGTCTTCCAGCTTGTTCTGCGACTGGGCCGAGCTCAGCAGCCAGGAATAGTTGAAAGTATTGCCGCCCCCAAAAGCAGGGTTCTTGGGCTCATAAATTAGGTCCTGGGCCTGCACCAGCTGTTGACTACCCAGAAATAGCAACGAGCCAACCAGCCAAAGACGCCATGTAAAGAAGTTTTTCATAGGGGGAAGCAATAGCGTCAGAAACAATTCCTTTAGTAAATACCGTTGCCCACCTGGTCGGCGTGCTCTTCCAGCTGGCTTTGCGTCACCAGCTGATTGACCAGATATTCCTGCGCCACTGCTACGGCACTAAAGGCGCTGGCTTCTATCTGGTCGAACTTGGGCTGAATGGGCATCTCCAGGAGGTCGGTATCATTAATCTGCACCGATATCATGGCGCCCAGGCCCCGGGAAGGCTTTTCGCGGATTACAATCATAAAATCATTGGCACCCGCCGGGGCTTCCCATTGGGCATAGAACACGTCGTAGAAGTCGTGGCCAACTTTGCTGATGGTTTGGTCTACCACCATGCTGCCTACTTCCAGGCCGGCCATTCGTTTGGCATGGGTACTATCGGCGGGCAAAGGCAATTCCTGCCTGGTTGCCGGGGCTTCTTTAGGCGTAGCGGGCACTTTTTCCTGGGCCTGCGCCGGGTGCTGCAGGTACATCAGTCCGGCCAGGCTGCTCAGGGCCATGGTCCAGGGGCGCCACCACAGAGGTGGGAGAACCGGCTTGGTAGCTTTAGTGGTGGATTTAGCCATAGGAGTAGAGAATACTAAGGGATAATCCTTCTGCCTTTCAAAGGACAAAAGCAATAAACTCAATAGCTGTAACTGGCCCCACTGGCTATTTCCAGTAGCTTATCCAGCCCCTAAACCTAGTTATTTAAACTAATAATGCAAAATTATTTTGGTATTATTATATTAATCCAATACACTAAAGCCTTGCATGCATTCTATTCAATAGAATATTATTTAAATCATATCTACACAGCAAACGCAAGAAGCACTCATAGACATATGGTTGCCTATGGGTGCTTTGGCTCTTTTATGGCGCTACTCCCACAATGGATAGTGCTCCAGCTGAACTTCCTGCCCAAAGAAGATGCGGGTGCTCTGCTCAAATGAGCTGGTAAAGTCCGACACATAGAAATGATGTACCGGCGCCGGCCCTCCGGCCTTGGCGGCCAGATGGTTTTCCTTGAGGTAGTGCCGCACGTGCTCTGCTACCACATCAGAAGCATCCAGCACATCTGCTTTCCCCTGGTAAAAATCGGCTATCTGCTCCTTAATCAGCGGATAGTGGGTGCAGGCCAGCACCAAGGCCTCAATGTTTTCCAGCACGGGGTTGGTGAGGTACGTGCGGATGATGTTATCAGAAATGGTATTGTTGAAGAAGCCTTCCTCAATCATGGGAACCAGCAGCGGCGTGGCCAGGGAGTGCAGGTCTACGTTCACATCCAGGTCGTCTATCTTTTTGCGGTAGACGTTGCTGTTCACGGTTTGCTTGGTACCAATGAGGCCCACCGTGCGGTTGGCGTAAGTAGCTCCTACATGGGCCACAATGGGGTCTATTACATTCAGCACCCGCGCCTTGCTACCCACATATTCCCGCACCAACTCATAAGCCGCCGCCGAGGCTGAGTTGCAGGCAATAAGAATCACCTTGCAATGCTGCTTGAGCAGTAAGTCGCAGATTTTCACGGAGTAGGCCTGAATGGCGGCCGTACTTTTGTCGCCGTACGGCAGGTGGGCCGTGTCGCCGAAGTAAACGAGGCGCTCATGCGGGAGCACGCGGCTAACGGCGCGGGCCACGGTCAGGCCGCCAATGCCACTATCAAAAAGCCCGATGGGACAGGCGCTGAGGTCGGGAGCAGATGATGCCATAGGGCCGCAAGGTAGCGCTTTTCAGTGGCCGGCATCCGCGGAAACGCACCGCCGGATGCTGATATTTTTAGCAAAATACTATCTTAGCCCACCATTCCATTCGAAAATACTGTCCATGAGTACCATCCTGGAAGAAATTGACCGCGCCCTGGCCGCCTTCGATTCCCATCTTGGGCGCCCCATTGCCATTGAGCTGGGCGAGCGGAAATACACACAGCTAGTACTCGATGTGGCTTACCTGCACCGCGACGGGGGCGAGCTGACCACCAACACCGGCCGCCCCCTGGCCTATAAGGGGCTGGAGATTCTGCGGGACGAGCTGAATATGGACCGGGTGCAGGTGATCTGAAAGCTGAGGTAGTGAGAGGGGTACTCGGCTGGTGATACTGGCAGGGTTTAAAGGGTAAAACGCACCATTACACCACTTCACAATTTCACCTCTCGTACCTTTGTGGTATGAATTTGCTTTCTGCTGAGAATCTCTCCAAAAATTACACCGACCGGTGGCTGTTTAAAGACTTAAACTTTGGCTTGCAACAGGGCCAGCGGGTGGCCTTCGTGGGCATCAATGGCACCGGCAAAACCACGTTGCTGCGCATTCTGGCGGGCCTGGAAACGCCTGACACCGGCCTGGTCAGCACCCGCAAGGGCATCCGGGTTACGTACCTGGGCCAGCAGCCCGTGTTTGATGAATCCCTGACGGTGGAAGAAACCATCTTCGCCAGCCAGAACGATACGCTCAAGGCCATTCAGGAGTACGAGCACGTCGTAAACGACCCCAACCACAAATCCGACGACCTGCAGCGCGTGCTGGAGCGCATGGATTCCCTCAACGCCTGGGACTACGAAGCGCAGGTGCAGCAAATCCTGGCCCGCCTGGGCATTCTGGGCGAGCTGCTGACGCGCAACGTGAGCCAGCTTTCCGGCGGGCAGCGCAAGCGCGTAGCCTTGGCCCGCGTGCTGATTGAGGAGCCCGATGTGCTGCTGCTGGACGAACCTACCAACCATCTGGACCTGGCCACCATTGAGTGGCTGGAAAACCGCCTGTCCTCCCCCACCCTCACCCTGCTGATGGTGACCCACGACCGCTACTTCCTAGACAAAGTGGCAAACGAAATTGTGGAGCTGGACAAAGGCAACATGTACCGCTACCAGGGCAACTACGCCTACTTTGTGGAGAAGAAGGCTGACCGCGAAATGCGCGAATCCGTGGAAGTAGAAAAGGCCCGGCAGCTGTTCAAAAAGGAGCTGGACTGGATGCGCCGCATGCCCCAGGCCCGTGGTACCAAGCAAAAAGCCCGCATCGATGCCTTCTACGTAACCAAGGAGAAGGCCAGCACCAACCTGAGCAAGCAGCAGATTGAGCTAAGCGTAAAAACCACCCGCCAGGGCGGCAAAATCATTGAAGCCAGCCACCTGAACAAGCAGTTTGGGGGTAATGTGGTGCTGGATGACTTCAGCTACGTGTTCAAAAAGAAGGACCGCATTGGGCTGGTAGGCCCCAACGGCGCCGGCAAATCCACGCTGCTGAACATGCTCACGGGCAAGCTGCAGCCCGATTCCGGCACCATTGATGTGGGCCAGACCACCGTGTTTGGCTACTACACCCAAACAGAGCTGGAGTTCGACCCCGAGCAGCGCGTGATTGACATTGTAAAGGAAGTGGCCGAAGTGGTGGAGCTGGCCAACGGCGACGTGCTCACGGCCAGTCAGTTCCTGAACCTGTTCCTGTTTCCGCCGGCCCAGCAGTATACGCTGGTCAACAAGCTGAGCGGGGGCGAAAAGCGCCGTTTGCAGCTGCTGCGGGTGCTCATCAAAAACCCCAACTTCCTGATTCTTGACGAGCCAACCAACGACCTGGACCTGGCCACGCTCAACATTCTGGAAGACTTCCTACTGCACTTCACCGGCTGTCTGCTCATCGTGAGCCACGACCGGTACTTCCTCGACCACCTGGCCGAGCACCTGTTTGTGCTGGAGCCCGGCGGAGCCGTCCTGAACTTCCCCGGCAACTACACCGACTACCGCGAGTGGCTGGCAGAAAAGGAGGCCGATACCGCAGCCAGCGAAGCCCAAAAGGCGCAGAAAGCAGTGGCCGCCCCGGCGCCTAAGCCCGTGTCCGTGGCTGCTCCCGTTGAAGCGGCTCCTGCCAAGCGTAAAGCTTCTTTCACCGAGAAAAAGGAGTACGATAACCTGGAAAAGGAGCTCGCGCAGCTGGAAACTCAAAAGCAGCAGTTCATCGAAAAGCTGAACTCCGGCGCCGGCTCGCACCAGGAACTGGCCGACTGGGCGGCCCAGCTCAAGCGCACCGATGCGGAGCTGGACGCCAAAGGCGAGCGGTGGCTGGAACTGGCTGATCTGCTATAACCCTCGCTTATCTTAACAAACACAAAAAGGCCGCTGCATATGCAGCGGCCTTTTTGTGTTCTATTCTTAAAAATCAGATAAGCTCTAACTCCTCAGGAAGCTGGAGTTCACCCGCGGCGGTAGCTTCAAAAGGCCACGTCCGAAGAATGCCTTCTACAGGCACTGGCGCAAAAATGTGCGGGAAATATTCCTGGCGGCTTTCGGCCCACTCCCGCTCTACCAGAATGCCAGCGGCGGCCAGGGCAGCCTCTTCAATTTCCAGCAGAACCAAGTCTTCGCGCCCCAGGTAATAGCGGCGTGCGGTTTCCAGAATCTGGTGGCGCTCGGAGGCGTGAATAAAGCCTTCGGCCTCCAGATCAAAGCTGGCGAAAAAGCCGGTTTCCCGGGCCTGCTGCCAGTCAGAAGATTCCGCTATGCGGTAGAGCATGGGTTTATGCCGTCCAGACTTCTTTGCGTACTTTCTTGCCTACTGACAGGATGATGCGCGTGGGGTTGGGCACCAGCACCAGGCGGGCTTCCTTGCCGGGGAATTCATCTGAGTCAACCCAAACGCCTTCTTTATGCGAAGGTAGGTAGTCGGTGTCGCCGCCAATGTCGTTGGGCAGGTAGGCGGTGGGCAGCAGCACGTCGGTATCGGGGCACAGCTTCTCGTGCACTTTCTCCAGTACTTCCTCCAGGTAAGGGCCGTATTCGTCGTTGAAGTCGTCTTCGAGGTCGTGCAGCTCTTCCTCAATATCATCGTAGCGCGGGTTGTCGTAGGAGAGCTTGTGCAGCGCCTGCTTCTTCTCGATCAGGGTAATAAGGGCGCGGTTGAGGTCCTCTTTGTTCATAGCCACAGACATAGTTGGGTTTACTGCAAAGGTGCGTAGGATTCGGGAATTCTGCCGCACAACCCGGGCCAAAAGCGCCGGCCTTTGGTGGGGCCCGTACCTTTCTGCGGAACGTTTTACCACAAACGTGTATTTTTACCCCACACAACTGCATTATCTCCACCCGAACCCACTCTAGCCGTTTCTGCCATGCAAACCATGACCTCGCCGGAAGTGCAGGCCCACCCCGCCCACGATTTCCTCCCCCTCAACGGTACCGACCACGTAGAATTCTACGTGGGCAACGCCAAGCAATCGGCCTACTACTACCAGGCCGCTTTCGGCTATGAGTTGGTGGCCTACGCCGGCCCCGAAACCGGCCTGCGCGACCGTGCCAGCTACGTGCTGCAGCAGGGCAAAATCCGCATCGTCCTCACCACTTCCCTGCTGCCCGATTCCGACATTACCAACCATGTGCGCCAGCACGGCGACGGCGTGAAGGTAATGGCCCTGTGGGTGGATGACGCCCGCAAATCATTCGAGGAAACCACCAAGCGCGGCGCCAAGCCTGCCTTCGAGCCCTACTCCATTTCCGATGAGTTTGGTGAAGTAACCCTCGCCGGCATTTACACCTACGGCGAAACCATTCACACTTTTGTGGAGCGCAGCAAGTACAGCGGGCCTTTCCTGCCCGGCTTCGTGGCTAAGAAAAGCCTGGTACCGCAGGGTGCCCCCGTCGGCCTGCTCCATATTGACCATTGCGTAGGCAATGTGGGCTGGGGCGAGATGAACCAGTGGGTGAAATTCTACGAGGACGTAATGGGCTTTAAGCTGCTGATTACCTTCGATGATGATGACATCAGCACGGAGTATTCGGCCCTGATGTCGAAGGTGGTCAGCAATGGCAACGGCTACGTGAAGTTCCCCATCAACGAGCCAGCCGAAGGCAAGAGAAAGTCGCAGATTGAGGAGTACCTCGATTACTACCACTCGGCCGGCGTGCAGCACATTGCTATTGCCACTAATGATATTCGCCACACCGTGAGCGAGCTGCGCCGCCGCGGCGTGGAGTTCCTCTCGGTGCCCGCCACGTACTACGACGACCTGCTGGACCGCATCGGCCACATCGACGAAGACATGGAATCGGTGAAGGAGCTGAATCTGCTGGTAGACCGCGACGAAGAAGGCTACCTGCTGCAGATCTTCACCAAACCCGTAGAAGACCGCCCCACTGTATTCTATGAAATCATTCAGCGCAAAGGCGCCAAGAGCTTCGGCAAAGGCAACTTCAAGGCACTGTTTGAAGCCATTGAGCGCGAGCAGGCGCTGCGCGGCAACCTGTAACACCAGAGCTAAAAAACACGTCTGTCATCCTGAGCCCCGCGAAGGACCTTGTCACGTCGAAACGAGTTGTCACAACCAGTATCGTTCTGACGTAATAAGGTTCTTCGCGGGGCTCAGGATGACAGATTTTTTCTGATGTTTACCCTCTTCCCTGACTCTCTCCTATTCTCCCCTATTTATGGCCTTAACACCCAGCGTTCAGCAGAAAATAAACACGTGGCTAAACGGCAGCTACGATGCCGAAACCAAAGCCAACATCCAGCAGCTTCTTGATACTGACCAGGAAGAGGCGCTGAACGATGCATTTTACCGGGACCTGGAGTTTGGCACCGGCGGCCTGCGCGGTATTATGGGCGCGGGCTCCAACCGCATGAACCGCTACACGCTGGGCATGGCCACACAGGGCCTGTGCAACTACCTGCTGAAATCGTTTCGCGGCCAGGATATTAAGGTGGCGCTGGCCCACGACTCGCGCAACAACAGCCGCGAGTTTGCGCGCATTGCGGCCGGCATTTTTTCCGCCAATGATATTACAGTGTATCTGTTTGAGGATCTGCGGCCCACGCCCGAGCTTTCCTTCGCCATCCGGCACCTGGGCTGCCAGAGCGGCTGCGTAATTACCGCCTCGCACAACCCCAAGGAGTACAACGGCTACAAAGTGTACTGGAATGATGGCGCGCAGGTGGTAGCCCCGCACGATGCCAACATTATCAACGAAGTAAACGCCATTCAGAGCGTGGACGAGGTGCATTTCAAGCCCGTAGAGTCGCGCATTCATATAATTGGCGCCGAGCTGGATGCCGCCTACTTGGCCAAGGTAAAAGAGCTCAGCATCAACCCCGAGGCTATTCAGCGCCAGCACGATTTAAAAATTGTGTACACGCCGCTGCACGGCACGGGCATAACCATGGTTCCCAAGGCGCTGGCACAGTTGGGCTTTACCAACGTGCACATTGTAGATGCCCAGGCCACGCCGGATGGCAACTTCCCCACGGTGCTCTCCCCCAACCCCGAGGAAAAAGTAGCCATGCAAATGGCCCTCGACCAGGCAAAAGCCATTGATGCGGATCTGGTGCTGGCCACCGACCCCGACGCGGACCGTGTGGGCATTGGCGTAAAAAACACCGACGGTGAATGGGTATTGGTAAACGGCAACCAGACGGCCGCCCTGCTCACCCACTACCTGCTCTCGGCCCGCCATAAGGCCGGCAAAATGACGGATAAGGATTTCATCGTCTACACCATTGTAACCAGCGACGTGCTGGGCGACGTGGCCCGGGCCTACGACGTGAAAGCCTACCAGACGCTGACCGGCTTCAAGTACATTGCCGGCATCATTCGTGACCTGGAGGGCGAGGCCAACTACATCGGCGGCGGCGAGGAAAGCTACGGCTACATGATAGGTGACTTTGTGCGCGACAAAGATGCCATTTCCGCCTGCGCCCTGCTGGCCGAAATGGCCGCCGTGGCCAAAGACAATGGCCACACCCTGTATCAGGAAATGATGCAGATGTACGCCACCTACGGCTTCTACAAGGAAAACCTCATTTCCCTGACCAAAAAAGGCCAGCGCGGTGCCGAGGATATTCAGGAAATGATGCGCGACCTGCGCGCCACCCCCCCCGCACCATTGCCGGCCTGCAGGTAGTAGAGTTGCGCGACTACAAAACCGGTATCATCCGCAACCTGCAAACCGACCAAGAAACCACCACCGGTCTGGAAAGCTCCAACGTGCTCCAGTTTATTCTGGAAGACGGCAGCAAAATCTCGGCCCGCCCTTCCGGCACCGAGCCCAAAATCAAGTTCTACTTCAGCGTGAAGCAACCCCTGAAATCAGTAGTGGATTTCAAGCTGGCGGAGAAATTAGCCGATGAGAAAATAGCGGCTATCATTGAGGATATGCAGTTGAAATAGGATTTCTTTGCATCATGACGAAAGACCGGGTCATTGGCCCGGTCTTTTTTTTATGCTTGTCTCATATCCTTTGTTTGAATTCATTTTACTCTACTTTCTCTTCCCACTATATGATTCGATTTTACGGCTTCATATTAACCTTATTTTGTAGCCTATCTGCTTATGGACAGGGATTACCAGGCTATATTATTACCATGCAGGGAGACACAATACGTGGTGATGTGGCGGAGAAAAGCGGCCAGCGTCTCTACTTATACACATCCTCTGAAAATCAACCTAAGATCCTGGAAGCAGATCAGGTTCTTGGGTATGGACTAGAGGGAAATGTTCCCATTTTTAGCAGAAGGGTGAGAATGGGGTCTGGGTCTATTGTCTCTTGCTTTGTGCTGCCACAGCAAATTGGGCCCGCTAGCCTCTATTCATTTGCAAACGACTTTGGTATGCTGTTACTCCCTGCGGCCACTGATACCCTTTATGAACTGACTGCTACGAACTGGCATGTAGTGCTAAATAAATACCTCCGCGCTTGCCCCACGCTTCAGCACACCAGCTCCGAAATATTGGCGCTATCCTTCTCAGAGGCTAACATGCAAAAAGTATTGACCCAGTATAACCAGTGCATAGAGCCAGATTGGAAACCACAGTATCAGTCAAATAAATCGGCATGGAAACAAGCAATAGGAGTCAGCACTAATGCTCTTCGGGTTCCACTTGGGGAAGAAGGCTTTTATGGCCAAAAACCTTCCGGATGGGGTGGACAATTCGGTGTGGAGTGGCTGGCTTTTCGGGCTAGTGGCCTTCAAACCATAGTTAAATTAGATTACAGCGCCCTTTTCGAGTCTACGCCTCCTTATCAGGTTATAAGCAATGGAGGAACTAGTATAGATATAGAAGAAAGGTTACGTGCACGATTACAGTTTCTTTCAGCAACTCTTCTCATTGGAAAGCAAATTTGGCCTGCCCGCCGTCCTAATTTAATTGTGGGCGGTGGTACAGGTATTGATTTAATTTCATTGGGAGAGGTAGAAACGGAACAAAGGGCGCTTGGGAGCACAGCTTCGTTTAAAGTTGTTTCAACTTCCAATAACCCAGGAGAATTAAGATTTCACCTGGACGCCTATGCAGGTGTAAGCATACCTCTGTCACCCCGACGAGAGGTACGATTAAATGCTGTGTATCGGCACTATATACCCGATTTTGGTCTTCCAGGTATTCAGTTAGCCTATTATTGGACTCTGCAATAGGTGGGTTTACTCTCTCTTTCTCTCCTGCTTCGTCCCCAAAATCAGCAGCACCAAGAACAGAAAACCGGTAATGCCTAGGCTCCACCACGTGAGCACCGGAATCCCATTCACGTAGCGCATTTCCGGGGAGTAATGCCCCAACAGGCTTAGCCCGGAAAACAGTAGAAACGCCACCGCAATCAGGGCAATGATGGTGCGGGATACCAGCTGGTCGGCTTTTCGCAGGAGTAGTTGGTAGCCGCTGAGTTCTACCCGTACGCGCAGGTCGCCGCGGGAGATTTTGCGCACAATCTGGCGCAAGTCAGCCGGCAGGGTTTGGATGAGCGCCAGCAGTTGGGTGCCGGTGTACTGGGCTTCGCTGAGGATGTTTTCCGGCGAATACTGTTCGGCCATGATGCGCGCCCCGTAGGGCCGCACAAACTCAAAGGTGTTGAAGGACGGATGCAGCACTTTGCCAATGCCTTCCAGAATCACCAAAGCCCGCAGAATCAGAAACACCGCGCCCGGCACCTGCAGCTTATACTTGTAGATAATGCCCTGCAGACAATCGGCCAGGTCACTCATGCTCATCTCCTTCACATCCAGCGTGGCGAAGTCCTCAATCAGGTCGTTGAGGTCCGCCTCGAAGGCGCGCATGTCGGGAATGTCGCTGGTGATGGACAGGCGGCGAAAGTTCAGGGCCATGGCGCGCGGATCCTGCTGAGCCATGCTGATAAACACGCCCGCAAAGGCATATTTCTGCTGCTTGGTGAGCTTGCCCACCATCCCAAAGTCGATGAGCACCAGGGTGCCATCGGGGCGCACCAGCACGTTGCCGGGGTGCGGGTCGGCGTGGAAGCGGCCAAACTCGAATATCTGGGTGAGGTAGATATCCATGCCGGTTTCGGCTACCTTCTCAGGGTTGAGATTCCAGGCTTTCAGCTGGGCTTTATCCGTGATTTTGCAGCCGCTTACGTATTCAATCACCAGCACGCGGGAGGTGCTTAGCTCCCGGAAGGGCTTGGGAATGTAGAACGTCTCGTAGTCGGCGTAGAGCTTGCGGAACTGGTCCATGCTGCGGGCCTCGGAGGTGTAGTCCATCTCCTTCATCATGCTCCGCTCAAAAGCATCCACAATGTCCTGGGGGTTGGAGAGGCCATGCTTGCGCAGGAAGCCACCGGTAAGGCGCACCAGCTCGTGGAGCAGGCTCAGGTCGGTGCGCACTTTTTCCTGCACGTTGGGGCGCTGCACTTTCACCACCACCTCCTCGCCGGTGTACAGGCGGGCGCGGTGCACCTGCCCAATGCTGGCCGAGCCCAGCGTGACCTCATCAAACTCGCTGAACAGCTCTTCTACCGGCTTGCCCAGCTCCTGCTCAATAATCTGGCGGGCAATGCGCACATCAAACGGGGGCACATTGCTCTGCAGCTTTTCAAACTCATCAATCAGCCCCTGCGGAAGCAGGTCGGCGCGGTTGCTCAGAGCCTGGGCCAGCTTAATAAAGGTGGGGCCCAACTCCTCAATAATCATCCGGACACGCTCCCAGCGCGTGGTTTCAAACACGGCCTGCTCAGAGTTACGCCAGGACAGGCGCTGTTTCTGCGGCACCAGGCGGCGCAACGGCGTGGTGGTCACCACATCGGCAAACCCGTAGCGCACCAGCACCTCCGCTACCTGCCGAATGCGGCCCAGATTTGAAATGGTATTCTTAAACATGCGCGAGGGGCCGGCGTGAGCGAATTGAAACTGCAAAATAGCGACTGAATGCCACTAAAAAGGAAAAAGCCAGTGTCCTCGCAGCGCGGGGAACTGGCTTTTTCTCAGATACTGATCAGTAAACGACTAGGAAGCCGAAGAACCGGTGGAATCGGAAGCTTTAGGGGCGCTTTTGGGGGCCGATTTGGCTGCACCGCCCGCTTTAGAGGCTGAGGCTTTGGGAGCCGCTTTGCTGGCCGATGAGCTGCCGGACTTAGCCGCCGGGCTCTTGGCCGCACCAGCCGTTCTGCTGGCACCCGCAGCTTTAGCGGCAGGCTTAGCGGCCGCGCCGGATTTGCTGCCGGAAGTCGAAGATTTGGAGCCGCCTTTCACCGTGCGCTTCAGCTCTTCCACTTCGCTGCTGGTAGCCAGACCCACGCTCTTCATCATGCGGGAGGTGATGCTGTTGAACTGCTTTTCCAGCTCCTTGCGCTTGGTGTCGGTGTTTTTGCGCAGCTCCTCCATAATCTTCTCCCCCTCCTTCTCCGACAGTTTGCTTTCTTTCACCAGCATATCGATGGTGCTCTGAACCCGGTCACTGGTGAGCGACACGAAGCCGACACCGGCGTTGATGAACTTCTTAAACAGATCTTCCATAAACGGTAGAGGTAGAAAAATGTGGATGAAAACAGCGACGCAACCCGCCCGCCAGTAAAAAGTAGTATGCAAGCCGACTACCTAACACAAACCTACGAAAAGCGCACTATATAGTTGAATATGAGGATAAAGATTTTTTTTCAGACTTTCTCAATGTTTTTTCTTCTGTTTAACCCTATCAGCAATTGGCTAGGCCCATTTTCTAAGCTGCACAGTACTTGTTGCCGCGGATACTTTTACCTTTTTGCGGGCCGCTTCTATCAACCGGGCTGCCTCGGCCTGCGCTACCCAAATGCCCTGCACAAATTCCGCGGCCAGGTCCAGGGCCTGCCGGCCTTCCGGCAAATACCGCCAGAACAGGTGCCACCAGTGTACCAGGCCCTCAAACTGCTGCAGCGTAACGGCTACGCCCGCGGCCTGGGCTTTCTGCACAAAGCATAACCCGTCTTCACAGAGCACTTCGGAATCAGAGAGCTGAATCAGGAGTGGGGGCAAGTCATGCAAAGCAGCTTTGGAAGGCGAGAGCAGCGGGTTTTCCGGCGCGGTGCCGGCCGCGTACATTGCGCCCCAGCTCCGGATTTCAAGGGCCTCCAGTACCTGCGTTTCTTCCCGCCCCAACCGATGCAATGTGCCGGCGGGCAAGGCCAGATCCATCCAGGGAGAAAGGCCGATGGCCGCCGCGGGCTGGGCCTCGCCTGCGTCGCGCAGTGCCAGCAGCAGAGCCAGCGCCAGGCCACCACCGGCTGAGTCACCGGCCACGATGATGTTGTTGGGTTGGAAGCCTTCCTGCAGCAGCCAGCGGTAGGCCATCAGGGCATCCTGGAGGGCGGCCGGGAACGGGTACTCCGGTGCTTTGCGGTAATTGATGCTAAGGGCCGGCATCTGGCAGCGTTGGGCCAGGGCGCCAATCAGGCTGCGGTGCGTGTTGGGCGAGCCAAGCACGTAGCCGCCACCATGCAGATACAGCAAAACCCGATGCGCGGGTGCTCCCTGCGGCCGCAGCCATTCGGCTTCCATGCCTTCAATGGAGATTTCTTCGAGAAATACGTTCCAGGGCAGAAACTGAAAAAGACCACCTAATTCGCTCGCCAGCCGCAGTTTACTTAAAGAAGGACGCTGCCGGGCCAACGGCCCCGTAGCGGCCGTGAGAAACTGCTTCAGCAGTAAATGTTGGGAAGAAGGCATGGCTGGAAACGGTGGGCGATACTATGATAGTTATACGCAGAAAAGGCGCAATAGTGTTAGCTAAAACACTGATTTACAAGAAGAATTTCCTCTTTCATCAACCAAAAAAACTACAACAAGCGCAGGCCGATGTAAGCCTGCTCCTGCGCTTATTGCTTGATGGTATTTCCGCGGTAGCCACGAATGGCAATGGGAATCCAGCCCAGAATGGGAATGAAGAAACTTATGGTGAAGGGGTTGCGCCAGATCATGCGCAGCCAGGCTCCGGGGCTGGTGAGCTTGAGCTGAATATTGCGGCGCCCTTCTTTCACATACTGCCGCTCAAACTCAGTGAATAAGGCGGGCCAGGCAAAGGGCAGGAAGAAAGGGAAATACCGGCGGTTTTCCTTCATGCGCTGCCACAGATCCTTCCAGCGGTATGGTTGCTGGCCGTATTGCTGCACGGCAGCATCCATCTCCGTCTGCATGAGCCGGCGTACCTGCTCGCTCAGGTCCAGATAATCGTCCCGGGTGAGCTCGTCGTGCGATTTGGATGTTAGCTCGTAGGGTTTAATGCGCTTACCCAGCACGTAGGTGAGATTGGCCGGAAAAGCCATGTAGAAACACCAGGGCTGCAGCAGCACCAGCAGCAGGATAGGCCCCAGCGGCAGGAAGGGAATACCTATTTTTTTGGTCAGGCGGTTTATCCAATCCCAGCTATAGGCATAGGGGTTCAGGTATTCGCCGTTGATGGTGTAAAAGGGAACAATATCGGTGCGGTGCTGAATGCCCAGGCGCAGCATGCTGGTGGCCAGGCGCTGCAACTGGTACTTGCGGTTGAAGCCTTTACCAATGCCCGGCACGCCCTCCGGATACAGCATCAGGTTATGCTCCTGGTAGTACATCATCGTCTCAAAATTGAGCGTGGTAGCATCTACGCAGCCGCACTTGCGCCAAAAGTTCTGCACCAGAAACGGGTTCATGAGCGTGGACTTGGAGAGCAGCGGGGCCGAGAGCGGGCGGGGCAGATCATCCGGCTTGGGGAGGCTGCGCATGAGGTGCGCCAGGGCCACCATGGCATCCCATGGGAAAGCCATGCCGGAGTGGTTGGAGGCAAAAATCAGGGGCCGGTCGGGATTGTTGCGCTGCGGAAAGTCCTCGAAGCCAACCAGCCTGGAGCGAAACCACACCCGGTCAAGCAATTGCAGAATGTTCTCATCCAGCTCCCGGGCAAACTCTTCATCAAAGTAATCAGCATAGATATGCTGATTAGCAAGAATGGTGGGCGGCAGCTGGGGCAGCGCAGATGAGGTAGCCGAGGGCATTGGGGGAGAATAGGGCGGAAATGACGGGTAGTAAGGTATGGGTTTTCGCCTAACCCGGCTTATATCTGCCGCCGGAGCCTGACCATAGCGGTATGCAGCTCGCCATCGGGGCGGCGAACTACAAACAGTATGCTGCGCCCGTCGGCTGAATGAAGCAGACGACTGAGCTGGGTTAGGCTGTAGGAGCTGGCAGGCAACAGATTAATGGCTACCAGCTGGTCGCCGGGCTGCAGCTCCGCTTCGGCAGCCGGAGAAGCCGGCTGAATTTTTACCACAATAAATGAGCGAAAATCAGGACCGGTAGCTACCAGATCCAGGCCGCACATATCATGCTCAAAGGGGTCATGATACAGGGAGTTGGGCTTTAGCAACAGTCGGTTGTGTGGATAATCGATAACGAGCGAGAAGCGCTTCAGGAGCTCCAGACCAATGTTGCCGTTGCGGAAGGTTTCTGTACGCAGACGCACATCGGCATCATCAGGAAAAGACGTTAGCAGGTTATTCAAATGATATTTCCCTAGCTGCATGGAGGAAATCCGCCCCATATAACCGTTGATATATCCGCTTAGTCCCCGGCCCAGCTGGGTGCGCAAAACTTTAGGCGGCAGCGTCAGGCGTTTGTCAGAGCCGGTTTCCAAGGAAAGTGCATGCCCGGCCCCAGTGTCCAGAATCAGCTTTAGAGGCAGGGTCAGTGAATCGTGCAGGGTGACGTTGGTTGTAATGTATGCCTTGTCACCCTCCATTTCCAGGGGCAAAGTAGCCCAGCGGCTGCCTCGTGGGTGCTTGTATTTATCAGGATCAAATAATACCAAATGGCCGTCACTAGGCTGCACTTCCACCACAAAACTCCTGAAAATATCTCGGCCCAGAATGCCATGAATAGGCACGCCCACATAGCTGGAAAGGTCCAAGACATCATCCGAAAATACCAGCATGCTCAGTGCGGGGGCCACCACCCCGGGTAGCTCTACCCGAACACTTTCCGTCATGAAGGCTTCCAGTGCGGTTTCTTCACCTACGCCTGCCACCCGAAACCGCTGTCCCTGCGCTAATTGTAGCTGCTGCTGCAACTGCGGATCAGTGATGAGCGAAGTGCCTACCCCGGTATCCAGCATAAAGTTGAACGGACCTTTGCCGTTGAGCTTTGCGCTGAGGATAATAAGGTTGCGCTGCAGGTCAAAAGGTATTTCTACCCGGTGCTTTCGCGCTTTGGTAAATTGAAACGGAGCCGGCTGGCTGAAACCTGATACAGTAAAAAGCACTAACAGAGTACCCAACAACGCGCTGCGCCAACCCCGCAGCAGGCGAGAAGCACGAGAATAGGTGGGTGGAGAGCCAAACATCAGAGCGACATAGATATCGTGTAATATAAGAAAAATGCACTCCTGAATCCAGTCCTTTTATGGGCCTCAGTCCGGCGTTTCCCAGGCACCGCCAGCGGCGTAATGCAGGTACCCGTGCTGAATGTGCAGCGGGCTCGCTACGTTGTTGTGATACAGCTGACCCGTGCCCAGGCCCTGCGGAAAACTACCTACCCCCAGGGTCGCGGTAAGCTGGCTCACGGCATTCAACCCAATATTTGACTCTAGGGCCGATGTAAGCCACCAGCCAATGCCCCGCTCGGTGGCTAGTTTCACCCAATGGCGGGTGGCAGCCACCCCGCCCAGCAGAGTCGGCTTCAGAATAATATACGCCGGCCGCAGGGCATCCAGCAGCTGGGCCTGCGCCTGAGCATCCGCTACGCCAATCAGCTCCTCATCCAGAGCAATGGGTACGGGCGAGGTCTGGCATAGGGCCGCCATGAGGGCCGGCTGCCCCGGCTGCACGGGCTGCTCAATGGAGTGGAGGCTGAACCGGGCCAACTGCTCCAGCCTCTGCGCGGCATTTTCCAAAGTAAAAGCGCCGTTGGCGTCTACCCGGAGAGTAAGCTTTTGGGGGCTGGCTACCGCGCGGATTTCGGCCAGCAATTCCAGCTCCGTGGCAAAATCAAGGCTGCCGATTTTCAGCTTCAGGCAGGAATACCCTTCGGAGAGCTTGCGGCTGATTTGCTCCCGCATAAAAGCGGCATCTCCCATCCAGATAAGGCCATTGATGGGCAGGCCGGCTTCTCCGCGGCTGAAAGCCGTATCAAAAAGAATCCGGCGCCCCCCGTGCTGCCAATCCAGGGTGGCAGTTTCCAGCGCAAAGCGCACGGCCGGCCATTCCGCCCCTACCAGTGCGGGCACGTCTTCCGGGGTAAACGTCTGGTAACCGGCGGCATTAAACCGGCGGCACAGCTCTGCCAGATAATCTTCTATATCAGGGCGAAAGTCGGGGCTGAGGCCAGCCAGCGGGGCCGCTTCTCCTATTCCCTGCAGGCGGGGCTGGTGCTCATCCGAGAGGTGCAGATACCAGGCCATGTGCTCAGTAAGGGCCCCGCGGGAGGTGCGGGCCGGAAAGTTAAACTGCAAAGCACGTCGGGTGTAGCGCAGGTGTAAAGCCATATAGTACTTCGGAGGAAAAGCGGGTATAAAAGACAAATAAAGGTGGGATAGGCCATATCCCCCATCAACCGGCCGGCCCGCTACGTATTTACCATTAACAGTCCGGGTACCCCGGCTTGGTCAGAAAACCCAATACCGACTTCATCAGTTATCGATTTACCTACCTTTCCCGCTCAACTCTACCTCGCCATGCCTGAAGTACTGACTCCTCCTGCCCGCCCCGGCGAAGCCCTGGTAGCTCGCTACGCCCTGGTGCGGGCCCAAACGGAGGCCATTTGCCAGCCGCTGCTGCCCGAGGATACCGTGGTGCAGCCGATGTTGGACGTGAGCCCGCCCAAGTGGCACCTAGCGCATACCACCTGGTTTTTCGAAACGTTCCTGCTGGGCGAGTACCTGCCCGGCTACACCGTGTTTCACCCGGAATACGCTTACCTGTTCAACTCCTATTACAACTCGCTGGGCAGCCGCGTAAACCGCGCCGACCGGGGCACCATTTCCCGCCCGGCCCTTGCCGATGTGTATGCTTACCGCGCCGCCGTGGACGTAGCCATGCGCCACCTGCTGAATACCCACGCCACCGAGCTACCGGACGTATTTTTTGAGCTGTTTGAGCTGGGCCTGCAGCACGAGCAGCAACACCAGGAGTTGCTGCTTACCGATATTAAATACATTCTGAGTACCAGCCCCCTGGCCCCGGCCTACCGGGCAGCACCGGCAAAAACTGCCGAATCTCTGCTGCCTCCGCCGGCCCCCTGGCTGCCGGTGGTGGGCGGCGTCTATACCATTGGCCAACAGGAGTCGGGCTTTTGCTTTGATAATGAGCTGCCCAGTCACCCAACCTACGTAGCTGATTTCAGCCTGCAAAACCGGCTGGTAACCAACGCGGAGTACCTGGCCTTTATGGAAGCCGGCGGCTACAAAGACTTCCGCTTCTGGCTGGGCGAAGGCTGGGACCTGGCGCAGCAGCAAAGCTGGCAGGCGCCGCTCTACTGGGTGCAGCGGCCCGAAGGCTGGTTTCAGTTTACCATGCGCGGCCTGCAGCCCGTGGAAATGGCCGCCCCCGTTACGCATGTGAGCTTTTATGAGGCTGATGCCTACGCCAACTGGGCGGGAGCCCGCCTGCCCACCGAAGCAGAATGGGAAATAGCGGCCCGCCAGTTTGCCCCTACTACGCCCAGCGGCAATTTTCAGGAAAGCGGTTTGTTTCACCCCCGGCCGCTGCCGGCCAATGCCTCGCCCACGGAATGTCATCAGCTGTGGGGCGATGTCTGGGAATGGACCTACTCGGCCTATCACCCCTACCCCGGCTACCACAAAGCCGCCGGGGCGCTGGGCGAGTACAACGGCAAGTTTATGGTTAACCAGCTGGTGCTGCGCGGGGGCTCCTGCGCTACGCCTGCCAGCCATATCCGCCTGAGCTACCGCAACTTTTTCCACGCTGATAAGCGCTGGCAGTTCACCGGCATCCGGCTGGCCCGCTAGTCCGGCTTCCGGTTTTCTTCTGCATTCTTCACTCCTGCTTCATTTATGCCTGCTTCTTCCTCCGCGCCTGCACCTGCTATTGATTCGGCCCTGGCCAACCACGTACGACAAGGCCTGAGCCGTACGCCCAAAACCCTGTCATCGATGTATTTCTACGATGATGAGGGCAGCCGGCTCTTTCAGCAGATTATGCAGCTGCCGGAATACTACCCCACGCGCACCGAGCTGGGCATTTTTACAACGCAGCAGGCCGCTATTACCAAGGCCCTCCGCCCGGCGGGCAACCAGCCGTTCCGGCTGCTGGAGCTGGGCGCCGGCGACGGCCTGAAAACCAAAGTATTGCTGCGGCATTTGCTGGAAGAAAAGGCCCGCTTCACCTATGAGCCGGTTGATATTTCAAGCGGGGCTCTGAGTGGGCTGGCGGAAAGTCTGCAAAAGGAACTCCCCCAGCTGCAGGTTGAGCCAATTGAGGCTGATTATTTCTCGGCCCTGGCGCAGGTACGGCAGGATGCTGCCCCCAAAGCAGTGCTGTTTCTGGGCTCCAACATTGGCAACTTTCTACCCGATGACCGCCAGAAGTTTCTGCAACAGCTTTCCAGTTACCTTGCCCCCGCCGACCGGCTGCTCATCGGCTTTGACCTGCAGAAAGACCCGCGCCTGATCCGGGCGGCCTACGACGACACTCAGGGCGTAACGGCTGCCTTCAACCTGAACCTGCTCACCCGCCTGAACCGGGAACTGGGCGCCGATTTTGACCTGGAACACTGGTCCCACTACACCGATTATGATCCGCTGTACGGTGCCGTGCGATCATTCCTGGTCAGCCGCCGCGCCCAAACCGTGCATTTTGCCGATCTGAACCTGCGCGTGCCTTTTGCCGCCTGGGAAATCATTCATACCGAAAATTCCTACAAATTTACCCGCCCCCAGATCGAGGAGCTGGCCGCCGCCGCCGACCTGCGGGTGGTGTCCTTCTTCACCGATGAGCGGCAGTACTTTGCTGATGTGGTGCTGGCTCCGGTTCAATAAGCCCTACTGAGCACCGCTATGTCTTCTGCTACTGCTGTAATCAGCCTGGCTTCGGGCTACTCTCATTTTCCTACACCGCCATTGGTGCTGGAGTATCTGCAGCCTTATCTGCAGGGCACCAGGCTTCCGGATAGCCCGGCCGCCGGGCTGCCCGAGCTGCGGCATGCTCTGGCCCAGCAGTATGCGCCGGCCCAGATAAATCCGGAACAGGTAGTGGTTACCACCAGCACCAAAACGGCGCTGTTTGCTATCCTCAGGGCCGCGCTTAACCCCGGCGACGAAGTGCTTCTACCAACGCCCAATTGGTTTGGCTTTGATGCCCTGGTAGCCGAAGCCGGAGGAATTTTATGCCCCTTACCCCTCTCTCCCAACGATAACTACACCCTCACGCCTGCCGCGCTGGAAGCGGCCCTGACGCCTCACACCCGGGTTGTCCTGCTCACCAACCCCTGCAACCCGACGGGGCGCATCTACAGCCACCAGGAAATAGAGGCGCTGCTGCACGTTACGCGCCAGCATCCTAACCTACTGGTGGTCAGCGACGAAATCTACAACCTGGTCACCTTTGGCTCTCAGGTGCCTTCTTTGCTCGATTTTCCTGATCCGCATCAGCAACATGTGGTCGTGAATGGGTTTTCCAAGTCGCTGGCGCTTATTAACTGGGGGCTGGGATACCTAGTGGCTCCGCTGGCGCTGGCGCAGGAGTGCGCGCGCTGGCAGCACATTACCAGCGGCGCCGTAGCCAGCCTGAACCAGTTGGCCGGACTGGCCGCCGCCCAGAGCGCCAACACTATTGCTACGGATCTGGTAGCGCAGCTGCAGCCCTTGCGCCAGTTGCTGCTCCGTACTCTGCAGGATATTCCCGGCCTACGCCTGACGCCTAATGAGGGTACGTATTACGCCTTTCCGGATTTACGCGCTTTTCTCGACCCTAGTCTCTCCCCCGAGGCGGCTTCCTGTGCCCTCATCGGCCGGCTGCGGGCCGCGGGTGTGGAGGTGGTGGACGGATCCGGCTGTCATGCACCGGGGTTTGTGCGCATTTCCTGCGCCGTGCCGGAACCGGAGCTGCGCACAGGACTGGCCCGACTGCGGGACGCTTTGCTGACCCAGTAGACCAAGATTTTCGATGAGCGGCCCGCGGCAGGGTTGTACCTTTGCGGCTGATTCGTTTCCTCTGCTGCCATGCCACTTACCGCTATCCGCCCGCACATCAAACCCACCTTATTGCTGGCTTACCCGGTGGTGCTAAGCCAGCTGGGTCACATTATGGTGAGCGTTTGTGATAGTATCATGGTGGGTCAGACGGGGACCATTCCGCTGGCCGCCGTGTCGCTAGGCGTGAGCGTCAGTACCGTGGTTATGGTGTTTGGCTTGGGGCTTTCCATGAGCATTACGCCGCTGGTAGCTACCGCCGATGGGCAGCGGGACATTCCACGCATTGGCCAGCTGCTGATAAATGGGGTGATGCTTTGCACGGTAGCGGGCTTGGTGCTGGCCGCTTTTGGGCTGATTGTCCCCAATTTGCTCCGCTACCTGAATCAGCCGGCGGAGGTGGTGCGCCTGGCGGCACCGTGGGTGCGCGTGCTGTTCGCCTCCATGATTCCGCTGATGATTTTTCAGGGATTTAAGCAGTTTGCCGAAGGGCTTGGCCTCACCCGGCAGGCCATGTTTCTGTCCATTATGGCCAACGTGGTAAATGCCCTGTTGTGCTACGCGCTGATCTTTGGTCATTGGGGCGCCCCGCACATGGGCATGATGGGTGCCGCCTGGGCCACGCTCATTGCGCGGGTGCTGATGGCGGCCCTCATGGCGGTCTACGTTTTACGGGCCGACCGCCTGAAGCCTTACCGCGAAGCCGCAGGCAGCTGGCTCACGGTTTCCAGCGGCACCATGCGCCGGCTATTGGGCCTGGGCATGCCCATTGGGGTGCAGATGATGTTTGAAATGGGCGCCTTCAGCTTCTCGGCCATTATGATTGGCTGGCTAGGCGCCACGGCCCTAGCCGCGCATCAGATTGCCATTAACGTAGCGTCGGTTACCTACATGGCGGCCAGCGGCATTGCGGCGGCGGCCACTATTCGAGTGGGCAACCAGCGCGGCCTGGGCAGCGCCCACAATACCCGGCAGGCCGGCCTTACGGCCTACTTCCTCACCTTTCTCTTCATGAGCACCATGGGCCTGCTGCTGATTCTAGGGCGCCATTTTGTACCCACGCTCTACAACCACGACCCCGCCGTGCTGGCCCAGGCGGCTACGCTGCTGCTGGTGGCCGCCCTATTTCAGGTCTCCGATGGTCTGCAGGTGGTAGGGCTGGGCGCGCTGCGGGGTCTGGAAGATGTGAAAGTGCCCTCAGTGGTAGCCTTGCTGGCTTATTGGGCTATTGCCCTCCCGCTGGGCTATGGGCTGGGCTTCGGACTGAAAATGGGCGCCACCGGGGTATGGATTGGCCTGCTCACCGGACTTACGCTGGTAGCCGGGGTACTTTTGTGGCGTTTTCGCCGACTTAGTGCCTTTGCCGTGAACCAACAAATAGCAATAGCGCGTTAACCAAAAAAGTCCTATTTTTGGTTATGACAAACTTTACGCTCTTCCCCATGCTGGTTTGGTTGTCAGCCCTGCTCCCAACCTCCCAGCAAACCACTCCGGCGCCAGCTACGCTGGAGTGGCAGCCTAACCGCCCCCTGACCTGGACTGATTTTCAGGCCCGACCCACGCTGCCTGCTGAGCTGGCGGCCCTTACTTCTGCTAATCTGGATGTGCGCGTAAACTGCGTTAACTATCAGGTTACAACAACAGTACGGGCCGTTTTCACGCCCAGCGAATCGTGGGTACGTAATGCTTCCAAGGCCAAACCTGAACTGCTGCGACATGAGCAGATTCATTTTGACCTAACAGAATTGCATGCCCGCCGTGTAAGACAGAAGATTACCTTGGCAAAGTTCAATTGCGACCGACTCCAGCCGGCTCTCAATAATTTCACCCGCATTGCTTTCAACGACTGGCGCCGGGAAGAAGCCCGCTACGACATGGAAACCAACCATGGCCTGAATGCGGCCAAGCAGCTGGCCTGGGAACAGAACGTGCAGCAGCGCCTGCAGGAGCTTTCGGCGTTTGCGGCAGCAAACTAAACCTCTCCTTTACTCCACATCATTCGGGTGGCTGGCTGTGTGCCGGTCACCCGTTTTTTGTAACCTGAACCCCGCATTTGGTAGCTTGCCGGCAAAAGCCAGCTATGGATTCTGCTAATCTTATTACCTGGGATGATTTTGCCCGCGTGGATCTGCGCATCGGCACCATTGTGGAGGCGCGCGAATTTCCCGAGGCCCGTAAGCCCGCTTATCAGCTATTAGTAGATCTGGGCCCTGAAATTGGACTGAAGCGGTCCAGCGCCCAGATTACAAGCCGGTATCAGCCTCAGGAGCTGGTGGGCCGGCAGGTGCTGTGCGTGGTGAACTTCCCGCCGCGCCGCATCGGTCCGTTCAGCTCCGAAATACTGGTAACCGGCGTGGCCGATGAGCACGGCGACATTGTGCTGACTACAGTAGATGCTCCCGTCCCGAACGGGGCGCGGCTGGCTTAGCCGACTTCCCCTGAAGCCGCACGCCCCGCAGGTTCAGCGAGTCAATTACCACGTCGTACACCTCCTGCAGGTCTTTGCCGTGGATGCTGTAGTAACGGTACGTTTGCTGGAAGGCCGAATCCGTGGTCTGGTGGCGACGCAGCAGGCTGTCTTTCACCTGTTCAAACAGGGCCACCGAGGAGTCCCGCGAGAGGCGGGCGGCATCCACGCGGCTTTCCATCAGATGCAGCTCTATCAGCAGGTGCGCAAACTCGGGTTTGGACAGCAGCTTTTGCGGCGGTACGGGCTCTTCGGGCCGTTGGCAGGCCGCCAGAAACACACTTAGGGCCACAAGTGCCCGCATGGAGAGACTTTTCACGCTGTAAAGTTAGGAAGATGCGTTAGTTTAGCCGGAATGAATACGCCTGAGGCCACGCCACTACAACAGCTGCTGCGCAAACTACGGCAATTCGAAATCCGGATTCGCCAGGCCGTGGACGCGCAATTGCAGGGCGACTTCCACTCCGTATTCAAAGGCACGGGCCTGGAGTTCGACGATGTGCGCCTATATCAGTACGGCGACGAGGTGCGCGCCATTGACTGGGCCGTTTCCAGCAAAGGCCACGGCACCTTTGTTAAAACCTACAAAGAAGAGCGGGAACAGCAGGTTTTGCTTTTGCTGGATGTCAGCGCGTCCCAGCGTGTGGGCGCCGAAGGCCGGCGCAAGCTGGACGTGGGCCGCGAAATATGCGGCATTCTGGCCCTCACGGCCGCCCGCCAGTCGGCGCAGCTGGGTATTCTGGCTTTTTCCAATCAGAAAGAGCTGTATATGCCGCCGGGCAAAGGCATCCGGCACGCCTATGCCCTCATCAAATCCTTGTTTGATCTGGAGCCCCGCTCGCCCAGCACGGCCGTGGCCGCCGGCATAAAGCAGGCACTGGGACTCCTGAAGCGGCGCACGGTGGTGGTGCTGATTTCTGATTTTATTGATACCGCCTACGAGCGGGAGCTGACCATGCTGGCCCGCAAGCACGACTTGGTGGTGGTACAGCTGTTGGACCGCCGTGAGCGGGAGTTTCCGTCCCTGGGCATTGTGCCCCTGCACGACCAGGAAACCAACCGCACGGTGTGGGTGAATACGTCCTCGGCCACCTTCCGGGCGCGCTACCGGGCCACCTATGAGCAAAACCGTGAGCAGATCAGCCAGATCTGCCGCCGCCACCGCACCGAGTTTTTATCCATCACCACCGACGCCGACTACCTACCGCAGCTAGTCAACCTGTTTCGGCGGCGCAATCAGCGTGGCAACCGTGGGTAAAGTATTTGGCTTACTGTCAGGATGGCTGCTGCTGGGCCTGCCAGCGCTGGCGCAGTCCGATGCGCTGCCCCAAGGGCGTTTTCTGCGCCCCAGCACCCGCGTGGGAGAAATAGTAGAGTATGAGCTCCGCCTGACGCATGCGCCCAGCCTGGAAGTTGTTTTTCCGGACTCAGTGGCTGATTTCAGCCCGTTTGAATACCTGGGCCAGCGCTACTACCCTACCCGCACCCGCCAGGGCCGCAGCCTGGACAGAACTGTATACCGGCTGCGTACCTTTTCCCTGGACTCCGTGCAGCATCTCCGCCTGCCCGTAACCGTGCTGCGCGGCCGCGATACGCTCACGTTGCTTTCTGAGCCCGCTGTGCTGCGGCTGCGGTATACGGCGCCTCAAAACGTACCCGCCCAGCTGCCAGCCCTGCGTCAAACCACTGCCCTGGCCCCGGTACCCGAGCTTTTTAACTACCCTTACTGGCTGGCGGGCCTGGCCAGCGTGCTACTTCTGAGCGGCGGTTTGGTACTGGCCTTCCGCCAGGCCTTGCGCCGCCGGTACCAGCGCTACAAGCTGCGGAAAAACCACGCCTACTTCTTAGCGCAGTATGCGCGCCATATTGAGCGGTTTGAGCTGTCGCGCTCCACCACCAACATGGAGCGGGCCATCACGCTCTGGAAAAACTACCTCACCCTGCTCGAGAGCAACAACCTCAACACCCTCACCACCCGCGAAATTGAAGCGCATTACAACCACGCCCCGTCCGTAAGCACGGCGCTGCGCATCGTGGATCAGGTGATTTATGGCCATATGCTGACCGAGGACACCCAGGAAATTAACCGGGCGTTTGAGTTGCTGCGGCAGTTTGCCGAAGAGCGGTACCAGCTGGCCGATTACCGGGGCCGCTCCCGATATGTGCCTTCATAGTACCCTGAACCCACCGGAGCCGGCCGGCAAAGTGGTTTTTGCGCCCGGTTTGGGCCATATTGCACGCTTGAATGCCATGATGCCTCTTCTCTTTTCGGCCCGCCCTGCATGATGACCTTTCTGGAAGGGCTTCGGTATAGCACGCTCACGGGATATACCTGGGAGTGGGCGCGGGTGCTGCTGTTGCTGCCGCTGGTACCCCTGCTGTTTGGTATCCGGTGGCTGCTGGCGTACCGCAACCGGCGCCGGCTGGGAGTGGCCTTTGTGGCGGGCCGGCTCCGCACCGACTGGAGCGCAGTGCTGCGGTTTCTGCCCGATTTAATGCTGGCCCTCAGCCTTATGTTTGGCCTGCTGGCCCTGGCCCGCCCCCAGCGCACCGATGAGCGGGTGGCGCAGACCGGGGAAGGCATTGATATTCTGCTGGTGCTGGATGTGTCGGGCTCCATGGAGCTGCAGGACCTGCAGCCCAACCGCCTAGAAGCCGCCAAGCGCGTAGCCCGGGAGTTTGTGGATGGCCGCTCCGGCGACCGGATCGGGCTGGTGGCCTTTGCCGGCGATGCGTACTCCCTGGCCCCCCTCACCACCGACTATGACCTGTTGCGCGAAAGCCTGAATGAGCTGCGACTGGGCATGATTGCCAACGATGGCACGGCCATTGGCACAGCCTTGGGCGTAGCCACCAACCGCATGCGCGACTCGCCGAGCAGCACCAAAGTGTGCATTCTGCTTTCTGATGGAGAAAACACGGCCGGCAACCTCGACCCGCTCTTGGCTGCCCAGCTGGCCCATGCCTACGGCCTGCGCCTGTACACCATCGGGCTGGGGCAGGATGGCACCATTCCCTTCGGCACCGATGAGTTTGGCCGCCCCCGCTACGTAGAAACCCGCCTGGATGAAAGCACTATGCGCCAGCTGGCAGCGGCCGGCGGCGGGCAGTTTTTCCGGGCCACCGACACCAAAGTTCTCCGGCAGATTTTCCGGCAGATAGACCGCCTCGAAAAATCCGAAATCCGCCAGACCCGCTTCCGCAATACCCGCGACTACTACCGGTATTACCTCTATTGGTGCGTGGGTTTGTGGGTGCTTTGGCTGGGCCTGAAGAATACTTTTCTTACTAATTCGATGGAAGACTAAGCCAGGTTCCTGTTGTTGAGGTGGCAGGAGGCAGTTACCCCTCACTCCCGTTCACCTTCCATCCAACCTACCTCTAGCCTTCCATCATTCCCTTACATGAGCATAGCCGAAAATATTCAGCAGTTTGAGCAAGAGCTGGCCGGTACCAACTGCCGGCTGGTGGTGGTAACCAAAACCCACCCCGTGGAGCGCCTGCGCGAAGCCTACGCGGCGGGCAGCCGCCTGTTTGGCGAAAACCGGGTGCAGGAAATGGCGGCCAAACAGCCGGAGCTGCCCGCTGATATTGAGTGGCACCTGATTGGGCATCTGCAGACCAACAAGGTAAAGTACATTGCCCCGTTTGTGCACACGGTAGAAAGCATCGACAGCCTGAAGCTGCTGGTAGAGTTGGATAAACAGGCCGCCCGGCATAACCGCGTCATTCATGGCCTGTTGCAGTTTTATATTGCGGAGGAGGAAGCCAAAACTGGCCTTTCGCTGGAAGAAGCTGAGGCTATTCTGCAATCGGCAGAGTATAAAGCCATGCGCCACGTGCAGCTGACCGGGGTGATGGGTGTGGCTACTTTCACGAAGGATGAAGACCAGCTGCGGCGGGAATTTCAGGAGCTGAAAGGCTATTTCGACCTGCTGAAAACCCGCTACTTCGCTGATCAGCCCGCTTTTCGGGAAATATCAATGGGCATGAGCTCCGACTATCGGCTGGCTATTGCTGAAGGCAGCACGCTCATTCGGGTGGGCAGCGCTATTTTTGGGGCCCGCGGGTAGCCTGTTGCCAAGTGTAGCGAGTAGCAAACCTGGCACTCACCAGTCCATATCCGCTAGTCCCATTTGAAAATCGAACCCTCTATAAACTGCTTATGTCTGCTCGTCTGATTCTGCAACTTGCTGCTTTCCTAGGTGCGCTGGGCGTAGGCATTGGCGCGTTTGGCGCGCACGGACTGCGGCCCATGCTGGAAGCCGCCGGCCGCTTCGATACGTTTGAAACCGCTGTGCGCTATCAGTTTTACCACACGCTGGCCCTGGCCGCCGTGGGCGTGTTGCTGGCTGCCCGCCCCGAGCTGCGCGGCCTGGGCCTCACTGCTGGCCTGTGGCTGGGCGGCATGGTGCTGTTCTGCGGCTCCCTTTTCGCGCTGTGCTTTACGGGCTACACCAAGCTGGGCGCCGTGGCCCCTATTGGCGGCCTGCTGTTTATTGCAGGCTGGATTAGCCTGCTGATAGCCGCCCGCCAGCTGTAGTCCTTTCCGCTAGCGCGGCTGGAGCATACCCCCAATTACGACACTGTGCACCGGGTTTTCGCCCAGCCAGTAGGGTATTTCTTCATAGTCGGCTACGTCCAGCACCAGGATATCGGCGCGTTTGCCGGGCTCTAGGCTCCCGATGCTTTCCTGCCGATTGATGGCCCAGGCGGCGTTCAGCGTAACGGCGGCCAGGGCTTCGCGAGGCGTGAGGCCCATATTCAGGCAGGCCACCGACAGCGCTAGCCACAGGTTTTTGCTGGGGCAGGAACCGGGGTTGAAATCAGTGCTGATGGCAATGGGCACTCCTTGCCGAATAAGCTCCCGGCCCGGCGCGTACTGCTGCTGGCGTAGAAACAGCGGCACCAATGGCAGCAGCACCGCTACCGTGTTGCCCGTAGCCGCCACATGGGCCGCATCCTCTGCGGAAAGAAAGTCGCAGTGGTCTACGCTGGTGGCGCCCAGCGCGGCAGCCATGGCACAGCCGCCCAGGTTGTGCAGCTGCTCGGCATGGATTTTCAGCTGAAAGCCCATCTGCTTTGCCTGCGCCAGATACGCCTGCGAATCCATAAGGCTGAAGGCGCCTTCCTCGCAGAAAATATCCACGAACTCGGCCTCGCCCCGCAGCTCCGGCAATACTTCCGCTACCAGATAATCGAGGTAAGCGGCGGGCTGCCCTTTAAACTCCGGCGGCACCACGTGGGCGCCCAGAAACGTGCAAACCACCTGGGCTGGCTGCTGGCGACCGGCTTCGCGGGCCACGCGCACCAGACGCAACTCCGTTTCCTTATCCAGGCCGTAGCCGCTTTTGGCTTCAATTGTAGTTATTCCGTAGCGCCGAAAGCCCTCCAGATGGTGCAGGGCCTGGGTGAGCAGCTCAACTTCCGTGGCGGCCCGGGTGGCCCGCACGGTGCTTAGAATGCCGCCGCCGGAGGCCAGAATATCCAGGTAAGACTCGCCGCGCAGCTTGCGCTGAAACTCATGGGCCCGGTTACCGGCAAACACCAGGTGGGTGTGGCACTCCACCAGCCCGGGCATAACCACGCGCCCGGCCGCATCTATCACGGTGGTTTCTGGTGTTATCTGCCTGGCATCCAGCTCTGCCATGGGGCCCAGGGCTACAATCGTATCCCCGTCACAGGCTATATAAGCATCGGGAATTATCACCCAATCTGCTAGCGCCTCTCTGCTCAGGGGTTGCGGAGCGGCACCGGTTTCGCTGGCAATGGTCAGGAGCTGGCGGCAATTCTGGATGAGAAGCGAAAAGGGCATGGAGAGAAATCGAAAGGAAGATTTGATAATATTATTATATAAAAATTTATTAAAGTCCTATATTTAGCCTCCTAAAGGGTGAGTATAGCAGGTATCGGGAACGGTTGAATTAACCGGGTGCAGGGCAGGAGTTGGAGTAAGTGGACCAGTAAGCGGAGCGCAAAATGAAGAAATTATTACTTACCGTGGCTTTGGCTTTTATTGGCCGCGAGCTACTCGCTCAGCTCCCTACCAATAGCTTTGCCGTTATCTCCCCGTGTCCGGCCAGCGCCGGGAATCCCTCCATCCTGAAGAAGATAAATACGGATGGTACGCTGACCACTGTGGGCACCATCAAGGACGGCGCTACTTCGCTTATTATCAATGCGCTGGGCTATGACAATAACCCGGATGCCAGCCAACGAGCGGCATACGGCATGCAGGTGGTGCAGCCTATCACCATTAATAATTTTCAGACGCCGCCTAACCTCTACAAAATCAACCTGACTACGGCGCAGGCTACCAAAATAGGAGCCATAGCTCCCCCACCAGTTCCCCGGTCCACCTTCACCACCATATACTTAAGCCAGACACTGAATTTTGTGGGCGATGGCAGCCCCTCCTCCACCTACTACGTGGGGGCCGCCACCTTCCGCTACGGGGTGTTTACAGGCCTGATAGATATGGTGAAGCTGTACGTGGGCACGGTGCCCCTGCTCCCGGTGCCCAGCGCGCAGGCTACCTGGCGGGTGCTGGATATTAGCGAGCCTAATACGGCTGCAGTAGTGGAGAATTTCCGCCTGCAGGTGCAGGCATTTATCAGCTCCGGGGGCAGTGGCCCCACGCCGGAGGGCGGCATTCAGGATTGGGTGTACGACCCTTTTTCCGGCAACCTGGTCAGCTACCTGGGGCAGGAATTTAAGTATCTGACCATTAAAAATCCGGGCACTGCTCCCGTTGCTACCACTATTATTATTCCCCCGGCCAACCGGATACCTACCCCCACCGCGCAGGATATCGGCTCTATGTTCACGGATAAAGTGGGCAACATCTACGTGGTAACGGCCAACAGCGGCAGCATTTATCGGGTAGACCGCACCACTGGCTACTATACCGGCCTGGAATATAACGGGAAGTTTGGGTGCTCCCGGGGTGATGCCGTTAGCTTTGCCGGCGCCTTACCGCTGCCGGTTGAGTTGATCAGCTTTTCTGCCCGCCCAGGCACCGGCCAGGTAGAGCTGCAGTGGGAAACCGCTTCCGAAGAAAATATGCGGCAGTTTACCGTGCAGCGCAGCCAGGATGGGCTGGGCTGGACGGCAGTAGCCACGGTTCCGGCCACCAATAACCCGCACGGCGCCCGCTACCAGGCCCGGGATACTGCGCCGCCCACGGGCCAGCTGTTCTACCGGCTGGCCATGGAGGATCTGGATGGCACGCGGGCCTATTCTCCGGTAGAAACCCTAACCTATCAGCCGCAGACGGCCTGGGCGGCTTACCCCAACCCGGCCCACGATTTTCTGGTGGTAGAAGGCGCAGGCAGGGCAAGGGAGGTTCTGCTGCTTAACGGGCTGGGACAGGTAGTGCGGCGGCTTGCGGGGCCGGCACAGCACACCCCGTTGCGCGTGGCTACGGCTGGCCTGCCGGCTGGCTTATATTACCTCACCACTAAAGATGAGGCGGGGCGGCCGTTTTCTCAGAAGATTGAGGTGCGTTAGCGGCTCTGCGCACGATGCACATACCAGCCGTAGGCGTAGTGTCCGGCTATGCCCAGCACTACTACCCATAAGGCCAGAATAATGCCGCCGGCCAGCCAGTTGGGCTTTTTCTCCAGCGCCTCCTCCTGGGCGCGCAGGCGGGCCTGCACCATTACTTCGGCCGGAATCAGGCGGATGCTCAGGGCAATGCAGGCGGGCACAATCAACAGGTCATCCAGGTAGCCCAGCACCGGTATAAAGTCCGGAATCAGGTCGATGGGGCTCATGGCGTAGGCAATGGTAAAACCCATCAGGGCCTTGGCGTACCAGGGAGTGCGGGCATCCTGCGCGGCATAATACAGGGCGTACAGCTCGGCCTTAAGGGCTTTGGCCTGCGCTTTCAGATGAGCAAACATAGAACGGGGGAGCGTGACCGGGGTGGCGATACCTGCGCGGCACAGGTACGGTTGCGGCTCCTACGTACGCGCATCGGCAGAAGATGCCAAGCCCGCTAGCGCGGACGTACTTCCTGCAGGCCGGTCAGGCGGGCAATGGGCCGCAGCACGGCAAAAAGCATCCACCACAGCCAGCGGGCCGGTGCTGCCAGCCGATACTCCTGCCGGTACTCACGCATCAGCAACGCAAACTGCAATAGCGTAGGGTTGCCGGCCGCGGAAACCTGCCCATCCTGCGCCAGTTGAAATACCGAGGTCAGAAACTCCTCGCTGCGCAGGGCGGGCGTGGCGGTCCAGCGCAAAATGGTGGGCAGGTCGGTGGCATTCCACAGGGTGTGGGGCTGGCCGGCCGCAATCAGCAGCTTCTCCCCTTTTTTCAGCACCTGTTCGGTATGGTTTAGCCGCAGGTGCAGCTCCCCCTGCGTTACCTCCAGGCAGGTTTCCTGCAACGGATGGTAGTAAAGCAGCGGCTGAATAGTGCTTTTGGGATAGATGACCTCTATCTCCACCTTTTTACCGCCGGAGTCTTTCGCCGTTTCAATAAAACGAATACTCTGCCCCGTTACCGGGTTTTCGATAACCTTGCCCTTATAAATCATGAAGGTGTATTCTGTTTCTAAATAGTCAACCTATCCAACCCAAACACGGTATTGCTAGCTGCCGGTATCCAATAGTGCGTTGCGGCACAAAGGTAGACCACCTTTTATACCCTAACCACCACATATACATGTGGTTCGACAAGATATAGCAAATCTTTAATAATTTGTTTGAGTGGGAGCCGGATAGCTCAGCTGACTGTGGCCGATGGTGTATTTCCCCGGGCCGGTGACAAACTGCTTTCTTTCCTGTTTGTAGTGTTTTTGGCGTTATTCACCCTCTTTTCTTTCTCTGGATTCTCTGCTATGAAGGCCCTGTTGCTGATAGATATTCAAAACGATTTTGTGCCCGGCGGGGCGCTGGCCGTGCCCGAGGGCGACGCTATTATTCCGCTGGTGAATGCCCTGCAGCCGCAGTTTGAGTTGGTGGTGGCCACCCAGGACTGGCACCCCGGCGGGCACAAAAGCTTTGCCTCCGCACACGCCGGGCAGGCCGTGTTTTCCACCATTGAGCTGCACGGCCAGCCTCAGGTGCTGTGGCCCGACCACTGCGTGCAGGATACTGCCGGCACTGAGTTGCACCCGGCCCTGGATACCCGCCGCATAGAGGCCATTTTCCGCAAAGGCATGAACCCCGAAATTGACAGCTACAGCGGCTTCTATGATAATGGGCACCTGAAGTCAACCGGGCTGGCGCACTACCTGCGCGGCAAAGGCGTAACGCAGGTATACATTGCCGGCCTGGCCGCCGATTATTGCGTTTACTTCACGGCCAAGGATGCCCTGGCCGAAGGCTTTGAAACGGTGGTGCTGGCAGATGCCACCCGGGCTATTTCGGAAGAAGGCTCTGCGCAGGCCACGGCCGATATTATCCGGCGCGGCGGGCAGGTTCTCACCAGCGTAGAGGCCCTGGCCGCCCTGCAGAAAGCGTAGCATGCAGACCACCGCAGATGCTCCCCTGATTCTGACGCTGCAGCTGGATGCGGTTTCCACCGCTTTTTTCAACCAGCTGCGCCTGCAGCATTTCCCGCCCGCGCGCAATTACCTCGCCGCTCACCTCACCCTGTTTCATCATTTACCGGGCGCTGATCTGGGCCTGATTGTCCATCATCTAAAAGCTGAAAGCGCCCGGCTGCAGCCCATTCCGCTGCAGGTAACCGGGGTGCGGTTTCTGGGGCAGGGCGTGGCCTATGCTTTGGAAAGCCCTACCGTAGATGCCCTGCACCGCCGCCTGCAGCTGCACTGGCAAGCCTCCCTCACGGCCCAGGACTTGCAGCGGCGCCGGCCGCACGTTACCATTCAAAACAAGGTGGCGCCCGCCACCGCCCGCGCCTTATTTGAGCAGCTGCAGAGCCAGTTTACTCCCTTTGAGGCTACCGGCACCGGGCTGCGTTTATGGGCCTACCGAGGCGGGCCATGGGAGCTGCTACATTGCTTTGAATTTCAAACAGATGACTCCTCCGGCCATGGCGTTTTGCCGGGACAGGCACCGGCCACAGACTAAATTACCGGAACCCCTTTACCGGCTTTCGTCGTAACCTGTACGCATCGATATTTCCTTATGAGTACTACTGACACCTCCGCACCGCTCACCGCCGATATTGTATTGATTGGGGCGGGCATAATGAGCGCTACTTTGGGCATGATGCTCAAGGAATTGCGCCCCGAGCTAACCATTGCCATTTTTGAGCGCCTGGATGTGGCTGCCGCCGAAAGCTCCGACGCCTGGAACAATGCCGGCACCGGCCACTCCGCCTTCTGCGAGCTGAACTACACCCCGGAGCAGGCCGATGGCAGCATTGATATATCCAAGGCCATTAAAATTGCCGAGCAGTTTGAGCAGTCAAAGCAGTTCTGGGCGTATCTGGCGGAGCAATACCAGGTAAAAGAGCTCACCCGCTTTATCAATCATATTCCCCACATGAGCTTTGTGTGGGGCGATAAAAACGTGGATTTCCTGCGCAAGCGCCACACGGCGCTAATACAGTCGCCGCTGTTCCAGGGTATGCTGTACTCAGAAAACCGCGACGAGCTGGCGCAGTGGATGCCCCTGATTATGGAAGGCCGCGACCCGCAGCAGCCCGTAGCCGCCACCCGAATGGACCTGGGTACCGACGTAAACTTTGGCTCCCTCACCCGCGGCATGTTTACGCTGCTGCAGGCTAAGCCGGGTGTATCCTTCTACTTCCACCACGAGGTGGAAAAGCTCAAGCAGAAAGAAGACGGCCTCTGGCGCATCAAAGCCAAAAACCTGGCTTCTGAGGCCGAAGTGAAGATCCGGGCGCCGTTTGTTTTCATTGGCGCTGGTGGCGGCTCGCTGCCTCTGCTCATCAAATCCGGCATTCCGGAAGGCACGGGCTTTGGCGGCTTCCCGGTAAGCGGGCAGTGGCTGAAGTGCGTGAACCCCGACGTTATAGCCCGCCACCACGCCAAAGTATACGGCAAAGCGGCCGTAGGCTCACCGCCGATGTCGGTGCCGCACCTGGATACGCGGGTTATCAATGGCAAGCAGGAGCTGCTGTTCGGCCCTTATGCGGGCTTCAGCACCAAGTTTCTGAAGCAGGGCTCCTACCTGGACCTGCCCCTGTCCGTGAAGCTCAGCAACATGCGGCCCATGATTATTGCGGGCCTCAAGAACATGTCGCTGACCAAATACCTGATTGACCAGGTGCGCCAGTCGCCGGAAGACCGGCTGGAAGCGCTGCGGGAATATATGCCCACCGCCCAGGGCCCCGATTGGGAGCTGGAAATAGCCGGTCAGCGCGTGCAGGTTATCAAGAAAGACGCCAAGGAAGGCGGGGTGCTGGAATTCGGCACCGAAGTAGTCGCCGCTTCCGATGGCTCTATTGCTGCTCTGCTGGGTGCTTCGCCGGGGGCATCTACGGCCGTCAGCATCATGATTGGCCTCACGCAACGGTGCTTTCCGCAGCAGGCTGCCACGCCGGAATGGCAGGCCAAAATGCGCGAGATGATTCCTTCTTATGGGCAGGAGCTGAACGATAACCCCCAGCTGGTGGAAGAGTTACGGGCGCATACCAGCGCTGTGCTGGGCCTGAACCAGATGCCCGCCGCTGTTCAATAGCAGGAAGCCCGCTTCGCTGCTTTCCCTCACTTTACATGCCGCCACGACTGGTTGTTGTGGCGGCATTCTTGTGTAGAAAATCTATGACTTCTTCGTCGCTGACCTGCTCAAAATCGACGTAAAACTGCCCTACCGCCATAAAGCCCTCCGGCTGCGACAGGCAGACATACTCATCTACCAGCGGCCGGAGCTGGTGGGCGGCATGGGGCGGCGCCACCGGCACGGCTACAATCAGCTTGCCGGGCTGGCTTTTGCGAATAGCCTGCACAATGCTGACCATGGTGTGCCCGGTGGCAATGCCATCATCTACCACAATTACTGTTTTGCCCTTGAGCTTGGTAGGGGTGTGGCCGCCCATGAACAGCCGGAAATTCTCGCGCAGCTTGGCCTGAATGCGCGCTGTTTCTTCTTCAATATATCGCATCGAAATGCCAGCGGCATTTTCATTCACCACTGCCCCATCCAGCGTAACCGAGCCAATGGCATACTCCGGGTTGGCGGGGTGGCCTATTTTTTTGGACAGCGCTACCTCCAGCGGAAAGCCCAACGTCTGCGCTATTACATAGCCCAGGGGCACCCCGCCGCGGGGAATAGCCAGCACAATGCCATCCTGCCCGCGGTACTTGGTCAGCTTTGCAGCCAGTTGGGTTGCAGCATCATGACGGTTCAGGAACATGGCGGGCGGGTTAAGAGGTGGGTTGTGGCACCGGGTGCAGGTATTTGCTGAACCAGTCGGCGGCCAGCTCCGCCACCCGGTTTAGGGCGCCGGGCTCCTCAAACAGGTGCGTGGCGCTGGGAACAATGGCCAGCCGCTTGATGCCGGGCAGAACAGCCAGCGCCTTCTCATTCAGGGCCAGCACCTCCACATCCAGGCCGCCCACAATCAGGAGCGTGGCGGCATGCACGTGGCCCAGGCCGGGGCCGGTAATATCGGGGCGGCCCCCACGGGATACTACCGCGCTGATGCGGTCAGGCAGTATGGCTGCCGCGCCCAGAGCCGAGGCAGCGCCGGTGCTGGCGCCAAAATAGCCAAAGGGCAGGCCGGCGGCCGGCGGCAGCGTATCCAGGAATTTGGTGGCGGCAACCAGCCGTTGGGTCAGCAACGGAATATCAAACCGGTTGGCGTAAATCGTGTCTTCAATTCTGGTGAGCAAATCGAAGAGGAAGGTGCCGATGCCGTGCTGGTGCAGAACGGAGGCTACAAAGTTATTGCGCGAGCTTAGCCGGCTGCTGCCACTGCCGTGGGAGAATATGACCAGGGCACGGGCATTGGTCGGCAGGATCAGCTCTCCCGTCAGCGTGGGCCCATTGGCCGGCACTTCTACCAGCTTATGAAAATCGTACGTCATGTCCGTTTTTGGCCTGCGTATATCCGAAAACCGCGGTTCCTTCGCCCTCTTCCTTTGGCCTGCCGCCCGGTATATAATTTACTGAAAACTCCTGAAACCTAAAAGCATATCCACAATAAGCTGGCCTCCTGCTGAGGAGCAACCGCTTTTTTAATAATAACAGGCTGAGAAGCCGGTTTAGGAAACCGGGGCCGGCAGGGCCGGCAAATACACTTCGGCCAGCATGCACCGGGCGCTGCCGCCCCCAATGGTTTCAATGGTAGGAATAGGCAGCGGCACTAGCTTGCAGTACCGGCCTAGGGCCTCTCGTTGCGCGGGCAGCAGCGCATCAAACGCCTGCTGAGACATGGCCAGCAGTTCAGGACCAGCATCCGGCTGCAGCGTGAGCATGTTGCCGGCAAAGCTGGCTACCTGCGCCAGGGAAATAGGCACCAGCTCGTGGCCGGTAGCCGTAAGCGAGACCACGACCAGAGCCTGCTCCTGGGCATCGGTAATGCTTTCCAGACACACCACGGCAAAGCCGGCGCCAATACACATCATCACGTTAGTGTGGTAGATTTCCTGGTGCCGGGCATCATAAGCATGGAAAGCTACCGGCTGGTACCCCAGGTGGGCGCATACTTCCTGCAGCAAGCCCGCATTGGTGCGGGGCGAGAGGCAGGCGTAGGCCAGGCGGTGCACGTGGTCGAAGATGATGCTGCCGGTACCTTCCAGGAAACGGCCCTGCTGCTCGTGGGCCGAGAAGTCGAGAATTTCTTTGATGGCGAACTGCTGCCCCAGGCTTGCCAGAATATCGGGGCGGCGCTCCGGGCGGCGGTTGGGTGCGCACATGGGGTAAAGCAGCACGCGGCCGTCGGGGTGCAGGGTAAGCCAGTTGTTGGGAAATACGGCATCGGGCTTGGGCGGCACGGCCGTATCCTCAAACACCAGTACCTGCATGCCGTGGGCGCGCAGGGTGGTCACCATGGCATCAAACTCCGCAAAAGCCTGTTCCTGCACCTCTTCGGCACTCAGGCCGGCCATTGTCTGCTGAAAGTAATTGGAGGCGGCCGTTTCCGGGTTGAAGCCAAAACGGGTGGGACGAACGAGGAAAACAGTGCGGGCAGACTGCATAGGAAGCAAGGCCAGAAGTGGGCACAAAGAAAGAAGCTTCCCGGACAAAAGCCGACTATCCGCTTCGCGCTTCTTTTACAGCTGTTGGGTTATCAGCAGGCCCCCGTAGGAATAGCCATTCACATTCAGCCCCTGCATTGGAAGGATGGAAAGGCCGGTGCGGCCGGCAGTTTTGTGCAGCTGCGGCACTACTACCCCTATGGTGGCCCCCAGGGCATAGCCCACCAGGTTATCGGTCAGGAAATGCTTGCCGGCTTCGATGCGGGCGTAGCCTACGGCCGCCGGAATGATGGCCGCGGCACCCCACACCAAAGGCTCGGCCGGGGAGTCGGGGTGGAAATCATGAAATACTTTGGCGGCAAAAAAGGTGGCCGTGGCCGCGTGGGCCGTGTGGCCGGCAAAAAACGAGTTGGTGGCAATGTGGCTCTTACGCTTATTGGCCGGCCCTTCGGGCCCATACAGGAACGGGCGGTTGCGGTATACCGTGCCGGCCGTCATGGTAAAAATGGCCGCCGTGGCACTCATCGATTCCAGATACAAACCGGCCACTTGCCCGAACCGGTCGTGAATGTCAGAGTTAAGGGCCAGCACGCCCGGCGCCACGGCTAATGAGCCATAACAAAGTATGTTACTGGCCAGGATGGCATCCTCATTATAGTTGCCGGCAGCAAACCGGTCCATGCGGGGCAAATCGTTTTTGTCTAACGCGGCCAGCTCGGCATCGGAGCGGCCGTGCTTTTGGGATATGAGGTACAGCCCCAGGCCACTCACCGCGCCCAGGCCCGCGGTAATGGGTGCATCAACTCCAAAGCGGGTATGATACGGGGACCGGGACTGCTGGGCAGTGGCGGCAGGGCTGCCGGCCAGTAGCAGAGAGCCGGAGAGGAAGAGCGTAGCAAGCAGCTTCATAGCGAAAGGGGTTAGCTATGAAGTTGAAACGGGGAAGAATCCGGCGGGGTTGAGGCCTTCTAAACCAGTAGCTTACTTACCAGATCCTGTACCTGTATATGGAGATGCTACGGGCAGAGCGGGCACAAAAAAAGAAGCATGCCCGGGGGCATGCTTCTTTACTTCTTTAAGGAAGTTCGCGTTAATTAAGCGCGACGCACTTTAACAGCGCTCAGACCTTTACGGCCTTCTTCCACTTCGAATTCAACTTTATCGTTGTCACGAATTTCGTCGATGAGGCCCGTTACGTGGACAAATACGTCTTGGCCGGTAGCGGCGTCGTTGATGAAACCAAAGCCTTTGGTTTCATTGAAGAATTTTACGGTTCCTGTTGACATGATGCTTAGGAAAGTGGTGAAAATGAAGCAACTGGCAACGGAACTCTACTATTTTTCAACACGGAAGGAATGGTAGTGACACGAGGCATTTTGCCTTTAACAATGTAAACGTACGCCTTTTTTTGGTCTGCCCGGCTTAAGGAGCAGCGTTAGAAGCCAGCGTCGATAGACATGAGGGTAACGGGCGAGCCTCGCTTTAGGTTCATCCTGTGCCAGGTATAGCCCTTATCTCCTACCCGAATTGGCCTTAATCAGCATCATATAATCCTGAATATCAATATATTATACCTTGTATATTTTAAATCAGATTTTCTGTAAATAATTCACCCGGGCAGCGCTGCACCTGCTCTAAAAAACTTTGGCCAGTACCCAATAATAAAAGTGACAGACAGCACGGCCGGTCTAAAGCTGGCTGCTTTCATCCTCCACGAAGGACTTGAGCATTTCCAGCATGCCCTCTTCCATGGCGGGCAGGTGAGCATCCAAAAAGTTAGTGCGGTAAGGATTAATGTAGCCGGCGATACGCTCAAAGTCTGCCCCCGACAGCGGCTGAAATCCCATGGTCCAGTCCTGAAAGGTGCGCCGCGGAATAGGGCCATCGGAAAGGGTATGCACGCGGGTGTGCCGGTAATCTTCCTGAATTTTGCCGTACACCTGCCGCACGGCCTCCTCCTCTCCTTCCAGCACCTGCACAAAGCTTCCGTTGCCGTACAGCAGCAACCCCGTAATGCCGAGCCGGGCGTTGTTGGCCCGGGCCTGCTGCAGGATAAAGGCGAGGTCGGCGGCTGTTTGCTGCCCCACGGCGCTGCTATGATAAACGATATGATGCATAATCTATAGCCTTTGTTCCGGGTATATGCAGCAGGCAGTCTGACCGGTTTTTGTACCCTCCAAGCTTTTCAGTCCGCCCTTTATAAGGTATCAACCCAAGGCCGAAAAACCTAGCAAAACTGCTCCGGATACTCTGTCCCCCTCTTTCCCTCGCTACGGTTCAGTGCACGGCAAACATAACCGGCGCCTCCTGATAACTGGCAGGCTTACAACTGGTTTACCGGAAAATGATTTTTTTCGGGCGCATCCAACGCCAGCCGCAGACTCAATAGAAAAAGCACCAGCGTTAAGGGCGTGAAAAACCCTTGTTCCACCGGGTTTGTGGACAGCAGATTTCCCACCGTATTCAGCAGGAAGAGGCCGGCCATCAGCCCCAGCAGAATTTGCCCGACGAGGGGCTGCAAGCGCACCCGCAGCAGCCCGGCCCTAAGTGCCACCACGGCCAGCATCAGAATATTCACCAGCACGGATACGGTTTCAAAGCGCACCATCTGCGCTTTATTCTGCAGCCGTCCGCCCCACACCATGGCATAGGGAATAATACCGGCCAGGATCAGCAGATGCATTATGACTACCAAGGCTAGAATCAGCAATAGGCTGCGGACAGCGGCACGCTCAGAAAGAAGCTTTTTCATGTGGAGTAGACAGATAACGGGGCTGGGCCGGCCTCAAGGTAAGCAGACAAGCGCTATATTTTGTAGTGCCTCCCCTGCCCCGCCGGCCCTTCACTTGCCTGATCTGCAAGCAACCAGACACCTCTGTGCGGTCATTCTCAAAAGAAACAGGCATCGGCAGCAACCCTGGCCGCTGGCCTCGGTTATACACTACCATTATTCATTCATCTCAACACTACATGGAATCACTTACCGGGAAAGTAGCACTGGTTACGGGCGCGGGCAAAGGCATTGGCCGGGCCGTGGCTATTGCGCTGGCGCAGGAAGGCGTGCACATGGGCCTGCTGGCCCGCACCGAAAGCCAGCTTAAAGAAGTGGCGAAGGAAATAGGAGCCTTAGGCGTGAAAGCAGCCGTAGTAACCGCCGATGTAGCCAACCGCGAGGCAGTGGAAGCCGCCGTAGCGCAGGTGAAGGCCGAGTTGGGGCCCATTGATATTCTTATCAATAATGCCGGCATTGGCACCTTTGCCAAGCTAGTAGATATGCCGCCCGCAGAGTGGGAGCATATTGTGCAGGTAAACCTGATGGGCACCTACTACGCCACCCGCGCCGTGCTGCCGGACATGATTGCCCGCGAAACCGGCGACATCATTAACATAGCCTCTACAGCCGGCCAGCGCGGCGCCGCTACCACCAGTGCGTACAGCGCCTCCAAGTTCGCTATTCTGGGTCTCACTGAGTCCCTGATGCAGGAAGTGCGCAAGCAGAACATACGAGTATCGGCCCTCACGCCCAGCACCGTGGCTACGGAGCTGGCCATCAGCAACAACCTGACCGATGGCAACCCCGAGAAAGTGATGCAGCCGGAAGACCTGGCCGAGTTCATGATTGCCCAGCTAAAGCTCAACCGCCGCATCTTTATTAAAGAAGCGGGCATGTGGTCTACCAATCCGTAGCAAACCCTTGAGCCATTGCCGGCAAAAGCCGGCCACCGTTTGAGTGACGGTGGCCGGCTTTTCCGTTTCAGCAGGACTTTCCCGGCTTTGGGGCAGTCGGGAAAATGGCTCCGGTTATTTTTTCCGGCAGCACCGGGGGCTTTCGGCTCATCATGAGCTTGTTATGTAAGTTAGAGTTACTGAACTTCTACGGCGTAGCGTAGCCTCATTCCCTGCTCTGTATGGACATCCGCCCCCGCGAACAAGCTGCTAAGTGGCAGCAAAACGCTTTCCGCATCATCTTTGAATCGGATACGCCGGCCGGCCGCGCTTTCGATATTCTCCTGCTGCTGGCCATTGTGCTGAGCGTGCTGGCCGTGATGCTGGAAAGTGTAGCCAGCATTGCGGCCCGGTACGGGCATTATCTGCAGGCCGTGGAATGGTTTTTCACGGCGCTGTTTCTCGTAGAATATATTATTCGGCTGGTGGTGGTGCGGCGGCCGCTCTCCTACGCCCTGAGCTGGCTGGGTATTATTGATTTTCTGGCCATTGCGCCCACCCTGGTGTCCTTGCTGCTGCCGGGCAGCCGCTACCTGCTGGTAATCCGTACGCTGCGGCTGCTGCGAGTATTCCGCATTTTTAAGCTCGGCCGCTTTATGGGCGAGGGCGAGTTTATAGCGGCCGCCCTCAAGGCCAGCCGCTATAAAATACTGGTGTTCCTGACGGCGGTGTTTACCCTGATTATAGTGATAGGCACCCTGATGTATGTGATAGAGGGCGGGCGGCATGGCTTCACCAGTATTCCCATGAGTATTTACTGGGCCATTTTAACCGTGACTACGGTAGGCGGCGGGGATGCTTCGCCCGCAACCGTGCTGGGCCAGAGCCTGGCCTCCGTGCTCATGATTGTGGGCTACGCTATTATAGCCGTACCCACGGGCATCGTCTCAACCCATATGAGCTTATTGGCCCCCGCCTTGGCGAAGTTCAAGCAGCAACGGTGCCACGTGTGCCGGGCTGATGGGCACCGCCCCGACGCCAGGTACTGCTGGCACTGCGGCGAGAAACTTTAAGGGGTGCAGGGAAAGTCCTCCGCCTGGCGTTCAAGTAGTCTCATCCAGACTTTCCCGGCACCAGCCCAACTAAGAGGCTACGGCTTCTCTGAACTTGCGAAGCTCGGCCGTGCGTTGGGCATTTTCGCCGATGGCCGTGCGCACGGCCAGGCGCAGCTCTATTTCATCCATTACAATGGCAGCCATATCCTGCAGCATCAGCTTCTGGGCATCGGTGAGGTAGCGCGGTTTTTGGTCGATGATGCAGAACGTGCCCAGGTTGTGGCCATCGTGGGTAGTGAGCGGGGCCGCGGCATAAAAGCCCAGCCCCAGTTCGCCGACCACCAGCGGGTTGGCCAAAGCACGAGGATCCTGGCGCGCATCCTCTACTATATAAAGCTCATGAGAGAGAACTGCGGAGGAGCACAAGCCGGGCACCCGGTCAATCTGCTGCACCTCTACCCCGTAATGCGACTTAAACCAGATGCGGTCGGTATCGACGAGGCTGATGATGACGATGGGCATGTTGAACACCTTCGCGGCCAGTGCCGTCATGCGGTCAAAGGTGCCATCGGCGGGTGTATCCAGGATATCGTAGCGTTTGAGCGCGGTAATACGGGCGGTTTCCGTTTGTGCGTTATTCATACCAATGGGTGTATAGTGCGGGTTTCATAGCAGGGTTAATATACCAAATCTAAATCTTTCAAACACACAACTAACGGTATATTACTATATGTAAACCCAATATTAAAAGCACTACAGACGAGCTTGTTAGCGGTTAAAAATACGCTTTACAACCCCGGGGCCGCCATTGCGGTGTAGGATTGCCCCAGTAAAAAATAAGCCACCAAAGCTGCTACAAAAACCAGATAAAGGCCGGCTGCCCACCGGCGCGGCGCGCCCAGCAACAGAGCCAGTGAAATGACCGGAATGAGGACGCCCATCAGCAGTGAAACGGCCACGTAGCCCAAGCCCGTAGTCCGGCCCATCTTTTCCAGTACGGTGATGTTGTAGTTGTAAAAATGCTGACCGGCCGCGCCCAGCCGGAAATGCCGCAGCAGAAACAGGAAAACCAGCAGCTGCGCCAACAATACCGGCCAGAACCGTTTATCCCGCCACACTACCAGCAGTATCCAGCTGAGTGGCACCAGCGCGCAGTATACCAGAATATTCAGCTCGGCGTAAGAAAGCCCCGTTGCCTGGCAAGCGAGGAGAAACAAGGCCACAATGCCCTGGAAAAGCTGATTCATACCCGCGGTTAGCCCCTCGCGCCAAAGCCCGCCCGCAGAGCCAATGGCTTAAACAGGTACTTCGGTAAAAGTCAGCCGGTTGCCGAAGGGGTCTATGACTTCCATTTCCAGGGCCCGGGCATTCCAGGCGGGCACGTGCAGGCCGGGGCGGTTGTAGCGGTAATCTTTTGCCAGCAGCTGTTGGTGATACTCGGCCAGCCCCGCAAAGTCAATTACCCGAATCCGGGCGCCGGGGCTACAGTCGCCGTGGTGCTCCGAGAGGTTCAGCGCCACGCCTGCTAACGATACCTGTACATAGGCCGGAGCATTGGTCGGCTGATCGGCCCAGTCTACTGCGAAGCCGAGCCAATCGACGTAGAATTCCAGGGCTTTGGCGTAATCAAAAATGCGCAGAATGGGAACGAGGGTAGGCATAGCGCCCAAAGTAAAGAACTCTTTTTTAAGTGAGCCGGCCGCCGGAATGAATTGAGAAAGGATAAGTTCGGGGAACAAAGGTCTTTTGGCTGGCCCCAATCATAAAGCCGGTGTACAATTTTACAAAAGGCCCTAACTTTTACGGGGGTGCTAAGTTGAACTGGCCAATGGAGCATCAACTCCTCCGCCCCGACAAACAGATATATATCTCAAATTTTTAAAGCTCCGATTTTGGCCGAACCGCAACCCGCGTCTCCCAACACCCTACAAGCAGCACCCGCCACCGTTGTCCTGGCCGGCGCTACCGGCGCCCTGGGCCTGCTGATTGCGCACTTCCTCCGGCAGCGCGGAGCCACTGTGCGGGCGCTGGTGCGCCCGGAATCCAGCGCCACGGCCGAAGCCACTTCATTGCGGCTGCAGGGTGTTTCGGTGGTGGAAGTAGATTACCACAACGTAACGCAGCTGACGCAGGCGTGCGCGGGTGCCAGTTGCGTGGTATCGGCGTTATCCGGGCTGCGCGACGTGATTTTGGACGCGCAGACGCGGCTGCTGGAAGCGGCGGTGGCGGCGGGCGTACCGCGCTTCATTCCCTCCGATTACAGCATCGATTTCACCAAGCTCCCCGAAGGCTCCAACCGCAACCTCGACCTGCGCCGGGAGTTTCAGCGGCACCTGGATAAAGCCCCGATTCAGGCCACTTCCATCCTCAACGGCATGTTTACGGACCTGCTCACGGGCCAGGCTCCGGTTATTCTGTTTGGGCCGAAGCGGGTGGTGTATTGGGGCAATGCCGACCAGCCCCTGGATTTCACTACCATGCAGAACACCGCCGAGTTTACGGCCGCGGCTGCCCTGGATGCCTCCACGCCCCGCTACCTGCGCGTGGCCGGCGAAGTAGCCAGCATCCGCGGGCTGCAAGCGGCCGCCAGTGCGGTAACGGGTCATGAGTTTAAGCTGTTTCGCGTAGGCAGCCTGGGGGCTTTTGGCACCGTCATCAAAATAACTAAAGCCCTTATGCCCGCCAGCAACGACGTATTTCCGCCGTGGCAGGGTATGCAATACCTGCACAACATGTTCAGCGGCCTGCCCAAACTGGAGCCACTGGATAACGCCCGCTACCCGGAAATCCGGTGGACATCGGTGCGGGAGGTGCTGGCGAAAAAGTAACGCCCGCGCGGTTCTTTCACGGCTACTTTTTCTCCCTTGCCCTACTGCATCAAGCATGGATATACCAAAGCTGTGAGCAATTGAAAAGGCCCGCCTGCATCAATTATGCGGGCGGGCCTTTTCAATTGCTCAACAACCTAGTTCTTGCTTACGGCAGGTCGTTATAGGTGCTCACGCGCACGTTAGGCATGTTTCGCAGCAGACGCTGCATCACCATGGTGTGCGCTGAACCTACGGCCACTACCACCCGGCTGGCCCCCTGCTCCCGCGCCTGGCGGACGATATTGTCGCACATGCCCTGGTTACGCAGCTCCCACTGGGCTTTCATAGCGCGCACGGCCTGCGTAGGAAAGCCGGGCGCTGCATAGAGAGGCTCGTCGCCAAAGAAATTCAGCTTATCAGAGAGTGTCCCCATTTCGGGCATATTCATGGCCCGGTAGGTAGCCTCCTGGGTGGCTGGGGCTTCCAGGTAGGCGAAGTACGCTGGCTTGATAGCAGCAATCTGGCGGAAGGTAGCGGCCTGCGCCGTGGTAGAATCCTGCTTGAAGCCGGCCTGCAGGGCAATGTACTGCGTGTAGGCCTCGCTTGACGCTTTATCCCAGGCCGCACTGTAGCGCTGGCAATCCATAGCGTAAATCTGGTCCTGCCCCAGCTCCTGCAGCAACGGGAAGAAAATTTTATGGTACTCGGTGAGCGGGCGCACCATCTTCGCGGCTTTCCGCAGGGAGTCAGCTGAGCCAAATGCCTGTAAGTAATAAGTCTGGTCGGCAGGACTTAGGTTTTTCTTGAAGGTTTCCTCCAGCAGAAAAAGCTGATACTCGGTATTGCCCCGGTCGTAGGTGTAGGCGTAGTGCCGGGCCAGGTCAATGCGCTGGTGATGCAGCTGCGGTTTTTTGCGCAGTTTGCGCCGCGCGGTAGCAGCAGCCTTGGCCGTGAGCGGCGCAGTGGTCAGCGCCTGGCGCTTCATGTATTGCAGGCGCCGCTGGAAAGGCACCCCTACCGATTCGCCGGCTGGCATCTGCCGCGCATCGGCAGCGGTGAGGTACTCCCCAAATACCATGTCAGGACGGTAAACTTTCAGCTTGTCGATAATGGGCCGGTACAGGGAATCGGGCCCGCCGTTGTAGTGCGAAGTTCCCACAATTACTACCTCCAGGGGCTTTTGGGCTGATACCGAGTGGGCCGCTCCGCACAGGACTAACCAAAGGAGAAAAAGACGTTTATGCATGAATAGTGATGATGGGAATGAGATTCTAAACACTAATAATGTGGCAATGATAAGGATATAATTTGCCTCTTACCTCAGTTAGCGTACTTCGCAATACGAGCCTTCCCGCCTCTTATTGCTGGTGAGTCTGTTCACACCTTGCAGGCGCGTAATGAGGAAGATTAATTACGGAGATGCATTGTCCGTAACAGGGCAGCAATCTTTCGGGCTTTTATCTAACACCCCTATCCTTTTACTGAGATAATCGACTACATTTCCGCTACTTATTTCCCTTATCTCATTCTCTATTTATGAAAAAACTACTGCTGGGCTTTATAGTAGCCATTCCATTCCTGACCCAGGCCCAAAGCCCCATTCCCTACACCCTCAAAGGCAAGATTAGCAAGCTCACAGCGCCGGCCAAAATCTACCTGCTGCGCGGAGATTTAGTCATGGATTCCACCACCCTGAAAAATGGGGCGTTTGAATTGAAAGGCACCACTGATGTTCCCAAAGAAGCGGAGCTGGTGTTGCAGCGGGATGGGCGGCTTAAGAATGCCTATTCCGGCTCTACAGATCGGAAGCGGGTGTTTTTGGAGCCAGACCCTATTAAGCTTTCCAGCCCCGATTCCCTGATTAATGCCACCGTAACGGGAGGCACGGCTACCCAGGACTATCTGCGGCTGCAAGCCAGCCTCAAACCGCTAACCAGCAGAATAAAGGCTATAGGAGCCGAGTTTGGGAAGGCCTCGGAGCAGCAGCGGCAGACGCCGGAGTTTCAGGCGCGGATGCAGGCGCAGGGAGAGGCCGTTACGAAAGAATACGCCCAACGCTACCTAGCCTTCATCAAAGCCAACCCCAACTCCTGGGTGAGCCTGGACGCCCTGAGCAATATGCGCATGATGGTGCTGCCGCAATACGCGGAAGTGGCTCCGCTCTACGATGCCTTCAGCCCCGCCCTCAAGAACAGTGTAACGGGCCGGGAGTATGGTAAGCTGGTGCAGGCGTTAAAAGACGTGGCCATTGGCGCGCAGGCACCCAACTTCACCCAGACTACCCCCGACGGCAAAACCGTTTCACTGGCCGACTACCGCGGCAAATACGTGCTGGTAGATTTCTGGGCCTCCTGGTGCGGCCCCTGCCGCGCCGAAAACCCGGCAGTTACCAAGGTGTACCAGGAGTTCAAAGGCCGCAACTTCGACATCCTGGGTGTATCGCTCGACAAAGAAAATGCCCGCGACAAATGGGTAAAGGCTATTGCCGACGACCAACTAACCTGGACGCAGGTTTCGGACCTGAAAGGCTGGCAGAACGAAGTGGCCCAGCGCTACCACGTGCAAAGCATTCCGCAGAACTTCCTGATTGACCCCACCGGCAAAATTGTGGCCGCCAACCTGAGAGGTGCTGATTTGAAGACTACCTTGGCAAAGTTTATTAAGTAAGCCATACTACCTGAAGTAACAGGCATCTACCACACAAAACGGGCCTGCCGAACTGGATTCGGCAGGCCCGTTTTGGTGGGCTGACTATGGTAAGCTACTACAACAATATCCACTTAAACACGATGCCTTGTGCCGCATCGGGTGTCACATCCCGCTGCCGGGATTCGGATTTGGCAGACGCCGGCGGCAGGTAAGGCTGTAGGGTACCATCGGCGGATACCACGCGCAGGTTCTTGTAGGGAATGAAGACGTAGACATAGTCGCCGGACCGGGAATGGGGCATGAAGCCCCGCAAATCTGCCTGGGGTTGCTTTACGAGCAGTGTGGGTAAAAGGGGCCGTCCGCCGCGCACCAACGTTATTTCGGCGGCCGTAACCCGGTAGCTTACCTTCTCCCGGCATTCCGGATCAGACGTGATTTGCAGCCGTATGCCGGGAGCCATGGCGCTGCCCGTGGCGGGTATTTCCACGCCGTTGCGCAAGACCTTTAGTACCGGTTTGGGGCAGCCCCCGGCTTGGGCGGCTGCTACAGAGGCGGTGGTCAGAAAAAGGAGCGGTAGTAATAGGTTTCTTAACATGATAGGAATGGAGATAAACGGTATAAAGTAAGCCGAAATCTGCTTTACCGCAGAAACTCCATTCCCGTAATCTCATCGGATTACAGCACCCCGAAAATGCGCCAGCGGAATAGCACACATTTTCCCGGGCTACGCTCTGGCCAGCTCTGCCGGCTGGGGTGCAGTGTAGGTGCGGTGCAGGGCCAGCGCCGAGCACACCACGCCGGCCGCTACCAGCACCGTCCGGAACCAGTTGGTGGTGCTCCACTCCTGCCACACGTTTTTCAGCATTTGCTGATCCGTGGTGCCCGATTCAAACATGATGGCATTGCGGGGGTAGAAATACTGGAACGTGAGGCCTTCGGCCAGGAAATACAGCAGAAAGGCTCCGATGAGAAACTGACGGGTCTTGCGCCCGCTTGTCCAGAACAGCACCACGCACAGTAGCCCCAGCCCCTGGTTGAGCGGAGAGAATATCCGGAAGAAATTGCCGGGGTTGGAAGCCTTGTAGTACTCCCGGGCCACGTCCATGGAATAGGGAATATTATTTCCCCAGGAGGGCGCGTCTACAATGGAGCTGTAGATGTTGGTGAGCATCAGGCCCGAGGCCACCACGAGCGAGGCGAAAAGGAAGGTGCGTTTCATAGCGGTAGGTTGTTTGTTTCTACAAATATCCTGCGCCCTGAAACCGGGAAATTGTATATATCGGACAACTTTAGTGGAACAGGTGCCCGGGCCGCTGGCTGCGCTGGTGCCGGTAGTGGCCCGGCGGCATATTGGTGTAGTGCCGGAACTCCCGGATAAAGTGCGCCTGATCGTAAAAGCCACTCTCCAGCCCCACATCCGTCAGGCTTTTGTTGGGTTGATGCAGGGCCTGCAGCGCACTCAGGTAGCGCCGGTACCCCAGCAAAGCCTCCGCCGACATGCCAAACAACTCGTGCGCCTTCCGGCTGAGCTGCCGCGGCGAGTAGCAAGCCCGGGCCGCCAGCTCCGTAACCGAGGCCGCGGCCGCCGCACTGCTGAGGTACCCGGAAACCACCGCATCCGACACGGGCACGGCCTTAAGCTGGCGCTGCACCCAGGCCTCTATGAGGGCCCGCCGCCGGGCAAAGGTGCCGGCCTCCGCCAGCTGGCTCGTCAGCGCCTCAAAGTCCGGGCTTAGCAACCGCAGATCGGTAATGCTGTTGAGAAACTCGCCGGCGGGCACCTTCAGCAGCTTTCTGACGGCCAGCGGCGTGAGCTGCACCCCAAACAGCGCCTGCGCTGGTGGCGCCTGCAGCTGCAGCGGCCGGGTGGTAAGCCCACTGATAAAGCACGCAGATGTGGGCTGGGCCTGGGCTTCCGGCCCCACCGCCACCTGCAGGGTGCCTGCAAAGCTGAAAATCAGCTCAATAATTCCTTTCGGCAGAATGGTTTCCTGCCGATGCGCGGGCAAGCCCTCCACCTGCCACATGGCCGTTACGTAGGGCCCCACGCTGGTATGGGCGCAGGCATAGTGCTGGGCTTCCATGAGGTAGTAGGCTAGTGGACTTGGAATATATCTGGTAGCAATTTCAAGTATATAGTGCAATATAAATATAATCAATACCAGAAGTCAATGCCCGGTTAAGATGGCTTTACCCTAACGTAAAGCGCCGCCCACGTTTCCATGGGCGGCGCAAAATTGGTTAGCCGCTGGTGCGGCAAGAGAGGTACAACCTCCCACGTAAGGCCGGGCACGAGCTATACACCCGCGCCAGTTGGGGGTTTCCGGCAGCCGGCTATTGCAGCTTGATGCCTTGCGCCGCCATGGCCTGTTCCTGCTGAGCGTGGTTGGCCAGGTATTCGCCGTGCTGGGCCTCTGTGCGCTCAGTACCCAGGCTAGCCAGGTTCTCGCGCAGCTTGTCGGCGGGCATATCGGCGCCGTACGAGGGGGTGCCGGGCTGCTGCCGCCACGACTGGTGCAGGGTGCCGGCGTCCACGGCGTCGAAGCCTAGTTCCTCTACCAAGGCCATTACTTTCTGCTTGGCGGCGGCATCGTCGCCGGCTACGGGCAGGGAAATGCGGCCGGGCGTGCCGGCGGGCTGGCCCTTCTCCACAATGTGGTGGGCGTAGATGTTGTTGAACACCTTCACCACCGGGCGGCCCAGGTGCTGCTGCACCCATTCGCTTTCAGTCAGGCTGCCGCTTTCCAGCTCCGGCATCTTGCCGTCGCGCAGCATGGGGTAGTAGTTGCTCGTGTCGATAACGGGCACGTCGGCGGCCACGCCCTCGAACAGTTCTTTGGGCAGGTCGGGAATGTTTTTCAGCGGAATGGTTACCACGATGAGGTCACTGCCGTGGCGGGCGGCTTCCTTGGCCGTTACGGGGGTAGCGCCGGTTTTCCGGGCTACGTCCTGCAGCGTCTCGGGGCCGCGGGAGTTGGCAATGTATACTTTATGGCCGAGGCTGGTAAGCCGCACAGCAAGGGCGCTGCCGATGTGGCCGGCGCCAATGATTCCGATGTTCATAGTTGGGATAGTTTGTATGGTTTGCGCGCCGGCACTGCGCCGCCGCAGGTAGCTAAACAGCGGAAGCGGGGATTTGCTTTTTTCTTCTTGGGATGAGTTAGAACGAACAACACCGCCTGAGGTGACTCGGGCGGTGTTGTATAAGTTTGCGGGTGACGAATGGGTAAAAAAGCCCTTTCCTCGAGGCATAAAGTCGCTATGGTGAAAACATGCTAATTTTTTTCTATAAAATTTATATATCCAATCAATCCAGATATATTATTAAATATTAAAATACTTTCATGATAATTTAGGACAGGATTATCATGAGCATAACTGGCATTATTCCGCACATGATTAAATTCGTCTATAATACTAATCGATGATTTCATAATCTTTATTGACATCTTAGATTGTATAACCCCTTTGCCCTCGATAAATTTCACATACTTACCGAACAAGCCATGCAGAGTTTCTTCTTTTTGGTAGGTTAATCCATACTTAGTGCATAAAGTCCTGAAGAATTTTACTAAAAAAGTATACAGTCTATCTAAAGCTGTTTCCGGCATTCCTTGTTCAATAGCCTTTCTAATCAATACTGCCAATCTATTAAAATCTTCATCATCGTTATTAGCTTCTATTGCATCTAACTGCTCAACAAGGGAAGTACCTTGTAACCTATCTACGATTTTACCAGCTTCTTGCAGTGATCTTTCTTCTATGTCGTCGAACGAAGGATGGAGCTCACCTTTACGCACATTAATATACCCAATAAAACCTTCTAGTAATTTACTGACTTGATAATCACTCTCCACTGACCAGAATTCGCGAATCTTCTTTGCTTTAGACCCACCACTCAAACTGTACTTCGCATCATGTATATCCAACTCATTAGTAGAAGCAACAAAGTGCTGCAAAGTATTGTCGTTAAAGTCTAGCACATAACCACTACCCATTTTTAAAATCTTTTCCAATTTTGCTCTTTCAACCACAGTCAAACTCGACATAAATTCAATCTTAAAGACATTAATGAACAAATATTTTTTTCAACAATCTATGTCATGTATTGCGGAAATTATTTGCAGCCCGTGGCGGCGTGATGAAAGGCATCTATACCAGAGCCAATAGTGTGCATACAACACAGAAGTTTATAGCCTTATATTATCCACTTATCCGTTATACAAGACTTCATATGATTCTTCAATGAATCAAGACTTATCCATTCTTTCCCTATTTTTTCCACTTGTTTGCGTAGTGTAAGTTCATCCTGCGCATATACTTTAACCTCACTCCCGGCGTCAAGAGCAGAATTAATTTTTTTTACCAGACTTGGCCGAAATACATTTTTGCTTTCATTATACATCCATGCCAACTGGAATGTACTCGAATACTTACCATATGCTACAACATGGTCATCCTGTAATACTAAGTATATCCCTCCATATTGATGTAGAAAAGCCTCGTTCAGAACTTTGCACTTTACTACGGGAAGCCCTAAGTGAACAGCGCCATTACCTGAAATCAGTTGAAGTATTGGCTTGAAATTGTGTGAACAGAAGTTAATCATCAGGTAAGGTTGACAACGTAATATTATGAGTGCATCAGTGGGATTAGCTTTTACCTACTCCCGCCCCGGAATCTTCACTCCGCGCTCCTCGGCTACCTGCTGAGCCAGCTCATACCCGGCGTCGGCGTGGCGGAAGACGCCCATGCCGGGGTCGGTGGTGAGCACGCGGCGCAGGCGCTCGGCTTTTTCGGGGGTGCCGGTGGCCACGATGACCATGCCCGCGTGGGTGCTGTTGCCGATGCCCACGCCGCCGCCGTTGTGGATGGATACCCAGTCGGCGCCGGAGGCCGTGTTGGCCAGGGCGTTGAGCAGGGGCCAGTCGGCCACGGCGTCGGAGCCGTCCTTCATGCCTTCGGTTTCGCGGTTGGGCGAGGCCACGGAGCCACAGTCGAGGTGGTCGCGGCCGATGACGATGGGGGCCGAGACTTCGCCACGGGCCACCAGGTCGTTGATGACCAGGCCGAACTTTTCCCGCTCGCCGTAGCCCAGCCAGCACACGCGGGCGGGCAACCCAATGAAGGGCACCTTGGCCTGGGCTTTCTCAATCCAGCGGGCCAGCATCTTGTTGTCGGGGAAGGTTTCCAGCAGGGCGCGGTCGATGCGCAGAATGTCCTGCGGGTCGCCGGAGAGGGCGGCCCAGCGGAAGGGGCCTTTGCCCTCGCAGAACAGCGGGCGGATGTAGCCAGGCACGAAACCGGGATACAGGAACTGGCCTTTTTCGTCGCGCACTTTCAGGCCGCCTTTCTCGGCCTGCCCGCGCAGGTTATTGCCATAGTCGAGGGCCACGGCGCCGGCGGCCTGCATATCAATTATGGCCTGGCAGTGCTTTACAATGGCCTGCAGGGCTTGGCGCTTGAACTCCTCGGGGTTGTCCTTGCGCAGCTGCAGTACCTGGTCAATGTCGCCCTCGGGAATGTAGTCCATCAGGTCGTGGGCCGAGGTCTGGTCGGTCACGATGTCGGTCTGGAAGCCGCGCTGCAGCAGCTCGGGCAGCACGGTGGCGGCGTTGCCGGTGAGGCCGATGCTCCAGCCTTTGCGCGCCTGCTTGTACTGCTGGCACAGCTCCAGGGCGTGGCTTAGGTCGCGGGCCTGCTCATCGAGGTAGCCTTCCTGCACCTTCTGCTTTACGCGGGCATCAATAGGCTCTATTACCAGGCACACGCCGTCGTTCATGGTCACGGCCAGCGGCTGGGCGCCGCTCATGCCGCCGAGGCCGGCCGTGACGGTGACGGTGCCGGCCAGCGTGCCGTTGAAGTGCTTGTCGCCCACGGCGGCGAAGGTTTCATACGTACCCTGCAGAATGCCCTGGGTGGCAATGTAAATCCAGGAGCCGGCCGTCATCTGCCCGTACATCATCAGGCCCAGCTTATCCAGCTCATCAAAGTACTCCTGGGTGCTCCAGGCGGGCACCAGGTTGCTGTTGGCAATGAGCACGCGTGGGGCGTGGGCCCAGGTGCGCACCACGCCCACCGCCTTACCCGACTGCACCAGCATGGTTTCGTCGGCTTCCAGGTTTTTGAGGGTGCGCACAATGGTCTGGTACTCCTTCCAGTTGCGGGCCGCGCGGCCGGCGCCGCCGTACACAATCAGCTCATCATACACCAGGCTCACGGCCGGGTCCAGGTTGTTTTCCAGCATGCGCAGGGCGGCTTCGGCCTCCCAGGTTTTGCAGCGCAGGGTGGTGCCGTGCATGGCCTTCACCGTTTCCTCGGGCTTGTACTCGTAGTACATGGGCCGCGTGGCGGGCAGGCTTACTTCCGATGACTGGCTATTGGCTTCGAGGTTGAGCTCGGGGGTTTCCAGGGCAGAGTGTGGCATGGGTGGGGAGTTTGGGGAGTGTGGGGAGCGGCGAAGTTAGAGTTTTTGCCTTTGCCCTGAAGTGCTTTTTACTGGTTACTACGCTTCCTCTTTCCCGTCATCCTGAGCTGGCGAAGGACCTTCTCCCGCTGGAACGAGTGGTTGTTACGCTTGACATTCAGCGGTGAGGAGGTCCTTCGCCCGCTCCGGATGAACGAATAAGCAGAACTGCTGAAAGTCCACCGTTAGAAACCCTAATCCCAGCCCCGGAATCTGCGTATTGCCAGAAGCATACATCTATCAACTGATACCATTATGGAACAGGTAGCCGCTGGCATTACCCAGCTTCGCATTCAGCGTTTCGTGAATCTGTATTTTGTGGAAGCCGGCGAGCCGGGCGAATGGGTGCTGATTGATACCGGCCTGCCGGGCAGCGAAGAAACCATTAAGAAAGCAGCCGCCAAGCTATTTGGGGCCGAAAGCAAGCCCAAAGCCATATTTCTCACGCACGGCCACCTGGACCACGCCGGCTCGGCACTGGCCCTGGCCGAGTATTGGCAGGTGCCCATTCATGCCCACGCGCTGGAGCTGCCGTTCCTCACCGGCCGGGCCGTATACCCGCCCGCCGACCCCACCGTGGGCGGCTCCCTGGCCTTTGTATCCCGGTTTTTCCCACCCCAGTCGTTTCAGTTTGATGGCCACGTGCAGGCGCTGGCCCCCGACCTGCACGAGCCGCCTTTTATGCCCGGCTGGCAGTGCATACACGTACCCGGCCACGCCCCGGGTCAGGTAGCCTTTTTCCGCCACGAAGACGCCACCCTGCTGGGGGCCGATGCCTTTGCCACCACCGAGCACGACTCCGTGCCAGCCGTGCTGCTGGGTATTCCACGCATCAGCCGCGCGGGCACACCGTTTAATACTAACTGGCAGCAAACCTGGCAGTCAGTGGCCAAGCTGGCGCACCTGCGGCCCAACGCCATTGCCTGTGGTCATGGCCCGGTTATGCGTGGCCCGCACTTGGCCGATCAGCTGCTGGAGCTTTCCACGCACTTCCCCATTCCCAAGCAGGGCCGTTACGTGCACCACCCCGCCCGCACCGACGAAAACGGCGTGGAATACCTGCCCCCGGCCCCCGCCGATACGCTACCCGTGCAGCTGGCCCTGGTGGGCGGGGTGGCAGCCCTGGTAGCCACGGCCGTGTGGTGGTGGAGCTCTCACCACCGCCGCGTGCGAACCACGCAGCATGAGTGGGCGCTATAACCCAAAAGTAAGGCCCGCCGGAGTGTTCCGGCGGGCCTTACTTTTGGGTTGATCAGATTATGAATTTATCAAATGCTGAAGCTGTACGGTAATTCAAAAAAACTGTCATCCTGAGCCTGCGAAGGACCTTCTCACGCTAGCAAAAGTCGTTGTCACGTTTATCGTTCTTCGGTGAGAAGGTCCTTCGCCAGCTCAGGATGACAAACGATAAAATAATCGTTTCGTGCTGAGTAGAGCCGTGACTGGATTAATTCTTCAGGGTTAGTCAGGCAACATATAAGGGCAGCTTATTGCTGATTGACTTTGATGCCGCCGTTGGTGGTTACGGCCTTTACCGGGGCGCCGCCCTGGCCGAGGCGGGCGGTAATTTCCTTACTCAGCATGCCGGTTTTGGTCACGGGCAGGTCGCCGCTGATGCCGCCTATGTTGGTGCTGGTGTAGAGCTGGGCCGAGTAGTTTTTGGGCAGCTCCCAGGTAATGCCGCCGTTGGTGGTAGATACATCCAGCCCTTTGCCTTCCCACTTAGAGCCGGCCAGTTTAATGTGCAGGCCGCCATTGGTGGTGTTGCCTTTCACGTAGCCCGCCACATTATTCAGGGAGATGCCGCCATTCACCGCGTCAAACTTGATGTTGGACCGCATATCATCGATCTGGATACCGCCATTCACGGTGTTCATGGCCAGGGAAGTCTGGCGGGGCACAAATACCTCATAGCTCACGGCCCAGTTATCCCCCAGCGGGCTGGAAGGGCCTTCGGCGCGCAGCTTGTCGTTTTTAGTGCTGATGCTGATAGCGGCAGCCCGCTTGCGCGCCTCTTCTTCCGACTTAGCCCAGGTAGTTACCTTGGCCCGTACCCGCACATCTTTCCCATCCCAACCGTGTACGGTAATGCCGCCGTTGGCGCGCCCATCAATGGTGAGCGTAGCCGACGAGGCCGGGGCTTCCATGGTCAGGTCGCGGGTTTCGCAGAACTGCTTGTTAGAGCCGGAGGAGTTTTTATCGTGGCAAGTGCTGGTGAAAGCCGGGGCCGTTTGGGCGGTGGCGGATAATGCGGCCAGGCCGAGCAGCAGGGCAATGCAGGTAGTTTTCATAGCAGGCATACAGGTAGTGAAGTAAGACGAAAAAGCCCCGCAGGGAGACTTCGATGCTATAGATTGCAGCGGCCCTGAAATCGTTGCCTGCGCTTATATTTTTATCATAATTTTTATAGGTACGCGAGGATATAGCAACATTTGAGAAGCCTCCGTCTTCCGCTGCTAATGCTTCTGCAGCCGGCTGGCCAGCCCCGTGAGGAAAGCCGTGATAATGGTGGCGGCCAGGCGGGCGGTTTGGTTGTCGCGGTCGAAAATGGGGTTCAGCTCCACTACTTCGAACAGGCGCACAAAAGGGTCTTCGCCAGCTAAAAAAGCGGCTTCCACGGCCTGGTGCGGGGTAAATCCCTCGGCGCTGGGGGCCGACACGGCGGGCGCATAGGCTTCGGCTACTCCGTCTATATCGAAGCTCACGAAAGCCGGGCCGGTGGCGGTGGCCTGGTGCAGGGCTTCCAGCATGGCCGCCTCCATCCCACCCTTCCGCACCTGGGCCAGGGGTACAATATGCGCCATCCAGGCCCGCAGGAACTCAATGTCTTCCAGCGTATTCAGGTTAGAATGCAGGCCCAGTTCCGTGAAGCGCGTGCCGTCCAGCTGGCCTTCGCGCAGCAGCTTGCCAAACGGAGTGCCGCTGCTGATCAGGTCGGGCCGGTGTTTTACATCGGCGTGGGCATCCAGGTTGATGCCGCCCACGGGCTTTCCGCCTTCCGCGTCGAACAGGCCGCGCACGGTGCTGTAGGTGCCATCGTGGGAGCCGCCCAGCACCACTACCAGCGGGTACTGGCGCAGCAGCCCGGCCAGGCGCTGGCGGATGGTTTCGTGGTTGGCGGCGTGGTCGGGGTGGCGCAGGGGCAGGTTGCCGGCATCGGCAATGCGCAGGTTATCCAGGGAGACGTGGTGCTCCAGGTTGTAGGTTTTGTGGTAGCGGCGCAGCTCCCGCCGAATGGCATCGGGGGCACCCACCGCCCCGGCGCGGCCGCCTTCCAGCACGGTACCAAAATCGAGGGGCAGGCCCACGAGGCAGACGTCAGCCTGGGGCAGCTCGTCGGCGGGGCGGATAAGTTCACGGAGGAAAGTGGCCATGCGCCAAATATATCGGGTAAGCCGACTTATAGGGCTTCTCTGCTTTAAAACCAGCAGCACTGCGTGCCCGGGAATAGGTGGTTTCACGCAGCAGCCCGAACAGCTCAACCCCGGCAACCTCCGCTTATGCAATTTCAGCTCTCTACGGGCCGGCGTGCTATCTTTGGATATGATGCGCTCTATCCTCTCCGTTTTAAGTCTACTGCTGGCTTTGTCGGCCACCACGGCCCAAGCCCAGCCGGCGGCCCCCAAAGCCACCCAGTACGTGGCCAGGCCCACGCCTTCTTTCTTTACTACCTATACCTACCTCAGCTATTCTATTTTGGATAAAGCCACCAGCCCGGACCCCATGCCGGCCCGCGGCGTAGGCGGCACGCTCACCCTCCGCCCCGATGGCACCTACCAGAAGCACCTCACGCTGGCCATGAACGGCACTACCATGCCCTTTGACCAGGCGGGCCGCTTTACGTTTGCCGCCAACCACATCAGCTTTTCCTACACCGATAAAAAAGGCCAGCCCCGCACCGATGAGGGCATTTTTCAGCTGCGCAACGGCATGCTCACCATTACCCTGCAGGGCTACCCGGCCACCAACCAGAGTATCTACACGCTGCAGCAGCCATAGTATTTCCGGGCCGGAACAGTTTTCACAATCCCCTTAGCTCCTTAGCTTGTAGCTTATGCAGACTTCCCTTCCTTCTGTGCTTATCACGGGCGTATCGAGCGGCGTAGGGCTGGCCACGGCGCAGGCCTTTCTGCGCCAGGGTTACCGTGTTTTTGGCAGCGTACGGCAGGAGGCAGATGCGGAGCGTTTGCGCACGGAGCTGGGCGAAGCTTTTGTGCCGCTGCTGTTTGATGTGACGGATGCCGCCGCCATTGTGCGGGCCGTGGCGCAGGTGGAGCATGCGCTGGACGGAGAGCCGCTCCGGGGGCTCATTAATAACGCCGGTATAGCGTTTGGCGGCCCCCTGCTCTATCAGCCCATTGACGTCATCCGGCAGCATTTTGAGGTAAATGTGCTGGGTTTGGTGCAGGTTACGCAGGCGTTTCTGCCCATGCTGGGGGCCCGCGAGGGTTTTCAGGGGCAGCCGGGCCGGGTTCTGGTCATTGGGTCGGTAAGTGGGCAGGTAGCCGCGCCGTTTATGGGGGCCTATGTGGGCGCCAAGCATGCCCTGGAAGGCCTTACGGCTTCGTGGCGCAGGGAATTGCAGCTGTTTGGGGTACCCATGGTTCTTATCGGGCTGGGCGTAACACAAACGCCCATCTGGGATAAAGGCATTGATTTAGAGCCGTATCGTGACACGCTGTACCATGCGCCGGCTCAGCGCTTTGTGCGGTTTATTAACCGCACCCGCAAAACGGCCCTCACGCCGGAGTACGTGGCGGCCAGGCTGGTGCACATCATGGAAACGCCGCGCCCCAAGGTGCGCTACACCATTGCCGCCGAGTTGTTTCGGGCCTGGATTGTGCCGCGCCTACTGCCCGCCCGGATGCTGGACCGGCTGCTGGGGCGTAGTTTGGGACTGGCCCCAGCCCGCCCATAGCTTCTGCATTGCGCCTGCCCGGGCTTTCTGCTAACTTGCGCCCCTTTCGGCCCCACCCGTGCCGGTAGGGGCACTCTCCAATTCACCAATTCACCAATTCACCATAGATGGGACGCGCGTTTGAATTCCGCAAAGGCCGCAAAATGAAGCGCTGGGACCGGATGTCCAAGGACTTTACCCGCATCGGGAAGGAAATTGTAATGGCCGTGAAGGAATCGGGACCCAACCCCGATACCAACTCCCGCCTGCGCACGGCCATGCAGAACGCCAAAGGCGTGAACATGCCCAAAGACCGGGTAGATGCGGCCATTAAGCGGGCCAGCAGCCGCGAGGAAAAAGACTACCAGGAAGTGGTATATGAGGGTTATGCCCCCCACGGCGTGGCCATCGTAATTGAAACCGCTACCGACAACCCCACCCGCACGGTAGCCAACGTGCGCATGTATTTCAACCGCGGCAACGGCGCGCTGGGTACGGCCGGTTCTTCCGACTACACCTTCACGCGCAAAGGCGTGTTCAAACTGGCCGCCGAAGGCCTGGACCTGGACGAGCTGGAGCTGGAGCTGATTGACGCCGGCGCCGAAGACGTGTACAAGGCCCAGGACGAGGACGAGCACGGCAACGTGAAGGACCTCATTGTGGTGGAAACGGCCTTCTCCGATTTCGGCATGATGCAGAAAGCCCTCGACGAAAAAGGCCTGCCCGTGCTTTCCTCCCAGCTGCAGCGCGTGCCCAACACCACCGTACACCTGGAAGGCGAAGAGCTGGAAGAGGTGATGAACCTGATTGAAAAGTTTGAAGAGGACGACGACGTGCAGGCCGTGTACCACACGCTGGGCTAGAACTGTCATTCCGAGCGAAGCGAGGAATCTGGGTTAGAGCTACTGTAAGTCTTTACCCAGATTCCTCGCTTCGCTCGGAATGACAAAAAGCGGGCTGCTCCGGTTGGAGCAGCCCGCTTTTTGTTTTGAAGCTGTGCAGGAAGCCCCCTGAACGTCATGCAGAGCGCAAGCGAAGCATCTCGCGTGCTGATGTTGCCAAAGTAATTGTCATGCTGAGCACAGCCGAAGCATCTCGCCCACTTCGTTGCAATGGTATACCACACTAGCGAGATGCTTCGGCTGCGCTCAGCATGACGTTGTTTTTACTCAGTCTGACCGGCTTTTCATGATGTTCTTTTCCAACAGAGTCAGCACGCGAGATGCTTCGCTTGCGCTCTGCATGACCAGATTTTATTCAGCTTCCTAAACACCTTCTTCACCCGCAGGCAACCGCCAGCTCCCCTCCGGCATCTGAAAGCCAAACTCCCTTCCGCCGACTACTTCCTCCCAGCTGCATGCCCTCCAGAATTTACCTTATCCTGCTCTTATTGCTGCTGAGTAGCCTGACGGCCACCGCCCAACAAAAAGAGCTGGCCGCGCTCCTAAAGCAAAAGCAGGTAACCGGCATTCAGCTGGTGTACACGAACAACAACCACGTAAAAAACTACGCCCTCGGGTATCAGCATGCAGATACCCGCCGGGCGCTGACGGCCCGCACTACCATGCAGGCGGCCTCCCTGGGCAAGGTGGTGCTGGCCTACGTGGCCCTGCGCCTGCACGACCGGGGCCTGCTGGCCCTGGACAAGCCCCTGCTCTCCTACTACCCCTATCCGCGCCTGCAAAATGAGCCCCGCGCCGATAAAATCACGGCCCGCATGGTGCTCACGCACTCCAGCGGCCTGCCCAACTGGGCCGAAAACCCACTGGCCGAAAGCTGGAAAACCTCGGCCCTGCACCTGAAATATGCGCCCGACAGCTGCTGGAATTACTCCGGCGATGGCTTCGTGCTGCTGCAAAAAACCCTGGAGCATATTACCGACAGGTCGTGGGAGCAGCTGGCCCGGGAGGAGGTTTTTATTCCCCTGAAAATGCCCAACAGCAGCTATGTATGGCAGCCGCGTTTTGCCATAAATGCCGCCACCGGGCACAACAAGGCAGGAAAGCCCACCGAAATTCGTCGGTTTACGGAGCCCAACGCGGGCTTCAGCCTGCTCACCACCGCCACCGACTATAACCAATTTGTACAGGCCCTTTTGGCGGGCACCGGCCTGCAACCGGCCACGCACCAGTTCCTCCTCCAACCCGCTAGCGCGGCTAACCGCTGCGGCGCCACCCTCACCCCCACCGATGCCGATATTGCCTGGGCGTACGGGCTGGGGCTGGCCAACACTACCCACGGCCCTGCCCTGTGGCACTGGGGGAGTAACGATGATTTCGAAGGCTTTTTCATGGTGTTTCCCGACCGGAAAGAAACCCTGCTGTTCCTGACCAACAGCGGCAACGGGCTGAAAATAGCAGATGACGTATTGCGGCTGTTTTGCGGCCCCGGCAACTATAAGGCCCTGCAATGGCTGGCCGAGGAGAAGTAAACCACCCCGGGCGGAAGCGCTAAGCAGGTCGCCCGGGCAGGCTTTGGGAAGGGCGGGAATTATAGCTAGGTTTATTGCCTGTTCTCATCCCCACCTCCCATGCTAAAAAATCTACTCGCAGGTTCTCTGCTCTGCCTTACAATGGCCTCTGTTTCCTGCACCCCGCAAAAGCAGGAAACCGCTTCTGATTCTACTTTGGCTTCCTATTTCACCAGCCAGGAAACCGGCGTGCAGGATGGCGGCGTGCAGATGATTCCCATTACCACCCCCAAGGGCAAGTTCAACGTCTGGACCAAGCGTTTCGGCAACAACCCTAAAATGAAGGTGCTGCTGCTGAACGGCGGCCCCGGTGCCACGCACGAGTACTTTGAGTGCATGGAAAGCTTCCTGCCCAAAGACGGCATCGAGTTTATTTACTACGACCAGCTGGGCTGCGGCAACTCCGATAACCCCAAGGACACGGCCATGTGGAGCCTGCCGCGCTACGTGGAAGAAGTGGAGCAGGTGCGCAAAGCCCTGAACCTGAACAAGGACAACTTCTACCTGCTGGGCCACAGCTGGGGCGGCATTCTGGCCGCCGAGTACGCCTTCAAATACCAGCAAAACCTGAAAGGTCTCATCATTTCCAACATGATGATGAGCATTCCGGCCTACGGCAAATACGCCGACAACGTGCTGGCCAAGCAGATGAAGCCGGAAGTGCTGAAGGAAATCCGGGAGATTGAAGCCCGCAAGGACTTCCAGAACCCGCGCTACATGGAGTTGCTGATGCCCAACTTCTACGTGGAGCATATCTGCCGCATTCCCCTGGACCAGTGGCCCGAGCCCATTACCCGCTCCTTCAGCAAAATGAATCAGTCCTTGTACGTGACGATGCAGGGCCCCAGCGAGTTTGGCGTATCCGGCAAGCTCCTGAACTGGGACCGGGTGCCCGACCTGCCCAAGCTCTCGGTGCCCGTGCTCAGCATCGGCGGCAAGTACGATACCATGGACCCCGAGCACATGCGTATGGTGGCCCAGAAAGTGCAGAACGGCACTGCTCTCATCTGCCCCAACGGTTCGCACATGAGCTTCTACGACGACCAGCAGACCTATATGGCCGGCCTTACCAAGTTTATTCTGGGCGTGAATAAGGGCGAAAAGAAGGTGCAACTGTAAGCTGAGTCACCCTGATTTTCTATCCCTGCTGCCGTGCCTGCATTACTTATAAGGCAGCCTCCTGACTATAATTTACCCTAAACGCCCAAAACTGCGGCATCAATCTATCTATGGAATCTACTATCGAAACTCCCAAACCCCCGCTGTATTCTGCGCAGGCAATCCGCATGTTTTCCATTCTCTTTAGTGCGGTAGTAGGAGGCGTGCTGACGGCCCAGAACTTCAAAGCGGTTGGGCGCTTCGATGCTGCCCGAAAGGCCTTATGGGGGAGTATTATTTATACCGTTCTTGTGCTCGTAGTGGTTTCCTACCTGCCTGAGCGCGCCAGCAATAGCAGCGCCATTGGAGTAGTGACGGGTTTAATTGGAGGCTTGGCCCTAACGGCTTATTCCGACAAGGTAATTCCGGAAAACGGCGAATTTCCAAAGAAGAAAGTCTGGAAGCCCTTGCTGATTTGCCTGCTCATTTTCGTGCCCCTTATTGCCCTGATAATTTACTTTCTGTCGCTTCAATCGTAAATAATGCCTGTTCCCTATCACTGGCTTTTCTTTCTTGAAAACGATACAACCAGCATCGTCGAGATTAAGCGCACTGATTTACCCGGCGAGCAGAACCCCGATAAGGTGTATCACTGGTTGTTTTTTGAAAAGCAAAGCCATCTGCTGCATAAGCTGGAGTTTGTTTCCATGAACGCCCAGCCCGATTTTCAGGAGCGCACTTTTCAGCAGGGTCAGCTTCGGTTTACCGCCGAGGCAGGCACTTTTACAGATCAGCTAACCGGCCGGCAGCAGGCGCTGCAAGTGGGCCGCCCGGCAGAATTGCCCGAGGATTTAGGCCGCGCCATAGCCGTGTATTTGCAGGCGTTGTAGCGCTACCTCACTTCCGCCGTATCTTTGTGGCTCGCTGCGTGGCTTTGGCTCCGGCGGGCCACGTTGTTTGTGGTCGTTTTCCGTTTCCTTTCCTTGCCCCGAATTCCCAGCAGTATGGCCACTCGTCTCAATAAATACATCAGCGAAAGCGGCATCTGCTCCCGGCGGGAGGCCGACCGCCACATCGAGCAGGGCAACGTGTTCGTGAACGGCAAGCGCGCCAACATCGGCGACCAGGTATCCGGCAAAGCCCGGGTGGTGGTGAACGGCAACGTAATTGAGCCCCGCGCCGAGGAAGATGCCGTGTACATTGCCTACAACAAGCCGCCCGGCATCACTACCACCACCGATACCGGCGTGAAGGACAACATCATCCGGGCCATTAAGCACTCGGTGCGCATCTTCCCCATCGGCCGCCTGGATAAGGAGTCGCAGGGCCTGATTCTGCTGACCAGCAACGGCGACATCGTGAATAAAATCCTCCGCGCTGGCAACAAGCACGAGAAGGAATACATTGTGATGGTGGACAAGCCTATTTCCGACCTCTTTATTGAGAGCATGGCCAATGGCGTGCCCATTATGGGGGTGATGACGCAGAAATGCGAGGTAAAAAAGGAAACCAACTACATCTTCCGCATCACGCTTATTCAGGGCATGAACCGCCAGATCCGGCGCATGTGCGAGCATTTCGGCTACGAGGTGGTGCAGTTGGAGCGTATCCGGGTGATGAACATCAACATCAAAGGCCTGGGCCTGGGCGAGTGGCGGGAGCTAAAGGAAAAGGAGCTGAAAGTACTGTTTGAGATGCTGGAGGACTCCAAAGGCACCGATGACGGCGCCCTGCCCCGCCGCAGGAAATCCACCTCCACCGCCGAGCAGTGGGCCGACCGCCCCAGCCGCAAAACCGCCAAGCCCCGCACCCACGTGCCCGAAGGCGAAGCGCCCCGCGCCGCCCGCAGCAAGCCCGATGCCGGGGCCTGGGTAGAAAAGCCAACGCCTGGCCGCAAGCCGGCCGCGCCTAAAGGTCTGGCCACGGCCGGCCGCTCGGCGGGCTCCGGCCGCCCCACGGGGCCGGTAGGTCCACGCCCGGGCAGTGCCGCCACCGGCAAACCGGGTCGGCCAGCGGCTACCCGGGGTACGGGTGCCGGCCGGAGCACAGGAGCCGGCCGCAGCGCCGCTTCGGCGCCCAAAGGCAAAACCAGCAGCCGGGGCACCCGGGGTGCCGGCCGGAAATAACAAGCAGTAGCGCATGTTGTCGGCCACAACCGGCAGAGAAAAACATATAAATATCAGGCTGATTTAGGCAAAGTCTAAAGGCGTTCTTCACTGAATTTCTATGAAAATCTTCGTCGAAACAGACCGCCTGATTATGCGCGAGCTGCTGCCGGCTGATGCGCCGGGCATGTTCGAGATGGACTCCGACCCTGAGGTACAACGATATCTTGGCAACAAGCCCGTGCTCACTATTGAGCAGAGCCGGGAGCTGATTGCCCTGGTGCGGCAGCAGTACGTTGATAACGGAATTGGCCGCTGGGCCGTGGTGGAGAAAGATACCGGCAACTTTGTGGGGTGGTCGGGGCTAAAGCTGATGGCAGGCCCCACCAATGGCCGCACCAACTATTATGACCTGGGCTACCGATTCCTGCGCCGCTACTGGGGCCAGGGCTATGCCACCGAAACGGCCCGTGCATCCGTGCAGTATGGTTTCAATGTCATGCAACTGCCATTGATTTGTGGCATTGCCGACGTGCAAAATCTGGCGTCTAATCAGGTGCTGCAAAAGGCGGGGCTACGTTTCCAGCAAACCTTCGATCTGGAAGGGGTGCCGCACCACTGGTACCAGCGGGAGCGGCTACCATTAATCCCCTAAATAGAAAAGAGGTCCGTGTCTTACCAGACACGGACCTCTTAATTTACTGCTGTTGCTAGTAAATCCCCATAAGGGTAGCATCACGCCGTTTACTTCACATTCACGAGCACACCCAGATACGCCAGCCGGCCGATTTGCGGGCCACCTATGATTTGGATGTTGTTAGTGTTGAACATGTTGGAAACTCCGGCCTGCAGCGTGGTAGCCAACTTGGGCACCGTGTAGCCCAGGTAGGCATCGGTGGTGCGGTAGGTATGTACCCGGCCGGTAGCGAAGGGCATTTCCTGCGTGTGGCCTTCCACCCAGCGGTAGTTCACGGAGTAGGTCAGGTTGTGCAGCACGGTGCCGCCCACGTTCAGGTTATACTTGTGCTTGGGCGTGTTGAAGAACGTACGGAAACCCGTGGGCAGGTTATCTCTTTCCAGCACGTTAAGGGAGTAGTTGCCGCCCAGGTTCAGGGCTTTGTTGAGGTAGTACGTCAGGCTGAACGTGGCACCCTGCGTACGCACTTCCTGCGCACTGTTGTAAGAAGCAAAGATAATGCGGGCCGGGGAGGCACTGGCATCAGTAAAGCCGGAAGCCAGGCCGGCATTTACCTGCTGGGGCGTGGGCCGCGTGCCATCCACATTGCCTACAAAGGCTACGCCCCCAATGAAGTCGTTGTACCGGCTACGGAAGTAGCTGGCATCCACATACACATTGGGCAGAATAGCTCCTTTGTAGCCTACTTCAAAGGTATTCACGCGCTCCAGGCGCAGCTTATCCAGTGACAGCTCGTAGCCCTGCAGGGACGTACCCGGCATGTACGGCTGACCGGCCGCATTGGTGAAGTTATACCCCTGGAAGCCATTGCCTACGTTGCCCAGCAGAATAAAGGAACCCACGTCGGAACGCAGGTACTGGTCCGTTTGCGAGGGGCTGCGGAACGCCTGGCCGTAGCTGGCGCGGAAGTTATGCTGCTTGCTTTCGCCGAGGGAATACACTGCCGAGGCGCGGGGCGAGAACGAAGCATCAAAGTTTTTGAAGAAATCGACGCGGCCGGCAAACGCCAGCTTCAGGCGCTCATCCAGCAGGGTTTGTGTCAGCTGGCTGTAGGCACCATATTCGTGGTTGGCAATGCGCTTGCCTTCCGTATCAGCAAACAGCTTGCCGTCCGAGCCCAGGCGGTACTCGCGGTAGGCGCCACCCACAATCAGGTCGGTACCGGCATCGGAAAGGTGGAAGCTGCGCTGCGCGCTGATGTCGTTCAGGAAGGAGTTAAAGTTCTGCTGCGCGCCGCGGCCCGGCTGGTCGTCGGTAGAAATCTTGTCGCGCAGGGTAGTAAAGCGGGCATCGGTGCTTTTCACCTGGGTAGCATCGGCGGCACCCTGAGCGGCGGCCTGGGCCTGCTCCACGCTCAGGTTAGCGGCGCGGGCCTGATTATAAGCCTGGTTATAGACGTAGAAGTACTGCTGGTAGTACTTCACGGAGCCACCTTCGGTAGTTGGCGAATTCAGAATCTGGGCGCTGAGCTGCGTTAGCTCATAGCTGTTGCCGGTAAAGTCCTCGGTGGAGTATGCCCGCAGAAAACCCTTAGAGTTCTTCAGCTCGGCGCGGTACTGGTTGGTGCCCAGGCCTTTAATTCGGAAGCGGCTCAGGTTCTGGTAGGTGGAGGTGCCCACGCCGCGCTTGGCTTCCAGGGTCAGCTTCAAGTCGTCCTTAATCAGGTAAGAAACGGCGCCCTGCAGGCGGTAGGAGCGGGTTTTCTGGTCCTTCCCAATGAGCTCCTGCTCTGTAAAGCCGGGCATATACACGGTTTTGCCGTACAGCTCGGGATTCACTTTATAGCCGAAGGCAGGGTTATCCTGGTAGGGCGTGTATACATTGCTCAGCTCCCCGTAGCGGTTTACGGCATCGTAACCGAGGGGTGAGCCGGCCGGGTTCACCGAGGAGCCGGCCGCGGCAAAGTTGCTGGCAATCCAGTCATTGGCTTCAAACGCGCTGGCATTAAGCTTGATAGCCCACTTCTCGCCCAGCTTTTTGGCGTAGCGCAGCTGCCCATCCAGCAGGTTTCGCTCGCCACCGCGCAGGCGCACGCTCAGCCCATCATACACGAAGGGGTCCTTGGAGTTAAAGAGAATTACACCGCTCAGGGCATTAGCCCCATACAGCGCCGAGGCCGGGCCGTGAATAATTTCGATGCTCTCCATGTCCAGCTCCGGAATACCAACGAGGTTGCCAGGGCTTAGATTCAGGGAAGGCAGGGCGGTATCCATGTAATCTACCAGCTGAATCACGCGCTCCGATTTAGCCGTGTTAAAGCCGCGCGTGCTAATGCTGGTGAACAGCATCGACGCCGAGTTAACATCGACGCCGGCCAGCTGGCCCAGGCCCGCCAGCACTTCCGGCGTGCTGATGCGCTCAATCTGCCGGCCCGAAACCTTGTCAATGGTTACCGGCGCGCGCAGGATGTTTTCCTCTACCCGCGAGGCCGAGACTACGGTTTCGTTCAGCAGGTTCACGCTGGGTGCCAGGGTAATGCTCAGCAGGTTATCGGCCTGCGGCAGCTGAATCACCTGAGATTCGTAGCCCACGTAGGCAATAACCAGCTCTATCGGACCTGCTTCAAAAGAAGCATTCAAACTGAACTTGCCTACCTGGTTGGTGCTGGTGCCAATGTAGGTGCCTTTGATGAAGACCGTGGCCCCGGGCAATGGTTCGCCGGTGTTAGTAAGCACGGTGCCGCCCAGGGTTCTTTCAGTGGGGTCGGGAATGGTAGTACTGGTTTTTGGCCTGGTGACCCGGAGGTGGGTCTTGCCGCCGCCGGTAGGCGCGGCAATAAGAGGTGAGGCTTGTAGCAGGGCAGCTACAAGCAAGGCGGAGTAACCTTGTTGCATGGGGCGGTGTGGTATTATAGATCAGTTCACTCCAAAGCTAGGTACAACTACATGCCTAACAATTTGAATTCGTCGAAAAGCCTTTACTGTTAGGCAAACCGGGAAAATCACTCGTTCAACCCGTCTGCACTGCCTCTTTTCAAGTAGTAGTGGCAGCCTTGATATTATATAACTATTTTAATATTCAATTAACGAAATGGCTTGATTGTTCAGTTGCCTCAAATTGGAGAAACGGCGGAATACGCCGGAGATAATCCGCTTCTCATGTATCTTGCCGCCCGCAGCTGCAATGGCCATCCAAAATTGCCGCCGTTAGCTCCTTTTCCACCCTCCTCACCGACCCCAGACACCCATCATGCTCCGTACCGACTGGACCCTCGACGAAGTAAAAGCCATTTATAACCAGCCTGTGCTGGAGCTGGTAACCCAGGCCGCCGCCATTCATGCCCAAACCCAGGCTACCGGCGAAGTTCAGGTATGCACGCTGTTGAGCGTGAAAACCGGCGGCTGTCCCGAGGACTGCGCCTACTGCCCCCAGGCCGCCCGCTACCACACCGGCGTGCAGGCTCATAAGCTCCTCCCCGATGCCGAAGTACTGGCCTCGGCCCAGCGCGCCAAAGACAGCGGCAGCACCCGTTTCTGCATGGGCGCCGCCTGGCGCGAAATCCGCGACAACCGCGACTTTGACCGGGTATTGGGCATGGTAGAGCAGGTAAACGGCTTGGGCCTGGAAGTGTGCTGCACCCTGGGCATGCTGAACGAATACCAGGCCGAGCGCCTGAAGCAGGCCGGCCTCTACGCCTACAACCACAACCTGGACACCAGCCGCGAGAAGTACGACGACATCATCACCACCCGCACCTACGATGACCGGCTAAACACGCTGGAGCACGTGCGCAAAGCCGGTATTTCGGTGTGCTCGGGCGGCATTATTGGCCTTGGCGAAACCGATGAGGACCGCATTGCCATGCTGCACACGCTGGCCACGCTGCCCTCCCACCCGGAGAGTGTGCCCGTGAATGCGCTGGTGCCGGTAGAAGGCACGCCCCTGGCCGACCAGCCCCGCGTGAGCGTGTGGGAAATGCTGCGCATGATTGCCACAGCCCGCATTCTGATGCCGAACACTATGGTACGTCTCTCGGCCGGCCGCCAGGAAATGCCCGTTACCGAGCAGGCCCTCTGCTTCCTGGCCGGCGCCAACTCCATCTTCTCCGGCGAAAAGCTCCTGACTACGCCCAACCCCGATTTCGACGCCGACAAGCAGATGTTCGCGCTGCTGGGCCTCAAGCCCCGCAAGTCGTTCAAAGACGTGCCGGAAGGTGCTATGGTGCTGGGCAAAGAGGCTTCGGTAGAAGCGTAGGCTCATGTTGTTGTAAAAAGGCCGTCCTGCTGAGCGCAGTCGAAGCATCTCGCTAGTGTGGTATACCACTGCAACTTTAGCCCGAGATGCTTCGACTGCGCTCAGCAGGACGGTTACTGTATAGGAGGCGTTTTTGCCCTTGCTAACAACCCATTTACTTTCCTCATGAACCAACTTCGCCTTCTGTTGCTGGCGCTGCTGCTTGCCTGTGCAGGCACCAGCTACGCCGCCAAAGTAGATACCCTGGCTATTCCCAGCGCGGTAATGCACAAAGCCTACCGCGCCAACGTAGTGCTGCCAGCCGCCTACGCCAAGCAGAAGAAGGCCAATTTCCCGGTGCTATACCTGCTACACGGCGCCTACGGTCACTTTTCTGATTGGCTGGCCAAAACGCCCGACCGGCAGCTGGTGCACCGCCTGGCCGATCAATATAACCTCATCATTGTAATGCCCGAGGGGGAAACCTTTGGGTGGTACATCGACAGCCCCGTCAACAAGGAAAGTCAGTTTGAGACCTATATCACGCAGGAAGTCATTCAGAAAGTAGACCAGACCTACCGCACCGTGCGCGACCGGAAAGGCCGGGTGATTACGGGCCTCTCCATGGGGGGCCACGGCGCGCTGTACCTTTCAGCCCGGCACCCCGATTTATTTTGTGCGGCCGGCAGCATGAGCGGAGCCGTAGACATTAACACGGCCAAATGGAAGCTCAATCCGGAAGACGCTAAAAATACCGCCGCCCGGTTTGAGCCCATTTTAGGCCCCGCTGGAGCTTCTCCGGAAAACTATTTGACCAGTTACATGGTGCTACCGCTGGTTGATAAGCTGAAAGCCAATGGCCTTCCGCTTATTATTGATTGTGGGGTGGATGATTTTCTGATCAATACCAACCGTGAGCTACACCAGCGCCTGGTATACAACGGCACTCCGCACGACTACACCGAGCGGCCCGGCGGCCATACCTGGGAATACTGGCAAAACTCCTTACCCTACCACGTGTTATTTCTGCACCAGGTGCTGCAGGCCAATGCGGTTACCATTCCTTCAACCGCGCGTCAGTAGTCCACCATTTTCTGGTTTACTCCAAAAAGGACTGGGCATTCCCGTCCTTTTTTGTTGCTAAGCATCCCGAATAGCTTTCCCCATGCCTCTCTCCCTGCCGCTCCACCAACGCCTGGCCGCTCAGCTCGCACAGCGCGAAGCAGCGGGTACGCGCCGCCATCTCACAGTATCGGCAGGTGATTTGGCAGATTTCAGCTCCAATGACTACCTGGGCCTGAGTCAGCACCCATCCGTGCAGTCCGCGGTGCAACGGGCCGCGACTGAGCCCGCTGGCAGCACCGGCTCCCGCCTCCTCACCGGCAACTCCGCCGCCGCTGAAGCCCTGGAAACCATGCTGGCGCAATTTCACCGCGCCGAAGCTGCGCTGCTGTTCAACTCCGGGTACGGAGCAAATTTGGGTTTCTTTACCGCCGTACCTCGGCGCGGTGACACCATTTTGTATGATGAAGCTTCACACGCCTCGGTAAAAGACGGCATCCGGGGCTCCTTTGCTACCGCCTGGAGCTTCCGCCACAACGACCTCCCGGATCTGGAGAAAAAGCTGGCGCGCGCAACGGGCGCCGTATTCGTGGCCGTGGAGGCGTTATATTCCATGGATGGCGACATGGCCCCGCTCCCGGAGCTGGCCGCCTTTTGCCAACAGCACGGGCTGTATCTGGTAGTAGATGAAGCGCATTCCAACGGCATTTACGGGCCGCAAGGCGAAGGCCTTGTTGTAGAACTAGGGCTGGAAGAAGCAGTTTTTGCCCGCATCCTCACGTTTGGCAAAGCACTCGGCAGCCAGGGCGCTGCCATTGCCGGCCCCGCCGTACTGCGCGACTATCTGCTGAATTTCAGTCGGCCGTTTATCTACACCACGGCCCTGCCCCCACTAACGGTAGCCGGGCTTTTGGCGGCCTATGCGGTCCTGCCAACGCTTTCCGCTGAGCGCCAGCAATTGTTTGCGCTTTCCGACTACCTGAAAACAGCCCTCAATGCCGTGGCAGGCCTGCGGATACCCCAGGAAAGCCACGTGATTCATCCGGTGTTTTTTACCGATAATCCCGGCCCGGCCCGCGTGCGGAAAATTGCGGATCAGGCGCAGCAAGCCGGCTTTGATGTACGCGCCATTGTGTCGCCCACCGTTCCTACTGGCACCGAGCGGCTGCGCTTAATTGTGCATTCATTTAATACGGAGGCAGAGATTGACGGGCTGGCAGCAGTTATCAATAAGCAGATATAAGGAGCAAACGTCAACGCTGAAGATTATGAAAAATCTGCTGGCAATCTGTGGAAGCGCAAGTCAAAATTCCTCCAACCTGGCCGTCCTACAGGCAATAAAGTCATACCTGCCACCACAGTATTCGCTGGATATTATGGAAGAACTGGAGGAGCTGCCGCACTTTGTGCCCGCTCAAACCGACCGCCTGACGCCAGCCGCCGTCGTTGCCTTCCGTCAGGCTGTTAGCGAGGCAGCAGGGGTTATCATTTGCACACCCGAATACATTTTCAGCATTCCGGCGCGGCTGAAAAACGCTTTAGAATGGTGTGTATCCACTACCGTTTTCACTGATAAGCCCGTCGCTCTACTAACAGCCTCCGCCAATGGCCTGCGGGGCCACGAAGAACTAGGGTTGATTATGAAAACCATTGGGGCGCATTATACCGACGATACCATGCTGCTGATTCAGGGAATAAAAGGAAAAGTAAATCAGCAGGGAGAAATAATTGATGAAATCACTCAGACTCAGCTGCGTCATATCACCAGCTCCTTTCTGACTTTACTGTAAACTCCCACCTCGCTGTAGGCTACTAACACGTAACTCCATTTCACAATTTCACCCCCCTTGGAACGTCTTTTCATCACCGGCATCGGCACCGATGTCGGCAAAACCGTAGCCTCAGCCGTCTTAACGGAAGCTTTGCAGGCTGATTACTGGAAACCGGTACAGGCCGGGCTGGAACCTACTACTGATACCGGCACGGTTCGCCGCCTGGTGCAAAACCCAGTCAGCAAGTTCTGGCCGGAGCGTTTTCGGCTGCAGCTGCCGGCCTCGCCCCACGCCGCTGCGGCCGCGGAAGGTCTCACCCTTCAACCTGCCGATTTCCAGCTACCGGACACCACGAACCACCTGATAGTAGAAGGCGCCGGCGGCTTACTGGTACCTCTGGCGCCCGGCTTTCTGATGGCCGATTTACTGCAGCAGTTTGGACTGGAAACCGTGGTGGTTTCGCGCAATTATCTGGGCAGCATCAACCACACCCTACTCACGGTTGAAGCGCTGCAATTGCGCGGCGTACGGGTGCGGGGCCTCCTATTCAACGGCGAGCCAAACCCGGCCACCGAAGACTTTATCAGCCAGCACACCGGCCTGCCCATTATGCCCCGGCTCCTACCGGAGTCCAACATTTCGGCGGCGGTGGTAAGCCGCTACGCGGTGGAATTCCGGGAGTGGTTTAGAAAGTAGCGCGAAGCTCCGGCTTCGGGTACGAGCAACGCGAGTTCCTACGCGTAGGCCCAACATCAGCATATGCCTGCTACTCGCTCTGCTCGTGCGCGAAGCCGGAGCTGCGCGCTACTGGCGCTTCCGGTTACCTTTGTCGCCGACTTCTGTTTACCCCCTATGCCAACGCTTGCTGAACGGGACCACGCCGTACTGTGGCACCCTTACACCCAGATGCAGACTGCCCCCCTGCCCGTGCCCATTGTGCGCGGCGAAGGCAGCTGGCTGATTGCTGAAGATGGCACCCGCTACCTGGATGGTATTTCCTCCTGGTGGGTGAACCTGCACGGGCACGCCCACCCGCACATTGCCCGGCGCGTGAGTGAGCAACTCAACACCCTGGAGCACGTGTTGTTTGCCGGTTTTACGCACCCCACCGCCGTGGAGCTAGCCGAGCAGCTGCTGGAGCTTCTTCCCCGGAATCAGGCCCGGGTCTTTTATTCCGATAATGGCTCTACCGCGGTGGAAGTGGCCCTGAAAATGGTGCTGCAATTCTTCCACAACCAGGGCCAGCCGGAGCGCCGCACTTTCCTCTGCTTCCGCGACTCCTACCACGGCGACACCTTCGGGGCCATGGCCGTGAGCAGCCGCGGGGCCTTCACGCAGCCGTTCTGGCCGTTGCTCTTCGATGTAGAGTTTATAGATGTGCCCACCGTCGGCCGCGAGGCAGAAGTGCTGGCTCAGCTGGATGCAGCCCTCGCCCGCCCGGAAGTAGCCGGCTTTATCTTCGAGCCACTGGTGCTGGGAACCGCGGGTATGGTGATGTACGCGCCGGAGATACTGAGCGAGATGCTGCGCCGCTGCCATCAGCACGGGGTGCTTTGTATTGCCGATGAGGTGATGACGGGCTTTGGCCGCACCGGTCCGCTGTTCGCCAGTGAGCTGCTCACGGAGCAGCCCGATATGATGTGCTTTTCCAAAGGCCTTACCGGCGGCACCTTAGCCATGGGTCTCACCACCTGCGCCGCGCCCATCTACGCCGCTTTCCTGAGCGACGACAAGATGAAGGCCCTTTTCCACGGCCACTCCTACACCGCCAACCCCATAGCCTGCGCCGCCGCCCTGGCCAGCCTGGAATTAACCCGTGCCGACGAATGCACGGCCCAGCGCCAGCGCATTGCCGCCGCACACGCCGCTTTCCGCCAGGAAATAGACGGGGAACCCGGCATCCGGCAGGTACGCCAGCAGGGCACCATTCTGGCCGTGGAGTACGACCCCGGCGAAGGCACCAGCTACTTCAGCCGCCTCCGCGACACCTTCTACCAACTGGCCATCGACAGCCATGTGGTGCTGCGCCCGTTGGGCAATGTAGTGTACCTGCTGCCGCCCTACTGCACCACCAACGAGGAACTGGAGCTGCTGTACGCGGTGCTGCGCCGCATGCGGGAGCTGGTATTAAACCATGTTCCGGCCACCAACCTGCCCGAGTACCTGCATGACTGATTTCCGCATTGTCATCCGGGGCCGGGGCCGCATTTCGGCGCTGGGTACTGATGCGTTAGCCGCGTTTCCGGGGCCGGCTTTCCAGCTTAACGCCGCCGCTGGTTTACCCGTGGCGGTGCTGCCCGAGGCGGCAGAAGCCACCCTGCAGGCCTTGCGCAGCAGTCGCCCCGCCTACCGTGCTCTGGACCGCAGCGTGCTCCTGGCTTTGCAGGCCGCCGGGCAAGCCGTGCAGCAGGCGGGTTGGACGGAGGAAAACCGCCTCCCCACCGCCGTTAGCCTGGGTTCCTCCCGCGGTGCTACTGAGCGGCTGGAAGCCTTCCATGCCGAGTTTTTACGCACGGGCCTGCCACCTACTCCTACCTCCCCGCTCACCACGCTGGGCAACGTGGCCAGCTGGGTAGCCGACAGCCTGGGCGCTACCGGCGGCGCCATTAGCCATAGCAGCACGTGCAGCACAGCACTGCAGGCCTTGGGCAATGCTATGGCGTGGCTGCGCGCCGGCTTGGTGCCCCGCTTTATAGCGGGCGGCACCGAGGCCCCGCTCACGCCCTTCACGCTGGCCCAAATGCAGGCCTTGGGCATCTACTCCGGGGCATCGGCTGATGCGTTTCCGTGCCGGCCCGGGGCGGGCGGGGCCTCTACTTTTGTATTGGGGGAAGGCGCCGCTGTATTTGCACTGGAAGCCGTACCTACTTCTGAGGTGGAGCCGGGCAGCCTGGTGCTGGAAAGCGTAGGGTTTGGGTTTGAGGCCACCGGCACCAAAACCGGCCTTACACCCAACGGTCAGCATTTTCAGCATGCCATGCGGCAAGCCCTGGCTTTGGCGGGGCGCACTACCGTTGAGGTAGATTTAGTCGTGCTGCACAGTCCGGGAACTACCGCGGGTGATGCTGCAGAGCGCCGGGCCCTGGAGGAAGTATTCGGCCCTAATCTGCCGGCCTGCACCTCCAATAAATGGCTGGTAGGCCACACGCTGGGTGCTTCCGGCGCCCTCAGCCTGGATTTTGCCCTGCAAATGCTGGAGGGCCGCTTTGCGCCGGAGCCGCTGCCATTTTCCAGTTGGCTGAATGAGCAACCGGCCTCGGCAAGGATTCGGCGGGTGCTGGTGAATGCCGCCGGCTTTGGCGGTAACGCGGCCTGCGCTCTGGTTTCAGTGGCCGGGTAAAAAGCCTTCTTCCGCAGGCAGCGCATATCCGGGTTCTTCCGTGTTTTTACTCGCCGGTGACTTTCTGCTTTCAACAGGAAAGCAGCACGCTTTGAAATTTGTATAGCAAGAAATGAATTCCGGTTTTACCTTGCTGTATGAAGCTATTCCACTTACTGTTGCCGGTTTCTGTTTTATTGCCGCTCTCGCTGGCTGCCCAAACCGCAACCCCTGCTACCACCGCTGATCCGCTCATCCAGAAAATGGTGGGCGAGGTTTCGGCCAAAAACCTGGAGGCAGACATCCGCAAGCTGGTATCCTTTGGCACGCGCCATACACTGTCGGACACCAAAAGCAAAAAGCGCGGCATTGGCGCGTCCCGGCGCTGGGTAGAAGACGAGTTTAAGCGCTACAGTAAAGCCAGCGGCGGCCGCCTGCAGGTTACCCAGGATACCTTCACCATTAAGCCCGATGGTCGTCGCATCAGCCGCCCGGTGCTCATGGCCAATGTGATGGCTACACTGCCCGGCACTGACCCCACGGATACGCGGGTTATCATTGTGAGCGGGCATATCGACTCTCGGGTTTCGGATGTGATGAATGCTACCGCCGACGCGCCTGGGGCCAACGACGACGGTTCCGGCACGGTAGCCGTGATGGAGTTGGCCCGGATTATGTCGAAGGAAAAGTTTCCCTGCACCCTGGTGTTTGTGGCCGTGCAGGGCGAAGAGCAAGGACTTTATGGCTCTACGCACATGGCCGGGCGGGCTAAAAAGGAGGGCTGGAACCTCATAGCCATGCTCAATAATGATATTATGGGCAACTCCACCGGCCACGACCCCGAAATTAAAGACGCCACCCACCTGCGCGTGTTCAGCGAAGGGGTGCCCGCCAACGAAACGCCCGAGCAGGCCAAGCTGCGCCGCACGCTCAGCAACGAAAACGACTCCCCGTCCCGGGGCCTGGCCCGCTACGCCCAAACCGTAGCCAAGCAGTACCTGCCCCAGCATGAGGTGGTGCTAATATACCGCCCCGACCGTTTCCTGCGCGGCGGCGACCATACGCCGTTTAACCAGCTGGGCTTCACGGCCGTGCGTTTCACGGAAATGAATGAGGACTTCACGCACCAGCACCAGGACCTGCGCACCGAAAACGGCCGCGCTTACGGCGACACGCCCGAAGGCGTAGACTACGACTACCTGCGGAAAAATACGGGCGTAAACCTCTCTACCATGGCCTCGCTGGCACTGGCTCCGGCCGCTCCGGAAAACGTGGGCGTCCTTACCGCCGACCTCACCAACCACACCCAGCTGCAGTGGGAGGCTCCTAAACTGGGCGAGCGGCCCGCCGGCTACTACGTGCTGATGCGCGAAACTAATGCGCCGCAGTGGCAGCAGAAGTTCTTCGTAACCGACACCAAAGCCGACCTGCCCCACAGCAAGGACAACTACATCTTCGGGGTGGTATCGGTTGATGCTGAAGGCCACGAAAGCCTGCCCGGCCTGCCGAAGCCCGTGCGGTAAACTCCCCAACGGAGGACACGCGCCGGGCAGCCCGGCGCTGCCCCACCGCTATCAGCCTGCCCCTCGCCTCTTAATGCAAGACTCCTCCAAACCCCAGTATCCCCTTTACATTAAAGCGCCGCTGGTGATGCTGGGGTTGGCGTTGTTCGTTTTTACGCTGCACCTGGCCGGCAACATTATATTTCCGCTGCTGTTTGCCGCCATTTTTGCCATTTTGCTCCACCCCATCGAGCAGTTCCTGGTTCGGCACAAAGTACCGCAGCTGCTGGCCATCACCATCACGGTGGTGTTGGGCATGGCGGCCCTGCTGGCCCTGTTGTATTTCATCTACATCGAAGCCATTCAGCTCGGCGACCAGTGGCCCCAGTTTAAGGCCAAGCTGCTGCAGACAGCCCAGGAATTCCAGGTCTGGCTGGCGGCGCATTTTGGCATTTCCAATCAGCGTCTGATGGGCTGGCTGCGCGAGGCCGGCAACCGGGCTACGTCCATGGCCGGCGTAGTGGTTACGGCGGTTTCGGGGCTGCTGCTGGTGGCCACGCTGGTGCCGGTCTACGTCTTCCTGCTGATGCTGTACAAGCAGCGCCTCATTGAGTTTCTGACGCAGGTTTTTTCCGGCCGGCGTCAGGACACGAATGTGGCCGAGGTTCTGCGCGAAAGCAAAGCTACCATTCAGAGCTACATGGTTGGGTTGCTGATTGAAGCCAGCATTGTGGCCACGTTCAACACCGTGGCCTTGCTCATCATTGGCGTACCCTATGCCCTGTTGCTGGGGGTAGTGGGGGCGCTGTTGAATTTCATTCCCTACATCGGTGGGCTGGTGGCGGTAGCGCTGCCCATGCTTATGGCCTTTATCAGTACCGATGGCTATGGCTCCGTGCTGGCGGTTTTAGTAGCCTATCTGGTTATTCAATTCATCGATAACCACTACCTGATTCCGCGCATTGTGGCCTCCAAAGTGAAGGTAAATGCGCTGGTGGCCATTGTAGGCGTGCTGGTGGGCAATGCCGTTGGGGGCGTGGCGGGCATGTTTCTGGCCCTGCCGGTTATTGCTATCCTGAAAATCATCTTCGATCGGATTGAGCCTCTGAAACCCTGGGGGATGCTGCTGGGCGACGAAGAAAGCACCCGCACACGCTGGAAAAAGTCCCGGAATTCAGTAGCCCCGCGGCAGGATGGCTAGCCTTCCAACGGCAGCGGCACCGGCTCCAGCTCTTCCTTGCTATTCGACATACCAACGGTGAGCAGGCCGATGGTAGCGCCCATCAAAGCCACAAAAGCAAAGGAAAGCCGCAGGCTGGAAATCTGAGCCAGCAAGCCAATGAGGGGCGGGCCGGCCAGGAAACCAAAGAACCCCACGGTAGACACCAGCGCCAGCGCTATGCCCGGCGACATGCCCTTCACGCGCCCGGCTGCGCTGTAGGTAAGGGGAATAACCGACGACGTACCAAAACCCACCAGCAGAAAGCCCAGCAGCGCCGTGGGCAAACCCGGAAACAGCACCGCTGTGAGCAGGCCCAGGCAGATCAGCGCACTGCTGAGCTGAAGCACCCGCGCCACGCCCAGGTGGCTGGTGAGGTAGTCGGAGCCGAAGCGACCGAGGGCCATGGTGCTCATAAAGGCCACGTAGCCGCTGGTTACCCAGGCTTTATCGGCGTGCACCACCTGCTGGAAATACACCCCGCTCCAATCAAACATACAGCCTTCGCAAAGCAGCCCAAACAAGGCAATGAGGCCCAATCGGAGCAGATAGCCATCGGGCATGCGCAACACCAGGCCGGTGCCCTCCGCGTGCTCCGTTGATTGTGGTAAACTGCCGCGCACTACCAAAAGCAGCAGTACCAGTGCAGCGCTGATACCGGCAAAATGCACCAGCGGGGTTTGCTGCCAGCCCACCAGCCACGCGCCTACCACGCCACCCACAAAGCCGGCCAGGCTCCAGAGACCATGAAAGGAGCCCATAATTACCTTTTCGCCGTAGCCCTTCTGCACTTCCAGGGCCTGGGCATTTACGGAGATATTCAGCAGGTTGCCGCCACTGCCAAACAGCACCAGGCCGGCCGCCAGCGTCCAGGCGGTGGGAGCCCAGCCCAGCAGCGGCAGGGAAAGGGCATACATGGCCGCCGCAATTTGCACTACGCGGCGGCTGCCGTAGGTATCAACCAGCCAGCCGGCCAGCGGCAGCGCCGCTACCGAGCCCACCGGCATGGCCAGCAGCAGCTGCCCCAGCTGCCCTTCAGAAAGGCCCAGGTACAGGCGAATATCCGGAATACGGGAGGCCCAGCTGGCAAAGCACAGGCCGCTCAGAAAAAAAAGCGCGCTAACAGCAGCACGGCTCCTTTGAGGAGTTGTCATAAAAAACGAGGATGCAAGGCCGTGGGAATTTTAGCGAAGCGCCTCCTGGGTTAGAAAAAACAGCTGCAAGTTACGGCAAAGCCCGGCGCGGGTTGTGTAAGGGAGATGATAAGTAAGCCCGTCATGTCGAGCATGTGGCGCATCAAGCCAGGGACCGAGACATCTCGCGTGCTGAGGTTGCCATACTATCTGTCATCCTGAGCCGGCGAAGGACCTTCTCACGGCTGAACGACTAGCGTAACAACGACTCGTTCTAGCGTGATAAGGCCCTTCGCCGGCTCAGCATGACAGGCGAAGCGGGAGAGATGCTTCGGCAGGCTCAGCATGACCGGTTCTTTTTAGGACGTGCTTTTTCCCAACAACCTCAGCACGCGAGATGCTTCGCCTTCGGCTCTGCATGACGTTAAGGCGTTTTCCGATGGGCACGTTTGCATCCTGCCCACCATCATCCCAATTTGCGCCGCCCATTCACTCTCAGCCGTTATGATTTTCCGCGAAGCGCAGGTAGATGATATTCCACAGATTATGACGGTGCGGCTGGCGGTGCGGGAAAACCGGCTTTCCGACCCCAGTCGGGTAACGGCGCAGGATTGTGAGGACTACCTCAAGCGGCGTGGCAAAGGCTGGGTGTGCGAGGTAGCCGGCCAGGTGGTGGGCTTTGCCATTGCTGATTTGCAGGACCACAATATCTGGGCGCTGTTCATCGACCCGGAATTTGCCGCGCAGGGCATTGGCAAACGCCTGCACGATATGATGCTGGATTGGTATTTCCGCCAAACCGCCGAACCCGTCTGGCTCAGCACCGGCCCCAGCACCCGCGCCGAGGAATTCTACCGCTGCCAGGGTTGGCAGGAAACCGGCCGCACCCAGAGCGGAGAAGTACGGTTTGAGATGCGCACTTGGCCAAGCCATACCTTGTAGAATGCAAGTGAAACCCGTCGTGCGCTTTCCAGCCCTGCTTCTCTTCCTTGTGCTGCCTTTCCTCACCCATAACGCCCATGCTCAAGCCAGCAGCCCCCATGCTTTTACCGTAGTGCCGCTGGGCGTGAAAGGCGGCCTCGACGAAAGCAACCTCTCCACCTATCTGGTGGCCCCCACCGGCTCTAACGCCTACGTCTGCCTCGATGCGGGCAGCCTGCAGCAGGGCATTGAAAAAGCCATTGCCAACAAGGTCTTCGCAACTTCTCTCGATACAGTACTTCGGCAATACATCCGCGCCTACCTGCTCTCCCACGCCCACCTCGACCATGTGGCCGGCCTGCTGCTTCATGCTCCCGATGATGCCCCTAAGCCTATTTATGCGCTGCCGGAGTGCATTGCCACGTTGCAAGCCAGCTATTTCAACTGGCAGGCTTGGCCGAATTTTGGGAACGAGGGGGCTAAACCGGCCTTGGGCAAATACCAGTATCAGCGGTTGGTGCCCGGCCAGGAAACCGCCCAGGCCGGCACCGGCATGAGCGTTCGGGCCTTCCCCTTAAGCCATGCTGCCCCCCACCAAAGCGCAGCTTTTTTGCTGAAAAGCCAGAACAGCTACCTGTTGTACCTGGGTGATACGGGCGCGGATAAGCTGGAAAAAACCCACAGCTTGCGGGCGCTCTGGCAGACAATTCAGCCGCTGGTGGTTTCCCGCCAGCTCAAAGCCATTTTCATTGAGGTTTCTTACCCGAACGAGCAGCCTGCCAATCAGCTTTTCGGCCACCTGACGCCTACTTTGTTGCTGCAGGAATTGGCGGTGCTTGGTCAGCTTACCGGCGCGGAAGCGTTGCGGGGTCTTCCGGTTGTTATTACCCACATTAAGCCTACGGCGGGCAATGAAGCGGCCATTAAGAAGCAATTAGATGACGCAAATAAGCTGCAGGTGAAGTTTGTATTTCCGGAGCAGGGGGAGCGGCTGGAGTTTTAATTCTATGGTTTAATACGACCTACGACCTTAGAAACCATTTTGAAAAATTTTCACTCTGTCACCTGCTTTAACGAACCGGTCCGACGAAACCCGGGTATCACACATTGAATCAATAGCAGGATTTATTTAAAGCAAATCAAAATAAAATCTTCTTTTAACTACCTATGATATATTCAAAAACTAGAATAATTGCCTTTATATTTTATATAATATTATTAGCTAGTGCAGTTGTTATCACAATAATATTTTCCGTATTAATTAACGAACATTCATCAACTCAAAAATCGTATTTAGCACCCGCATTATTTTGCCTTTTAGCCGCTGCATTAGCCATATATAGTTTTTTAATTTCTATTAATTCAATTCAAATTGACACCCAAAAAGGTATTATTGTCATCAATAAGTATTTTACAATAAAAACAATTATAAACTCCGGAAATAGCTTAGGCTATAAATCGCATACCCATCAAACCAGATTTAACAGTTATCGAACATTTTTTATACAAACTACAGACGGCACACAATACAGCCTTAATGAATTCCAAATAAAAAACTTCGACCTTATTAAGGAAAATCTCTCTGCCATAATTCCCTACAACGAGGACTTAGATAAAAAAATTTGGCTCCCGGGCGACAAAAGCTCAGCTTGGCTCACGGCTGTACTAATAGCCTTTATCCATTTAACAGTGACCATTTTAGAAATTTAGGCTTTGCACAAAATCAACCGAACCATGAGATTTATATATCCTCTTTTTCTTCTTGGGGCATATCTGGCTGAAGTTCCGGCCCAAGCCCAAACCGTCCACTCCCCTTCCAACAAGCTCACGCTGAATTTCCGCCTGAGCCCGAGCGGGGAGCCGACTTACCAGCTGCAATTCGGCACGAAACCCGTGCTGAAGCCCAGCAAGCTGGGCATGTTGCTGCAGGGCCAGCCGGGCATGGATCAGGGCTTTACTATTGCCCAGACGGATTCCAGTCAGCACGATGATACCTGGACGCCGGTGTGGGGCGAGGTGAAGCAAATCCGCAACCGCTACAAGGAGCTGGCCATCACGCTGGCGCAGGCGGGCCAGGGCGGGCACCGCATGGTGGTGCGCTTCCGCCTCTATGATGACGGCCTGGGCTTCCGCTATGAGTTTCCCGAGCAGCCCGGCCTCACCTACTTCACGGTGCAGCAGGAGAAAACGGAGTTCAACCTCAGCGGCAACCACAAAACCTTCTGGATTCCCGGCGACTACGACTCCAACGAGTACACCTATAAAACCACGCGCCTGAGCGAGATAGATGCCGCCGATGTTACACCCATCCAGGAAAAATCGGCGGCGGACCGCGTGCAGACACCCCTCATGATGAAGGCCGACGACGGGCTGTACCTCAACATTCACGAGGCGGCGCTGGTGAACTACCCGGCCATGATGCTGACCGTAAACCGGCAGACCTTTGGCCTCACCAGTACCCTGGTGCCCAGCGTTACGGGTGCCGCCGCCTATCTGCAAACGCCTGAGCACACGCCCTGGCGCACCATTGTGGTGAGCAACAATGCCCCCGAGGTGCTGGCCAGCAAGCTCATCCTGAACCTCAACGAGCCCACCAAGCTCACCGACACCGGCTGGATTAAGCCCCAGAAAATGGTGGGCGTGTGGTGGGAAATGCACGTCAATAAATCGAGCTGGAACTACTCCGATACCGGCAACCTCAAGCTGGCTGACACCAACTGGAGCCAGCTGAAGCCCAACGGCCACCACGGCGCCAACACTGCCAACGTGAAGCGCTACATCGATTTTGCTGCCAAACACGGCCTGCAAAGCGTGCTGGTAGAAGGCTGGAACGTGGGCTGGGAAGACTGGGCCGGCAACTGGAAAGAAGAGGTGTTCGACTTTGTGACCCCCTACCCCGACTTTAATGTGGCGGAGCTGCAGCAATATGCCGCCAGCAAGGGCATTAAGCTCATCATGCACCACGAAACTTCCGGCTCCGTGACCAACTACGAGCGCCGCCAGGATGAGGCTTTGCGCTTTATGAAGGCGCACGGCTACGATGCCGTGAAAACCGGCTACGTGGGCCGCATTATCCCGCGCGGGGAGCACCACGATGGCCAGTGGATGGTAAACCACTACAACCGCACCGCCGACCACATGGCCCGCCAGCAGATTATGGTAGACATGCACGAATCGGTGCGGCCTACGGGTATGCACCGCACCTACCCCAACTGGCTGGCCAATGAGGCCGCCCGCGGCAACGAGTTCAACGCCTGGAGCGAGGGCAACCCGCCCGAGCACGAAACCATTCTGCCCTTCACCCGCCTCATGGGCGGCCCCATGGACTATACGCCCGGCATCTTCCAGATTCAGCTGGAAAGCTGGAACCCCGAGCGCAATAAAGGCCGGCAGGTGCACACCACCCTCACCAAGCAGCTGGCCCTGTACGTAACCATGTACAGCCCCCTGCAAATGGCCGCCGACCTGCCCGAAGCCTACGAAAAGCACCCCGACGCCTTCCAGTTCATTAAAGATGTAGCTGTGGATTGGGACGACACCCGAATCCTGGCCGCCGAGCCCGGCGACTTTCTCACCATAGCCCGCCAGGCCAAAGGCAAAGACGAGTGGTACCTCGGCGCCATCACCGATGAAAATGCCCGCAACCAAACCGTGAAGCTGGACTTCCTGAAACCCGGCCAGCGCTACGAAGCCACCATCTACGCCGACGGCAAAGGCGCTTCCTGGGACAAAAACCCCATGGCCTACCAGATTCGGAAGCTGAAGGTGAACAGCAAATCAGCGCTGAAGCTGCAACTGGCCGCGGGTGGCGGAACGGCAGTGAGTATTAAGCCGGTGAAGTAGTTTAGAGCACTAAAATAGAACGTCATGCTGAGCGCAGCCGAAGCATCTCGCGTGCTGAGGTTGTGGTGCTAATCAATAGTTACCACACTAGCGAGATGCTTCGGCTACGCTCAGCATGACCGTTTTACATTATCAGTTCTGAAAAAGTAAAGCCTTTATGTACGTCTATATTCTTACCAACCCTATTCGAACTGTGCTCTATATTGGAATGACTAATGACCTGCAGCGTCGGTTGGAAGAACATAACACAGGATTGGGAGAGGCAGGTAAATTTACCGGGCGCTACCAGACTAATCTGTTGACTATTTCGAACTGTGCGCTGACCCAATACAGGCAATAGCACGGGAGAAACAATTGAAGGGATGGGTTCGGGCCATGAAAGAAGCATTAATTCAGGATTTCAACCAAACATGGGTAGCTATTGATCCACTAATCTGGCAAGGATGATATAGTGCAACGAAACCATGCGAGATGCTTCGGCAAGCTCAGCATGACGTTCTGTTTTTACTTTCTACATAAAATTCTTTCCCTCATGGTCGAAGTAACAAAAGAAGGCAGCAACATCCTTTTCAATGTGAAAGGCCTGCACAAGCTCTGGGCATTCAAAAGCCAACTGCAGATACCGGCGGCACATATCCGCAGCGCCCGGCAGGATGCGGAAGCGGTGAAGGGGTGGTGGAAAGGCTGGCGCATGCCCGGCACCAGCATTCCGGGCTTATTTAATGCCGGCACTTTCTTCAAGGATGACCGCCGCATTTTCTGGGACGTGTACCACCAGAAAAAGGCTGTGATTATTGAACTGGAGCACGAGGAGTATGATCAGCTGATTATCGAAGTAGAAAACCCGGAGGCGGTTATTGCTTTGCTTTCCAGCCCACAAACAGCCTAGTCTTTTCCAGATATAAATAACTTAAATCCTATCCACATTAATTACCTGGTTGGGCCTGCGGAAGATTTTTTTCAGCCGAAAGGCACCGAAATTATTCGCAATGCGTTACTTTCGCCTCGAACACTACTTCCCACTCCGGGAAGGCTGATTTTCTGCTGATGCTTTTTGCCTCGTTCCGTCCTATTTCTACTGCTCTGCTGCTGGCTGCTGCCGGGAGTGTGCGTGCGGACGCATCAGCAGCCAAGAAGATGGTCAAAAAACATAAGAAATGCCGCCTGGCATGACCGTCGCCCCTGTTCGAAACTTTCAGCCTTGAACTACCCGCGCCGGTCCTCCCAGACCGGCGCTTTTTTTTGCCCTAACCTGCCTTTCCTTCGTACCTGAGTAAGCACACCTGAATAGCATATGAAAGTCTTAAAGTTTGGCGGTACGTCCGTCGGAACGGCGGAGCGGATGCGCACCGTTGCGGAATTGATTCACGCCAACGACCCGCGCATTGTGGTGCTGTCGGCTATGTCGGGCACTACCAACGCTTTGGTTACCGTGGCCCGTTTGCTGTATGACGGCGAGGTGACGGCGGCCACGGCCCAAACTGAGATTCTGCGCCAGCACTACCTGATGGTAGCCCGCGAGCTGCTGCCCCAGGCCGAGGTGGCCGCGGCCACCATTAGCCAGCTGGATGCCTGCTTCCGGGCCATTTTTGACCTGATGCGCAACCCGCTCACGCCCGTGGGCGAGCGGCTGATTCTGGCCCAAGGCGAGCTACTGAGCACCCAGCTGTTCCACCGCTACGTGACGGATATTCTGGGTCGCGAAGCCGTGCTGCTGCCCGCCCTGGACTTCATGCGCCTGGACAAAGACGAAGAGCCCGACGCCGACTACATTCAGGAGCACCTCACGCAGCTACTGGCTGAGCATTCCGGGCAAAAACTGTTCATCACCCAGGGCTACATCTGCCGCAACGCACAGGGCCTCATCGACAACCTCAAGCGCGGCGGCTCCGACTATTCCGCTTCCTTGATTGGCGCTGCAGCCCGCGTAGAGGAAATCCAGATCTGGACCGACATCGACGGCCTGCACAACAACGACCCACGCGTGGTGAAGGACACGTATCCTATCCGGGAGCTGTCGTTTGATGAGGCTGCCGAGCTGGCGTATTTCGGGGCGAAGATTCTGCACCCCAGCTCTATTCTGCCGGCCCGCCAGCACGGTATTCCGGTGCGGTTGCTGAACACCCTGCAACCCGAAGCGCCCGGCACGCTCATCTCGGCCAAAACCGGCTCGGAAGCTATTAAGGCGGTTGCTGCTAAAGATGGACTGGTGGCCATTAAGGTGCGCAGCAGCCGCATGCTGCTGGCCCACGGTTTCCTGCGCCGCCTGTTTGAAGTATTTGAGCGCTACCGCACGCCTATCGACATGATAACCACCTCAGAAGTGGCCGTGTCGCTCACCATTGATGATTCCTCGCACCTGCCCCAGATTCTGGAAGAGCTGCGCAGCTTCGGCACCGTGGAAACCGATGAAAATCAGACCATTGTTTGTCTGGTAGGCAACTTGATTCAGGAAAACCACGGGGCGGCGTTTAAGGTATTTGAGGCCCTGCAGGATATTCCGCTGCGCATGATCAGCTACGGCGGCTCGCCCAACAACATCAGCATCCTCATTAATACCCCCGATAAACTCCGAGCGCTGACGGCCCTCAATGAAGGCCTATTTCGCCGCAAAGCGGAAGCCGTCGCCTAGCCCTTCTTCCCGCGCTGATTTTACTTGTTCTGGCCGGGGTCAGGCTACAGCTCTGACTCTGGCACACCGCCTCTATTGCTCCAATGGCTTTCACCTTGCCCGCGGGCGTCCTCGACCGCCCCACTCCTTTTTTTTACTATGACCTCTGCCTGTTGGACCAAACCCTGGAGGCGCTGCAGCGCGCTGCCCGGCCGCGGGGTTTCCAGGTGCACTATGCCCTGAAGGCCAACACCAACGGCCCGCTGCTGGCTCACATCCGCGAGCACGGCCTGGGGGCCGACTGCGTGAGCGGCAACGAGGTGCAGCGTGCCCTCTCCGCCGGTTTCAAACCCGACCACATTGTTTTTGCCGGTGTGGGCAAGTCGGATGCGGAAATGAACCTGGCGCTGGCCGCCGATATCTGGTGCTTTAATGCCGAATCAGTAGAAGAGCTGACGGTGCTTAATGAGTTGGCCGGCGCCCAGAACCGCCGCGCCCGCGTGGCCCTGCGCATCAACCCCAACGTGGATGCCTACACGCATCCGCATATCACCACCGGCCTCGACGCGAACAAGTTCGGCATCAACCTATCCGATTTGCCGGCCGTGATTGATCAGTTCGAAACCCTGACCAATCTGGAGCTGATTGGCCTGCACACGCACGTGGGCTCCCAGATTACCAACCTCACGGTGTTTGAAAAGCTCAGCCACAAGCTGAACGAGCTGCAAACCTGGCTGGAAGACCGGGGCCACTTCCTGCCCCACCTCAACGTGGGCGGCGGCCTGGGCATCGACTACCACGCCCCCGACACCAACCCGATTCCGGAGTTTGAGCGCTATTTCCGGGTATTTGAAAAATACCTGGTGCGCCGCCCCAACCAGCAGGTGCACGTAGAGCTGGGCCGCTCCGTGGTAGCGCAATGCGGCTCCCTGGTGAGCAAAGTGCTCTTCGTAAAGCGCAGCCAGCAAACCAATTTCGCCATTCTGGACGCGGGCATGACGGAGCTGATCCGCCCGGCTTTGTACGGCAGCTACCACGCTATTCAAAACCTCACCAGCCAGGGCGAGGCGCAGCCCTATGACGTTGTGGGCCCCATCTGCGAGTCCTCGGACACCTTTGGCCGGCAAGTGCTGCTACCCGAAACCCGCCGCGGCGACATCGTGGTTATCCGCTCCGCCGGGGCGTATGGCGAGGTGATGTCATCCAGTTATAACCTGCGGGAAAAGGCGGAGGCAGTGTATTCGCTGTAAAGCGTGTAAAGGCGTTATTGAGGAGCCTTTAAAACACTCCCTTTAAAAGCCTGTCATCCTGAGCTTGCGAAGGACCTTCTCACTACTGAACGACTTGCGTAACAACGACTCGTTCTTTCGTGAGAAGGTCCTTCGCAAGCTCAGGATGACAGGCTTTTTTTATAGCACTTCTTTAGCAGTTATTACCACCAAATGGTCCACTTGCCCATTTTCTCGTGCTGCTTGAAATAGCGCAGCAGCCACTGCCTTTGGGCGGGCAGCTCGCCTTTTACCAGCAGCACCGGCTGGCGTAGGAGCAGGCTGCCGAGATACGGCTCTTCCTGCGGGTTTTGCAGGTTGATAAGGGTGCGCTTCCAGGTGTCATTCGGCTCGAACTGCGTTTCGCGGGCCAGGGCGTGGTTGCCATCAAAAATGGACACCGGAATCTTTCCCGTCTCAAACGCCAGGGAAGGCAGCAACTCGTTGTAAACCAATACCTGCCGCTGATCCAGGTGCTTTTCCCGCAGAAACTCGGCCAGAGGGCGGCTGCCGTTGAAGGCCAGCTCGTTTTGCTGTAGTAACGGTTTAGCGGCAAGCAGCAGGGTAATGGTGAACAGGCCGGCGGCTACCAGCAGGCGCGGCACTATCCGCACTTCATCCCAGAGCGTGAGCAGCAGCACCATGAGCACCACACCGCCGCCCGCCAGGCCGGCCGTGAGCGTACCGGCTTCAATGGGCAGGCGGCTATCTATGCTGAGAATCGGTAGCAGACAAAGAGCACCTAATAATAATCCCCAGAACGCCAGAAACCCCACATACCAACGGTGCAGAACCGCGTCGGTCAGGCGACCCAGGTAATACACCGTGAGCAGAGCCATACCCGGGAAAATCGGCAGCACGTACAGCAGCAGCTTGGATTTGGAGATAGAGAAGAATACCAGCGGCACCACCACCCAGAAAATAAGCACGTTGCGCCACTGCTGTGGCACCATGCTCCAGCGGGTGCGCACGGCCTGCGTAATCAGCGCCACCGACCACGGCAGACTGGTAGCCGGGGCCAGCAGCAGGTAAAACCACCACGGCTTTGCCCGGTTAAACGTAGCCGCATTGGCAAAGCGGTTTACCGTGTGCTCAAAGAGGAAATACCGCAGGAAAGCCAGGTTTTCGGCCATTAGGTACAGATACCAGCTCAGGCCCACCAGCAGAAACACCACTATGCCAATAACATGGTGGCGCGTGAAAGGCAGCCGGGGCTGCTTCTGTTTAAAATAATGCCCGATAACCACCATCAGCGGCAGCACAAAGCCAACCGGTCCTTTGGTGAGAAAGGCCAGCCCCAGCCCAATCCAAAACAGATACAGCCAGCGTGCGCCGCCCCTATAGTAATAGCGCAGAATACCGTAGGCCGCGGCCAGCTCCAGCATGGCCAGGTAGGCATCGGTGGTAACGTTGAGCGCGGAAATCAGAACAGCGGGCAGGGTTCCGTAAATAATAGCCGCCGCCAGGGCCCGGGCGCGGTCCTGCTGAAACAGCAGCAGGCCCAGGCCATACACCAGCCAAATCTGCAGCAAAACGGCCAGCACCGGCAGCACGCGCACGCCCAGCGCCGTTTCCCCGAACAGCCCTAGCCCGGCGGCAGTCAGCCAATACGTTAACGGAGGCTTATGAAAATGCTGAATCCCCAGCAGGCGCGGGTGCAGCCAGTCCTGGCCCACCAGCATTTCGCGGCCAATTTCGGCGTAGCGGGCCTCGCTGCTTTCCAGCGGCCCCCACACACCCAGCCCAATCAGAAACGACAGCCCCAGGGCCGCCAGAAATAACCAAAGCCAGGTGCGGGAAGTAATGGGCAGCGGCATACGATGAGCAAAATTCAACAACCAATAACGGAGGCGAAGGTAGGGCACCAGGACATTTCAGGCCGAGGTTTTATTTCTAAGGCCCCGGCAACCGCCGTATCTTGCGGCTTGGTAATGGCCTGATTTGTTGTGAACGACCCCGAAATACGCGCCTTGTTGTATCCGCTGCTGCAGAGCGGAATGTACGTGGATGAGCTGCCCACCGGCACCACCCGCGCCGATGTGGTGCACATTACCGAGCACTTTATGCACGGCTACGAGCTGAAAGGCGACGCCGACACCCTGCAGCGCGTGGCCAAACAGCTCCCTTGCTACAGCCAGGCCTACGATTTCGTCACCTTCGTTATCACGGAAAAGCATGTTTTAAAGCTCGTCCCCCTGCTCCCCGAATGGGTGGGTATTCTGGTGGCTTCGGCCGATGGGCTGCAGCTGCACCGCCCCGCCTTGTACAATGCCACCGTGGAGCGCCCCGCCGTGGCGGCTCTGTTGAGGCTGGAAGAAATAAAGCAGTTCCTGCTGGCCCGCGGCCTGGCTGGCGTAAGCACCCTGCGCCGCCGCGAAGTATTGAGCTTTCTGCGCACCACGCAGCTGGTGCCGCTCTCGGAGCTGGCGAAGCATGTGCGCGAGCGACTGATGGGCCGTATGGAAGAACGACTGGCTTTTCGGGCCGAGCGCAAAGCCGAACGGGAGAAACGCCCCGCCCGCAAAAGCCGGCGACCCAAGAAGCGCAAACGCTGATAAAGAATATCAGCTTGTGTAATTACCATTTATTAAGGCACTCGATTCCAAGCTTCATGCTTTCGGTCAAATAGCTGAATAACACCTGCCTGCTGGTCATAATACAACTGAATAATATACTGCTTTTGGGTGCAGCTGGTACACGGATAAGGATCTGTAGCTGCTGCATACATGGGCATTACTTTGCTATACAATTTCCCATTAATATCCAGTGATGTAAACCTGTATGAATTAGGCTCGGGAGGGAAGTTTAGAATGTTGCGGACTAGGCCCCATGTATTATGGTTTGGGTTGATGTTTCCAACATAGGTATCCCAGCGCCCGGCAGCATAGAATCTTCCCTTATCAAAGGGCGGATTTTCTTCCTGAGCTCCGTAAGGTGGTTTCCGTCCAAAAATTAGCTCGCAATAGGCTGCTGAATCCAAACGCTGAATGGTGACTATTGCCTCATCGTAATAGTAATAAGTAGAGTTACCAAAGAATCCACCCCAGCTACTCTTGGAATGGCGCTGTTCATCAATATCTAATACCCTATAGCGCATTTTTTGGCCGGCCTTTTCAAAGGTCCATTCATCTCCCACTTGCATTTGTAACCATAGCCGGTCTTCAGGTTGGAATGTGTAATACGGTTTGCCATCAAAGGCAGGACCTGGAGCTGCTTCTTCCTTTTTACAGGCCGCAAATCCACACACTATAGCTATAAGAAACACCCTCAAGAATAATTTACACATGATTTCTAGGCCCTTCTAATTTGATAAGGAGAGCAACCTAAACCGCTATTGCCTACTTACAAAACGAATTCGGGAGGAAAACCGACTTTTGCCAGCTCTTTTTCAAACCTTTAAAATCCTTGTAACCAGCTATTTTAAGTAGCTCATATTCGACTTCTTATAAACTAATTGTGGGCTGATTGATTCCTAATTGGAGACCATACTTAGCCCGCATATGAAAATTCTGCTCACCGGGGCTACCGGCTACATAGGTCAGCGCCTGCTGCCGCTGCTGGTGGAAGCCGGCCACGAGGTAGTGTGCCTGGTGCGGGATGCCCGCCGCTTCCAGCTGCCCGCCGGGCAACAAAATAACGTTACGGTGGTGGAAGGCGACCTGCTCAAGCCCGAAACGCTGCACACCTTTCCCGCTGATCTGGACGCCGCCTACTACCTGGTGCATTCCATGAGCGGGCACACCAAGGATTTTTTTCGGGCCGAGCAGCAGTCGGCACAGCACTTTGCGGCGGCGCTTAACCAAACGGCAGCCTGCCAGATTATCTACCTCTCCGGCATTGCCAATGACCGGGCCCTGAGCACCCACTTACGCTCCCGCCGGGCCGTGGAAAAAGAGTTGAAAAAGTCGGCCAAAGCGGCGCTGACGGTGCTGCGGGCCAGCATTATCATTGGCTCGGGCTCGGCTTCGTTTGAGATTATCCGGGATTTGGTGGAGAAGCTCCCCGTGATGGTGACGCCCCGCTGGCTGAACTCGCGCTGCCAGCCCATTGGCATTCGGGACGTGATGTCCTACCTCACCGCCGTGCTCAACAACCCGGCCTGCTTAGGGCGCAGCTTTGATATTGGCGGGCCCGATGTGCTCACGTACCGCGAGATGCTGCAGGGGCTGGCGGCCGTGCGCGGCTACCGGCGCTATATTATTACGGTGCCGGTGCTCACGCCGCGCCTGTCTTCCTGGTGGCTGTACCTGGTCACAAAAACTACGTTTTCGCTGGCACAAAGCCTGGTGGAAAGCCTGCGGAATGATACCGTGGCAGACCCCGCCCGCAGTATTCAGGAAGTGATTCCCCATCCGTGCATGTCGTACCGGGAGGCGCTGCAGCTGGCGTTTCAGCGCATTGAGCAAAATGAGGTGCTCAGCAGCTGGAGTGACGCCCTGAGCAGCGGCGTAATGCCCCGCAACTACATGGACCACATTCAGATGCCCCAGCACGGCATGCTCCAGGACCGCCAGACGCTACGCTTCACGCGCGACCCGGAGCAGGTGCGCCGCAACATCTGGCAGATTGGCGGCGACCGTGGCTGGTACAAGGTAGACTGGCTGTGGAAGGTGCGCGGCTTCCTGGATAAGCTGGTGGGCGGCGTGGGACTGCGCCGCGGCCGCCGCTCCCCCACCGACCTGCGCGCCGGCGACCCGCTGGATTTCTGGCGCGTGCTGGTAGCCGACCAGGAAGGCCGCCGCCTGCTGCTCTACGCCGAAATGAAGCTGCCGGGTGAGGCCTGGCTGCAGTTCCGCATTCTGGACAACCCGGATGGTTCGCACACCCTGGAGCAGCTGGCGGCCTTCCGCCCTTACGGCCTGGCCGGGCGCCTGTACTGGTATGCCATGCTGCCGTTTCATGCCGTCATCTTCAAAGGCATGGTGGAGAATATTGTGGAGTATGAGGCCCCGGCCAGGAAGCCGCAACGCGCACCTGGCGTGGACGTTTCCCCATCCGCTAAGCATTAGGCCCTTGATTTCCGGAGCCATCTGATTAATAATATAAGTCTGATTTATTGCATATAAACAACAATCAGCCAAGTATTTATATCACATTTGATTATCTGTATCGAGTCGGAATAGCCGAACTTTTAGAATAGCAATCCACAGCAACTCCCTTATTATTGATTCGGCTTAAAAGCGGGATTTAACGCTTGCAGAAACCTACCATCCGGGGTTGCAGCTGCCTGTATGCTGGTTAAGTCTTGTATCACCGTCTATACTTCTATCCATGGGCCCTGTACCCAGCCTGCTGTGGGCTATTCCTGCTGATCCGCATTTCGATTTTTATACCCTATTCTATGTTCTGGCTTTCACGCTAAACCTGGGCTTGCTGGTTTGGGAGGGGCATCGGCGGGGGTACCCGCTGCGCACCTGGCTGGTGGTGCTGGCCTGCACAACTTTGATGTTTATTATCGGCACCAAGATGCTGGCGTTTACAGGGCCGGAGTGGCGGGGCCTGCTGCTCACCGGGCACTGGCCCGATTCGGAAGCCCGCACGGTGTTGGGCGGCGCGCTGGCCGGCACGCTCACGCTCCTGGCTTTGCGACGCCCCTTTGGCTTTAGCTGGCACGTATTTGATGCCTTTACCTTGCCCATGTGTGCGGCACTTATGGTGCAGTGCGTGGGCTGCACGCTCACGGGCTGCTGCTTTGGCGAGCTGACGCACAGCAGCTGGGGCCTCACCTACCCGCCCGATACTTTGCCGTATCTGTGGCAGGTTTCGCAGGGGCTGCTCCCGGCCGGGGCCGCGCATTCGTTGCCGGTGCATCCTACGCAGCTCTACAGCCTGCTGGCGTGTGCGGCAGTAGGCGGAGTGCTTTTACTGACCCGAAATCGGGCTTGGCCGGGCGGCAGCCGCCGACTACTGCACATGGGGCTGCTCCTGGCGGCCCGGTTCCTGATTGAGTTCTGGCGAAACCCGGCCGGCGAGCAGGTAGGGGCCGCAGAGCACATGCATGGCGGTCTGCTTTTAAAGCAGGTGCAATGGGCGCTTTTACTGTTAGCGCCGCTTTTCTTGCTGGGGTGGGCATTGTTGATTCGTCGGGCGGCACAGCCTGAGCGGGTGCCCGGTAATTATCCGGTGCGCAACCTGTTGGGCGTGGCAGGTATGCTTGTGCTTACTGCCTGGCTAGGGCAATGGGCCCTTACGCTGCCGGAGGTACTGGTAGTGAAAGTAATGCTATTGGCTGTGATTCTGCTGGAGGGTGGTGCATGGTTACTAGGCACACCGCAGGCAGTTCGACCCTTCCGTGTGTCGGTACCGCTGGGACTTGCCTGCACCCTGTTTTTGCTCACCAGTCAAATCCCTGCCGATTCCGCCCAAGCCACCCCGAAAAGCTATTATACCGTGGCGGCGGCCTGGAGTCAGGGCTCCTTTCAGCGGCAGCAAAACACCTATGGGGGCGGTTGTGGCGGCAACAGTGCGCTATTACCTTACCAACATGAGTACACCACTGGCTCGCTGGATGTTTCTAAAACCATCATGCCCAGCTATGATGCTACCGGGAGCCATAAGGCGGAGAAAACCTTTGGCCTGCGCCTCCACCTGGGTAGCGACCAGCAAGTACCCCTATTCGATGATTCGCTACAGATTTCGTCCAGGAAAAAGCACACTTCCCTTTACAGCCTAAACCCCTACATGCAAGGCGACCGGCGGTACTTTGGCGTGGGACTGGGCTTGATGTTTGGTAATCTGGGCTACCACGAGAGGAAATACGGAGATGAAATAAGCCTTGTGGAAATACAAGGCTCCTTACGCTTGGGCCAGCGCCAGTCCGTTTATGCGCAGGCCGACTATAACTTTTTGGGCTATGGCCCCGGCAATCCGCAGCATCGGTTAGGGGTAGGCACCGGATTTGGCGGAACACGCTGGCGCCTGTTAGCGGGTGGCGCACGGGCCAAAGGCTACGAGTTACTACCCGGTACCAGCCGCTGGTCGGGTTTTGCGGAAGCCCGGGGGCAGCTTGCCCCCCACTGGGGAGTAAATGCGTTTGTGCTATTTGGCAATGAGTACCAGCGCCAGGTAGGTATTCAGGTGAGCCGCCGCCTCGGCGAGAAAAGCCGCTAGCCCAGCCGGCGCACCAGCCAAATAATCAGGCTGATCAGCAAGCTCACCAGAAGGATAGAAACCAACGGAACATAAAGCCGAAAGCCCGGCCGCTCCACCCGGATATCACCCGGCAAGCGGCCGAACCAGCTCAGCAGACTTCCGCCGCCCAGCCAGATAAAAGCCCCTAGCACGGCCAGCCCCAGGCCAAGTAATAGAAGAAGTTTGCCGAGTTGGGGAGCCATTGTGTTTGCGTGTGAGTATACCCAATGCGTACGCACACTACCGCAAACGGATACCTCCCCAACCGGCTGCGTGCCCGGCAAAAACAGGCCGCGCTTACTCGGGCTTGGCGTAAAAAGCTGCCAACGAACGGGTATAGAGGCAGTAGTTGATAGGATTCTGCACCTGAAACACGGTTGGTTCCTTGGCGCCGGCGGGCACCAGCATCAGGCTACCCTTGCCATTCACTTTGGCGCGCTCCAACCCCAGCCCTTCGCGGTTGTCGAACTTCACATCCAGGTAGTACAGGTAGGGCGCAATCCAGTTTACATAGCTCATTTTGCTGGCCCCCGACAGGCTACGGATTTCCAGGTCTTTGTAATGCTTGGCAATGGCTTGCTGAAACTCCACCGCGTTCAGCGGCTTGCCTCGTAGCACAGGCATTATGTCCCACTGCCCGTCCAGCAGGACCCACTTTTGCAGATCGGGCAGCCAGGTTTCCAGCAGCACGTGACCGGCGCCGCTCTCTGTAGTTTCCACATCTTTGGTTTTCAGGGCCAGCACCCGTGACTTCAACCCGAAAGCATTCAGGCAGGAAGTGGCCACAATGCCGTATTCCACGCAGCGGAACTGCTTGCCCAGCTTAACTTCTTCCAGAATGGAAATGGCGTCGCTCTTGGTGGGCTGATTGCTGCCGTTGTGGTCCCACTGCTGATGCACCCAGTGCAGCAGGCGCAGGGCACGCTCGGTGTCGTTTTGGGCACCCTGCACCACGGCATCCAAGTTGTACTGCTGGCGCAGCTGGGTGAGGTAAGTGTTGCCGCTGCCAGCCTCGTAGCGGAACGCATACGGCGGGGTCGGGCGCGCCCGCTCAAAACGCAACGGCTCAATGGCAAACGCCGTGGCGCGCAGTTCCGTCAGGGCATAGCGGCCGTCGTCGAGGCGCACGTAGAAGCGTTGGGCACTGCTTGGCTTCAGCGTGTAGCTAATAGAATCCTGATCGGTGCGAAACACCACGGTTTCTTTGCCCGCGTGCAGGGTCAGGTTCAGCACGTCGGGGCTGGCTTCGGAGGCAATGCGCCAGTTGCCTTTTACCCACTCCCGGCCCAGGCGGTAATCAGCCTGGGCCTGGTGCGCCTTAATGACGGGCAGGCCCTGGTAGGTGGTGGATTGAGCAACAGCAGTGCCGCAGGATAGCAGCAGGCCACACAACAAAAGAGGTTTCATGCGGATTATGAAATATAGGTTTATCCGCATAGAGGCATCAACCCCGAAAACCGTTGCCTAGCTGGTCGATTTTTTAGCTTACTCCATAGCCCGCGGCCCCCGAACTAACGGTGTCCCGGCTTTCCCCAATCTCAGCTTACCAACGCTAAAAACACTACCGTAACGCCCACTACAATGAGTACGTACGCCGCCAGCGCCCACCACTCGACCCGCTGCCGGAAGTCATAGGGGAAGCGCTGCCGGATGCGCTGTTGCACCCACACCGAGGCCATAAAGCCGATGAACACCAGTACAAGCGCCACCTGGCTAGGCAGCATCTGCCGGAACATCAGCAGCAAAGCCAACAATGGCAATAATCCCACGAGGTAGCCCAGCAAACGGGCCGTGAATAAGTTGGTAGGCATAATTGGGTGGTTAGTTTTTCTCGAATACCGGCTCAATACGGCCTTCGGCACCTATTTGTAAAGCCGCCTCATAGCGGTTGCCGGTTTTGGAGGACACGAAACCCCGGATAACGCCGGTTTTGCCCTTGCGCAGCAGCTGGTTCATCTGTACTTCGCTCAGGGTTTTGCCGCCCCACTCAAACGGCACCCGGAACTGACAATCCTCCCGGAAGCGCGAGCAGCCCCAGGCGGCTTTCCCTTTCAGCATCTGGCCCAGGCGGCACACCGGGCACGGAATCTGGCCGGGGTCGGTGGCGGTAGTGGGCTTGCTCTCGGCGGCACGGGCCAGCTCCAAGGTGCGCTGGGGCGTGAGGCGGATGGCAGCGTCGAACTTGTTGCCGGCCTCATCCAGGAAGCCTTTCATCACCTGCGTGCGGCCTTTTTTGAGCAGGTCGCCTACCTGCTTATCGGTTATCTTCTTGCCTTCGAACTCCGTGGGCAGGCGGAACAGGCAGTTTTCGCGGAAGCGGGAGCAGCCAAACGCCGACTTGCCGCGCAGCACGTGGCCGCTGCCGCAGGCCGGGCACGTGCCCAGCGCGCCGGGAATAGCCGGGGTGGCCGCCGCTTTGGCCGGGTTAGCTTTAGCAGCCGCCCCGGCTTTCTGGCCGGTCAGGTCCGCCAGCTCGGCTTTGTGAATACTGATGCCGCGGCCGGAGCCGTCCTGCTTTACTTCCAGCACCATTTCCCGCACCAGGCCTTTCAGCTCGTTCAGGAACAGGTCGGAGTCCAGCTGGCCGCCTTCAATCTGGCGCAGCTTCCGCTCCCACTGCCCCGTCAGCTCCGCCGATTTCAGGGTGGGGTTGCGGATAAGACCGATGAGCTCTACGCCGGTAGCGGTGGGCACAATGCGCTTTTTCTCCCGCACAATATAGCCGCGCTTAAAGAGCGTTTCGATGATGGCCGCACGCGTACTGGGCCGCCCGATGCCGTTTTCCTTCATGGCCTGGCGCAGCTCTTCGTCGTCTACGTTGCGGCCGGCGGTTTCCATGCCGCGCAGCAGCATAGCCTCGGTGTACTCGCGCGGGGGCTGGGTTACTTTCTGGTCGAGGCGGGGTTTGTGCGGGCCGCTTTCGCCTTTCTCAAAGGAGGGCAGCACCGTGTTTACCACGTCATCGTCGCCCTCGGTGGCGGCTTTGGGCGTGGCGGGCGCCTGCTGCTCTTCGGGGTTGCCGTACACAATGCGCCAGCCCGGGTTCAGAATCTGGCGGCCGCGCACCCGGAACGGATAACTGGCCGCTTCCGCCAGCACCGTGGTGTTGGACACTTCGCAATCGGGGTAAAAAGCCGCCAGGAAGCGCCGCACGATAATATCGTACACGCTGGATTCCCAGGTAGACAATCCGCCCGCCCCGGCTCCGGTAGGAATAATGGCGTGGTGGTCGGTTACTTTGTTGTTGTTGAAGACCTTGGTGCTCTTCTTGATTTTGCCTGCCAGCAAGGGCTGCGTGAGGCTGTGGTACGCGCCCAGTCCCTTCAGAATACCCGGGATTTTGGGATACTGGTCATCGGGCAGGAAGGTGGTGTCTACGCGCGGATAGCTGACCACTTTCTTCTCGTAGAGGCTCTGCACGGTTTTTAGCGTGTCCTCGGCCGAAAGTCCCAGCTGGTTGTTGCACTGCACCTGCAGGGAGGTAAGGTCGAAGAGGGAAGGCGGCGTTTCCAGCGCTTTCTTGATTTCAACGCCCGTTACGGTAAGCGGCACATCCTTCACGGCGGCCATAGCCACATCAGCCTCTTCCTGACTTACGAAGTAGCCGCGGGCCTTCAGGCGCGCCTTTTCATCGGGCTCATCGTCCTCGGCCTTGCCTTTTTTAGTGGGCGCAACGTGGCTGAACAGCGTGCCCCGGTACTCGGTGCGCAGCACCCAATACGGCTCGGGCTTGAAGTTGCGGATTTCGTGGTAGCGGTCTACCAGCAGGGCCAGCGTGGGGGTTTGCACCCGCCCAATGCTGAGTACCTGGCGCTGGCCGGGCGCGTACTTCAGCGTGAACAGGCGCGTGGCATTCAGGCCCAGAAGCCAGTCGCCGACGGCGCGGCTTTTGCCGGCCTGGTAGAGCTTATCAAACTCGCTGCCTTCGCGCAGGTTGGCAAAACCCTGACGGATAGCTTCTTCCGTGAGGGACGAAATCCAGAGGCGCTTGAAGGGCTTGCGGTATTTGGCCTCCATTAGCACCCAGCGCTGAATTACCTCCCCTTCCTGGCCGGCGTCGCCGCAGTTTATAACTTCCTCGGCGGAGGCCAGGAGGTTTTTGATGACGTTGAACTGGCGCACCACGCCATCATCGCGGCGCATGAGTTTGATGCCGAACGACTCGGGCAGCATGGGCAAATCGTGGATGCTCCAACGCTTCCACTCGGGGCGGTAGTCCTCGGGCTCGCGCAGCTGGCAGAAGTGCCCGAACGTCCAGGTAACCTGGTAGCCGTTGCCCTCAAAATAGCCATCCATTTTGCGGTTGGCGCCTAATACATGGGCAATTTCGCGGGCTACGCTGGGTTTTTCGGCAATGCAGACTTTCACTGAGGACAGATTCTCGCGGATAATGACACTGGGTTTGCGCAGGCAAGCTCAGTGGGGAATCAACAAAGATAACCGGATAAAAAGTCCGTTTAAAGCTTCTGACTAGCCTGCTTTCCGGCGGCGGCAGGCAGATGCCTGACAACGGGCCACAAACAAAAAAACGGCCCGCTTGTGCGGGCCGCTTTTCCTGAAAACCGCCGAAGCGGCTTAGGATTTCTTCTTGTGCTTGGCTTTGATTTTAGCTTCGCCGAGCTTGGTTTTCTGCTTGGAATCCACGTCAGCGGACGGCGACACGTCGGTCTTGGCCGGGGCGGCCGAGGCCTGTGTCATGCTGGCAGCGTCTTTCACCTCACCTACCAAAGCCACCATGGTGTTGCCGGCCGTGGAGTTAGACTCAATGGTCAGGACTTTGTTCTGCATGCCCATCTTGCCCATGCTGTTGAATTTGGCTGTGATGGTACCGGTTTTGCCGGGCATAATGGGCTCACGCGTCCAGTCGGGAGTGGTGCAGCCGCAGCTTACGCCAATGTTGGAAATAACGAGCGGCGCGGTGCCCGTGTTTTTGAACTTGAAGGTGTGGTCTACGATGTCACCCTGCTTGATAACGCCGAAATCGTATTTCATTTCCTCAAACTGAATCAGCGGGCCGGCCACTTTTTCCTGAGCAGGCGCCGTGGTAGCCGTTTGAGCGTGGGCCGCAAAACCGCCCAGCGTGAGCGACAGAGCCAGAACAAGTACTTTTTTCATGACTGGAGATGGTTAGTGAGGTTGATAATCAAAAATAAGCGTTTTGCCGGGCGGGCCAATTATCCTGCCAGTTTTCCGGCCGTTCGTTATGACTTATAAGTTACTGGTTTGTACGCCGCAATGTATATCGGCAGAGCAGAAAGTACAAGTATCTGCTACCGACAGGCTACCATAGATAACGGCTGCTTACTCGGCCAGCATTTTGGGGTTGAAATTCAGGAGAAACAGCTGCTCCGAAGCCCGGGTAACGGCCGTGTACAGCCAGCGGGCAAACTCGGAATTCACCATATCTTCCTTCAGATATCCGTGGTCTACGAAAACGGCCTGCCACTGGCCGCCCTGCGCCTTGTGGCAGGTAAGCGCATAGGCAAACTTCACCTGTAAGGCATTCAGGAAGGGGTCTTTACGCAGGCCGGCGGCCCGGTCTTTTTTCTTTTCCAGGTGGGCGTAGTCGGCGTTGATGGCCTGGTAGAGGGCGTTGCTACGGTCGGCGGGCAGGGCGGGGCTTTCTGTGTGCAGGGTATCCAGCAGCAGCTTTACTTCAATATCGGGCTCGTCGGGGTAGTCTACCAGGCGCACGCGGGCATCGGCAAAGCGGAAGCCGAATTCCTCGGTGCGCCGGATGATTTTGACCACCTGCACAAAGTCACCGTTGGCCAGAAAGCCAATTTCGGAGTCCTTGGGCAGCCAGAAGTAGTTGTTGCGCACCACCATCAGGTAGTCGCCGGACTCTATTTCATCTTCGGCATCGAAGAGGATGCGGCGGATAAACTGGTTGTACTGGTTGGCGTTCTTGTTGGAACGGCAGATGATGGTGGTGTTTTCGTGCCCGTAGTTCTTGTACGCCCAGCGCAGGCCATCCTCCAGCTTGTCGCCGTTCATCTTAAAGATATCGGGGTAGCCTTTGGTGTGAAACTGAATGTTGGGCTGTTCCTCGCGCAGCTCCTCCCGCAGGGTGGTGGCATTCATCAGAATGCCGGAAGCCTCGGCCTGGCGCATTACCTGGCGCAGCTCCACGGAGTTTACGGTGGCCCGGAAACGGTGCGCCAGCAGCTCAGGGTCGAGGGCCGGGGACAGCAGTTGGCCCACGGGCGGCAGCTGGGCAGTATCGCCAATAAGTAGCAAACGGTTGGTAGGCTTTTCGAACACGTAGCCCATCAAATCATCCAGCAGGCCGTTTTCACCGAAGGCTTTTTCATCCGATATCATGGAGGCTTCGTCCACGATGTAGAGCATATCGGTGGTGCGGTTGGGCTGACGCTGGAAGGAAAGCCGCTCGGAAGGCGTGCCGCTGGTTTGGCGGTATATTTTCTTGTGAATGGTGCTGGCCGCTACCCCGGAGTAGGTGCTCATTACCTTGGCCGCGCGGCCGGTGGGCGCCATAAGGGTATACTTGCGCTGGCGGCTGTAGAGCCACTGCACCAGGGCGCTTACCACGGTGGTTTTGCCGGTACCGGCATAGCCCCGCAGCACAAACACTTTGCGGCCCGGCAGCTCATCGCGCAGAAACTCATCCAGCTGAAAAAACAGCGTGGCCTGGTCCTGCGTGGGCTCGAAGGGGAAAAAGTCGCGGACGGAGGGGGTTCTTACGGAGAGCATAGCGGGGAATTCAATGCAACAAAGTTACGCCGGATTCAGGTCCTTCGCTTGCAAAGGATATTGCCCTGCTGCTACCATGTAAATGTTTTTCTGCCACAACCGAAAGCCTTGCTGCAGAATGCGCTTTAACACTTTAGATTCCTGCCGTTTCCATGGCCACTTTTTCTGTGAAGGCCATGGTCCATAGTAAGCATATAAAGTATCAAAAACACGACTACGAACGGGTGCATGATGATCCCCTATAAATTTTACACCCACGCTTGTACTCAGGTCACTAAATAAATTCCAGGCTAGCAGGCACTCTTTAGGAGGTGATTTAGCTGGGTTTTGCATCCATTGCCACACCGCGTCCAGATTCTGCTTTTCGACCTCACTGTTCTCCAGTTGTACTCCTATTGTTTTAGCTAATTCAATAGCCTCAACAGGGGTTGTGAATAATGGGACAAGTCCATTTATATCAGTCCACAGAAACTCTTTATCAACGGTATCTATCCATAAAGTATATAAATCCTTTTTCTGCCACTGCACCCAGCATATATGAGCGTGCGCCTGACGCTTCCTAGCCATTATTATCCAGCAATACTGGCTCAATAACCGCCATAGTAGCCGTGGCCTTGGCAATCAGCAGGTCATCACACCATACCTCGGCCTCGCAGAAATGCAGGCGGCGGCCGGCTTTCAATACCCAGCCTATGGCGCGCAGCTTCTTGCCCACGCCGGGGTGCAGGTAAGTGGTTTTCAGCTCTACCGTTACCATGCCGTGGTTGTCCGGAATAAGCGTAACGCCGGCAAAACCAGCTGCCAGATCGGCCATGGTGGCGGTGAGGCCGCCGTGCACGAAGCCCTTTTGCTGCTGGTGTTGCAAGGCCAGCGTGAGCTCCGCTTCCACGCGGCCCGGCTCTATGTGGGTGAGGTTGGCCCCAATGAGGTGCATAAAGTGCTGGCGCTCCAGCTTACGGCGGATACGGGTTTCGAGCGACTCATGTGCGGCCGCAACGGGGGAAGTAAGTTCATCAGACATGGCTGCAAAGATACCGCCTGGGGAAGGGGTGCACCAAATGCGGGAGTTGCGTACCTTTTGGCCGCGGCCGCAACCCAGCGGGCTTCAGGCTTTCCCACGTATGCAACCCACCGACTTCCTTATACTTGGTGCCCTGGGGCTGGCCCTGGCGGCCTGCAGCGGGTTTCGGGTGTTTGTGCCGCTGCTGGCGGCCAATGTGGCCTACCTTTCCGGCTACCTCTCCCCTTCTCCGGGGTTTGCCTGGCTGGGCACCTGGGTGGCCTTTGCTGTGCTGGCCACGGCCACGCTGGCCGAGATGCTGGCCTATTACGTGCCCGTGGTCGATAACCTACTGGACACGCTTACCACCCCGGCTTCCTTTATTGCCGGCACGCTCCTGATGACCTCCGCTCTACCCGAAATGAGCCCTATGGTGCGCTGGGGGCTGGGCATATTAGTGGGTGGCGGCGCGGCGGGTCTGGTGCAAACCGGCACCGCGCTTTTGCGGGCCGGCTCTACTGCAACCACGGGCGGGCTCGGTAACCCAGTGCTGGCAACCATTGAAAATATACTGGCGGTGGTGGGCTCCCTGCTGGGGCTTTTACTGCCGCTGATAATGGCCGGGCTGACGTTGGTACTGGTGCTGTATCTTGCGGGCCGTATCCGGCGGCGGGTGCGCCGGCCCTCACCTCCGCAGGCGGCGTCTTCGCCACCGGGCCGCTGATCTGACTATCTCCCTATGACACACTCTCCTACTGATCCTTCTGACTCCTTACTGCAAGCCTATACCGGCCAGGTGCGCGTGCGCGTAGGCGGGCTGCTGGTACAGAAAGGCGCCATTCTGCTGGCCGCGCATCGGGGACTGCTGCCCGACAACGTGCCATTCTGGTCGCCGCCCGGCGGAGGCTGGGAGTTTGGCGAAACCATTAGAGAGTGTCTGCGTCGCGAATTTCAGGAGGAAACCGGCATGCGCGTAGAGGTAGGCCGCTTCCTGCATCTGCACGAGTTTATGGACCAGGACCTGCAGGCGCTGGAGCTATTTTTTGAGGTGAAGCCGCTGGACCCCACGGCCACCCCGCGCCTGGGCTCCGACCCGGAGCACGCAGCCGAAGGGCAGGTGCTCACCAGGCTGGCTTTCTTCACCCCCCGGCAGCTGGTTTCTATGCCTGTATTGCAGGTTCACCCGATCCTGCGCCTCATCCTCAGCCCCGATGACGTGTACATCCCCCTGCAGCTGTTTAAATAGCGGTAGCATCCCGCGCCGTAAAAAAACCAAAGCATTGGGATGTAGAAGAGAGGAAGCCGGCATTAAAACCCGCTTTTTCCGCTTTGCTTCGCTACTATCCTGGCCAAAAGGCCCGCGTCTTTCTGTAACTTTAGGGGTCTGATTTTGCCCTAGTCGTCTATTTGCCTGTGTCTGACTCTGTTTCTGCCCTGCCTGTTCCCGCCCTCTCGGGCATTCTGCCCCGCCTGCGCGACGAAACCCTGGACCCGGACAATCTTACGGCTTATAACCTGTACCTCTCGGTAGGCGCGGCCGGCGTGCGCGTGGGGGTGGCCGATGTGCGCCGCAACAAGTTTGTGGTGCTGGAAGACTACTCCCTGCAGCCCGCTACTTCCCTTTCCGGGCAGCTCCAGAGCCTGGCTGCGCAGCACGATTTAGTGGGCCGCACGGGCTGGAACCGGGTACGGCTCTCCGTACAGAACCGGAGCTTCACGCTGCTGCCCAAGCCCCTGTTCCGGACCGGTGATGAAGCCGCCTATCTGCAGCTGCACCACCACGTAGACCCAGCCCATGAAGTGGTGCGCAGCTACACGCACGCTTCCCTAGAAATGGTGAATGTGTTTGCGGCGGAAAAAGCCCTGACCGAGTGGTTTGAGCGCACCTACCCGGCCGGGCAGCTGCTGCACCAGACCAGCGCCCTGCTGCAGGGGCTGGTTCATCAGAGCGACCGGGGCGCCCCCCGCCGCTGCTACCTCAGCATTGGCCACCAGGAGCTCACCGTGGTAGTTATCCGGGACAAGCGGCCGGAGTTCTGTAACGTGTTCAGCTTCACCACCCCCGAAGACCTGATTTACTACACCATTCTGGTGATGCAGGAGTTGCAGCTAAACCCCGACCAGGATGCAGTGATGGTGTGGGGCGACCTGTTCCACGACTCGGCCTTGTTTACGGTGCTGCGCAAGTATATCCGCAACATCCGCTTCGGCAACCGCCCCTTCGATATCGGCTACAGTTACCGCCTGAACGACGTGTTCGAATACCGGTATTTTGAGTTGTTCAGCCTGCACCTTTGCGAATAGATGAGATAGTGAAGGGGGTAGAATGGCAAGAGTCTTGAAGACCAGCCAGTCCCACAACTCACTATTTCACCATCTCACTACCTCCCCTATTATGCGCATAGCCCTGTTCCCCGGCTCCTTCGACCCTTTTACCAACGGCCACCTGGATGTAGTGCGGCGCGGCACCTCCCTCTTCGATAAAATCATCATCGCCATAGGCAACAACAGCAGTAAAAGCCGCTACCTGCCGGTAGAGCAAATGGCCGCCATGATTTCGGAGGTTTTTGCCGATGAGCCCCAGGTGGAAGTGCAGTCCTACAAAGGTTTAACGGCTGATTTTGCCCGCGAAACCGGGGCGCGGTTCCTGCTGCGCGGGCTGCGCAACACCACCGACTTCGAGTACGAAAACACCATTGCCCAGGCCAACCGGCACGTAAATCCGGCGCTGGAAACCGTGTTTCTGATTACCTCGCCCCCGCTGGCCGCCATCAGCAGCACCATTATCCGGGAGATTCACCGCTTTGGCGGCAACGTAGACGATTTTGTGCCTTTCCGCCTGCCCGCGCACCCCCAGGAGGCTCAATAGCCGCTCGGCCACTGCCTGGGCTTAACAGGCCGCAGAAGCCTTAATTCACCGTCTCCTTCCGCTGACTGGGTACAATGCGTACCCCGCGCACCTTGTTGAGCTGGCCGGGCTCCGGAATGGAGAGAACAATGTAATTGGGAGCCGTGGGGCTGAGGTTGCCCAGTTGCATGAGCTCTTCCTCGTTGGTGCCCATCAGCACAATGTCACTCACCTTGCGGGTGCGGGCATTAAACGTAACAATCAGCGTGGAGCCCTGCCGCCGGAAGGTGTTAATCCAGCCTTCGCCTTTGGTGGCGCGCAGTTGGGCGGCGGTGGGGTCGGCGCCTACCACCTCATCGGCGGCTTCTATGGGCGGGCCCAGTTGGCGACGCAGGTAGTCAATGTTATGCTTCACCAGCTCCGGCAGATTAATAGAAGCGCTCTGCGCGGTTTTTGGCTGCGCTTGCAGCGGTGCTTCCGATTCGGAAGGCGTTTGGGAGCGGGAGCAGGCGGCCAGAAAACCCAGCGTTAACCCGGCCAGCAAGAGAGTAGGTACGCGCATAGCGGGCCGGGCTAACTTATTTAACGGGTTCTTTTACGGGCTCTGCTACACCGGCCACCTCACTCAGGTAGTGGCGCACCACCAGCGCAATGGAGGCATATGTATCGGGCAGCACGGCCAGGGCCTCCTGGGGCGTCATCCAGCGCACTTCCTCAATGTACTCCTCGGCCTGGGGCTTCATTAAGGAGTCATCCAGGCAGCGCATGATGTACCAGTTGGTTTTCTTCAGCATTTTGTTGCCGTTGTAGGCGTACGAATGCCAGGTGCTGGGCAGGGCTTCGCCCAGCTCAATCTTGATGTTGCACTCTTCCTCCACCTCGCGCAGCGAGCCTTCGGCCGGGTCTTCATCCTTTTTCAGCTTGCCTTTGGGCAGGTCCCATTTGCCCAGGCGGTAGATCATCAGCACCAAACCATCTTTCACCACCAGGCCGCCGGCGGCCTTGGCAATGCGGAACTGGTCTTTGAGGTGCAGAATGAGGCGCTTTTTTTTCCGCGCCATCAGGGTGAGAGAAGTCAGTTTCTTCAGCTTTTTCACCTCCATCAGCCGCAGCAAACGGTCGAGGAACGCATCGGTCACGTCGCGCACCAGCACGTCGCCTACCAAGTCTTTGGAGGTAAATTCGTCCTCCGCGTTCAGGATAAGGTCGTAGCGGTGCTTGTACACTTTTTCGCTGGTCTTCTTGATGATCAGCGGAATATCATTGATGAAAACGTTCATCGCGGGGTAATGTGGAGGAGGCAAAAAAATCAACTTGGGCACCAGCGTCCGTTGCAAAACACAACATAAATATCGTGAAACGGAAATACCGCCGGCCGGGCAAGATACGAGTTGTATCGGGTTACGTTGCCCTCAGCACTCAACTAGTGTTTACCTTGCCGGCATGAAAAAAATCGGTCTTCTCTCCGATACCCATAGCTACCTGGACGAGCGAATCCTGTATCATTTGCGGGACTGCGACGAAATCTGGCATGCTGGCGACTTTGGCACGGCCGCCGTGGCCGAGGAGCTAGCTATGGTAGCTCCCCTACGGGGCGTATACGGGAACATTGATGGCCGCGACGTGCGCGTGACCCAGCCCTTGGTGCAGGCCTTTGAAATAGAGGGCCTGAGCGTGCTGATGACGCACATTGGCGGCTACCCCGGGCACTACAGCCCCGCTACCCGCCCCCTGCTGCAACAGCACCGGCCGGGCCTGTTTATCAGCGGGCACTCGCATATTTTGAAGGTGATGCCGGACCCTAAGCTGCAGCTGCTACACCTGAACCCTGGCGCGGCCGGCCGGCATGGCTTTCATAAAGTGCGCACGCTGCTACGTTTTCAGGTAGAGGCCGGCCAGGTGCAGCAGCTGCAGGCTATTGAGCTGGGGCCGCGCACTACGGAGCGGTAACAAACGCAAAAAGCGCCTTTCCCATCCAGGAAAGGCGCTTTTCAACAACTATGTATGCCGACCGACACCGGCGGCGGACTTACTTACAGGGCAATTTCCGGCTTAGGGTGCTCACCTTCCTGACCATCAGCGTTAACTGGCTTGGTCACAGCTTCGGCATCGTCAAATGCTTCGGCGTTGGCTTTTACAGTAGCCTTGGCGGTTTTCTCCGACTTAGCAGCAGCGGGTGCAGCAGCACCGCCAGTGAAGCGGGCCTTCAGCTCTTCGATGTCCACGTTCTTCAGAACGGGCGTGAGGAGCAGTTGCTTAATGATGCGCTGCTTGTTGTTTTGACGGGCAATGTTCTTGCGGTGCTTCCGCTTCAGTCGGGTGACGCTCATATCCGGGTCGGTTAAAGTCGTTTTAGTAAAGGAGGGGCAAAAGTAAGTCTTATTTTTGAATCCCGAAACCTCCATCCTCAACTCATTAGCTCCTTTCATGATTGATTTACGCTCCGATACCGTAACCCGCCCCACGTCAGCCATGCTGGAAGCCATGTTTCAGGCCCGGGTGGGCGATGATGTATATGAAGAAGACCCCACGGTAAAAGCGCTTGAAGAAGCCGCTGCCGCCCGGTTTGGTATGGAGGCCGGTCTGTTCTGCCCTTCCGGCACCATGACCAACCAGATTGCCATTAAAGCTCATACGCAGCCTATGTCGGAGGTTATCTGCGAGCAGACTTCCCATATCTACCTCTGGGAAGTGGGTGGTATTGCTTTTCACTCGGGCGCTTCGGTGGCGCTGCTGCCCGGCAACCGGGGCCGCCTCACGGCCGCGCAGGTAGAAGCCGCCATCCGGCCCGATGATAATGTGCATTATCCCATCACCCAGCTTATTTCCCTGGAAAATACCCACAACCGGGGCGGGGGCAGCTGCTATGCACTCCCCGAAATTGAAGCCATTGCGGAGGTTGCCCGGCGCTACGGCATTCCGCTGCACTTGGACGGAGCCCGTATTTTCAACGCGCTGGTAGCCACCGGGCAGGACGCCCGCGAGTACGGCCTCCTGTTCGATACTATTTCCGTGTGCCTTTCCAAAGGGCTGGGGGCCCCTGTGGGCTCCGTGCTGCTGGGCAGCCGCGCGTTCATTCATAAAACCAAGCGCATTCGCAAGGTGATGGGCGGCGGCATGCGGCAGGCCGGCTACTTGGCGGCCGCGGGCCTGTATGCCCTGGAAAACAACGTAGAGCGCCTCGCCGACGACCACCGCCGGGCCCGGCAGTTGGGCGAAACCCTGGCCGCTCAACCGTACGTGGCCGAGGTGCTGCCTGTAGAAACCAACCTGGTTATTTTCCGGTTGCGGGATGAGCAGCCCGCCGGGGCCTTTCTGGAGTATCTGAAACAGAACGGTATCATAGCCTCTTCCTTCGGTCCGCAGATGATTCGCTTTGTCACCCACCTGGATGTGACGGACGAAATGCTGGCCCGCGTTACGGAGGCCCTGGGCAGCCTGCGCTAAGCCCTGAAAGCTACAGGTGGCTACTGCCGTCCCGATACTAATTCCGGCCCGGCAGTAGCCACTTGCGGGCTCCGCAGCAGAATAAGTGCCCCTATGCTGGCGGCCAGCACGGAGCCGCCCAACACGGCCAGCTTGGCTACGTCTACCAGCTCGGGTTGGCGGAAGGAAAGCGTGGCAATGAAAATGGCCATGGTAAAGCCGATTCCGGCCGTAAAACCCAGCCCCAGCATCTGCAGCCAGCTTACGCCCGTAGGCAAGGCCGCCTGCCCGCTGCGCACCAGCAGCCAGGAGCTCAGCCCGATACCCACCGGCTTGCCAATCACCAGCCCCAGCATAATTCCCAGCCCCAGCGGCGACACCAGCTCGACGCCAACGCCGGCCTTAAGCGTAATGGCCGTATTGCACAGGGCAAAAAGCGGCAGAATGCCGTAGGTAACGGGGTTATGCAGCGCATGATAAAGCCGCCGGATATGATGCGACGGAATAGTAAAAGCCAGCAGTACGCCGGCCACCGTAGCATGCACCCCGGACTTGAGCATGCAGTACCACAGCAGAATACCCAGCACGGCAAAGGCCCAAAGCCAGTCTTTACGCCAGCGCCCCAGCAGATACAGGCCTAACACCAAGCCCGCGGCCCCCAATAAATAGGGCACGTACAGCTTATCAGTATAGAAAACAGCTATAACGATAACGGCCAGCAGGTCATCAATAATGGCCAGCGCCGTGAGAAAAACGCGCAGGCCTGCTGGCACCCGGGAGCCCAGCAGGGCCAGGATACCCAGCGAAAACGCAATATCCGTAGCCGTGGGAATGGCCCAGCCTGTGGCGGCGGGCGTGCCGCGGGTAAAATACCAGTGAATCAGGGCCGGCATGGCGGCTCCACCTATGGCGGCCAGGGCGGGCAGCATGGCCTTGCGGGGCTCCGTCAGCTCCCCATCTACCAGCTCGTGCTTGATTTCTAAGCCTACCAGCAGGAAGAAAACAGCCATCAGGCCATCGTTTATCCAGTGACTGATGGACTTCTGCAGAAAGACCGGGCCTATTTCCTGTTCCCAGAAACCGGTATAGGCCGGGGCCACCGCCGTATTGCTGAGTACCAACGACAGGATGGTAGCCCCAATCAGGAGTAAGCCGGCCAGGCGGCCACCTTCTGCCAGCGCCTCTAGTGGAATACCACGCGTAAAAAACTTCATGAGCGCAAATTACTACACCTGCCATAAACCCGGTCGGTGGCCCGCAGGAAAGGCAGCAAGGCCCTACCGGGTGTGGTACTATTTCCTTGTGGAATCTTTTCCTTACTTGCCGGCCAGATGAACCTGTTTATTGTGGGCGATGTGCACGGCTGCTACTACACCTTTTTGGAGGTGCTGCAGCACTGGAAGCCAGCTGAGGAGCTACTGCTTCAGGTGGGTGACCTAGTAGACCGTGGCCGCTTTGCACCGGAAACCGTGCAGGTGGCCCTGGAGCTCAGCGAGAAGCACCCGGACCAGACTGTATTCCTGAAAGGCAACCACGAGGCCGGCCTGCTCCGGCATTATGGCCCCACCGGCCCCTACCCCGGCTGGCTGAGCTGGGGCGGCCTCAGCACCGAGCAGCAGTACCGCCAGCACCGGGATTGGCTGGCCCCGCATCTGGACTGGCTGGCGGAGCGGCCCCTGTTCTGGGAGAATGAGCACGTGCTGGTCAGCCACGCGGGCTTGGCTGATACGCCCAACCCCATGGATGAGGACAACCCCGATGGGATTCTCTGGCGCCGCGGCCCCCTGCGCAATGTGGGCAAGCTGCAGGTCATTGGGCACACCCCCACCACGGGCACCCCGGAGTTTGATGCTACTGCCAATGTGCTGAATATTGACACCGGCGCTTACTATGGGCAGGGCCTCTCGGCGGTGCGCATCAGCGCGGCCGGGCAGCTGCTGGACACCATTTTTGTTTCCACTCACCAGGCCGACGTTGGCTGATTTTAGTTGTTGCTGATGGCTGTTTCTGATCCTATCCACCATCTTTCCCAGGCCGACCCGGTGCTGGCGGGCCTGATTAAACAAGGGCGGCCAATCCGGCCCAGCGCCCACGAGGATTTGTACCTGGCGCTGCTCCGGGCTATTGTGTCCCAGCAGATTTCCACCAAAGCCGCGGCCGCCATCTGGCGCAAGGTGCAGGCCCTGTTTCCGCCCGATGGCTACCCCGAGCCGGCCGCTATCCTGGCCATGTCGGATGAGGATTTGCGGGCGGCAGGCATTTCCCGTCAGAAGGCGGGCTATTTGCGGGCTATTGCCGAGTTTGCCCAGCGCGACCAGCTCAACCACAGCCACCTCAGCCAGCTGGATGCAGACGCCTTTACCCAGCACCTGACCCAGATAAAAGGCGTGGGCCGCTGGACGGCGCAAATGCTCCAGATGTTTGCCCTGGACCAGCCCGACGTATTCCCGGAAGGCGACCTGGGCATTCAAAACGCCATGCGCCGCCACTACGGCCTGGAAGAAACCGGCCGGGCCCTGCACCAGCGCATGACGGCAATTGCCGAGGCCTGGCGCCCCCACCGCACCCTGGCCAGCAAATATCTGTGGCAGTCGTTGGATAATGAGCCCGGCAGCTGACCTACCCGGTTTCTGAACCTGCTTACTTTTTTACGATGGAAAACTATATCTGCGTCACCTGTGGCACTCAGTTTTCAGAAGCAGTGCCTGCCTCCTGCCCTATTTGCCAGGATGAGCGCCAGTACCTGCCCCCGGGCGGCCAGCAGTGGACCACGCTTGCCCGGCTACGCCAGCAGCACCGCAACAGCTTCCGCCGCAAAGAGCCCAACCTGTACGGCATTGGCACCGTGCCCGATTTTGGTATTGGCCAACGGGCCCTGCTAATGCGCACTCCGGCGGGCAATGTGCTCTGGGACTGTATTTCTCTGCTCGATGAGGCCACCATCGATATTATTCAGGGCCTGGGTGGCTTGTCCGCCATTGCCATTTCCCACCCACACTACTACACCACCAACGTGGAGTGGAGCCGCGCTTTCGGCAACGTGCCCGTGTACCTGCACGCCGCCGACCGCCAGTGGGTGATGCGCCCCGACCCAGTGGTGCAGCTCTGGGAAGGCGAAACCCTGCGCTTGCTGGATGACCTGACCCTGATCCGCTGCGGAGGTCATTTTGACGGCGGCACGGTATTGCACTGGCCTGCCGGCGCTGAAGGCCGCGGCGCGCTGCTCACCGGCGACATTATTCAGGTGGTACCCGCGCAGCCTTTTGTGAGCTTTATGTACAGCTACCCCAATCTTTTGCCGCTTTCCGCGGCCAAGGTGCAGCACATTGTAGCAGCCGTGGAGCCATTCGCCTACGACCGGATTTACGGTGCCTGGTGGGGCCGCACCACCATACAAACCGGCGCTAAAGAAGGCGTGCGAAAGTCAGCCGAACGGTATATCCGCCTGCTGGCGGAATAAAGGCGCGGCTTACCGCACTTTGCCGCGCTTCATCATGTAGGCGTATAGCACCTTATCAAACGGCTCCCGGATATCAACGGGCACAAAATCAATCTTAAACTGACCGCAGCGCAGGGCCAGTTCCTGCTCATAGCGGCGCATGGCGGCCTGGTACTGCTCCCGCACCTGGGCGGGCTGCAGCTTGATGGTTTCGCCGGTTTCCACATCCTCAAACAGATAAGGCCGGTCCTGGAAGGCAAAATCCGACTCCGTGGCGCGGTCCATCACGTGGAAAAGCAGCACCTCGTGCTGTTGGTGGCGCAGGTGCTGCAGCGCGGCCAGGGCCTGCGTTTGCTCCTCCGGCGCGCGGCCCAGCATATCACTGAAGATGATGACTAACGAGCGTTTCGGGATTTGCTGCGCGATGGTGTGAATCACGCCGGCCACATCGGTGGGGCGGCGCTGCACGGGGCGCTCCAGAAGCTGCTGCAGGGTGAGCAGCAGCGTGTGGCGGTGGGTGCTGGTGGAGCGCACGGGCGTTTGCAGCTCCACCTGGTCGGCGAAGGTGACGAGGCCCACGGCGTCGCGCTGTTTTTGCAGGAGCGTGGCCAGGGCGGCGGCGCACAGCACCGAAAAACGCAATTTATCGTGGCCGGGGCTGGGGTAGTACATGCTGGGGCTTACATCCAGCAGCAGGTGGCAGCGCAGGTTGGTTTCCTCCTCGTAGCGCTTCACAAAGAGCTTATCGGTGCGGGCAAACACTTTCCAGTCCAGGTGGCGGGTGCTTTCGCCGGGGTTGTAGAGGCGGTGCTCCGAGAATTCGACGGAAAACCCGTGGTAGGGCGACTGATGCAGGCCCGTAATAAAGCCTTCTACCAGCTGCCGGGCCAGAAATTCCAGATTCTCAAAAGAGCGGATAGCGGCTAGGTCGATGGGTTGGGCCATAATGAAGGCATTAAAATCAGTCAAAAGCGAAAGATAGGCAGCCAGAGAATGTTTGCCTTACTTCATCAACGCATAAGCGGCACAAAAGCTGCGTCCGATGCCGCCCGTCGGCTTCCGGCTTACGGGCCTGCTACGGACAAAAGGCAGGGCCTACCGGCGGCTACTGGAAAAGCGCGACTTAAAATTTTTATATCTACAGATAAGTGGTTACTTTGTCCTGAAATTCAAACATCTTAGAATAAATCAACTCTATTGTAGAAACCGTGGAAGACCGTCACGATCAGGAAGAAATCTACTCTCAACGTATTAAAGCAGGCAAGCGCACCTACTTTTTCGACGTGAAAGCCACACGCGGACAGGACTATTATCTCACCATTACGGAGAGCAAACGTAAGCTGCGCGACGACGATACTTTCTCCTACGAGAAACACAAAATCTTCCTATATAAAGAAGATTTCCTCAAGTTTGTAGACGCGCTGCAGGACGCCGTGGACTACGTACGCGAAGAGCTGCTGACCGAGGAAGAAGTAGCCGAGCTGGACCGCCCCCGTCAGTACGAAGGCGACTCGTTCAACCGCAATGAAGACAACTTCTAGTACCGCAGCCTAGCGAAACACACCTTACTCTCTTTTCATTTGCATCCTGCATCTGGCGGCGCGCCCGGTTTCTACCGTGGCGCGCCGCTTTGTTGGGCCTTGGCTGTCCAGTAAGCTGTTTTGCGAAACAGGCAGCAAAGCCGCCCAAAACGCCCTACCTTTGCCCCCGAATTAGGTTAACCGCCTTCTTCACTTATTTGCTTTCAAACACTCAGACATAAAGAAATATGGGTCTTCGCTGCGGAATCGTCGGTTTGCCGAACGTGGGCAAATCCACGCTGTTCAACGCTCTTTCGAACGCCAAGGCCGAATCGGCCAACTATCCGTTCTGCACCATTGAGCCCAATGTGGGCGTAATTACCGTTCCTGATGAGCGCCTACAGATCCTAGAAGCCCTGGTGAACCCCAAGCGCGTGCTGCCCACCATTATTGAGTTTGTGGACATTGCCGGCCTGGTAAAAGGTGCTTCCAAAGGCGAAGGTCTGGGCAATAAATTCCTGGCCAACATCCGCGAGGTGGATGCCATCATTCACGTGGTGCGCTGCTTTGATGACCCCAACATTGTGCACGTGGCCGGCGGCGTAGACCCCGTGTTCGATAAGGACGTTATCGACACGGAGCTGCAGCTGAAGGATCTGGAAAGCATCGATAAGAAGCTGGCCAAATCAGAGCGCAGCGCCAAAGCCGGTGACGCCGTTGCCAAGAAAGAAGTGGTGGTGCTGCAGCGTTTTAAGGCTGCGCTGGAAGCCGGGCAGAATGCCCGCGCCGTAACGGCCAGCGAAGACGAGCTGGAGGCCGTGGCTGATCTGCAGCTGCTCACCATTAAGCCCGTAATCTACGTGGCCAATGTGGACGAGGCCAGCATTGCCACCGATGGCAACAAGCACGTAAATGCCCTGCGGGAGCATGTGAAGGCTGAAAATGCGCAGGTGGTTCTGGTTTCGGCTGCTATTGAAGAGCAGATTGCGGACATGGAAGACCCCGAGGAAAAGGAAATGTTCCTGGGCGAGTACGGCCTCACGGAGTCCGGCCTGAACAAGCTCATCCGGGCCAGCTACGAGCTGCTGAACCTGATTACCTACTTCACCGCCGGCGTGCAGGAAGTACGCGCCTGGACCATCCACCGCGGCGACAAAGCCCCCGCCGCTGCCGGTGTTATCCACTCCGACTTCGAGAAAGGCTTTATCCGCGCCGAGGTGATTAAGCTGGCCGATTACCAGGAATATAAAACCGAAGTTAAAATTAAGGAAGCCGGTAAGATGGCCGTGGAAGGCAAAGAATACGTGGTGCAGGATGGCGACATTATGCACTTCCGCTTTAACGTGTAGTAGGCTTTCGACACAGATTGTCGAAGCATTATAGTACCACAAACGCCCCGCCCGGATGCCGAGCGGGGCGTTTGTGGTATATAGGCTGATACACCGCACTCTTTCCAAACGCCGGGGCACGAATCTTACCCCTACCCATGTCCCGGCCTGGCTATCTGCCGTATAGAACCAGATGTAAGAGTGGCAGGCGCCTTACCTGCCAGGTATCCTTTATCCGAGCTTTCATGGCGGCATCCAAGCATCATTTTCTGGCTGAAACCGGTGGAATGGCCCGCTTTGTGTGGCGCTTTTTCCGGGAGGTGTTTCGTCCGCGCTATGAGGTGCAGGAGTTTCTGTACCAGTGCTATGTGGTGGGCTACCAGTCGTTGCCCCTGGTCAGCATCACGGGTTTTATTATGGGGCTGGTGCTTACGCTGCGCCTCCACCCTACTATGGTCACATTTGGAGCGGAGTCCTGGATTCCGGCCATGGCCGGGCTCACTATCATCCGCGAAGTGGCACCACTGATTTCCGCGTTAATGGTAGCCGGTAAAGTCAGCTCAGATATGGGTGCCGAGCTGGGCGCCATGCGCGTTTCAGAGCAGATTGATGCCATGGAAGTATCGGGCTCCAACCCCTTTAAGTATCTGGTAGTGACGCGGGTACTGGCTACCACCCTTATGATGCCTATACTTTCTATTCTGGCGGCAACTATTGGACTGTATGCGGCATACCTGGGCGTGAACATGCACACAGTAACTCCCCTGCTGATGTTCACGAATGACATTCTGAAGCCTCTCACATTTGGCGACGTGCTGCCGGCCTTACTCAAAACCTTCTTTTTCGGCTTCGCAATTGGCATCATTGGCTGCTATAAGGGCTACTATTGCCAAGAAGGAACCGAAGGTGTGGGCCGTGCCGCCAACTCGGCGGTGGTGGTATCGTCGCTGGTCATTTTCGTCCTGGATTTACTGGCCGTACAAATCAGCAACCTACTGGGCTTTAATTAGCAACCCCCAAGTCCGGGGAAGTTCTTATACCCATTGTAAATAGCTGAGCCCCCGTCGACCCCAAGAGATTCGGGGCCAACGGGGACTCAGCTGTTGATAAGTTACCTTTTACTTGCCCACCACCTTAAACAGCATGCCCGAGGACAGCTTGGTGGAGGTTTTCATACCATTCAGGATAGCCAGCTCCTCGTAGCGCCGGGCAGGAATGCCGTTGGCGGCCAGGGCGCTGGCCAGCGTCTGGCCGGCTTTGGCCGTGCGGATGCGGATGCGCTCTGGGGCTTTTTTGATTTTAGCGGCATCCGTCAGCCGGCGGAAGCCTTTAGCCGTGTTCTGAAACGAAGGGCCATAGGTGCCCAACGTCTGCGGGGCACACAGACCAATAAGGGCATAGATGGTCTTCCCATCCTGAATAAGGTAGCTCAACGTGCTGGCTGTTACGCCCTGCTGCCCTACCTGGTCGCCCTGAATGGCCAGCGCGGGGAAGCTGTTGATAGTGGTGCGGCTGGCCTGCGGCGACTGTAGATTCAGCTGTTTAGCCAGTGCCTGCGCGGCTTCGTCCAGGGAGTTGCCGGGGGCCAGGGTCAGAATCTGAACGGCTTTGCCATTGGGCTCTGCCATCTGAAATTGCTGGGGCGAGTTCTGGCTTTTCCAGCCACGAGGCACCGGAAACTGGAATTTCATTTCGGGGTGGTAAAACACGCTGTTTTCCACGTAGCCCTGGCGCGGGTCCTCGCCATATACCAGGCCATCGATGCGGCGCAGGTACTGGTTCCGGTTCACGGCCAGCTGGCGCCCGCCAACGTTCTGCTTGGCCTGGGCCGCCAGCTTTTTCACTGTGCTGTAGCGGTCGGCGGAGTTGGGGTGAGTGGAGAGGAACGTGGGGATGCTGGCCGCCCCGCTGGCTTGCTCGGTGCGCTGCAGGGTCTGGAAGAAATCAGCCATGTGGGAGGCATCAAACCCGATTTTGGTCGAGTACTTCACACCCAGCTGGTCGGCCTCCGTTTCATCATTGCGGCCATATTTCAGCATGCCCAGGCCTACTACCTGCTGGGCCACACCGCCCACCGACTGCATCAGGCGGGGCGCCACAATAGAGCCCAACAGGAATCCAATTCCTGCCACGGTGCTGCGGGTTTGCTGCTTCTGGCCGTGGTGGGCCGTAATGTGGCCTATTTCGTGGCCCAAAACCCCGGAAAACTGGGCTTCATCATTGAAGTAAGCCAGAATACCGCGTGTGAAATACACGTGGCCATCGGGGGTGGCAAAGGCGTTGATAACGGGAGAATCCAGCACGGTGAAGCCTTTTACATCCGCCGGACGGTCGGAAACGCGGCCCATGGCACTGCCCTTTTCGTCCATAAACTTCTGCAGGGCCGTGTTATTGAGCAGGCCAAACATGGCTACTACCTGTGGGTCGGGCTGGGCGCCCTGTACCGGAGCAGCGGCATGCACGGTGGCGCCCGTGGTGGAAGAGCTTAGCAGCGGCAAAAGTGCCAGTAAAGCACCCACGCTGAGGTTTCGAAAGAAGGACTTTTTCATGGGAGGACAATATTTAGATCTGCCGGAAACTACCGGAGTGCCTGCCAAACGGTACCGGGGCACCATTCAGCAGGCATTTGGCAGGGTATAGACCAAATTCGGGCCAAACCTTTCCGGCTTATTTCTCTACTACTTTAATAAGCGAGCCGGCATTCACCTGCTCGTTCAGCTGCATGCCGTTCAGAATGGCCATTTCTTCCATGCGCTTTTCGGGCACGTTGTAAGTGCGCAGGGCGGCCGCCAGGTTGCTGCGCAGCTTCAGGGTTTTGATGCGCACCCGCTCTGGCTTGCGGTTAAGCTTTTCCGGGTCGGTGAGGCGCTGGAAGGCTTCGGCTACGCTAGTGAACTGGGGTGCGTAGCCGGGGAAGTCGGCCGGGGCCGATACGCCAATGAGGGCGAAGATGGTTTTACCGTCCTGAATAAGGTAAGTGAGCGTGCGCACGCCCGCCACCTGCTGGCCGGTTTGCTGGTCCTGCTGCACCTGGTCGGCTACGAAAGCCATGGCGGGGAAGCCATTGATGGTCGTCTTTTTAGAGTCAGTGGGCTGCAGGCTGAGCTGCTTGGCCAGATTCTGGGCGGCTTCCTCCAGGGAGTTGCCGGGCGCCAGCATCAGCATTTGCAGAGCCTTACCGGCGGGGTCAGCCATTTGGAATTGCTGGGGTGTGTTCTGGTATTTCCAGCCCTGGGGCACCGGAAAGCGGAACTTCAGCTCGGGGTGGTAGAACACGTTGTTTTCCACAAAGCCCTGCTTGGGGTCTTCGCCATACACAATACCGTCAATCATGCGCAGGTACTGGTCGCGGTTGATGGCCAGTTTGGGGTTGCCATTCTTCTGCTTCCAATCGGCGGCCAGCTGTTTTACGGTGTTGTAGCGGTCTTCGGGGTTGGGGTGAGTGCTCAGGAAGTCCGGAATGGCCTCGGCACCGCTCTTGGCCTGCTCCCTGGAAAGGGTCTGGAAGAAATCAGCCATTTGGGAAGCATCATAGCCAATTTTGGAGGAGTACTCCACGCCCAGTCCATCCGACTGCCGCTCATCATCACGCCCAAACTTGAGGAACAGCAGCTGCATGCCCTGCATGGCCTGCTCCCCAAACTGCGCCAGCTTAGGCGAGGCAATCATAGCCCCCATTAAGCCTACCTGCCCAATAATAGCGCTGGTTTGCTGCTTGGCAGAGTGCCGGGCCGTTACGTGGCCAATTTCGTGGCCCAGCACGCCGGCAAACTGTGCCTCGTTGTTGAAGTGGGCCATAATGCCACGCGTGAAATACACGTAGCCGCCGGGAATGGCAAAGGCGTTGATAATGGGCGAATCGACGATGCGGAAGTTGTAGGTCAGCTCGGGGCGGTGCGAGATGGCGCCCATCTGCTTGCCTTTTTCATTGATGAACTTCTGCAGCTTATCATCCGGGTACAGGCCAAACTGGGCTACAACGGCGGGGTCAGACTGCTGGCCCATGGCCAGCTCCTGCCCTTCCGATACCAGCATGACTTCTTTCTTGCCGGTGACGGGGTTGGTGGCGCAGGAATTTAGAAACAGCGCGGCCGCAACCGAGCTGCTTAATAACAAATGACGAATTTTCATGGTGGAGTATTTTGGGAGAGAAGAGCGGAATTGGGGTCCGGGCGGTATCAGGCCTCCTTATAATAGACAAAGGCCATGCCGCAACGGGTAGCCCTTGCAACGCAATGCCCCGGTAGAGGTTGCATCAGGCCGGTTTGGGGCTTTGCTCTTCTGATTTCTCCGCTTCTTCCTGCTCGGCTTCCGCCAGCTGCTGATCCTCCAGCTCCACGGTGGTGGGGCGGCCGTGCCAGCGGTCCAGCCAGTTCATAACGGGCGTGGCCAGCATGCCGTGCACGATGATGGAGGTAAGTACTGTGAAGCCCGTAATGGCCCACAGCTCCCGTATCTGCGGGAAATCAGCCTTAGTAACGGCAAAGGCCAGGTAAAAGAAAGAGCCGATACCCCGGATGCCGAATGTGGAAATAACCAGCCGCTCCGGGAAATTGAGGCGAGAAATGCGGCTGCGCCACAGCGTGAGCATGCCCCCCATAGGCCGCAGCATAAACAAAGCAAACAGCCCCAGCCCTGCACCACGCCAGGTAAGCGGTGCCAGTAACCCCCGCACCAGCGCGCCGCCAAACAGAATCAGAATAACCACGATAAACAGCCGCTCCAGTTGGTCCGTGAATTCGTGCATCTCGGTGTGGTACTCGTGGCTGCGCTCGTGGGCGCGCAGCGTAATGGAGGCTATGAACACGGCCAGGAAGCCGTAGCCGTGCAGCATCTCCGTAACCCCATAGGCTACCAGCGTAACGGACAGCGCCACAAACCCATAGGCTTCCGGGTTGATACGGATGCGGTGGGGCAAGTCAAAAATCAGGTACGACAATATTTTTCCCGCCAACCAGCCGCCAGCTATGCCCGCTCCCACCCGGTACAGCATATCCATCCAGGCCCAGTCCAGCAACCGCTCGGATATAGACGTTGCGGAGGGCAGCAGGGCCAGGGCCAGGTACACAAACGGGAAAGCCAGGCCATCATTCAGGCCGGCTTCACCGGTGAGGGCAAAGCGTACGTTGTCTTCGCGGCCTTCGCCGGGCTTGCCTACCTGCACGTCGCCGGCCAGTACGGGGTCGGTGGGGGCCAGGGTGGCCGCCAGCAGCAGCGCCGAGGCCGGCAGCAGGCCCGCCAGCCGCCAGGCTACTACCATGAAGCCAGCAATGGATACCACCATGAGAATGAGTACCAGCTGCAGGGGCACGCGCCAGCGCCAGAACGAAAACGGCCGGTCAATTTTGAGGCCGGTACCCGTGAGGGCCACAATCACGCACAGCTCCGTGAGGTGCGTGGTGAAAGGCGCGTACCGGACCGGATCCGGGCTGGGCAGGCCCAGGGGCAGGGAATACACCAACGCCCCCAGCCCCACAAACAGAATGGGATAGGAAAGCGGGTATTTGCGAAGCAATGAAGGCAGCCAGGCCACAGCCAGAATGGCCACACCCATTACGACCAACACTAAGTTGTAGATTGACATGCAACGGAGGAGAGGCAGAAATAAGTACTGCTTACGCAAGTGCGCCGTCTTTGGCTGCGACGCAATGCGCGTGGGGAGTGTGTGTTCTAATTTCAAAACCCGATTGGGGTGCCTGCCGTCCGGTACCGGGAAAATGCTATGTTTACCGGGCAGCAGGCAGCAATAGCCCGCAGCCCGGCCCACTATGACGGAAAAGATTCTTGCCTCCCTGCAGGCCCGGCAGCTGGTTTCGGGGGAGCAGGCTTCTGCCATTACAACGTACGAGCAGACCAAGCCCTTTGCACTCTACTATGAGTTGCGGGCTCTGCTCGCGCTGGGCGTCACGCTGCTGAGCACCGGCCTGGGCCTGCTGATCTATCAGCATATTGACAGCATTGGCCATGGCTTTATCGTGGCGGGCATAGCGCTGCTCAGCGCGGGGGCGTTTGCCTACGCCTACCGGAAGCGGCAGCCCTTTACCTGGCAAACCAACCCCGGCATTTCTACCGGCGCCGACTATGCCCTGCTGCTGGCCTGCCTTACCTTTCTCACGCTGGTAGGCTACCTGCAGTACCAGTACAACCTGTTTGGCAGCCGCTACGGCCTGCTGGTGCTTGTACCCACGGTCCTGTTCTTCTACTGTGCTTACCGTTTCGACCACCGCGGGGTGCTCTCCATGGCCATTACCGGTATGGCTGCCTGGGTAGGCGTAACCATTGCTCCCCTTTCGGTCTTTACCCAAAACAACTATGCCCTCCCCCACCTGAGCTATGCCGCGCTTGGGCTGGGCCTGCTGCTGTGCGCCGTGGGGCTGGTATCTACGTACGAAAATCGAAAAAAGCACTTTGCCTACACCTATTTGCTGCTGGGCAGCAATCTGGCTTTGGTAGCGGCTAGTAGCGCTATTTGGCAGGATTCTGCTGAGCTGCGCTTTATCCCCCCGGTGCTGGCCGCTTTACTGATTCTGGGCCTGAGCGGTGGCCTGTACTGGTACGCGCGGCAGAGCCACTCCTACGTTTTTTTGCTGCTGGGGGCGCTATATGGGTATATGGCCTTCACGTATCTTTTCTTCCAGATGGACAGCTCCATCACGATTGGATTAGCCTTGCTGTATTTTCCGCTATCCACAATTGGTGCCCTTCGACTGCTCTTCAATCTGAAAAAGATACTGGGAATCCATGAAAGCAAAAGCGTATAACGAGCATTGGATTTTCAATGGGCTGGTACAACAAGCCGCCCGGCACTGGGGCAAACGCGGCCTGCTGCCAGTTGGACAAGAGAAAGCTATTGCCCAGGCTTTCCCCGATGCACGCTATTCGCCGCACCTGTTTATAAAAATTGCGCTCTTCATCTTCACCTGCATTGGCACTATTGGGGCAGCACTGTTCGTGTCTCTGATGGTTGGCTCCTCCTTGAAGAGTGGCTTTCAGGAAGAACAGGTGTTTATAGCTTGCTCTTTACTATGTGGCTTAGGTGCCTTTTTTTTTCTGGAAGTACTTATTCCTGCTAATCAGCTCTACCGCTCCGGTCCCGATAATGCATTGCTCTACCTTGGCCTGACATTTATAGTGGCAGCACTCTGGCTACTATACAGCATAATACTACCGGGCCCTATGCAATGGGAAGGACTGATAGCCCGCGGGCTGCTGTGGCAACTGCTGCTGCCAATTTGGGTTGTACTGCTGGCAGCCATGATACGCTACGCCGACCCTGTAGTGGCTGCTATAAGCCTGGGAACGTACCTGGGAATTGTGGCTACGTTTACTTTGCAATTCACGCTGGGCAAAGCCCTGCTGCCATTTGTGTTGATGCTGGCCGCCGGTGGCAGCTACTACACCGTAAAGCGCCTCTCTCACCGGCCCGATGCCTTCTACTACCACACAAGCCTGCAGACCGCGAAAGCCCTTTCACTAGCTTGTTTTTACCTGGCCGGCAACTACCTGATTGTCCGCGAAGGCAATGCTCTGCTCAACAACCTGCCGGTTTCCACTCAAATAAGCTTTGCGCCGCTTTTCTACTTTCTCACGGCAGCTATTCCCCTGCTGTATCTCTACACGGGACTGCGGAGCGCCGACCGTATTTTTCTGCACACGGGCCTGTTAGCCGTAGCATTTTCACTCTACACCCTCCGCTTCTACCGGCAGGTGTTGCCCATGGAAACGGCCCTTACCCTGGCCGGCGCAGCGCTGGTTCTATTATCTGGCTGGGCCTTGCGTTACCTACGGCCGGCCCGCCACGGCCTCACCTCCGAACCGGCCGATAGCCCCGCGTTTATTCATCTGAACCTGGAAGCGTTGGCTACAGCGCATCTCACCGAAAACAGCCTAAAAGTACCGGAGCGGGGCTTCCAGTTTGGGGGTGGCTCTTCCGGGGGCGGCGGCGCAGTTGGGGAATATTAAGGAAGTTTAAGAGGCTGGCTATTTGATTCCGGCGCTACGGCCGGCGCCCGTTCACGGCGGTGCGGTGGTAGCCAATCAGTAAATCGGCGCGGGAGCCCGGCGGGCGGTAGTAAACCAGCAGGTCGTACTCGTTTTCGGTTTCCTGGTGGCTGCCTTCAAAATAAGTCTCATTGGGAACGGCCGCGCCGCCTACGGCATAGGAGTAGTTGTAATAGCCCTGTTTGAGCAGCGCGTGGCCGGAGTATTCCTGCTGGGCGGCATCATAAGTCAACTTAAACTCGTCCTTGAGTTGCCAGTCAGACAACGCACCCAGCACGTACACGGGGCCGGGGGCCGCCTGCGGGGCGCGTAGGCGGAAGGTAACGTCCAGATAGTCGGCATTGGTGGCGCCGTTGCCGTAGTCACGGCTCTCAAATACGCGCTGGCCATTTACGTCCTCGTACTGGGTGTAGGCCTGCTCGCGGCGGGTGGCTTCGGGCTGCAGTAGGGCCGCGCGGGGCGTAGCATCAGCATTCAGCTTGGCCACGCCTACGCCCAGGGCCCGGTAGCTGCGCAAATCAACAAAACGGTATTCAGAGAGGCCCGGGAAGGCATTTTCAAAGTTGAAATACTGGTATTCCAACTTCCGCTCCGCATCGCGCACAAAGGTGGGGCGCAGGTTATAATGCGCGTTGTCCCACCGGAAATTCTGGCGCAGCACCACTTTCACTTCCTGCGCCGGATTTACCAGGTTTACGCCCCCATAGCTAATGCCGAAGTTGAGCTGCTGCATGGTGTAGCGCTCCTGCCCGGCTGCCAGCGGCCCGGGCTGCAGGAAGGTCCTCACCTGCTCTTCGTACACCAATACCCGGCGCGAAAGCAACGGGGTGCCCGCTCCATTTTGCACTACCAGCAGATAATTGCCGCTGATCTTCACGCGTGGCAACCGCAGCCGGTAGTGGAAGTACGGCACCCGGGTGTTCACGGAAGTGCGGTAATCCGTCAGGAGAAACTCGTTGATGTCGCTCAGAAACTGAATATCGGTGAGGATGGAGGGCGTCCAGTCTACATTGCAATGCACCAGCTTGGCCGTGAGGCGCTGGCTTTGCTGGCCCAGCACATCAAACTCCAGCACTACAGGCTGCGCCTGGGCCAGCGACACCACCGGCGGCTCAAATACTTCCGTAGGCTGGCCGGAGGCTACGTAGCATTGCACCGACTGCACATCTTTGGAGTAGATATAATCCTGGTAGCGCAGCGCCACCTTAGGCGTTTGCACCGCGCTGCTCTGGCCGGTGCGGGCAGCATTGGGGTCAGTAATGGGCGTACCGAGGGGTACGCAGGCGGTGGCCAGGAAGAGCAGAACGGGCGCGAGACGGTGGTGCATAAGAACGAATGTAATAGGAATAGTAGCGCGAAGCTCCGGCTTCGCGTACGAGCGCAGCGAGTAGCAGGCGTCTGCACAACGCGTAGGAACTCGCGTTGCTCGTACGCGAAGCCGGAGCTTCGCGCTACTTTCGGTATTGTAATTTTATCGGCTTATGGCTAGTTCAGACCTGATTCATTACCGGCGCAATTTGCCCCATATTTTACCACCGGGTGCAAACCTGTTTGTTACTTTTCGTCTGGCTGATTCACTGCCACGTGTTGTGCTTGACCAACTGCGGGATGAATGGAATCTTCTCTCTCAGGAAGATGCTGATGAAAGTGAGGCCTATGCTCGGCAGAAGCGCTACTTTGGCCGGTTTGACCATCTGCTTGATCAGGCCGACCACGGGCCAATCTGGCTTTCAGAACCTACAGTGGCAGAAGCAGTGCGCGAGGCCCTTCACTATTATGATGACCGGGCGTATCGGCTGATTTGTTATTGTGTGATGCCCAACCATGTCCATCTGGTCATTACGCTACCCGATGATGCGCAGCCCCTGGCCCGCACGCTACAATCCATCAAAAGCTATACGGCTGCCAAAGCTAATTTACTGCTACACCGCACTGGCCAGTTCTGGCAGCGGGAAAGCTACGACCACCTGGTGCGTGGTGCTGCCGAAATGGAACGTGTAATAAGCTACGTGCTGGAAAACCCCGTAAAAGCAGGCTTAGTAGATGACTGGCAAATCTGGCCCCATACGTACTGGAAGGAAGAGTAGCGCAAAAATAGTAGCGCGAAGCTCCGGCTTCGCGTACGAGCAACGCGAGTTCCAGGCGTAGGCTGACGCGTGGTTACTCGTTGCACTCGTACGCGAAGCCGGAGCTTCGCGCTACTATCTTAATTGATCTAACTCGGCCTTATATCTCCGCCAGCATTTCCCAACGGTCATTCAGCTGGGCCAGCTCTTTTTTCACCTGCTCAAACTTGAGGGTGGTGTCTTTCAGCTGGGAGGCATTCTGGTAAATCTGGGGGTCGGCTAGCTGGGCTTCGTACTGGGCCAGCTCCTTCTCCCGCTCCTCGATTTTCTTTTCTACCTCGGCCAGCTCACGTAGGGCTTTTTTCTGATCGGGCGAGGGGGTTTTGGCGGGCGAAGCGTCCACCTTTTTCTCCTCTTTGGGCGCGGGCTTGGGGGCAGGGGTCAGCAGGCCGGCTTTCTTGGCGGCTTTCTCCCGGTCTTCCATCCACTGCTCCCACTCGGCGTAGGTACCGGGGTATTCCTTCAGCTGGAAATCCTCGATGTACCAGATTTTGTTGGCCACGTTCTCCACAAAGAAACGGTCGTGGCTGATGACGATGTAGGTACCCTGATACTGGTCCAGGGCCTGGATCAGGATATTCACCGACTGCATGTCCAGGTGGTTGGTCGGTTCGTCGAGCAGCAGGAAGTTGGCTTCCGAAATCAGGGTTTTGGCCAGGGCCACGCGGCTTTTCTCGCCGCCGGATAGCACCTTGATTTTCTTGTATACCTCGTCGCCGGTGAACAGGAAGGAGCCCAGCACCGAGCGCAGCTCCATTTCGGAGCGCTTGGAGCCGGCTTCCACCATTTCCTGCAGAATCTCATTATCGATGCGCAGGCTTTCCAGCTGGTGCTGGGCGTAGAACGACATGATGACGTTGTGGCCCAGCTGGTGGTTGCCGTTGGTGGGCGCCTCCGAGCCGGCCACCAGCCGCATCAGAGTAGATTTACCCTTACCGTTGGCGCCGATGAGGGCAATTTTGTCACCCCGCTCAATGTGCACGTGCGTGTCGCGGAAGATTATTTTCTCGCCGTACTTCTTGCCCACGTGCTCCATGCGCAGAATGTGGCGGCCGGGCGTAACGGTGAAGTTGAACTTGATGTTCACCTTGGCGTCGTCGCCGGCCACGTCCTCAATGCGCTCCAGCTTGTCCAGGGCCTTCACGCGGCTCTGGGCCTGCTTGGCTTTAGAGGCTTTGGCTTTGAAACGCTCAATAAACCGCTCGGCCTGCTTAATCTGGGCCTGCTGGTTTTCAAAAGCGCCTTTCTGAATGGCGTTTCGCTCCTCCTTTTCTTCCAGGTAGAAGCTGTAATTACCGGCGTAAGGCACCAGCTTGCCGCCCGTTACCTCCACCGTGGTGTTGGTGGTGCGGTCTAGGAATTCCCGGTCGTGGGATACAATGATAACGGCGCCTTCGTAACCGGCCAGGTAGTTTTCAATCCACTTAATGGAGGGCAAGTCCAAGTGGTTGGTCGGTTCGTCGAGGAGCAGCAAAGAGGGTTGCTGCAGCAGGATTTTGGCCAGCATCACGCGCATGCGCCAGCCGCCGGAGAATAGCTTCAGGGGCTTCTGCAGCTCCTCCGTGGTAAAGCCCAGACCTTCCAGAATTTCTTCGGTGCGGGCCTGCATAGTGTAGCCGCCCAGCGCCTCAAAACGCTCCTGCAGCGCGGCCAGCTTGTCTACCAAGTCGTCGGTGTAGTTGTTTTCGAACTCCAGCAGCACCTCGTCAATCTTCTTCTGCACGTCCAGCGCCTCGGCGAAGGCCTGCATAGCCACAATCAGGATGGGCTCGTGCGAGTCGTAGGAGAGCAAATCCTGGTTCAGGAAGCCCAGGCTCACGTCCTTGCTCATGGAAATGCTGCCGCCGTCGGGCTTGTACTCGCCCACCAGAATGCGCAGCAGCGTAGATTTACCCCGGCCGTTCAGCCCAATGAGGCCAATCTTATCCTTGGGCTTAATATGAAGGCTGGCCTTGTCGTACAGGGTACGCGAGCCAAAGTGAAAATCGAGGTCAGAAATGGAAATCATCTGCTTTGCGAGGTATCAGGCCGCAAAGGTACGGGTTTGTGAGGAGGGAATTATGGTTTAGTACTATGGTTCGCTTCTGCAGTACCGAGCAAGCACGTCAACGAGTTACTTTGCGCCAATTGTCGCAGTGTTCATGCGGACCAGCAGACTATTACTTACACCTATTACTTCTTTCCGCTTCAGACAAAGCACCTGACTTCATGCGCTATCTATTTATTTCTATGGCACTCACTCTACTTGCCGGCTGCCAAGAGCACTCCTCGACACCACCACTTACTACTGGACTACCAAATCCTGCATCCTCAGGAGCCCCCGATACAGCATCAATCAATCAAACCGTCCGAGGTTTCTACCGCTGGTATGCCAGTATGATCGAGCAAGATCAGACCACGGAATTTCAGCCAATATTCGCAGCCGATACCCGTGGGATGATGACGTTGGATCTTACCCGCTACTTGGCTAATCTCAGACGTCTGCATTTTTCTGAAAAATTAATACAGTCAGAAAAAGACTCTTATAATACCTGTATCAACAATCTGCGCACTATTCCTTTCACTAGGCGCGACTCAGTATTAGCTGACGTTGTGGAGTATGAAAACCGGGATTGTGCGTTTTTCGACTCCTATCGTTGGACAAAAACGATGGATGTATATAATGGCATCCAATTGCTTCAAACGTTAACAGATGGTGACTCTGCCAAAGTTAAAGTCATGATTTATGAAGCTTACCCTGATAGTCAGGGGGTAAAGAAGCGCGTTTGGGAAACGCCTTTTACGGTACAACTGGTCCGCACAAACGAGACTTGGCAAATCGACGACATCCGGTAAACTACAAAGATACTGACGCTTGCCGAGGACGTGAATCCCATTTATTACATGCAACTTTTGACAGACGTAGAAGCAATTATTCACGTTTGAGACGCATATCAACGTACAATTCCCGCATGTACAAATACCTCCTGCCCCTCTCCCTCCTACTCACTTTCACCAGTTGCCGCTCTACGGAGCAGGAATCCGACAATGGCGGCACCACTGAAACCGTACCCGCCGCCGTGAAGGGAGAAGTTTCCACCACTGAAACCGTAGGCGAAACCGGCCGCAACCACGCTTATATCAAGCGCTTTTACCAGGATAAAGGCCGCTACTACGTCACTGCCGACTACATCCAGTTCCTGAATGGCGAAGCAGCCATAGCCGACGCCAAGCGCAAAGGCGACGCTGAGAAAACCATTCAGAATGGCGACACTACCTACGCCATTTTCAACGATTACTACATCGTGAATGACGATGCGCGCCAGCGTACTTTTCCGCTCAGCGAGCAGGCCGTTATCACCATCTGGGACCGTACCGCCGACCTGCGCCAGACTACGATAACGCCTGCCCAATTACAGGCCAGAAACCCGGAGCTGCTCAGCGCCACACCCTTCATCATCGAAACTAAGCAAGGCGTTGTAACCAGCCTGACGGAGCAGTATATTCCCTAGACCAGCCTAGCGGTTGTAAAGCACATCAAAGCGGCCATCCGTTAGCTCGATGGTGCGCCCGGCATTCGTCGATTCGTCCAGGCGGCCTTCAAACGTACCGGAGACGATAGATTGCACGGTGTCTACTTTCGTAATAGTGATGGTAGTAGCTCCGTTGAGCAAACTCTGGTACGCCACCCCGCCGAATTCATTATCAGTGAAGGAAAGCTGATTATTTACGTGCCCGCCGTTGCTTTTTGGCACTGCCAGCCGGGCCGGATATACCCCTGGTCCCCCGAGAGAATCAACCGTAAGTACAAACGCCTGATTTAGGCGGGTGCCGGTGCGGTAGGCACTGATCTGTAAATTCAGCGTCCCATCGGGGTTGCGGTATGCGGAGGCCTCTACCTGGTTATCGGCGCAGCCGTAGATGCCGCACACCCGGCCGCCCGGTACCCACACCCCACCAAACACCCGAAACCCCAGCGTTTCGGCGCCGGTAGTGGTAGCCGTCGGTAACTCAGACTTGGGGTCAGCGCCTGATTTCTTGCAGCTTTGGAAGGGCAGTGCAGCAAGCAGAACAAGGTAAGGCAGGATTTTCATAGCGTTGGTTTGTACCCAGATGCCCGCTGTTCCCATACCCTACGAAGTAAACGCAGCATATGGGAACAGCAGGCGCAGGCTATCATTTCTGCGGCTCAGCACTTTCGGAGTGCGCAAATACTGCCATGATATATGCATCGCAGAAAAACAGGGCTACACTAGCCCACAAACGGCTTGCGGAACTCTGGCGCCACCCGCTTTTTAGATGCCTGCTCATAGGCATACGCCAGCGTCAGCAGCTCCGGCTCCTGCCAGGCGCCGGCCACAAACGACAGCCCAACCGGCAAGCCGTGGGCGTGGCCCATGGGCACGGTAATGTGCGGATAACCAGCCATGGCGGCCGGGCCGGAAAAGCCCGGACCGGGCCAGTAGTCGCCGTTTACCAGGTCGATGCAGGGCGCGGGGGCGTTGGTAATGCCGATAATGGCCGTGAGTTTGTTATCGCGCAGGATAGAATCCAGGGCCTTGCGGGAACCGTTCTGCGACTTGCTGAGGGCGGCTTTGTATTTGGGGCTATCCAGACCGTCCAGCTTCTCTGAGGCTTCCAGAATTTCCTGCTGGAAGAAAGGCATGGATTTGTCCTTGTTCTGCTTGTTGAAGGCAATAACATCGGCCAGGGTTTTCACGGGAGCCCCGGCAGTGGCCAGGTACTTGTTTACGCCGTCTTTGAACTCATACAAGAGCACGTCGTACTCGGCGGAACCCAGCGGATCGGTCTGCTTTTGCACTTCTACTTCTACCACGGTGGCGCCCTGCGCTTTCAGGAACTCTACGGCTTCTTTCAGCAGCGCTACGGCATCATTGGTGCCGGTCAGGTGGCTTTTCTCTACCCCGATGCGCTTGCCTTTCAGGCCGTTGGCATCCAGGAATTTGGTGTAGTCGGCCTGCAGCTTGCCGGCGCTTTGCTGGGTTATGGGGTCGGCGGCATCGGGGCCGGCCACGGCGGAGAGCAGGATGGCCGCGTCGCGCACGGTGCGCGTCATGGGGCCAGCCGTATCCTGGCTGGCGGAAATGGGGATGATGCCTGTGCGGCTGAGCAGGCCCACCGTAGGCTTAATACCCACCAGACCACTGCAGGAGGACGGCGACACCACGGAGCCGTCGGTTTCGGTGCCGATGGCTACGACGCAGAGGTTAGCGGAGGCCGCCGCGCCCGAGCCGGCGCTGGATCCGCTGGGGGTGCGGTCAAGAATATACGGGTTGCGGGTTTGACCACCCACGGCGCTCCAGCCGCTGGTAGAGCGCGTGGAGCGGAAGTTAGCCCACTCGCTCAGGTTGGTTTTGCCCAGAATCACGGCCCCGGCTTCGCGCAGCTTCTTAATGATGAAGGCATCCTGCGAGGCTTTGTGGCCGGCCAGTGCCAGAGCACCGGCGGTGGTGGGCTGCTGGTCAGCGGTGTTGATGTTGTCTTTCACCAGCACCGGAATGCCGTGCAGAGGGCCACGTACTTTGCCGTTTTTACGCTCCTGATCCATCTGATCAGCAATTTTGAGCGCATCGGGGTTGGTGATGAGCACGGAGCGGAGCGTGGGGCCGCTGCGGTCAATGTCCTCAATGCGCTTCAGGTACAGCTCCGTAATGCCCCGCGAGGTGAGCTGGCCGCTGCCCATTTTCTCCTGCAGGTCGTTGATGGTGACTTCCTGTAATTCAAAACTATCGGCGGCGTTGTCAGCCGCGTCGGGGGCGCCGGCCTTTTTTTCTTTGGTTTCCGGGGCGCAGGCACCAAGGGAGAAAGTGGAAAGGGCCACACTAGCCAGGCCGCTATTACGCAGAAATATTCTTCGGTTCATTGGTCGATTTTTGCTGGTAAGTTAGCCCGGCAGATTGGACTTTTCCAGCTTTTTAGCAGGAATTAAAGTTACCGGAATAATCCGCTGCTCCGTTGCTTTCTACTAGCGCGTGGGCAGGCTACCGGCGGCACTATCCGCCACCGATTTGGGACGGCTGCGTTGGCACTTCTCGCCGCAGTATTTCACTTCATCCCAACAGGCCCGCCATTTCTTGCGGTATGCAAAAGGGCGGCCGCAGGTGACACACAATTTGGTGGGCAGGTCGTTCTTATTCCGGGCTTTGGGCATGGTTATTCACCTGTGGTTTTATCTTCCTGGCCAACCACCGTGGGCTGCCTGCAGGGCATAACAAGGCATACAGGCCTTTTGATGGCAGGCTCCGCTGTTGCCTTTACTTACTACTCTCCAACGATACCCGCTTCTTTTCTATCGGCTGGCCTCCCTGGCCTATGGCGGGCATTGTTTCCGGCGCGGGAATGGCCTCGCTCATCTTTTTGGCCAGCTTGCCGGGCACGCCCATGCTGTTCAGCATGCCGCTGACCAGCCCCTGCTGCCAGATAGCAAATACCGACATCCGCAGGTTGCGGCTGGATTGGATAGTGCCGGGCTTCAGCGTTTCATGACCCTGGCGGGGGTTATTGTCCCGGATAACCAGTCCGTTGACCACCTTGGAGCCGGCTTTAGTAAGGAGCGTGGGGTGAGCCTCCCCGCCTTTCAGGGATAAAAATTCCACTTTCAAATCAGAGTAAGCCGCTTTCATAGTGCCCTGCACGCCCTGGCGGTCTACCACCATGGTGAAATCGACCTGCTTTACCTGCCCGCTGGAAAACCTGAGCGAGCGGGAAGACTCCGTAATGGAGTTCAGAATACTGAACGGAGCCGGGCCAAACGAGCCGGTTATGCGGTGGCGGCCGTTGGGCTGCAGCAGGGGCACAGAGGCCGTGGCACGCACAAAGCTGCGGCGCTGAAACCACGCACTGGCCTGCACAAGGGCGGGCTGCGCGGCGCGGCGGGAGCCAACTATAGTATTAAGGTTGCGGATAGTCCCATTAAGCTGAGTAACGCTGGTACGGGCGGGCTGCGGGCTGCGCAGGGCCCGGTACACAAAAAACAAATTGCCTTTCTGCAGCTGCAGCAGCCGGATATCCAGGGGGAAGGGCAGCTCTTTTAATTTCTCGGGCGTTACCAGAGAGGGTTCCGGGCTGATGGGGTAACGCCCGTCGCCGGACAGGTGCAGCAAGGGATTCTGCACCACCACCTTCCGGGCCTGCACCACGCCCTGATGCTGCAGGGCGGCAAAATCAAGACCGGAGGCGCGCATTTCCGGCACCTGCACTGTAATGTGCGATACCTGATGGCCTTTGCGCCTAGCCATAGCCGCCAATGACATGGTGGGCGCCAGTTTGGTACGGGTGAGCCTGAGCTGCTGCTGCTCGGTGCTCAGCCGCAGGCCCTGGTATGTCATCTTATAATAAGGCGCCTCAATAGCTACCGAGCCGGGACCGGTACTGAGTTGCCAGGACCGGGCATACAGCACCCGGGCGGTATTGCGGGCACTGGCCGCATCAATCCGGATGGCCTTGCCCTGCAGCCAAACATTGGCAGCCTGCGGGGCCAGATCCAGGCCTTTTACCCGCACATTGGCCCGCACCACCACCAGTCTTTGCAGCGAAACCCGGGTAAGCCAGGGTTGCAGCAGCTGGTGCATGGGTGGGGGCAGCACGCGCGGGGCAACTACTGCCAGCTCGGGGCCCGTGAGCCGCAGCGTATCGGCCTGAAACTGCTGCCGGGTTAGCCGGGCGGCCTGCAGCCCCGTGAGTATCAGCTGGGGCAGCTGCAGCGCTACCCGGGCAGCACGGCTCTGCTGGTTGCTGATGGGCTGCAGGGGAGCCAGTCGCACAGAATCGATCCGCAGCTGCTGGGTTTGGGAGGAGAACTGAGTAAGGGCTGCCTGCAGCCGATGCCCGCCCCCGCGGGCCTGCAGGCCGGCCAGCTGCAGGGCTATGCGGGCCGCATACCCAATGCGCTGCGTATCGGCCGCGCCGGCCCGACTCAGGAGGATATCCTGGGCCGAAAAGTCGCCTTGCCTGAAGCGTATATAGTCCTGCCGGCTGACTTGGTAGGCCAGCTGAACCCGTTGCAACCCCAGGTAGCCCAGCCGCAGCCCCGGCACCCGCTTTGGCAAACGGGTATACAGCGGCTGGGCGGCCTGTTCCGGCGTAGGCCAGGCGGCCGATTTCAGCCGCACCGCGCTAATCAGCAAACTATCTACCGGCACTTCCTGCCGGCGTAGTATCTGCCAAAGGCCTACTCCTGCCACGCGCACGCGGCCTACATCCAGCGTGAGGGCGGGCAGCTTGCTTGCCACGGCAGAGCGGGTGCGCAGCTGAATGCCCTGCACCTCCAGCACGCCATGCCACAAGCTGGTACGCAGGGAGTTGATATGCAGCTGGTAGCGGCCGTGGGTGCGGGCGGCTACTTCCTGCTCGGCTTTGCGGCGCAACCAGGGGTCTAAGGCCAGCAGCAGCACACCCACCAGCACTGCCAAAGCCACCAGAATCAGCCCCAGCCATTGCCACCAGGCCCAGCGGCGCGGCTCCACCGGCCGGGGCGTGGGGGAGGCTTTCAGAGATACAGACGCAGAATCAAACACAAAGAATAGACCGGCGATAGAGAGAAAACGGAGCCACGGCATCATCTAGCAGCGGCAGGTAATCAACGAAAGGAAAGCCTGAAGGTTTGCACCCAGCACATTACGTTGCCAATTGCCCGGATGCTGTGCCTCTCCAGACGACGCTAATACCAAGTGAAGCGGAGCCGGCCGGGCAATGCCACCTTAGTGGCTACGTGGTAACGCCTACCTTAGCGGCTCTGGCAGCGCTCGGCTGGTGCATTTTGGGCCCGGAAGCGGTGATGGAGAATGGGAGAAACCGGCCCTGGTGCAAACCGCCGCCATTTTTTCTTCTCCGGGCACCGCGCCTGGTCGTATGTAGGTAATAATTGAAGGCTTCCGGCAGCCGATTTACGCTTCCGGAAGTTTTATTTATTAGACGCGCTGCTTGCTGCCTTGTGGTTGCTTTTATAGATTGTTGAATTCTGTGTATGCTTCGAATCTAATGGCCATTTCAGCCCCAACTCCCCGGCACGGAAGCCGCTCAAAACAGGCTCCGGCAGTTCCCTCTTCTGCCCCCAACCGTCCGATGCTTGCCATTACTTCCCTGCTCAATCCGCAAAGCGCGGCCCGCATCAATGCCATCATCAAAAGCCTGGAAGTGGAGTTTGGGCTGGATGATGTGCAGGCCACGCCCGACCCTCACATTACCTATCAGCTGGCGGGGGTGCGCAAGTTGTCGCTGCTGAAAGCGGTGCTGCAGGACGTAGCCCGCCATACGCAGCCCTTTTCGGCCTTCACTACCGGCCTGGGGGTGTTTCCGGGCCCTAACCCGGTTATTTACATTCCGGTGCTGCGCTGCGATGCGCTCAACGACCTGCACCGGCGCATCTTAAAAGCCACGGCGCCTCTCTGCCTGCGCACCGATAAGTTCAGCGGGCCCGACTGCTGGCTACCGCATATCTCCCTGGCCCTGCACGATACCACCCCTGATTTGCTGGGCCCCGTGCTGCAGTACCTCAATCAGCAAACCTTTAACATGCGCCTCACCCTTAATAACCTTACCATTCTGCGGCAGGAAGGCGACTTATTTGTGCAGGAAAAAAACTTCTCTTTTGCCGGGCACAAGCAGCATATAGCGCCGCAGCTGTTTTAATTCCGGGCGATGTCGGCAGAATTTGCCGCCCGGCTGCGGTATTCTGCCCCTCCCCTCCGACCTTTACCCGCTCCAACCACCTTACTTTTCTCTATGTATCAAATCGTACTTCTCCTGCACTCCTGGACGCGCTGGCTGGTGCTCATTTTTGGCCTGATTGCCATTTTCCGCGCTTTTGGCGGCTGGCAGGGCCGCCGCCCCTGGGTGAAAGCCGATAACAGCATAGGCGCCTCCTTTGTGGGCTCTATGCACCTGCAGCTGCTCCTGGGCCTGATTTTGTACGTTACCGGCCCCCTCGGTATGAAAGCTTTTGAAGCGGGCAGCGCCGTTATGAAAGACCCCGGCGGGCGTTTCTGGGCCGTGGAGCACCTGGTAGGTATGCTGCTGGCCGTCATCTGCGCGCAGGTAGGCCGTACGCTCTCCAAAAAAGCTTCCGACCCCGTGCTGAAGCACAAGAAAGCCTTCACCTGGTTTCTGATTGCGCTGCTGCTGGTGCTGGTAATGATTCCCTGGGGCATCTGGAACCCCATGCGCCCTCTTTTCCGCTTTTAGTAAATAGTATATTTCACTGCCGCTTACTAAGAGTTCTGCCAGCTTTAGCTGTGCAGAACTCTTTTGTTTTTCAGGTAATTGTGTTATAAATACATCCAAAAATATACTTTGTAAGATATATTACCCATTTATAATTATAAGCAATGTCCCTATCTTTAGCACCCCCGTATACAGCAGTACATTCCTGCTGCCAAGTATCTCTTGTAGCTTCTTTTTTAACTCGTGCCAGTCTCTCTATCCATCATGGTTACTAAATCCCGGTATTCTCCCGAGGAGTTCCAGCAACACATGGTTGTGCGCATCAGGGAGCTGGAAGAACACAAGGATGCGCGTTCCTATACGCTTATGTTAGCAGCGCTGCGCCAAAGCCTGCAGGAAATGCAGCGCGAAACCAGCCACTTTACCCGTACTAAATCTGCCTGACCGGGTAGATTATTTATACAAAAAAGGGCCCGCTACCAGAGGTAATGGGCCCTTTTCTTTTACGATTAGTCTTAGAGTGCGTATCCTCCGGAGGCTTCTATGCGCTGCGCATTTACCCAACGGGCATCTTCAGAGCACAGAAAGGCCACAATGCCGCCAATGTCTTCGGGCTCGCCAATGCGGCCCAAGGCCGTTTGGGAGGCCATATAGCCTTCCAACTGCGGGTGCGCCTGGCGGGCGGCCGCTGTAAAATCGGTTTTAATGATGCCCGGCGCCACTACATTGGCCCGAATTCCGCGGCTGCCCAGCTCCTTGGCCAGGTAGCGGGTCAGGATTTCTACGGCGCCTTTCATGGAGGCATACGCCGCATAGCCGGGGGCCGTGAAGCGGGCCAGCCCAGTGGAGAAATTCACAATGCCGCCGCCATCAGCCAGCAAGGGCAGCAGGTTCTGGGTCAGAAAGTACACGCCTTTAAAGTGCACATTCATTAGGTGGTCGAAAGACTCTTCCGTGGTTTGCGCAAAGGGCGAAGGAGCATCGTGGCCGGCATTGTTCACCAGGAAATCAAAGGTGTCACGGTTCCACTTCTGCTGCAGATGTTGGCCTATGGCTTCCTTGAAAGCCGGAAAAGTGGCGCTTTGGCTCACATCAAGCGGCAAGGCAACGGCCTGGCGGCCCAGGGCTTCTATTTCGGCTACTACAGCCTGGGCTTCTGCTGCTTTGTTCCGGTACGTCAGGATGAGGTCGTGGCCGGCCTGGGCCAGGCGGAGGGCGGTGTTTTTGCCTAGTCCGCGGCTGGCGCCGGTTACGAGGGCTATTTTGTTTGTGCTCATGGTTTTCAGGGGTTAATCTGGAAGCACAAAGGTGGCTGGTTGTGCGGCCTTAAGTATGGTGAGAAGCTCCGTTTAAATGGTGACAGTTTCCGTTTTTCCGGCACGCTGCGCTTCCCACACTTCTTCCCGGTATTGCTTGGGGGTAGTGCCGGCAAAGCGCTTGAAGAACTTGGTGAAGTTGGACGGATCGTAGGTGAGGCGGGCAGCTATTTCGGCCACCGACAGCGCGGGGTTTTGCAACAGCCGCTGCGCCACTTCCAGAATGCGCTGCTCAAAAAAATGGCAGGGCGAGTGGCCGGTGGTAAGCTTTATGGTATTGCTCAGGTGCGTGGGGTGAATGTGCAGCCGGTCGGCCAGGTCGCGCACTTCCAGCATTTCGGTGGCGCGGCCGGCTTCTACGTCGGCCACATGCTGGTCTACTTCGCGTAGAAACTCGGCGGTTATTTCGTGCTGGCGCGCGAGGATTTTCTTGGGGATGGGCGTGGGCATGAATAAACGTGAGACGATTGCGAGTTGATATTTATTGCTAACCCTATGCTTAGGTGAAGGTTAGAATTCCATACAGGAGAATAGGCTACCGATGTTTCAGGTTCTATTTTGTCCCTGCAGAATTGTAAAGGATATTGAGGCAATCTTTTCTATACCTCATTTACAAAAACATTTATGGGATTCTTTTCTGCAGTAATGGGTAACGCAGGCGTTGCGCAACCAAGTGAGTTAAATCAGGAATACGGCATTCTTCTCGCCGACGGAGAAACTATTGAAATCGGCTTTAAGCTGCTACGCGACGTTTTCATTTTTACTAACAAACGCCTTATTCTAGTTGATAAGCAAGGACTGACCGGGAAGAAAATTGATTACCTCTCAGTAGCTTATAAAAGTATTTCCCGCTTCGGTATTGAAACAGCTGGACACCTTGACCTTGATGCGGAATTGAAGATCTGGGTATCCAGTGAAGTTCAGCCTAGTATCAGCCGCAAATTCAACAAACAGGTTAATATCTATGATCTGCAAAGAGTTTTAGCACAACATGTGTTAGGCTAACCTATAAACAGGAAAATATAAAAAGCCCGCCGCTGAATTCAGCGGCGGGCTTTTTACTTAGCAGCTTCCGGCAGCAATTACTGCCCCAGCACCATGGCAAACACCAGCGGCGCTACAATAGTAGCGTCCGACTCGATGATGAACTTGGGCGTGTCCTGGCCCAGCTTACCCCAGGTGATTTTCTCGTTCGGCACGGCACCGGAGTAGGAGCCGTAGGAGGTAGTGGAGTCCGAAATCTGGCAGAAGTAGCCCCACAGCGGCACCGAGGTGCGGCCCAGGTCCTGGTGCAGCATGGGCACCACACAGATGGGGAAGTCGCCGGCAATGCCGCCGCCAATCTGGAAAAAGCCTACTTTGCTTTGCTCGGTAGCCTGCTCGGTGTACCAGCCGGCCAGGTATATCATGTACTCAATGCCCGTGCGCACGGTGTGCACGTTCTTGATATCACCGCTGATAACGTGGCCCGCGAAGATGTTACCCAGCGTGCTGTCTTCCCAACCGGGGCAGATGATGGGCAGGTTTTTCTCGGCAGCCGCCAGCATCCAGGAGTCTTTAGGATCAATCTGGTAGTACTGCTCCAGCTCGCCCGACTTCAGAATCTGGTAGAAGAACTCGTGGGGGAAGTACTGTTCGCCGGCCTTATCGGCCTTTTCCCAGAACTTCAATACCGAGTGCTCCAGGCGGCGCATAGCCTCTTCCTCAGGAATGCAGGTGTCGGTTACGCGGTTCATGTGGCGCTCCAGCAGGGCCTGCTCGTCGGCGGGGGTCAGGTCGCGGTAGTTGGGTACCCGCTCGTAGAAGTCGTGGGCTACCAGGTTAAAGATATCCTCTTCCAGGTTGGCACCGGTGCAGCTGATGATCTGCACTTTGTCCTGCCGAATCAGCTCGGCCAGTTGAATGCCCATTTCGGCGGTGCTCATGGCGCCGGCCAGGGTAATCATCATCTTGCCACCCTCGGCCAGGTGCTTGTTGTAGCCTTCGGCGGCATCAATCAGGGCAGCGGCGTTGAAGTGGCGGTAATGGTGCTTGAGGAAGTTCGTTACGTTCATCGAATCGTGGTTTCAGTAGTTTTTAGGTATGCGGTGTACAATCAAGTTACAGCCCGGAATCGTTCAATACGGGTGCGCTATATCAAAGATTCTGAATAGGGCACAATTGCGGCTGGGTTGCTCACAAAGGAAGTGGGTTATGTTTTGTGTATTCCTTCTTTTTGCAGAAAGGCGGTAATGCACTCCACATAAAGGTCGCCGTAGGTAAGCCTGGTAACGGGCTGGCGCGATAACACCATAAAGCCCGTTGTGTGGCCGCCCTCATAGGTAACCAACTCTCTATGCCGGCTTTTCTGTGCTACCAGATCATAGCTATCGGCTAAGGTAGTAATCTGGTCTGCCCTGGCAGCGAATACCAGCATAGGGCATTTAATTTTTGGCAGCAACCTGGGATACTGCCTAGCTGCCGCAGGCAAAAGCACCTCTTTGTTCTTTTGCAGCATAATGCGGCTGACCACTTCTTGGGGCCTGGCGAAAAAACCTTCCCCTACCAGAAAGTCCAGCTTCTCCTTGTTGGCCACCATGGAAGCCATGATAGTACCCATGGAAAAGGCAACCACGCCCAGCTTTTGCGTAGGAAACTGCTGGCGCGCGGCCTTTACCACGGTGCGCAGGTCCTCCGCAAATTCAGGATAATACAGTTGATTGGGGTTCATAGCAAAGTCAGAGCTGTGCCCAAATCCCCGGTAATCAAAGGTTATTACCTGATAGCCCGCCTGACTTAGCGCATTGGCCTGATAGACATACCCGCCCATATTCACAGCATCGCCACAGGCCAGAATGATGGTGGTGTGGCGGTTTTTGGTTGCGTTGGGGACGTATGTCCAAGTATTAATGGAAAAGCCGTCTGCTGTCTTTAATACCCGGGTGGTGTAGGCCAGCCCCAGCGAGTCAGGGGTTTGATGGTAGATCCGGTCGGGTTTTAATGCCCAGGCGGTTTGATACATACTCAGCAGCCCGCCAAGCAGAAGAGCTAGGCGAAGCCATGCAGTCGGCAGTATCCGTTTACCTATCATAAGGCTGGCTAAGAAGGCTCCTCAATCATGAGGTTGTGGTTGGTGTAGATGCAGATGTCGGCGGCAATGTGCAGGGCATCTTCCACCATCTGGCGGGCCGTGAGGTGGGGCGCGTGCTTCTTGAGAGCCAGCGCGGCGGCCTGGGCATACATGGCGCCGGAGCCAATGGCAGCCACGTCGGAATCGGGCTCCAGCACGTCGCCGGTGCCGGCAATGATGAGCAACTCGTCTTTATCGGCTACCACCATCATGGCTTCCAACTTGCGCAGGTACTGGTCTTTGCGCCACTCCTTGGCCAGCTCAATGGCAGCGCGGCGCAGCTGGCCGTTGTAGCTGCCCAGCTTCTCCTCAAACTTATCCAGCAGCATAAAGGCATCGGCGGTGGAGCCGGCAAATCCGGTTACTACTTTGCCATCGTGCAGCTTGCGCACTTTGCGCACGTTGCTCTTGGCCACGTGCTTATCCATAGTGGCCTGGCCGTCGGCGCCCAGGGCAATCTGCCCGTTGTGGCGCACCCCCAGCACGGTAGTGGAGCGTATTTTCATATCGGTAGTGAGTTAACGTTACTCCGCTTTTGCCTCATAAATGCCGGCTGGCAGAAAAATGCTTGTCATCCTGACGAAGGAAGGACCCTATCCCCCACGAGCCGCCGACGCCGAAACGCCTTGTTTCGCAGGAATAAGGTCCTTCCTTCGTCAGGATGACAGGTACTTCTATACTGACACCTACTTAGAAACGGGCCTGCAATTTAGCGAAGTAATACCGACCGTTAGCACCCATCTGCACCGGGTCCCAGGCGCCGCCGGTTTCCGTGAGCTGGGGGTTAAACAGCGTGGGGTACTTATTAAACAGATTGGAGCTGCCCACGGAGAACTGCAGTTTGTTGGTGAGGGCGTAGCTCAGCGTGAGGTCAGTGGTTATGCGGGCATCGTAGTTCATCGGCTCGTTGTCGAAATCAAGCAACTGCACCTTATCAAAGCGCACAAAGCGCAGCAGCGTGCCAAAGCGGCCCAGCTGGTAGTCGAAGGTGAGGTTGATTTTGGATTTAGGGGCCGAGGCTTTCACGAAGGCTTGTTCCCGAGGCCCGAAGAACTCATCCTCGCGCCCGGCCAGGCGGCCCGTAGTCTGTACCCGGTCGATGCGCAGGCGGTTGAAGTTAGCGGCCAGGGAAGAGTTCAGGCGGCCCTTGCCTACCGATGCACTGTGGCTGAGTACCACGTCCAAACCCAGTGAGCGGGTGTCTGCGGCGTTAGCAAAGAACTGGGCCTGCGCAACACCCAAGGCTTCCAGATCAGCCCCAATTACGGGGTCCAGTTCCCCCTCATCATTCCGCGCCGAGAACTGACTGGTCAGCACCACTCGGTCTTTCACTTTAATATAGTAGCCATCCAGCGTTAGGCTGAAGCCCGCGCCCAGGCGGCTGGTCAGGCCCAGGCTGGCATTGTTGGAGGTTTCCTGCTTCAGGGCAGGAATGCCCAGTTTCTGGGTTACAGGGCTGTTGTTGCGGGCCAGCAGCACTTCCACCGGGTCTCCGTTAATGAAGTTGGTGAAAGTGGAGTTGAAATTAATTTGGGCCAGGGAAGGAGCCCGGAAGCCCGTGCTGTACGTGCCACGCAGCGTCAGGAAATCCGTCAGGTTGTAGCGGGTAGCGCCTTTGTAGTTGAAGGTACTGCCAAAGTCACTGTAGTTCTCAAAGCGTACGGCTCCGGCCAGCAACCATTGCGGAGTTACGTTCAGCTCCGCATCTATATAAGCACCAAAGTTGTCCCGGTTGGCTTTAATAGCGTCGGTAGGCTGATACCCGGGGAAACCCTGCGAGCCTCCCGGTATGTCGGCTCCAGGGTTATAATTTTTGTAGGATGCTTCCTCACCGGCAAACAGCTTGTACCATTCGCGGCGGAACTCGGCCCCGGCGGCCAGGTTCAGACCATTGAGCACGGTGGCGTAGTTGCGCGTAGCCCCTAAGCTCACCACATCCTGCTGCAGCTGAAAGCCGCCCGCATCAAAGGAAGTGGGCGAATCCGCGCCCAGCGTAGCATTCAGAGAGTTGCGCACACCGTAATGGAAGCGGTTGGAGCCGAAGTTATTGCTCAGATCAAAGTCCCAACCACTTATGACAGTATGCACCCCGGCCACGGCCGAGATATCCGCAATGTTGCTGGTAATGATGGGGTCGAAACCGTTGGGGTAAAGTGCCGGCACGTTGCGGTCATCATCGGCGAAGCGCGTCCAGGCAAAGGCGTCGCCCTTGCGTTTGTTGTAGCCGCCAAATACGTACACATGCGCCTTATCACTGAGCGCAAATTTCGAGTTCAGATACGCCGACGCGTTGGAAACTTCCGGGTCGCCGTACTCACGGCGGGCCAGGCCATCGGGCGCGGGCACGGCGGCGCGCTGGGTGTGCTCCCGCTTGTTGTAGTCGAGGGTGGCATTGATGAAGCTGCCTTTCTCCCCCAGCCCGATACCGTAGTTCAGGTTGGCGTTGAAGTTGCCGCCGTCAAACTTCTCGTCGTCGCGGCGGTACTTGGCATCGTACATCCCATAGTTAGCGCTGGCCGTCAACTCCTTCACGGAGCTTTTCAGCACGATGTTAATAACGCCGGCAATGGCATCGGAGCCGTACTGGGCGGCGGCCCCATCGCGCAGAATCTCAATCCGCTCAATGGCAGCGGCGGGAATCACATTGAGGTCGGTGCCGGTATTGCCGCGGCCACGGGAGCCAAACAGGTTCACCAGCGCCGACTGGTGCTGACGCTTGCCGTTCACGAGCACCAGCGTCTGGTCGGGGCCCAGGCCGCGCAGGGTGGCGGGGTCTACGTGGTCGGCGCCATCAGAGCCGGTCTGGCGGTTGGAATTAAAGGAAGGCGCCACAAACTGCAGCAGCTGATTTACATCCAGCTGCCCGGTTTTGGTGGTCACTTCCCGCAGGTCAATGATATCCACCGGCGAAGGCGAGTCGGTAACGGAGCGGTTCTGACTGCGGGAGCCTACTACCTGCACGGCTCCCAGGCTGGTGGTGGCCTCGGCCAGGCGCACGCTCAACGCGCCGCCGGTGGCCTCTACTTCCTGCGTGGCAAAGCCAATGGAGCTGATCTGCAGACGCGGACTAGCCGTGCGGGACTGGAGCGTGAAGCGGCCATCGTTGCCGGTGGCAGTTCCGTTGTTGGTGCCTTTTTCTACAACGGTGGCACCTGCTACCGGTCGGCCATTCGTATCGAGCACCTGACCAGTGAGGGCCTGCCCCTGCGCAAAGGCCGATGTAGCACTCACGACGCACATCGTGACGGCAAGTACGTGTTGTTTCATAACTCTTGGTAAGGGATGAAGAGATTGAACAAACAGAAAGCCTACCGCCTCCTGCAACTGCTGGTAAGTATAGACTTTTTGCGATGATATATCATTTTATCAACCTTTTAATTCTCCGAACTTTCTATTCATCTTGCACCGCTGATCTGTTGAACCACGACAATCACCCGGCTGATTATCTGTTTTACTACTATTTCACATGAAATTACCCTTAAAGGCTTCTGCTGTTCTGGCACTTACCCTCTCCGCTTGCGGCAACCTGGCCGACTCTCTGGATCAATCAGAAATTCCGGGGTACACCAAAGAATGGATGCGGGAGCAGAACGGCCAGGTACTCACGTTCCGCAACAACGCCGGTCAGGTGCATCGGCTCACGGTGACGCGTACCGAGGGCGTCAACAGCGTGAATACCAAAGCCGGACAGCAGGATTATGCATACATCAACGTATGGTACCGCGACCAAACGGACTCCCTGCTGAACCTGCAGTTACGGGCAGCCGCCAATGAAATTTATGTAGGCCGGCAGGGCATCGATAGCGGCACCATCCATACTTATAAAGCCGATGGCCACACCGCTTTCTATTCCTACACTTCCCCCAACTCCCACATTGTGGCGCAGGACACCGCGCTGGGCGGGCATACATACCGCTTTTTGGGCCACGTAAACGTGCGCCATTCTGAACACCCAACCGATACCCTGACAACCGTTTACTTTTCCCGCTACGACGGCATTGTTGGCTTTACGACCTCACGTGCGGGCTTATGGCAGCGCGAGTAGCGCCGCGCCAACCAGCTATTGATTGAAAATAATAAGCCTGCTGCTGGTTGAATATAAAGAACGACGCCCCTTCCTGCTCAGCAGAAAGGGGCGTCGTTTGTCTTTACTGAGAATTACCTCAAATCAGCATGCGCATGGGGTCTTCCAGCAGGCTTTTCAGCGTTTGCAGGAAGGCAGCGCCGGTAGCACCGTCCACCACGCGGTGGTCGCAGCTCAAGGTCACTTTCATGACGTTGCCAACGGCCAACTGGCCGTCTTTTACCACGGCAGTCTGCTTGATGCCGCCCACGGCCAAGATGCAGGCATCTGGCGGGTTGATGATGGCCGTGAATTCCTCAATGCCGAACATACCCAGGTTGGAGATGGTGAAGGTGCTTCCCTCCCACTCGGCGGGCTGCAGCTTCTTGCTCTTGGCTTTGCCGGCCAGCTCTTTCACTTCCGTAGCGATGGTGGAGAGGCCTTTGCCGTCGGCGTTGCGCACCACGGGCACCAGCAGACCTTCGTCCACGGCCACGGCCACGCCAATGTTCACCACCTTGTTCTGGCGGATTTTGTCGCCCAGCCATGAGGAGTTTACGGCCGGGTGCTGCTTGAGCGCCACAGCAGCGGCTTTAATTACCAAGTCGTTGAACGACAGCTTCACCGGGGAAAGGGTGTTGAGCTGCGTGCGAACTTCCATGGCGCGGTCCATCAGGATTTCCATCGTGAGATAGAAATGCGGGGCCGTAAACAGGCTTTCCGACAGGCGACGGGCAATAACCTTGCGCATCTGCGAAACCGGCGTGTCGGTGTAGGTACCCTCGGCCGCAACCGGGGCGGGAGCAGCGGCCGGTGCCGGTGCCGCCGCTGAAGGAGCAGCTGGTGCCGGGGCGGGAGCCGCAGCAGGCGCGGCAGCAGGCTGGGCGGCCGGAGCAGCACCGGGCTGGAAGCCTTCAATATCCCGGGAAACAATGCGGCCATTGTCGCCGCTTCCTTTCACCTGGTTCAGGTCGATGCCTTTTTCTTTGGCGATGCGCTTGGCCAGCGGTGAAGCCAGCAGGCGGCCACCGGTTGGGGCGGGAGCCACGGCTACTGCCGAGGATGCAGGTGCGGCGGCGGCCGGAGCGGCCGCAGGAGTTGCCGGGGCGGCTTCAGGAGCAGCTTCAGGCGCCGGGGCAGCAGCCGTAGCCGCACCACCCGACTGGCCACCCAGCAGGCTTTGAATATCAGCGCCTTCTTCGCCAATAATGGCCAGAATGCCATCTACGGCTACGGCTTCGCCTTCTTTCGGACCAATATAGAGCAGGGTACCGTCGTCGTAGTTTTCCAGCTCCATGGTAGCCTTGTCGGTTTCCACTTCAGCCAGTACGTCGCCGGACTTCACTTTATCCCCTACTTTCTTCTGCCAGGAGGCAATGGTGCCTTCCGTCATCGTATCGCTCATTTTCGGCATCCGGATAACGGTAGCCTTCTTGCCATTGCCAGCCGGAGCCGCTGCGGGGGCTGGGGTTGGTGCAGGTGCCGGAGCGGGGGCAGCAGGTGCCGCCGCAACAGGGGCAGGAGCGGGTGCAGCCGCCGGTGCCGGAGCAGCTGCGCCACCCTGGGCGCCGCTCAGCAGGCCGGAAATATCTTCACCGGCTTTGCCTACAATAGCCAGCAGGCCATCTACGGGCACGCCTTCGCCTTCTTTCGGACCGATGTAGAGCAGGGTGCCGTCCTCGTAATTCTCCAGCTCCATCGTGGCCTTATCGGTCTCGACTTCTGCCAGAATATCCCCGGACTTAACGGTGTCTCCTACCTTCTTGAGCCACGACGCAATAACCCCTTCGGTCATGGTGTCGCTCATTTTGGGCATTTTTATGATTTCGGCCATCTGCTTCTTCGGTTGAGTTGTGGGGTCAAAATTAGCCCGAAAATCCGGGGGCGCAAACGAGAGTTATTCCCCCATGCTACGCGAAATTTCGCCGGGCAGACGGTTACCCCCGCCGTTACCCGGCTTTTGCCTGGCTGCTAAGCGCTATACTGCGTGCAGATGGCGGACGTCCAGAAAGTTGCGGACGGTGAACATGCTGCCCGTGTAGTGCAGCTTATACAGGCACAGATTATGGTGCTCAAAGGCATCCATGCAGCCTAACGGGTAATTTAATAACTGACACAGCATCACGCGCATAGCCCGGCCATGCATGCACACCAGCACGTTTTCTTCCTCGGGCCGGGCTTTCAGCATTTCAATAAACGGGCGCTGGCGGGCCGCCACTTCATCGGGGCTTTCGCCGCCCAGCAGGCGGGCACTGGTCTGGCCCTGTTTCCATTGCTGCAGCACGCCGTGGTATTCTTCATCCTCGTCCGGGGTAATGCGCGTGCCTTCCCGGTCGCCCCAGCTTATTTCGTTGAGGCCGGCGTGTATTTCGTGCGGAATGCCCAGCTGCAGAAAATCATGCACTGACTGATGGGTGCGCTGCAGCGTGGAGGTGTATACCTTATTGAAAGGCACGTGCTGGTAGGCCGCGAAAAACCGCGCCGCCTGCCGCCGGCCAGCCTCGTTCAGACTGGAATCTACGCCGCTGCCCTGCACGATGCCGCGCACGTTGAAGTCCGTCTGTCCGTGACGGATAAGGTATATTTTTTTGACGCTCACTTTAGCCCTAGCTTTGCTGTTTGCTACCTCGAAAGTAGGATTTTTAGGGCAAAAAGCGTCCTTTCTGGTTTGTTTCTGCATGGAAAATACTCCTCATTCCCTGGCTAAGCTCAATGAGTGGTGCCATAACACCCTGGGCGCGCACCTGGGCATTGAGCTTACCGCCGTGGGCGAGCGTAGCATTACGGGCCGCATGCCCGTAGACCACCGCACCCACCAGCCCATGGGGCTGCTGCACGGGGGCGCCTCCGTGGCCCTGGCCGAAACCCTGGGCAGCATCGGCGCTTTTCTGCAGGTAGACCAGAGCAAAAAGGCCTGCGTAGGACTGGAAATCAATGCGAACCACCTCAAAGGCGTGCATTCCGGCTACGTGGTGGGCCATGCTACGGCTCTGCACGTAGGCCGCACCACCCAGGTATGGGAAATCCGTATCACCCACGAGGAAACCGGGGCGCTGGTGTGCATCAGCCGTATTACCATGGCGGTAATTGACCTGCCCGGAAAAAAGGAGAAAACCGCGTGAGTACGTCCTCGCAAGGAAGTTTAATAAGCTGGCCCAACCCGGCGCCAGCGGTTACGGAGCGCCTGCGGCAGCTGGCGGCCTTTGCGCTGCATCATTCGCTGCCGGTAGCTCTGTGGCGCCTGCCCAATGCTTCGGCCCCGCAGCTCTGCCTGAGCTTTTCGGCCGAAGCGGCCCTGACGGGCCTGCCGCCCGCGCTGGAGCCCACCGCGCCGGCCGGTTTTGCCTTCTTCCCCTTCCGCGACTCGGACCACAACCCTGCCCTCTTTCTGCCAGCGGATGTTCTGTATGATACAATCCAGCCCGACGAGCTGCGAGTGAATGAGGCTGCCGCCGGGGCTTCTACTCTGCTGCCTCAGCTGATTGACTATCTCACCAAAAGCCCACAGCCCACAACCCATAGCCAAAACCTACCCTGGCCGGTGAGCCCGCAGCCGGCCCCGCACGCGGCTACTCAGGCAGAGTATACTGCCTTGGTAGAACGCGGGGTGCGCGCCATTGAAAAAGGCAAAGTGCAGAAAGTGGTATCGTCCAGAGCGGCACGATGGCCATTGCCGGCTGATTTTGATGCCTTGGCCGCCTTCTCGGAGCTGATGGAGCGGTACCCGCGCGCGTTTGTGTCGTTGGTGAGTGCCCCGGGCGCGGGCACCTGGCTGGGCGCCACCCCGGAGGTACTGGTGGAGCTTACGGCCGATGGGCGCTTCTGCACCATGGCCCTGGCCGGCACCCAGCCCCTGCCACCCGATCATCAGCCCCAGCACGCCATCTGGCGGCAAAAGGAAATTGAGGAGCAGGCCCTGGTAGCCCGCTATATTGTGAGCTGTTTTAAACAACTGAGGCTGCGCGAGTACGACGAAACCGGCCCCCGCACCGTGGTAGCCGGCGAGCTGCTGCACCTGCGCACCGATTTTTCCGTGAACCTGCGCACCGTGCCCTTCCCTACTCTGGCAACTGATATGCTGCGGCTGCTGCACCCCACCTCGGCCGTGGGTGGCATGCCCCGGCAGGCCGCGCTGGAGTTTCTGCAGAAATATGAAGGCTACGACCGGGCTTATTACAGCGGGTTTCTGGGCCCGGTAAACCTGCCTGCCCCCGGCGTGTCACAACTCTTTGTGAACCTGCGCTGTTTTCAGGTACGCCCCGGGGAAGCCATTCTTTACGCGGGCACCGGCCTCACCATCGACTCCGACCCTGCCCGCGAGTGGCAGGAAACCGAGCTGAAGCTGACAACCGCCGGCGCTATTTTGAGTTAATGCTGAATACTGTTCTGGTTTGGGCGCTGCGCCCACGCTTATTCAGCATTCATATTTAGAGAGAACTATGCAGTCCGTTTATAACATTGCTGAAATCTGCGCCCGGCACGGCATTACGGATGTGGTTTTGTCGCCGGGCAGCCGGTGCGCGCCGCTCACTATTGCCTTTGCGCGCCACCCCGACATTAGGGTGCGCACGGTGCCGGATGAGCGGGCGGCAGCATTTATCGGACTGGGACTGGCCCAGGCCCAGCGGCGGGCCGTAGCACTAGTTTGCACCTCCGGCACGGCCGGCCTGAACTATGCCCCGGCCATAGCAGAAGCCTATTTTCAGCAGATTCCGCTGGTCGTTTTCACCGCCGACCGTCCCCCGGAATGGATTGACCAGCTGGATGGGCAGACCATCCGGCAGAGCAACCTGTACGGTGCCCACGCCAAGGGCGCTTTTGAGTTTCCGGCTGATACTTCCCACGCGGATGCCCGCTGGCACTCTGAGCGGCTGGTGTCCGAAGCCATTAACCTGGCTCAGCAATTTCCGGCCGGCCCGGTGCAGGTGAATGTACCGCTGCGGGAGCCCTTTTACCCCAAAGCCGGCGAGCCGCTGCACTTTGATAAAGTAAAGGTGATTCAGGAGCAGGCCGGGCAACCTACCCTTCCTGCCGCCGAACTGGCTACCCTCCGTGTCCAGCTGCGCCAAACACCGCAGGTATTGGTAGTAGGCGGTCAGCACCGGCATGAAAATGAGCTTTTGCTGGCTTTGCGCCAGTTTGCGGCCGCGTATCAGGTGCCCGTGGTAGGGGATGTTATTGCCAACCTGCACCAGCCTGTGGGCCCAACCTACGACCTGCGCGCCGCCCCTATTGGTCGGCAGGACGTGTTTCTGGCCGTGCCAGAGAAAGGTTTGAAGGAAGCACTGCGCCCTACCCTGCTCATCACTTTCGGCCAGTCGCTCATTTCAAAAGCGCTGAAGCTGTACCTACGTGAATACGCGCCGCAGCAACACTGGCATATTCAGGCCGCCGGCCCCGTGGCCGATACCTTCCGCTCCCTCACGCGCATTATCCGGATGGAGCCCGCGGCGTTTTTCGCGGCTATGCTGGCGGAGCCTGTTGCTGTACCAGCGTCCGACAAGGGCGAGCTGGCACTCGCAAATCCGCACGAAATGCCGGCCGATGCTACCCGCGTGGCGCGACCCAAAATACCAACCGGTACGGTGCGCCTGACCTGGCCCAAAGCGGGCTGGGCATTGGGGGATGATGCAACGGGACGCAGCTCCTTTGCCACGCCCTGGCAGAAAGCGGAGGGCTGGGCAACCGGTTTCCTGCAGGAGTTCTTTACCGCACCGCAGCAGGATTTCAATGAGTTTTCGGCCTTCTACCACACGCTGCGCTTCCTGCCCCAACACACGGCGCTGCATCTGGCCAACAGCATGGCGGTGCGCTACGTGAATATCCTGGGTCTGCCCACTACACAGGCCGTGGAGGTATTTGCCAACCGTGGCACCAGCGGCATTGATGGCTGCACAAGCACAGCCGTGGGTGCCGCCCTGGCCCAGCCGGAGCGCCCGGTGGTGCTGCTCACCGGCGACGTGGCTTTCTTCTACGACCGCAACGCCTTCTGGCAAAACTACCCCACCCCCAACCTGCGGGTGGTTCTCTTCAACAACCACGCGGGCGGCATTTTTCGGCTGATTGACGGTCCCCGTCAGCAGCCCGAGTTGGAGGAGTTTTTCGAAACCCATCAGCCCCTCACGGCGGAAAATACCGCCCGGGATTTTAACCTGCGTTATTTCACGGCCCGTAGTATAGACGAGCTGGAATCGGCGCTACCGTTTTTCTTTGCCCCCGGAAACAGTGCAGCCCTGCTGGAAGTTACTACCAACAGTGCCACCAACGCGGCGTTCTTTGAACACTACCGCGCTGCGGTAAAAAATGCTTTTGCGTAACCTATGCCTTTGTCATCCTGAGCCTGCGAAGGACCTTACATACTGCGAACGATAATCGTAACCACGACTCGTGCTAGCGTGAGAAGGTCCTTCGCCTGGGCTCAGGATGACAGGCGTTTTTGCTTTTTTCTTCAACTTCTATTTATGGCCGAACAACTTACCTGGACTCCCATTAAAGAATTCCGCGAGATTATCTTCTCGCAGGCTGGGGGTATTGCCAAAATCAGCATCAATCGTCCGCACGTGCACAATGCCTTCACACCCCTCACGGTGCAGGAGATGATTGAGGCCATGGACATCTGCCGCAACCGCACCGATATCGGGGTGATTATCCTCACCGGCGAGGGCGGCAAAGCCTTCTGCTCGGGCGGCGACCAGAGCGTGCGTGGCCACGGCGGCTACGTGGGCGAGGACACCGTGCCCCGCCTGAACGTGCTGGATTTGCAAAAGCAGATTCGCTCCATTCCCAAGCCCGTCATTGCCATGGTGGCCGGCTGGGCCATTGGGGGCGGCCACGTGCTGCACGTAGTCTGCGACCTGACTATTGCCGCTGATAATGCCCGCTTTGGGCAGACCGGCCCCAATGTGGGTTCCTTCGATGGTGGCTTTGGCGCCTCGTACCTGGCCCGCGTGGTAGGTCAGAAAAAGGCCCGTGAAATCTGGTTTCTCTGCGACCAGTACGATGCTCAGGAAGCCCTGGACATGGGCCTGGTAAACAAGGTAGTACCGCTGGATAAACTGGAGGAAACCACCGTAGCCTGGTGCCACAAAATTCTGCAGAAAAGCCCCCTGGCGCTGCGCATGCTCAAATCCTCGTTCAATGCGGAGCTGGATGGGCAGGCCGGTATTCAGGAGCTGGCCGGCAATGCCACGCTGCTGTACTACCTCTCCGACGAAGCCAAGGAAGGCCGCAACGCCTTCGTAGAGAAGCGCAAGCCGGATTTCGATAAGTTTCCCAAGTTCCCATAACCTGCTTAGAACTCTAATCAGCAAGGCCCGCGCAACAGTGTTGCGCGGGCCTTTTTGTTTTGTATGAATGATATAATGCGCAATCCATTTGCGGGCAGTTATTTGAAATATAATACCCGAGCATTTTCACATCAGCCAATTTTATTACCACTGTAATTATCTATATATCACACAATTATGTGGTTGCGCCAAGTGAATATCGCATCTATTTTTGCAGGGTAACTGCCGGAGAATTCCGGAGTTTACAGGCCCTACGGTTACGCCTATTATATCCCATTATTCCATTACCTCCTCTAGTATATGCAGACCCCTCCCTTTGACAACGTAACCGAGTTTCTGGAGCTATTTGCTGGCCCCATAGCGCTGGTAAGTTCTGTTGCTTTCAGCAACGGAGTAGCGTACCGCTGGAAAAATGAGCGCAACCAGATGGCGCATAAACATATGGCTCCGGTGCTGTATTGGGGGCCTTTATTTCTGATGACCTGCATGGTGCTGCACTGCTTCCGCAACGCCTATGAATCCCATCATTTCATAGCCGCCGGAATGGCTTCTTTCCGGTTTTATCAGTATTCGCTGCAGATGTTTGGGGTATTTTTATTTTATCAGGCCTATTTATTGCTGCAGGAGTGCCGGCGCTATGTGCAGGGCAACCAGCGTTTCAGCCCTCGTCTGTACGGGTATATGCTGCTGATTATTGCTACCACGCTGCCTACCTGGATTTTTACGCCCATTGGCATCGTGCCCACTGTGGTGCTGACTATTTCGCTGCTGGTTAGCTTCTTCGTGCACAAATTCTCTTCCCGGAAAGCGGCCGTGGGTGAAGAGCCTGTTGTGGAGGAATTACAACCAACAGAAGCAGTAATGGCATAGAATAGCGGCTAGGTAGAACTTAGTAGGAAGGCTGAAGTAAATAGCCGGTTGAAGCGGGCGGATAAAGACGGTTTATTATACCGTTTTTATCCGCTATCCATTTATCTTGCATCGTTGTCTATCTGCTTCCCAAAGCTATAATTACACGCACAGCCGAAAAATATGAAGACCTTAGTTTTAAGCGCATTACTTGTTTTTTCGGCTACGCTTGCCAGCCAAGCCCAGGACAAAGCCGCTACCACAACGGCTCCCGATAAGAGCAAAGAAATAATTGTGGTAGACGCGGCCTGCGGACAATGCCGCCTGGGCCTGGAAGGCAAAAGCTGTGACCTGGCCATTCGCATAGATGGTAAGTCCTATTTCGTGGATGGCACCACGGTTGACTCACATGGTGATGCCCACGCCAAAGACGGCTTGTGCAATGCTATCCGGAAGGCAAAAGTGCAGGGAGAATTGGTGGATAACCGGTTTAAGGCAACGTATTTCGAGCTGCTTCCGGAGCCGGCAAAAACGAAGTAATAAAGGGGGATAAAGCACCTGGTTTTACCGACTTTTTACAAGCTCCCCTTCTTATAGTATTATGGCTGACTACAACGTAACTGCCAACGGTACCCGCGACTTTCAGCTACTGGAAGATGGAAAGTTGCTGGGCGCGTTACATTACACCGAGTGGTTTTCCTTTGAAGCCGAGGTGACGCTGGCAGATAACTCCTCTTTTCAAATTAAGCCCAAGGGAGTATGGGGCACTACTATCGAGTTTAAAGATCAGCAGAAGGTGCTCCTTGATTTCAAGATGCATTGGAATGGCACTATTGTTATTAAGTCGAAATTCAACGGTAAAGCCTTCCTGTTCAAGCAGAAAAGCATGCTCAAGAACACCTTTGTTCTAATAGACAAAAATGAGCAGGAGTTATTGGCAGTGCAGCCCGCTTTTAAATGGAGCTCCTTCAACTACGACTACACACTCTCTGCTACAGAGGAATTTGAGGCACTGGAAATGAAAGCCTTTCTTCTGCTCACTACCGTTCACTGTGCTAATTACTATATGACGATGGTAGCTGCTTCCGCCGTCATAGCAACCTAGTAATTTGGTCCTCTGTGTGTTTTGAGCGTTGACAATCTGGCTTACTGCTTGGGAGCCCGCCAAGCCAAAACAACAGCGTGACTATTTAAGCATTCAGAGGATACGCTGCCATAATGTGGATTTTATTAGCCTTAGTTATTATCCTCTATAGCTGGCCATTTATAAACGTTGTAAGAAAGTGGTTAAGCCGTTTATTCACAACTGAAAAGCCATTTACTCCGGCAAAACCGGCTACGCAGGAAACAGCCGCCCCGGAGGATATACTGAATGCCTCCGTGAAACTTGCTTTAGAATGGGGCCAAGACTGGCTGTCGCCAATTCAGAAAAGGCTTTCAGGGAAATTTGCCTTTTTATCCCCTGCAGAATTAGATAGCTACAATACCATTAGCAGAGACATTATGGATAAAGACCTGGCGTTTATTCAAACCTCTCTGGAAGCAGCTAAATCCCGCAATTTGAAGGTTAGCGAGGGCCGTTTACGGTCTGACTATTATGCATTTATGCAGGAGCAATTTCCAACAATCCATAAGCGTAACCTTGATACCATTTTCTCTCAAGGGCTATATTACTCCTGGAAAGACGGCTTAACCAATAACCTGGAATAAGTAGTCCGGGATTCCCAACTTCATATCCTACTTTTGCGGCAGCCAGTATACAGGTACTTGCTACTGCTCCTATGTCTACCACCCTCCCAGACTCCCTCCTGCTCAACGGCCGCGAATTCCGCTACGCCGATATTCAGCAATACCCCACCAACGTCCCCAGCGACCTGAACGGCTACGAGGGCAAGGTGCTGGACTTCTGCCGCCAGTGGCTGAACGGGGCCCAGGAGTTTGGGCTGCGCACCTCCGGCTCCACGGGCAAGCCACAGTTGGTGACCATGTCGCGCCGGCAGCTGGCTGCCTCCGCCAACCGCACCGGCGACTACTTCGATCTGGGCCCCGGCGACCGAATGCTGGTGTGCCTGAACTGCGAGTTTGTGGGCGGGCTCATGATGCTGGTGCGCGCCTTTGAGCGCCGCATGCACCTCACCATAGTAGAGCCCCACGCCGACCCTTTGGCCCTGGTGCCCGCCACCGCCCAGTTCGATTTTGCATCCTTCGTGCCCCTGCAGCTGCGCGCCGTGCTGGAAGCTGGCCACGCGCCCCGGCTGGATAAAATGAAAGCCATTCTGGTGGGCGGCGCAACCGTAGAAACCAGTCTGGAAAAAGCTCTGCAAACGCTGGAAGCGCCCGTCTACCTCACCTACGGCATGACGGAAACGGCCTCCCACATTGCCCTGCGCCGCCTCAACGGCCCCGATGCTTCTCCTTACTACCGGGTACTCTCCGGCATTGGCGTGGGCCAGGATAAACGGGGCTGCCTCACGGTGCGCGCCGACGTAACCAACGACGTGTTCATCACCACCAACGACCGGGTACATTTCCTGGACGAGCACACTTTTGAGTGGCTGGGCCGCGCCGACTTCGTGATAAACTCCGGGGGCGTGAAAGTGCAGGCCGAGAAGGTGGAAAAAGTGCTGGAAGTAGCCCTCATGGAGCTGGGCATTAGTGGGCGCCGGGCCTTTGTGGCCGGCCAGCCGGATAGCCGCCTCGGCGAGCAGGTAACGGCCTTTGTGGAAGGCAAACCGCTGCCCGCCGCCCAGGAAAAGCAGCTACTCACGCTGCTCACCGAGCGGCTGGACCGCTACGAGCGGCCCCGTGGCATCATATACGCCCCGCAGTTCCGTACCACGGCCTCCGGTAAGCTGGACCGACTCAGCACCATTCGCTCCCTGAGCCCAGCGCCACCCTCCCAGCGCTAGGGCCTTGGCTGGTTGTTTTCGGGGCCGGGAATGTGTTGCTTTGCGCTAAGCCCGCAGTCTGTTTGCCTGTTAGTTCATCCCCTTATTCTACGTATGTCCCGTCCTCTCTTATCGGCTGCGGCCTTTTTGGTAGCGGCCCAGCTTAGCGGCTGTGCCAGCTCAGCGCCCACCGTTACTACCACCCCAGAAGTTACCACCGCTCCGGCTACGCCCGCTACTCCGGCACCCGCCACACCCGCGGCTCCGGTAGCCACCCCTTTTCAGGTAGTAAGCGAGCAGTTTGCCGACCTGCGCATTCTGCGCTACGAAGTACCTGGCTTTGAGAAGCTGGAGCCCCAGCAAAAAGAGTTGCTCTACTATTTGTATGAAGCGGCGCTGAGTGGCCGCGACATTATCTACGACCAGAACTACAAGGAAAACCTGCGGGTGCGCCGCACCGTGGAAGCCCTCTGGGAAGCCAACCAGGAGCGCCTGGCTGCTACTACCAACACCCAGGAAGTAGAGCAGGCCACGCGCTTTAACGTGTACGCCAAGCGCGTGTGGTTTTCCAATGGTATCCATCATCACTACTCCACCCGCAAGTTTGTACCGGAGTTTACTCCCGATTACTTCAAAAACCTGGTGTACAGCGTAAACGAGCAGGCGCTGCCTTTGCTGCCCGGCGAAACTCCGGCCAAGTTTGTGGCCACCATGACGCCCATTCTATTTGATGCGAAACTGGCCGCCAAGCGCGTAAACCAGGAAGCCGGTAAGGATCTGGTAGCCACCTCGGCCAACAACTTCTACGAAGGCGTAACCCAGGCCGAAGTAGAGGCTTATTACGCCAAGAAAATCAACAAAAAAGATACCCGCCCCATTTCCTACGGCCTCAATTCGAAGCTGATGAAAGACAAGCGCGGCAACATTGTGGAGGTGCCGTGGAAAGTAGGCGGCATGTACGGCCCGGCTCTCACGCAGGTAGCCTACTGGCTGAATAAGGCGCTGGACGTGGCCGAAACGCCTGAGCAGCGCGCCGCCCTCACCAAGCTCATCCAGTTCTACAGCACCGGCGACCTGAAGCTGTGGGATGCCTACAACATTGCCTGGGTACATGATACCCAGTCGGAAACCGATGTGGTGAATGGCTTTATTGAAGTGTACGGCGACCCGCTGGGCTACCGCGCTTCCTATGAGTCGGTGGTGTCGTTTAAGGACCTGGAGGCTACCAAGCGCATCAAGGCTATTGGCGATGAGGCCCAGTGGTTCGAGAACAACTCCCCTATCAAGCCCGAAAACAAGAAGAAAAACGTGGTGGGCATCACGGCCAAGGTGATTACTACTGTGGTGGAAGCCGGCGACGCGGCCCCGGCCACGCCCATCGGCATTAACCTGCCCAACGCCACCTGGATACGCAAGGAGCATGGCTCTAAATCCGTGAGCCTGGGCAATATTGTAGATGCCTACGACCGTGCCAACGCGGGCGGCATGCTGGATGAGTTTGCCTATGATGAAGCCGAGAAAAACCGGGCCCGTCAGTATGGCTCCCTGGCCGGCAAGCTGCACACCGATATGCACGAGGTAATCGGCCACGCATCGGGCCAGATTAACCCCGGCGTGGGCACCACCAAGGAAACGCTGAAAAGCTACGCCTCCGCCATTGAGGAAGGCCGCGCTGATCTGGTAGCCCTGTATTACCTGCTCGACGAAAAGCTGGTGCAGCTGGGCGTGATGCCAAGCCTGGAAGTAGGCAAGGCCGAGTACGATAACTACATGCGCAATGGCCTGATGACCCAGCTGGTGCGCCTCACCCCCGGCGAAACCGTAGAAGAATCGCACATGCGCAACCGCCAGATGGTGGCCAAATGGGTGTTTGAAAAAGGCAAGAAAGACAAGGTGGTAGAGATGGTGACGCGCGACGGCAAAACCTTCGTGCACATCAACGACTACGCCAAGCTGCGCACCCTGTTCGGCCAGCTGCTGCGCGAAACCCAGCGCCTCACCAGCGAAGGCGACTACGCCGCCGCCAAAAACCTGATTGAAACCTACGGCGTGAAGGTAGACCCCACCCTGCATAAGGAAGTGCTGGCCCGCTACTCCAAGCTGAACATTGCCCCTTACGCCGGCTTTATCCAGCCCAAGCTGGTGCCTGTGATGCAGGAAGGCAAAATGGTAGATGTGAAGGTGGAATACCCCACGGACTTTGCCCAGCAGATGCTGGAGTACGGCCGCAAGTATTCCTTCCTGCCACTGCATAACTAACCCTGAAAAAGGCCGGCTGGAATCACCAGCCGGCCTTTTTTTATTCCGAAACTCTCCATGTTGCCTTCCATGAAAAAACTACTCATCCTGACTGCGCTGGTGCTGGCCCTGGGCACTCTGCGCGCCACTGCACAAACTGCCGGCCGCTACGAGTATTGCGAAATGCTCACCACCGACAACCTCTTCTCCACCACCGACGACAAAGCCGGCGACATTTACGTGGATTTCGGCTATGGTTTTGAGAAGCTGGGCGGCGGCACCCTTTCCCAGCGCGAGGCCGGCAAGCTGCAGGTGTTTGCCACCCACGTCAGTGCCCTTACCTATATGGGCAAGCTGGGCTGGGAAGTGGTGCAGATGTATCAGCAGCCGAAAGTGAACAAAGAGCCGATCCGCACGCTGTTTGTCTTGCGCCGCCCGGCACGTGGGAATTAAGGAGTAGGACTTTACCTTCAGCCCGTCATGTCGAGCGTAGTCGAGACATGACGGGTTGATGTTGTGGTAGTATTGTCATGCTGAGCCTGTCGAAGCATCTCTACTGCTTCGTTGCTAGGGTATACCACACTAGCGAGATGTCTCGACTACGCTCGACATGACGTACTATAACTCTTAATAAAAAAGCCCGCTGCTCATAAGAGCGGCGGGCTTTTTTATTTCTCGAAATCCCTGGATTTTCAATTCCTCTTCCGCTTCAATCCTTCCTGAGTGAATAATGGCTGGCGGCCGCGCACAATTTTGTAGAAGTCGCCGAGGAAGAGCTTGGCGCGGCCGAAGAAGATGAGGCCGCTCAATTCGTTTTCCAGCTCATCATCAATGAACATCATTTGGCGGTAGCCGACACCTGCGCCCAATCCTACCCAACGGAACACGCGCACATGCCCGGCCACGGAGGGCTCTACAATGAAAATATTACGTTTGGGAGTGCGTGTTACCTGCCCATCGGGCTGCTGGTAGCGGGCGTAGTAGCGGCCCACGCCCAGCTGGGTGGGCGTGCTAAGCTCCCAGCGCGGCGTGCCGATGAGCACGTATTCGGCGTAGGCCACGCCGTAGCGGAAACGCAGCTCGTCGCGGGTGCCGGCGGGCATGGTGGGCGGCAGCGGGGCGCGGGTGGGCACGCCGCCGCTGAGCATGTAAAAGCCCAGGCCGGTGCGCAGCCGGCCGCGCCATTCCACGCCCAGCTTCAGGCCATTGATGCCCACTACTTTCTGGTTGAGCAGGGAAAAGCGCTGGTCGAACTGAAACACCAGGCGCCGGTGGGCCTGCCGCACTCGGCTGCTATCGGCCCCGGGGCCGGCCTGCGCGGCCACGGCCCACAGCATCAATAGCAGACTGCACCATACTTCCTTCATAACGCCACAAAGGTAAGCAGCCAACCCGGGCTGCTGTATGCCGGCCCGCAATACACTTCGCCGGCCGGCGCTTACGGTTCGCCCGGGCTGGCGGGCGGTTCACCCTTTTTCCACTATTGCCGGGTCAGTTGGCAGGCTAGTTTTGACTCATTCAACTGCCCCTAACTGCTTACGGCTATGACTACAGTTTCCTTTTCTGCCTCGCCGGTAAATACCTCATCCATTCCTGGCCGGGTACGCCAGGGGTTGCGGGTATTGCACCAGGTAAACCCGGTGCTGTCCTGGGTTGGCTGGATGAACGTGGCATTGCTGCTGCTGGCCGTGGTGCTCCTGCCGTTTGATAGCCGCACGGTAACGGGCCTGCCGGTTTGGGTAAAGCCCATCAAATTCTGCCTGTCGGTTATTGTCTATGTATGGACGCTGGGCTGGCTGCTGGCCGATTTACCGGCTCCGGCCCAACGGGCCGTGCGCCGCATTAGCTGGGCGGTGGCCCTGAGCATGGTGGCCGAAATTGGCTGCATCTACCTTCAGGCCGCCCGCGGCACCTCCTCCCATTTCAACGCCGCCACCGCCTTCGACGGTATGCTGTTCAGCGTGATGGGCATCATGATTACGGTAAACACGCTGGCCACGGTAGCGGCAGTGTGGCTGGTGTGGCGCTACCGCCCCTATGGCGCGGCCGGCTATGTGTGGGGCGTGCGCCTGGGGTTGCTGTTGTTTCTCATTGGCAGTGTACTGGGCGGGATGATGATTCACCTGAACCAGCACACCGTAGGTGCCCCCGATGGCGGCCCCGGCCTGCCGGGCCTGGGCTGGAGCACCCGCGCCGGCGACTTACGCCTGGCCCATTTCCTGGGCCTGCATGCCCTGCAAGTGGTGCCCCTACTGGGCTGGTGGCTGGCCCGGCGCCTACCCCGGCGCGCCGTGCTGCTTACCTGGCTGGGGGCGGCCTGCTACGCCGGGCTGGTAGCCTTCCTTTTTGTGCAGGCCCTCCACGGTCAGCCCTTTATTGCGCTTCGCTAAACGTCTTCTAGTGTCCATTCTTGTACTCTCACTTTCCTCCTTTATGAACTCTCTCTTCCGCTCCGCCCTGGTTTTGTTTGGTTTGATGTTCCTGCTCAGCCAGCCGCTGCAATTGCAGGCCAGCGCGCTAACCAATGGCACAACGCCGGTTACTACTTCTGATGGGGTGGCGCTGTATGTGCGGGTAGCGGGTAAAGGCACGCCATGCGTATTTGTGCACGGCGGCCCCGGGGCCGGCAGCTACGGGTTTGAGAAGCTGGCCGGCCAGCCCCTGGAAGAAAAGCTCCAAATGATTTATGTGGACCAGCGCGGTAGTGGCCGCTCGGCCAGCGACGCTAAGCTCAACTATTCCCTGGAGCGGCAGGTAGAGGATCTGGAAGAAATACGCCAGCAGCTGCACCTGGAAAAATGGGTAGTAATGGCGCATTCCTTCGGCGGCATTATTGCCACGGCTTACGCTCAGAAGTATCCCCAACACGTGCAGGCGCTTATTCTGGTGAACAGCATTCTGAACCTGCCAGCCGCCATGGAAAGCACCACCTCCTACGGCTACAACCTGTTGCCTGCTGCTACTCGTCCGCCGCTGGATGCCGCCGCGCCCCTACCCCAGCGCTACTTCATGGTGTTGGCCATGCTGCAGCAGCAAAAGCTATACAACCAGCTGCAGTACGCCTCCGATTCCACCGCTGCCCGCGTGAACCGCGTGATGAAAGACCAGACTAGCAACCACGACTTCGCCGCCAATATGTTCAAGGCTCCCGGCCGCTACGTGCAGGACTTCACCCCGGCTACGGCTTCACTTACCATGCCTGTACTGGTGCTCACCGGCCAGCAGGATTACATGACCGGCCCTGAGCACTATAAGTCCTTCCGGTTCCCGCAGCAGCGCGTAGTGGTACTACCGGGCAAGCACATGCCGTTCCTGGACAACCCCAAAGAGTTTAACCAGGCTGTACAGGGGTTTGTGCGCAAGCTGCCCCGCCGTTAATAACACATGGATGTTTTGGGTAAAGGAACGTCATGCAGAGGCGAAGCCGAAGCATCTCGCGTGCTGATGTTGTGGTGGTATACCACACTAGCGAGATGCTTCGGCTTTGCTTCTGCATGACGGGCAACTTTATCTGACAAAAACAGCACCTTGCCGCCACCACGCCAGCTCCCATATTCTTCTACATTTGCCGGTATGAATGACCGCCGCTTTCTGCTCCTGGGAATCCCCATTCTCTCGATCCTGGTCATGCTACCAAGAGGCCTGCTGCACATTTCTTCCCTGACGCAGTTTCTGATAGCCTGGCCGATATCGATGGGCTTTACGGCCTGCTTCTGGCTGACCGGGCGGGCTTTGTGGCGGTACTTGTTCAGGCGCTATCCGCGGGTGGAGCAAACGAGGAAGCGGCTGTGGCTGCTGGCCATTATCAACACCCTGATTACGGCCGTCGTTACGCTGGTTTTGGGCTCCATTGAAGCCCACAGCCATGGCGGGCAGCTCAGCATTCCCACTTTTTTCTTTGAATTCGGGCTGAATATGGTACCGACGGTGGTGGTGCAGCTGATTTACGAAAGCTGGAATTTTTTCCGGCAATGGGAGGAAAACGTGCGCCGCGCCGAGCAGCTGCAAAGTGCCAGTCAGCGGGCCCAGCTGGAAGCCCTGCAGCAGCAGCTGGATCCGCACTTCCTCTTCAACTCCCTCAATACTCTCTCGGCTTTTATTGAGCCCGAGAATGAGCCGGCCCAGCAGTTTGTGGAGCAGCTGGCCGATGTATACCGCTACGTGCTGCTGAGCCGGGAACAAAGCACCGTGCCCCTGCGAGACGAACTGGCGTTTGTGGAAGCTTACGTAGCGCTGCAAAAAGCCCGTCTGCGCGATAATCTGCAGGTTGAAATACAGGTACCACCCACGCTGCTGGACCAGCACGTAGCCCCGCTCAGCGTGCAGCTCCTGCTGGAAAATGCGCTCAAGCACAACGAAGCTTCCCGCCAGTATCCCCTCCAGGTAGAAGTATCGGCGCACGATGGCTGGCTGGTGGTGCACAACGTCCGCCGCCCCCGCACTACCCTGGCCCCGGGCACCGGCATGGGGCTGCGCAACATCCGGGAAAGGTATGCCCTGCTGGCTCCGCAGCTACCCGTGCAGGTGCTGGATACGGCCACCGACTTCACCGTTCATTTGCCGCTCCTCCCGGCCACCGCTAACGCTCATTCCCTGGCGGGCACAGCCTGAAATCTATGCGCGTTTTAATACTCGAAGATGAATACCCCGCCGCTGAGCGGCTGCAGCGCCTGCTTAGTCAGGCCGCGCCCGAGGCGCAGATAGTAGCCCAGCTGGATACCGTAACCGGCGCCGTGGAGTGGCTGCAAACCCACCCCGCCCCCGACCTGATTCTGGCCGACATTCATTTGGCCGATGGCATCAGTCTGGATGTGTTTGATCAGCTGGTGGTTTCCAGCCCGGTTATCTTCACCACCGCCTATGATCAGTATGCCCTGCAGGCGTTTAAAACCCACAGCGTAGACTATCTGCTGAAACCCATTAAGCTGACGGAGTTGCAGGCGGCCCTGCAAAAGCTGCGGCAGTGGCACCGCCCGGCCGCCTCGGAGGTAGCCCAGCAATTGCAGCCGCTCTTGAATACCTCAGCCAGCAGCCCGGCGCCCAAAACCCGTTTTCTGGTGCGCCAGGGCGAGCAGCTGTTGCCCATTCATACCACCGATATTGCCTGGTTTCAGAGCCGCCACGAAACCGTGACGCTGGTAACCCGCAGCGGCCAGCGCTACCTGATAGACTACACCCTGGAGCAGCTGGAGCAGGTGCTGGATGCTCACCAGTTCTTCCGCCTCAACCGCCAGTTTATTGCCCAGTTGCCAGCCGTGCAGCGCCTGCACCCTCATTTTAACGGCAAGCTAAAGCTGGATCTACATCCCGCCCCAGCTGATGAGGTACTGGTAAGCCGCGAAAAAGCCGGGGCCGTGAAAAGCTGGCTGGAGGGTGAGTAAAGGGAAGCATTAAAATTGAAACGCTCTCATGCAGAGGCGAACCCAAAGACTATCGCGTGCTGACATTACAATAGTAATTGTCATGCTGAGCGCAGTCGAAGCATCTCGCTAGTGTAGTATACCACTGCAACGTCAGCACGCGAGATGTCTCGACTACGCTCGACATGACCGTTGTTTTCTTATTTCAACAGCTGCAGTACTTCTGATAAGGCTGTAATCCGATGGAATGGTATGCCGGCCAGCTCCTCGGCGGGCACTTCTTCCATGGCCCAGGTGGTATGGTAGGGCACGTGTACAGCGCGGGCACCCAGGCGCGCCACCGGCAGAATGTCCGACTTCAGGGAGTTGCCAATCATGATGAAATTCTCCGGCAGCACCTGGTAGCGGCTGAGGATGCGCTGGTAGGTAGCCTCGTTCTTTTCACTTACAATCTCCACGTGGTCGAAGTAGTCGCCGAGGCCGGAGCGGGCCAGCTTGCTTTCCTGGTCGAACAGGTCGCCTTTGGTGAGCAGCATCAGGCGCTGGCCGCGCTGGCGCAGGGTGTTCAGCACTTCCGGCACGCCAGGCAGCAGCTCAATGGGGAAGTCGAGCAGGCGTTTGCCTTCGGTTAGAATATGGTGGATTTCCGTGCCGGTTACGGCCCCTTCGGTCAGCTGAATGATGGTTTCAATCATGGACAGCATAAACGACTTGGCGCCGTAGCCGAACAGGTGCATGTTCTGGCGCTGCACCTCGTAGAAATGGCGGCCCAGCGTACCGGCATCGGCGTAGTGCGTGAGCAGCGTGTAGAGCTGCGCCTCGGCGTAGTCGAAGTGCGGCTGATTGGGCCACAGGGTGTCATCGGCATCAAAGGCAATAAGCACGGGAGCAGGCATACGGAAAGCAGATAAAGTGGCCCGGCCGGCTGCATTTTGGCAGCTGAACGGGCAGAAAAGGCCCGCAAAGTTACCGAACTTGCCGCCCATGAAGCAGCCGATTGATCTTTCTACCTGGAACCGCCGCGAGCATTTCGCCTTTTTCTCCGCCTTCAATGAGCCCTTTTTTGGGGTGGTGGCCGAGGTAGATGGGGCCCGCGCCTACCAGCGCGCCAAGGCCGCCGGCGAGTCGTTTTTTCAGCACTACCTGCACGCTGCCCTCAAAGCAGTGAACCAGGTAGAAGCTATGCGCTACCGCATAGAAGAGGGCCAAGTGTATCTGTATGACCAGATTCACGTTTCCGCCACCCTCACCCGCGCCGACAACACCTTCGCCTTTTCCTTTGTACCCTACGCCGAGTCCTTGGCCGCATTTACCGGGGGTCTGCGGCAGGAAATGGAAGCGGTGGCCGATTCAACCGGCCTGCGGCTGAGCGACTCCGCCGCCCGGCCCGATGTCATTCACTTCTCGGCCATTCCCTGGATTGCCTTCACCGGCCTCACCCACGCCCGCCACTTTGCCTACCCCGACAGCGTCCCGAAAATATCCGTAGGCCGCTACCGCCGCGAGTGCGAGAAGCTGCTCATGCCCGTAGCCGTAAACGTACACCACGGCTTGGCCGATGGCTACCACGTAGGCCTGTTTCTGGAAGCATTTCAGCGGGAGCTGGACGGGCTCGGCTAGGTGGGCGCCCGGGCGCTACCGCTCCAGCCAGGCCCGGAACGCGGGTACCCGCTCCCGGCTTACCAGCACGTCGCCCTCGGGGCTGGCGGGCTTCAGGGTGGTTTTCAGGCGGCTATTGGTGTAATGAATGATGTCCTGAATGGCATCGTGCTGCACGAAATACGCCCGGTTCAGGCGGAAAAACTGGCGGGGGTCCAGCAGCTTTTCCAGCTGCTCCAGGGTTTGGTCCAGCACAAAGCGGCGGCTTTCGCGGGTTTGCAGGAAGGTGGCTTTTTCCTGGCTGAAGAAGTAGCTGATCTGCTCCACGGGAATCACCTTCAGATGCTCGCCCACCTTCACTACAAACTGCTTTTTGTACTGCTGCTGTTGGGGCTGCAGCTGCTGTAGTACCTGCGTAAGCAAGGCCGCATCGAAGACGGGAGCCGGAGCAGCTGCGGATGAGGCCCCGCGCAGGCTGCGCAGCTTTTGCAGGGCGGCGCCCAGTTCTTCGGCATCAATAGGCTTGAGCAGGTAGTCAATGCTGTTCACCTTGAAGGCCCGCAGGGCGTACTGATCATAGGCGGTGGTGAAGATGACCGGGCAGCGCACCGGCGTTTTTTCAAACAGCTCGAAGCTCAGGCCATCAGCCAGGTGAATGTCCAGAAACAGCACATCGGGCGGCGTGGAGGCGGTTTCCAGCAGCACCACGGCGGCCTCTACGGTATCGGCTGTGGCCAGCACGTTTACGGGTTGCTCCTGACGGCGCAGCAGGTCGGTGAGGCGGCGGGCTGCCAGGGGCTCATCTTCAATGATGAAAGCATTCATGGGGTAGAAATCAGGCCGTAGTGAGTTCCAGCACGGGTAAGGTGACCACAAATTCGGTGTCGCTGCGGACTATCTGCACGGGCTCTGTAGTGAGGTGGCGGTAGCGGCCCGTGAGATTGGGCAGGCCGATGCCCGCACACTCCCCTGGCGCTACCCGGCGCGGGCGCAGGGAGTTTCGTACGCGCAGGTGCCGCCCGGCTTCATCCAGCTCAATAGCCACCTGCAGAGGCTGGCTGGAAGTGGCCACGTTGTGCTTCAGCGCATTTTCCAGGAGCAGCTGCAGGCTGAGCGGTGGCACCACGGCCTGGGGCGAAATGCTGCTCAGCGGGGGCAGCGTTACCTGCAGGGCCTCGCCGTAGCGGATGCGCTGCAGAAACAGAAAGGACTTGGCAAATTCCAGCTCATCGCGCAGCGAAACCACCTCCCGCCCGCGGGCAGCCAGCACGTAGCGGTACACCTGCGAGAGCTGCCGGATAAACCGCACGGCCAGCTGCGGCTGCTCTTCCACCAGGGAGGTAAGGGCGTTCAGGGAGTTAAAGAGAAAGTGCGGGTCCAGCTGCTGGCGCAGGGTTTCGGCTTCAGCCTGGGCCATTTCCTTCTGCAGCCGCTCGTTGCGCACCAGGGCTTCGCGCCAGCTCAGCAAAAAGGAGCGGCTGTGCATGATCAGCGAGCAGATAACGGTAATCAGCAAAGGGAAAGCGTACCCACTCCATTCTGGCTTTGATACCAGGGAGGCCAGGGTAGCGTCCATCAGAATTATCCGCCACGCCGCGTTAATGGCCACAATAACCAGCAACGAGCCCCCTAACGATACCAGCAACGTGAGCACCAGCCGCCTGGTCAGGCTTTCTTTCCAGCTGGCATAGCGGTTCAGCCAATCTACGGCAAAGCCATTAGTGAGCCACAACCCGGTACTGTAGGCAAAGGTGATGATGAAGGTAATCAGCAGCCGCTCCCAGTCTCCCCAACACTGGGTACAGGAAAATGCCGTGATAACTACTGATAACAGGAGCAACATCATCAGCACGCGCAGCCAGGTACGCGGAGCAAGCAGGGGTGGCAACGTAGTTTCAGGCAGAGGCAAAGCAGAAGCAGACATAATGAAAACCGGCCAGAGCCCGTGGCGGCCGGGCAGGCCCGGCAAGATACAGGCTGAAAGTGAGGATAAACCGTAGAGCACGCCGGAAACAGCATAACTCCTGGCAAGTAACTGCTTTATGAAATGGATGAAGCCACCAGCTTCGGCCGAAAAGGCCCTCTGGGTTTCATCGGCCGCAAGCCAAACAAGCCCTGCGAAAGTTCTTCGCAGGGCTTGTTTGGTATTTACTTCGTAGTGGCCTGCGTGGGGCTTGCCTGCTCATAGGCCTTCAGGCGGCCGAGCAATTGTCTTTCGCCCCAGTTGGGTGACAGGCTGTTGGCGGGCTTAAAAGCAGCAAACCGGGCTTTCCCTTCTTCAAACACAGGCTTGGCCACCTCGGGACCGCCACCAAACATTTTGGGCGTAAAATGGAGGTTATTCCCCTGCACCAGATAGATGCGTGGGTTGGCCGGGTTCAGCGCTTTGGCCTGCTCCAAGACCTCCATTACCATGCGGGAATACTTGCCTGAACGGGCCATGGGCGAAATACCCAGGCGGGCCTGATAGATATAGGCCTGCAGCACCAACAGCTCCGATTCGTCGCCGCCCAGCTTGCGGGCCTGCGCCAAGGAAGCCTCCGCTTGATCCAGGTATTTGTCTTTCACGTCACCGTCTTCTTTGCTGGTGAAGCAGGCCAGCATGCGGCCGTAGGCCTGATAGTACTGGGGTAGCCAATCAGTGGGGGCAGCGGCGGCGGCCCGCTCAAACTTGCTGGCAATTTCCAGGAGTTTGGCCGGGTCGCCGGTGCTGTTGAGCTCCGCAATAGTGGCGGCCATCATCTCGGTATAGCCGGCCGGGGCGGCCGTAGCAGCGGCCGGGGCTTTAGCGGCCGACGGTTGAGCGGCGGCGGAGAATGAGCAGGCAGCGAGGGCGAGGACAAGCAGGGTGTTTTTCATGGCAGTAGAAAAGTTAGAATGATTGGTTTGGGAGGAAGTGAAAGAGTATGCTGTAAAAGTGGTCGGTAGCCCATCGGCCCGAAACTAAAAGTGGCTGAAGCGTAGGATAAGCCGGATGAAGTGTTGAAAGCGGCGGCTGTTATTCGGGAGCCTCGTCGGTATTGGCGGGGCGCTTTTTGTTGATGGAAATCAGCAGGGCTACGAACACCATGCGCGGGGCCGAGGGCATGACGGCCACGCTGGCGTACTGACCGCTGGCGTCTTTGGTGGAGGCATAGCGGTAGCCATACACATTCTGCCGCCCCAGCACATTGGTGCACGAGACATGCACAATGGTGAAGTTCTTCCACAGCGTGGTCACGTAGCTGGCATTCAGGCTGAAATCCTGGAAGCTGGGAAGCCGGCCCTGGTTGTAGCCCTCGGGGCTATTGGGGTTGAAGTATGCACGCGGACTGTTGTAAGTGTAGGTGGCACCCACCAGCGTGTGGGCTTTGCTCAGCCAGTATTTGCCTACCAGCGAGAGGTTGTGCCGGGCGGCGAAGGTGGGCACGGCCAGCACGGGGTCCTGGCGCTGCTGGCGGCGGGTATCCAGAAACCCGTAGCTAATCCAGTAGTCGCCGTTTTTGATGGATTTTTTATCGCGCCACAGCACGTCCAGGCCGCGGGCGTAGCCCGTGCCGGTGCTGCGGTAGGTGGCCGGGTCGAAGGGCGTGAGTGGGTTGGGGGTGGCGCTGGGGTTGTAGCGCACCAGCTGGGCGTAGGCTTTGGCGTAGGCCTCCACGCGCAGCGTGCGGTTGGCATAGCTGCGGAAATAGGTAAGCTGCCAGTGGCGGGCGCGCTCAAAGCGGAGTTGGCCTGGCTGGGCGGCCCGCAACAGCAAATCAGTAGCCGGGTTCTGGTAGAAATAGCCAAACGCTCCCGAAAGCTGCGTTTTTTCATTCAGCTGATACGCCAGGGCCAGGCGCGGCGCGGCATTCCAGCGGTGCAGAACCCCTGAGTACTCCACCCGGCCTCCCACGCGCCCCACCAGCCGGTTACTAAAGGCAATATCCGACTCGGCGAAGCCCGCGGCGCGCTGCTCCTGCACCTGAAAGGCAGTATCCCGCTGAGCCGCCAGGTAGCGCTGCTCATTATGCTGTAGCAGACCTTCCATGCCCAGCTTCAGGTTCCAGTAGGCACTGGCCGAGTCGTTGGTGAGCACCAGCCGGCTGACCACCGACTGCTCCAGCTCACGCATTTCCTGGCCGGCCGCTTCCTGCGTAGCTACGCGAGCAGTTTGCTGGTCGCGGGTGGCGGCCACGCCGGTTTGCACCGACCAGCCCCGCACCACCGCGCTGCGGAACGTGGTGTTCATGTAAGCGTTGCCGGCGCGCAGCCCTACGGGGCGGCCTCCCTCCCATTCGGCATCGGGCTGCAGGGCTTCAATGTGCTGTTTGGTGAAAGCTCCGTAGGCCTTCAGGATGCCCATACTGCCGGTTTTCTGCCGCAAAGCTACCGAGCCCCCACCCGACTCATAAGTCCGGAGCATGCGCTGGGGCACCAGCCCAAAATAGGGCCGCATGTTCATGTAGTCGCCGGTAACGGCTACCGAGGACCGCTCGAAGCGCTGCTGATGCGACAGGCTCACCCCACCCAATGAAAAGAGCGAAATACCCGTCTGCGTTTCCGGCGCCAGGTCCTCGGAGTTCAGCGCTACCACCGCCGACAATGCCTGCCCGTACTCCGCCGAGTAGCCGCCGGTGCTGAAAGCCATGCCTTTGAAAAGCATGGGTGAGAAACGCCCCCGGGCCGGCATGCCTGAAACAGCCGCATTGTAGGGACTTTGCAGCGGCACGCCATCCAGGTACTGGCGAGTTTCGCCGGCCGCGCCGCCGCGCACAAACAGCTTGCCCTCTTCCCCGTTGCGCGTGGTGCCGGGCATGGTATTAAAAGCGCCCGCCACATCGGCCGAGGCGCCGGCCGTGGTGACTACATCCCGCGCCGAAAACACCGTTTTACGCTTGTCATCACTGGCGTCGAAAGTACCGGAGGTGATAACCACGTCGCCGAGCTGGTTGCGCACGGGCTTGAGCACCAGGGCCAGCTGCCGGGGGCTGCCGTTCAGCGTGACCACCTGCTCCTGCAGCTGATATCCCAGCAGCGTGGCTACCAGCGGCAAGGAGCCAGTCTGGCGGGTGCTGAAGCGGAAGCGGCCCAGCGAATCGGTGCTGGCTCCATCGAAGGTGGTTTTGAGAAACACATTCACGCCGGGCAGCGGGTGGCCGGCGTTGTCATGCACGGTGCCACTGAGCGTGGTAGGCGTTTGGGCGGCCAGTTGCAGCGTGACGGCCAGCAGGAGCAGCAGGGGTAGCAGTCGTTTCATCGGGTAGCGGTAGAAGTATGGGCCAAAGGTGCCCGGCTGCTACCGCCGATGAAATTTTAGGTTGCTGAAGTGTAGAATGAGTAGGATGAAGCGTGGGTTTGCCGGAGCAAGCGGGATGCTGTGTTGGAAAAGAAATGGAATCTACTCTGCCTGCTCTTCCTTCCGCTGTTATTCCCGGCCCTTTTGCTGACCGTAATTCCGCTTCAGATCATTGGCCAGATTATCGAGCACATAGGCGTGTTCCTGCTCAATGCCTAATTTCTCCAAGGGCTCCCAATAAAATCTGGGTGTTAATTCGGAGGTGTATGTTGTAACACGCGTGAGCTTGCAGCTATTCTTGCCAACCTTATCGAAGTAATAAATTGCTTCTTTAAAACCAATCCAATTCCGGCCAACCATATTGTAGTCAATCACATCCATTCGCAGCAGTTTTGCTTTTTCTAGCTGGGTGATTTTCTCCACAATGGTTCCGCCACCGAAATCGGCATTGCTCATGCTGCCGGCTTTAAAATAGCAGGTGCGCAAGCCACCTACTGCTTCTTTTTCCAGGACACATTTTACCGGAATGGGCAAATCAAACTGCATCAGAAAAGGCTTTTCCGCCACCAGCGTATCCACTGATTTTATGGCGTCATACACCTGCTCGGGGGTATAAGGATACACCTGCTCCGTGCGCACCTCCACAATTTCCTGTTGGTGAGGATGCATAAAATATTCTACCGGCGCGCCAACCATAAAAGGCAGCAACGGCAACAGCAATACCGGCAGATTAGTGGTTGATTTTAGCGCTTTATATTTCTTTAGTAGATGCGCAACAACGTATCCCAGGAAAATAAGCGGAATAAGAATCGGCAGCGTCATAATAATGCATAGCAGGCCCGAGAGCCCCGGAATATACATGGCCATCAGGAAAATAACGGCCGCGAAAACCGCACCCCAAAACGTATATTTTCCATTCGGCATGGCACCAATCGAAATACCCAGCACAATAGGCAGCAGCACAAACAGTATCCAGCTGTAATTGGTAAGCCCCATAAATAAAAACCCGACTCCGGTTCCCATAAAAATCAGCGTCAGAATAATAGAGAGCTGAAAGCTGTGGTCCTGTAGGATTCTTTTCATGTTATAGCTAATCGGGTTTTACCAAGCCATTAATACCTGGCTTGCCCCGGCCCTCAAACTACGGCAATCCTCCGGCAGGCTGCAAACCGCCTCACCCCTACCTTTGCCGCGTACTTCACCTGCTTTCCCATGACCCTTACCTGGACCACCAAACCCTTTGCCGAACTTACCCTGGCCGAACTCTATGCCCTGCTACAGCTGCGCAGCGAGGTGTTTGTGGTGGAGCAGACGTGTGCGTTTCAGGACATAGACGGGCAGGACCAGGCCGCCTGGCACTTGCTGGGCTACACGCCGGCCGGCGAGCTGGCCGCCTACGCCCGCCTGTTCGGGCCGGGCATCAGCTACCCCGAGGCCAGCATTGGGCGGGTGGTGGTCAGCCCGCGCTCCCGGCGCTTTGGGCTGGGCCGCGAGCTACTACGCCAAGCTATTGCCGCCGTTGATGCGCTGGTGGGCGGGCAGCCCATTCAGATTGGGGCACAGAGTTATCTGCAGGAATTTTATGAGGGCTTTGGTTTCCGGCAGGTGGGCGAAGGGTACCTGGAAGACGGCATTCCGCATATTCATATGCTACGCCTGGCCGGCCAGGCGTAGTAGCTGTGTAGCTACATTGTTTTTGGGAATACGCTTTCACCAGGCTTAGCCAGGTTGTAGCTTTGCCTGCTTGCGCGTTAGTTTTGAGGAGCGCTTGAATCTGTTTTTACTACTGTTATGCCTGTTTCTGCTTTTCCCGTCAATTATCAGGAGTTGTTTCACGCCCTGCCGGAGAACTTCCTGCTCATTGCCCCCAATGCTGACGCAACTATCATTGACAACACCGATAACCACGAAGCGGTATCGTTGAAAAAGCGGGAAGAGGTGATAGGGAAGCCCTTTTTCGAGGCCTATCCGGCCACGGACGAGAAATCGGCAGCCGTAATCCGGGAATCTCATGCGCATGTGCGGCAGCATCTGGAGCCCCATGTCATGCCGCTCATCCGCTACGATCTGCAGCGCCCCGAGGAGCAGGGCGGCGGCTTGGAGGAGCTCTACTGGCAGGCCACGCACTACCCTATTCTGGATGCCGAAGGCAGACTGCAGTTTATTCTGCAGCGCACCCAGGACGTAACTGAGCAGCACCACGCCCAGCTCCGCGCCGAGCTGGTGCAGCAGGAGCTGGCTGAGCAGCAGGAGCGCAACCGCTTTATCCTGGAATCCTTGCCTATTCTGGTCTGGACGGCCCTGCCCACGGGGGAGCGGGACTTTTTCAGCTCCCGCTGGCTGCAGTTTACCGGTCGGCCCTTGGAAGCGGAGCTGCATGGCCAGTGGATTCATAACATTCACCCCGATGACCAGGCCCGGGTACAGCAGCAGTGGAATGAGAGCGTAGCTACTGGTCAGCCCTACCAGGTAGAATACCGCCTGCGCCGCCACGATGGCCAGTACCGCTGGGTACTCATGCGTGCTATGCCCCATTACAATGCCCGCCACGAAATTACCATGTGGGTAGGCGGCGGCACCGATATTCACGACCAGAAGCAAATGGTACAGGAGCTGCTGGAAACCAACGAGCAGCAGGCCCTACTCTCCGACCAGGCCTACCAGGCCTATCAGCTGGCCGAAACCCAGCGCGAGACGTTCTACAACTTGTTTATGCAGACCCCGGCCATGATCTGCATTCTGCGCGGGCCGGAGCACCGCTTCGAGTTCGTGAACCCGGAGTACCAGAAGCTGTTCCCGCACCGCCAGCTGATTGGCAAATCGGTAGCTGAAGTACTGCCCGAAGTAATAGAGCAAGGGTTCATTAGCCTGCTCGACAATGTCTACAACACCGGCGAAGCCTTTGTCGGCAACGAGCTGGATATTATGCTGGACCGGGACGGCAGCGGGCAGCTGCAGCGCAGCTACCTCAACTTTACTTATCAGCTTTTCATGGAGGGCGCAGAAAAAGCCGGTATCACGGTATTTGCCTTTGATGTAACCGAGCTGGTGCTGGCCCGCCAGGCCCTGGAGCGTCCTGATTCCACTGTCCGGTAAAATGGATTTCCCTATTGCTTTCCGACAGTTACCCGCGCCATCATGGACATAAACCGCCTGGATTTTCAGCAAGCCAGGATTAAACAGGTACTCTTTAAGTCGAGGCTGCGCTCCGTGCTTTACGGGGTGCGCGAGGCGGATGATGCCCTGTTTTCCCTGTACCAGAACCCCCTGGGGGAGTGGCTGCGCACCGTGGTAAAACCCCGCTACAGCATGCGCCCCGAGGTGCGCGAGATTGAGCGCACCATCCAGCAAATGCTGGATACCGGCTACGAGCTTTCCACCCAATACAAGCGGGGGCACATAGAGGAAGCCCGCGCCGGCCTGGAGAAAATAAACGCTTATTCCGACAAGATTGAAGCCCTGCTGCAAAGCTTAGAACAACACACCCAAGTATAAAAAAGCCGCTTCTGCATCTCAGGAGCGGCTTTTTACTTTCTATACTTCCGGCAGCTGCACGGCCTCCAGCCAGGGGTGCAGTTGGGCCGGGTTTTGAAAAAGATTGATAAACAGCACCCGCTCCTCGCCGGCCAGCCGCCATATCTCCGCATAAAAGTCGCCCAGGGCGTATAGCTGCAGCCGGCAGCCGTATTCGGCGCGGTCGGCCAGGTGGTGGCCCGCCTGCAGCAGGCGCTCCGTTTGCTGGCCCATGGGTAGTTGTTTGAAAGCAGCGAGATACATCACATCAGCACGGGGTCTTTGCCGAAGATACAAAGTTGCGGGCAGTTACCTGGCCCAAGCCCGGCGGCAGAACCATTTCGCCGTGCTACTTTCACGGCATGAAAACCATTCGCTTTCCGCACCCGCTGGTGTTGCTGGTTGGGTTTATCCTGCTTGCTACCCTGCTCACCTACCTCTTGCCGGCCGGCGTATTTGAGCGCCACCCCGATGCCGCCACCGGCCGCGACGTGGTGGTGCCCGGCTCCTACCACCGGGTGCCTGCCTCGCCGGTGAATCCGCTGCAGGCCATTGTGGATATCCCGAAAGGCATGACGGAAGCCGCTTCCGTTATTTTTCTGGTGTTTCTGGCGGGCGGCGCCTTCACGGTGGTAGACCAGACCGGGGCCCTGCGCCGCGGCGTAGACTGGCTGCTGGATAAATTCCGGGGCCGCGAGGCTGTGGTTATCCCCATTATCTGCGTGCTGTTTGCCACCATGGGCGCACTGGAAAACATGCAGGAGGAAATTGTGCCCCTCATTCCGGTGCTGCTCATTCTGATGCGGCGCATTGGCTACCCCCCTATTATAGCGGCGGCCGTCAGCATTGGCTCAGCGGCCGTAGGGGCCGCTTTCAGCCCCCTCAACCCGTTTCAGGTAGGCATTGCCCAGAAGCTGGCCCAGTTGCCCCTGCTTTCCGGCGGGGGTTTCCGCATGATTTTCCTGGCCCTGGCTTTGGCTATCTGGATTGGCGGCACCGTGCGCTTTGCCATGCGCCACCGCATAGCCCCGGAGGTAGATGAGGTTCCCGGCGAGGCCGCAGGCGTAGGTCGGCATGGCCTGGTACTCCTGCTGCTGTTTCTCACTTTTGCCTTCTTTGCCTACGGGGTGCTGAAGCTGGAGTGGGATTTTGATCAGATGGCCGCGCTGTTCTTCGGGCTGGGCGTAGCCGCCGGCCTGGTGGGCGGCCTGGGCCTTACGGGCACCGCTTCCGGCTTTATTGATGGCTTCCGGGATATTGCCTTTTCCGCCCTACTCATCGGCTTTGCCCGCGCCATTTTTGTGGTACTGGAGCAGGGGCAGATTGTTGATACCATCGTGAATGGCCTATCTGCGCCACTGGCCGGGCTGCCGGTGACGCTTTCAGCATTGGGTATGGTGGGCGTGCACACGGCCCTGCACCTGCCGGTGCCCAGCGTAAGCGGGCAGGCTGTGCTCACCATGCCTCTGCTCGTGCCCCTCTCCGACCTCATCGGTCTTTCCCGGCAGGTTACGGTGCTGGCTTACCAGTACGGCGCCGGCCTCTGCGAAATTGTTACCCCCACCAATGGCGCTCTGGTGGCCATCGTAACGGCCTGCGGGGTGCGGTTTGATCAGTGGTGGAAGTTTGTGCTGCCGCTTTATCTGCTGCTGCTGCTGCTGGCGGTGGTTGCCATTATCACGGGCATTGCCGTGGGCATATAAGCGCACTGCTTGATGAGCTTTTAACTCCGATGGCTTAGCCAAACGCCCCTGCCTTATGCATAAGGCAGGGGCGTTTGGTTTTTTAATGGTCTTCAAGCGCGGCGAAAGTCAGTAGCTGGTGCGCGCCTAGGCAAACCGCAGCTCATTAGCCTCAAAAATGCGCGGCAGCTTCCGCTTGCGCTCTACTATCTGAAAACGGGCGGTATCGTTCTTCTCATCCCAGTACACATCCGAAATCAGGCCGCGGTGCGCGGGTTTGCCGGGGGCGGGGGTGGCTTCTTCCACCACATCCCCAAAGCTGAAGGCAGGCTTCTCGTAGAGTTCCTTAAACAGCTCGGGGCTTACCTTAAACTGCTGCTCATCGTAGCGCAGCAGCATCCATTCGTCGTTTTCGCCAATTTTCTCAAACACTTTGCCCAGCGGCTCCAGCCACTCAAAGGAGCGGCGGTTGGCCGGATGAATGTAGCGGAGGCCATAGTCGGGCGTCCAGGAATACAGGCCAAAAACTACAGGAACAGGACGAGCCACGGCAGCAACACAAAAGGTAAAGCAGAAAAGTACCCGCAAAGCTACGCAACTACCCGGGCAGTGTTCCGGCAATACCCCACGTAATTATTACCGGTTGGGCAATCTATGGGTCTTCTTCCAGGTTTTTGGGGCCCGAATAAGCTAATCAGTAGCATTACTATCTGGCTTACCATCAACATTCTATCTCTAAAATATAACCTAACGCCTATACAAACAGTAAAAGCAGCAGCTGTTGAGCTTTTGTGCTGATTTTCTTCTACAAGCATGCTTGAAATCGAAACCATCTCTGCCCCCACCACGCTGCAAGCTGGCATGGGCGCCATTCCGCATGCCCAAGGCACCACCTTCCGGGTGTGGGCACCCCACGCCGAAGCGGTTTCCGTAGTAGGCGACTTTAACGATTGGAATCCTAAGAAACACCCCCTTACGGCTGAGGAAGGCGGGTATTGGGCTATTGACGTGCCGGGCGTGGCCGTAGGCGCTGAATACAGGTTCTGGCTGAAAACGCCCACCGGCGAGTTTACCCGCAACGACCCCTATGCCCGGGAAGTCACCCACTCCGCCGGCAACTCCGTGGTGCCGCATGTAGACTTTGACTGGGGCGACCACCAATTTGAGATGCCCGCCTGGAATACGCTGGTTATCTACGAGCTGCACGTGGGCACCTTCCACTCCACCACCGAAGGCCAGCCCGGCACTTTTCTCGATGTCATTGAGCGGTTGGAATACCTGCGGGACCTGGGAATCAATGCCATTGAAATAATGCCGCCCACGGAGTTTCCCGGCGGCCGTTCCTGGGGCTACAACCCCTCGCACCCCTTTGCCCTGGAAACCGACTACGGTGGGCCCAAAGCCTTTAAGGAGCTGGTGAAGCGCGCCCACGAGTATGGCATTGCTATTATTCTGGACGTGGTATACAACCACTTCGGCCCCGGCGACCTGGATTTGTGGCAGTTTGATGGCTGGCAGGAAAACGACGGCGGCGGTATCTACTTCTACAACGACTGGCGCGCCGAAACACCCTGGGGCCACAACCGCCCCGACTACGGCCGCCCGGAAGTGCGCCAGTACATCCGCGACAATGCCCTCATGTGGCTGGAGGACTTCCAGGTAGATGGCCTCCGCTGCGACGCCATTGCCCACATCCGCAACGTGCGCGGCACCACCAACCCCACCGACGACCTGCCCGATGGCTGGAGCCTGATGCGCTGGATTAATGAGGAAATCCGGGAGAAGATGCCCTGGAAAATCACCATTGCCGAGGATCTACTGGGCAACGAGTACATCACCCGCGCCCCGGAGGAGGATGGCCAGGGCTTTTCCGCCCAGTGGGATGCCGGCTTTGTATACCCCATCCGCGAAACGCTGACCGCCTACTCCGATGATGACCGGAACATGGAGGTGGTAGCGGCCGCCATCAGCAACCAATATAATGGTGAGGCCTTTCAACGGGTTATTTACACGGAGTCGCACGACGAGGTAGCCAACGGGAAGTCGCGGGTGCCGGAGGAGATTATGCCGGGCGAAGCGCACACCTGGTTTCCCAAGAAGCGGGCTACCCTGGGCGCGGCGCTGGTCTTCACCTCGCCGGGCGTACCCATGATTTTTCAGGGACAGGAGTTTCTGGCTGATGGCTTCTTCTCCGATGACCTGCCGCTGGACTGGCAGCGGGCCGAGGAGATGCGCGGGCTGGTGCACCTGTACCGCGACCTGATCCGGCTGCGGCGCAACCTGGAGGGCCACACGCGCGGCCTCACGGGCCAGCACCTCGAGGTTTTTCACATCAACAACGAGGATAAAACCGTGGCTTTCCGGCGCTGGTCCGATGGTGACGGGGGCCCCGGCGACACCACCGTGGTGCTCTGCAACTTCGCCGACCGCACCCAGGAGTCCTACACCATTGGGCTGCCGGCGTCCGGCCACTGGCGCGTGCGCTTCAACAGTGACTGGCAGGGCTACGACCAGGAGTTCGGCAACTTTGAAAGCCTGGATACGCTAACGGAGGAAGGCGAGTACGACGGCTTCCCCCAGCACGCCACGTTTGGCCTGGGTCCCTACTCCGTGCTGATTATCTCCCAGGAACCGTAAAAGGCCGCGTGGGTCGTACTACTTCTTTGTTGGCAAAAAAATACCCCACCGTAACGGTGGGGCCATTTTTTTTCTGCTAATTCCAGTCGGAAGTGCCGTATCCCGCTTACCTTTCGCTGCTCCTCACCACCTTCTCTTCCTTATTCTGTGCAAGTGCCTCATTCTACCCCCGATATAGTTGCGCCCGAAGCCCTTTTAGTTGAAGTAGCCTGGGAAGTCTGTAATCAGGTAGGTGGCATTTACACCGTTATTCGCTCCAAAGTACCTGCTACGGTGCAGGGCTGGCAGGACCGCTACTGTCTGCTGGGGCCTTATTTTGCCAATCAGGCCCAGGCCGAGTTCGAGCCATTATCGGAAACGCAGCTGGCCGCCGCCCGCGACCCGTTTGCCCGGGCCGTGCGCCGCATGCGCGCCGCCGGCTACGACGTGCAGTATGGCGTATGGCTGATTACGGGCCGCCCCCGGGCGGTGCTGCTCAACCCCTTCCAGGCCTATCCGCGCCTGGGCGACATCAAGCGCGACCTGTGGGAGCACCACGGCATTCCAACGCCTGACAATGATGACCTGCTGCATCAGGTAGAAGCCTTTGGCCTGTTGGCCAAGGAGTATATCCAGGCCCTCACGGCCGAGGTGGAGGAGCAGAAAGTAGTAGTGCACTTTCATGAATGGATGACGGGCGTAGCCATTCCGGACCTGCGCCGGGAGCAAACGCCGGCCCACCTGCTCTTTACCACGCACGCCACCCTGCTGGGCCGCTACCTGGCCATGAACGACCCCAACTTCTATGACCACCTCATGCAGGTGAACTGGGAAGCGGAGGCGCGCAACTTCAACATTGAAACCGCCGTGCGCATTGAGCGGGCTGCCGCCCACGGCGCCCACGTTTTCACCACGGTGAGCGAGCTGACCGTGCGGGAGTGCATCTACCTGCTGGACCGCATTCCGGACGCGGTGCTACCCAACGGCCTCAACATTGAGCGGTTTGTGGCCCTGCACGAGTTCCAGAACCTGCACCAGCAGTACAAAGCCAAGATTCACGAGTTCGTGATGGCGCACTTCTTTCAAAGCTACTCTTTTGACCTCGATAACACACTCTACCTCTTCACCTCGGGGCGCTACGAGTACCACAACAAGGGCTTCGATTTAACCCTGGAAGCCCTGGCCCGCCTCAACCACCGCATTCAGGAAAGCGGGATAGATGGGCAGGTGGTAATGTTCTTTATCACCAAGCGGCCTTTCCACAGCATTAATCCGCAGGTGCTGCAAAGCCGGGCTATTCTGAACGAGGTGCGCGAAACCTGCCAGGCCATTGAGCAGCAGGTGGGCGAGCGGATGTTCTACGCCGCCGCCGCCAGCACCGACCACCGCCTGCCTGACCTCACCGCTATGGTGGATGACTACTGGAAGCTGCGCTACCGCCGCACCCTGCAAAGCTGGAAAACCACCAGCCTGCCCCCGGTCATCACCCACAACCTGATAGACGACCACAACGACGATATTCTGGACTTTGTGCGCCGTGCCAACCTGGTGAACAACCGCCACGACCGGGTGAAAATCGTGTACCACCCGGACTTCGTATCGCCTATCTCGCCCCTGTTTGGTATGGAGTACGGGCAGTTTGTGCGCGGCTGCCACCTGGGCATTTTCCCCAGTTACTACGAGCCCTGGGGCTATACGCCCCTGGAGTGCGTGGCCCGCGGCGTACCGGCCATCACCAGCGACCTTTCCGGCTTTGGCGACTACGTGATGCAAAACGTACCCGACAATGAAGATAAGGGCATATATGTGATTGAGCGCAAGGAGCGCAGCTTTGATGAGGCCGCCGAGCAGCTGACCTCGGTGCTCTGGGATTTTGTGCTGCAAAGCCGCCGTGAGCGGATTATGCAGCGCAACAAGGTGGAAAGCTCTTCTGAGATGTTCGACTGGAAGTACCTGCGCGTGTACTACGACCGGGCCTACGAGCTGGCCCTGGAGCGCAGCTAGGCTACTGGCTGCAGCTCCTCAATGGGCTTGTAGATAAACCGCAGGCCTACCACAGAAACCACGCAGGCCAGCGTGGGCAGCAGCCCAATGGGAGTAAATACTACAGTGGGTGCGCTCAGCCCACTCAGCACCAAGGCAGCCCACCATATTTGGCGGCTCGCCCGGGAGCGGCCACGGCACAGCAGCCATACCTGCCAGAGCATGTAGCTGCTGATTCCCAGAAACACCACTCCCATCAGCATCAGGGAATAAAAGCGAAAGTCGAAGTGAAAGGCATGCTGCAGCACCCGCTCCAGCGCGTGGTAGAGGTTTTCAGCTAAATGGGCCAGCATGCTTACTGCTACTAGCATGGGCCCCAGAATCAGCGCCCATAAGGCTCCCACCCGAATGGGCGGCCGGAAAGTGGTGTAAGCGAAGCGACAATACCAGACCGTAGCCAGCACCGCCGTCCCCATCACGAAATAATCGATATACTCTAGAAGGAAATGCATGAGGCGCAACACTGGGTAGTCTCCAAAAATACCGCCCGCTTTCTGTCCCGTCAATCACATAAGCATGTGGCATTCCGCTGTTTATTCAACCTCACAACCCGCAGCAGCAACTTGTTTTAGCTGGGCAGCCACGAGCAGCATGGCCTTACCTATAAGGCCATGCTGCTCGCTAACCTACGCTTCCGGCATTAAGGCTGAATAACCTGATCAATAACGTGGACCACTCCGTTAGTGGCCAGCACATTGGCCGCGGCAATGTCGGCTGCGGTTCCACTGCCGCCTTTTAAGGTAAAGCCGCCACCAGCGGAGGCTACGGTAATATTGCCACCCAGGGTGGCTACGTTACCGGGGGCCAGATCCGAAGAGAATACCCGGCCGGAACCCACCACATGCAGGCTGAGTATGGCCAGCAGATCAGCATCGGAAACAGCGCTCAGCGGAGTGGAGCCCAACAGCGCCCGGAAGGCAGCATCGGTAGGCGCAAATACCGTCACGTTGGCACTAGGGTCACCGGCGGCGGCGAGGACGGCCGCGGCGGCCGGGCGCTTCAAGGCCTCCAGCAGATAGGTAAACTCCGGAGTGGCAGCACTGGCACTGGCCGTTACAATCTGCGCAATGGTCTGCGTAGGCGGCATCAGGACGTTATCAATGGCGTGAATGGTGCCATTGCTGGCGCTTACATCGGGCGTAACCACCTTGGTGTTGCCGTTGAGGAATACTCCGGCGTTACTCTTGCTCAGATACAGGGTATTGTCGTTGGTGGAGGCCCCACCCACCATGCTGGCCGGGCGGGCAGTGGTCTGGCTGCTGGCACCGGCAGCAATATCGGCGGCCTTAATATTGGCTCCCACCACGTGGTAGAGCAAAATACCCCGCAGCTGGCTGATTTGGGCGGTATTGGTAATGGCCGAAATATTGGCGGCAGTATTGAAAGGCGGGGCCAGCTTGGCAAATGCCTCATTGGTAGGCGCAAACACCGTGAAAGGCCCGGCACCGCTCAGCGTAGTAGCCAGATCTGCTTTCACAACTGCCGCCACCAGGGTGCTGAAGCTGGCATTGCTTTGCGCCACCTGCACAATATTCTGCGCCGGAGTGGCTGGCGCATCATCGTCATCATCGTTGCAGGCACTTAGGCTAAGGCTCAGCGCCCCGCACAGTCCCAGAATGAGCAAGCGTAGGTACGCTCCCGATTGGAAGAAAGAGGATGTCCGCATTTTGTTTAACTTTTTATGGTTGAACATTAAACAAACATAATACTCTTGCGTATATCTGCTTGTTAAGTCCAAGCTGGTTTTTTTTCGAAAATGCCATCATCTTGTACTTTGGTGGTATCTTTCAGCTTCCTGCCAGCTCCCTTTCCGCATGCATCCCCTCCCCCGCTTTTCTAAGGTTTTGATGCTTTACGCGGCTTTTTTGCTGGGCCAGGTTGCGCTGGGCAATGATTTTTGGCTGCACCCCAGCCAATACCATGTTTCGCCGGGCGCTACCGTGTATGTGTATCGCCTCATCGGCCAGCAGTTTAAGGGTGAGCGGTGGACCGGCAACAGCCAGCGGGTGGCGCAGCTGCTCCATTATGCCCCCAACGATACCACAGACCTTACCCAGGTAGCTACCCAGCAGGACACGCTGCAAACCACGCTGGCCCTGAACGAGTCGGGCACGCATCTTATCGGCCTCACCAGCACCGAGGCCAGCCTGACCCAGACGGCCACCGATTTTAACAACTATCTGAAAACAGAAGGCCTGGACCAAGTGCTGCTGACGCGGCAACGGCGCAAGCAGCTGGATAAACCGGCCCGCGAGGCTTACCGCCGCTGCGCCAAAACCCTGGTGCAGGTGGGCACGGCCACTGCCGGGCCTTTCAATGCGGTGCTGGGCCAGGCCCTGGAATTAGTGCCCGAACAGAACCCCTACGCCCTGCGCCCTGGCACCTCCATTACGGTGCGGGTGCTGGAAAACGGCCTTCCGGCGCGTGGCCAGCTGGTGCATATCTGGCTGAAAGCCGGCCCCGCCGCTCAGCCGGCCACGGTGCAGCATGTTTATACCTCTGGGGAGGGCCGCGTGCTGGTGCGCCTGCCCCCAACGCCGGTAGAAGTACTGATAACGGCCGTCCGCATGCACCGGCATCCGGACGCTAAAACGGCCGATTGGCAAAGTGCCTGGGCAAGCCTTACCTTCGGGCTGGGTAAGTCGGGCCGGCGCTGATTCACCCGCTTTATACAACCATTTTTTTTACTACCTTCGCAACTCTCGCAACCACCGAATTTCCCGACGGCATGAAGTACACGATTGATAAAAAAGAAACTTACACAATCATCACGATTGACGAGAAGAAGCTCGACACCACCGTTGCGCCTGACCTGAAATCGGAGTTTGTGAAACTGAATGCCGAGGGGATCAACAACCTGATCCTGGACCTCACCAATGTGAAGTACACGGACTCCTCAGGCTTAAGTTCTATCCTGATTGCCAACCGTTTGTGCAACTCCACTGGCGGTTTGCTGGTTCTTACCGGCCTGCAGGACCACGTTATGAAGCTCATCACCATCAGCAAGCTGGAGTCGGTGTTGAACATTCTGCCTACCGTGGAAGAAGGCATTGACCGCATTTTTCTGCACGCCATTGAGCGTGACCTGACGAGCAAAGAATAGCTTTTTATGCTTAGAGCTGTTGGCCGTTAGCTGTTAGTTTTTATAAGCTGACAGCTAACGGCCAACAGCTTTTTTTATTCCCCACGCACACAGCCGCTAGTAGCGGTAGCCCACAGCCGCCTTGGAGTTTGAGCTAAGAATACTAGGCAGTGGTTCGGCCACGCCGGTTCCCAATCGTCATCACACGGCCCAAGTTCTGACCGTGGGCAACATGCTGTACCTGCTGGACTGCGGCGAGGGTACGCAGCGGCGGCTGCTGGAGCACAAGATCAGTCCCCACCGCCTCAAGGTTATCTTTATCAGCCACCTGCACGGCGACCATTTCTTTGGGCTGTTTGGCCTGCTGGGCACCATGCACCTGCAGGGCCGCACCGAGCCGCTTCGCCTGTTTGGCCCCGCCGGCCTGGATGAAGTCCTGACCACGCAATTTCGCCACTCCGGCACCGAGCTGGGCTTTGAGCTGGAGTACACCCTGATTGACCCCGCCCAGCACCTGCTGGTGTATGAGGACCGTAACGTAACGGTGCATACCATGCCCATGCACCACCGCATTCCGTGCTGCGGCTACCTGTTCCGGGAGCAGCCGCGCCGCCGCTCCCTGGTGCGGGAGCTGCTGCCCGCTGGCCTCACCCCACCCCAGCTGCACCAGCTTTCCCAAGGCGAAGATGTGGTAGATGAGACTACGGGTGCCTTACTGGTGCGCCACGCCGATGTGGCCGGCCCGCCCAAACACGCCCGCAGCTATGCCTTCTGCTCCGATACCGTCTTCACCCCTTCTATGGCTGAGATGGTGCACAAAGTGGATATCCTCTACCATGAAGCCACTTTCCTGGAGGAACTCCGGGAACGGGCCGCGGTAACGCTGCACTCCACCGCCCGCCAGGCCGGCGAGCTGGCCCGGATTGCAGACGTTGGGCAACTGCTCATCGGGCACTTTTCCTCCCGCTACCGCGACCTGGAACCCCTGCTGCGCGAAGCCCGCACGGAGTTTTCCAACACGCAGCTGGCGCTGGAAGGCACGATTGTCAGTGTGCCCACCACGGCCATTCTGGTTTAACATCTTCTGTCAATGCGTGCGGAATCCGGGTAGCGTGTACTCCGATTCCTCGCTCCATGCTGAACGACTCATACCCCCCTATGCACCATGCACCCCGTCTCCTCCTTTGCGCGTAAAAAACAGCAGCTGTATCTGGTTCTGAGCGGCATTTTTGTGGTAAATGCGCTGCTGGCGGAAATCATTGGAGTGAAGATTTTCTCGGCCAATGCCTTGCTGGGCATCCCCGTCGCTATTCCCGGCGACCTGACGGCCGGCGTCCTGATCTGGCCCGCGGTGTTCATCACCACCGATATTATCAATGAATACTTTGGGCGGGAAGGCGTGCTACGCGTCAGCTTTCTGACGGTAGCGCTGATTCTTTATGCCTTCCTGATTATTCTGCTCACCACGCACCTGCCCCCGGCGGCTTTCTGGCTGGATGTGAACAAGGTGGATGCGCAGGGCCGGCCCTTCAACATTAATTTTGCCTACCAGAGCATTTTCCGGCAGGGCCTGGGCATTATCACAGGCTCCATCGTAGCCTTTCTGATTGGTCAGGTACTGGATGCCACCGTATTTCAGGCACTGCGCCGCATTACGGGCAGCCGCATGGTGTGGCTGCGCGCTACGGGCTCCACGCTTATTTCGCAGCTGGTTGATTCGTTTGTGGTGCTGTTTGTGGCATTCTATCTGTTTGGCAACTGGTCTTTTGACCAGGTGCTACGGGTGGCCAACACCAATTACTGGTATAAATTCGCAGCGGCTATTCTGCTTACCCCACTACTCTACGTGGCCCATTTCCTGATTGACCGGTATCTGGGTAAAGAAGAAACCACGGAACTGCAGCAGGAAGCAGTGGCGGATGTTAGCGTGTAAGCTGGTATTATTTAAAGTCTCTTCTGACAAGTCTTGATGCGCATTATTCTATTTCTCGCCTTTATTGGGCTGTTTATACCCCAACTACTATTTGCCCAGTTCAATAACTTTAAGCCGGGCGCTTATATTCTCGACAAAAGCCGTCAGGTGCAGCACACCGCGCAGCTGAAGCTCAAGAACGACAAACTACTGATTGCAAAAGACAAAGACGGGAAAACCAGTAAACTGACCCCGAAGGACATTTACAGCTTCAAAATAGAGCAGCAGCGCTACCGGACTGCCAGTGGTTTTGAAATCAACTCGGGTTTTTCGGGAGAAATTGTTGATGAGGTGTTCGTAGCACTTTTGGATAGCGGGCAGGTTCTGTTGATGCGTTACGAATACACCGTGAAATCCCCAACGAGCATGGGTGCTGGCAGCTTTCCACAAGCAGTGCAGTTATTGCGCGGCGCCAAAAGCTATAGCACCCCAACCGTCATCCGTGGTAATAACTCAGCGAAAGAAAATGCTGCCATCAAATCTATGCTCGGGGCATATGTTACTGCGCGGCCGGATCTAACCAAACTTCTTACCGAAGGCAAAATATGGCATGGCAACCTGCAGGCCTTCGTTCACGCCCTGAACACGGGGCAACCCTTTAAATAGACGTCTTTACAACTTTCTATGTCCCGCATTCTTACCGGCATTCAAAGCACTGGCCGCCCGCACCTGGGCAATCTGCTGGGTGCCATTCTTCCGGCCATTGAGCTGTCGAAAAACACCGCCAATGACTCCCTGTACTTCATTGCTGACCTGCACTCGCTCACCACGGTGCGCGATGCGGAAACGCTGCGGCAAAACACCTACGCGGTAGCGGCCGCATGGCTGGCCTGTGGCTTCAATACGGAGAAGAACCTGTTCTACCGCCAGTCGGATGTGCCGCAGGTAACGGAGCTGACGTGGTACCTCTCCTGCTTCACGCCCTTCCCCATGCTGGCCAACGCGCACTCATTCAAGGACAAAAGCGACCGGCTCTCCGATGTGAATGCGGGCCTGTTTACGTACCCCGTGCTCATGGCCGCCGATATTCTGCTGTATGATGCCGAGTTTGTGCCCGTGGGCAAAGACCAGATTCAGCACCTGGAAATAGCCCGCGACATTGCCTCGGCCTTCAACAACCGCTACGGCGAAACCTTCGTGCTGCCTCAGGCCCGCGTAGATGAGCAGCTTATGACCATTCCGGGCCTCGACGGAGCGAAAATGAGCAAGAGCTACGGCAACATCATCGACATATTCGCCGAAGAAAAAGCCCTGCTCAAAACCGTGCGCAGCATTGTATCGGACAGCACCCCGCTGGAAGCACCCAAAAACCCCGATACCGATACCACCTTCAAGCTGTACTCCCTGCTGGCCACGCCCGCCGAAACGGAGGACATGCGCCAGCGCTACCTGGCCGGCGGCTACGGCTATGGCCACGCCAAACAAGCCCTGTTTGAAGTGATTATGCGCCGCTTTGCCACCGAGCGGGAGCAGTTCAACTTCTACATGAACAACCTGCCCGAGGTAGATGCCCGCCTGGCGGAAGGCGCCCGCAAGGCCCAGGCCTATGGCTCCGAAGTACTCAATAAGGTGCGCGAGAAAGTAGGCTATCTGCGCCGCTAAGTCCGTTTCCGACTATGGTACTCAACCAAAAAGGCTTTCCGTATTGGAAAGCCTTTTTGGTTGGTGGGTTTCGGCTGATAAGTCACTAGTAAATCAGGCCATCTACGCCGGGGCGCTGCTGGTGCGAGAAGCTGAAGCCTACTTTGCTGCCGCGGCTTACCTGCTGATTTTCTATTTTTTGCTTGACGGTAATCTTCTGGATTTCCGGCAGCGGCGGGGCAATCAGGTCGTTGTTGACGGCGGCAATCATGGCGCTTTCCACAAACAGCTTCATGGCGTCGGAAGTCACCAAGTTATCGGACATATCCAGATCGGGCATTTCCAGCTGCTGCACGCCTTCCAGGAAGTAGTGACTATCAATGTTGATGAGCAGGCGGCCTACCAGGTAGCCGGGGTCGTTCATGCGTTGGTATTTAATGCTGTCGGCCATGAAGTTATAGGCCATAATATGCCCGAAGAAGCGACGGCGGAAATCTGCCTCCACGTAGTCGGTGCGCATAGGGCCATAGTCATCGGGGAAGGTGACAATATTGGAGTGCAGCACAAAAATGAGCAGGTCGCCGGAAAACCGGATGTGAAACTCCATTTCATTGACGGGCACATACTCAATGGCCACGCTGGCGTCTACGGGCGTGAGCTTGCCGCTCAGCTCCACCACCAGCTCCCGCGAAACCTTGCGCAGCAGATCAAAGGCGGCCAGAGTATTGCGGTAAATAGCCTGCTTGGCGGTGGATTTTTGCCGCAGCCCTTCAAAAATCAGCTCTAAACGCTCGTTTACGGCCTCCGGGGTAATGGAATCTATATGGTGGAGGGCTTCCGACTTGCCACTGGTATCAGCATCATTCCTGGGGACCAGTTGCTTGGCTTTCACCCGCGCTTTGGGTGTGGGGGCAGCGGCTCCCGAATCTACAGGCGGATTTTCGATCAGCGCCTCGGGGGGGGCTTTTTAGAAGTGCGTTTGGCCATGCGTGCAACGTAGGTGGGCAGGCAATGAGAAGAGCCTGCGAGGGTGAGAATTATCCTACGCGAGGAAATGGCGCAGGTTAAAGCCCACTATGTACGAAAAACCGGCCGACTATGGCCAGTCAGGAGTTTGTAACGGCGCGGGGCCCTCCTTCCCCACGGCCAAATACTTACTTTATCTGCCTGAAAAATAAGCCCGAACCGCCTTTCCTGGGTAGGCTAGGCAATCCGGGCTTTCGTTATGAGGCACAGAATATTAGGCGGGCCTTACTGCCGCAAAAGCTTCAGCTGGGTTTTCAGCTTCCGCCCACTTTCCAGTTGCAGATAGTACATGCCCACGGCCGGCATTTCATGCGAGAAGTTCAGGAAAAGGGTGGCCGTAGGCGCGGCCAGCAGCAGGCGGCCGGTGGCAATGCGGGCGCCCAACGGCGAAAGCAGCGTGTAAGTAACTTCTCCCTGCAGGGGCTCGGTCAGCCCTATATTGAACCGGCCATCGGCGGAAGGGTTAGGATACACGCTTATACCAGCGGCCGAAGGAGCAGTGGCCGCTTTGGTAGTTAGGCTGGCCACCGTTCTGGCCGCCACCGTGGCAGCTACCCCGGTAAGGGAAAGATTAAAGGAAATATCGGAGCTGCTGACGTTCTCCTGGTGTATTTCTGCCGCTACTACGTTGGTTCCCGACACAAATAGCGAAGTCGGAATAGTGAAGGAGATGGGCGTTGCACCATCATCAGTGGCCACCGCGGCCAGGGAAGCATTTGAAATTCTGCCCGGCGGCATGTTGTTGCGGTATACCTCCGTGCCATTGACGTACACTATCACGCCATCATCCCGCTTTATGCTGGCGCTATAGGAGCTGTAGGCCCCGGCGTTGGCAATACTGATGCTTTTGCGGAAATAGGTGGTGATGTACTTATTGTTGGCATTAGGCCCATAGCTCACCACGGTGGCTTCGTCCCCGTCGCCATAGCCCAGCTCCGAGGGGCCGCTTTTCCAGTTGGCATCGTTAAAGCTTTTCGATTTCCATTTGTTGCCCTGGTTGGTGCCATTGTCGAGGTACTTCCAGGAGGCCCCAAAGGCAATCAGCGAACTGCTGACCGGCTCCTCGTTCACCGTAACGGTCACTTCATCGGGGGTACTACTGCTCCCCTCATTATCGGTAGCGGTCAGGCTGAAGACATAGGTGCCAGCTACCAGGTTACTCACCGTTGGGGCGGCCTCAGTGCTACTGCTGAATGTAGCCGTGTTCGGGCCACTGGTCTGGCTCCACGCGTAAGCGGCTACACTGCCATCCGCATCAGAGGCAGAACCCTCCAGCGTGGCACTGCTGGTTGGCAGGGTAATGGTCTTATCCGCGCCGGCATTGGCCACCGGGGGCTGGTTACTTGCCTGGGCGTTAACGGTTATGCTTACCTCATCGGCAGGGCTGGCGAGGCCTCCATTGTCCGTTACCACCAGGCTGAATAAGTAGCTGCCCGCAATCAGCCCACTGACTGTGGGCCCTGCTGCCGACGTGCTGGAGAAGGTAGCCGTGTTGGGCCCGCTCACTTGCGTCCACGCATAAGCAGCAATGCTCCCATCGGTATCTGTGCCGGAGCCATCCAGGCTTAAACTGTTCTCGGGGAGCGTAATACTCTTATCGGAGCCCGCATGCGCTACCGGCGCCTGGTTCACTACTTCGGCATTTACGGTTACGGAAACCTCATCGGCGGGGCTGATGCCGCCTTTATCATCGGTAGCCGTCAAGCTGAACACGTAGCTACCCGCCACCAATCCATCGACGGTAGGTGACGCCACCGTGTGGCTGCTAAACGTAGCGGTACTCGGGCCGCTGACCTGCGACCAGCTATGGGCAGTAATGCTACCGTCGGCATCGGAGGCGGAACCGTCCAGGTTTACGCTACTGGTGGGCAGCGTTATGCTCTTATCTGCGCCGGCATTAGCCACGGGCAGCTGGTTGGTGGTGCCGCCGCCAGAGCCGGTGCCGGTCAGGGAGAAATCAAAGGACAGGTCGGAGCTGACCACATCATTCTGGTGCATCTCCACGGCAATGACGTTGGTGCCCGTCACAAAAGCCGACACGGGGATGCTGAACGCCTGCGCCGTGGCCCCGTCGTCGGGCGCCTGCGTCTGGGCCAGCGTGGTGTAGCTTACCGTACCGGCCGGCAGGTTATTGCGGTATACTTCGGTGCCGTTGATGTAGACGACGACGCCATCATCCCGCTTAATGCTGGCGGAGAAGGCAGTATAGGTACTGATATCGGCTAAGGTAATGGCGCGGCGGAAATACGTAGTGACGTATTTATTGCTGGCATTCGGGCCGTAGCTGACCACGGTGGCCTCGTCCCCGTCGCCGTAGCCGAGCTGGCCCGGTCCGCTTTTCCAGCTGGCATCATCATAGCTGCTGCCGCGCCAGTTGGTACCCTGGTTGGTCCCATTATCCAGGTACTTCCACGTAGCACCAAAGGCTACCAGGCTACCCGTAGCGGTAGCTCCGTTTACGGTTACCGTCACCTGATCTGCCGGACTGACGCCACCTTTATCATCGGTGGCCGTCAAGCTGAACACGTAGCTACCCGCTACCAAGCCGCTGACGGTAGGTGCCGCGACGGTTTTGCTGCTAAACGTGGCCGTGTTGGGGCCGCTGACCTGGCTCCAGCTATAGGAGGCAATACTGCCATCGGAGTCCGTGGCCGAGCCGTCCAGCACGACGCCACTGGTGGGCAGGGTAATACTCTTATCCGCGCCGGCATTGGCCACCGGTAGCTGATTGGTGCTGCCGCCGCCAGATCCGGTACCAGTCAGGGAAAAATCAAAGGATAGGTCGGAGCTGACCACGTCATTCTGGTGCATCTCCACGGCAATGACGTTCGTACCCGTCACAAAAGCCGACACGGGGATACTGAACGTCTGCGCCGTAGCCCCATCGTCACTGGCTGGCCCCGGAGCCAGAGTGGTGTAGGTGATGGTTCCTGTTGGTAAGTTGCTACGGTACACTTCCGTGCCGTTGACGTAGACGACCACGCCATCATCCCGCTTGACGCTGGCCGAGAAGGCAGTGTAAGTGCTGATATCGGCTAGGTTAATGGTTTTGCGGAAATACGTGGTGACGTATTTATTGCTGGCATTGGGGCCATAGCTCACTACGGTGGCTTCATCCCCGTCACCGTAGCCGAGCTGGCTGGGCCCACTTTTCCAGCTGGCATCATCATAGCTGCTGCCGCGCCAGCTGGTACCCTGATTGCTCCCATTATCCAGGTACTTCCACGTGGCCCCAAATGCCACCAACGTATTGTTTGTAGAGGAACTGCTATTCACCGTCACGGTCACCTGATCTGCCGGGCTCATGCCACCTTTGTCATCGGTGGCCGTCAAGCTGAACACATAACTACCCGCTACCAAGCCGCTGACGGTAGGCGTGGCCACCGTTTTGCTGGAGAAAGTAGCCGTATTCGGGCCGCTGACTTGACTCCAGCTGTAAGACGCAATGCTGCCATCCGCATCCGTGGCGGAGCCGTCCAGGCTTACACTACTGGTGGGCAGGGTAATACTCTTATCCGCGCCGGCATTGGCCACCGGTAGCTGATTGGTGCTGCCGCCCGAGCTAAGCCCGGTCAGGGAGAAATCAAAGGACATATCCGAGCTGACCGGGTCGGACTGATGGATTTCCACGGCAATGACGTTGTTGCCCGAGACAAAGGCCGAGGACGGGATGGTGAAGGTCTGGGCCGTGGCTCCGTCGTCGGTGGCCCCGGCCGCGCGGGTGGTGTAGGTGATGGCGCCGGTAGGCAGGTTGCTGCGGTATACTTCTGTGCCATTGACGTACACTATGGCCCCATCATCCCGCTTGAGGTTGCCGGTGAAGGAGGTATAAGCGCCGGCATTGCTAATACTGAGGCTTTTGCGGAAATACGTGGTGATATACTTATTGCTGGCATTAGAGCCGTAGCTAACTACGGTGGCTTCGTCGCCGTCGCCGTAGCCGAGCTGGCCCGGTCCGCTTTTCCAGCTGGCATCATCATAGCTGCTGCCTCGCCAGTTGCTGCCCTGGTCCGAGCCATTGTCCAGGTATTTCCACGTGGCCCCATACGCCACCAGCGTGTTGTTGGTAGCGGAACCGCAATCCGGATTCAGCCGCACTTCCTTCCTGGTAGACAGGCCGGCAGCATCGGTTACGGTCAGCTCGATGCGGTAGTAGTATTCTTCATCTACACAACCCAGCGGCTCTACGGTTGTGGTGGTTTCGCGGGCCGTATCAATGGGCTCGGGGTGCTCGTGCGTGGCATGGTGCAGGAAGGTTTGCCACTGATAGTAGAGCTTACTGCTGCTGTGCTCGGCATCCGTTACGGAAGCGCGCAGCTGGTAGGTAGTGTTGCCGGCAAGCGAATACAGGGTTCCGTCGGGGGGGCTGGTAATGGTGACCTGCGGCGGGGTGTTATTAGGCGAAATGGTTAAGGCTGCCTGTGCCGTGTTGCCCTGAGAATCGGTGACCTTGAGCGTTACGCTGAACTTGGCCGGGGCACTGCTGGGGGCCGTAAACGTATGGCTGGGGTTGGCCTGGGTACTGGTTGTACCATCCCCGAACGTCCACAGATAAGAAAGCGGTTGGCCTTCCGGGTCCGAAGAGTTACTGCCGGTAAACTGCACGGCCAGCGGACTGGGCCCGTAGGTTTTATCGGAAGAAGCTACGGCCACCGGCGGCAGGTTGGCGCCGTTGTAGGTAATCTTCCGGATTTCGGAAGGATAGAAATTCACGTAGTACAGCCCCTTCTCCGCCGGGCTGGTGGCCATGTACACCACCACACAGTTGCTGTTGACGAAGTTGCCCACGGCGCTGGGCTTGTTGGCGGCATCTACCGTCATGTTGCGCATCCAGCCACTTACATAGTCGCCAAAGAAATAGCTATTGGCATAGGGCGCCGGGAAGTCGGTATAAGGATAAAAAACGCCCCCTGATACGGACGAGCCCCCAAACTGCGGGCCGGAAACGGGCGAGCCGGACGCCCCGATATTGGCCGTGGTGGCCGTTGACCCGCTGAACGTGCCCGTGCGCGAGGGCCCGGACGCATTGTGGTTCCAGTCTACCAGCGGGCGGGTATGAACGAAGGTGGGAATGGTGGCGGGAATGTTTTGGCTGGTGTTGCAGGGGTTGGGGAAGGTGGCTATACCGGTAGGCGTGGCCTGCTTTATCAGGTCCTGAAAGTAGAAGTACTGCTGCGTGCAGCCGCCGGTATTATACAGGGGGTTGGGAGCATCGGTGTTACTTATCTTGTTGTTCATGAAGGGGTCGTGCACCGTCAGGCCCTCATACAGCGGCCAGCCCAGGTTGGTGCGGGGCTTGTCTACCACGCTCACCTCTTCCCAGGTCATGTAGCCCACGTCGCCCACATACAGGGTGCCGGGGTTGGCATCGGCGGGGTTGGTACTGCCGGTGCCGGGGCGCAGGCTCATCCGGAATGGGTTGCGCATGCCCAGGGCCCATACTTTAGAGCGTGGGGCATTGGGGTCGTTGGCATCGTAATAAGGGTTGCTGGGGATGCCGGCGCCGGTTTCCGGATCAATGCGCAGAATTTTCCCACTCAGGCAGTCTACCATCTGGGCCCGGAAAGAGCCAATGTTCTCCTTCTGCCGCATGGTGCCATCGGCCAGGGACTGGGTATAGTAGGTGTTGGAGCCGCTGCCGAAGTCCGTGGTGGAGCCGCTGGCCCCGTCCCCGGTTGACACCAGCAGCGTGCCATCGGTACCAAATACCAGGGACCCGGTGACGTGGCCGCGGGCTGTGGAAATCAGCCCGTTTGTTTTGGTAGACCCAATAAGCATTTTGCGGCTGGCGGGGTCTACGGAATAGCCGGAGGCGGTTTTGGTGGCCTTAAAGCGCGTGAGCCGGCCAATGGTAGCACTCAGGTAGTCGTTGGCAGTGGGGTTGTAGCTACTGGTGCCATAGTTGATCAGGTAGTGCCGGTCTACCAGATAAAACACGTAGAAATAGCCGTTGGTATCAAACTGTGGGTGCAGGGCAAAGCCCAGCAGGCCGTGGTCGTTCCAGGCGCCCACTTCCTCCCGGATATCAAGCAGAAGGCTTTTCTGCCCGTTCTCCACCACCCACACTCGGCCGGGCCGCTCCCACACAAACATCTGGCTACCTGACTTATTAAAAGTCAGCCCCACGGCCTCATCCCAGCCGGTGGAAAGCGTGGTTGAGGTAAAGCCGCTAACCGGCGCCTGGGCCAGCAGCGGCTGCCAATAGGTAAGCGCCAGAAAAAGGAAAAGAAGCGAGAAACGGTTTTTCATTATCGGTGCTGATAGGAATAGGAACCACGTTATCATCTTCACTCTACCAACCGGTACATGCACTGATGCCCGGGGTACGCTGCCGGCTATTACTCCCTGCCAGCCTCCTGCTGCCCGCCTTCTCCTTTCGAAAAAAGAGCCGTTTTACTGATGTTGAGAATTGTGAAGTATCTGTTTTCCCGGTGGATTTAGTGTTCGTGTACACGCAGGGGCGGCTTTCCCGCTCCCGGCCGGGTAAGTGCTTCAGACATTAATTGCCACTATTGGGCAAATCTGAAGCCGTACCCCGTGGGCCAATTTAATATGTATTATTTTAATATAAAATATAATAATTTAAAAGTCAATTGTCCAGTTCAAAGAATTCCTAGGACATAAGCTTCCACCAGCTCTTCTGCAGAGCCGGATTTCAGCTAAAAACCTGATAAGGAATAGAGAAGCCGTATTCCAGGCTACTCAGCCATACCCAGGTGGGGCGGCGCAGACAGTGCCGGGGCCACCGGCCACGCGGGGCTTTGAAAAGCCACTGTGCGCAGCCCCGCATAGGGAAATTCAGCCGTAGCCGGCAGCAGCATACGTTGCGCCGATTCCAGCGCCAGGGCCTCGCCCACGGTGCGCACTGCCCCCGCCGGTACTGCTCGCTTCTCCAGCTCCCGCAGCAGTTCGGCCCCGCTGATAGCTGCTATCCGCTCAAGCAGGCGCTGTTCCAATGCGGCGCGGTGCGCCACGCGGGCGGGGTTGGTGGCAAAGCGGGCATCGATGGCCCATTCCGGGCGCTCCAGTACGGCGCACAGCTCCTGAAACTGCCGGTCGGCACCTACGGCCAGTAGTAGGCGCACTCCATCCTGGGCGGTATACACGGTGCCGTAGGGCACAATGCTAGGGTGGCCCGAGCCCAGCGGCTGCGGGTCCTGCCCGGTTACCAGCCAGGTGGCGGCCTGGTTGGCCAGGGAGGCCAGCGCACTATCCAGCAACGATACCTGAACCAGGGCACCTTCGCCGGTTTTCTCGCGGCGGTACAGGGCCGTCAGCAGGCCTTCTTTCAGCTGATGCGCCGTGAGCAGGTCAATCAAGGCCACGGGCATTTTTTGGGGCGCCTGGCCGGGGCTGGCCGCGTTCAGGTGCATAAAGCCGGTTTCGGCCTGCAGCACGGCATCGTAGCCGGCGCGGTTTACGGCGGGGCCATAACCGGTGATGTGGCCGTAGAGCAGGCGCGGGTTCAGCTGGCGCAGGGTGGCGTAGTCTACGGCCAGCTTTTCGGCGTCGCCGGGCTTGTAGCTGGCCAGCACCACATCGGCACGGGCGGCCAGCTGGTGCACGGCGGCTTTTCCTGCCGGGGTAGTCAGGTTCAAAACCACGGATTGCTTGCCCCAGTTAGCGCAGCTGAAGTAGGCCGACACATCGGTATTCTCATCCTCCGCGCTGGTTTTCCAGGTGCGGGTAACGTCGCCGGCCGGGGCTTCCACTTTCAGCACTTCGGCACCTAATTCGGCAAAAAACTGCCCCACTTGCGGGCCGGCCAGCACTGAGGCCAGTTCCAGAACGAAGAGGCCGTGGAGCGGCAAAGCAGCAGATGGGGCAGCAGACATAGCAGAGAAGCAGTAGAACCAGCCGCTAAATAAGCGGCTTGCGCGGACTCAGCGGTATAGCAGGCGTGCTCAGCTTCACTTTATAGCGCATCACACCATTAAACAGCTCCTCCATTTTGAGTACCTCCCGGGTTTTTACCGATACCCAGAACTGCCCGTAGTTCTGCTCGCTGTAGTTGATTTTCAGCAGCCAGCATTCTTCCTGGCCCCCACCCTGTATGGGTATTTTCTCCTTGCCCACTACCCGGTACACGTACCACTGCGGCGGCGTTTTACTGCCCGGGTGATAGAAGTTGATGACAAACTGCTTGTTGGGCGCGTAGTCCAGCAGCTCCAGGGTTTCCAGGTCCAGCTCCCAGTTGAAGGTAGGCGAGGTGTGCGGCATCGAGAAGCCGGCCTGTTTATTATCGACCACGGAATCAGCGCCAACTACCCTGTCGGGCAGAAAATTGAAGGCATCCAAGCCGGAGCGGCGGGTCTGGGCGCGGTGGTACAGGGGCTGAAAGTTGCGGAGATTGTTCAGGGAATAAATCTGGCGGTTGCTCAGGGTATCACCGGCATACCAGAGCTGGCGCACGGCTATCTGCTGGTTTTTCTCATCAATGGCTATGTCGCGCACCCACACGGCCGAGGTGTTGTACTGGGGCCGCTCGGTGCGCTGCCGGAACACCAGGTATTCCCGGGTGCCGGGCTTCAGGCGGCGCAGCTGTTTAGATGTGAAGGTGCGGATGGTGTCCACGGACTGCGCCATGCCGCACACAGGCAGCGCAGCCAGCAAGAGCAATGAGGCAAGCTTTTTCATAGGTCAGAAAGTTGAATTTCTTCCTCTGACACGTCCTGGCGGGCTCTGGTTGCCTGTAGCGTTTCCCAGTCGATATGAAAGATGCCGCACTCAGCAATAACCTGTTCGTATCCGGTTAAATAAGGTATTGGCTTTACTTACTTTGCCCGGCCCATGCGCAGAAACACCGGAAACCGCACTTCCCGCTCCTCTTCGCCCCAGAGCTGCGTTACTTCCTCAGCAATGAGCAATACGGCATCCGTCTGGTGCTGGCGCTGGTAGTTGGCCACGCTGGACCAGGTGCGCAGGTAGTTCAGGAAATGCGCGGCCGTCCAGTGGCGGGCTTCCGTAAAGCGGGCCGTTTCTACCTTGGCAAATGGGAACGGCAGGCGGGCGTATTCATCGTCGATGTGCCAGCGGTTGGCATCCCAGTAGGCGTGCAGGGTTTCGGCGTAAAATTTTTGAATGATGAGGTCCAGCTCCGGGCTTACTTCCACCAGGCCATAGCCCCACTCGGCAATTACGCCGCCCGGCTTCAGCACGCGCTGCACTTCCTGGTTGAACGCCTCCGGCTCAAACCAATGCACGGCCTGCCCCACGGTTACTAAGTCAAAGCTGTGGGCTGGGAAAGGCGTATGCTCGGCCTGGGCCAGCTGGTAGTTGATGTTAGGCCGCGGCGGAGCCTGCGCCAGCTGGGCCTGGCTTATATCGGTGGCTTCTACCTGGGCAAAGTGCCGGGCCAGTACCACGGCCACCTGGCCGTTGCCGGTGGCGCAGTCCCAGGCGCGGTGGCGGCCGGGCACGCGGGCCAGCAGCCACTCATAAAGCGCCGCGGGGTAGTCGATGCGGAAGTGGGCGTATAGCGCCGCCTGGGTGGAAAACCGGTCGAGTATGGGCATAGCCGTAAAGAAAGAAATAATGGGCGGCTTATGCATTCCTGCGGTTGAGGTTATCCGCGGACTGCCTCGGGTGCCGTGCTCGGCGCCGGCCGGCAATGCAAAATGCCGGACCCGGCTAAAATGCCGTATCTTTACCTCAACACAGCCGTTTTGCTGACCAGGAAACCGAGGTCAGCCATGTATCATTTTAACTCGCTGAACCTTGACGTTTCACGAATTTAACCTCCACGACGACCTGCTGGCCGGCGTGGATGCCATGAACTACCTCCAGGCCACCCCTATTCAGGAGCAGGCCATCCCCAAAATCATCGAAGGGAAAGACCTGATTGCCTGCGCCCAGACGGGCACCGGCAAAACTGCCGCCTACCTCATTCCCCTCCTCGACCGGATTTCGCACGCCAAGCACGGCACTACCTCCACCCTCATTCTGGTGCCCACGCGCGAGCTGGCTACCCAGATTGATGAGCAGGTAACCGGCTTCGGCTACTTTGTAGAAGCCAGCTCCATTGCCATTTATGGCGGTGGCAAAAGCGAGGGCTGGGAGCAGCAGAAGCGTGCCCTCACCTCCGGCGCCGACATCATCATTGCCACCCCCGGCCGCCTCATTGCCCACATGCAAATGGGCTATGTAAAGTTCGAGGACCTCAAGTACCTGGTGCTGGATGAGGCCGACAAGATGATGGACATGGGCTTTTCCGATGATATCCTGAACATTGTGCGCCAGTTGCCCAAGAAGCGGCAGACGCTGCTGTTCTCGGCTACCATGCCCAACAAAATCCGGGACTTCTCCAAGCAGATTCTTAACGAGCCTGAGGAAATCCGCCTGGCCGTATCCAAGCCCGCCGCCGGCATCGACCAGCAGCTGTATATGGCCTTCGACCGCCAGAAAATCTACATTCTGGAGCACATTCTGAAAACCCAGAACGTGCTGAGTATGGTGCTGTTCACCTCGCAGAAAGCGGCCGTGAGCGGCATTGTGCGCTCCATCAACAAGCTGGGCTACGTGGCGCAGGGCATCAGCTCCGACCGCACTCAGGAAGAGCGGGAGCAGATCATGCGCGACTTCAAAAACAAGGCGTTTCCTATTCTGGTAGCTACCGATGTTTTGAGCCGCGGTATTGATATCGACTCGCTGAGCCACGTGGTGAACTACGATATTCCCCGCGCCGCCGAGGATTACGTGCACCGCATTGGCCGCACGGCCCGCGCCGCCACCAAAGGCACGGCCATCACCTTCATTTCCGACCAGGACCAGGACCGGGTGGTGAAGATTGAGAAGCTGATTGAGCGCGAGCTGGAGAAAAAGAACATTACCGAGGAGTTGGGCCTGGGCGAAGCGCCCGAGTTTGACCCCAAGCGTTTTGCCGGCCTGCACGGTAAGATTGGTGGCCGCCCTGAGCGGGGTGGCCGGTCCGGCGGTGGCAGCCGCTCGGGTGGCGGCGGAGGCCGCGACCGGGGCCCGCGTACCGAAGGCAGCGGGGGCCGCGACGTCAACCGCCGCGACGCCCACGACCCCAAAGACCCCAAGCACATAGAGCGCATAGCCAAGGCCAACGCCGCCCTGGCCGCCCTGGATGCCGGCCACGCCCCAGCCCAGCCCTACCAGCGCCCACCGCGTGAGCCGCGCCCCGAGGGGGAAGCCCGTCCGCCCCGCGCGCCGCGGGAACCCCGGCCGGAAGGAGAAGCGAAGGACGGCGTAAGCCAGGCCCGCGCGCCCCGCGCCGAAGGTGACAAAGGCGAAGGCCAGGGTCGGCGTAACCGCGGCGGCCGCAACCGGAACCGTAGCAACCGCCCGGAAGGCTCCGGCGCTGAAGCTCCGCAAACCACACCGGTAGCTCCGAGCGCCGAGTAAGAACCCCAGTAAAAAGAGAAGCCCTCCGCTGCAGCTGCAGCGGAGGGCTTCTCTTTTTACTTTTTATCGAATCTCTACACGGTGCGCACGTGCCCTTTCAGGCCGTACCACAAAATGTAGAGGTAGCAGAGCACCGGCAGAATCAAAGCCATGCGCAGGGTGCTGGCATCGGCCACGGCCCCGAAGAGCATAGGCACCAGAGCACCACCCACAATGGCCACGTTCAGCAGCCCGGAGGCTTCTTCGGTATGGCGGCCCAAACCGGCTACGGCCAGCGTGAAAATAGTGGCGAACATGATGGAGTTCATCAGGCCCACGGCCAGCAGGCTCCACATGGCAATTTCGCCATGCGTGTTCATGGAAATCAGCACCAGCACTACAGCGCCCAGCGCATTGAAGGCCAAGAGACGACCGGGGTTTACTTTATTGAGCAGGTAAGCGCCTAAGAAGCGGCCTACCATAGCTCCTCCCCAGTAATAGGCCACCATAGAACCAGCCGCTTTAGGCGCCAGATTCATTACATCGGGCAGGTGCAGGTAAGAAACAATGTGTGAGCCAATGGCCACTTCGCCGCCTACGTATACAAAGATGCCCACCATACCCAGCACCAGGTGGCGGTAGTGCCATGGCTTGGAACGGGTGGTATCGGTATCAGGAGCATGCTCAATACGTGGTAGCTTCAGCATACCCAGTAACACACTGATAACGATAAGAACCCCACCGATAACTAGGTAAGGCACTTGTACGGCCCTTACATCAATAGCGGCGGCGGAAGCGGCAGTATCCAGATCCGGCAGGTTAGACAGAATCAGGGCCGCGCCCAGCAGCGGAGCCACCGTGGTACCCAGCGAGTTGAACGCCTGCGTGAGCGTGAGGCGGGCCGGGGCCGACTTAGCCGGGCCCAGAATAGCTACGTAGGGGTTGCCGGCTACCTGCAGCAGCACTACGCCCGTGGCCAGCACGAACAGGGCACCCAGAAACAAGCCATAAGAGCGGCTGTCGGCGGCGGGGTAAAACAGGAAGCAACCCAGCGCCGCTACTAGAAAGCCCAGCAGCATGCCGCCTTTATAGCCGATGCGCTGCACCACTTTGCCGGCCGGAATACCCATCACGAAGTAGGCACCAAAAAAGCAGAGGTTAATCAGGTTAGCCTGCGTGTAGCTGAGCTGGAAAATAGCCTTCAGATAGGGAATCAGAATGTCGTTCAGACACGTGATAAAGCCCATCATAAAGAATAATACCGTCAGCGAGGCCAGCGCCGAGGTGTAGCGCGGCTGCTCGCCAGGGGCATCGGCTAAGCCTGGAGGAGAAACAGAGGGTGCGGAGGAAAAGGCCATTCGGAACGGGAAAAAGAAGCAGAAAATGAGTAGAAACAACCAAGGAGTTACAGAAGCCGCCTAACTACTGGCTGGCAGTTTGGCTGAGCTAATGTAACTCCTCTCCTGGTTTTTTCTACTAGTGTTGCACGCTGAAGGGACGGCTAACCGTTTGTCCGGCCATTTCCAGCCTTACCTGGTATAGACCGGGCGCCAGCTGGGCCGTGGGGATATATACTAGGTTGCGGCCGGCAACCCGATGGGCGTGCTGCAGGATGGTGGCTATGCGCCGGCCCTGCAAATCAAAAACGGAAACGGTTACGGCCCCGGCTTTCACGAGCTGAAACTCTAAGTGGCTTTGGGTGTTGGCCGGGTTGGGCCACAGCGGAGCCAATGCCCCTACGGAAGCCCGGGAAGCTTTGGAGCTCTGCACTACCGCGAAGGCAGGCCCCGTCAGGTCGTCGAAATAGTACGTATCGCCATTGTTCGTGCCGGGGGCAATCAGCATCACCAGCATGTCAACGTCGGTGGGCAGAACCGTGGGGTCGTTGGCGCCGGGGTTATATTGGAACGTGAGGGTTTGCCAGGCATTAGCCACAGTGGTTTTGGCATCGAAAGTGCCGCCCAGATTACCATTGGGGTAGCCGGTAGCCGCTTTGGTTTTGTCCTGCAGCACCAGCTGTACCGGAACATCGGCCTTCGGGCTGTAGAATTTCATCGAAATTTTGGAAGTGCCGGCCAGGTAGCTGCTCACGTCGGCAAACCGTTTGGGGCCATTGGGAGCCATGGTAATAACGGCATACTGCGCCCCGGCAGCCCGGGTGTATTTACCCACTTTGGGGCTGTTGTTACCGTTGCCGCTGGCCGGGTTGGCGGCTCCCTGCTCAAAGTCGCCTTCTACGGCGGGGTACAGCACCAGCCGGGTGTCTTCGAAATTATCGTACAGGAAGGGCACTTTGGGGTCAACGGGCGTGCCGTTGGTCAGCTCCGGGCCTTTCAGGTCGTCGAAATAGTAGGTGCTGCCATCCTTATTGCCCAGGTTAATGAGCAGGGCCAGCTGGTCGATGTCCGTGGCCGTCACGCTGGCGTCGCTGCTACCCGGCCCCGGCGTGAAGGTGAACGTGAGGGTTTCCCAGGCATTGGCTACCGTAGTGGTGGCGTTGAAGGTGCCCGCGTAGTTGCCCTGGGGGTACACATAAGGCGTGGCCGCCGCCTTGGCCTTGTTCTGCAGCACCAGCTGCACCGGCACCCCGGCCATCGGGCTATAAAAGCTTAGGCTGATTTTCTTGGTCCCGGTGGTATAGGGCGTTACATCCTGGAGTCGGCGCGAGGCATCGGCCAGTGCAATGCTGATGGTGGCATATTGCTCCGCGGCGGCCCGTTCAAATTTGGCTACCGTAGTGCTGCCATTCACAGTGTTCTTAGCGGGGTTAGCCGCATCCTGCGTCAGCATGCCCTGTACATTGGGATAAGCTACCAGCCGCACCTGCTCAAAATCATCATACAGCGTTTGGGCGGCGGCGGCGTGGCCCAGCAGACCCAGCAGGCCGGTTGTCAGGAGAATTCGCGTAGAAGTTTTCATCATACAAGCGGGTTAAGTGAGTAAATAGATAAACGTTACTAAGTACTAAATTTCCAGCAGGGCCGACCCACTCCCCTTACAAACTGGGCCGGCCCCCGGAACCGTAGCGGCCGTGCCAGGCAGGACCGTAACGAGTACTAAATCAGGAAATAAGCCCAGAAATGGCCTTTTTCCCGCAGAAAAATTAATTGGCTTTCAGCCGATAAAACCGAACATAATCCACCAGCATCCGCTGGGGAAAGGCGGTTTCATCCACCCCCATCTTGCCACCCCAGTCGCCGCCCACGGCCACATTCAGCAGCAAATGGAACGGGTGGTCCCAGGGCCAGGCTTCCCAGCCCGTGTGCTCGTTGGTGCTGGTGAAGTAGGGCTTGTCATCCACGAAAGCCGTGATGGTTTCGGGCGTCCACTCCAGGGCGTACACGTGAAAGGCCGTAGTAGCATCTTCCACCCGAACGGAATCGGTTTTCTGGTTATTGGTGCGGAAGTAGTATTTGTGGCAGTGCGTAGAGGCCTGCACCACGCCGGGGCGGTAGCCTACGTACTCCATAATGTCAATCTCGCCGTTATCGGGCCAGCTTTTGTCGCCGTACTTCCAGTCGTCGGGCAGCATCCAGATGGCGGGCCAGGTGCCGCGCGCAGCGGGCAGCTGGGCACGTATCTCAAAGCGGCCATACGTCTGGCTTCCCCCCTTGCCCGGGCCACCGCGCGACACCAGCCGCGTGGAGGTGTACGGGTTGCCGGGAAAGAGCTGCTCGCGCCGGGCCTCAATAATGAGGTTGCCGTTTTCTACGCGGGCGTTTTCCAGGCGGGCTTTGGTATAGTACTGCAGCTCGTGGTTACCCCAGCCCTTGCCGCCTACATCGTAAGTCCATTTGGTGGAATCAGGCAGGCCGGGCTTGTTGAACTCATCCTGCCAGGCCAGCTCCTTAAAGCTGTAGCGTGGCTTGGCAGAGGTAGCCGCAGCAGAGGCATCGGCGGTGGTTTGCGGGGGGCGGGCCGAGTTGCAGGCCCCCAGCAGGAGGCCGGCAGCCAGTATCGCGGAGCGCGAAAGCCAGTCAGAAAGCGGAGAAGGAGTCATACAATAGCTTATGGCTTAGGCGCTGCCGACTCAACCGGCAGCAGCGTTCCAAAAATGGATGCATCAATCCAGCCCCGGTTTTTATCGGCGCCGGCCACGGGCACACTCCCGAAGAAGTTTTCCCGCTCCACGCTGGCATCGTTGTCGCAATAAGCCAGGGCAAAGCCGATGGGCGTATTGGCGCGGATAGTCTGCGGCTGGTTAGCGGCCGGGTTCTTTTCGTCGTAGGTATCGGGGTACAAAGCCACCGACGTTTCCCAGGTGGTGATGTTGCCGCGCTGGGTGTGGCTGCTTTGCACGTGGTCATCATACAGATGGCCTTTCTGATCGGTACCCATATCTACTACATGGCCATTAAGGGCCACGTGATAGGCCCAGGCATTGTAGTTGTACTGATGGTCGCCGCCGGATTGGTCCGGATCCACAAAAATTTCCAGGCAGTCATCATCCCACCAGGTTACCAGCGGGTCGGGGTGCGTATCACGCACTACGTCATCGGTGATTTCAGCCAGCACATACAGGCGCTCCGGCGTCCAGACCACTTTGTAGCGGCCTGAAAAATCGGTGGGGCTGGTGGCCGCACCTACCCAGCGCTGGTCCAGCGGGCGCCAGGGCGCCGCCGCCCAGCAGGCGTCGGTGGACTGCCCGTCAATGACTGGGGCCTGGGCCGCCAGCGGCGCCCGATACTCCGGGCGGGGCGGCTGCCGAAGCAGCATATAGGCTCCTGTGCCCAACAAAGCTATGGCCAGTAACCAGGCCAGTCGGGTGAAGCCGCCATGCTTTTCCTCTACGCTTGGTCCTTCTCCCAGCCGGTTACGGTCGCTCACTACTTCGGTTGGTTTATTTGTATTGATAAAAACGAACGTAATCCACGGTCATCCGCTGCGGAAACTGCGTGCTGGCATCGGGGTTGCCATCAAAGTTTCCCCCAACAGCCACGTTCAGAATCATGAAGAACGGATTGTTGAACGGGTACGGCGAGGCATCCGAGGGCGTGAAGGTGAAGAACTGCTTGCCATCCAGAAACACCCGAATCTGATCCTGGCTGCGCACTACGCTGTAGATGTGAAAGTCATCAGCATAAGTGCCGGAAGCCAGCACCTGCTCCGGACCAGATTTATAGCGGTGGTCAGAGGGGGTATTGCCAAAGTGCATGGTAGACAGCACCTTGCTGGGCTGACTGCCGCGCAGCTCCATAATGTCAATTTCCCCGCAGGCCGGCCAGCTTACCTGGTCAATATTGGAGCCCATCATCCAGATGGCGGGCCACACGCCTTTGCCTTTCGGCAGCTTGGCGCGCACATCAATGCGGCCGAACGTAAAGCTCTGCTTGCCTTTGGTGATTAGGCGGGCCGAGGTGTACGGGTTGGAGCCGCTTTGTTGCTGTTTGGCTTCAATAACCAGATTACCGCCCGTGAGGAAGGTATTTTCGTTGGAATTGGTGTAGGCCTGCAGCTCGTTGTTACCCCAGCCGCCGCCGCCCAGCTCATACGTCCACTTGGTTTGGTCCAGCGCGCCGGCGTCAAACTCGTCGCTCCACTTCAGCTCCGTGTACTGAGCGTAGTCGCGGGCTTCGGCATTTACCTCGGTGGGTTTGGGCGTGGGCTTAGGAACCACTTTGGCTTTCTCTTCCGTGCAGGCCAGGGTAGTCAGGGCCAGCGAAACGCTGGCCCCAATCCATAGTCCCCGCAGGGTAATATTGAATGGTACTGTCATAGTTAGTTTAGAGAAGATTTGCGGCAGGTTATTTCGCCACCAGCTTCATCTGGAACACCGTACCGCTAGGCTTGCCAGCCCGCAGCACCATATGGGTTTCATCAATGGAGATAATCCGGTAGGTCAGGTCCGGGGCATCGGTTACGCCAATGAAGGTACCGGGCTTGCTGAACTCAAACTGGGCCAGACCGGCGCCGTCGGCAGGGCCGAAGCTGAAGCTGGAAGTGCCGGAACGCGGCGCCTGGCAGGTGTAGTCACCGGCCACGAAGGTTTGATCCTTGGCGTTGTAGGTGAATACGTTGGCATCGGAGAAGGTGTACTCATCATCTGACTGGCAGGTAGGCAGCTCACCGGCTTTCACGCCTGGGAAGTACTGACCGGGGTTGCCCTCGGTGCCTACAATAATGGGGGCATCCACATCATTCTGCAGCAACCAGGTTTTGGAGCTGCCACCGGTCAGGAGCTGCTTCACGCGGTCCAGAGCAGAAAGCTGGGGCATGTAGGTGAGCACCGTGAAGGTGCCGTCCGGGTTTTCGCCCCGCAGCTTCAGCGTGGTAGCAGACGCTTCCAGGATGTCGTAGGTCTTGTTCTTCACGGAATCAGCCACGCCAATAAAGGCACCGTTGCGCTTCAGCACAATCTGCCCGCCGGTGGTGCCGGTTGGGCGGAAAATGAAGTCCGACGTGGTGGTTTTAGCCGTGCCGCAGGCGCCGTTCACGTACGTGCCGTCGCCGGCATTGTAGCTGTAGGTGAAGGTGCTGGTAAACGTCACTTCATCATCTGCCTGGCAATCGGGCAGGCTGCCCGCCGCCGACGATGATAATACCGTGGTGCCGTTGGCCGCCAGCTTGGTAATGGCGCCGGCCTTATTTGTGAGCACCCAGGCGCGGTTGCCGGTGGTGGTGCTGTTGGTGAGGCCCACGAAGGCCGTATTATCGGAAGCAGAAGGAATAACGACGTCTTTCTGCTGCGATACACCCGTACCGCCCCTACCTGCCGTAATCAGCTGCACCTTAAAGGTGCCGGGGCGCTTGTAGGTGTGCGTCACGTTCTGGCCTGAGGCCAGCGGCGAACCGTCGCCGAAGTCCCACTGGTACAGGAAAGCGTCTTTGCTGTTGTTGGTGAAGGTTACCACCGAAGGGTATTCAGTGGTGTTTACCTGGGCCGAAAAATCGGCGGTAGGTACGGGGCCTTCCAGCTTATAGTCTTCCTTTTCGCAGGAAGCCAGCAGCAGAGGAGCCGCCACGAGCAGCGCCAATAGTCGCCGCCCCGTGATATGGTGAAATGTCTGAGTCATCATTTATAGCGAATACGGCTTAGTAGCCGGGGTTTTGAGTAAGGTTAGGATTGGCATCACGCTCGGACTGCGGAATGGGCAGCAGCACGTTGAAGGCTTTTACGCCTTTGGCCTGCAGTGCGGGCAAAGTCAGCAGCTTGCCGGTACGCTTGAGGTCAAACCAACGGTCGTCTTCGAAAGCCAACTCATACCGACGCTCCCGTATCACGGCATCCGTGAAATTGGAGGTGTTGGCGGCCGTCAGGTCGTGGGAAGAAGGCGCATCAATAGCCTCACCGAAAGCGCGGCGGCGCACCATGTTCAGGTACTTGAAGCCATCGGCCGTAGGGCCCACGGCTTCAGCATAAATCAGGTACACTTCGGCCAGGCGCAGAACCGGAATGTTGAGCGGCGAATCCCACACGTTGGTGTTCACCTTGCCTACAAACCATTTCTTCACGTTGAAGCCGAAGGGCGAGCCTACCAGCTGCGCGGGCTGCGCAGCAACGGCACTACCGGCCGGATACGCGTCGCCGGGCTTCCAGATGGTTACGTCGCGGCGCTTGTCGCCATCCTCGTAGCCGTCTACAAACTCTTTCTCCGGAATGTTGAAGCCGTAGCCGCCCTGGGGCACCAGGCCCATACCGCGGGGCCCAAAGAACTCATTGCCTACAAAGCCCAGACCATCGAAGGTATACTCATTCTTACCATTGATGTACTGCACCTCGAAAATGGACTCTTTGCCGTTCTCGTTGGCTACTTTGAAGTTGTCGCCATAGTTGGCCCACAGGCTTTTGCCGCTGCCATTAATGACTTCCAGTGCCCGTTGGGCAGCCGCCGCTTTGTTGCCGCGCGTGATGTGCACTTTAGCCAGCAGGCCGGTGGCGGCCCACTTGGTAGCACGGCCCAGATCAACACCGCTATAGCTCTCCGGCAGGTTGCCGATGGCATCCGTCAGATCCTTTTCAATCTGCGCGTATACCTGCTCAGCCGGGGTGCGTGGAATGGCCACGTCGGCGGGGCTGGTAGGCGGTACGGTTACCAGCGGCACGTCGCCGTAGGCACGCACCAGGTCAAAGTAATACTTGGCCCGCAGGAACTGGGCTTCGCCCAGGCAGCGCTTCCGGATGCCTTCGTTCATGTTGGCAATGCCGGGCACTTTCTGCAGCACTAGGTTGGCGCGCCCAATGCCCACGTAGCAGCCACCCCACAGGCGGGTTGTCAGCGGGTTGCTGGTGGGGATGTTGAAGTTGTCGAGCTGCTGCTGCTCGGCGCCGTCGCCACCGCCCCCACCACCGGTGAAGGAGTTGTCCGACATGATGTCGCCGATACCCCACAGGGCGTAGTTGTACTGGCCACCCCGGCTTAGCTCAGCATACGCGGCATTTACGGCCAGAATGGCGTCGGTTTCTGTTTTGTAAAAGTTTTCGGTGGTTACAGAGTCGCGCGGCGACTCATCCAGGAAGCTCTCGCCGCAGCCTGCCAGCATTCCTGCCAGCAACATCGCGACAAGTACATTTTTGGAAGTATTCATTAGTGTAATTTTTGAGGGGAGTGCGCCTCTTGCCCAGGCAAGCGCGCAGGTGGAAAAGGGTTAGAAACCGATGTTCAGACCGGCCAGCAGCACGCGCGACTGAGGATAGATACCCCGGTCTACGCCGCCCTGTCCCAGTTCCGGGTCGAAGCCCGTGTACTTGGTCAGCGTCAGCAGGTTCTGCGCCGACACGTACACCCGCATTTGCTGGGAAGCCAGGCGGCTGAGTACCGTTTTGGGCAGGTTGTAGCCCAGCGTCAGCGTTTTGATGCGCAGGTAAGAGCCGTCTTCGATGAAGTAGCTGCTTACGCGCAGGTTCTGGTTGGGGTCGCCGGCAATGGCACGCGGCACATCGTTGCTGGTACCGGCACCGGTCCAGCGGCCCAGCACGCGGGTGCTGGAGTTACCGTTGCTATACAGGCCACCTTCCGTGTAGAAACGGTTCAGGTTGTAGATATCATTGCCCTGCGAGCCCTGAATGAACAGGTTTAGATCAAAACCCTTCCAGGTCAGCGTGTTGTTCAGGCCGTAGGTGAAGTCCGGGTTCGGGTTGCCGATGAAGGTACGGTCGGCATCGTTGATAACGCCGTCGTTGTTAATATCCTTGAAGCGGATGTCGCCGGGAGCCGTACCTGTTTGCTGGGTAGCGTGGCTGGTTACTTCTTCTTGGGTCTGGAACAGGCCATCGGCTACGTAGCCGTAGAAGGCGCCGAAGGGCTGGCCTTGGTCGTAGCGCACAATGGGTGAGCCCAGGCGGTTATTGAGGCCATTGAAAGGAACGGCCGTGCCCAGGTTTTCAATGTTGCTCTTGTACGTAGAGAAAATCAGGGAGCTGGTCCAGTTAAAGCCGGATTCGCCGCCAACGTAGTTACGGGTGGTAATAGACACGTCCAGACCCTTGTTCACGGCCGAAATGGCGTTGGTCGGCACTGACTCATAAGTACCGGACACCAGGGAAGGCGGTACGGAGCTGATCAGATTCGGCGACTTGCGGCTGTATACGTCAATGCTGGTCTCCAAGCGGTTACCCCACAAGCCCAGGTCAACGCCCAAGTTGGTCTGCTCGTTGTTTTCCCACTTCAGCTGCGTGTTCTGCTGACGCGTAGGAGCAGCACCGGCCACTACGGTTCCATCGGGACCAAATACATAGGTAATGCCCGAGTTTATACCCGCCAGATAAGCAAACTGACCAGCGTTCAGGGGGTTACCTACCCGGCCCCAGCCTGCGCGCAGCTTCAGGTTGCTGATGGCGCTGATATCTTTCACGAAATTCTCTTCCGAAAGTCTCCAGCCGGCCGAAACGCCGGGGAACCAACCGAATTTCTCACCCAGCGCAAAGGCTGAACTGCCATCGCGGCGCAGGGTGGCCGAGAGCAGATACTTGCCGGCGTAATCGTAGTTAACGCGGCCAAAGTAGCTGGCCAGACGGTTCTGGCTGCTGGTGCCGCCGTTGCCGAGGGCCGCATTAATGGGGCCGTTATTGATTTGCTGCAGATCGTTGTTGAGGTAGCCGGAACGGCCCGCCGACAGCGTGCTGTAGTTGAACTCCTGCGCCGACTGGCCCACCAGCACCGTTACCTGGTGCTTGTCAGCAAACAGCCGATCATAGGTCAGCGTGTTTTCAATCAGGTAGCTGGGGTTGTAGTTGTTGTAGGCCGCAGCACCTGCCACCGAGTAGCGCGGTGAGTTAGCACCGGCAGAAGGCGTGAAGGCGTTGTAGTTGTCGAAAACCAGGTCGGCGCCAATGTTGGTGCGGAAGCGCAGGCCTTTCAGCGGCTCCAGCTCAGCAAAGAACGTAGTAAGGGCGCGGTTGCGCACAAACTTCGACTTGGTAATCAGGGACTGCATCACCGGGTTAGGCTCCACATAGTTGTCGGCCGTGGCCGTGGGCTCATACCAGGAGCCATTCTCGTTGTATACCGGAATGGTAGGCGGGGCCTGCAACACGTTGCTGAGCACGCCAAACTCGCTGCCGCCGGTGTCTACCTGCCGGTCAGTGAGGTGCGTTAAGGACAGGCTGTTGCCTACTTTCAGTACCCGGTTCAGCTGCACATCCCCGTTCACGCGCAGCGTAAACCGGTCGAAGTGGGAGCCGTTCAGCGTACCATCCTGCTTGAAATAGCCCCCCGATACCGAGTAGCGCGCTTTCTCGCTGCCGCCCGAAGCCGACAGGTTGTAGCTCTGAATAGCAGCCTTACGGAATACCTGGTCCTGCCAATCGGTGCCTTCGCCCAGGGCCTGCGGGTTGCGCAGGGCCGGCAGTGTGGCGTCGCCTTTGGCTAGGCGGCTTTCGTTGTTGATGACGGCATACTCTTCGGCGTTCAGCAAATCCAGCTTGCGCCAAACTTCCTGCACCCCACGGTACACGTCCAGGTTTACATTGGAAGTACCGGCCTTACCGCGCTTGGTGGTGATGATTACCACACCGTTGGCGGCCCGCAGACCATAGATAGCCGTGGCCGAAGCATCCTTCAGCACATCAATGCTCTCAATATCATTGGGGTTGATGGCGTTCAGCTGGTTCTCGATGCTGTTGCCGTTGGCGTCGCTGGAAGGCAGCGGATAGCCATCAATTACATACAGCGGCGAGTTATTGCCGGCAGAGGTGATACCACGTACCCGAACCGACGTACCGCCGGCTCCCCCGGGTGCCCCGGAGTTTTGCGTTACCGTAACACCGGCAGCGCGGCCCTGCAAGGCCTGCGTAGGATCAGCTACTGGCTGCGAGGCAATATCTTTTCCGGAAATCGAAGACACGGCACCGGTTACCGAAGTACGCTCCTGCGTACCGTAACCCACTACTACTACTTCGTTCAGCGCCTGGAGGTCTTCTAGAAGCGTCACGTTCAAGCTGGCGTTAGCGCCCGTAATAGGCACCTCCTGGCGCTGATAGCCTACGTAGCTGAAAATAAGGGTGCTGCCTTCCGGCGCCACAATTGTGAAGTTGCCGTTAGAGTTGGTAGAGGTACCACGGGTGGTACCTTTTACCACAATCGTTACGCCGGGCAACCCGTCACCATTTGGCTGGGTTACGCGTCCGGACACGGTCACATCGGCCGCCGATGCCTGCACCAGCGCCGCAGGGCTTAGGCTGGCAGGTAGCGCTGCCTGAGCCGGCACTACCAGGGTGGGCCACCCGCAGGCGGCCACCAGAGCGGCTCGCCGGAGCAGCAGATAAGAAGTAGAGGGTTGGGACATTTACGTGGGATTGGGATTGGTAAGGGAAATCAAAAAAAGTATACCCGTCGGGGCCGGGCAGCACCAAGCGTGCTAGTTGGCAGTGGAGCCGGCCCGGGGAGTGGGGTCAGCCGGAGCAGAAGCGCGGGCCGCTGGGTCCGCGTAGCGAAAGCGAGCGGTCTGGTCGCCTACGCGTAAAGTGAAGTAGCCATTTTCCAACTGGGGGCGGCTCTGAGCATCGGGGTAACTCAGGTGCTGTCTGGGGTTGATGATAAAAGTCATTTCCCGACTCTGTCCAGGTGTAAACACCTGCTTGTCAAAATGTTTCAGCAAGCGCACCGGGCGGGCAATGCGGCCCACCTCATCCGTCAGAAACCAGAGCACGGCCTCTTTACCCGCCTGCTGGCCGGTATTGGTTACGCGCACCGTAGCGCGTACCGTACCAGCGCTGCTGATTACCGAATCAGAGAGCAGCAGATTACTGTACTGGTAGGTAGTATAGCTCAGGCCCTGGCCAAACTCTGTGAGCATGGCAGGCTTAAATTTAGCCCCCCGGTTTTCGAAGCCGGCGCCAAAATCACTCAGCTCCAGGCTATTCTCGTTGTTGTCGTGGTGGTAGTTGGAGATGTGGCCGGCAAACTGCGGATACGTGAACGGCAGCTTGCCGCTGAAATTGGCCCGGCCACTCAGCAGCGCAGCCAGGGCCTCTCCCCCACCAAAGCCCGGCAGCCCGCCCCATATAATGGCCGCCGACTTTTCAGCCACCCCCCGGATGATGCTGGGCCGGCCACCAATAACGACCAGTATGGTGGGGCGGCCGCTGGCCTGGGTGGTTTGCACCAGCTGCACTTGGTCTTCGGGCAGCGTCAGGTCGCTGGTGTTGCCCAGGCCCTCGGTGTATGGCTTCTCGCCAATGGCTACTACTATGGCATCGGCGCGGCGGGCCGCGGCCGCAATGCCGGCCAGTTGCAGCTGACCTTTGGCATTGCGGTACGGTACCATTTCCACCTTTGCACTCGGATATTCACGCTGCAGGGCGCCCACAATCGTTTGCACCTCGCGCGGGTATTCATTTTCAGGGCGGCCCTGCCAGGCCAGCGTCCAGCCCCCGGCCAGGTTGGCGCGGGAATCAGCCGAAGGCCCTACAACCAGCAGGCGCTTTACTTTTGCCTTGCTTAAGGGCAGCGTGTTCTGCTCGTTTTTGAGCAACACAAACGTTTCCGTAGCAGCAGCCACTGCCTGTTGCTTGAGGGCGGGGTCGCCGATGCGGTTGAGCCGGTCGGCGCGGGGCATGGGGTTTTCAAACAAGCCCAGATCGTCCTTCAGCTGCAGCACGCGGCCTGCGGAAAGGTTGATGCGCTCCTCAGTCAGGCGGCCTTCCTGCACCAGCTCTTTTACCAGGCGGCAGAAGTCGGTGGTGTAGGGTGTCATGGCCATATCCACACCTGCATCCACGGCCATAAAGGTGGCCTCCTTCTCATCGGCGGCTACCTTCTGCACCCGCACCAGGCGAATGATGTCTTCCCAGTCGGTAACGGCTACGCCCTTGAACCCCATTTGCGTGCGCAGCAAATCCGTGAGAATGGCTTTGGAAGCATGCACCGGCTCGCCGTTAATTTCGCCGGAGTTGATCATGATGGTTTTCAGCCCGGCATCCATTGCTGCCTGAAAAGAGGGGCGGAAAAACTCCTGCAGGCGCTGGTCCGAAATCATGGCATTAGTCCGGTCCCAGCCGTTGCGTGGGTCGGAGTAGCCCAGGAAGTGCTTGCCGCAGGCGGCTACTTTATAAGGAAGGATATCTTTGTTTTCCTGCAGCTCCCGCACAAAGGCTACGCCCATGGCAGAGGCTACCAAGGGGTCTTCGCCGTAGGTTTCGTACAGGCGTGGCCAGTAGGCATTCACGCCCAAGTCCAGCACCGGGGCAAACACCCAGTGGTGCCCCAAATCGGCGGACTCCAGTACCGTGGCGCGGGCCGTTTGCCGGGCCAGCTCCGGGTTGAAGGAGGCACCCAGGTTGAGGTTATGCGGAAAAATGGCGGTACCGGCTACGTAGCTGGCCCCGTGCATATGGTCGATGCCGTAGATAATAGGGATGTGCAGGCGCGACTCCCGCATGGCAATGCGCTGCAATGCCATAGAATATGCCAGCCACTGCCGGGCAGGCACTGCCTCCCCGTTCAGGAAAGAGCCAATATGAAACTGCCGGATAAGCGCCGTTACCTTGGCGGAATCCAGCACCACATCCCGCTGTACACCGGTTGTATTAATAACGGTGTTGGCGAGCTGAGTCATTTGCCCGATTTTCTCCTCCAGCGTCATCTGGCTCAGCAGTTGCTGCACGCGGGGGCTCCATTGAGGAGCAGCAGCCGGAGCGGCCACGGGAGTTGTAGTAGAATTGGCGGTAATAGTAGTAGCAACCGGAAGGGCTGGCCGCTGGCATGCCTCCAACCCACCAGTGCAAAGAGCCAGTGCGACAAGATGCCGGGAAGATGTGTGCAAGCGGAAGCGGGAGCCCGACAAAAGCCGGCGACCACTCCAAAGCACTGACTTGTGGGGAGTCAAGGAAGGCTTCATAGGTAGGTGAGGACAACCAAATATACCAGAGCTTGTATGGCAAATGCAAGCCTTAAAACCTCTTAATCAAGCCAGAAACGGCGTTTTTTAGTTTACATCACAAAAAATCGTTACGCTTATAGCACACGCTTACTTACCCATTATTTCCTTTAATTGGCTTGCCAGGTGCGTTTTCTGGCTGTGGGTAGCACGGCTAAAAAACAATAAAAAAAAGGCGGCCTTTACCCAATTTTTTTACTTTTTTTTCCTGTACTATCCTAAGCAGTATGCTTTTCCTGCTTTTTCATCCCTGCTCCTCCTCTACCGGCACGGAGTCATCCAGCAGAACGTGGGTCCAGCCTTCGTTCACATCATAATCCGGAACCTGCCGCCGCCGCTGCATAGCTTCCAATACTTTCTGCTGAAAGCTCCAGCAGGTAGCCTGCCGCAGGTCCAGCACCCGCGACAATTCCTGCGATGAATAGTTGCCTTTATGGGTATGAATCAGAAACACCGCATACAAGGCCTTCACAATGGAGAACTTGCACTTCTGAAACAGTGTGTAGGCAGTGGCTGACTCTACATAGCGGCACCGCGTGCAACGGCGCGAATAAGGCTCTCGACCGTCGCAGAACTTCTCGTGCCCACATTTGCGGCAGTGGTAGCCCCGCGCCCATTTCAAATCGGCTAAGTACACCAGGCAGGCATCCTTATCGGGGTAAATGCGGCTGAACTCCCCAAAATCCACTTCTTTGGAAAGCACCCGGGCCGTCTGGCTTTGGTGCAGGTCGCGCTGCAGGTCGGTGTTCAGCTTCTCAATGGCAGCTGACTGCAAGGCCAGTAGCCCATTGGCCTGCAGCAACTCGCGGTTTTGCGCACTGATGGTATCACTCTGCCGGCGCAGTTCCTCGGTGCGGCGGGCCACCTCCCCTTCCAGCTCGGTGTTCAACTGGTCTTTCAGTTCCTGATTCTGCCTCAGCTGCTCTACCAGCCGGTTTTGGGCCTGATGCTTTTTGTGCAGCTGCTTTACCAGCTTGGCCTGCGCCCGAATGGTGGCATCCTTAATGGCCTTGATCTTTTCACCCAGGGCATAGGATAGCACTACTACTTCTATCACGAAGGCCGCATTCATGCTGTACACCGTGATGGTATTAGTAAAGGTGTTAATACCTAGCTTGCGCAAAATCAGGAAGCCCACACTAAGGGCCACCAGCGCATGCGCTAGCAGGAAAAAGCGGGCGGCCCGCATCCCCATCCGCCATACCCGGAAAGCGGCATAGTACAACATGCCATAGGGAAGCAGGTAAAGCCAGAAGCCCCACCCCAAGTGCAGCCAGACGGCATCCAGCAGAAGGACGAACACACTTACCAGCACCACAATGCGCAGCCACTTATCGTAGCGGGGCAGTCGCTGCGGGGCATCCAGAAACTGCCGGGCATAGTAGCTGAAAGTGAGCAGCAACAGGATGGGCGAGCCCAGAATAACCACTTGGTTCAGCTCGGGCTGATTAGGCCAGAGGTACTGAAAGCCTAACCCGTCTTCAGACAGAAATAGCAAGCTGCAGCTTCCCACATAGAGCACGTAGCGCAGGTAGGTCTGCTCGCCAATGAACAGGTAAATGCACAGATTATAGATGACCATAATCAGTAGCACCCCATAGAAAGCGCCCAACAGACCGTATTCGGCCTGAAAATGATCGGCTAAGGACTGCTCTGTGCGGAGCCGACTCAGGAAGCTGGTTTTGGACGTTGACTTCAGCCGCAGATAATAGGTTTGGGTTTCATTAGCCTGCAGCGGCAGAAAAAACAGGAAGTTTTTGTAGGGCAGCTTGCGGGTCGTCAGCGGCAGGTCGGCGCCGGTATAGACCACCAGCGTGGGGTCGGCGGCCGGGAAGAAGGCCACCTCATTGATGTGAGAATCAAACAATTCAAGGTACCAATGCCGGCGCACTGCCCCCTCCGCCTGCACCTGCACCCGCAACCAATAGGCAGAGTTGGTATGCTCTATGTTGGTGGCTATTTTATCGCCGCGCACAAACCGCCGGGCATTGGCCGGCTGCTGCACCTGGGCCAGCGTAAGCTCACCAGTGGGGTCTTCCAGCACACCATAACACGCCGGTTCCACATAAAGCTCTTCCAGACCGGTGCGCACCCGCAGGGGATTTATCTGGGCTGCCACCGGATTTTCCAGAGTTAATACCAGCAGAAGCAGCAGGCTCAGCCAGCCACCGGAAAGCCAGCGCCCCGAGAATGAAGAAAGGAAGTGGTGAAAGCTGTGCATGGGACTTCCAAGATACAAAAATGCCTGTTCAGCTTATTCCACTGCCGGGGTTGAGCTGCCTTCTATGAACCGCAACCAGCTTATTTGTTCTACCGGCTGGTCTACCATCAGCTGTACTGTATGCTGCCCTGCCGGGAGCGGGGAAGTGCTCAGTGCTATGGTAGTCCAGGTGGGGACGCCGTTGGCCGGCGGCACCATGGCTGTGGCTATTACGGCATCACCCAGCCGGAAAGTAAGCCTGCCCGGCGTGGCGGCGGGCTTAAGCCCCACCTGCAGGGTATATGTCCCGGCCGTGGCAACCTCCACCGTATAGCGCAGCCACTCTCCTGGTTCCAGGCTACTCACCGCATAGCCGTTGGATGGCTGATCAGAGGTGCGTTCAATATCCACTCCATCGTTGCGGTAGGCATCTCCCTGGTTCACGGGGGCGGTATTGCGGTAATCTATCCGGGCTGCGTAGGTATCCTGATAGGCAATGCCGGCGCGGCCCATATCATAATCTACCGCGTGAATGGTGCCCGGTATACGAAGGGCCATAAAGGGGGTCCGGGCATCGGCCGGCCGGGTAAGAGCCGTCACCACATCTTTATTTACTTGGCAATGGTGGAATGCTACCTGCTGCAAAAGCTTACTCCGGCCACCGGCCGTTAGAATGCTGCCGTAGGGCTTTGCCCGCAACAGGCTGCTGGTGGCATCCACCCGTTTCAGGTTCCAGTGGCACCAGCCGATGTTCTGGTCGTTCAGACCCTGCACGGCGGTGGCAAACCAGTCGTTGGAGTTTTCGCCGGTTTCGCCCACCCAAACGGGCACCTGGTGCTGGTCGCGGAAAGCCGCTAGGTTATGGATCAGGTTGATTTGATTGGGATTAGGATCGGTGGCATCGGGGCTGTTGGAGCACCAATAGCGGTGGGCATTATACACGAGGTTGGGGCGCAGCTCGGTGGGCAGTTTATCAGGCGTAAGGTTGGTGTACTCGTTGCCGTAGCCGTTGCCTTCCAGCAGCACCAGGTGGTTGTCCTGCTGGCCCCGCACGGCTTGCAGCAGCCGTACATACAGGGTCCGCAACTCCTGGTTATCATTACTCAGGCCATTCGCCGCATTCAGGTTATGCGGCTCATTGATAAGGTCATACATGGCCACGCGGGCATCGGTACGGTAGCGGGCCGCCAGCTGCTCCCATAGGCGCACAATGGCATCCTGATACACCAGGCGGCCGCGGGCATCCTGGCGCTTCCAGAGGTCTAGCGGCACCATATTATCGTTGATGTTGCGGTCGGTGCCCTGGCCGCCGGGGGCTGCGTGCAGGTCCAGCACCACATACAGGCCACGGGCCCCGCACCAGCGCAGCACATCATCTATATAGCGGTAGCCATCCAGCTGGCGGGCCGTAAACAGTTGGCCGCGGTCGTTCCAGGCAGCCAGAGAATCGGCGTAGGCAGCAACGGCAGCGGGGTTTTGCAGCGCCCGGAACCGGGTGAGGCGCTGCTTGGGGGTCAGGAATAAATCATAGTGCAGCGGCAGGCGCACACAATTGAAACCCTGATCAGCCAGAAAATCAATATCCGCCTTGGAAACAAAGCGGGCCCGGTAGCGGTGGTAGAATTTCTCCACTTGCTTAGGCGACATGGTCCGCAGCAGCGCGGCCTGAATGCGGCCCTGTGAATTCAGAGTATCAGTACCCAGAATATAGCTTTCCTGCAGCAGCCAGCCGCCCACGTTTACGCCCCGCAGCACTACTTTCTGGCCGGAGGCATTCACCAGATCAGGACCTTGCGCCCGCAGAAATTGCTGGGCGGTAGCATTTCCTATCAGCAGGCTCAGGAGCCAGGCTCCAATAAGACTACCTATTCGTCGGCGAAAGCTGGATGAAACTTCAGATAAACAATAGCGGAAGGCCATATCGGTACTGTGCTTTACCTAGCAACGGCAAACCTATCCCGGGCAGAGGCTGAAAAAGCACCCGCAGCAAAGGAGAGATTGGAAATAAGGGGAGTTCCGCTACCGGGTAAGCTGCTGCCACTGGCTCTTTCCATTGGTACTATCCAAGGAGTAAAAGCCAGGCAGCCACCTGGTAAGGGCAGCAGTCAAATTTAACACTCTGTGTGTGGGAAATACAAGCAAAAATCAGCCAAAGCAATATCAGGAAGGGCTTTGCACTTACATCACCATTCCATTTAATACACTTACGCCACAATCTGCACCGTCCTTTTCAGTCTCTAATGCCGCTTTTTTTGCTTGACTGCATTCCGGAATTGGGCCGATAAAAAACAATGCCGCGCTGGTGGGCGCGGCATTGTTTTTTGAGATGTAAACTTCTGTCAGCTATAGTATCTGGCCTAGTCCAAACAGCAGCGTAAAGGCCAGGGTGCTCATGGCCATTTGCTTTAATAAGGGGTCGAGCTGCATAGACTCCTGCCGCAGCCACACCTGGCGGGCATTGAAGAAGAACAGCGGCAGGGAAAGCAAAAACAGCCACTGCCAGGGCGAGTGATACGTGAAAGCCACAAACAGCACCGCGCAGCTAAAACCCAACACCAGCAGCAGCCAGTGGTAGCGGCGCGCCCGCACCGGGCCCAACCGCACGGGCACAGTAATTTTACCGGCCAGCTCATCGGAGCGGATGTCGCGGATGTTGTTGACGTTTAGCACTGCCGTGGCAAAGCAGCCCAGCGCGGCGGCGGGCAGCAGTACGGCTAAAGGTAAGGTGCGCGTATGCAGGTAATAGGTGCCACACACGCCCACCAGCCCAAAGAAGATAAACACGGATAAGTCGCCGAGGCCGGCGTAGCCGTAGGGCTTGGAGCCAGCCGTGTAGTTAACGGCCGCCCAGATAGCCGACAGGCCCATTATAAAAAAGGCCAGGAACACCCAGGCGCCGGCGGTACCCAGCGCCACCCACAGCAGCGCCACCCCCGAAATCAAGGAGGCTACGCCAAATACGGCCATGCCGTGCTTCATTTGCTGCGGCGTAATGGCCCCGCTCTGCACGGCCCGCTGCGGCCCTTCGCGGTGCACGCTGTCGGCGCCGTTCTGGGAGTCGCCGTAATCGTTGGCCAGGTTGCTTAGTATCTGGAGGAGAATGGTGGTGAGGGCTGCCAGCGCCAGCACCAGCCAGCTAAACGAGCCGACCGACCTGGCCAGAAAGCTGCCCATGAAAATGCTGGCCAGCGCCAGCGGCAACGTGCGCGGCCGGAAAGCGGAAACCCAGGCCTGGGCCGGGTTGATGGAAGCAGAAGAGGTATTCATACCAAACAAAAGAACGTCATGCTGAGCGAAGTCGGAGCATCTCGCTAGAGTGGCAATAAATTAGCACCACAACATTAGCACGCGAAATGCTTCGACTTCGCTCAGCATGACGTTCGAAATAAATCGAAGGTCTACTTCAGAATATCGGCCACCAGCTCTTCGCTCATGGGCTTTACTTTAGAAGGGTAGAATTTGAGGACGTGGCCCTGCTCATCTACCAGGTATTTGCAGAAATTCCAGGAAGGGGCCTCCCCTACTGCGCCGTTTTTCGACTTATCGGAGAGATACTTGAACAGCGGCTCGGTGTCATCACCCTTCACGGAAACCTTGGAGAACAGCGGGAAAGTAACGCCGTAGTTCTTCTCGCAGAAGGTGGCAATTTCCTGGTTGGAGCCGGGCTCCTGGCCCCCGAAATTGTTGGCGGGGAAGCCTAGCACGGTTACCCGGTCGCCGTACTTCTTATTCAGCTCTTCCAGCTCCTTGTACTGAGGCGTGTAACCGCACTCCGAGGCCGTATTTACGATGAGCAGCTTCTTGCCTTTATACTGGCCGAGGCTGACATCTTTGCCATTAATATCCTTCACGGTGTAATCATACACGGTGCCTTGTGCGGTAGCTTCGGTCATGGTAGCAGGAGCAGTAGTGGCGGTTTTAGACGCAGTAGAAGAAGAAAAACCGCAGGCGGCCATACCGCCCAGCGCAACTAAGAAAAAAGCTTTCATACGAATAGGGAGTTCGGTACAGGTCTACGTGAATTTGAATTGTTCTTCCGGCCAACCAGCAACAGCAAGATATTGTTTTTTCCAGGGAAAGAACAGGGTTTGCGCCGGCGTTTAAGCCCTTAGGTACGGGGCACCGTCAGCCATTTCTCCAGGTTGGTGGGCTGGTAGGCCAGCATCTTATCAATCAGGCCGGCGGGCGTATCGTCCTGCTGCAGCTGGGCGCGGTTTTCGGGGCGCAGAAAGCCTTCGTCCACCATCTTATCCAGGAATTGCAGTTGGTGGTTGTAGAAGCCATTCACGTTGAAAACACCGCTGGGCTTCTGGTGCAGGCCCAGCTGGCCCCAGGTCAGCACTTCAAACAGCTCTTCCAGCGTGCCGAAACCGCCCGGCATGGCAATAAAGCCTTCGGCCAGGTCGGCCATCAGCAGCTTCCGCTCGTGCATGCTTTTCACTACGTGCAGCTCCGTGAGGCCCATATGCGCCAGCTCCTTATCGGCCAAAAAGTCGGGAATAACCCCAATGGACTTGCCGCCATTCCGGATTACACTATCGGCTACGGCGCCCATCAGGCCTACCCGGCCGCCGCCGTACACCAGCGTGAGGCCCCGCCGTACCAGCTCCTGGCCCATAAGGTCGGCTTGCTGGCGGTAAATTTCATTGAACCCGGAGCTTGCCCCACAGTACACGGCAACGCTTTTCATATCAATCGTTTTTGAAGAATAGAGGAAAGAAAAACTCCCCTGCTGGTTAGAAGAGGAGTTTTTTTATTTTTACATCCGCTCGGGCACCGCAATGCCCAGCAGGCCCATACTGGCCTTAATGGTGCGGGCCGTTTGCGCCGACAACGCCACGCGGAAAGCTTTCTTCACTGGGTCTGACTCCACAAAAATGGGTACCTCGGTGTAGAAGCGGTTGTAGGCCTTGGCAATGTCGTAGGCGTATTGCGCCACCACGGCCGGGGAGAAGTTGCGGGCGGCCTCGGCCACCACGGCCGCGTAGCGACCCAGCTCCTGCACCAGCTCCTGCTCGGTTTCGTGCAGGCTGGTGAGGGTGCTCAAATCAGTATCTTCCGAAACGCCCTGCTCCAGGGCCTTGCGGCGGATGGCCGAAATACGGGCGTGCGAATACTGAATGAACGGTCCCGTGTGCCCTTCCAGGCTCACGGACTCCTCGGGGTTGAAGAGCATGCGCTTCTTGGGGTCCACCTTCAGCAGGTAGTACTTCAGGGCACCCAGGCCCAGCATGTGGTAGAGCTGTTCAGCCTTCTCTTCGGTCAGGCCTTCGGTCTTGCCTTTTTCCAGCGTCGCGGCTTTGGCGGCTTCCACTACTTCGCGCACCAGCTCGTCGGCGTCTACCACGGTGCCTTCGCGGCTCTTCATCTTGCCCGAGGGCAGATCCACCATGCCGTAGCTGAGGTGATGGATGGCCTCGGCGTAGGGCTTGCCCAGCTTGTGCAGCACAGCCTTCAGCACCTGCATGTGGTAGTTCTGCTCGTCGGCAATAACGTACACCGAGAGGTCGTAGTGGTAGTCCTGGTACTTCAGCTCGGCGGTGCCCAGGTCCTGGGTGATGTACACCGAGGTGCCATCGGCGCGGAGCAGGAGCTTTTCGTCGAGGCCTTCTTCTTTCAGATCCACCCACACGGAGCCATTTTCCTTCTTGAAGAACACGCCTTTCTGCAGGCCTTCCTCCACCCGCTCCTTGCCCAGCAGGTAGGTTTCGGACTCGTAGTAATACTGGTCGAAATCAACGCCGATGTTCCTGTAGGTTTCGTCGAAGCCCTCGTACACCCAACCGTTCATCTGCTTCCAGAGGCTGATAACTTCTTCGTCGCCCTGCTCCCACTGCTGCAGCATGGTTTGCGCCGCCAGCATCAGCGGAGCCTGCTTCTTGGCCACATCAGTAGCTACACCTTCGGCTTCCAGCTGCTTTATCTCCTCGCGGTAGTGCTTCTCGAACAGCACGTAGTACTTGCCCGCCAGATGGTCGCCCTTAATACCGGCCGATTGCGGGGTTTCGCCGTGCCCGAAGCGCTGGTACGCCAGCATCGACTTGCAAATATGAATGCCCCGGTCGTTGACCAGGTTGGCCTTGGTAACGGTAGCGCCGGTAGCCTTCAGAATCTCGGCCACGGAGTAGCCCAGGAAGTTGTTACGCAGGTGGCCCAGGTGCAGGGGCTTGTTGGTGTTGGGCGAGGAATACTCCACCACCACATCCTGCGGGCCGCCAGTGGGTACTGGTGCGCCATCGGGCTGCTGGCGGAGCTGCTCGAACAGGGCCAGCCACTGGGCATCGGCAATTTCCAGGTTCAGGAAGCCTTTCACCACGTTAAAGCCTTTCACTTTGGGCTCATTGGCTACCAGCCACTCGCCCAGTGCCTGCCCAATCTGCTCGGGGCCTTTGCCCAGCATTTTGGTCAGCGAAAAGGTGACCAGCGTGAACGAGCCGGCAAATTCCTTGCGGGTAGGCTGAATGGTAAGTTGATCCGGAGCTACGGAAGCCCCAAAAGCTTGCTGAATGGCGGTGCTGAGGGCGGCTTTAATCGACTGTTCGAGTTGTTGCACGGGGTGCGGAATAAAGGAACCGACCCATCGGCTCCGGAGTGGACAGCGTAAGTATGAAGCAACAAAAGTAGCGGAACCCACGCCGGGGACCAACAAGCTGGGCAATGAACAGCCGTTTGAAGCCGTTTTGCGGCTTGCAACCACTAACGCCAGTCATGTCGAGCGCAGCCGAGACATCTCGCTAGTGTGGTGAATAGTGATTAGCACCACAACATCAGCACGCGAGATGTCTCGGCTGCGCTCGACATGACTGGCTTTTACAGCTACCGGCTCGTCACTTCCTCCATCCGGAGGCGGTTTTGAATGGCATCCGTAGCGGCTTCCAGAATATCGAAGGCATTGGTGGCCATGGTGTTTTCGGAGTCCAGGGTGGGGTTAATTTCCACCATTTCAAAGCACACCACCCGGTCGTTTTCCAGCAGGGCACGGCACAGGCTAATGGCTTCTTCCACGTTCAGGCCATCCACTACGGGCGTGCCGGTGCCTTTGCTGAAGCGGGAGTCCAAGGAGTCCACATCGAAGCTGATGTACACCAGGTCGCAGAAGCGCAGGCGCTCATATATTTCGCGGGCTATGCGGCGGGTGCCTTTGGCCTTTACCTCGTCCAGCTTGTAGTTTTTGATGCCCAGGCGCTCAATAATGGCGTTTTCCTCCGGCTCCGTATCGCGCACTACTACATACACCAGGTGTTCGGCAGTGACTTTGGGGCCGGGCTCGCCCAGGTCTTTGAGGCGCTTCCAGAAAAACTCAGTTTCCGGCTCAATGACATTGCGCTGGCACTCCAGGTTGTCGTCGCCCAGGCTGATGGCCAGCGGCATGCCGTGCATGTTGCCGGAAGGCGTGGTGTAGGGCGAGTGAATGTCGGCGTGGGCATCAACCCAAACTACGCCCAGCGTTTTGTGCGGGTAAGCGGCTTTAATACCCGCAATGGTGGCGGCGGCGCTGCTATGGTCGCCGGCCAGTACCAAGGGGAACTCCCCAAAGCGCAGGGTTTGCTCTACCGTGTTGGCAATGCCTTTTTGCACGGTGTAAATGGAATCAATGTGCTTGGCCTTCGGAAAATGATTTTTGTCGAAGAGCACATGGTTCAGATCCGGGATGGCCACGGAGTTGAACCGGCGAAAGTAATCGGACCCTTTGTTGAGGCAGGCCACTTTGAGGGCATCTACCCCCAGGCTGGCGCCACGGGTACCGGCTCCGAGTTCGGAGCGTACTTCCAGAAGCTTTATGCGTCGCATATTACATGGGCAGGAAAAAGGTTAAAGGTGGTTTTAATGCTTGCCGATTGAGCAGCTGCGAGCCACTCAGGCTTGACGCACCCGGACCTTCCGGCGCAACCAACGAACAAAGCACAACCAAAACCCCGCGGGCGGGGTATCTTTGCGAGCACTAAGTTCGGGATTTTCGTTGTCGGTTTTGGTTTTTCGCGGTCCAATTTTCACTTCAGCCTGCTTTTGGCGCTGATTTTGAAAACAACACCCGCTTTTCCAGCTTACCAACCACGGAAAACTATCCTGATCCAAGAAAAACCCAAGTTCCTGAATGGATACCTATCAAGACCTCATCAGCCAGACATTTGACTGGCCTACCCCCGATTTTCATGTGGAAAGCAACGAGCTGCGCTTCCACGATATTGACCTGATGGCCCTGATTGAGAAGCACGGCACCCCGCTGCGCCTCACGTATCTGCCCAAAATCAGCAGCCAGATTCAGCGCGCCAAGCAGTGGTTTGCGGACGGCATTGAGAAAACCGGCTACAAAGGCCGCTACTCCTATGCTTATTGCACCAAGGCCTCGCACTTCAGCTTTGTAGTAGAAGAGGCGCTGAAGAATGATGTGCACATCGAAACCTCTTCCTGGTTTGATATCAGCATCATCCGGGCCATGCACAAGAAAGGCAAGGTCTCGAAGGACACCTATATTATCTGCAACGGCTTCAAGACGGAAGAATACAAGCGGGAAATCACGAACCTCATCAATGATGGTTTTGTGAACTGCATGCCCATTCTGGACTCGCCCAACGAGGCCGACTACTACCACGATAACGTGCGCGAAAAGTGCAACGTGGGTATGCGCCTGGCCTCCGATGAGGAGCCGCGCTTCCAGTTCTACACCTCGCGCCTGGGTATTCGCTACGCCGATGCCATTCCGCTGTATGAGCAGAAAATCAAAGACGACCCGCGCTTTGAGCTCACCATGCTGCACTACTTCATCAACACCGGCATCAAGGATACCTCCTATTACTGGTCGGAGTTGAGCCGCTTTGTGCATAAGTACACGGAGCTGCGCAAAGTGTGCCCCACGCTGACGACCATTGATATTGGCGGTGGCCTGCCCATCCAGACCTCGGTGCAGCCGGAGTACGACTATCCTTATATGATTGAAGAGGTGCTGCGTACGGTGCAGCGCATCTGTCAGGAAGAAGGTGTGCCGGAGCCGGATATCTTCACGGAATTTGGCATTTTCACCGTAGGCGAGTCCGGGGCGGTTATTTACTCCATTCTGGATGAGAAGCTGCAGAACGACAAGGAGCTGTGGTACATGATTGACGGCTCGTTTATCACGAACCTGCCCGATACCTGGGCCCTGAACCAGCGTTTTATTATGCTGGCCGTGAATGGCTGGGAGAAGAAGTACAAGAAGATTCAGCTGGGCGGCCTCACCTGCGACTCCCAGGATTACTACAACGCGGAAAAGCACATTTACCAGGTATTCCTGCCCGAGCGCAAGCCCGTAGACCAAAAGCCGCTGTATGTGGGCTTCTTCCACACGGGGGCTTACCAGGAAAGCCTTTCCGGCTACGGCGGCGTAAAGCACTGCCTGATTCCGGCCCCCAAAATGGTGATTCTGGACCGCGCCGAGGACGGTACCCTCACCGACTATGTCTTTGCCGAGGAGCAAAGCGGCGAGTCGATGATGCGCATACTGGGCTATACCTCGTAGGGAATTCTGCGGCGGCTGTTGGTACGGCCGCCGCGAAGCTGTACTTTTGATATCTTCGTTTTCTCCACTTTTCTACTTCTGTCTCTTCGTTATGAAAAAATTCCTACTGCTGGCCTCGGTAGCCACGTTTGCCCTGGCTAGCTGCAATAAGAGCAAGTGCCCTACGTATAGCAGCACGAAATCTGCCAACCGCGTTTCGTCTCCCATTATGGCCAGCACCGCTAGCACCATCAGCCACCAGTAGATTTTTTCTGTAGCTGGAATTTTTGGCCGGTTTCCTGTGTATTCAGGAAACCGGCTTTTTTATTGACTTTTTTAGATACTGATTCAGCCGCATACTAGAAAGTAAAATCTTGCGTTTCTTTGTATTAGGACGCGCTTTTCCCGCACATCAAGCATTTATACATCCATTCATTTTTTGCACTAAAGCATGAAGAAAGTTTTGCTATTGACAGTGGTAGGTTTAGCGGGGTTGGCGTCATGCAAGACCAAATGCCCTGCGTATTCAGAAGCCAAGCCTGCCACGCAGGTAGCCTCGCCCGTGGCCGCTACCAGCCAGCTTCCCCCCTCTGAGCAGCAATAGCCGCTTACAACCCCTCAAAAAGAGAAGCCGCCTTTCCCTAACCAGGCAGGCGGCTTCTCTTTTGTACCGTGTTCTGTTCTTCAGGCTTGAACTCTATAGTGCCAAAATAAGGTCAGTGGCGGCCAGCAGGTTGGGGGCGGAGCGGGTGTATTCTACCTGCTCAGTGCTGCCAATCATAATACCCTGCACGCCTACGCGGGCACCGGCTTCCATGTCGCGCAGCCTGTCCCCCACCATCCAGCACTCATCCGGGTCCAGCTTAAACCGGGCCATAGCCTTTTCCAGCATCAGAGAATCCGGCTTGCGCATCAATGACTCTGATACCGACGGGTGCGCCGAGGCAAAGTAAAACGCGTCTATCAGGTTACCGCAGGCATCCTGCAGCTTTTGATGGCAGGCGTGTACATCGGTGGCCGTATATAGGCCTTTGGCAATGCCAGCCTGGTTGGTCACCACCACCAGATAATAGCCCGCCGCTTTCAGCCGCGCCAGGGCCTCGGGCACGCCTGCCAGCACCACAAATTCCTCGGGGTGCCACACATAGTGGCCTATTTCTTCATTCAGTACCCCGTCGCGGTCCAGGAACACGGCTTTGTTAAGGGTAGAAGGCGAAGTTTTCATCTGATTCATCGGTTCAAAACTACTGATTCCTGCGGGGTATGGGTGTAATTTGCGGCTTCCTTCCGAGTCTGTTTTTCTGAATATGCGCATTGCCATTCTGGGTGGCGGTATCACCGGCCTCACCACTGCCTACTACCTGCACCGGGCAGGCATTTCGTTTGATTTGTTTGAGGCCGGTGATGATCCGGGCGGGACCATGCGCACCCGCTGCGAAGGCCCTTATCTGGTAGAGCTGGGGCCCAACTCATTGCTGCTTTCCACCGAGCTGGAGGAGCTGCTGCAGGACCTGAACCTTACCGCTCAGATACAGGAGCCGGCCGCCACCAGCGCCAACCGCTACGTGCTGCGCGGCGGGCGCTACCGCAAGCTGCCCGGCTCACCGCAGGGTTTGCTGCTATCCGGGTTTTTCAGTCTGAAAGCCAGGCTGGCTATTCTGCAGGAGCTGTTCCGGCCGGCCGGCCCCGTAAACCCCAAGGAAACCATTGCCGCCTTTTTCCGCCGCCGCTTCAACCAGGAAATTGTTGATTACGCCGTTAATCCGTTTGTATCCGGCATCTATGCCGGCGACCCGGACCAGCTCCTCCTCCAGGCCACCTTTCCCAGGCTGGCCGAGCTGGAGCAGCAGTATGGCTCCGTGCTGCGCGGCCTGGCCAAGTCGGGCACCGGCCAGCGCCGCCGCACCATTTCACTGCGCAACGGCCTGCACACCCTCCCCGACGCCTTGGCCTCCCAGTTGGCTGGCCACCTGTTCCTGCACCAGCCCGTACGGGAGCTTACTCGCAACGGCGAAGGCCGCTTTCACGTGCACACACCCAGCGGTGCCTTCTCCGACCGCGCCTACGACCGGGTGGTAGTGGCCCTGCCCACGGCCGCCACGGCTGATATACTGGCCGGTCTGTTCCCCTCGGAGGCAGCCGCCATTCGCCCGGTGTATTACCCTACCATGTGTGCCGTGCATACCGCCTACCGCCGCGCCGATGTTCAGCATCCCTTGGAAGGATTCGGCGCGCTGCATCCCAAAGTAGAGGGAGCTTACGCGGCCGGCAGCATCTGGAGCAGTTCCCTGTTCCCGGACCGCTGCCCCGCCGACGAGGTTCTGTTCACCACGTTTGTGGGTGGTGCCCTGTCGCAGGAAGCTGCCCATGAGCCGGAAACCGAGATGCTGCTGAAAGTACACCAGGAAATGGGCCGGCTGTACGGCATTAAGGCAGCGCGGCCCCAGTGGCAGCGTCGCTTTGTGTGGGAGCGGGCCATTCCTCAGTTTGATGAGCGCATCCTCCCGGCCCGCGAAGCAGCGGCCCGGCTGGCAACATTTGGGGTAGATGTGGTGTCTAATTGGCAGGCGGGCGTAGCCGTGCCCGACTGCATCCGCTACGCCCGCCAAACCGCCGAAAAGATTTCGGCGGGCAAGACGCGCTGACCTGCTATATTTGACCAACATGAACGACTCGCTCGTTATCATACCGACCTACAACGAGCGGGAAAACGCTGAGCTCATCATTCGCAAAGTGTTTTCGTTGCCCAAGCCATTCGATGTGCTCATCATCGATGACGGCTCCCCCGATGGTACCGCTCAGATTGTGCGCGACCTGCAGGCCGAGTTTCCCGGACGTTTGTTTCTGGAGGAGCGGGCCGGCAAGCAGGGCCTGGGCACAGCCTATATCCATGGCTTTAAGTGGGGATTGAGCCACGGCTATTCTTACATCTTTGAGATGGATGCCGACTTTTCCCACAACCCCGAAGACCTGATTCGCCTGTATGAGGCCTGTGCCGTGGAAGGCCATGATATGGCCATTGGCTCCCGGTACATTCACGGCGTGAACGTGGTTAACTGGCCCATGAACCGGGTGCTTATGTCCTGGTTTGCCTCGGCCTACGTGCGCTTTATTACGGGCATGCCTATCATGGATGCGACGGCCGGCTTCAAGTGCTACACGGCGCAGGTGCTGCGGGTAATTCCGCTCAATCGGATCCGGTTTATCGGCTATGCCTTCCAGATTGAGATGAAGTGGCTGGCCTACAAATATGGCTTCCGCCTCAAGGAGGTGCCTATTATCTTCACCGACCGGACCCGGGGCGCATCTAAAATGAGCAAGGGTATCTTTAAGGAAGCTTTTTTTGGAGTGGTGCAAATGAAGGTGAGCAGTTGGTTCCGCCGCTTCGACCGTTACCCCACTTCCGCCCGCCCGGTTTCAGCTACGGCCGCAACCTCCGCGCCCGAAACACGGTAGGCGCTTTACCCCCTTATGCGAGGGGTTCTCTCTTGTGTGGTTCCTGATGCCGTTGCATGGAAAATACTCCCCTGTTTTGGGTTGCCTTTGTCACCTTTGTGCTGGCAATGCTCTTGCTCGATCTGCTCGTGTTCAACCGCAAGGCCCACGTAGTAAAAATGCGCGAGGCCCTGGGCTGGAGTGCCTTCTGGATCCTGCTGTCGTTGTCGTTCAACTACCTGGTGCTGCGCACCATGGGCAAGCAGCCGGCCCTGGAGTTTCTGACCGGCTACCTCATTGAGAAGTCGCTGAGCGTAGACAATCTTTTCGTTTTCCTGCTCATTTTCAGCTACTTCCGGGTACCACAGGAGTACCAGCATAAAATCCTGTTCTGGGGTATTATCGGGGCGCTGGTGCTGCGGGCCATATTTATTCTGGCCGGCGCGGCCCTGCTGGCCAAGTTTCACTTTCTGCTGTATGTGCTGGGGGCTTTTCTGGTCTACACCGGCGTTAAAATGGCCACCTCGGCCGGAGAGCCGGAAATTGACCCCGATGCTAACCCGGTGGTGAAATTTCTCAGCCGCCACCTGCCCATTACCAGCAAGCTGGAGGGCGGCAAGTTCTTCGTGCGGAAAGAGAAGCTGCTGTTTGCCACGCCTCTGTTTGTGGTGCTGGTGATGGTAGAAACCACCGATGTGGTTTTTGCCGCTGACTCTATCCCGGCTATTCTGGCCGTCTCGCGCGACACGTTTATTGTGTTTACCTCCAACGTGTTTGCTTTGCTGGGTTTGCGGGCACTCTATTTTGCCTTGGAAGGCCTCATGCGCCTGTTCCACTATCTGCACTATGGCCTGTCCCTTATCCTGATTTTTATTGGGGTGAAGCTGCTCATATCCGAGCTATATGAGTTGCCCATGGCCATTTCTCTCGGGGTGGTGGGCTTTATTTTGGTCATGTCGGTGGTGCTGTCGCTGTTACTACCCAAGGCCAAGGAAGAATTGCAGCTACCCACGGCAGATGATTCTGCGGATGATTCCAGCCTATAACCCAAACCAGACTTCATAAAAAAGCCCCACCGGCCATGGCCGGTGGGGCTTTTTTATGAAGTCTGTACGCTGGCTATTGCTTGGGCGGGGCCGGTGGCTCCGTAGTTTCCGGCACGTTGGTATTCACGCCCTCGTCTTGGCCGCCGCCCAGCAGGTCAATCAGGTTGAGCGGCTCAAACTGCGCCGAGTCGGCGGGTGATACGGTGCGTACCGTGTCCCGTACGGCCCGTACAATGTATTTGCGCGCCGGCCCATTAAAGTTCAGGTGGTAACCCAGGCTTTCGTACTCGCCCTGCGAGATGTAGCCTTTGCGGGCCATCAGCTGCGCAATGAGGCGTTGGAAGTAGCGGGCGCTACTCATCATCTCCCCGTACTGGTTAAAGCCGTTCTTATAGTATTTGGGCCGCGGAATAATGCTGGCCAGGTACAGGCTTTCGGATAAGCTCAGGTTGGCGGGCTGCTTATCAAAGTAGAATTGGGCAGCCTCTTTTACTCCGTAAATCTTCGGGCCCCATTCAATGATGTTCAGGTACACTTCCATCATCCGCTCTTTAGTGGCGATGTGCGTGTTTTCAATCAGCCAGACAATCAGCGCCTCTTCTATCTTGCGCGTCACGGTTTTCTGACGGGTCAGAAACACGTTTTTCACCAGCTGCATAGAAAGCGTGCTGCCGCCGCGGGCAAAGCGCTTCTCCTTAATATTCTGAATAATGGATTTCACGAAGGCCTTTTCCATAAAGCCTTTGTGCGTGAAGAAGCGCGGGTCTTCCGCCGTCAGAATAGCATACTTTAGGTACGGCGACACCTGATTGAAAGGCACGAATTTGGGGTTGGGCGGTCCGACCTGGAAGGTCTTGATGGAGTCGCCTTTATCATTGTAGGCAGTGTAATAGAAGGGCGTGTTCAGCTTGCTCAGGTCCTCGCGGCCAAAGCGCGTAATCCGGAAATTCTTGCCTTTCAGCGAGGAGTTGAACTTGAGGCTATCCAGCTTATTCATGTCCAGATCCGCACTCAGACGGTAGGTAAGGGTACCTTCGCCTTGCATGCCTTCCAGGGTGCTGAACATGCCTTCCGGCAAGGCATTGAAAAAGTCGTTGGCCGGCGTTTCACCGGACTCTATCAGGGCTTTCACCTGCAGGCCGGCCAGCATCTCATCCCGGGACTTCACGCCGTTGATTTCCCCAATTACCCGCTTGTTGCGGGGCAGCTTGCGCACGCTGAGCTGCGGGAAAACCTCCATCTGGTTCAGGGTGACTTTAGTGCCTTTTTCCAGGGCGGCGTAGGCCTTACCCAACGTGGCTACATAGTCAATGCCGGCGCGGGGGAAGCGCACATCGTGGTCGGCCAGCTTGGGGTGGTGCACCACAAAGTTGCGCGCCCAGGCCGTGCCTTTCACCGTCAACTCATCATTGTTCAGGTCTTTGCCCGTCAGGCTCACCCGCACGGTATCAAACTGCACCCGGGCGCCGTAGCGGCGCTGCACGTAGGGCATCACCACAGGGCGCCCATCCAGCCCATACACGTTGGCCGTGAGGGAGTAGTCACTGGGCTCTACGTGGCCCTGCAGGCCAAACCGGTTAACCACGGAGTCGATATCCGCCGTGAGCTGGCCCTGGATGTCGCCATCCTCAATAGCGAAGCGCGGCATGGTGATGGTAGCGTTATGCTCCGGGCTACGGTAGGTGACCAGGAAGCTGCGGAAATCAGCCTCCCCGGGAATATTGTCAAAAACCGTTTCCAGCAGCTGATTCACCATCAGGCCATAGTTGGCTCCCTGGGTGGTGTCGCGCTTAACAGTGGTCTTCTGTTTCTTGAAGAGGAAGGAATAGTTGTCCGTGGTGGCCGTTTTGTGAGCAGTGAGGCGGGCGCTGTCAATCTGGAGGCCGCTAAACACGGGGCGCCGGGCAAACAGAGACTTCAGGCTGATAGACGCATTGATGCGCCGGGCCTGCAGCAGCGTATCGGGGCGGGCGGTAGGCACCAGGCTTACGCCATCTATACGGACGGTATTCAGGTCCACAAACCGGGCGGGGCCCAAGGCCAGCGTTACCGGATATTTGGCTTCCACCTTCGCTTTTACCTGCCGCAGTGCATACTGCAACAACTCCTGGCGCTTGAGAAGAAATATGCCTAATGCCAATGCCAACAGCACCAACAGGCTACCCAGGGCAATGGCTATTCTTTTTTTTGTAGTTGAAGTCACGCGCAAACAGAGGAGAGAAGTTGCGGCCGGGCATAGCTAGATTCATGCCGAACCCATTGCCGCTCGGAAGACAAAGGTAGTGAAAAGCACCGCGTGCCCTGTCGGGCAGAGCGGGCATTCCTTACCTTTGGTCCACCGGTCCAACTTCCCTATACGCATGTCTGCCTCAACCGATACGACTTCTTTCTCCGCCCTCACCGCCGTTTCGCCGCTGGATGGGCGCTACCGTCGCCAAACGGCGCCGCTGGCTGCCTTCTTTTCCGAGCTTGCCCTGATTCGCTACCGGGTGCTGGTAGAAGTGGAGTACTTTATTGCCCTGCGCCAGCTGCCGCTGCCCCAGCTGGAAACGGTTTCAGAGGAAGTTATCGGGGCGCTGCGTCAGATCTACCTGGATTTTTCACCGGAAGATGCGGAGGCCGTAAAAGCCCACGAGCGGGTAACCAACCACGATGTGAAGGCCGTGGAATATTTCCTGCGGGATAAATTCATGGCGCTGGGGCTACAGCAATACGTGGAGTTTATTCACTTCGGGCTCACCTCCCAGGACATCAACAACACCGCTATTCCGCTGAGCTTGCAGCACGCCGTAGTCAAGGTGCTGCTGCCCGCTTACGCTACGGTGCGCAACCACCTGGCCGACCGGGCTACCAGCTGGGCCGCGGTGCCCATGCTGGCGCGTACCCACGGCCAGCCCGCCTCCCCTACCCGCCTAGGCAAAGAAATTCAGGTGTTTGTGGCCCGCCTCGATGCCCAGGTAGACCTGCTGGCGCAAGTGCCCTTTGCGGCCAAGTTTGGCGGCGCTACCGGCAACTTCAACGCCCACCACGTAGCTTATCCAAACATCGACTGGCACGAGTTCGGACAGCATTTCGTGACCGACCGGCTGGGCCTGCACCGCTCCTTCCCCACCACTCAGATTGAGCACTATGACCACCTGGCCGCCCTTTGCGACGGCCTAAAGCGCCTCAACAATATTCTTATTGATCTGGCCCGCGACGTGTGGCAGTATATTTCGATGGGGTATTTCCGCCAGACCATTAAAGCGGGTGAAGTAGGCTCCTCCGCCATGCCGCACAAGGTAAACCCCATCGATTTTGAAAATGCCGAAGGCAACCTGGGCCTGGCCAATGCCGTGCTGGAGCACCTGGCGGCTAAGCTGCCCATCAGCCGCCTGCAGCGCGACCTGACCGACTCTACCGTGCTCCGCAACCTAGGCGTGCCTCTGGGCCATACGCTCATTGCCCTTACGGCGCTGCAGCGCGGCCTGGATAAGCTGGCGCTGGACGAGGAAGCCCTCCGCCGTGACCTGGAAGCCAACTGGCCAGTAGTGGCCGAGGCCATCCAGACCATTCTGCGCCGCGAAAACTACCCCGACCCCTATAACGCCCTCAAGGCTCTTACGCGCACGCATGGCCCCATCACGCAGCAAACCATCAGCGAGTTTATCGGCACGCTGAATGTGAGTGATGCTGTTAAAGCGGAGCTGCGCGCTATTACGCCGATGAACTACGTGGGCATCTAAAAAGTCGGCTTCCCTCCCTTTACTAAGTAGGGCTTTCTTTCAGCCCAAAATATTCTCCCAATGCCCGAGCTTAACGGCATCACCGTTCATCCCGACTGCCGCCATTTTCGCGGTGATATTCCCTGCCGCCCGAATAAAGAACACGGCTATCAGTGTGGCGGCTGCCCCGTGTACGCGCCCGTGCTGCAGCGGATTCTGATTATCAAGCTGGGAGCCATTGGGGATGTTATCCGGACGACACCCCTGCTGCGTCGGCTGCGGCTGGAATATCCGGCGGCAAAAATTACGTGGCTCACGCTCACGCCGGCCATTCTGCCCCAGGGAGAAATTGATGAGGTGCTGAAGCTGGAGCTGGCCTCGGTGCTGCACTTGCAGGCGCGGGAGTTTGATATTCTGTTTAACCTCGACAAAGACAAAGAGGCTTGCGCCCTGCATGATTCTATCCGGGCGACGCAGAAGTTTGGCTACACGCTGCACCCCAACGGCGTGGCCTGGCCCAGCAATACGCTGGCTAACCACAAGTTTCTCACGGGCGTGTTCGATGAGCTCAGCCAGCAGAATGAGAAGCCCTACGTGCAGGAGATTTTTGAGCTGTGCGGCTATGAGTTCCGGGGCGAGGAATATGTATTCGACAATCACCAAGACAAAGGCTACGATTGGTCGGCGCTGCCGACGGGCAAGCCGCGCATTGGCCTGAATACCGGCTGCGGCGACCGGTGGACCACGCGCCTGTGGTCAGATGAGAAATGGGTGGCGCTGATCACGCAGCTGCAGCAGGCCGGGTATGCCCCTGTCCTGCTGGGTGGCACCGCCGAGGATGAGCGCAACCGGCGCTTGCAAGCCGTTACTGGTGCGGCCTACCTGGGCACCTTCCCGCTGGAGCAGTTCATCAACCTCATGCACCAGATGGACCTCATTGTAACGCAGGTAACCATGGCCATGCACATCAGCATCGCCCTGCAGAAGCCCACGGTGCTCATGAACAACATCTTCAACCCCTACGAATTCGACCTATACGGGCGCGGCCAACTGGTGCAGCCCGACCGTCAGTGCGTGTGTTTCTACCGGGGCACTTGCAAGCTGGGCACCAGCTGCATGGAGGATTTGCCGGCGGACAAGGTATTTGCCGCTGTGCAGGCCAGCTTATAAGGTCAGAAAAGACCCTAAGGCTGCTTCTCCTGGGCCACGTCTTTCAGGGCGTGTACCATCTCACTCCAGGAGAACTGTTTTTTTCGCTCCCAAACTCCCGTGGTAAACTCGGCCTCACGCTGATGCTCGTAGAAATCTACCAGCGCATCGGCAATGGCTTTGGGGGTGGGCTTTACCACGTAGCCCACTTCGCCGTTGGGAATCAGCTCGGCTAGGCCGCCGACATCGGTAACCAGCATGGGCCGCTCAAAATGATAGGCAATCTGTGAGACGCCGCTTTGCGTGGCGTTTTTGTAGGGCTGCACCACCATATCGGCCGCGCAAAAGTAGTCTACCACCTTCTCATTGGGAATGAAGTCGGTGGCGCGCACCAGGCGGCTTCCCAGGTTGTATTTCTGAATGAGCTCTTCGTAGGGCGCGGAGTCTTCGTAATACTCGCCGGCTACTATCAGCTTCACCGGCAGGCGGGCCAGCCGCTCATCGGCAAAAGCTTCCAGCAATATATCCAGCCCCTTGTAAGCCCGGATAAACCCGAAAAACAGCAGATAGCCAAACTTTTCATCCAGCCCCAACGCCCGTAGGGCTTCGGCTTTGGATTTCAGGGGGCCGAAGTTGTCATAGAGCGGATGCGGCTGGTAGCGGGCGGGCTGCTTGAAATGCAGCAGGCGCAAATCGGCCAGCACCGCCCGCGACATGGTGACAAAGCCATGACAAGCCGAGAGGAAGTACCGCGTAAGGGGCCGGTCGCCAGGGCGCTTTTCGTGGGGGATTACATTATCGGTAATGGCCACAATGCGCGTGTGGCGGTTGCGGCGGATGCGGCGGGCTATAAACCCCAGCGCGGGCCCCATAAAGGGCAGCCAGAACCGAAAAATCACCAGATCCGGCTTTTCCCGACGCAGCTTCTCCCCTACCCGCAGCCAGGAAAGCGGGTTTATGGAGTTAATACTGACTTCAATATCCAGATCTGCGGGGCCAGCCTCGGTGCTGAACTGCGTTTGGCCGGGAAACAGAAAGTCGGGATACTGCAATGAAAATGTCACCAATCGTACTTCGTCGCCGGCTTCGCGGAAGGCCCGCGCCAGTCGTTCGTTGTAGGTGGCCAAGCCACCCCGCAATGGATATGCAGGCCCGATGATAACGACTTTCATAAGCATACCCAGGGCCCATAATTTACCCCGGCTGTTTTAGCTACTCCAGATTAAGCTTATCCCGCACCAGATACTGATTCTTCCGGGGGCCGTTCAGCTGTACCATTTCGGCCAGAAAACCGCCCACAAACACTTGTACGCCTACAATAACGGCGGCCAGCGCCAGGAAGAACAGGGGCTGATCGGTAACGTCGCGCGCTTTCAGGTTCTGGGAGGCCAGGTACACCTTTTCTCCCACCAGCCACAGCGTAATCAAAATACCCGTTAAAAACGAAAGCATGCCCACCGTGCCGAAGAAGTGCATAGGGCGCTTCTTGAAGCGGCTCACAAAGGTGATGCTCAGCAAATCCAGAAAGCCGTATACGAACCGCTCCAGGCCGAACTTGGTGACGCCATACTTGCGCTCCTGGTGCTGCACTACCTTCTCGCCAATACGCCGGAAACCGGCCCATTTAGCAATAACCGGAATGTAGCGGTGCATCTCCCCGTACACTTCAATGGACTTCACTACGCGGTGGTTATAAGCCTTCAGCCCGCAGTTGAAGTCGTGCAGTTGAATACCCGAAATCCAGCGCGTCACGCCGTTAAAGAGCTTGGTAGGAATGGTTTTGCTGAGTGGATCAAAGCGCTTTTTCTTCCAGCCGCTTACCAGGTCATACCCATCATGGGTAATCATCTGGTAAAGGTCCGGCAGCTCTTCCGGCGAGTCCTGCAGGTCGGCGTCCATGGTGCACACCACGCGGCCCACCGCGGCTTTAAAGCCCACGTTTAACGCCGCCGATTTGCCGTAATTCCGGTTAAAGCGGATGCCCCGCAAATGAATATCCTCCTGCGACAAATCCTCGATTACCTCCCAGGAGGCATCCGTAGAGCCATCATCTATCAGAATAACCTCATAGGTGAGCCCATGCGCAGAAAGCACGCGGTGAATCCACCGCGTGAGTTCCGGCAAAGACTCAGCTTCGTTGAGCAGGGGAATAACAATAGACAGCTCAACGGGAAAATGCTGCGGCAAACGCTTACTCAAACTCGGGGCGGGTATTTTTAGTGATGGCCGAAATGATTAGGGAAAGAATCAGCCCGATTAATACCGCAAATACAATGGCAATGACCAAACCTACCGGGCCAACGCTGAATTTCTGCGACATAGCAACCGCCTGATCAATCTGCTCGTCGCTCAGATTACCTTGCTGCTCCATTTTGGTTCGTGCTAAATCTACTCCACGCTGCACGGCAGCAGGGTCAATGAACTCCATATAGACATAGCGGAAGATAGCGCCCATCACCCCGGATACCAACGAGAGGATCATCCCAATGGTCAGGCCCTGCCCATAGGACATAAAGCCTTCATTGTTGGCTTTGTAATACTTATGAGCCATCCAGATACCACCTATCCAAATCACAAAGGCCAGAAGGCCAAGCGGGGTGTTTCCTTCCTGACGGGTAGCCAGCAGAATAAAGGTGTAGATAATGGACACTAAGCCCGTTAATACTCCGTAGCGAATACCAACAGATGCAGGCGTAACAGTAGTAGCGGTGTTTTCCATAAGATGAATTGGATTGGGAGAAAAGAAAAAAACAGGAATGCGCACTTATTTCCGGAAGAAAACGGCTCCCGGCAATACAAATAATACTCCTAGAATCAACTTTTTGTAGAACTCATCCAGCGCCAGCTCACTTGGCTGTGGGTTATGCTGCAGCGCTTTTTCTTCTAGCTGAAAGCGCTTGGCGCCATCTCGCTGCTTTAGATAAATATCCCGGCCGGCTTGTAAAATAGCGCGCATTTCAGCCCCATTTTTTTCAATCAGCTCCGGCCCGGCCGCGCGGGCGAAACCATACAGCCCGGCCGCGGAAATAGCCGAGGCAAATAACACAGTCAGAATGCCTGTTAACACAGCCCGTCCCAACCCGGGGCCATTAGGCTGAAAATAGCGCCGCACATACCACTGACATAGCACCGCGGCAAAAGGCAATAGCACCGTAGACATCAGCCGTTTAGGACCGTACGGGTTATGCCCGGCCATATACAGATATAACAACCAAACAAGGGACAGCAACCCTACCCCCGCGCCAAAAAGCAGGGCGGTGCGTAGAATGCGCTGAGAAAAAGAAAGCGGAGTTGACACAGGCAAAAACTGAAAGCGGAAAGATAGAGGCTTTTCCGCAAACGCGGTTCTTATGCCACAGGAACTACCTGGGGAGCTGCCGCCTTAGCTTTACCCCAAAAACGCAATAGCAGCACTTCCAGTAACAGCGAAATCAATGCCGCTGCTAGGCAATATTGCCACAAGGGAGTACCAACCCGTTGCGCCTTATACTGCGCCGCTACAGACTGGCCCTCGTTCACATCATATAAATGAATATTAGGATGGGTGGTGCCTATTAGCTGACGTAGCTCTTCCACAGAGTAGCTGGCCAACTCTGATTCGCGCTTATCCTGATTAAATGCCAGCGTAGTAATTGGCCGGCCCTGTTGGGTGAGGGTATAAAAACCAGGCATCTTCATACCCACTGGTACTGTCAGAACCACTTCCCCCACTTGTACACGCTGCGCAGGGATAAAAGTGTTACTATCCTGCTGTAGCTTGAATACGGCCTTATCGCCAATATTTTTCGTTGATGCAGTTGGCACCGGCAGCGTCACCGTTTCTTGGGTAAGCCGATACGCGGGCAGTTGGGTAGCCTGATAGCTCTGCATAGCCAACCGATACATCACCGGCACAAATAAGGCATGAGTGCTAAAGTCAGAATAAGCCCCCAGCAGGGGGGCGGCAAGTAGATATACCTTGCCGGCTCCACTAGGGAACTCCCCCAGGTAGCCATCACCATCCCGCATTTTCAGAATATCCTGCCCGGAACGTGCCCACCGTACTATGGGCGCCGCCTTCGGCATAGTGCCCGGCCGGCTTTGCCTGGCAAATACTTCCCGAAAAAATGGGTTCTGCTGATTAGGTGCCGCTAACTCCCGTTGTACGGGTGATCCCTCTCCCACTGAGTTCCACTGTATAGGTCCAACGCCTAGTTCACGAAAAAGAAGGGTATAAGACGCACGGGCATTTACTTCTGCCGGCGGAATTATCAACACACTCCCCCCCTGCGACACCCGGCGCTTGAGAGCTTCCACCAGTCCACTGGGAACTTGCGCCAGTTCCTGTACTACCGTTAAATCACTACCGGCAACACCCTGATAGTTTAATCTATCAGATGGGGAGACAGAATAATCAAAAAGCGGTTCGTTGCCATACACCTGCTGGGTTGGCGTTTGGCCAGCCACAATGTCTACAATGCGAATCCTGGTGGATGGCTGCAGAGTGAAGTAGTAAGTATTGTCAAAGGCAATTGGCTCATCCTCAACCTGAATTCGGCACTGCTGTACATCCGGAGAGGAAAGCCGAATCCTAACAGTAGTTATGGCTATATCAGCAGCCTGTATATCGGCCTGGTAGGCACTAACCAATTGCTGGCCTACAAACACTTTCACCTGAACACCATTGGCAGCCTCATTGCCACCATTCCTCAGCCTGATCTTAATAGGAATATCAACTCCGGTCCGAATAAAAGCATCATCCAGAATGACACTATCTACATAAACATTAGCTGCCGCCTGCCGCCGCAGAGGAACAAGAAATACCTGCTGAGTAGAATCAAAAGAGGAAAGGAACTGAGGTGCTAATGCAGACTTCTGAAAGTCTGAAAATAGAAATAGTTGTTTAAAGGATGCATTACCACGGCGAGACTGATTTATAGCAGGCGTAAGTCCTAAATTATGCCCCGAAATAGTTAATTCCTCAATCCTCTGCCGAAAAGAAGCTAGGTCGAGTGGTTGAGAATTAATGCCAGGAAGATAAAACTGAGTAGTTGGCGGCAAGAATGAGGTCAAACCATTACTCAGTTCAGTTGCTTTGTCTAACAGAAGCACATCACCTTGGGTGCTCCCCTGCATACTTGGTGAAGTATCTATTAATACACCTATAGAGTTGCTATTAATATCTTGCTTTTCAGGCGCGGGAATAAATGGTTGGCAAAATAACAGTACCAGAAAAAACAAGAAGCAAAGCCTGGCAATAAGAACTAAAAGATGCCGCAACTTACGTTGCCGTGCAGAGATAATCTTTACTTCCCGTATGAAGCTAACATTGGTAAAAACTATGCGTTGAACCCGACGCAGTTCAAAGAAATGTATAACTATAGGAATAGCTAAGGAAAGCAGTCCTATTAAAAACCAAGGATAGAGTAAAGCCATATTTGTCGAATCTTCAAGTAAAGATAGCCACAAAATCTCCTCAGATTAAGTTATTCTTGATCTAAACAAATGCATTATATGGTGCAAAGCAATAATAAAAGCATCGGTTATTTATAATAATATACCTTTAAATACAAGTTAAAACCATCATTCCCCACGCTCAGGCGGAAACCGGGCAGCACTTGGTTTCCGGCATCCCTTGGCCCTCGTCTAACCTGCAATAACGCTTTAAACGGCAGAAGCCCCCTTCCGCAGCACAAGGTCGCAGAGGGGGGCTTCTGATCAAAAAGGTTGGCGGCGACCTACTCTCCCACCGGTGAAGGCAGTACCATGGGCGCTACGGGGCTTAACTGCTCTGTTCGGAATGGGAAGAGGTGAACACCCGTGCTAAAGCCACCATTAAGGTGTCAGCTAGTACGTGAAACGTATGCTGTCAAATCGTTGACGCAGGTAACGGGTAAGAAAAAGGAGTTGAGCTATTTCACAAGAAGCGTTCGAGTCATTAGTACACCTCGGCTGTGCTATTTCTAGCTTTAGACCTAGTGCCTATCAACGTGGTCATCTACCACGACTCTTAGTATGGGATATCTCATCTTGAGGTGAGTTTCGCACTTAGATGCTTTCAGCGCTTATCTCATCCCAGCGTAGCTACCCGGCGCTGCAGCTGGCGCCACAACCGGTGCACTAGCGGCTGGTCCATCCCGGTCCTCTCGTACTAAGGACAGGTCCTCTCAAATATCCAACGCCCACCACAGATAGGGACCGAACTGTCTCACGACGTTCTGAACCCAGCTCGCGTGCCACTTTAATCGGCGAACAGCCGAACCCTTGGGACCTTCTCCAGCCCCAGGACGTGACGAGCCGACATCGAGGTGCCAAACCTCCCCGTCGATATGAGCTCTTGGGGGAGATCAGCCTGTTATCCCCGGCGTACCTTTTATCCTTTGAGCGATGGCCCTTCCATGCGGAACCACCGGATCACTATATCCGTCTTTCGACCCTGCTCGGCTTGTCGGCCTCACAGTCAAGCCCGCTTCTGCTATTGCGCTCTGCGTACGGTTACCAAGCGTACTGAGCGGACCTTTGAAAGCCTCCGATACTTTTTTGGAGGCGACCACCCCAGTCAAACTACCCAGCAGACACTGTCTCCCTTTCAAGATTAGGCACCAAGCAACACAAGGGTGGTATTTCAACGTTGGCTCCCCAACGGCTGGCGCCGCTGGCTCATAGCCTCCCACCTATCCTACACATGTGTTACCCAGCGTCAATGTCAACCTATAGTAAAGGTGCACGGGGTCTTTCCGTCCCGTGGCGGGTACTCGGCATCTTCACCGAGACTACAATTTCACCGAGCTCATGGCTGAGACAGCGCCCAGATCGTTACACCATTCGTGCAGGTCGGAACTTACCCGACAAGGAATTTCGCTACCTTAGGACCGTTATAGTTACGGCCGCCGTTTACCGGGGCTTCGATTCAAACCTTCGCCTTGCGACTAAGTTCCCCTCTTAACCTTCCGGCACCGGGCAGGTGTCAGGCCTTATACTTCCGCTTGCGCGTTCGCAAAGCCATGTGTTTTTGTTAAACAGTCGCCTGGGCCTTTTCACTGCGGCTTCTCCATCGCTGGAGGAAGCGTCCCTTCTCCCGAAGTTACAGGACCATTTTGCCGAGTTCCTTGGCCATGATTCACTCGAGCGCCTCAGGATTCTCTCCTTGACTACCTGTGTCGGTTTGCGGTACGGGTTATAAAGCAGTAAACGCTTAGCAGGTTTTCTTGGCAGTCTGATTAGGTACACTATCCCCGTGGCCGAAGCCGTGGGGTACTATCATGTTTCAGCTAGGTCAGCGGATTTGCCTACTGTCCCAATACCTACGCACTTTAACGGGCACTTCCGTCCGCCCGCGGTACTTTCACTTCTGCGTCACTGCATCACTCTACTTCATAAGTGCTGGAATATCAACCAGCTGTCCATCGGTGTTCGCCCTTCGGCTTACCCTTAGGTCCCGACTAACCCTGCTCCGATTAGCGTTGAGCAGGAAACCTTAGTCTATCGGCGGGCCGGTTTCTCACCGGCCTTATCGTTACTCATGCCTACATTTGCTTTTCTAGCCGCTCCAGCACCCCTGACAGGATACCTTCACCGCTGCTAGAATGCTCCCCTACCACTTGCACATAGTGCAAATCCATCGCTTCGGTACCGGACTTGATGCCCGCGTATTATCGATGCCCTGTCGCTCGACCAGTGAGCTGTTACGCACTCTTTAAATGAATGGCTGCTTCCAAGCCAACATCCTGGCTGTCAAAGCAACTGGACCTCCTTTGTTCAACTTAGTCCGAATTTAGGGACCTTAGCGGATGGTCTGGGTTCTTTCCCTCTCGGCCTGGGACCTTAGCACCCCAAGCCTCACTGCCGAGTATATTTCCAGGCATTCGGAGTTCGTCAGGATTCGGTAGGCTGTGACACCCCCTAGTCCTATCGGTAGCTCTACCTCCTGGAAACTTCACCTCGACGCTGTACCTAAATACATTTCGGGGAGTACGAGCTATTTCTCAGTTTGATTGGCCTTTCACCCCTACCCACAGGTCATCCAAATCCTTTTCAACGGAAACTGGTTCGGGCCTCCAGTTGGTTTTACCCAACCTTCACCCTGCCCATGGGTAGATCACAAAGTTTCGCGTCTACCCCCTCTGACTCTACGCCCTATTCAGACTCGCTTTCGCTGCGGCTCCATGCGTCCACGCATTTAACCTTGCCAGAGAGGAGTAACTCGTAGGCTCATTATGCAAAAGGCACGCCGTCACCCCACTAAAGGGCTCCGACCGCTTGTAAGCACACGGTTTCAGGTTCTTTTCACTCCGGTATTCCCGGTTCTTTTCACCTTTCCCTCACGGTACTAGTTCACTATCGGTCTCTCAGGAGTATGTAGCCTTAGCGGATGGTACCGCTGGATTCAGACGGGATTTCTCTGGTCCCGCCCTACTCAGGAATCCACTACCGTACCTAATCAGGTCGCTTACCGGGCTCTCACCGTCTATGGCCGACTTTCCCACGTCGTTCAGCTAAGATTAGATAATCAGATGTTGTGGTCCTACAACCCCACGGTGGCCGTAACCACCCTAGTTTGGGCTAGTCCCCGTTCGCTCGCCACTACTTGGGGAATCATTAGTTATTTTCTTTTCCTCCGGGTACTTAGATGTTTCAGTTCCCCGGGTTTGCCCCTGGTGCTATATGCACGAGGTCTTACAGCTTCACTGTAAGGGGTTGCCCCATTCGGAAATGCTAGGATCAATTGGTATGTGCCCATCCCCTAGCCTTATCGCAGCTTATCACGTCCTTCATCGCCTCTGAGAGCCTAGGCATCCCCCGTGTGCCCTTGCTTACTTCTTGTAGCTCTCTATTGCTAGAGAGGGCTCGGGTGACTAACCATAGGTTAATCACTCTTTATTACTTTTTCTTACTCGTTACACTACGTCAAAGAACGTTTGTTTTCCCAGTTGGAAAACAACGTAGTACTGTCCTGTTACCAGAAACACTACTATATGTTGGTATTCTCACCGAAGACGACCCGAATGGTCTGTCTCGTGTTGGTGGAGAATAACGGAGTCGAACCGTTGACCCCCTGCGTGCAAGGCAGGTGCTCTAGCCAGCTGAGCTAATCCCCCATTTTCGTGTTCCGTTGGCCTACCCAACTGTGAACAGTGGGCCTGCCTGGACTCGAACCAGGGACCTCTACATTATCAGTGTAGCGCTCTAACCACCTGAGCTACAAGCCCGGGTTTCGATGAGGGCATCGAATCCGTGAATATCTTGAATGAAGGAATGACAAATTTGATAGTCCAAAGGTAACGCGAGCAACAACTCACGAGTCGGACCGCTCCAGAAAGGAGGTGATCCAGCCGCACCTTCCGGTACGGCTACCTTGTTACGACTTAGCCCCAGTTACCTGTTCTACCCTAACTGGCTTCTATTACGAGCACCAGCTTCAGGTCTACCAGACTTCCATGGCTTGACGGGCGGTGTGTACAAGGCCCGGGAACGTATTCACCGCGTCATTGCTGATACGCGATTACTAGTGATTCCAGCTTCACGAAGTCGAGTTGCAGACTTCGATCCGAACTGAGAACGGTTTTTTGAGATTGGCGTCACATCACTGTGTAGCGACCCTCTGTACCGTCCATTGTAGCACGTGTGTAGCCCTAGGCGTAAGGGCCATGATGACCTGACGTCGTCCCCGCCTTCCTCACTGCTTGCGCAGGCAGTCCATCTAGAGTCCCCGGCATAATCCGCTGGCAACTAAATGTAGGGGTTGCGCTCGTTGCGGGACTTAACCCAACACCTCACGGCACGAGCTGACGACGGCCATGCAGCACCTTGCTTTGTGTCCCGAAGGAAAGGTTCATCTCTGAACCGGTCACGCGCATTCTAGCCTAGGTAAGGTTCCTCGCGTATCATCGAATTAAACCACATGCTCCACCACTTGTGCGGGCCCCCGTCAATTCCTTTGAGTTTCACCCTTGCGGGCGTACTCCCCAGGTGGGATACTTAACGCTTTCGCTAAGTCACTAACTGTATATCGCTAGCAACGAGTATCCATCGTTTACGGCGTGGACTACCAGGGTATCTAATCCTGTTCGCTCCCCACGCTTTCGTGCCTCAGTGTCAGTACCAGCCTAGTCAGCTGCCTACGCAATCGGGGTTCTGGATGGTATCTATGCATTTCACCGCTACACCATCCATTCCGCCAACCTCGTCTGGACTCAAGCCTTGCAGTATCCATGGCAGTTCTCTCGTTAAGCGAGAGGCTTTCACCACGGACTTACAAGGCCACCTACGCACCCTTTAAACCCAATAAATCCGGACAACGCTTGCACCCTCCGTATTACCGCGGCTGCTGGCACGGAGTTAGCCGGTGCTTATTCCTCAGGTACCGTCAGTGTACCACGCATGGTCTTTTTCTTCCCTGAGAAAAGCCGTTTACAACCCAGAAGGCCTTCATCCGGCACGCGGCATGGCTGGGTCAGGCTCTCGCCCATTGCCCAATATTCCCTACTGCTGCCTCCCGTAGGAGTCTGGCCCGTATCTCAGTGCCAGTGTGGGGGATCACCCTCTCAGGTCCCCTAGACATCGTCGCCTTGGTGGGCCGTTACCCCGCCAACAAGCTAATGTCACGCAACCCCATCCTTGACCAATAAATCTTTACCAATTGCCTGATGCCAGGCTGTTGGTTTATGCGGTATTAATCCGCCTTTCGGCGGGCTATCCCCCAGTCAAGGGCAGGTTGGTTACGCGTTACGCACCCGTGCGCCACTAGTGGTATTGCTACCACCCGTTCGACTTGCATGTATTAGGCCTGCCGCTAGCGTTCATCCTGAGCCAGGATCAAACTCTCCATTGTAAAATTACTTGCTACTCTCTTCGAAAAGAGAGCCATGTCGAGTGCTGATCCGACCCGTATTAACGAGCTATTATTCGTTTGTTACGCTTGGTTGGTTTCAAAGCCGAAGCTCGAAAACCGCTTACCAAATTTGTCAATTCCAATCATTCAAAGAACGTGTGCTCTCGTCGTTTCGAGAACCGTGTGCTAGCCAGGCTAGCGGGGTGTTTTAGTTAGTCTGTCCGGGCTTCCATTCGAAGCGGGATGCAAAGGTAAACAACCTTTTCTGTTTAACAAGCGAAAAGCGAAATAATTTTGAAGCTTTCGTTTTCGTCTGCCTTACTTGTTTTCCCCTTCCGTTTGAAGCGGGATGCAAAGGTAAGTAACTTTTCTGCTGCTTTCCAAATCCGGTTTCGAAGTTTTTTTCGAAGCGGGTTGGGCTTGTTTCACTCTCAAGCGCTTCCGGTTGAAGCGGGTTGCAAAGGTAAGCAACCTTTTTCGTTTCGCAAGCGAAGTAGGAAATTTCTTTTTTGAACTTTTCCGTGCTGCTTGCTGGCTTCCGGTCGAAGCGGGTGGCAAAGGTACGCTTTTCTTTTCTTCGTTTGCAAGCCCGAAAACAACTTTTTTTTCGGATTGTACCCGGCTTCCGGTTGAAGCGGGCTGCAAAGATAGTAGAACCTTTCCCAGATTTCCAACTTCTTTTTCAAAACTTTCTCCAGGAGCCTCTCAGCTGCTTGCCCTGCCGCGTTCCGGTTTGGGAGTGCAAAAGTGCGACTCTTCTCCCCTATTTCCTAACCCACTTCTGAAGAAATTTAGAGATTGGGTTGCTAGGACAATTATCGCTTTTGCTACCGCACTGAGGCCTAACCATTTGACGACTTCCTTTAGTTCACCATCTTCCTAAAAAAACTTAGGCCTTTCACTTATCAACCTTGGAGAGGCTCCTAATACGGCTTTGTGGTCTTTAAACAGCCCTTATATATAGGAGTGCTTAATACCGAGGATAAGCAGGGAATACTTCCATTTCCGTTTGACCTGCCTATTCCTGCTAACAGGAAAGCACTCTATTCTCATTAAGGCGCTTCACTTTATATGTGTGAGTACACCTTATATATAGGGCCACTTCGCACTCCTTATATATAAAGTGTACATGGAGCTAATCAAAAAGGCGAGTATCGCGCTTTGAAATACTCGCCTTTCAGAAGGTCTTAGTTAAGATGCAGGGTGCTTACCCTATCTGGTCCGACGCTGACGATACGGATGGGAACATCTAATTGCTGCTCCAAGAACTGTACATAGGCTTTCAACTCTGCGGGCAGCGCTGCAGGATCGGTTATATCCTGCAGAACGGTGTGCCAACCGGGCATGCTTACATACACAGGGGTCATGTATTGCAGCTCGCCAAAGTCTGGGAAACGGTCGGTTTGCTGGCCATCGGGGGTTTGGTAATGCGTGCAAACCCTGATTTCATCGAACTCATCGAGTACGTCCGCCTTCATCAGGTGGATTTCGGTGACGCCGTTGAGCATGATGCTATAGCGCAGGGCGGGCAGATCAATCCAGCCGCAGCGACGCGGGCGGCCGGTGGTGGCGCCGAACTCGCGGCCGGCTTTGCGAATCTCCTCCCCTACTTCATCCAGCAACTCTGTTGGAAAAGGGCCGCTGCCTACGCGAGTGCAGTACGCTTTGCTGATACCATATACCTTATCTATATGGCGCGGGGCAATACCCAGGCCGGTGCAGGCGCCGGCGACGATAGTGCTGGAGGAGGTAACGAATGGATAGGTGCCGAAATCAATATCCAGCAAGGAGCCCTGCGCGCCTTCAGCCAGAATATTCTTGCCTTCGCTGAGCAGCTTATTTAATAAGTACTCTGTGTCGGTGAGCTTCAGGGTGCGCAGGAACTCTACAGCGGAGAAGAAATCTGCTTCAAACGCTTCAATTTCCAGCTCTTTGCCGTGGAAAGCAGCCAGCGTGGCGTGCCGGGCAACGGTTTCCTGGTAGCGTTCCTGGAAGTCAGCCAACAGGATGTCTCCTACGCGCAGGCCGGTGCGGCCAATTTTATCCTGGTACGTGGGACCGATGCCTTTGAGGGTGGAGCCGATTTTGCTGCCGCCACGCGCTTCTTCGCTGATGCGGTCTAGGGCGCGGTGCGAGGGAAGAATAAGCTGGGCTTTTTTGGAAACGTAGAGGTTCTGGCTCCAATCAACGCCCCGATCAGTGAGCTTTTGTAGCTCCTGCCGGAAAACGGCGGGGTCCAGCACTACACCGTTGCCGACAACGTTGAGGATGTGCGGATGAAAAATACCCGATGGAACCTGGTGCAGAACGTGCTTAATACCATCGAAGGTGAGGGTATGGCCGGCGTTGGGGCCTCCCTGAAAACGGGCCACTACATCATAGGTGGGCGCTAGCACGTCTACGATTTTACCTTTCCCTTCGTCGCCCCACTGTAATCCGACTAGTACGTCAACTGGCATTAGCTTACGGCTTTCAATTGTTCAGCAGCTTCCGCATCGGAGGCTGCAATGGTGAAAATGGCGTTGAGTTTAGTAATGAGTAACAACTTTCGGATGTGCTCCGAAGGGTTAATCAGGACCAGCTCGCCGCCTTGATTGCGAAATTTGGTGAGGATGGATACCAGGACTCCAATACCGGTGCTGTTGATAAACCGTACGTTTGACAAATCCACGGCGCAGAGGATAACGTCGTCGCCGAGGTGGTTGTTGATGGTTTGGAGGAGAGGCTGGGTATCGGGAGAACCGATCAGGTCGCCGCTAAGGCGCACGTAGAGGATGCCGTTCTGGACGGTGGCTTCAGTTTTCATTCAGCTTGAGAACGGGCGGCGGCTTGCGCTCGGCAGTCGCCGCACACACCGTACAGATTTAAAGAGTGATGCAAGATATGGAAGTTGAGTAACTCGCCTACCATGGTTTGAATGCCGTGGATGCGCGGGTCGCAGAACTCAACAACTTTGTGGCATTCGGTGCAGATGACGTGGTCGTGCTGGCGGTAACCGTAGCTTTTTTCATACTGCGCCAAGTTGCGGCCAAACTGGTGCTTGCTCACCAGGCCGTGCTCTACCAGCAAATCGAGGGTATTATATACGGTAGCCCGGCTGACCTGCAGGCCCTGCGTTTTCATGCCGGCAAACAGCTCCTCTACATCGAAGTGCCCGGTTCGGGAGTAGATTTCCTCCAGAATAGCATACCGCTCGGAGGTCTTCCGCAGGCCTTTGTTTTCTAAGTACGCCGTGAAGATTTTCTTCACTTCTTCAAACTTCTCCTGATCCAGCATGCGCTACCTATATATAAGGAGTGACAAAAGTACGGAGTAAGTGCCGGATGTGCCCGGCTTCAGCCAAGCAAAGCCCCACAAGCATTACTCTACCCTTATACCTCTTATACTCATTTAAACTCTGAATACTGTTTTATACTAAGAGGCGAAGCGCTCTACCTGCAAAACACCGTTTACCTTCGATAGACGGTGCATTAGCTTGTTCAGGTGGTCGGTGTCATTCACGAAAACCATTATCTGGCCCTCGAACAGACCATCGTCTGAATCAATGGTGATAGAGCGCATGTTCACTTTAAGGGAGTTGGAAATGATTTTGGTGACATCATTTACCAGCCCTACCCTATCGGAACCTTTGATGCGGATACCGGCCAGGAAAGCCAGCTCCAACTGATCCGTCCATTTGGCGCGCACAATACGGTTGCCGTAGTTCGACATCAGCTCCACCGCTTTGGGGCAAGAAGTACGGTGAATTACAATGCCCTTGTCGGTTTCAAAGCCGAACACGTCGTCGCCGGGAATGGGGTTGCAGCAGGGCGCAATGGTGTAGTCGAACTTCTCGGTCTGCTCACCGATAACGAGCAGGTTGGCATTCACACCCCGAATCTTCTGCACTTCGTGGTCGAAGGCTTTGGGCTCCAGGATGGAAGGCACGCGCGGCAGCTCCACGGCCGGATCGAAAATGCTTTCTTTGATTTCGCGTCCGTCTATCTGACCAATGGCCAGACGGTAGTAGAAATCCTGGATGTTGTAGGTGTTGAAGTGGGCCAGCAGCCGGTTCAGGTTATCCTGATTGGGCTCGACACCCAGCATTTCCAGGCGCTTTTCTACCAGGAAGCGGCCGTCCTCGGCTTTGTTGCGCTTGTCATCGCGCAGGTAATCCTTGATTTTGGAGCGGGCCTTGGAGGTGATGACGTATTTAAGCCATTCCTCGGTGGGGCGCTGCTTTTGCGAAGTCAGGATTTCTACCTGGTCGCCGTTGTGGAGCTGGTAGCTGAGCGGCTGCAGCTTCTGGTTTACTTTGGCGCCAAGGCACTGCAGGCCGATGTGGGTGTGAATATCGAAGGCAAAATCCAGCGCGGTGGCTTTGTCCGGCAGGATAATGAGCTTGCCTTTGGGCGTAAAGGCGTAGACCTCCTTTACGAAGAGGTTCTGGCGGAATTCGTCCATGAACTCCAGGGCGCTGGAGTTATTGGTTTCGAGCATCTCGCGCACCTTATTTATCCAGGCTTCCAGGCTGGACTCGGGCAATATGGAGCCGGTGTCTTTGTATTTCCAGTGGGCGGCGTAGCCTTTCTCAGCAATATCATCCATGCGGCGCGAGCGGATCTGCACTTCCACCCACTGGCCCGTGCGGGACATAACGGTTGTGTGCAGGCTTTCGTAGCCGTTGGCTTTGGGCGTGCTTACCCAGTCGCGGAGGCGGTCGGGGTTGGGCTGGTAGAAATCCGTTACCACAGAATACACCTGCCAGCAGGCGGCTTTTTCCTGCTCAAAGGGCACATCCAGAATAATCCGAATGGCAAACAGGTCATACACCTCATCGAAGGTGATGTTCTGCTTGCGCATCTTTTTCAGAATGGAATAGATGCTTTTGGGGCGGCCTTTGATTTCGTAGCTGAAGCCCTGGGCTTTCAGCTCGTCATCAATAGGCATCACAAACTCCTTAATAAAGCGGTTGCGGGCGCTGCGGCTTTGCCGCACTTTCGTCACCAGCTCGTTGTAGACCTCGGTATCGGTGTATTTCAGATACAGGTCTTCCAGCTCGCTTTTAATGGCGTACAGGCCTAGGCGGTGGGCCAGCGGCGCGTAGAGGTAAATGGTTTCGGAAGCAATTTTGAGCTGCTTGTGGCGCGGCATCGAGTCGAGCGTGCGCATGTTGTGCAGACGGTCGGCTATTTTGATGAGGATGACGCGCACATCTTCCGAGAGCGTGAGCAGCATCTTGCGGAAGTTCTCGGCCTGCTCGGAGGTGCCGTACTCGAAAACGCCCGAAATTTTGGTGAGGCCGTCTACAATGCGGGCCACTTTGCCGCCAAACTCCCGCTCTACGTCGGCAATTTCCCAGGGCGTATCCTCTACTACATCGTGCAGTAGGGCCGCCACAATGCTGGTGGTGCCCAGTCCGATTTCCTCTACCACAATCTGCGCCACGGCCAGCGGGTGCAGAATATACGGCTCCCCGGATTTACGCCGCATGTCCTTGTGGGCCTCCAGGGAAGTATTGAAGGCCTTTTTGATCAGCTTGGCATCGTTGCCGTGCAAATAGGGTTTGGCGGTGCGAAGCAGGCGGCGGTAGGCGCGCAGAATTTCGTTGCGTTCTACCTCGGGGTCTATGTGAGTGGCCATGTATGCGGAGCGGTACCGGGGCACCGCGGAAAGACTAGGAATGCGAAAGTACGAATCCGGAGCCGGGTTTCGGGCGGCAACCGGCTGAAATAGGGCCCTTTGCCGCTATCTGTACATACTACGCACACATTTACCGAAAGCGTTTGAATTTCCGACCAGCTTGCGTAGCTTTGCGGCCCCGAGGCAAACGGCTTCGCAAGCGGATGTGGCGAAATTGGTAGACGTGCCAGACTTAGGATCTGGTGCCGCAAGGCGTGTGGGTTCGAGTCCCTCCATCCGCACAAAGTATTTTTCTTCCCTCCTCTCATACCCTCAACCCAACCAGTTGGGGGTTTGTTTTTCAAGGACGTCCCGCATGCGTAGGAACGGACGTCTGACCAGGCTGAAGCTTACGCATTCTTACGTTTACCCTTAACCGACGACCGTTTTGGACATTACCCTTAACAAGAACGACGACCAGCTGAGTGCCATCCTGACAGTAAAAATCACGGAGGCCGACTATGCTCCCGCCGTAGAGAGCAAGCTGAAGGAATACAGCAAAAAGGCGCAGATCAAAGGCTTCCGCCCGGGTAAAGTACCGGCTACGCTGGTGCGCAAGATGTATGGCAAGAGCATTCTGGCCGATGAGCTGAATGCCATGCTGAGCAAAGCGGTAGACAGCTACATCAAAGAAAACAATATCAAAATTCTGGGCGAGCCCCTGCCCGTGGCTACAAACGTGGATTTTGACTCCCAGAAAGAGTTTGAATTTCCCTTCGAGCTGGGCCTGCTGCCCGATTTCGAGCTGCCCGCCGACCAGGCTATTTCCGTAGACCGCCACAAGGTAGACCTCGACGAGGCCACCCTGCAGGAAACCTACGACCAGATTGGCCGCCAGTTTGGCGAAACCACCAACCCCGAGTCATCCGAAGCCAGCGACTACCTGTTTGGTAAGCTGAAGAAGGCTGATGAGGAAGGCGAAGGCCGCGCCGTGCTGCTGCCCATCAACAAAGTAACCAACGGTGCTGACAAGTTTGTAGGCGTGAAGCCCGGCGACTCTATCACCTTCGATCTGAAAGATGCTTTCGGAGGCGATGCTTCGGCTATTGCCAACTTCTCGGGCATGACCAAGGATGAGGCCAAGGAAGTAAGCGGCGAGTACGTGCTGAACGTGGAGAAAATCACGCGCACGGCCCACGCTGAGCACAACCAGGACCTGTTCGACAAAGTATTCGGCAAAGACGCGGTGACTTCGAAAGAAGATTTCGACGCGAAAGTGCGTGGCACAGTGCAGGAGAACTACGACCGGGAGTCTGACAATTTGGTTAACCGCCAGATCATCGACAAGCTGATTGATTCAGTTTCGATTGAAGTACCCAAGGAGTTCTTCAAGAAGTGGCTGCTGCGTGCCAACGAAGGCAAGCTGACCGCCGAGCAGGTTGAAGAGCACTACAATGACTATGAGCGCGAGCTGAAGTGGTCTATGATCCGCAACAAAGTAGTTGAGGAACAGGGCCTGAAGGTTTCAAACGACGAAATCATTGACCGTACCCTGGAGAAAATCATGGGCCAGTTTAACCTGCCCGAGGTAACCGACGAGATGCGCGAGTCGATGCGTGGTTTCGCTGACAACTACCTGCGTCAGGAAAACGGCAAAAACTACGTAAACGAGTACGAAGCCATTCTGGCAGAGAAAGTACTTGAAAACCTCCGCGGCAAAGTTGTTGTTAACGACAAACCGATTTCGGCTGAGGACTTCCGCAATCAGGCAGCGAGCTAATCCCTCACTGCCCGGTTTTCAAACCAACAAAAAAGCCCTTACTTGCCGTATGGGCTTTTTTGTTGCCCAGCGGTTTCGCTTTAACACATCTACTTCCCTCTTTTCTATCATGCTGAATAAACAAGAATTCCGCAAGTTTGCCGTGAAGGGCCAGGGCCTCAGCGGCCTGGGTGTTGACCAATATCTGCAACACGTGGAAGGCCAGGTGCGCGGCGGCCTGATTATGCCTACCGGCATGACCCGCTCCGTAATTGAGGAACGCCCTACGCGCTTTGCTGAAATTGACGTTTTCTCCCGCCTGATCATGGACCGCATCGTGTTCTTGGGTACGGCCGTGGACGACTATATTGCCAACATCATCACGGCCCAGCTGCTGTTTTTGGAGTCGGTAGATGCCAAGAAGGACATTCTGCTGTACATCAACTCCCCCGGTGGCTCGGTATATGCCGGCCTGGGTATTTATGATACCATGCAGTATGTGAATCCCGATGTGGCCACCATCTGCACCGGTTTGGCGGCATCTATGGGTGCCGTACTGCTGGCGGGTGGTGCCAAAGACAAGCGCTCCGCTCTCCCCCACGCCCGCGTCATGATTCACCAGCCCTCGGGTGGTGCGCAAGGCCAGTCGTCGGATATCGAAATTACGGCCCGCGAGATTCTGAAGCTCAAGAAAGAGCTGTACGATATCCTGGCGCAGCACACCGGCAAAACCTACCAGGAAATTCACGACAACTCCGACCGTGACTACTGGATGCGTGCCGATGAGGCCAAGGAGTACGGCCTGATTGACGAAGTGCTGGAGAAGAAGTCGGCTGCGTAAGTTGATTTTTATCACCTGGACGAGGGGCTTTTGCCTCCTGTATCAGAACCAGACTATATAAAAAAAGCCCGCTATTGGCCTGAAAACCAATGGTGGGCTTTTTTTCTTTATAGTAGAAAGGTGCTGAGTCGGCACTTTTTTTCGTGCAGAGGGCGTTTCCGTTTTCGTACCTTTGGGCCTGCTCCCTGAAAAGCGGAGCAAACTATCCCCCTATCCTGAGAGTCCTTCAACCAATGGCAGATATCACGTGCTCCTTCTGCGGTAAGAGCAAAAAAGACGTCTCGGTCATGATTTCCGGCATCAATGCCCACATCTGCGAGCGGTGTGTGGGTCAGGCCCAGCAAATCCTGAACGAGGAGAATAAGATTCGGTCGAACTCGAAAGCGCCGAAGTTCAACCTCGTGAAGCCGCGCGAGATGAAGGAGTACCTTGATCAGTATGTAGTAGGTCAGGACGAAGCCAAAAAGGTGATGTCCGTAGCCGTATACAACCATTACAAGCGCCTGATGCAGAAACCGCAGAAGGACGACGTGGTGATTGAGAAATCGAACATCATCATGGTAGGTGAAACCGGTACCGGTAAAACCTTCCTCACGCGCATGCTGGCCAACATTCTGCAGGTTCCCTTCTGCATTGCCGATGCTACGGTACTGACCGAGGCCGGCTACGTAGGCGAAGATGTGGAAAGCATTCTGACGCGCCTGCTGCAGGCCGCCGACTATAATGTGGAAGCGGCTGAGCGCGGCATCGTCTACATAGATGAGATTGACAAGATTGCCCGCAAGAGCGACAACCCCAGCATCACGCGCGACGTGAGCGGCGAAGGCGTGCAGCAGGCTATGCTGAAGCTGCTGGAAGGCACCACCGTAAACGTGCCCCCGCACGGCGGCCGCAAGCACCCCGAGCAGAAGATGATTACGGTGAACACCGAGAACATTCTCTTCATCTGCGGCGGCGCCTTCGTAGGCATTGAGCGCATCATTAAGAGCCGTCTGAACACGAAGCCCATGGGCTTTGCCAAAACGCAGCTGGAGGATAAGATTGATACCGACAACTTCCTGCGCTATGTAACGGCCATGGACCTAAAGGCTTTCGGTCTGATTCCGGAGCTGATTGGCCGCCTGCCCGTGCTCACGCACCTCAACCCGCTGGACCACGCTACTCTGCGCAAAATCCTGACGGAGCCCAAGAACTCCATTGTAAAGCAGTACCAGCGCCTTTTCGATATGGAAGGCGTAGAGCTTTCTTTCTCGGAAGAAGCCCTAGAGTACATTGTGGTGAAAGCTGACGAGTACCGCCTGGGTGCCCGCGGCCTGCGCAGCATCTGCGAAAGCATCATGACCGATGCCATGTTCGATATGCCTTCGGAAGAAGGCGTGAAAGAGCTGGTGATTGATCTGGAATACGCCCGCAGCAAGTTTGATAGTTCTCCCTTAAAGCAGCTGCGCGCAGCGTAACTGGTTATAGAATTAAAAAGGAAAGCCCCGGCAGATGATTCTGCCGGGGCTTTCCTTTTTAATGGTCTTTCCTGAGTGGGTTGCGGACCGTTGTGCAAAAGCAGCCCAAAGCACGTCATGTTTCGCACTACTCTGTATGACGTCCGAAGTTCGATAACAAGCATAAACAGCCCATCCTATGGGATGTTTATGGCCAGATTAAGCTCTAATCGTTTTCTAATATCTCTTTAACCAAAATCTAATAAGCTTATAATCTGGCTTTAATTCCGGCCATTGGGTTGGGCTCTACCTTTGTAGCAGAAAAATAACCTCATGATTCCGAAGCACCTGCTGCCCGCGGAATTGCCCTAGAAGCCTCTGCTTCATGCACGGGCGGCGCTATGCCGCTGGTCGGGGCTGCTCTTCCTGCCTGCCGTTTATTCGCTTCGCTGCTTTTGGCAGCGCCGGAATCCTCATGCCATTTTCAAAGCCTATGTCTACTACATCTGAAAAACGCAGTACCTGGGATTTTTCTTACTTCAAAAGTGACCTCCAGGGTGGCCTCGTATCGTTTCTGGTGGCGGTGCCGCTGTGCCTGGGCATAGCACTAGCCTCGGGCGCGCCCCTTTTTTCCGGCATTATTGCCGGTATTGTGGGCGGCCTGGTAGTGGGCGCCTTAAGCCGGTCGGCGGTGAGTATATCGGGGCCGGAAGCGGGCCTGATTATGGTAGTACTGAGCGGGCTGGAGGTGCTGGGTTCGTTTGAGGTGCTGCAGCTGGCTATTTGCGTAGCGGGCGTGATGCAGGTAATTCTGGGCCTGCTGCGAGCCGGCATCATCAGCAACTTCTTTCCCTCCTCAGTCATTAAAGGAATGCTGGCGGCCATCGGCATCATTCTCATTTTAAAACAGATTCCGCACATTCTGGGCTATGATGCCGATGCGGTGGAGTCGTTGGCGCTGTTTCCCTGGACGGGCGGCAACATAAGGGCGCTGCTGACGCACGCCATAGAGGAGTTTAACCCTACCGCGCTGGTTATTGCGCTGGCCAGCCTGACGGTACTGCTGGCCTGGGAACGGCCCTTTTTCCGCGCCAACCCGGTACTGGCCAAAATTCCGGCGGCGCTGGTGGTAATTGTGCTGGGTCTGGGGCTTAATGCCCTAGCCTACCTGCTCAACCCCGCCTATGCGCTGGCAGGAACGCACCTGGTGCAACTGCCCATTCCGCACAGCATGGCCGAGTTTGCGGGCCTGTTTACCCTGCCCGATTTTTCCCAGCTCACCAACCCCAAGGTGTATACCACCGCCTTCGCCATTGCGCTGGTGGCCAGCCTGGAGGCCCTGCTGGCCATAGAGGCCACCGACGAGCTGGACCCGCTGAAACGCAAAACCCCCACCAACCGCGAGCTGAAGGCCCAGGGCGCCGGCAACCTGGTCAGTGGGCTGCTGGGTGGGCTGCCCCTCACCTCGGTTATTGTGCGCAGCTCTGTGAGCATTAACGCCGGCGGGCGCACCAAGCTGGCCGCCCTGATGCACGGCAGCTTTCTGCTGCTGAGCGTGGTGCTGTTCCCGCGCCTGCTGAACATGATTCCTTGGGCCGCCCTGGCCGCTATTCTGCTGATGACAGGCTATAAGCTGGCCCGCGTGAGCATCTTCCGCCAGCATTTCCAGGCCGGCATAATGGAATTCCTGCCCTTCATTGTTACTATTGTGGCCATTCTGCTAACGGATCTGCTGATTGGCATTGGTGTAGGTGCGGCGGCAGGCATGTTCTTCATCCTACGCGAAACCTATAAGAACGCCCACTTTTTCCACAGCTACTCGGTGCAGGGGCAGGATCATCTGCGCATCAGCTTGGGCGAGCATGTGTCGTTTCTGAATAAGGCCAGCATTATGACGGTGCTCAAGGATATTCCGGCCGATACCACGGTGGAAATTGACGGCACCAATTCCGCCTTCATCGACCGGGACGTGCTGAGCGCCATTGAGAATTTCCGCGAAACCGCCCGGCAGCGCAATATTCAGCTGGTGTTTCTGCGTAAGGGCGAGGAATACGCCCAGAATCTGGCCAAGCAGCCCCACGTAACCAGCAAGGAGGCCGACTTTGAGGCTTACTACAAGCTCTTTCAGAACAACCGCAACTGGGTGGCCGAAAAGCTGCGGCGCAACCCGCGCTTCTTCGAAACAGCGGCCCAGCAAATTCCGAAGTTCCTGTTCATTGGCTGCTCCGACAACCACGTTTCCGTGAGTGAGATGACGGGCACAGCCCCGGGCGAGGTATTTGTGCACCGCAACGTGGCCAACCTGGTGGTCAGCACCGATCTGAACCTGATGTCGGTGCTGCAGTACGCGGTGGAAGTGCTGCAGATTCAGCACATTATTGTGTGCGGGCACTACGGCTGCCGGGGCGTGCAGGCGGCCATGCAGAGCGTAGATGCGGGCCTGGTTAGTAACTGGCTGACCAGCGTGCGCGACGTGATGCACCGCCACCAGCACGAGCTGGGCGAGCTGGAAACCGAGGAAGAGCGCTACCGCCGCCTGGTTGAACTAAACGTCATTGAGCAAGTTTACAATCTGCACCAAACCGTTACCGTGCAGAATGCTTACCAGAAATCGGCTCCCTTGCACCTGCATGGCTGGGTGTACGACATCCACGGCGGCATTATCCGCGACCTGGAGGTAGACGTGCGCCGCGACTTCGCCGAGTACGACGCCATCTTCCGCTACCAGGTGGCCCCGGAAGGACTGCGGCGCCTGCCCGGCGAGCTGTATCAGGCCCCCTCTATCTACTCCATGAGCGCCGGGCAAAGCCGTACCCCCATCATTGCCATTCCCCCCTTCGACTACGATAATCCGCTGGGGGTGCCGTAACCTCTCGTCCCCGCCCGTTACAGAAACCAAAGCCCGAAAATCAACCCCAGCTGTGATGAAAATATTGATTGTAGAGGATGAGCTGAAAGTTGCCACTTTTCTGAAAAGCGGACTGGAAGACTACGGGCTGGCGGCGGCCGTAGCCCTGGATGCCACCTCGGCCCAGCGCCTGCTGGCCGCCACCGAGTACACCGCCGTGGTGCTGGATGTTAACCTGCCCGAGATGAGCGGGCTGGAGCTGTGTCGCGTTATTCGCCAGCGCTTCCCTAAGCTGCCGGTGCTGATGCTCACGGCCATGAGCTCTACCGACGATAAGCTCCTGGGCTTTGATGCCGGGGCCGATGACTACCTGGTCAAGCCCTATGAGTTTAACGAGTTGCTGGCCCGCCTGCGGGCGCTGCACCGCCGCTACGCCGTAACCACCGAAGAAAATGTGCTAAAAGTGGCGGATCTGGAGCTGAATGGCCAGAGCAAGCTGGTGAAGCGCGGCGACAAGCGCATTGACCTGACCATGCGGGAGCTGGCGCTGCTGGAGTACTTCATGCACAACCAGGGCCGCGCCCTCAGCCGCCTGGAAATCGTGGATAAGGTCTGGGATTTATCGTTTGATACGGGCACTAACGTGGTGGACGTGTACGTGAACTACCTGCGCAAAAAGATTGACAAGGATTTCACACCTAAGCTGATTCATACGCTCAACGGCATCGGCTACATTCTGGAGGAGCGCGAGGCCTAGCGTATGGTGTGGTATCTGCTCCTGGGTTTTGTGATGGGCGCGGCCCTGCTGGGCGGGGCCGGCTGGTGGCAACGCCGCCGCAGCCGGAGCGCCCTCGCCCACCTCACCCGGCAACTGGAGGCCCTGGACTTGGACGATTATCAGCAGCGCCTTGTAACCCCTGCCGCTGACACCGCGCCGCTCGTGCGGCAGCTTAACCAGCTGCTGGCCCGGCGGCAGGCCGCGTTTGAGGACCAGCGCCGGTTTGTGGTGCAGGCGGCACACAAGCTGCGCACACCGCTCACCAGCATCAGGGGGCAGCTGGAGGTAACGCTGATTAAGCCGCGCAGCGTGGCGCACCACGAAGAAACCTGCCGCTCGGTGCTGCAGGATATTGCCCGCCTCAACCTGCTTTCCGCCGATTTACTGACGCTGGCCCACCTGCGCGCAGCCCGGCTCACGCCCCACCCCATAGCCCTGGATGACGTGCTCTACCAAGCCAGCGCCCGGCTGAAAGCCCGCCGCCCCGGCTATCAGGTACACTTTGAGTTCGATCCTCAATTGGCGGAGCTGCCCGGCCCGCTCACCGTTCCCGGCGATGCAGAACTGCTGGAACAGATGTGCCTGCACTTATTGGAAAACGGCTGTAAGTTCTCGCCCCACAACCAGGTACGGGCCACCCTGGGCCTAGATACACACCACGCCATTCTGCGGTTTGCGGACGATGGCCCTGGTGTGGTGCCCGCCGAGCTGCCGCGCATTTTTGAGCCCTTCTTCATGGGAGCTAATGCACACCTTTATTGCGGCCACGGTCTGGGTTTGGCGCTGGTGCAGCGCGTGGTGCAGCTGCACCGGGGTATTATAGAAGTAATGTCGGAGCCGGGCTCGGCTTTTGTTGTGCGGTTGCCGCTGCAGTAGCGGCAAGATCTTTATAGATATTACATCATAATTACAGTCAGCGTAAATAAAAAGACCCGACAGATAAATCTGTCGGGTCTTTTTATTTATGTTAAGAATAGAGTGAATAAAAGCTCTTAAATTATTATCAATACGCTCTCTTCAACCTATAAGCTCCATTCCACTCGGTTTTATCAAATCTGTTATCATCTGAATTTACATATAACAGATTAACATTAGCATTTTTTTCGCCTAAATCTATATAACCAGCGTAACCGTATTGCCCAGCAGGCACCTTTATTTCAGCACCATTTAGTCGCTTTATTGTAGGATCGGGTATTTTAAACAAAACACTGTCATTATATTTTTCTCTGAGAAGCAGAGACAGGGGGTCGTGTACATTATAAAATTGACGACGCTTAATTTTTAATACCCAATCATTATCAATTTTACAGATTACAGCTTCATCATAATTATTTCTAGACCATAAGCAGTTAAAAAGCAATGCATTAAAAGCGAAGAAAATAAATAATAATTTCATAGATATACTCCTGATATTATAAAAACAAGCACATTATTTCTCAGTCCTAATTCTGCAGGTATCCCACCATTAACTCCGCTGCTTTTTTAGCGGAATTATTGCGGCCCAGTTTCTCGCGCAGTTCTGCATAATCTGCTTTCTGCCTGGCGATAAATGCTTCATCGGCCGTTATCTTTTTCAACTCCTGCACCAGTTTGCGGGAGTTGAATTCGCCCTGAATCAGCTCTTTTACCACTTCCTTTTCAGCAATAAGATTGACTAAGGAAATGTAAGGCACCTTAATTACGGCCTTGCTGATGACGTAGGACACGGCGCTGGTGCGGTAGCAGACTACCTGTGGCACATCAAATAGAGCGGTTTCCAGGGTGGCGGTACCGCTGGTTACCATGGCCGCCTTGGCGTGGCTGAGGATATCGTAGGTCTGGTTGAAGAGGATGCGGACGTTGTTGCGCTCGAAGTTGGCGTAGTAGGTTGCGTCGAGGTTATCGACGCCGGCCACAATGAACTGATAATCCATGAACGGCGGGATGATGGCCGTCATCTCAAAGAGCATTTCCTCGATTTCCTGCTTGCGGGAGCCGGGCAGCACGGCAATAATGGGCCGCTGAGGGTCCAGGTTATTGCGCTGATAGAAGTCGGGGGAAGGCCGGAAGTCGGCTACTACATCGGAGGTGGGGTTGCCAATATAGTCTACTTTGTAGTCGAAGCGCTTGTAGAATTCTTCCTCGAACGGCAGAATCACGAACATGCGGTCAACCAGCTGCTTGATTTTGTGGCCGCGGCTCTGGTTCCAGGCCCATATTTTGGGCGAAATGTAGTAGAATACCTTCAGGCCGGCGGCTTTGGCAAACTTGGCCACCCGCATGTTGAAGCCGGCATAGTCTACCAGAATCACAACGTCGGGTTTCCAGGCCAGCAAATCCCGCTCACACTCTTTCAGAAAGCCCCGAAACTTAAGGATGCTGGTAGCTGCTTCCAAAAAGCCCATAATGGCCATTTCCTGGTAATGGTGCACCAATTCCGCGCCTTCGGCTGCCATCATGTCGCCGCCCCATACCCGGAACTCGGCCTGGGGGTCTTGCTGCTTCAACTCACGCATCAGGTTGGCGGCGTGCAGGTCACCGGAACGTTCCCCGGCTATCAGGTAATACTTCATTGGTTGCTTCTGAATGATGAATTCGGAGGTTGAACAAAGCCTGCGGGCTTACTCAACTTCAGAACTAAGCTTCGCCGTAATACTCCACAAAGTTGCGGGGCGTTTCGTAGAGTTTAATGGAGTGCAGTTGGGCATTGGTGATGGTGGGGAGCTGGCGCTGCAGAATTTCCCAGAATGCCAGCACCAGGTTTTCCGTGCTGGCCAGCTTGCCGGCCATAAAGGGCACGTCCAGATTCAGGTTTTTATGGTCTACCTGAGCAATGATGTGCTCCCGGATTAGCTGGCTGAGCTGCTTCAGATCCACCACAAAGCCGGTTTCGGGGCTGGGCTTGCCTTTCACCGTTACTATCAGGTCGAAGTTATGACCGTGCCAGTTGGTGTTGGCGCAGGGGCCGAAAACCTCCCGGTTCCGCTCCTCGGTCCAGTTAGGGTTATATAGCTTATGGGCCGCGTTGAAGTGTTCCTGCCGGCTGACGTAAATCATTCTGTGGAGTATTGGGTGGTAAGAGCTCAGGGCCTGCTAACTGACTTTATAAGCCAGCCAATACAGGTAATACGGTAAGAAACAGGCGGCATCCATACGTGCTGCTTGTAACACCTACACCCTGAATCCTTCTTTTTTTCGGAGCAAATATACGAAGAACGGTACGCCAAACAGGGCAGTAACAATGCCTACCGGCAAGCCCGCCGGCGGATAGAGCACGCGGGCCAGCAGGTCGCAGGCCAGCAGAAAGTTGCCGCCCAGCACCGCGCACACCCACAGGTTGGCCCGGCCCGTAACCCCCAAAAGCCAGCGCGTGATGTGCGGAATCATGAGCCCCACAAACCCAATGGGGCCACACAAGGCTACTACACAGCCCGTAAGCCCCGAGGCCGCAATAACCAGAATCCAGCGCGTACGGCCTACGTTCATCCCCAGGGCCTGTGCCCGCTCCTCCCCCAGCAGTAAAATGGAAAGGTCTTTCTGCAGAAATAGAAACAGCCCCAGTACCATTGCCAGTGCTACGGCCGGGTAGGGCAACAACTCCCAGCCGGCCCGCTCAAAACTACCCATGGCCCAGAAAGCCACGGAGCGCAGCTTTTCCTGCGAATCAGATAAAAAAGTAAGCAACCCGCCAATGGCGGTAGTGAGGGAGCCAATGGCCACGCCGCCCAGCAGCAGCTGCGCCGGGCGCAATTGCCCTTGCTGCATGCCCAGCACTACTACTACCAGCGTAGTGCCCAGGGCGCCGGCCAGGGCTGCCAGCGGCGGCAGGTAAAAGCCCCCCAGAAAAACACTGGGCAAAAAAGAAAAGCAAAGAATAGCGCCCAGGGCCCCGCCGGAGGCAGTGCCCAGTAGATAAGGGTCGGCCAGGGCGTTGTTTACCATGGCCTGCATGAGGTAGCCACTCACGGCCAGCCCCGCGCCGGCCAGCACGGCCAGCAGCAGCCGGGGTAGGCGCAGCTCTACCAGTACCAGCTGGGCGGGGTCGGCGGGGTTGTAGTGCAGCAGGGCACGGCGCACCAGGGCATAGTCTACGGAGTAGCTGCCCACGCGCAAGCCCAGCGCCAGCAGCACTACCAGCAGCACCAGACCCAGCACTAGCCAAATGGCGGCACGTTGATTCATAGCGTGAAGTAACACCAGCCGGCGGAATTACCGGGCCGCCGGCTGCCGCAACAAGCGTTGCAGCTCCTGAATGGATTCTACCACGCGCGGGCTGGGGCGCTCCATCAGGTTGCCGGTTACGGCAAACACGCGGCGGTTCTGGTAGGCCCGAATGCGGCGCAGCTCCGGATAATTCTTAAAAAACGTGCTGTCCAGCTGCCCAAAGCGGCCGCCCAGCAGCACATCGGGGTTTAGCTGCAGAATGTACTCGCGGGTGAGAGCCGGGTAAGGTTGCGTAAAAGCCTCTGCCACCGCGTTTTGCCCCCCGGCCAGCCTGATTTTATCGGTAAACAGGGTATTCTGGCCATATACATAAATGGGGTCCTGCCAGGTAATGGCCAGCACCCGGGGGCGCGGCCCGGCCGGTGCCGCCGCGGTTATGGCTTCCAGTGCGGTGCGGAGAGAATCGGTGAGGTGGCGGGCTTGTGGTGCGCGGTGCAGGATGCGGCCCAGGTCCTGCAGCCCTTTGAATATGTCCTCTACCGTGTTGTAGCGCTGGTAATACACCGGAATGCCCAGCTTTTCGAGGCGGGCGGCATCGTCCTGGGAGGTGATGCCCTCAATGGTGAAAACTACATCGGGCTGCAGCGCTACCAGGCGCTCCAGATCCAGTGGGTAGCTGTTGACCACGGGCTTGCGCAGGGCCGCTTGCGGGAAGTCGCAGGCCTGGGTGCGGGCAATGATGGTGGCGGTGTCAGCAACGGCGTACAGCATTTCCGTCATGGACGGAGCCAGCGCCAGAATGCGGCGCGGCCGGGCCGGCACAGTGAGGCGGCGGCCCAGGTCATCGGTCAGCTGCTGGGGCCGGGCGGCATTTTCGGTAGCGGCGGGCTGCTTATCGGGCTGGCAGGCGAGCAAACCGAGCAAGGGCAGCGCCCAAAGCACCCGTAGAAATAACTGAGGCATGGGCAAAGGTAGCGCGCCACGCCAAGTACTCAGCCCCCTACCAAAGGCAGACGCCGGATAATGTCTACTTTTAGGCAAAATTTCAGCCCTATGATAGTTGTGACCGGAGCGGCCGGCTTTATTGCCAGCTGCCTTGTAACCCGCCTCAATGCCGCCAACTTCAACGACATTGTGGTGGTGGATAATTTCTCAGTGGAGCGCAAGCTGGCCAACCTCAAAGGCAAGCACCTGCGCGAGTACGTAGACCGCAACGAGTTTTTTGAGTGGCTCGATAAAAACCACGAGGAAGTGGAGTTCATCTTCCACCTCGGTGCCCGCACCGATACCACCGAGCAGGACCGCGCCGTGCTGGACGTGCTCAACCTGAACTACTCCAAGCAGATGTGGCAGGCCTGTGTGCGCTATCAGCTGCCGCTGGTGTATGCCTCTTCGGCTGCCACCTACGGCTCGGGCACGCTGGGCTATTCTGATCAGGATGATGCGCTGCTGCCGCTGTACCGCCCCCTGAACCCCTACGGCGAGTCGAAAAACGACTTCGACAACTGGGCTGTGGAGCAGGAAGAAAAGCCGTTTTTCTGGGCAGGCCTGAAGTTCTTTAACGTGTACGGCCCCAACGAATACCACAAGGGCCGCATGGCATCCGTAATTCTGCACGCCTTCGAGCAGATCCGGCGCACGGGCTCCATGGAGCTGTTCCGCTCCCACAACCCCGACTATACCGACGGCGGCCAGATGCGCGACTTCGTGTATGTGAAGGACGTGGTGGAAGTGTGCTATTTCCTGCTGCACCACCGCCAGCATTCCGGCATCTACAACCTGGGCACCGGCGAGGCCCGCACATTCCTGGACCTGGCCCTGAACACGTTTGCCGCCCTGGATATGACGGCCGACATCCAGTTCAAAGACACGCCCGAAGACATCCGTGATAAGTACCAGTACTTCACGGAGGCCGATATGCGCAAGCTGCGCGGCATTGGCTACGACCGGCCCTTTACCCGCCTGGAAGATGGCATCAATGACTACGTGCGCAATTACCTGGCCACGGGGGCTTATTATTAATCTGCCATGGCAGCCTAACGGCTGGCCATTTTTCGTCCGTATTTCTTTCTGAACTGCCCAGCTGAGCGCAACGCCTAGCTGGGCAGTTCGTTTTAGGGCATACAACGGAGATGCCTAGGCTGCCATACCGCGTATCTGTTTTTATTCCTCGATTTTTTAGTAAGAATTTTTTATTCGATTTTATCACCCCAAACTCTCCCACCTCTCTTTTTGACCCCACCTAAGTGCAACGGAAGACCATAACAATTTTAGGCGGGGGATTTTCGGGCTCGATGCTGGCCGTGCAGCTGGCCCATTTACCGGGCGGGCCATTTGCCTGTGATATTCATTTAGTGGAGCCCCGACCGGCACTCGGGCCGGGGCTGGCCTACACTGCCCGCCGGCCGGAGTATCTGCTGAACGTGCGCAGCGCCCTGCTCAGTGCTTTTCCCGATCAGCCGGGGCATTTTGCTGAGTGGCTGCGCAGCACCAACGCGCCGGCCTGCGAGCAGGATTTCTGCGCCCGCCAAACCTACGGGCGCTACATACAGGAGCAGGTGGCCAGCGTAGTAGCGCAGCAGGCGGCGAATGGCATGCGGGTTACGGCCCACAACACCTCCGCTACCGCAGCCACCCTGGCAGCCGATGGGCAGTCGGCGGTGGTGGAACTGGCGGATGGTACCCGCCTGGAAAGCCATTATGTGGTGCTGGCGCTGGGCAATTTCCCACCACTGCCCCCTACGCGTCCATCGGAAGGGTACAGTGCCCACCCCGGCTTTCATGGTAACCCCTGGGCACAGGGGGCGCTCCGCACTATTGGCCTGGATGATTCGGTACTGCTGATTGGCTCCGGCCTGACGGCCGTAGATGTATTGCTGGGGCTGCGCGCCGATGGACACCGCGCGCCTATTACCGTGGTATCGGGGCACGGGCGCTGGCCTACCACGCACGGCCCGGTAGCCGCGCCTTATCCCAGCTTCTATGCCAGTGATCTGCAGCAATTAACTACCGTGGCTGAGGTAATGGCCGCCGTACGCCGCCGCGTGCGAAAAGCGGCAGCAGAAGGTATAGACTGGCGGTCAGTAGTAGATTCGCTCCGGCCCGATCTGGGCCGGATATGGGCAAATTGCCCCCTGCCGGAACAGGCCCGGTTCCTTCGCCACGTCTCTTCTCTGTGGACTACCATCCGCCACCGGAGCCCGCCTCAGAACGCCGCCACTATTGAAAGCATGATGGCGGCCGGCCAGGTGCAGGTGCACCGGGGCCGGGTATGCCACCTGGCTGCCCAGGGCGCTGAGCTGGCGGTGCAGGTGCGGCAAAAACACGACACAACGGTTCTCACCGCGCAACACGTGGTTTCCTGCACCGGGCCGCTGCTGGACTATACCCGCATTCAGGACCCGCTGGTGCAAAGCATGCGGGCGGCCGGCCAGCTGGTGCCCGATGTGCTGCGCTTAGGCATGGAAACTGATGAGCACGGGGCCCTGCGCAACACGGTCGGCATTGTTTCTCCGGTGTTCTTCACGCTGGGGCCCAGCCGCCGGCCCGCTTACTTTGAATCGACGGCGGTGCCGGAGTTGCGGCAGCAGGCCGTGGCGCTGGCCCAGCTCCTAGGCCAGCGAGTGGCTGACTAAGGGCGGGCTATCAGCACAACGCCACCGCTGGAACAAGCCCGGCGGTGGCGTTTGGTATAGAAAGATACGTGCCTAGGCAGCTATATCATCTTCGGAGTAGACAGGGCGCATGGATACAACCGGCGTTGAAGCGGCTTCAGTGGGTGCTTCCTGGTTATTGCGGCGCAAGGCGCGCATCAACAGGTAGCGGTATTGCTCGGCATCGGCCAAGGCTGCTTCCACGGCCCGCAAGGCATCATCATACGTTACAACCGGAGCCGATTCTGCTTCCTCCCCCGTAGGATACGTAAGGTAGAAAACCGGCGCGTTGAGGTAATCAGCAGGTGATTTCATAGAAGGAAGAAGAGCGTTAATTGTCGTTCGATTTATAACAGAAAGTGCCCTTACTTCATTCCTTTTTCGAGTCCTTTTCAGCAATATTTTATCATTTTAATATACTGATTATCAATAAATTAAAATGATTGCGGGAAATAATTTAAAGCGTTTTTATTGGGCCATAATCTGAAGCACAATCTTCCCGAACTGCTGGCCATTATCCATGCGGCGCATGGCTGATTCGCCTTCGTCCAGGGGCAGCACTTCATCTACTACCGGCTTCAGCTGGTGCTCGGTTACCAGCGCCAGCAGCTCGGCAAAATCCTGCTCGGTACCCATGGTAGAACCCAGGATGGATAGCTGCTTCCAGAATATTTTGGCCGGTGGCAGTTGGGGTATGGCACCCAGCGTGCCCCCATAGAATACAATGCGGCCGCCCGCAGCAGCTACATCCACCAACTGGGCAAAGGCCGGACCAGCGGCGCTATCCACAATGACATCAAAGGGGCCGCCGGCTTCCTTGGCCAAAGCCATGGCCCATCCTTCGGTTTTGTAGTTGATGCCGCCCTGCGCGCCTAATGCTACGGCGCGCGCTATTTTCTCCTCCGAGCCGGAAGTAACCCACACCTGCGCGCCCCGGGCCACAGCCATTTGCATGGCCAGCAAGGCCACGCCGCCGCCAATGCCCGTAACCAGTACCCGCTCATTGGCCTGCAGACCAGCCCGCGTGAAGACTGCCCGGTAAGCCGTAACGCCGGCCAGCGGCAGGGCGGCTGCCTGCGCAAACGTGAGGTGAGGCGGCATAGGGTGCACATACTGGGCCGGCACCCGCAGGTATTCGGCAAAAGTACCTTGCTCGGGCAGCCCTACAATGGTAAAGGCCTTTCCCTGGGCCCGCGGGTTCTCGCCCCAGTTGTGCCCGGGATTGATGAGGACTTTCTGGCCCAGCCAGTCAGCCGAAACACCCTCCCCTACGGCCGATACTAGGCCGGCCCCATCGGAGCCCAGGATACAGGGGAACCGCAGGCCGGCATACTGGCCCTTCTGAATCCAGACGTCGCGGTGGTTGAGGGCGGCGGCATGCACTTGCACGAGTAGCTCACCGGGGCCGGCTGAGGGAGGGGGAACGTCACGGAGCTGCAGGGGCTGGTTGATGCCATCGAGAACAAGTGCTTGCATGCGGGAGGGGATTTTGGGTGAGAGGTATAAAAGAGCACCTACCGGGGCGGGTGCGCCCGGGCAATTAACAAAAAATGAAGGCCGGAGGTTAGCCGGCCAGAAAACGGGCGCGCAACTCCGGGGTGGGCAGCCAGCAGGCCTCCTGTTTGCCAAACCACTGGTAGCGGTGGCGGGCCACCCAGCGGTACACGGCATCGCGCAGGCGCTGCGGCAGCCAGATGGCGGCGTAGCCCCAGCGCCAGGGCCAGGTAAGCTGCCGGGCAATGCGCAACGCCGCCGTGGAATGTGAGTACAGCCGCCCGTTTTCCAGCAGCAGCACTGAGTCCGGCTCGCCGGCCGGCACGGCATGGCCATGCGCCTCTAACAGGGCCTGCCCCTCCGGTGACTGCAGAGCAGCAAAATGGAAATGGCCGGCGGGGTCGTGCTCAATCACAAACTGCACAAACCCGTTGCACAGATTACAGACTCCATCAAATAAAACAATGGCCGGGGAAACTGTCATGCCGCAAAGGAGGGAATACTTACATGAATTCAACTCACAGATAAAGGAAACGTTTCGGCCTGAAATATAGCTACGCTGACTTTTGTGCAGGCCTTATGCTGCTACGCTTCCCCAACGCTGAAAGGCACATCAGGTTCATCATACGGATCCGCATGAATACGCATTTTATTTATTCGGTATTTATTCAAGAATAAAAGTGAATCATCCGGCTCAACGGTGCGTATAACAGGGCTACCTAATTCCCTACTAGCAGAAACCAACTGATTGGGCGTGTGTCTGATATCAGTCGGGTTTCAGTACTATTTTTCTTTTCACTAACTGATTCCTGTTATGAAAAAGTCCTTTGCCTCCGTGGCTATACTGGCAGCCGTACTCGCGCTGTCCACTGGCCTGTCCTTAAGCTCTTGCAACCGGAGCATGTCGACGGATACGGGCACTACTCCCGCAACCGGAACTGATATGAGCACCACCTCCGGCACTTCCACTTCTGGCACCACCACTGGTACTACTACCGGAATGGAAGGCACCACAACCACCGGCACCACAACCACGGGCACAACTACAGGAACAACCTCGGGCACTACTTCAGGCTCCACCACGGGCATGACCACCTCCGGTACCACTACGGGCTCTACTACCAGCAGCACCACCTCGGGTACCACCAGTGGCTCTACTACCCGCTAGTGCGCGTTGAATAGCCCAGCTGCCCTTCTATCATAGTTAACACGGCAGCCTATTGGAATGCAGGACATTCTGGTAGGCTGCCGCGTTGCGTTTTCTTACTTCTCCCGCCCTTTGCCCTGGCTTTCTATGCCGCGTGCCGCTGCTTTCTTCCAGAATCCGTTTGCGCTGGATTTGCGGGCACTGGGGCTGTTGCGTATTGCCCTGGCGGCCGTGCTGCTGACTGACTTAGCCATTCGCAGCACCGACCTGGAGGCGCATTACGCAAACATGGGTGTGCTGCCCCTGCATGCGCTGTTTGCCAATTGCTGGACACCCTATCAGTTCTCCCTGCATACCAGCAGTGGGCTGTGGCAGGTGCAGGCTTTGCTGTTTTTAGTGGCGGCCGGGTTTGCTGCCGCCCTGATGCTGGGCTACCACACCCGCTGGATGACGGTGCTGTCGTGGCTGATGCTGGTTTCAGTACAAAACCGCAACCCGCTTATTCTGCAGGGTGGCGACGACTTACTGCGGATGCTACTCTTCTGGGGCATGTTTTTGCCCTGGGGCCGGTGCTACTCGCTTGATGCGCGGCGCAAGCCACTGCCGGCTTCCTTCACGTATTTCAGCGCCGCCACGGTGGCGTATATCGTGCAGCTGGCGCTGCTGTACTGGTGCACCGCGCTGTTAAAAAACGGCCCGGAATGGACGCAGGACGGCACCGCCCTCTACTACGCGCTCAGCCTCGACCAGATTCTGATGCCGGTAGGCCGGCTGCTGTACCCGCATAGCGAGCTACTACGCCTGCTCACTTTTGGCGCCTACTACACTGAAATGTTACTGCCCTTTGCGCTGTTTATCCCTTTCCGGGTAGCCTGGTGGCGCATGCTGTTCGTTACCGTGCTTTTCCTTTTTCATATTGGTATCAGCCTGACGTTGTTTGTGGGGCTGTTTTACCTGATCAACCTGGCCTCCTTGCTGGCACTACTGCCGGCTTCCGCGCTGGCGGTGCTGGAACGGCACGGGTTGCCGCCATTGCAACGTCTGCAGCAGCGGGCCGCCTTGCACACTGCCGCCTGGCGGAGCCGCATAGCCAGTTGGCCCCGCCCACTTAGCCTGCAGGTGCAAGCTACCTGGCACGGGCACCGCGGTAGCCGGCAGCTGCTGCGCAGCCTGCGCGAGGGGCTGGTGCTGGGCCTGCTGGTGTATATCTGCTGGTGGAATGTGGATAGCGTGGCACCCACGCGCCGACTGTTTTCGGACCAGAGCCGCTGGCTGGGCTACCTGTTCCGGCTGGATCAGCACTGGGGTATGTTTGCGCCCACGGTGTTTAAGGATGATGGCTGGTATATTCTGGAGGCTACAACCACCGATGGCCGGCGCCTGGATTTAAACCACGGTGGCGCCCCGGTAAACTACCGCAAGCCCGCCTCCGTAGTGAGCCTGTTTGCGAATGACCGGTGGCGGAAGTACTCCGAGAATTACTTGTTCATCAACAACGCCTATATGCGGCCCTACTTCTGCCACTATCTGCTGCGCATCTGGCAGGAAAAGCTGCCTGCCACGCCTATCCGGCAGCTGGAGGTTGTGTATATGAAGGAGGTTTCCCTGCCCAACTATCAGGTGGCGAACCCTAAGCGGGAAGTGCTGTGCACCTGCGCTGCTGCCGTGCCGGGCAAGCCGTAAGAGCCTGAGCTAAATAGCCAGTTGGAAATCGGGAGTAAAACTCGGGCAGCGCCATCTTCCGGCAGCTTCCTGCCGTATACAGGGCCCTAGTATCTTCTTCATCAAGTTATCTTTCCTATGAAACATCTGCCTCATATAGTACTGGCCCTGGTAGCGGCCACCGCGCTTTCGTCCTGCGACCGAAGCAACAGCCCCGGCAAAGACCCGCAAACCAGCCAGGACTTTACCAACGCTCCACCGGCCCGCTCCACCGATACCAACCTGGACAGCGTAAGCAAAGGGCAGGACGCCCAAACGCCCATCGGCACCGGCTCCGCCGCCGACATGAAAACATCCACCGACGCGGCCCGCAAAGGCCCCCCCAACGACCCTTCGTCCCCGGTGCAGCGCATGCCCAGCCAGTCTACGGAGCAGCAGGCATCTACCCGCGAAGAGTAGTACCCGACAATCATCTTACAAAAAAAGGCCCGACAGAATATCTGGCGGGCCTTTTTTTATGCAGGAAGATCTGAATTTCGTGAGTTCTTATTTCTGGGTAGCGGCCCAGGCGTCCATCTTGCGCTCCAGCACGGCCAGGGGCATTACGCCGTCCTTCAGCAGCTCATCGTGGAAGTCGCTCAGCTTGAACTTAGGGCCCAGCTGCTGCTCGTACTTGGTGCGCAGCTCCCGGATTTTCAGGGCGCCTACTTTGTAGGAAAGTGCCTGGCCCGGAATGGCCATGTAGCGCTCAATCTCGGCCGTGGCGCCGTCTTCGCTAATGGCTTCGTTTTCCATCATGTATTTAATGGCCTGCTCGCGGGTCATGTTTTTGGTGTGCATGCCCACGTCTACCACCAGCCGGATGGCGCGGTGTATTTCGTCGCCTAGGGCGCCCATGTACTGATAGGGGTCGGTGTAGAGCCCCAGTTCCTTACCCAGGCTTTCGGTGTACAGGGCCCAGCCTTCGCCCATGGCGCCGTACCAGGCAAAGCGCCGGAACTTGGGCAGTGCCGTGTTTTCCTGCTGCAGGGATGTCTGGTAATGATGGCCCGGAATGGCTTCGTGCAGAAACAGCGACTCCATGCCCGAGGTGACGTTGAAGGTAGTAGCATCCAGAATGGGGATGTAGAAGACACCCGGCCGGGAGCCGTCGGGGCTGCCCGCGTTGTATTCTGCTGAGGCCGAGGCGGCGCGGAAGGCCTCCGTCTGCCGGATTTCGAACGGCGTTTTGGGTGTGCGTCCAAACATCTTTTTCAGGTTGGGGTCAATCTTGGCCTGAATGGCGCGGAAGGCATTGAGCACATCTTCCGGCTTTTTGTAGGGCATCAGCTTTTTATCCGACTTCAGGTTCTGGAAGAAGGCCTGCAAATCACCCTTAAACCCTACCTGCGTCTTCACCTTCTCCATTTCCGTGCGAATGCGCTTTACCTCGCTCAGGCCGGTCTGGTAGATTTCTTCGGGGGTTTTATCGGTGGTGGTCCAGTATTTTACATAGTAGCGGTAGTCTTCGGCGCCCTGCGGAATGGCCGAAATACCGGTGCTGGTGCGGGCCTTGGGCAGGTATTCCGTTTTGAGGAAGTCGCCCAGTTTTTTGTAGGCGGGTACCAGTTCCGTGAGAATGGCTTGCTTGTAGGCCTCAGTGATGCGCTTTTTATCCGCCTCTGCTATGTCCTTGGGCATCTTATTAATGGGGCCGTAGAACAGGCTCTTGGTGGGGTCCGTCACCACCATGGCCGTCATCTGCGGAATCATTTTTACCACCAGGGCTTTGGGCAGCACCACGCCGGTTTTCATGCCCTGGCGGAAGTTGCTGATGGCGGTATCCGCCCATACGGAGAAGCCCCGCACGCGGCCCAGCCAGTTATCGTAGTCCTTGGCGGTTTTGAAGGGCTGGTTGCCTTCGCCGGAGCCGTATTGACCCATGGTGAGCGGCAGACCCCAGAACTGCTGGAAGGGCATCATCCAGGTGTTCAGCTGCAGGCCCTGCAGCTTGGTTTCCAGGTCGTACTTAAAGATATCGTAGCTGATTTTATCATTCTCCGAGAGCTTCTCCCGGTCATATTTCGCCAGCTGGTCCAGGTACGACTGGTAGGTGGAGCGCAGCTTCTCCCGAAATTCTTGGGTGCCATCGTTGGGCAGTTGGTCGTTGTAGCGGTTGTCGCCTTGGGCAGTGGCCTCCAAGGGGAAAAGCCGGCTGTTTTCTTCCCAGTACTTGTCGAAAAGCGTGGCCATATCTTGCATTTCGGTAGCCGTGCCGGCCGTAGCGCCGGCCTCCTGTGGTTGCGTCTGCTGGCTACAGCTACCCAGCAGGGTACCAGCCAGCAAAGCCGCTAAGGTTACGTGTTTCATTTAGGGAGAGTTGATTGGGTGAAAGGAAACGAAAGCTAGCAGATTTTGTGGCGAAAGGCAGCACCATGGGCCATAAATGCAGGGCGCCTATTCCACAAAAACAGCCGTGCCGGCGAAGACAAGCTTCGCCGGCACGGCCGCACTCATTTTCAACATTATTGCCTGCCTAGTTCAGCAGTATTTTCTGGCTCATCATACCGGTAGAGGTCATGGCCTGCACAATGTATACGCCGGCCACGGCAGTACGCAGGGGAATAGTGCGGGAGAAAGTGCCGGCGGTTTCGGCTGACAGTTGCTCGGTGTACACTACCCGGCCCATGCTATCCAGCACCCGAATGGCGCGGCAGGTACCAGGGCTGCGCAAATCCACATTCAACGACGACAGGTTGCCGTACACGGCCAGGGTCTGGGTGCCCTTCCCGGTTTGCACCACCGCCACATTGGAGTAGGTGAAGGTGCCGTCGGTATCGGTGGATTTTAGGCGGTAGTAGCTGGTGCCAGCGCGGGGCGTTTTGTCTACGGCCGAATACGAAAGCGTGGAGGAGGACTGGCCCGCGGCCGGCACTACCGAAATGGCTTCAAACTGGCGGCCATCCTGGGAGCGTTCTACCGTGAAGCTGGCGGAAGCCCGTTCCATAGCCGTAGCCCAGCTCAGCTCTACCCGCTCATTCAGGTACTTTGCCGTGAAGCTGATAAGCTCCACTGGCAGTGGGGCACAGCCATTGATGGCAATAGCCTCCAGAGCATTGGGGTTGCACTCCAGGCCGGGGTCGGTGGTGGAAGTGCAGGCCGTGGCCTGCTCCTGTATACATACCCGCAGATTAGGACCAAATAAGCCATTCAACTTGCCCCGGCTTTGGGTGCGTACACAGCCATCTATGGCCAGTTCGCCCGTACCTACCAAGCTGGGGTTTCCCTGCATAACAATCAGGTCGCCTTCAATATTCACCTCTGAGGCAACAGTAAGGGTAGACTGGTTGGCAATGGTGATGCTGCAGGTAGCGGTAAGGGGCGCATTAATCAGGGCATCGGCCTTCAGAAAGGTCAGGGAGGTAACCTCCACGCTGCCATTGGCCAGTAAGCGCTGCTTGTCGGGGCCGGCCTGCTGGCCGAAGCTCAACGTACGGCCCGGGGTAGTGGCTGACTCCGTAACAGAGCCATTAGTGCCAATCATCAGCATCCCATTATTGCCGGCTACCGTATAATTCCGATCCAGCTGAACGGGGGCATTGACAATGATGATGTTGTTGCTGACATCCTGCCCGTTTACGATTTGGTTGGTGGGCACCGGACTTGCATTGGGGGTGCCGGTTACCGTCCAGGTGGAGGCGCTGCTCCACGCGCCGCCGGTGGCGGTGGTGGTATAAATGGTTTGTGCTACCAGCCCTGTGCTGAGCCCGAAGATCAAGAGAGAAAACAGGACAAAAGAAAGTATACTGGTTTTCATTATTGTCGTCTTTAAGGTCAAACTTTTTAGCTTAAAAGCTTGATATTTATACGACAGCACTTATCTTTAGATCAAGAATTATGAGTTAAAAATTTATTAAACTCGTCTTATATATATAAATATTCTAATTAACGGAAAGTGAATTTAAACCGGTTAAATCTGCTTGTTTTACTTGTAACCCTATACAAAAACTGTATTTATTTTACAAGTAATTCTATAAATGAGACAAAAAATTTATCCGAAATGTTCCGATTTTTTTGTCTTTGACTCTGTTTCTTCCCGTGTTACCCAGCACAAAGAGCCCCGGCAGATACACCTGCCGGGGCTCTTTGTGCTGTTAGCCTCACCTGAGCATCTACTCCTGCAACAGAAGGCGTTGGGTTAGCAACCCAGTGGAGGTTATAGCCTGCACGGTATAAATACCCATGGTGCGCTGCCCCAACGGAATCTGGCGCTGCAGATTTCCCCTGGTAGCCGCCGGAATTGCCTCACTGTAGACCACGCGCCCCAGGTTATCAAGCACACGTAGCAGCCGGCATTCTCCCGGGGTGTGCACTTCCACCACCAACTGAGCGGCGCTGCCCGCCTGCCCATAGGCAAGCAATTCGGCCTTGATGGCGGTGGCCTGTACTACCGCAACCGGCGAAAAGGCATGCATACCGTCCACATCGTTCTGGCGCAACCGGTAGTAGTTGGTACCGCTAACCGGCTCCGCATCGGTGGCGGTGTAATGCTGCAGGGTGCTGGACTGCCCGGCGGCGGGAATGTTCACAATGGGTTTGAACACATGGGCATCGGTGGAGCGCTCTACCGTAAAACTGGCCGAGGCCCGCTCCAGCGCCGTGGTCCAGCTTAGCTGCACTTTGCCCCCAACATAATGGGCTGTAAAGCTATTCAGCTCCACGGGCAGGGAAGGCGGCGGACAGCCGTTGTTGGGAATATCCACGTTGGGGTTTACATGCAGGTTACTATCCAGATTATTCCGTCCGCAGCCCCCGCCTTTTCTCACACATACCACCACCGCATCGGAGAACAGGCCCGGTAGAGGGCCATTACTGATGCTCAGAACGTCGCCCTCAATTGTTAAGCTGGCCCCGCTCAGCCCTTCATCAATATCCGGCGTGGTGGTGTCGGTGTTGCCGTTATACACAATCAGGTCGCCTTTCACTACTACATTGGAGGAAATGGCGAAGGTGGATTGATTACTTAGCAGCAGGTTGCAGCTAAGCGTAGTGGCTGATCGGATGGAAGCATCCGACTTATAGAACTCCAGGGAGGCAGCCGTTATCTTGCCGCCACTGGCTACAGAAAGCCGCTGAATGGCTTTTTTACTCTGTTCCACAAATTTTATGGTGTAGCTTTTAGCCAGTAGCGCGCCCAGACTCCCAATGGAGATTTTGCCGTTTGCCCCGGCCGCCTGGTAGTCATGCGTCAGCTTAATTTTATGATCTATCACCACCACATTATTCAGGCCGGAGGTGGGAACGGCCGGCACGGTAAGCCCCGAAGGGTTGCTGGATATAACCCAGGAACTGGGGTTATCCCATTGTAGCGTGTCGCCTGGTAGTAAGGCGGCGGCAGTCGTACTGTAGTAGTAGATCTGCGCGTATCCATTGGTGGAGGCGCCAAAAAGCGCAACAATGAATACTAAAAGAGAGAGTAGAATTGCTTTCATCACATTCCAACTTTAAGGTTCAATTTTTTAATTGAATTTTTATATAATATAAATCTTATCGTTACACAGAGCAAGTTTATTTGTCATATTATTATATAATTTATACCTATAACGATATTACACAAAACTACGTAGGTTCGCCATCAGACTTCTCAGTATGCTGTTGGTGAAGCTTTACCCAAGGTGAGGAAGGAGGAGCCCCTGGCATTGTCCGCCTTTTAAGAAAGTATTTCCGGCTCCTGCTTTCTCTCCCCACACAACAGCCCTTGCCAGATAGCACAGCTACTACTCCAAAAGCCATAAAAAAAGCCCGCTGGTATAACCAGCGGGCTTTTTTACAGAATGGGTTATCCGTTATTTCTTGACCATAGTGCCGAAAGCGCCTTTCCGTTCGAACGCGGCAATTACTTCGTCCTCCACCGGAGTACGCTTCACTACAGGGTTGTTGGCCCAGAACTCCGGGTCGTATTTAATGCTGCGGATAGCATCCAGGTCGCGGTCTTTGGTGCTTACCCGCGCGTATTTAATAGCTGTTGGCGTGGGCGTGGTGTCGTAGAAGAAGGTAAACGACTGCACATTAATGGGGGTAGCGGCCTTGCCGGCGCTGGTGAGCTCCGCGCGCAGGCTGGTCTTCATATAGGATAGCGTCATGGGGCCGGTGGCTCCGGCAGCATCCTGAAAAGCCATTTCAATCTGCAGCTGAGGGTTGCGGAATTTCTGGTTGGGGTTGCTGGAGGTAGCCGTAAAGTTGGGCGTCGTCATCTGGTAGCGCAGCACCTGGTAGGTATCCGTATCGACCCAGATAGTGCCCTTCGATTCGTATTTCTCCAGCTCGGGGCGGGTTTCAAAGGTAATTTCGGCTACTCCGCCTTTGGTAGAATCGGGGCCGGCTACAATGCCTTTTATTTCGAGCAGGTAGTTTTTGAAGGTATTGGGGCTGAGCAGCGCCAGAGACTTTGTGCTATCGGCGCGCGGATCAAACAAGCCGAATGAGCGGGTATAGAGGGAGAAGTTGCTGAAGCTGGTGAGGGCCTGCTTGCCGGCGTAGCGGCCCTGGGCAATGGCCGTGCCCTCAATGCGGGAGTTATTCGACTTCACGTTCCAGATAACTTCCTGCAGCTCCGTAGGCTCGCCGCCAATGCGCGTAATCTGGCGGTAGAAGGCTTTGCCGTAGAATTTCTGGGCGTAGTCGTTCTGCAGGCGGCAGTAGGCCCGGTCTACCAACTGAAATGCATAGCTACCTACTTTCACCTCCGGCAGCGTAATGGAAGCCGAGGCCAGCGAAACCGCCAGCGGCTGTGCCCCGGACGTTACCCGCACGGTGTCGCGCTGGTGGCTGAGCTCCGAGAAAATGAGCGTACGCGGCAAAGAGGGCACGTTGATGGAGAATTCACCGTTTTCGTTACTGGCCGTGCCTAGTGTGGTGCCGCTCACGCCAATGCTCACAAACGGCAGCGGCTCCCGGGTATCTTTATCGATAACGGTGCCGCGCAGCATTACCTGCGCCTGGGTTAGCTGCGCCAGCAGCAACAGAGCCAGCAATAACCCTAGGGATTTAGCGAAGGGCCGGATAGCCCCGGAAAAAGAATGGCGGGAAAAGAACGAAGACCGATAAATCAAAACAGCCGGAATTGAAGTGAGAAGATAGAGAAACCGTAAACGCTGACACTGCCCGTCAGCATGTGTGCCTTGCACAAAAAACGAACCGGATAGTGGTCAAACCAACTATCATCCCCAGAAAGATAATCTTTGCTCTTCCTTTGTAGCCTGATTACTACCGGCCATTTCCCTTTTCCAATGAAACCTTCCCTCCTTCTTGCGGCCCTAACCTCTTTATATATAGGAGCCCATACGCCAGCGCTGGCCCAGCATAAAAAAGAGCTGCGCATTGCCTTTGGCTCCTGCAACCGCCACGATTTACCCCAGCCGCTCTGGGACGATATTGCCGAGGACAAGCCGCAGGTCTGGATCTGGCTGGGCGACAATATCTACGGCGACACCGACGACATGCAGGTGATGCGCCAGAAATACGATGCCCAGTTTAACCAGGAAGGCTACCGCCACCTGCGCGAGCAGGGCACGGCCGTCATCGGCACCTGGGACGACCACGACTACGGCCGCAACGACGGCGACAAGAACTACCCCTTCAAAAAGCAGAGCCAGCAGGTAACGCTGGACTTTCTGCAGGAGCCCGCCAACAGCCCGCGCCGCCAGCAGGAAGGCATTTATGCCGCCTACACCTACAATGTGGGCCGCAAAAAGGTGAAAGTGATTCTGCTGGATGACCGCTACTTTCAGGACACCCTGTACCGCGACGCCAACCTGGTTTACCACCCCAACCAGACCGGCGACATTCTGGGCGAGGCGCAGTGGAAGTGGCTGGAGCAACAACTCACCAGCTCCGATGCCGATGCCCACATCATTGCCTCCGGCATTCAGTTCCTGCCTCAGGAGCACAAGTACGAGAAGTGGGCCAACTTCCCCAAGTCCCGCCAGCGCCTGCTGGATCTGCTGGTTTCCACCAAAACCAAAGGCGCACTGCTCATCAGCGGCGACCGGCACATTGGGGAGATTTCCAAAATGACACTGCCGGGCCTGGAGCAGCCAATTTATGAGGTTACTTCCAGCGGTCTGACCCACCCGGCCACCCATAATTTAGGCGAGCCCAACCAGTACCGCGTGGGGCCGCTGGTCAATCAGAAGCACTATGCCCTGTTCCGCTTCCGCCAGAAACGCCGGAAGCTGCTGGTGTCGGCGGCCCTGAAGGGGGATGAAGGCAAGGTATTTTACACGGAGAACATCGAAATAAAGTAGCCGGACCCTGGTTGCCCCTGGTGGCCGCCGCCGAAAGACCCGCCCGGTAAAAGCAGCACATTCCCCTAACTTCGCAATTCAACCTACGCCCAAGCCGCTTGTCGTTGTTCCGCTACCTCTCGTTTCTATTGCTGGCGCTGCTGCTCCTGAGCCCGACTGATCTGTCGGCGCAGCGCCGGAAGAAATCATCACCCCGCCAGAAAACTACCCGCACGGTAGCCCGTCGGGCACCCGTGCGCAGCCGCCCCGCGGCCAAAGTAGCAGCCCGCCTGAAACCGGTGGCGCCGGCGCCCAAGCCTAAGGCAGTAGCCGTAGTGAGCCAGCCAGCTAAGCTGCCGATACCGTTTGCCGCCCAACTAAGCAGCTCCCGCTGGGTTGATTCGGTGATGCAGACGCTCACGCCCGACCAGCGCGTGGCCCAGCTGTTTATGGTGGCCGCCTACTCCAACCGCAAGCGCATTGATGAAGACTCCGTGTCGACGCTGATTCAGCAATACGGTATTGGGGGACTGATATTCTTCCAGGGCGGGCCCGTGCGCCAGAGCCGGCTGCTGAATCGTTTTCAGAGCCAGAGCCGGGTACCCCTGCTGGTTGCCATGGATGCGGAGTGGGGCGTGGGCATGCGCCTGGACAGCGTGGTGCGCTTCCCCTTCCAGATGAGTATGGGCGGCATCCGCGACAATCAGCTGTTCTATGATATGGGCGAGGAAGTGGCCGCGCAGTTTAAGCGGCTGGGCATGCACGTCAATTTTGCGCCGGTAGTTGATGTCAATAACAACGCGGCCAACCCGGTTATTGGCTTCCGCAGCTGGGGCGAAGACCGCCAGAGCGTAACGGAGAAAAGCTACCTGTACATGAAGGGCATGCAGGATGCCGGCGTGCTGGCCGTAGCCAAGCACTTCCCCGGCCACGGCGACACCGATACCGACTCCCACCTGGCCCTGCCGCTGGTGCGCGTAGACCGGCGCCGCCTCGATACCTTGGAGCTCTACCCTTTCCGGAGCCTGATGCAGCGCGGCCTGGGCGGCCTCATGATTGCCCACCTAAACATTCCGGCCCTCGACAGCACCGGTACGCCTTCCACCCTTTCCCGCCCCATTGTAACGGACCTGGTGCAGCGCAAGCTGGGCTTTGAAGGCATGATCTTTACGGATGCCATGAACATGAAGGGCGTCATCAGCAAGTACCCGCCCGGCGAGGCGGATGTGCGCGCCCTGCTGGCCGGCAATGATATTCTGGAATTCAGCAAAAACATTCCGCTGGCCCTGCAAATGGTGCGCGCGGCCATCAACCGCGGCGAGCTGACCCAGGAAGAAATTGACCGCCGCTGCCGCAAAGTACTGGCCCTAAAGCAGTGGGCCGGTCTGGACAAGTACCAGCCCATCAACCTAAAAAACCTTTCCCGGGACCTCAACGGGCCCCATGCCCAGTACCTCAGCCGCCACCTCTCGGAGCTGAGCGTAACCTTGCTGCGCAACCAAAAAAACCTGCTGCCCCTGCCCCGCCTCGATACCCTGCGGCTGGCTACGCTCACCATCGGCACCAAAGACACCACCGATTTTCAGCGCATGGCGGCCACCTACGCGCCGGTGCGCCACTTCTGGCTGCCCGCCACGCCTACTCTGGATGAGTTGGTGCAGATGCGCGAGGCCCTGCGGCCCTACAACACCATTCTGGTGGCCCTCAGCAACCTGGGCCGTCAACCGGCCACCAGCTTTGGCGTAACGCCGGAAACCAATGTGCTGCTCCGCGAGCTGGGCGCCGCCAAGCAACGCATGATTGTCAGTGTGTTCGGCTCAGCCTACGCCGTGGCCAAGGTGCGGGACTTAGACCGGGCCGAAGCAGTTATTGTAGCTTATCAGGAAAGCCGCAACGCCCAGGAAACAGCCGCCGAGCTAATTTTTGGCGGTATTAATGCGACGGGGCATCTGCCCGTGACGGTATCCGATAAGTACGGCTACGGTGCCGGGCTACCCACGCAGGGCGGAGCCCGGCTGCACTTTGGTGCCCCTGAAGACGTGGACATGGACCCGCGCCTGGAAGCCCGCGTCGATTCTGTGATGGCGCAGGCCCTGGCCGCCCACGCCACCCCCGGGGCGCAGGTTATCATTGCCCGGCGCGGCACGGTGGTACTGCGCAAAAGCTACGGCACCCAAACCTATGCCGAGGCCGGAAAAACGGCCCGCCCGGTGCAGGATACCGATATCTACGATTTGGCTTCGCTGACGAAAGTTACGGCCGCCCTGCCGGCGTTGATGAAGCTGCAGGATGAAGGCAAATTCAGCCCCGACAAAACCCTGGGCGACTATTTCCCCGAGCTGCGCAAGACCAACAAAACCAACCTGAAGCTGCGCGACGTGCTCACCCACCAGGCCCGCCTGCAGGCCTGGATTCCGTTCTGGAAAAGCTACGTGCGCAAAAACGGCAAGCTGAAGTGGTGGTACGTGCGCCGCGACTCCTCTGCCCTCTTCCCCCTGCAGATTGCCCACCACGAGTGGGCCCGCCGCGACCTGCCCCGGCGCATTATGAAGGCCATTGGCAAGTCGCCGCTGAATGCCAAGCCGGGCTATGTGTATTCCGATTTGTCGTTCTACCTCTACCCTATATTGGTAGAGCGTCTCAGCGGCAAGCCGCTGGATGTGTATCTGCGCGAGAATTTCTATCAGCCGCTGGGCGCCACCTCCCTGGGCTTCAACCCTACGCGCCGCTTCCCGCTCAGCCGCCTGGTACCCACGGAATACGACTCGCTTTTCCGCCGCCAGCTCCTGCACGGGACGGTAGATGATGAAGGCGCGGCTCTGCTGGGCGGTCTGTCCGGCCACGCGGGTCTGTTTGGTTCCGCTACTGATCTGGCCAAGCTGGTGCAGCTCTACGCCAACGGCGGCCGCTACGGCGGGCAGCAACTCATCAAGGAAGCCACGCTGGCCGAGTACACGCGCTGCCAATTCTGCCCCCAGAACCGCCGCGCCCTCGGCTTCGACAAGCCCAGCACGCCCCCGGCCGGCAACACCGCCCACGATGCCAGCCCCAGTAGCTTCGGCCACTCCGGCTTCACGGGCACTTATTTCTGGGTCGATCCGCAGTATGAGCTGACGTATATCTTCCTTTCCAACCGGGTAAACCCCACGCGCCGCAACAGTAAATTATCCGACCTGAATGTGCGCACCCAGATTCAGCAGCTGGCTATTGAGGCCATTCGCAAGCCCCGGCACCTGGAGGTGGAAAGCACCGTTCCGGAGGAGAATTAAAAGTCTCCGCTGGATGGTTAGAGTTAAATTAAACCCGTCATGTCGAGCAAAGTCGAGACATCTCGCTAGTGTGGTAATTAGTATGGCAACGTCAGCACGCGAGATGTCTCGGCTCCGCTCGACATGACGTTCTTTCTTCAAATCCGCACCCGTAGGCCCTAACGTCTCAACACGCTGCGAGAAACCTGCAACTAATTTCCTAGCTTATAGCCTCCCCAAACCCACCGCTATATGTTAGGATTGATGATGCTGGAGCCCCTGCGCATTGCCGGGCTCATAGAGCACGCTGCTAAGTGGCACGCCGATACCGAAATTGTAACACGTCTGGTAGAAGGCGGCTTCCACCGCTACACCTACGCCGCCGCGCACCGCCGCAGCAAGCAGCTGGCCAATGCCCTGACCGAGCTAGGGATTAACTGGGGCGACCGGGTGGGCACGCTGGCCTGGAATACACACCGGCATTTCGAGCTGTACTATGGCATATCGGGTATGGGCGCGGTGTGCCATACCATCAACCCGCGGCTGTTCCCGGAGCAGCTGGTCTACATCATCAACCACGCCGAGGACCGGCTCGTCTTCTTCGACCTCACCTTTCTGCCGCTGGTAGAGCGCCTGGCGCCGCTGTGCCCCACCGTAGAAGCCTGGGTGCTGATGACCAACCGCGCCCACATGCCGGAGGCTACCACGCTGCCCGGTGAGGTGCGCTGCTACGAAGACCTGCTGGCTGCCCAGAACGACGAGTTTGTGTGGCCCGTGTTCGATGAGAATATGGCCTCGTCGCTGTGCTACACCTCCGGCACCACCGACCAGCCTAAGGGCGTGCTCTACTCCCACCGCTCCACCTTGCTGCACAGCTATGCCGCCTCGCTGCCAGACTGCTTTAACTGCTCGGCCCGCGACGTAGTATTGCCGGTAGTACCCATGTTCCACGTTAATGCCTGGGGCATTCCGTACGCCGCCCCCATGAATGGCTGCAAGCTGGTGCTGCCCGGGCCGGGACTGGATGCAGCCAGCCTTTATGAATTATATGAGCAGGAAGGCGTAACATTTACGGCCGGCGTACCCACCATCTGGTTTGGCTTGCTGCAGTTTATGCGCGAGAAGAAGCTGCGCTTCAGCACCCTGAAAAACATGATTGTGGGCGGCGCTTCCTGCCCGCCGGCCTTGCTCAAGGCATTTGATGAGGAGCTGGGCGTTACCATCCGCCACGCCTGGGGCATGACGGAAACCTCTCCGCTGGGCACCGTTTGCACCCTGAAAAGCCAGCAGCTTAGCCTGAGTCCCGATGAGCAGTTTGCCATCCAGAGCAAGCAGGGCCGCGCCATTTTTGGGGTGGACATGAAGATTGTGGATGATGAAGGCCAGGAGCTGCCCCACGACGGCGTAGCCTTCGGCGACCTGCTGGTGCGCGGCCCCTTCATTGTGGCCGATTATTACCGGGCAGGGGAGCCCGGCGAGCTAACAAAAAGCGGCTGGTTCCGCACCGGCGACGTAGCCACCATCGACCCCAATGGCTTCATGCAGATTACGGACCGCAGCAAGGACGTCATCAAATCGGGTGGGGAGTGGATTTCGAGCATTGAGTTGGAAAACCTGGCCGTGGGCCACCCCGCCGTGGCTGAGGCCGCCGTGATTGGCGTGCCCCACAGCAAGTGGAGCGAGCGGCCGCTATTAATTATTGTGGTGCGGCCCGGTCATGAAGTAACCGCCGAAGAGATACTGAGCTTCTATGAAGGCAAAGTAGCCAGCTGGTGGAAACCCAATGCCGTGGAGTTTGTGCAGCAGCTGCCGCACACGGCTACCGGCAAACTTCTGAAAACGCAGCTACGCAAGGATTTTGCTGGGTATGTGCTGGGCGGGTAATTCCCGCATCCACAACCCAGCCTAAAAAAAAGGCGCTGCCCCAATGGGGCAGCGCCTTTTCTGTTCCAAGGAAAGCCGGTTATTCCTGCGCTTTCATTTTCTCTTCCAGCATACGCTGCAGCTCCGGCAGGTTTTCCTTCACCCGGCGCTGGCCCAGCTGCATACCCGCCTGCAGCAGCACGTTCTGCTTGCTCACGTATTTCTGTCCCGTTGAGGACTGGTAGAACTTAGTTAATTCGCGCAGCTCTTTTTCCGAGAACTCCCGGGCGTAGAGGTCTACCATTTCGCTTTTCAACGCTGGCCAGCTCATGTATTTGTTCATGAAGGCGCGCATTTCGGGCTCCAGCTTTTTCAGGTTGGGGTTCTGCTCTATCTGCAGGGCCAGCGTCATGTCGATGCTCTGGTTAATGGTTTTTTCCGACTGCATGACTTCCAGCAGCGTTTCGGCGGCTTTGCGCTGCGCGGTGGAAATGGGTGCAGCAGCCGCTACCGCCGGCGCCGAGGCAGCGGTGGTACTTTGAGCCTTTACGGTCGGGGCCGCCAGCAGCAAACCCGCCGCCAGACATACGCCACTCCAACGGGAAATCAGGAAATTGAAGGAATACATACTGAACTCCGGATGATCATGAAGAGATAAGATTACCGCAAGGTCCGGAAAATAACCTGCCCACAAGTACCGGCTAAAGCTTCACAATAATATGACGGCGGTACAGCACCCACAGCACCGCATACCAGATCAGCAGGCAAACCACGGCGCCGGCCAAGGACGCGGCATACGGCGACGCGAAGTACGGCGCGAAAAATTGTGCGTAGAGCCAGTCTTTCATACTGATGGCCCGGCCGGCCGGGCCAGCTACCTGCCATAGGTTGAGCGTGCGCGCCACCAGCGTAGAGCCCACAAATACCAGCAGCGCATTAACGCCTACTACCTGGGCCGGCAAAGCAAAACGCCGCCAGCCCTGCACATCACAAAGCCAGTAAAGCGTAGCCAGCACTGCTACGGCCAAGCCGCCAGTGTACAGCACATAAGAGCTGGTCCACAGGCTTTTGTTGAGCGGAAACCAGTGGCTCCAGATCAAGCCCAGCACTATCAGCAGGCCGGCATCAATCAACAGCCAGACTACTTTCACGGCGGGCTCCAGGCGCGGGCGGCGCAGCCATTCGCCGGTAAGTACGCCCAGCAGGCCGGTGGCAACCGCGGGCAGAGTGCCCAGCAGGCCTTCCGGGTCCCAGGTGCGGCTGAGCTTCCAGAGGTGGTTTTCGGTGAAGATGAGCCGGTCCAGCCACGCGCCCAGGTTGGTGGCGGGCTCCAGGTTAGCCGGCCCAAAACCCGGCACGGGCACTACCTGCAGCAGCAGGGCATAGCCAATGAGTAGCCCAATCACCAGTGCAATCTGCTGGCGGCGGGTGGTGTACAGAAACAGGAAACCGCATATGCCGAAAACAACTCCTATGCGCTGTAGCACACCCGGCAGGCGCACCGTGGCAAACTCAAAATACGGCAGCAGGGCCACCAGAATACCTAGTGCCATAATCAGAGCGGCCCGGCGCAGCACCCGCCGCATGGCCGTGCGGCGGCGGGCGGCCTCGTGGCGGCTGCTATCCAAGGCATATACCGCCGACACGCCTACAATAAACAGGAAGAAGGGAAATACCAGGTCGGCCAGGGTGCAGCCGTTCCACTCGGCGTGGGCCAGCGGCGCGTAGATGTGGCCCCAGTCGCCGGGGTGGTTTACCAGCAGCATTACCAGCACCGTAATGCCACGGAATACATCCAGGGAGATAAGGCGACCGGGTTGAGAAGCCTCCGCTAACGGCTGCACGCCGGTGGTGGCTAAAGCGGCTTGGGTGGTGCTTTGCATGAGAAGCTGACTACTGCGGGAGTGGGAAAATATTGGGTAAATTAGTCATGCTGCGCTTGCCGCCGGGAATTACCTGCTTTATATCCTGGGCGATTTTCTTCTACCGCTTCGTTATGTCAGCCAGTCGCCACCGTTTCCGATTTGCAGGAGCCCTTTTCCTGTGGGTGGGCGTTATCAGCTGTCAATCTAAGCAGCAGGCGCCTGACTTCCCGTTTCCTGAAAATCCCAGCGTATCGGATGCCGCGGGCCACCCCCGGGACACGCTTACGGATTACTTTCACTTACCCGATTATATCAGTAAAGAGCCCCATGTGGAGGCTGGGGTAGCTACGCAAATTCAGAATGACTTCCGGCACCTGGGTAGCGAGCTGTATTACTTTGGCGCGCCGGTACTGTCTAATTACCCGCTTCCCAAACCGGTTTTTCGGGCTTTGCGCCATAGCGCTTCTGAGCCAGTGCAGCTCTTCACCTTTCAGGTAGATGAGAAAGGGCCTTTTCTGCTGGTGCAGGCGCTCAATCATCACTCCAATCTGGGCGGGCCTCAGGCTACGCCCCCGCCTCCCCCAGTGCTTATCCAGATAGCGGCACCCCTGCTGTCTCCTACCGAGCAGGCCGAAAAGAAGTGGCTTCAACGCCCCCCAACCGTTGAGTACACCTGCCGGTATGACCTCAGTAAAAGCCAGTGGTATAACATGACTAGCCAGTTTCCGGAAACTTACTCCCCGTACTACATCAGCCCCAGTGCCTTTGAGGGGTTTGGCGGCAACCGGTGGCTTTTTGAAACCAGCACACCCCGGAGCTATAGTCTGTACTACTACCGGGCCGATTCTCCCAGCTATTTAATAAGGTGGCTGGAAGCCCACGGCTATCCGGAGCAGTAGCTTTACCCGCCAAATATCCGCCCAAACAGGCCTGGGCGGCGTTTGTGCTTGATTTTGACTTTGGTTTTAGAAGCCGTAGACGATGGGCGGCTGCCGATAGTGGACCGGGAAGGCGCGGGGCGGGCCGGCGGCCGGGCCGTTACGGGCGGCGTGGCCGCAGGAGCCGACTCGGGCAGCGTAGCGGGCACGGCAACCGGAGCCGCCGGGGTTTCGGCCACCAAAACTTCCGGCTCCGTTTTCAGGGTAGTCACGCGAATGGGGGCGCTTTCATTGTGCAGCCGGTCTACGGCCGTCACATAGTAGGCATACTCCTGGCCGGGGCGGGCGGTGGTATCCTGCCACACCAGGGGCTTATCGGGGCGGCGGGGCAGCAGTTTGAGGATGCGGCGCGGGTCGTCGGGGCCGGGCGTTTCGCCTTCGGCGAAGCGGTACACCACAAAGTAGCGGGCCTCGTCGCCATCGGCGGCTTGGGAGCCGGCTTGCCAGCGCAGGGTAACGGGGCCGCCGGCGCGGGTGAGCATCAGGTTCTGAGCCGGGCGCGGCGGCACGGCATCCATCCAGGGCATGGTGGGAATGAGGGCCGGGTAGCGGAACAAGTTCAGGCGCAGGGAATCCGTGGTGTGCAGCGGGTTGGCCATGATGGACTTGGCCGAGAAAAACACGCTGCCGCTCACATCAGTGGGGAAAGAGCGGTTGAGACGCACCTGCCGGGGCAGCTCGCGCGGGTTGCGCCAGGTGGTATCGGAGCGGGTGCTTTCCAGCATGCGGTAGGCGCCCTGCCCAATGTAGAGGTGCCGGTCGTAGTGGTTGCGCGACCACCACTCCAGAATAGTGGCGTAGGGCACCAGCCGGAAATTGCTGCTCCAGTAGAGCTGCGGCACTATGTAGTCTACCCAGCCCTGCTGCAGCCACAGGCGGGTATCGGCATACAGATTAGCGTAGCTGGGCTGCCCGGCGCGGGTGTCGGAGCCTTCGGGGTGGCCGGATTTGTTCATCCAGACGCCAAAAGGCGAGACGCCAAACTTCACCCAGCGCTTGGTGCTGCGAATGGAGTCGTGCACCTGCTGAATAAGCAGGTTCACGTTCTGGCGGCGCCAGTCGGCCAGCTTCAGGTTATCGGGGTTGTAGCGGGCAAAGGCGGCTTCATCGTGAATGGCCTGGCCGGGCTCGGGGTACGGGTAGAAGTAGTCATCAAAGTGCACCCCATCAATATCATAGCGGCGCACTACGTCCAGAATAACCTGGGTAATGTAGTTGCGCACTTCCGGCAGGCCGGGGTTGTAGAGCAGCTTGCCGGAGTAGCGGATAAACCACTCCGGGTGCTGCCGGAACTGGTGGTTGGGCGCCAGGCGGCGCGTGACGGAATCCAGGGAAGCGCGGTAGGGATTAAACCAGGCATGAAACTCCATGCCCCGGTCGTGGGCTTCATCAATCAGGAAAGGCAGGGGGTCGTAGGCGGGGCTGGGGGCGCGGCCCTGCTGGCCGGTGAGCCACTTGCTCCAGGGCTCCAGCTCCGATTTATAAAAGGCATCGGAGGCGGGGCGTATCTGCACAAACACGGCGTTGATACCGGCCCGCTGCTCGGCGTTCAGCATGCGCTGGTACTCGCGGCGCTGCTGGTCGGCGGTGAGGGTGCGGGAACTGGGCCAGTCTATATTCTCTACTGAGGCAATCCAGACGCCGCGCAGCTCCCGCTTGGGCGGCATGCCCTGCGCCTCTGCCCGCTGGCAACAGGCAGTGAGTCCCCACACCAACATCCAACTAAACAGAACAACACGACCAACAGTAGAGAATCCAAGCATCAGCACCAAACGAGTAAGATGCCTCGAAATTACGCAGCCTGAGTTGCTTTACCGGAAAAATTTACACCCAAATGTGCCTGGATTGGCTCTAAAAACAACTTTATCCGGCCATGATTATAAAACAAAACAGCCCCAGACCACGCTAGGCCTGAGGCTGTTATCCTATATAAATTACAAAGCGGCCGGGGGGTTAGTCGCCTACTCCGCGGCGCGTGAGGTCGTTGTGTGGCTGCGGGTCGTCGCCGCCTTCCATGCCGTTGGTTTGGTCTGAGTTGCCGTAGCCGCCCCGGATGCCTTCCCCATCTCCCATGTCTTCCTGGGTGCTGGTGGGCTGGGGTTGCCCTTCAGTGGGCTGCTTGGTGTTGGGCTTGGCCGATTCCGCTGACTTTTCGGGCTGGGTGCTGTCGGTGGGCTGTGGGTTATTTTGCATACGGGTATACTATTTAGGGTATTTAGAAGGATGCGAGGCCTGCGTATTTCCGGCTATACGCGGCCTGCGCCGGGTGGTTGAGCCCAGGTTTCCCTGTATCTTGCTGCTTTATCATTTTATTCATTCGCTATTCTTTGCCCCGATGTCAACTTCCAGTACTGCTGGTTCTGATTTCCTGACCCAGAAAACTACCGAAGAGCTTTTATTTCTGATTCGCAACCCCAGCTTATACCACGAGACCTTAGTAACCGCCGCCCAGCACGAGCTGCGCCAACGGGGGGTAAATCCTCGCCAGGCTATTGCTGATACCCAGGACGCCCAGATGGAATGGGATACGGATTCTGGCTCGCGCATTAACTGGGCCGCCGTCCTGACTATTCTGCTCTTTGTGGGCGGCGCGGTGCTGTACTGGTGGCATATGCCGGCAAAGCGTACTTCCGAGGATGGCAAATCCGGCCCGGCCGTTCTGGAAACCGTGGCCTCGCGCCCCATTCCCAACTTTACGGCCCAAACGGAGGCCAGCGTGCAGCGCATGCTGCAGCTGCTGCCGGCCGCAGCCCGCCGCGACGAAAAGGCCACGCGCAAGTACCTGATTCTGGCGCAGCGCTTCTGGACTGCGCAGCATCAATCAGCCTATTTAACCAAAGAAGCAACGGCCGGCCGCATCGATTCCAACTTCCCCAGCCAAGTTGATTTAACCTATCAGGAGTGGCGCAAGCTCACCAGCGTGCTGGTGTATAACCACAACCTGAAGCCCATTATGCAAGCCCGCGTGGACATTATGCAGGACATTGCCCAGCGCGAAATGACGGCCCTTACCCTGATGCGCGGCAACTACCAGCTGGGCAACCCGCCCCTGAACGAGCAGATACGAATAGCCCTGGCCTCCGTGCCCCAGCTGCTGACGGAGTTGCAGGGCAAAACCACTACCCTGCACATGACGCTGGGCAAATAACCCGGCCACCCCGGTAAACTCAACCTTCGGTAAGCCACGCTGTTCTATACATCTATGCTGCCCGCCGAAGACCCGCTCACCGATTTTGCCCACCTCAGTGATGCTGAATTGCTGTACCTGGCGCAGCATGCCCGGCGCTATCCGCCGGAGCTGGGCCACGGGGCTTTGCAGGAGCTGCAGCGGCGCGGCCTGGTTCCGTCCGAGCTGCCACAGCAGTCCCATACTCCCAGAGCTTCTCATCAGCAGGAAGAGCCAGTACAGCCTTCCTGGTGGGCGCAGGCCAGCCGGGTGTTCCGGCCCGGCGGCAGCTATTTCATCACGCCCCTGTTGCTGTGGCTGAATCTGGCGGTTTTTGGATGGATGGTAGCGCAGGGAACCAACGTGCTGCACCCGGCCGGCCCCGACCTTATTCGGTGGGGCTCCAACTTTTCCCCGCTTACCCTGCACGGGCAGTGGTGGCGGCTGTTTACGGCCTGCTTTCTGCACGGCGGCCTTACGCACCTGCTTCTCAACAGCTACGCCCTGGTGTTTATTGGGGTGCTGGCCGAGCCGCTGGTGGGCCGCTGGCGGCTGTTGCTGGTGTACTTGCTGAGTGGGGTGGCCGGCAATATGCTTAGCCTGTGGTGGCACACCGGGGGCGTGAACGGCGTAGGAGCCTCCGGCGCTATTTTTGGGTTGTATGGCCTGCTCTTGGCCCTGGTAGCCACGGGCGCCCGGCATCTTACGCGCCCTCAGCGGCTGGCTTTGCTGGTGAATACGCTTTTGGTAACCGCCACCAGCCTGACCTACGGCCTGCAGCAACCCTCCGTAGATAATGCGGCGCACCTGGGCGGCCTGCTGCTGGGGCTGGTAGCCGGGGTGGTGCTGGGTATTTGGAGCAGGCTTTTCCCCGCGCAGCCCACCATCTGAGTGTCCGTAGTGAGGTGCCGGGTATTTCTGGCGTAAATTTGCTTTATACCGTTGCTGCTGTGCCTGATACTCCTCCCCCTTCTCTGCCCCCTGATGACGCCTCCAGCCCCAAGCCACCTTCTCGCTGGCAAAAGCTGGGCGCAGCCGCCCGCAAGGCGGCCGGCTGGCCCGGCAGTGGCCTGAGCTACCTATACCAGACCTCCCTGGCCAACCGGCACTTTACCCTACCGGTGCTCAACGGCGCCTTCGGCGACCAGCTGGCCGCCCGCCACGACCCGCGGACCATTCAAATGAGCTTCCGCCGCCACGGCGCCGATGTACCCGTCTCCCACCTGCACCTTTCCCCCGACCGCCACAAAACCGTGATATTCCTGCACGGGCTGATGGGCGACGAACTCCTCTGGCAAACCGGCGCCGGCGCGGCGCCGCGCTTTGGCCCGCGCCTGCACCGGGAGCTGCCGGTGCACTGCCTGTATGTACGCTTCAACTCCGGCCTGCACATTTCAGAAAACGGACACCTGCTTAGCCAGCTGCTCACGGAGCTGGTAGCCACCTATCCGGAGGCCACGCAGGAGCTGGTGCTGGTGGGGCACAGCATGGGCGGCCTGGTTATTCGCTCTGCAGGGTATTACGGAACACAGGATGCGGCTGCATCCGCCCCGGAGTCTTCTTCAGGAGAAAGCCGGCCGGCTGTTAGCTGGGTAAAGCATTTGAAAACGGTGTTTCTGCTGGGCGTCCCCAATGAGGGCTCCTTTCTGGAGCAGAACAGCTACCTCACCTCCATGGTGCTGCGCAAGATTAACTTGCGCCCCACCCGCTTTGTGAGCGACCTGATAGACCGGCGCAGCAATGGCATCAAAGACCTGCGCTACGCCCGGCTGGTAGACGAAGACTGGCAGCACCCGCACGCCGACCACCTATTGCCCCCGCGCACCCTGGTGCCGCCCCTGCCCGGGGTGCACTACCATATTCTGGTGGGCTCCCTGCTAAAATCCACCGCCTCGGCCCTGGCCCATTACTTCGGCGACGGGCTGGTGGGGGCCGGCAGCGCTATCGGCACCGTTTTCGGCGACCCCGCCCTGCCGCCCGATGTGCAGGTAAGCACGCGCACGTTTGCGCAGCAGCACCACGGCTCCCTGATTTCCAATGAGCAGGTGTACCAGTATCTGAAGGAGAATATCCGGAGTTGAATCTCTGCTTATGAAAAAGGACCCAAACTAGTCAGCATGGGTCCTTTTTTCATAAGCAGAGATTTTAATTTTTTACTTGATAATCAACTCACCAAAGCCTGCCGACACAATAACATGTGGCAGCGTGAGGCCGGCTTCAGTTACGCCCTGTGTGGCTTCTGCGGGCTGGCCATCCACGGTTACCGTGGCGGGCGCGAAGGGCAGGCCGTGCAGCACTACGCTGTAGGTTTCGTAGGTTGGCTCGAAAGGGCCCGCAATTTCCTGCTTCAGGCTGAAGGTGTTATCGTTGCCCTGCACCCGGAAGTGGCGCGTGGTGCTCTGGCCTTTGGCGTAGCCGTAGCCTTCACCGCCGTCCTCGTAGAGCACGCTCAGCTCTTCGCCTTCGGTGTAGTACACGTGCAGTATGAGCTGCTCTACCACTTTCTCGCCCACGTACTGCATGAGGGGGTAGAAAGGAATAACGGCACCGGCGCGCACGAACAGTGGAATCCGGTCCAGGCCGGCGCTGGCCCACACTTCGGCCCCGCCGCCTTTGGGCTCATCGGTCCAGTAGTAGAACCAGTTGCCGCGCGGCAGATACATCCAGCGGCCATCGGCACCGGCCTGCGTGATGGGGCACACCAGCAGGTGGTCGCCCAGCGCAAACTCAGCCATGCGCAGGTACGTGTCGGTATCGTTCTGGTCGAGGAAAGCCAGGGGGCGCAGCATGGGCGTGCCTTCCTGCACGTACTGCCAGAAGGTGGTGTACATGTAGGGCAGCAGGCGGTAACGCAGCTCGATAAACGACTTGGCCAGGTCGCAGAACTCCTGCCCGAACGACCAGGGCTCCTGGTCGCCGTGGTCGCCACTGCTGTGGGTGCGGAAGAACGGGTGGAAGGCCGCCAGTGCTACCCAGCGCACGTACAGCTCGCCATCGGGGGTATCAATAAAGCCGCCTACATCCGAGCCCACAAAGGAGAAGCCGGAAATGCTCAGGCGCTGGCACTGAATGTTGGCCAGCCACAGGTGCTCCCAGGAGGCAATGTTGTCGCCGGTCCAGCCGGAAGAGTAGCGCTGCCCGCCGGCGTAGGTGCTGCGCGTGATGGTGAACGGGCGGTTTGGATAGGAAAAGCGCTTCACGCCCTCGTTGGTGGCGCGGGCCATTTGCATGCCGTACACGTTGTGGGCTTTGCGGTGGGTGCCGGGGTGGCCGTCGTAGTCAAAGCGCACATCGTCCGGGAAAGTGCCTTTCTCGAACACGGCGGGCTCGTTCATATCGTTCCAAACGCCCTTCACGCCGGTTTCCTCAATGAGGCCCTTGAACAGGCCGGCCCACCACTCGCGCACGGTGGGGCGGGTGAAATCGGGGAAGTTGCAGAGGCCGGGCCACACGGAGCCTTTCATCAGGGGGCCGTCGCCGCGGCGGCAGAAGTAGTCCTTTTCCAATGCCTCGGTATACACCGGGTAGTTGGGGTCAATCTTAATGCCGGGGTCGATGATGACAATGGTTTTGAAGCCATCCTCGGCCAGCTCCTTCACCATGCGCTTGGGCTCAGGGAAGTGCGTGGGGCTCCAAGTAAAGCACCGGAAGCCATCCATGTAGTCGATGTCCAGGTAAATAGCGTCGCAGGGAATTTTCCGGTCGCGGAAGCCCTGGGCAATGGCCTTTACGTTGCTCTCGGGGTAGTAGCTCCACTTGCACTGGTGGTAGCCCAGGGCCCACAGCGGGGGCAGCTCGGGCGGGCACGTGAGGCGGGTATACTCCTGGGTTACTTCCATGAGCGTGGGGCCGTAGATGAAGTAGTAGTTCATCTCGCCGCCCATGGCCCAGAAGCTGGTTACATCGGCCCGCTCCGCGGCAAAGTCGAAGAAGGACTTAAAGGAGTTGTCGAAGAAAATGCCGTGGGCAATTTTCTGGTGCAGTTCCAGGTAAAACGGAATGTTCTTGTAGAGTGGGTCGGAGCCTTTTACGTAGCCGTACGTATCAGTGCCCCAGTTCTGGTAGCGCTTGCCGCGCAGGTTCATGTTATCGGGCTTGTCGCCGAGGCCATAGTAGTGCACGCCGCTCTGCACCTGCTTGCTCATCTTCACGATGTCGTTGCCGGTCTCGTAGTCGTACTCCCAGTGGAAGCCTTTCTCGTCGGCCGAAAGCAGACTGCCGGAGCGGTCCAGAATGCGCACCCCGGCGTTTTCCTTGCTGATGGTGCAGATCAGGCGCTCGGTGGTAATGCGGTAGTGGTCGGGTTTTTCCTTGAACTCCAGGAATTCCAGCTCGCGGCGGGGCTGGTCGGCGGGAACGGCGTAGCTGAAATCAGCCTCAAAACGACCTTCCGCCGCGTAGCGGAAGCGCAGAATTTTATCGGTTACCACGTACAGCATCAGCTGCACGCCATTATCACAAGAGAAAAGAAAACCTTCGTCAGTGGTTCGGGATGAAATGACCTTGCCGGGGAAGTGCTCATGCTTCCGCGACACCAGGTCGTTGATCATGTAATTGTTATCCTGAATTGAATCGGCCATGAAGGTGTGGATGCGGGGCAAAAAAATGTCCGGCCGGGCCGGACAGACGAGCTTCGTTTCGCAAGGTAAAAACGATTCATAGGAATTTTGCCTATCATTAATCGTAGATTGCCAAAAAGCCGCTTCCCCGTATATTCAACGGCTTTTTACTTTTCCCCTGCCCCCTCAAACACCCCGCCATGGAAACCCCTAACCTGAAGGTATTACTACTAGGCTGGGATGATATGTACCCTCCGCAGCACCCGGCCCCGGCCCCGTTAGGGCTGGCCCGCGCGCTGGCAGCCCACCACCAGCTTACGGTAATACTGCCCACGCTGCCGGCCTCCTCCGCCCCCATATCCGGCGCAGATGTAACAGTCATCGGCAGCCTGTCGGTGGAGGAATTGCAGTCCGCCGTAGACCAGTCCCGCAGCGCGGTAACGGAAAGATCTGCCTGGAAAACGCCGGCTGCCCCCTATCTGGGCGCCACGCCGGCCGGGGAATCTGCTCCGGCTCCGGCCCTGCAAGCTACCGCCTATTCCGCCGGTCAGCCGGCCACAACTTCCACCGGAACGTCGGCCAGCTCTTTCCTCTCTGCTTCTTTGCTGGATGCCGAGGATAGCGCCGGGGAGCCCGACGCCGCCGAAGCCAATGCGCTGGATGAGGGCCAACCCCTGGAGCAGCCGGTTGCTTATGCCAAGCCTGCCGACACCCGCAGCCTTCTACCGGCCAACGCCGAGCGCACCACGCCACACCATGCGCTGGCCGTACTTAATAATGAGCTGGACCAGGAGGCCAACCTGAATTTCCGGGTGATACAGTATGCCCGCTTTGCCACGCCCGTAGTAGCCGATAAGCCATTTGAGGTGATTTACGCCGCTGAGTGGCCTACCTGGCTGGCCGCCATGGAAATCCGGCAGCGCACCGGCCGGCCGCTGGTGCTGCACGTGCACTCCCTGTGCACCGACCGTAACACCACCGACGACCGGGGCTGGATTCAGGCATTGGAGCGCCTGGCCATCCGCCGCGCCGATTTGGTTATCATGGACTCGGAGGAGATATGCCACCGCGTGCGCCAACTCTATAACATACCTTTGCACCGCACCCACGTGCAGCATGGCGAGGTAAATACGGAAGAAGTAGCCCGCGTTATGCAACACGTGCTGGAAGTGACCCAGCTGAAAGCCAACCGACAGCAGCCGGCTTAATTACCAAGCACTTTTCTTTGGCAATGCGGCACCAGAAATGGCACGCAGATGAATTGCCTGCCGCATCAAATAACTCAGATAGATTCCCTTGACTCCCGAACACACCTTTGACGCCCCCCTGGAGCTGGATGCCGAAACCGGCGGCGTTTTCGTTTTGATTCCCTTCAGCGTAGAAGAAACCTACGGCGTGCGCGGCCTGCTGCCCGTGCAGGCTACTATTGATGGTTTCCCATACCGCGGCAGCCTCTCCCCCATGGGCGACGGCCACCATGCCCTGCTGGTGCAAAAGCAAATCCGCAACGCCATTGGCAAATCTTGGAGCCAGTCGGTGCACGTTACCCTCTCCCGCGACACGGAAGAGCGCACCGTAAACGTACCCGAGGAGCTGGCCATGGCCCTTGACCGCGCCGGCCTGCGCCAGCGCTTCGATGCTCTTTCCTTCACCCACCGCAAAGAGTTTGCCCAGGGCATTGAGCGGGCCAAGAAATCCGAAACCCGCGCCCGCCGCGTGCAGGACGCCCTGGACCGGATTGCCTCCGGCCGCAAGCCGTAATCTTTTTAAACTGTCATCCTGAGCTTGCGAAGGCGAGGAATCTGAGGAAGCCAGTACGGCCATACTCAGATTCCTCGCCTTCGCTCGGAATAACAGTTTCTATTGAAGCTATTCAATATTTCAAACCCTTGTCATCCTGAGCTTGCGAAGGACCTTATCACGGCTAAACGACTAGCGTAACAACGGCTCGTGCAAGCGTGATAAGGTCCTTCGCAAGCTCAGGATGACAGGAGTTTTGAGTAATGCAGGAGTTTCGTTTTTACCCGATGCGCTGCAGCACCAGCGCCGTGCGGTTGGTGACGTACAGGCTGAGCTTGTTTACGCCGTCTTCCTCAAAGGTCTCGTAGGTCAGGCCATCGTCTACGCGCTGGAAGCCGCCGAATTGGGCATCATCGGAGTTGAGAATGATGCGGTAGCGGCCGGCCTGGGGCACGAAGAAACGGTAATCGAACACGCTGCGGTCTACGTGGAAGCTGAAGACGAAGATCAGCCCGGCGCGCTCAAAAATCAGTACCTGGTTGTTGCTGTCGATGTTGAGCTCGTGGGCCGGGCCGGCGGCCAGCAGGCGCCGGTTGCGGGCCGTGGTCACCATGGCTTTATCGAAGGCCAGCAGGTACTGGTATTTCAGCTCGGGGTTGGTAGAGAGGCTCCACTGGCGGCGGGCAAAGTGGAAGCTCCACTCGTTGCCCTGGCGCGGGAAGTCCACCCACTCGGGGTGGCCAAACTCGTTACCGATGAAATTAAGGTAAGCCTCGCCGCCCAGCGCCAGCGTGAGCAGGCGGATGAGCTTGTGCAGGGCCATGCCGCGGGCCACCACCGGGTCGGGGTCGTCCTTGTGCATGTGGGTATAGATGGCGGCGTCAATCAGCCAGTGGGCCAGGGTTTTGTCGCCTACCAGGGCCTGGTCGTGGCTTTCGGCGTAGGCCACGGTTTTCTCACCGGCGCGGCGGTTGGTGAGCACATACCAGAGGTCGTGCAGGTTCCAGTCCTCGTCGCGGGAGTGCTTGAGCAGCTTGATCCAGTAGTCCGGAATACCCATGCCCAGGCGGTAGTCAAAGCCCACGCCGCCTTCGCTGATGGGGCGACACAGGCCGGGCATACCGCTCATGTCTTCGGCAATGAGCAGGGCGCTGCGCTTGCAGTCGTGCACCAGGGTGGTAGCCAGCTGCAGGTACAGGATGGCATCATCATCTACCTCGGGGCCGAAATACTGGTCGTAGTGCCCAAAGCCGACGCCCTCGCCGTGGTGGTGGTAGAGCATGCTAGTCACGCCATCGAAGCGGAAGCCATCGAAATGAAACTCCTCCAGCCAGTAGCGCAGGTTGCTGAGCAGGAACTGCTGCACCTCGGGCCGGCCGTAATTAAACAGCTTGGAGTCCCAGCCGGGATGGTTGCCCCGCTCGCCTTCGTGGAAATACTGCCCGCCGGAACCATCGAAATCCGCCAGCCCTTCGGCCTCATTTTTCACGGCGTGGGAGTGCACCACATCCAGCAGCACGGCAATGCCCCGGTTGTGAGCTTCGTTAATGAGATGCTTCAGCTCCTCGGGGGTGCCAAAGCGGGAAGAAGCGGCAAAGAAATTGGCCACATGGTAGCCGAAGGAGCCGTAGTACGGGTGCTCCATCACGGCCATCAGCTGAATGCAGTTGTACCCCAGGTCCTGAATGCGCGGCAGGATATTTTCGGCGAATTCCAGGTAAGTACCCGTGCGGGCTTCCTCGGTGGCCATGCCCACGTGGCACTCATAAATAAACGGTTCCCGCACAAAATTGGGGATGCGGAATTTCTGATCAGTCCAGGCGAACTGGGTTTCCGGGCGCCACACCTGGGCAGCAAAATCCTTGGATTGCTCGTCCTGCACGGCGCGGCGCAGCGTGGCCGGGAGCCGGTCTTTGCCGCCTTTCTGGGTTACCACGTGCACCTTGTAGCGGCTGCCGTGCGTGAGGCGCTGGTCGTAGTCTTTATCACTGAGAAATACTTCCCACACGCCGTCCTGACTGCGCTGTAATGGCGTGGCCTGCCGGTCCCATTGGTTGAAATCACCTACCAGAAACAGCCCCTGCGCGGCCGGGGCCCACTCCCGGAACCAATAGCCCTTGCGGCGGGGGTCATAGTTGAGGCCGAGCCGCTGGTGCGCGGAGGCGAACTTGGTCAGGGAGCCGTACTGCTGGTTTATTTCCTGCAGGCGCTGCGCCAGACGCTCTAAACGGGCCCGCAGCACGGGCTCGTAGGGGGCCAGCCAGGCATCCTGCTGCACCAAAGGCAGGTGCGGGGTAGAAGGTGCTATATCAGTTGGTTCCGTAATCATGGCAGGTCGGGTTTGGGTCAAAACTACGAGGAGCGGGGGATTATGGTAGTGCTTTCCGAAAAGAGGCCATCTTTTTGTTTCCCCAACTCCGGGGCGGCAGCCTATGTGTAGCGGCTTCACCCCTTATCTTCGCCGGGTATGAAACGATATTTCCTGCCGCTGACTCTGGCGGCTTTCTTTGCCTGCACTACCTCACAGGCACCGGTTATTTCCAAGGTTGCTCCTTCCCTGGCCGCGCCGATTCCCGCCGCTACGCCCGTGGTTACGGCCAAAGCCATGGTGGTATCGGCACACCCGGAGGCTTCCCGTATTGGGGTGGAGATTCTGCAGAAGGGCGGCAATGCCTACGATGCGGCGGTAGCCGTGCAGTTTGCGCTGGCCGTGGCGCTGCCGGCCGCAGGCAACATTGGCGGCGGCGGGTTTCTGCTCTACCGCGGCGCCGATGGCACGGAAGGCGCCCTGGACTTCCGGGAAACGGCCCCGGCGGCCGCGGCCCGGGATATGTACCTGGACGCGCAGGGCAATGTAGTGCCTGACCGCAGCACCCTGGGCCACCTGGCCGTGGGCGTACCGGGTACCGTAGCCGGCATGGTGGAAGTGCACAAAAAGCTGGGCAAGCTGCCCTGGAAAGAGGTAGTGCAGCCGGCCGTAGACCTGGCCGCCAACGGCCTCAAACTAACTGAAAAGGAAGCCGCCGGCCTCAATAGCAACCAGGCCGCTTTCCGTAAATTCAACGCCACCCACTTGCCCGCCTACGTGCGGGAACAGGGCGAGTGGAAAGCCGGCGACCTTATCCGCTACCCGGAGCTGGCGGCCACGCTCACCCGCATCCGCGACCAGGGCCGGGCCGGCTTTTATGAGGGCGAAACGGCCACCCGCATTGTGGCCGAAATGCAGCAGGGCAAAGGACTCATCACCAAAAAAGATTTACTGAGCTACCAGGCCAAATGGCGCACGCCCTTGCACGGGCAGTACCGCGGCCATCAGGTGCTCACCTTCCCGCCGCCCAGCAGCGGTGGCGTGGCATTACTGCAGATGCTGCAGATGCTGGAGCCCTATAATCTGGCCCAGGCTGGCTGGCACTCCCCGCAGGCTGTGCACTGGATAACGGAAGCTGAGCGCCGCGTGTACGCCGACCGCGCCACCTACCTCGGCGACCCGGACTTTGGCCGCGTGCCCGTGCCGCAGCTTTTGGCGGCCAGCTACAATCAGCAGCGCATGGCAACCACCCTGCCCTACCGCGCCACGCCCAGCAAAGATGTAACCGCCGGCGCGGGCCTGCCCGGCTACGAATCGGACCAAACCACGCACTACAGCATTATAGATGCCCAGGGCAACGCCGTAAGCTGCACTACCACGCTCAATGGCGGCTACGGCAGCAATGTAGTGGTGGCGGGCGGCGGCTTCCTGCTGAACAACGAAATGGACGACTTCAGCAGCAAGCCCGGTACGCCCAACGCCTATGGTTTGGTGGGTGGCACGGCCAATGCCATTCAGCCCGGCAAGCGCATGCTTTCTTCCATGACGCCGGCCATCCTGACTCAGAATGGCAAGCTGGAGCTGGTAACCGGCACTCCCGGCGGCAGCACCATCATCACCTCGGTGCTGCAAAGCATCCTGAACGTCATCGACTACGGCATGAACGCCCAGCAGGCCGTGGCTGCCCCGCGCCTGCACCACCAGTGGCTTCCTGACCAGATTGACGTAGAAAACGGTGCCCTGCTGCCCGCCGCGCAGGACACGCTCCGCGCCCGCGGTTACAACCTGAACCCACGTGGCCGCTGGGGTCGTCTGGATATTATTCGGGTGCTGCCCGGCGGCAAGCTGGAAGGCGGCGCCGATCCGCGCGGAGATGACTCCGCACAGGGGTATTAGGGAAGTATCAAGTAGCGCAAAGACCCAAATTTGAAATAACCATTGCCCGTCATGTCGAGCGGAGCCGAGGCATCTCGCTAGTGTGGTATACCATAGCAACGAAGCGGGCGAGATGCGTCGGCTACGCTCAGCATGACAATACTATTACAACAAGAGCACGCGAGATGTCTCGGCTTCGCTTGACATAAAGGTCTGCATTTCCCTAACAGAAAAGGCCACCCTGCTACAGGGTGGCCTTTTCTTGTTAGAGTATTAGAGTATGCCGTTTGTTATCTGGTGGCTGACAATCTCATATTGCCGGCAGCAGCAATAAGCGTTTGACCCAGGTGGCGGAGTTGGTCGCCGAGGTTATTGTGGAGGTGGGCAGCCATGAGGGAGGTTTCCTGGCCCAGGCGCTGTAAGGACTGGCTGAGCTCCAGGGTGTCGCCGTTCTGCAGGTAGCCTTTCAGGCTTTGCAGCTCCGATACCATGGCGTCGCTACTGTTGTTGTTTTGCAGGGTGGCAATCCAGCCATCAATGCTTTCCAGGGCCGCATCGAGGTGGGAGTGCAGGCCATGGTTAATACCATCGGTGAGGGCAATGATAGTGCTTTCGAGGTGTTCGGCGTGGCTTTCCATAGAGATAGGGAGTTGTGGGAATGAAAACTAGGACCCCTCTTTACGCCGGGAAGCAGAAAGCTGTTGTGCTTCGGCCAGCTGGTTCTTTTTAGACCCGTTGGCTTTGCCAGCCCCGGGGCAGTAACTTGCCCGGCTCATTAAGCTTTGTTGCCATGCTCCGTTGCTTACGCCACGCGTTGACTTTGCTGCTGTTGTCGGTTTCTCTTGCGGCGGTGGGCCAGCGGGCAGGCGGCGGCCCACCCACGCAGGACCCATTCGGTAAAAGCGAAATTCCGGGGCGCACCGTGGCGCTGGGCAACTACCAAAGCCACTCGTATGCTGCCGGTATCCTCACTATAAAAAGCACTACAGGTAGCACGTTGCGCGTGCGCCCTTGGGCTGAGGGCGTAGTACGGGTAGAATACTTTCCGGTCGGCCAGCCCGTGCAGGAAATTCACTTGGTGAGTGTGGTGCAGAATGCACAGCTGCCAGCAAACAAGAATAAAGTATTGCCACTCGCCTTTGCCGACCACTTGGAATGGCACCCCTCTTATGAGGGCAGCAGCGCAGATTACGGCATCTTCATTCAAAAAAAACCGCTACGGGTAAGCTTCCGGCAGGGCAGCGAGCTACTAATAGAGGAAGCAGGCGGCGCTTTACAACGGGAAGCTTCTGCGGCCGCTAACCCGGGCGGCATGGGCGTCAGCTTCCGCCTCGCCCCCGACGAACACCTGTATGGCACCGGCTCCCGCGCCCTGCCCCTGGACCGACGTGGCCGAAAGCTCACCCTCTACAACGAGGCGCACTACGGCTACCAGAATGGCGAGCCTACCCTGAACGCCAGCCTACCCTCGGTACTCAGCAGCCGGGGCTACATGCTGTTTTTCGATAACCACACGGCGGGCACCCTGGACCTGGGCGCCACTGAAAAAAACACGCTGGAGTACCGCGGCGAGGGACTTTCCAATCTGGCCTACTTCATAATAGCCGGCGAATCCTATGCCGAAATTCTGAGCCGTTATACCCGGCTTACCGGCCGCCAGCCACTGCCGCCGCGCTGGGCTATGGGCCTTATTCAAAGCCGGTTTGGGTACCAGAGTGAGCAGGAAATGTATCAGGTGGCGGGCCGCATGCGGCGCGAAGGTTTCCCGCTGGATGGCCTGGTGCTGGACCTGTACTGGTTTGGCGGCACCACCCGGCAGGGCGACTTTCAGTGGAAGCAGCCCAACTTTTCTGACCCCAAACGCATGATGCGCCGCCTGGATTCCGCGGGCGTAAAAACCATCCTGATTACGGAGCCCTACATTATGCGCACCTCCCGCAACGATGCCTTGGTGCGCCGCCAGGGCCTGGTGGGGCGCGACAAGAACGGGCAGCCCTACACGGTGGAATCTTTCTGGGCCGGGCCCGCCACGCTACTGGATATGTTCCGGCCCCAGGCCCGCGAGTGGATGTGGAAGCAGTACGACCGGCTGAAGCAGGACGGTGTGGGCGGCTGGTGGAGCGACCTGGGCGAGCCGGAAAACCAGCCCGCCGATATGTTTTATGATGCCGGTCCCACGCGCCGCATTCACAATGCCTACGGGCAGGCCTGGGCCAGCATCATCAGTGAAGGCTATGCCCGGCAATACCCGCAGGAGCGCCTGTTTAACCTGGGCCGCTCGGGCTGGGCGGGCATGCAGCGCCACAGCGTATTTCCGTGGTCTGGCGATGTGAGCCGGTCCTGGGGCGGACTGCAGGCGCAGGTGCCCATTATGTTGAGCATGGGCCTGGGCGGCGTGGGCTACATGCACTCCGATGCCGGTGGCTTTGCCGGCAACACCGCCGACCCCGAACTATACACCCGCTGGCTGCAGATGGCCAGCCTGGGCCCCATTTTGCGCCCCCACGGTTCCGGCGTGCCGCCCGAGCCTTACTGGTATCCGGAGCCCTACAAAAGCGCTGTGCGCGAGTTCACCCACCTGCGCTATGAGTTGCTGCCCTACCTCTACACGCTGGCCTGGGAAAACAGCATGACCGGTACGCCACTGACGAGGCCTATGAATTTCGGGGAAACCCAGCTGCGCAATGAGGCCCTACTGGAAGCCTCCGCCGAAGGTCAAGATTCGGCCCGGGCGCAAAATACCTTAGACGCAGCAACCAGCTGGAGCTGGAGCACCAAGGCCTCCAGCCAGTGGGGCAGCAACCAGCTGCTGGAGCGGCAGCAAAAGCGCTTTGCAACTCAGAACAAACCAGAGTTCACCAACCTCAACGATCAGTATTTTCTGGGCTCCAACCTGCTGGTAGCCCCTGTTGTCCAGCCCGGCCAGCGCCGCCGCAACGTGGTGCTGCCGGCCGGTAACTGGATTGATTTTTACTCTCATGAAACCCTGCCCGGCGGCCAGACTGTGGGCCGGAATGCCCCGCTGGCCCGCATTCCGGTGCTGGTGCGCGCCGGGGCCGTTCTGCCCCTAGCGCCCTATGTAAATACCACCGCCCGCTACCGCACCGATACCCTGCGGGTGCGCTTCTACGCTGATCCTACTGTGAAGACATCCAGCTTTACGATGTATGAAGATGATGGAAAATCGGCGCTGGCGCAACAACAAAACGCATATCAGCTTATTGCTTTTGAAGGCAATGTAACTGCCCGTGGCACCACCCTGCGCGTGGCCGTACGCGGCACCTACCCCGGCGCACCCACCCAGCGTACGGTGGAGCTGCTGATTCCGCGCGTGGCCGCCGCACCGGCAGCCGTACTACTCAACAACAATGCGCAGGCGGCCACCACCTGGCAGTACGATGCCGCCTCGCAAAGCCTGCGCCTGCGCTTTCCATTGGGCACGCAGCCGGTCGTAATTTCTATTCCGGGCCTGCAGCTGGATACTACGCCCGCCACCAACTTAGCGCCTGAGGCAGTATCACTGGAAGCGCCCAACAACCGCACATTCAGCGGCAGCGTACGGCTGCCCTACACGCTGTTTTCAGCGGGGCAATATCCGCTGGTTATCAAAAACGCGGCGGGCGAAATCGTAAAAACATTACCTACAGAAACCTCTGCCGGCTCGCACATCATCACCTGGAACGCTGATGACCAGCAAGGCCAGCCGGTGCCCGGTGGGGTATATTGGGCTGAGATGAACGGGCAGCACCAGCGGCTGGTGCTACTGCGCTAATGGCCGTTCCGCTTGAGGTAATCCCGGCCTTTTTGCCAGTATGCTTCGCCCAGGTGCCACCAGTCGCGCAGCTGCTGAAAGGCAGGTGAAAACAGAATGTGCAGGCCGCCCACCCAGCCCAGGGAGCCTACCCAGCCGGCCAGCACATCGGAAGGATAATGCACACCCAGGTACATGCGCGAAAGGCCCACCCCCAGCGCAAACAGCCCGCCCAGAATCCAGATGGGCCAACGCCAGGGGCTGCGCCACACCAGAAAGCCGATGGCCGCAGCCAGCGCCATAGAGCCCATGGCGTGGCCGCTGGGAAAGCTGTAATAAATACCAGGGTCTGCGGAGTCCCACAAAGCGGGCCGGGGCCGGCCAAATACTGTTTTCACCAGCAGATTCAGCAGAATGGCCCCGCCCGTGGACAGGGCAAAAAACAAGGCATCGGTGCGGCGCCGCCACAGAAACAAGCCCGCCGTTAGTACAAAGCCGGTGGTGAGCATGGGCGGCGGTCCGCCAGCATTGGTTAGCGCCAGGGCTATTTTATCCAAAGTGGGCGTAGCATAGCTGTGGATAAACTCCAGAATAGGTTTGTCGCCGAAAAACCCACCCGATTCCCAGATATCCTCGGCTACTTCCACAAAGATGATCCAAGGACCCACAAAGCTGAACAGCAGCAGGGCCAGCAACACCCAATGCGTGTGCAGGAAACGGCGAAGCAGAAAAAGCAGTTTGGTAAGAATCATGTGCAGCAGGGCGTATTAGTGGTACTGTACTGGCTTTCCGGCAGATTGTTCGTTTCTTTCCGGGCGGCTGATCTGCCTGGCCCCGCCGTAGCGGCTCCTCTCTCCTGCTTATGAAAAATCCCGGCGTCCCGGTTCTGGCCCTTGATTCGTTTCCGCAGCGCCCGGCCCGGCAGGCCTACTACCTGGAGCGCCTGGACCGGCACGTGGCCAACTTTCCCGGAGTCAGCACGCCACACTCCCACAGTTTTTACCTGCTGCTCTACGTTACGGCGGGCCACGGCACCCATACCATTGATCTGGTGACGTATGCGCTTCAGCCGGGCAGTGTGTTTTTTATGACGCCCGGGCAGGTGCATCACTGGCAGCTTTCCCCGGATGCGCAGGGCTACATCATCTTTTTCAGTCCCGACTTCTACCTGTTCCGCTACCCCGGCCACCGGCTTTTTGAATACCCGTTTTTCAACCCGCTGCACCCACCGGTGCTCTATCTTACCAGCGAAGAAAACGAGCTGCGCCGCGTAGTGGAGCTGATGTGGGAGGAAGCCACCACACCCGCCCCGCAGCAGGAAGAAGTGATGCGCTCCTGCCTGCATATTTTCCTGGAGCTGGCGGCCCGGCACTACCCGGAAACCGGGACGGCTGCGCCGGAGGAACACCCGCACGGGCTGCAGCTGCTGCGGGAGTTTGGCCTGCTGATAAACCAGCACCTCAAGGAAAGCCGCACCGTGCAGCATTATGCCGACCAGCTGCACATCAGCCCCAACCACTTGAACGCCCTTTGCCGACGGCACCTGGGCAAAACCGCCAGCAGGCTCATTCAGGAGCGGGTGGTGCTGGAGGCCCGGCGCCTGCTCACACACTCCACCCAAACCGTGGCCCAGATAGCCGATGCGCTGGGTTTTGAAGATGCCTCCTACTTCGGGCGCTATTTCCGCAAGCACACCAACACTACCCCAGAGCAATACCGAAAGGCCGAACAGCAAGCCCAGCCCGCGCGGGAGCATTGATTTGTACCGGACAAACCCGCAAATGCATCTTACCGGCCCCCTTCTATCGTAGTAGCTTTGTATTGTTCCATGCGCTTGCGCACCGCTATTCATGCAGAAGATAGAATCTACGCCCCTGGCCCTACTGGCGCAAAAATGCCCGCGTTGCCATACCGGGCCCTTGTTTAACCATAGCACGCTCCACCTCACTAAATACGCCGATATGCCCGAGGCCTGCCCCGTGTGTGGACTGCGCTACGAGCCGGAGCCCGGGTTCTACTGGGGCGCTATGTTTATCAGCTTTGCTTTCTCCACGGGCATTATGCTGGTCGTAGGCTTTCTAGTGTACCACCTGCTCAACGACCCCGACGTGTGGGTGTACATTTTAGCCGTGGCCGTAGTCACGGTGCTATTGATGCCTTTCTCTTTGCGCTACTCCCGCGCCCTGATGCTATATCTGTTTGGCGGCGTGCACTACGATCCGCACTTTACGCCTACAGGTAGTGCCGGCGCAACCAAGACGCTCTAAGGCTGGTCTGCGTACTGCTTTTACCCCGGCTCTTTGCTACCGAAATAGCATGGGGCTGGGGTAAATTCGTTTTAGGTATTCCGTGGCAGCTCAAACCGGGCTATTGCGTGAAAACTGATAATTTCCCGCATGGTTTCCCTTCGTCTGCCGCTGCTGGTAGGCCTGCTGAGCTTGCTCGCAGCCTGCCAATCATCATCTACTTCTGAAACCGACTGCGCCCCGGCCGCGCCGCCGCAGTATACCATCAAGCACCCCGCCTGGGCCGATTCGGCCAGTATTTACGAGGTGAACATCCGGCAGTACACGCCGGAGGGCACCTTTCGGGCCTTTGAGGCGCACCTACCTCGCCTACAGCAAATGGGCGTAGGTATTCTGTGGCTGATGCCGGTGCAGCCCATTGGCCAACTCAACCGCAAAGGCTCGCTGGGCAGCCAGTATTCCATCCAGGACTATAGGGCCGTCAATCCGGAGTTTGGTACTATGGATGACCTCCGGCACCTGGTGGCCGAAGCCCATAAGCGGGGCATGCACGTTATTCTGGACTGGGTGGCCAACCACACCAGCTGGGACAGCAAGCTGGCAAAAGAGCACCCGGAGTGGTTTACCAAAGGCCCCCAAGGCCAGTTCGTGCCGCCCGTCGCCGACTGGCAGGACGTCATCGACCTGGATTTCTCTAAGCCCGAGCTACGCCGCTACATGACGGAAAGCATGGCCTTCTGGGTTCGCGAAGCCGACCTGGACGGGTTCCGCTGCGACGTGGCCGGCCTGGTACCCATGGATTTCTGGACCAGCACGCGCCAGGTGCTGGAAAAGCAGAAACCCGTGTTTATGCTGGCCGAGTGGGATGAGCTCCACGAGCCGCCCTTCCTGAAAAAAGGCGAGTTCAACCCCAACACCGGCATGCTGGAAAAGGCTTTCGATGCCACCTACGCCCTGCGCATGCGCTACCTGCTCGACAGCATCAGCCGGGGTCAGCAGCCGGTAGCGGCACTGGATAAGTACCTGCAGGTAGAGCGCACCCGCTACCCCGCCAATACCTACCTCATGTACTTCACCACCAGCCACGATATCAACAGCTGGGATGGCACGGAGTATGAGCGGCTGGGCAAAAACGCTCTGCCCCAGGCCGTACTCACGGCCCTGCTGCCGGGCATTCCCATGGTATACAGTGGCCAGGAAGCTGCCCTGAAAAAACGGCTGCGCTTCTTCGATAAGGATACCATTCCGTGGAACGACTTCCCGCTGCAGGATTTCTACACCCGGCTGCTGCAGCTCAAAAAACGCAACCCCGCCTTGCGCAACGGCGATGCGTGCAGCCAGTTCACCCGGCTGGCCTCGCCCGCCAAAACGTATGCTTTTCTGCGGCGCAAGGGCAAAGCCAGCGTACTGACCGCGGTGAACATGGACGCGCAGCCCCATCAGCTAACCATGGCCACGCTGGGGCCGGGCGTGTACCGGGAGGTGTTCAGCGGGCAGGTGCTCCGGCTGGGGTCAGGCTCCCGGGTGCTGGTGCCGGCCTACGGCTACCGTGTGTATGAGCGGCTGCCCGACCCACCCCGTGATGGTTTGTGGTAACGGCTTTCCGCGCCGGCTGCCCTTGCTCAGCCGGCCGTAGTCTGTTCCTTGCCAGCCCTTTTTCCGTACACGGCGGGAGTTTCCTGTGTCACTGTAGCTGTCTTTGTCCGTGTCTGAATCTGCTGCCCACCCCGATGCCCACCGCTTTCAGGTTCGTCACCCGGAATGGGCGGCCCATGCCACCATTTACGAGGTAAACCTGCGCCAATACACCCCGGAAGGTACTTTCCGGGCGTTTGAGGAGCATCTGCCGCGCCTGGCCGCTATGGGCGTCAGTATTGTGTGGCTGATGCCTATTCACCCCATTGGCGAGGTGGGCCGTAAAGGCACGCTGGGTAGCCAGTATGCCGTGCGCGACTATTTTGGGGTGAACCCGGAGTTTGGAACGCTGGACGACTTGCGCCACCTCGTGCAAACGGCCCACAGCCTGGGCCTGTATGTGCTGCTGGATTGGGTGGCCAACCACACCAGCTGGGATAACCTGCTGGTGGAGGAGCACCCTGACTGGTACCAGCGCAATGCCGCCGGCCAGCTCCTGCCGCCCGTGCCCGACTGGACCGATGTGGTGGCGCTGAATTATAAAAGCCGGGAGCTGCGCCGCTACATGACCGATGCCCTACTGTACTGGGTGCGCGAGGCGGATATTGATGGCTACCGCTGCGACGTGGCCGGCCTGGTGCCCACCGACTTCTGGGACGAAGCCCGCCTGGAGCTGGACGAGGTGAAGCCGCTGTTTATGCTGGCCGAGTGGGACGAACTGTACCCCTCCGGCGGCCTGAGCTGGGAAGACTTCAACAGCGACACCAAGCTGCTGGAAAATGCCTTCAACATGACCTTCGGCCTGCGCCTGCACTACCTGCTGGACCACATTGCCGAAGACAAGCAGGCCCTCAGCGACATTGATATTTACCTGGCCGCCGAGCGGGCCAAATACCCACCCTCGGTGTACCTGATGCACTTCACCAGCAACCATGACGTGAATACCTGGGACGGCACCGAGTATGAGCGGCTGGGCCCATTGGCACTGGCCTTTGCCGTGCTCACGGTGCTGGTGCCCGGCATGCCGCTGGTATACTCCGGCCAGGAAGCCGCCCTGAACAAGCGCCTGGCCTTCTTCGATAAAGACCACATCGACTGGCGGGATTTCCCGCTGCAGGATTTCTACACCCGCCTGCTCCAGCTCAAGCGCCGCCACCCCGCCCTGCGCAACGGCGACACGACCAGCCAGTTTCAGCACCTGGAAAGCGCCCCGGAAGTGTATGCCTTTATCCGGCAGAAAGGCCCGGCCGCCGTGCTCACCGTTATCAACCGGGCGGCAGCCGACCGAGCAGTGGCCCTGCCCACCGCTGCAGAAGGCACCTGGACGGATATTTTCCGGGACGAGAGGGTTCTGCTTCAGCCTAACGAAAAGCTGACGGTGCCCGCGCACGGTTGGCGGGTGCTGGCGCGCGAGTAAGCTTACCTAGGGCCCAGTTAGCGCAGTATTTCATCCGGCCAATAACCTGCCCGCCCGCTTACCGGTTAATACCGGATATTCCTTTATCTGCTTTTTAAACTCATTATTGCATGCAACAACGTGAACTGGGCCGCTCAGGCTTGCATATAGCCCCACTGGTTTTGGGCGGCAATGTTTTCGGCTGGACGGCCGATGAAGCCACTTCCTTCCAGATTCTGGATGCTTTTGTTGCCGGGGGCGGCAATGCCATTGACACCGCCGATGGCTACTCTGTGTGGGTACCCGGCCACGTAGGCGGCGAGTCGGAAACCGTGATTGGCAAGTGGCTGAAGCAACGCGGCCGCCGCGACGATGTTGTGATTGCCACCAAAGTGGGCTGGGAAGTGAATACCGAAAACAAAGGCCTCGCCAAAAACTACATTCTGCGCGCCGTAGAAGGCTCCCTCAAGCGCCTGCAAACCGACTATATCGACCTGTACCAATCGCACAAGGACGACCCCACCGTGCCGGTGGAGGAAACCCTGGAAGCCTATGCCCAGCTGGTGAAAGAAGGCAAGGTGCGGGCCATTGGGGCTTCCAATTTCTCGGCTGAGCGGCTGCGCGAGTCGCTGGCGGCCAGTGAGGCGCACGGCTTTCCGCGCTACCAGAGCCTGCAGCCGCTGTATAATCTCTATGACCGCGCCGAGTTTGAAAAGGAGCTGCTGCCGCTGTGCCGGCAGGAGAACATCGGCGTAATTCCCTACTACGGGCTGGCTTCCGGCTTCCTCACGGGAAAATACCGCTCAGCCGCCGACCTGCAGAAAAGCCCCCGCGGGGGCGGCGTGGGCCAGAAATACTTGAATGAAAGAGGTCTGCGCATTCTGAAAGGGCTGGATGCCGTGGCCGCCCGCCAGCAGGCTACACCCGCCCAAGTAGCCCTGGCCTGGATTATGGCCCAGCCCGGCCTTACCGCTCCCATTGCCAGCGCCACCAGCGTGGCGCAGCTGCATGAGCTGCTGCCCGCGTTGCAACTGCAGCTCTCCGCTGAGGATGTAGCAACGCTGGATAAAGCCAGCGCTTAAATCCGGCTTCTTTATCAGAGTTACTTCATAGAAAAACGGCCTTCCCAAGCTTTATTAAGCGCCTGGGAAGGCCGTTTTTATTTTCAGAAGGGAGCCAATCAAATGGCTGCCCGGCTACCGGACGGTCCGGTGAATTTCACGCTCAATTTCTTTCTGGGTTACCTGATCCTCCATTTTGACAGGCTTCATCGGCGACTCCACAAAGTTGAAGTAAGCATCCTCATTCCAGGGGCCGCGCACGTCCCGGTCGCCGTTCTGGCCGGGGCCGGTGGAGGCATTAAAGTACTTGTCTACCACGCCGGGCGTGGGGGCCAGCAGGCCCACTTCCAATGGGTCTTTGCCCATGCTATCCAGGGCCAGCATGAAGGATTTCATGTGGGTGATTTCGCGGGTCATCAGGAACTGTAGGGCATCTTTGGTGCCGGCGTCGTCGCAGAAATTAATCAGGCGCTCATACACTATTTTAGCGCGGGCCTCGGCGGCAATGTTGCTGCGCAGGTCCACGTCCAGCTCGCCGGTAATCTTCAGGTAGTCGGCCGTCCAGGGGTTGCCCTGGGAGTTGAAGAGGTTAACGCCGCCTCCGCCGGCAATAGCCACCAGCGGATCGGCTTCGGCCAGCTCCCGGGCCTCTTTGGTGGGCTTGAGGTGCAGGCGGGCCAGGCTACCAATAATTTCCAGGTGGCTTAACTCCTCGGTTCCAATATCCATCAGCAGATCCTTGCGGCCGGGGTCGTCGCAGTTCAGCCCCTGAATGGTGTATTGCATGGCCGCGGCCAGCTCACCATTGGCACCGCCAAACTGCTCCAGCAGCATATTGCCGAACCGTGGATCGGGGGTGCCTACCCGCACCGTATACATTAGCTTCTTCACGTGATGATACATAACTACCAGTTTCAAGGGTGAATAATAAAGAAGGGTGTACGCCTCCTTTTTCAGCCCTGTTTCCGGTGGGGCCGGCTTTTTCCGGCATGGCCCAAATTATGTATCCAGCATCGTTGAGTCCTAATATTCAGATAATTCAACGGTATAAACGGAGTACCAGCCCCCTGCTTCTATTGCCCGGGTACGAGCATCTTCCATCAGGTCAGGGCCGCTTCCGTCACCTTGCTGATGTCTTGGCTAAGCTGCCGGATAAAGGCGAGCTGCTCGGTAAGAATCTGGTCGTCGGGGGTGCGGGTGGCGGGAGCGGCAGCGGCCTCAGCCGGAGCCGACTCGGCGGGGGCAGCGGCAGCGGGGGTGGCAGGATCCAGGCGGCGCAGGCTGGCCGTGAGGGCGGCCATGGCCTGGCCCAGCGGGCGCTGCTGCTCCGGGGGCACCGTAGTGCCGGGCTGGGTGGTTAGCGTGGCACCCAGTGTGGCAATGTTGGAGGACAGGATATGGTTGAGCACCACAAACTGCTGCACTTCCTCGCTGTGCTGCCGCTTGCTTTCCGGCTCGGAGAGCATGCGTTGGAACGCGGCTGAGAGGTTGGCGGAGCTGATATACACGGCTTTGCGCACCAGCTTGTACTCCGTGAGCTGCAGGGGGCGGCCCGCCAGCCGGTCGGCCAGCTGCTGCAGATAGCGCAGGTTTGCCTCTACCACGTCGCGCATGAAATGGCGCAGCTGGTTGGCCTCCCAGGTGGGAAACAGCAGGTAGCCGGCGGCCAGGGCTATGGCGCAGCCAATGAGGGTATCCACCACCCGCTCGCCCAAAAGCTGCAGAAAACCCAGGCCCAGGAAGGTGAACATGATGAGCAGGAAGGGCGTCATCAGAAACACCGACACCACATAGTTGCGGCGCTGAAAGCTGTAGGTACCTATCATCAGGAACACCATCAGCACAAAGCGCAGGGTAGGGTCGGTTATCAGCCACAGCAGCACTACGCCCAGCAAACCGCCACCAATGGTACCCAGCACGCGCTGGTAGTTGCGCTCTTTGGTCAGGCTGAAGCCCGGCTTGAGCATGAAGGCGCAGGTCATCACAATCCAGTAGCTGTGGTGCCCGAAGGACACCCACTTAGCCACTACAAAGCCAAACAGGCAGGCCAGCCCCATGCGCACGGCGTGCCGGAACACCGAGGATTTTATGGTGAGGTTGCTCAGCAGCAAGTCCGGCGAGAGGTTTTCCCGCGACACAAACCGGCGATATTCCACCGGCCCTACATCCCGGCGGCGGGTGGGCGAAGCGGGGTCAAAGTACTGCACTAGGGCCTGGAGCTGCTGCTGCATATTGCGGAAGTTCACCAGCACCTTTTTCAGCATGAGCACACTAATGCCGGAATCCGGGTCTGCCAGGGCATCAATGCGGGCTTTTAGCTGGTCCAGCTCGGCGGTCCAGTCGGGGCGGGTGTGGTAGGGGCGCTTGGAATGAATGGCCAGGCCAATGGCGTCCAGCTCCGCAGCCATTTCCCGAATCAGGCGGGCCATATCGGGCAGCAGGCCCGTAGCGCCAAAGCGCTGGCGCAGGGCGGCGTAGTCGTAATACGTAGCCGTAATGTGCTCATACAGGTCTATGGCCTCAATAAAAGCAAACATGAGGGCCCGCCCAATGCCAGTGGAATCTTCTACCAGCTGGCGGCTTTTGAACAGGAGCTGGCGCATGGCATCCTGCCTTTCACTTACCACTACCTGCTGGGCCAGCAGAATCCGGTAGGCGGCATTTAAGTCTTTCTGAGGCTCATAGAAATCGGCCTTCAGCTCCAGAAACTTAGCAATAGCATGGATGCATTCGCCCAAAGCGCGCTCTACCGGCCGGTAGGGCCGCACCTGCCGGGTAAGCAGGCTGGCGGCCGTGTACCACAGCCCGCCCACCGAGACCAGCGCCGCATATTGCAGCACCTGTTGGGGCGTGAGGGGCTGGTCCATCATAATAATCATGACCAGCAGCGCGGCGGTGCCCACGGCTCCGGCGCGGTTGCCGTACACCATCAGCATGGTAAAGCAGAAGCTGAACAGCATGATTTCGGCGCCCAGCACGTACACATTGTGGCGGACAAAGCCAGTGACCAGCGCCACCAGCAGCATACACAGCACACAGGCCAGCATGCCGTTGCGCTTGTGCAGGGTGGGCCCGGGAATATCGGTTACACTCACGCAGAGGGCCCCCAGGGAAAGAATAAACCCGGCCTGCAGTTGGTTGAGATAAGCGCAGATGAGGCCCGGAATTAGAACCAGCAGGGTAATGCGGAGGCCATCGGCGAGGTCCTGCCCGAAGAGAAAAAACTGAAGGCGGCGGGTGTCAAAGGTCATCAGCGAGGGAAGGCGGGGCAGGGCTTTTGCAGCGGTGGCTGGCGGTGGAAGACAGGGCCTGGCAGCCGCGGCTCAAATACGCAACTCCTACGTAGCAAACCAAGGTAATGATGGCCGCACTGCTGGAAATGCCAAGCGCCGGCAAACGGCACTGGCAACCTGACAGCACCGCGCACCCGGTACCCGCAGCTAGCGGGTGGGGCTTGCTACCGGACTAACATCCTCATAGCGAAATTGCTTTTCCAGGGCCGCAAAAGGCCGGCCATCTACCTCGGCATAAGGATAGATGAAGTAATTCAGCGGTTCGCCGCGCTGGCTGGGGGCCAGGGTCAGGTCGCGGCCCCGGGTGAACTCCACGCGGTTTTCATCGTGGGCCCCGAAGAAGTAGCTCCGACGGGCTGGGTCTTTGGCGGCCTCGGAGGCATCAATGGGCACCCAGCCGGTTTCCGGGGTGTAGAACTCGGCCCAGCAGTGGTAGCCTTTGATTTCGCCGGTGCCGCGCTGGGCGGGCAGCGGAAAACCGATGCTGAAGCGGGCGGGAATGCCCACGGCCCGGCAATAGCCAATGAAAACGGCGTGAAAATCGGTGCAGTTGCCGCGGCGGGCGTCGCAGGCGTAGTAAATATCTCCCTGGCCCCAGCCCTGCCCGGTTTTATCGTATTTCACAGTAGACACCACGTGGTTGTAGATGGCCTGGGCTTTGGCGAGCGGCGTGGTGGCGTGTGCCTTGGTTACTACTTCCTGCGCCCACTGCCGGATTTGGCCGTCCAGGGGCACCAGGTGGTCGGGGGCCAGCCAGCGGGCCAGGTCGGCGTCGGCGGGCGGTACCGGGTTGCGGGCCTGGGCCGGCAACGAGGCCTGGAGCGGGTTGCGGTGCTCCCGGCGCACGGCATTAAAGCGCATGGTTACGGTAAAATCTGCCGCCGGGGGACTCAGTAATTTCAGGTGCAGTACCCGGTTTCCGTGCTGGGCGGGCAGTATCTCGTACGGATAAGGGGAAGTAATTTCCAGCTGATCAATATCCTGCCAGGCATCCGAATGCGGCATGGGCAGCCATAGGTTCAGTTCCTGCGCGCCCTGCGGGGCCGGGTGCACCGTGGTGGAGTACTCAAAGGTAAAATGGCGGGTGCGCATGGGTTCAGTCGGGTTTCCGGGGCGGGCAAACATAGCGCCGCCAGCCATCAGCAACAAGGCCAGCACGGGCAGCAACCGGGGCAGGCGCAGGTGCCCCAACAAAAGACTCCGGAATTTCAGCAAGGCTATAGAATAAGAAGCGGGCGGGTGGGAAAGCAGGTTGGATATGCTCTTTTTCCCGCGCCCTGATAGGGGGCAAAGGTACGCTCATATTTAAGATGGTGCCCGCGGCCGGCGGGTACTTCGCTTAAGAATAGGGCATTTGCCGATATTGCCGGCCTGACCCTTATCCGCTTGCTATGCTACCGCTACTTCGTATTCATCATATCGCCATTATCTGCACCCAGTACGCCGTTTCGAAGCGGTTTTACACCGAGATACTGGGCCTGTGTGCCCTGCGGGAAGTATACCGGGCCGACCGGGACTCCTGGAAGCTGGACCTGTCTCTGGGCGGCGAATACATTATAGAGCTGTTCTCGTTTCCGGCACCGCCCGTGCGGCCCACCCGCCCCGAGGCCGCCGGCCTGCGCCATCTGGCCTTCGCCGTGGCTGATCTGGAGGCTACCATTCACCGACTGGATGCGCACGATGTCGCCTCGGAGCCCATTCGGGTAGATGAGTTCACGGGGCGGCGCTTCACGTTTATTGAGGACCCGGATGGGCTGCCGCTGGAGTTTTATGAGGTCTGAGGGTCGGAGAAACCACTTATAAAAACAATGTCCCGACCGTTAGGCCGGGGCATTGTGGCATCCACCTGGCCGCGCGAAGCGGCCAAATGGGCTTGCATGGTATGCCTCAGAATGTACGGTTTCGTGCATCCGGAGTTGCCCTGATATGCTGCGCGCCAGCCGGTGCATGTACCAAGGAGAAAGGCATAAGGCGAGGAAAACAGTTTCACAGATATCCGTTTTTCAGTGGGACCTAACCGCCTCCGTTACGTTGTACCCAGCGGTAGCTTTGTTTTGTTGGAAATGCAGAACCTGCCCTCCCCGCCTATCCGTTATTGGCGGTTCCGCCCTACCTTGCCCCCACTATGCCTCAGTCGTCGCCCCCGCTTCCCTATCTCATCATTGACTTCGACAGCACTTTTACGCAGGTAGAAGGGCTGGACGAGCTGGCCGATATTGCCCTGCAGGGCAGCCCCGACCGGGAAAGAATTGTGGGCGAAATCCGGGCCCTCACCGACCAGGGCATGAGCGGCAGCCTGAGCTTTTCAGAGTCGTTGCAGCGGCGGCTGGCCTTGCTGCCGGCCCGGCGCGAGCATATCGGGCAGCTGGTGGAGCGGCTGAAAGGGCTGGTTTCTGAAAGCATCCGCCGCAACCAGGCGTTTTTCCAGCAGTTTGCCGGCCGCATTTACGTGGTCAGCAGCGGCTTCCGGGAGTTTATTGAGCCGGTAGTGGCCGAGTTTGGTATCGGCCCCGATTTCGTGCTGGCCAACACTTTTACGTACGATGCAGAAGGCCGCATTACGGGCTTCGACGCCGAAAACGTGCTCAGCCAGAACGGCGGCAAAATCCTGCAGCTGCGCCAGCTGGACCTGGAGGGCGACGTGTACGTACTCGGCGACGGCTACACCGACTACCAGATTCGGGAAGCCGGCCTGGCCAACCGCTTCTACGCCTTCACGGAAAATGTCAGCCGCGAGGCCGTGGTTTCCCGCGCCGATGAAGTCCTCCCCTCTTTCGACGAATTTCTTTACCAGAATAAACTGCCCATGACGCTCTCCTACCCCAAAAACCGCATTAAGGTCCTGCTCCTTGAAAACCCCGACCCGCGCGCGGCCGAGCTGTTCCGGCAGGAAGGCTACCAGGTAGACCTGGTGCCCGGCGGCCTGGACGAAGACGAGCTGGTGGACCGCATTGAGGGCGTGAGCATTCTGGGCATTCGCTCCAAAACGCAGGTGACGCCCCGCGTGCTGGAAGCCGCCAACCGCCTCATAGCCATTGGCGCCTTCTGCATCGGCACCAACCAGATAGCCCTCACGGAGTGTATGAAAAAGGGCGTGGCCGTGTTCAACGCCCCTTTCTCCAACACCCGCTCCGTGGTAGAGCTGGCCCTGGGCGAAATCATCGTACTGGCCCGCCGCATCCCGGAAAAGAACCCCAAAATGCACCAGGGCGAGTGGGATAAGTCGGCGAAAGGCGCCTTTGAAATCCGGGGCAAGAAGCTGGGCATCATCGGCTACGGCAATATTGGCGCGCAGCTTTCGGTGGTAGCCGAGGCCGTGGGCATGCAGGTACTCTACTTTGATATTGCCGAAAAGCTGCAGCTGGGCAACGCCGTGAAGTGCCGCACCCTGGACGAGCTTCTGCAGCAGGCCGATATTGTGACCATGCACGTGGATGGCCGTCCGGAAAACACCAACCTCATCGGGGCCCGGGAGTTTGCGCTCATGAAGCCCGGCACCATCTTCCTCAACAATGCCCGCGGCCACGTGGTAGACGTGCCCGCCCTGGCCGAGGCCATCCACTCGGGCCACCTGGGTGGTGCGGCCGTTGACGTTTTCCCCTACGAGCCCAAAACCAACCACGAAACCTTCGAAAGCGAGCTGCGCGGCCTGCCCAACGTGCTACTCACGCCCCACATTGGCGGCAGCACCTCGGAGGCTCAGCGCAACATTGCGGAGTTTGTGCCCGAGCGCCTGATGCAGTACGTGAACACCGGTAACACCCAGCAGAGCGTTAACCTCCCCAACATTCAGCTGCCGGTGCAGCAGGCCCACCGCCTCATCCACATTCACCACAACGTGCCCGGCGTGCTGGCCCGCATCAACAACGTGCTGGCGGCCCACTCCGTGAACATACTCGGCCAGTACCTCAAAACCAACGAGCACATCGGTTATGTAATCACCGATATCGACAAGGAGTACGAGCAGGAGGTAATTGGCGAGCTGCGCAAGGTGGAGCACACCATTAAGTTTCGGGTGCTGTACTAGAGGGTTAATCCTACGCACTTTTCTTTATACCATTATGTCATGTCGAGCGCAGTCGAGACATCTCACGTGCTGACGTTGTGGTGCTAATCACTATTCACCACACTAGCGAGATTCCTCGACTTCGCTCGGAATGACCGGCTTAATGTTGTCATATATTCTATGCTGAGTAGACATGGTATCAGACGATTTCTTGGTCTACTAATACTCCCCATAATATTCATTGGCTGTTCGCCTGAGAAGGAGAAAGCCACACCAGCGGCTTCTGCAAGTGAAATAAATTTCACTAAAACACCGCAAAAGCTACCTCTGGACGAGGGTTTGCAACGTCTGATCAGAGCGTATGGCAAGCAGCGCGGTGGAGGAAAAATATTCTGTCTCGAGTTCGAGAAGCTGGCCTACGACAGCCTGCAGTTCTCTTTGTATGGCGCCGGAAACTACGTACCCATCGTTGATTTCTGCCGGCCCAATTTTTACGCGGAGTTTGATGATAATCTGGTTCTGATTGCTACCGGAGCTGAATTTGTAACACCGGGCTCTTCTTACCGGGACACCTACCGCGAGGGTTTCTATAAAATCGTAACCAGGAAAGTGTTGGGGAAAGCCTACACCCCAGCCCAGCATGATAGTCTGCAGCTTACCTATGGAGCTTATAATCTACCGGTCTGGCGAGTGATTCTGCATGTAGGAGATGAGCAGCCAGGCAGGATCTATACTGTTGTTGATTCCTTTGCCGTGCCCGCCAGAGATAGGAGAATACCACCTCCTCAACACAAAACCGTGCTTAAAGGCCGGGAATAGTATAGCTCCGTTACATCCGCTCCCGCACCTGGGCCAGCACTTTCTGCATTTCCAGCCGGATGGCGCTGGTTTCCTGCACATGGTTGTTATTCATGAAGCTAAAGGCTAGTAAGCGGCCTTTTTTGGTGCGCAGGTAGCCGGCCAGGTTGTGCGTGTTGGAAAGGGTGCCGGTTTTGCCCCACACCCAGGGGCCGCGCTGGTCGTGGTAGAGGCGGCGCAGGGTGCCGTGCCCGCCCCCGGCGGCCAGCAGGCTGAGCAGGCGCTGCTCGGACACTTCCTGGTGCAGCTTCAGGAGTAGCATGGTCATGTCCCGGGGCGTGATGAGGTTCTGGCGGGAGAGGCCGGAGCCGTCTACCCACACGGGCGCATCGGGCAAATCATGCAGGTACCGCTGTTTCATGGTGCGAATGGTGCGGGCCGTATTCAGGGAATCGGGGCCCAGGCGACTGGAGCACATGAGTAGCAGCTGCTCGGCCAGAAAATTGTCGCTCACCTGAATCATGCGCCGGTACAAGGAATCGACGGGCAGGCCGGCCAGGGTGTGCACCTGCTCCTGTGCCCGCGCCTGCCACGGCGCGGGCAGGATAGGCCGGTGCAGGGTATCCTGCAGCAACGACATCAGCAGAGCCGGGCTGGTGCGGAAAGGGGTTTCATCCACCCAGTTTTTCTGGATGGGCATGACGAAGAACTTATTTTCCAGCACCGCCCGTCGCACATGGTCGGAGCGGTTGAGGTAGCCGGAAGGTGCGGGCGCTACGCTGGCCGTGAATACCTGCGGCAGCACCAGGGGCTGGGCTTTGCCGGCACGGGCGTAGAAGCGCACGGTGTGGCCATAGATGGGAAATGGGCCGCGCTCCGGCTGGTAATAGTAGTTGTAGTCGTCCCAGCTCCAGCCGGGTCCGAAGGGCTCAACGCAGGGAATTTGGGCGTAGAACAGCTTTTCGGGGCGGCGCTGCAGGAACTGGAAAGCGGCACGGGAAGGCACGTCGCCGTGCAGCAGGGTAGGGTCGCCGGTGCCCCAAAAGATGAGGGAATCCTGGCGCACCACGTAGCGCAGGCTGGGCAGGGAGTCACCCAGCAGATGCAGGCCGGCATACAGGCTGAACAGCTTCATGGTGCTGGCCGGCACAAAGTATTCTTCGTCGCGGTAGCCGAAGAGCCGCTCCCCGGTAGCGGCATCGGTAATACTCAGGCCTACCTGATGCTGTTTAAGCACCGGCGAGTGCGCCACCAGCTTATAGAGCCAGTGCGGGCCATTCTTGCCGAACAGCTCCATTTCGGCAGCCTCTTCTCCATCGTTGCCCATGGCCTGGTAAGCCATGCCAAAGCCCAGAAAAAGTAACAGGAAGTAAAGCTTGCGGCGCATAGGCTGGTAGCGCCTGCAATTATGCTTTCAGCGCTGATTACATGTGAAGTAATAGCACCTAATTAAAGCAATACTTTAATACAATGTCAACCTTTCATTTCACAATGATATGTTTTACTTCTGTTAATCAGACACTTAACTTATTAATTATTTTTGCATATTATCTTATAAACTGATTTTCAGCTGGTTTAAAAATGGCCTGAGCGCTTGAATAAAGGCAAAGGAGCCCGGGCTGAAGGGCCCTCTGCTACCTGAAGCCAGCCGCCTCCCCTACCCTGTTAGCGGAAACGGGCGGCGGTGTTTTTTCGGGCAAAAATGTTTTCGATCCGTCGGCCTTCCACTTATTACCCTACCTTTGTTTCCCGTTATGCCAGACCGAATTCTCCCCCCCACGGCTGCAACGGCCAAGTTCATTTTCGTAACCGGAGGAGTGACCTCTTCGCTGGGCAAAGGCATCATTTCGGCCTCCCTGGCTAAGCTGCTGCAAGCCCGCGGCTTCCGCGTCACCATCCAAAAGTTCGACCCCTACATCAACATCGACCCCGGCACGCTGAACCCCTATGAACACGGGGAATGCTACGTGACCGACGACGGCGCCGAGACTGATCTGGACCTAGGCCACTACGAGCGTTTTCTGAACGTGCCTACCTCCCAGGCCAACAACGTTACCACGGGGCGCATCTACAACCACGTTATCAGCAAGGAGCGCGAAGGCGCCTACCTGGGCAAGACCGTGCAAGTAGTGCCGCACATCACCGATGAGATTAAGCGGCGCATGCTGCTGCTGGGTCAGGACGATAAGTTCGACGTGGTTATCACCGAAATCGGGGGCTGCATTGGCGACATTGAGAGCCTGCCCTTCGTGGAAGCCGTGCGCCAGCTGCGCTGGGAATTGCCACCGAATGATTCGCTGGTCATTCACCTCACCCTGTTGCCCTACCTGAAAGCGGCCGGCGAGCTGAAAACCAAGCCCACCCAGCACTCCGTGCGCGACCTGCGCGAAGCCGGCCTGCAGCCCGATATTCTGGTGTGCCGCTCGGAGTACCCCATTCCGGCCGAAATGCGCCGCAAAATTGCGCTGTTCTGTAACGTCAAAATCAACTCCGTTATCGAGAGTCTGGATGCGGACAGCATCTACTCGGTGCCGCTGCTGATGCTGAAAGAGCAGCTCGACGACCGGGTTATCAAGAAAATGAAGCTGACCGGCGGTACTACGCTGCCCGATCTGGAAGCCTGGAAAGACTTCCTGGGCCGCCTGAAAAACCCCACTGAGGAAGTAACTATTGCGCTGGTAGGCAAATACGTGGAGCTCCCCGACGCCTACAAGTCCATCAACGAATCCTTTGTGCACGCCGGCGCGCAGAACGAGTGCAAAGTGACCGTACGCAGCATTCAGTCCGAGAACATTAACGCCGATAACGTGGCCCAGCTGCTGCACGGTGTGGATGGCGTGCTGGTAGCCCCTGGCTTTGGCGAGCGGGGTTTTGAGGGCAAAGTAGCGGCCATTAAATATGTGCGCGAAAACGGCATTCCGTTCTTCGGCATTTGCCTGGGCATGCAGTGCGCCGTGGTGGAGTTTGCGCGCAACGTGCTGGGCCTGAAGGATGCCAGCTCTACGGAGATGGACCCGCACACCAGTGCCCCCGTCATTGCCATGATGGAGGAGCAGAAAAGCATCACCCAGAAGGGCGGTACCATGCGCCTGGGCGCTTACGACTGCGAGCTGCGCAAGGGCTCCAAAGCCGCCAAAGCTTACGCCCGCAACCACATCAGTGAGCGGCACCGCCACCGCTACGAGTTCAACAACGAGTACTTGGAGCAATTTGAGCAGGCCGGCATGCTGGCCTCGGGCATCAACCCCGACACCGGCCTGGTGGAAGTGGTAGAGCTGGCCAACCACCCGTGGTTTGTGGGCGGGCAGTTTCACCCGGAGCTGAAAAGCACCGTGCAAAACCCGCACCCGCTATTTGTGCGCTTTGTGAAAGCGGCCATTCAGTACCACAAGGGTCAGTTTTAGGCGCTGGAGGCCGTGTCATGGCTTCGCGGGGCTCGCCATGACCCACCTCCGGACAACGGACAACTGGCTTCTGATATATCACAACTGAATATTCACGGAGAACTGCGACCTTTGTGCCCGCATTGCCTGGCATTTGTTGGGCGGCTTTTCCTGCTGCAACTCTTTTTTTGCCCTCACCTCTTCCTCTAATGGATAGAAATCAAGCAACCGGCCTGTTTTTAATTTCGGCCATGCTCCTCGCCTACCTGTTTTTCTTCAGGCCTACGCCGAAGGAGCCAGTTGCCGAAAAAGCCGTTACCACTGCCTCGGCCAAAGTACTGGCCGATAGTACGGTAAGTGCCCCGCTGGATTCGGCTACGGCCGTCCGCACCTTGGGTGCTTTTGCCACCGCGGCCCAGGGCACTGCCCAGCAGGTAGAGCTGAAGAACGACCGTCTGGCTATGTCTTTCTCTACGAAAGGTGGCCGGATTGAAGCCGTTCGGCTGAACGAGTACAAGACCTTCTTCGGGCAGCCGCTGTTTCTGTTTGATAAGCAGAGCGCTCAGATGGATATGAGCCTGCGCACCAACGACGGGCGCACGGTGAAGTTTTCGGACCTGTATTTCCAGCCCACGCAGGTGCAGCCCGTAACGGTAGGCAACAAAAAAGGCCAGCAGTTGGCTTTCACGGCCAGCGTAGCCGGCGGCACTATTCAGCAGCTTTATACGCTGTTCGATAACAGCTATGAAGTAGGCTACGACCTGCGCCTGAATGGCCTGAACACGGTGGTAGCGCCACAGCCGCTCACGTTCACCTTCGTGGACCACGTGCGCCAGACGGAGCAGGACCTGAAGCAAAACCGTAACCACTCCATCATCAACCACTACCTGGCCAACGACGACCACGGTGCCCTGGGCGAGGCCAGTGAGAAGCCCGAGGAGATGGTAGTGAACGAGCCCCTGAAATGGGCCGCCCACAAGCACGACTTCTTCGTGGCCGGTATCATTGCCAACTCCACCTTCACCACCGGCAAGTTTGTGTCGAATGTGAACCTGGCCGATTCCACCTTCATCAAAACCCTCAGCACCACGCTCACCATTCCCGCCGCCGATGTGCAGCAGGGCAAGGCGCAGATGCGGTTCTTCTTCGGTCCTAACTCCTTCAGCCTGCTGAAGGACGTAGCGCCCGGCTTCGACCGGAACGTGTACCTGGGCTGGGGCCTGTTCCGCTGGGTAAACCGCTTTGTGGTGCTACCCGTGTTCCACGTGCTGGAGCAGTTCATCAGCTCCTACGGTATCATCATTGCCATTCTGGTGGTGCTGATTAAGCTGGTGACCTGGCCTTTGACCTACAAGACCTACGTGTCGCAGGCGCGCATGAAGGTGCTGAAGCCGGAGATTGACCAGATCAAGGAAAAGTATGCCGATGACCAGGTAAAGCAGCAGTCGGAAACGATGAAGCTGTACCAGAGCATGGGGGTTTCGCCGCTCAGTGGTTGCGTGCCCATGCTGCTGACGATTCCGATTCTGTTTGCCATGTTCCAGTTCTTCCCCAACGCCATTGAGCTGCGCCAGCAGCCTTTCCTGTGGGCCAAGGATCTGAGCACCTACGACGTGTTCATCAAGCTGCCGTTTTACGTGAAATGGTACGGCGACCATGTGAGCATGTTTACCCTGCTGATGACGCTTTCTACGCTGCTGATGACGTGGCAGAGCAACCAGATGAACACGGCCATGCAGGGCCCCATGAAAATGTACAGCTACCTGATGCCGCTGATTTTCATGTTCGTACTGAACAGCTTCTCGGCTGGCCTTACCTGGTACTACTTCATGTCGAACATCGTCACCTTCGCGCAGCAGGCCATTACCCGCCGCTTTGTAGACGACTCCAAGATTCGGCAGCAGTTGGAGGCCAACAAGGTGAAGAACAAAGACAAAAAGCCCAGCGGTTTCCAGGCCCGCCTGGCCGAGGCCATGAAGGCCACGCAGGAGCGGGAGTCGGATGCCCGCAAGGAAGGCAAGAAGAAAAAGTAACACCGGCGCTTCCCGCTAAGTAAAATGCCTTTCCGCCGATGCGCGGAAAGGCATTTTTATTTTCTGCTCCTTGTTACGACTGCAGCGTTCCTTCTCACCCTTGCCCCACCTGCCATGCGTTTTCTTCTCGGCTTTCTGTTGCTGATGGGCTTTGCTCACCTGCCCGCCTGCGCGCAGCAGGGTTCCACCAATAAGCCCATCCGCTACACCCCGCCCAAGACCAAACCGGCCGTATCGGCTCCCCAGGTTTTGCTGGACACGCCGGTAGTAGCCCCCAAAACACAGGCCAGCGCAAAGCTGCCGATATTGATTTTTGAGAAAACGCCCTGCTTTGGCCGCTGCCCGGCCTACAAAGCCACCGTTTACCGCAACGGTCGCCTGAGCTACGAAGGCTTGAGCAACGTGCCGCTGCTGGGCCAACATGAGCTGCAGCTGCCCGCTGCTACCGTAAATCATATCCTGAAAGAAGCCCAACGCATCGGCTTTGCCCGGCTGCAGGGCGTGTACTCCCAAAACACCTCCGACCTGCCCTCCACCTACATTTCCATCCTGCAGCCCGACTGCAACCTAAAGGAAGTGCGCGTGGAAGAAGGTGCCCCGGAAGAGCTGAATAAGCTGCTGCAGTACGTGCACGAGCAGATTATGAAAGTGGCCCTGCCGCCAACTAAGTAGGGGTGTAGTGTAATAATAAAGAACGTCATGTCGAGCGCAGTCGAGACATCTCGCGTGCTGACGTTGCAATAGTATTGTCATGCTGAGCCTGTCGAAGCATCTCTACCGCTTCGTTGCAGTGGTATACCATACTAGCGAGATGTCTCGACTGCGCTCGACATGACGGCTTACGTGAAGCAAGACATGACTTTTCCTTTGTAATTCCTTCTACTCTTTCCGCACCCGTTCCAGCACCAGCTGGTTCATGGGGTTGGGCATGAGGCCGCGCACGTTGTTCTGGGTAAGGCGCACTACTTCGTCGTAATACAGGGTAATGACGGGGCATTCTTCTACGATGATGCGGTCCATCTGGCGGTAGAGGTCATAGCGCTTGTCGAGATTCTGCTCCAGCTTGGCCTGCTCGTAGAGCTTGTCGTAGGCGGCGTTTTTGAAGTGCGTTTTGTTGGGGCCGGCCGGCGAGAAGTTTTTGCTGTAGAACAGGGCCAGGTAGTTTTCTGCGTCGGGGTAGTCGCCCAGCCATGACTTGGTGAAGAAGGCCGCCCGGCCGTTGTCCACCATTTCCTGCTGCGCGGCCGATTGATTGACATCGATTTCTACCTGCACGCCCACATCAGCCCAGTTCTTCTGCAGGTATTCGCACACTTCTTTGCGCTCGGCCACGGTGGTCAGGCGCAGCCGCAGGGGCTTGCCGGGACCAAAACCAGCCGCCCGCAGTAGCTCCCGGGCTTTTTCCGGTTGATAGGTATAGCCGGGCACCAGCTTTTGACTGAAGGAGGGCAACGAGGCGGGCACGAAACCCGAAGTGCCCGGCACGCCCACATTGTTGAGAAAATAAGCCAGCAGCTCTGGGCGGTTAATAGCGTAGCTCAGGGCCTGACGCACACGCTTGTCGCGCAAGGCCGGGTTGGCAGCCTCCCCGCGCAGGTTGGTGGGGTCCTGCTGCAGGCCGAGGTATTCCGTGTTGAGGTAAGGTACTTTCTGCAGCTGAAACTTGCCCTTGAAGTCCTCGCGCACGGTGCCATCGGGGTGCATAATCAGGTCCCGGGAGCCCGCCCGGATGCCGCTCAGGAAATCAAGCCGGCCCTGCATAAACGTCAGGAACTCGGTTTTGCGGTCCTGGATAAAGCTGATCTGTACGGCGTCCAGGTAGGGCAGTTGCCGGCCCTGGGCGTCCATTTTCCAGTAGCTGGGGTTGCGGTGGTACACAATGGCATTGCCTTCATCCCACTCCTTAAATACAAACGGACCGGTGCCGACGGGGTGCTCCCGAAAATCCTTGCCGTAGCGCTGTACGGCCTCCCGAGGCACTACATAGGCATAGGGCATGGTCAGAATTCCCAGAAACGGAATAAAAGGCTCCTGCAGGTGAATACGCAGCGTGGAGTCGTTTACGGCCACAAAGCAGGTATCGGCAGGCTCGCCCTGGGCGTTTTCCAGCACCTTACCCCGGAAAATCCAGCCGCCGGGGCTGGCCGTGGGCGCATCCAGCAGGCGCCGGAAGCTGTACACGAAATCCTGGGCCGTTACCCGGCGGCCTTTGCCATTGGCAAACACCTCGGAATCGTGAAAAAACACATTGGGGCGCAGCGTGAAGGTATACTGGCGGCCATTGGGCGAGATGCTGTAGCCGCGGGCAATGGAAGGGCCGGGCTTGAGCTGCTCATCCAGCTCTACCAGCCCGTTGTAGAGCTGCGTGGTAGCCCAGATGTTGGCCTGGTTGCGGGCAAAAGCCGGGTCCAGGGAGGTTAGCGCCTCGGGCTGGTTGTAGCGGAATACGCGTCGGGCATCGGTGGTTTGCTTATTCCCGCCGCAGCCAGCCAGGGCAGGAAGCAGCAGAAAGACCATCCGGGAAAAGCAACGCGAAAACGGAATCATGGGAAAGGTGAAAGCGTGTATATTTGTGCAAGTGTAAGGGTTCAGGGGTTAGCCATTGTGTTTTGGCCAGCAGCTTTTCTCCGTTAGCCCACCGCACTTGCCTCTCCTGCCTGAGGAGAACCGGTGCTGCGGCGCCTTGGTGAAACCCTTATTTTGTCATAAACTAGCAGTCGGCTGAAGCCTCTGGTTATCGGCTTACTTTGCGACATTCTCTTACCAACCAGCTGGCAGCCAACGGCTAATAGTGCAAGCAAATGGGAAAAATTATTGCGGTAGCCAATCAGAAAGGCGGGGTGGGCAAAACCACCTCCTCGATTAACCTCGCGGCCTCGCTGGCAGCGCTGGAATATCGCACCTTGCTGGTAGACGCCGACCCTCAGGCTAACGCCACCTCTGGCGTCGGCTTCGACCCCAAAGACATTCAGAACAGCATTTACGAGTGCATGGTGGATGGCATTAATGCCCAGGATATTATCCTGACCACCCACGTACTGCCCCACCTCGACCTGATGCCCTCCCACATTGATTTGGTAGGCGCTGAGGTGGAGATGATTAACCTGCCCAACCGCGAAGAACGGATGAAGGAGGCCCTGCGCCCCCTGGCCGATCAGTACGACTTCATCATCATTGACTGCTCGCCTTCCTTGGGCCTGATTACGGTGAATGCCCTCACGGCTGCTCACTCCGTTATCATTCCGGTGCAGTGCGAGTACTTTGCGTTGGAAGGTCTGGGCAAGCTGCTGAACACCATCAAAATTATTCAGAGCCGCCTGAACACGGAGCTGGAAATTGAGGGCATTCTGTTGACCATGTACGATGTGCGCCTGCGCCTGAGCAACCAGGTGGTGGAAGAAGTAAAGTTGCACTTCCAGCAGTTGGTGTTCGATACCATTATTCCGCGCAACGTGAAGCTGTCGGAGTCGCCGAGCTTTGGCATTCCGGTTATTCTGCACGATGCAGAGAGCAAAGGCTCTATCAGCTACCTCAATCTGGCCCGCGAAATTGTGGAGAAGAATGCGGTAGATGCCACGCCGGAGGCCGCGGAAGACAGCGCGGCCTAAGCCATAACAGCCAAAAGAAAAGCCCTTACTTGTTGAGGGCTTTTTTTATGACTTTTATCGGCAGCACAAATTCGGTGAATTTTTATCGGCCTAAAAACCAGCAGCACAGAGCCCAGACCCTATTTTCCCAAAACCCCTTGCGGGGTAAGTGCAAATTTTACACCCCTCCGATTGGCGCGACAAATTCAGAAGCTGTAAATTCATGGCTCCTTTTGGTGTATAATCGGTAACAACACCCAAATTTCGCTTCCTGTGCAGTATCCGTTATTTTGTTCTCTGCTGGCTGGCCTTGTCCTGACTGGCGCTACGCCCGGCGGTACCCACGCCTGGGCTGGTCCCACCGGTAACGCTTCCGTTTCAGCCACCAGCGCAGCGCCGGCAGTGGTTGGCAGCGGGCTTACGGGCAGCTACTACCCCAATGGTACTTTAGCCGGAGCGCCTGTTCTGCGCCGCGTAGATGCCTCCGTGGACTTTAACTGGGGTCTGGGCGCGCCTTCCAAGGACCTGCCCACGGATTACTTCTCGGTGCGCTGGGAAGGTCTGCTGGTGGCTCCTACCACCGGCACCTACCGCTTTCAGGTACCCACCAACGATGAAATTCGGCTGTGGGTAAATGGCAAGAAGGTGCTGGATACCTGGGACGGCCGCCGCGAGGATAATTCTAACGCTTTTGTGCAACTGGCGGCTAACGAGAAAACCAGCATTAAGCTGGAATATGTAGATGCCGATGGCGAAGCCCACCTGCAGCTGCAGTGGCTGGCGCCCGGCAAAGGCCTGCAGATTATTCCCATGGAGTATCTCTACCCCTTGGGTTCCAGCATTACCCCGGTAGTAACGGCCCCTGCAGCGACGCCAGTGGTAGCGGTGGCAGCGGTAAAGCCCGCTCCGCCTACGCCCGCTCCGGAAGTGCCGGCCCCCAAAGTAGCGGTTCCTGTTCAACCGGCCGCGCCCAAACCAGCGCCCCCCGTTCGCACCCCTGCACCGACACCGGTAGCGGTAGCGGCAAAACCAGCCGCGCCAGCTCCTAAACCTGCTGCGGTTCCAGCAGCTCCGAAACCGGTGCAGAAAGAACCCGCTCCGAAAGCTGTTGCGGCCGTTCCGGCTGCGCCCCGCAAAGAAGTTGCTAAGCCGGAAAAAGCGATTGCCAGCAAGCCTAAGCCTCCCGTAGCCGCGGCACCCAAGCCCGCTCCAGCGGCGCCAAAGCCAGCCGCTGTTAGAGCGCCGGCCCGGGTGGAGCCCGCCATATATATTATTACTTCGCGCTCCACCGGCCGGGCTCTGGAGGTACAGGACCCCAGCCGCCCCAATATGCGCGCTTACCAAACTGTTCCCACGGGTGGTACGGCAGCGGCTCCCCAAAATGAAGCCACACATTGGCGTATTGAGCAGCAGAATGATGGTTTCTACCGCCTGATGGTGCCCGGCAATAACCGCGTACTGGAAGTACTGGGCAGTTCTACCTCCAATGGCGCGGCCCTGAACCTGTGGCCTTATTACAGCGGCAACAACCAGCAATGGAATATTGAGCTGACGGAAGACGGGTATTATAAAATCGTAGCCAAACACAGCAAAAAAGCCCTTACCGCCCGCGACTCTACCGACACCGGTATCGTACAGTGGCGCTTTAAGGACAATGAAACCCAGGACTGGAAGCTGACCAAGGTAATCCCCAACCAAAACCGGGAGCTGCTGCAGGCAGCCGTAGACCGGCCCGGTATCGGCGCTAACCGCATGAGTTTGTACCCCAACCCCAGCAACGGGGTAGTACAACTGACGTACCGCCTGCCGGAAGAACTGCCCGTGGGTTGGGTTTTATACAACCAGAATGGCGCCGTGGTGCGCGTATCGGACTACCGCCGCCGCACAGTGGGCATACAGCTCCAGACCCTGGAATTCACCGATCTGCCCCCCGGCGACTACTACCTGCACCTCACGGTAGGCACTACTACTACCCGCCACCCGCTGAAGCTGCGCAAGCCCAGCGCAACGGTTCCGGAGGCCAGCGCCGGTCAATAGCCTGCCACTCTGCCAGCGAATTTCTTTCCGGCCAGCGTTATCGATAAGATGACGCTGGCCGTTTTTTTAGTTGAGGAGCAGGCAGTTCCGCTGGCCTGATTGCCCACAATTCCCCGGCCCAACAAAATTTCCCATCCTTCCCCGACGTTTGTGTATTTTTGAATCCTGCTTTTGCCCGGTGTTGGGCAGAAGCCTATTGCAGGTATGTCAGAGAAACCCGAAGAGAAATCTACGCCAGCGGCGACACCCAAGCGTAAAATAGGTGGTCTGGGCCGGGGGCTTAATGCCCTGATTGAAGGCAGCTACGAGAAAAAGAGTGACCGGCTCGTGTCGCACCCCGTCAACTCGGTGGGCTTCATTCCGGTGGCGCACATCGAAGCCAACCCCTATCAGCCCCGCACCCACTTCGATCAGGAAGCGCTGCAGGAGCTAGCCGAAAGCATCCGGATTCAGGGTATCATTCAGCCCGTAACGGTACGCCAGACGGGCACCAACGCCTACCAGCTCATCAGCGGGGAGCGGCGCTTGCAGGCGTCCAAGCTGGCTGGCCTGGATACCATTCCCGCCTACATCCGCAAGGCCGATGACCAGCAGATGCTGGAAATGGCCCTGATTGAGAACATTCAGCGCGAGAATCTTAACGCCATTGAAATTGCCCTCAGCTACCAGCGCCTGGTGAGCGAGTGCAACCTGAAGCAGGAAGAGCTGGGCGACCGGGTAGGCAAAAACCGCTCTACGGTAACCAACTACCTGCGCCTGCTCAAGCTGCCGCCCGATATCCAGGTAGGCCTGCGCGATGCGGTAATCAGCATGGGCCACGCCCGCGCCCTTATCAGCATTGAGGATGCCGAGCAGCAGCTGGCTTTGTTCCACCGCATTGTAGCCGAGGAGCTGTCGGTGCGCCGGGTAGAGCAGCTGGTGCGTACCGGGGCTGGCCTGCCCAAGCCCGCCGACGCACCCAGTGCCCAGCAGGTACAGGAAACCAACGTGCAGGTACCCGTGGCAGAGCTACGCCGTACCGAGCGCCACCTCTCGGAGCGTTTTGGCAGCCGTGTGATGGTGAAGCCCGGACCGCAGGGCCGCGGCGAAATCAAAATTGCTTTCGACTCCGTGGAGGACATGCAGCGTATTCTGCATATTCTACAACCCGCGTAAGCACAGCTATGCATAACGGGCTGCGTCATATCCTTCTGACTTCATTGCCAGTCTTGCTGCTGGCCGGTCAGGGATGGGCGCAGGCCTTTACCGCCGGTTCTTTAGTGTCTGATTCTACCCGCCGTACCGAGCGGTTGCTGGGCTGGTCGGTAACGCGGCCAAAGAAAGCCGCTATTCTCTCGGCCGTGCTCCCGGGTGCCGGGCAGATCTATAACCGTAAATACTGGAAGCTGCCGCTGGTATACGGGGCTATTGGGGGTGCTATTATCGGAGAAATGCATGCCCAGCGCCTCTACAAAGAGTATGCGCGGGGCTATGAAGCCCGGATGGATGGCAACCCCAGAACCATTGACCAAGGAGAGCACTCCGGGAAGGAACTCTCGGATGCCAACGTACATACCACGCTAAGTTCCCTGCGAACCTCCCGCGACCAGTGGATAGGCGGCATTGCGCTGGCCTACACCCTAAACATTGTGGACGCACTGGTAGATGCCCACCTGTACGACTTCGACGTTAGTAACGACCTGAGCCTGCACTGGCAGCCCAGTGTGCTTCAGTTACCCGCTGCAGCTCCTACGCCCGCTATTGCTTTTTCTTTTCATCTGAAATCCAACCGTTGAATGAATATTCTGCTGAATGGATACAGAACTAAGGAAGGCTTGCGGAAAGCTCAGGGCAATGCCTGGACAGGTAACGCCCTGCAAGGCCGCCTGCGGGCTATACTGCTGGCTTTATTGCCAGCCCTGCTGCTGACCGGTTCAGTACAGGCGCAAACCGTGGTTACCGCCGGGCCGGACTCGGTGCAAGTAAGCACCCCGCCTACTGCGCCGGACACCACGCGCCGCACCGAGCGGCTGTTGGGCTGGCACGTGACGCGGCCGAAGAAAGCGGCCATTTTATCCGCCGTTCTACCCGGCGCCGGTCAGATTTATAACCGCAAATACTGGAAGTTGCCGTTGGTATACGGGGCCATAGGCGGCACGCTGGCGGTGGAAATTTTCTATCAGCGCCGCTATAAAGAGTACTCCCGCGGCTATCGGGCCCGTATTGATGGCGACTCGCTTACCACTGATGACGGCCCCCGCTCTGGCCTGGAGCCCACGGACGATGCTGCCAAAGCGGGCCTGGTTTTCTACCGTGCCCGCCGGGATACCTGGATTGCTTATACGGCTGTAGCTTATACCTTAAACATTGTGGACGCGCTGGTGGATGCCCACCTGCACGACTTTGATATCAGCGACGACCTGAGCTTGCACTGGGAGCCCAGCGTGTTGCGGGTGCCCACTTCCGGCCTAACCCCCGGCGTTGCTTTTTCTTTTCAATTGAAATCTAAGCGTTGAATGAATATTCTGCTGATTGGCTATGGTAAAATGGGTCATGCCTTGGAAGCACAGGCCATAGCCCGGGGTCATCGTATTGCCGGCATTATAGATCCATCTAGGCCGGAAAGCCGCATTACCGATTTCACGCCGGCTACCGTTGACGTGGCTATTGAGTTTACCCACCCGGACTCCGCCTTTCTGAACGTATCCACGGCCCTGCGCCAGGGCATTCCGGTGGTGTGCGGCTCCACGGGCTGGCTGCACCACTTTGAAGAAGTTCGTGAGCTGTGCCAGGAAGCTGATGGCTCGCTTTTTTACGCCTCCAACTTCAGCGTGGGCGTGAATCTGTTCTTTCACTTCAACGAGTACATAGCTGCTAAAATGCATCAGTTTGGCGGCTACGATGTGCAGGTGAAGGAAATTCACCACGTGCACAAAGTAGACCAGCCCAGCGGCACGGCCCTCACCACCGCCGAAGGCATTCTGCGCCACTTCCCTACTAAAACCCATTGGCGCAACGAAACTACCGCCAATGAGCAGGAACTGGCTATTGTCTCCGAGCGCGAAGGCGAAGTAGTGGGCACGCACATTGTAACCTATACTTCCGCCCTCGATACCATTGAGCTGAAGCATGAAGCCCACAGCCGGGATGCCTTTGCCCAAGGGGCTTTGCTGGCCGCCGAATGGCTGCCCGGCCACCAAGGCGTATTCGGGATGAAAGACCTGCTGGGCCTGTAAGCCGAAGCATATTCCACATTCGCATAATTAGTCGGATATTCCGCCGTTTATCAGGAACTCCTCTCCCATAGCGAGGCTTTCCTCTTCTAGTTGCTTTCTGCTGACCTGACTCATGGCCGTAAAATTCTGGGAGAAAAATCCCGCGACGGAGACCACCCACAAAAAACCCAAAAGCGTTGCGCGCGAGTGGGGTGATGCTATCCTGTTTGCGGTAGTAGCAGCTACCCTGATTCGTTGGGCCACCTTCGAGGCGTATACCATTCCGACGCCCTCCATGGAAAACTCCCTGCTGGTAGGCGACTACCTGTTTGTGAGCAAGCTGCACTACGGCCCCCGCACGCCCCAAACGCCGCTGCAGGTACCCCTCACGCACCAAACCATCTGGGGCACCAATATTCCCAGCTTTTCCGACGCCATTCAGCTTACCTCCCACCGCCTGCCGGGGTTTTCCGAGGTGAAGCGCAATGACGTGGTAGTGTTTAACGTGCCGTTTGAGAAGCAGTACCCCGCCGACCTGCGCACCAATTACATTAAACGCTGCATTGGCATAGCCGGCGACCAGATTGAGGTGCGCCAGAGCCAGGTTTATATCAACGGCAAGCCCGCCCAGAACCCGCCCAAGCTGCAAACCAGCTACGAGCTGGCTACCGACGCTCCTATCCGGGATGATATCTTCCGCGAGCATAGCGTGGTGGACTACGACCATATGGGCATTCCGCAGCCGCTGTTTCAGGGCGATACGGCCTTTTACACGGTGCACCTCACCAATGAAGCCGCGGCTTTCCTGCGGGAGCAGCCCTACGTGAAGCGCCTCACGGAGCAGCGCCTGCCCGCCGGCATTCCCGACCCCAGCGTATTCCCCAACACCGTAGACTTTCCCTCACCCACTCCGCTAAGCGCCACTACCCGCCCCTGGAATGCCGATAACTATGGCCCGCTCCAGATTCCGAAGGAAGGCCAGACGGTAACTATTACGCCCGAAAACGCAGGGATTTATTTTAAAATCATTGCCCAGTACGAGCATAACAGCGGCGTAACCTGGCAGGACGATACCATCTACCAGAATGGTAAGCCCGTTACGCAGTACACGTTCAAGCAGAACTACTACTTCATGATGGGCGACAACCGCCACAACTCCCAAGACTCCCGCTATTGGGGCTTTGTACCCGCCGACCATATTGTGGGCAAAGCAGTACTCATCTGGCTGTCGGTAGACCCCTTCGCACCCAACTTCTTCAGCAAAATCCGGTGGAGCCGCCTGTTCCATCTGATTGACTAAATCAGCCCTGTTCATGCAGAAAAAAAGCCTCGCAGTGTGCGAGGCTTTTTTCTTGTAGATGCATTACCACTGAATGGGGTGTTTGCCGTGGGCTATAAGGTATTCGTTGGTTTTGCTGAAGGGCCGGGAGCCGAAGAAGCCCCGGTCGGCGGCGTAGGGGGATGGATGGGCGGCTTTCAGCACCAGGTGCTTGCTGGTATCAATGATTTCGCCCTTTTTCTGAGCGTAGGCCCCCCACAGAATAAACACCACGTTTTCCTTCAGCTCCGATACTTTCTGAATAGCCACATCGGTAAACTGCTCCCAGCCTTTCTTTTGGTGAGAGCCGGGCTCCCCAGCGCGTACCGTGAGCGTGGCATTGAGCAGCAATACGCCCTGCTGGGCCCACCGGTCGAGGTTGCCGTTGGGGGGCGGGGGCGTGCCGGGTATGTCTTCCTGCAGCTCCTTGAAAACATTTTGCAGGGAAGGCGGGGTGCGCACTCCCTCGGCTACTGAGAAGGCCAGCCCATGGGCCTGCCCCTTGCCGTGGTAAGGGTCCTGACCCAGGATTACCACCTCCACCTTATCGAAGGGGCAAGCCTCAAAGGCATGAAAAATCTGCGGGCCGGGCGGGTATACGGTAGCCGTAGCATACTCTCCCCGAAGAAAAGCCGTGAGGTGCTGAAAATATGGTTTTTCGAACTCGTCAGCGAGTACCTTACGCCAGCTTTCTTCTATCTTTACATTCATACCAGAAAAACAGTTATTGAAGTTTTGGTAAGCCTAGACGGCCCGGATTTGCGTACATAAACCAAATTTCGCCCCCGGGTGTTACGTTCTTCACCGCATAGCTCAGGAGTCATGAATACGACCACTACGCAGGGAGTAACCGTAAGTGTTACGACCAACTATCTACCCGATTATTCCAGCCCCAGTCAGGAGCACTTTGTGTTTGCCTATAAGATTGACATTCGCAATAACGGCGAATATACCGTGAAACTCCTGCGCCGCCATTGGTTCATCTACGATGCCAATGGCGTGGTGCGCGAAGTGGAAGGCGAAGGCGTGGTGGGCCAGCAGCCCGTGCTGGAGCCCAGCGAGGCGCACCAGTATGTCTCGGGCTGCAACCTCAAGAGTGGCATGGGCAAGATGCGCGGCACCTACCAGATGGAGCGCCTGGTAGATGGCAGCCGCTTTGACGTGGAGATTCCCGAATTTACCCTGGTGGTGCCTTTCCGCCTCAACTAGCTCCTGCATTTGGCCTGCTGAAGCCGATACCCTCCTTTTAGAATCTTCTCCTTGCTGCATCAGGCAATCAGTTACTTCCGGTTTTTGCTCCGCTCGGGGAATGCGCACGGTCTGCATTCCCCGTTCGTTTTTGGTCTCTATACCCACGTTATTAATCATCGGGGTGCGTTTGCCGCTTTTGGGGCCATTGAAGCCCGGCGGCAGGAGCTGCGCCAGAGCCCGCAAATCCTGTTGGTGCGCGACTTTGGCGCTGGTTCCCATACGGGAGCCGGCCGGCAGCGCCCTGTGCGCGACATAGCCCGCACGGCCGCCAAGCCCGCGGCTCTGGCCCAGCTGTTGTTTCGGTTGGTGAATCATTTTCAGCCCCGCACGGTGCTGGAGCTGGGCACCTCCCTCGGCCTCACCACCGCCTACCTAGCCGCCGCCGATTCCCGCGCCCGGGTTATCAGCTTTGAAGGCTGCCCTCAAACCGCCGCAGTAGCCCGGCAGACGTTTGAGCAGCTGGCCCTGCCAAACGTGGAGCTGGTACTGGGCAACCTGGATGAAACCCTGGAGCCAGCCCTGCAGGCGCTGCCGGAGTCGCTGGACTTTGCCTTCTTCGATGGCAACCACCGCTACGAGCCCACCATGCGCTATTTTGAGCAGTGCCTGGCGCGCAGCACCGAGGGAAGCGTCTTTGTATTTGATGATATCCACTGGTCTGCCGAAATGGAGCGCGCCTGGGCCTCCATTCAGGCCCATCCTCAGGTGCAGCTTACCATTGATCTGTTCCACGTGGGGCTGGTTTTCTTCCGGCGGAAGCAACCCAAGCAGCATTTCACCCTGCGCTTTGACAACCCCGTGGATAACTTGTTGGAAAGTACCCGCCGCTTATCCGCCTGATATTCTCATTTCCTGCTTATTCTGACTGGAAAACTCTGCAACCGCAGGGCTTTTTCTTTAGCCCTATGGCCTGCTCACGCTCTGTGGCATGCAATGGAAAACACGTCATAATCTTATTAAAAAGTACATTTATTATAACTTTTAAAATATTAATTTTAACTAAATGTATTTATCAACCCTTTATCCCTTTTACTTATGATCAACTATATCACCCGCGGCCTCCTACTGGCCACCTTATGTGTAGCCGCCCAAACAGTTCGGGCGCAGGAAAACACCAGCACGGTTGCGCAAACCGGCAACGACAATCTGACCACTGTTACGCAGGTGGGCGAACGAAACCAGGCCGCCGCTGAGCAGATCGGTGACGACAACAGCATTGAGCAGTTGCAATCCGGACAGATTTCCTCCAAGGTGCTGGCCTTTCAGAAAGGAAATTCCAACGTCATAACCCAACAGCAACTAGGCGATGGTGCCGACCTCATCAACCAATTAGAGGCCACGCAAACCGGCAATGAAAACAAGATTGACCAGACCCAGAAGGTAGTAGGGAACCTGGGGGTAGCTACGCAAACCGGCAACCAGAACAATGCTATCCAATATCAATATGGCCGGGGGAATGAGGCCTCAACCGAGCAGACAGGCAACTTAAATTACAGCGAGCAACAGCAGTTTGGCAACTTTAACGTGGCGACCATCAGCACCACGGGCAATAGCAACAGTGCCTATCAGGAACAGTATGATTTGTCAAACCGGGCTAGCATCACCCAACAAGGCAATGGCAACCTGGCCACTCAGTACCAAGGGACGGGCAGCGAAAACAAGGCCGATATTTATCAGGAAGGGGATGACAATATTGGCCTGCAGATTCAGGAAGGGGCTAATAATATTGCTTCGCTGACCCAGGTTGGCAATGCTAATGCGTCGCTTCAGATGCAGTTTGGTAATGGCAACGAAGCCTCTACGAGTCAGCACGGCGACGGCAACCTGGCCTTTCAATACCAGGAAGGAATGGCCAACGCAGCTACCATAGACCAGGATGGCAATAACAATACGGCCGTGCAGGCCCAGCTAGGCGATTTTAATACCGCGCAGGTGTGGCAAGGCAGCAACGGGCAGAGCAGCGCTATTCTGCAGGTGGGCAACAACAACACCGCTACCGTCCGTCAGGATCATCCTTAATTTATTCCCCTACTCTCTCCTAAACACCAGAAGCCCGGCTGCTACACACGTAGCAGCCGGGCTTCTGGTGTTTAGACTACCGCAATGCTGCGTTAGCGAATGGCCTCCCGAACGCGCGTGAGCTTCACCAGCAGGGCCTCCAGCTGATCCAGGGGCAGCATGTTGGCCCCGTCGGACTTGGCGGTAGCGGGCGTGGGGTGCGTTTCAATGAACAGGCCGTCGGCGCCTACGGCAATGGCGGCTTTGGCAATGGTTTCGATGAGGGCGGGCTGGCCGCCGGTTACACCGCTGCTTTGGTTGGGGCGCTGCAGGGAGTGGGTTACGTCCATCACCACGGGCACATCAAAAGCACGCATAGCCGGCAGGTTGCGGAAGTCCACCACCAGGTCAGAATAACCAAAGGAGTTGCCCCGGTCGGTGAGGATGACGGGCGAATTGCTGGTCTGGTGTACTTTATCCACGGCAAACTGCATGGCCTCCCCGTTCAGAAACTGCCCTTTTTTGATGTTCACCACTTTGCCCGTGGCCGCAGCGGCGGTCAGCAAATCAGTCTGGCGGCACAGGAAGGCAGGAATCTGCAGCACATCCACGTACTCAGCGGCCAGGGCTGCCTCCCCGGATTCATGAATATCCGTAACGGTGGGCACGCCCATCTCGCGGCCTACCTTCTGCAGAATGCGCAGCGCCGTTTCGTCGCCGATACCGGTAAAGGAATCGAGGCGGGAACGGTTGGCTTTGCGGTAAGAGCCCTTGAAGATGTAGGGAATCTGATACTTATCGGTGAGGCGCCGCACCTGCTCTGCAATGCGCAGGGCCATGTCTTCCCCCTCAATAACGCAGGGGCCGGCCATCAGAAAGAACTGACCGGAGTTGGTATGCCGGAAGTGCGGCAGGTGGTTGGCGAGAGTGGTGAGCATAGGAGGTCGAAGTAAATCAGCTGAATTTTTTCTTCAGGCAGATAAATAACTCCGCGCCCTGACGAGGCGGAATGGAGTTATACGCCGTGTCGAAATGATGAAAATCGAAATAAGGAGCAAAGTAGCCCCGGTACTCTTCCGGAGTGCCGCCAAACGGAGGCTCTACGGAAGAACCAAAATCTTTCTGGAACAAAAGGCCCATCAGGGTACCGCCCGGCACCAGTAAACGGGCACATTGCGCCGCATATGCGGGCCGCAGATGGGGAGGCAGGGCGCAAAAAAACGTTTGCTCTACAATAAGATCAAAGGGCGGTTGGGGCTCCAACTGGAAAAAATCCTGTAGCAGGAGGTGTTCTACCGGAAAATCCGGGACGCGGTTACGCAGTTCCTGCAGGGGCTCTGGGGCAATATCAACCACCCACACATTAGTATACCCCTGCCGGTGCAAATACTCGGCCTCATAGGCCCTGCCGGCCCCTGGAATAAGAATACGGCGGTCATCGGGGCCAGTCAGCTGCTCAAAATACGCCTGCAGCGGCGGGGTAATAGCACCCGCATCCCAACCGGTGCGGCCGGCTTCGTATCTGCGGCGCCAATAGGACGCATCGAGGGTTGGTGCAACTTGCATAGAAGTATGTATTTTCGGGCACCCTCTTGCGTGGGCAGCCAATCCCTTTATTTTTGTGCGTAAAGGTAACGCACAGCCCGGATTGTCCGGGTTTAACTTAACCCCTTTCTAATGGAACAAGCCCAAAATCCGGAGCCCAAGAATAACAGCCGCGTGCTGCTGGTAGTAGCCCTCATTCTGGTGCTACTGGGCATCAACGGCGTCCTTTTCTACATGAATCAGCAAAAGGGCAAGCAAAATGAGCAGCTCACCGCTGATGTGCAAGCCAAAGACGCCAAGCTGGAAGAGCAAATCAAGCAGTACGAAGCCCTGAAAGCCGATTTTGAGCGCCAGAGCCAGGAAGTTCAGTCCATGGGCCTGGCCAACGACTCGCTGGAAAACAAAATTGCCTCCATTAATGCGGATCTGCTGAAGCTGCGCTCCTTCCGGGCCGGCAGCTTTACCCTCTCGGAGCAGAAGCGCTTCCGCGACCGGGCCAGCAACTTTGAGCGCCAGCTTAAGCAGAAAGACGAGGAAATTGCCAAGCTGAAGTCGGATAATGAGGCTCTGTATACGGAGACGACTACCCTGAAAGAGCGGCAGAACAAGCTCACCGACACCATTACCACCATTGCCCGCACCAACCAAGAGCTAAACGAGAAGGTAAACATTGCGTCGCGGCTGCAGGCCGAGAACATCCGGGTAAACGTTATCAACTCCCGCGGTAAGGAGAAGGACGACGACGAGGACGTGTTCAAAGCCAAGCGTGTTGAAAAAGTGAAGGTAGCCTTCAACCTGGCCCGCAACGATGTGGCCCCGAAGGAAACCAAGCAAATCATGATGCGCCTGATTGAGCCCGACGGCTCGGCCCTGTATAACCTGAGCACCGGCGGCGGCACGTTTATGGTAGATGGCGCTGAAGCCTTCTACACCGCCAAGCAGGACATGGTGTTCGACAACACCAAGCAGAACGTACAGTTTGTGTACGCCAAAGGCACGGAGTACAAGCCCGGCGTGCATACCGTAGAGCTTTACGCGGATGGCTACCTGATTGGCACGACCAAGTTCACCCTGAAGTAGACGAAACAGGACCAGGAGGCCAGCCTTCTATTTCTTTATCCACGCAACAAAAAAGCCCCGCTACAGATTGTAGCGGGGCTTTTTTGTGTCAAGTATAAGCGTGGTGCTTACTCCTTTTTTAGGCTCGATTCAAACTCTTCCAGCTTCGCTACGGTACCGGCAATGTTTTCGGTAAACAAGACCACCACGGCACCTTCCGGTGCATTGGCCAGGGCATGGTCAATAGCCTCCATTTCATGCTCAATGTAGGTGATGGGCAGCTCCGTCTTGTCCAGGCGCAGGCCGCGGGTCATCAGTTCCCGCAGCTCCTCAGCGGTTTTGCCGCGCAGGTCGCGGTCCTGCCGCAGAATTACCTCGTCAAAGATCTGGCCGGCAATGCGGGCAAAACCCAGCGTATCCTCTTCGCGCCGGTCGCCCAGCCCCGATACAATACCGATTTTACGGGTGGCCGGGGTAGCATTGAGGAACTCGGCAAATTTGCTGATGCCATGCGTGTTGTGCGCATAGTCCACAATAACATCAAACTTAGGAAACCTGTACTCATTCATGCGGCCCGGCGTTTTGCTGGCCGAAGGCACGAAGGTGCGCAGCGCGGTTTTGATATCGTCGCGCTCGAAGCCGCACAGGTAGCCGGTAAGAGCTGTTGCCAGAGAGTTTTCGATATTGAAGCGGGCGCGGCCGCCAAACGTTACCGGAAACTCCGAGGCGCGGTCTATCCGCAGCTTGTAGCTGTTTTTGTAGATGGAAATGTAGCCTTCCTCAAATACGGCGGCCACTCCCCCACTTTCCACGTGCTCCAGAATGCGCGGGCTGTGCTCGTTCATGCTGAACAGGGCCACGCGGCAATCCAGCTTCTCCCGCATGGCATACACCAGGTCGTCGTCGGCGTTGAGCACGGCCCAGCCGCTTTTGCGCACGGTGCGGGGCAGCACGCCCTTCACCTGCGCCATTTCCTCCACGGTGTTGATGTCGCGCATGCCCAGATGGTCAGCGGCCACGTTGGTTACTACGGCAATGTCACAGGTGTGGAAGCCCAAGCCCGAGCGCAGCATACCGCCGCGGGCGGTTTCCAGCACGGCAAAGTTTACCGTGGGATCTTTCAGCACAAACTCGGCACTCTGGCCGCCGGTGCAGTCGCCTTTCTGCAGCTGCCGGCCCTGAATGTAAATACCATCGGTGGTGGTAAAGCCCACTTTGTAGCCGCGAGATGACACCATATGGGCAATCAGGCGCGTGGTAGTGGTTTTACCGTTGGTGCCGGTGATGGCAATGATAGGGATGCGCGAGGTGCTGCCCCGGGGGAACAGCATGTCCACCACGGGCGCGGCCACGTTGCGGGCCAACCCTTCGGTAGGCGAAATGTGCATCCGGAAGCCGGGCGCAGCATTTACTTCAATTACGGCCCCGCGGGTTTCATTCAGCGGAATGGCTATGTCGGTCGTCAGCAGATCAATACCGCAGATATCCAGACCTACAATGCCCGCTACCCGCTCGGCCAGCAGCACGTTGTAGGGGTCTACCAGGTCGGTTACATCGGTGGCGGTGCCGCCGGTGCTGATGTTGGCCGTGCTCTTCAGGTAGATTACTTCGCCGGCCGGCAGCACCGATTTCAGGGTGAGGCCCTGGCCTTTCAGCAAATCGACGGTGTGCTTATCGGCCTTGATACTGGTGAGCACCTTCTCGTGGCCCACGCCCCGGCGGGGGTCTTTGTTTACTTCATCAATCAGCTGCTGAATGGTGTTTTTACCGTTGCCGGTTACGCTGGCCGGGGTGCGGCGGGCGGCCGCTACCAGCTTGCCATTCACTACCAGCAGGCGGTAGTCATGGCCTACCACAAACTGCTCCACAATCACGGCTCTGGAGTATACCTGCGCGGCTTTCAGGCCCGCCAGCGCATCTTTCCAGTTGGTGATGTTGATGCTGGCACCTTTGCCATGGTTGCCGTCCAGCGGCTTGGTTACAATGGGGAAACCCAGTTCCTCAATGGCGTCGCGAAGCCCATCGGGCGAGTACACGGTGGTACCGCGGGGCACGGGCACGCCCGCATCGTGCAGCAGGGCTTTGGTACGGTTCTTATTGCCGGCCACCTCTACCCCGGCGTGCGAGGTATAGCTAGTGGTGGTAGCCCAGATGCGCTTCTGGTTTACCCCGTAGCCCAGCTGAATGATGTTGCTGTTCTTAAGCTGGATGTAAGGAATATTGCGCGAGGCGGCCTCGGCCACAATGCTGTAGGTACTGGGACCGAAGAATTCTTCTTCCCGGATATCGTGCAGCTCGTCAATAATTGGCTTGATGTTGACTTTCTGCTTTTTGCAGAGCGACTCCACAATCTCCACGGCGGCTTCGGCCGCGCGGCGGCCGGCGCGCTCTTCCTGGTAGCAGAATACCACGTACTCTACGCCGGGCTCATGCGACGGGTAGGACTTGCCCCAATGCACCGGCATGCCGGCCAAGCGCTGCAACTCCAGGGCTACGTGCTGAACGATGTGGCCCAGCGGCTCGCCATCAGCCAACATTTCCTGCGTGAGGGGCGGATGTTTCAGCGCTTGTTGCTGGGTATAGGAGGTATGCGTTTTCTCCTGCCCCAGATCCGGTAGTAACTTCGTCAGCCGCTTGTCCAACCCCGGAAATTCATTCGACCACTTACCGGCAAACTCCTCCAGGTTCACCTTCAGAACAATGAGTTTGTGATGTTTGACCGACCAGTAACTCGGTCCGCGCATGGTGCGCAGTTCTACAATTTTCATACAGGGATTAGGGTGGGGACTTGTACTTCGTGCGCAGTTCTACGGAGCAATGCGGCCCATGGATAGGCACTTTGGGAGCTCCCCCCATTATTTTTACGCCCGCCACCGCTAAGCGGCTGACTGGCATGCGGGAAGGTCGGGATTTTTCTACTGTTTCTCTGCAATACCGTTCCAAAACGGGCTAAAAAGCCAAAACCCCAGCCGGGGCTAATCGGCTGGGGCACTAGGCAATAGAAAACAGGAACTAGGAAAAGAGGTGACGAGCGGATTCGAACCGCTGTAGGAGGTTTTGCAGACCTCTACCTAGCCACTCGGTCACGTCACCGGATTGGGGACGCAAACATACACCATTATCTGGCTTCTACCAAACTCAGAGGCACTTTTTCGCTTTGGCGGCGCTAAGTTGCTGGCATTCTGAGCAGATGATTGAGAGGCTTACCAGCTAGTCTCTGGCTTGATAATAACCATCCGTCTTCTCCAGACCCTGGACAACAAAAAAACCCCGGATTGCTCCGGGGCTTTCTTTACTCAGAGGAGAAAAGCTTAGGCTTTCTCTTCGTCCTTCTTGTCAGCGGCTTCGTCGCCGGCAATCAGGTCTTTGGCTTTGTCGATGGCGTCGCCGGCAACTTCCGTTACCTTCTCTACCACGTCGCCGGCTACTTCCTTGGCTTTGTTGAAAGCATCGGAGTGGGTAGCAGCGTCGATGGCCTCACCAGCAACTTCTTTGGCTTTATCGAAAGCGGCCGAAGCGGCACCGGTGATAGAGGAGAGCAGACCACCTTCAGCTTCAGCAGCAGGCGCTTCCGCAGCGGCGGGAGCTTCAGCTGCTTCAGGAGCTTCCGTAGCCTCAGCTTTGGCGGCTTTCTTAGGAGCAGCGCCGGTTTTCAGCTTCTGCTCACCAGCCTCACGCTCGTTGCCCATCATCTTGTCGCGCAGAGCGGACAGAGCATCCAGGTCGCCGAGGGTCGACTTCTCAGCCGTTGCGGGCTTCTTGAGGTCGCTCAGCTTGCCTTCGCCTTGTGCAGGAGCACCGGCAGCACCGCCCGTGGTCTTCTTCTTGGTGAACTTCGAAGCGCGGCTGTCCTCTTCCTGCTGCTGGTTGAACACAGCAGTGTGCGACAGTACGATGCGACGATCATCCTTGGAGAATTCTACCACGCGGAAGTCGAGCTGCTCGCCGTTTTCAGCCTGCGAGCCGTCTTCCTTCACCAGAGACTTGGGATAAGCGAAGCCCTCGATGCCGTATGGCAGCTCGAGAACAGCGCCACGGTCGGTTTTCTCCGTGATGGTAGCCTTGTGCACCGAGCCGGGGGTGAATACCGTCTGGAACGTATCCCAGGGATTTTCTTCCAGCTGCTTGTGGCCCAGGGCCAGACGACGGTTGGTAACGTCCAGTTCCAGAACTACTACGTCCAGACGGTCGCCTACCTTCACTACTTCCGAAGGATGCTTGATCTTCTTGGTCCAGGACAGGTCGGAAACGTGTACGAGGCCGTCAACACCTTCTTCCAGCTCTACGAACAGGCCGAAGTTGGTCAGGTTACGCACCAGACCGTTGTGCTTGGTACCTACGGCGTACTTGGTGCCGAAGTCGCCACGAGTCCATGGATCTTCGCTCAGCTGCTTGATACCCAGGCTCATCTTGCGGTCTTCGCGGTCCAGGGTCAGAATCTGAGCCTCTACTACGTCGCCCTGCTTGATGAAGTCCTGCGGGTTGCGCAGGTGCTGGCTCCAGCTCATTTCTGAAACGTGGATCAGGCCTTCTACGCCAGGTACAATTTCCATGAACGCGCCATAGTCGGCTACGTTCACGATGCGGCCTTTCACTTTCGAGCCAGGCTGCAGGTCCTGGGGCAGAGAATCCCATGGGTGAGGAGTCAGCTGCTTCAGGCCCAGCGAAATACGCTTCTTGGCTTCGTCGAAATCCAGAACTACTACGTTCAGCTTCTGGTCCAGCTGCAGCACTTCGCTCGGGTGAGCGATACGGCCCCACGAGATGTCAGTGATGTGCAGCAGGCCGTCTACGCCGCCCAGGTCGATGAACACGCCGAAGTTGGTCATGTTCTTGATAACGCCCTCGAGGATCTGGCCTTTTTCCAGGTTGTTGAGGATGGCTTCGCGCTGCTTCTCGAGGTCTTTCTCGATCAGGACTTTGTGCGAAACTACCACGTTGTCGAAAGCGGCGTTGATTTTCACCACTTTCACTTCCATACGACGACCAACATAGATGTCGAAGTCACGGATGGGCTTCACATCAATCTGCGAGCCGGGCAGGAAGGCTTCTACGCCGTCCAGATCCATGATCAGACCACCTTTGGTACGACGCTTTACAACGCCTTCCAGGATGGTGTCATTTTCCAGTGCATCGTAAATGGCTTTCCAGGCCTGCTTGATCTTCGCCTTCTTGCGCGACAGGATCAGCTGACCGTTGGAATCTTCCTGGTCCTCGATGAATACCTCTACTTGGTCACCGATTTTGAGGTCGGTCAGGTCGCGGAATTCGGAGAGGGGCACCAAACCGTCGGACTTAAAGCCGATGTTCAGGATTACGTCGCGGTCGGTGATACCTACCACGGTGCCTTTTACTACTTCTTCTTCCTGTACTGTGGTGAGGGTCTCACCGTACATCTGCTCCATTTCGGCGCGCTGCTCAGCGGTATAATTACCACCGAAGCCGCTGGCTCCAACGTTGTCCCAGTCGAAGTTGTCTACTACTTCTGCCATGTGTTATGGTTGGCCCTTTTGTACACGTCCGGCGCAGGGCCCGCCTCCGGAACGCGTTTTTGTTTGATTCACAGCGCAAAAGCGCCGGCCCGCCACCCTGGCGGGGGCGCAAAGATAAGGAGTTTGGAGCGGTTCCACTAAACGGATTTCATCATTCCGCTTTCCAATCTCAACATTCCACTTTACATTGGTAGCCTAACTAAAATCAAAATTGTGTCTTACTTAGATAAGTGGGCTAATATAGAAGCCCGCCTCAAAAACATTCAAAGTTTACCGCCCTTATCTGGTTATATCCGCGACGGTATTGTGAACATTGACAATTGGCAGAACCAAGAAATACGTCCTCTCTTTATTGGCAAAGAGGCATATGGTGATGGAGGATGGTCAATAACTGAACATGCTCTGAATGAAAACCCTGCCGAGTTCTGCAGACGTGCTCCTAGCAGTTGGCGCAAAACGTCAGTTATCAGTTATGCTCTACAAAACAGCTTGGCAGCATATTCAGATATATATCCTATTCGTAACTCAAACAAAGTAGCTGAGTCATTAAGGAGTATAGCCTTCATAAATGTTGGTAAACATGGCGGTGGTAAAACAACATCACCCCAACGACTGACCGACTTGTATCGACAAAACCGTACCCTGCTGCATGAGCAAATTGCCCTTTGTCAACCTAATATTATTATTGGGTGGAATACATTAGACCTATTTGAACAAGACACGGATTTTGTCCGTCAGGTTGGTAATACCAAGAATGATAATCCTAAACTTGGTAAAGTTCGAAGCTGGTCTAGTGACGGAAAGCTATTTATTGCCACAACTCATCCAGCATATTTTAAAATCAAAACACAGGATTATGTAGATGGCATCCTAAATGTTGTACGTGCAAACAGCACCAATATCAACCGGGGTTTGCCAGTATTTTAAGCCAAATCACGAGTATGCTTAATATAAACAAAAAAGCCTCACATCACTGTGAGGCTTTTTTGTTTATATTATTTGTAAAATCTTACCGACGTCCCAACTGCCGCAAGTGAGCTACGTGCGAAGCCACTGCATAGCGCATGTTCGGATATTCGTTGTACTCAATGCCGAACTCCAAGCACATCTGGCGCAGAATCTTATTCAGGGCCGGGTAGTGCACGTGGGAGATGGTGGGGAACAGGTGGTGCTCTACTTGGAAGTTGAGGCCACCTACCAGCCAGCTGATGATTTTGCTGTCGGTAGCGAAGTTAGCGGTGGTTTTAATCTGGTGAATGGCCCATTCATCCTCAATCTTGTTGGTGGTAGCGTGGGGCACTACAAAGCTGGTGTGCTCTACGGTATGCGCCAACTGGAACACAATGCTGAGCGAGAAACCGGCCACGCAGGCAAACACCACGAAGCCAATCAGCCAGGGCAGGAAGCCCACCATATAAATAGGCAAGGCGACAAACAGGCCCAGGTGCAACACCTTAAAACCCCAGAATACGCCCTCATCAGTGGCAGTCATTTTCTTGATGGGCATCTCCCCTATTTTCCGCTGGAAATACTTCTGGTAATCCATGTAGAAAATCCAGGCAATGAACAGCAGGGCGTAGAAAAACCAGAAGTACAGGTGCTGAAAGCGGTGGAGCATACGGCGGGGCTGGTCGGGGCTGAGTCGCAGCCAGGGCTGGGCGTTCAGGTCGTCGTCCACGCCTTCCACGTTGGTGTACATGTGGTGAATGAGGTTGTGCTTGGCATTCCACATGAAAGAGCTGCCGCCCATTACGTTCAGGGTGAAGGCAGCAAACTGGTTCAGCCACTTGGATTTGCTGAAGGAGCCGTGGGCGCCGTCGTGCATCACATTAAAGCCAATGGCGGCTCCAATACCACCCAGCAAGGCGCATTCCAATATGGCTACCCAGGTGGGCGGCGTCAGGAATACCAAATGCAGGTACACGGCCACAAAGGAGGCCGTGAGAAGAATGGCTTTGAAATACAGGCTTTTGTTGCCGGTGGGGGCAGTGCCTGCTTCGGCGAAGTAGGCATTGGTGCGGCGCTTAAGCTCCTGATGGAAAGAGCGTGACGCGGCAAATTTGGGTGCTTGCATTGAAATGAGAAGAAAGAATGGCGACAAAGGTACCGCCAACTGCTGCGCTAACGCCGCATAAGCCGTAAAAAAGCCGGATTTTATAAGTCAGGAGGTCACCCAGTCTGATGTGGGGCACGGCCAAAGGTTTTTTTACTCTTCCAGGACAGGCTCAGCAGTAGAATGGTTCAGAAGTAGGTCGCCGCCACGGGCAGCCTGCGGGCTTTCGGTGACGGTAAAAGGCTGGTAAGCGGAAGCGTTTCGCATAGCTCAACAGGTAGGTAACAGCTATACGGGAAAAATGGCTGAGCGGCTTTACGTACAACATATTGGCAAGGCCGGTCCGGCACCCGTAGCGCCGCGTATGTAGGCACACTGTTCTTTCATTTTTACTGCATTTGTACCTGATATGAGCTACATCAAAGCCGGCCCCGACGCCAATGGCCACCCCGTAAAGCTGCACTATACCGACCTGGGCCAGGGCGCCCCCATCGTCCTGATTCATGGCTGGCCCCTGAACCACGAATCTTGGGAATATCAGCTGAAAGAGCTGCCCAAGCACGGCGTGCGGGTTATTGCCTACACGCGCCGGGGCTTCGGCAACTCCGATAAGCCCTGGGATGGCTACGACTACGACACGCTGGCCGACGATCTGAAAGCCGTACTGGACGAGCTGAACCTGCAGAACGTAACGCTGGTGGGCTTTTCCATGGCCGGCGGCGAAGTGGCCCGCTACATGAGCCGGCACGGCGGCGCCCGCGTGAGTCGGGTGGCCTTTGTATCGGCCGTGACGCCTTTCCTCCAGAAATCGGCCGATAACCCCGACGGCGCCCCGGAATCAGCCTTCACCGGCATATTTGAGGGCCTGGAAAAAGACCGGCCCGATTTCATGCGGTCCTTCGCCAAGAAGTTCTACGGTGTGGGCCTTATGAGCCACCCCGTGAGTGACGCTACCCTGGACTGGAACCAGTCTCTGGTGATGCTAGGCTCGCCGCGCGCTACCGAAGCCTGCGCCCACTCCTTTGCCGAAACCGACTTCCGCCACGACCTGCCCACTATTAAAGTACCAACCCTCATTATCCACGGCGACCAGGACGAGACAGTACCAATTGAAGTAAGCGGCGCCCGCATGAAGGAGTTTGTGCCCCACGCTACCTATAAAGTGTACAAAGGAGCACCCCACGGCCTTTTCATTACGGAAAAGGACAAGCTGAATGAAGACATTCTGGCTTTTGTGAATGGGAAAGCCTAAAAGCTGTCATTCCGAGCCGAAGCGAGGAATCTGAATTTGATTACTGGCTGGGTATAGGCTGTTTCTAAAATTTCAGCGACGGTCTATCGGGCAACACCTTCCCCAGATTCCTGGCTTTCGCTCGGAATGACACTTCTTATTTCTACCAAATGAAAACGGCAGCGAGCTTTAGAGCTTGCTGCCGTTAGTGTAGATAGGCGTGCCAGTTTTCATCAATGGTACCGGCACTGAGCTTGAGGAAACCAGCCAGCGTGGGTTTTTTGGGCTGTTGCCTGATGGTAAGTCCGGCTTCATGCGGCGTTCGGTGGCCTTTGGCGTGGTTGCAGCGGGAACAGGCCGTGAGCAGGTTGCCCCAGCTGGAGTCGCCGCCGCGGCTGCGGGGCAGCACGTGGTCCAGCGTCAGGTTTTTGGTGGAGCCGCAGTACTGGCACTCGAAATGGTCGCGCTTCATGATGTTGTGCCGGCTCAGGGCAATGCCTTTGTAAGGCACGCGCACGTAGCGCTGCAGCCGGATGATGCTGGGCTTGGGGTACGCCTCTGAAATAGTGCGCAGAAAACCACCTTCCGACTTGGCAATCATTTCGGCTTTGTCGAGAAAGAGCAGGACAAAGGCTTTCTGCACGCTGCAGAGCGTAATGGCGGTGTAGTCGCCGTTTAGCACAAGTACTTTCTGGTCCATATACACGGTGGCAGGAATCATCTGAGGATTAACGAAAGCTAGATGATTCTAAGCGCATTAACAAGAGTTGCAGGGTTTAGTTCGAGGGCAGGAATAGGCCTTATAAGTGCGGTAGCCGTCGGTGTTTTTAATGAGGAGAGGCCTGGGTGGCAGTTCACAGTTTCTTGATGTAAGGATAATATTTAGCTGCTTTTTGCTACTGGCCAGCCCTGCACCTTTGCATCGGATATCCAAAGAAAAGTATCTGCTACCCTTACCTCTGAAGTCTATGAAACCCTTTCTGTCAACATCCCGCAAGCTGCTGCCGCTGCTGTCCCTGGCCGCCATTAGTTTTGGTAATCCGGTTCAGGCCCAATCATCAGCAGAAACCAAACCCCAGCCCGTGGGCATCGAGCGGGTAGATACCTTCAGCTACCTGGTGCGCATCAGTAACCCGGCGCTGCAAAAAGCCCGGCTGCAACTCGTGCGGCTCTCCGACAGCGTAGTGCTGTATGAAGAAAGCAGCGCCAAAGCTACGTTTGGGCAAAAGCTGAACGTGCAAAGCCTGCCCGATGGACAATATGCCATTGTAGTGCGCGTGGGCCCGCAGCAGTACCGCTATACCCTGCATCTGCAAACCGAAACCCACCGCACCACCGACCTAAGTACTGCCAGCGTAGTACTGCGCCCCACCAACAAACTTCGCTAACCGCCGCCCCCGATATCAGCTACCTGTTTATTGTATTCGCTATAGCCATCAATCATTTGTATTGCTACCACAAAGGAAAAACGCCCCTGCAGCAAGCGGGGGCGTTTTTTTGTGGTAGCGGGAAAAGCCTTAGTCGGCCAGCAGGCGCTTAATCAGGCGCAGCTTGTGGGAGTACTTCTGCCGGTCGCGGTTGAAGATGCCGTTATGGTCAAGCGGGTCGATGCGGACTTCGCCGTGGGCGTGGAGGATGGTTTGGTCGTCGAGGATCAGGCCTACGTGCACAATGTTGCCGTCGGCGTTATCGAAAAAGGCCAGGTCGCCGGGGCGGGACTGGGCCACGAAGTGCACCGTCTGGCCGTGGTCAATCTGCTGGCGGGCATCGCGCGGGAGCGGCACCCCAATCAGGCCGTAGAGCTGCTGCACCAGCCCGGAGCAGTCCAGCCCGAAGATGCTTTTGCCCCCCCACACGTAGGGCGCTTTCAGGTAGAGCTGGGCTATTTTGATGAGCAGGCGCAGGCGCTGGTCCTGGGGGCCTTGGGGGCCGTGGCCGTTCTGGGGGTTGGTGGCCGCGCCGTTGTAGAAGTACTGGTGCTGGCCCAGGCGCAGCGTCATGCCATCGAAAAACGGCAGGCGGCAACCCAGCGTCACCGGAATGCGGCTTTTGCTCTCGCTTACTATCTGCACCACATCCAGGCTGCGCGGGTGGTCCTGCTGCTGCCAGGCAGTGAAATACTCGCTGGTGACGGGGGTGTGCTGTTTAAAATCAAGCCAGCCCACGTACTGGTCGGCGGCAATACGAATCTGGTGCCACTGGCCCTGCGTCTGCAGAATAGTATAGCATTCGCCAAACATCAACTCCGTTACCAGCTCGGCTTTATCGGTAGGCTCGGCGCGTACCGGCACGGCGCTCAACGCGCAGATTCCGTATTCCAAAAGAAGAATTCTAAACTAAAAGGAAGAAGAGCAAAGTTGGGGAATTATAAGGTTATCGGAACATAACTCCCCTCCTTTTTTAAGGAGGCGTTGGGGGTGGTAAAGGCGTTGTTTACCGGGAACAAGAAGCTACTAGATTTTTAGCTTTAACTCAACCACCCCTAGCCCCTCCCTGAAAAAAGGAGGGGAACTTGCTTTTAGCTCCTAACTCCCCGCTTCTAACTCACCCTTTCCCCTAGTAGTCCCGCAGGCGGTCCATTTCGCGCTTCTGGTCCTTGGCTTTCAGGTCTTCGCGCTTGTCGTAGAGCTTTTTGCCTTTGGCCAGGGCTATTTCCAGCTTGGCAAAGCCCCGGTCGGTAACGAACAGGCGGATGGGAATAATGGTGAGGCCCTGCTCCTGGCTTTTATCGGCCAGCTGGCGCAGCTCCCGCTTATTGAGCAACAGCTTCCGCTCCCGCTTGGGCTCGTGGTTGTTATAAGTGCCCAGGGCGTACTGCGCAATGCTCAGATTATGCACCCACAGGCTGCCATCGGAGTGAAAGGTGCAGAAGCCGTCCTGCAGGTTCACGTTGCCGTCGCGGATGCTTTTGATTTCGGTGCCCTGCAGCATCATGCCCGCATCATACTTCACCAGAAACGCATATTCGTGGCTGGCACGACGGTTCAGGATGCTGATGCGCTTGGGAGTATCGTCTTTTTGTTTTGCCATGAGGAGTTTGCCGCCGGTGGGCGGGTAATGCAGACTTCGCAGATAAGCCAGGTAAGATTGCGCGGCCCGCAGAAAGAACGGGAGAAACCGCTAATCCGCCGACTCGCGCAGCAACGCAAAGCGGGCGGCCAGCCGGGCACCGTCTACGATGCGCTGGCCGGTGCGGCCGGTAGCCACCAGCCGCTCGCCTACGCGGGCTTCTACGTGGCAGGTCAGCTCCTGGCCTTCCAGATGCTCAAAAGTAGCCTGAAATTCCACGGTTTCGCCTTCAAAAGCCGGCGCGTGGTGCTTTATGTGGAGCATGGTGCCAATTCCTTCCTCGCCTTCTTCCAGCATTTCTTCCACAAACTGCCGGCTGCTCCACTCCAGGGCCTGCCCCAGTGCAAACGTGCTGAGCACGGCATGAATCAGCTTGCCATCCAGCACGGCAAAATCGGAGGGCTTTACCTGGATGGAATACGTGCGGACGTCGCCGGGGAGAAAGGGATTTTTCATGCTGCGGGGTTATGCAAGCTTCAGGCGTGGGTCGGGGCTGGTGAGCTGGGTGGTGAAGTCGCCGGCTAGGTACTGGAAATGGGCCGTCATGGCCACCATGCCGGCATTGTCGGTGCAGTACTGAAACTCAGGAATGAACACTTCCCAGCCCTGCACCAGGGCTTCCTGCTGCAGGGCTTCGCGCAGGCCGGAGTTGGCCGCCACGCCCCCGGCCAAGGCAATGTGCGTCAGGCCCTGATCGTGGGCGGCGCGGCGCAGCTGGCGCAGCAAGGTTTGGATAATGGTGTGCTGAATGCTGGCGCAGAGGTCGGTGAGGTTTTCCTGGATGAAGGCAGGGTTCTGGGCGGTTTCCTTTTTCAGGAAGTACATCACGGCCGTTTTCAGGCCGCTGAAGCTGAAATCGTAGCCGGGCATGGCGCCTACTGGGAAGGGGAAGCGCGTGGGGTTGCCCTGCCGCGCCAGCTTATCCAGGTGGGGGCCACCAGGATAGGGTAAGCCCAGCAGCTTGGCGGTTTTATCGAAGGCCTCCCCGGCAGCATCATCAATCGTCTGGCCGATGACCTGCATTTCCTGGGGGCTGCGCACCACTACTAACTGGGTGTGGCCGCCGCTTACCGTGAGGCACAGAAAGGGAAATGCGGGTCGGGGCTCCTGTATAAAGTGCGCCAGAATGTGGGCCCGCATGTGGTTCACGGCAATCAGCGGCTTATCGAGCCCCAGCGCCAGGCTTTTGGCAAACATGCTCCCTACCAGCAGGGAGCCCAGCAAGCCCGGCCCCTGGGTAAAGGCCACGGCATCCAGCTGGGTTTTGCTGATGCCGGCGCGCTGCAGGGCGGCTTCCACTACCGGAATAATATGCTGCTGGTGGGCGCGGGAAGCCAGCTCGGGCACTACGCCGCCGTATTGCTCGTGCACTTGCTGGGTGGCTACCACGTTGGAGCGGATTTCGCCGCCCACCATCACGGCGGCCGAGGTATCGTCGCAGGACGATTCAATAGCCAGGATTACGGGTGCATTCATGTTTTTTCAGTTGCCGGTTGCCCGGGGCCGGTGGCCAGCGCACGGCTTCAGAAATTAATCCTGATCAGCCTGGCAATTGGAAACACGCTACGGGCAACTCAATATGTTCCCTGCAAAGGTCGTTGTAAAAGCAGTATGCGCCTAACTGACCCTGGTCAGGCAGGCTTCTTCTTTAACCTCAACCGCCATGCGTACGTTTGGGGGCTGTGCCCGAAATACCTCATTGTAGGCAACGGTTGGGCCGAACCCTGTATCTTCGCTACTCCGCCACCCTCCCACTGCGTTTCTTCCACCTGTGCCACGCTTCGTTGCCATCCTGCTCAAAACTCTGCTGGCACTGGTTGTGCTGCTGGCCGTGGTGCTGGGCGGCACCCTGGTAGCCCTGCGGTTACCGGGCGTGCAAACCCGCCTGGCGCAGAAGGCGGCCACCATGCTTACCAAGCGCCTGGGCCATAAAGTCATGGTGGGTCGCGTGGATATCCGGCCGTTTTCCCGGGTATTATTAGAAGAGGTGCGGGTGCTGGACCGCCGCGGTAATGAGCTGTTCAACATTGGCCGGGCCGATGCCGACATCAAGCTGTTTTCGGTGTTCGACCCCACCCATCTGCACGTGGGCAAGCTCACACTGGAGGAGCCGCGCTTCGCCATGATTACCTACGCCAACCAGCCCGACAGTACCAACCTTTCGGAGTTTCTGGCGGCCGTGAAGCGCCTCATCGGCCCTACCGATACCACCAAAGTTTCCAAGCCCTTCGATTTTAAGATTGATGCCATTGGTCTGCGCAACGGCCGCTTTGTGCTGGACCGCCGCAACGTGGCTCGCGAGCCGTACTACGGCCGCACCATGGATTACGCCCACCTGCGCATCGACAGCATTTACGGCGACTTCAACGCCATTCAGCTGCGCGGCGATACTATAATGAGTGAGGTACGGGATTTGAAGGCCGTGGATACGCCCTCCCGCACCCGGCTGCAGAAGCTGAGCACCGACATGGTTTTCGCGCCCACTTTCTGGGAGTTCGATAAAACCGACCTGCGTGTGGGCCGCAGCCATTTGCAGCACTACGTGCGCTTCGACTACAAGCACTTCCTCAACTTCACCGACTTCAACGACTCGGTGCGCGTCACGGCCCGCCTCTCCCCCACGCGCATCTACTCCGACGATATTGCCAAGTTTGCGCCCCAACCCGAAATCCGCGACCTGCACGAAACCGTGCTGCTCTCGGGAGAGGCCAAGGGCTACGTGCACGATTTCCACACCAAAAACCTGGACGTGCGCTACGGCAAAAACACGCATGTGCTGGGTGATATTGGCGTGGAAGGCCTGCCCAACCTGAAGGAGAGCTTCGTGGATATGCGCCTGAAGCCTTCTGTTATCGACGGGCGCGACATTCGCCGCTACATTCCGGACTCCGGCTGGCCGTATGTGCAGCGCCTGGGCACGGTGAAGCTCAAGGGCGAGTTCCAGGGCTTCTACAACGACTTTGTGGCCAACGGTGCTTTCCAGACCGCACTGGGCAATGTGGTGTCCGACGTGAACCTCAAGTTCAAGACCGACCCGCGCTACTCCAGCTACGAGGGCAACGTGAAAACCACGGGGTTCCAGCTGGGTAAGCTGCTGGGTGACGAAAGCACCGTGCGCGACATTACCATGAACGGCCGCGTGGAAGGCGTGGGCTTTACCCCGGAAGGTGCCCGCCTCACGGCCAAGGCCACCGTGCAAAGCATCTGGCTGCAGGGCTACCGCTACCGCAACATCGTTACCAACGGGCAGTTCCGGAAGCAGGCCTTTCAAGGCAAGCTTTCCATTGATGACCCCAACCTGCGCGCCACCGCCGACGGCAGCATCGACCTGAACAAAGCCCGGCAGGCCTTTGACCTGCGCGCCAAAGTGCAGCGCGCCAACCTGCGCGCCATTGGCCTCACCAAGCAGAACTTTACACTCTCTACCACCGCTGATGTCCGCTTTCAGGGCCTGAAGCTGGACAACCTGCTGGGCACTATTGTGCTGCGCGATTCGCGCCTGGGCTACAATGGCCGCGTGGTAGCTATTGATACGTTTGACGTTTTCTCCCGCCGCGACCCGGACGGGCAGCGCCGCCTGGCCATCCGCTCGGAAATTGCCGACCTCACGGCCGTGGGCAACTTCGACTTCACCCGCGTGCTGCGCGATGTAAATGTGCTGCTGGAAGAATATCGCCTCAACTTTGAGAGTGACGAAGCCGCTACCGCCGCCTACTACCGCCGCAAGCGCCGGCAGCCCACCCCCGATTATGCCATTCAGCTGAACCTGTATCTGAAGCACCCCAACCCGGCGCTGAAGGTATTTGTGCCCGGCCTCACCCTCTCCGACTACTCCCGGGTTGACGGCTCCTTCCGCAACGGCAACACGTCCATTTTCTCGCTGGGCGGGCACTTTGATGCGCTGCAGTACGACAGCGTGCGGACGAAAAACACGGAATTCGACTTTACTACCTCCAAGCTGCCCTACCAGCCGGAAGTGCTGGCGCAGGCCAACATTACCTCGGAGAGCCAGCATCTGCCCGCCCTGGGTGCCACCGATAACTTCTACGTGGAGGGCGTGTGGGACCAGGAGAAAATCAACTTCTCCACTTCTCTGGCCCAAACTGGCACCACCAACCGCGCCCAGATTAACGGGGCGCTGGTGTTCCTGCCTGATGCCGTGCGCATCGTGTTCCGGCAGTCGGGCGTGAATTTGCTGGGGCGAGACTGGAGCATTGCGGCCGAAAACTCGGTGGTGATTTCCGGCGGCGGCAAGGAAATCGATATTCAGAACCTGAACCTGGCCAACGGCGAGCAAAGCGTAAACGCCCAGGGCCAGATTTCCCGCGACCCAACCAAGCTGCTACGCCTGGCCGTGCAGAACTTTGAGCTGGGCACGCTAAACTCTATCACCAAGCAAAACATTACGGGCCGCGTGAATGCTGTAGGCGACATGCGTGCCGTGTACGGTAACCTGGTAGCCAACGCCCGCCTGGACGTAGACTCCCTGGTATTTGATAATGTACTGATTGGCGACGTGGCCGGCGTGGCCGACTGGGACAACCCCTCCCAGCTACTACGCCTGAATGCCAATGTGCTGCGCGACGGCGCCCGCCTGGTAGCCCTGGCCGGCACCTACAAACCCAGCGAGGAGATAAACCAGCTGAACATAACGGCAGTGCTGGACAAAGCCCCCGTGAAGCTGGCCGAACCGCTGCTCAATACGCTGTTCAGCAACATGGGCGGCACCACCGATGGCACCCTGCGCCTGACCGGCCGCCTGGCGGCGCCCAACCTGGTGGGTACCCTGGATGTAACGGACGGGCAGCTCACCTTTGATTACCTGAACACCACCTACACCTTCTCAGACCGGATTCGGTTTGCCGAAGACCGGATTGCCTTCCGCAACATCCGCCTGCGCGACCCGCTGGGAAATTCCGGCACCCTGAATGGCAACATTTTCCACAAGGGCTTCCAGGATATGTCGCTGGCTTTGCACGCCACGTTCCGCAAGCTGCAGGTGCTGAATACCACCCGCAAGGACAACGAGCTGTACTTTGGCACCGCCTTCGCCACCGGCGAAGCTCACATAACCGGCCCCACCGACGACCTGGTGGTGAACGTGACGGCCCGCAGCGAGGACGGTACCCGCTTCTCCCTGCCCCTGGACAATGCGGCCAAGGCCGAGAAAGCCAGCTACATCAAATTTGTAAACCGCAACCTGCCCGATACCACTACCGTGCAGGTGCCGGTGGCCACTACCGGGCAGGTAGACCTATCGGGACTGCGGCTGAACTTCAACCTGGATATTACCCCGGATGCCTACATCGAGATTCTGCTGGATGAAAGCACCGGTGACGTAATCCGGGGTACGGCCAGCGGACAGCTGCGCCTGAATATTGATACCCGCGGCGAGTTCAACATGTTTGGGCAGGTGGAAATTGTGCGCGGCCTGTACAACTTCACGCTGCAGGGTTTGGTGAACAAGGAGTTTCAGGTGCGGCCGGGCGGCACCATCAGCTGGAACGGCAACCCGCTGGACGGGCAGCTGAACGTAACCGGCACCTACACCCAGCGCACCTCCATTCAGCCCATTGTGGCCAGCAGCAACGCCACCGTGCCCGTTACGGCCGTGATGAATCTGACGGGCCCCTTGCTGCTGCCCGTGATTCAGCTCAACCTGGAGTTCAATGACATTCCTTCCACGGCGGAAGGTGAAATCAACTCCTTTATAGCCTCTCTGCGCAATGATGAGCAGGAGTTGAACCGGCAGGTATTTAGTTTGATTGTGTTCCGGCAGTTGGCCTCGCCGGGTTCCCTGGCCTCCGTTACCAAGTTCTCGGGGCAGGATAATGCTTTTGGCAACAGCCTGGGGCAGATTATTTCCACGCAGCTGGGTCTGCTCACCGCTCAGATTGACCCCAACCTGGAAATTGCCTTCAACATTAATGGGGTAACGCCCGAGGAGCTGCAGGCTCTGCAGGTACGCCTGAGCTACAACCTGATGGGCGGCCGCCTGCGCGTAACGCGGGAAGGCGGCTTCAGCAACAGCACCACCTCTTCGCAAACCGGCGTTACTACCCAATCCTCGCTGCTGGGCGACCTGAGCGTGGAGTATTTCCTGCGCGAGGATGGCAAGCTGCGCGTGCGCCTGCGCTACGAAACCACCCCCCGGGACTTCAGCCAGGTGTTGAATACCTACGCCAACCAGTCGCGGGCCGGTATCAGCGTGCTGCATACGGAGCAGTTCAACTCCCTGCCCGAGCTCTTTGCCCGCAAGCGCCTGAACCGCCGCGACGAAGCCCGCCGAAAGGCCCGCGAGCAGCTGAACATCGACGACGACCCCCGCACCGTTATTAATTGAGTTACCCGTTGTGTGTTGCCGGTGGCCAAGTCGTTCAATGATTTTCACCTTTGATAACTGGCCACCGGCAACGGACAACTGGCAACGGATACCTACCTTTGCCCCCTATGCCTCCAGCCCGTCCTACCCGCAAAAAGAAGCTTGGCAACTATCCGCATACCATGGTGGTGTTCAGCATTACGCTGGCGCTGCTGGTTATCGGGCTGTTTGGTTTGCTGCTGCTCCACGCGCACAAGCTCTCCGAGGTAGTAAAGGAAAACATTGAAATGCAGGTGTATCTGGAGCGCGACCTGCCCGAGGCCCAGCTTTTGCGCCTGCAGCAAACGTTTTCCAGCAAGCCTTTTATAGCCTACCGCAATAACCAGCCGCAGGTGCGGTTTCTCTCCAAAGAAGAAGGTGCGCGCCAGTTTGTGGAGCAGACCGGCGAGGACTTCCAGCAGTTTCTGGGCGACAACCCCCTGCGCGACGCCTACATCCTGAAAATCAACCCCGAGTATTCCGACACCAAACACCTGCGCCAGGTAGAGCAGGAGCTGAAGGCGGAAACCGGCGTATTTGAGGTGCAGTATGTGCAAAGCCTCATCACCTCTATTAATGAGAATGTGCGCAAGCTCAGCCTGATTCTGCTGGGCTTTGCGGCCGTGCTCACCTTTGTGGTGGTGGTGCTCATCAACAATACCATTAAGCTGGCCCTTTTCTCGCAGCGCTTTCTTATCCGGAGCATGCAGCTGGTGGGGGCTACTTCCTTCTTTATTCAGCGGCCGTTTTTGCGGCGGGCTACCTGGCAGGGCTTCGTGAGCGGGGTGCTGGCCTCGCTGCTGCTGCTGGTGCTGCTGCAATACGCCTACCTGGAAATAGACGAGCTGCGCCTGCTGCGCGATGAGCGCCTTTTGGTGGTATTGATGCTGATTCTGGTAGCGCTGGGCAGCTTTATTGGCTTTATCAGCTCCTACCGGGCCGTGCGCAAATACCTGGGCATGTCTCTGGACGAGCTTTATTAATACCGGGCTGTTTCCCTCTGAACTCCGAACAGCTCCTGCTAACTAACGCATCATAAACCCCGAATAACGACCTCATGGCTGCTACTAAATTCGCCTTTGGGCGGCGCAACTACCGACTGATGCTGCTGGGCGTGGCACTGCTGGCCGCCGGCTTTATCACCATGACGCTGGACACAGCCGACTACGGCGAAGGCTTCCTGGGCATTACGCTGGGCCCACTGCTGCTGGTAGCGGGGTTTGTGGTCGAGTTCTTCGCCATTATGGCCAAGTCCGGCGACGAGCCGGTGGCCGAAACAATTACCACCACCGCTGCCACTACTACCGTAAATCAACCTCAGCCAGTGGCGCCCACTGCGGCCCCGCGCCCTACTTACAAGCGTTCCTAAATGAATTATTGGCACGCGTTGCTCCTCGCAATAGTAGAGGGGCTCACGGAATTTTTGCCCGTTTCCAGCACCGGGCACATGGTTATTGTGGCTAACCTGCTGGGAATTGGCCAATTGCCTTACACCGAAACCTACATAACTGGCATTCAGCTGGGCGCCATCCTCTCGGTGGTGGTGCTGTACTGGCGGCGGTTTTTGCAGAGCACCGGTTTCTATATGAAGCTGGCGGTGGCTTTTCTACCGTTCGGCTTTTTGGGTTTCCTGCTGAAGGATGTAATTGAGCAGCTGCTGAAAAGTGTGGCGGTGGTAGCCTGGGCCTTGGTGCTGGGCGGCATCGTGCTGCTGTTCGTGGAGCAAATTTTCAAGAACAAGAAGCCGCACTACGTTTCCATGCCCAAGTACAAACAGGCCTTCCGCATTGGCCTGTACCAGTGTATTGCCCTGATTCCGGGCGTGTCGCGCTCCGCGGCCACCATCCTGGGTGGCCTGGCCCAAGGCTTCGACCGTCGCTCGGCCGCCGACTTCTCCTTCCTGCTGGCGGTGCCCACCATGGTGGTCATTACCGGCTATCAGCTACTGAAAGGCTATAAGTCGAACCCGCTTTCCATAGATCAACTAAAGATGTTGCTGTTTGGCAATGCCGTGGCTTTTGCCGTGGCCATGCTGGCTGTGCGCTCTTTCGTGAATTTTCTTACCCGCTATGGTTTCCGGGCCTTCGGTTTCTACCGTATTCTGGTTGGGGCCATCATTCTCATTATGCTGGGTCTGGGCATTAACCTGAAGCTGATATGAGCACGCACCTTCCCGATTCCACTCCTCCGGCCGCTGCTGGTTTCGATTTTGAAGCCGGCGAAGTGCTCCTGTTTGACAAGGCGCTTACCTGGACCTCTTTTGACGTGGTACGCAAGGTGAAGAACACGCTGCGCATCAAGAAAATCGGCCATGCCGGCACCCTGGATCCGCTGGCTACCGGCCTGCTGATTCTGTGCACCGGCAAGAAAACCAAGCAGATTGACCTGATTCAGGCCCAGGAAAAAGAATACACCGGCACTTTCCGCCTGGGCCAGACCACACCCAGCTTCGACCTGGAAACGCCCGTGGATGCGGAGCTGCCCTATGAGCACCTCACGGAGGCCGAGCTACGCGCTGCCACCGCGCAGTTTGTGGGCCTGATTCAGCAAACCCCACCGTTGTTTTCGGCGGTGAAGGTGAACGGGGAGCGGGCCTACGAAGTAGCCCGCCGCGGCGAAGAAGCCGAAATCAAGTCCAAGCAAATCGAAATCAAAGCGTTTGAGCTGACGCGCATTGCCCTGCCCGAGGTAGACTTCCGGGTAGTGTGCTCCAAAGGCACCTACATCCGCAGCCTGGCCCGCGACTTTGGCGCGGCCCTGGGCAGTGGCGCCCACCTCACCAAACTAGTGCGCACCCGCATTGGCGAGTACCGGCTGGAAGATGCCCTGAACATGGAGCAGCTGCAAGCCCTGGCCCCGCCCCGACCCGCCGGCCTCGAAAATGCTCGTCCGCGCTCTGAGCGGGGCGGCCGCCCCCGCCCGCCCCGGGCCGGGCTGGAGTACTATGCCGCCCAGCAGGCTGCGGCGGCCGAACAGACCGCCCCTGATCAGGATTCATCCGCCTCCAACTCCTAAGCTTATGCTCGTCGTTCGGGACCCCGCGCAGTTTCCGTTTCTTGGCCAGGCCGTGGTCACCAGCGGTACGTTCGATGGCGTGCATCTGGGGCACCAGAAAATCCTGCAGCGGCTGCTGGAAGTAGCCCGGCAGAGTGGAGGGCCTTCGGTGGTGATTACCTACTGGCCGCACCCGCGCCTGGTGCTGGCCCCGCCCCTCGCTCACCCCCAGCCCCTGGATCTGCACCTGCTGAACACACTGGAGGAGCGCATTGAAAAGCTGCAGGAGTACGGCGTTGATTATCTGCTGATCATCCCCTTTACCCGCGAGTTTGCTGAGCTGACTTCGGAAGAATACATCCAGCAGATTCTGCTCAAAACGGTAGGCACCAAAAAGCTCGTCATCGGCTACGACCACCGCTTTGGCAAAAACCGCGAAGGCGGCTTTGAGTACCTCAGTCAGAACGCCGACCGCTACGGCATGGAAGTAGAAGAGATTCCGCGCGAAGACGTGGATGCCGTGGGCGTGAGCAGCACCCGCATCCGCAAGGCCCTGCAGGCCGGCGACGTGCAAACCGCCCACCGGCACCTGGGCTATTATTATCCTTTAACGGGCACTGTTGTGCGCGGCAAGCAGTTGGGCCGCACTATTGGCTGGCCAACAGCCAACATCCAAACCCAGGAGCCCCTGAAGCTGGTGCCCGCTCGGGGCGTTTATGCGGTACTGGCTACCACCGCGGCCGGCACCCACCACCCGGCCATGCTCAACATCGGCGTGCGCCCCACCGTGGGCGGCGACGTAACCCAGACCGTAGAAGCGCACCTTCTTGATTTCGACGGCGACCTGTACGACCAGCCCCTGACAGTGCAGTTTGTGGCCCGCCTGCGGGATGAGCAGAAGTTTGATGGTCTGGAAGCGCTGAAAGCGCAGCTAGCCCTGGATGCCCAGGCGGCCCGCCAGCATCTGATTGGCGGTTAGCCGATTTAATACCCCAACAACGCTACCTAAAACACGTGTCATCCTGAGCTTGCGAAGGACCTTCTCCCGTTTGAACGAGTCGTTGTGACGATGTTCGTTCTGCGGTGATAAGGTCCTTCGCAAGCTCAGGATGACACGTGTTTTTATGACTGGTTTTAGTACTCCGGGGTTCCTTCTGCTGGCTCATATCCCACTTCTAATTACCTTTCCGCTCCCAACCTTACCACCCATCCATGATTAATAAAGTTGTAGCCGATGCTCAGGCGGCCCTGCAGGGCATTGAGGACGGCATGACGCTGATGCTCGGCGGCTTTGGCCTGTGCGGCATCCCCGAAAACTCCATTCAGGAAATCCTGCGCCGGGGCGTGCGCGAGCTTACCTGCATCAGCAACAATGCCGGCGTCGATGACTTTGGCATTGGCCTGCTGCTGCAAACCAAGCAGGTACGCAAGATGATTTCCAGCTACGTAGGCGAGAATGCCGAGTTTGAGCGCCAGCTGCTCTCCGGCGAGCTGGAAGTAGAGCTGATTCCGCAGGGCACCCTGGCTGAGCGCATCCGCGCGGGCGGAGCAGGTATCCCGGCTTTCTTTACCCCGGCCGGCTACGGCACGGAGGTGGGCGAAGGCAAGGAAAGCCGCGAGTTCTACGGCAAAATGTACCTGATGGAAACTTGGCTGAAAGCAGATTATGCCTTCGTGAAAGCCTGGAAGGGTGACACCGCCGGCAACCTTATCTATAAAGGCACGGCCCGCAACTTCAACCCCATGATGGCCACGGCCGGCAAAATTACGGTGGCGGAAGTGGAAGAGCTGGTACCGGCCGGCGAGCTGGACCCCAACCAGATTCATACGCCCGGCATTTTTGTGCAGCGCATTTTCGAGGGCAAGAACTACGAGAAGCGCATTGAGCAGCGCACGGTTCGTCAAGGCTAAATCCCACCCATCATGTTAGATAAACACGGCATCGCCAAACGCATTGCGCAGGAAGTGCGCGATGGATACTACGTTAACCTGGGCATTGGCATTCCTACGCTGGTGGCCAACTACATTCCCGCCGGCATTAATGTGGTGCTGCAAAGCGAAAACGGCCTGTTGGGCATGGGCCCCTTTCCGACGGACGACAAAGTAGACCCCGACCTCATCAACGCCGGCAAGCAGACTGTTACCACGCTGCCCGGCTCCAGCCTCTTCTCTTCTGCTGATTCCTTCGGGATGATTCGGGGGGAGCACGTGGACCTGACCATTCTGGGCGCCATGGAAGTCTCGGAGCGCGGCGACATTGCCAACTGGAAGATTCCCGGCAAAATGGTAAAAGGCATGGGCGGCGCCATGGATCTGGTAGCCTCCGCCAAGAACATCATCGTGGCCATGCAGCACGTAGCCAAAGACGGCAGCAGCAAGCTGCTGCCCAACTGCACCCTGCCTATTACCGGCCTGCACTGCGTAAAGAAAGTGGTAACCGAGCTGGCCGTGCTGGATATTACGCCCGATGGCTTTGTGCTGCGCGAACGGGCTCCGGGCGTATCAGTAGAGCAGATTCAGGCGGCTACGGCCGGCAAGCTGGTGATACCGGAAGGCGGCGTGCCCGAAATGGTGCTCTAAGGCTGACTTTTTCTGCTGGATAGTTGTTGTATTTCCGCCCGGTTCAGCTGCTGAATCGGGCGGAATGCTTTTGCCGTTTTCTGCCAGGCCCAACGTAACCCCCGCGCATGCCGTACCTTTGGGCAAAACTCCGTTTCCAAATTTCCTTATGCCTTCTCCTAGTTCTAAATCCGGCGGTAGCCACGCTAAAAAGGCAGCCGTAGCTGTTGAGCGCCTGACGCCCACGGCGGTACCAGCTCACAAACTGGTGCTGCGCACCCTCCGCCGCGGCGACTACAAAGCCGTGCGCGACATCATGGACAAGGTGTATTCCAATATGGAAGGCGCCTGGGCCCAGGATGAATACAATAACCTGCTGCGCAAATTCCCCGAAGGCCAGATCTGCATCGAAGACAATGGCATAGTGGTAGCCGCCGCCCTGGCCATTATTGTGGAGTACTCTGATTTCGGCGACCGGCACACCTACGCCAAAATCACTGGCCTCGGTAAGTTTGATACCCATAACCCGGATGGCGACACGCTCTATGGCGTGGACGTGTTCGTGGACCCCGAATACCGCAGTCTGCGCCTGGGCCGCCGCTTGTACGATGCTCGCAAAGAGCTGTGCGAGAACCTGAACCTGCGCGCCATGGTGGCAGGTGGCCGTATTCCCGGCTACGCGGCCTACGCTAATGAGATGACGCCCGCCAAGTACGTGGAAATGGTGCGCAACAAGGAAATTACGGACCCCATCCTCACCTTCCAGCTCTCCAACGACTTTTACGTCCGCAAAATCATCCGCGGCTATCTGCCCTACGATTCCGAGTCCAAGGCTTTTGCTACGCTGCTGGAGTGGATTAACGTGTATTATGACGAGGACGTGGACAAGCTCATCGGTAACACGAAGAGCAACGTTCGTATTGGCATTGTACAGTGGCAAATGCGCGCCACCCGCAGCCTGGAAGACTTGCTGCAGCAGATGGAATTCTTCGTGGACACGGTGAGCGGCTATAAGTCGGACTGCGTGATGTTTCCCGAGTTTTTCAACGCCCCGCTCATGGCCCTCACCAACGAGGACTCGCCGGCGGTGGCCATCCGGGCCATGGCGGCCTTCACCGAGCCCATCAAAATCAAAATGATGGAGCTGGCCGTGAGCTACAACATCAACATCGTGGCCGGCTCGATGCCGGTGTACGAGGACGGCAAGCTGCACAACGTGGCCTACCTCTGCCGCCGCGATGGCACAGTGGACGAACAGTACAAGCTGCACGTGACGCCCGACGAGGCCAGCTACTGGGGTATGCGCGGCGGCGACAAGCTCAAGTGCTTCGATACGGACTTTGGCAAAATCGGCATTCTGGTGTGCTACGACATCGAATTCCCCGAGCTGGCCCGCATGCTGAGCGACGAGGGCGTGAAAATCCTGTTCGTGCCGTTCTGGACCGATACCAAGAACGCCTACCAGCGCGTGCGCATCTGCGCCCAGGCCCGGGCCATTGAAAACGAGTGCTACGTGGCCATTACGGGCTCAGTAGGCAACCTGCCACGCGTAGAAAACATGGACATTCAGTACTCGCAGAGTGCCGTGTTCAGCCCCTCTGACTTTGCCTTCCCCCACGATGCCATCGTGGCCGAAGCCACGCCCAACACGGAGATGACGCTCATTGCCGACCTGGACCTGGACCTTCTTAAGGATCTGAACACCAGCGGGGCCGTGCGTAACCTCCGCGACCGGCGCAAGGACCTGTACTCGCTCAGCTGGACGGTGAAAAAGTCGGACCGTGACGAGGAGCTGCTGTCCCAGGGTTCTGAGGAGCGCCACCCCCGGGTAACCAAGCGAAAGGCCATTGCGGCCGGGTAAGCCAATGCCCTGCTCAGCAAGAATCCCCACCCGAAGCCAAATATTTGGCTTCGGGTGGGGATTCTTTTGTCTATGTGATAGATAAGCTTAATAGTTGTAAATCCTGGCTACTTTTGACTTGTCTTTACAATGTTATCCTATTTAGTACCCATGAGATTACTTCTTCTTGCTTTCTGCTTACTAACTACTTTATGGGGGTACGGCCAGCCTCCCAAAATGAAACCCGGGAAGAACAAATTTGAAAAGGGGAAACTCGTTGACAATCGGCCTGTAGGCTTATGGGAGTATTTTGATTCAAATGGTAAGCCAGATCTTACGTTCGACTATGACTCGAGTAAGATTGTCTTTTCCCGTCCGGATACCACCCGCTATTGGCTTAAAGTAGATACTGCCTGGCAGTTAGTCCGGCCAATGAGAGCACCGCGCTTGCTGGGTAGCCGGGAACATGATATAATTCAAATTGCTCAAAGCATTAAATACCCATCCGTCGCCATTAAATCCGGAACGGAAGGCACTGTTCTAATCTCTTATGTCGTGACTCCAACCGGACAGGCTCAGGACTTTTTAATTGAAAATGGAGTATCGCCCGCCTGCGACGATGAAGCATGGAAGGCCCTGCGGGATAATTTTAACAACTGGATTCCGGCCATATATCGTGGCAAGCCAGTACCAGCCCGGTTCTACCTTATGGTTACTTTTCGTATGGTTGCCTCAGAGCAGCGAAGGAAAGAATCAGATAAGGAATTGAGTGTATTAACCGCTGGTAAAAACGTGCACTTTGTCGACCACGTTATCATCACCGCCTTAGGTATTGAACGCAAAAGCGGCGCTTTACCCTTACCAAAACAATAATTTTAACCATGGGCTCTGCTCCATAAAGCTAATGGAAGAATAGAAACAAACGACTGATTTTTCTATTCCACTACACCATGTGTGGACTGGGTTAGTTTTTATTTACTAAGCTTCGGGGCCGATGTTGTCGGCATATCTACGCATTCAAACACCACCCTATGAAACGCATTTTCATTACCGGTGCCAACCGGGGCCTGGGCCTCGAGCTAACCCGCCAATATCTGGAGCGCGGCGACCAGGTTTTTGCCGCCAGTCGCAACCCCGATGCGGCCACCGAGCTGCGCGCCCTGCGGGCGCAGTACCCTGACCGGCTTACCCTGATTGCCCTTGATGTAACGGACCCCGCCTCCATTAATGCGGCCCGGAGAGCTGTGGAAGCCGTAACCGATGGCCTGGAAATTTTAATTAACAACGCCGGTATTTACCCCGGCGCTGGGGCCGATGGGCAGGCTGCCTCCCAGCGGCTGGGCGCCCTCACGGTGGAAGATGCCCTGTCGGTCATGAAAACCAATGCTATTGGCCCTTTGCTGGTTTCGCAGGAGTTTCTGGGGTTGCTGAAAGCAGGTCAGAAAGGCCGCATCATCAGTCTGTCCTCGGGCCTGGGCTCCCTCACGTGGAAAGCCTCCGGCGACCCTTACCATTACAGCGCCAGCAAAGCAGCCCTGAACATGTACATGCGCGCTTTGGCGGCTGAAATTGGCAACCAGGGCCTGATATGCATCCTGGTTGACCCCGGCTGGGTACGCACCGATATGGGTGGCTCCAGCGCCGCCCTGCCTCCCTCCGACTCCGCCAAAGGCATTATTCGCTTGGCCGAGCAGCTGCACGCGGAGGAAAACGGCAGCTTCGTAACCTGGCGCGGCGAGCCGGTGCCGTGGTAAGCGGCCGGTAAAACGGGAATCATTTAAAGTAAAAAGCGAAGCGGAGGCAAGCCTAGTGGCCTGTCTCCGCTTCGCTTTTTTACTTCTATTTTGAATAGCCTTTATGAGCAGGCTTAGCCGTAGGTGGCGGCCAGATACGCATGATCCTGGAGGATAGTATGCAGAAAAGGCTCATCCTGCAAATCAGTCTGAATGCTGGTCAGCGCCTTTACTTTATTGGCAACTTCGTGCAACAGCATATAATTATTGCGCTTCAGAGCCTGGTGCATCAGCCGGCGTACCAGATTGATGTCCTGATCAGAGAGGGTGCTGACCTGGGGGAACACCACCATATAGCCGGCCGGGAGGTCGGCGAGGGGCAGGCTACCGGTGGCGGGGGCCGGCCGCAGACTCACTACCATGGTATTGGCAGCCATATCACCCAGGCGCTGGCCGTGGCCGTTGAGCAGCACGGCCACGGTGGCAATGCTCCCGAAGGAGGCACTCACTTCAAGCAGGCCCAGCAGCCAGCGCAGCAGGTAGTCGCCCAGGTGAGGGCGCAGCCCGTCGCGCCGCGTTACTTTTATCTGGCGGGCGCGCTTGCCTATACTTTGCCCGTTGAAGAATATCTCGCAGAGGGGTTGGTAGAGCAGCCACGGCAGGGCTATCAGCAACATCAGCAGAATACGGCGCTCATCCTGAGAGCTGGTGGCCTTCTCAATCAGAAAGTTTACCACCACTGAAAATAACAGCAGCACCAGCCAGTCCAGTAGCTGCGCCAGTATCCGGTCGCCCACGCTGGCTACTTCATATTCCAGCGCCACGTTCTGGGCGGTTTGCACGTGAATCGTACTCATGAACAGGTATTTTGAACAATAAGGGAAAACTTGAACAATAAGGGAAAAACCCGGCGGCGGAGCAGGCTATTTTTATATATTTGTCAGACGCTGCTATTAGCGATTATCTCTATTTCCGTGGATTGGGCGCCATATGCGCGAAGTTTTATTTCTGCGTCAGAACCAGGCGAAGTGGCGGGAGTATGAAAGCACCCCGGCCCGCACCCCGGAGGAGCTGGCCAACCGCTTTATTGAGCTAACCGATGATTTATCGTACGCCCGCACCTTCTATCCGGACTCCAGCACCACCGCGTATCTGAATGCGCTAACGGGCAAGCTACACCAGGCACTGTACAAAAACAAAAGCGCAGAGCAGGGCCGCTTTGTGCATTTCTGGCTGCGTGAACTGCCCCTACTGGTGGCCCGCCACCACGGCACGCTGGGCGTTGCCCTTTTGTTTTTTGTGCTCTGCACTGCCCTGGGAGCCTTATCCGCCGCCCTCGATGACTCCTTTGTGCGCGTGGTGCTCGGCGACCAGTACGTAAACCAGACGCTGGCCAACATTGAGCGCGGCGACCCGATGGCGGTTTACAAGGGTGCGAATGAAAGCGTGATGTTTCTCTACATCACCGTGAACAACATCAAAGTCTCGCTGCTGGCCTTTGCTACTGGGCTGCTGCCGGGGCTGGGCACGGGCACCATCCTGTTTCGCAATGGCATGATGCTGGGGGCATTTCAGCAGTTTTTCTACCAGAAAGGGGTGCTGCTGCCTTCGCTGCTCACCATCTGGATTCATGGCACGCTGGAAATATCGGCTATTGTGCTGGCCGGAGGTGCGGGGCTGGTCATGAGCCGGGGGATTCTGTTTCCGGGAACCTATGCCCGGCGCGAGTCCTTCCGCCGCGCCGCCCGCGACGGCATGCAGCTGGTGCTGGGCCTGGCCCCCATCTTTATTCTGGCGGGCTTTCTGGAAGGCTTTGTAACGCGCCATACCGAGATGCCGCTGGCTGCCAGCCTGCTCATTATTGGCGGCTCGGCGGGGTTCATTATCTGGTACTTTATACTATATCCGCGCCGGCTGCACCAACAGCAGACCAAGGCTTTCCCTGTTTCCTGATTTCGTATTTATAACTCTCTGCTATGGCTCATCTGCCCTTTACCCGCCCCACTGATTTTCTGCGTGAGCGGGAATTTGGCCGCAAAATCGAAGCTTCTTTTGACTTTGTCCGGGCCCACTTTCGCCCCTTAGGTAAGTGTTTAATGTATATTGTTCTGCCGCTGCTCCTTCTGCAGGGCATTGCCGGCGGACTGCTACAAGCACGCATGGGTGGCTTGTTCAACACCTGGAAGACCATAGTTTCCCGGGGCGGAGCCAGTAACCAGGCCGAGTCGTTACAGCGCCTTTCCAATATGATTAACGGCCCGGAATATTGGGTGGCCATCCTGGGTAGTCTGGTTTCTTTTACGCTGCTTATCCTCACGGTATATGGTTACCTGGTGCTGCGCCTGGAAAAGGAGGACCCGCTGGAGCCAGTCACGGTGCATGAGGTGTGGGCGTTAGTGAAGCGGCGTTTCGCCGGCACCATACTTTCCTTTTTTGGCCTTACGCTCGTCTTAATTCTAAGTGTACTGGCCATAGGCATGGTTCTGGGCCTGGCTACCGCCTTTCTACGCGGTAACCCCTTCATGGTATTTGTGACGATTTTCGCCATCTACGCGGTTATGTGCTACGCTATGGTAGCATTGAGCCTGTTCTTTATTGTTCAGCTACGGGAGCGGAAGGGCTTTTTCGCCACCATTGGCCGCTGCTTCACGCTGGTATGGGGCAAATGGTGGTCTACCTTCGGGTTGATCTTTATTATGTTGTTGCTGGTAGGTGTACTGGCATTTGTTGTTTTGGCAATTACCTCTCTTATCAGCAGTCCTTTCACAATGACCCCGGAGCAGGCCCAATCCGTTTTAGGGCGGGTAATGTCGGTCGTAGCAGCGAGTCTGAATTCGGTGTCAACTATGGCCTTGTACCCTTTGCTGTTTCTGGCCCTGGCTTTTCAGTATTTTAATCTGGTAGAGCGCAAGGAAGGCCAGGGCCTGCACGCTTTGGTGGATACCATTGGTGCCCAGCTCGAAGCGGTGCCTACCTCCCGCTCCTACCAGCCCGAGGATGAGGGCGAATACTAGCCGCCCGGCGCCGGCCCACCCGCGGTGGCTGCCGGTAGCCGTGCTTTCCGCGCTGGTACTGCTCCTCACGGCGGCCACTCCGGCTATTCCGGCCCGGACCAAGCCAGCGCGCGCCGCTATCCACCTGCCCACCGACCGCACCACCCCCCGCCGGCTACTCATGCCGGCGGCCCGGCTGCGCGAGTTTCGGCGGCAGCGTGCGTTTCAGTATGTGGAGCCGCTGCCCGAAGAAGCCAGCACCTGGGACCTGTTCTGGCGGCGCTTCCGGCAGTGGCTGGGCGAGTTGCTGATGGGCCCGGGCTACCAGAGCCGGGGGCGCTACGTGATGTACGCCGCTTTTGGGGCAGCCTTTCTATATGTGCTGCTGCGCTTGTTGCGGCTGGATTATACCAGCGCCTTTGGGCGTGCCTCCCGTTCCTTGCCGCTCAGCTATGAAGCAGCGCCCGAGGACATCAATAGCATTGATTTTGCCGCCCGCCTGGAAGAAGCCGAAGCCACCGGCAACTACCGGCTGGGCGTGCGGCTGGGCTACCTGCTCATCCTGCACACGCTGACCTCGCGCCACCTTATTAACTGGCAGCCGGACAAAACCAACCACAGCTACCTGCAGGAGCTGGCCGGCACGCCCTGGCAGGATGGTTTCAGCCTGCTCACCCGCCAGTTTGAGTATGTGTGGTATGGCGAGGAAACCCTCACGCCCCTGCGCTATGCCACCGTGCGCGATGCCCGGCAGCAGTTTCTGGCAGCCCTTACCCGCCGCGCCGCCTCATGACCAGATTCCGAGCTTATCTTCTGGGGCTGGTGGTATTGTTCGCAGGCTTTGTGGCCGTGGAATACTTTAAGCCGGAGCCCACCAACTGGGAGCCCACCTATCAGAACCGACACAAAATTCCCTACGGTACTTACGTGCTCTTTGAGCTGCTGCCGGAGCTGTTTGGCCAACAACGCGTGAGCATAGTTCGCCAGCCTATTGCCAACCAGCTGCTGCCTAACCTGGGTAAGCAGCAATTTTCCAGCGCCGATACGGTGCTGCCGGTGAATGCGCCCGCTGCCCGGGTGCTGCAAACGCCGGCCAATTACCTATTTGTGCACCACACCTTCTCGCTCAGCCGCCTGGACCGGGACGCCCTGCTGCGCTATGTGGCCCGCGGCAACCATGCCTTTATTGCCACCGAGTACCTCGACGACCTGCTTACTGACACCTTGCGCCTGCAGATGGTGAGCATCTCCGATGACGTAAAGCGCCGCGCCGGCCGGCTGGCTACCCGCAAAACCACCATTGACAGCACCACCCTCCAGCTGCTGAGCCCGGCTTTTGCCGGCCATGCTCGCTTCCGCTTTCCGGCTGCTCAGGCAAACCAATATTTTAAGCCCGATAGTGCTTGCCGGGCCACAGTGCTGGCCACCAACGACCAACGGCAACCCGTGCTGGTGCGCGTGCCCTTCGGCCGGGGCTCCTTGTTCCTGAGCTCTACTCCCGCCGCTTTCAGCAATTATTTTCTGCTGCGCCCCGCCACGGCGGGATTCGGGGTGGCAGCGCTGTCTTATCTGCCGGCGCGCCCTGTTTTCTGGGACGAATACCAGAAGCAAGGTAGCCTGGGCGAGCAGTCTTTGCTGCGGGTGGTAATGCGCCACGATGCCTTGCGCTGGGCTTACTATCTACTAATGGTTAGTGCGCTGCTGTTTGTGGTGATTGAAGCCCGCCGCCGGCAGCGCGTTATTCCGGTGCTCAAACCCTTGCCCAACACTACGCTGCTGTTCACCCGCACGGTGGCCTCCCTGTACCGCCAGGGCAGCAACCATGAGCGCATCGCCGAGAAAAAAATCAACCTGTTTCTGGAGTTCCTGCGCAACCGCTTTCAGGAAACTTCCCCCGACCTCAACGACGAAGCCTTCCGGGAGCGGCTGGCGCAAAAAGCCGGCATGCCCCGCCCCCGCATCGACGAGCTGATTCGTCGGATTCACTTTACCCGCACCGCCCCCACCGTCACCGACCATCAACTGCTGCTGCTCAGCCAGACGCTGGCCACCTTCCGGCGCGATGCCCGCTAACTTATCTTTTCTATGACTTCTGATTTCTCCTCCCCCGCTTCCGATTTAACCACGGCTCAACCTTCACTCTCTGAAACTGAGTTGGCACCGCCAGCAGCGGAAACGCCCTTCGGCGCCCGCACCGATTTCAACCAGCTGCAAACCGCTGCCGCTGCCATCCGGCAGGAGCTGGGGCGTATTATTGTGGGCCAGCAGGAGTTGATTGAGCTGCTTTTGACGGCTATACTGGCCAATGGCCACGTGCTGCTGGAAGGCGTGCCGGGCGTAGCCAAAACCCTCACGGCCAAACTCCTGGCCCGCACCCTGGATATACCCTTCAGCCGCATTCAGTTCACCCCGGATCTGATGCCTTCCGATGTGCTGGGCACGTCCATCTATCGGCCTAACAAAGCGGAGTTTGAATTCCGGCCCGGTCCCATTTTCGCCAGCGTAGTCCTCATTGACGAAATCAACCGGGCACCCGCTAAAACGCAGTCGGCGCTGTTTGAGGTGATGGAAGAGCACCATGTGACGCAGGATGGCGTGACCTACGCCATGCAGGAGCCATTTATGGTGCTGGCCACCCAAAACCCGGTGGAGCAGGAAGGTACCTACCGCCTGCCGGAGGCCCAGCTTGACCGTTTCCTGTTCAAGATTCACATCGGTTACCCCTCCACGGAGGAGGAAGTTTCTATTCTGCAGGGCCACCATGCGGGCCGGGGCAGCGCTATACTCTCGGCGGTGCAGGCCGTGCTCACGGCCGAGCAGGTGGCCCAGCTACGCCAGCAGGTACAGCAGCAGCACGTGGAGCCCAAACTGCTGGAATACATTGCCCGCATTGTGGGTCAGACACGGGCCCACAAATCCCTGTATCTGGGCGCTTCTCCCCGTGCCTCCCTGGCGTTGCTGAATGGTGCCAAAGCCCTGGCCGCCCTGCGGGGGCGCGACTTTGTAACGCCCGAAGATGTGCAGTATCTGGCCCCGGCCGTGTTGCGCCACCGCATTCTGCTCACGCCGGAGCGCGAGATGGAAGGCACCACACCCGATGAGGTAGTGAAGCTGATTCTGCAGCAGATTGAAGTACCCCGCTAGGTTGTAGCCGCTCCATTCTGCTTTTTCACCCGCTTTGCTTTCTGGCTTTTGAAGTCCTTTTTCCTTACTAAGCGCCTTTTTTTGCTGCTGGCCTGCTTGATAGCCGGGCTGGTGGTAGCGTTTTTCTGGCCCGTGCTGCTGGCGCCCATGCAAGTGGCGCTGGGGCTGGTAGTGCTCTTGACTTTGCTGGACGTAGCCCTGCTGTACCTGCCGGGCTCCAACGGCGCGGGACAGGTATTCGGACGCCGCGTTTTAGGCGAGAAGCTGGCCAATGGTTCCGACAACGACGTAGCCATTTACCTCGAAAATCACTACCGGTTTCCCATTCAAACCGAAACCATTGATGAGATTCCGCATCAGTTTCAGCGGCGCGATGTGCTGTTTCAGGTAAGCCTGGCCGCCGGCGAAACACAGTCCATTCACTACCAGCTGCGCCCCGTGAAGCGCGGGGAATACCAGTTTGGCGCCGTGCACGTGTATGTTGCGTCGCCTATCGGGCTGGTGCGGCGGCGCTTTCGCTTCAGCCAGGACCAGACGGTGCCGGTGTACCCTTCGTTTCTGCAGATGCGCCAGTACGAGCTGCTGGCCATTCACAACCGCCTGACGGATGTGGGGGTGAAACGCATCCGGCGGGTAGGCCACAGCATGGAGTTTGAGCAGGTGCGCCCCTACGTGCCCGGCGACGACCCGCGCGCCATTAACTGGAAAGCCACGGCCCGCCGTGCCGGCACCGGCGGCACTGATGCCCTGGTGGTAAACCACTTTCAGGATGAGCGCGCCCAGCAGGTATACTGCCTGATTGACAAAGGCCGGGTGATGCGTATGCCGTTCGAAGGCCTGAGCCTGCTGGATTACGCCATTAATGCCACGCTGGTGGTCAGCAATATTGCCCTGCTCAAGCACGACAAAGCCGGCCTGTTTACCTTCTCCAACCGCCCCGGCGCCATGCTGCCCGCCGACCGCCGCAGCGGCCATATGCTCAAGCTGCTGGAGATACTGTACCGGCAGAAAACCAAGTACCTGGAAACCGATTTTGAGCTTCTGTACGCTACCGTTCGGTCCAAAATCCGGCAGCGCAGCCTGCTTATTCTTTTTACCAATTTCGAAACTCTGAACGGCCTGCACCGGCAGCTGCCCTATCTGCGCCGCCTGGCCAAAGACCACCTGCTGCTGGTGGTATTTTTCGAGAACACCGAGCTGCATCAGTTTCTGAATACCCCGGCGCAATCCACCGAGGACGTTTACAACCAGACCATTGCCGAGCAGTTTGCGCAGGAGAAGCGGCAGATTGTGCTGGAACTGCAGCGCTATGGCATTCATGCCCTGCTCACGGCCCCGCAGCACCTCACGGCCAATACTATCAACCGGTATCTGGAGTTTAAGGCCCGGGGGCTGATTTAAGCCCGGCAGGCTGGCATGAAGTTCGAAGGGCTACCCAAAACCGCGCTGGCCCGTATCTTTCAGCGCTTCTGTTCCCTTGTGTAGCCCTATGCTTCAGCGTCTCCGCTTCTTTGCTCTTTCCCTGCTTTTTCTTTTTCCGGCCGTTATCCTTCAGGCGCAGCCTACTACGGCCACTCGCAACCTGATGCCGGTACCCGCCGAGCTGAAATGGGGCAAAGGCCGTTTTGTGGTTAAGCAGCACTGGCGCGTGCTGCTCCCCTCCGCCCCGGCAGATTCTGCGGTAACGGCCGCGGTGCAGCGCTTTAATTTCTGGCTGATTGAGCGCACCGGGCGCCCGAGTCTGGCCTTTGCCCAAAGTGAGCCCACCCAGCCCACCGAGTTGAGCATCCGGTATGGCCGCTCCGGCAAAGTAATGCTGGGCGAAGATGAGTCGTACACCTTGCGCGTAACGCCCATTGGCGTGGTGCTGGAAGCGCCTACCAGCCTGGGCATTCTGCGCGGGCTGGCTACGTTGCAGCAGCTACTCACCGTAGAGAAAAAGTCCTTTTATTTCCCGGAGGCCGATATTCACGACCGGCCCCGTTTTGCGTGGCGCGGCCTGCTGATTGATGCCGCCCGGCACTTTATGCCGGTGCCCGTGCTCAAGCGCAACCTGGATGCCATGGCCGCCGTGAAGCTGAACGTGCTGCACTGGCACCTCACCGATGACCAGGCATTTCGGGTAGAAAGCCGCGTGTTTCCGCGGCTGCATCAGGCCGGCAGCACTACGCCCGGCTTCTACACCCGCGTCCAGATTAAGGAAGTCCTGGACTATGCCGCCGCGCGGGGCATTCGGGTGATTCCCGAGTTCGATGTTCCCAGCCATGCCACCAGCTGGCTGGTGGCTTACCCGCGCCTGGCTTCTATTGATACCGTTTACACGCCCTATCAGAGCTTTCGCACCTCCAATATTGCCCTCGATCCTACCCGCGAAACCACCTATACCTTCATCGACTCCCTGTTTGCGGAGATGACCCAGCTGTTTCCCGACCCGTATTTCCACATCGGCGGCGACGAGAACGACGGGCGGCAGTGGCGGCGCAACCCGCGCATTGCCCAGTATATGCGCGCGCAGGGCATGCTCACCCCCAAAGGCCTGCCCGATAAGCATCAGCTTCAGACCCAGTTCAACCGCCGGGTGCTGACCATTGTGCAGAAGTACAACAAGAAGATGATTGGCTGGGATGAAATTCTGGGCCCGGGGCTGCCCACTGATGCCGTTATCCAAAGCTGGCGCGGTAAGAAAGGCCTGTACGATGCCGCCAAAGAAGGCCACCCGGCTCTGCTCTCCAATGGGTATTACCTGGACCTGAACTTCTCCGCCGCCTCTCACTACCTTACTGATCCGCTGCCAGTCGACGCCCCCCTCACAGAAGCCCAGAAGAAATTGATTCTGGGCGGCGAAGCCACTATGTGGAGTGAGTTTGCCGACGCCAATATCATTGACAGCCGCATCTGGCCCCGAGCCGCCGCCGTGGCCGAGCGTCTGTGGTCGGCCGGTACCGTTACCGATGTACCGGATATGTACCGCCGCCTGGCCGCGGTATCAGCTCAGCTGGAAACCCTGGGGCTGCAACATCGCCAGGCACCGGAGCAAATTCTGCAACAGCTGGCCGGCTCCCCCGATGTAACGGCTTTGCGCACCCTGGCCGAAGTGCTGGAACCCGTGAAGGAGTACAAGCGGCATTTCCAGGGCTTCACCTACACGCCCCAAACTCCGCTAAACCGCCTGGTAGATGCCGCCCCCGCCGAATCAGAAAAAGCCCGCCAGTTTGGGGTGCAGGTGGATAGCCTGCTGGCTTTGGTAAAGGCCAACCAAGGCAAGCTCCCCCGCACCGCCACTGCCCGCCGCGTGTTCAATGGCCTGCGCAGCCAGCTGCAAATCTGGCAGCTGAATGAGGTGCGCGTGCAGCCGTTGCTGCAAACATCACCCAGCCTGCGCGAATACGCGCCCCTTTCCACGCACCTGGCCCAGGTAGCGTCTATCGGCCTGGCTCGCCTGGCGCAGCTGGAGAAAGGTCAGCAGCCACCTGCTGGCTGGATGGCACCCCTGCAAAAGCAGCTGGATGCCGCCAAGGCCCCGGCCGGGCAAACCGAACTGGTAGTGGTGGATCCTATCAAACGCCTGTTAAGTCAATAATCCCACTTTAAATAAATAGCCCCGTCACAATCATGTTTGTGGCGGGGCTATTTGCTGAAAATGGATCTGGCCGATAGGCCTTTAAAACAACACCGAAACCTGCATGCGACCGGTGTGAACCGGGCTCAGGCCATTGGGCTTGCGGCCATCGTAGCTGAGCGTCAGGTTGAGGCCGTTGCTCAGGCGCTGCTCGGCGTTCAGGTTCCAGGTGAGGTTGTTGCCGGGGCGCAATGCATTCAGGATTTCTAGGCCTACTACGGAAGATATTTCACCCTCAAACCCTACCCGCACCAGGCGCGTGGCCGCCGTTACGGTGCGCTTTCCTACCTGGCTTAGGCGAGTCTCGATGCCCAACTCATCAAACACCCCGCGCGCGTCCGGGTCGGGCCCGTCGGCCAGGGTATTCTGCTTGGTGGTGTGCAAATAGGTACCGGTAAAGCGGAGCGTGTTGCTGGGCTGATAGCTCAACTCGGGCGCAAATTCATACAGCAGCAGCCGGTAGTTGCGCGCACTCAGATAATCAGAAGCCATTTCCCGGATGCTGCGGGCCGTAACCACCCGCGCGGTGAACGACTGCGCCAACGTGCGGCGCAGCAGCAGGCTTTGGCTGGCCAGGTTGCGGATGTCCGTACCCTGCGCCAGCAGTACCTTTTGCTGGGTTTGCTGCACCGTAAACTCGGCCCCAAAAATTGGATTGGACCGGTTGAAGTACAGCGTATTGCGCAGCAGCTTGTTCAGACTCAGCAACGACAATTCTTCGGTCTGCAGCGCAAACGGGTTCAGGCGGGAGCTCAGGCTCTTATCCGTGGTTTTCCTGTCCAGCGTGACGGAGGTGAGGGCCGAAAAACGCGCGGCAAAGCTGCGCAAGCCCGGCTGCTCCCGCCAGCTGGCCGGGGCCGTGGTATTCAGGCGGTAGCTGAAGCGGTTGGTAAAAGCCAGCAGGTAATCATCCGTCGGCAAAAACACCTTGATGTGCGTGCGGTACTGCGCGTCGGGGGTTTGGGCTTCAAAGAATTCCTCCTTTTCCTCCCGGCCATTATTGTTGGCGTCGCCGCCGTAGAAGTGGGTGCCCTGGCCGTTGGGCACCGGTAGAAAGGAATAGTCGCGCTTCAGCTCCCGGCCCGAGGCCACGCTGTAGCTTAGCTCGGAGCGCAGCACATTCTGCAGCAGGCTGGCATTCCAGTCCAGCTTACCCAGCACGGTGCGCTGGCGGGCGGAGTCGCGGGAGGCCAGGTCTCGGTAGGTGGCCAGCAGGCTCAGATCCTGCTTTTTGCCCAGGCGCGTGGTGAGGCTGCCCTGCCAGGTTTGGGCGCGGCCCCGCTCCTGCAGGCTGGTCTGCTCCGGGTTAGGCGTCTGGTCGCGGCGGTAGCTGTAGTCCAGGCGGAAGCGGGTGCGGGCGCTGTCCTGGCTTTGCAGGAAGATGTTGTGCTCGTCGAAGTAATTGGCGGAGGTCAGGGAGTCGCCGGAAGGCAGGGCCACGCGGTTTTTATCGAAGCGGTAGGCGTAGCCCGGCACCAGTGGGCCACGGGTGTAGCGGGCCTGGGCCTCGCCCCGCGCCCAGTTGGAGCGCCGCCGGCCAACTTCCGAGCTCAGCACAAACAAAGCACTGCGCAGCTCTACGTAGCCTACCTCGCGGGCCACATCCAGCCAGTGCTGCACGCCGTTTACCTCGCCGGCGCGGTATCGTCGGCTCAGGCGGTAGGTGAATTGGTTATCCGTGTCTTTCACGGCCCCGGCCGAGAAATTGAAGATGTTGTCTTCGCGGGGCGGGCGCTGCGTGCCGTTGCCGCGCACGGTGCTGGTGGTACTCCAGTTGCGGTCAAACTCAATATCCCGATACCGGTCAATCGGCGCAAACAGCTTGCTGGTATACTCGTAGTCCATGGTGCTCCGGAACTTATAGTTCTGCAGCACCGGCAGGTTCAGGGGACGGTCTACCACGGCATAGCCCACCCGAAAAGCCCGGCCCTGGTCCGCCTGGGGCGAAAAGCGGTTCAGATCAAGCTGCGACGACGCCAGATCCACAAATACCGTGGCCGTAGAATCAACCCGGAAACTAACGCCTGCGGATATCACCTGTTTTTGCAGGGGCGTGGGCAGGCGGCGCACGGGCTGGTAGTTGCCCTGCGGCACCCCGTTAATGGGCGCCACGTACTCAAACACCCGCCCGTTGGCACTCACGGCCGTGGTGCTCAGCACATAGTTGCCACGGTTGGCGCCCACGTTGGTAAAGCGCACGTTGTACACGCCGCGCGTAGAGTCCGGGGGGTAAGTGAAGATGGCCGTGCTTTGGCCGGTTAGTTCATCAATTAAAACGGTGCGGTTATACTGCACCTGGCGCCGGTCGTAATTGGTAGAGTCACCGCCGGGCACGTCCACAATGCTCACGTTTTCGCCCACGTTGCGCAGCAGCTCCCGCTCATCGTCTTTTAGGTCGAGGTTGGGTGAGTTGTTGGGGTTGTCGGCTTCGCGGTAGTAGTTGGCGTGCACGCTCAGGCGGCCCAGCTGCTGGTAATGGCTCAGGTGCGTGAGCGAGCGGGCGTAGTTGAAATCAGAATACTCAAAATCGATGCGGATGCGCGAGTTGCGGGTGATGAGGTGCTTGGGCGAAAACGTTACCTCAGCCTGGTTGTAGTCGATAACATAATCAAAATCGAAGCCTCGGGTGAGCAGGCGCCCATCCAGATATACCCGCTCCGAGTTGGCCAGCACAATGATAAACTGCTCGCCGTTGGGCCCGCGCAGACGGTATGGGCCCTGCACGTTTTCAATGGGCGTTACCTCAATCGAAGCAAACTTGCCTTTGGCTACCCCGGCGGCCACACTGGTGGTAGCGTAGCGCCCCCGGCCTAATATGGTGGAGGTAGTGGCCGTGGCCGGAGCCGCCTGCGCGGGAATGGTGCTGTTGCCGGAAACATCGGCGCTACGGCCCGCCACGCCTAGCGGCAGCTTGCCAAAATTGGCTTCAATGGCCGCGCCCTGAATGTTTTTGTAGAAGCGCAGGAAGTAATCGGGCTTGCTGCGCAGCACTACGTCGCCGGCCGTCAGGTTCCAGCGCGGGTGCGTGAGGGTCACGTAAATCCGGTCGAACTCCTGCAGCTGCTGGGTGTTGCCTTCGGGCTGGAAGGGTACGTTCTGGTCGGAAATAGCCGCCGTAAGCTGTACCTGGTCCGTGAGCTGGCCTTCCAGCTGCAGGTTCAGGGAGGAGTTGACAAATACGTTCTGGGTGTTGCCAAAGGAAATGCCCCGGCTCAGGTTGCCGGTTTTGTTGATACCCGGCGTGGCCAGAATCTGCTCTTTCACCGCGAAATCATCATACCCAAACGGCCGGCGCGGGAAGCTGATGCTATCCATAAGGCTGCGCGGGCGCTGAAACCGGGGTGCAGCCAGCCGCAGCGGCAGGACGCGGTAGCACACCAGCACGGAATCCAGGCGGGGGCTGGGCAGCACAATATCCGGCTCGCCGGGGTTCAGAGCCGGGTAGCGAGTCCGTTCCCGGATAAAGCGGTACTGGTCAGTGCGGGCATCATAGGCCACAGAGCGGCCGTTAATACTCACGGAGGAGGGCACCACCGTCAGGGTATCGGGCAGCTGAAACAGGGTGGTGTCCCGCGCGGGCTGCAGCCGCACCCACTGGCAGCGCCGCGAGCTGGGCACAGCCTCCGCCCGCTGCTGGCCCACTGCCTTTTGCAGCGGCCCCAGCAGCAACAGCCACCAGCCCAGAAGCAGAAAGCAACGCGGAAAGCGGCGGATCATAAGCGCGGATTGGATGGCAGCAGTGGCAACAGGCCGTACAACGCGAAGTACGGGATTATTCGTGCCCGGCAAACAGGCAGCGCCCGGGGTTAGGCCGGGGCCAATGGCAGCTCAATATAGAATGTGGTACCATCCCCCTCCTGGGTTTCAAACCAGATGCTGCCGCCGGCACTCTCAATGCCGCGCCGCGCTACCGCCAGCCCAATGCCCGAGCCCGTAACCTTGGTAGTGAAGTTGGGCACGAAGATCTTTTCCTGCACAGCCAGGGGAATACCCGCGCCATTGTCTTGAATGCAGATGCGCACTTTATCGGCGGCGGGCTGCTCCAAGAGCACTTCAATTTCCGGACGTCGGCCATCCGGCACGCTCTGAATGGCGTTGATAAGCAGGTTATTGAAGGTGCGCACCAACAGATTTTCGTCTGCGAAGACAAAGAAGCCCGCTTCCTGCATGCCCTCAGGCAGGATAAACTGCACTTTGCCGCCCGTAGCGCTATCCTGGTGCAGGGCCACGCAACGCCGCAGAATAGGTACCACATCCAGCCGCTCGGGCCGCATGGCGGGCAGGTTGGTAAACGTGCTGAAGGAGGTAGCAATATCCGACAGCACGTCAATCTGGGTGATGAGTGTCTGGGAAATCTTGCCAATCAGCTCCTCGGCGTTGGGTCGGCGCTCGGCAATGGCTTTCTGCAGAAACTGCAGGCTCAGCTTCATGGGCGTGAGCGGGTTTTTAATTTCGTGGGCTACTTGCCGGGCCATTTCGCGCCAGGCGGCTTCCTTTTCCTGCGCCGCCAGCTCCTGCTTACTTTCTTCCAGCTTCAGCAGCATGCCGTTGTACTCGCGCACCAGCAGGCCAATCTCATCCGAAGACTCATAGGAAAGCAGTTCGTTCTGCCCGGTAAGGGTGGTGTGCTTGAGCTTTTCGGTGATGAGCTTAAGCGGGGTTGTCAGGATGCGGGAGGCCACGAAGGTGAGCACCAGAAACAGGATGAACATCACTGTAAAGATGTTCAGAATGGTATCTACCAGCTCAATCAGCTTGGTATCCAGCTCCTTCTCCGAATCGAAAAACGGAATACCCACATACCCAATAACAGGGCCCAGCCCCGGCTTGGTGGAGGGCATGCGCAACGGCAGGTACAAAGCGTTGAACGACAGACTCCCGGCCTGTTCAGAAAGCAATATCCGGGGCTGGGCCCGCTCATTGAGGGCCTTAATAGCCTGCGGATTCATCAAAGGACTCAGCAGCCCACTCTCAAATATCAGCGGCTGACTGCTAACCAGCAGCTGGCCGTGCTCATCGTAGAGGTTGAGGTCGGTTTCGGTGAGGTTGGCTACGTTTTCGGCTACATCGGTGAGCTTCTCCCGGCCGGTGGAATCGGCCAGCAGGGCGCGGTTTTTCAGCAGATTGTCCTGCACGGCCTTGCCTCGCCGCTCGTAGGCATGCAGCAGGTCGTGCTTGTAAGAAGAGGTTACCTGACTGGCAATGGCCACGCTCACCACCAGCAGCGGCACCAGAATACCCATGTTCAGGAACAGCTGAATCTTGGTGCTGAAGTTGGTGCGCAGCATATACGGGTAGCGCCCCTTCGCCAGCAGATACGCCACAATGCACAGCAGCCCGAAGAAAGTGTGCAGCAAAAACAGGAAGGAAAAGTTGGCAAACCAGCTCCGGAAGGAATACTTGGGCGTACTCACTACAACAGTCCGGTCCTGGGAGCCGGTAATGCCTAAATGATGCGTACCGGCCACCGTAATGCCGGTGGTATACAGGCGCGGGTCGTTTAGCTGTTCCGGCTTCAGGTCATTTCCATAGTCGAAATCCCCTTCACTATACACCAGCCGCTTGCCCTGGTAGCCGGCATAGCTGAGCTCGGGACCCAGCCCGGGCTGGAAGAACTTTTCATCCACCAACAGCTCGGGTACCAGGCTATTGGTGGTGAGTTTTTTCAGGACCAGCTCCAGCACAACTGTGGCATTGCCGGCCCCGGTGGCTACCGGCACGGGCACAAACAGCACGTAGCGACGGGAGCTGAACGTAGCCCCGTTATGAATCAGGTACAGGTTGGGCTGGTCGGTGGACATAGCGCCGGCCAGCAGCCGCCACCGCTTGCGGCGCAAGGGGGCCGCCAGGCTGTCCTCGCCCAGGGGCCGGCCGGTAGGGTCAAACAGCCACACCGTAGACTCATACTTATCAAAGTAGTCCCGCAGATAGTACTTGGTAATCTTCTGGCGCACCACTTCCTGGTTATCGAAGGGGCTGGCCAGCTTGGCCTGCAGGAGCGGGTCGCTGGCCATTTCGCGGGCGCGCTCAGCCAGCAGGAACTCGCCCTGCAGGTCGTTATCGAGCAGCAGATTGCCCGCCAGCTTTTGTTTGGTTTGAATGAGCTGGCGGTCGAAGTGCTGGTAAAGTGCCAGGGCGCCCACGGTGGCACTCAGGCCAACCATCAGAAACACAAACAAGTATAGCTGGTAGGGCACCACCGCCGAGAGCTGGCGCAGCCCCGTAAGGCGCAGCGTAAAGAAGAACGCCAGCGTGAGCCCCAGCAAGGTTAGAGCAGGTACCTCCAGGGCCAGGCCCAGCAGCAGCCACACCAGCGCACTGGCCGCCAGCACCAGCACCGCCAGCTTTTTGGTAGCCGGCCGCATAATAGCGGTAAACACCTGCGACAGCATGTAAAATATCAGCAGGTAGCTGCCCGTATGCAGCACAATAGCCAGCAGCAGCAGCAGCTTGAAACCTGATAAATCAATGCTTTGGGTAATATCCAGCACCAGCTGGGAGTTGGTGAAGGTGCTGGCGTAGAACTCATATAGCGTCAGCAGCAGGGCATAGAAGATCATGACGGTGGCCGTACCCAACCCGGCACGCTCCCGCCAGTCCCGCAGATGCCAGATGCGGCGCACCACCCCAAACCGACGGAAAAGGCGCAGGGCATAGGATACTACCACTACCAGCAGCAGGGCATTAATGAGCAGGTCGCCGAGGGAGGGTGAAAGCCAGGACGCCGCGTACACCCGGGGGTTAAACAGCTCCAGCTCAATAAAGGAAAACGGCAGTCCCCAGTACAGCAGTGCCGCCCGGAATGCCAGTAAGGGCAGCACCACGGCCGCAGCTCCCGCCAGCAGGCGGCGCTGCTGAAACAGACCCCGCGCCAGCTTGCCCCAGCCCGCCAGATAGAACCCAAAACCCAGCAGCAGCAGCCCCAGCGGCACATATTTCCCCGTAATGGGGTTGGGATGCACGCTCTCCAGCGAAAACAGGTAAGTGCCATCGGCGGAGTACAGCCGGGGCAGGCTGGGGCGGGCATTGGCGGTAACAATGCGCAGGTCCAGCCCGCGGAACAAGGCCCGCTCGGCGCCCTCGCGCAGGTACCGGTTGCTGATGCCGTAGCGCCGCTCCAGCGGGATATAGGTGAGAATACTGTACGCCCCGGCCTGCCGGCGCAGCACTAGGTACCGACCAAACTTCACATCCAGGAGCTTTTCATGGAAGCTCTGATTGATATTATCCGGGTCGGGCCGGGTGGTATGATCTGACCAGTACAGCAGCTTAGTGCCCTGGTAAATAAAGGTGGGGTAGGTGGTATTCCGCAGTAAGGAGGTAAACGTAACGGCCCCGTGCTGCACTTCGGCTGCTATGTTTTCGGCATCGGCCTGGGCCGTGCGCTCAGCCTCATGCAGCACCGATTGCAGCTGCCCCGCTTCGGCCCGCAGCAGCACATCCGACGCCAGCCCGTAGTGGTTGCCCAGATAGGCGCCCAGAAAACACAGGGCTGCCAGCAGCAGCAAAACCAGTGGAGAATGACGAGGAAGCTTCAAGTATAAATAGCTAAGCAGCCGGAGCTGAACGGGCAGATAGCATGGGTTGCTAACAAAAATGCCGCCATTCGGCGGCATTTCCTAGTATTTCGGGTTGGGGGCGGGCGGTTGCGCAGCCGCAGGGTTGTAGCGAATGCCTCCGAACAGGTACAGCATCAGAGTGCGGGCGTAGCGGAACAACAGCGGGGTAAGGGCCAGCATGATGACGGAAACGCCCGTTACGTATACCCAAACAGCCGGATCATGGGCCACAAAGTACAACAGCAACCCTACTATCAATACCACGCCTACGGAGAGGCCATAGCTGATGTACATGGCGCCCCAGTAAAAGCCCACTTCCGGCTCGTAGTGCTGCCCGCAGACGGGGCACTTCTCGGGCATCTCATCAAACTTATTCAGGTTATAAGCCGGATGCAGAAACAAAGGTCCCTGATGGCACCGGGGGCATTTTTGCGCCAGGATAGCCAGCAAAGCAGAGCGGGTGCCGGCCATTAGCGCAGCGCCTGCTTTTTCTTTTGTGCGTTGCGGTACCAGAAAAAGCCCACCGTGCCAATCAGCACATACGGGATAGTCATCAGATACACAATTCCCTTATTCAGGCCGGAGGTATCGTAGCCGGATTTCTCCGTGCGCGAGGCTTCCACCTGTGTTTTACACATTGTGCACTGCGCCTGCGCGCTGAGCGGCAACAGGCTTAGCCCGCAGCTCAGCAGCAAGGCCAGTATTCCCCAAGCAAGTACCTTTTTCATATCTTCTTAAACACCCGCGGGCGGGCAAAGTTTCCTGTTGCTGCGCTCAGCTTCAGGTATAGTACGGGGCAATCATGAAATACACGATGACGCCCGTAACCGAGACGTACAGCCATACCGGGAACGTCCAGCGGGCAATGCGGCGGTGCTTCTGAAATTGCTCCGTGAGAGCGAAGTACAGCGTGAACAGTACCAATCCTACGGTTACAATAGCTAGCAGAATGTGGGAAAGCAGCAGCACAAAATATACCGTCCGCACCAGGCCCTCGCCTCCAAACTTAGTGGAAGGCACCTGGGAGTGGTAAATAACATACGACACCAGAAACAGCGAGGAAATCAGAAAGGCCGTGCCCATCATAGCCCGGTGTTGCGCTACCTGCTTGTTGCGGATGAAATAGAAGCCCATCAGCAGGCAAAGCGCCGTCAGGGAATTCAATACGGCATTTACCGCCGGCAGAAACTTTACCTGGGCCCCGGGTATGCGGAAGGCTTCGGGAAAATAGTAGAGCACGGCCACCACCAGTGGCACCGCGGCTGCCAGTATGCCCAGAATGAGTTTGTATTTGGTGTGTTGGCCGGGGTTAGCGGCGGGGTAGGTCGTGGTCATACATGTACAGCAGTACGCTGATTTCGGTAATGAGGCGCTCAATATCCCGCGGTTTGGTGCCATCATAGATGCCCCGCACGTGCTGGTCGCGGTCTACCAGAAATACCAGCTGGCTATGCACCAGCCCGGGCGCTATGCCGGAAGGGCGGGGCAGGCGGAACTCCTTTTCTGCCAGCTGATAGATGTCAGCCTCATCCCCGGTCAGGAAAAACCATTTGCCCGCAATAGCACCCACCTGCTCAGCATAGCGCTCCAGTACAACCACTGAGTCCTGCTTAGGGTTTACCGTAAAGGAGGCCAGCCGTACGCGCGGCTCGTGCCGGTACTTTTCCTGAACCCGCTGCAGCTGGGCATTCACCTGGGGGCAGGCCCCCGGGCAGGAAGTATAAAAGAAACTGGCCAGGTAAAGGCCGTTTTTCGCCAGCTCCTGCCCGGTCACTATCCGGCCTGTCTGGGCCCGCAGCCGGAAGTTGGCTATGGGGTGAAAAACAGTATCGCGCTGCCACTTCTCCCCTACCCGCACAGAATCGATGCGGTCAGGCAAGTAAGTTGGCAGCGCGTAACGGTTGGTACCGAAGGTTTTGAGAAACAAAAACGCCAGTACCGGAACGAGCAGTAGCAGGCCCAACAGTAATATTTGTTTGGGCCGCATTGACTAGCGGTTGAAAATCACCTCGCCGATGTAGGAGCCTTCTGTTACCAAGGCAACCAGCAGCCAGACCAGCAGCGCCATCGGAATCAGGATAGTCCAGATCAGGCCTTTGGTTTCATGCTTCAGGTGCATGAATTCGCCTACAATGAAGAAGGCCTTCAGAATAGTCATCACAATGAAGATGCTGTTCTTGAGCGTAGCCATGGTGTGCGGCAGGGCAAAAGCAATAGCGAATTCCAGCGTAGTGATGCCTACAATCCAAGCCAGTGCAATGAAGATGGGGCGCGTGTTAGGCTTGGCGTGATGTGCTTCTACTGAGGGGTCGAAATCTTGAGCAGAATGAGCCATAGGGGCTTTGATATGGTGAAATTGTGAGGGAGTGAGTTAGATAAAACAGTAAGCTTCAGATCAGCTTACCCTTTTACAGGCACACCATTTCACAAATCAAATGAGATAGAAGAAAGTGAAGACGAATACCCACACCAGATCCACAAAGTGCCAGTACAGGCCAATCTTCTCTACCATTTCGTAGTGGCCACGCTTGTGGAAGGTGCCGTTGGTGGTAGCAATAAAGCACCAGATCAGCAGGCAGACGCCCGAGAATACGTGGAAACCGTGGAAGCCGGTGATGAAGAAGAACAGGTCAGCAAACAGTACCGGTCCGTATTCATTCTGCGTGAGGGAAGCGCCAAATATGGTACTGCCGTCCAGCATTTTCAGGCCATGCTCGCTACCGGTGATGAAGTGATGCCACTCCCACGCCTGGCAGCTGATGAACATGCTCCCGAACAGGATAGTCCACAACAGCCATTTCTGCACGTCGTTCTTATCCATGCGGTGGCCGGCTTCTACAGCCAGTACCATGGTTACTGACGAGAAAATCAGGATCATCGTCATCAGAGCCACAAAGGCCAGCGGGATGTCCATGCCGTGCAGGCCGGGGAAGGAATTAAATACCTTTTCCGGAATGGGCCAGTAGGCAGTAGAGAAGGTAAAGTCTTTCGGTGCACCGTCATAAGCCAAGTGGCGCTGGCGCATCAGACCATAGGTGGTCAGGAAAGCCGCGAACGTGAAAGCATCCGTCAGCAGGAAGAACCACATCATCAGCTTGCCATAGCTAGCCTTGAAGGGTTCATTGCCTCCGTCCCAGGAACCGCTGCGGGGCTCGGGCAGGGCAGCAGCCGGAATGGTCTGTGTCGTGGTTGTGGTGGACATTGCGTGCGTGGTAAGTCGAAATCAGTGGTTCAAAAGTAGGAACAAATACAGGTACAACCAAAGCCCTCCCAGGAAGTGCCAAAAGATGGTCACATTGCCTATAGAGAGCATTTGGCGCGAATGCACCTGATAGTTAAAGGCTTTACGCAGGACTTTGAGCAAAAAAATCAGGCCGGCCAGCAGGTGAAAAGCGTGTACGCCCATCAACACATACAGGAAAGAGCCAGATGGATTAGCATCAACGCCGCCAAAGTGAATCTTGTTACGTACCAGCTCTCCCCACACGCTGTATTGGCCGGCCACGAACACCAAACCCAAGACAATAGTCAGTATAAGGCCCAGCTTTACGCTTTTCAGGTTGTCTTTGCGGGCTGAGAAGTAAGCCCATTGTACTGTAGCACTGCTTAGAAGAATGACGATTGTAGTATAGAGCAAGCTGGTAGGCAAATCAAATTCCAGCCAGTTGCCTTCTTCGCGGCGCACAATATATGCGCTGGTATATGCTGCGAAGATCATGGTGCTACTTACCATCATCAGCCACAACAGCAAACGCAGCGGGTGGGTACCGGTGCCGGGCTCTTTATTAGTGAGGGGCTCAACAGAAGAATACATATGCTTTTTTATTTACTGAGTTATAAGCAGAAGAGCCAATTTTAGGTCAGCCAGACGAGCTTCTCTCCTGCTAGTACAACCCACTTCCTTACATTTTGATTTTATCCATTACCAAGGCTATCTGCACAATGGGCAGATAGAGGAAGGATCCAAACATGATGCGCATGGCCGCTTTCTTGCTTACGGTGCGCATCAGGTAAAATGTCTGCATCAGAAACAGCACGCCGCAAATAGCCGCTACCATGGGGTAGGTGGTATTGGTCATGCCAAAGTAAAACGGCAGCAGGCTCAGCGGAATCAGCACCAGCGTATAGGTCATGATCTGCATGGCCGTGCGCAGGTCTTTGCCGCCCGGGGTGGGCAGCATCTTAAAGCCGGCTTTTTTATAGTCATCATCCAGCACCCAGGCAATGGCCCAGAAGTGCGGAAACTGCCACATAAACTGAATCCCAAACAGAATCCAGCCTTCAGCGCTCAGCATGCCCGTGGCCGCTACCCAGCCAATGAGCGGGGGCATACCGCCGGGAATAGCACCCACTGCCACACAGATAGGTGAAATGGTCTTTAGCGGGGTATAGATGAAGCCATACAGAATCAGCGAAACCAGCGAAAGCGCCGCGGCAAGCGGATTGAAGAAATAAGTCAGAATCCCCAGCCCGATAACGCCCATTATGACTACAAAAGCCCAGGCTTCAGTTATCGAAAGTACCCCTTGCGGTAGTGGGCGCTTGGCAGTGCGCTTCATCAGCTTATCGAGGTCTTTCTCGAATATCTGATTGATGGTATTGGCAGCCCCCGTTACGGCCAGTCCGCCCACCATTACCAGCAATGCCCGGCTCCAGTCCAGCTCCTTTGCTCCCAGCAGGTAGCCAATGGCGCTGGAGAAAGCCACGGTTAGCGAGAGACGGAACTTAAGCAGCTGAAAGTATGCCCTGACTTTAGTCATCAAAAGGAATAACAGAGAAAACGGGAATACTCCCGCCCGAACGGGCCGCAAAGTTACGCAACAACGCGCGGAATAGCGGCCTGCCCCACCAATTTCGTTGCTCTTCGATACACAACCAGCGCCAGAAACTGCACCCCGAACAATACGGTAGCCAGAGTGAGATGCACGGGCTGCACCGAAGCAGGAAAAGCAAAGTACGCCAGCACAATACCCGCCACAATTTCTGCCGCCAGCACGCCCACAATGGCCACCGCAGCGCGCTGCAGAGGCCGCGAAGGCAAAGCATACAGTCGAAACGCTACGTACACATTCAGCAGCAGCAAAACAGCTGAGAAGGTGCGGTGAAAGCGGAAGGCACCGCCCAGCTGCTCTACCCAGTTCTCCCGCCCCAGATACTGCGCGGCAAAGGCTACAATATCAATCTGCTCGCGCACTTGGGTACCCAGCACTATCTGGCCAAAAGTAAGCAGGATAGTCAGCCACAGCCAGCCCGTGAGGCCAGGCTCCAGCGCTACAGGCGCCGTGCTGGTTTCTTGCTGGGAGCGGTTGACCGCATAAATCAGCATGGCCACAATCAGAAGGGCCAGTCCCATATGAATGGTAACCATAATAGGCAGCAGGTTGGTAGAAACCACCAACGAGCCCAGCCAGCCTTGTACGCCGGTCAGCAGGAAACTGCCCAGGGCCAGCCAGAACACCACCCGGTCGCGGCGCCAGTAGGGCCCGGCAAACAACACCGTCAGGAAAACCAGCACGCCAATCAGGGCACCTAACAGCCGGTTCACGTATTCAATCCAGGTTTTAGTGGGATTGAAGTCAGTTTCCAGGTATTGCGTGGGGTGGGCAAAGATGTCGCTGGCTACCTGCCGGAACCCCAGCCGCTCCAGGGTGGCGGCCAGTTTTTTGTTTTTAGCCACCCGCTGCGCCGTGTACACTTCTTTGTAGTTGGCGGGCAGCTGGCTGATGTGTGTAGGCGGCACCCAGGAGCCAAAGCATTTGGGCCAGTCGGGACAGCCCATGCCGGAACCGGTGCTGCGCACTATTCCCCCTACCAGTATCAGCAGGTACACGGCTACCACCGTCAGGATACCCACCACCCGAAAGCGGCGGCTATAGGCAGGTAAATTCATAAGGAAAATACTATTGAGGCAGATGTGGCCCGGCTACTTAAGCTAAACCATTCTGCCGGAGAAAAGGCTTCTACGCGGCGGCAAAAGTCCATAAAAAACGGGCCGCCGTAAGTACAGCGGCCCGTTTCTAGGCAATCAGGCCAAAAGGCCGTTATTCCATTTCACGCTCGTAAGGCAGGTTAGAAGACTGCGTCTGCGAGTATGGGATGTTCTGCGGGATGAAATCCTCAGCAGCACCTGGCTTGCTATAATCATAGGGCCAGCGGTATACTGCGGGGATAGCACCAGGCCAGTTGCCGTGGCCGGGCTGAATCGGAGTCGTCCATTCCAACGTCGTCGAGTTCCACGGGTTCTGCGTAGCGCGACGGCCACGGAAGATGCTGTAGAAGAAGTTGAAGAGGAAGACAAACTGCGCGAAGAAGGCCAGAATAGCCGCAATAGAGATAAAGCGGTTCAGGTCAGCAAACTGCGAGAACATGTCAAAGCCAGTCCAGGCGTAGTAGCGACGTGGGAAACCGGCAATACCTACGTAGTGCATGGGCAGGAACACCAGATATACCCCCAGGAACGTGAGCCAGAAGTGCACGTAGCCCAGTTTCTCGTCCATCATACGGCCGAACATCTTGGGGAACCAGTGATACACACCAGCAAACAGACCAAAGAAGGCCGAGCTACCCATTACCAAGTGGAAGTGAGCTACCACGAAGTAGGTGTTGTGCATCTGAATATCCAGCGCGGCGTTACCGAGTACGATACCCGTCAGACCACCCGAGATAAACAACGACACAAAGCCAATGGAGAACAACATAGCCGCCGTGAAGCGGATGTTACCACGCCACAGCGTAGCCAGCCAGTTAAAGGTCTTCACCGCCGAAGGCACTGCAATAATCAGCGTCAGGAACATGAAGACCGAACCGAGGAACGGGTTCATACCCGTCACGAACATATGGTGAGCCCACACAACGAACGACAGCAGCGAGATACCCAGCAGCGAGCCAATCATAGCGCGGTAGCCGAAGATAGGCTTACGGGCGTTGGTAGCCAGAATTTCCGATACCATACCCATAGCAGGCATAATAACGATGTACACCTCGGGGTGACCCAGGAACCAGAACAAGTGCTGGAACAGAACGGGTGAACCGCCTACGTTATGTAGCGCCTGACCAGCAATATAGATGTCGGACAGGAAGAAGGACGTACCAAACGAACGGTCGAAGATCAGCAGCAGCGCAGCCGACAGCAGAACCGGGAAAGAGAGCAGACCCAGGATAGCCGTCAGGAAGAACGCCCAGATGGTCAGCGGCAGCTTGCTCATGCTCATGCCGCGGGTACGCAGGTTAATAACCGTGGTGATGTAGTTTACCCCACCCAGCAACTGGGAGGCGATGAACAGCGCCATGGAAACCAGCCACAGGGTTTGACCCAGGCCGGAGCCGGGAATAGCTTGCGGCAGGGCGCTCAGCGGCGGATAAATTGTCCAGCCAGCCGATGCAGGACCGGTTTCGATGAACAGCGAGATGAACATGATAACGCTGGATACAAAGAAGAACCAGTAGGAAAGCATGTTCATGAAGCCCGAAGCCATGTCGCGGGCACCAATTTGCAGCGGAATCAGGAAGTTAGAGAACGTACCCGACAGACCGGCTGTCAGCACGAAGAACACCATGATAGTGCCGTGCATGGTTACCAGGGCCAGATAGAACTCCGGGTTCAGCTTACCGGCTTCTATCCACTTGCCCAGGAACGGCGAGAGCCATTCGAAGGTAGAGTCAGGCCAGCCGAGTTGAAGACGGAACAGGCTGGAGAGCGTACCCCCCAGAATGGCCCAGAAAATACCCGATATGAGAAACTGCTTGGCAATGACTTTGTGGTCAGTGCTGAAGATATATTTCTCTAGAAAGCTTTGCTCATGATGTTCATCATGATGCAGATGCTCATCGTGTTCGGTGTGCGTCTCGGTTGCCCCGATGCCACCTTGCGCTTGAGCTTGGGTAGGAAGATTAGCAGCCATAAAAGAGCGTGCGATTAAAAAGTTACAGCGAAGCCTTGGCGGCAGGAACTACGGCAGCGGCCGCCGGGGCAGCTACTGGTTCAACCAGATTGCCGGCCTTCTGTTTGAAGGTAGCCAGTAAATCTGGATTCTGAGAAGAGAAAGACTGTTGCTTAGCAAACCAGGCAACGTAGTCATCTGGTTCATCTACCACAATAGACAGTTTCATGGCGAAGTGACCACGGCCGCAAATCTGGTTGCAGGCCAACTCATAGTTGAAGGCAGGATTGCCCAACTGCGCACGCATCTCATCCGTGGTTTTGGTAGGGGTAAACCAGAACTTGGTTGGCATACCGGGTACGGCGTACATCTGCACGCGGAAGTGCGGCATATATACAGCGTGCAGTACGTCGCGGGAGCGAATCTTCAGTAGCACGGGGTGGCCTTTGGGCACGTGAATCTCACCAGCTACAAAGTCATCCAGACCAGCCTGGTCGTTCAGGTCGAAGCCAAACTCGTTGGTGGCATCAATCAGACGGTAGTTCACCACGCCCAGTTTCTGGTCGCGGCCAGGGTAGCGCACCAGCCAGTTGAACTGTTTGCCCATTATTTCCAGTACTACGGAATCTTTGGGAGCCGGGCCCGTGATTTTAGACCACTCTTTCCAGCCGGCGAATACCAGACCAGCCATTACGATGGCGGGAATCAGCGTCCAGATAATTTCAATCTTGTTATTGTGCGGGAAGAAGAAAGCGCGGCGGCCTTCTTTGTGCTGGTACTTATAAGAGTACACAAACAGCGCCACCTGCGTAATCACGAACACAATGCCCAGAATGATCATTGTCGTCCAGAACATACGCTCCGTAGCGTGACCATGCACCGAGGCGATGGGCGGATTCATCTTATCAAAGCTGTCGACGAACGACCATGCAAAGGCCGCTCCACCCAGTACCATGAAAAGAATCATCAGGATACCATTCACGCGGTTGCTCATGCCCACATCGCGCACAAAGCTTCCCGAGAAAATAGAGGTTAGAATCTGGAGGCGGAACAGCAGGCCGAACACGACCAACAGCAACACCAGTACCAGCAGAATACCAAGAACTGTCATGGTTTAAGGAGTTAGAAGCTAACAGCTGGGAGTTGGAAGCCGGCGTAAACCGTTGGCTTCCAACTCCCAGCTGCTAAGAATTAGGTGGTATGGTGTACGCTTTCGTCCAGGAACGGGTGATGTACCGGAACCAGCGAAGCTTGTGACAAACGCTTGGTGAACAACATCAGGAAGGCACCCAGGAAAATCAGGGCCACGCCAATCTCAATGATAAACCCATTGTCTGCCTTCATTGTTGCCGGCATGAACATCAGATAGAAGTCCGACCAGTGACCGATGATAACGGCAATGCAGACGATTTTCAGCATGATCATCTGACGCTTGGCATCCCGGGTCATCAGCACCAGGAAGGGGAAAGCGAAGTTGATGAGCAGGTTGAAGAAGAAAATCCAGGTATACTGGCCGTTGAAGCCACCCAGGCGCTGATTGTAATAAACCGCTTCCTCAGGAAGGTTAGCGTACCAGATCAGCATAAACTGGGAGAACCATACGTAGGTCCAGAAAATGCTGAAGCCGAAGATGAACTTACCCAAGTCGTGCAGGTGGCTGGCGTTCATGAAACGCAGGTAGCCGGCTTGCTTCAGGTAGATAGCCGTAAGCGTGGTAGCGGCAATGCCCGTTACCCACCAGGAAGCGAAGACATACCAGCCGAACATGGTGCTGAACCAGTGTACGTCCACCGACATTACCCAGTCCCAGGCCGACATCGACGAGGAAACAGCATACAGCACCAGGAAAAGGGCTGATACGTTAATGCTCTTGTGGAAATACTCCGTGCCCCCGTTCAGGTCTTCTTCCAAAGAAAGCTTGCGCAGGCGCTGGGAGAAGAACCACCAGATGCCCAGGTAAAGCACCGTGCGAATGATATAGAAAGGCGTGTTCAGGAAACCGCTCTTACCAGCAATGATAGCATCGTAGTGCTCCGACTTGGGGTCCATGATGCCTTCGTGCGTCCAGTGGAACAGGTCATGACGACCCAGGAAGAACACGACCAGCATAATGATGGCACCGGGAAGAATCCAGGCGCTCATGGCTTCGTTGATGCGCTTAATCAGTACCGACCAGCCAGCGTAGGCTACGTACTGCAGGGCTACGAAGAACGTACCAATGGTGGAGACACCCACAAAGAATACGTTGTTGTGCCACAGGCTTACTATCAGGCGCTTCAGCCAGATGGGAGAACCCTCGGCCTGGGCGTGCTCTGCTCCGTGAGCGGCAGCGCCGGCAGCTTCGTGGTGCGCCCCAATGCCCATAGCGGACAGAATGAGACCAATAGCCAGCACAACGACGCCGGCTACCAGGATCATGAGGAACTTTCTATTTGTGCGCGGCGACACCTCCAGGTATTCAGCCGTGGCGCTTTCGTGATGCGTCAGAGTTGCCATAGTGGATTAGTTAGCCTTGCCGTTAGTTGCAGTATCACCCTGACCAGGCGTGAGCGAGGCTTTACGGGAGCCTGCCTGGGTCATATTCTCGTTCATATCACCTGAACTCATAGGCGAGTCGGCAGTAGGAACGTCAGCAGTAGCGCTACCGGACTTCACCATCTCAGCCAGTCCATCGGGGCCTTTGCCTTGCTGCAGTACGCGGACGTACATAGCAATTTTCCAGCGTTCTTCCGGGTTCACCTGCGAGCCATGCGGCATCATGCGGCCTTTGCCCCACTCAATTACATGGTACACATGGCCTTCGTTCATGGTCTTGTAAGCACCGGTTGAGTAGCTCGGCACACCCTTGAACTTCTGCCCTACCAGACCCTGCCCGTCGCCCTGCTCACCGTGGCAATGCTGGCAGTTGCGCAAGTACAGTACCTTGCCTTCTTCCAGATTTGCTTTAGTATAAGCGTAGGGGTTCTTCAGCGTCTTTTCAGCAATAGACACGCTGTCTTTGCCGATGTGGTCGTAGTAGTTCAGCTTGCCCCGGGGAACGGTGCCCACCACGGGGGTGCGCTCGTTGATACCCATAGGGTTTACCGTGTTGGCGTTAACCTGACGGAGCGGATCATACGGAATGGACTCGTACATCTGCGGCGCATACTCGATGCCCGGATCATCGGCCCGATTACAGGCGGTGGAGGCCACCGCGGCGAACAGCAATGCCGACGCCTGCAGAGTTAGTTTCAGCGAATGCGTCATTAGAACTTAGACATTTCTTTTTCGTTCACTTCCGAAGCACCGTTGGCACGCAGCAACTGGGTCAGGTGGCCCAGGTCCGTACCTTCTTTCAGCTCAATAGCCATAACAAACTTGTCATCGGTAGAGCGTACGTCCAGTACCGGAGTTTTCCAGCGGGGATAGAGCTTACTGATGGCATAGAAGGTAATTACCATGCCGTGGCAGCAGAAGAACACTGTGAGCTCAAAGGCAACCGGAATAAAGGCGGGCAGCGCAATGTGCGGCTTACCACCAATAATCATCGGCCAGTCTACCCCGAGGGTGTAAATCTGCAGCCACAGGGCGAAGGCTAGGCCGGTCATGCCGTAGAAGAAAGCGGCAATGGGGAGGCGTGAACGTTCGATGCCCATGGCATCGTCGATGCCGTGAATCGGGAACGGCGTGAAAACTTCGTAGATCTTAACGCCCGCTGCGCGGACGTTTTCAACGGCGTGCAGCAGCACGTCTTCGTCGTCGAAGATACCGAGGGCGAAGCGCTTAGTCATGCTTATCGTAGTTTACAGGAGCCGAAGCCGGAACCCCGTGGGTGGCGGGTTGATGAGCAGCGTGGTGCGGGTCGTGACCGGTGTAGGTCGGGCCGTTGTCCACGGTGTATTTCAGGACTGCTTTCACTTCCGCCATGTTAATCACGGGGAAGAACTTGGCGAAGAGCAGGAACAGGGTGAAGAACAGACCCAGCGTACCTACATAGATACCGATATCAATGATGGTAGGCGAGAACATGGCCCAGCTCGAAGGCAGGTAGTCGCGGTGCAGCGAGGTAACGATAATTACGAAGCGCTCGAACCACATACCGATGTTCACGATGATGGACAGCACGAACGTGGCGGGAATGCTGTAGCGTACCCGACGGAACCACACCAACTGGGGCGAAATTACGTTGCAGGTCATCATAGACCAGTAAGCCCACCAGTAAGGGCCAGTAGCCCGGTTGATGAAGGCATACTGCTCAAACTCTACCTGCGAGTACCAGGCAATGAAGAATTCCGTGATATAAGCTACACCCACAATAGAGCCCGTAATCATCATGATTTTGTTCATGAGGGCAATGTGCTCCAGAGTAATGTAGTCTTCCAGCTTAAATACTACCCGCGTGATAAGCATCAGGGTAAGTACCATGGCGAAGCCGGAGAAGATAGCACCAGCAACGAAGTAAGGCGGGAAGATGGTGGTGTGCCAGCCCGGAACAACCGAGGTAGCAAAGTCCATGGATACAATGGTGTGTACCGACAGTACCAGCGGCGTAGAAACACCAGCCAGAATCAGGGACACCGTTTCGTAGCGCGACCAGTGCTTGGCAGAGCCTTTCCAGCCCATGCTCAACAGTGAGTAGGCTACTTTAGCAATCGGGCCTTTCGCCCGGTCACGGATGGTAGCGAAGTCGGGCACCAGACCCGTGTACCAGAACACCAGTGACACGGTGAAATAGGTCGAAATAGCGAATACGTCCCACAGCAGCGGCGAGTTGAAGTTCACCCACAGCGAGCCAAACGTGTTTTGCAGCGGGAACACCCAATAGGCCAGCCACGGACGGCCCATGTGCAGAACCGGGAACATGGCGGCGCAGATTACGGCAAAGATGGTCATTGCCTCGGCTGCGCGGTTAATGGAGGTGCGCCACTTCTGACGGAACAGCAGCAGTACTGCCGAAATCAGGGTGCCGGCGTGACCGATACCTACCCACCACACGAAGTTGGTGATATCCCAGGCCCAGCCGACCGTTTTGTTCAGACCCCACTCCCCGATACCATACCACAGGGTGCGGTACACGGAGTAGAAGAAAATGCCGAGGAAAAAGAGGGCAACGCTCAGGGCCGCCATCCACCGAATATTCGGCTTGGCTTCTACCTGGCGGCACACGTCCTGGGTGACGTCGTGGTACGATTTCCCCCCGGTTACGAGCGGCTCCCGTACAGGCGATACGTGCTGCATAGTTTTGGACTTAAATGGGTAATGGGGGAAGCAGCGGTGCTGAAGGCAATACTGCTTCCCAAGGAGCTCAATTTCTAGGCGTTAAACTCTGACTTCTCCGTGTTGCGAATCTTAGTCAGGTACGTGACGTTCGGCTGCACGTTGATGCCATCCAGTACGTGGAAGGCACGCTCACCGTCTTCGCGGCGCAGCAGCTTGCCAATAAGGGAGTCAGCATCGCGCATGTCACCGAATACGATAGCCTGAGTAGGGCAAGACTGAGCACAAGCCGTTATAATCTCGCCATCCTGCGGACGACGCTTCTGCTTCTTGGCTTCCAGCTTACCCAGCTGAATGCGCTGTACGCACATCGAGCACTTTTCCATCACACCACGGGCACGTACGGTTACGTCCGGGTTCAGGACCATGCGGCCCAGATCCGTGAACATGTGGCCGTTTACGGCTTCAAACTTCTCGTTGGAAGTGTACGAGAACCAGTTAAAGCGACGCACTTTGTAAGGGCAGTTGTTAGCGCAGTAACGCGTACCTACGCAACGGTTGTAGGTCATCTGGTTGAGACCTTCCGAGCTGTGCGTGGTAGCTAGTACCGGGCACACCGTTTCGCAAGGAGCGTGGTTGCAGTGCTGGCACATCATCGGCTGGAAGATAACCGAGGGATTCTCGGAGGGGTCTTCCATGGCTGCGTAGGTGTCCAGCTTGCCTTTGGTATCGAAATCGGTTTTGTGCGCGTCGGAGCTGTAGTAGCGGTCGATACGCATCCAGTGCATCTCGCGACGGTTGATAACCTCCTGCTTGCCTACTACGGCTACGTTGTTTTCCGCCTGGCACCCAATCACGCACGAGCCGCAGCCAATGCATGAGTTGAGGTCGATGGCCATGCCCCAGTGGTGGTTCTTGTATTCGTAGTCCTGCCACAAGGATACTTTAGCAGGCGCTACCAGACCATCCGGGGTAGAGAGCTTCTCGTATTCCGTAACCTCTTTGGGGTTTTCGATATACTGCTTCAGCGTAGACTCCTGCACCACCGGCTTGCGGTCCATGATGGTGTGGTGTGTCTGCGTCTGGGCAATGGGCGACTTAGCGCCGGTTTTTTCCAGCGTTACGTTGTTGGCGTAGATGATAGCGCCGTTGCGCATCGTAGCCATGGGCAGTACGTTGGCACCTACGTTGTTGCCTACTTTACCCGCCATCTGGCGGCCATAGCCCAGGGCAATGCTCACGGAGCCGGCAGCCTGGCCTGGCTGAATCAGCACGGGCAGCTCTACGGATTTACCGTTTGCCGTTACCTTCAGCACGTCACCCTGCTCCCACTTCTGCTCCACAGCCATAGCGCGCGGCACAGCTACGTAGTTGCCCCAGGTAGCTTTCGATACCGGGTCGGGCAGTTCCTGCAGCCAGGGGTTGTTGCCTTCGGAGCCGTTACCGACCCCTACTTTCTCGTAGATAGCCAGTTCAACGCCCGAACCTTTAGGGGCAGAGTTGATGGCCGCAACAGCCTCACCCACACCCATGGCCGGTGCTACAGGAGCAGCCGGCGCGGCCGAAGCCGTACCCAGTGCCACGCCATCATGCACGGCCTTATCCCAGCCTTTCTGGAAGTTACCGCCCAGCAGGCCTTTCCACTGATTGCGGAGGAAGTTGTAGTAGCTGGAAGGGTTGCCGGCCCAGGTCAGCAGCGAATCCTGCGCCTGACGGGTAGCAAACAGCGGCGAAATGGCGGGCTGAGCCAGGCTTAGGAAGCCACGCTTGGGCTCATAGTCATTCCACGATTCCAGATAGTGATGATCCGGAACAGCGTAAGTACACAGCGAACCAGTCTCGTCGAGACGGTCGTTGAGGGAGATGGTGAGTTTTACGTTGGGCAGTGCGGCTTTCACTACGTCGCCCATCGGGTGGTCATACACCGGGTTAGCGTTGTAGAAAATCACAGCGCCTACGGAGCCGGCTTTCAGCTCGTTCACCAGACGCGCCATGCGGGCGTCGTCGCCCTGACGGATCATGGAAGGATTAGCCAGGTCAACCGCCGTAGAGCCGAGGCTGCTGTTGATGGCGGCTACCAGCGTCTGCACTGCCGGGTCGTTAGAGCCCGATACCACGAGGCCACGGCCGCGGGCTGCTTTCAACTCCGTAGCGGCTTTCTTTAGCTGGGCGTTGCTGTAAGAAGAGGCAGCGCCCCCTCCTACCACGTCGTTATACAGCGCCAGAGTAGCAGCACCCAGTTCCGAGGGCTTCAACGGCACGCGTACGTCAGCGTTGGAGCCCGTCAGCGACAGCGCTGATTCGAACTGGAAGTGGCGCGACATGGTCTTCTTGTCGCTGGATACTTTGCGGTTGGAGACGTACTGACGGGCAAACTCCACCGGTGAGAGCCAGGTACCGAGGAAATCGGCGCCCAGGCTTACAATCACATCGGCTTTGCTGAAGTCGTAAGCGGGAGCAACTCCGCCGTTGGCGCGCAGCAGGCCCGATGCCGAGTTGGCATCGTACATCACGTGCTCCGTGCTAGGGTAGCGCGAGGCAAACTCAGCAATTACCTTTTTGGTAGAAGGGCTGATGATGGTAGGCGACACGATGGCAATTTTGCCCGTCGTGGCAGCCAGCGCAGCCCGGATTTCCTGGTCTACGCGGTCCTTCTCCGCTTTCTGGCCTTTAATGGCGAAGTTCTGCAGGCGGCCACCATCGTAGAGGCTCAGCACCGAGGCCTGAGCCCGGGCCGACAGGCCACCACGCGTGATAGGCGACTCCGGATTGCCTTCCAATTTGATGGGACGGCCCTCGCGGGTTTTCACCAGTACACTGTTATAGTCCTGACCCGTGAAATAGGTGGAGGCGTAGAAGTTGGCAATGCCCGGATCTACTTCCTGCGGCTTATTCAGGTAAGGAATGGCTTTACGGACCGGCGTTTCGCAGCTGGCAAGGGTAGCAGCGGCAATGCCGAAGCCCATCAGCTTGAGGAAGTCGCGGCGGGGGGCAACCGTGGCGTCGGAAGAGCCAAAGGATTCCTTCACCGGCAGATAATCTGCAAACTCCGAGAAGGCATCCTTCACGAATTCCGGCGAATTCTCCAGTTCCTCAATTCCCTTCCAGTACTTAGGCGACTCTTGCATCGTGTGGGGTATTGTGGTATTCGGTATTGGGGTTGGGTATTGGCTATTTGGGAGCAGAAAGGGTTTCAGGCGAAAACCTGAAACCCATTCCCCAAAACCTTTCTTAGTAGTGGCACTTCGAGCACTCCGTGCCGCCGTTGGACGACACCGTGAATGGCACGGCGCCATTCTCTTTGTCGTGCAGCTTCACGAGGTTATCGTAGTATGCGTTGCCCTTCGTGTTGAGCGGGGTTTCGCGGTGGCAGTTGATACACCAGCCCATGGTCAGAGCCGAGTACTGATACACAACGTCCATATTCTCGATTGGACCGTGGCAGGTCTGGCACTCAATGCCGCCCACCTGGGTGTGCTGCGAGTGGTTGAAGTAAGCCAGGTCAGGCAGGTTGTGAATACGCACCCACTGAATCGGCTGGTTCTTCTGAATAGCCCGGTAGATTTTCTTGATTTCCGGCGACTCTGTTTTGATCTGCGAGTGGCAGTTCATACAGATGTTAGCCGAAGGAATGTTGGCCGATTTGCTCTTGTACACCGAGGTGTGGCAGTAGGCGCAGTTGATCTGGTGCTGACCAGCGTGCAGCTTGTGCGAGAAGGCAATGGGCTGCGTGGGCTGGTAACCCTGGGTGAGGCCAATGGCCATCACGCCCTGCACCGACTCATATAACACGACCAGAACGAAAATACCCAGGGCAAGGCCGCGGACCAGTTTCGACTTGTACAGCTGCGACCAGTCGAAGCGCTGTTCCAGCAGCTCCACGTCGCGACCGTCCAAGTCTTTGCGGCCGCGCAGCACATCCTTCATGATGTTGGCGATGATAACCAGCGTTACCACCAGCACAATCATCACCACTACCAATACAATCAGCAGCAGGTCTACATACTTACCGGCACCGGCTTCCGTGCCAGCGGCAGCAGCTCCTGCGTCAGGGGCGGCACCGTCTACCTTCGCTGGAGCACCAACGGCAGCAACTTTACCTTCCTCAGCGGTGATGTACGAAACAATGGAAGTAATTTCAGCATCCGACAGCTGGAAGCTGGGCATCTGCTGTTTCTGATACTCATTGAAGATCTTCACCGCATAGTCGTCGCCGCTGGCCACTAATTTGCTGGAGTTCTTTACCCATGGAATAATCCAGGACATGGGGCGGCGCTTGGCAATACCAGCCAGGGCCGGGCCCACTACTTTTTCATTAATAGCGTGGCACTGGGCGCAGTTGCCTTTAAACAAGGCATCGCCAGCGGCAATGGCTGCGGCGTCGCCGGTGGTAGCACCTGCTGCTGCAGCGGGGGCAGCCGCGGCCGTAGCGCCGGGCACCACGCCTTCTTTGCTCACGGCCGGCGCCGATCCTACATCCTGTGCCGAAGCACGGCTGAAGGAGGCAAACGTCAGAAACAGAGCGAGAAGAAAATGGGGAAGGGAACGAAGTCGGATGCTATCCATAGCACAGATTGACTGAAAAAAAGAAACGCGGGGGGGCTTCAAGGCCACAAATGTAGGTCGGGAATGGTTTAGAACAAACCAGCTTAAGCTAATTTTCGCCTTTTGGAGCTTGCTTAGAATGGTTCTAAAAAACATCAGCCTGTAACTCTTCTATATAAGTAGGCAAAAAAAGCTTCTATCAGCAGCAGCATAATTTCTCTGCGGACTAATAGCTCCACCGGTAGTACTCGTTCGGCGCTGGCATTGTTTATTGATAACTGATAATCAGTTAATTCTTTCGGCGGCAAGCACAATAAAACGGACCTATATAATAGGCATGAGTTGAAAAAGAGTATCTTTGCGCCCTCATTCAGTTTTTTCATCACAATTTTCACCCCGTCGTAATGGAAGTAAGAAATTACGAGACGGTCTTCATTCTGACTCCCGTGTTGAACGAGAGCCAGGTGCAAGAGACGGTCGAGAAGTTCACCCAGGTGCTTAAGGAAAATAGCGCCGACATTATCAACCAGGAAAACTGGGGCCTGCGCAAGCTGGCTTATCCGATTCAGAAGAAAAACACCGGGTATTACTTCCTGGTAGAGTTCACTGGCTCGGGCAACATCGTGGATACGCTGGAAGTAGCGTTCCGTCGTGACGAGCGGGTTATCCGCTTTCTGACCACCGTTCTGGACAAGCACGCTGTAGCTTACAGCGAGCGTCGCCGGAAAGGTGAGATGAACCAGCAGAAAGCCAAAAAAGAAAACGAAGCCGTTGCCCAGTAAGACTATGAGCCTCGCAAACGAAAGAATCCACAAGCAAGAGCAGCGTACCAAGTACTGCCGCTTTAAGAAGGCTGGCATTAAGTACGTGGACTACAAAGACCCGAACTTCCTGCTGAAATTTGTGAACGAGCAGGGCCGCATCCTGCCCCGTCGCATCACCGGCACCAGCCTGAAATTCCAGCGCAAAGTGGCCCAGGCCGTAGCGAAAGCTCGTCACCTGGCCCTCATGCCGTACGTAACTGACTCGCTGAAATAGACATGGAAGTAATTCTGAAAGACGACGTTAAGAACCTCGGCTACAAGAACGACATCGTTAATGTAAAGCCCGGTTATGGTCGCAACTACCTGCTGCCGCAGGGTCTGGCTATTCTGGCCGACAAGACCAACAAGAAAATCGTAGCTGAAAACGTACGCCAGGCAGCCCACAAAGCTGACAAAGTAAAAGGCGACGCGCAGGCCATTGCCGACAAAATCGGTGCTGTTGTACTGGACATCCCTGCTAAAGTAGGTGAGAGCGGCAAAATCTTCGGCCGCGTAACCACGCTGCAGTTGGCTGAGGCCCTGAAAAACAAGGGCATCGACGTTGACCGTAAGCGCATTTCTTTCGACCAGGAGCCATCCGTAGCCGGTGAGTACACCGCTACCATCAACCTGCACAAAGAAGTGAAGCACCAGGTTCGCTTCAACGTAGTAGCTGAATAAGCACTGCGTCCTGCAAAAAGCCCGTCCGCTATTGTGGACGGGCTTTTTTTATTACAGACAACCATTAGCACAGCCAGTAGGTAGGAAGTGAGGCGGGCTGTTACCTTTGCACAGGCCCAAACTTCTATCTTTCTGTTTCGGTCGTATCTTTTGGCTTGCCCGGTGCTGCCCGCCTACGGCGGCAATTTGTGGCCCGCCATTTATCCGCGGCCCGTTTGGGGTCGAACTTATTCTGATGTTCCGTACTGAACTCCTGCTTACGCCTCATCCACAGCAACTGCCCCTTTCGGCGCGGGTATTAACGATGGGTTCCTGCTTTTCGGAAACCATCGGTAGTCGCCTCTCCGATTTCAAAGTATCCACGCTGGTTAACCCCTTCGGCACTGTTTTCAATCCCATTGTGGCTTGTCAGTTGTTGCGCGCGGCCGCCGGCGAGGATATGGACTGGCAGCAGCACCTGGTAGAAGCCCGTGGCCGCTGGCAGAGCTATGATCTGCACGCCTCCATCGGGGCAGCTTCGCCGGTAGCCCTGCTTCAGCAAATACAGGATGTAGTACAGCGCACCGGCGCCTTTCTGGCCCAGGCCGATGTGGTGATGCTCACGCTGGGCACTGCCTTTACCTACCGCCTGAAAGAAACCCAGGAACTGGTAAACAACTGCCATAAGCTGCCTGCCGAGCGTTTTGAGAAAGAAATGCTCACGCCGGATGAGATTATTAACGCGGTGGCCGAAACGCATGCGTATCTGCGGCGCAAGAATCCCAAGCTGCGGTTTGTGCTCACGGTAAGCCCGGTACGCCACCTGAAGGATACGCTGCCGCTGAACTCGGTGAGCAAATCGGTGCTGCGCGTGGCCTGCCACTATCTTAGTGAGTTGCTGCCGGATGTAAGCTACTTCCCGGCCTACGAGCTGCTGCTGGATGATTTGCGCGACTACCGCTTCTATGCTTCCGATATGCTGCACCCCTCGGCCGTAGCGGAGGATTATATCTGGGAGAAGTTCAGTCGCACGTATTTCGACGCCAACTTCGGTCGGTTTAAGAAAGAATGGGAATCGGTGCGGCAGGCCCTGGCACACCGCCCCCTGTACGAAGGTTCGCCGGAGCATCGGCATTTTCTGGAAAGCACGCTGGAGCGCCTGCACCGCCTCAGCAGCCAGGTAGATCTGCGCGCCGAGATTCGCCAGCTGCATAAGCAGATTATGCAGCTTCCCCCTCCTCCAAAGATTCAGCCCCTTGTAGAGCCCGAAGTGGAGGACAATGAGGAGCGGATTGATGTAGGCGGCGAGGCTGAGTTCGTTAGCCTGGCTCCGGCAGAAGTTCCCCGCCAGCCGGTTGAGGAATCGGTTATCAGCGTAGCCACAGAACCGGTTGCTACGGAGGAAGCCACACCGGAAGTACCAGTGAAAAAGAAGCGACGTACCCGCGGCGGTGCCAAGCGCAACAAAAACAAGAAAGCAGCTGCCCAACTGGCGGCGCAAGCTACAGTGGCTGATGCTGTAATTACTGAAACACCGCCGTCTGTAGCGGAGGTACCAGTGGCTGCTCCTACGCCTACTCCGCACCCGGCCCTGCCACCGGCCGTTGCCAAAGCCGCGGCTATGTATGAGGCCTCCCGTCAGGCTGCCGCGAAGGAAGGTATGCCTGCCGTATTGGCTGCGCCCGCACCAATAGAAGCGGAACCGGTAGAAGAGCAACCTGCACCAGTAGAGCCTACCTCAGCGGCCAATAAACGACCGGCCCGGCGCACGGCCAGCCAGGTTCGGGCCTCGGCCAACCGCAAGCCACGCCGCCCGGCAAAAAGCAAAGCCAATCCTGAACAGCCAACGGAAGCCGCAGCCCCGGTAACTCCGCTGCCCGCCGTGGAGGCAGCACCAGTGGCAGCAGCGCCCGTGGTCTCCGCATCTGCTCCTGAGCCGGCCGCAGTTCCGGTAGCTCCCGAAGCGCCGGCTAAACCGAAAGCCAGACGGCCCGCCCGCCGGGCAACGCCTGCCAAAGAAAAGAAGGCCTTACCCCCACCACCTAAGCCTAAAGTGGCGGCTGCGCCCTCTCCCCTGCCCACAGATGCGGCGGAACCCAGCGCCCCCAAAAAGCGCGGTCGGCCACCCCGAAAAAAGCCGGTGAGCCCGGACGAAGCCACTCAGAATTCGTAAACGCAAAACCCGGCCCCTTTCAGCCGGGTTTTGTTATTCTTATCCTATTTGCTTTACGCTATGAACTCATCGAATCCCACCCATACCAACCGCCTGGCCCAGGAATCGAGCCCTTATCTGCTGCAGCACGCCCACAATCCGGTAGATTGGTACCCGTGGGGCGAGGAAGCGCTGACCAAGGCCCGCACGGAACAGAAGCCTATTATTGTGAGCATTGGTTACGCGGCCTGCCACTGGTGCCACGTAATGGAGCGGGAGTCGTTTGAGAATGCGCGCATAGCCGAGGTGATGAACCAGCATTTTGTCTGCATCAAGGTAGACCGGGAGGAGCGCCCCGATGTGGACCAGGTGTACATGGATGCCCTTCACGCCATGGGTTTGCAGGGCGGCTGGCCGCTGAACGTGTTTCTCAACCCCGAAGCCAAACCATTTTATGGCGGCACCTATTTCCCGCCCCGCAACTGGACGCAGCTGCTGGAAAGCATTGGGCAGGCCTATAAAAGTGACCAGCGCAAAGAGCTGGATGCCTCTGCCGAGCAGTTCGCGCGGGTGCTGCAAGCCAGCGACCTGGACAAATACCGCATTCCGGAAGCCGCCGAAGGCCTCTCCGATGAGCAGTTCAAGCTGCTGGTGTATAACCTGGCGAAAAACTTCGACCGGGAGCGGGGCGGCATGAACCGGGCGCCCAAGTTCCCCATGCCCAGCATCTGGCGTTTTCTGCTGCGTACGCACAAGCTTACGGGCAGCCAGGCCGTGCTGCAGCAAACCATGCTCACGCTCCGCGAGCTGGCCTGGGGCGGTATCTACGACCAGGTGGGCGGGGGCTTTGCGCGCTACTCGGTGGATGCCGAGTGGCTGGCGCCTCACTTCGAGAAAATGCTTTATGATAACGGCCAGCTGATAAGCCTGTATGCCGAAGCCTACCAGGTAACGCAGGATGAGCTATTCCGGGAAGTGGTGTACGATACCATCCAGTTTGTGCAGCGGGAGCTTATGAGTCCGGAAGGCGGCTTCTATTCCTCCCTGGATGCCGATAGCGAAGGCGAAGAGGGCAAATTCTACGTCTTCACCAAAGACGAGCTCCGCGAGATTCTGGGCGATGAAGAGCCGCTGGCTTCCGACTATTACAACTGCACAGCCCTCGGCAACTGGGAGCATGGCCGCAACATTCTGCACCGCCGCCAGTCAGACGCCGACTTTGCCAAGGCCCACCAGCTCACGCCGGGCGTACTGGCCGAAATGGTGCAGGGCTGGAAGCAGAAGCTGATGGCCGTGCGCGCTACCCGCGTCCGCCCCTGCCTCGATGATAAAATCCTGACCGGCTGGAATGCCCTCATGCTGCAAGGCCTTCTTGATGCCTACCGTGCCTTCGGGGAGGCTGATTTCCTGGTCTTGGCCCGGCAGAACGCCCACTTCATCCAGCAGCATCTGCGCCACGGCCCCGGTCTGTTCCGCAACTATAAGAATGGCCGCGCTACTATCAGCGGGTTCCTGGAAGACTATGCCCTGGTTATTCAGGCCTTCACCAGTATCTACGAAGCCACTTTTGAGGAAACCTGGCTGCGCGAAGCAGAGCAGCTGACGGAATACACGCTGACTAATTTCTTTGACCCGACGGAACAGCAATTCTTCTATACCGATGCTACCGGTGAAGCGCTGATAGCCCGCAAAAAGGAGCTGTTCGATAACGTCATTCCCGCCTCAAACTCCATCATGGCCCACAACCTGCACCGGCTGGGCCTGCACTTGGACAATGCCCGCTACACGGAGCTGGCCGCCGCCATGCTGCGCCGTGTGCAGGAGCTGGTAGTCCGGGAGCCCCAGCACCTCACCAACTGGGCCTCGCTCTATGCCGCTCTGCTTCGTCCTACGGCCGAGCTGGTTATTGTTGGCCCTGAGGCCGAAGAGCGCCGACAGGAGCTTAGCCGACATTACCTGCCCAATGCTGTAGTGGCGGGCGCTTCTCATTCCAGCACGTTGCCCCTGCTACAGGGCCGGGAGCCCAAAAACGGCGAAACCACGCTGTATGTATGCTTTAACCGCGCCTGCCAGCTCCCAGTACACACCGTAGCCGAAGTACTGACTCAGCTGTAAAGTAGCGCGAAGCTCCGGCTTCGCGTACGAGCAACGCGAGTAGCAGGCATATACAGCCGCGTAGGAACTCGCTCCGCTCGTACGCGAAGCCGGAGCTTCGCGCTACTCTGCGCTACTATGCGCGCTACTGTCATTTAGCGAGGGGTCCATTACAAAGACGGCGCCGCAACCTGCTATCTTTACCCTTCGCTTCCAGTCTGATTTACCTTTGAGCCTTTCCTTTGACTTTGTTCAGCCCGAACCGGCTGCAGTAGACCGCGTCACCCTGTTTGCCGACGTGATTCTACCGCTCCCGCTGCCCAAGCTGTACACCTACCGCGTACCCTTCGAGCTGAACGACCAGGTAGTGGTGGGCGGCCGCGTGATTGTGCAGTTCGGCGCCAAAAAAACGCTTAGCTGCATTGTAGCGGCTGTGCACGAAAACCCGCCCAAGGAGTATCAGGCCAAGTACATTCTGGAGTTTATTGACGATGCGCCCGTTGTGACGCAGCCCCAGTTGAAGCTGTTCCGCTGGATGGCCGATTACTACATGTGCACGCTGGGCGAAGTCATTAATGCCGCCCTGCCCTCGGCCCTGAAGCTAAGCTCCGAGTCCCGGGTACAGCTGCATCCGGCCTTTGTGGCCGAGGAAAACCCGTATCCGCTCAGCGAGCAGGAGCAGAAAGTAGTGGAGGCGCTGAACACTGGTGAAGAAGGCAAGTCGCTAACCTTTACTGATGTTGGCGAAATCCTCGGTATCACCTCTTTTCATCGGGTTATTAAGTCCCTGATGCAGAAAGACGTCATCTTTCTGTTTGAGCACTTAGCCGATAAATACTCGCCCAAGGTGGTGAAGAAGGTGCGGCTGGCCCACCATTTTGTGGCCGAAGCGGCGCTAGAAAGCCTGTTTGCGCAGCTGGCCACCCGCGCCAAACAGCTGGATGTGCTGATGCGCTATCTGCAGAAGGTGCCCGTGTACCAGAACGAGCACCGCAACCATCAGGGCATCGAAAAAGCCTACCTCACCAGTGCCCCGCACCTTTCGGCTTCGGCCGTCAATACGCTGATCAAGAACGGCGTGCTGGAGCAGTTTGATGTGATTGTGTCGCGCTTTCCGCTGGATGATTCACCGGAAGCCAAAATCACCTTCACCCTCAGCGAAGCCCAGACCACGGCCCGCGACGAAGTTCTGCAGCACTTCGGGGAGAAGGACATTGTGCTGCTGCATGGCGTAACGGGCGCCGGCAAAACCGAAATCTACATCGACCTGATCCGCAAGGCCATGGAAGGTGGCGGGCAGGTGCTGTATCTGCTGCCCGAAATTGCCCTCACGGCCCAGATTGTAACCCGCCTAATGCGTGTGTTCGGCACCCGCCTAGGCGTGTACCACTCTAAATTCTCTGATAACGAGCGGGTGGAAGTGTGGAATGGCGTGCTTTCCGGCCGCTTTCAGGTAGTGGTAGGTGTGCGCTCCGCGGTGTTCCTGCCGTTCGATAATCTGTCGCTGATTATCGTGGACGAGGAGCACGAGTCGAGCTACAAGCAGTACGACCCGGCTCCGCGCTACAATGCCCGCGAAGTGGCGTTGATGATGGCCAACTTTCAGGGCGCCAAAACCCTGCTGGGCTCGGCCACGCCGGCTGTGGAAACCTATTACCAGGCCCGCGCTGGTCGGTATGGTTTGGTTACTCTCAGCAAGCGTTTTGGCGAGGCCGGCTTGCCGGAAATTGTGCTGGTGGATACGCGCAAGTCGCGGGATGCGAAGAAGATGCAAAACCACTTCACGCCCGAGCTGATGACGGAAATGGAGACCAAGCTAGCCCTGAAAGAACAGATTATTCTGTTCCAGAACCGGCGCGGCTACTCCCCTTTCATCAACTGCCTGGACTGCGGCTGGATACCCAAGTGCCAGAACTGCGCCGTGAGCCTAAGCTACCACAAGCACGCCCATGAGCTGCGCTGTCACTACTGCGGCTACCACGACCGGATGCCGGTAGAGTGCCCCGCCTGCGGCTCGCGCAACCTCAAAACTGTGGGCTTTGGCACCGAGAAGATTGAGGACGATCTGAAAGTAATGCTGCCGCAGGCCAACGTACAGCGCATGGACCTGGACACTACCCGCGCCAAGAACTCCTACCAGCAGATTATTTCTGATTTCGAGAAGCAGGTGACCAACGTGCTGGTGGGCACCCAGATGGTGACCAAAGGTCTGGACTTTGCCAACGTGAGCCTGGTGGGCATCATCAACGCTGACAGCATTATTCACTACCCCGATTTCCGGGCGCACGAGCGGGCGTTTCAGATGTTTGTGCAGGTGAGCGGCCGTGCCGGGCGCAAGGGCAAAAAAGGCAAAGTCATTATCCAGACCGGTGACCCGATGCAGGTGATTTTCGACAAGGTCATCCGTAACGACTATATCGAGTTTTACGAGTACGAAATCCTGCAGCGGCGTGAGTATGGCTTTCCGCCGTTTATGCGCGTCATCCGGCTTACGGTGAAACACATGGACCAGCACCTGGCTGAAGGTGCTGCCATTCTGCTGACCAATGAGTTGGTAGACCGGCTGGGCCGCGAGGCCGTGCTGGGGCCGGAAGCGCCATATATCTTCCGCATCCGCAACTTCTACCTGCAGGAAATTACCATCAAGCTCAGCCGCGAGCATACCGTGCTGAAATCAGCCAAGGCCGATATTCAGGCGGCCATCAATGCTGTAAAGGATCAGAAGGAATACAAGCAGGCGCGGTTTGTGGCCGACGTAGATCCAATGTAATCCAGAGTACCACTGTCAATACCAACAAAAAGCCCCGACCATTCTATGGCCGGGGCTTTTCTAAACCATGTTGGCTACCGACTTATACTTCGTCGAGCAGGCCCAGGATGATGAAGATGATACCGATGATGGCAATGATGCCACCCAAGATACCGAAGATGGCGCTAATACCGCTGAACAGCGAAATCAGCAGACCAATCAACAGCAGGATGATGCCCTTGCGGATGTTGCCGCTCAGTGCGTCAGCCTTGGCCGTGTCGCTGTGGGTTTTCACCTGCGCTTTTTGCGCCAGCTTATTCATTTGCTTGGCTACTTTGCCAACGGCTACTTTCTGCAGCATGCTCATTTTCTTGGGCGAAGCAGCAGCCATAGCGTGCGAAGCAGCCTGGGCGGCCTGGGCAGTGGTGGCCGGAGCCGCTTTGGGAGCAACTGCTACGGGAGCAGCTTCCAGAGCCGGCGCAGCTACTGCGGCCTCTTCGGCGGCTACAGCTACCGGAGCAGGCTGAGCAGCCACAACACGCTCAGTACCGTGGTAAGGCGTAGTTTTAGGCAGCATAGCATACTCGGCACGACTGCAGCTGCTCAGACCAGCGGCTACGACAACCAGTGCAGCCAGGCTCTGGCGCAGGTAGTGGAAATGTTGTTTCATAAGGATTTGGTAAAGGTGAAAAAGGAAATACCGTGCAGGAGCGTCCAGGCAGAAAATCCGTCATTGGGGTTCAAATGCCTTTGCTGACTGCAATTATAGCTAATAAAATTCCCAGAGCAACAGGAAGAGAATTCAACTTTCCCGCAATATTTTTATGCTGTCTGCCCTTTCCCACCTTCTCACCACGGTTTATCTATTTTCCGCCTTCATCTTTCCTGGGCGGCGGGGCAACAGGCGGGCGGGTAGCTTTTGCTGGTGTCAGGCGGCCTAGGACAGCTGCAGAAGATTGGCGGACAAGCCATTATGCAGGAGCCATTCCAGGAACAAGGTGGCCAGACTGGGCTTGTTACGCTTGGCTCAGAAGCCAGGGGCGCTGGGCTGACACAGCCGAAAACCGCAGAAATTAAATCCCTGCGGAAGAAGCGGCCACACACTTGTTATGCTTAACAAAGCGTTGAATAGCAGAACAAGGAACATTTTGTGGCCAAAAGGCCCTTACAGCAGAGGCATTGAATTAACGCTGATTTAGGCAGCTGTTAAGAATAGCCAGAGCTCTTCCGTTTTTATATGCATCATAGCACCTCGTATTTTCTGTACAGCTCTTACCTGCTGGTTATTGGTGCCTTATTGGTGGCGCCTGCCTGCACGCAGCCCCCCGCCGAAAGCCGGGCCGTGACAGCGCATGCCTTGGCAACTGATAGCTCTGGGTATGAAACCAGGCCGCCGCAGGACCCTAATGGCATCAGCAAATACTACCATGGCCGGCAAATTGCGCACGTAATGGGCCATGAAGGGGCCGACTGGCTGGAGCGCCCGAACCGGGCGGAGGAAGAGCGCACCGATTTACTGCTCCGGGCTCTCAAGCTGAAGCCCACAGATGTGGTGGCGGACTTAGGCGCCGGTACCGGGTTCTTCACCTTCCGCATCAGCCCGCTGGTGCCGCAGGGTCAGGTATTAGCCGTGGATATCCAGCCGGAAATGCTGCGCAGCATTGAGAGCACCAAAGCCCGCACCAAGCTGACCAATGTGGTGCCCATTCTGGGCACCACTAAAAGCCCCAACCTGCCGGCCAAGAGTGTAGACCTGGTTTTGCTGGTTGATGCTTACCACGAGTTTGACCACCCCCGCGAAATGATGCTGGCCGTGCACGATGCCTTGCGGCCGGGCGGGCGGGTAGCGCTGGTGGAGTACCGAGCCGAAGATCCGCAGGTGCCCATCAAGCGCATTCATAAGATGAGCATGGAACAGGCCCGCCGGGAGCTGGAAGATGTGGGGCTGGAGTTTGTGGAGAATATAGATGAGCTGCCTCAGCAGCACCTACTCATTTTCCGGCGGCCCCGCTAGCACATTTTGCAGCCGGCCGGCCTTACCTTTGCCGGCTATGAATGCCAATCCGCGCCAGCTTTCCATCCACGATTTCACCTACCAGCTTCCCCCCGAGCGCATTGCCCCGGAGCCTTTGCCCCAGCGGGACCAGTCGCGCCTATTGGTGTACCGCCAGGGCCAGCTGACGGACCGTCGTTTTTATGAGCTGCCGACGGAGTTGCCCGCCGATTCCCTGCTCGTGTTTAATGACACCAAAGTGGTGCGCGCCCGGCTGTTCGCGCACAAGCCCACGGGAGGTATTATTGAGCTGTTTTGCCTCGAGCCCGTGGCCCCGCACCGGGCTATTGAGCCGGCCATGCAGCAAACTGGCTCCTGCGTGTGGAAATGCCTAGTGGGCAACGGCAAACGCTGGAAAAGCGGCCCGGTATTGCTGGAGTTCATGGCCCAGGGCCAGCCCGCCACACTCACGGCCGAGCGCCAGGAAGTGGCCGATGGCTATTCCATTATTCAGTTTAGCTGGCAGCCGGCGGAGCTGCCCTTTGCGGAGGTGCTGCGCGGCGCGGGCCATTTGCCCCTCCCCCCCTACCTCAACCGCCCCGATACGGATGTAGATGCCGTGCGCTACCAGACGGTATATGCCGCGCAGGAAGGCGCGGTAGCAGCCCCCACCGCTGGCCTGCATTTTTCAGAAGCCGTACTGCAGGAGCTACAGGCCAGAGGAATAGAAACAGCGCACGTGACGCTGCACGTAGGGGCCGGCACTTTCCAGCCCGTGAAGGCCGACCGCATGGCCGAACACCCCATGCACGCCGAGCCCATCAGTGTAACGCCCACATTGCTGCGGCAGCTGCTGGCACATACACAGGGGCCCGTGCTGGCGGTAGGCACCACCAGCCTGCGCACGCTGGAAAGCCTCTACTGGCTGGGCGTGCAGTTGCTGCTGGAACCTGCCTCAGCCAATATGTCCCTTCACGTAAGCCAGTGGCAGCCGTATGAGCCCGGTTCTGAAATACCCGCCGCGGAGGCACTGCAGGCCCTGCTGCACTATCTGGAGCAAACCGGCGCCGATGTGCTGCATGCCACTACCCAGCTGCTGATTGCCCCGGGTTACCGGTTCCGCATTGCGCAGGGGCTTATCACCAACTTTCATCAGCCGGAGAGTACGCTGCTGCTGCTGGTAGCGGCGCTGGTGGGCCCCCAATGGCGCCAGCTGTATGAGCATGCGCTAAGTAAAGATTATCGGTTTCTGAGCTACGGCGACAGTTCCTTGCTGCTGCCATAAACAGAGTTTTCAGGGTTTTTTCGGCCTTTTATGGGTACTTCGCTTCATATCCCGTATAAGGCTGAATTATTATCCCTAAACTCGACTCAGCCATGAAAAAGATAGTATTGCTGCTCGCATTTGCAGCCATTTCGACTGCCGCTTCGGCGCAAACGGAAACCAAAACGGAAATCAAGGACCCGGCAACGGGCGCTAAAACCACTACCGAAGTAGATGTGCGCGACAACGGCACCATGAAAATGGAAACCGAAACCCGTACCGGCCGCACGGAAGCCGGCGAGGTTATTCAGACTGCCGGTGATGACGTGAAAGCTGCCAGCAAGAAATCGGCCCGCGCCGTGAAGAGAGCCGGCCGTAAAACCGGCCATGTAGCCAAGCGTGGTGCCCAAAAAACTGCCCACGGCGTAAAAAAAGCCAGCAAAGCGGTTAAGAACAAAGCACAGGACGTAGTGGACTAACCCTCCTTCTACAGCACAAAAAAAGCCCCCGATACAGCGTTGTATCGGGGGCTTTTTTATGTTGGGTGGCTATTGCCCCACAAAGAATATGGCATTGCCGAAGAGCAGCTTGCCGCCCTGCCAGAAAGCCCGGAACAGGGGGTTATCGGCCAGGTAAACAATCTGACCACGGCCCATGTCCTGCGTGCCCAGCACCAGGGTATCCGTGAGCTTACGGCGGGCTTTGGAGCCTGCGAAGCCGGAGGAATAGTTGTTCTTTTTCAGAACGCCCACGTTCCAGCCGCCCTGCCCCAGGAACTGATAGTTCACCGTATCCCGAATCAGGGCATAGTACGTGCCGCCGTAGCCAAAGGCCAGGGGGTGCGTGTTGTCCAGCTGCACCCGGAAGATGCTGCCCTGCACCATTTCCTGCAGCTGCTCGCGTTCAGAGTCGGCGTAGCGGCGCAGTTTACGGTAGGGGTCGTTCTTTTTCGTGCTGGCGCTATCGGCGGGCTTCACTTTCAGGTCGAAGTCCTTTTTGCCGGCCAGGAATGCGGCCGCACCTTCCATAGCAATAACTTTTCCGCCGCCCCGCACCCAGGATTTCAGGTTTTCGAGGCCCTTTTCCGGGAAAATGTCGCCGTAGTTGCCGTCGGGCAGGATCAGCACATCAAATTTGGACAGGGGCACACTGCTGAGGTAGTCTGACCCCAGTACGGTAACGGGGTAGCCAATCTGCTGCTCAAAGAAGTGCCATACCTCCCCAAAAGCCGTGGCCGACACACCCTCTCCGGCCAGCACGGCCACGTTGGGTTTATTTACAAAACGCACGTAGCCGGAGCCCAGATCGGCCCCGCTAGTGGAAAAGCCCGAGCTGACCGCCTGCACCATGACGCCGGAAGAATCGGCCTGGGAACGAACCAGCTGGTCGAATTTCGGACCCAGGCCTTCGTTCCCGTTGCGCGTGATAACCAGCGTGCCGGAGGCGTATTTCTGCCCTTCGGCTTCAAATGGACGGGCCGCCACACGCACTTTCACTTTCTGCTGCAACAGCCGGCTCAGGAAGCGGATATCCTGCAGGTTGTTCCACCGGGCTACGTAGGCATAGGGAGAAGCGCCGGCCGTGGCCGTGCCTTTCACGGTGGTAGCTGCAGCGGGCGCTCCGGAGCCATCAATCCGCTGCTTTACGGCGTAGGCTTTCAGCCCGAAGGCATAGGGCAGCGCCCAGGACGTAATATCGTAGGTGAGGGAGTCCTCCAGCGCGGGCTGGGGCTCAAACAGCACCTTCACCAGCGTAGATTTAGGCTGATACATGCTCACCACCACGTCGCGGGGCTCAATCTGCACGTTTTCGGTTTTGCCGGAGGTGTAGTTGAAGCCTTTGGTTTTAACCCGCTTGGGCGCAAAGCCGTAGCGAATCTGCTGCCGGTCGAGGTACTGGGTGAGGGCCTTCAGCTGGCCCGGGTCGCCGCTGCCGGCCAGTACAAAGGACTTGTACTCGCCCTTCGGCTTGTTGCGGGCGTCATCAAAATACTGCTGAAAGTTCTTCACCAGCTCTTCGTGCCGGTCGGCCGTGGCCTGAATGGTGGCCAGGCTGGTGGCGTAGTGGTGCGAAATGCGCTGCTCCAGCGTCAGGGTGTCACCGTCGGACTTGGCAATGCGCACGCCGGCGCGGCCGGAGCCGCCCTGCTCGTAGGTCATGCCAATGGCGCCGTTGAAGGAAGGGTATGTGTCGCCGTAGCTGGGGTAGAACAGGTCAAAGGTTTCGCGGGTGAAGTACAGCCAGTTTTTCTGGTCGAACACCTTGCGGTTATAGTCGCCGATGATGTTCTGGAAGTTGCGCTGCCAGGGGGTAATATCGGCGTGGAAAGGCTTGGCGGCCGGCGAGAAATAGTAGGGCTCATCTACTCCCATTTCGTGGAAGTCGGCGTGCACCTGGGGCAGCCACTGGTTGTAGAGCGTGAGGCGCTGGCGGCTCTCCTGCTGGGTCTGCCAGGCCCAGTCCCGGTTCAGATCGAAATAATAATGGTTGTAGCGTCCGCCGGGCCAGGGCTCGTGGTGCTCCCAAGAATAGGGCGAGGCATCCGGCGACTGGCTGCGCACGCGGTTATACCACTGCGCATACCGCTCGCGCCCGTCGGGGTTAATGCAGGGGTCAACTACCACCACTACATTCTGCAGCCACTTCTGCACCTGCTCGTTGCCGGGGTTGGCCAGATCATAAAGCACCAGCATCACCGCTTCCGACGACACGGCTTCGTTGCCGTGCACGTTGTAGCTCAGCCACACAATGGCCGGCTGCTGGCGCTGCACCGCGCCGGATTCCAGGCCGGCCAGGCGCAGGTTGTTGCGCCGAATATCTTCCAGGCGACCGATATTATCCGGGGTGCCTACCTGCACTACCTCTAGGGGGCGGTGCTCGTAGGTTTCGCCATAGCGCTGCAGCTGCATGCGCCCGCCCGAGGCTTTCACCACGTGGTCTACGTAGCGCAGCAAATCGGCGTGGGGGGTAAAGCGGCTACCCAGCGGGTAACCCAAGAATTGCGCGGGCGTCTGCAAGGGGCTCGCGGCCTGCTGCGCATAGCCGGCAACAGGTAGCACCAGCCAAAGCAACAGGGGCAGCCACGCTGCCCAACGGCTAATTTTCATGCGAAACAGATAAAGGTGAGCGGGAAAGGAATCAGCGAAAATACAATCCGCTATCAGAACCCCATGCTAAACGCTCACCTTTCTGCTGCCATGCCTGCCCGCTTAGCTGCTTTTAGGCGGATGCGACCTCATCAGCCTGCGGAATGGGCTCAGTGATGATGGCCGAGGGGCCTTTTTCCCGCACCTCGTGCAGCACCTTTTCTACCACGCCACGCCCAAAAAGGCTGATGCCCGCATTAAATACACCCAGCGCCACGGTGCCAGCCCCTACCCACTCACCGGTGGGCGCACCTTTCTGCTTCATTTCTGTGGCCCATTGAATAAGGCAGGCGCCAAAACCAATTACAACCAGCCCGGTAGGGGCAAATATCAACCATTTTGTTTTGTGCGTCGTCATACCTCAACAGGTTAAAATAAGTAAGCAGGCCCCGAACTACGTATGCCCGCAGGCAACAGGAACGGTTCGGCCTTATCTGTGCAATCGTACCTTTACGGGCGGAGGTTACACGGGTGCAAAAATTCCTGGTAGCATGTAGCGCCTGTTTCTTCCTTTTTTGTTGACCGCCACTGCTTTACAATATTTGATTATGAGTGCTCTTGCCTACGAACAACTGCTGCGCGAAGCCTTCCGCACCGATGCCGATGCCGCCCGCTACCTCACGGAGCCCGACACCTCGGCCTACGCCGCGTTTGAGCACGCCTCCAAAGCAGACCAGGCCTTCCGCTTTGAGCGGGTACGCCTGGGCGTGGCCATGAGCCTCATGAAGCTGCTGGCCGAGCTGGGCGACCATGAAGAAAGCCGCCGCGTGCTGGACATCCTGCATCGGGCACTGCGCGCCCGCTCCTCCGCCGACATCGATGCCATTATTACGCGCGATGCCAAGGCATTTGAGCGGCTCTATACCAACCTGTATGTAAATGACGAAGGCGAGTTGCTGCTGCAACTGTTTGAAATGACGCTGGATGCCGACTCCAAGCAGCGCATGGACGAGGTAATAGCCGAAGCCCTGGCCTTGCTGCCCGAGCTGGATTTCAGCCACCACGCCGACGAAGACGAGGACGAAGAATAAGCCGGTGGCCTACCCGGTTTCAGATTAGCGGCAAACAGCTACCTTTTCAGCGTTTTCGGGCTGGCAAATCTGCCAGGCTGGTTTATAGCCTCTTACGGTTGCTGTTCTATGACGCTCGTCTTTCTGGGTTTGGTGTTGCTTATTATGGGGCTGAATGCCGCCAAAATCTCCTTTGCCTTTGAGCGGTTTCGGAGTCTGTTGATTTTTGGCGGGCTTTTGCTGGTTGTTCTGGGGCTGGCCCTCAGTACCATTGTGCAGATAGAAGCCGGTAATGTGGGCGTACAAACCCTTTTTGGGCAGGTGCAGCCGCGCATTCTTACCAGTGGCCTTAATCTGGTTAATCCGCTGGTAGAGGTCACCCGCTTCGATACCAGAACTCAGAACTACACCATGTCGGCGCTGCACGGGGAAGGGCAGCAGCAGGGCGACGATGCCATTCGGGTATTATCCGCCGATGGGTTGGAAGTAGTTATCGACCTGACGGCCCTGTACCACGTGATACCCGGTGAAACCCCGCGCATTCTCACCACCATCGGCACCGACTACGAGAATAAGATTGTGCGCCCCATTGCCCGCACCCGCATCCGCGACAACGCCGTGTACTACGATGCCGTGGCACTGTACTCTTCCCGCCGCGACGAGTTCCAGAACCGCATCTACAAGAGTATAGAATCCGATTTTCGGAAAAACGGCCTGCAGCTGGACCAGCTCCTGATCCGGAATATTCAGCTGCCTTCTTCGGTCAAAGCCAGCATCGAGAGCAAGATTTCCGCTGAGCAGGACGCCCAAAAAATGCAGTTTGTACTCCAGAAAGAGCGCCAGGAAGCCGAACGGAAGCGCGTAGAAGCCCAGGGCATTGCCGACTATCAGAAGATCCTCAGCAACCAGCTCAGCGACAAGCTCCTGCAGTACGAAATGATTAAGGCCAACAAAGAAATAGCTACCTCGCCCAACAGTAAGGTGATTATCATGGGCAGCGGCAACGCTCCTCAACTGCTGCTTTCCGATAAATAGGCTAATACCGCAGCTATAGAAAACAAAAGCCGCTCCGATGCTCGGAGCGGCTTTTTTAATAAGATGTCAGGCTAAGTATTAATAGCCTTCGTTCTGAACTAAGTTGGAGTTTACGTCGGTTTCGCGCTGCGGAATGGGCAATACCAGTTTCGGCGAATTCCAGGGCAGGTTATCTACCTGCATTTCGGTGCGCTTCAGATCGTGCAGCAGGAAGCCTTCAAAAGCTAGTTCCAGGCGACGCTCCAGCAGGATTTCGTCGATGGTTACGCTGCTATAGGGTTGCAGTTGGGCCCGTTCGCGCACCATGTTCACGTCATCAACAGGAGAGGCACCTACTTCAGTACCAGCTCGTAAGTTGCCTTCTGCCCGAATCAGGTACATTTCAGCCAGACGAATCAGGTGGATGTTACCGTGGATATTGTCGAACTTGGTTGACAGGCCATAGTCGTAGTCGATGGAGTTCAACCGGTCATCATCTGGCTCGAACTGATTGACGAAAGTTTCCGTCAGATAAATCTCGCCACGGGAGTTAATGGAGTAGAACGTATTCAGATCATTAATACCCGCCTGAGGGGTGAGCTGAATGGCGAAGATATCTTCGCTGGTATTACCCAACGCGGCAAACTCGGCGGCATAGGGGTATACCAAGGCGTAGTTATCGGAGCTAATCACCTTATCAGCCTGCACGGCGGCCTTGGCATATTCCTGCTGTTGCAGATATAGGCGTGCCAGCATAGCAGAGGCAGCATATTTGGTTGCAAAGAAGCCATTAGTAGCCGGCAACAGTGTTTCGGCTTCGGTAAGGTCTTTAATAGCCTGTTCGTATCCCTCCGCCACCGTATTACGCTTTACTTTAGCTTCCTCACCGGGACTCTTGTTTACATCCGTTGGCGTCAGCACAATTGGTACGCCTAGGTTGGCCGAAGGATTTCCATCATTCCAGGCCTTGCCGTAGTATCGTACCAACTCAAAGTACAAAGCTCCCCGAATGAACTTAGCGCCACCTTCCACACGCTCCTTCTGCACCTCTGATACTTTATCGAGGTTGGCTAATACCGTATTCACCGTATTGATGGTGGCGTAAGCACTCGTCCACGTATTGGCTACGAATGAGTTGTTGGTCAATACTGACTTAGCTATCAGCTCTTTGGGCTGTAAGTAAGTACCGCCAAATTGCACTTCACCGGCATCACCCAGCAAATCGGCGTAGTACTGCAGGCCTCCGCCATACAAATACTGCCCGCCGAGCTGCTCGTAGCCTCCGTTCAGCAATGCTTCAACATCGGCAGAGGTTTTCAGTGCTTTTTCCGGGCTTACATTCGTTACTGGCTCTATATCCAGCTTGCTGTCGCAACTGGCCAATGGTAGCGCCAAAAGGAGCGCACCGAAGGCTATTTTATACCACTGTGTTTTCATCTTGAGAATTTCTAGGCTCCAGGCCGTTTAGTACAATTGGATTAAAAACCAATGTTGATACCCCATGTGTAGGTACGGGCCTGCGGCGTCGAATAGAAGTCGTTGCCCTGGCCAATGTTGCCGGCGAGGTAGTCAGTATTCACTTCCGGGTCCCAACCTTCGTAGTCGGTGAAAGTGAGCAGGTTTACCCCCGTGAAGTATAGGCGCACACGCTCCATTCCTGCTTTTTTGCTCCAGGCAGTAGGCAGGTTGTACCCCAACGTTACCTGCTTCAGGCGCACGTAGCTGGCATCTGAGAGGTAGCGCGTTGAGTTGGCAACGCCATTTCCTTCAAACAAACGGGCCTGCGGTACATCCGTAATATCACCGGGCTTCTGCCACCGCTTCAGCTGATCTTTTGTCTGGTTATCAAAGCCATTGCTAGCGCTGGCCGACATGTACTGACCGGCACCGTTATAGACCTTGTTGCCAAATACTCCCTGGAACGTAAAGCCCAAATCAAGGCCTTTAAACCCAAACGTATTAGTGACGCCACCCGTCCATTTTGGGTTAGGATTGCCTACTACCACCCGCTCAGCGGCGTTATAATCGGGAGTAGTTCCGCGGTTGAGGCTACCATCCGCATTAGGTGTGTTCAGATAGTACAGCGCATCGCCATTCTCAGGGTCTACGCCGGCGTATTCAACCGTGTAGAAAACTCCAATAGGCTGGCCTTCTACCGCGCGGTTGATGTAACCACCTTCAATTACTTGGCCGTTCAGGTTGATTACCTTGTTCTTATTGTAGGATGCGTTGAAGTTGGTAGTCCACGTGAAGTTGCCTACCAGGTTTTGCGTGTTCAGCGCAAATTCTACGCCTTTGTTCTCCATTTTACCCAGGTTCTGCAACTGCCGGGTGAAACCGGTAGTACCGGGAAGGTTAACATTCAGCGCCAGCTGGTCTGACTTCTTTTGATACACATCTACCTCACCGGAAATGCGGTTATTGATAAAGCCGAATTCCAGACCAGCATCAATCTGAGTAGTCAGCTCCCACTTCAGATCGGGGTTACCAATCTGTATGGGGCGCTGGGTGGGGAGGCTACCGTAGCTGCCAGCACCAAACAAGCTGCGGGAGCTAAAGTCGCCAAAGCCTTGGTTACCCGTTTTTCCGTAGCTGACGCGAGGTTTCAGGAAGCTCAGTACCTCCTGGTCCTGCAGGAAAGCTTCCTCCGTAACTACCCAGCCTAGGGAAGCAGCCGGGAAGAAACCGTATTGGTTGTTTACCCCAAAGCGGGAAGAGCCATCTACACGGGCGCTTAACGTCACCAGGTATTTGCTATCGAAGGCATAGTTAGCACGGCCAAAATACGAGAGTAGCGAGCTAGCCGATTCAGAAGAGGAGCCTGCGTTGATAAGACCTGCGCTGGCAATGTTCTTATAGGCATCACTGGGAAACTGCTGGCCCGATACGCTGTTGGCGCGGTAGGTACGGCCTTCGTAAGCCATGCCTGCTACGGCTTCCAGCGAGTGAACTTCATTGGCGGTGAAGCGGTAAGTAAAGAAGTTGTTGGTAGTGAAACGCAGGTTCTGCGAGTAGTTGCTCTGCGCGTTGCCATTGCTGGTAAAGTCGGTATTACGGGCCGTCAGGCGGCCGGAATAGTACTCTTCATTCTGGTCGAGGAAATCAATGCCCTCTTCCGTGCGGAAGGAAAGACCTTTCAGAATTTGATACTGGGCAAACACATTGCCCAGTGCCCGGTACACCGTGGTTTCGTTGGAAGCATTTTCCACGCTCAGCAGCGGGTTATAGTACACTGGGTACAGCGTGTTAGGCAAGCCGGTTGCCAGATCCAGCGCGCCGCTTAACAGTTGGGTGCGGGGGTCAATTACGGGCGTAATGGGAGACAGGGCCACAATCTGCATGGGCGTGCCAAACGAGTTATCATTGTCCAGCCGGTGGTTTTTCGTACGTGCCAGGCTCAGGTTAACCCCCAGCGTGAGCTTATCAGTAGCGGTATGCTCGATGTTGAAGCGGGAAGTCATCTTCTGAAAACGGTTCGAAATCAGAATACCCTTCTGGTCGCTGTAGCCGCCGGACAGGTAGAAACGGGTTTTTTCGTCGCCCCCGGAAGCACTGAGGTCGTACTGGCTGTAAGGATTTTTCTGCAGTACTTCCTTCTGCCAGTCGGTATCTACGGCCCCGGTTTTATAGTCATCATTACCAGCCGACCACCGGCGCAGACGTACGTTGGTGTAGGCCACATAATCGAAGCTGGGGTCCCGCTCATTTTCGTTGGCAGCCGCTTCACTTACTAGCTCCACATACTCCTTAGCGTTCAGGAATTCGCGGTAGTTGGTAGGTTCGCTGGTACCATACTGCACGCCCAGGTTGAAGTTGGTTTTGCCCTTACGCCCATGCTTGGTGGTAATCAGCATCACCCCGTTGGAGCCCCGCGAGCCATAAATAGCCGTGGCCGATGCGTCTTTCAGAATGCTGATAGACTCAATATCGTTCGGGTTCAGGTCGGCAATAGGGTTGGTAGCGGCCGAAGTAGTTGATTGATCTTCTGAAATAATGGGAATACCATCAATTACATAAAGCGGTTGGTTGCCACCGCTAACCGAAGAGGTACCTCGGATGCGCACCTTCACAGCCTGACCCAGCTTACCGCCGGTATTCTCTACAAATACTCCGGCTGCTTTGCCTTGGAGCGCCTGCTCAAATGTGGGAACCGGCGTGTTCTGAATCTCCTTGGCAGACACCTGCGTGATGGCGCCGGTTAAGTCTGCTTTGGCCTGCGAGCCATAACCTACTACCACAGTTTCGGCCAGCAGCGTCTCGCTGGATTGCAGCCGCACGGTAATATTGCTTTGCCCCGCTACTGCTACGGTCTGGGTGGTAAAGCCAATGGAGCTAATAACTAAGCTAGCACCTTCCTGTACAGTTAGCGAAAAATTACCGTTACTATCAGTGCTGGTGCCGTTAGTGGTGCCGCGCTCCAGAACGGTTACACCAGGTAGCCCTGATCCATCACCTGCAGCCGTAACCCGCCCACTAACGGAACGGGTTTGAGCCCAGGCTGCTACACCCAGCACTAAATAGAGCACTAGAGTAAGGAGTAGTCTGTGTTTCATGATATATGACCTTACGGCCAGGTTAAGTGAGAAAAACTTGGTTAGAAAAGTTCAAAAATGATCTTTTCTAATGCGTTTGGCAATACTAAACAATTATGCAGGATTTCAACAGTGTTTAGGATTTTGGCTGTCTAATTAGCTGATGCACGGAAGAAACAGAATGCACAGCAAAAAACCCTGTTTATTTGCAGCAACTTAGCTTTATGCCACAGATTCAGTACCTCACGGCCCACGTGGCCATTCAGCGCGCCGCCGAAGCGCTTCAGGCGTGCACACGCATCGGCATCGACCTGGAATTCGATGATATGCGCCACCGCTACGGCCGCAACCTCGCTCTGATTCAGGTTTTTGATGGCCAGACCGTTTACCTGATTGACCCGCTGCCGCTAACCAACCCGGCCCACGAGCTGGAGCCCCTCTGGGCTATTCTGCGTAACCCGGCCGTGGAGAAGGTATTCCATAGCTGTAAGTCGGATATTTTGCTGCTGGATGAGCTCTACAGCGTGCACGTGCGCAACATCACCGACACCAGCGTGCAGTACACCCTGCTGGCCGAAGCCGACAACAACATTTCGCTGGGCCGCCTGATTCAGTCTGAACTAGGACTGGAAGTAGATAAAGGCGAGCAGAAATCGAACTGGCTGAAGCGCCCCCTCACCGAGGCCCAAAAGGAGTATGCGGCCAACGATGTAATCTACTTGTTTGAGCTGGCCGACCGGCTGGCCGCCAAACTGGCCGCGCTGGGCCGTACCCAGTGGGCTGCGGAGGAGAATGCCGCGCTGGAAGAGGTGCGCTATACCCGCGACGAGCGGCCTTATCTGCGCGTAGCGGGCAAATACCGCATTCTGCCGGAGGAAATGCCCCTCTTCCGCGACTTGTACCTGGTGCGCGACCAGATGGCCCGTCAGCTGGACCGCCCGCCATACATGGTTTTTGCCAACGATAGGCTGGCCGAGCTGGTGCGCGACACCCCTCGCAGTGAAAACGACTGGAAATCGGCCCGTGGCCTGCACCCGGATTTGAAGCGTGCCCCCTATCTGGAGCGCCTATCGGCGCTTTCGCCCCACAACTTTGTAGCTACTCCTGAGCCGGCGCCCAGCGCCGAAGGCCGTCGATTCCCCTTCCGCCGCCGCCTCAGCGGAGAAAAAGCCGCCCGCGCCGATGCCCGCGAGCAGCTGCTCCTGCAACTGAAAACCCACATTACGGAAGATGTAAACAGCTACGTGGCCAACCTGGTACTCTCCAACCGCCTGGTAGCCGATATAATCGAGTTAGGCGCGGAACACGTGCTACGCCCCTGGCAGAAAACCATTCTGCGCGAAACTGCCCAGCGCCACAACCTGGACTACGACCTGGTGGCATTACCCTTCTAAATCACGGATTCGTCGGATTTCTTCGGATGCCACGGATTTCATGGACCATAGATTGGATGGATGTTAAACGGATTGAACTGATTTCAACCCCAGGTAAGCCCAACAAAAAAGCCTCGCAGATTGCGAGGCTTTTTTGTTGAAAAGTAATCGTCCACAAAATCCGTGGCATCCGAAAAATCCGACGAATCCATGATTTAGAATTGCGCTGCTTCTGTGCTGCCTACCAGGGCGGCTGTGCTGTTCTTGCCAGAGGCTACAACGTTCTGCACTGCATCGAAATAGCCCGTGCCTACAAAGGCCTGGTGTTTCACGGCTTTAAAGCCATGGTTCTGCAGCGCAAATTCCCGCTCCTGCAGCTCAGAGTAGCCGGCCATGCCCCGGTCGCGGTAGGCCTGGGCCAGCTCAAACATGCTGGTGTTGAGGGCATGGAAACCGGCCAGGGTGATGAACTGGAATTTATAGCCCAGGGCCGCCAGCTCTTCGCGGAAGGTCTCCATCTGCTTTACACTCAGCTTGGAAGCCCAGTTAAAGGAAGGAGAGCAATTATAGGCCAGCAGCTTACCGGGGAATTGAGCATGAATGCCTTCGGCAAACTGCCGGGCCTGCTCCAGATCGGGGTGGGAGGTTTCCATCCAGATCAGGTCGGCGTAGGGAGCGTAGGCCAAGCCGCGGGCAATGCAGGCTTCTACGCCGCAGCGCACCCGGTAGAAGCCTTCACTGGTGCGCTCGGCTTCCTGCAGCACAAAGGGCTTGTCGCGGGAGTCTACATCGGCGGTGAGCAGGTCGGCGGCATCGGCATCGGTGCGGGCCACAATGAAGGTGGGCACGCCCATTACATCAGCCGCTAAGCGGGCGGCTACCAGCTTCTGTACGGCTTCCTGGGTGGGCACCAGTACCTTGCCGCCCAGGTGGCCGCACTTTTTGGCCGATGACAGCTGGTCTTCGAAGTGCACCCCGGCGGCCCCGGCCTCAATCATCATCTTCATCAATTCAAACGCATTCAGGTTGCCGCCAAAACCGGCTTCGGCATCGGCTACAATAGGCACCATCCAATGCACATCACCATCACCGGAGAGATTCTGAATCTGGTCGGCGCGGAGCAGGGCATTGTTGATGCGGCGCACCACGCTGGGCACGCTGTCTACGGGGTACAGACTCTGGTCGGGGTACATCTGGCCGGCACCGTTGGCATCGGCCGCCACCTGCCAACCGGACAGGTAAATGGCGTTCAGGCCGGCCTGCACTTCCTGCACGGCCTGGTTGCCGGTGAGGGCGCCCAAGCCGGCCACATAGGGCTGCGTGTGAAGCTGCTGCCAGAGGCGCTCAGCCCCCTGTCTGGCCAGAGAATACTCAATCTTCACGGAGCCCTGCAGCTTTACTACATCCTCGGCGGTGTAGGGGCGTTTCACGCCATTCCAGCGGGGATTCTGGGCCCAGTCCTGGGTAATGGCGGCAATGCGTTCCTGCTTGTTCATGGGGAGTTGGGTTGGGAATGAAAAGGGTTAGGGAAAGGCAAGGCGCTGCCCGGCCGGCGCTTGGGCGGCTTTTTTAAGGAAATTGAAACGGAGTATTATCCGCTTATCCTCGCTTCAGCGGAAGAGAGGATAAGTGGCATTGAAAAGAGCTAGGCCAGTTGCTCGTAGGCGGGGATTGTCAGAAACTCTACAAACTTCTCGCTGATTACCAGCCGGTCGAACAGGCGGGCGGCTTCCAGGTAGCGGCCTTTTTCAAACTGCTCCTCTCCTACCAGCGCCTTAATCTTCTCCAGCTGGCCCGGCACCAGGTAACGGTACAGATCCAGCGTTACGGCCCGGCCATCGGTTAGCGTGGTGCCGGGCGTGTGCACCCACTGCCACACCTGCGCCCGGCTGATTTCAGCCGTAGCGGCATCTTCCATCAGGTTGTAAATGGGCACGCAGCCGTTACCGCGCAGCCAGGACTCGATGTACTGAATGGCTACGTCGATGTTCAGCTTGAGGCCTTCTTCCGTGATGGTGCCTTCGGGCGCCTGCACCAGGTCGGCGGCGGTAACGTGCACGTCTTCGCGCTTGTTGTCAATCTGGTTGGGGCCGGGCATCAGCTCATTAAAAACATCCAGCGCCACCGGCACCAGACCGGGGTGCGCTACCCAGGTGCCGTCGTGGCCGTTTTTGGCCTCGCGCACTTTGTCCAGGCGTACTTTCTCCAGGGCTGCTTCGTTGGCCTCGGGGTTGTTTTTGATGGGAATCTGGGCGGCCATGCCACCAATTGCGTGCACCCCGCGGCGGTGGCAAGTCTGGATAACCAGCTGCGAGTAGGCAGCCATAAAGGGCACCGCCATGGTTACCTGGGCGCGGTCGGGCAGGCGGAACTCGGGCTTTAGCCCCAGCCGCTTGATGTAGGAGAAAATATAGTCCCAGCGGCCGCAGTTGAGGCCGGCACTGTGCTCACGCAGCTCATACAGGATTTCATTCAGCTCAAACGCGGCGGGCAGCGTCTCAATGAGCACTGTGGCTTTGATGGTGCACTTGGGCAGCTTCAGCGACCATTGCGCAAACCCAAAAACGTCGTTCCACAGGCGCGCTTCCAGGTGGTTTTCAATCTTGGGCAGATAGAAATATGGGGCGCTGCCACGGGCGCACAGCTCGTGGGCATTGTGGAAGTAGTATAGGCCGAAATCGAACAGGGATGCGCAGATGGGCTCACCGTCTACCAGCACGTGCTTTTCTACCAGGTGCCAGCCGCGGGGGCGCACTACCAGGGTGGCCGTTTCCTCATTCAGCTTATACTCCTTGGCCGGGGTGCTCAGGCTGATGGTGCGGCGCACGGCGTCGCGCAGGTTGCGCTGGCCTTCAATCACATTTTCCCAGGTGGGGGCGTTGGAATCTTCCAGATCCGCCATAAACACCTTGGCGCCGGAGTTCAGAGCATTTATCATCATTTTCCGGTCTACGGGGCCGGTAATCTCCACACGGCGGTCCTGCAAATCGGCCGGAATAGGTGCTACCGTCCAGGGCTTTTCCCGGATCAGGCGGGTTTCGGGCAGGAAGTCGGGGAGCTTGCCGGCCTCAAATTCCAGCTGCCGGGCTTCCCGGCGGGCCAGCAAATGGCGGCGGGTGGGGTCGAAGCGCCGGTGCAGCTCCGCTACAAAGGCCAGCGCCGAGGGCGTGAGAATAGCTGCAAATTCTGGCTTGAAGGCTCCTATTACCCGCACGCGCTCCGGCGTGAGGTAAACGGACTCGGGTACTACGGTCTGAGGTTCGGCAAAGGGCGACATATCTGGGGAGATTGAAAGTGAGACAGTTGAGGAACTGACCAAACATACGAAAGCGAATTATATCAAACAAGCGAATATTCGCTAATAATATTGAATCGCTAAATCCTGTTACTTTTGAGGGTTATAGCTGCCCGGTTAAGACGGTGTTCTAAAATCCGTGTTACTTGCAGGCTAGTCCCCGGCATTTCTGCTCTTCTTTCTTTCGCCTATGCTTAGTCACGGCCAGGTTGTCCGCCTGATTTTTGGTCTTAAACTGCGCGAGCTGCGTCAGGAACGCGGCTTTACCCCCGCCGAGCTGGCCCGGGCCTGCGACGTTTCGGTTTCCTATCTGAATGAGATTGAAAAGGGCAAGAAGTACCCCAAGGCCGATAAGATCCTCAGCATGAGCAAGGTGCTGGGCGTGAGCTACGACCAGCTGACCTCGCTCACGCTCAGCCGCCGGCTGGAGCCTATTTCCCAACTACTGCAGTCTGATGTGCTGAAGGAGTTTCCGCTGGAGATGTTCGGGTTGGAGCCTATCCGCATTGTGGAGCTCATTGCTGATGCGCCGGCCAAGATGAATGCTTTCATCAGCACGCTCTTCGAAATAGCCCGCAACTATGAGCTGCGTCAGGAAAATTTCTTTCTGGCCGCGTTGCGCTCCTACCAGGAGATGCACGACAACTACTTTGAGGAGCTGGAGCAGGACGTGCGCACCTTTATAGTAGAAGAACAACTGAGCTCAGCTGCCCCCTTTGATACCACCCAGCTGGAGCGGGTGCTGGTGGAGAAATATGGCTATACCATAGACCGCACCATTCTGGGCGACTATGGCTCTTTGGGCCGCCTGCGCTCCGTATATCAGCCCAAGCTAAGCCGCCTGTTGCTGCGCCCCGGCCTCACGCGGGCCCAGGAGTCGTTTGTACTGGGCCGGGAGGTGGCTTTCAACTACCTCAACCTGAAAGAGCGGCCTTATGTGAATGCAAACTTTCCAGTGCGCTCTTTTGATGAAGTGCTGAACAACTTCAAGGCGTCCTACTTTGCCAGCGCTTTGCTGATGGAAGAAGACAGCCTGGTCCGCGACGTGCAGCAGTTTTTCAGCGCCGACCACTGGGACCCCAACCGCCTGCTGGATCTGCTCACGAAGTATGGCGTGTCGCCGGAGATGTTCATGCAGCGCATCACCAACCTGCTACCCCGCCATTTTGGGCTGCAAAGCCTATTCTTCCTGCGTTTTGATCAGGCCAAGGCCAACGCGCCTTACGTTTTGACCAAGGAGCTGCACCTCTCGCGCCTGCACAACCCGCATGGCAACGAGTTGCACGAGCACTACTGCCGCCGCTGGATTTCCCTGCGCCTGATTCATGAGTGCCGGAGCGTGGCCCTGCGCCAGGCGCCCGCCTTCAGCATTGGGGCGCAACGCTCCCGCTACCCCAACGAGGACGAATATCTGTGCCTCACCCTGGCCCGCGCCGGCACGGCCGTAGAGCCGGCCGTAAGCGTAACCGTGGGCCTGCTCTGCGACGATAACCTGCGCAATAAAATCCGGTTCCTGGATGACCCGGCCATTGTGCAGAAGCGCGTAAACGAAACCTGCGAGCGTTGCCAGATTCCGGACTGCGAAGTGCGGGCGGCGCCTCCGGTGGAGGTAGAGCGGCGCGAGCGGCGTGAGCAGCTGCGCGGGGCCATTTCCAACCTGGTGAATGCCGGGTAAACGGACTTCGGCTTATCTTTGAAGCCAGTTGACAGGTAACAGTTGAGGTATTGAGGGCTTTATTGAGACGTATAGGTTGGGTGGTACTGGCGTTGCTGCTGCTGGGCGGCAGCTGGGCGGGCTACCAGGGCTGGCGCATGTGGTGGAAGCCTAATGTTGCGCCCTCTGCCGAGGGTCCGGCCTACCTATTTATCCGTACCGGCGCTACGTTTCGGGAAGTGCTGGATACCCTAGCCCGGCAGGAGCTGCTGCAGGATACCGCCACGTTTCGGTGGCTGGCGGTGCGGCGGGGCTACCCGTTACAGGTGCGGCCGGGGCGCTACCTGCTCACGTCTGAGCTAGGCAACCGGCAGCTGCTCGATATGCTGCAGAACGGCCATCAGGACACGCTGGTCTTTGAGCTCAATGCCTTCAAATACAAGCCCCAGCTGGCCCGCCAGATCAGCCGCCAGCTGGAAGCGGATTCCACCAGTCTGCGCCTGTTGCTGGCTGATAATGCGTTTTTGCAGCGTACCTATCAGCTGGACACCACCACCATTTTAACCCTGTTTCTGCCCGGCAGCTACCGGCTGGTCTGGAATACATCTGCCCACCAGTTTCTGGACACGGCAGCAGCCATGCACCGCCGCTTCTGGACGCCCCGCCGCCAGCAGCAGGCCGATTCGCTGGGCCTTACCCCGGTGCAGGTGCACGTGCTGGCCAGTATTGTGCAGCGCGAAACCTCCAAGAAGGAAGACAAGCCCGTTATTGCCGGGGTGTACCTCAACCGCATGCGCCGTGGCATGCGCCTGCAGGCCGACCCTACCCTACTCTGGGCCATTGGTAATTTTGGGGTGAAGCGCGTGCTGAACAAGGATAAGCTGGTAGACTCGCCCTACAATACCTACAAGCACAAAGGCCTGCCGCCGGGCCCCATTACCTCCGCCAACCGCCAGAGTCTGGACGCTGTGCTGAAGCCAGCAGCCCACCGCTACCTGTTTTTCTGTGCCCGTCCCGACCACAGCGGCTTTTCCGATTTCGCCGAAACCTTTGGGCAGCACAAGCAAAATGCCCGGCGCTACCAGCATATGCTGGATAGCCTGCGTATTCTGCGCTAGTTGCTTACTGCTCCGGGATGTGCACAATGCGCAAGGAAGGCCCCATTTGCAGGGCTTGCTGCTGCCGGCTCAGGGTTTCTTCATAGCCCAGTCCGGTAAACTCGGAATGCTCCAGAAACAACATCGGCGACAACAGCAGAGGCTCGGTAAACGTCGCTTCCGCCGGCAGCTTTTCCAGCCGGGAAAACTTGTTGATTCCAGTTACCAGCCGGTAGCCATCCAGCACCACGTATTGCACGCCGGCCGCCCTTAGTGCTGGCAGTTGGTTCTCATTGCTGATGACCTGTACGCTGATGCCCGCCGGAGCCGCGAATGGCAGCAGCGCATTGCTCACGGTGCTGGCCACCCGTCGCTGCCCGTGCTCCTGCAGCCAATGCGCTACCTGCTGGTACTGCGTAGGGGTATAGCGGTAGATATGGTGTTGCAGCCGCAGCAGATTTCCCCCGATGACCAGCAACGAAAGCCCTACCAAAATTCCGACCCTTACCGCCACGCTTAACCGCTGCTGCATGATGGCGGAGCTCAACAGCCGCCGCAGAACCAGAAAACCCAGCGCCGCAAACAGCCCATAAGCAAACAGCAACCCACGCGGCGCCTTCAGAATCAGAGACATACCACCCAGAAACAGCCAGGCCCAAATAAGCAGATATACCGGCAGCGTGAGGCCCTTGCGCCAGGCACGCAGCTCCGGCCAGAATACTACCGGCGTGAGCAGCAACCCCACGCCCAGCAGCGGCGACTCAAACTGTAACAGCAGCCGGGGGTAGTACCATAAATCCAGGCGCACATTGCCGGCGCGGCCAGCTTCGTTCATGGCTGAGGGCCACAGGATACCGGCGTAGGTGGCCAGCCAGCGGTACCAGGGCAGAATAGTCAGCCCTGTAACCAATATGCCCAGCACCAGAAAAGGCGCCGCCAGAATGGCCGTTACGCGCCACGCGTTGCCGCGCTGCCAGAGTAACCCATCGGCCTGCAATATTTCAAAGGCCCCCAGAATGGGAAACGTTAGCAGGAATTTGTAGTTGATGCACAAGCCGGCGGCCAGCCACAGCGCCACCCGTAGCAGCGTCTGGCGGCTGGGCTGCTGCAGTCGCTCATAATAGGCGCGCAGCAGCTCCCCAAACAACAGCAGGCTGGCCGAGCTCATAGTGAAGTCGCGGCCGGAGAAGGTGAGCGTGGTGCAGGTACCGATGAGCAGGACCAGCAAGGCCGTTTCGAAGCCCCGCAGCCGGGCATAGCGCGCTACAAAAGCTGCCAGGCGCCCGACGGCGGCCACGGCCAGCAGCGCATTGAGATACAGAAACCAGTGAAAATCGGGCTGCAGGGCGGCTACCGGGGCAAATATCAGGTAGAAGCCGGGGCTGGCATGGTGAAAGATATTTCGCAGATTGCCCTGCGCTACTTCCTGCACAATCTGCCAGTTGCGCACGGAGTCATAGTCGGGTAAAGCAGCCTGGGGTAGGCCGTGCAGGCGTATAGCGGCCAGCAGCAGCAGGGCCGGCAGCAGCCAGAGCAAGGTTTTCGGGGAGAATTTGTCGTTTTTCGCGTCGGGCATGGCCGTCAGATTGCAATCTGCCCACGAAATAAGCAAAACAAACCACTTCCCTCTTTCTTATGCGTGCAGTTATTCAACGGGTGCGGCAGGCCAGCGTGACGGTAGAAGGCCGCGTGACCGGCGAAATCGGGCCGGGTTTGCTGGTACTGGCCGGCTTCGCCCCCGACGACGATACCCGCTCTCTGGACTGGATGGCCCGCAAGCTGGTGCAGCTGCGCATTTTCTCCGACCAGGAAGGCAAGCTGAACCGCAGCGTGCAGGACATCCAAGGGCAGGTGCTGGTGGTCAGTCAGTTTACCCTGTTGGCCGATGCCCGTAAAGGCAACCGACCCAGCTACATTGGCGCCGCCCCACCCCCCATTGCCATTCCGCTCTACGAGCAGTTTGTGCGCCTGCTGGAACAGCTCCTAGGGCAGCCTGTGCCTACTGGTGAGTTTGGGGCTGATATGCAGGTAAGCCTGCTAAATGATGGCCCGGTAACTATTGTGCTGGATTCGCCGGCGACCAATCAGTAAAGCCTTTCTTTATCAAAAACTTCTGTCATCAACCCAACTGTCATCCTGAGCAAAGCGAAGGACCTTCTCACGTTAAAACAAGTCGTTGTTATGCCAGTCGTGCTAACGTGAGAAGGTCCTTTGCTTTGCTCAGGATGACAGATAGGTTTGTTTGCATCTTTCCCCTCCCTTACTCCCCACAACATGACCATCGAAGAAGCACAAAAGACCGTGGACACCTGGATTCAAACCACTGGCGTGCGGTATTTCAATGAGCTGACCAATATGGCTATGCTCACGGAGGAGGTGGGCGAAGTGGCCCGCATCATTGCCAGGCAGTATGGCGAGCAATCATTCAAAGAATCCGATAAAGACAAGGTGCTGGCCGATGAACTGGCCGACGTGCTTTTCGTGGTAATCTGCCTGGCCAACCAGACCGGCGTAAACCTGACCGAAGCTCTGCAGCGCAACCTGGAAAAGAAAACCCAGCGCGACGCCACCCGCCATCAGCAAAACGAAAAGCTGCGCTAAGCGAGCTTCTCCACTTCAATTTGCCCGTTGCGGAAGAGCGGCACCACCGCGTACTCATCCTGACGCACGCAGAACTCCATATCCTTGTGCGACTCCAGACTATTGAGGCGGCGCACGTGGGCTGATTTGAGCAGGTAGCCAGCCACATCGGGCTGGGCAGCCTGCCAGAGGTCTAGCGCGGCTAGGGTGGCATCGGAGCTAGTGATATCAAAGGAATCAGCGAGCCTCTCGGCCAGGGCACCCCCGAAAATGGTATCCTCCAGGCAGAACTTACCTTTCCAGCCGGCGCATACAACTACCACGTCTTTCTGCTGCTGGCGCAGGAACTCGGCCACGGCACCCAGATTCAGGAAAGCCCCTACTACCACGGCATCGGCGGCACTTGAAAGCTGCAGGGCGCGGGTACCGTTGGTGGTGGTGATGGCTACGCAGCGGCCCTGCACGGGTACTATCCCATCCAGGTAGCCAAAGGGTGAGTTGCCCAGATCTACGCCTTCTGCCTGCCGGCCGTCCCGCTCAGCAGCGGTGATGTAGCCTTGTGCAGCCATGGCCTGGCATTCCGGCAGCTCACTTAGCGGCACCAGGTGCGTTACGCCATTGGCCAGCGCCGTAACAATGCTGGATGTGGCGCGCAGGATATCTACTACCACCGCCACCCGGCCTTTCAAATCATACAAAGGCAGCAACTCCGGCGAAAAGCAAATATCAAGGGTCGGCATGATGCTCATTTCAGCAACTCCAAAAAAGACCGTCATGCTGAGCTTGCCGAAGCATCTCGCTCGCTTCGTTTCAATGGCAATAATTACCACCCCAACATCAGCACGCGAGATGCCTCGGCTTCGCTCGGCATGACGGTCAACTAATTATTTCAATTTTTATTATGCCTCTTCCGTGCCAAGCACGAAGGGCAGTTTAACCACCGTAGCAGGCTGGTTTTTGCCACGAATCTGAACGAAGATTTTACTGCCGGGGGCGCTCAGCTCGGTCTTCACGTAGCCCAGGCCAATGCCTTTGCTGAGCGAAGGCGACTGGGTGCCGGAGGTTACTTCGCCTACTTTCTCACCGGCTTCATTCACCAGCTCGTAGTGGCTGCGCGGAATGCCGGGGCCGTCCATCAGGAAGCCTACCAGCTTGCGCGACACGCCCTGCTCCTTCTGCTGCTTGAGGGCGGCGGAGTTGGTGAAGTCTTTCGTGAATTTGGTAATCCAGCCCAGGCCGCCTTCCAGGGGAGACGTCTGGTCGTCGATGTCGTTGCCGTAGAGGCAGTAGCCCATTTCCAGACGCAGCGTATCGCGCGCACCCAGCCCAATGGGCTTCAGGCCGTAGGGCTGACCCGCTTCCAGGATTTTGTCCCACACCTGCTTGGCGTACGCATTGGGAATATACAGCTCAAAACCTCCCGCGCCGGTATAGCCCGTGGCCGAGATGATGACGTTAGGAGCACCGGCAAACGTGCCCTGCACGAAGGAATAGTAGGGAATGCTGCTGAGGTCGGTATCAGTGAGGGACTGCAGGGCGGCAATGGCTTTGGGGCCCTGCACGGCAAACAGACTCAGCTCGTCCGAGAGGTTTTCCATCTCGGCGCCTTTAGTGTTGTGCTGCTGAATCCAGTTCCAGTCTTTGCTGATGTTGGATGCATTAACCACCAGCAGGTAGTCTTCCTCGGCCAGCTTATACACCAGCAGGTCGTCTACAATACCGCCTTCGTTGTTGGGCAGGCAGGAGTACTGGGCCTTGCCGGGCGTGAGCTTGCTGGCATCGTTGCTGGTCACGCGCTGAATGAGGTCCAGCGCCTGGGGGCCGTGCACCCGGAACTCGCCCATGTGCGACACATCGAAAATGCCCACGGCCCGGCGGACGGTGTGGTGCTCGTCGAGGTCGGAGGAGTAGCGCACGGGCATATTGTACCCGGCAAAGGGCACCATTTTCGCGCCCAACTGCTGGTGCACGTCATTGAGGGCAACGGTTTTCAGTTCTTCGGCCATTCGGGGAAAAGAAGAAGGTGGGTGTGGAATCGGGGGAGGATACGGGGGTTGCCGGCGACCCGGCAAAAGCCGGGGTGAAATTAGCCAAAAGTAGCGGGCCCGGCTGCTTTTCAGGGAAGGCATTATCTTTGTGGCCCGGCTGCCGCCTTGCAACACCACCTGCCTAATGCGTGTTCTTAGCAGCCGGGCTACCCTGTTTTGGCCGCTTTTTCCGCGCTATTAATCCTTTCCGGCTACCAAGAAGCCCAGCTTACCCAACCCCTTATGAGCAACGAACTGAAACAGGATTTTGAGACGGCTACCATAAAGCATCTGCTTTTCAAATCGAAGCTGCGCTCTTTCCTGCATGGTTCCAACACGAATGAGGCCCCTATCCGGGACCCGGAAGTATGCCTGCTGGGCCAGTGGATCCGAAATCATGGTTTACCGGTGTACGGGCAGCTGCGCGAAACACAGGAGCTGGACCGCCAGCATCGGCTGGTGCATCAGGTAGCCAACCGCTTAATGGATTTAAAGCTGGCCGGCCACCCCGAGGAGGCCTTGGCCGGTTTTGCTGAAATTGAAGTGGTTTCGGAGAAAATCGTGCTGCTGCTCCAAACCATGCAGCAAAAGTTGCGTAACGGCGCCTAATTCAGGCCGGGCTCCGGGAGCCTGTTGTTCGCCCTTGCATGAAATTAAACCTCGCCACCAAGCTCTTTGCTGGTTTTCTGGCCATTCTGATCTTGTTTGCGGCCGTAGTGGCTGTTAACTATCAGCTTTCCCGCAAGGTGCTGCGCAACCTGGAGCGCGTAGAACAGTCCCAGCGCATTACCTCCGATGCCACCTCCCTGGTGCGCAATATTGTGGATATGGAATCCGGGTTCTACGGATTTATGCTGGTGGGCAATGAAACCATCCTCACCCCATACTACCAGAGCGAGCGGAAGCTGATTGACCGGTTTTCGCACATGAAGGAGCTGCTGGACCCCGCCGGCCCGCAGTACGCCCGCATTCAGCGCGCCGAGCGCCTCTACCACCAATGGTCAGACTACTCGCACCTGCTGATCAGCGAGAAGCGGGCCATCCTGCGCAAAACGCCTGACCAAACCGGCCTCACTCAAGTAGAGCACCGGGGGCTGATGGAGAATCTTTCGGGCAAGAAAATCACCGATGAAATCCGCACCCTGTTCCGCGGCTTTGAGCTGAACGAGGACGAAGCCCGCCTTGAGCTGCGCGAAAAGCTGGCCGAAAGCGTGAACCAGACGCGCCTGCTCTCCATCATTATTACCCTGCTGGCCTTTATTCTGGGCCTGCTCTGGGCCACCTACATCACCCGCCTCATTGCGCGGCGCATTTCCTCCATGGTGTCCCTGGCCACGCGCATTGCCGGCGGCGACTATACCACCCGCATCATGGACACGGAGCATGATGAGATGAGCGAGTTGGCTTCCTCGCTCAACGTCATGTCCAACACCATCAACACCACCGTTACCCAGCTGGAAGGCCGCAACCTGGAGCTCGATCAGTTTGCCTACGTGGTATCGCACGACCTGAAAGCGCCGCTGCGGGGCATTGAAAGCGCCACCCGCTGGATAGAAGAAGATATGGGTCAGGCACTGCCCGCGCACATTCAGGAGTTTCTGCTGCTGATGCGCACCCGGGTGCACCGCATGGAAAACCTCATCAGCGGCATTCTGGAGTTGGCCCGCGTGGGCCGCACCCCCCAGGCCGAGGAGCGCGTGAACGTGCGCGAGCTGCTGACCGAAACCATGGACATGCTCAGCGCACCGGAAGGATTTCAGCTGAAGCTGCCGGCTTATCTGCCCACTATTACCACTTCCCGGGTGGAGCTGCAGCAAGTGTTTGCCAACTTGCTCAGCAACGCGTTTAAGTACCACCACCAGCCGGAGCAAGGCACCGTCAGCATACGCTTCAGCGAAGACCGCCGCTTTTATACGTTCACGGTAAAAGACAACGGACCGGGTATTGCGGCGGCCTACCATGAGCGCATTTTCGTCATCTTCCAGACCCTGACGGAGCGCGACACGCTGGAGAGCACCGGCGTGGGCCTGGCCATTGTAAAAAAGCTGGTAGAGCGCCAGGGCGGCACCATCCGGATAGAGTCGGAAGAAGGTCAGGGAGCGGCCTTTACGTTTACCTGGCCCAAGCCGCACGCCCTGGCACCGGAACCAGCCGCCGGCCTGGCTTCAGCCATTCTTTCCCGCTAGCCGTATAGTCGTCGAAATCAATGTTCCCACCCCGCTCTTTTGCGCCTTCTTTCGCTATGTCAACATTTGCCACTGAGCCCAGTATTCTGCTAGTTGAAGACGACCAAATGGATATCATGAATGTGCAGCGGGAGCTGCGCAAACATGCCGTTGACGTACCATTGCACATAGCCCGCAATGGCCGCGAAGCCCTAAACCAGCTGCGGGGCGAAAACGGGCAGGAAAAGATTAACAAGCCCAGCGTGGTCATGCTCGACATTAACATGCCCAAGCTGAATGGCCTGGAGCTGCTGGAAATTCTGCGCTCCGACCCTGAGTTTGTGGGCCTGAATGTGTTTATCATGACTACCTCCGACCTGGAAACCGACCGCCTCAAAGCCCGGGAGCTGGCCGTGAGCGGCTACATCATCAAGCCCCTCAGCTTTGATAAGTTTGGCGAAGGCGGCTCCACCGTAGATGGCTTCAGCCTGTTCCTGGACCTGCTGCAGCTAAAGGAGAAACGGTAGTTGCCAGTTGCCCATACAGCAGTTATTTATAGTCTGACTAAAGCCAATAAAAAAGCCTTTCCTGAACAGGAGAGGCTTTTTTATTGACTAACTCCGGAAACTCACAGCAGCCGGAAACCCATGCGGTGGTGCTCCGTGGGGCCATATTCCCGGATAGCCGCCCGGTGTTTGGGGGTTGGGTAGCCTGCGTTCTGCTCCCAGCCATACTGCGGATACTGCTCCGCCAGCTGCTGCATCCGCTCGTCGCGGAAGGTTTTGGCCAGCACCGAAGCCGCGGCAATGCTCTGAAAGGTAGCATCGCCGCCAATGTGCAGGCTGTGCTCAATGCCAAAGTAGGGGCGGAATCGGTTGCCATCTACCAGCAAATGCGCAGGCGTGATGCCTAGCAAGTCTACGGCGCGGTGCATAGCCAGGTAGCTGGCCTGCGCAATATTGATGCTCGCAATTTCTTCCGGGGAGGCTTCGGCCACGGCCCAGGCCACGGCGTGCTGGCATATTTCGGTGCGGGCGTGCTCCCGGCGCCGGGCCGTCATCTGCTTGGAGTCGTTGAGGTAGGCGCAGCTAAAATCAGGCGGCAGAATAACGGCGGCGGCAAACACCGGCCCGGCCAGGCAACCCCGGCCGGCTTCGTCCAGCCCGGCTTCGAGGGGGTGACCCGTATGAGTTACTAGTAGCATGGCCGGCAAAGGTAGCCATGAAAAAGCCTCCCTAGGCTGTTGGAACCCGGGGAGGCTTTCTGATTTTAAGTTGAAAAGGAATGCCGATTAATGTCGGCCGGCAGTGCTCCCGATTTCATCGGTGCCGGGCTCGCCCCGGCGGTTGCCTTGCTTGTCACGGGGGCCTTCATCGAGGGCCTCGTCTTCATCGGTGGTAATGTATTCGTTGGTGGTGGGGCCCAGCCCCCGTTTTGTTCCGACAGCGCAGCTTCTACCTGCGCATGCTTAAGGTTGAAGAGTGGGTCGCCTGGTTCAGGTGCTGCCGGCTTTTTAGAATGATTGGCCATAGGTGCAGAAAAAGCGGCCGGAATGTGGACGGCCAGCCGTTATCTTGGTACGGCAACGCCCGCCGGGAGGTTAGCCTACTGCTGAGCTTTACGGGCTGGGTCAGAAGGCACAAATCGGCCTAAAAAACCGCCTGTCAAGGCTCTGAGGCAGAAAACCGCCTGTTCTTCGGCCATAATTATGTTATGCCTTCGGGCAAGGGTAGTGCGTGCCCCAATCCTGCCGTACCTTTGCAGGGTTGGCACTTCCTATACGTACTATGCATCCCTCCTCCTCTCCTGCTCCCGACGAAACGCACAACCCCTGGCAAGTACTGTCTTCCGAAGTTGTATACCAGAACCCCTGGATTCGGGTGCGCGAAGACCAGGTGATTAACCCCGGCGGCAGCCCCAGCATTTATGGTGTAGTATCCATGAAAAACAAAGCCCTGGGCATAGTACCGGTTGATGCCGAGGGCAACACCTGGCTGGTAGGCCAGTTTCGCTACCCCCTGAATGAGTACAGTTGGGAAATTCCGATGGGCGGCGGCCCGGTAGAAGAAGATATTCTCCTCTCGGCCCAGCGGGAGCTGCAGGAGGAAACCGGCTTCACGGCCGCCCGCTGGACGTGCATTGCCCGGCTGCACACTTCCAACTCCGTTACGGATGAGGAAGGCTTCGTGTACCTGGCCGAAGACCTCACGCCCGGCGCCGTGGCTCCCGAAGAAACCGAAGTACTGCACCTGTGGAAGCTCCCCCTGGCCGAAGCTGTAGAAATGGTGATGAACGACCGGATTACCGATGCTATCAGTGTGGCCGGCCTGCTAAAAGCCGAACGATTTTTACGAAGCCGGGCGTAGTCGCCGGCAACTATTTCCAGGCCGGTTGCGGTTTAGCTTCCGTCGGTATTTTTATGTAAGCCCTTCGTTTTCTCAGCGTATGCGTCATCTATTGCGTTTTCTCGCTCATCGGATCTACACTACCTGGAGTACTTTCTGGTTTGTACTTCCGTTTGTGGTCACGTATCCGGTCATGTGGGTGCTGGGAAAGCGCCCGGCCTGGTACCGGCACCTGCATAGCTTCAACCGGGGCTGGTCTATCTTCTCCCTGCGGATGTGGGGCATGCCGGTGGAAGTAGTGCGCGAAAACCCGTTGCCCGCTTCGCAGCCCTGCGTGTACGTGGCCAACCATAGCTCTTACATTGATATCCCGGTGCTGTTCAAAGCCATTCCGGGCTTCCTGAATATTATGGGCAAAAGCGGCCTGGCCAAAGTACCCTTGTGGGGGCCGCTGTTTGGGCGGGTGTACATCACCGTAAACCGGGAAAGTGCCGTCAGCCGGGCCCGCTCCATTATTCAGGCCCGCAAAAGCCTGGAGGCGGGGCGCTCCGTGGTTATTTTTCCCGAAGGCACTATCTCCAAAAAACCCGGCGAGGAAATGCTGCCTTTCAAAAACGGCGCCTTTCAACTGGCCATTGCGGCTGGGGTGCCCATTGTGCCGGTTTCGATGCCGCTGAACCACCGCTTCCTGCCCGATCTGGACGGAAAGCTGCGGGTGCGCTACTCACCCTTGCGCATTACCTTGCACACGCCTATTCATACTACCGGCCTTACTGCCGCCGATGCTCCGGCTCTGGCGCAACAGGCTTATCAGGCTATTGCCAGCGGTTTTCTACCCGAGGCCGCCGGTATTCCGGAGCCTTCTTCCCTGCGCGCGCCTAAGCCTGCGGCCGCCGTTCCGGCCCCGCTGCCGGAGCCTGTAGGGTCCGATGCGGAGTTAAGTCTGCACAAATCGTAATTTTGCCTCTCCCTAACGCCATTCTGTTGTGAGTACCGACCTTGCTACCCTCCGCCAAATAGCCCACCTCTCCCGCCTGGAGCTTACTCCCGACAAAGAGCAGCAGATGCTGGGCGACCTGAACAAAATCCTGGATTGGGTAGACCAGCTCCGCCAACTCGACACTACTTCCGTAGAGCCTCTCATTCATTTGTCGCACGAGATAAACGTGCTACGGCCGGATGAGGCAGTAAACAGCGTATCCCACGCGGAGGGTTTGCGCAATGCGCCCCGGAAAGATTCTGATTACTTCCGCGTACCGAAAGTACTCGAGTAATTGGCGTCTACTCCTGTAATTCCTTCGTTGGTGAAGCCCGTTGCCTGGTGGCAGCGCGCCACGCTGTGGCCTTTGCTCCTGCTGGTAGCAGCGGTGGCAGTGGCGGCACTCTGGCAATACGCCACCGGCGCCGATGCCACCATTCCTCTGGCTACCGTAGCGCAGCTTACGGACGTACCCACCACCATAGCGCAGGTTCCGGTGGGCCTGCATACGCTGCCGGTGCGCGCCAATGGCTACCTGCTTACCGAAACGTTTAATAGCACGGGCCCCGTTATTCGCCCCTGGCTGGCGCTGGGTTGGGTAGTGATTCTGGGCCTATGCCTTACCTATTGGGTGGCCGTGGTAAGCACGCTGGCCCGCCCGGCCTTTATTGCCGGCATGGCCTTGGTCATCTTCCTGCTGATGTCGCTCAACGCCGATTTACTGGGCGTTTTCAACAGTCAGGAGCAATATTTTCTGATGCTGAGCCTGGCTTTGTTAGGCGGCACCGCGTATGCGCTGCACTCTTTCTGGCCCGGGGTTTCGCTGGGCCGCCGGCTGCTGCTGTTTGGGCTGCTGATTGGTGGACTCGGGCTCCTACTCTTTCTCGGCAGCCCCGCTCCCGCCGAGCAAACGGCTCTGCATCTGGCCAGCTATGGCACGCAGGCGGGCACGGCGGCTTTGGTGCTGCTGGTGCTGTGGGTCAGCATCGAAAACATTCGAGGCTTGCTTTGGCTGAACACGCAGGCAGAAAACCCGGGCAGCCGCTTTGGCTTGCTGCCTTTCGTGCTGACGAGTGCATTGTATCTAGGCTTGCTGGCGCTCTACTTCTTTTCTGATGGAGCAGTTGAAGTCCTGCCCGGCATGCATGTGGAGCCGTTTATCTTTCTGCTAACGGCCATCGTTATTGGAGCCTTTGGCCTACGTCAGCGCGCGGCCAGCTATGGCGGTACGGTAGCCTTCTGGCCCGGAGCGGCGCACCTGTACGGCACGCTGGTGGCTTTTGCCCTGGCTTCGCTGGGCTATGCCTTTGGCACCGCCAACGACCCGTTGCTTACCGCAGCCCGCAACTTTACGGTGCTGGTTTTCCTGCTGCTGGGCGCGGTATTTCTGCTGTATGTGCTGCTGAATTTTGCGCCGCTAATCCGGCAGCGGTTGCGGGTATACCGGGTAGTTTTTGAGCCCCGCCGCTTTCCATTGTACGCTGCCTTTATTATTGGACTAGGCGCCTTAGCCGGGGTGCTGATTCGGAATAACATGTTTTTGTATTACCAGGCCCAAGCCGGCTACTACAATAACCTGGGCGACCTCACCCGCTACCAGAGCGAGCTTCAGCCTACGGCCGATGCGCTGGCGCTGCTGGCCGAGCGCTACTACGCCGAGAGCGACGCGCTGGACCGTTTCAATCATAAAGCCAGCCTGGGCCGCGCCGCGTTGTATCATGTTCGTGGGCAGCGCCAGAATGAGATAAATGCCTTACGCCGGGCCCTTGTCCGGGCTGCCTCGGAGAAGATTTCCCTGCGGCTGTCGGCGCTGTTCGATCAGCCCAAGGATTTCTTTGACCGCCAGCGTATTCTGCAGGAAGCCCTGCACAGCACCCCCGGCAGCGCCCGCCTCGCCAACGACCTGGCCCAACTGTACACCCGCTCCTCCCTCACCGATTCGGTTACTTTTTACCAGCAGCGCGCAGCCAAACTGGACGCCCACAATGCCGTGATAAAGAGCAACCAGTTGGCCTTCCTCATCAAGCAGCAGCAATGGCCCGCTGCCGATTCCCTCACCCGCCAGTCTGCGGCCCCTACTTCCGATACCTGGCAAAGCAACGCGCTGCTCCTGGCAGCCCTACGTAATCCGCAAACGGCCACCCTGCAGGGCGCGCCCAACGATACAGTATTAGCCTTACCTGCTTTCACCCGCCTGTACCACGAAGGACTGCTGCGCGCCACCCGCCGCGATACTACGCTGCTGCCGGCTTTCGCTAATCTGCTGAAATACGCCGGCAACGATGCCTATGTGGAGCAGCTGATTTTCCTCCGGGCCCTGACGCAGTACTACGGAGGCCATTTAGTGGCCGCCCAAAACACGCTGCTGCCGCTTACCACCGCCCAGAGCCCCAGCGCCGCCTACTACCAGCACCTGTTGGGTTTATGGCTGCTGGAGCAGGGAGCAGTGGCCACCGCGGCCAGCTATTTATCACAGGCGCAGCAGCTGGGTCAGCAGGATGCCGCGCTGGTCCAGGCATACGCCCTGGCACTGGCCGGCAAGCCCGATTCTGCCCGCCAAGCGGCTGCAGTAGCCGTGGCTACCGCCGATAAGCCTGCCGCAGCGCAAGCCCTGCAGCTCCTTCCCTTGCTACGGGCTTCTTACGCGGACGTTGTAGCAGCTTCTACCCCGGATTCTGCGAAGGTGATGTATCTGGCGCTGCTTGGGGCAGGGCTTACCCCGGCGCAGCGCGGCCTGCTTTTCCAGTCCATTAATACTGCCGCGCTCCAGCCTGCCGGCGCATTGGCTCAGGCCCAGGCTGCTTTGCGGGCCCGCCAGCCTACTGAGGTGGCTGCCCTGCTGAAGGCTTATGCACCTGCCATTGGCATGCGCACTGCCAGCGCCTCCCGCTGGAACGTGCTGCGCGGGCGCTATGCTTTGCTTACCGGCCAAACAGATGTGCTCCGGCAGCTGTTATCCCAGGCATACTTTGCGGTGCCGGAGCAGGCTTACCGGTTGTATTTCCGGGCGGCTACGGCCTCCTCACCGGCGCAGGCCAGCCGTTTGTACCAACAGCTTATGCAGCAGGCGCCTTACCTGGAAGAAGCCACGCTGGCGGCCGCCCGGCACTTTCAGGAGCAGCACCAACCCCAACAGGCTTACAATATGCTGTTGCGGGGGCTGGAGTATAATCCGGAGTCCGTACCGGTGTTAAAGGCCTATATTTTGGCCGCGTTAGATTCCGGCCTGCCGGACTATACCACCGAGCCGCTGGCCAAGCTCAAGGCATTGCTTTCACCCGCAGAATATATTACCTTTCATACACAGTATAACCATCGGCGGGGTGCCCCTACACCTGCCCCTGCCCCCTGGCGCTAGCCCCTTTGCGTATGTTGACTCCAGTTATCGAAACGCACGACATATCGAAGGTGTACCAGATGGGCACCGAGCGTATTCATGCCCTTCGCTCCATCACCATTACCATTCAGCGAGGCGAGTACGTGGCCTTCATGGGCCCCTCGGGCTCAGGTAAGTCTACCCTCATGAATATCATTGGCTGCCTGGATACGCCTACCAGCGGCCAGTATATCCTCAATGGGAAAGACGTGAGCCACATGAGCGACAACCAGCTGGCGGAGGTACGCAACAAGGAAATCGGGTTTGTCTTTCAAACCTTCAATCTGCTGCCCCGCGCTACTGCGCTCGATAATGTTGCGCTACCGCTGATTTATGCGGGCTATAGCAAATCAGAGCGGCAGGAGAAGGCTATGGATACGTTGCGCAGCGTAGGGCTGGAAAGCCGGGCCAAGCACCGTCCCAACGAGCTTTCCGGGGGCCAGCGCCAGCGCGTGGCCATTGCCCGGGCCCTGGTAAATGACCCCAGCATTATTCTGGCCGACGAACCCACCGGTAACCTCGACAGCAAGACCAGCTACGAAATTATGGAGCTGTTTGAGGCGCTATACGTGAAGGGCAATACCATTATTATGGTAACGCACGAGGAAGATATTGCGCACTACGCGCACCGGGTGGTGCGCCTGCGCGACGGCTTGGTGGAGAGCGACCTGCCTAACCTCAACGTTACCTCCCATCATCATCTGTCCACGCAATAGTTAGCTGGTTGATTTACTGGCGGTAGCACCTTTCTTCTTTCATTGCTGCAACCAGAAGAATAGTGGCCTGTTATTAGGCACCTACCTTTTCCCTCTGCATGAAAATATATACCAAGACCGGCGACCAGGGCCTAACTTCTTTGATCGGCGGTACCCGGGTGCCCAAATCCAGTCTGCGTATTGAGTGCTACGGCACAGTGGATGAGGTAAACTCCTATATAGGGCTGGTGCGCGACCAGGAAGTAAATGCCGCACGCCGCGACCTGCTGAAAGAAATTCAGGACCGCCTGTTCACTATTGGCTCCTCCCTGGCCTCCGACCCAGACAAATCCCGGATGAAAATTCCGGACCTGCGCCCCGAAGATGTTGCGCTGCTGGAGCAGGAAATGGACCGCATGAATGAGGCCCTGCCGGAGTTGCGCGAGTTTATTCTGCCCGGCGGCCACCAGGCAGTTTCCTTTGCTCACGTGGCCCGCTGCGTATGCCGCCGGGCCGAGCGCCTAGTAGTAGCCTTGCGCGAAGATGCTTTCGTGGCCGACCTGGTGGCTATCTACCTCAACCGCCTTTCCGATTATCTGTTCGTGCTCAGCCGGGTCATGGCCCAGGAGCTGAACGCCGAAGAAGTCACTTGGAAACCCCGCCTGTGACATCTTTCGTTAGATGACCTATTCCCCACCCACTCGTATTTACCACCATTTGTATGCTGGACACCCTCACCATCCGGACGCAGCGCACATCTGCCTCGCGTCTGCCGGAGCTGGACCTCAACCACCTGGAGTTCGGCAAAGTATTCTCCGACCATATGTTTGTGGTTGATTTCCGCGACGGTGAGTGGCAGGAGCCGCAAATTGTGCCTTACGGCGACATGACCGTTAGCCCCGCCAACTCGGCGCTGCACTACGGGCAGTCCATTTTTGAGGGCATGAAAGCCTACAAAAACGAGCAGGGTGACATAGCTCTCTTTCGCCCCACCGACAACCTGCACCGCCTGAACGCTTCAGCGGAGCGCATGTGCATGCCTACCCTGCCCGAGGAGCTGTTTATGCAGGGCCTCACGCAGCTTATTCGCCTCGATGCCGGCTGGGTGCCCAATGTTGCGGGCATGTCGCTCTACATCCGCCCCTACATGTTTGCCACTGATGGCATGCTGGGTGTGCGCCCCTCCGACACCTACCGCTTCATGATTATCACCTGCCCGGTAGCCGCTTTTTATAACAAGCCGCTGCGGGTTCGTTTTGAAGAGAAATACGTGCGCTCTGCGGAAGGTGGGGCGGGCTTCGCTAAAAATGCAGGCAACTACGGTGCCGCCATGTACCCCACCAAGCTGGCGCAGCAGGAAGGCTACAACCAGCTCATCTGGACGGATGCCTCCGAGCACCGCTACGTAGAGGAATCGGGTACCATGAACGCCATGTTCGTAATTGATGGCCGCCTGATTACCCCCGCCCTGAGCAGCTCTATTCTGGATGGCATTACCCGACGCAGCGTGCTGCAGCTGGCCCACGACTGGGATATGCCGGTTGAGGAACGCAAAGTATCGGCTAAAGAAATTCTCGAGGCTCATGCTAATGGCATGCTGGAGGAAGCGTTTGGGGTAGGCACGGCCGCCACCATTGCGCCCATCAGCGTTATTGGTCAGCACGGCCAGGATTATACCCTGCCAGCTACTTCGGAGGCTTCCTTCTCCAAGCGGGTAGCCGCTGAGCTGGATGCCATTCGCACCGGCGCCGCCCCCGATACCCACGGCTGGATGGTGCAGGTATAACTCTGCTTCCCTCCTTCCTATAGCTTTAACGCCCGCAGCTGGCTTTTGCCGGTTGCGGGCGTTGTGGTTTACTACCTTTGCCCAACACATTACTCATTTTACTCCATGACCAACGACCAGGTGAAGGAATTGAAGGGCCGCGCTGAGGCCCTGAGGAGGTATCTTTGACTACGATGCCCGCAAAGAGCAGGTAGCCGAAATAGAAAAGCTCACCACGGCACCCAATTTCTGGGACGACTCCAAAAAAGCCGAAGCCACCCTGAGAGAGCTGAAGTCCATTAAAGTATGGACCGATGAGTTTGAGGCCGTGACCAAAGCCGTAGATGACGTAGAAGTGCTCTACGAGTTCCATCGGGAAGGCGACGTCTCAGAGGAAGAAATGCAGCGTGAGTTTAAAGCGGCGGAAAAGGCCGTGGAGGACCTGGAATTCAAGCGCATGCTTTCCGATGAGGAAGACCAGCTCTCAGCCATCGTGGAGATAAACCCCGGTGCTGGTGGCACCGAAAGCCAGGACTGGGCCGAGATGCTCATGCGCATGTACATCATGTGGGGCGAGAAACACGGCTTTACCATACGGCAGGTAAGCTACCAGCCTGGCGAAGGTGCCGGTATCAAGTCTGCTTCCCTGGAAATAGACGGGGACTTTGCCTATGGCTATCTGAAAAGCGAAATTGGCGTGCACCGCCTCGTGCGCATGTCGCCCTTTGATAGCAGCGGGCGGCGCCATACTTCCTTTGCCTCCGTGTTTGCCTACCCTGTAGTGGATGATACCATCAACATTCAGGTTAACCCAGCCGATATTACCTGGGATACTTACCGCGCCGGTGGCGCTGGTGGCCAGAATGTAAACAAGGTGGAAACCGCCGTGCGACTTACCCACGCTCCGTCCGGCATCATCATAGCCGTGCAGATTGAGCGCAGCCAGCTCATGAACAAGGAGCACGCCATCCGGATGCTGAAGTCCCGCCTCTACCAGATTGAGATAGACAAGCGTAACGCCGAGCGCGACAAGGTAGAAGCCGGCAAAAAACGAATTGACTTCGGCTCTCAGATCCGCAACTACGTGCTACATCCTTACAAGCTTATTAAGGACCTCCGCACCGGTATAGAGCGCACCGATGTGCAGGCCGTGCTGGATGGTGACCTGGATGAGTTTATTAAAGGGTTTCTGATGCAGAGTTAATACACAAACCGAATTTTCACCTTCCTATAAGGACACAAAAAAGAGGCTGCCAATATTGGCAGCCTCTTTTAATTAGTTAGCTAAGATTAGAACTTATCCCAGAAAACGGCAGTGCTTGGTTCATCGCCACCGATGGCAGCTTTAGCAGCATTGTAGTTTGCTGTGTTCAGGTTCTGCTCTGGAATTGGGTACGTATACCGTTTTGGCATAGCATCCAATACGGCGTTGTTTGCAGTGGCCAGTTTTGGCTCATCCAAACGACGTACTTCTTTCCAGTTTTCAACAGGCTGACCATACAACGCAATCCACTTCTGGAAACCGATTGATTTTTTGTAATCAGCCGGGTTGTAAGGATGCGCTGCTAAGTAAACCAATGCATCAGCTTCTGAATTGCCCCATTCTTTAATGGAAGCAACTACACCTTTGCCATAGTGCTCGGCAGCAGTACCACCAACAGCAAAGCCACGCGCAGCAGCTTCAGCTAAGAGAAACTCTACTTCGGCGTACGACATCAGCACACCAGGGAAGGTAGGCTCACGCAGTTTGTCACTAGGCAGGGAATAAGAGAAGCTGTGTGCATCACCTGCAACACCACCTTTATAAGTATCCTCCGTGCCTTTTACTGGATTGAAGTAATCATCACGACGTGGGTCGCCTTGCAAAGCATCAAGGAAAACTTGCGTAGCGATGAAGTCGGTACGACCACTGAACACCAGATCTTCCCACAGGGGGTTAGTGTTCGGCGTAGTAGCATCGAAAGTCAGATCAGCATTGTCATCATTCGAAGTAAATACACCGGGAGCGGCAGCGGCAGCCATTGTACCAGCCTGAGATGGATCTACGTCTGAAATCGTCAAGGCCAAGCGAAGCTTCAGCGAGTTTGCGAATTTCTTCCAGGCCGCAACGTCGCCATCGTAGATCAAATCACCGGAGGCAAAACCGGCTTCTGCTTCATTGAACATGCCAATAGCTTTGTCCAAGCGCTTGATAATGTCATCATAGATGGCTTTATCATCCGTGTAAGCAGGACGTGGCTTATTGAAATCAAGTGCTTCTTCGTATGGAACATCACCAAAGTTGTCCACCAGAACAGCCCACGTGTATACTTCCAGTACCTCAATAGCTGCGAGTTGGTTAGCTTTTTCAGCTTCCCCGATGAGGGGGTCAGCGCTAATAAGCTTTTTACCTTCCTGCAGGTCACGAAGTACATCACGGTACAGCGTGTTCCAGAAACCGTTATTGATCTGACGCGTTACAAAATCGTAACGGCTTTCGTCAGGATACGTGGTTTCAGCAAACTGCTGTACCCATAAACGGAAGGGGTTAACGTTAACGTTAGTGCTAACCATGGCCCGCGTCAAGCTACGCTCTGCGCTCGATACCAGCGTGACGCCGGGTACCAAAGTAGCTCTTTTGGGGTTCGAATTATAATCGTCATCTAGGCCCCCTACGCAAGACGCGGTAAGCATCAGTGCCGGAATCCCTAACCAGAGAAGTTTTTTCATGAGTAATTACAGATTAGAAACGGAACCGAATGTTTGCACCTACCGAACGGGTGGTAGGGTAAGCACCACTCGAATAGCCTTGGCCAACGTTGCCGGAGCTCAAAGACTCTTCTGGGTCAGCATCTGGCAGGTTCTTGTGAATGATCCACAAGTTACGGCCTATCAGCGACAGATCGATGCCTTTGAAAGCTGCAACTTTAGCAACCAGAGCTGAAGGCAAAGAATACGTCAGAGCTACTTCACGCAGCTTCACGAAGCTTGCATCATAAACGAAACCAGCCGTGGGCTGACGAACGTAGCCATATAGACCGTAGGCATTGTTAGCTGCACGTCTATCGTTTGGTTGTCCGGAAACATCTACGCCGTTGAGGATAGTTCCTTCGTCATATACACCGGGCTGAATGATACCGCCTGAGGTAGAAGCATAAGTACCATCGGCGTTACGAACGATTGGATCACGCGAAGGATTACCCAATTCGTTGGTGCCGGCAGTTTCAGGCGTCATACCCGTAGCAAGGCCATAATAGCGGTCCAGTGAGAATACGCTACCACCTTTACGAACGTCAACCAGTGCAGTCAGCGACAAGCCTTTGTAGCTTACTGTGTTGGTTACACCACCAAACCAGTCAGGAGAAGGGTTGCCGATTTCAGCATTGGCACCTGTACGCTTGTAGTATGGGCTAGGAGCATTAGTAGCGGTCTTGGCCATTACTTTGTTGCCATTGGCATCATACACATAGTCCGTACCACGGAACGTGCCGAAAGGACGACCTACAGTAGCGTTCGAGGAGATACCACCCTGATAGCTGGCAATAACCAGATTGTCAACACCTTCCGTCAGTGAGATAACCGTGTTCTTGTTCTTAGTGAAGTTGGCGTTTACTGTCCAGTTGAAGTTATCGTTGCGAACCGGGGTAACAAAAGCACTCAGCTCAAGACCTTTGTTCTCAACGTTACCAGCGTTAATAAAGCGCTGAGCATAACCTGTGGCCGAGGAGATAGAAATAGCAATGATCTGGTCAATGGTGTTGGTTTTGTACACCGTTGCATCAAAACCTAAACGGTTCTGCATGAACTGCATTTCCAAACCAGCCTCATAGCTTTTTGTGCGTTCTGGCTTCAGGTCAGGGTTGTTCTTGGTTACTGGGATAGAGAACAGGGCCGTTGAACCGAAGGCGGTAGGCTTGTCATAAGCATCGCGGATTGAGTAGATAGGGGCATCAGCACCTACTTCAGCATAGTTCAAACGAACTTTACCGTAAGACAACCAAGGCGAATCCTTCATCAGCTCCGAAAATACAAAGCTAGTGGCAGCCGAAGGATAGTAATAGGTGTTTTTGCCTTCTGGCAGGGTGCTCGACTTATCGCGACGCCCGGTTAGATCCAAGAACACCAGCTCTTTGTAGCCAAAGGTGGTGCTGGCGAAAAGACCATCTACTGCTCTTCTTTGATCAGACTCAATGGGAGCTTCCATTGGGCTCAGGCTGTTAGACAGCGAGTACAGACGGGGAACAACCAGGCCACCGTTGGTGCTGGCGGAGATAGAGGAGAATCTCTCGCGACGCATGTTGGCACCAATCAAACCACGGAAAGTGAAGTCTTCCGTAAAGTTCTTCGAGAAGTTACCGATCAGGTCGTAGTTAGCTTCGCGGGAAGTACGGTTGAAGCGGGAATAGTTAGAAGGATCTACAGCACCAACGGCGGTGCGCTCTTCCTGCAGTTCGTCATAGGAGTCCAGCGTTACACGGCCCAATACGTTAAACCAGTCGGCAAACTTGTAGGTAGCCGATACGTTACCGAATACGCGGGTACGGTTGTCGGTTTCGTAGTTTTCGTAGCGCGTGAAGTATGGGTTATCCCAGTAGATTGGGCTTACATCAGTTGGACCATAAATGTTCCAAGTAGCGTTGGTCTTGTTGCGGAAGTACTCCTCACGCTGACGCTTCAGGTCAACGTTAGTCTGCCACCACTGACGCATATTGGTCATGATGTTCTTCGAGTCGTAACCCGTGCCATAACGGCCTTTGCCATCAACGCGCGAGAAGTTAACCGAAGCGGAGGTAGTAAGCTTAGGCGAAACATTCAGCGAACCAGCGAAGTTTACAATGTTCTTGCTGATTTTGCTGTTTTCCAGGATACCACGGTCATCAACGCGGTTATAACCCAGTTTGAATGTACCTGCATCGTTACCACCATCTACGCTGATGCTGTTGTTCAGGGTAGAAGCAGTTTGGAAAAATGTATCAGCACCATTTTTACCAGCAACCCATGGAGTAGCTTTGCCAAAGTTAGGCGAGCCAGGGAAGAACGAATCCCACTGATATACCTGCAGGCTTGGATCGAAGCGAGCACCGAACGAAGCATCTTCCGTCGTTGGAGCAACCAGATCAGGAGTACCATCACCATTAACGTCGGTATAACCGAAGAAACCGGATGGATCATCATAATAAGGACCATAACCAGCACCGTACTGGGTCTGGTGCTTGATGAAGGTGCTCTTGTCAATTTTACCAACGGTAGCACCGGTGTTAATCGTAACGCCCAAGCCTTTGCGGCCTTTCTTGGTCGTAATCAGAATTACACCGTTAGAAGCACGCGAACCATACAGAGCAGTAGCAGCCGCCCCTTTGAGTACGCTCATCGAAGCAATATCATCAGGGTTGATGTCAGCTGCTGCGTTACCATAGTCATAACCACCACGGCCAGTAGTCTGGTTACCTGAGTTGGTGTTAGCATTACTAATCGGAACACCATCTACTACAAATAGTGCCTGGTTATTACCACCAATAGACTTGGTACCACGAATGGTAACGTTAGTGGAAGCACCTAAGCCGCTACCCTGACGAATGCTCAAACCAGCTACTTTACCAGAAAGGCTGTTAATGAAGTTGGGGTTACGAGCCTGCGTGATAGAACTACCTTCAACCTGTGTAGCCGCATAAGGCAACGAGTTGCGTGAACGTTCTACACCCAGAGCGGTTACTACTACTTCACCAAGTTGTTTCGTGTCAGGAGCCAAGCTGATATCAATAGTAGAAGCGCTACCAATTGGGCGCTCAATAGAGACATAGCCGATAGAAGAGAACGTCAATACAGTAGCTGAAGCTGGCACCGACAGCGAGTATGTGCCATCAGCGTTGGTTGAAGCTCCAGCAGTGGTTCCCTTAGCCAGAACGGTCACTCCCGGCAGTCCCTCTCCGCTTGTGCGGTCAGTTACTCGTCCAGAAATGGCCCGATCCTGTGCGAAAGCCTGCTGCAACAGGCCTACCATCAACAGGATGGACATGAATAAGATTTTTTTCATGTGCTTTTGATTTGGTGAGTGAAAAAGTGAATGGTGAGTAAAAGGTGAAAAGTGTAATGGTTGTAGGGTTACAGTTGGCAAGTATAAATGGAAAAAAGGCATAATCCAACTACTATAAGTTGGGCTACATGCGAAAAAACCCTGCTTGGCGCTTGCGAGACTCTCTCCTACATTAAGCCAACGTTGTGCCGGCTACAACTACTCTCGCTTATCAATGCCTTAGAAAGATACCACTAATTTATAGAAACTCCTTTTCGAATAGCAAATGATATTAGATGTCTTGATTCAAAGCTGTGATGCTTTGAATCAAGAAGCTATTTCAAATAAATCAATTGTAATTAAAACATGTATTGATTCAATATAATATATATAATAAATCAATAAAATATGAATTTAACAATATTAAATACCAAAAAAATCATTTTATATGATTTTATCATACACTCATATCTTGACTGCCTAAAAGCTTCGGCTGTGATTTTGCTATCAGAAATCAAAGAAACAGTTGAAGGTAGCTGGTAAGTATAATCCTGTATCGTTTTGTATTCAGGTAGGTTTCCCGTTCGTAAAGCCAAGAATAAGTCGGAAACCTTTATGGAATTCCTTTTCAACTAGCATCATGGAAGGTGTAGCAAAAAATCGTATTTTAAGTAGATATTTTTGTCTTTTTCACCTAACCACGTGCAATCATGATGAAGAAAAGGCTACTCCTGTGCCTACTGGCATTGATAATGTTAGTTCGGGTGGGATTATCGCAGGACCGAACGATTTCGGGCAAAGTAACTGACCGGCAGAATAACCAAGGATTACCTGGTGTAACGGTCTTAGCTAAGGGCACTACCAAAGGTGCTTCAACCAATGCTGATGGTACGTATTCCCTTGAGGTGCCAGCGTCGGCCAACACTCTCCAGTTTAGCTTTGTAGGATACCGAAGTGTAGAACGCAGCATAGGGAACAATACCACAATTGATGTGGCTTTAGAGGTTGATACCAAGCAGCTTAACGAAGTAGTAGTAACGGCACTGGGCATTGAGCGGGAGAAAAAAGCCTTAGGCTATTCAACTCAGGATGTACGTGGAGATGCCCTTGTGCAATCAGGCGAAAAGAATATCGTTGAAGGGCTGGCGGGCAAAGTGGCAGGTGTGCAGGTAATTGGTAGTGCTGGCACACCTGGTGCCTCTTCCAAGATTCTGATTCGGGGCAACAACTCCTTCACTGGGGAAAACCAACCCTTATTTGTAATTGATGGGATTCCACTGGATAACTCATATTCCGTTACCGAAGGCCAGGACTATCCTTTTAACGCCAACCTGAATGGAGTAGGATATTCGAACCGCGCTATTGATATCAACCCCAATGATATTGAAACCATGACGGTGCTGAAGGGGCCAGCCGCAGCCGCACTTTATGGAGTACGAGCTGGTAACGGCGCGGTGGTTATTACTACCAAGCGAGGCCGGGCCGGGCAAAAGCCCAGCGTTTCTTTCCGTACGGAACAGGAGTTTAGCCAGGTAAACCGGACTCTAGACCAACAGTTTAAATATGCTCAGGGTGTTGGTGGTGGCAATCAACGCAACGCCTCGGGCGGCATTGTTACTCCCTCTTATGTAACCTGGACTGCCGGTGACGACGGCATTTTTGAAACGGAGGACGACAACATTGGAACTACCCAAATTTGGGGGCCTACGAATGAATCACTAGGGATTACGCCTACAGACAACGTAGATAAGTTTTTCCGTACCGGTTTTTCCACTACGAATGATATAGCCGTATCAGCAGGAAATGAAAGAGGCGCCGTGCGCTTCTCGCTGGGTCAATTGCATAACGAAGGGATTGTACCGGAAACTAAATTTGACCGCTACACCCTGCGGCTAAGCGCGGACACCAAGCTCAGCGAGAAAGTGGATGCTGCAGGCACCATTAACTACGCCAATACAGGAGGCACGCGCGCCCAGCAGGGAAGTAACGTGTCTGGGGTAATGTTGGGTCTGATGCGCGCCCCCAGTAGCTTTGATCTGGCGGCGGGCTACGAAAATCCCGATGGCACCCCGCGCAACTACTTCCAGGGCTACGACAACCCTTACTGGACGGTAAATAATAACCCTACCAAGGATGATAATAGTCGGGTACTGGGCAACATCACACTTACTTATAAACCATTGCCCTGGCTACGCATTACTGAGCGAGGCGGCGCTGATATTTTTACCGACCGCCGAAAAACGGTTTTTGCCGTGTACTCTAACGACCCGCCGGAGCCCACTGGCGAGATTCGGGAAAACACTCAATATCACCGGGAGCTTTACAACGACCTGATTGCCAACGCAACGCATGATTTTTCCGAAAAGCTGTTCGGTAGCCTTACTGTAGGAGGCAATTTGGACGAGCGGTACGACCAGAGCTTGTTTGCGCGGGGCCGTAATCTGGCTGTCCCGAAGTTCTATAACCTCTCGAACGCTTCTGACAGATATGCCGATGAGCAGCGGACCACCATCCGCACCGGGGCCTTGTATTATGATGCCAACGTATCATTTAATGAAACCTTCTTCCTGGGCACAACCGGTCGTTATGAAACGGCCTCCACGTTTGGTCCGGATTTTAAGGGGTTCTTCAATCCATCGGTTAATGCCTCGGTGGTGCTCAGTGAGTTGGGCGGTTTAAAAGACATTGGCTTACTGAACTTCCTCAAAATACGCGGGGCCTATGCCCGTGGAGGCAACATTCCGCCAGCTTATGGTACCCGCACTTATTTCCTGGCTCCCTTCTTCACCGATGGGTTCACCAATGGCTTATCATTTCCCTACCTAGGGCAGAATGGCTCTGGCCTGGGCTCTACCCTGGGAAACAGCAATTTGAAGCCAGAAGTGGTTATCTCACGGGAAGTGGGCGCCGAAGTGCGGCTGAACGACAACCGGATTACCATTGACTTCACCTATTATCACAATAATTCCAAGGACCTGATTGTAGCCCGGCCGGTATCTAGTGGTTCCGGGTATCTGGCCTCGCTGGAAAACGTAGGGGAAATCCAGAATAAAGGGATTGAGGCAGTGGTTACGCTGGTGCCCTTCAGAAGCGAAAATGGCTTTAACTGGGATATGCTGTTCAACTTTACCCGCAACCGCAGCAAGGTGCTGGCGCTGGCAGAGGGCATAGAACAGCTACAGATTGAAGCGGCCTTCGATATTAGTGCCTACGCTATTGTGGGGCAGCCCTATGGTGTCTTGTATGGCACGCGCTGGGAGCGGAATGAAAACGGCGACTTACTTATTCAGGCAAACGGCCTGCCCCGCTTAGCCGCTACTACCGGTAATGTAGGCAACCCTTATCCTGACTATACGCTGGGTATCCGCAATAACTTTTCCTATAAAAAGCTGAATCTATCGGCGCTGTTTGATATCCGAAAAGGCGGCGCTATCTGGAACGGCACTACGGCCCGCTTAAACCGCTTGGGCATTTCAAAAATCACCGAAGACCGGGACCGGGATTATGTGATACCAGGAGTTAAAACCGACGGTTCACCGAACGACATTGCCATTCCTGCTTTCACCTACTTCCAGCGCTACCTCGGCGACAACGGCGGGGCGCAGGAAACCCAGGTACAGGAAGGCAGTTGGGTGCGTTTGCGGGAGGTAACGCTCTCCTACAACTTCGGCCAGCCCAAGTTTCTCTCGTTTGTACGCGGCCTGGAGCTATATGCAGCGGCTACCAACCTGTGGCTCAAAACCGATTATACCGGTATTGACCCTGAAACCAGCCTCACGGGTTCCGGCTCCAACATTACCGGGTTTGACTACTTCAACATGCCGAATACCCGCAACTACCGCTTTGGCCTCAAGGCCAATTTCTAGCGCCGGGATCATTCAGAGCTTAACCATATAATCATGAAAAAGCGACTCGCCTTATTTTTGGCTACCGTGCTGCTTGTTGGGCAGACGGGTTGTGACCTGTTCACAGATGGCTATGACATCAGCCCCAACAGTGCGTCTACTACCACTTTACCATTGCTGATGTCGGGCTCTCAATTGGAGCTTATCAATATCTATACCGGGCAGGTGGATAGAATTTCCAATGTTTTTATTCAGCGCCTGGCAGGTACTGACCAGCAATACGCCACTTACGCTACCTATAATATAAATGAGACAGATACCAATAACGACTTCGATTCAATCTATCAGGGTGGGCTGATTAATGCGCAAAACATGATAGATCAGGCCACGGCAGAAGGTTCTCCTTATTATGTAGGCATCGGCAAAATTATGAAGGCTATGCTGCTGGGCATTGCCACTGATGTGTTTGGGGATGTTCCCAACCGTGAAGCGTTGCAAGGCAAAACCAACTTCAATCCCGCGTACGATCCGCAGGAAATTGTGCTCCAGGATATCCAGACGCTACTTACTGAAGGCATTGCAGAGCTGCAAAAGCCCGCCAGCAGCAATAAAATCCAGCCCCGCACCGATGACCTTATTTTCAACGGCAACATTGAGGGCTGGATTAAAACTGCCTGGATAGTAAAGGCCCGCTATGCCAACCGCCTCAGTCGCCGTGATCCATCCGGTTCAGCTACGCAGGCTCTGCAATTCCTGGATGCCGCGTATGCTGCCGGGCTCAATAGCTCAGCCGATGACGCCAAGGCTCCCTTCGGTGGTACCGGCTCCGACCTGAACCAGTTTTATGCCTTTAATAATGCCCGGCCCAACTATGTGAAGATGGGCGCCCGCCTGGTTGATTTGATGAAGTCTCTCAATGACCCCCGACTTGGAGTATATGCCACTGAAGACACTAATGGAGAAATAAGTGGCACACCCTTGGGCACTACCGATCAGTCTAGTTCAGACATTGGCGAATATTTCGCTTCGCCAGCTGCCTCTGTCCCCATGGTTACCTATGTAGAGGCTAAATTTATCGAGGCCGAGGCTGCCCTACGGCTTGGTCAGCTTCCACGGGCGCAGGCAGCCTATACAGAAGCCATTACAGCCCACTTCAACGAGTTGGGCGTGCAGGGTCAGCTACCAGCTTACTTGGCGGCAAACGGTACGCTAAGCGGAACCAATGCCTTGGCGCAGATCATGACGCAGAAGTACATTGCCACCTTCCTGCAATTAGAAGGCTGGGCGGACTACCGCCGCACCAAGCTGCCATTACTTACCCCAGACCCCACCGGCATTATTGATGTAATTCCGGAGCGCCTTCCCACTTCCCAGAATGAGCGGGTAAACAACAAAAATGCTACGGTAGTACAGGACCTTGCTGTTCCAGTATACTGGGCTCAACCTTAGTGAGTATGCTGCTAGAAAACAAGAGGCCACCTATTAGGTGGCCTCTTTCAGTATTACCGGTTTGACAATTAAATATCAGACAATCTTAATAGTACTGATTTATCTCCAGCAGCCGGGCCCTGTAGCCAAGTCAAAATGCGCTGGGCTACCTCTTCCGAGGTATTCAGTCTATTTTCCTGTTTATAAGCTTTAAAGGTGCTCACGCCGCTAAAGTTTTGCTCGTCTGATTCCCGGATCTGCTCCTGCATTTCGGTATCCATTACCCCGGGAGACAAGCTATAGATCTGTACGCCACTGCCGCGCCGCTGCTGTTCTTCGGCGGCTACCTGCGTGAGCATTTCAAGCGCGGCTTTAGAGGCACAATAAGCTGCCCACCCATCAATAGAGCGTTGGGCGGCGCCCGAGCTGATATTGAGCACCGTTCGGGGCATAGCTAAGTGGGCGTAAGTGCGCAGGAAGGTATTCATGAGCATGGAGGGAGCCACCACATTTACGTCCATCACAAACTCAAAGTGCTCATTAGGCACTTCGCCCACATAGCCTATTTCGCCCAGCACGGCGGCGTTGTTAATCAAGGTAATACTGCTGGCGTGGCTGCATTCTGGAAACACTTTATGGAGGTTGTTCTGCACGGCCAGCATATCGGAGAGGTCAAGCGGCTGGTGGTGGTAGCGCGCATGCTCAATGGTAGCGTGGCGGGATACGCCAATTACAACGGAATCAGGCTGCTGCAGTACTGTTTCGGCCAGGGCTTTGCCCAGCCCGCGGCTGGGTCCGGTAATAATATAGTAGTGCATAGAAGAGGAGTATCAGGTGAGGAAGGGAGTGGGAACAGCAAAAAGTACGAGGGAAAAAGAAAAGAGGCAGCCTTGGCCGCCTCTTTTTCTATAGTGCCAAACTGGTCAGCTCACAGAATATACTGCGACAGGTCCCGGTTGCGCACCATGCCTTGCAGGCGCTCTTCCACCAGCTCGCGGGTAATCAGGATGTGCGCGTTGGGGCCGATGCGGTCCGGCACGTCAAAGAGGATTTCGTTCAGCAGCCGGCTCATGACGGTGTGTAGGCGGCGCGCGCCAATGTTTTCTACTTCCTCGTTCACCTCAAACGCAATTTCCGCCAAGCGTTCCAGGGCGGCGTCATCAAACGACAGCTCCACTTCTTCGGCTTTCAACAGGGCCTCGTACTGCTTGGTGAGGGCATTTTTGGGGTCTTTCAGAATGCGGAAGAAATCCTCTTTGGTGAGGCTCTGCAGTTCTACACGAATGGGAAAACGGCCCTGCAGCTCCGGAATCAGGTCACTGGGTTTGGCCACGTGAAACGCGCCGGCCGCAATAAACAGGATATGGTCGGTGTTGATGACGCCATATTTGGTGCTCACGGCTGAGCCTTCCACAATGGGCAGCAGGTCGCGCTGCACGCCTTCCCGGCTTACATCGGGGCCACCGCCCCCACCCTTGCTGCTGCGGCTGGCTACTTTGTCTATTTCATCAATGAAGATGATACCCGCATTTTCGGCCTGCCGGATGGCTTCATCCTTCACCTCATCCATATCAATGAGCTTGGCGGCTTCTTCATCCAGCAGAATCTTGCGCGCCTCGGCAATGGTGACTTTGCGCTTGCGGGTTTTCTTGGGCATCATGCTGCCCAGCATATCCTGCAAACCGGCCAAGGAAGCATCGTCCAGGCCGGCCGGGCCGCCTACTACCCCCAGGCCGGGCGTGGAGCTCTGCTGCACTTTGATGTCGATTTTACGGTCGTCCAGCTCCCCGGAGCGGATTTTTTCGCGGAACCGCTCCCGGGTGCGCTCATTCAGCTCGTAGTCGGGCGTGGTGCTGGCATCGGCGCTACCGGAATAACCCACTGCCGGGCGAGTAGTCGAGGTGCCGCTGATGGGCGGAATCAGTGCATCCAGAATCAAATCTTCCACGGCCTGCGCAGCCTGTGCTTTTACTTCCTCCTTGCGGCGCTGCTTCACCATGTTCACCGACTGCTCTACCAAGTCGCGGACCATGCTTTCCACGTCGCGGCCTACGTAGCCTACCTCCGTAAATTTGGAGGCTTCCACTTTGGTGAAGGGCGCATCGGCAATGCTGGCCAGGCGGCGCGCAATTTCGGTTTTACCCACGCCCGTAGAGCCAATCATGAGGATATTATTGGGCACTATCTCGCGCTGCATATCCAGGGGCGCGTGCAGGCGGCGCCAGCGGTTGCGCAGGGCAATAGCCACGTGCCGTTTGGCCTCGTGCTGCCCGATGATGTACTTATCCAGTTCGGCCACAATTTGCGTGGGCGTCAGAAACGTAGTGGATTGGAGCATAACCGTAGAAGGATGAAAAGCAGGCCTGGAATACGGCCCGTAGTAAACAGTAGGATAGCAATTGCGGCCAAAGGGTTGTCTGGCCGCTCAACCAGTCCGCAACCGTCACGCAGAGAGAGGCTCGGTTTACGCAGCCTGGGGGGAAAGCAGATTCAACTGCCGCTGTTTTTTTTGAAGATGGAGTCCAGGCTGCGGGCCAGGGTGAAGTAGTTGCTGGCGCCGCTTACGTGGTAATAAGCCCGGGTATAGTCGAGCTGAAACTGACTTAAACGAAATGTAACGCCAAAGCTTAAGCCCGCCCCGCCGGAGCGGGTATCCAGCCGCAGCTCGCGGCGGCGCAGGTGGTTATAGCCCACGCGCACCTGAAAGTTCTTGCTCAGCAGCAGCTCCCCTCCCACCACAAAATGCCGGGCAATCTTGTCGCCCACCGACTTTTTGGGTTTTATCTCCTCGTTGTTCTCGTCCAGCTTGCCGCGCTGGGCGGAGTCCAGATACACAATGTCGAACTGCTGCAGATGATGCGCCGTGAGCGAGAAGCGCATGGGCATATGTTCGGGCTTGATGGTAGCGCCCACCTGCACATCCAGCGGCAGCGGCTCCCGCTCAGAACCGGCATAGGGCCGCAGCTGGTAGCCCAGGTTCTTTACGGCCAGGGCCACGGTGAAATCGGTGGTGGGGTGTTTGAAAAGCCCGCCGGCATCCAGCACCGTGCCCACGGAGTGGTTGCCGGCAATACCCGAAACCGCCAGTTTGGCGGTGCCGCCCAGCGTGAAGTTACCCGTGGTAACGGCTTTGGTAATGCCCAAGGCATATTCATTGACTGAAAACTCGCCTAAGCTATTGCCCGCCGCATCAAACTGCTCAAACCGGCCATAGTTCAGGTACGTGAGCCCCACGCCCATGCGGCCCAGCCTGCTGGAGTTGAACACGTAGGTAGCCGTGCTTTGGCGGATATCGGCCAGATAATCAATGTACGTCAGGGAGGCGCGGCCATCCATTTCCTCATTCAGCAGGGCCGGGTTTCCCAGCAGCATGGTGCCATCAGCATCCCGCGCGCTTACGTTTACGCCCCCCAGCCCGGCCAGCTTGGCGCTGGCGGGCAGGGAGAGAAACTCGAAAGCATGCTGACCACCGATCTGCGCCCAGGCGCTAGAGCCAGGCAAGCCGGCCAATGCCAGTCCCAGCAGCAGTATCCCTATGCGGTGCCCTTGCTTCATCTTCCTAAAGTAGCCGATTTTACAAGAGCGAACATGAACTAAAAGCTAGGACTGAGCCGGGCTTGGGTTGATTACTGTACTTCCACGCTGGGCCCCAGGGTGGCGGGGGTTTCTTCCCGTACCACCAGCTTCATGGGGTGTGGCACCAGCTCATCCAGCAGGGCTACTTTCAGCACTTCATCTATGCGGTCGGCGTAGTGAATATTGAGGTCCTTGAGGTATTCGGCGGAGATTTCCTGGATGTCTTTGCGGTTTTTACTGCACAGAATAATATCCAGCACCCCGGCCCGCTTGGCGGCCAGAATCTTCTCCTTGATGCCGCCCACCGGCAACACCTTGCCGCGCAGGGTTATTTCGCCCGTCATGGCCAGGTGGCTGCGCACGCGGCGCTGGGTAAACACGGAGGCAATGCTGGTGAAAATGGCAATACCGGCACTGGGGCCGTCTTTGGGCACGGCGCCTTCCGGAAAGTGAATGTGCAGGTCGTACTGGTCGAAGAGGCGATAATCAATGCCCAGCTCATCGGCGCGGCTGCGCAGGTAGCTCAGCGCCGTTACCGCTGATTCTTTCATTACGTCGCCCAGCTGGCCGGAAAGCGTGAGCTTACCCCGGCCCCGGCTCAACAGACTTTCAATGAACAGGATATCCCCGCCCACAGAGGTCCAGGCCAGCCCGGTTACCACGCCGGCGGTATCGTTGTCCTGGTAAATATCCCGGTCGAAGATGGCCGCACCCAGGATTTTGGCAATATCCTTCGGCTCCAGCGTTTCCGGGAACGGCTCCTTCATGGCCTTGTGCTTGGCAATGTTGCGCGTAACGGCCCCCAGCTTGCGCTCCAGGCTTCGCACCCCACTTTCACGGGTATAGTCATCAATAACGCGCTGCAAAGCCGCAGTGGTGATATTCACGTCCTTCGTGCTCAGGCCGTGCTCGGTCAGCTGTTTGGGCCAGAGGTGCTTTTTGGCAATCTGGGTTTTCTCCTCCAGCGTGTAGCCCGTCAGGTCAATAATTTCCATACGGTCGCGCAGGGCGGGCTGAATGGTGTCCAGGGAGTTGGCCGTGGCAATGAACAGCACCTTGGAGAGGTCATACTCCACCTCCAGGTAGTTGTCGGTGAAGGTGGAGTTCTGCTCCGGGTCCAGCACCTCCAGCAGCGCCGAGCTGGGGTCGCCGCGGAAGTCGGAGGCAATCTTGTCGATTTCGTCGAGCACGATAACCGGGTTGGAGGCGCCGGCCTTCTTGATCTGGGAAATAATGCGGCCGGGCATGGCGCCCACGTAGGTTTTGCGGTGCCCACGGATTTCGGCCTCATCGCGCACGCCCCCCAGGCTCATGCGCACATACTTGCGCCCCAGCGCCTTGGCAATGCTGCGCCCCAGGCTGGTTTTACCCACACCGGGCGGGCCGTACAGGCACAAAATGGGGGCCTTCAGGTCCTGCTTGAGCTTGAGCACGGCTAGGTACTCAATGATGCGCTCCTTCACCTTTTCCATGCCGTAGTGGTCCTGGTCGAGGATTTTGCGGGTACGCTTTAGGTTGAAGTTGTCTTTGGTATACTCGTTCCACGGCAGATCCAGCAGGAACTCCACGTAGTTCATGTTCACCGGAAACTCGGCGGCCTGCGGGTTGATGCGGCCCAGCTTGTCCAGCTCTTTGGTGAAGTGCTTGGCTACCGGCTCGGGCCAGTTTTTGGTTTTGGCGCGGGCCCGCAGCTTGTCAATTTCCTGATCAGGGCCATCAAAGCCCAGCTCATCCTGCAGCACTTTTATCTGCTGGCGCAGGAAATAGTCGCGCTGCTGCTGATCAATGTCGATGTGGACCTTGGTCTGGATGTCGCGCTTGATTTCCAGCAGCTGAATTTCCTTCAGCATGAGCTCCAGCAGTTGGGTGCCGCGCTGCACACCGTCACTAATTTCCAGCAGCTTCTGCTTCACGCCCACTTCCACGTTGATGTTGGAAGAAAGGAAGTGCGTGAGGAAAGCCGGCGAGTCGATATTATCCAGCGCCACCTGGGCTTCCTGCGGAATTTCGGGGTTCAGCTTCAGCATTTTAGCTGCAGCGTCTTTCAGTGAGGCCACCAGACCTTTCACCTCTTTGGAGCTTTTGGCCGGAAAGGTTTCGGGGAAATAGCTGACGCGGGCCGTCAGGTACGGGCTTTCCTGCACCTGCTCTTCAATCTGAAACCGGCATTGCCCCTGAATGATGATGGTGGTATTGCCATCGGGCAGCACCAACAGCTTCAGAATGCGCGCCAGGGTACCTACCGTGTACAGATCGGCCAGGGCGGGGTCGTCGCTTTGGGTATTTTTCTGCGCGATAACGCCTACAATCTTGTTTCCCCGATAGGCTTTGCGCACCAGCCGGATGCTCTTTTTGCGCGTGACGGTAACGGGCAGCACCACACCCGGAAAAAGCACGGTATTGCGCACCGGCAGCAGGGGCAGCACCTCCGGCATCTCGCCTTCCAGCATCGTGTGCTCAGGGTCGGTGGCTACAATAGACACCACCTCTTCAGAATCATCGGCGAGAAGCAGCACAGGGGCAAAAGGAGGCTTATGCGAAGAATTATCTTGGCTCATAGAAAGGACGGAGGGAGCTGCGGTGCCAGATTGACAGCCAATAAGGCATGGACCGTAGCAAGAAGCGGAGATTCAACCGAAGGTACGGCTTTGACAAGTGCCGTGCCATGCCTGCAGAGTGTCATTTTTGGCACCTGCTGCTGCCGGGGCGGCAGTACAAGCTGGCTATCTGGCTTTAGATACGGCGCGCATACCCGGAAACGTAGAAAAACTCCTATTTTTGATGCTACCCTATTTCCCCGCGGCTCCCACCTGGCCGGTATTGTATTCTATGCCTCGTTCTATTCGTGCTATTCTGGTGCTGCTGGCTCTGGCCGGGAGCCTATTGGCCGCCCAAGCGCAGTCGGCGCTACGGGTGCGCCCACTAAACGCTAAAAAGATCCGGCAGCTGCGGCTACGGCCCGATGGCACCCCGGAATTTGCCAACGTAAACCGGGTGCCCTTCTTCTACAATAAGAAAGACCTAAAGGCCATTCAGCAGGCCGAAAAGCGCAAAAACTGGAAGCTGGCCCGCACGCTGCTGGAGCAATACGTTGCCCAGTTCGGCATTGAGAATTTCTACCGGGATACTAATATGCTCTGGCGCCTGGGCCAGCTCTGCGAGCGAAACGGGCAGGAAGAAAAAGCCAAGGCCTACTACCGCCTGGCCCTGAAGCACCACCGCCAGGACGTGCGCAAAATTCAGCTGTATTATGACTCGCTGGAGAAAAAGGATATCGACCTGTACGTGCCCCTGCAGGAGTATTATGCCCTGGTAGAGTACCGGAAGAACATTGCCACTTTCCACCCGCCCAAAGGCGTGTACACCAGCATGGGCTCTGGCATCAACTCTGATGCCCCCGATTACGGCCCGGCCGTGACGGGCGATGGCAACACGCTTATTTTTTCCTCGAAGCGAAAAATGCGCGGCATTCATGGCGTAGTAGATGAGGATTTATACCTCTCCCGCCGCGAGGGCGAATACTGGACGGATGCCGAGCCGCTGCCCAAGCCCATCAACTCGCCCTTTAATGAGGGCTCCGCTTGCCTCACCAAGGATGGCAAAACTATTTACTTCGCCCGCTGCGAGTGCCCCGAGTGCCACGGCAATTGCGACCTCTATACCGCCAACTTCAAAGACGGCGAATGGAGCGTACCCAAGAGCCTGGGCACCGACGTAAACTCCCCGGCCTGGGACTCGCAGCCTACCCTCTCTCCCGGCGAGGACACTTTGTATTTCGCTTCTGACCGGCTGGGCGGCTTCGGGCTTTCCGATATCTGGTACACCCACAAGCTCAAGAACGGGGAATGGTCGAAGGCAGAGAATATGGGGCCTATTGTGAATACCCGCGAAAGTGAGGTGAGCCCCTTCTACCACCCGCTGTACCATGTGCTGTACTTCAGCTCGCGCGGGCAACTGCTCAACTTCGGCGACTTCGATATCTATAAAACTTACCGGGTGCGCGGGCGCTGGCAGGAGCCGCGCAACATTGGGCCGCTGGTAAACGGGAAAGGCTCTGAGTACTATTTTACCATTGATGCCGACTCCAGGAACCTGTACTATGCCCGCTCCGAGCAGAAGGACATGAAAAACCTGGACCTCTACTCCTTCCCGTTGCCCATGGAAGCCCAGCCACTGGCCACCACGCACGTAGAAGGCTCGTTGGTAGATTCCGTATCCAGCAAACCGCTGGGAGGCATTGTGAGCGTAATTGATACCGATGACGGCATTGAAGTAGCCAGCAAATACCTGCGGGAAGATGGTAGCTTTGATTTCGACCTGATTGAAGGCTCCCACTACGTGCTGCTCATTCAGAGCCCCGATTTCTTTAGCGTGGAGAAAAAGCTGGAGCTGAAGGGCGACACGGTCATGAAGCTCATGACTAACTCCTTCCAGTATGGCATCCCGATGATTTTCAAGAACATCGAGTTTGATCAGGACAAGGCCAGCATCCGCCCCGGCATGTATGCGGTGCTAGACCGCATTGCCCTGTTTATGGTAGACCACCCCACCTACCGCCTCAGCATTACGGGCCACACCGATTCCAAAGGCGACCCGGACTTCAACGAAAGACTTTCCCAGGACCGCGCCGAGTCTATCCGGCGCTACATTGAGCAGAAAGGCAAGCTCAAGCCCAACCGCATCGACAGCTTCGGCTACGGCAGCACCAAACCGCTGAAAGACCCCGAGGCTACCGAAGAAGATGCCCGCACCAACCGCCGCGTAGAGTTCCGCCTCATCCGCCCCGATGCGGATAAGAAAGACGCTGGCGGAGGCGCCGGCTGGTAGATTGGGGAACTGGTAAGTTGGTGAAGCGGAGAAATGCTGAGGCAAAAAAGAAGCTGTCATCCTGAGCTGGCGAAGGACCTTATCATGCTAGAACGATAATCGTCACAACGACTCGTTTTAACGGGAGAGGGTCCTTCGCCAGCTCAGGATGACAGCTTCTTTTTAGTTAGCAGGGGGTTTATTTACCAGCTAAACGTCTGTTCTTCCTCTCCGCTCCGGAACAGGGTGCTTTGCTTCTTGCCGCCGGCTTCCAGGTTCACGATGTTCATCTCATCTGAAAATTGATCCAGCAGCAGCTTGTGGTGCAGGGTAAGACTCTTGAGTGCACGGGGCAGCTTCACGGTGCAGTACAGCCAGTGCGCGTCGCCCTCGTGCTGCATGCCTAGGTAAGTGAGCGGCAGAGTCTCGCCGGGCTTAGTGCCAAAGCGCAGCGTACGGGCCAGATAGGCGGCTGTTATGGGCTTGGTTTGGGTAGCAGGCATTTGCAGCAGGCTGATGGGCTTGGGCTGCCCCTGAGAAAGCGCCTTTTCAAAGTCATCGGTAAAAACCTTCAGGGCAATTTCCAGCTGCTGCTTTTGGGCATTATAGCGCACATCCATGATGCTGGCGTGGTAGGCGTGGGCCATGGCGGCCAGGCTGATGCTCAGGCCAATCAATAAGAATACAAGACGACGCATAACAAGTGGGCTACAAAAAACTCCCCTCCTGTGGGAGAGGCTTCGGACTAAGGCCGAAAGATTGAACAGCGCGCTATTCAACAATCAGACCAGCCCGCGCCTACCAACCGCAGAAGGGGAGCAATGGGTTCAGATCAGCCGGTTGTCATTCCGAACGCAGTGAGGAATCTGAGGAACGCTTACCCAGATTCCTCACTCCGTTCGGAATGACAAAGTTGCTTAAAACAGCGACTTAAACAGGTCGTTGAAAATGACGAAGACCATGAGGCACAGAATCAGGGCCATGCCTACTTTCTGCGCGTTTTCCAGGAATTTATCAGAAGGCTTGCGGCCCGATACCATTTCGTAGGTCAGGAACAGCACATGGCCGCCATCCAGGGCCGGAATGGGCAGCAGGTTCATGAAGGCCAGCACCATGGAAAGCATGCCGGTCAGCGTCCAGAACTTCAGCCAGTCGAAGGTGGCACCGTATTGCTGGGCAATGGCCATAGGCCCGCCCAACGACTTGCGGGCCGAAGCCTCGCCGCGGAATATCTTGCCAAAGGCTTTTACCTGCGTGGTAACAATGCCAAAGGCCTGCTTGGTACCAGCCGGCACCGACTCCAGCAGGCTATACTGGCGGGTGGCATACTGCAGCAAAGACTTGGGCCGGAAGCCTACTTTGCCATCTTCATCCACGTTTACCTTCAGCGTAACTGGCTGGCTGTTGCGCTCCACTACCAGCGGTGTTTCCTTGCCAGCGTTGTCTTTCAGGGCCTGTTGCAGCTCGGGGAAAAACTGAATGGGCTTGTCAGCTACTTTCAGGATACGGTCGCCGGCCAGCAGGCCCGCTTTGGAAGCGGGTTGGCCGGGCACTACCTCACCCACCACAAAGGGGTCCAGGGGCACCACAAACAAGGACTGGTCCTGGTCGGCGAGGCGGTCCATGAAGTTCTGGGGCACCGAAATATCCACCAGCTGGCCGTTGCGCTCTACGGTGTAGTAGCTACCGGAGCCCAGCACCACATCGGGGCCATACACTTCGTTGAACTCCGTGAAAGGGCGGCCGTTGATTTTCACGATTTTATCCCCGGTCCGGAAGCCAATTTCCTTACCCAGCTCGTTCGGCACCACCCCAAAACGCACCTCAGAGGCCGGCAGGTAGCTTTCGCCGTACTTAAAAGTCAGCAGCGAGAAGATAACGATACCGGTAATGACGTTCACGATGATACCGCCCAGCATCACAATCAGGCGCTGCCAGGCGGGCTTGGCGCGGAATTCATAGGGTTGGGGCTCCTGCTTAAGGCTCTCCGTGTCCAAGGACTCGTCTACCATGCCCGTGATTTTTACAAAACCACCCAGCGGCACCGCGCCCAGCATGTATTCCGTGTCGCCTATTTTCTTCCCGAAAACCTTAGGCGGAAAGCCGATAGAGAATTTTTCTACGCGCATTCCAAACCATTTGGCCGCCAGCATGTGCCCCATTTCGTGCACGCCTACCAGAATTGTCAGCCCCAGAATGAGCTGGCCGGCCATTACTAAAATATCCATTCAGTTTGTTGAGTTGTCAGGTGTTGGGTGTCGGTTTTAGATTTTTGGTTGAACTGTCTTGTCGAGACATCTCGCGTGCTGCTGTTGTGGTAGTAGCTATTTACCACACTAGTGAGATGCTTAGGCTTGCGCTCAGCATGACGTTTTAACAACCAAAAACTAAATTTTGACCAGTTCCAGCGCCACGCGGCGGGTTTCCTGGTCGGTGTAAACATAGTCATCCAGCGAAGGTTCGGCAAGGTACGAAACCCGCGCGAGGCACTCCTCCACGATATCGGGCATTTGCAGAAAGCCTACCTGGTCGCGCAGGAACGCGGCTACGGCAATTTCATTGGCTGCATTAAGTACGCAGGGCGCGTTGCCGCCCCGGCGCATGGCTTCAAACGCCAGCGGCAGGTTGCGGAAAGTGGTGCGGTCGGGCTGCTCAAAGGTGAGTTGCGGGTAGTCCAGAAACGAGAAGCGGGGGAAGTCGGATGGCAGCCGCTCCGGGTAGCCCAGCGCGTACTGAATGGGCAGTTTCATATCCGGCAGGCCCATTTGAGCTTTCAATGAGCCATCCTGAAACTGCACCAGGGAGTGAATAATGCTTTGCGGATGCACCACCACGTCAATCTGGTCATCGGTGAGGTTGAAGAGCCATTTGGCCTCAATCACCTCCAGCCCTTTGTTCATCAGGGAAGCCGAATCGATGGTGATTTTGGCGCCCATGTCCCAGTTAGGGTGTTTCAGGGCCTGCGCTTTGGTTACCTGCGCCAGCTGCTCCATAGTGCGCCCCCGGAAAGGCCCGCCGGACGCCGTAAGAATAATTTTCTCGATGGGGTTGCGCTCCTCCCCTACCAGACACTGAAAAATAGCAGAATGCTCGGAGTCCACCGGATACAAGCCCACGCCGTGCTGCTTCACCAGCTCGGTTATTAGCTGGCCGGCCACCACCAGCGTTTCCTTATTGGCCAGAGCAATGGCTTTCCCGGCCCGAATGGCGCGTACGGTGGGCAGCAACCCGGCATAGCCCACCATGGCCGTCAGCACAATATCGGTATCGTCGCGGCCGGCTACATCGGCCAGGGCGGCGGCCCCGGCCAGCACTTCGGTTTCGGGCTGATTGGCCAGCGCCTCCTTAACCGCCGCGTACTTGCTTTCATCACCAATCACCACAGCGGCGGGCCGGAACTCGCGGGCCTGCTGCACCAGCAAATCGGCGTTGGATTGCGCCGACAGGGCCGTTACCGAGAATCGGCCGCGGTGGCTACGAATAACGTCTAGTGCCTGCGTGCCGATGGAACCGGTGGAGCCAAGCAGGGTAACGCGTTTGGGGAGGAAATCACGCATATACAAAAGTAGTGCGTTGCGGGGCTTTCCTCACCATGCTTATTCTATCCCTTGAATTTGGACGGGCTTCCCGTTGAAAACCGCCTGCTCGCCCACCCGCCTGCCGCTCAGGGCCGCGGCTACCGGGGCCGCCGCTGATACGGCAAAGTAATCCTGCCCCTCCACCGTAAGCTTGCCGGCGCTGATGCTAATGTAGAAACGGCCCATGCTGGTTTGCACCAGCGCGCCGGGGCGCACGGTATCGCAGGGTTTATCGGGCTGGATGCGGTCCAACTCACCCTGCAGCTGTTTAGCCTGCTGGAGCTGCACGGCATTCCGGTCCCGCTCGTTCTGGGCCATGGCGCGGCCGGTTTCATACTTGTCGCCGGCGCTGCTCTTGGTTTCCGAGTTGGCCGACTCCTGCGCGGCCTGCATGGCGTGCTGGCAGGCTTTGATGCGCTGCTGAACGTAGTGCTGGCAGGCAGCGTGAAGGGCGGGTTTTATGGGCATTTTTCTGGATATCTATTTTTCACGGTAGCGTTACGGTGACGACTACCGGAAAATGGTCGGACGGATAACGCCCGCGCAGGGAGTCTGTCAGCACCCCGTAGTTCAGCACCGTGATGCCCTGACTGACAAAGATGTAATCAATGCGGTCCGTCAGTGGGGCATCTAATTTGAAGGCGTTGAAGGTGCCCGTGGGCCCGTATGGAGGCTGCGCCGTTATCTGGTACGCGTCGCGCAGCAGCGTTTGCATGGTCTTGATCTGCTCGGTGTCGGGCGTGGAATTGAAGTCTCCTGCGCAGATGACGGGGGCATTTTTGGCAATTTCCTGAATCTTCTGCACCATTAGCCGGCCCGACTGGCGGCGGGCTTCCACGCCCTGATGATCAAAATGGACGCTGAAAAAGTAGAACTCCTTTTTGGTTAGCACATCCCGGAATTTAGCCCAAGTGCAGATGCGGTTGCAGCAGGTGGCATCCCAGCCTTTAGACGGTTGATCCGGGGTTTGACTCAGCCAGAAATCCCCCGTTTGCAGCAGCTGCAGCCGGCTTTTCTTGTAGAAAATGGCCGAATGCTCGCCGGCTTCCTTGCCATTCTCGCGGCCGTGGCCTACAAAGGCGTACTCCGGCAGCTCCGCCACATCCGTTAGCTGCCCCCGGAAACCCTCCTGCGTGCCAAACACATCAAAATCGTGGTAGCGCACTAGGCCTTTGACCATTTCCTTGCGCAGCGGCCAGGCATCGGGGCCATCACTGGCAATGTTTAGACGCAGATTATAGGTGGCCACCCGCAACGGCACCACCTTTTTGGGGGCAGCCATCAGGGGGCCGCATAGCAGCAGGCTCAGCAGTAAAAAAACGAATGGGCGCATATACAAAGAGGGTTTTAAAGTGCCATTTGACTACGCGGCTACTTTGTCAAACCAAAACGAAAAGTAGGGATTCCTGACTAGGCACTGGATCAGATGACGCTTAGCAGCCCATCGGCTACTTTCCTATCATTACTCAGTCGCGGCACTTTGTTCTGCCCGCCCAGCTTGCCCAGGCTCTTCATGTAGCGTTGGAATGCCCCCAGTGGTAAGCTTGTGATTTGGAGAGGAGTCAGGATGCGGCCCTTTATCAAATCATTATAGTACACGTTGCGCTGGCGTAGGCCTTCATCCAAGGCTGTCGCAAAACCGGCTATGTCTTTGGGTGGGTGCGCAAACTCGATAAGCCACTCATGGTAGGAGTCAACCAAGGGGTTGTCGCTGATGTGCGGGGCGACGGTAAACTCCACCACTTCTATCTCCGGGTGCTGCTGCATAGCATCACGCAGAATCTGCTCTACCTCTTCCCCAATTACATGTTCTCCAAAAGCCGACAGGTAATGCTTGATGCGGCCAGTAACCACAACGCGGTACGGGGCAAGACTCACAAAGCGTATGGTGTCGCCAATGCTGTAGCCCCAGAGGCCGGCATTGGAATTGAGCACTAGGGCGTACTGCTTGTCCAGCTCTACATCGGCCAGGGTCAGGCGGGGCGGGTTTGCCTCAAAAATGCGCTCGGCGGGAATAAACTCGTAAAAAATGCCCGTATCGAGCAGCAGTAAGAGGCCCGGATTGCCGGGCTCATCCTGAAAGGCCAGGAAACCTTCAGAGGCCGGAAACAGCTCAATGTGGTCGATGGGGCGCCCTATGGTTTCAAACAGCTTTTTACGATAGGGCTCAAAGTTTACCCCGCCGTACACGAACAGATTAAAATCAGGAAATACCTCTCCTACCGGCCGGCCCGTGCGGGCAACAATCTTGTCAAAGTACATCTGCACCCACGGGGGAATGCCGGAAATAAGGGTGAGATGCTGGCCCAGCATTTCATCGGCAATGTGGTCCAGCTTTGTTTCCCAATCCTCAATACAGTTGGTAGCATAGCTGGGCAGCTGATTGCGCCGCAGATAGGCTGGGATATGGTGGTTGATAATCCCGGAAAGCCGCCCCGTGGGTATGCCACCCACATTTTCCAACACCGGGGAGCCGGTGAGGAAAATCAGCTTGCCATCCAGGAACTGGCTGCGGCCCGTGGCATGCACATAATGCAACAGGGCGTCGCGGGCGCCATTGATATGATTGGAGATGCTGGCCTCCGTGATGGGAATATACTTGGCCCCGGAGGTAGTGCCACTGGATTTGGCCAGGTACAGGGGCTTGCCCGGCCAGAACACATTGGCTTCGCCCTGCTTCAGGCGGTTGAAGTAGGGGGCCAAACCTTCGTAGTCGCGCACCGGAACCTGCCGGGCCAGGTCGGCGGGCGTGGTCATGGCCGCAAACTCATGGTCGCGCCCGAAAGCAGTTTGGGCAGCCTGCCCCACAATTTGCTTGAATACGCGCTGCTGAGTGGCTACCGGATTCCGCTGCCACTGTTGGTAGCGGTGGTATATAAAGGCAGCAAAAGGGCGGCTAAGAACAGATTTCAGACCCATGCAGAAGCTTGAATAAAGGCCAGATGCGAAAAGCAGGCGGCCGGGCGGCGGAAAGCAACCGTCAAAAATACAGTTCCTGTAGCCATAAGCCAGCGCTTTAGATTGATCCTGCCGCTGGAGTTTACCGTACCTACAGTCTTTAACGCAACTCTCTACTTAATCTGAACACCTCATGATCAATCAACGTGGCAATGCCGTATGGAACGGCGACAACAAAGGCAGCGGCGAAATTTCTACCCAAAGCGGCCTGGTAAAAGCCCCCTACTCCGTGGGGGCGCGCTTTGAAGGGCAAAAGGGCACCAACCCGGAAGAGCTTATTGGAGCAGCGCACGCGGGCTGCTATACCATGTTTCTCACGGGCCAGCTGACCAAAGCCGGGGCGCAGGTAAAGCAGCTCCGTACAGAGTCTAAAGTGACGCTGGATACTTCCGGGGATATTCCGAAAGTGGTGAAAATCTCGCTGAAGACGGAAGGCGAAGTGGAGGGCATTACGCAGGAAGAGTTTCAGAAGCACGCGGAGTTTGCCAAGCAGAACTGCCCTATTTCCCAGCTGCTGCAGGCCGTGCCCGAAATGGAGCTGGCCTCGGCTACGCTGAAGAGCTAACCTCTTTTTAGTATCAGAATGCCTTCGGTTAAACCGGCTTCGCTCCCAGCGTTGCCGGTTTTTCGTTTACTTTGTAGGTCTGAAAAGACTAATCTGCCCTTATGCCGCCAAAAACTACCCGAATACGCCTGCAGCCCGCCAATAACTCGCGCCTTCCCTTCTGGGGGCAAATCGGTTTTGGCCTGCTCTGGATTGTTTACACCGTTGCCCTGATTGTGACCGACAGCGGCCTGAACGATTTGCACTTCCTGCACTATGTGTTTCTGGCCTTCAGTCTGGTGTATGTGGGCTACGTGCTGGTGCACAACGCCCCTATTTTTGGCACCCAGAGCTACCTAGAGTTTACGCCGGCCTACATTGTGCATAAGGCAGGGCTGTTCCGTCCCAAGCAGGCCTTCCCGGCCGAGGCCATCAAAGGCTTGGATCTGGCCCCGCAGCAGCTGCGCGTGCAGCTGCAGGACGGTGGCACCCACGCGCTCAGCCTGCGCGAGGTGCGCGGCGTAAAGCGCAAACGCTTCCTGCGCGACCAGGTCCGCAGCTTTGCCGCCCAGCATAACATTCCGCTGCGCGACGCTCAGCCGGCCATCTAACGGCCATCAGCTATAAAAAAAGCCTGCTCCGGTACCGGAGCAGGCTTTTTTGTTGCGTGTAACCAGCCTATTTACCGGTTTTGCCGTTGGTAAACTTCTTGCGCAAATCCTGAATCTGCCCCCGGAACTGCTTGTCTGAGTCAATCAGGTCGGAAACCGTCTGTACCGAGTGGATAACAGTGCTATGGTCACGGCCGCCAAAGTGGTAGCCAATGCTTTTCAGGGAATGGTTGGTGTGCTCCTTGGCAAAGTACATAGCTACCTGCCGGGCCGTTACCACTTCCTTTTTGCGGGTTTTGTCTTTCAGCAAATCCACGGAAATGCTGAAGAACTCGGCTACCGTCTTCTGAATGAAATCCAGGTTTACCTCCGCTTCTACGTCTTCAATAATGTGACGCAGCGCCTGCTTGGCCATTTCCAGGTCAATTTCGCGGCGGTTGAGGCTGCTTTGGGCTATCAGGGAAATCAGTACGCCTTCCAGTTCCCGCACGTTGGTGTCCACGGAGTACGCCAGGTATTCCACCACCTGCGGCGGAATATCAATGCCATCCTGCTCCATTTTATTCTGGATGATGGCCATGCGCGTCTCAAAGTCGGGGCTTTGCAGATCGGCGGTGAGGCCCCACTTAAAGCGGGAGAGCAGCCGGTCTTCCAGGCCCACCAGGTCGCGGGGCGGCCGGTCGGAGGTCATCACAATCTGCCGGCCCGCCTGGTGCAGGTGGTTGAAGATGTGGAAGAACATTTCCTGCGTTTTATCCTTACCGGACAGAAACTGCACGTCGTCCAGAATCAGAATATCCACCAACAGATAAAAGTTGGCGAAGTCCTGCACGGCGTTGCTGCGCAGGCTCTCGATAAACTGATTGGTGAATTTCTCCGCTGACACGTAAAGCACAAACTTGTCGGAGTTGCTGGCTTTGATGTGGTTGCCGATAGCCTGCACCAGGTGCGTTTTGCCCAGACCCACGCCGCCATAAATCATGAGCGGGTTGAAGGACGTGGTGCCGGGCTTGTTGGCCACCGCTAAGCCCGCCGAGCGCGCCAGGCGGTTGCAGTCTCCCTCAATGTAATTCTCGAAGGAGTAGGTATTGTTGAGCTGCGAATGCAGGTAATTACGGTCGATGCCCTTGGCAGCCTCGAAAGGGTTGCGCAGCTGCTGCTGGGCCGGAGCGGCCGCGGCGGCGGCCACGTTGCGGGCGCTGGCCGTCATGGCCCCTACGGCCAGTGAACCAGCCGGTGAGGCAGCCTGCGTGGGCGCGGCGGCTTTGCGGGCCGTTGGAATATTGACGGTGCGGGGCTTGTTCTGGCTGTTGCCCTGGTCTACTACAATAGAGTACTCCAGGCGGCCTTCCGGGCCCAGCTCCTGATAAATACCGCGCTTCAGCTCTTCTACATAGTGCTCTTCCAGCCACTCATAAAAAAACTGGCTGGGCACCTGAATGATCAGCACGTTGCCTTGCAGCTCAATGGGCACAATAGGCTCAAACCAGGTGCGGAAGCTTTGCTCCCCAATGCTGCTCCTGATGATGCGAAGACAGTTGGCCCAGACGGTACGGCAATCCTTCAACATCAATGAAACTGGAGCAAAAACGCTGGGTTAGAGCAAATAAGAAGAGATGAAAAGGCCTGTCCCCGGGAGGGCCATTTTTTTGAGGGAGACAAAAATGTGGAAAAGTCAGCAGAGAAAAAAACTGACTTCTGCTTGCGTTTATCAGGCGGCGTGCACGGGCAGCACTGAAGCCTGCGCTACGCTGGCCCGGCGGGTTCCCCGTTCAAAGGTATAATCCAAACGGCCGAGGTTAATCCCAGACCAGCCTACCTGGTTAATCAGCGTTGCGCGGCCGTCAGGGCTCTTAATGGGGGCGGGCGCATCGAGGAAGGTATGCGTATGCCCGCCCAGAATCAGGTCGATGCCGCTAACCTGCGCGGCCAGCTTCCGGTCGTCAATTTTATTGCTTTCGTACTTGTAGCCCAGGTGCGAAAGACAAATAACCATGTCGCACTTTTCCTGGCCGCGCAGTTTGGCTACCATTTCTTTGGAAACGGCCACCGGCTCCAGATACTTGGTGGCGCCGAAGTTGCGGTCGGACACCAGCCCGGCCAGCTCAATGCCGATGCCGAACACGCCAATGCGGTGGCCGGCTTTCTCGAATACCTTATAAGGCTGGAAGCGGCCGGCCAGCGGGGTCTGGGAGAAGTCGTAGTTGGCAATGAGGAAGGGGAAGCCGGCGTTGGGCAGCTGCTTCTGCAGGCCTTCCAAGCCGTTATCAAAGTCGTGGTTGCCGAGCGTAGAGGCCTCGTAGCCCATCTGCGTCATCAGCTTCAACTCCAGCTCGCCGCCGAAGAAGTTGAAGTAGGGCGTGCCCTGAAAAATGTCGCCGGAGTCCAGGAGCAGTACGTGCGGCTCCTGCTTGCGGATTTGCTCAATAAGCGCCGCACGCCGGGCCATACCCCCCATACCGGCCCACTGGCTGGCATTATCGGGGAAGGGCTCAATGCGCGAGTGCATGTCGTTGGTATGCAGAATCACGAGGCGCGAGGCATCGGCGGCCGCAGCCGGGAGGCTCAGGCCCAGCAGGCTCAGGCTGGCAGCACCCAGGGCGCTGTTTTTTAGAAAGTCGCGGCGGTTCATGGTAAGCAGTATCTGTTTGGAAAGCGGAGTTCTGGGGGAGCGTGTTTGTGCAACACGCATTCAGAGCTCTTCATTCAGCTTTTTAAATTCCTTATTTCACTCGTCCTTCTACCTTGGCCACAACCGGCTTGCCCTGCTTGGTGAGGGCCTGAATGTGCTCGGCAATGGCGGTGCGCAGCAGCACGCCGGTTTTGCGGGGGGTGATGGTCTTGAAAAACGTCATCTGGTCGCCGCCGCCGGCCAGATAGTCGGAAATAGCAATGGTATAAGTGCGAGTAGCGTCGAAGGGTTTGCCGCCAATGCGGATATCGGTGGGCTTACCATCGGGCGAGACGGTATAGGTGGCATTGGAAAAGGCCATTTTTACGCGGGCTCCATAGTCGAACAGCTGCTGCACCACGCTGCCGGGGGCATCCAGCACCACCAGCTCATTCTCGAAAGGCATCAGCTCAAACACGGAGCCCAGGGTGATATTGCCGGCCGGCAGCTCGGCGCGCAGGCCGCCGTTGGTCATCACACCCAAGTCAATGTTCTCTTTGAGGGCGGTAGTGGCCCGCTCCCGCTGCAGGTCGGCCACAAAGTTGGCCAGCGGCGACTCGCCCGGGTTCTTTTTAATAGCAACCGGGGCCGTGCCCAGCACTTGGTTCATCTGCTCTTCTACCTTCTGATGATAGGGCGCAATAACGGCCTCTACCTTGGGGTCGGCGGGCAGGGCTTTGCTAACGGGTTGGGCGGTAACGGTGGGTAGCTGCGCTGTGGCCTGGTAGGGGCCCCGCTGGCAGGCGGTGCCCAGAGCCAGCGAAGTAAGCAGGCCCAAGGCCGCTACGCGAGAACGAAACAAATGCATAGATATGCGGAAAGAGTCAAAAGGGAATGCAGCCGACAAAGGTACAGCATGTAGCCGGGAATGCCCGCCAGGAGCAAACAGCAAGCCAACTGCCCGGACGTAAGGATGGTTGGGTCAGGAGAACATCCTTGCTAATTCACAGCGCAATAAGAACCCCGGTCATTCAGAAGAGTTCTTCTGAATGACCGGGGTTCTTGATTTAAGGTTCAGTAGCTACTTGCCGAATGTGAAGCCTGCCAAAACAGATAAGCCTTTTGAATTAGATACTGTTCTTCCAGTACTCGAAGTATTATCTAACCAATCGGCGCGAGCTTCCAAGTCCATACTACCCCATTTACCAACAGGAACTGATACACCTGCTCCTAACAGCGCGCCAAAGTTGTAAGGGCGTATCTCAATTTCATCCCTATACTTTACATCTGGGTTACGCACTGGATTGCTTATGCTCCAGGCTTCGCTCCCAACATTTACTGAAAACATGGCTCCACCCTGCATATAAGGCCTTATAAATCCTTTGGCGAAGGTATACCGGAGTATGGCAGGTACGCGGACAGACGATATTTTTATATGCACCTCACGCTGTGTTGGCTCCCCGGCATAAATTCCATCAGTAGCATTATTGATAAACTGCTTTTCGAAAAGCTGCTGAACATAAAACCCTTGGAAATGGAGTGTGAGCTTTGGATTAAAACTTCTGGGAGCCAATGCTAAGCCAACCCCGAAAGTCGGCATCATCTGTGATTCCATCCTCTCTGCTTTATCCACTCTGGGGGCGTAATACACCGTTGATGTTCGTGCACCACCAAGAATGGAATATTTAATGACCGTTTTCTGCGGGCTTTCTATATACTGAGAACTGCCAGCGCATACATTATAAGCGTGAACGGCTTTTATTAGCTGCGATTCTTTCAGTTCAATGCGCGGTAGTGTAGTCTGAATCGATGGGCAGTCAGCCATCATTGACCAAAGCACATTGCGGAAAAGATATGCTCTTTCTACAACGTTGGAATTTTGGCTGGTTGCCTGGTTATACCGGCTAACTGTAGTATCCCGCTGTACCAATGCCTGCAAGACATTATCCTCTTTGCTCGCATAGAGTGCTTGCTTACCATCAGCAGTAGTCAACTGGAATAAGGATACTTTCCCCAACACAATGGCCCGTAAAAAAGCCTTTACAGGTGGCAGGCCCGATAGCTGGCGAGTCTGATATTGTTTTTCGGCAGCGAAGCCGTAGCCGCGCAGTTGCTCGGGCTTATACTCCGTAACCTCCGAGTTCACCCGGAACCGACAAAGTCTCGCATTGCGCTCCTCACTGCGATAGTCAACCTCACCGCGCAGCGTATCGCCGGAGAGCGGTAATACATAACCAGGCCGGAAATCAGATTGGGCTACGGCGGCCCTACTGCTAATCAGTAATAGAAGAAAGAGTACTTGTTTTTTCACGAATTGGAGAAAGAAAATAGATAAAAACGGGCAAAGATACCTCCTGCGCTTTCTTACAGCCGGTTTTATCAGTAAATATTATCTACGCCCGAACCGATATCTTTAGGCCGCTTTTCGAAGCTTGATTTCTCACCCCACCCTGCTGCCGTATGGCTGATTCCCCGCGTCCTGTGCCCGTTTCTTTCTCCGAGTTTGAACCCGTGACCACTGCGCAGTGGCAGCAGCGCCTGAGCCGCGACCTGAAAGGGGCCGACCTGGCTTCGCTGCAATGGCACACGGCGGATGGCCTCACCATTGAGCCCTTCTACCACCGCGAGGCGCTGGAAGTACTGGGCGGACCGCCCGCCCCCCTGCTGCACACCTCCCCCGAAAGCTGGCGCAACGTGCCCACCTACCAAGTGCCCGCGAAAGAAAATGGCCACGCCGCCATTGACAGAGCCGCCGCTGCTATTACGCTGGGAGCCACGGGTGCGCATTTTGCGCTGGCCGATGCCCTCAGCTTTGATGTAGACTACCTGCACCAGCAGCTGCCCCTGCATGCCACCTATGTTGGCTACACCGTGCACCAGAACCCTTCAGAGCTGGTGCAGCGCCTGCTGGTTACGGGCACGCCTTCCCTGCTGGGCTTTTTGAGCTGTGACCCCATTACCAACCACGCGCCCGACTTAAGCCTGCAGCTGATTTCCCTGCGCAAAGCCATTGCTCTCACGCAGCCTCACCCCGGATTTCATGCACTGTCCCTCAATGGGGCCTACTTTGCCAACCGGGGCGGCACCATTACCCAACAGCTGGGCTTTCTGCTGGCCGCCGCCGCCGCGTATTTAAGCGAGCTGCCTTCTGCCCTGCTGTCCGTTGCAGATGTGGCCGCGGCCATGCAGGTACAAGTGGGGCTCAACCCTTCCTACTTCCCTGAAATTGCCAAGCTGCGCGCCCTGCGCCGCCTGTGGGCCACGCTGCTCCACGCGTATGGCGTGCCGGCACAGATAGCCGAGAGCCTGCCCATATTTGCCGCCACTTCTAACTGGAGCCAGACCACGCTGGACGCCCACACCAATCTGCTGCGCGTTACCACGGAAACCATGGCCGCCGTGCTGGGCGGGGCCGATGCCGTAAGCGTAACACCCTTCGACAGTATATTTCATGAGCCCAACGAATTTTCGGAGAGGCTGGCGCGCAACCTGCCTATTCTGCTCCGCGAAGAGGCCTTCCTGGGCCGCGTAGCCGACCCCGCCGCCGGCTCCTACTACCTCGAAACCCTGACTGATAAGCTGGCCAGTGAAGCCTGGAGCCTGTTCCAGAAAGTGGAAGCCGAGGGTGGCCTGCCCGCCGCCGCCAGCATGGTGGCCCTGGAGCTGCACGGTGCCGCCCAGGCCCAATTCCACCGTATTGCTACCGGCGAGCAGGTGGTGGTAGGTACCAACCGCTTCCAGAACCCGCAGGAGAAGTTCGACTTCAACCCCAAAAAGCTCCTGCGCAGCAAAAACTTCGACACCACCCGCGCCACCTACCCCACCGAGGTGCTGCGGCTGGCTACGGCCCTGCACTTTGAGCGCCGCGAAAAGAAAAACAAGCGCGCCGCCGTGGTGCTGCTGGGCCCCGGCACCAACCAGCTGATTCTGGAATCGTTCCTGCGCACGCTGCCTGACCAGGAGCGCACGGAAATAGATGCGGCCCACCCGGCCGGTACGCTCTCCGTGCTGTTTTCCTCGCCTGAGGAAGTGACGCTGATGTACGCCACGCCCACCCAGTTCCGGGAGCTGGCGCGGGTGGTATACCGCGTAGAGCCCTCCGACGATACCTTTGTGCCCCCCACCCTGCTCACCGGCGACCTGGCCACGATGCAGGAAGGCGTGCGCCTTTATGGCTTCCAGGAATTCACCGTGCAGGGCTACAGCACCGAAGACGTACTGGCCCGCCTGCAAGGCCGCTAGCTGTCACAAGAAAAGAAAGAACGTCATGCAGAGCGTAGCGAAGCATCTCGCTAGTGTGGTAAACCTAATTACTACCCCAACATCAGCACGAGCAATGCTTCCACTACGCTCAGCATGACTCAAGAATAAAACTCCCCATGAAACCCAACTTCGCCCAGATACCCTACAACGCCGCGCCGCTGCCTACCATTCCCGCGGAGGCAACGGAAACCAGCACGCCGGAGGGCATCAGTCTGCACAGCTTTTATACCGCCGATGATCTGGCGGGCATCAGCCACTTGGGCTTTGGTGCGGGCCAGGCGCCGTACCTGCGCGGGCCCTACGCCAGCATGTACGTGCAAAGCCCCTGGACCATCCGGCAGTACGCGGGCTTCAGCACGGCCGAGGAAAGCAATGCTTTCTACCGCCGCAACCTGGCGGGCGGGCAGAAGGGTCTCTCCGTAGCGTTTGACCTGGCCACGCACCGCGGCTACGACTCCGACCACCCCCGCGTGGTGGGCGACGTGGGCAAGGCCGGCGTGGCCATCGACTCGGTGGAGGATATGAAGGTGCTCTTCAACCAGATTCCGCTGGATCAGATGTCAGTGTCGATGACCATGAACGGGGCGGTGCTGCCCATTATGGCGTTTTACATTGTGGCCGCTGAGGAGCAGGGCGTAACGCCGGAAAAGCTGTCGGGTACTATTCAGAACGATATTCTGAAGGAGTTCATGGTGCGGAATACCTACATCTATCCGCCCGCGCCCAGCATGCGCATCATTGCCGATATCTTCGCCTACACGGCCCAGCACATGCCGCGCTTCAACAGCATCAGCATCTCGGGCTACCACATGCAGGAGGCCGGCGCTACCGCCGATATTGAGCTGGCCTATACCCTGGCCGACGGCCTGGAGTACGTGCGGGCCGGTTTGGCCGCGGGCATGACCATTGACCAGTTTGCGCCGCGCCTGTCGTTCTTCTGGGCCATTGGCATGAACCACTTCATGGAAATTGCCAAGCTGCGCGCCGGTCGTTTGCTCTGGGCCAAGCTCATCAAACAGTTCAACCCCACCAACCCCAAAAGCCTGGCCCTGCGCACGCACTGCCAGACCTCGGGCTACTCCCTGACCGAGCAGGACCCCTTCAACAATGTGGCGCGCACCTGCGTGGAGGCACTGGCCGCCGTGCTGGGCGGCACCCAAAGCCTGCACACCAATGCCCTGGACGAGGCCATTGCGCTGCCCACCGACTTCTCGGCCCGCATTGCCCGCAACACCCAGCTTTACCTCCAGCACGAAACGGACATTACCAAGGTGGTAGACCCCTGGGGCGGCTCCTACTACGTGGAAAGCCTCACTAAAGAGCTGGCCGATAAAGCCTGGGCGCTAATGCAGGAAGTAGAAGAGCTGGGCGGCATGGCCAAAGCCATTGAAACCGGCCTGCCCAAAATGCGCATCGAGGAAGCCGCCGCCCGCAAGCAGGCCCGCATCGACTCGCACAAAGAGATTATTGTGGGAGTGAACAAGTACCGCCCCAGCCAGGAAACGGTAGGCAACGAGCAGCAGATTGAGGTGCTGGACATTGATAATGCCGCCGTGCGCGAGTCGCAGATTGCGCGGCTGAACAAGATTAAGGCTGAGCGCGACAACGCCTCAGTGCAGGCCGCTCTGGACGTGCTGACGGAAGCCGCCCGTACCGGCCAGGGCAACCTGCTGGAGCTAGCCGTGCACGCCGCCCGCTTCCGCGCCACGCTGGGCGAGATTTCCGATGCGCTGGAGAAAGTATACGGCCGCCACCAGGCCACCATTCGCGCCATATCGGGCGTGTATTCTGCCGAAATGGACTACGACCAGGAATTTGCCAAGGCCCGCGACGCGGCCGATGCCTTTGCCCGCCAAGAAGGCCGCCGCCCCCGCATGATGGTGGCCAAAATGGGCCAGGACGGCCACGACCGGGGCTCTAAAATCATTGCCACCTCCTTCGCCGATGTGGGGTTCGACGTGGACATTGCGCCCCTGTTCCAGACGCCCGATGAAGTAGCCCGCCAGGCCGTGGAGAATGATGTGCACATCGTGGGCGTGAGCAGCCTCGCCGCCGGCCACAAAACCCTCATTCCTCAGCTTATTGAGGAGCTAAAGAAGCTGGGCCGCGAAGACATCCTCGTTATTGCCGGCGGTGTGATTCCGGCCCAGGATTACCAGTTCCTATATGATGCCGGCGTGGCTGGCGTGTACGGCCCCGGGACGGTTATTGCCGTGGCGGCGCAGGAGATTTTGGAGAAGCTTACTGAAGGATAATGGGCAGCTGACATTCCCCAAACAAATTGTCATGCTGAGCGCAGCCGAAGCATCTCGCTAGTGTGGTAAATAGTTTGGCAACGACAGCACGTGAGATGCGTCGACTTTGGAATGCAGACTTAGCGCTCCATATAAGCATTTACCTATATTACCGACGTTCAAGCAACCCGCAATGCTTGAGTTGAGAATTCTACTATTCTTTAACGCTGGGAGTATCCGTAAATGCAATATCTATGAACCAGAAGGCCTTTTCCCGGAATATTCTGTATTTCACCGCCGTTGTAGCTATCAGTATTTGGGCCCTCCTGGCTTGGGACTATTACCATGGCGGAGTGCAGAGCCACCATTTTTTGGCCAAGGAGGAAATGCCTGCCATTTCTAACTGGTGGGGTGGCTTGCTGCTCCCTCTGCTTACCTGGTTTCTTCTTTATCGCATCAAGCAGAAGAATTACGACCCTAATGAAGAGTATGCCAAGTCCCCAGACTTCTTCCGGCGCGAATTCCGGGGGTTTATAGGCGGCCTGCTGTTTGGGACTTTACTCTCTGTTTTATTCAGTTTAGGCCAGACGGACCTTGCGGGCATGTTGATGCTAGGACTATTAATGGTGGCTTTTTTATTCCCGATTTATCGACCCGAGTGCCTGCTCGGCTTTGTGCTTAGCATGACCTATACATTCGGGGGAGTGCTGCCCACTATTATTGGTCTTCTACTGTGTGTAATAGGTCTGGTGCTGTATGGTTATATCCGGCCAGCAGTGTTATACATAGTGTCAAAGGGCGTGCTCATGCTTTCCCTCTATAAACAGAAGATCAACAGCTGAAGTCGCGGCTTTCTAGTATTGATGCTGTGCTAATGAATAATCACATGCTTGGTAGCAGTAGCCACGCACGATACGGACATTTCCACTATCCACGCGTTGTAGCATTAAAGTGTCCTGGTTGCGGTCAACAGATGATAGCAACAAACCTTGATTGTCCGGCTGGCTACGAGCATTTCTGGGATGTAGATCCTTACCGAGGATTATGGGCAGCTGTTTGCCCTCACTGTGGTTCTGGTAAGGAAATGAATTGGGAACAGATGAAGGATTATGAGCTTTGGTATAAACTGAGCCTTCGTGAAGAAGAAGTCTGGGCCTGGAACAGCGGCCATCTAGCATTTATCATTCAGAAAGTGGAGAAGAAAGTGGATAAAGCTCATCCTTGGGCTTATTTTGAAGCGTACCTGAATAAGTCCTGGCTAGTTAAGCTGAGTCAGGAACGGTACATCAATAAGCTTAAAGCACTTTTGTAGAAGGAAACCAGACTTTCCCATGCGCATAGACGACATAGAACAGGAAGACGCGGACATCGACTGGTTTGCCACAGATAGCAACGGCTATATCCTGCACGTAGCCTCCGGCGGCGGAGTCCTGCCTGAATCCGTAGCCGCTTCTCAGGAAGTGCTGCTGGAGCTGCATCAGTATTTCCTGACGATGCCGGAAGCAGAATCGGCTGAGGCGGTGCCGCTGGAAGCGGGTGCGGAGCAGGATGCGCACTTTCAGGGTTTTGCCCGCTATGCGCATCGGGGCCTGTTTTCCTTCGCCAAGGCCCAGCTGCATGATCGGGCTGATGCGCGGTATTACGTGGTGGCCCGCCCCGTGCGGCCACTTACAGTAGCGGAGCTGCCCAGGCACATAGCCACGCTGCTGAGCCGAACCCAGCTACCGGCTTCCGTGGCGCAGCAAACCTCACTGGATATTTCCACCATCTTATAAGTACCATCGGCCCGCCAGTAGCGGGTCGGTTTGGTTTGTAGCTATGCCCAATTCTATGCCTGCCACTACACAGCTCCAATTTCTGGGTCACGCCAGCTTCCGGATTACTACTCCCGAGGGCCGGGTTATTCTCATTGACCCCTGGTACACCAACCTGCAGTTCACGCCTACTTATGCCTGGCAGCCGGAGCAGGTGGATCTGGTGCTCGTCACCCACGGCCACGGCGACCATTTCGACTTCGACCTCCCCGCCCTGCTCATCCGCACCGGCGCCCGGGTAGCGGCGCCCGCCCCGGTCCGGTTTTACCTGCAGGAGCAGGGTGTGCCCGCGCCGCAATGTGAGCCCATGAACATAGGCGGCAGCGTTGACCTCCCGGAAGGCCTGTGCCTGACCATGACGGCCGCCGTCCACCCCGCCCACATCGACCTGCCGGATGGCTCCACCGCCGTCCCGCACGAGGCCGTGGGCTACATCCTGCGCTTCTCTGATAACACCGTGCTCTACGCCGCCGGCGACACCGCCCTGTTCGGCGACATGCGTCTGCTCGCCGACCTCTACCAACCCACCATAGCCCTGCTCCCCATCGGCGACCGGTACACTATGGGGCCGCGGGAAGCCGCTGTTGCCGCCCGCCTGCTGCGGGTGCCGCAGGTAGTGCCGTTTCACTACGGCACCTTTCCATCCCTGGTGGGCACGCCGGAGCAGCTGCAGTCCTTCCTTCAGCCCGCAGATGGCGTAACCCTGCAGGTACTGCAAGCCGGCGAAACGCTGGACGTAGGGCAGCTGCTGTAAAGCGGAGCCGGCGGAGATTCAACCGCAGTACTCTTTTGGGAGCTGCCTGTAGGCGTGCGCCTTAAACCCGCTCTTCTACCCTACTCATGTAATAGAATCACGTTATTTTATATACTTATATTAATTTTAAATTGAATTTAATTGAGCCATTTCGTATTTTCGGATTGCTGGATATGCAGGGCTCCGACGATATGAGCGGATGTAGAGCGGTCAGGTAGCCGGTGTCAGCACGACTACCGGCAGATGAGGTTATAGGTGAAGTATGTGTGAGCGGGCCTTGCGCCCGGTCTTTTCCTGTTAAAGCTCCTCTTTTACGTCTGACCATCGGTTAGGCTATAGTTTTATTTCGGGCCGGGGCTGCCGGGCAGCCTGCGGTTTGTGTCCTGCTTTTTATCCATCTATTCTACCCTTACAGCCTTTAGCTATGAAAAACTTCTTCTTAGCAATAGCATTCTTACTTAGTGTATCCGCCCAGGCCCAATCAAACCAATGGAGCTGGGTACAGGCGGTAGAAGGCAGCAACCCACTGGAAGACATTGCATCAGATGCTTTTGGCAATCTGTATGTTACGGGCACCTTCACGGGGTTTCTCCAGCTGGGCTCTACGCAGCTGAGCAACCCGGGCTATTGCCTATATGTAGCCAAATTCTCGCCCGCGGGCCAGCTGGTATTTTCTACCAAGCTGCAGGCCGACAACTCAGTTTTTCCGGCCAGCATTGCGGTAGATAAACTGGGTAACAGCTATGTCACGGGCGTTTTTAACGGTTCGCTGAGCCTGGGCGACAAGGCATTAGCCACCAGCCAAACCACAGCCGGGCCCGGTGGGGATGATATCATGACCCTGTGCCTGGCCCCGAATGGCGCGGTGCGCTGGCTCCGGCAGATAAGCAGTGTGCGCACCGGCGACGAATGGGAACCCACAAACCAAAGCCGCGCCATTGCGGTAGACGCGGCCGGCAACAGCTACATAACCGGGAGCGTAAGCGGCAGCTCCGTCCAGATTGGCTTCCGCACCTTTTCCGACCGGGCAGGGCAGGCCTTTATTGCCAGCTATACACCCAAGGGCGCCCTACGCTGGGCCAACGTGGCTACCGGCCCCGATGCCGCCCAAAGCGTAGGCTTGCATCTGGCAGTGGCTGACAAAGGGCAAGGCTACGTGAGCGGCAGCTTTTATGGCGGCAGCCTCACGCTGGGAGGCGCCCACGTTCCGGCAAGCTCCTCCTCCGATGATTTTCTGGCACAGTTTGACCCCGGCAAGGGGCTGGTGAAGTGGGCCCAGGATCCGGCAGGTACGGAGGGCCCTCTGGCCGTTGACCGGAAGGGGCATTTGTACCGAGCGGGGCAATTTACCGGCACCGTAGAATTTGGCAAAACCACGCTGAGCAGCACGGGCAACGCAGATATTTTCGTGGCCCGCTACAACAGCCAGGGCAAACCGGAATGGGCCACGGCCATTCTGGGAGAAGGACCCGGCTACAACTACCCCGAGGATATGGCCGTGGATGCCCAATACGGCAAAATATACCTGACCGGAATACGCAGCATTACCTCCGATTTTCAGGCCTTTATTGCCCTGCTGCAGCCCAACGGCAAGGTAAAGCAACTGGAAGCAGTAGATGGACCGGGCACCAGCTCCGGATTTTCCATTGCTATGGCCGGGCCCGACAACCTCTACAACAGCGGTATTTTCACGGGCACGGCGCAGTTTGGGCCTTTCACCCTGTCCAGCCCTTTTACCAGCTACTACCTGGGGCGCTACGGCACCCGGAAAATAGGCCGCTCAGGCAACCAGACAATGCTGGCGGCGCTAGCGGCCAGCCTCTACCCCATGCCCGCGCATGAGCAGTTTACCCTGCGGCTGGAAAGCGGGGAGAAAAACCAGGTGCTGCGGGCCGTGCTCTACAACCAGCTGGGCGTACCCGTAGCCGAGAAAACCCTCCAAAACCCCACCGGCAAGCTGGAAGCAGTGTTTGACACCTCCCAACTGCCGCGCGGCCTGTATGTGCTGTGCCTGCAGCAGAACGGGCAGCTGCTCACCAAAACCGTAACGGTGGAGTAAGCCCCTATTCTGCCTGCATCAATTGCAGGGCTTCCTCATTGCCCTGCTGCACGGCCAGATCAAAGGCCGTGAGGCCGCGCACGTCGCGTAGGGTGGTATCGGCGCCGGCCTCCAGCATTACTTTCACCAGCTGGTTGCGGCCAAATAAGGTGGCAAACATGAGGGCCGTGCCACCGTTGCCGTTTTGCAGGTTCAGGTCGGCGCCGTGGGCAATGAGCAGTTGGGCAATGGCAGGGTAGCCTTTAAAGCACACGCCCATAAGGGCGGTGTTGCCGGCGCGGTCCTGCACGTTGGGGTCGGCGCCGGCGGCCAGCAGCAGTTTGGTGGCGTCCTCATGCTCATCGTAAGCGGCTATAATCAGCGGGGTAAAGCCTTTGACATCCTGGGTATTCACATCTATTTGCTGATCCAGCAGGTGCTGCAGATACGCCACGTCTCCTTTGCGGGCAGCATCAAACAGCAGGTCTTCGGGACGATTGGAGGTAAAGGACATACGGCGCAGGCTGAAGGGGTTAACAGGGGAACGTACCAGCCATACCGCAAAAGCGCGGGCCGGTTATCGTGTTTCGGGCGGCGAGTTTTCGGCTTGGTGGAATAAAAATTTGTTGGTGGCGGCCTGTTGCCCTGCCGGCATTCGAAAAAAAGCAAGCTTATTCACTTTAATCTGTTGATAATCTGTTTATAACAACTGATTCGGGCTGTCAAAATTTTGCACTATGCGGTAGCAAGAACCCCTAAACCGCACTTTCGCGGGGGCTGATTTGCGTTGTCCTTTTCACCCTGCTTTTTAGGCGCTTTTTTATGCAGCCTGCCCAAATGGGCAGGCTGCTTTGTTTTGCCGGGCAGCAGAAAAAGCAGCCTGGCACCGGGCAGGACAATGAATTTCAGCTGCAATTAGATATCAATAATATTTCATTTTGAAGGTGTCACAAAGAGAGCAGAATGTTCCGTATTTGAATCGTGTAGAAAAGGTGCAAAATTTTGACATTTTGATAATACATTAAAATTAAGCCTACTTTTCGGACATAATTTCAACCATCACCCCAAAATCTTCACACATTTTTATGAAAACAACTAAACTATTTGCCTCTGCTCTGCTGCTGGTTGGCGCTACCTTCTTCTCAAGCTGCAGCAAGCAGGAAGACGTTGCCTCTAAAAATGCTATTAGCGAAGACACCCTCACGCAGATTAAAGCCCTTGGCTTCAGCACCCACGATGTAAAGCGGGATGGCGACGAATATGTGGTAGAAGGTGACATCCGCCTTTCGGCCCGCGACCTGAACAGCAAAGCCGACGGCAAATTCCTGCGGGTGGGCGAATCGGAGCAGTACCGCACCACCAACCTGGTAAGCGTGGGCTCTACTACCCGCACCATTTATGTGGCGGTCAGCACTTCGCTGCCCTCAGCCTACGCCACGGCTACCGATGAAGCTATCCGTCGCTACAACGCGGAAGGGCTGCGTATTCGCTTCCAGCGCGTGTCCTCGGGCTACAACATTCTGCTGACGAAGGCGCCAACCAACGCCTCTTATCTGGCTTCGGCCGGCTTCCCCACGTCGGCAGGCAACCCCTACAACCAGGTGCTGGTAAACTCTACCTACCTGGGCTCTAACCCCGGCACCAACTACCTGGGCACCATTCTGGCGCACGAAATGGGTCACTGCATCGGCTTCCGCCACACCGACTACATGGACCGCAGCTATAGCTGTGGTGGTGCCTACACCAACGAAGGCGCCAGCACGGTGGGTGCCATCCTGATTCCCGGTACGCCTTCTTCCGCCGACCCCAACTCCTGGATGCTGGCCTGCGTGGGCACCGGTGTAAACCGCCCCTTCAACACCAACGACCGCACCGCGCTTAACTACCTCTACTAAGCCCCGGTCGTTTCCAATAAAAGAAGCCCCCTGCCAACGCTGGCAGGGGGCTTCTTTTATGCGGCTTCTTCTGGCTGTTGCCAGCAGCCCGGCCCTTAATGCAAGGGCCGTTTCTTCACCAGCCCCCCCTTGGTGTCGCGCACGCTGCTCATCACCACAAAAGCCTGCGGATCGATGCGGTCAATCTCATCCGTCAGGCGCGTGACTTCCAGGCGCGTCACCACGGTGAAGATGATATCAATTTGCCCGGGATGCTGCCCGTGTGAGCCGTAGCCGCCTTTGCCTACATACAGGGTGGCACCCCGGCCCAGCTTCTCCGTTACCATCTGCCGGATGCTCTCACTACGCGCCGAGATGATAGTGACGCCGGTGTACTCTTCAATGCCTTCAATGATAAAATCGACGGTTTTGGCCGCCGAAAGGTAGGCCAGCACCGAGTAGAGGGCCGTTTCTACAGAGAGCAGCCAGGCCGCAATACTGAAGATGAAGATGTTGATGATCAGAATGACATCCCCCACCGAGAGCATGGTTCTTTTGCTGATGTACACGGCCAGAATCTCGGTACCATCCAGCACGGCCCCGCCGCGCACGGCCAGCCCAATACCGGCCCCCAGGAAAAACCCACCGAATACGGCAATCAGCAACTTATCCTGCGTGAGCGTGGGGAAGGATACCAGTAAGAGGACCACTGCCAGCGCCAGAATGGTAACCAGGGTGCGCAGTGCAAAGCCCAAGCCCAGCTGAAAGTAGCCCAGAATGATAAAAGGAATATTGATAACCACAATCAGCAACGACAGGGAGATACCCGTCAGTTCGGTGGTCAGCAGGGAAATGCCGGTTACGCCGCCATCAATGAAGCCATTGGGCAGCAAAAAGCCTTTCAGCCCCAGCGCCGCCGAGAATACTCCGGCCAGCAGCATGCTGGCGTGCAGCAGCTCACGCCGTACACGGTTAAAGGCGGCGGGAGCCGATGCGGAATTTTCCGGGGGGGTATAGGTAAGATCAGGAATATACTGCGGCTGCGCGGCATCCTTTCTCTTTTTAATTCGCTCTAAAATAAGTTGTTGCAGAAGCATCTGGCAGGCGGTTAGCTTTCAGGAAATAGCCGGTTTGCTCCCTCCCCGGCTCCCCATTCTGGATAGCCGGGCAAATAAGCTTAAAGGGCTGTTGCGTGGACCGGGTTTGAGTAAGATACCCAAACTCTCTGGTCAAAAAGTTCTGAAAGCCGCTAAGGCGCGTTGGGGGCAATATCACTTAAGCGGCACCGTGCCCGCTGTGTTGCTATTACCTCCGTCGTAGCCTGGCGCTGCCGGCCGGCCATTTGCAAACCTGCCAGGTGCAACCAGGGGGCATTGTTGCTTACCCAAGCCGGGCCCAGGCCGGGCGGCATATCCGTGGCGGCGGGCGCCAAGGCTTCCTGATGCAGCCGGAAAGTGGCTGCCAGCTGCTGAGGCGTAGTGCCGGCGTGGCTGGTAGCAGGGCGCAGTACATAGGCTACTTTCCCGGCGGCAACTGCTTCAATGGGCGTACCCAGGCTCAGGGCGGTCCAAAGCATGCCCAAAAGCAGTAGAGCAAACTGCCGACAGCGCGGAATAAATAAAGCTGCGGACACGGAGGGCACGGGAAGCGAAAAAAAAGCGAATACCTTTCTGAGTAACGCAGTCGGTAGGATGATGGTTTATTTACCGGGGCAATGGCTGCTGCGCCCCACCTAGATAATCAACCGGCCCACGCTTTACCTTTCTCTTCGCTTTCCTTCCCTATGCCTGCTTTCAAAAGTGTACTTCCTCCCTTACGCGAGGCTGCCGTGCTGGTGCCCGTGTACCGTGATGCGGCCGGCCGCCTGCGGCTGGTACTGGTGCGCCGGGGCAAGGGTGGCATTCACGGTGGGCAACTGGCTTTCCCGGGTGGCAAGCGGGAGGTGCAGGATACTTCCCTGCAAGCCACGGCCCTGCGCGAAACTCACGAGGAAGTAGGCCTGCCCATTGCCCAGGTTCAGATATTGGCTACGCTGCCGGTTATTGTTACCATGGTTTCCAGCTTCCGCATCACGCCGTTTCTGGGGCACATTCATCCGCCGGCCCGCTGGCTGCTGCAGTCTTCTGAAATAGCCGAGGTGCTGGATGTAGAGGTGGCCGAACTCCTGGCCCCCGAAACCCACACCACCGAGGAGTGGCAGCTGCCGGGCTGGGCCAGCCCCCGCCCTATTTCTTTTTACCGGATTGGGCCGTATGCCCTGTGGGGCGCCAGCTACCGTATTGTGCAGCCACTCCTGCCCCGCCTGCTGGCCGGGGAGTGGGCTATATAAGCTTTGGCAGATGTTAACACAGTTTGGCACGAAATTACGTTGCATAGCTGTGCCGGCGGGTTTCGCTCCGTAATAGCCGGCTTTTTCTGCATATGAAACGACTCCTGTTTTTACTGCTTGCCTGCCTGCCGAGCTTAACGGCTTTGGCTCAGGCCGAGCAAAGCATCTGGTATTTCGGCAACCAGGCCGGCCTCAGCTTTTCCACCGGCCAGCCGGTACCCCTGCTGGATGGTAAGATGAACACCTACGAGGGCTCAGCCGTGGCTACCAATGCCCAGGGCCAGCTGCTGTTCTATACCAACGGCGTAAGCGTGTGGAACCGCCAGCATAAGCTGATGCCCAACGGCCGCCACCTCATGGGCGACGCCAGCAGCACGCAAAGCGCCGTTATCGTGCCCGACCCGGGCAGCGGCAACGTGTTCTACATTTTCACCACTGACCTGCAGGGCCGCAGCAACGGCCTGCGCTATTCCGTCGTCGATATGACCCGCGACAACGGCTTTGGCGATGTGCCCCGCGCCAATATGCTGCTCATTACCCCGGTAGCCGAAAAGCTGGCGGCCGTGCGCCACGCCAACGGCCGCGACGTATGGGTGGTGGCCCACCGCTGGAACTCTAACGCCTTTGTTTCCTACCTGGTAACGGCCGAGGGTGTAGCCGGCATGCCCGTGATGAGCAACGTGGGCAGCATGCACGCGGGCCCCGGCCGCAATGCCATTGGCTGCATCAAATTCTCGCCCGATGGCAGCAAGCTGGCCGCCGCGCTGTGGCGGGAAAGCAACAAGTTTGAGCTCTTCGATTTTGACCGTACCACCGGCGTCATCAGCAACCCGCAGCAGTTTGGGCCTTATGAGGAAGCCTACGGCGTGGAGTTTTCGCCCGATGGCAGCAAGCTCTACGGCACCAGCAACGGCGCCGGTGGTGGCGACGCCACCATCACCCAGTTTGACCTGCGCACCGGCAAAGCAGAAAGAGTGGGCAAGTCAGCCAACCGCAAAGTGGGCACCCTGCAGCTCGGCCCCGATGGCAAAATCTACGTGGCCCGCGAAGACAACCCTTATCTGGGCGTAATTCAGAACCCCAATGCCCCGGGCGCGGCCTGCAACTATGTTGACGATGGGTTTAACCTGGGTGCCAAGCGCAGCAAGCTGGGCCTGCCCAACTTTATCCGGTAGTTTTGGCCGGCATCCTGCCTAAAAAAGTAGCGTAAGCCTTAGCTTGCACAGCCGATTAGCCTGCCGGGTTTACCTTCGGGCTTCTGCTGCCAGCAGCTGCGGCTTACGCTACTTTTCATTTCCCCTTGGCCAAGCGCTTTTCCGTTTCCGAATACACTGACGGCATTCTGGCCGGCAACCGTATGCTGCTCAGCCGCGCCATTACGCTGGTAGAAAGCACCCTGCCCAGCGACCAGCGCCTGGCCGAGCAGGTGCTGGACCGCGTACTGCCGCACACGGGCCGCTCGGTGCGCGTAGGTATTACCGGCGTGCCGGGCGTAGGAAAAAGTACGTTTATTGAAGCCCTGGGCATGCACCTGGTGGAGCAGCAGGGCAAGCGGCTGGCCGTGCTAGCCGTAGACCCCAGCAGCCAGCGCAGTGGCGGCAGTATTCTGGGCGATAAAACCCGCATGAACCAGCTGGCAGCACACCCGCACGCCTACATTCGCCCCTCCCCGGCCGGCCGCTCTCTGGGCGGCGTTACGCGCAGCACCCGCGAGGCCATGCTGCTCTGCGAAGCCGCCGGGCACGATGTCATTTTTGTGGAAACCGTGGGCGTGGGCCAGAGCGAAACCGCCGTGCACGGCATGGTAGATTTCTTTCTGCTGTTGATGCTGGCCGGCGCCGGCGACGAGCTGCAGGGCATCAAGAAAGGCATCATGGAAATGGCCGATGCCGTAGTCATCACCAAAGCCGACGGCGCCAATGAGCTGCCCGCCCGCCGCGCCCGCGCCGAGTACCAGAATGCCTTGCACCTGTTTCCGCTGGCGCCCTCCGGCTGGAGCCCCGTGGTAACTACCAGCTCAGCTTTGACCGGTGCCGGCGTGCCGGAAGTGTGGCAACTGCTGGAAACCTATTGTGCTCAAACACAAGCCAGCGGCTACTTTCAGCAGCGGCGACAGGAGCAGCACCTGCACTGGCTGCACGAAACCATCCGGCAGGGCTTGGAAGACCAGTTCTACGCCCGCCCCGAAGTACAGGCGCACCTGGCCGCCATCCGCCAGCAGGTGCTGGATGGGCGCAAGTCAGCCTTTGGGGCCGCGGCGGAGCTGCTGGGTCTGAAGTAATCGAAGTAGCAAAAAAAGAACGTCATGTCGAGCGGTAGAGAGGTATCTCGCGTGCTGATATTGCCACCCTATCTGTCATCCTGACGCAGGAAGGACCTTCTCCCGCTAGAACGACCATCGTAACAAAGACTCGTGCTTGCGGGAGAAGGTCCTTCCTGCGTCAGGATGACAGTCAAAGCGGGCGAGATGCCCCGGGACTCTGCTGGATACGCAGAATGCTCGACATGACGTTTTAAGAAAGGCAGACGCTATTAGTCAGCCTATAGATTGGTCTGCCAGGCTTTGCGCAGGGCCAACTGCTCGGGCGTGGCCTGCGGATTCAGGGCGAAATTATAGGCCTTCACCTCATCGCGCACCAGCGTGCGGGCCAGCACTTTTTGCTCGGCGCCGTTGCGGCTGATGGTGAGGGTATAGTCGGAGCCGGGCTTGCGGGTCTGCACGGCAGCCAGCAGTTGCCTCAGGTTTTGCGGCGTGACGGCTTCTCCATCAACGGCTACCAGCTTATCGTTGGGCTGAATGCCCTGGGCCTGCAGGTTAGCGGGCACGTTGCTGAACAGAATACCATCGGGGCCGGGCCGGAACCCCAGACCTTCCATAGGAATCAGCCCTACTTTCTGGCCTGTTTTCAGCTTGGCATCATAGCGAATACCCACTTTGGCGTAGTACTCCTGCAAGGGCAGTGGCTCGGCGTTTTCTATGTAGCGCGTGAAGAAGTCCCGGATTTCGGGGTAAGTCATCTTTGTAAAGTCATCGAAAAAGTCCTTCTCGCTAACCGGCTTGCTGGGGCCGTATTTCTTGGCCAGATCCAGCAGTACTTCGCGCAGGCCGCGCTTACCGCCGGAAAGTTCCAGCAGGCGCAGATCCAGCAGGGCGGCCGTCATGGCGCCGCGCTGGTAAATGTTGCCGTACTGCTCCTGACCTTCATCCAGGAAGGAGTTCAGCCCGAGGCGCTTCAGGGAGTAAGTGGTATCGGCGCGCAGGTGGTCGTAGCGCACTTTATCGTGCAGGGTGTTTAGGTAATCATCTAAAGAAACCAGGCCGCTGCGCAGCTGCATCATGTGCGCGGCCCACTCCGTGGTGCCTTCATACAGCCACAGGTGCTGCGAGCCGGTAGGCTGCACAAAGTTGAAGTGCTCGATGATTTCCGAATGAATGTTCAGGGGCGTCACGATGTGGAAGAACTCATGCGCGGCCATATCCGTGATGCTCTGCACGTATTCGGGCGTGAGGGGCTGCTCCTGCAGCACGTACTCCGAACTGTAGGAATGCTCCCAGGCACCCTGGCTCTGGTCTTCGAAGTGATACAGGAAAGCATAGCGCTTCACGGGCAGCTGCACCAGGAAAGTCTTGGCGGCGCCCAGCATTTTCTGCATATCAGCCAGCAGGGGCTCGGCCTTAATCAGGTCGGTTTTAGAGTAGCAGTACAGCGCCACTTCGGCGTCGCCGAGCTTGGTGGTGGCTTCCGTGAGGCGGCCAAGCAGAATGGGCGAGTCTACGGCCTGGTCGTAGTCTTTGGCGTGGTAGTAGCCTTTGGAATCGGGCGTGAGGGCCGAGCCGGCTTTCCAGCCGCTGGGGTAGTTTACTTTCAGGCGCAGGGGCTTGTTCTGCATGCCCTGGGGGTAGCCCAGAATGGTTTGCCCGTTCAGCAGGGCGTGGTCGGCCTCCAGGGAGGAGCCGCACATGCGGTAGATGCGGTGCTCCTGCACCTTGGTATCCCAGGTTTCAGCTATGGTGTAGCGGATTTCGCGGGTCTTCTCCGGGTTGGCCAGCTGCCACTGGTTGGTGGAAATCTGTTTGGCTTCCAGCGGCTTGCCCTTCTTGTCAAAAGCCTCAAACTTGCGCACAAAGCGGCCCATGTCCATTACCTGGTACGTGCCGGGCGCGGTGGAGGCAAACTGGTAAATGGCCTGATCTTTTTTCAGCTTTTTGGGCAGCTGCAGCCGCACCTGAAACTCATCAGTGGAAACGGCCGGGTCAATGTTGACGGTGTAGGTAAGCTCGGAAGCGGCCAGCGCTGAGTGCAAGGGCATCAGGGCAGCCAGCAGGGCACCGTACAGTAAGGATTTCATAGAAACTGAATAGGGGGAAAGAGAAGAGGAAGCAAAAGCGCCCCGGCCAGAGACGGCCGGGGCGCCCAAAGGGTTGCCTGAGTGACTACGAGCGTTTGCGCCGCAGCGTGAGATAATCCAGGTAGTACAGCACCTTCACCGACAGCGAATTATTGTGTGGCGTGTTGATGGTGTTGGTCAGGTTATCGAAGTAAAGCGGCGTAGCTTCCTCGGCCTGCAGGGAATTGGCGGCAGCATTCTTCCACACAATGCTTACCTGCGAGCCCGGCGCAAACCACCACAGGAAGTTGGCATCCACGTTGAAGGCATTGAAGCTGGTGTCGCGGTTGCGGCGGTAGTCTACTTTGTACTCCTTGCCCTCTTTCTGGAGCAGCGTGAAGTCATAGTAATGCACGCTGCTGGAGTAGTGCCGGGTCCGAATGTTGAAAGACATGCGGTTGTTGAACGTATACGTGCCCGTTACGGTGTTCACGTAGGTCATTACCCGCCGGCGGCCCAGCAGAATGTTGCTGGGGTCCAGCGCCAGCTTATAATCCTGCGGGTTGTTTACATCCAGGCCCCCATTCACGTAGCCCACCTGGTTGGGGCGCGTACTCCACTCAAAGTTATAGCGGAACGACAGCTGGTTGCTGACGCGGTAGCGTGGCCCGAAGTTGATACCATAGCCCATGCGGCGCGGCCGGATGCCGTCCAGCTCAAAGCGCCGGAAAGCAGTGGAAAGGTCAAATGCCAGCTTCTTGCGGTAGTCAGAAGAGACGAAGGCATTGCCACCCACGTTGGCCGGCAGCCGCACGTAATACGAGCCGATGTCAGCTACGCGGGGCTCAAAGAAGTCGTGCATCACGGCGGTGTAGTCGCTGTTGAAGCCTACCGACAGGAAGTTTTTGGTGAAGGTGGTATTGCCGCCAAAGTACACGCCGGCGCTGTTGTAAGCCGTGGGCTTATACAGCAGCTTATGCTCCACCACCAGGTAGGTATAGGCGTTGTTTACCTTCCAGAAGGGCTTATAGCGGTTGTAGTTCATCTCGGCCACCTGCGAAATGGAGTTGTTGCTGAACAGAATACCCAGGTCGTTGGGGTTATAGGTATTCGATTCTATGCCCTGACTCAGGCGCCACGTAAAGCTGCCGCCGGTTTTGCCTACGCCCAGCAGGTATTTGTAGCCATCCTTATCATCAATAGGCTGATCTGAGTTAAAGCCCAGCCCGCGGCGACGGGAGTACACTACCTGGCCATCCAGGGCGTAGGAGTTCTTCTTGTTGTTGAAGCGGAACAAACCGCCCGTTACGTTGGCATCAAAGGTGCTGCCCTGCCGCGTTACGTTGGTGTTGATGAGCGACACGTAGGAGTTGTTTTTCAGGGACTGGTCCAGCACAAAGATGTTGTAGTTGGCCAGCGGCTGCGTCTGAATGCGGCGCTGCTCCCCAGTCAGGGTGTTCTCGGCGGTAGCATACATATTGGCCGAAACCGCATTAAACAGCCCTACCCCCAACCCTTTGCTGGTACGCCCCGATATTTTGGTGGCATTCAGCAGTCGGCTTTCGCCGGGGTTTTTCAGCAGCCGCTCATTGCTCTGGAGCTTGCTTTCGGCATCGTAGAAGCCCAGGGGCTGGGCACCCACGCGGCGGGAGTAGAACAGATTGCCTTTGTTGAAGAGCTCCGTGCCTTCCGTGAAAAACTGGCGGTTCTCATTGAACTGCACTTCAAAGGGCGAGAGGTTCAGCACCTGGTTGTCGCTCAGCGTCTGGCCAAAGTCGGGCACCAAGGTAGCATCCAGCGTGAAGCTTTCATTGATGCCCCATTTCACGTCGGCGCCGCCGTTAAAGGAGGTATGGGTGTTGCGCACGCCCTGCTCTTTATAGGGGTAGTGGTTAACGTAGGTAGACACATAGGGCGTGAAGGAAAGGCGCAACGGGGCTTTCACGTCCCGAATGCCGGTTAGCTCGCCCCATTGGTTTACAAAGCCATTTTCCTCAGGCTTCACCTCATTCCAGAAGAATCCCTGCTTCAGAATCTGGCGGTTGCGCATAAAGTTCAGCCCCCAGGTCTGCTCGCCTTCCGTGCTGAAGCGGATGGCCGAATACGGAATGCGCATTTCCGCCACCCAGTCGGTGCCGCGCAGGGCGGTGCGGCTTTCCCATACGGCCGTCCAGTTAAAGTCTTCGCCGCTGGCCGGTGAGTAGCGGGCATCGGCCTGCACCCCGGCTGGCGTTACGAAGAAACCGTAGCCGTTCAGCTTATCATGATAGGTATCGAGGAAGATGCCGAAGAAGTCGGTGTTGCCGAAATCATCCCGGGCGGTTAGCTCCCGGGGAATGGAATCCAATGATACATCATGCATCACGGCACCAATATAAAGCGCGGCGTCATCGTACAGGATGCGCACTTCCGTGGGGTGCTTCTCGTGGGGGCCGGGGTTGGGCCGGTTCTGAATAAAATCGGTGGCAATGGCCGCCTGCTGCCAGATGGGCTCATCCAGGGCGCCGTCCAGCTTAATGGATTCAGTAATGCGCAGGGCCTGCAATTGGCGGCGCAGAACGGGGGCCACTGCGGCCTTGGCAGCGGGAGTAACAGGTTCTGACTGAGCGACGGCCTGCAGGGAGACAACTACGCTAAGCCAGCACAGCAGGAAAAGCCTGATGCGAGCCATAGTGAGAGAGAAAAAGTGGGGCAAATCAGAAAATCAACGGCGGATAACGGGGCTGGCAGGGCAGCAAAAAGTGCCGGTACCGGGGGCTGCGCGTACACCCGGTTTTCTCCCGCACAGAGCAATAGATGCGAACTATATAAAAAGCGTTGCCTGCAGCTACAGAATAAGTCATAAAAAACCGGCTTATGGTACCATAAGCCGGTTTTTTATCTGCGTTATCTTAATCAGTGATAGATATTTGCACTGTATTGTTCGAGTTTTTACCGTCTTCGGGAATATTCAGCAGGCGGCGGTATTTGCGGGCCATTTCCGCCGACTGGGTTTTGCCGTTCACTTTCAGCTCGTCGCCGGTCAGCTGCAGCTGGAAGCCTTTCTTGTTGGCATCCAGCAGCCCGTCTTTGCGCAGCTCGGCCCGAATTTTATCGGTGTTCAGGCGGGGTGGCGCAGGAGGTGGCGGGGGCATGGCCGGTGCCCCGGGAGGCGGCGGTGGCGGGGCCAGATTGCTGCCGCTGCCCATGCGTGGGGCGCGCGGTGCCTGCGGCGCCCGCGGTGGTTGGGGCGGCCGGGGTACATTGCGGGCCGTGGTGCGGTTTTCCTCTGAGCGCCAGTGGCTGGTGCTGGTCAGGGGGCGGCCATTGCGCTCCGCATACATCTTGGCATATTTCTGACGCATCTTTTCCGACTGCTTCTTGCCATTCACGGTGAGGGCTTTAGTAGTCAGATCGAAAGTATAGTTGCGGGAGCTGGAAATCAGTCCGTCTTTCAGCAGCTCATCAGTCAGCTGGCGGCTGTCATCGTTGGCGGTGCGGGAGTTGCGGTCCGCTTCGCGCTGCAGGCGGTCGGCTTCCCGGCGGAGGCGGTCCGCTTCGCGGCGCAGCTCGTCGGCTTCCCGCCCCTGGTCGCGCTGCTCATTGCGGCGTTCCACTATTTCCTGCTGCCGCTCCCGGCTATCAGCTCGCTGCTCGCGCAGCTCATTCAGCGCTTCCCGAATATGCTCCCGCTCCTCATCGGTGGTAGCTTCCGCTTCTGCTTTGCGCAGACCGCGCTCCGCATCTTCCAGCGCGTTTCGGCTCAGCTCATCCGTATCGGGGCCGTCGAACTCAAATTCAAAGTCGCCCTCGTTGCCACTCAGGCGTAGCTCGCGCTGCACCCGTGCGCCCTGCTGAGCAGCTCGGCGAGCCTGCTCCCGGATGCGGATCCGTTCGGCCGGGCCGGGCACCACAATAGTGCGGCGGCCGGCATTCCCACCAAAGGGAAAGGCCTGGTTGAAGTTGCGGTTGAAGCTCTGCTCATCAAAGTCATTCCGGAATACCATGCCGTTGGGCCGCACCCGAATAACTTCAACCCGCTTTTCAATTTTCTCCCCTTTTTTGGCTTTGCCGCTGGATACCACCTGCTGGCCATCTACTATTACGTCCGTTACGCGGCCTTTTTTATCCTTCTGAATAACCACCGTGCCAGGGGCGTTGCGGCGGCCGCGGCCGCCTTGCTCCACTACCACAACCTGCTCAACGTTTTTGCCTTTGCGGGCTTTGTCTTTGTCTTTCTTGTTCTTGAATTTGACCTTGCCCGGCTCATCATCCTGAGCCGCCACCGCCATTTCGGACACTTCTTCTACCTCGCGCTCTACTATGGCCGGCACTTTAGTATCAGTGCTCAGGGTGGAGGCGGCGCTGGAATCAGCCTTGGTTTTGACTAAAGCCTTCGCGGTATCCTGCCCATATACGGTTACGCCGGCCAGGGTTTCCTTTAGCAGATGCGTTTTCTCAGCCGGCCGTGGGCCGGCCATGGCCACGGCCGTGGTCAGCAGCACAATGCCCGTGAGCACCACGCAGGCCGCCATAAAGCCTTCCGTGAAAGTAGGGGCGCTGCGGCCCTGCACTAGGCGGCGCACACGGCCCAGCAAAGACCCATCCGTACCCACCGCCGACAGGGCCAGGCGCGGGGCGGCGTGCGGCTGCAGGCAGCGCTCAGCCAGCGCCGTCAGGGCGCGGGCCAGGGTCATAGGGTTTCCCCCTACCAGGGCGGTAGCGGCATCATCGCAGCAGTTTTCCCGCTCATTGCGCAGCGTGGCGGTAATAAACCACACCGCTGGGTGGTAGAAGAACAGAATTTCCGCTACCGACTGCAGCAGGTTCATGAGGTAGTCGCGGCGGGCAATATGAGCCAGCTCGTGGGCCAGAATGGCCTCCAGGTAGTTTTGGCTGAGGCCGGTTACGGTGCCCAGCGGCAGCAGTATCACGGGTCGCAAATGCCCTACCACCAACGGCACGCGCACCAGCGCCGACTCCAGAATACTGACCGACTGCGTAACACCGGCCCTAGAGGCCAGCTCGGCCAGGCGGGCCTGCCACTCCTCGCTGAGAGGGCGCACCCGATAATGCCGCAGGCGCTGCACGTAGGCCAAGCCACCCAGCATGCGCAAAGTCATGGCCAGCAGGCCCAACAGCCAAATGGTGACAAGAATAGGCAGGTTGCGGTCGAAATACTCCAGCCAGGACTGGGCCATAGATACCGATGCTTCTTCTTCTGTCAGCGGGGCCGCCAGCGCGGCTTCTGCCGAAGTATTAGCATTCACCGAGGCCAGAATGACCTGCGCCCCCGACAGCGACGCCGGCAACGAGCGGAACGGTAGCGACTGAGGCTGCGCCTGGGCCGCCTGCTCCGCGTAGTAGTAGCGGCCAAACGTGACCATGCCCAGCGCTAGCATAGCCACCAGGGCTACTGCAGCGGCCCCGTAGCGGATTTGGGCACTATGCCGGCGCAACAGCAGCAGCAAACCGGCCAGCGACAGGGCCACTACCGCGCCCTGCCACAGAGAATGCACCAGCGTCCAGCCTAAGGCTCGCACCAGCGCGGGGGTTAAAAAGGTTTCGAGCCAGTTCATTGTGCTTCGCCTTTAGTGTTTTCGATTTCGTCCAGTAGCGTCCGGATCTGGTCCAGCTCTTCGCGGGAGGTGCGGCGGTTGCCGAGGGCCTGCATTACCAGCTTCAGGGCCGAGCCGCCGAAGGTGGCTTCCACGAAACGGTCCAGCAGCAGCCCCTGGGTTTCTTCCTGGCGCACGGCGGCGCGGTACACGTGGGTCTTGGTGGCATCATCGCGCTGCACTAGGCCTTTGTCCAGCATCAGCTGCAACAGCTTCAGGGTGGTGGTGTAGCCTATTTCCCGGTGTTGGCTGAGGTCGTCGTTCACAAACCGCACGGTGCTGGGGCCGTGCTGCCACAGCACCTGCAGAATTTCCAACTCCGATTCGGTAGGCTTGGGGGGCGGGGATTTACTCATAGCTCAGAAAGGTTGGTCGTACGAAGTGGTTCGTACATCAAACATATACGAATTGATTCGTAGAGTCAAGTTTTATCTACGATATTTTTCGTACAATATTTTATTCAACAGAAGATCAGGCTTTAAAACCGGTTTTCCAGCAAAGACCCGAAAACGCGGGCTAGCGTTGCCCGGCCCGTTTGCGCACCAGCGTAATCTGGGCACGCCGGCAGATGCCGCCTAGCGGCGGGTTAAACTTGGCTACCTTCACTTTCACGGACAGCACGTGGGGAAACTCTTCCAGCACCCGGTCTATTACCCGGTGCCCCAGGTGCTCCAGCAGCCGCGCTGGCGCCTGCATTTCCTCACGCACCATACGGTAGAGCACTTCGTAGTTCACCGTCTCGTGCAGCTTATCTGAGGTTCCGGCGGCGTACAGATCCGTCCGGATGTACAGGTCTACCCCATACTTATTGCCGATTTTCTGCTCCTCGTCATAGTAGCCGTGAAACGCGAAAAACTCCATGCCTTCCAGTGCAATCTGGCCCATGTGGTGAGGTGTGAATTGGTGAGTAGTGAAACGGGAGCGGCAAGTTCTGAAATGAAAAGCCGGTTTAAGCTATTGGCACCTTAAAACTGCTACCTCTTGCGGCTTGCGGAGCATAGCCAAATATTTCACAGACAATTATTTCCTAGCTGTAATTCTTATTAGCTGCTATTAATTCTAGCTCTCATCCTCACTCAGTTGTCATCCTGAGCTTGCGAAGGACCTTCTCACAGCTGAACAACTAGCGTAACAACGACTCTTTCTAACGTGATAAGGTCCTTCGGCTACCGCCTCAGGATGACAATAAGGGAAGAATTGCAACTGAGATACCATAGCAACATCAGCACGCGAGATGTCCCGATCCTCTGCTTGATGCGCAGAATGCTCCACATGACGGCGTAGGATGAGGGCTGAAGAGTAAGCATGAACGATTTTAAACCACAAAGAAAAAGCCCACCCGATTGGGTAGGCTTTTTCTTTATTCACAAAATCCGTGAAATCCGGATGAATCCGAAGAATCCGTGATTTAGATTTCGTCGAAGAAAGACTTCTCCGTTTGCGTGGCGGAGTGCCGCGTAGGGGAAGGCTGGGTGATTTCCGGATGATCGGGCGAAACCGGGCGGATATCAGGGGCGGTGGGCTCTACGCGGGGGCCGGTGGGGTCCGGAACCCGGGCGGGCTCGGGCTGGTAAATGCGGGAAGGGTCGCTGATGCCCGGGTTTTCGTGCGGAGCCGGGTTTGGCTTGATATCGGGGCCGGGGGTTTGGGCCGGAGCACCGGGGTCGGGTTGCTGGCCGGGCTTGGGGTTATAGCTGCCGGGCTGCGCCGTAGCGGGGCGGGCCGCATTGGTAGCATCGTTACCGCCACTGACCATGGCCGGGCGGGCTGCCGGGCTGCCTACGGCCGCCGCTGATGAGGTAGCTGATGTATTCACGAACATAGTAGTAGCGCTTTCGGAGGATGAATCGGGTCGATTCACCTTTACGCTGGCTGCCCGCGAAAGGATGGCAGAAGTGGAGGATTTTGGCCGGTTGCGGCTTTTCTCAACTTTCTCCAGGGCATCGGTGGCCAGGTGCTGCAGGTCGCGCACCAGGCTTTCCAGTACGCCTTCCAGCCGCTGGTGCTCCTGGCCCAGGGCACTTACCTCAGCCTGCATGTCGGCAACGGTTTTTTCGGCTTGCTTGTAGGCTTCATCTACCACGGAGCGGGCCTTCTGACGGGCATCGGCCAGCAGTTGCTCGGCCTTCAGTTGGGCTTCGCGAATGCGCAGCTCGGCGTCGCGCTGGGCTTGCTCCGTGATGCTGTTGCCGGTATCCTCGGCAGTTTTCAGAGTGCGGTACAGGGACGATTCCACTTCGCGCATTTTCTGCACGTCCTGGGTGGCGTGGTCCAGCTTCATGCGCAGCTCCCGGTTTTCATCGCCCATTCGCTCCCACTGCTGGGAGAGCTGGAGCAGGAATGCTTGAACTTCATCTTTGTCTACCCCCCGAAAGGATTTTTCAAAGGTCTTCTGCCGGATATCGAGAGCGGTAATTTTCATTTTGGATGCTTGTTGCTGGGTGGTAGCTCTGGGAAGCGCATGAAAAAAAGAAGTGTCTGGCGGGCGCTGGCAGCGCCCTAGCACTCACAACCCCACCTCCGTACTAAATCATTATTCACTCACCTGCCATACGGCCAGGGTACGGTCGTCGCTACACGAAACTAGCCTATTTCGATGGGCTGACCAAAATAACTTGTTCACGGAAGTGCCATGGCCGGCGTGCCGGGCCCGGTCCAGCACACGCAGCAGCCGGAAGCCGGTGGCATCCCAGAGCTTAATGGATTTATCCATGCTGCAGGTGGCTACATAGCGCCCGTCGGGGCTATAGATAACGTGGTTGATGGCGAACAGATGGGCCACTACACTCAGGTGCTCGGTGTAGCCCGCGGCCACATCCCACACGCGCAGGTGCGCATCGCGGCCAGCCGTGAGCAGGTAGCGGCCATCGGGGGAGTAGCAAACGCTGAACACGGAGCTGGTAGCGCCGGGAATCACCTGTTTTGGCGTTAGAGTTTCCAGATCGAGGATGTGCACCAGGTGGTCGGAGCCGCCTATGGCCAGCTCCTGGCGCTCTTCGTGCAGGATCAGGCAGCGCAGGCTTTTGTGGGAGAGCGGAACCAGGTGCTCCAGGCTTAAGTCGGCGGCATGCAGCACGGCCAGGGTACCGTTGCCCAGGGCCACGTACACCCGCTGCCGGGATTCCGAATAAGCAATATCAAAAATGGCGGCCGGGGGCAGCGCAGTGGCAAAGATCAGCTGGCGGGCTTTCAGATCAATGGCCTGCACGCCCTGAAAGTTGTGGCCGATGAGGAGCAGGCCGCGCTCGGGAAGATATTTCAGGGCGTATACCGAGTTTTCTACCCGGGCCACCAATTCCCCGTCGCGCTCCGGGTTTTCCAGGTCCCATTCCACCACAAATCCATCGGTACCGGCGGAGTAGACGGAGGTGGAATCAGGAGCGCCGGCCAGCGCATACACACAGTCGCGGTGCCCGGTGAGGGTGGCTAGTTTCTCGGCCTGCGGTCTAAAAAGCGTGGACATACCATTGGATTTAGGGCGAAATTACGGCAGTTTTGGCCAGCAGCGCTTTACCCTGCTTCCAGGCACCCTATTCTGGCTCTAACGCAGCCCCTGCTTTATCTGCTATGCCGCTACACTCCCTTGAACACGTTGCCGACCACACCCTGCTGGGCCTGTGGCACCTCACGGAGCCAGCGGAGCAGTTATGGGAAGCCCTTCCCCAGGCAGCGCCTTATGAGCCGCTCTTACCGGCGGGCCGGGATGCTGCCCGCGCCCAGCAATGGCTGGCGGGCCGGGTGCTGGCCCACCAGCTGCTCGCTGAATTTTCTTTGGCCCCTTCTATGGTGCTGCTGAACGATGCCAACGGGCGCCCTTTCTTCCCGGAACGGCCCGAATTGGCAGTTTCACTCTCGCACTCTGGCGAGTGGGTGGCCGCTTTGCTTTCTACCCGGGGGCGCGTTGGCACAGATGTTGAGCTAGTACGTCCCAAAGCGCAACAATTGGCCTCGCGGTTTCTATCGGAAACGGAACGGGCCGATGCCGGCGACGATGTAGTAAAGCACAGTCTCTATTGGAGTGCCAAGGAAACCCTGTACAAACTGCATAGCCGCCGCGCTCTGGTGTTTAAGGAGCATATTCAGCTCAACCCGTTTAGGCTGCGGGAGGCCGGTGTTTTGACGGGGCACCTGCTCACAGAAAACTCCCGCAGCCAACACCAGATTCACTACCAGCGCCTATCTTCTTCGTATGTACTCACATACACCCTCGATGCCTCTCCCCTTTCCTAAATTCTTTGCTATGTCTTTCCGCCGTATTTCTCTGGCTCTGGCCGCTGCCCTCTTGTTTGGAGTGGTGGCCGTGGGCACCGTTCGGGCCCAGTCTACGGGCGGTACCGTCGCCGACTTCACCCTGAAGAATGCCGCCAACGCCGACGTGAAGCTCAGCAGCTATGCTAGCAGTAAAGCCGTGGTGGTAGTGTTCATCAGCCAAAGCTGCCCCTTCTCCAAGCTCTACCAGGACCGCCTGAGCAAGCTGGCTACCACCTACGGCAGCAAGGGCGTAGAATTCCTGTTTATTGATACGCCCATTAACCTGGAAGCCAGCGCGGCCGAAGGGGAAACCGAAAAGCTCAAAATCAAATCGGGCAGCGCCAATAACCTTACCTATCTGCGAGACGACAGCCAGAAGGTGAGCAGCCTGCTGGGCGCCACCAAAACGCCCGAGGTTGTAGTGCTGCAACCCAGCAGCAATGGCTTTGTGGTGCGCTACAAAGGCGCCATCGACGATAACCCGCAGATGGAGGCCTATGTAAAAGAAAACTACCTGGGTACGGTGCTGGCCAACCTCACGGCCGGCCGCCCCGCCGGCGTGGCCTACCAGCGGGCCGCCGGGTGTCTGATCAAGAAAAACTAAGCTGAGCTAGCTGCTTTGCGAGATTGTATCAAGACGCAACTCGCTCTTTGGCATGCACTGATCTGCAATACTCTAGGAAGCACTTACACGCTTTGCGCTACTTTATTTATATTCTTACAAATCAGAATAGAAGCACTTTATACATTGGTGTAACCAATGACTTAAAACGCCGGGTATACGAGCATATGACTGGCTTGCACCAAGGTTTTACCAAGAAATACAATCTGCACCAGCTCGTATATTTTGAGGATTACACTGATGCGCGCCTTGCCATTGACAGAGAAAAACAATTAAAAGGAGGCTCCCGGCAAAAGAAGCTGGACCTTATAAATAGCTTTAATCCGGACTGGCGGGATTTGTATGAGGATCTGACTTAATGCGTCATTGCGAGGCACGAAGCAATCCGTCCTTTTCAACTCCCGGCACTTCCTTAAACCAGAAAGCCCTTGACTACCGCACAGGTGCCAAGGGCTTTCTGGTTTTTTGAGGGTTCAGTACATTTTAGAGGACGGATTGCTTCGTGCCTCGCAATGACGGGAGATTACTCCTGCTCTCCTTCTTCTTCGGGTTCTGAGTCGATAGACTGCTTGTCTTCTTCCATCAGGATAGCCAGCAGCTGGCTTACTTCGCCGGCTTTGCGCGGCTCCTGCATCTTTTCAAAGCTTACGGCCAAGTTCCGTAATGCCCGGCGCACAATATCAATGTGCGAGCAGGGCTCGAAGAACATGTCATTGGCCGTGAGGTTGAGCTGGGCAATGTAGTGCTCAATATCGGTGCGAGACAGAATCAGGCCGCGGTTATAGCAGTTGATGTAGAAAGGCTCAATGGTAGGCAGCGTGGGCTGAAAAGTGAGCACAAACAGGTTGGGCAGGTTTACGCCATATACCGGCAGGTGCAGCCGCTGGGCCACCAGCAGGTAGATAACGCACAGCGTAAGCGGATTGCCGCGCCGGGTTTCCAGCACCAGATGCAGCATGGAGTTGGCCGGCGAGTGAAAGTTCTGGGTATTGGCCGCGAATTTGTGGGTTTTGAAGAGCACATAATTTAGCACCTGCACCTGATCGGCGGGGTGCAGGTTGGGCTTCATCATGGTCCAGGCCTCAAAGCGCAGCTGCTCAATGGCCCGGTTCAGGGCCTGCAGGTCGGCATCGGGATACTGGTAGCTGTTGAGCAGCCACATACCTTCCAGCAGGTTTTCGCCACCGGAGTCGCGCCACACCCGCAGGCGCTGCTGCAAGCCCTCAAACTGCAGGTGGTGAATCAGGTCCTCGATCCGCTGCTGCTGCGCCGGGTCCAGAGTCTCCTCCCACGATTCTTCCAGAAACGGGACTATACTCTCCCCCAGGGTCTGGATCTTGGCCTGAATATCGGGCGCAATTTCCGGGTCGTCGAGCAGGGAGATAAGCGCTTTTATTTCTTTGTTTGTCAAAGCTTAGGGCGTAGGGGCTGTAGAGCGGCGGAGTAGAAATAGCATAAGGAGCTGCAAATTAACGCAACCGGCGCGGGTTTCTACCGCCGGTTACCAGCTTGTAACACGGCAGAAGCTACCGAATGTTCACTTTTTCTGCATTTCCCCGGCTGAAGAATCAACAGTTGACCTGTTGGGGGTGAAACGCCCAAAGGCTACTTCTACCCCATTACCAGGGCAACTGGCGGCCTCAAAAGCTGGTCTTCTGCCTACAACTTGCCTTCCTTATGGCTACACTTTTTCTCCCCGCCGTTTTGCGGCCTCCTTACTACACCGAGCTTGCAGCGGCTCGCGCCGCTTATCTGCGCCAGGAACCTGCCATGGCCTTTCATCATTTGGAGCGCGCCCATGTTCTGGGGCAGCGGTGGGCTTTCCCGCACACCCAGGTGCACCTGCTGATGCTGCGCCATGGCCTGCGCATCGGCAGCGTGCGCGAAGTGCTGGGCCAAATTCCGCGGGTTATGCTGGGCTTTCTGGGTTCTTTAGTGGGTCGGGTACCCATTGGCAACACGGGCGGCGCCAACGTGCCCGCCGAACAACCCATGCCTATTCCTGCCGATCTGGAAGCATGGCTGCGGCTAGCTTAAGCCGGCAATGGGAGTTCAGCCTCCTGACGGCCTAAAGCTTAAACCTGCGTCGTAGCCAGCCCTTTCTTCATGCACACGCTGTTGTCCACGCCTGCATACTGCCCGTAGTTGGGGATGTAGGCGTAGCCGCTTTTCTCGTAGAGGCGGATGGCCTCGGGCTGCTGTTTACCGGTTTCCAACACGCAGGCGGCGTAGTTTAGCTCCCGGGCCCACTGTTCCAACTCAGCCAACACGGCACCGGCAATGCCCTGTCCCCGGTATTCCGGGCGCACAAACATGCGCTTCACCTCTACCTGCCCGGCTTCATATTCCTTGAAAGCGCCGCAGCCTACTGCCTTATCAGCCAGGTAAGCTACTACCACATGGTTGATGGCCACCAGCTTGTTGTACTGGACATAGAAGGCATGGTCGTCGCCGTCGCGCACGGCTAAATCGTGGTCCAGTAGCGCCACCAGTTCCCGGAAATCGGGGTTGTCAGAGGTTGTTCGACGTAGGGTAATCATCAGCAGGTTTTAATGCGTTGCGTTACACCGAAACTTCCGGCTCGGCCAGCGGATGCCAAAATAATATCAGGCTGAAAAGCACTGCGAAAATAGTATATACGCCCGCTACCAGCCACAGACCAGCAGGCAGTTGCGGGTTGCTGATTAGGGCTTTCAGCAACGCCAGCGCTACCATAAAAAAGTGCGCAAAGTTGGCCAGCGCAATAGGTCGGTTGTAGATACCACCAATCCGGCTGCCCTTCGTCATCCAGTTCAGCATGGCAAAGGCGAAGTGAAGCGCACCCAGTATCTGCAGCAGAACATTTATAACCGGGGCTTGGCCAATACCACTCAGCCGGGCTATTTCATCGGGCAGAAACGTCAGGCTGAGGCCTGCCAGTGCAAGCGCTGCCGCGCTCAGGGTCATGACCAGTTTTGCTTTCATCTTAAGCTATCAAGTTCGATGCTTAAAAATACCAGCATGTTGTATTTCTTTAAATTAAGATGAAATTCGCACATCACCTTTTATTTTTAAGCTGACGAGTTGCTATCGAAGCTGATATATTTTTCTTATTATTTGCTTAAACTCCTGTAAATACCGGCTGGCGCTTTTCCATAAAAGCGTTGGTACCTTCCCGGAAATCGGTGGTTTCGCAACAAGTCACGAAGCCATCTATCTCGGAGGCGAAGCCAGCCGGATGGGTGTAGAAGGTATCTACAGCTTGTAAAACCATAGCAACGGCCACAGGAGCCCGGGACAGAATCCGTTCAATCAGCTCATAGCAGCGGGGCATCAGTTGCTCCGGTGTTACCAGCACGTTGAGTAAGCTGATACGGTAGGCTTCCTCCGCTTTGATGAAGTCACCGGTCAGCATGATTTCGAGGGCCTTGCCTTTACCTACAATCTGGGCTAAGCGCTGGGTCCCTCCATAGCCAGGTATAATGCCCAAGCTCACTTCCGGAAGCCCAAACACGGCTTTGTTGCTACCTACGCGAAGGTGGCATGCCATCGCCAACTCACAGCCGCCGCCTAGAGCAAAGCCATTCACGGCAGCTATCACAGGCTTGTGGCATTGTTCAATCAGGCGAAATACGGCCTGACCGCGCTCCACAAACTCGCGGCTATCAGCCGACGATAGAGCAGCGATTTCCGAAATATCGGCCCCAGCCACGAAGGCTTTTTCTCCCATACCGGTCACCATGATAGCGCGTACCTGTGCATCCTGCGCCGCTGAGCGAAAGCACTCTTCTAATTCTCGTAGGGTTTCAATATTCAGTGCGTTCATTTTGGCAGGACGGTTGACGGCAACTATCATCACCCCGTTTTCCTTCACGTCAACAAACAAATTTTCTGAATTGATCATAATAGGTTATATCAATGTGTGATGTTTTATTTCTATTTACCTGAAGTCAGAAAAGCTTGTTCCAATTGTAGCATTTTCTTCTCCCTTTGTTTCACCAAGCGAGCCGGCGAACCTGAATAAATGCCAAAGGCTTCGCAGTTTCTGTTTGCCAACGACATGGCTCCTAACGCGCTGCCTTCGCCTATCGTGACACCGGGCAAAATGATACATCCAGCTCCAACGATGACATGTTTGCCAATATGCACTGACTTATGCGATACATTAGTGAAATCAGAGTGCACAGTAGGACCAGTCAGGTAGTTACCAGAAAAATCGTCTGAGCTGGAATACACACTGGTTTTACCGGAAAGACCGGCAAAATCTTCTATAGTAATAGTGGCTTGCCCAATTAGGGAGACATAACAGGCAATGTGTACGTGTCGGCCAATGACTATACCGCCCGCGCCAGCTGACATAATGCAAAAATCATCGATGCGGCTATTGTCACCGATGGATATATTTTTAGCCCCATAAACAGCAGCTTTATCCGAAAGCAGTACGTTTTTTCCTAGGGCCCTGAAGCCCATTTTTTCGAGTTGTTCCTGAGAGAAAAATGCCATAGGGTTGGAGATGGTAGAGTTGAATTTAGTTGTTTTGTTATTGATTCCTCACACCTGAATAACCCCCACATTGTACGCCTTTTCAATGGGCGCATGGTTAGCCGCAGCAATGCCCTGGGAAATGACTTTGCGCGTTTCCAGCGGGTCAATAATAGCATCTACCCAGAGGCGGGCAGCGGCGTAATAAGGGGAAAGCTGCTCTTCGTAACGGGCTTTGATGCGGTCCAGCAGTTCCTTTTCGGCTTCGGACGTGATGACTTCGCCTTTGGCTTTGAGGGAGGCTACCTGAATCTGGAGCAGGGTGTTGGCGGCGGCGGCTCCGCTCATTACGGCCAGCTGGGCGGTAGGCCAGGCCACAATCAGGCGCGGGTCGTAGGCTTTGCCGCACATGGCGTAGTTGCCGGCTCCGTAGCTGTTGCCGATGATGACGGTGAACTTGGGCACTACGGAGTTGGCCATGGCATTCACCATTTTGGCGCCGTCCTTAATAATACCGCCGTGCTCACTCTGCGAGCCCACCATAAAGCCGGATACATCGTGCAGGAACACCAGCGGAATGCGCTTCTGGTTGCAGTTCATGATGAAGCGCGCGGCCTTGTCGGCGGAGTCGGAGTAGATAACGCCGCCCATCTGCATGGCGCCCTTCTTGGTCTTCACAATCTTGCGCTGGTTGGCTACAATGCCCACGGCCCAGCCATCAATGCGGGCCAGGCCACAGAGCAGCGTCTGGCCGTAGAGGTCTTTGTATGGCTCAAACTCGGAGTTATCCACCAGCCGGTTGATGATGTCCATCATGTCGTAGGGCTTCACCCGGTCAGAGGGCAACAGGCCGTAGATTTCCTCCTGCTTTTCGCGGGGCAGCGCGGGCTCTGTGCGGCTGAAGCCGGCGGTGGGCGTAGCGCCCATCTTATCGAATATGTTGCGGATGTGGTCCAGGCACTCTTCGTCGTTCGGGAATTTGTAGTCCGTCACGCCCGAAATTTCGGAGTGCGTGATGGCGCCGCCCAGCGTTTCGTTGTCAATGGTTTCGCCAATGGCGGATTTCACCAGGTAAGAGCCGGCCAGGAACACCGAGCCGGTGCCTTCCACTATCATGGCTTCGTCGGACATAATAGGCAGGTAGGCGCCACCAGCCACGCACGGACCCATAATGGCGGATAGCTGCACAATGCCCATGCTGCTCATCACGGCGTTGTTGCGGAAAATGCGGCCGAAATGCTCCTTATCGGGGAAAATCTCGTCCTGCATGGGCAGGTACACCCCGGCCGAGTCTACCAGGTAAATGATGGGCAGCTTGTTTTCGATGCTGATTTCCTGGGCCCGCAGGTTCTTTTTGGCCGTGATGGGAAACCAGGCGCCGGCCTTCACGGTGGCATCATTGGCCACCACAATGCACTGCCTGCCTTTCACGTAGCCAATTACCACCACCACGCCGCCACCAGGGCAGCCACCTTCCGACTGGTACATACCCTCGCCGGCAAAGGCCCCAATTTCAACCTGCTCGGCGCCTTTATCCAGCAGATAATCAATCCGCTCGCGAGCCGTGAGCTTGCCTTTAGCTTTGTGGGCTTCAATGCGTTTTTCGCCGCCGCCCAGGGCTACTTTTTTCAGGCGCTGACGCAGTTGGAAGGTGAGTTGTTTAACCAGGTCTTCGTTTTTGTTGAATTCCAGATTCATGCGGGTGGGAAGTGGGGAGGTAAAAGAAGCGGAAACGGGCGGGGGAGAAACGAAAAAAATCCGCCCGAAGGCGGATTTCAAAAGTAGTCAAAAATGACAGACAGCTTAGTTTTTAGGGGTTACTGCTGTATCAGTAGGTGCCAGGGGCTGGGTAGAGCTTTCCACGGTTTTGGTTTCGATTTTCAGCTCGCCGCCGGGTTTCTGCTCTATTTCCTTCTTGGTTTTTTCTTTACCACCCCCGCCAAACACCGAGAAGTGCACGTAGCGCTTGGGGTTAGCTTTCAGATCCACCAGCAGCGCATTGGCCGAGGCGGAGGTAGCATTGAGGTTGGTGTACAGCGAATCGTCGTTGATGAGCTTGCCCAAAGAGCCTTTCGACTGGCTCAGGGACTGGTTCAGGGATTTCATGGCCGTTTGCGCTTCCGTTACGGTGGCATTCAGGTTGCGCAGGGCGGGGCCCACAGGCGCAACCCGCAGAGAGTCGCTGAGCTGGCCGAAGTTGGCGGCAATGCGGTCAATCTTGCGGGAGGTAACGTTCAGGGCCTGCGTAAGCTGGGCCATGTTTCGTGTAATCTGGTTGATGTTGGATTGGTTGGCCACCAGCATTTTCTGCAGCTCGGCGGAGGTGCCCTCGGCGTTCAGCAGCGTAGCCTGAATGCTCTTCTTGGCATCCTTGTTCAGGAAGCTGTTGATCTTGATGAGCGTGGAATCGACGGTGCCCAGCACGGGAAGGGCGCGGGCCTGGAAAGCATCGGTAATGCTGGCCACGGTGTAGGAGCGCAGCTCTTCTCCGCCCTCATACACTTTAGAATTCTTACCCATAAACAGGGTAATGGTTTTGGAACCCAGCAAAGAGCCCGACAGGCTGGCCACGGTGGAGTCGCCTACCACAATGTTTTTGCCCAGCTCAATGGATACTTTGATGTGGTTTTTTTCTTCCGGCAGCAGCTGCATTTCCTTTACCTGGCCTACCTGCACGCCATTCAGTAAAACCGGGTTGCCCACGGTCAGGCCGTCTACGTTGTCGTACTTGGCGTAGTAGGTGCGGTTGGAAGAGAGAATATTGCTGCCTTTCAGGAACCTAAACCCCACAAACAACAACGCTAGGGCCGCAATGGCCAGCAGGGCTACTTTAATTTCTTTCGACACGTTGGTAAGGTAGTATTGGGAGCGTGGGCAGGCGAGAAACGGGTAATCTGACTACGGAACAGTATTTAGTCGGCGGTAGTTGCCTCCAGCTCCTGTTTGTATTCTTTGAAGGCCCGGTAGACACCCGAGGCCATATACGACTGTCCGGATTTATCGTTCAGATACCGCTCTTCGCCGGGGTTCGTGAGGAAGCCGGCTTCAATGAGCACGGAGGGCATGGCCGTTTTCCAGAGCACCAGAAAACCTGCCTGCTTTACGCCCCTGCTGGGCCGGCGCACGGCAGTACGAAACTGCTGATCTACTTTCTGGGCAAACCGAATACTGTTAACCATATACGCGCTTTGAAACAGAGAAAACAGAATATGGCTCTGCGGGGAGTGCGGATCGAAGCCGTTGTAGCGCTCCTGATAATTGTCTTCCTGCAGGATTACGGCGTTTTCCCGCTTGGCTACGCCCAGGTTGGCATCCGTCTTGTGCGGCCCCATCGTCCAGACCTCCGTACCATGCGCTACGGAAGGCCCGGCATTGCAGTGAATACTGATAAACAGATCCGCATTATGCTTATTGGCAATGCCGGCCCGGTCGGCCAGCTCTACAAATACATCTGTTTTGCGGGTGTATACTACTTTTACATCCGGCATATTCTCTTCTATCTGCCGGCCCAGTTCCAGAATCAGCTTCAAAGAAACATCGGCCTCGCGGGCTTTCACGCCGGCGCAGCCACGGTCTTTCCCGCCATGTCCGGCATCCAGTACCACGGTGCGTAGCTTATAGCGCTGCGTGTGGCGGCTGGCCGAGGCAGGAAACGAGGAAGAAGCTGAAGGAGCCGGGCTGCCGGTGAGGAGCATCAGGCCTACAGTACCAAGAGCGACAATATTCCGCACAGAGTTCGTTAGTTGGAGGAGCAACGCGCTACCTTTGCATACTGCCACAAAATAAACGAAAAAACTACGTGGCCCCGATAGCGCCGAATTATAACTTATACTTCTTCCGCCTATCCGGGCGGCCCGTAGTGTCCCTACTATTGTTCCTGAGCCTGTGGCTGGGGCTTATGGGCAACGCATGGGGACAGCGCAGGCCTTTGACAAAGTCCGTGCCGCGGCCGGTGCAGGTAGCGCTGGATACCGCCCGTACGTCCCAGACCGGCGACTCGTTGCGCGTATCGGCGGCTCCCAAGGGGAATATTGAGACCACCATACACTACGTAGCCCAGGATTCTATTCAGTTTGATGTGCAGGAGCGGGTAGCACATTTGTACACCAAAGCCAAGATTGATTATGGCACCTTGTCTCTGGAAGCCGCCCGTATTTCCATTGATTACAAAAAGAATCTGCTCACGGCTGAAGGCGCCCCCGACTCAACCGGAAAAATAAAGGGCCGCCCCATTTTCAAAGACAAAGACCAGACCTATCAGGCCGGGCGCATTGCCTACAACTTCAAAACCAAGAAAGGCAAGATTGCCGATGCTGTAACCCAGCAGGGCGAGGGCTACGTGCACGCCGAGGTAGTGAAGAAAAATGCCCTGAACGAAGTATTTGGGCGCAATGGCAGCTACACCACCTGCAACCTAGAGCACCCGCACTTCTACATCAATGCCAGCAAAATGAAGGTGATTCCCCGCGAGAAAGTGGTGACGGGCCCCTTCAACCTGGTGATTGGCGACATTCCCACGCCCTTGGGCTTTCTGTTTGGCTACTTCCCTACACCCGGTAAAAAGCGGGCCTCCGGGCTGATACTGCCCACCTTTGGCCAAACCACCGACCGCGGCTTTTTCCTTCGTAACGGCGGCTACTACTGGGCCGCCAGTGATTATGTAGGCGTGCGCCTGACGGGAGAAGTCTACTCCGGCGCCGCCGACCAGTTTGGCGGCTGGGGCGCCACGGCCGATGTACAATACCGCAAGCGCTACTCCTATACCGGCTCCTTCAATGCCACCTTCAGCCAGCGCCCGGAAAGCCAGATTCTGCGCTCCTCAGCTGTTAGTCTGGACCAGCCCTATACTCGTCCGCCCTCGCCACGCACCTTTTGGGTTAGCTGGAACCACTCGCCACAGTCGCGCCCGGGTGGCGGGCAGTTCCGGGCCAGCGTGAGTCTGGGCAGCCAGGCCTACAATGTGCTCAACAGCTTTGATACCCAACGGTACCTTTCCTCCACCTATCAGTCCAACATTGGGTATTCCAAGGTGATTCGCAACTCACCTTTCAACTACTCCATCCAGGCCAGCCAGAGCCAGAATACGGGCACCGGCGAAATGAATGTGACCCTGCCCGACTTTACCCTGGGCGTAGCGCGGCAATACCCGTACGAATGGCTGGGCCTGGCGCCCCGGGGCCGCTTTTATGAGCAGTTCTCCCTGAGCTACGACCTGCAGGGCCAAAACCGCCTGACCAACGTGGAGAAGGCCCGGCAGCTAACCATAGACGGCACCAGCATTCCCCTGATTGGTGGTACCAGCCAGGGCCGCCGCATTCCGGTAAACATTGCAAATGTAGGCGACCTGTTTCGCAACGCGGAATCCAGCGTACGCCATAATTTTGGTATCTCGCTGGGTAGCTACACCTTGCTGAAGCACATCAGCCTCTCCCCTTCTGTAAGCTACGGGCTAATTTGGTACAACAAGAAACTCGATTACAAGTATGATCCTTTGGCTCGGGCCGTACGCATTGATACTACGGGCTTTGGTATGGTGTATAACTACGCCCTTGGTGCTTCTGCCTCTACCAACATCTATGGCTTATATGTAATCAAGGGTAAGAAGGTGGAGGCTATACGGCATAAAATTTCGCCCTCTATCAGCTACAGCCACTCCCCCGATTATCTAAGCAGTGATAAATTGTATGATGGGGACACAGATTTTCTGGACCTGCGGGACGGGAATGGCCGACTCTTGGGTATCCAAAGCATATCCCGGTTTGAGGGCTTTGGCGCGGGCGTGCCCGGTGGCCGAACATCTAATCTCCTCTCCTTCCGCCTGCAGAACCAGCTGGAAATGAAAGTACGGGCCAAGAAGGATACCACCGGCAACACCCCGTTTGAGAAAGTAAGCCTGATTGATGGGCTGGACTTTGGTACTACTTACGACTTTGAGGCGCCGGAATTCAAGCTGGGCTTGATCCGGGGCAGCTTCCGCACCCAGATTGCCCGCAAGCTGAACTTTCAGATGGACGGTATTTTTGACGCCTACCAGCGCGACAGCACCAACCGCCGCCTGAACCAGTTCCTTTTTCAGCAAAGCAAATGGCGGCTGGCGCGTATCACGGCCGCTAACCTGTCCATCACTTATCAGTTTAACCCTGAGCAGCGGAAATCAAATCAGAAGAGCAACCTGGCCCCCAACAACACGCCGGTGCTGGGCCAGCCCCAGAATGCTACTCCGTACGAGGACTATGTTGATTTCAGCATCCCCTGGACGCTGAATACCTCCTTCTCGGCCAGCTACTTCAACCAGCCCCCGGTACTTCCCCGCGCCGGCGAGAAGACCACCTCCTCCCTTACCACCGTTACCCTCAGCGTAAACGGCACCGTAAAACTGACCGATAAGCTCCGCTTTGGCTACAACAGCGGCTACGACTTCCGCCATAAGGAAGTAAGCTATACCTCCCTGGATTTCTACCGGGACCTGCACTGCTGGGAAATCAGCGGCAGCTGGATTCCGTTTGGGCAGCGCCAGGGCTACTCGGTTACCATTGCGGCCAAATCATCGTTGCTGCAGGACCTGAAACTGAGCCGCAACCGCTCTTTCTATAACCGCTAACGGCTGACTACCGGGGCGGCTTTACTTTGGCCCGGGCCCCGGCTCTCGCGGATAGGCGGCGTGCGTTTGCCAGAAAATCAGCAGCTTTGGCTTTGCTTTCCTGACCCCAAACTTTCAAAATACCATGTCGCAGCACAAAGAAGTCAAGCTCGTCACCACTCACCAGCTGCTGGCCATGAAGCAGCGGGGCGAAAAAATTTCGATGCTCACGGCCTACGACTTCTCCATGGCCACCATTCTGGATGGCGCCGGCGTTGACGTGCTGCTCGTCGGCGACTCGGCCTCCAACGTCATGGCCGGCCACGAAACTACGCTGCCCATCACGCTGGACCAGATGATTTACCACGCCCAGAGCGTGGTGCGCGCCGTGAAGCGGGCCTTTGTGGTAGTGGATATGCCCTTTGGCTCCTACCAGGGCAATTCTTCTGAAGCGCTGCGCTCCGCTATCCGCATCATGAAGGAATCGGGTGGGCACGGCATTAAGCTGGAGGGCGGCGCCGAAATCAAGGACAGCATTACGCGCATTCTCACGGCCGGCATACCGGTGATGGGCCACCTGGGCCTCACCCCGCAAAGCATTTATAAGTTTGGCACTTACACCGTGCGCGCTAAAGAAGAAGCCGAGGCGCAGAAGCTGATTGAAGATGCGCTGCTGCTCCAGGAACTGGGCTGCTTCTCGCTGGTGCTGGAGAAAATCCCCTCCAGCCTGGCTAAGCAGGTAGCGGAAAAGCTGAGCATTCCGGTAATTGGCATTGGCGCAGGCCCCGATGTAGACGGCCAAGTGCTGGTAGTGCACGATATGCTGGGCATCACCAAAGAATTTAAGCCCCGCTTCCTGCGCCGCTACGCTGAGCTGGGCGACGTAATGAACGACGCCGTGCAACGCTACATTGCCGACGTCAAAAACCGTGACTTCCCCACGCAGGAAGAAGCTTATTAAGCCCACTAAAAAGCCAGACTCCGTTATTGGGTCTGGCTTTTCTTTTTGTTCTTCTGATCAAAAAATCCAGCCTGCGGCTGCTACCATCCTACTCCCGAAGCCCGACGTTCGATGACCTCGCCTTCCACTTTTGAGCGGCTTAATTCCTGGATCCGGCAATCCGTAACCATCAAGCTGCTGTCTATCGGCATCCTGATTCTGTTGCTGCTGATTCCGGCCTCTATGGTGGAAAACCTGGTGCAGGAGCGCGCTAACACCCGCGACCAGGCCACGGCCGAGGTAAGCGCCAAATGGGGCGGGCCGCAGCAGTTTACGGGCCCGGTGCTGGTAGTGCCCTACCGCCGCCTGGAGCGCGACGATAAAAACCGCCTGCTGGAGAGTACCGCCTACGCCTGCTTCCTGCCCGATACCTTATTGATAAAGGGCTCCCTGGCCCCGGAACGGCGTCGGCGGGGCATTTATGATGTGGTGGTATACAGCTCGCAGCTGCAGGTGCAGGGCACTTTCCAGACGGCTTCGCTGGCCGATTGGAACATCAATCCGGCTGATATCCGCTGGCCCGAGGCGTTTGTGGCCGTGGGCTTGTCGGATATGAAAGGCATCCGCAACGGTATTTCCCTGCGCTGGGACGGGCAGTCCATAGATTTTGAGCCCGGCGTACCTTCGCCCGATGTAATGCCCTTTTCCACCGCGCCTCAGTTTAGCTCGCTGACGGCCGAGGTGCAGCATGTTGAAAAGTATACTAGTCCGGCAGAGGTGGGTGTGGCGGGTACTGGCCCGGCTACCGAAGCCATGAGTGCCACAGTGCCCCTGCCGGATGCCGCCGCCCTGGCCCGGAAACACACCTTTTCCTTTAGCGTGGCACTAAATGGCAGTTCCGCACTGTTCTTTGCACCACTGGGCCGCGAAACCCGCGTGCAGCTGCAGGCTCCCTGGCCCGACCCCAGCTTTGCCGGTGCTTTCCTGCCGCGTCAGCACAGCGTAACGCCCCAAGGTTTCCAAGCCTCGTGGCGGGTGCTGCACCTCAACCGCAGCTACCCCCAGCGCTGGCGCACCGCCGACTTCCGCCCCGATGTGGACAACTCCGCCTTCGGTGCCCGCCTGATTGTGCCGGTGGATGAGTATCAGAAAAACATGCGGGCCGCGAAGTATGCGTTGTTGCCTATTTCGCTTACCTTCCTGATTTTCTTCTTTGTGGAAGTGCTCAACCGGAAGCGCATCCATCCTTTTCAGTATATTCTGGTGGGATTAGGGCTGGTCATTTTTTACGTGCTGCTGCTGGCCCTCTCCGAGCACATGTCGTTTAATGCTGCCTACGCCCTGGCGGGGCTGGCTATCATCGGGCTGGTAACGGCTTATGCCGCCAGCATTTTCCGGCAGCGACGCCTTACGCTTATTACCGCGGGCGTGCTGGTGCTGGTGTACGGATTTGTATTTGTAGTGCTGCAGCTGCAGGATTATGCCCTCCTGATTGGCAGCCTGGGCCTGCTGCTGGTGCTGGCCACCGTGATGTATCTCTCGCGGCGTATCAACTGGTATGATACCACTGAAACGCCCGCCGAAAATTCAGTTGCTTAACTTTACCGCGTGAATCGTCCCAATCTATGGTCGGAACGGAAAGAAATTCTGTTCGAAGACAATCATCTGCTCATCATTAATAAACCGGCCGGCCTGCTTGTGCAGGGCGATGCTACCGGCGATGAGCCCCTCTCAGCCAAGGCGGAGGAATATCTGCGTTTTAAATACAAGAAGCCCGGCGCGGCCTTTGTAGGCGTAGCGCACCGGCTGGACAGGCCGGTGAGCGGCGTAGTGGCGCTGGCCAAAACCAGCAAAGCCCTCAGCCGCCTGAACGAAATGTTCCGGGACAATAAGGTGCATAAAACCTATTGGGCGCTGGTGGGCAAATGCCCGCAGCCGCCCAAGGGCCACCTCACCCACTGGCTGGTGAAAGACCCCATCCGCAACACCACCAAAGCCTACACCGAGCGCCACGCCCAGGGCTTGAAATCGGAGCTGGACTATGAGGTACTGGGCCAGGCCGGAAACCGCTTTCTGGTGCAGGTAAACCCCATTACGGGCCGGCCGCACCAGATTCGGGTGCAACTGGCCACCGGGCTGAGCACGCCTATTGTGGGTGATGTGAAGTACGGCTTTCTGGCGCCCCTACCCGATGTGAGTATTGCGCTGCACGCGCGCCGGCTGGAGTTTCAGCACCCGGTTACCAAGGAGGAAATGTGTTTCAATGCCCCCCTGCCGGACATTGCACATTGGGAAGCTGCCCAACCTTTTTATCAATAATCGCCACACCGCCACATCTGGCTGCATCCTTGCTCTTGAACAATATTTTGTCCTTTTGGACGATTTATTGAACACGGGCTAACCCGACCGTAGTTTTGTACTTGTCTTTGAACTAAAGGTCAATTCTTTGGTTTATGCGGGCAACCTGGGTGCCTGCTCTAGCAGTCGGTTTCATTTTATTTCTGGCCATGCCAATTCTTATCTTCTTCGTTGCCCACTATTACCTTTCACTGTTCACGCAGACGTTCTACCTGCACCGGTACGCGGCGCACAAGATGTTTACGATGAATAAGTTCTGGGAGAAATTCTTCTTCCTGTTCACCTACATCTGTCAGGGCTCCTCGTTCCTCTCGCCGCGGGCGTATGCTTTGCTGCACCGCATGCACCACGCATACTCTGACACCGAGCTGGACCCCCACTCCCCCCTGTTCTCTTCCAATGCCTTCAGCATGATGTGGAAGACCAAGAACATTTACAACGCCGTGCTGAACCGCAGTTATGCTGAAGCCGAGCGTTTTGAGGGCGACTATCCGGAATGGAGCCTGATTGAGAACATCGGCGACAAGTGGTATTCCCGCCTAGCCTGGGGCACGCTCTACGTGCTGTTTTATGTGCAGTTTGCTACCGCCTGGTGGCAGTATCTACTGCTGCCCATCCACTTCCTGATGGGCCCTATCCACGGCGCTATCGTGAACTGGGGCGGCCACAAATACGGCTACCAGAACTTCGATAACCACGACCACAGCAAGAACACGCTGGCCCTGGACTTCCTGGCCTTCGGCGAGCTGTTCCAGAACAATCACCACAAGCTACCCATGCGCGTCAACTTCGGCGTGAAGTGGTGGGAGTTTGACCCCACGTATATGTTCATCTGGACGATGGATAAGATGCGCATCATCAAAGTGAAGCGCAAATGGCAGGAAGCTATACCTATGGCTGCTTAGCTATAAAAGAATAATGAAGAGGCTGTTCCGCTAAGGAGCAGCCTTTTTTTATGCCCATTCACCACTGCCTCTTATTCCAATCAACTCTCCATTAAACACCTGTCATCCTGAGCTTGCGAAGGACCTTCTCACGCATCAACGATAATCGTAGCAATGACTCGTTTCAACGGGAGAAGGTCCTTCGCAAGCTCAGGATGACAGATTTGAATATGAATGAAGGACCGGCTTTGATAATAAACCTAGCTTCATCTTCATCCTTCCTCTTTAATTTCCTACCTTTGCGCCTCACTTTCAACTAGACGCACGAGATGCGTCGCTTAACCAAACCGGTTTATGGCAGTTAAAATCCGCCTCGCCCGCCGCGGCCGCAAAAAGGCCGCTCAGTACGACATCGTTGTTGCCGACTCCCGTTCGCCCCGCGACGGTCGCTTCATCGAGAAAATCGGTACCTACAACCCCCAGACCAACCCCGCTACCATCAACTTCGATGGTGACAAGGCATTTGACTGGGTGATGAAAGGTGCTCAGCCGACCGATACGGTTCGTGCTATGCTCTCTTACCGTGGTGTGCTGTATCGCAAGCACCTGCAGCTTGGCGTAATTAAAGGCGCCATCTCGCAGGACACTGCCGACCAGCGCTTCAGCGAGTGGAAAGAGCAGAAAGACGCCAAAATCGAAGGCAAGCGTACCTCACTGGGCACTGCCAAAGATGAGAAGCGCAAAGAGCAGCTTGCTGCTGAAACCAAGGTGAAAGAAGCCCGTGCCGAAGCACAGCGCGCCAAGCAGGCTGCTGCTCTGGCTGCCGCCGCTCCGGCTGCTGAAGCCGAAGCCCCTGAGGCAGAAGCTGCGGCTGAAACCACCGAGGAAGCCGGCGCTTAAGCCCTTTCCGGAGTTTCCAGGTTGAGAGTTTAGGAGTTGCGAGGCGGCGAATTTCGCCCCGGGCAGCTTTTAAACTCTCAACTTTTTTATCCGCCTCAACTTCTCATTCGCATGAAGCCTGAAGAGTGTTACCTGCTGGGTTCCGTTGTAAAGCCCCACGGCCTGAAAGGGTTTGTAGTGGCCTTTATGGATGTGGATGACCTGGACGACTACCGCAAGCTGAAAACGGTGTACCTGGAAATGCCGGCTGCCCCCGGCAAGCTCACGGCCTACGCTGTAGAAAAGGTGCAGCCCCAGACCGAGGACCGCGCCCTGCTCAAGCTGAAAGGCATTGACCGCATAGAGGAAGCCGAGCCCCTGCGCAACGGGCAACTCTACTGCCCCCTCGCCGACCTGCCCGAGCTGGACGAAGACCAGTTCTACTTTCACGATGTCATTGGCTACACCGTCATCGATGAAAAGCTGGGTGAGCTGGGCACTGTGGAGGCGTTCTATGAGCTGCCGCAGCAGGATGTGATGGGCATGCGCTACAAAGGCCAGGAAGTGTTGATTCCGGTGGTAGACGAGCTGGTGTCGCACGCCGATGAGGAAACGCGCCAGCTGCACGTTACGCTGCCCGAGGGCCTGCTGGATGTGTACATGACCCCGGCTTCCCGCGAGCGGGACGAGCCCGACGAGGTGGCAGAGCCCTAGTATATGCGCATCGACATTGTCACCTGTCAGCCGGAATTGCTGGAAAGCCCCTTTGCCTATTCCATTGTGAAGCGGGCCAAGGAAAAAGGGCTGGCCGAAATCTATGTGCACCAGTTGCGGGATTTCGCCATCAACAAGCACGGGCAGATTGATGATTACGTGTTTGGTGGCGGTGCCGGCATGGTGTTGCGGGTAGAGCCCATTGCGGCCTGCCTGGACGGTTTGCTGGCCCAGCGCTCCTACGATGCCGTGATTTATATGACGCCCGACGGGGAAACCCTGCGCCAGCCGCTGGTGAATCGCTTTTCCCTGACTGAAAACCTGCTGATTCTCTGCGGGCACTACAAAGGCGTGGATGAGCGCATCCGTCAGGAATATATCACCCACGAAATCAGTGTGGGCGACTATGTCCTGAGCGGGGGCGAGTTGGGCGCCGCTATTCTGGTAGATGCCGTGGTGCGGCTGCTGCCCGGTGTGCTGGGCAATGAAGAGTCAGCTTTGAGTGATTCTTTCCAGGACAACCTGCTGGCGCCGCCTATTTATACCCGGCCCGCCGAATGGCGCGGCCACGTGGTACCGGAGATTCTGCTTTCCGGCAACACGCCAAAAATTGAAGAGTGGCGGCACGAGCAAGCCGTAGAACGCACCCGTTTGCGCCGCCCCGACCTGCTTCCGGAGGAGCCTGCTGCCTCCGAAAAACCCGCTTCTAAGCCTGCACGCCGCGGTGCCAGTAAAAAAGCCTAACTCCGGGTTGTAATCTCCAAATCAGAGGGCTATATTTGCGCCTCTTTAATAGAAATCCAAGACGGCGCGGCCGTCCATTATAGTTTCCAAAACCATGAGCGTACTTCTCGACTTCATCAACCAGGAATCCCAGGAGCGCCGCGCCAGCTTCCCCACCTTCGCCGCCGGCGACACCATCAACGTGCACGTGAAAATACGTGAGGGCAACAAGGAGCGCATTCAGCAGTTCCAGGGCGTGGTAATCCAGCGTAAGAATTCTAACTCGAACGGCGAAACCTTCACCGTACGTAAGATTTCGAACCAAATCGGCACCGAGCGTATTTTCCCGCTGCTGTCGCCTAACATCGAAAAAATTGAAATGGTACGTCGCGGCAAAGTACGTCGTGCTCGTCTGTTCTACCTGCGTGGCCTGTCGGGCAAAGCGGCTCGTATCAAAGAGCGTCGCAACACTACGGTAGTAGCATAAGTATTCTGGCTGGTGCCTGGCATCAGCTAGTAAAAAGCCCGTTCTCCAGCTGGAGAACGGGCTTTTTTTATGGTTTGGCTAAGCCGATTTCGCGAAGCTTGTTGACAAGTTTCTCCGCTTTCCGGGCTGTGGGTCTGGCGCAGCTATTCTAACTGGTTAGCTGATCTGCGGCCGCAACCAGCGCATCGGCCAGTTTCAGGACCCGTTCGGCGGTATTTGGGTTTTCGGCGAAATTGGCCGCGCGGGTGGTATTGTTGCCCAAGCGGCGTAGCAGGTGCGCGATAACCAGATTATCGAGGGTTCCGCTATGCATATGTGCTTTCAGCTCCTGGAGGTCTACCACCATTTCGTGCAGGTCTGGGTTGTTTAGATGCTTCAGATCCTCAATCCAGCCTTGCAGGTGGTTATCGAGGCCGGCACCATCTACCTGCTGCTGCAGATTTTGCCCCAGCAGCTTGGCCGTACCGTCCAGATGGTTCTGGTGCTGGGTGTCGTCTTTAGGTATTTTCTGGAAAGCCATAGAAAGGAACGTTGCACCGCCGGGCGGTCGTGAAAGATCAGACTTCAGGAAAACGCGCGGACCTTGGCGAAGGTTGTGCGGCAGAATTCAATTCAGTAAGCGTATTTTCGCACCGGTATTCTCCCTATCCCCTTTAATATGAGAAAATTTCTAAGTGGCTGCGTGCTGGCCCTTTCCCCCTTGTTCAGCTACGCTCAGTCCACCAGTACTCCGGCCGCCTATTGGCAGCAGGAGGCAAAGTATTCTATTGATGTAGTACTGGATGACCAGCAGCACATGCTCACGGGCAAAGAAGAGCTGCAGTATACCAACAACTCCCCCGACCAGCTCACCTTTATCTGGTTTCACCTCTGGCCAAATGCCTACCGCGACAATACCACCGCCCTGGCCAAGCAGCTGCGCCGCAACGGCGACCTGAAGTTTGAATTTGCCAAGCCCGAGCAGCGCGGCTTTATTGATCAGCTCGATTTCAAAGTAAACGGGCAGCCCACCAGCCTGGAGGTTGACCCCAACAACCCCGATGTAGCCCGGCTGGTGCTGCCGCAGCCGCTGGCGCCGGGCGCCACTATCACCATTACCACGCCCTTCCGCGTGAAGCTGCCGGAGTCCTTCTCCCGCATGAGTCACCTGGGCCAGTCTTACCAGGTAACGCAATGGTACCCCAAGCCTGCCGTGTACGACCGCAAAGGCTGGCACCAGATGCCCTACCTGCAAAACGGCGAGTTTTACTCCGACTTCGGCTCGTTTGATGTTCGCATTACCCTGCCCGCCAACTACGTGGTGGGCGCTACCGGCGTACTGCAGAATGCCGATGAGCAGGCCCGGCTGGACCAGTTGGCGGCGGCCACGGCCCTGAAAAAAACCGACAAGGATTTCGGTAAGGATGAGTCTTTCCCGGCTTCCAGCCCCGAAACCAAAACCCTGCGCTACGTGCAGGACAAGGTTCACGACTTTGCCTGGTTTGCCGACAAGCGCTTTAACGTGCTGAAGAGCGGCGTCACGCTGCCTTCAGGCCGCCAGGTAACCTCCTGGGTCATGTTCCTGAACAAAGACGGTATGCGCTGGATTAAGGCGCTGGAAAACGTAGACAAGGCCCTCCTGAACTACTCTAAATGGGTAGGCGAATATCCATACGCGTCGGCTACGGCCGTAGACGGCGCCCTGAGTGCAGGCGCCGGTATGGAATACCCCATGATTACGGTAACGCAGGTTTCTGCTGATGCCGTGGTGCACGAGGTAGGCCATAACTGGTTTTACGGCATCCTGGCCAGCAATGAGCGGGAACACCCATGGATGGATGAAAGCGTGAATACTTACTTTCATCACCGCGTACTGGCCCTGGACACTGCCGGCGGCATCTATGCGAAAATCATGCGCAGCCCGTTCCTGAGGAAAGCGGCCTCCTCTGTGGGCGTTGACCAGCAAACCATTCAGGCCGGCTCCTACCTTCCTTATCAGGCCATGGTCAGCCGTGGGCTGTACCAGGCCCCCAGCCAGCCTTCGGCCACGCTAACCAACATTAACTATGGCGTAGCGCTGTATATGGCCGCGCCCGCGCAGCTGAAGTATCTGGCCTCCTATCTGGGGCAGGATAAATTTGATGCGGCCATGCAGGCGTACTACCAGCGGTGGCAGTTCCGCCACCCCTACCCCGAGGATATGCAGGCCGTGTTTGAAGAAACCGCGGGCCAGAAGCTGAGCTGGTTTTTTCAGGATATGCTGAATAATACTCGCACCTACAATGCGTCCGTGAGCGACGTGCAGGCCACTGACACCGTGAAAGTGCTGGTGCGCAATGACTCGCCCGCGCCATTTGCCGTGCCGGTTGCCTCCCTGGATGCGCAGGGCCGCGTACTGGAAACCCAGTGGACGCCGGTACTGGGCGTAACCGATGAGGATGATGAAACCCAACTGAACTTCCGCCGCGAAAACGTAGCGGCCGTGGTCATCGACCCTACTTACCTGACGCCAGAACTCAACCGCCGCGACGACCGGATGAAAACACAGGGCAGTTTCCGGCGGGTAGAGCCCATTCGTCTGCAGCCGCTGCTGGGCTTGCAGCGCTGGGACCGGGCCGCCATCAACTTTACGCCCGTGCTGGGAGCCAACACCTCGGATAAGCTGATGGTGGGTGCGGCCTTCTACAGCAGCCCGGCCGTGCTGCAGCGCCTGAGCTATGTGGCCATGCCCATGTACAGCTTCAATCAGAAAGAACTGAACGGCATCGGCATGCTGAATGTGAACGTGCTGCCCGACCGCTACGCCCGCCAGATTGTGACCGGAGTGCTGGTGCAGCGCTTTGAGCGCTACCGCAAAATAGAGCCCAGCATTACCTTTCTGCTGCCCGCCACCAACTTCGATGCACCCCAGCACCGCGTTAAATTCGCTTCGGCCTCTATTTATCTGCAGGATGAAAAGCATACCAGCAGCATTCAGACCATAGAGTACGGCGTGAAAGGCGGCAATGCCCGCCTGAAGTGGAATGCGGATGTGGAGTACAACAAGCTCACGCGTGACCGTGAGTTAGACGAGCGGAATGCGAACCTGCTGCGCGCCAGTGCTACCGTAGAGCAATTTTATGCTCCTAAGAAGAGCATTCAAATACGACTGTTCGGCGGGCGCTTCCTGACCAATATTTCGGCGCAGGCCAGCGACTCCCTGCTGGCCGACCGCGACGTGCCGCAGCCCTACGTGCTGGGCCTGAGCGGCAGCCCCGACTACCGCTACCAGACGGCTTTCCTGGACCGCCAGCAGATTTCCCCGGCCCTGGCTGCCCAACGCCACCAGACGGATGACCGCGACGGTGCTTTTAAGGCCTACATGCCGGCTACCAGCACCAAATGGCTGGCTTCGCTGAATGTCCTGGCCGATTTGCCGGTTACCCCACTCAAGGCTTTTGTAGACCTGGGCGCCATGCAGAACAAAGTTACAGTGGCGGAAGGCCGTCAGGCCCAGCGGTTATTTTACGATGCCGGCCTAGTAGTACCTTTCTTCGGAAACCGGCTTCAGTTCTACCTGCCGGTGGCGGGCTCACAGTTTGAAAATGGTTTGCCCGGCAGCCGTAAAGACTTCACCGATAACATTCGGTTTGTCTTCCATCTGGAAAGCCTGAACCCCTTCCGGATTCTGGATGAGCAATTGGCCAAATAGGGCGGGCAAACGCCTGCTTTCCGTACTGTTGCTGGCAGGGCTCCTGGGCTCTGCCAGCAGCTGCGGCACGGACTATGCCCAGCTGCCTACTTTCTCTGCGGAGCGCAAGCTGTTACAGGTTGTAGTAGAGGTACCAGCCGGCACCAACCATCTGCAGTACTTTGATCCGGCTACGCAGCAGTTTCGGGCGGTGCACCGCGCAGGCTTGGAGCAAGTAGTAGAGTTCCTTCCCTGCCCGGGCAACCAGGGCTTTATTCCCGGCACCCGGCCGGCGGGGTCAGAATTGCCCATGCAGGCCTTAGTGCTGGCAGAAACCCAGCCGCAGGGCACTGTACTGGAGGTGTTACCCTTGGCGCTGCTTACTATTGATGACAATGGCACGATGAAGAATATTGTCATAGCCACTCCTGCCCGCCCCAGTCAGCAGATTTTGCCCAAAGTGGAGTCCTGGCAAGACCTAACGACGAACTATCCTAGCGTGCGGGAAATGGTGCGCCAGTGGTTTCAGCACCAGGGCCGGGCCGGCGAAATCCGAATAGTAAGCTGGAAAGATGAACGGGCGGCAGAGCAGGCTGTGAAAGGCGCTATGTAAATCACAATCAGTATCAAGCACAAATAGAAAGCCCCGGCAGATAGCTGACGGGGCTTTTTATATAAGAGAAAGGCGTTGCGAAACGACTACTCGATTTTGTTCATGCGCTCTTTCACGGCTTCCAGAGCCACACGCATGTTAACAATATCGGCGCGGGCCGCTTCCTGCTCTTTCAGGTTCATGTCAATCTGGTTGTTGTACTGCTGCAGTTCGGCAGCGTTCTGCACCAGCTGCTGCTGAATTTCCAGTTTCTTCACCTTGTTCTTCTCGATGTCCTTACGGATGGCGTCGGACTTGGCAATAACCGTGTTGTGGTTGTTCTGCGAAGCTACCAGTGCCTTTTCGGCTTCAGCTACCTGCAGGGCCAGATCTTCGCGGTACAGCATGCGGGCGAAATCCTTCAGGTACTGCTCGCTCGACTTCCACTGTACGGGGGTAGCCTCTTTGCTCAGGTAAGCGTTGCCCAAGTCAATAGACCACCAAACGGTAGTACCGGTTGGCGTAGCGTCCACTTTGCTGATAATGCGGATTGGCGTCTTGGAAATCGACTCCACTACTACACCATCCATCGTGTAAACGCCTTTATCAGCTTTTACCTTACCGATTTTCTCGGTAATCCATTTTTGCCATGAATCCTCAACCCGCTTGCTGTCGAGCTGAATGGTTACCCGCTGGCCTTTACGCGGGATGCCTTTGATAGCCATTTCCGTTTCGTCCACCGGCGACTTCTGAGCATAGCCAGTCACCGTCAGTACAAACATCAACAGCAGGGTTAAGAGTATGCCTGGTTTCATAGATGAGAGTGTTGAAAAGTAGTTAAATGCAATAGGTTAGGGTGGAGCCAGTGGAGGCAAACCGACTCATCAAATTTAACCATAGGTTAGGCATTTCCTTCTGCCACCCTTCTCTTTTTTTTACATTTTGTTGATTTTATTATATAAACACAATCATATCTTTTATACATTACATTAATCAAAGAATCCTAGCGTTTAACGCCATAAATTCTTCTCTCTTGTCCAAACATTAGCAACCTCTAGGAGTTAAAAGGCGACTATGAAAGTTACCGTTTGCCGAAAAGAGCACTTTAATGCAGCCCACCGATTGTACAATCCGGCCTGGACGGATGAGCGCAATGCGGAGGTATTTGGCCCTTGTGCCAATGTGAATTACCACGGGCACAATTACGAACTGGTGGTGCGCGTAACCGGTGAGATAGATCCGGACACGGGCTACGTGTATGACATGAAGCGCCTGAGCTCCCTGATTAAAAGCGAGATTCTGGATACCTTTGACCACCGAAATTTGAACCTGGATATTGCTGATTTCCGCAGCCTGATTCCAACGGCCGAAAATATGGCCGTGGTCATCTGGCAACGCCTACGTCCGCACCTGGCAGCCCCCCTGGGCTTATCGGTCACCCTGTTCGAGACCGAGCGCAACTTTGTTGAATACCATGGATAACTCCGTGCCCGGCCATGAGGCCGACGCCCACCTGCCTTTAGACCTGCGGACTCCGCTGCGGCCTGATGCCTTCGCGCTGTCCGATCAGGAGAAAATTGCCGCCATTGAACCCCATTTTCGGGAAATCATGACCCTTCTGGGGCTTGATCTGACCGACGACAGCCTGAGCGGTACGCCGCGGCGGGTAGCTAAAATGTATGTGCAGGAGTGGTTCCGGGGGCTTAACCCGGAGCACCAGCCGGAGGTGCGGCTGTTTGAAAACCGCTACCACTACCACCAAATGCTGGTAGAGCGCGACATTACGCTGTTTTCCTGCTGTGAGCACCACTTTGTGCCCATCATTGGGAAGGCACACGTGGCGTACATGCCGGGAGAGAAGGTGGTGGGTCTGTCTAAGCTGAACCGCGTAGTGCAGTACTATGCGCGCCGCCCCCAGGTGCAGGAGCGCCTCACGCGCCAGATTGCCGAGGAGCTAAAGCACGCCCTGCATACCAATGATGTGGCGGTGCTGATTGAAGCCGACCACTTGTGCGTGATGAGCCGGGGGGTGAACGATACCAGCAGCAGCACCATTACGGCCGAATACTCCGGCATTTTCTTGCAGCAGGAACACTATCGGACTGAGTTTCTGCGTCTCATCGGTAAATAAGAAATACGCCAAGTAGGTTTTTGGTTGTAGCTTGCGCGCCCAATTTCCTACCCAGCTTCCGGCCCATGCCTAATAGCACAAATGAATCGGCCCGCAAAGTTCTCATTGCGGGCGGCACTGGTCTGATTGGCACGCGCCTAAGCGAAATGCTGATTGACGCGGGCTATGACGTGGCCCATGTGAGTCGCCAGAGCGGCGCCTCGCACTACCGGCGCTTCCGCTGGGATTTGCGCGCCAAAACCATCGACGAAGCCGCCGTTCCCTACGCCGACTATATCATTAATCTGGCCGGCTCCAGCGTTTCGGATGGAAAGTGGACGGATGAGCGCAAGCGCGATATTATGGAAAGCCGCCTGGGCGGCACCAACCTGCTGGTACGGGAGCTGCGCGAGCGGCCCAACCATGTGCGGGCATTTATCTCCGCCTCTGCTATTGGTATCTATGGTGATGCCGGCGACAAAATTGTAAACGAAGAAACGCCCCCGGCCTCTTCCAAAGACTTTCTGGCTGATGTGGCCCACCAGTGGGAACTGGCCGCCGAGCAGGCGGCTACGCTGGGCGTGCGGACCGTTATTTCGCGCATTGGCATTGTGCTAAGCGACCAGGGCGGTGCCCTGCCGTCTATGGCCCGGCCCGTGAAGCTCATGGCCGGCGCGCCGCTGGGCTCGGGCCAGCAGTTTATGTCCTGGATTCACCTAGATGACCTTTGCCGCCTGATTATTCAGATGATGGAGGAAGGCCATTGGGAGGGCACCTACAATGCCGTAGCGCCTAACCCGGTGCGCAACAAGGAATTCACCCAGATGCTGGCCGACGTCATGCACCGGCCGCTGGTGCTGCCCAAAGTGCCCGAGTTTGGCCTGAAGCTGATGATGGGCGAAATGAGTGAAATTGTGCTGGCCTCGCAGCGGGTTAGCGCGGAGAAAATCCTGCACGAAGGCTTCACTTTTGAGTACCCGCATCTGCATGAAGCCCTGGAGTCGTTTTACGGCGAGGATGAATAGATTCCCGGCTGAAAATCTTTAGCCGCCCATCCAACTAGAATTAAAAAGCCCCGGACGTTAGCTCAACGTCCAGGGCTTTTTGCTTTTGCGGAAGCTGCTGCCTATAAGCTATCCGGCACGGCCACTGCCCCGCTGTTTATTTGCTCCAGCAGGTTGTCTACCACAATGCTGTCCACCGGCTCGGCGCGTTTGGGGCGGGGCTCCTCGGTATAGCAAACGTACTTCTTGGAAATCTTGACGGTAGGCTTGGGGAAAGGTCCCATGGTGATGTCCAGGTTCCGGTCCTGGTAGAGCTTTTCCATGTAGGTGCCAAAGATGGGCAGGGCCATGCGGCCGCCTTCGCCCTGTTGCGAGCGGAAGAAGTGGATGCTGCGGTCTTCGCCGCCCACCCACACGCCGGTTACCAGGTCTTTGGTGACGCCCATGTACCAGCCATCGGAATAGTTGGAGGTGGTACCGGTTTTGCCGCCTATCTGGTTGTTCTTTTTCCAGAGCTCATAATCCCAAAGCCCCTGCGAGGTTCCACCGGGCTCGTCCATGCCGCCGCGCAGCATATAGAGCATCAGCCAGGCCGTTTCGGCCGGAATCACGCGTTTCTGCACGGGGTCAAACTGCTTGATGACGTTGCCGTTGCGGTCCTCGATGCGCGTAATGTACATGGGCTCGGTGCGGAAGCCGGTATTCACGAAGGTGCTGTAAGCCCCCACCATCTCATACACATTCACATCACCGGCCGAGCCCAGGCCTATGCTGGGCACGGGCAGCAACGTGCTTTGTATACCCACTTTATGGGCATATTTTACCACGTTTTCCCAGCCCACCAATTCTGTTAGCTGAGCTGTGACGGAGTTAATGGAACGGGCCATGGCGGTACGTAACGTCATGTTGATGCCGGTGTACTCGCGCGTTACGTTATCGGGCTTCCACTCCATGTCCTGGCCGTTTTCCACGTACTTGATGGTCACGTGCTGGTCCCGGATACGGTCGCAGGGCGAGTAGCCATTATCAATGGCGGTGAGATACACGAAGGGCTTGAAAGTGGAGCCGGCCTGGCGCTTGCCCTGCTTCACGTGGTCGTACTTAAAGAAGCGGAAGTTGATGCCGCCCACCCAAGCCTTCACGTGCCCGCTGAAGGGGTCCATGGTCATCATGCCCGCGTGCAGGAAGTGCTTGTAGTACGCCAGCGAGTCGAGCGGGGAAAGCACCAGCGTGGTGTCACCGTCGCCCTTCCAGGTAAATACCTTCATGGGGCGCTTGTGGTGCAGGGCGGAGTCCAGCAGATCAGGGCGGCCTTTGTAGCGGGCGGCCAGTAGCTTGTACTGGTCGGTGCGCTTCATCTGGTTTTCGATGAAGTTGGGAATCTCCTTGCCATCCTCATCCACCCAGGGGTTGGAGCCCCGGTTGCGCCAGAAGTTATCGAAGGAGCGCTGCAGGGCCTTCATGCGGCTCTGCAGGGCCTCTTCGGCGTGGGCCTGCATGCGGGAGTCGATGGTGGTGTAAATCTTTAGGCCGTCGCGGTACATATCGTAGCCGTTCTTCTCGCACCATTTATTTACAAACTGACTCACAGCCCCGCGGAAATAATTTTCCGGCCCGTCTACGTGCCGCTCTACCTGGTATCGTAGCGAAATGGGCCGCTGCTGCAGCATTTTTACACTATCAGCGGAGAGGTAGCCAGCCTGGCCCATGCGCTCCAGCACCAGATTGCGGCGGCGCAGGGCGGCCTCGGGGTGAAAGCGGGCATTGTAGGTAGTAGGTGCATTTACGGCCCCGATCAGCATGGCTGCTTCTTCGGGCTTGAGGCTATCGGGCGAGGTGCTGAAGAACGTTTTGGCGGCTACTTTAATGCCGAAGGAGCTGGAGCCGTAGTCCACGGTATTGAGGTACATCCGCAGAATTTCTTCCTTGGTGTAGCGCTTTTCCAGCTCCACAGCCGTCAGCCATTCCTTGGTTTTGCTGATGACGGTGCTTACAACCGGAATATAGCCCAGCAGTCCGCGCGTTTCGCCGCGGCGGGTTTTGTACAGGTTTTTGGCCAACTGCTGCGTAATGGTGCTGCCCCCACGCTTATCTCCCTGCACCACGGCATATACTGTTCCCAGCAGTGCCTGGGCATCAATGCCGGAGTGCTTATAGTAGCGCACGTCCTCGGTGGCAATGAGGGCCTTCACGAGCATGGGCGACATTTTGCTGTAGGGCACGGGCACGCGGTTTTCGCGAAAGTACCGGCCTATCATTACCCCATCAGAAGTATACAGCTCCGAGGCTTGCTCCACTTTGGGGTTTTCCAACTCCTCCAGGCTCGGCGACTTGCCAAAAAGGAACAGAAAGTTGGTACTGACCAGAATAGGATACAGCAGAAACACCCCCAGCCCGACCACAAACGCACCCCAGATAGCACGGGTCAGAATATTGGGCCAGCGCCGCCGGGGAACTGTTTGAGCAGGGGATTTAGACGAATTGGAAGCGGACATGCAGCGCGTGTTGGGACCAAGACAGAACCAATGCCTGACGTTGGGAAAGCAAATATACCAGTTAGCAGCGGCTCAGCGGTGCGCTAACTCTGCGGAACGGCCGTAAGGTAGTCAGCGCGTTCAATGTGCGCGGGAATCCGTTATTTGCCTGTTCAGCTTTTCTCTGCCCGTGCGCCTTCGCCTTCAGCTATTCGAATTTGAGGATTTACCCTGGTTTCCGGCCCCGGTCCGGGCCGGAATGATGGATTATCTGCGCTTCATGATAAGCCTGCTGCGCACCTATCAGCCCATTGTGCCTTTGCTGCAGGAAGCCTTACAAAAAACCGGGCAGCAGCACATTGTAGAGCTTTGCGCTGGCGCCGGAGGTGGCACTGAAGGCATTCTACAAACCCTGCGCACCAGCGGCCAGCCTGATCTAAATATCACCCTTACTGATTTGTACCCCCAGCCAGCGGCCTGGGAGCTGCTGCAAGAGCGAACCCAAGGTGGCCTGCGCTACCAGCCCACGGCCATTGATGCCACCCACGTTCCGGCCGCGCTAACGGGCTTCCGCACCGTTTTCTCTGCTTTCCACCACTTCCCTCCTGCCGTAGCCGAGGCTATTCTGGCCGATGCCGTGCGCCAGGGAACCGGTATTGGCGTGTTTGAAGGCGCCGGCAAGCACTGGCTGGAAATACTGCTGGCCTGGACGGTTCTGCCCATCGCGCAGCTGCTCATCACCCCCTTTATCCTGCCGTTTCGCCTTAGCCGGCTCGTGTTTACCTACCTGATTCCTCTGATTCCCTTGTGTACCATCTGGGACGGCACGGTTTCCATTCTGCGCATGTACCCCCCCGATGCCCTGCTGGCGCTGGCCCACCAGGCCGATCCGGCCGGCCGGTTTCAGTGGCGGGCCGGTAAGGTGCGGCATAGCTGGGGACCGGAGGTTACGTATCTGGTGGGCTGGCCCGTTTAGCCTTTTTTCCTGTTATCTGTTCGAGCTTATATGGCCTTTGCCGCTTACCGCCGCGTTTTCCCACTGCTGCGCATTCCGTTTTCTGTTTATCTGATGCCCGTATTCTGGTTTGGGCTGAGCGCCTTGCGCGAGCCCTTAAGCCTGTGGCGGGCGGTGGGCGTGTTTGTGGTGCTGCACGTGCTGGCCTATCCAGCCTCCAACGGCTACAATTCCTATTACGACCGGGACGAAGGCAGCATCGGCGGCCTCCGCCAGCCGCCCAAAGTGGCACCTGAGCTGCTGCACCTGGTCTGGCTGTTTGATGTGCTGGCCATTGTGGGCGCCAGCCTGCTGTCGGTAGCATTTGCAGGCTGGGTGGCGGTGTATCTGCTTATCTCGAAGGCCTACAGCTACGAAGGTATCCGGCTGAAAAAATACCCTATCATCAGCACGCTGGTGGTGGTGTTATTTCAGGGGGCTTTCACTTTCCTGATGACGCAGGTAGGCGTTGGCGCACCGGCGGCGGCCATCCAGGCCCCCGACAACCTGCTGCTGGCCCTGGTCAGCACCCTCTTTCTGTGTGGCTCCTACCCGCTCACGCAGGTGTATCAGCACCAGGAAGACCGCCAGCGCGGCGACCAGACTCTGAGCCTGCTGCTGGGGATACGGGGTACTTTTGTGTTTGCCGCTCTGGGGCTGCTGGCCGGCGCCGCAGTATTGGCCGCTGCTTACATTAAGCGCGAGGAAACCCAGAACCTGCTGCTTTTCCTGGTAGCTACCGGCCCGGTGGTCTGGCTGTTCAGCCGCTGGGTATGGCAGGTATGGCGCAACCCCGCCGCCGCCGACTTTGAGCATACGATGCGCATGAACCAGGTATCTTCCCTGTGCCTCAGCGCAGCTTTTGTGGCCATGCTGCTTTTCCGGCATTACCACTTGCTGCGCTTTTAAGTCGAAATTCAACAGGAGAATAATTGCGTCCGTATGAAGGGCTTCACCTACCCTCCTACTGCTATGCGGCTCTTACTCTCTCTGTTGATAATTAGTAGCTTGATGACCCTAGGTGCCTGTAAGGGCCCCACCAAGGAGCAATTAGAAACCGCGGAAAAGCCTTCCGCCAGTGCCGCACAAACGGCTGCTACGGAACCGATGGATACGCTGCGGCCTCTTGGCGTGACTGCTCAGGCTGATACACTACAACAGGTACAGAAGCTACACGAGTTTTCTCAGGTGGGAAAGCCCGATAAGTTTACGTTGGTGCTACGGGGTAAAACGCTGCTTACCGGCGAGCTAACCTTTACCATTGCCAGCGGAGCCGATAACCGGGTCATATTCCGCGAAACGTTTCCGGTTTCCGATCTGGAAGCGGCTATGGTGTATGAGATGAAAACCCCAACGGCTACCCCGGCTGAGCGCGAAGCCTATGTGCGCAAGCGGCTGCAGGAGTTTTTTGCCGACAAAAACTTTGTACAGCCGGCTATTGGCCCCCGGGATACCTACCAGCCCGGCACCACCCTGGACCAGGCAGCCTGGCAGGAATTACACAGCCGTAAGGACGCTGTAGGCTTTGTTTATCTTCTGGGCAAGGAAGACCGTCGCAAAATTGCCTGGTCGCCTATGCGCCAGCAGGTAGTGCAGGTTGCCAGCTATGGCGGCTAGCCGGGGTCGGGCAGCCTAATTCTTACCCGATTCTTCGGCGGCCTGTTGCAAAGCCTGCTCTACTCCTTCGGCCAAAACTGCATAAGGCTGGTAGCCGCGGGCCACTACGTACCCTTGATTCCCTTCCCGCAAGAGTATCGTTGGAAATCCCTGAATGCCCATACGGGCAATGGCGGCAAACTCCTGGCGCACAGTCTGGGCAGTTTGCGGGTCTTCAAAGCGCCTTCTAAACTCCGGCACATCCAGCCCAAACCGGCCAACTAAGGCCTCATAGGTTTTCGGGTCGTTCATATCCTGTCCTTCCTGAAACCAGGCCAGCTGCAGGGCATGGGCAAAATCAAGGGGCTGTTGCGCAGGGGCCAGCTGCCGAAACACCGATAGTGCCCGGCTTGGTGGCTCCGAATCCTGCACCCGTTTGCCTTCCTCGCCTACCTGCCAAAACGCCGCCCCAAACGCAACCCCGGTAGCCTGCTCTATCTGACGCGCGGCCGACCGGATAGCGGGCCACTCTTCGCCAATAGGCCCTGCCTGCTCTCCGGTCAGCATGCCGCCGCTCAAAACCGAAACCTGCAGACGGCCCAAAAAGTCCTGCTGAATCTGCTGGATGACGGGCGTAGTGCCGTAACACCACCCACACAGCGGGTCATAGAGGTAAAGCAGTTCGGGCAGATCAGGAATAGTTGCTTCCATGGTTCAGACTGGTACGTATTGGCCTGCACGTTTTGCTATTGCACGTTCAGGCTAAATCTATATTTAAGAATTTTCACTACAGCAAAGGGCCCGTATGCTAGCATACGGGCCCTTTGCTGTAGTGAAATGAATTACCGTTAGCCATTCATGGACACCAGGAACTCGTCGTTGTCGCGGGTGCCTTTCATCCGGTCCTTCAGGAATTCCATGGCCTCGGCGGGCGTCATGTCCGACATGAACTTGCGGAGTACCCAGATGCGGCTGAGCTCGTCTTTGCTCATCAGCAGGTCTTCGCGGCGGGTGCCGGAAGCAGGTACATCGATGGCGGGGAAGATGCGGCGGTTGGCCAGCTTGCGGTCCAGTTGCAGTTCCATGTTGCCGGTGCCTTTGAATTCCTCGAAGATTACCTCGTCCATTTTAGAGCCGGTATCAATCAGGGCCGTGGCAATGATGGTGAGCGAGCCGCCGTCTTCCACGTTGCGGGCCGCGCCAAAGAAGCGCTTAGGCTTGTGCAGGGCGTTGGCATCAACACCACCCGAGAGGATTTTACCGGAAGCCGGCTGCACCGTGTTATAGGCTCGGGCCAGGCGGGTAATGGAGTCCAGCAGAATTACCACATCGTGGCCGCATTCTACCAGGCGCTTGGCCTTATCCAGCGCAATGCTGGCAATTTTCACGTGGCGGTCGGCGGTTTCGTCGAAGGTGGAGCTGAGCACCTCGGCTTTTACCGAGCGGGCCATATCCGTTACTTCTTCCGGGCGCTCATCAATCAGCAGAATAATGAGATAAACTTCGGGGTGATTCTCGGAAATGGCGTTGGCAATTTCCTGCAGCAACACCGTTTTACCAGTTTTGGGCTGGGCCACAATCAAACCACGCTGGCCTTTGCCGATGGGCGCAAACAGGTCCAGAATGCGGGTGCTATACTGGTTGGATTTCGTGGAAAGCTTCAGGCGCTCCTCAGCAAAAAGCGGCGTGAGGTGGTTGAACGGTACCCGGTCCCGCACTTCATCTACTGTGCGGCCATTGACCAGCTCCACGCTCACCAGCGCGTAGTATTTTTCACCTTCGCGGGGCGGACGAATGGTGCATTTCACCGTGTCGCCGGCTTTCAGGGCAAACTGCTTTACCTGCTGCGGGGCCACGTAAATATCATCGGGCGAGGCGAGGTAGTTATAGAAAGGACTGCGCAGGAAGCCGTAGCCACCATCGGGCATCATTTCCAGGGTACCTTCACCCGGGATGGTGATATCGAAATCGGGACGGGTGCGCTGAGGCTGGTTTGGGCTGGGGGCCTGGCCCGGAGCGGCTACCTCTCCTACCGGGCGGTTGCGCTCCTCGCGGCGCTGCTGGTCCCGGGCAAACCGGTCTTCGCGGCGCTGCTGGTCGCGCTGCTCCCGGTCGCGCAGGGGGCGTGGCTGCTGATCGTCGCGCAAGGGGCGCTGCTCACGGGTAGCCTCGCGGGAGAATTCTCCACGCGGGGCATCGGTGCGGAACTCGCGGGGGCCCTGCTGCTGGTCACGGCCCCGGTCCCGGTCGCGGGGAACATCGCGCAGCCGGTCGCCGCGGCCAGGCTGGGGAATAATCACCGCGCCCGGCGAAGGCATAGGAATCCCCGGTGCTGCTGGCGCTACGGCGGCTACTGCCGGGGCTTCTACTACCTCTGTTACCAATGTTTCGGCGGCCGGCTCAGCCGGAGCCGATACTACAGCCGGAGCTTCCGGCAGCACAACGGAATCCGGCACGTCCAGAGCCACGGCATCTACAGGAACCAAGTCACCATTGAGGGCCTGCACACCACGCGGGGCGCGCTCTTGCCCACGAGCCCGGCGCTCCGGCCGCTGGTAGGGCTTAATGGGGCGAACGGTGGCATCAATCTGAGTGGCTTCATTGGTAGATTCCGTGCCGGAAACAGCCTCTACGGCGGGCGCTTCTACCGGCTGCATAGCGGCCGGGGCTTCCTCTACTTCTGCTGCCACAACTGCGGCAGGAGCACTTTTGCTTGCTTTTGGGCTGCTTGGCTTGGTCTTTTGCGGGAGTTGCTCCAGCGGCGTTACAGCTTGCTGATCTAGAATCTTATAGACTAGATCCTGCTTGCTGAGTTTCTTAAAGTTTCCAACCTTCAACTCTTCAGCAATTTCTTTAAGCTCAGAAAGCAGGCGGTCTTTTAACTCGTCAATAGTGTACATAGAGTAAACTGGAAGGGGGGGAAACGCGCGGCGCAACGTCGTGAACCGGACAGCACAAACCAATCGGAGGCACCAACGGCCGGCCGTGAGACGGCGCGCAACTACTGGAAAGTCTAAACGAAGGGTGGATTTTATAAACGGGAAGGTGCTGGCAAAAAACGGACCGTACGCACAGCAAAAAAAGTACCCGCGGGCCCGGCATCAGCTACCGGCTTATTAGCGCAATGTTAGCGTAATACGCTTGAACTACCAAATTGGATATCGGAATTTTAGCCCCTATCCTTGCCCTATCTATCGATTAGCAGAACAGACGGCGGACTACTCCCAGGGGAAGATAGTGAAAAGCCCGCGTATCCGGTTGTTCTCCCTACTTTTGTCCTGTTCCAATTCGCGTTTTCTGCCTTATGCTGCAAGTTTCCGTTCTGAAAGAGCACCCCGAAGCGGTGCTGGCCGGGCTGGCTAAAAAACACTATACAACCGCCGAAGCCGATGTGCAGGCCATTCTGGCGCTGGACCAGCGCCGCAAGGATCTGCAGACCGGTCACGACCAGGCCCAGGCCGAAGCCAACGAGCTGGCCCGCCAGATTGGTGGCCTGATGAAGTCCGGCAACAAAGCCGAGGCTGAAACGCTGAAAGCCCGCACCGCCGAGTTGAAGCAGCAGACCAAAGCTCACAGCGAGGAGCTGGCGGAGGTAGAAAAAGAGCTGCAGCAAATCCTGTATAAACTGCCTAACCTGCCCCACAGCAGCGTACCCGAAGGCCGCACGCCGGAGGAGAATGAAGTATTGCGCGAGGTGGGCCAGAAGCCGGACCTGCCCGCCTCGGCCAAGCCCCACTGGGAGCTAATTGAGCAGTACGACATCATAGACTTTGCGCTGGGCAATAAGATTACCGGCGCCGGCTTCCCCGTGTACAAAGGCCAGGGGGCCCGTTTGCAGCGTGCCCTTATCAACTTCTTTCTGGATGAAGCCCGCGAAGCCGGCTACACCGAAATTCAGCCGCCTATTCTGGTCAACGAGGCTTCCGGCTTCGGCACCGGCCAGCTGCCTGATAAGGAAGGCCAGATGTACCACGCCACCGCCGACGACCTGTACCTGATTCCGACGGCGGAGGTGCCCATTACTAACCTTTACCGCGACGAGATTATTGCGCCGGAGCGGCTGCCCATCCGCAATGCCGGCTACACGCCCTGTTTCCGCCGCGAGGCTGGCTCTTGGGGTGCCCACGTGCGCGGCCTCAACCGTCTGCACCAGTTTGATAAGGTGGAAATAGTGCAGATAGCTCACCCCGACCAGAGCTACGCCATTCTGGAGGAAATGCTGGCCCACATTGAAGGCCTGCTGCAGAAGCTGGAGCTCCCCTACCGCGTGCTGCGCCTCTGCGGCGGCGACATGAGCTTTACCTCCGCCCTTACTTATGACCTGGAAGTGTGGAGCGCCGCCCAGCAGCGCTGGCTGGAAGTAAGCTCCGCGTCTAACTTCGAAACCTACCAGGCCAACCGCCTGAAGCTGCGCTACCGCGCCGAAAACGGCAAGATGCAGCTGCTGCACACGCTGAACGGCTCGGCCCTGGCCCTGCCCCGCATTGTGGCGGCCCTGCTGGAAAACAACCAGACGGAAGAAGGCATTAAGCTCCCGGCGGTGCTGCATAGCTACTGCGGCTTCAGCCAGATTGGCTAGTCAGTCTTATTCCTTTACAAAAAGCCCCTGGTGCCAGCTGGCATCGGGGGCTTTTTGTATGTCAGCAGGAGCCTTAGTACTCTGCCATTTTGCTCATCTACATAGCACCAAGGTTCCTAACGCTGACAGGTGCGTGCAGAATGTCATTTTCAGTGGGCTTCAACGGATGGTTGATGCGCCGGAAGCAGGCAGGTCACTTTGCATGGCGGTGCTTTCTGATTTTTCATCATCCAGCACCGTGGTTATAATGCGCAGGGTACCGCTGGTAAGGGTTTTCTGTACGGGGCACTTTTCGGAAACCAATTGCAGGCGCTGCCGCTGCGTAGCGGTAAGTGGCCCCAACAGCCGGACTTCCTTGTGCACTTCATCCAACATATAGCCAGGCTCCTCACTATGCTCACAATCCTGCTCATGCACCCGCTGATGGCGCAGCCGTATTTCTATGGTTTCCAGGGGCCACTTCTTTTGGTTGGCGTACACGCGCAACGTAATGGCCGTACACGTACCCAGCGCCGATAACAGCATATCATACGGCGTGGGTCCTGTATCCTGGCCGCCCACTTCTACCGGCTCATCCACGAAAAAGGTATGGCGGCCGGCGCGCACATCGGCCAGCAGAGCGGTGGCTCGTACGTGCACCAGCACGGTAAATTCAGGCGGGGTCATGGGTAGGGGCTCAGGCACGGGGCATCTGCAGTTTGCGCATTAAAGCATCATTTTCCGGCTCAGAATAAGGGCCAAAGGCACTAACCAGCAAGCCCTTCACACCCTCCTCCGACTCTATGGCATATACAATGTCTTCATCACCGGGGTCAGAATTGCCTTCAAACCGATGAAACTCCCGCACCTGGAACTGCTCCGGATGCAGCCGCAGGTTCAGCCCTGAGCATACCAAGTGACCATCCTGAATATTGAAGTCTACCTGGTAGCCTCGTTTTTGCAGGTCGCGCACGGCCTGTAAAACGGTATCATAGTGTGGTGCAGCCATGGCCTGATTGCTTGGAGGATACCCCCTTAAGATAGCAGCTTTTCTCCTCTTTTGCCGCCCGGCCAGCAGCTACCCCACGCGGTTTTGAGAAGCCGGCGCCGCTGCTGCCGGAGCCGCAGGGAAAAACGGTTCAAACTGAATATCACGCATGCACTTGAAATGGCCGCGCGGGCATTTTTCATACCCAATTTTGGAGCACGGCCGGCACTCCAGCCCCGGCACCTCCAGTATATGGTATTTGGTGCGGTACGGATACATGCCGAAGGCGGGCACCGTGTTGCCCCACACACTGTAAATCTCCTTCTGAAAAGCCGCGGCAATATGCATCAGCCCGGTATCGTGGCTGATAACAAACTGCGCCTGCCGTACCAGAGAGGCCGATTGGTTCAACGAATACTGGCCGCAGGCGTTTAGAATTCGGGACTGGCTTTTCTCCGCGTCACGGTTCGAGAAATGCGCTTCCACCAGTTGCCCATTGGCGGCGTCTTCGGGCCCGCCCAGCAGCACAACCGGCTGGCGCAGCAAGGCACACAGTTCTATAATGCGCTCTACCGGCAGGCGCTTGGTGGCGTGCTGTGCTCCAATGGCAAAGGCTACATACCCCTGCTGAAAAGCGGCCGGCAGCGTGGTCAGGCTTACTTCCGCTTCAGCGGGAATAAAATAGTCCAGCCCCTGCCCATCATTGTGTACCCCCAGCGGCGCGGCGGCCGCTAGGTAGCGGTCCACAATATGCACCTGCGGCAGCGTGTTGATTTTCAGATTGACCAGCAGCCATTTCTGCCAGTTCAGCTTATCAAATGCCGCTGATTTTACACCCAACTGCAGCTTGATCAGGCTGGTGCGCAGGTTATTGTGCAGGTCCACGATGAAATCAAACTGCTCGACGCGCAGCTCCTGCACCAGTTCGCGGAGAGAGCTGTTGAGGTAGTGCGCCTTATCCACGTAGGGGTTGGCCTCCAGCAGGCTGCGGTAGCCGGGCTTGGTGGCAAAGTGCACCTCAGCCCCGGGCACCTGCTGCTTAATGGCCCGCACCACGGGCGTAGTCAGCACAATATCCCCGATGGAAGAAAAGCGCAGCACCAGAATTTTCATGCGCCTACCCAAACAGGGAATCCTTGAACTCCAGCGGTGCCTTAATGCCCGCCTTGCGCTTGGCAAAGTAAGCAGCTACTTCTTCCATTGATTTCGCATTGAAAGTCATTTCCTTAGTGAGCCCGCCCTTGCGGCCCATCATCACGCCGTAGCGCATATCGGCGTAGCCATCGGTGTGGTGGGCATCGGGGTTGATGCTGAGCTGCACGCCTTTCTCCAGCGCGTAATGTACCCAGCGCCAGTCCAGATCCAGCCGCCAGGGGTTGGAGTTGATTTCGATGATGACCCCGTGCGCGGCACAGGCATCAATAATGGCTTTATGGTTGATGGGGTACCCTTCGCGGCGCAGCAGCAGGCGGCCGGTGGGATGGCCCAGCATGGTGGTATAAGGGTTTTCAATAGCCCGCAACAGGCGCGTGGTAGCCTTTTGCTCGTCCATGCGCAGGTTGCTGTGCACGGAGGCCACTATGAAATCGAATGTATTGAGCACGGTAGGCGGATAATCCAGGGCGCCGTCGCTCAGAATATCACTCTCAATCCCTTTAAAAATGCGGAAGGGCGCCAGCTCCTGATTGAGCTGGTCTATTTCGCGGTGCTGCTGGCGCACCCGCTCCGGGCTGAGGCCATTGGCGTAATGCGCGGCCTGCGAATGGTCGCAGATACCGAGGTACTCATAGCCTTTATCGCGCAGGAAGGTGGCCATTTCCCGCAGGGAGTGGGCGCCGTCGGAATAAGTGCTGTGGTTGTGCAGGGAGCCGCGCAGGTCCTTTTCCTCCAGGAGTTTGGGCAGCTTATGTTCTTTGGCCAGGGCCAATTCGCCCAGGCCTTCCCGCATTTCGGGCTCTACGTACTGCAGGCCGGCCTTTTCATAGATGGCGGCTTCCTGATAAAACCGCTCCTTATTGATCAGCTGCCGCAGCGAGGCTGGCTGCCCCGGCGCGGTACCGGGCAGGGCTTCTGACAAGTGGGCTTCATTAGCGGAATGCAGAAAAAGCTCCTTCGTAAAATCTTCTTTGGACGTAAGCAGCACTTCCACCCGCACCCCGGAAGCGGCGGTGGTGCCCCGCCACGCAAACGGACCCGACTGCGCCGGGTCGGGCACGAGGCCTTCCAGCTTATCGAGCACCTGATGCGCTTTCCAGGGCTTATCGGTAGCGGCTATCAGCTGCACATTTTCTACTATTTCCAGACGGCGACGCACTTCCCCGGCTACGGCTACCTGCTCCGTATGCAGGGCCGTGCGCAGCTGCGCGGCCAGCTCGTCGGCCAGCTGCTCGGCCTGGGGGTAGAGCAGTTTACCCTGGCTTTGCTGGGTGAATTCCAGCGCCGCCAGAATGGTTTCCTGGGTTTTCTTGCCGAAGCCCTTGAGCTTGCTTACCTCGTCGCGCTCGGCAGCCTCGCGCAGCTGCTGGGGGCTTTCAATGCCCAGCTCCCGCCACAGGGCCCTGATTTTTTTAGGGCCGATGCCTTTCACCTTCAGCAGCTCTACTACGCCGGGAGGCGTGATGCTGAGCAGGCGCGTGAGCTCCTCAAACGAGCCGGTATCCAGCATTTCGGCTACGCGGGCGGCGGCGGTTTTGGAGAGGCCGGTGCGGTCGGGCAGGCCGGTGCGCTCTATATCCGCTACCGGAAAGCTCAGCTGCTCCAGCGCAGTGGCGGTGCCTTCATAGGCACGAATCTTAAAAGGATTTTCGTCGTGCAGCTCCATGAGCTGGGCGGCCAGCCGGAAGGCACGAATAAGAGCACGGTTATCCACGAAGTAGCAGCGCTAAAGGAATGAATCAGTAAACCCGAGGGACCGTAAAAGTACGGGAAAGCCACTGTCAAAGTCGTACTTTCGTTTACTGCTGTTCCGGTTCCTCTGCCTTTGCTTCCTGCTCTTATGCGTCTATTCTCCTTGCTTGCGTGCCTTTGCCTGCTTCTGATGGCTAATACCTGCACCCCGGATCCGCGCCGCGGCAACCCGGAGCTGCAGCTGCTGGAGCAGACGTGGCTGCACGCGCATGAGGAAGACCAGGGCAATGTGCACGTCTACCGGCCCAACACGTTTGCTTTTCCTCCTTCGCGGGGCCGTACGGGCATGGCCTTTGAGCACAACGGCCTGTTTACCCAATATGATATTGCCCCCACCGATGGCCTGGAAGGGCATAAAGGCCAGTGGCAGGCAGTAAAAGAAAATACGCTTCATATTTCCCTGGAGGACCACTCCCAGCCCGACTATACGCTGGAAATTGTTTCCCTGGAACCCGGACTATTGAAAGTGCGCCGGGTAGAGTAAACCCAACATCTACTGCTGGCAACCCGGCAGTAAGGGTCGCGCACCGCGCACCATTCCTTCCTTTTTCTGTCCTTCTCTGCTTGCCGCTGCCTAATAAGTCAGCGGCTTTCACCCGTTCAGCCAATATTATTTCGCTTCAACAGGGCCAGCATTATATCCCCACAAAAAACTTGTTATCAAATACTTAGTTTATCAAAACCCAGCCTTTGCGGTTGAATTAAGAGAGCCGGGGAATATTTTTTATTGCCTCATGCAACCTCCGGCGGTAACAGGGCCTCTTACCTCTGAGAACAGGCAGCCTGTGCGCAGGCAATTTGTTCCCGGCTAAGACTATAGAAGAATTGCGTGTGCAGCGTGTTCCTTGATATTGGGAATTGAGGAGTTTGGGAGACCCTGCCATGGGTACCGGGGTGGTGGCTCGATGGCAGGTGGGTAGCTCGCAGGTCCGCTGAAGTAAGAGAGGAGGTCGAAATTCTTTTTCGACCTTTCGGCGGGTTTAGATAAAGCAACCCTTTCCTCCCAAACTCCTCAGTTCCGAATTACGCAACACACATGATGAATTTTTGGCTAGTCAAATCTGAACCGGCGGCTTATTCCTGGGCTGATTTCACCCGGGATGGCCACACCGACTGGACCGGCGTACGCAACTTTCAGGCGCGTAACTTTCTGCAGCAAATGCAGCCCGGCGACCTGGTACTCTTTTATCATAGCGTGACCGACAAGCAGGTGGTAGGCGTGGCCGAAGTGGCCCAGCCTGCGGCGCCTGATGCCACAGCCGCGCCTGACAGCGGGTGGGTAGCCGTTCAGCTACGTCCGCAACAGGCCCTGGCTCAGCCGGTCTCTCTTGCGCAAATTAAACAAGATATTCGATTGAATAACATCGGACTGTTGCGCCAGTCCCGGCTTTCGGTCATGGGCCTGCGGCCGGAGGAGTTTGATGCTATTCTGGAGCTGGGCAGCTGATTTTTGCCAGTTGTAATTCCGGGCCGCCCGGGATGCATTTCTGCGTGGGGTGTTGTATATTAGGAGTATATCCTGCTTTTATATTTCAGCCTATGCGCTACTTGTTCTATACCTGTTGTTTCCTGGTGGTGCTGGGAGGCAGCACCCCGCGCGCCTGGGGCCAGGCACCCGTGCAGCCCGCCCGGTTTGAGCTGGCCATTACCCCCGGCAACAGTGATGTAAGCGTATTCCCCCTTCCCGATAGCTCAGCCGTACTGTTGGTGCGCAAAGATGCCTTTCTGAGCCCTCAGGACAGCTATACCTTTCATAAGCTGAACACCAGACTGCAGGAGCGCTGGCAGCATTCCATTAAGATGGAAACGCAGTACCAGCAGGTGCTGAGCGGCACCGAGGGCAACCAGGTATACGTCCTGTTTCAGTCTAACTACCTGCCCAGCCGCCTGCTGCTGGTGCATCTGGATGGCAACCGGGGCACAACCCGCCTGGTTAAAATTGACACCCGCGTCTCCCGGGACTTGTTTGATCTGAAAGTGCTGGCCGGCCGGGTATTTGTTACCACGCTGGTTTCCCAGCACGTTACCATTTTGCATATCAACCCGGAAAGCGGGGAGTTTCAGTTCCTGCCCTCGGTATATGAGAGCCTGCCGGCGCAGTTTACCTTCCTGGCCGATTCCGTTACCAAGCGCGCCGAAGTGATTTTAACGCAGACCAACGGCTTAAAATCCCGGCTGCAGGTAAAGCAGCTTTCCCCCCACGGCAACCTGCTGCGCACAGAGTTTGTGCAGACGGAGAGCGACCGAAACCTGATTTCTGCCCAAATAAGCTCCGGCGACAGCACCTCCCGGATCCTGGCCGGCACCTACACCCTGCGCGACCTGCAGTACTCCCAGGGCCTTTTTGCCGCCGACCTCACCGCTGGCGTTACCGCCACGGGGGCCCGCAAGTCGCTGCGGTTTTATGACTTTCTGGCCTTCAAGCATTTCTTTGATTTCATGAACCCGGTGCGGGAAGCCCGTCTGCGGGAACGGGGCGCCCGGCGCAAGGCGGCGGGAGTTCCCATGCGCCTGCACTACCGGCTCCTGATGCATGATATGCTCCCCACTCCCCAGGGCTATATAATGGTGGCTGAGGTGTACTACCCCCGCTACCGCTATGATAATGTGAGTGGCTCGCTTGGGCTTTCCAATACCCGCCAATTTGAAGGCTACCGCACCACTCATGCCATAGCCTGCGGGTTTGATAAGCAAGGCAACTTACTCTGGGACAACACCTTTGTCCTGAAAGACAACTGGAGCTACGAGCTGGCCCCCACGGTGCGGGAGCGGCTGCTGCCCGATGGACGCCTGGCACTGGCCTACATCATAGACCATAAGATTCATTACAAGATTATTGACCGCACCGCTCCCGCCCCCAATGATTTGCAGGTGCCCGTGCGCAGTTCCCTGAGTGACCTGAAAGAGAAGCTGAGCGATACCCAGCAGGAAGAAGTTCTGCCCTGGTTTGGCAGCCGGTTCCTGGTATATGGCTACCAGCATGTGCGCCCCGAGAAGGGCGAAAGCCGCAGTGTGTTCTTCGTGAATAGCCTCGCCTTTGAGCAGTAGTTGATGCCTGATTGCGTGGGCATGCGTATGTTGGGGAAACTTTTTTTCCCTCTATGCGCCACTATTCCCCCCTCCTCCTGCTATTGCTGAGCCTGCTGCTGGGCTCTGCCTCCTCCTGCCGCACGGCCGCCGGCCCCGAAAAGCCGGCCCGTACCGTGGCCGAGTTCTTCCGAAAGTATGAAGCCCGCCCGGGCTTTAAGGCCCAGACTATTGAAGCCAGCTTCACTACCCGCCTGCTGCTGGGCCAGCTGGGTCGCTTGGGTGGAGAAAACGACGTTACCGCTGCGGTGGCTGCATTGCGCAGTGTGCGCGTGCTCACCTTCACGCCTACCGCCAGCAGCGCCCGTAATCTAGTGGAACGGGGCCTGAATGAGGAAGTAGCCGGTCTGCTGAAAAACGAGCGCTACCAGCCACTCCCCGTAGCATCTTCTGCCGATGCTACCACGCAGTATAATTTCTCCGTCCGTCAGGATGGTGACCGGGTGCAGGAAGTAGTAGGCACCGGTAAGGTTGAAAACGTGCCGGATTCCTTCGTGCTGCTGGCTATATCCGGCAATTTCACGCAGGACCAGCTGCAGCAGCTGCTGAAAATTCTGCCGGGAGCAGTAGATCAGATGGCCAAGTAACCGGAAGCATCTGCTCCCGCTACCCCATAAAAAAAGCGGTGAACCGAAAGGCTCACCGCTTTTTTTCATCTAGCCGGGCCGGTTAGGGCTGAGGCTGGCTCGGAATGTAGAACTCAAACTTGAACTCTACCCGACGGTTTTTCGACATGTTCTTCGAGTTAGTGTTCGGGGCAGCTGGCATCGATTCGCCGAAGCCTTCCGTGGTTACCCGGTTCGGATCTACCTTCTTGGTGGTGAAGTAGCGCTTGGCCGAATTTGCACGACGCTCTGACAGACCCTGGTTGTACTCATCGGTACCGCGGCTATCGGCGTGGCCCGAGATGCGCAGGCTGTACTCGGGGTACAGTTCCAGAATCTTAATCATGTTGTCCAAGGTAGGATAAGCGCTGCGCTTGATAACCGTGCTGTTGGTTTCAAACTGCACTGGCTTCACCTTATTGAACAGGGCGGGGTCAATTACGCGGCAGCCGGTAGAGTCTACCTGAGCACCGGTTGGGGTGCCGGGGCACTTATCACGGTTGTCCGGAACACCGTCGCCGTCCTTATCCAGGTTCAGGGGGCAGCCTTCGGCATCTACCTGGGTACCAGCGGGGGTATCGGGGCACTTATCGTTTTTGTCTGCTACACCGTCGTTATCGGCATCGGGGCAGCCGCGCAGGGCAGCCGTACCAGCCTGGTCGGGGCACTCGTCTTCGGAGTCGCGCACGCCGTCGTTGTCACGGTCGGGGCAGCCTTCCAGAGCAGCTGTACCGGCTTCGGTGGGGCACTTATCCTGGTAATCTGGTACACCGTCTTTGTCACCATCAAGCGGGCAGCCGGCTTCATCCACCGCTACGCCGGCAGGGGTGCCGGGGCATTTGTCTTTCCGATCCGGAACACCATCAGCATCGGTATCCTTGGCTTTGCCCAGGGCAATGTTCAGGCCCACGGTGTGCTGCAGGAAACGGTCGTCAATCTTGTTATCGTCGCGGGAAGGGTCGCCATCAATGTTGGCCCCCAGCGGGAAGTGCTGGCCAGTCTGCACAAACAGACCTACTGACTCACCCAGCTGGAAGTTGATACCCGCGGCACCGAACAGATCCAGGTGGTTTTTGTCTTCGTCGGTTACTATTGACTGATTATTGCGGTTGATAACCCCTTCGCGGCTCAGGTACGTGAGGCCCGGAGCGAGCAGCAGGTAGGGCTGAATAGGAGAATCTTCTTTCAAAGCCCAGCCGTTGTTCAGCTTCAGCTTCAAACCCAGATTCACGTTTACCACATTGGTGGCGAAGGTGCTGCCGTAGAGATTGGGGCCGGCGGGGGCCGTCTTCTTGAACTCTACGTAGTTACCGCTCAGCTGCAGGTCCAAACCGGGGGTCAGGTAGCGACTAATGGTCAGGCCTGGTGCGTACTTGTTTTCACCAAACTTCCAGTAGTCGGAACCGAAGTTGCCTTTGTACTGCATGGCACTGACATTGAGGCCGATAGCCGTCTTACGGTCGGCTGTCTGCGCCTCGGCCTTGGGAGCCGCTGCCAGGAGCGTCAGACCCAAGAGAGTTGAGGTTGCTAAAAAGTGTTTCATAGGGACGAAATTAGGTGGAAGAATTGCACAGGCGGGAGCCGCCACCGTTTGGGTATAGCATATCCGAACTATCCGCCTATACCCTTCTTAGCCAAATAAAGTTGCTCCCGGGGTGGCCAAACACGAGCCTACAGGGCATTATTAGGCCTTCAACCCATACATATTCAACAATTTATATTTAAAATAACTACGCAAAAGCCCGATTGCACTGTTCTTTCCAAGGGTAAATTTGATCCTGTAGAAAGCCAATAAAAATAAATGATAAAAAAAGAAGACGCTTGTACTTACAAGCGTCTTCTTGGGGTGACTTAAGCGTATTTTTCTTCTGGCAGGCCTAGGCTTATCGGCGCATGAGACGCTCAATGTCGTCGGCCTCCAGCGGGATAGTTCTCATCAGGTCCTCATTGCCGGATTTCGTGATGAGAATGTCATTTTCCAGGCGAATGCCCAGCCCCTCTTCCCGGATGTAAATACCCGGCTCGCAGGTGTACACCATACCGGCTTCGAAGGGTCGGTATTTGAAGCCGACATCGTGCACATCCAGGCCCAGATAGTGGGAGGTGCCGTGCATGAAGTACTTCTTATAGAGGGGGGCGGCGGGGTCCTGGTTTTTCACGTCCTGCGCATTGAGCAGGTCCAGCTTAATCAGTTCCTGCTCCATGGTGCGGCCTACGGCGGCGTGGTAGTCTTCAATATTGTTGCCGACCACCAGTTGGGAGGTGGCAAACTTCATAACGTGCAGCACGGCATTGTACACCTGGCGCTGGCGCTTGGTGAAGGTGCCGTTTACCGGAATGGAGCGGGACAGGTCGGCGGCGTAATTGGCGTACTCGGCGCCGAAGTCCATCAGCAGCACGTCGCCGTCTTTGCACTGTCGGTCGTTGCTCACGTAGTGCAGAATGCAGGCATTGGCGCCGGAGGCAATAATGCTGCCGTAGGCCGGGCCGCGCGAGGCGTTGCGCAGGAACTCGTGGTACAGCTCAGCTTCAATTTCATACTCCATCACGCCGGGCTTCACAAAGCCCAGCAGGCGGCGGAAGGCCTTTTCTGTGATGTTGCAGGCCTGGCGCATCAGCCGGATTTCTTCCTCGCTCTTGATGGCCCGCAGGCGGTGCATCAGCGGGGCGGAGCGGCGGTAGTTGTGCAGCGGGTAGTCTTGCTTAATCTTTTTGGCAAAGCGGGCATCACGCGTTTCTACCTCCACCACGGCCCGGATGTGCTCGTTGGAGTTCAGATACACGTTTTCGGCCTCATTCATCAGGGCTATCAGCACCGAGGGAAAAGAGTCGAGCCACATGATGGACTTCACGCCGGACTGCGCGCGGGCTTCGTCCCTGGTCAGCTTATAGCCTTCCCACACCAGAATATGCTCGCTGGTTTCCTTCAGGAACAGAATTTCGCGGTGCTGGGGCAGCGTGGCATCCGGGAACAGCAGCAGAATGCTTTCCTCCTGATCTACCCCGGACAGGTAAAACAGGTCGTTGTTTTGCCGGAACGGCATGGTGCCGTCGGCATTGGTCGGCATCACATCATTGGCCTGAAAAATGGCCATCGATGCCGGGGGCAGCAGTAGGGTAAAATTGCGGCGGTTCTGGATGAAAAGCTGCGGATCGATGGAGCCGTAACGCATAGGAGGGCGGAATAGTGAAAAGAGCTACAAAGACGTGCCACGAAGGCGGGGGCTGCAAGTTAGAAGAATGACGCGCACAATGAAGCGCCCCGGGCTTGGGCGGCTGCCGCAAAAACAATAGCTTAGTCGTATCTTTGCAGCCTGCTTTCTTGCACTTTATCGATGTCCGACGCCTCTTCCCGTGCTGTTCTGCTGATTCAGACTGCCTTTATCGGCGACGTCATTCTGGCCACGGCCCTGCTGGAGCACCTGCACCAAACGGAGCCCGACACGCCGGTGGATTTTCTGGTCCGCAAAGGCAATGAGGGCTTGGTGCAAAACCACCCACACGTGCGCAACGTGCTGGTATGGGATAAGAAGAAAGCTAAATACCGGGGCCTGTGGCAGCTGCTGCAGCAAATCCGGCAAACGAAGTACGAGCGGGTTATTACCCTGCAGCGCTTTGCCTCCACGGGTTTTCTCACGGCTTTCTCCGGATCCCCGCAGCGCATCGGCTTCGATAAAAACCCCTTCTGCTCCCGCTTTACCATGGCCATTCCGCACCTGATTGGGGCGGGCATTCATGAAGTATCGCGCAACCTGCACCTGCTGGACCCGGCCTACGAAGGTCCGCTCACGCCCCCCCGCCTCTACCCTTCTGCCGCTGATGAAGCTGCCGCGGCCCAGGTGGCGAGCCTGGCTGAGGATAAGCCTTATATATGCATTGCGCCTACTTCCGTCTGGTTTACCAAACAGTTTCCGGAGGAGCAGTGGCTGAAGCTGCTGGCCGCGCTGCCGCCCCGCTATACCGTGTTTCTGCTGGGCGGCCCGCCCGATGTGGCCGCCTGCCAGCAGCTGCTGGAGCGCAGCAACCGGCCTCACGTATATAATACCGCCGGCAAGCTCTCCTTGTTAGCCTCCGCTGCCCTCATGCGCGGGGCTGTGCTCAACTATGTGAACGACTCGGCACCCATGCACCTGTGCTCGGCGGTAGGCGCTCCTACCTGCGCGGTGTACTGCTCCACGGTGCCCTACTTCGGGTTTGGGCCGCTGAGCCCGTTTGCGCGGGTAGTGATGCTGGAGGAAGAGTTGGCCTGCCAACCCTGCGGCCTGCATGGCCACCGCAAGTGCCCGCTCAACCACTTCCACTGCGCGCACGGCATCCAGACCAGCCAGCTGCTGGCTGTGCTGGCCGAAGCCGAAGCGGTGAAAAAAGGCGAAATGGTAAGCTGGTAACAGCTTACGTTGGCTCTTCACTTTTACGGCCCTCTCCCCGCCTCCTTGCGTACCTTTGCGGCTTCCGATGCCCAACTAACCGGCGGGCTTGTTGGTTATTATCTGGCAGGGCTTTCTGATAACCGGGCCCCGCTCCTCCCAGCTTACAAGACTCTATCCAATGTCTGATTACGACCTGTACGAGCTGCCTAACGGCATCCGGGTTTTGCATAAACAAGTTCTGCACACCAAAATTGCGCATTGCGGCTTCCTGCTGGATATTGGCTCGCGCGATGAAAAACCGGAGCAGCAGGGCCTGGCGCACTTCTGGGAGCACATGGCTTTCAAAGGCACCGAAAAGCGCAAAAGCTTCCATATCCTGAACCGCCTGGAAACCGTGGGCGGCGAGCTGAACGCCTACACCACCAAGGAGAAAATCTGCTTTTACGCTTCCCTGCTCAGCACGCACTTTGAGCGCGCTTTTGAGCTGCTGACGGACCTCACCTTTCACTCCGTTTTCCCGGAAAAGGAAATTGAGAAAGAGCGCGGCGTTATTCTGGAAGAAATGGCCATGTACCACGATGCGCCCGAAGACGCCATCATTGATGATTTCGATGCCGTGGTATTCGGCAACCATTCCCTGGGGCACAACATTCTGGGCACCAAGGAAAGCGTAAGCGGCTTTCAGCAGGGTGATTTCCGGGAGTTTCTGGGCCAGAATGTACGCACCAACCGACTGATCTTCAGCTCGGTCAGCAACCTGCCTTTTAAGGAAGTAAAGCGGCTGGCGGATAAATACCTGGCGCCGCTGCCCGCTCAGCTGGGCACCCAAGCCCGCACGCCATTTGGCCATTACCAGCGGATAGACCGGGTGGAGCGCAAGCCCATTACGCAGGCCCATTGCCTGATTGGCGGCCCCGCCTACGCCATTGAGGATGACCGGCGCATTCCGTTTTTCATGCTGAGCAATCTGCTGGGCGGCCCCGGCATGAACTCCCGCCTGAACCTGGCCGTGCGCGAGAAATACGGCCTGGTATATACCATAGACTCTACGTACTCGCCCTACACCGATACCGGCCTGTTTGGTATCTATTTCGGCACGGAGAAAAAGCAGGTAGACCGCACTATTTCCCTGGTACAGAAAGAGCTCAAAAAGCTGCGTACCACCCCGCTGGGCGGCCTGCAGCTGCACACGTCCAAAGAGCAGCTTATGGGTCAGTTGGCCATGGCTGAAGAAAGCAACGGCGGCCTCATGCAGCTCCTGGGAAAAAGCACCCTGGACCTGGGTCGCGTGGAGTCGCTCAATGAAATCTTCGACCGGGTGAAGCGCATTACTTCCCCGGAGCTGCAGGAGCTGGCCAATGATATCCTGCGCGAGGACAACCTGAGCATGCTGCAGTATCTGCCGGAGTAATTTCGCTTTTATGGACTTCCTCTCCGACGAGCTGCAGGCCTACGCCGACCAGCATACCTCGCCCGAAACGCCGCTGCTGGCCCGCCTCAACCGCGAAACCCACGTGCAGGTGCTGGCCCCGCGCATGCTCTCGGGGCAGCTGCAGGGCCGGCTGCTGAGCATGCTCAGCCACATGGTGCGCCCCCGCCGCATACTGGAGCTGGGCACTTACACGGGTTATTCCGCGCTTTGCCTGGCCGAAGGCCTGACGGCCGATGGCGAGCTGCATACCATTGAGCAGAACCCTGAGCTGGAAGACCGGATACGCCGCTACGTGGCGGAAGCGGGCCTGACCGGGCGCATACACCTGCACATTGGCGAGGCCCTGCAGGTGCTGCCTACCTTAGCGGAAACCTGGGATTTGGTATTTATTGACGCCGATAAGATTAACAATGATGCCTACTATGAGCTGGTGCTGCCGCAGGTGCGGCCCGGTGGCTTTATTCTGGTAGACAATGTACTGTGGAGCGGTAAAGTGCTGCCCTCCCATCAGGTGCGTCCCTCAGATAAGGACACGCAGGCGCTGCGGGCGTTCAACGACAAGGTGCAGCAGGATGAGCGGGTGGAAAATGTGCTGCTGCCCGTGCGCGATGGAATCCTGATGATTCGAAAGCGCTGATTTTTATTTATCTGACTAATTGATACTTAGCCATTTTTTATCGGATCCGTTAAACGGAACCCGAACTCCCGTGTCTGTATGCGGTGTGCCCTGTTCCTGATGCAATGCAAAAATCTGTTTACCTCCTTCTTGTTCTTGTTTTTTCCGCCTTTACCCCGGCTCTCGCGCAAACCAGCTCCGTGAGCGGGCGCATTGTAGATGGGGCTGACCAAACGCCGCTGGGCGGGGCCAACGTGGTGCTCATTCACCTGCCTGATTCCGTAAAACAAGGTACTGCCGCCGATGCCAGCGGCAATTTTACTTTGTCTAGTGTAGCGCCGGGGCCTTATGTGCTGACGGCCTCTTTTCTGGGGTATCAAACCCTGCGCCGCACGGTGCGGGTGGGCAGTCAGCCGCTGGTGCTGGGGCCAGTGGTGCTACGCGCCGGGGGCGTTACGCTTAAAAACGTGGAGGTAGTAGGCCGCGCCGCGGCCGCCGTACAAAAGGGCGACACCGCCCAGTACAGCGCCAAAGCCTTCAAAACCAACCCCGATGCCGACGCCCAAGACCTGATTACCAAAATGCCCGGCGTAACCGTGCAGGATGGTAAAGTGCAGGCCCAGGGCGAAGACGTACGCCAGGTACTGGTAGATGGCAAGCAATTTTTTGGCGATGATGCCAGCGCCGTACTCAAGAATATTCCGGCCGAGGTAATTGATAAGATTGAGGTATTCGATAAGAAAAGCGAGCAGGCCCAGTTCTCGGGTATTGACGATGGCAACGCGGCCAAAACCATCAACATTGTAACCAAGCCGCAATTCCGCAACGGGCAGTTTGGACGCATCAGCGTGGGCGGCGGGCCGGATCGGTACCGGGCCAGCGGCAACATAAACTCCTTCCAGGGCAGCCGGCGCATTTCCGTGGTGGCGCAGTCCAACAACGTGAACGAGCAGAACTTCGGAACCGAGGATCTGCTGGGCGTGGTGGGCAACTCGCAGCAGGGCGGACGGCGCGGTGGTCCGGGTGGCGGCGGTGGCGGCCCCCGGGGCGGCGGTGGCGGTCAGCGCGGCGGCCAAGGCGGCGGTGGCGCCAGCGACTTTCTGACCAACCAGAACAACGGCATCAATACCACCCACGCGCTGGGCATCAACTACGCCGATAAATGGGGCCAGAAGCTGGAAGTAACCGGCAGTTACTTCTTCAACCGCAACAACAACGACCTGGGCAGCAATACCTTTCGGCAGTATATCCTGCCTTCGGCCGCCGACCAGAACTACACGGAAACCTCTAACAGCAACAGCCACAATACCAACCATCGGCTTAACTTCCGGCTGGATTACAAAATTGACTCCATGAACTCGCTGCTGCTGCGGCCCCGCTTCTCCTATCAGCAAAACAACGGAGCCAATAACCTGCTGGGTCAGACGCTGAACGGCGAAACGCCGGTGAGCAACCTCACCAGCCAGTACGGCTCGAAATATAGCGGCATCAACTTCAACAATGAGTTGCTGTTCCGCCACCGCTTTGCCAGGCCCGGTCGCACGCTTTCCATTGGCGCCACCACGGGCTACAATGATAAGAACGGCACCAGCACGCTGCTTACCACCAACTCTACGGTGGCCAACGCCAACCTGGACCAGTTTTCCCGCCTCACGCAAAGCGGCTGGAACCTGGCTTCCAGCATCAACTACTCGGAGCCGCTAACCAAGCAGGACTTCCTGCAGGCCAGCTACGATTTGCGCTACGCTCCCAGCAACTCCGATAAGCGCACCTACAACCTGAACGAAGGCGGCCAGAGCTACACCGTTCCCGATACTGCCCTGAGCAACGTGTTTACCAATGCCTACCTCACGCAGGCGCTGGGCACCAGCTACCGCCGCCAAACCAAGCAGTTTCAGGCCATGGTGGGCGTATCAATTCAGCGGGCCACGCTCAGCCGCGACCAGGAGTTTCCGCTGGTTACCACCGGGAAGTACACCTTCCTGAACGCGCTGCCCACGGCCATGCTGCAGTACAGGCTCACGCAGCAGAAAAACCTGCGCCTGAACTACCGCACCAACACCTCCCCGCCCAGCATTAGTCAGCTACAGGAAGTGGTGAACAATGCCAATCCGCTGCAGCTCACTACCGGTAACCCGGCCCTGAAGCAGGAGTATCAGCACAACCTGTTCCTACGGTACTCGGCGGCCAAGCCGGAGAAATCCACCAACTTCTTTGCCCTGATTGGCGGCTCCTACACGCAAAACCCCATCAGCAACAGCACCCTTATTTCTACCCGGGATAGTGTGCTGAATGAAAGCGTAACGCTGCCGGCTGGCGCCCAGCTCACGCGCCCCGTTAACCTGGACCGCCAATTCTCGCTCCGCTCCTTCCTGAACTACGGCGTACCGTTGGCGGCCATCAAGTCAAACCTGAATCTGAACGCCTCGGCTACGTATTCGCGCACGCCGGGCCTGATTAACGGAGCCCTGAACTATGCCCAGACGCCTGCTTTGGGCGCGGGCGTGGTGCTGAGCAGCAACATCAGCGAGAAGCTGGACTTCACCTTGTCCTCCAATTCTAACCTGAGCTTTGTGCGCAACACGCTGCAGCAGCAGCTGAACACCAACTACTTTGTGCAGAACTCCCGGGCCCGCCTAAACTGGATTGTCGGCAACGGCATCAGCCTGGCCTCCGACGTGACGCACCAGGCCAACCGCGGGCTTACCGCCGGCTTCAACCAGCAGTATGTGCTCTGGAATGCCAGCTTGGGCAAAAAGCTGTTTGCCAAACAGCAGGGTGAGCTGAAGCTGTACGCCTTCGACTTGCTGGGGCAAAACCGCAGCATTCAGCGCAACGCCACCGAAACCTACATTGAAGACGTGCGCACCGATATTCTGCAGCGGTATTTCATGCTGATGTTTACCTATAACCTGCGCAACACCGGCAGCGGCCAGGCGCCGGGCCGCCCCTAACGGCCGCGCCGCGGTACGGAACCCGGGAATAGTTGTATTTGTGGGGCATATTCCCCGGAAACGGGATATTTCGCCTATTTTGGAGGCTAGCAACGCCGGCAGTTTATTCAGGCCGGGCTTTGCTAGCCTTCTTTTTTGCCGATGAAAAAACTATTACTCGCTATAATCTGCCTGTTGCCCCACCTGTTGCAGGCGCAAAGTGTCCCGGTTCCTTCTGATTTGTACCTGGGCGGGCTGCACGTGCGCCTCACCGAAGGTGGCCGTACCGTGGTGCAGCAGAAAGTAGACGCGCTGCGCCGCCACACTACCTCCTTCCAGAACCGCGTAGCCCTGGCCGATGCGTATTTCCCGCTTATTGACCGGGAGCTGCAGCAGCAAGGCGTACCGCTGGATTTCCACTTCCTGGCTCTGCAGGAAAGCGGGCTGCAGGGGGATGCGCAAAGCATTCATGATGCCGTGGGCTACTGGCAGTTCAAGCGCGAATCGGCGCAGGATTTTGGGCTGCTGGTGAATGAGGTAGTAGATGAGCGGAAGCACATTTCGGCCGCTACCCGGGCCGCTGCCAGGTACCTGGTTCGCAGCAACGGCACCTACCGCAACTGGCTGAATTCCTTGCTGAGCTATAACCTGGGGCTGAGCGGCGCCCGCCCCTACACGCTGCCCACCGACGCGGGAGCCACCGAAATGGAAGTTTCGGAGAAGACCCATCCATATATTCTCACGTTTCTGGCGCACAAAGTAGCCTATGAGCCGGCCTGCGGACAAAATCCTAAGCCGGCGTTGCTCCTGCAGGAGTTTCCGGCTGTAGCTGGTCAGCAGCTGGCACAGGTAGCGGAGCTGCTGCACACCAGCCCCGAGGAACTGGCCCGCCACAACCGCTGGCTGCTGGCCGGCGCCACCGTGCCCGCCGGCCGGAGCTACACGCTCATTGTGCCCGTTACCGATCCGCTGCAGCTTACGGCCATGGCCGTGCAGCAAAAGCAGGTGGCCACCGAGCTGATTCATAAGCCCCAGACCGACCCGGAAAACGCGGATTTTGTTCGTATCAACGGGCTGCGGGCCCTCATTTCCTTGCCCGGCGACACGAAAGAAAGCTTGGCCAAGCGTGCCGGCTTAAAGGTGCGCAAGCTGATGCAGTACAACGACTTGTTTCTGTTCGATAACATCACGCCCGGCCAGGCCTACTTCGTGCAGAAAAAGCGCGACAAAGCGGCCGTGGAATATCATATAGCCCAGCCTGGCGAAACGGTAGCGGCCGTGTCTCAGAAGTATGGCGTACGCTCCAAAGCCATCTGGAGCAAAAACCGCATGGCCCGCAACGAAGAGCTGCACCCCGGCCGCCTGCTGTGGCTGCAGCACACCCGCCCACGCGAAACGGCGGTAGAATATCTGCCTGTCAATAACCCGGCGGCTCTGGCTGCCTTTGAGCAGTCGGGTGTTCCGGCTACTCCTGCAGCCCCGGCTCGCACGCCCCGCCCCGATAACACCGACGTGTACAGCGGCCGCACCGCTTCCGGCCAGCGCGTACTGGACGACAGCCCCGATGCCGAAGAGGAAACCGACAGCACCGCGGTTACTTCGCGCCTGAGCCGTTTGCTGAAAAAGCCAATTGGCAAACCTACCGCCAAAGCTTCCACTCCTGCTGTTATTAAGAAGGATCAAGCAGCTGAAGAAAGCGCGGAAGCCTCCGTAACTGCACCAGCCCCTGCTCCGGCACCAAAGCCTGCGCCTGCCAACCGCGCCATTTACACCGGTACCCAGAATGAGCGTAACCTGCCGCCCTCTGCCCCGGTAGCCGATGAGCCTGCTCCCGCAGCAGAGGCGCCGGTTGAGCCCGCCGTGCTGGCCGCCCAGGAACAGGAAGTAGTTACCGCTGCTCCGGTTATAGCCACTCCGGCGCCCGTTGCTACCCTAACCCCTCAGCCTACTGCCCCGGCGGCGCAACCAACTCCCACCACGGCGCCCAATGCGCCAGTGGTACCGCCACCGGCCGCGCAGACTACTACCGCTGTAGAGCCGGTGCCGGCCAATGGTATGCACGTGGTGCAGCCCAAAGAAAGCCTGTACAGTGTAGCACGGCGCTACGGTCTGCGCCCGGCTGAGCTCATCACCTGGAATAATCTACCCCAGAATCCCTCTCTGCGCATTGGCCAGACGCTGCGCGTAGTAGCGCCCGCTACTGATGAAGTGGCCATTCCGGCTCCAGAAACAGCCGCCTTGGCGCCGGCCGTGGTGCCCTCTGTGCAGCACACGGTGGTAAAAGGGGAATCAATGTATAGCATTTCGCGCAAGTACGGCGTTACCATCAAGCAGATTATGGAGTGGAATAACAAGCCTGACTTCAACGTAAAACCCGGCGACAAGCTGGAAATTAAGCCTGCCAAATAAGCTGCTTTTAGTGGCTCCTTCCTGTTATCATGCGTTTTTCTCCCAGCTTCTTTCTGTTTTTTTCCGGTTTGGTGGCGGCTTCGCTGTCAGCGCAGGCCCAGCAGCCTGCTCCCGCTCCTACTGTTGCGGCACCAGTTCCTCTGCCCAGCCTCTCGGAAGACTCTGTGCGCGTGATGACGGGGCTGGTGCAAACCAGCGTCCGGCAGCTGCATAACATCTATTTTGAGCCGAACGATGCCCGCGCGGTGCAGCTGATTGAGGCCGCTTTGGTGGAAATGCCGGCCCTGAACAAGCGCCTGAGCTTTTACACCGCCAGCCTGCCCCGCGAGCAGCAGCATCTACTGGCCCAGCGCCTGCGCCAGCAGCCATGGCAGGTGGAGCTGCAAACCTTGCAGCGCAGTCCCCAGTACCACGACTTCAATACCCGCGCTGATAAAAATCCGGCGCTTAAAACTGCATTTGATCGTCTGCAGGCCGCCGGTTTCATGGGCACTGCAAAACCAGCCGTTGCGGCAGCAAATCCGGCTGCGCCTACCGCTGTGCCGGCCGCCAAAGCAGTGGCAGCCCCGGTAGTAGCCACACCTGCTCCGATTAAAGCATCTGCGGCGATACTATCGGCTCAGAAGCCAAGTGCTGCTGTTGCAGCGGCTGCCAAAGCTCAGCAGCCCGCACCTGCAAAGCCGGCTGCGGCAGCAGTAGTTGTGGCCAAACCGGTAGCAATTAGTGCGCCCGGCCCCAAACCCGTGACATCCAAGGCCGCGCCGGGGAAAGCGCCGGCCGCAGCCCATGAAGTAGCTGCTAAACCAGCTGTGATAAAAACAGAGGTGGTGACCGTTACTGCTCCCGTCGCTTCAGCGCCGCAAATGAAGCGTCATACCGTTGTGAAAGGAGAAACGCTGTTTGGCATTTGCCGGCAATATCATGTTAAGCCCGCGCAAATGCGGGCCTGGAATCATAAGAAAGAGGATGGGGTAAGAATTGGGGAAGTGCTGCAGGTGCAGGTCGCGCAGTAGCTCAATCTACACTTGATTTATAAAACAGGGCAGCTCATATGGGCTGCCCTGTTTTATGGTGATACATAAAAACCCCTTACCGCGCAATCTTTCCTGGGCCCGCTTTTGGAGGTAACTTTACTTATTAATTAGGAGTGCTCATTTCTGATTACCGGCCTGCTTTGTGTCAGTAATTTCAGAACCTAACACTCCTGATTCAGCCTTCAGAAGTAACAGCCATGCCCGTTTTCTCGCACCTTCACAGCCACACGCAATACTCCCTTCTTGATGGTCAGGCCAGCATTTCGGCTTTGATGAAGAAGGCCCAGGCCGATGGGATGCCCGCCGTTGCCCTCACTGACCACGGCAACATGTTTGGGGCGTTCAACTTTGTGGCTGAGGCGAATAAGTACAACGTGAAGCCCATTGTGGGCTGTGAGTTTTATCTGGTAGAAGACCGCCACAAGAAAAGCTTTAGTCGGGAGAAGGGCGAGCGGGACGTGCGCCACCACCAGCTGCTGCTGGCCAAGGACCAGGCCGGCTACCAGAACTTGGCCAAGCTCTGCTCCATGAGCTTTATTGAGGGCGTGTACTCCAAGTACCCGCGTATTGATAAGGAGCTGCTGCTGCAGTACCACGAGGGCCTGATTGCCACCTCGTGCTGCATTGGGGCCGAGATTCCGCAGGCGCTGCTCTGGAAAACCGAGGCTGAAGCCGAAGAAAAGCTAAAGTGGTGGCTGGATGTGTTCGGCGACGACTACTACCTCGAAATCCAGCGCCACGGGCTGCAGAACATAGATAATACCGGCAAAAGCCAGGAAGACCTGAACCAGGTATTGCTGCGCTGGGCCCAGAAATACAACATCAAGGTTATCTGCACCAACGACTCCCACTACGTGGAGCAGACGGACTTTGCCCCGCACGATATTCTGCTGTGCGTGAATACCGGCGAGGAGCACAGCATTCCGGTCGGTGACTTCCAGACCAAGTACTTCCGGCTGATGTCGCAGGAGAACAAGGTGCTGTATGACCACCTGGATAATCTGCGCCCCCTGGCCAGCTCCGACGACCAAGTGCGGCGTCAGCTCATGCGCATTGATGAGGAAGCCCAGATGCCCAAGCCGCGCGCCCGCTTCGGCTTCCCTAACGACCAGTTCTACTTCAAGACCCAGGAGGAGATGAACCGGCTTTTCCGGGACGTGCCGGAAAGTGTGGATAACACCAACGAAATTGTGGACAAAATTACGCCGCCCAAGCTGCAGCGCGATATTCTGCTCCCCAACTTCCCGCTGCCGCCCGAGCACCCCACCGCCGATGCTTTCCTGCGCTTCTTAACCTTCAAAGGAGCTTTTGAAGGACCTAAGCGGCGTTATTCTGAGCGCACCCCTGAAATTGAGGAGCGCCTCAACTATGAGCTGCGCGTGATTGAAACCATGGGGTTTGCGGGCTACTTCCTCATCACCCAGGACTTCATCAACCACGGCCGCAATATTGGCGTGGCCGTAGGTCCGGGCCGGGGCTCGGCGGCAGGTTCTGCCGTGGCCTACTGCGTGGGTATCACCAACATCGACCCGATTAAGTACTCGCTTCTGTTTGAGCGTTTCCTGAATCCGGAGCGGGTTTCCATGCCCGATATTGATATTGACTTTGACGACGTGAATCGTCAAAAAGTCATTGATTACGTGGTGGATAAGTACGGCAAAACGCAGGTGGCCCAGATCATCACCTTCGGTACCATGGCCGCCAAGTCCAGCATTAAGGACGTGGCCCGCGCCATGGATTTGCCCCTCCCCCAGGCCAACGACCTGGTGAAGATGGTGCCCGAGCAGGTGGGCACTACCCTGGCCAAGGCTTTTGCCGAAAACCAGGAGCTGGACATGATCCGGCGCGACGACTCGCCCGACAACCTGCGCGGCCAGATTCTGCGCCTGGCTGAGAAGCTGGAGGGCTCCGTCCGCAACACCGGCATTCACGCCGCCGGCGTTATCATTGCCCCCGACGACATCACCAAGTACATTCCCGTCTCCACTTCCAAGGACTCGGACCTGCTGGTAACCCAGTTCGACGGCAAGGTGATTGAGAGTGCCGGGATGCTGAAGATGGACTTCCTGGGGCTGAAAACCCTGACCATCATCGTGGATGCCATCAACCTGATTGAGCAGAACCACGGCATCAAAATCGACATCGACGAAATTCCGATTGACGACCCCAAAACCTACGAGCTGTACCAGCGGGGCGACACCATTGGCACGTTCCAGTTCGAGTCGGAGGGCATGCGCATGTACCTCAAGGACCTCAAGCCCACCAACATTGAGGACCTGATTGCCATGAACGCCCTGTACCGGCCGGGCCCCATGCAGTTCATCCCGAACTTCATTAACCGCAAGCACGGCCGCGAGCCGGTGGAATACCCGCACGAGCTGCTGGAGCCCATCCTGAACTACTCCCAGGGTATTATGGTGTATCAGGAGCAGATTATGCAGGCCGCCCAGATTCTGGCCGGCTACTCCCTGGGCGGCGCCGACTTGCTGCGCCGCGCCATGGGTAAGAAGGACATGAAGAAGATGGCCCAGGAGCGGGAAAAGTTTGTGGAAGGCGCCAAAAAGCTGCACAACATTCCCGCGAAGAAGGCCTCCGAGGTATTTGACGTGATGGAGAAGTTTGCGGCCTACGGTTTCAACCGCTCTCACTCCGCTGCCTACTCCGTGGTAGCCTACCAGACCGGCTACCTCAAGGCCAACTACCCCGCCGAGTACATGGCGGCAGTGCTCACCAATAACATGGGCGACATCAAGAAGGTGACATTCTTTATTGAGGAAGCCCGCAAGCAGGGTGTGCCCGTACTGGGCCCCGACGTAAACGAATCCATCCTGAAGTTCAACGTGAACGACAAGGGCCAGATTCGCTTTGGCATGGCGGCAGTGAAAGGTGCCGGCGAAGCGGCCATTGAAAGCATTGTGCAGGAGCGCGGCAAAAAGGGCCCGTTCACGGATATTTTCGACTTCTCGAAGCGGGTGAACCTGCGGGCAGTGAACAAGAAGACGTTTGAAAGCCTGGCTTTATCGGGTGCATTTGACTCGTTTGAGCGCTACCACCGCCGGCAGTTCCTGGAAGCCCCGGCCGGCGACCAGAACCTGATTGAAAAGGCCGTGCGCATGGGCCAGCAGTTTCAGGCCGATCAGGACTCGGCGCAGCAAAGCCTGTTTGGCGGCGGCGCCTTTGGGGCTGTAGCTATGCCGCTGCCAAAAGTGGCTGACCTAGAGCCCTGGGCCGCCACCGAGGTGCTGCGCCGCGAAAAGGAAGTAATAGGCTTCTACCTTTCGGGCCACCCGCTGGATGACTTTAAGCTGGAAATTGACTCCTACTGCACCTGCGGCCTGGACAAAGTAGAGAGCTACAAAAACCGCGAGGTAACGGTAGCAGGTTTGATTACCAACGTCTTGTTCAAAACCACCAAGACCGGCCAGCCCTTTGTGTCTTTCACGGTGGAAGACTACGAATCCTCCCTCAACCTGGCGCTCTTCCGCGACGATTACTCGCGTTTCTCGGCTCTGATTAACCCCCGCAACTACGACAAGGAGCAGGTGCCGCCCATGTACATCCGGGGCAAATACGCCCAGCGCTTCCGCGACTCTGACCAGTTCGAGTTCAAGATTCTGACCATGGAGCCGCTGTTTAACGTGGCCGAAAAACTGGCCAACGGCGTGCGCGTGCAGCTGGATCTGCGCACCATCACGGAGCCGTTTATGGACCGCTTTATGGAAGCCGTAGAAGCCTGTGCAGGTTCCAAGAAACTGGAAATCAAGTTTGCCGAGCCCCACGAGCATATGACCGTGGATATGTACTCGCGCCGCTACCGCATCGAGCCCAAAGAATTTATCCGGAAGATGCGGGAAATGGAAATTGAGGCCTGCCAGCTGATATAAGATAAACGGTGCATTACAAAGACAAAGACAGTATTCGTGGCTATTATTGGTTTGGCTTCCAAGCATATTGCCTTTGCCGGTAACTTATAGCGTTATTCAATGGAGCTTTCCACTTACCAGAAATGGGCAGCCATGTTTTTATTAAGCTCCTCAGGCCTTTGTATGGCAAACTGCCGGCCGGGTCGGACGCTTTTCCTGCCAGCCTCCGGTTATCCTGCCGCGCCAGCTGTGGGCCATAGTGCACCGCTCCAAAAAGTCATAGACAGGACACCAGCTCTTGGCGGTTTCTTCATACCGGAATCTGCACAAAGAGAACAGACGTACGCACAGAGGGTACTAAGCAAGCGGATGCCAGGCACTCAGCATGTATTGGGCAAAGGTATTTTCAGGAATATTCAGAAGCCCTCTAACATTGCCGGACGGCTTACTGCTTTGCCTCGTGGATTTTTCGTGAAACTCGCATCCAATACAGTAAGTGCCCAAAGACCAGCTTCAGCAGGTGCAACTATACTCAGCGTGCTTTATGGGTTGGCATGCTTATTTGTGGCAGCTGTGTTTTACGGTGCTGGGTCTCATCCTTTTTCCTATCAGTCTAGTTTGGGGTATTCTAGCTTTCCTGATTGTACTGGCAGCCTTAATTCCGCCTGGGCCAGGTAATTGTCAGGCTGATTTCAGACCGTTGATGAATTGACCTATAGCAATCTGAAAGCAGGCTGCTGCAGACTTAGTGCTTACTCACCCTGCCAAACTGGCCGACGGAACTTTCCGGCGCGCTCCTTGTTTGAACCGCAATCTGCTACCTTGCAGACCCAAGCCCCGTAAGAGGCATTTTCAACGTCATCACATCAAACCCCTTTTATCATGGGACATAAAGCCATCGAGATTACCGATGCCAACTTCGACCAGATCATCAACTCCGACAAACCCGTGCTCGTGGATTTCTGGGCCGAGTGGTGTGGCCCGTGCCGCATGGTGGGTCCGGTAGTAGAAGAGCTGGCTGGAGAGTACGAAGGCAAAGCCGTTATCGGCAAAGTAGACGTAGACGCTAACCCGCAGACCTCGGCTAAATTTGGTATCCGCAGCATTCCGACGCTGCTGGTGTTCAAAAACGGCCAGGTGGTAGATAAGCAAGTAGGTGCTGTACCAAAGCACGTATTGGCTCAGAAGCTGGATGCCCAGGTAACGGCGTAAGCTGCTTCTTTCCCGCTTACACCAACAGAAAGCCCTGCTCCGGATAACGGAGCAGGGCTTTCTGTTGGTAGTTAGTACGTATAACCGTTAGTAATGCTGGCCTGGGAAACCCGCCTGCGCCTCCGTAGGCAGAATGCGGGGTGGGCGGGTGCCACCAAAAAGGTTGAAGTTGGGCGCAAAGGAAATAGGCACTGTGTAGGTGACGGCCGTGGGCACGTTGTACTCGCGGCCGGGCCGGAACTGTGGCAGGCTGGCCACTACGCGCCGGGCCTCGTTATCGGCTTCGGGAGCCAGGCCGCGCACCACGCGCACCTGCCCTACATGCCCTTCCTCATCTACAGTATAAGAAACGTAGACCTTTCCGGAAATGCCTTTGCGGCGGGTATCGCGGGGGTAGTTGGTGTTGCGGGCCAGGAAGTCCAGCAGGGCGGTTTCGCCACCGGGGAACTCGGGTTTTTGATGGCGCTGCAGCTTGCCCACATAAGGGGAGCCATCCGGGTTAAAGAAGATGAGGGCGGGCCCCTTGGCCCGGTTCAGCAGCTCAATGGAGCTTAGCTGCCCAGTGTTATAGTAATAGCGCCATTCGCCCACCGGCCGGCCGTAGAGGTAGCGACCCTCGGAGCGTTTCTGCCCGTTCCGGTGAACGGTTACCCAGCGGCCTACGCGCTGGCCTTCCTCGTACTGGCCCCGCTCACTTACTTTACCATTGTCATACCAGGCTACATACACGCCTTCGGGCTCATCATCATGGAAGTGCACTTGGCTGGCCTTGGAGCCATTGGGATGATACCAGGTGAACACGCCATTACGCAGAGGTGGCTCGGTGCTGAGAAAGGTACCGCGCAGGAACAGTACGCCATTCATGGCATATTCCCGCATGGCATAGCCTGCATCAGTCTTTCGTTCAATAATGCGGTAGTGGGTGGCGCTATCGGGAATAGTTTCCTCGTCGTGGTCATTGAGATAAACGGCCGGCATACTCTGGCTGTAACCCCATTGCGGCAGCAGCCAGATGATTAAGACCGTAATTAAAACTCTCATGGCCGCCCAACTAAGTACGTAACCCTTAAATATACAAAATTGTATTAAACACAGCTTATAGATATATACTGATACCACGAAAATAAGTTATCCGCCCTGCCAGAATGCCCGGCAGGGCGGATAAGCACTTTTATTCTTTCACAAAGCGGAACTGTTCTAGTCCGTTGGCACTAGTAATTTGCACTAAGTATATACCGCGCTGTAAGCTGGCAACCGACACGGGCACGGCAGTAGTAGTATTGGTTTCAGTAGCAGCCATCTTCTCGGCACAAATACGGCCGGCGGCATCCAGAATGCGAATGGCCGTGCGCGGCTGCCCTGCCCGGAAGCTAACCGTCAGCTGATCAGTAGCGGGTACCGGCCAGGCAGTTAGCTGCACATTCCGACCGCCGCCATTTACCGTCACTACCGGGAAGTAATAAACAGAGCCATCATTATCTACCTGCTCCAAGCGGTAGTAGCGCGTGGTTTCCGCTCCCAGAAATGCGGTTTTGTCAATATGAGCATAGTTGCTGATTGAAGTGGCGGCGCCCCGTGCCTGGTAGGTGCCAATGCTTTTGAAGGTGCGGCCATCGGTGGACACCTGCACTTCAAATTGTTTGCAGTCGCGCTCCTGCGCGGTTTGCCACGTTAATTGCACATTCTGGTTAGGCAGCAGCTTAGCCTTAAAGCTGATTAGCTCAATAGGCAAAGGATTGCGCACTACGCCACTACCAAGCGTAATTGGCGTAAAACTAGCCGTAACGGGCAGCACTAAACCGGAGTTGAGGTAGCGCTCCACGGTATTGGGCAAGCCCTCCTGGCCGTAGCTCTGCCAGAAGGAGCCGTCGAACCCGGCAACGCGCAGCTCCTTTTGGGCTTCAGGTGACTCAGCAATACCGCTGTAGGGCACTGTGTAGTAAAGCCGCACAAACGCGTTGGCGGTGCCCGATACCCGGCGCAGGTTCCAGTATTGCTGGGAACTTACTAGCACCAGTCCTGAATTGGCGGCAAAAGACGTAGGCGATGGGGCCGAAGCTCTATGCGTATCCATCTCAAATACGGTTGGCGTGGCGTTTTCCGGCCGTACACCTGCCAACTGCAGGCCGCCTCCGTCGCCCACAGGGAAGGTATAATACTGGTTATCCAGGTTCGTAGCGCGTTGCAGGGGGCCGCTCACATAGCTCTGGTCGCTGGCACCGGACCAGGTGCCGGTAGCCTGCAGGCGCAGCGTAGCATTACTAATACCCGTGCGCAACAAGCCCTGCTGGAGTTTCAGTGTACCGCTGATATAAGTGGTTTGTGACAGCGTGACGTTGCCGTTGGCGTTATTAATGACCAAGCCACCATTTGTATTTAGGGTGCCGGGCAATCCATCACCGGTGACCATGTCACCGAGGGCACCGGCATAGGTGTATATGCCGCCGGGTGAAAAGGTACGGGTACCACGGGTACGAATAGCGCCGTTCTGGCCCGTTACCCGAATTCCTTCGCCGTGACCTATGATCAGGCCGGCGCCACTCTGGAGAGTGAAGTTTGACCGGCCGGCATTATCGTTGCGTAGCTCGGCCCGTCCCATATTCAGCGTGGTGCCTGATACCACTGTTACATGCACGCGGTTGAGCAACATGCCGCCATTACTGGCATTACTGAAGTTTTGCTGGCGTCCACCATCAAAGTACAGTTGTGCGTTGATAGCACCGTTTCCGTTAGAACCCGTTTCTGAAATCTGAGTACTGGCCCCTAAGGACAAGTCGCCGTGCAGGTGCAGTTCGCCTCTGATGGGCGTGTTGCCAATAGTGGTTACCAGCAGGTTAGCTTGTCCTTCTAAGGCGGTGTTGCCCTCAATGGTCAACACGCAACTGGGTACGGCTGACGTATTGTGCATGGTAAAGGTGCTGTTGTTCAGGAGAAAGTTACCCAGCACTTTTACCTTTTGCACCGCAGTACCCGACTGGGAAATAAATACCTGCCCACCGCTTTGCTCGTAGCTACCCACCTGAAACTCTACGTTATTACCAGCCAGTGTATTGAGCAAGTCCAGCTTACCAGCACCTGTGCTGATAACGTTAAGCTTACCAGCAATCCGCATCAGGCCCGATTCGTTTAGGGTACATACCCGGCCTACCCCATAGGTGGCCGTATTCCAGGTCACGTTGCCAAAGGTTTGCCCGTTATTCCCAAATGAAACCGCATCTGTCATACCCAGAATTTCCAGGGTAGAGGCTGGGTCCCAGTTGGCAGTAGGCACGTCGCCGCCGTTACTCTTGTGCTGGTAGTGGCCGGTGACTCCTACCGCCATAGTGGCGTTAGCACCCAATGCAAGAGGAGTAACATCGGAGGCATCTACGTAAATACCGTTCAACTGCAAATCCGGATTGGCGGCGGTGTTGGCAATAGTTAAGGTATTGGCTGTGGTACCAACTTTCGTGCGTCGGAGTGTGCCACCATTCTCCACCAGAATGTTTCTTAAAGTGGCATTGCGGCGGATGTTCAACAAGCCGTTTGCTTTCACGGTTACGGCCGTAGCCCGACTGCCGGGGGCTTCCATGGAAAGTTCTCCCCCATCGTTGATAGTAATGGGGCCCGTGAGGTCGGCAGCGTTGGCCGTAATGCCGGTTACTTTTATAACACCGCCCGTACCGGCACTTAGCGTGCCTAACGAATTCTTCACGGTTACGCGTAGCGTTCCATTGTTGCGTACCTGTACCTCATTCAGCACGGCAGTCAGGCTATTCACCTGCACTTCGGTATTTGCCCCATCTATTTCCAGTAGCTGCGCCCCAAACTTTGCGCCCAGAGCTAGGGTACCAGATACATTGTTTTCCCGAATCAGTATCACTCTGGCGTATAGGCCATTATCATCAACGGTTACTACCCGGGGATGACGGACGTAAAACGTTTTGGTCACATCCAGGGCGGCAGCATTGTTTACCCAGGTGGTACCATTGTACACCTGCCAGCCGCTGGTTAAGCTAAATTCTGTGTTACTGTTAATAGTGCGGTAGTCGCCAATGTTTTGGGCGGAGGCAGCGGTATGCCCCAGAAGGATCAAAACCAACACCACCAGCCAACGACCCAACATAGAAGTAGAAGTAGCATTCATGGAAATAGTGAATAAGGATGAGAAAACTCCAACATCGCCTACTTCAATAGCAGACGAAACAACCTTATTCCCTTAAATCAATTAAAGCTGGGATAAAGGCTATTTGATGTAATAATATGTATATTTTTTCTCCATCAAAATAAAAATAAGTAAATTCTTTAAGATTATTATTACATTTATATGATTCCGAAAAAGTACAATCAATTGGAAAGGGAGTTGGGCAAATAGAAAAAGCCTGATATGACGCCGTAGCGCCATATCAGGCTTTAGTAAAATGGTTTGCAGGGGGTTACACCAACTGGATAGGCCGGTTCAGGGTTTCTTCCAGGGAGATGAGCGTTTCGGTCCGTTCAATGCCATCAATCAACTGAATCTTATCGTGCAGAACTTCGCGCAGGTGGTTGGTGTCGCGGCAGATGATGCGGGCAAACAAGCTGTAGTTACCGGTGGTGTAGTAGATGCTCAGGATTTCGGGAATGGCTTTCAGCTGCTCGGCTACACTGTTGTACACGGAGCTTTTGTTGAGATAGATGCCCAGGAAGGCATTGATATCATAGCCGAGCTGGGCATAGTCAATGTTCAGGGTGGCCCCTTTCACTATGCCCAATTCCTCCATACGGGACATGCGCACGTGCACGGTGCCGCCTGATACATGCACCTTCCGGGCAATTTCAGTGTATGGCATCTTCGCATCGTCAATAAGCAGAGCCAGAATCTTTCGATCTGTCTCATCAAGTTCATAATTACGCGCCATTTTTGAAATGTATGATTGAGGAATTTTTAACAAATTAACTGTTTATATAAAAACAGTGTAAATTTTAATCAGTTTACCTGCAATAATTTTATTATTAAGGACAAGTCCCTACATTTGTCATAATCAAACGCAAGCGGCGCTGATCATATTGTAGGATGATGGAATTGGCAGACATACCCTCCTCTCTCGGGGGTGGAGATTCGGGAAAAACTGGTCCGGCGGCCGGCTAACTACTCCGTGGAGGTTCGAGCCCTCCTTCTACAGCAACATCTTTTGGGTGGATTATGTGTGGGGTTAACATTGGAACGTATCTGGGTGGGTGCGTTCTTTTCTAGAGGGCTGCATCTGGGTGGGTGCAGCCTTTCTTTTTGTATGCCTGCCAAAGGCACCTGCTGAAAAATGCTGCAAAGGTCCCCTTTTTCTGCTACAAAAGCCACCCGCATTAGAAAAAAGCCCCGCAAGCATCAGAGTAGCTGGCGGGGCTTTTGGTTGCATGATGCTGGCAGCACTATTCTTTATAAATCAGAATCTGGCTTTTTCCATCGGCTTTAATAAAGCCCCGGTACATGCCTTCTGAGTTAAAGGGCATAGCCACATTGCCTTGGCGGTCCAAGGCTATCAGGCCACCATCACCACCCATCTTGCCTACTTTATCAATGGTAGCCTGTGCGGCCTGGGCCAGGGGCTTCTGCTGATATTCTACCCGGGCGGCCACGTCCCGGGCTACCGTGGCCCGGATAAAGTACTCGCCCCAGCCCGTGCACGACACGGCGCAGGAGTTATTATCGGCGTATGTGCCGGCGCCAATAATGGGCGCATCGCCCACGCGGCCGTAGCGCTTGTTGGTCATGCCGCCGGTGCTGGTGGCGGCGGCCAGGTTGCCAAACTGATCCAGCGCCACGGCGCCCACGGTGCCGTATTTTTTGCCTTCGGTGAAGATATTGTTCTCCGGCAGGCTGCCCTGGGCTTTACCGGCCTTCATTTTCATCTTGACTTTCTTGGGTGCCTCCGCTGCTTTGGAAGGCGCATTCAGTTGGTCGGGCGTGCCGGCGGCTTTTTCCTCCTGCAGGGCTTTTTGTAGCTGCTGATACCGGGCTTCGGTATAGAAATACTGGGCCGGCACTATTTCCAGGCCTTTTTCCTTGGCAAAGGTTTCAGCGCCGGGCCCTACCATCATTACGTGCTCCGACTTTTCCATCACGGCCCGGGCCGCGGTAATAGGGTTACGAATAACCGTGACGCCCGCCACAGAACCCGCTTTCAGCGTTTGGCCCTCCATAATGGCGGCGTCCATCTCATTGCGGCCCTCATGCGTGAATACAGCGCCTTTGCCAGCATTAAATAAGGGGGAGTCCTCCATTACGCGCACGGTGGCTTCTACCGCATCCAGGGAAGTACCACCCTTTTTCAGAATAGCATAGCCAGTATGCAACGCCTGGTCCAGTACCTGCTGGTAGGCCTTTTCCTTTTCGGGCGTCATCAGGGCCTTGGTAATGGTGCCGGCGCCGCCGTGGATAACCAGCGTAATCCGACTGGGGTCGGGCGCGGCGGTTTGCGCCTGACCAGTGGCCGGACTCAGCAGCAACACAGTGCTCAGCAAAAACAATAGCTTTTTCATGCAGACAAGGGAAGCAGGTGAGATGGAAAAACTGCAAAAACTAACTTATCGGGCCGCTACCGGCTGCGCCTGCTGCCGATACTGGGCCAGCCCGGCATCCAGAAACTTAACAAAGTTGGTGACGCTGGCCTCGTAGGCTACGGGCGTTACCAGGGGCTTGTCGGCAGGGTCGTTGGGGTTCAGGAGCACATAGTAGGGCTGGGCATTTACGCCGTACTTGGTTACCTGCAAATCGGCGTTCTGCTTGCCCAGCGTGGATTTTACTTTGCCATCACGCTTGGAGGTATACCACTCGTTTTGCGGCAGCTCGGTTTTATCATCCACATACAGGGCCACTACCACAAAGTCTTCCTGCAGGCGGCGCAGCACCTGCGGGTCGCTCCAGACGCTGGCTTCCATCTTGCGGCAGTTCACGCAGGCGTGGCCGGTGAAATCAATGAAGATGGGCTTGTTCTGGGCGCGGGCGCAACGCTTGGCCTGCTCCAGATCGAAATAGCCCTGCAGGCCGTGTGGCAGCTCCAGAAAATCGGCATGGCGCGGGACCTCACACAGGGTGTTGCGGGTGGCGCTGATGGGAGCCACCACGGCGGAGGCCAGGGAAAAGTCACGGCTGGTCTGGGGCGGCAGGTAGCCGGCCAGCAGAGGCAGCGGCGCCCCGAACAGACCCGGAACCAGGTACACCATAAAGCTGAAGGAGAGCACTGCCATCAGCAGGCGGCCAACGCTCAAATGGGTCAGGTCGCTGTCGTGGGAGAGCTTGTACTTACCCAGCAGGTACGTGCCCAGCAGGGCAGAAAGCACTATCCAGAGCACCAGGTACAGGTCGCGGGAGAGCAGGTTCCAGTGGTAGGCCAGATCGGCCATGCTTAGGAATTTCAGGGCCAGCATCAGCTCCACAAAGCCCAGCACCACTTTCACGGTGTTCAGCCAACCACCGGAGCGGGGCAGGCTTTTCAGCCAGGAAGGGAAAATAGCAAACAGCGTGAAGGGCAGCGCAAACGCCAGCGAGAAGCCCAGCATGCCAATAACGGGCAGAATGGTTTGCCCGCGAGCCGCCAGGCCCAGAATGGTAGCCACAATGGGGCCGGTGCAGGAAAAGGACACCAGCACCAGCGTAAAGGCCATAAAGAATACGCCCAGCCAGCCGCCCTTATCGGCTTGGGCATCGGCTTTATTCACCAGGTTATGGGGCAGCGTGATTTCAAACAAACCCAGAAACGAGAGGCCAAACACCACAAACACGGCGAAGAACAGCAGGTTAGGCAGCCAGTGTGTGGCCATGAAGTTAGGGCCATCCTCGCCCAGCAGCCGGGCCACAATCACCCCCAGAATGGTGTAGATAACAATGATAGACAGGCCGTAGACCAGCGCCTTCAGAATGCCCTGCGCCCGGGTGTCGCTGCCGCCCGTGAAGTACGATACCGTCATGGGAATCATGGGGAACACGCACGGCGTGAGCAGGGCCGCCAGGCCGGAGAAGAAAGCCAGCAGCGCAAAGCTGAACAGGCCCCCTGACTCAGCCGTTTCGGCCGGAGCGGCGGCTACCGTGGCGGTGGTGCCGCCTGCCGTTACTGCCGCCGACGCTTGCCGGGCACTGGTATCCGGCGATGCCGGGGTGGCAGCAGCCGTAGCTGCGGAGATGGTGTCAGGGGCAGTGGTTGGCGCAACGGCTGCCGCAGGTGTCGCCGTGGCCGGAGGCGTTGTGGCGGGTACCCCAACGGCTTTGTTAACGGTGGCTGTCGGCGTGGCCGCGGTTGGTGTGGCGGCAGCGGTGCCGCTTACTTCAATGGGACCAAAGCTGAGAGTTTCCTCCCCGGGCACGCAACGGCCATCCACATCGGTGCAGGTCTGGTATTCCACGTCGGCTTTGATGGTGAGCGGGCCCGGCTGCAGTACCCGGATGCGCTGCCGGATCTGCCCGGTTTTCTCGAAGTAGGAAATGTCGCCTTTAAAGACATCATCAAACTTCTTTTTGGCGCCAACGGACTTTGGCTTGCCTACCAGCGCGTACGCCGGGCTTTTGGCAAACGTGAAGGCGAATACCGTGGGGCCCAGGTCGGGGTCGAAGTCGGTGGCGTAGAGGTGCCACGTATCCTGCATGCGGGCATTCACAATCAGGTCCAGCTCCTCCCCCACTTTGGCGGCGGGCTGACTGAGGGTGGTGGAGAGCTTGGTAGGCGTGAGCACCTGGGCTACCGCACTCTGGACCAGTAAGGCCAGGAGCAGCAGCGGCAGAAGCAGTTTTCGGGAAGCAACAGACATAGGAAAATCAAGTCAGGATAGTAGCGGAACAGCGGCTCAGCACCAAACAAAGAACGGGAGGAAGTAGCACAAATATCTTAACACAACACACAAACTGCCGAAGAGATGCCGGCAGGAAGGCGCCCGGCCAGCACGTACAATATCCTGCCGGTAAGGGAAAAGCCAACCGCTTGCCCGGATTCTCGTACTTTTGCACTACTTAGGAGTAACGGGCCGCGTGAGCCCCACTCCGCAACTATGGTTTTACAGATACTGCTTACCCTTCTGCTTGTATTGCTGAATGGTTTTTTCGTGGCCGCCGAGTTTGCTTTGGTGAAAGTCCGGGCCTCGCAAATTGACCTGCGCGCCCAGACTGGCGACAACCTGGCGCGCATCACCCAGGGTATTCTGCAAAACCTCAACGCTTACCTCTCAGCTTGTCAGCTGGGTATCACGCTGGCCTCGCTGTTGCTGGGTTGGATTGGGGAAAGCGTAGCCGAGAAAGTAGTAACCGGTGCCCTCACGGCCGTAAATATCAGCATCTCCCCGGAGTGGCTGCACCGGGTTTCGCTGGCACTGTCTTTCGCTTTCATTACCACGCTGCACATTGTAATTGGTGAGCAGGCGCCCAAAGTAATGGCCCTGCAGCGCTCCGAAACAGTGAGCATGGTGGTGGCCTGGCCCCTCAAGATTTTCTATTTTGTATTCCGGCCTTTCATCTGGCTGCTCGACCGCCTCAGCAACCTCACGCTGGGCTTGTTTGGGGTGAAAGCCCTGCACGGCGAGGCCGCCCACACCACCGAGGAAATCCGCATTCTGCTGGACCAAAGCAAGCAAAGCGGCGAAATTCAGGACTCTGAGCACGAGCTCATTGAAAATGTCTTTGAGTTCAACGACCGGATGGTGAAGCAGATCATGGTGCCCCGCACCAAGATTGTGGCCATCGATGTGAACTCGCCGGAGGATAAAATCTTTGAACTGGTACAGAACGAAGGCTATTCGCGGGTGCCGGTCTACGAAGGCTCCATTGATAATATTGTGGGCATTCTGTATGTGAAAGACCTGCTCAATATTGTTCGCCTTAAGGAGCACATTGAGCTTTCGCGCATTATGCGGCCGGCCTACTTTGTGCCCGAAACAAAGAAAATCAACCGGCTGCTGCGCCAGTTCCAGCGCAAGCACATGCATATTGCCATTGTCTCGGATGAGTTTGGCGGCGTTTCCGGCATTGTCACCATCGAGGACATTATGGAAGAGCTGGTAGGCGAAATCCAGGATGAGTATGATAATGAGGTGCCCGTGGTAGAAAAGGTTTCCGAGACGGAATACCGGGTGCATACCTCCACCGCCATTCCCGACGCCAACGAATTCCTCCCCTACCCCCTGCCCGAAGGCGAAGACTACGAAACCGTAGGCGGCTTGCTGAACATGATTTACGGCAACATCCCGGAAGTAGGCGACGTGGCCGTGCTCGACCCCTACGAGTTCCGGGTGCTGCAGCGCTCCAAGCGCTCCGTGGAGCTGGTGCAGCTGCGCGTAACCCCCAGCCAGGAGCAAACCATTACTTTTAACGAGGAGAATCTACCTGCCTTGTAAGGCATTTACTTTACTTGTGAAGCACAAAAAAAGCCCTCCTTAGAGGGCTTTTTTTTAGGGCAAGCCTGAATAAACGAAGTGCTATTCCGATTTATTGGAGGCTATAAGCACACGGACCAACGCCAAGGCTACACCAATACCGATAATGATCCAGACGGTTTTGCTGGACTTGGTTTTGCGACGCTTAACCGGTTGCGCCGCCTTGGCGCTTTCCTTTTTCACTACCGCATCCACCGCTTCCGGAGCCGTACTTTCCTCCATCTGCATGGGTACAGAAGCAGGCTGTCCTGCCCGGGTGCCGGCTAATGCACTGGCTGCGTTTTGGGCTGGAGTTATAACCCGGATTGGCGCAGCTACGGCAGAACCCGCCTGCGCAGTAATTGCATCAGTTGCTATAACCGGTGCCGCCGCTGATTCAGTTATAGGCGTGTAGGCTGGTGAATTAGAACGAAACGCATATTCTGCGCGGTTACAGCTTCCCAGCAATAAAGTGGCAGCCAGAGTGGCTGTTAGAAAGGAGTAATTTTTCTTCATACAGAAATAGGAAAGAGAAGGATAATAGTGCCCGCTGGCTTTATACGCCCAGCAAAAGCGGCACAAATTAAGGAAACTTCTATCCTGCCGAAGAATTATTTCTAGGCCTGCTCTTTCGAAAACCAACCCGCATACATCACATAATTATCCGCCGTGCGCAGCATGTTAGCGCGCTGCTCTTCCGTGACGGGCTTGATTTTGCGGGCTGGTATGCCCGCATATAGGTAGCCCGGCTCACACTGAGTGTTTTCCAGCACCACGGCTCCGGCCGCAATAATGCAGCCCTGCCCTACCAAGGCATGGTCCATCACAATGGCGCCCATGCCAATCAGCACATCATCTTCCACGGTGCAGCCATGCACAATGGCTTTGTGGCCAATGCTTACGCGGGCCCCCACGGTGGTAGCCGCCTTCTGATAAGTGCAGTGCAGCACGGCCCCATCCTGAATATTGGTTTTATCCCCGATGCGGATCTGGTTGACGTCGCCGCGGATAACGGCGTTAAACCACACGGTGCATTCGGCGCCCAGCGTTACGTCGCCTACAATGGTGGCATTGTCGGCCACAAAGCAATTGGGGCCCAGTTGAGGCGAAATGCCCCGTACGGGCAGGATGAGAGCAGGCATTGGATTCAGGTTTAAGATTGGTTAACTTATTAACAAGGTATGAGACAACACCTTATCCGTCTGACCTACTGATGGGGTTGCGGTAGAAGACGGCGGCAACGGCAACCCTGTTATCTTTTATCAGCGGAGCTATGAATGAGCAACAAAACATCCAGGCAGTGCAGGAGGGCTATTCTCTCTTTAACAAAGGGGATATCCCAAACTTGCTGAGACTCTTTACGGACGACATCGAAATTATTATTCCGGGCACTCCCGATGTTATTCCCTATGCCGGCGTTTATCGCGGGCAGGAGCAGGTTACTACGTTTTTCACCAAACTGCACCAGGCCGTTCAGTACGAGCGGTTTGAGGCGCAGGAGTTGATAGCCCAGGGCAATAAAGTAGTGGCTCTTGGCTACTCCAAAGGACAGATACGATCCAACGGGCAGATTATTGAGGAAGAATGGGCCCACGTATTCGAGCTACAGGGTGAAAAAGTAAGCCGGCTCCAGGTATTTACCGATACTGCAGCCGTGGTGCAGGCTTTTCAGACCAATAAGAAAATGGCGTTCTAGCCGGTAGTATCCCAAAGCGTAAGAATCCCCCAGGTGACTTCAGGCGGCTGTCCAATGCCGGGAGCCGCCCGGGGGATTTTAACGGGCCAGCATCCGCTTCCAGGTACCTTTTTCCCAGTTGTATTTGAGGGTGCTGGGCAGCGCCTGCCAGAAGTACTTACTGGTTTCCACGGCAAAGCTGGGCTGCATGTAGCAGTTAATGGTGCAGCCCTCGCACTGCGGCAGGCGGCCCTCCAGCGCGGCCAGCCCCTGCACCTCCGGCGACTGATACAGGGAGAAAAGCTGCCCGTTAATGGGAAATTTCTGCTCGCCCAGGTGGTAGCAGGGCAGCACCAGCTCATTGCTGGGTGAGATAACCAGCGTAGTGCTGGCGGCGCGGCATACGGGCGTGGCTACGTGGTTGCCGCCGTCGCGGCGCAGCGCAATAAAGGCCTCGTTCAGATACACGCCTTTGCGCTTGCCAAAAGCGGAGAGGTAATCCAGCTCGGCGGGGGTCAGTTGCTCGCCGGTTTCTACTGTGTTGTACTCAAAGGCGGGGTTCAGTATCAGCACCAGCTTATTGGGCTGGGCAATGTCGCGGTACACGGCTTCCAGCTGATCCAGGTTTTCCCGAAACACGGTGAACAGGATATCCGGCCGCTCGCCCAGCTCCAGCGCCAGCTTAATGCTTTCCAGCACAAAATCGTAGCAGGCTACGCCCCGGCCGAGGTCGTGCACTTCCTTTTCAGATGAATCCAGGGAGAAATGCAGCATGTCTACTTTCCCGCGCAGCCGCTCGGCGTACTTGGGGTACAGCAGGCAGTTGGTGGTAAGCGTGGTGATAAAGCCCATATCATGCGCCAGGCCCACAAACTCGTGTATCTGGCGGTGCAGAAGCGGCTCTCCCCCGGTAAAATCAACCACCGAAACGCCCAGCTTCTTTAAATCACGCAGGTTCTGCTCTACATCCGCCAGCTGAATATAGGGTGAAGGCTTCTCCCAGATATCACAGAAAGAACAGCGCGCATTGCACCGATACGTGACGTAGTAATTGCACAAAACCGGATGTCGAACAAGACGCATAGGCAGTAAAGGTAAGTACTGGCAAAGTTACCGCTGGCTTAATGCGGCAGCTCGCCCCAAGCTCGGTCCCATTTAGCCGGCGTAGCGGCTATGGCCTCCGCGGTGGCCGGCCCAAAGTGCTCCAGATAATAGTTGCAGAAGCCTTTCAATGGGCATTTAGCACAGTCCGGGCGGGTAAAGAAGCATATACGCTGCCCATGCCAGTAATTGTGCTTATGAAAATTGAGGAGCACCACCGGGTCTTTGGGCAATTGATCTAACAGCAGCTTGTGCGCCTTTTCCACCGATGCCTTGGGGCCAATCATGCCCACGCGCTGGGCTACGCGGTGCACGTGCGTATCCACGGGCAGCACGGGCTTCTGAAAGTTAAACAGCAGCACCAGGGAAGCCGTTTTCCAGCCGATGCCCGGCATGGCGGTCAGCCACTCCATACCTTTCTCCACCGGCCAGTCGGCCAGGAAATCCAACGTGAAATCTCCCTGCTCCGCCTGGATGCGGCGCAGAATTTCCTGAATGCGCGGGGCCTGCGTATCGGGCCAGCGGGTGGTCCGGATGGCGTGGGCCAGCTCCGCGGTGGGGGCCGCCAGCACGCCGGCCCAGTCGCCGAAGGCTTCCAGCATCCGGTCGTAGGCCAACTCTTCATCGGCGTGGGTGGTGCGGTGCGACAGCACGGTGCTGATCAGCTCCCGCATGGGCGTGCGGCGGGGCACGGTGGAGAGCGGGCCATAAAAGGCATCCAGCACCAAATGGTCCTGCCAGGTTTTCTGCTCGGGTGGAGAGGTATAAGTTACCGCGGTAGTGGAGGTAGGCATGTGCCCTTGTACCTGCCCCAACCGGCCGGGGTTGCGCCGGGGGCGGTCTGCTTATGCCGGGCGCAAAAAAATCCGGCGGCACCTGAGAACAGGTGCCGCCGGACGGGAGAGAATACTAGCGGAAAAAGAAGGCTTAAATGTCGCCGCGCTCCGCTGCTTTCTTCAGTTTGTCGTTGGCGAAGATGGCAATTTCCACGCGGCGGTTAGCCCGACGACCTGCGTCGGTGGAGTTGTCAGCCACGGGCTGGCGCGAGCCGTAGCCGTTTACCTGGAAGCGCGAGGCATCTACCCCTTGCTGCTGCGTGTAGTTAGCCACTGCCTGGGCCCGGCGTACCGACAGCGGGTTGTTGATGGCATCGTTACCGGAAGTATCGGTGTGGCCGTCTACAATTACGTTGGTGTCGCCGTACTTAATGAGGGTTTTAGCCAGCTCATCAATGTTGGTTTGAGCCGTGGAGGTGAGGGCCGAGGAGTTCTTAGCAAACAGAATACCGGAGTCGAAGGTAATTTTGATGCCTTCACCCACCCGCTCTACTTTGGCACCAGCCATTTCGCGGCGCAGCTCTTCCGCCTGCTTATCCATGCGGCGGCCGATGAGAGCACCCGCCGAGCCACCTACTACGGCACCCAGAATGGCGCCTTTAGCCGTGCCTTTTTTACCACCAATTACGCGGCCCAAAACGGCACCGCCGGCAGCACCACCTAGGCCACCAAAAATGGCGCCTTTAGCCGTTCTGCTCATCGGCTTCTTGGTGGTAGTGGTTTGTGCTTGCGTCAGGGTGCTGCTCAGGAGCATCACCAGAGCCATCAGAATGGCGAAAGGAGAACGAAGATTTTTCATGAGTTGTACTTGTTGTGTCCTGGAAAAAAGTAGCCGGTGTGCTTGTTATCGAAAGCAACCAGAGAGCTTATGTTCGCCCGGGCTACTGGTCGGTTGTCTGGCATTTTGCAACCACCTTGCCAAAAATCCAAATACAGGATCAGCCGGCAATAGAAAGGTGGCTTACAGGCCGTAAATCAGGATTTTATCTTCAGAAGAATCTTTCAAATACTGTTTACCAACCCAGCATACAAGAAAAAGGCTGCCCACGTGGGCAGCCTTTTTCTTGTATGCATTGCTGCAAGCGGGCAGCTTAGAGACGGCCTTCTTCGGCCGCTTTCTTCATCTTCTCGTTGGCGAAGATGGCAATTTCTACGCGGCGGTTAGCCTGCTTGCCTTCTACCGTGGTATTATCAGCTACTGGCTGCGTCGAGCCATAGCCTTTAGAAGTAACACGGGCAGCATCTATACCCTGCGCGATGGTGTAGTTAGCAACTGCCTGGGCACGACGCTCGGAGAGCGGCTGGTTGATGGCATCGGAACCGCTGTTGTCGGTGTGGCCTTCTACAATTACGTTAGTGTCAGGATACTTCTTCAGCGTGGCGGCCATTTTCTGGATTTCCGTCATGGAAGCAGCGCGCAGGTCCGACTTGTTAGTGTCGAACAGAATACCGGAGTCGAAGGTGATTTTGATGCCTTCGCCTACCCGCTCTACTTTAGCGTTCTGCATATCACGCTGCAGCTCTTCGGCCTGCTTGTCCATTTTGCGGCCAATGATAGCACCTGTGGCACCACCTACGGTAGCACCAATAATGGCACCGGCGGCCGTACCACTTTTGCCACCAATTACGCGGCCCAGTACAGCACCAGCAGCGGCACCGGCACCAGCGCCAATCAGGCCGCCTTTAGCCGTTTTGCTCATGCCGGTTTTGCGGGCTCCCGCGCCATTGTCGCTGGGCAGGCTGCCGTCGCTGGCTGGCTTGCTTGAAGCACAAGAGGCCAGGAACATCATGAAGGCAAGAAAAAGGGAGAGAATCGATTTGGGAGAATTCATCGGAATGAAACTTGGTGAAAGGAAAAAGGAATCGGGAAAAAGAAAACTTGGGAGTTGGTGGTGCTTACTGATTTCAGCTGAAAAATGTTTGGCAAATATAGAGCCAGACCTATGCTAGGGAGAAAGTAAGTGGCTTTATTTCGCCCCCTGAACGTGAAAATCCCCCGCCCCGGTATACACCGCAGCGGGGGATTTCAGCTTTTTCAGGTCTTTCCAGGGTCGGTTACAGCCGTGAAATATTGGCAGGCACCTCAACCTCAGCGGCTTCTGCTTTGGGCTGCAGCATGCGCAGTAAATCAGACAGGCGCTGCTTTAAATCTTTGCGGTCCACGATAAAATCGAGGAAACCGTGCTCCAGTACAAACTCCGCGCTCTGGAAATCCTTGGGCAGGTCTTTGCCAATGGTTTCCTTGATAACGCGCGGGCCGGCAAAACCAATCAGGGCGCCGGGCTCCGAGATGTTGAAGTCGCCGAGCATGGCGTAGGAAGCCGTAACACCGCCCGTGGTGGGGTCCGTGAGCATGGATATATACGGAATACCCGCTTCCGAGAGCAGGGCGAGCTTGGCCGAAGTCTTGGCCATCTGCATCAGCGAGTAGCCCGCTTCCATCATGCGCGCGCCCCCGGATTTGCTGATCATCAGAAACGGAATGCGGTTCTGGCGGGCATAATCAATGGCGCGGGCAATTTTCTCACCTACCACCGAGCCCATGGAGCCGCCAATGAATTTGAAATCCATGCAGGCAACTACCAGCTCTACACCGTTCATTTTGCCGTGGGCGCTGCGCACGGCATCTTTCAGGCCGGTAGCGCGCTGGGTAGCGGCCACCCGTTGCGGGTACGCCTTGGTATCCACAAACTTCAGCGGGTCGGCGGAGGACAGGTTGGCATCGAGCTCGGTGAACTGGTTGTCATCGAAAAGAATTTCGAAGTATTCGGCCGAGTCAATCCGGTCGTGGTAGTTGCACTTGGCGCAGGTATACAGCAGGCGCTTGTGCTCCACCATAGGAGCTACGGTTTTGCACTCGGAGCACTTATACCACAGGCCATCCGGCGTTTCCTTTTTCTGTTCTGTGGGAGTGACGATGCCTTTTTCGACGCGCTTAAACCAAGACATGATATACTGTGAGAAGTGAATGGCTGACGAATGCAGACTGCTTTGCCAACGCAGAGCGGCTGCCGGGCAGCAAAGGTAACATCGAATTTAGGCAAAAGCAGGAACAAGTATTCTACTGCCGGCCCTCTTTCTTATTGGCGCGGAGTTTTACGCCAGGGTAATGGAGCTATCCAGATACACGTCCTGAATGGCGTTCAGCAAGTCTACCCCCTCGGCAAAGGGCCGCTGAAAGGCTTTCCGGCCCGAAATGAGACCCTGACCGCCGGCCCGCTTGTTGATAACGGCCGTGCGCAGGGCCTCGTCACGGTCGGTGGCGCCTTTGCTTTCGCCGCCGGAGTTAATCAGCCCAATGCGGCCCATGTAGCAGTTGGCCACCTGGTAGCGCGTGAGGTCAATGGGGTTATCGGAGGCCAGCTTATCGTACATGGCCGGGTGGGTTTTGCCGAATTTCAGGGCAGCGAAGCCACCGTTGTTTTCGGGCAGCTTTTGCTTGATGATATCGGCCCCGATGGTAACGCCCAAGTGGTTGGCCTGCCCGGTGAGGTCGGCGGAGACGTGGTAGTCTTTGTCGGCGGTTTTGAAGGCGTTGTTGCGCGTGTAGCACCACAGCACGGTGGCCATGCCCAGCTCGTGCGCCCGCTCAAACGCCTGCGACACCTCCTGAATCTGCCGGTTCGATTCCTCGGAGCCAAAGTAAACAGTAGCCCCCACGGCCGCCGCGCCCAGGTTCCAGGCTTCCTCCACGGAGCCAAACAGAATCTGGTCGTACTTATTGGGATAGGTCAGCAGCTCGTTGTGGTTGATTTTGACGAGGAACGGAATGCGGTGGGCATACTTGCGGGCCACCGTGCCAAACGTACCAAAAGTGGTGGCTACGGCATTGCAGCCACCTTCCAGCGCCAGCTTAATAATGTTTTCGGGGTCGAAGTACATGGGGTTGGGCCCGAAGGAAGCGCCGGCCGTGTGCTCAATGCCCTGATCAACGGGCAGAATGCTCAGGTAGCCGGTGCCGGCCAGACGGCCGTGGCCATAGAGCTGGCCCAGGCTGCGCAGCACCTGGGGCGGGCGGCTGGAGGGCACAAAGCAGCGGTCCATAAAATCGGGGCCGGGCACGTGCAGCTGCTCTTTGCTGATGGTAGTGCACTGATGCTGAAGCAGGGCATCCATTTCGGCAGTCTGGGGAAGAACGGTGGCCATTTGCAAGGAATTTGGGTGGAACAAAACCAGGAAGGCAGGAAAACAAATATAGACCGAAAACGGGTTGGTGCTACCCGGTAGTTTGCACCGTGCGGCCCGAAGTAGCTACCTTGGCCGGGGTATGCGGCCCAGGGGCCGTCTGCGCGTTTTCGTTGTGTTTACCCATGTTCCGGTTGTGAAAAAATCCTCTCTCCTGCTGCTGGCGGCTTCTCTGGCTACCACTTCCCTGCTGCCCGGCTGCGTAGCCTCCAAAAAATACGACGACCTGCGCGCCCGCCAGGCCGCCACCGAGCAAGCCAAAACCGAAGCGGAGCGCCAGCAGCGGCAGGCCGTAACCGAGCTGAAGAAAGCTACCGACGACCTGACCGAAATGCGCCTGCAGAACCGCCGCCTCGCCGACGACTCGGCCCAGACCGGCAACGCCCTGCGCCGCACCCGCTCCCTCTACACCCAGCTTACCGATAGCTACGATAAGCTCCTGAAGAACTCGGACCGGGCCATGGCCGATAAATCCGCCGACTACAACAAAGTAGCCCGCGACCTGGCCCGCCGCGAGGCCGAGCTGGGCGAGCTGGAAACCTCGCTCAACAAAAGCAAAACGGCCATAGATAAGCTGAACGCCGACCTGAAAGTGCGCGAAGCCCGCATGGCCGAGCTGGAAAAAGCCCTGGCCGAGAAGGACAAAGCCGTCAACGACCTCAAAGCCAGTGTAAGCAACGCCCTGCGCGGCTTCCAGGGCACCGATCTGCAGGTGAAGATGAAGGACGGCAAAGTGTACGTTTCCCTCTCCGAGCAGCTGCTGTTCAAATCCGGCTCCACCAAAGTAGACCCCAAGGGTCAGGAAGCCCTCAAACAGCTGGCGGCCGTGCTCAAAACTCAGCCCGATGTGAACGTGGTAGTAGAAGGCCACACTGATAATGTGCCCATTCTGCGCGGCACCGCCGGCATGCAGGACAACTGGGACCTGAGCACCCTGCGCGCCACCGAAATTGCCCGCCTGCTCACCAGCGGCGGCATTCAGCCGGAGCGCGTTACGGCCTCCGGCCGCGCGCAGTACGTGCCCGTAGCCCCCAACGACAACGCCGCCAACAAAGCCCTGAACCGCCGCACGGAAATCATCCTCACCCCCAAGCTCAACGAGCTACTCAAGATTCTGGACTCCAACTCCACCAGCGGTAAGTAAACAGCATCTGTTCTAAAGCAAAAAGAGCCGGCCCTATTGTAGTGCCGGCTCTTTTTGCTTTAGACTTAAACATTAATGTCATGCAGAGCACAGCGAAGCATCTCGCGTGCTGACTCTGTTGGGAAAGGCCGTCATAAAAGAACGTGTCATGCTGAGCGCAGTCGAAGCATCTCGCTAGTGTGGCAAACCCAACGAAGCAGTAGAGATGCTTCGACTGCGCTCGGCATGACCGTTAATATCGGCTATCTGCATGCCGGGCACTATGGAACGGCTGCTTCTACTTTACTAATCCCTGCAGAACCGGCAAGGCAGCACTGGCCCACCAGGCCATATGCTTTCCCGAGTAATGGAGACCGTCCATCGTAAACTGGGAGGCGTCGCCAGCCGCGTTTCGGGTAAGGCCGGTGATATCCAGAAAGGCGACGCCGGCCCGCTGGCATTCCTGTTTGGCAGCGTCATTAAACTGGTCTATTTCCCCGGTAATTTTAGTCTGGTCGCGGCCCCGGGCGTAGGGGGAGGCGCCCCAATCGGGGATAGACAGCACGAATACCCGGCCGGGCCGCCCACCCGCCAGCTCAATGGCAGTGTGGAGCAGCTCCCGAAACTCGGTCTGATAAGAAGCCAGCGGCAGGCCCCGGTACTGATTATTCACGCCGATAAGCAATGAAACCAGTTCGTAGTTTTTCGGTGGGTTAGCAGCCCGAATAGCGGCCTGCAGCTCGCCCGTGGTCCAGCCGGTGCGGGCAATGATATCGGGGGTTTGCAGGTTGAGGCCCTGCGTCTGGGCCATGCGCGCCAGCTGCACGCTCCACCGGTCGGTGGCCGGCACGCCCTCCCCAATGGTATAGGAATCGCCTAAAGACAGAAAGCTGATAGCCGGGCCGGCAGGCGGCGGAATGGGCGTGGTGCTCGGCCCGCTGGTGGGTGCGGGCTCTACGGTAGGCTTGGCACAACCAAAGCCCAATATCATCAGGATCAACAGTAGAATACGCATGCAGAGCAGTCAGTGAGGGGAGAGTTCCTGCATGTACGCCATGCCAGAGGTTTCAGATTGATACCGGCTTATTCAGGCTATTGTTCCGGGTTACTTCGCCGGCTCCACCACACACTCCGGCCTGCTGGTGCTCCCCGTTTAGCTTCCCTCCTATTGGGTAGTATTTGCCGGAGAATCAGCCTCATCCCAACCTTTATTTACTTCGGTATGCATGCCACCAGTAGCCGGACAAGGGCCCTTCCGCTACGGTTACCCGCTGGCCTGGAGCCGGCAGTAGCAATGGCACTTCCGGTCCGGCCGCTGCTACCAGCCGGTCAGCGGGCTCGTGCCAGCTATGGAAGGCCAGGTTGAATGTGGCCCAGTGCAATGGCAGCAGTGCCCCGCCACCTAATGCCCGGTGGGCCACCAGGGCATGGTCGGGACCCATATGGATATCGGCCCACATTTCATCATACGCCCCAATTTCCAGCATCACCACATCAAAAGGTCCATAGGCGGCGCCGATTTCGCGGAAGCCGGCCTCGTAGGGGCCGGAGTCGCCGCCGAAGAAGGCGCGGTGCAGCGGGCCAAGAATGCACCAGGAAGCCCATAGGGTATCGTCCCGGGTGAGGGTGCGGCCCGAAAAGTGGCGGGCGGGTGTGGCGGCCAGCGTATGGGTGTCGTCCACTTTCACTTCCTGCCACCAGTCCAGCTCAGTTATCTGTTCCGGCTTAATTCCCCAGCGACGCAGGTGGCCGCCCACGCCCAGCGGGCAGTAAAACGGCACCCCGGTACGGCCCAGCGCCCGAATGGCGTCTTTGTCGAGGTGGTCGTAATGGTCGTGGGAAAGCAGGACGCCATCCAGCGCAGGCAGCTCGGCCAGGGACAGCGGCGGGGCAAAAAACCGCCTTGGGCCCATTAAAGTGGAGGGAGATGCCCGCTGCCGCCAGACCGGGTCCGTTAAAAAGCGCTTGCCATCCAGCTCAATCAGCGTAGACGAATGCCCGAACCAGGTGACCCGCAGCGCATCGGCCGGTACGGGCTCCGAGAGGGCAGCGGCATCCGCTGCAAAAGGCCCCAGCGGGATTTGCGGCTCCCGCTCCTCCTTGCCCGTGAGCCAGCGCCGCGCCATGCGCCCATACTCCCCCGACATGCCAGTGGGAATGGTATTCAGGTATTTTTTGCCGTTGAATTGGGAAGGCGTTTTCATAGGAAGGAGCACGTGCCGGTTGGGCGCGTTTGGAGGATGACGAGTGAGCGTGCTTAATTACTTTACCGGCAGCCTTTAAAAAAGAAACCGCCCGACCAAATGGCCGGGCGGTTTTAGACATGGCAACGGTTATTTTACCCAATAGCCTGCTTCAGATCCTCAATCAAATCTTCCACGTCTTCAATCCCCACACTCAGGCGAATCAGTGAGTCAGACAGGCCGGATTTGCGGCGCTCTTCGGCGGGAATGCTGGCGTGCGTCATGGAGGCGGGGTGGCCGCTCAGGCTTTCTACGCCGCCGAGGCTTTCGGCCAGCGAGAACAGCTCAAATTTCTCCAGCACCGCTACGGCATCTTCCATCCGGTCGCCCTTCAACACAAACGACATCATACCGCCGAAACCACGCATTTGCCGGGCAGCTACGGCGTGGTTGGGATGCTCGGGGAAACCGGGCCAGAACACCTTTTCTACTTTGGGGTGGCTCTGGAGGTACTCCGCTACGGCGCGGCCGTTTTCGCAGTGGCGCTGCATGCGAATGTGCAGGGTTTTGAGGCCGCGCAGCACCAGGAAGCAGTCCTGGGGGCCAGGCGTGCCGCCGCAGGCATTCTGCAGGAAGCGCAGCCGCTCGTGCAGCTCGTCGTCCTTCACAATCACAGCACCCATTACCACGTCGGAGTGGCCGCCCATGTACTTAGTGAGGGAGTGCATCACCATATCCGCCCCCAGATCCAGCGGAGTTTGCAGGTAGGGGGTGGAGAAGGTATTGTCTACCACCAGCAGCGCACCGGCTTTCTTGGCTACGGCAGCGGCGGCTTCAATATCAATAACGTTGAGCAGCGGATTGGTAGGCGTTTCTACCCAGATGAGCTTGGTGTTGGCGGTTACCTTTGCCTCCACGGCCGTCATATCGTGCATGGGCACGAAGTGAAATTTGATGCCGTAGGCCGCATACACTTTGGTAAAGAGGCGATAGGTGCCGCCATACAGGTCGTTGGTGGAAATCACCTCGTCGCCGGGCTGCAGCAGCTTAATGATGCAGTCGATGGCGGCCATGCCTGAGGCGTAGGCCAGACCATGCTTGCCGTTTTCCAGCGCCGCCAGCGCATCCTGCAGCTGGGTGCGGGTGGGGTTGTGGGTGCGGGAGTATTCATAGCCTTTGTGGTCGCCGGGGGAGCGTTGCACGTAGGTCGAGGTCTGGTAGATGGGCGTCATGATAGCCCCGGTTTCGGGGTCAGGGTGCACGCCGGCATGGATGGCTTTGGTTCCGAATTTCATAGGTCGGGGCTTGGGATTGGGGCGGCAAGTTAGCCAAGATGTAGCGTACGCCGTAGCTTGCATTGCGGGGCGGCATCACAAAACAACCGGCCCGCTGCCTATTCTGCCTATGGCTTTCCTCAAAGAGCTTTTTCAAAAAAACGCCTCCACCCTGCTGTCCATGCTCTTGCTGGTGGCCATGCCGGTGGTAGGCAGCTCCTCGCTCACGTATTTCCTGTACCGCAACCAGGAGCTGCTCCAGAACCTGAGCCTGGGTGGTGCGGTGTTTTATTTTGTGGTTATTGCCTTCACCATGGCTTTTGCCCTCACGCCCACCACATTTGTGGCCATCGTCACGGGTTTTTATCTGGGCTGGATTGGCCTGCCCGGCATGGTGCTGGCCTACGCGCTGGCTGCCTTCATTGGCTACCATATTGCGGCTTCGCTGGACCACGGCCGCATGCTGCAGTTTCTGCACCACTTTCCCAAAGCCGATGCCGTGATGCAGGAGTTGCGCCACGAAAGCTGGCAGCTGATTGTGCTCACCCGCATTTCCCCGGTGCTGCCCTTTGCTCTCATGACGTTTGTACTGGCCGTGATGCGTGTAAACCGCCGGAAGTTTCTGCTGGCCTCGGTGGTGGGCATGCTGCCGCGCAGCCTGTTCTTCTACTGGTTGGGCACCCAAGCCCAGGATGCGCTGGCCCTGCTCAGCAACCCCGATACCGGCACGGGCGGCAAAGTTCTGGTGCTGGTGCTCATTGTTGTGTCGTTATTCGGGTTGTATTACTTATTTAACCGGGCCCTGAAGCGTGCCTTAGGCAAAAATGCCGCGACGCCGCAAAAAAATTAAAACTGACTTTCAGCTTCTTGCGCCCGTCAATCCATTTTTTCGGCAGAAAATCAGCCCACCGGCTTGCCAGACAAAAAATTTAGCTGTTATCTTTGTGCTCCTCAAAAGGGAAATGGTTGTGTAGCTCAATTGGATAGAGCATCTGACTACGAATCAGAAGGTTTAAGGTTCGACTCCTTACACGACCACAAAAGCCCCTCAGCGCCATGCTGAGGGGCTTTTTCTTTTTCCTCCGGGCTGTGCGCTGCCTCTGGGCGGCCATTATTGCAGCAGCAAATTCCCGGGGCAGCATCAACCCGCTCGCTTACAACGCGTACCTTTGCAGCCGTTTGCCGGGAGCGGCCAACGTTTTGCCTAGTTTTCTTGTTACGAGAGCAACCTTTTCGCGAATCTTTTGCTACGTATGAATACCATTTCCACCGATATCTGCATCATTGGGGCTGGCCCGGTGGGCCTGTTTGCCGTATTTGAGGCCGGACTTTTGAAATTGCGCTGCCACGTGGTAGATGCCCTGCCGCAGGTAGGCGGGCAGCTCTCGGAGATATACCCCAAGAAACCTATCTACGATATTCCGGGCTTCCCCAGCATTCTGGCCGGCGACCTGGTGCGCAACCTGATGCAGCAGATTGAGCCCTTCCACCCCACCTTCACGCTGGGTGAGCGGGTAGAGCGTTTTGCCAAGCTCGAGGACGGCTCTTTTCAGCTCTTCACCACCGACGGCACCGAAATCCTCTGCAAGACCATTGCCATTGCGGGCGGCCTGGGCTCTTTTGAGCCGCGCAAGCCGGCTATTGATGAGCTGGAGAAATTTGAAGGCGGCCGCGGCGTGCACTACATGGTGCGCGACCCGGAGTACTTCCGCAACCAGCGCCTGGTTATTGCCGGCGGCGGCGACTCCGCCCTTGACTGGACCATTTTCCTGGCCGATTTGGCCAAAGAAGTAACCTTGGTGCACCGCGGCACCACCTTCCGCGGCGCCGCCGACTCGGCGGAGAAAGTGCAGAAGCTGCACGAGGCCGGCAAAGTACGCCTGGTGCTGAGCAGCAACGTCACCCACGTGCACGGCAACGGTAAGCTGGAGGCCGTCACCATCACCGCCAACAACGGCGAAACAGAATCTGTACCGCTTGACCACTTTATCCCCCTGTTTGGCCTCACGCCCAAGCTGGGGCCCATTGGCGAGTGGGGCCTGGAGCTGGAAGATGATGCCGTGAAGGTGAATACCCTGGACTACTCCACTTCCCTGCCCGGCGTATTCGCCATCGGCGATATCAACACCTACCCCGGCAAGCTGAAGCTCATTCTGTGTGGCTTCCACGAGGCGGCCCTGATGGCGCAGGGGGCTTTCAAGTACATCAACCCGGATAAGAAATACGTCCTGAAGTACACCACCGTAAACGGGGTGCCCACTCTCTAGCAGCGTTATCCTTTTCGGATATTATGAATGGAGAAGAGGTGGGTTTGCCTGCCTCTTCTTTTCTTTGCACCCCGGCCCGGAAATCTGGCGCCCTTGTTTTGATAGTTTTACTGACGCTGAGATATGAGCCTGGACGTTACTGAAGTTCGAGTATATGTAGAGGAAGAGCCGGGCCACCGGCGCGAGATTGTAGGCCCCACCGATATGGGCCTGAGCTTAATGGAGCTGCTGAAGGCTGATGGCTACGACATTCAGGCTACCTGCGGCGGCATGGCGCTGTGCGGCACCTGCCACGTAGAAGTGCTGGCCGGCCCCGAGCTGCCTGAGCCCAGCGACGATGAGCTGGCTATGCTGGAAAGCCTGCCCGTAATGACGCAGGGCAGCCGCCTCTCCTGCCAGATTCGCATCAACGCCCGCCTGGATGGGCTGGTGGTGCGCCTCATGCCGCAGGGCACCTAAGCTGCTCAACCACATCAGCCATAAAAAAAGGCGCTACCGAAATCCGGTAGCGCCTTTTTTTATGGCTGGCGTATTCTTAGCGGCGGTGCCGACGGCTCTTTTTCTTCCGGGCGGCGGCTTTCTTTTTTGCAGCTGCCTTACGGGCCGCAGATGTTTTGCGGGCCGCAGTCTTTCGGCTGGTGTGTGCAACCGAAGCAGCACGCGCGGTGGTGCGGTTAGAAGTGCTGGAAGCAACCGGCTCTGCCACGAGCTTCTCCGGAACTTTAGCGGCGGCTTCGGCCTCCGCCTCCCGGGCGGTTTCTATGTTGCGGGCCGTCATGCTGGGCGATGGTATGGCCACAGACTCTGCCTTGGAAACGGACTGCTTGCGGCGCACGGGCATCAGAAAGTCCCGCTCTACCCGCTCCCGGGCCGATAGTTTTTCTTCGCCCGGCAGGGCCGGTTTCACCGGCACGGCTACCTTGCCATCGTGGTCAATAACCGGGGCTGGGGCAGCCTTTTTCTTACCCTGGGCAAACACTCCCGCACTGCTCAACAGCAGTCCGACTAGAAGGAAAATAGTGCGCATTTACTACTCTTTTCGGTGGACAGGGTGGCAAAAGTACCAGATCCTGAATCGAATAGCAAACTACACCTTTGCCTACACGCTGCAAAAGCCCTTTCACAGCGCACAGGCATCGATGGCCAAATTAAAAATGCAATTTCACCCTACTTTCCTGCCATGCCAGAAATCAGCACCCGCGTACCGGCCGAATGGCTGGTAAACTCCGGCGCATACAGGCACTGCAGCTGGGAGAGGCCACCCGAAAAATCACCGCTCTGGGCCGCACGCAGGCGGTACTCAAAGGTGTGCATACCCTTCGGGAAAAAGCCGATAAAGAAGTTGTTGGCCGCGTCGCGGGGGCTCTCATAATACCCCAGGCCGGACTGGTAGCGGTAGCCTGAGGTCTGGCTGATGAGCTCCAGACCAGCGGCGCGCTGGTCTTTCAGATGCACGTACTCCAGGTCACGGTCGGAGCGCAGTACGAGGCGCACCACCAGCACGTCGCCTACCCGCAGCGGCGTGGCGGCGGTGAGACGCTCCAAGGTGGGGCCGCCGGCCGTGCGCTGCTCGCGGAAGAGCTGGCGCTCCAGGCTCAGGGGCGTGGCAGCCGGGGTTATCTTATCAATCTGCTCAAAATACTGCCAGTACAGCGCGCCCCAGGCTACGCCGGCATCGGTCTTTTGCACCGTTACCTTACCCTGGGCGGGTTTGATTTGCGTGGCGGGGAAGGTGGTTTTGAAGTAGCCCGTACCGGCCTGTTGCGTGCTGGGCTTCACAGTCTCCCCTCCTACCGTTACCTGAATGGGTTTGGTCGGCTGGAGCCAGTCGGAGCCGCGCAGCAGCAGGGCGTAGCAGGCATCGGCGGTGGCACGGGTGCTTTCCCAGTTCTGGGTTTGCTTCTGCTTCAGCAGCCACAGCTTCATTTCATCCACTGATTTTTGGTCGTTGCGCACTTCATCGAAGGCTTCGATGAGCGTGGCCTGGGTTTCTGTGGGTGCTTCGCGCCAGTAGTAGCCGCCGCGCACCTCTTTCCAGTACATGCCCAGCTCCGGTGAGTGCAGGGCATTTTCCGAAAGGGCCGTGAGAATATCCTTTACGGCAGCCGGCTGTGTTTTCTGCCGATGCAGGGCCAGGGCTGTTTGCGCCTGCAGGTAGCGCGTGTGCACTTTCCAATAAGTGGCGGCTTGCTGTTGATAATAGGTTTCAGCGGGCTGGGCTGATTTGGCTACGGCCTGTTTCCGCCAGAAGCTGCGGGCGTACAGCGCCTGAATCTGAACATCCGAAACGTGCTGCTGCTTCAGGTCTACGCCTTTCTGCTTGCGCAGCTCGGTGTAGTCGTGCTGTAGCTGCTCATCGAGGTAGCGCACGGCGTTTTCCAGCAGCGGGCGGGCCTGGGCATCCTGGGTAGCATCGAAAGCGCCCAGCTTCTGCAGCTTGCCGAAACCGGCAATAATCAGCTGGGTGATGTACCGGTCATCGGGCATCTTCTCAAACCAGGGGAAGGAGCCGTTGGGATGCTGCATTTTGGCCAGCTTGGTGAGGGCTCGGGCAGTTTCCGCCTTCAGGCGCGGCTCGTCAAACAGCTCCGTCAGCCGGCGCATCCGCTCGGTTTCATTTTGCGCATCACGCACCCACGGGGTTTCCTGCAGCAGCAGGTTTTTGAGCTCCTGGTTTTGCTCCAGCTTGCTGGTGAGGGCGGCTTTGTCGCCGCTTTGAGCGGCGCGCTTCCACTCTTCCAGCACCGTTTTCAGACGCGGGTTGCTTTGCAGGATCTTCGCGGCTATCAGGTTGGCATACAGGCGGCTAAATACCTGCTCGGAGCACTCATAGGGGTACTCCATCAGGTACGGCAGGGACTGCACGGCATACCACGCGGGGTTTTCGGTCATTTCCAGCGTGAGCGAGTAATTCCGGCGCGTGGGCGACGTGGTACTGGTCAGCTTTTTCAACTCAAACTCCCGTGTGGCCGGGCCTACAATAGGCAGCGGCAGGCTCTCGGTAACCAGCAACCGGTTAGGCAGCACCGGTAGCGTGTTTTCCTCGCCATCGGAATAGGTTTCTACCGGCTGCTTTTTGGATTTGCGCTTCGACTGCTTGGGGGCTTCCGTTTGGGCTACTACGCGGTAGGTTATGGCTTCCAGCGGCAGCTCACCTTCGGCGGTTTCCGGAATTTGCAGGTCCCAGCCCACGGCGCTGCTTTGGTTGGCGCTGAGGGTGAACTTCTGCTGCGCGGCCCCTTTCAGCAGCTTTCCATCAAGGGGCTGCTGAGTGCGGGCATCCAGCAGAAACAGCTGGGCAGTGCCGCTCATGGGTTGATCAGTGAGGTTGCTGAGCTTGGCGGTGAGGCGCAGCTGGTCGCCTTCCCGGAAGAAGCGCGGGGCATTAGGCGTTACCTGCAGCTGTTTCTGGGTAACCAGCTCGCGGCGCAGCAGGCCGGTGTGCAGTTGCTGATCGTGGGCCAGGGCCAGCAGTTGCCAGCGCGTGACGGCTTCCGGCATCTGGAACTCCAAGACCATTTCGCCTTTAGCATTGGTGCGCACGGCTGGTAACCAGCAGGCTGTTTCACGGAAGTCTTTGCGGGCTTGGATGGCGGAGAGGTCAACCTGTGGTGGCGCCGACTTCTCCTCAGCTCCTAGGCCTGTGACTACCACTTCGCTGAGTTGCTTTCCTTGAGCCATGTCCATGGCTGCGGGCGCAGCAGCCATTTCTACCTGACCTGAAACCCGGGCTGTTTTGCCTTTGGTAGTTTTCCTTCCACCACCATTCTGTACGACTACGCTTTCATAAAGCATCATACCCTGGTTATCTAAATAACCCCACTGATTCAGCAGCGGATATTCGACTAAGTCAACCTGGATATTGGGTTGCTGCCCAGCTAAGAGTATTCTAGACTCCTCCGTCCCAAACTGTCCATTCCACGCCAGCACAGCCGGAAAATACGGTTTCGGGAATTCCAGCGGCATGAAAGAATGTGGCCGGAATACATCCAGCGACTGATCATACAGGCTGGCCATCAGCTCCGCATCAGCGGGCTTGCCGGCGGTATTATAGATGGTGACGCGCCAGGTTTCCTTCTGGCCGGGCTGGAGCTTGTCGCGGAAGGTGGCAATGCTGAGCACCAGCGGCGCAGGCGGCGTAGCTACCTGCACCGGGGCCGTGTGGGTGTACAGGCGGTTGTCGCGCACTTGCGTGGCGTGCAGGTAGAGCTGGGTTTCGCCGAGGGCAGCCGGCACTGCTATTTCCACCAGGCGCTGCTCATTAGCTTTCAGCGTGAGCCACTCGTGGCGCAGGGTTTTGCCCTTGGCCTCGGCTTCCACCAGAATGCGGGCACCGGCCTCACTGCTCCCCACCAGAAAACGGGCCGTTTGTCCGGGTGCTACGCTGTCCTGCAGGGTAACAAACCAATCCGGGGCAGGAATTGGCAACTCTTTGGCCGTGGGCGAAAACAGTGTAAAAGCCCGCTCCGTTTTAGCCGGCGTTCCGATAGTTGTGGTGGCCGTAGCCTCCAACAGGTAGCGGCCGGGTACCTGCTGTTGCAGTTGGGTAGCCAGAGCCGTTAGCTGCGGGGTTTTCTCGGTATCGAAATCCTGGGTGAGTACAAGCGTGCGGGCCCAGGTGCTGTCGTTGTCTTCCGGGCCGTAGGCATCCAGGGGGAACTGCCGCTTGAACTCCTCCCGGCTCAGGGCTTCGCGCTCGGGCCGTTCCCAAAGGCGGGGGCGCAGGGCGCGGGCGGGCGGGGTGAGGCGGTAGAGGCGCAGCTGGCCACGCGCGACTTGCGGCTCGCCGGCCGCATTGGTGCTGAAGAGCTGCAGGGCCGGCATTTTGTCACGGTTCAGTAATTCGGGAATTTCTAGGCGCAGGTTGAGGGCCGTGGTGCCCAGGCTCACGTTCTGCTGGCCGGTGCGGGTTTCGCCGCCGGCGTCCGTCACATCAGCCGTTACTTCAAAAATATAGCCCGGTCCCCAGCCGCCGCGCCCGCGCCGCATTTCTTCATCGGCCTGAGCCAGGAACGTAACGGCAAAGCCACCCGCCGAATCGGTTTGGGTAGTACCATTCAGGATTTCAACCTCCCCTCCTCTCCCGGGGCCGGGGTAACCGATTTTTCCTCCGCCACGCCCATAGTAAGGCTCAAACAGCGGCCATACGGTGCGGCGCACCACGCGGTACTGCACCGTGCCGCCGTCAATGGGTTGGCCGGCATAGGCCGTGGCTTTGCCGCGCACCGTCACCTCCTTGCCCAGAACGGGCGTGCCTTGCACTGGCCCAAACGTAACCTGGAACGTAGGGCGCTTGTAGTCTTCCACGGCGAAGCTGACGCCGCCATTATCGGTTTGAAGGCTCATTTCTCCGTTCAGCAGGCCCGTGGGCAAGACCAAGGAGCTGTTGAAGGAACCAAAATCAGAGGTAGTAAAGGAAAGGGTTTGTACCGTCTGGCCATTCACGTCGACCAAGCGTACGGAAACGGATTGTTTGGTCAGAAGCCGGGCTTTGCCAGCCAGGCTTTCAGTCAGGATGCCTTTGAAATAGAGCGTCTGACCAGGGCGGTAGATGGCGCGGTCAGTGTAGAGAAAAGTGCGGCGCTCGGGTTGTTCGGCCTCGGGCGTGCGCAGCCGGCGCGGACCATAGTAGCCGCCTTCGGTTACCAATAGGGAGTCGGGACCCTGGGAAAGCAGAACCGCCTGTAGCTGAATATTCTGTTCGGTGGTCGAGCCTATGGGGAGCTGGGTCTGACCCTCCGCGTTGGTGGTTTGTACCTCGCCGCGGCGCTGTTTGTATGTACGGCTTGGCTGGTCGTAATACTGAAAAAAGGGCAGCGCTTTTACGCCGGCCAGCGGCTGGCCGCCTTGCCGATGCAGCACCAGTAGCTCGGGGCCGTCCTGGGTTGCGGCGGCGCGGCGCACCTGGCTTAGCTCGCTCACACTTACTTCCGCAGTGGCCGTGGTCACGCCGGGGCGGTTCTTGGTAGGGTCGTCGGCCGCCGTGCTGACGATAATCAGATAGCGACCGAGGGGCAGTGCTACGCCGGCCTGCTGCACGGAGTGGCTTTTATAGTCCGGCGTGCCGGGCACATTCAGGGGCCAGACTGCCGCGGGCTTGGCGGCCAGCACGCGGGCGTAGCGCTTCTGCAAGGGCTGTACTTCGCCTCTTTCTTCCCGGCTGAGGTAGCGCATGGCCTGCGCAGTACTGATGCGGTAAGCCCGGGCGTACAGCTTGGCTACGTTGCGCACCTCCAGTTTCAGCAGCCAAGGCTGGTTGGGCAGCAGTACTTCCTCAGCGGTAAACTCAAGCGTGACAGCTTCAATACGCTGCCGAATGGCCTTCGCCTGCTGAGCACCCCGGGATTTGGGAAAGCGCTTTTCTGCTTCCAAAGCTACTTCCCGGGCTTTGGCAGGTTGGCTTTCTTCCAGTTGGTCCGCTAAAGCAGCCAGAAACTCGGTGCTGATGGGCAGCGTTTGATACGATTGGGCTTCCCGGGTCAGGGCGGCAGCATAAAGGGAATCTTCCTTCGCCATTTCGGCGTGCTCCTTCACAATGGCCAGCCGCTTGCGGTCCACATCGGCCAGGGCCGCCAAGTTTTTAGCATCCTGCAGGCGGAAGGCTATGAGTTGCTGTAGCACTTGCAAGGCATGAAACTGACCGTTAAGCGAATCGGCTTTAGGCGCGGTGAGCCGGAGACGGGCAAACTCCGCGGCCGGGCCAAACAGGCGCGCATCTTTCAGCTGAAACTGAGCAGCGGGGCGCGTAACGTAGTATTCATCGTTTTGCAGGCCATCCACGGCGCGGTGGGCCAGCAGGTCGTAGAGCGTGGGGCGCAGGGCACGGCCTTCAGCATTGCCACCTCTAATGGCGTAGCCCAGCTGCGACAGGAACAGCTGTTGCTGGCGCTGCGGCTCATCGGCAATGGAGGCTTTGTAATGCTGCACTACGGCGCTGCCGAGGCGGGCAGCATCCCAAGTGCGCAGGTCGGCGGCGCTGGTATCGGTGGGAGCTGCACTTTGGTTCGCGCCCTGGGTGCGGTCGTAGAGCTGGTAGCGGTGCTCCTCGTAATAATTGGCGTAGAACTGGGCCAGCAGACTGTGCAGGATAGGCCGGGCGGGAAATTTCGCCTGCTGCAAATCGGCTTCTACCAGCGCAATGGCTTTTACATCCGCTTCTTCCTCCTTAGCTTCCAGCAGACGCAGCTTGTAGAGCAGGGCGCGCAGATATTCGGGGGTATCCTGCTGCTGGCGGGCCTGCTGGTAGATTTCATCCACCAGCTTTTTGGCGGAGGCTGTCTGATCCTTCGCCAGCAGCGCATCAATCTGCTTCCACTTTTTGGGGTTGGGGCCAGCGGGGGGCGTGGGCGCGGAGGAACCACTGGAGAAAAGCATCAGCAAGAGAAAACAGGCGGAGAGAAGGAAGCGCATGGGTGGTTACCGCGGCAAGCGGGCTAAGTAAGTATCTACTAGATGCCATTTATCAGTCAAAAGCATACATGCACGCACAGCTTTTTAGCCCTTGCCATGCCCTTTGTATCCTATTATGGCTGGTTTTCAGGCTATATACTGCTAACGCTATACCATCTTTATCCTATTAGTCAGGCCGTAATTTTCTCTGCAGGGAATAAGCCTAAAAAAATTCACATGAAATTATTAAAATAATACTCAGATAAATTCTGGTTCTCTACTTTCACCCCGTGACGGGTTTCCGTCATTTCAACCTATCCCTTTTTATTTATTGAACAGTATGAAAAAACAACTTCGCAATGGTTTATTAATGAGTGCCTGAATACTAGCAAGTAGCGCTGCTCAAGCTCAGATTACGGTTGGTCCACGTGTCGGCCTTAACATTGCTTCTGCAGATTATGAGCATAAGGATAAAAGTTATGATTCAGACCCTAAATCTATCTTGGGTCCGCAGGTAGGGGTTACCCTAAATGCTCAGTTTGGCAACTTCTCGGTGCAGCCGTCCCTGCTTTTCTCCCAGAAGGGTTTTAAGATAGACTATTCGGAGTCTGATCGGGGCTACACCTTCCATGTGGAGACTAGCTCGCGCTTGAACTACCTGGAGTTGCCGATTAATTTCGTGTACACGGTGGGAGGCGAAGAAGGCTTTCAGGTTTTTGCCGGACCTTATGCGGCTTTTGGTATCAGCGGTAAATACAATTACAAGGCAACGCTCACCGGCAATGGCACAGATGAGAGCCAGTCGAATGAAGCTGACATTCACTATTCAAACAAGATTAAAAACAATGACAACGTGTACTACCGGGCGCTTGATGCGGGCTTAAATGCAGGTATAGGCTACAAAGTGGGACCCGTTCAGGCATAGTTGGGCTATGAGTATGGCTTAACGAACCTGTTTCCTAACTCTCCTAATGATGAGGAGCCGGATGCCAAAATGCAGAACCGGGTGCTGCATGTATCAGTTGCCTATTTCTTTGGCGGCAAGTAAGCTGCGTTAACCTTCTGATAAAAAAGAAAGCCCGTTTCAACAATTGAAACGGGCTTTCTTTTTGTGTTTGATGCTCTATTGGGCTTCGGATTGCTCCGCGTTGGCGGTGGTTCGGCCGTCCAGCACCCGCTCGGCCTGGGCCAGGTGGCGCTCCAGGTGCACAACCAGGAACTCCAGCTGATCGGTGAGGCGCAGGCGTAGCAGGGGGATGATGGGATTGGGGATGCGCACGCGGTTGGCATTTACCTCGCGGGCTACTTCAATAATGCGCAGCAGCTCATCCAGCTGCCGGCCAAACACCTCCACTACCGTGCGGGGCAGGCGGCTGCCGCTGGGGGCATATTTCTGCGGCGATGTCAGGGCTTTTACACTAGCCGGGGTGCGCATGGCCTCGGTCAGTTTCTTGCCAATGAGGCCGTGCTTTACCAGCTCGGCGGGCTTGCTGCCGCGCTGCCGCGCCAGGCGTACCCGGCGCATCATATCCGGCAGGTAGTGTCCGCCAATAATGTTCAAATGCTCCAGGCACTGGCCCACGCTCCATCTCCCGGGGCCGGGGCGCATGTTCAGCTCCTGCACATCCAGCGGGCGAAAGCGCTGGTTGTTGATGGTGCGGGCACGCTGCACCACCTGTTCGAGGTGCGCCAGAAAGTCTGCGGTTCGGGTGGGAGTAGCGTCCATACAAGTATTACCTAGGTGCCCCAAGGTACGGCACTCGGGGCGTTTGGCCAACCTAAGCCATGACAATAGGCGCAAATAGATGCCGGGAAAGCACATTTGCGCCTATTTTGCTTCCTATGCCCCGCCAATTATCCAACCCTTCCATTCTATAGTGCAGTTGCTTATATTTAGCCTATGTCGGAAGCTACTTCACCTCTGCCTTGCCTTGTTATAGCTGCCGATGCCTTGTTGGCACAGCAAGCCGAGAGTTTTCTCGCTACCTCTCCTTCGCTCCAATGCCTGGGCAAGTATCCCTCCCTCGCTGCGGCGCAGGCCCAACCCGGGCCGTCCCCCGCCATTCTGGTGCTGGACGAAGCCACCCTGCTGGACCAACCAGACTTTACTTCCCTGGCCTGGCCCGAACCGCCAGTTGTGATTTGGTTGGCGCAGGCACCGGATGCGGTTCCGCCCCTACCATGGCCCGTAGCTGATGTTGTAGAAAAGCCGCTGCACTTTCCCCGCTTTCTGAAAGCCACGCAAAAGGCGCTGGAAATGTGTCTGCCGCCCGTTTATCAATCTATGCCCACTCCCAACAACAATGATTTTATTATTATTAAGCAAGGGAAGCAGCTGCTAGAAGTAGTGTTTGATGAGGTGCGCTACGTGGAGGCCCTCAGCGACTATGTGCATATCATCACGGGGCAGCGCAAATTACTGGTGCATGGCACCATGCGGGCCATGGAACAGCGCTTCCCGAGTCCGCTCTTTTTACGGGTGCACCGATCCTATATTATCAATACCAAGTGGGTGCAGGCGCTGGAGGGCAATACCATTACCATCACCCACAAGCAAATTCCCATCGGCAGTACCTACCTCAAGCGGGTACGGCATGAACTCAGAGCCCTGTAGGCTTAGGTGGCTTATTAAAGTTGGCCTATGCTGGTAGCAGGAGTCTGGCTTTTATGTTCCTGCTATAATCAGATTGTCTTTGATAAAGCATATTAATAATTAGACTTAGATAAATAATTTCTATAATAGTGTACTTTATACATATTTAATTGCTTTATTTACTCGTCCTATACTACCACCTAGTACCCTATTGTCATGAAAAAAGCTGTTCTCTTCGCCTTTCTCTTGTCTCTCTCGCTGGCAGGAGCGGCGGCACCATCCGGTGAGGTTACCCGCCAGTACGCCAATGAGGTTACCCGTAAGCTCACGGAACAATTAGCTTTAGATGAGGGGCGGTATCTGCAAATGCGCCGCCTGGTGTATGAGCATCTGGTGCAAGCGGCCGAGATAGACACCCAATACGCCGACGATAAGGCCGTGCACGACCAGAAGCAGCAAGCCCTGCAAGCAGAGTTTGCCGCCCAGCTGAAAACCGTGCTGACGGAAGCCCAGTACACCCGCTACACCAATCTGGCCATCAACCTGTTGGCCGATTCATCTACTCATAAGCAGCCCTAGCGCCCCTCAGAAGGCATCTGCAGGATCTGCAGCGTTTGCTGCCACAGGTTCTCGTAGGGAATAATTTCAATTCCTGCGAAGGCTTCGCCCGGCATTGGCGTTTGTTCCAGCCGGGCGAAGAGTGGCTGGCCTTTTCGCTCGCAGGCTTTTATATCAAAGTTTTCCTTCACAGTAAGCTGTAGCAATCTAAAAAACAGCTTGGTGCGCTGTGCGGCAGGGTTCCGCAAGTGCTTACTGGCATACTTTCGTAAGCCTTCCAGGCGAGGCAGCAGTGCTTCTACATCTCGCAAACGCAGGTAGTGCAAAAACTGCAGAATCAGAATAGCTACGTTTAGCCCCTGCTTGTCCCGGCTGTGCTCCGGCAAGGTTTGCATGAATTGTGTGAAATGTAAACCTCGTAAAGGCGAGTTTTCAGGGTCAATGAAATGGTGATAGGCCCGATATAATTCCCAACGCTGGTGGGCTGAATCACGCAACTGAGAATAGAATGGGTTTTGGAATACCATGTTCAACAGCTCATTGGCTTGCGCATAATCGCCGGCATGCATGGCCAATGTCAGATACAATTCCAGCAGCACAAACCAGTTGCCGGAGGAGCGGTGGAATGCCTTCAGATATTCGGGAGCCAGCTTTAACCCCTGCCGTACATGCCGGGCCTGCAAATGCGCATACACGCTGTAGTACATGTTATAACGCCTGTCGAAGCGCTTGGCATTCAGCTTACCCCGCTGGTATAGCTTTTCAGAGGAGGCTGTGGTTTGTATAATGCCCTCATAGTCGCCAATGAGCTCCTGCTGCATCAGGCGCAACTTATACAGGTAATCGTATATCCGGAAGGTATGGGCTTGCTTGTAGTATTCTTCCGTTTGCTGAATAAACTCGGGTAGTTTATTCAGCAAGTTCTGGCGCACCCGTACCCGGTCAGCCAAAAGCATCTTTGCTTCCCAGAAAATATGCCCCGCCTCATTTTCTATGAGAAGCAACCGCTCAACCCGCCGTAGCTGTGTACAAATAGCCCGAAATTGAAGTACCTGTCGCTGTTCAGCATAAATCTGACGGAGCCCAAACAGACAGTTTACCTGGTGGGAAGTAAACTCGCCTTCTACTGTAAGGCGCAGGCATTTACGGTAGAGTTTCTCAGACATGGTGTACTCCCCTTCCCGAAGTAGTACCCCGGCCTGATAGAGCAGATCCAGACATTCCTGCTCAAAGCGCCGGTAGACGGGGTGCCGCGTATCAGAATGATCAAGAAAATAGAGATTATTCAGCAGCTTATGCTGTAAGCGAGACTTTAGCTTACGCAGCGCTGTTTGCTGCGCCTTACCATGATTACCATATAGCTCCCGTGTTGCCTGCAGATTAGTCAGGTTATGGTTAGTCTGAAGAAGGTGCAATAATTGTCCCTCTTTGCCTTTCCCAGCTTTAGCAGTGAAGTCTACAACGGGCAATAATTTCTGCCGTCGGTTGGAAACGATTCTGGCTACTGACCCTATCTCTTTCATCTAAGGAAAATATTATCTAATTGTTAGCAACGAACCACTTTCCCTGAAAGCCCGTTCTTATCCTAGCACAATAATCACCTCTGAGTGCTATACCCTCTAGGGGCTATTTATTATTGTGTCTAGGCCATCTTTTTCAGGTAACACAATGTCACAATTATACTTATTATTCTTCTGACTATGAAAGTAAAATACAAAACTATCTGCAGTAAATTAGCAAATTCAACGTCTTACATCAATAAAAGTCATAATTCCTGTATTAATCCAGGATTATACTTATAGTCACGTTTATCGTTGTTACTTCCTTTACTTCCTTCTAATTTTGGAAGAAATTCGGGACACTTAATAGCTTCTACTAACCCATTCCTTACGCCACTGGTCATGTTCGAACTCCTCGCCCTCATTCTGCTTCAGCTTGCTACAATCTTTCATTCTCCCAATACTCCTAAGCCAACTACTACCGCTACTACGGCTACTGAAACTACTCCCCCCACTCCCCCTACGGTTAATACAGGTGGCGGAATCTGGGGTGAAGGGCACTAAGGTATAAGGAAGCTGTTACCTCCTCTTGCTGCCGGTGTTAAAACTTGGCTAACTTGCCCGGCAACGTACCAAGAGGTGTAGCTCCGATGAACCGTTACTTGTCGACTTGTGGGGTTGTGTTGCTGTTATTGTTGGGCTGTCGCCAGGAAACGAAACGGACGGATAACGTCCGCATTCGATGGCCCCGCGACCCGGAAACACTGCACCCGCACACACTGGCAAATGCGCTAGCCATACAGGCCATTAACCTGACCTACCAGAGTCTGCTGGCTATTGATGCGCCCCAACAGCGCATTGTTCCGTGGCTGGCAGAAGCACTACCGGTAGTACGGCGGGCCGGAAATACGTCCTACCTGACGTACCGCATCCGGCCGGCTGCTACCTGGGACGATGGCCAGCCCATTACGGCCCAGGACATTCTATTTACGCTCAAAACCATGCGGTGCCCGGATCTGCCCAATGAGCGGATGCGGGCTACGTATGGTTTTGTGCGTTCGGTGCAGCTTGATTCCACTGACGCCCGGCGGTTTACGCTGGTTTGCAACCAGTTTGCGCCCGATTATGTGCTGACTTCCGGGGATTTTGCCGTTCTGCCGGAACATTTACTGGACCCCCGGCACCAGCTACGGGCTTTTTCTTTAGGCCAGCTGGACTCTATGGGCGCCAGCTCTCCGGTAGTGAAGCAATTTGTGCAAGGCTTTTCGCAAGCCCGGCTGGAACAGTCTCCGGGTAAATATGGCAGTGGGCCCTATGTGCTGAAAAGCTGGCAATCGGGCCAGCGGCTGGTCTTTGCCCGCAAAAAGCCATGGTGGGGCGACCAGGTAATACCTACTCCCGCCCCTTTGCTGGCCCGCCCTAACCAGATTTCCTTTCACATCATTCCGGATCAGACCACGGCCTTGCTGGCTTTGCGCCGGGGAGATATTGATGTGTACAGCAGCCTGCCCGCCACCGATTATCAGCAACTGGCATCGTCTGCCTCTGATCAGAAACGGATAGCCCTTTATGCCTCGGACTCTTATGAGGCAGTAACTGTAGGCTTCAACACCAAAAAACCGACGCTGGCCGACCGCAAGACCCGTCAGGCAATCAGCCACTTATTTGATATTCCTACCCTGATAAAAGCCACCCAGCATGGCTTGGCTTACCAAAGCGCCAGCCTGATCAGTCCCCACGACAAGCATTATTACAACGATAGTCTGGCACCGGTAGCGTTTAGCCCCGCCCGGGCTACGCAGCTGCTTACCCAGGCCGGCTGGCAACAGCAAGCCGATAAGTCCTGGCAGCGGCAAAGCGCGTCTGGCCCGGCCCAGCAACTGGCGCTGTCTATTAGCTACCGGGCCGGAGATGCTGCTTATGAATTTACAGCGCTGCAGCTGCGCACTGCCGCGGGCAAGGTGGGCATTCCCATCAACCTGCGCCCTACGGAGAGCAGCGTGCTGACGCAACAACTGCAGGCAGGGGCTTTTGATTTATATATCCGCTCCCTCATCGGCAATCCGTTTGCGCACAACTTTCTGCCACTGTTGCATTCCGGCAGCACCGGCGTGAATGGCGGCAACTACACCGGGTTTGGCAATACCAGCTCCGATGCCCTGCTGACGGAACTGGCCGCCGCTCAGGATACCGTGCGAAAGAAACAGATGCTCCGCCGGCTGCAGCACGTTTTGCAGCAGGAAAACCCGCTCACGGTGCTGTACTTCAAGCGCAACCCGCTGGCCGTTGCCCGGCGCTTTACCGATCTGGGCCTCTCCGGGCTGCCGCCGGGCTATGAGGCCACGCGCTTTTCGGTGCGCCCGCAGCCGTAAGCTTATGCCACCCTTGCTGCGCCAGATCCTCACGTCCACCCTATCGGCGTGGGTTATTGCCTCCATCATTTTTTTACTTAGCCGGAGTATGAGCCCGGCTGATGGGGAACAGTTTGGACTGACGGAAAATATGCCTGGCACTACCGTCCTAACCGTGGCGCAGCAGCAGGCCGCCCGCCAGCAGGTACGCAACCGGTTAGGCCTCAGCCAGCCCCTGTTTTACTTCACTCTCCATGCACCGCCGGCTGGTGCCCACCTGTTACTGCCCCGGCTTTCCTGGCACGGAACAGCCAACCAATACCATGCCTGGGCGCGGGGGTTAGCCCAGGGCCAGATGGGTACTTCATACCGAAACGGCACGCCGGTAACTGACTTACTGGCCACTGCCCTACCGCGCACCTTGCAGTTCACCTTACCCGCGGCCCTAGCTGCCGCGGCCTTGGCCGTGCTGCTGGCTACGCGGCTGGCGGCCAGGCTCTGGTGGCGAACGGCGGTTATCAATCTGCTGCTGATCCTGGACAGCATCCCGCTGTTTTTGCTGGCGCTGCTCTTACTGCTGCTGCTCGCCAATCCGGATATGCTTACCTGGTTTCCCGCTTATGGCATGGGCGAGGCTGACGATTTATCGGGATGGAATCAGATGATGAATACTGTCTATTACCTCACGCTGCCTACGCTTAGCCTGATACTGGTTACCCTGCCCGGGCTTACGGTGCAGCTGGAGGCCGCCCTGCAGCGGGAACTGGCCATGGACTATGTCACAACGGCCCGGGCCAAGGGCCTGTCGACGCAGCAGATCATCCGCCGGCATGCTTTGCGCAACGCCTTGCTACCACTGCTTACGCTGCTCGCCGATTTGCTGCCGGCCGTACTAGCCGGTGCGGTAGTGGTGGAAGTAATTTTTGCGCTGCCGGGCATGGGGCAGCTGCTTTCGGATGCGGCCACGGCGCGGGACTATCCTGTATTGCTGGGCGCCTTGCTCGTGATACTGGTGGCCCGGTTAACCGCCTATATTCTGGCCGATGCGGCCTACCGCTTAGCAGACCCCCGCTTACAGAAATCGGCTGCATGAAAACCAAACGGCGGGTTATTCCATGGCAACGGGCGCTGGCGCTGGGCTGGCTGGGGTTGGTGGGGGCGCTGGGAGTTTTCGCCCCGTGTCTGCCCTTGCCCTACCTGCCTGCTACTTCCGACGCTTTATCGTTAAGCACTCCACCGCAACTTGGTTCCGCTGTAGCCGCGGCCCACTGGCTGGGTACCGATGCGCTGGGCCGGGACGTACTTACCGAATTGGTATATGGCTGCCGCACCCTTCTACTGGTGAGCTTACCGGCTACCCTATTGCTCACCGCCGTTGGTATGGCGTTAGGCAGCGTGGCCGGTTATTATGCTGTTTCCAGACTACGATGGGCAAAAGCGTATTGGGTGGCGCTGGCCCTCTGGCTGGTTTGCACCCTGGCGTATGCTCCTTTGCTCGGCGCCGGGAATGCAGCTGCTTACTTACAATGGCTGCTGGCCTTGGGAATAGGCACGGTGCTGGCATTTCTGTTACGTTCTTTTAGCTGGGGGCGGCAGCCGGCGGCTTTTCCCATTGACTCCCTGGTGCTGGGAAGCGCGGCTTTGCTGGGCTCCGTGCCCCGGCTGATATTGGTACTTACTGTGGCGGCTATTCTACCCTTGTCGTTTGTTTCTATGCCTTTGCTGCTGGGCCTGACGTGCTGGCCGGGCATGATGCGCCTGGTGCGGGCCGAAGCGCTGCGCATTCGGGAGCTGCCCTACTTGGAAGCGGCCCGGGCCCTGGGGCTTCCGGATAGCCGCATTGTCAGCCGGCATGTGCTGCCCGGCCTCTGGCCGGTAGTGCGGGCAGCCTTTCCCTTATACCTCACCCTGATTGTCACAACCGAGACTACTATTTCATTTCTGGGGGTGGGGCTGCCGGCTGAAACCGCCAGCTGGGGGCACCTGCTCAGCTCGGCCCGACTGGCGCCCGGCAATTGGTGGCTGATTGTATTCCCCGGTTTCAGCCTGGTTTGTACCATTATCAGCCTGCGTTTTCTGACGCAGAAGCAGGTTTTTTCAGCCTCAACTCCCAAATAGGCAATTAAGCAATGTCACGTTTTGGGCTGATTTATTCAGTGCGCTACTCAGCATCGGAGAGGCATATGGTCTATTCTCTGCCATATTCTTTATAAAAGCAGCTTTTTGCTTGCTGCAAGCATGACAATCCCACATATGCTTTTATAAATCCGGCGTCACAAAAGACCGATAAGCTTCCTTTCCATCCATACAAGGCTGCCGTATCATTGTATAGCGAAAAGGATCAGACAGCTTATCTAAGCTACTCCGATTCATCTCTTCGCTCACCGTATTATGCCTGCCCGGTATATCAAGCGTCGTCAGGAATTTGTGATGCGCTGCCTGTTGCTTCGTCTGCTGAAACAACATACAGCCGTCCCTCCTGCTGAGCAAGCTTACTTCACTCCGGAAGGCGACTTAATAACACGGGAGCAGGGGGATGATGCCTTACGGGATGGAACCGCCATTCTGATAGGCAGCTTACTGGTGGCCGAGTCTAACATTCCCCGCTTCGTAGTTCCGTAAAAGTGGAAATTGAAAGTGAATTGAAAAAAAGAAATTGGTTCTTCTCTTACTCGTTAGGACAGAACTAGAATTGTTGCAATAGGTGTGTAGAAAAGCCGTGGATCATGTCCACGGCTTTTCTGCGTTTTACCCTTTTCATACATCATCAAAAAAGCTCCTGGCACCCGCCTTACAGGCAAGTACCGGGAGCTTCGTGAATACAACTTTCAATACCAGGAATTATTTCTCCAGCACCTTAAACTCGGTGCGGCGGTTAAGCTGCCGGCCCTGCTTGGTGGTGTTAGGCGCTACCGGCTGCGTCATGCCATAGCCCGCAAAAGTCAGGCGGCCTTTATCAATGCCTTTGGTCACGAGGTAGTCTACTACCACCTTGGCGCGGTTCTGTGAGAGCTGCTGATTATAGGCGGCATTGCCTACGTTATCGGTATGGCCGGATATTTCGATGCGTAGCTTGGGGGTTTCGTTCAGCAGTGCCACCAGCCGTTCCAGCTCGCCGGCACTTTCCTTGCGCAGCGTCGACTTATCGGTATCGAAGAAGATGTTGTTCAGCACCACTTTCACGCCTACATCCAGACGCTGCAGCGCAATGTCCTTCACTACTTCGGAATAAGCCGCGCCGGCCGGTACGTCAAAGTTTTCGGAGTGGAACAGGTAGCCATCCTGCCGCACCACAATGCCGTAGTTGATGCCGGAGGGCAGCGAAACCAAGTAGCGGCCCGACTGGGAGTTGGAGCGGAAGGAAGCAATAACCAGGTTTTTCTGGTTGTCGACCACATCAATGGAGGCTTCCAGGGGCTGCTTGGTTTCGGCATCCGTCACCACACCTTTCAGAATGGTTACCTGCGCGGTGGAAATGGGCACGGCTGCGGCCAGTACGGTTTCTTTTACCGGTGCCACGCGCGAAGCCAGCAGCTGGTCCTCGGTGTTGAGCATAGGGGGCTTTTCGGCGCCTAGGAAGGTAATCTGATAGATATCCTTGCCGCCCTGACCGTCTTCCCGGATAGAAGAATAGTAGCCGTGCCGGCCCGAGGCGGAAATCACGAAGAACACATCATCATCAGGAGTGTTAATGGGCCAGCCCAGGTTTTCGGGCTTGCTCCACTTGCCGTTTTCGTACACCGATTTAAAGATGTCGTAGCCGCCCATGGAGTTATGACCTTCCGAGCTGAAGTACATGGTTTTGCCATCGGGGTGCATAAACACGCCTTCCTCGCCGTATGGCGTATTGATGCCGGGGCCCAGGTTTACGGCTTTGCCCTTTCCCTCAATTTCTACCTTATAGATATCCCGGCTGCCCAAGCTGCCCTCGGGCTGGTCGCTCACAAAATACAGGAAGCGGCCATCGGGAGAATAAGAGGCCGAGGACTCGTGGGCGTTAGTATTGATGCGCCGACCCAGGGTTTGGGGTTTACTCCATTTGGTGCCGCGCAGGTCGCACTCGTTCAGGTCGCCGCCGTTATTTTCCACGTAAATCAGCATGCGCTGGCCATCGGGGGCCAGGCCCACGGTGGCATCGTGGCCATCGGTATTCACGGGCTCATTCAGCGCGCGGGCCGGGCCCCACTGCTTGCCAGAGCGCGAGGACTGGTAGATATCCTCGTAAAAACCGCCGGTTTCCGGCTCGGTCTGGGCGCCCGTGGAGTTGTCGCGCCGCGAGGTGAACATGATGACGGATTCATCGGCGGAGATAACCGGGCTGTAGTCCGGGAAGGGTGAGTTCACGCCGGGGCCCGCATTATCAATGAACACCCGCGAAGGCTTCTTCATTAAGGCCAGCCCCGATTCGCACTCCGCTATTTTCTTGCGCAGCTCCTGCTGCAGCACCAGGCCGTTTTTAGCACCGGCCGGCGGCATGGCTTTTTTATATTCGGCAATGGCCTCGGCCCAGCGGGCATTCAGGTGCAGCCCGCGACCCAGCAGGTAGTGCATGCGGGGGTCTACCTCGGCATCCAGCTCAAAAGCCTTCTGCAGATAGCTCAAACTGCGGGACTTAAAGCCGGAGTTCAGATAACAGTCGCCGATTTTAAAGTTCAGCTGGGCATTGTTGGGGTTGAATTTCTGGGCTTCGAGGTAGTTTGGCAGGGCCCGCTCATACTTGGGCGGGTCGGCGTTGTACCACTGGTCGCCGGCTTTGATGTCGCGCAGGGCTTCTTTCAGGCCGTCTTTGTTATCGCCAAACCGGTCTTTGCTGAACTCCACATTTTGCGCCAACGCCTGGCGGGACGAGGCTAAGAGACAGAAAGCCAGAGCGGCCGGCCATAATGGGCTGGAAAGCCGCGAAATACCACGGGATAACACGGATGCAGCGAACGTAGAGTTTGTTTTCATCGGGAGCAGAGCAAAGCGGCGCTTATTCACAGGAGGCATTAGCGTAGGCCGTACCACTTTCCAGGCCCAGCTCGGCGGCTTTGCGCCAGTCCTGGCAGGCACCATCCGCGTCGCGCAGCATTTCGCGAGCGTGGCCGCGGTTCAGGTAGGCTTCAGCGTATGCCCCGTTCAGCTTAATGGCCTTACTGGCATCTTCGGCGGCCTGCTTGTAATTTTCCAGCTTGAGGTAAGCAGCCGCGCGGTTGTTGACGGCAAAGGCGTAGCCCGGGTTCAGGGAAAGCGCCTGGCTGAAATCCTCCACGGCGCCTTTGTAGTCGCCGGCATCGTAGCGGGCGCTGCCCCGGTTGTTGTAGGCCACGGCATTATCAGTGCGCTTGGCCAGGTAGGCAGAATAATCGGCCAGGGCGCCTTTCAAATCCCCCAGGCGGCGCTTGGCGCTGGCCCGGTTCAGCAGCGCCGAAACCAGCTCGGGCTGCAGCTTCAGGGCCTGGTCGTAGTCCTGCACGGCGGCGGCAAAGTTACCCAGCTGGCGCTGGGTGCTGGCGCGGTCGTGGTAGGCGTAGGCGTAATTGGGGTCGGCTTTGATGGCGGCCGAGAAATCGGCCAGGGCGGCTTTAAAGTCGCCTTTTTCAAAGCGCAGGTCGCCGCGGTAGTACCAGCTGGGGGCGTAGTCGGGCTTGGCTTCGGCGGCTTTGCTATAATCCTGCTCGGCGGCATCGGTCTGGTTGAGTGCCTGCCGGGCCTGGCCCCGCCCGAAATAGGAGGTAAAGCCCGCCGGCTCCAGCTTGATGGCCTGGTCGTAGTCCTGCACGGCCTGCTCGTACTCTTTCAGCTCGTAGCGTGTGGTGGCCCGGTTGTAGAAAGCTTTGGCGAAATCAGGCTTGGCGGCCAGGGCCTTGTCGAACTCCTGAATGGCCGAGCGGTAGCTTTTATCGGCAAACTTGGCTACCCCGCTGTTGTAGTATTTTTCGGCCAGCTGGGCCGGCGGCAGGGTGCTGGCGCGCACGGTATCTACCTGGGCCCGGGCGGGCGTGGCGGCCAGCCAGCCGGCACCTGCCACAAGCAGTAAAGCAGTAAATCTTGTCATCATAGCCCATCTGCCGCGCTGGTGCAACGGCACGGGTTAAATGTACTTTCCTTTCCCAACACTGCCAACATCTGCCAAAACCTTTCCTTGCAATTGAACTATATCTATAACCATCAGCATTTTACTAGCTGAAAACCGGTGATAAATAATCCGGCTCAGCAAATGGCGCGAGCTAAGCGGCCCGCAAAACTTTTTGCAGGCCGCTTAGCTTTTAGTTTCCGTATTTTTGCATCGTTTTATTACTTGAATTTCTCACTTCAGCCTTTTTAGAAAAATGGCAACATATCCCGAATACATGGTGGCTCCTATCCGGCAGGACCTGGTAGAAGCTGGCTTTGAACAACTGATGACGCCTGAGGAGGTAGATCAGGCGCTGATTCCCGCCGAGGGCACGGTGCTGGTAGCCGTAAACTCGGTATGCGGCTGCGCCGCCGCCAAGGCCCGTCCGGCCCTGAAAATGGCCCTGGCCAGCGCCGATAAAAAGCCGGCCAAGCTGGTAACGGTATTTGCCGGCATGGAAACCGAAGCCGTAGCCAAGGCCCGGGAGCATATGCTGCCCTACCCTCCCTCCTCGCCCTGCATTGCCCTGTTTAAGGACGGTGAGCTGGTGCACATGATTGAGCGCTACCACATTGAAGGCAACGACATGATGCGCATTGTAGACAACCTGCAGGGCGCTTTCGCGGAGTACTGCTAGTATTTTAGGCTGAATAAGCCGCCCTTATGCTCCCCGCAGGGAGCATACCTCAGCAAAACCCCTGGCACGTTGCCAGGGGTTTTGCTTTTATGTATCTTCCTTATCCTATTTCTTTATTTCCTGTTGCTATGTCTACCCACATCCTGCCGCTGCCCTGGGACTCCAGCTTTCTGGGATTTCCGGTAGGACGCTTACAGGGCAGCCACCTCTCTACGGTGGAGCTGCGCGATACCCTGCAGGCCGCCCACGACGAGGGCTGGGCCTTGCTGTACTGGATGGTAGACCCCAACGATGCCGAGTCTTTGGCGGCCGCGCAGGGCAACCGCCTGCATGTTACAGACCGGCGCGGGCATTATGAGCTGACGTTTCCCGAAGGCCTGCCGCAGCCGCTCCCCGTGGGCGTCTCCTCCACCGTGCAGCTTTCGCCGGCCCTTATGGAGCTGGCTTTGCAAAGCGGGCAGCAGTCGCGCTTCCGCCTGGATCCGCACTTTGCCAAAGGCGTGTACGAGGGGTTGTATGCCCACTGGATAGCCAATTCCCTCAGCGGCGAAATGGCCCACGATGTGCTGGTATTCCGCACTTCCCATGACAGCCCCGAAACCGGGATGCTCACGCTGTGCCTGCGCCCGGAGCACGTAGAAATAGGCCTGATTGCCGTGGCGCCCGGCTCGCAAAACCATGGTATTGGCACCCTGCTGGTGGAGGGTGCCCGGCAGCGGGCCCTGGCTTGGAGCCGCAACAAGCTGTTAGCCGTCACGCAGCTCGATAACGAAGGCTCCTGCCGGTTTTATGAGCACCAGGGGTTTAGGCTGGCCCGCGAAGAGCACCTGTACCATCTCTGGCTGCAGGAAATCCAGACTCCATAAAAAAGGCCCATTCCTGGTCAGGAATGGGCCTTTTAGTCAGTAGCCAGGTAACTTAGTTAGCGTACTCGCTCAGGAATTTGATGCGCATCAGGCGCAGGTCTTCTTCCGTGTAGTCATCTGACCCCAGCTCCTTGAGTGCCACCGCAATATTATCGGTGCTGGAGCTCATGAAGTAGTCGGTAATCTCCTCCTGGCGCTCGTAGTCCAGTACGGAGTCGATATAATAATCCAGGTTGAGCTTGGTGCCGGAGTAGCAGATGTGCTCAATCTCCTCCATCAGCTCGCGCATTTCAATGCCCTTGGAAGAAGCAATTTCCTCCAGGTCCATCTTTTTATCGATCTGCTGAATGATGTAGATTTTGATTTTCGACTTGTTGACGGCTGATTTCACCACCACGTCGGCGGCCGTCATGATGTCGTTTTCCTCTACGTACTTCTTAATCAGGTCCAGGAACGGGGTGCCGAATTTCTGCGCCTTGCCGTGCCCCACGCCCGATACATGGGCCAGATCCTCCATTTTGGTGGGGAAGGTGGTAGCCATTTCCTTCAGGGAAGGGTCCTGGAAGATAACGTAGGGCGGCAGGTTTTTCTGGTGAGCCAGCTTCTTGCGCAGGGCCTTCAGCATATCAAACAGCGCGGCATCGTGGCCGGCGGCTTGCTGCACTTCTTCCTGCACTTCCTTCTGCTGTACCTCTTTCTCGTAGTCGTGGTCTTTGGAGAGCTTGATGCTGTAAGGAGCCTGAATAAACTCTTCGCCTTTGGGGCAGATTTTAATTACGCCAAAGTTCTCAATGTCTTTACCCAGGAAGCCGGCAATCATGCATTGGCGCACCACGGAGTGCCAGAAGGCAATATCATGGTCTTTGCCTTTGCCATACACGGGCAGCTTAAAGTGACCGTAGCTTTCCACGTGCGGGTTGGTGAGGCCGGTGAGTACGGTAGTCAGGTGGTCGATGCCGAAGCGCGACTCGGTCTGGACCACGGCTTCCAGCGCCAGCTTCACAAAGTCTTTGCCTTCAAACTTCTCGCGGGGGTGGCGGCAGTTGTCGCAGAAGCCGCAGTCTTTCTCGAACTCCTCGCCGAAGTAGTGTAGCAGCTGCTTGCGGCGGCACACAGCCGAATCGGCGTAGTTCGCCATTTCCTGCAGGAGCTGCTTGCTGTTGTCGCGCTCGGTTACGGGCTTGTCTTTGTTGAATTTCTCCAGCTTCACGATGTCATCGTAGCTGTAGAACATCAGGCAGTCACCCTCCATCCCATCACGGCCACCGCGGCCGGTTTCCTGGTAGTAGCCTTCAATGCTCTTGGGCGTATCGTAGTGAATCACAAAGCGCACATCGGGCTTGTCGATACCCATGCCGAAGGCAATGGTGGCCACAATCACGTCGCAGTCCTCGTTGAGGAAGGCGTCCTGGTTGGCCATGCGCACGCCGGGGTCCAAGCCGGCGTGGTACGGCAGGGCGCGCACGTCATTCACGCGCAGCAGCTCGGCAATTTCCTCTACTTTCTTGCGGGAGAGGCAGTACACAATGCCGGCCAGGCCTTTGCGCTGCTTCACGTACTGAATCAGCTGCTTTTTAGTCTGGTGCTTGGGCCGTACTTCGTAGTAGAGGTTGGTGCGGTTGAAGGAGGTCTTGAACACCGAGGCCTCGTCCATCTGCAGGTTTTTCTGGATATCCAGCTGCACCTTGGGTGTGGCCGTGGCCGTGAGGGCAATAATGGGCACCTGCACACCCAGGCCATCAATAATGCTGCGGATTTTGCGGTATTCCGGCCGGAAGTCGTGCCCCCACTCCGAGATACAGTGCGCCTCATCAATAGCCACAAACGAAATGGTGGCCTTGTTGAGAAACTCGATGGTTTCGTCCTTGGTCAGGGATTCGGGCGCCACGTACAGCAGGCGCACTTCGCCGCTGATAACGTCCCGCTTCACCTTATTCATTTCTGATTTCGACAGCGTCGAGTTCAGAAAGGCCGCGTTTACCCCAAACGCATTCAGCTGATCCACCTGATTTTTCATCAGGGCAATCAGCGGGGAAATAACAATGGCGGTGCCGGGCAGCACCAACGCTGGCAGTTGGTAGCACAAGGACTTACCAGCGCCCGTGGGCATAATCACAAACGTGTTATGACCCTCGATGACGTTCTGAATGATGGCCTCCTGGGTGCCGCGAAACTGGCCGTACCCGAAAACTTCCTTTAACTTGCCCTTCAGATCAGCCTGCTGCTTCACAACGGCTTTATTTTCGGCTGGCATGGACTTCCTCACTTCTCGGTTGGGGGATTGCAGACTTGAGCAGCAACACCACGTGTTGTCTACTCAATCTATACAAATTTAGATTGAAACCGCTGAACGATACCAACTCGCTGGCAAAAAAAGTGCTTCTCGAAGAAGCCGATGCCATTCGGGGCGTGGCGGAAGCCATTGCCCTGACACCTGATTTTGCGCTCTGTGTTGCCGCCATCCTGTCCCTTCGTGGGCGAGTGGTCGTCACCGGAATCGGCAAAAGTGCACATATTGCCGGAAAGATCGTGGCCACGCTAAACTCGACAGGTACGCCTGCCCTGTTTATGCACGCCGCCGATGCCATTCACGGCGACCTGGGCATGATTCAGGCCGAAGATTTTGTTGTAGCCATTAGTAAAAGTGGTGATACCCCGGAGATAAAAGTGCTGGTGCCCCTGCTCAAACGGAAAGGCGTGCCGCTGGCCGCCCTGGTGAGCAACGCCGACTCCTACCTGGCCGTGCAGGCCGACTTTGTGCTGCACGCCCCCGTAGACCGGGAGGCCTGCCCCCACAACCTGGCGCCCACCACTTCCACCACCGCCGCCCTGGCCCTGGGCGATGCGCTGGCCGTGTGCCTGCTGGAGAGCCGGGAGTTCACCTCCGCCGATTTTGCCCGCCTGCATCCCGGCGGCACGCTGGGTAAAAAGCTCTACCTGAAAGTAGGCGACCTAAGCCGGCAAAACCAGCAGCCCCAGGTGCTGGCCGATGCGCAGCTCAAGGAAATTATCCTGGAAATATCCGGCAAGCGCCTGGGCGCCACTGCCGTGCTGCAAGCCGCGGAAGGCCCGTTGCTGGGCATTATTACCGATGGCGACCTGCGCCGCATGCTCTCCACCTTTGCCGGCCGCCTGGAAGACGTCCGCGCCCAGGACATCATGACGCCTTCGCCCATGACCATTGAAACTGATGATTTTGCGGCTGAGGCGCTGGTGCGGATGCAGAACCGCAACATTACGCAGCTGGTCGTGACGGAAAATGGTAAGTTCAGCGGCTTCATTCACCTGCACGACCTGCTGCGCGAAGGCCTGGTGTAGCCGTTACGGGAGATGCCGCAGATAACGCGGGCATCTTTCTCTTCTTGCTTCACCGGAGCCGACAATTTCATATCTTACTCTCCGGTGTAGGTCTCTTTCCACTGCTCAAGCGCGCAGCCCGTCTGCTTATGAACTCAAATACCTTCCTTGTGGTAATGGCTGGCGGCATTGGCAGCCGCTTCTGGCCGTTCAGCCGTACGCAGCACCCCAAGCAGTTTCACGATGTGCTGGGCGTGGGCCGCTCCATGCTGCAGCTAACCGTTGACCGGTTTAAGGGAATCTGCCCCATGGAAAATGTGCTGGTGGTCACCAACCGCGACTACATTCCGCTGGTGCAGCAGCACTTACCGGATTTACTCCCCGAGCAGATTCTGGGGGAGCCCATTGGCCGGAACACAGCCCCCTGCATTGCTTACGCCAGCTACCGCATTGCGCAGCGCAGCCCCAATGCCGTGATTATGGTAACGCCCGCCGACCACGCCGTGCTGCACGAGGACGAGTTCCGGCGCGTGATCCGGCAGGCCGTGGAGGCTGCCCGCCAGCATGATATCCTCATTACGCTGGGCATTCAGCCCTCCCGCCCCGATACCGGCTATGGCTATATCCAGTTCCTTGATGAGGACGCCACTTCCATTGGCCCCCTGAAAAAGGTAAAAACCTTCACTGAAAAGCCGAATCTGGAGCTGGCCCGCATGTTTGTAGACAGCGGCGACTTCCTCTGGAACTCCGGCCTGTTTGTGTGGCGGGCTGATGTCATCATCAAAGCCTTCCATCAGTACCTCAGCGACATTGCCGAAGTATTCGACGAAGGCAGCACCATGCTGAACACGGTACTGGAGGACAACTTCATTTCCCGCGCCTACACCCGCTGCCGCAACATCAGCATCGACTACGGCGTGATGGAAAAGGCCGACAATGTCTTCGTGCTCCCCGCCGACTTCGGCTGGAGCGACCTGGGCACCTGGGACTCCCTGCACCGCATGGGTCACCACGATGCCGAAGACAACGTGGTAGACGGCAACGCCCTGCTCTACGATACCCGCGAGTGCGTCATCAAAACCCCTTCTGAGCGCCTGGTAGTAGTACAGGGCCTAGACGGCTACATTGTGGCCGAGTACGATAACGTGCTCCTCATCTGCAAACGCACAGAAGAGCAACGCGTGAAGGACTTTGTAGCTGACGTAAAGTCGAAAAAAGGCAACGGGTATAATTAACGTGATTGCGAGGCACGAAGCAATCCGTCCCCTAAAATGGGCTGTACCATGATAAACCAGAAAGCCCTTGACGTGGAGTACGTCAAGGGCTTTCTGGTAGAAGGAAGTATCTGGTGTTGTAGAGGACGGATTGCTTCGTGCCTCGCAATGACGGCTAGGCTTTCACCAGCCGCTGGCGTAGCACTTCAAACAGCATGATACCGCTGGCTACTGATACGTTCAGGGAACTGATCTGGCCGGCCATGGGAATCCGCACTTTGTGGTCCGCCAGGCGGAGGTATTCCGGCGAGATGCCGTCTTCCTCGCTGCCCATCAGAATAGCTACCGGCCCGGTCATGTCCACCGATTCGGTTTCCAGGCTGGTGTCGGCCTTCTCGGTGCAGGCTACTATCTGCACGCCGGACTGCTTCAGGAAGTCAATGGTTTCCTTCAGGTTTGGCTCGCGGCACACCGGAATCAGGTTCAGTGCACCGGCGGAGGTTTTCAGGGCATCACCGTTAATCTGGGCGGCTCCGCGGCTGGGCACTACAATGGCGTGCACGCCCATACACTCGGCGTTGCGGGCAATAGAACCGAAGTTACGCACGTCGGTAATGCGGTCCAGAATAAGCAGCAGCGGGTTTTTACCTTCTTCGTACAGACCCGCCAGAATACTATCCAGCGGCTGATAATCGATAGGCGACACGAAGGCAACGGCGCCTTGGTGGTTTTTGCGCGTGATGCCGTCCAGCTTTTCCAGTGGCACCAGGGATACCGGAATATTGGCCGCTTTGGCCAGGGCCGTAATATCCTGGGTGATGCTGTTTTTAGTGGTGCGCAGCAGGTATATTTTCTCCAGCGTACGGCCCGCGTTCAGGGCTTCCAGAATGGGGCGCAGGCCAAACAGCATGTCAATGCTGCGGTCGGCGGCCGGGCGGTGCGGGTAGCGCGGCTTGAAGTCACCGCGCGGGTCGCGGCTCTCCCCCCGGTCCCCTTCCGGGCGGCGGGCAGGCCGATTGTCGCCTACTGGGCGGTTTTCGGCATCGTAATAGGTGCGGCGCTCATTCTGCGGCCGGTCGGGGCGGTCAGTCCTTTTCTCCATTGTTCCATGGCGGCCTGGCAGAGTGTTTCGTACTCGGAGCGGCGCACCTGTTCTTATAGTGTTCAGCTACAAAGGTACTGGGTTTACGGTAGCTTGCGCGGGCTGTTCTTTGCCGGCTTTCCCGGCCCTAGTATACCGCACAAAAAAAGCGGCTCCCTGGGGAGCCGCTTTTCAGTAGTCATGCTTATGCAGGCTTACTGCTCCTGCTGCGGATAGTACTGCTGCAGAATCTGCATGGCTTTGGTGGCGCGCACCTCGTCCTTCACACTATCGGCGGCGCGGTATACGCTTTGCAGCGCTACCAGGCTCAGCTGCATATCCTGGTCGTGGAGGCTGGGATTGTGCGTGCTGTAGTAGGCCAGCGCCTGCTGGGCCCGGTTAGTCAGCACATCCATAATCTGATTGGCCCGGGTTGTTTCGCCGGCTTTCACCAGGGTTTCTACCAGCTGCGGGGTGTAATAGTCGTAGGGAATCGACTTATCCGGCATGACGGACAGGCATTTATCGGCTACTTCCTTGGCTTTGGCCAGGTTGCCGGCCTTCAGGTATTCGTTGGCCAGGCGCCCGAACTTATCCCGGTAGTTGGCCGGGAAGCGCAGGTTGTTCTCGTCGTAGAACACGCTGGGGTCGTCGAGGTTGCGGTAGGCGAATTTGTGCATCATGATGTCATACATCTGATCCTTCACCACGTAGCCATCGTCGCCGCTGCGGGGGTTGTAGTTGGGGTCGCGGGCGGGCAGCACGCGGTAGGCCATGCCTTCCAGCTGGAAGTAAGGCTGCAGACCCATGTAATCCTGGCTGTTTACGGTGCTGGAGAAGTAGATAGGCCGCTTCCAGTTGTTGGTAGCCAGCATATCCAGAATGGCCAGGTTTTTCTTCTCAATGGCACCTTTGCCCATATCCCACTCCATGCGCGATACCACCTGATTGCGGCGCTCGGGCGCAATAATGCCGGTTTTCAACACAGCAGCAGTATCAATGGGCAGGTAGAATTTGGTGGTAGGGAAGGAAAGCAGGCTGGGGCCGCCTTCGCCGTAGCTTACCTGCAGCAGCGGGCTGTTCTGCTTCACCAGGGAAACAAACTCCTTCAGGTTCACTTCCTTCACCGCCGGGTTGGCCACGAAAGGCAGATAGTCGTTGGTGCCTTCTACATAATTAGCGCGCTCCATGGAGATGGGCAGCGGCTGTGACTTGTAGGCGCGGCGCTTCATCTGGTCAATGTACCAGTCGGTGTTCAGGTAGCTGAGTACGGCTACGCGCACGTCGGTCCGCACACCTTCCACTTCCTGGGCATACCAGAGCGGGAAGGTGTCGTTGTCGCCGTTGGTGAACAGCACGGCATTGGGCGCCAGGGAGTTCAGCAGGTTCTTGGCGGAGTCGGTGGAGTTATAGCGGTTGGAGCGGTTGTGGTCGTCCCAACCCTGGGCGGCCATAATGCCGGGCACCACTAAGCAGATAAGCGTGGCTACGGCGGCCCGCGTGCCATCGGCTTTTACCAAGTTGCGCAGCGCATCAGACAAAGCCAGTACCCCCAGGCCAATCCAGATGGAGAAGGCGAAGAAGGCACCGGTGAAAGTGTAGTCCCGCTCGCGGGGCTCAATGGGCGGCTGGTTGAGGTAGAAGGTAATAGCCAGACCGGTGAACAGGAACAGCAGACCCACGATGAGGGCATTGCGGCTGTCTTTGCGCACCTGAAAGAACAGGCCTACCAAGCCCAGAATCAGGGGTAGGGCCAGGAAATTGTTGTAGGCCTTGCTTTCGGCAATACGCTCCGGCAGGCCGTTTTTGCTATCTACGGGCCATATTACACCGGCCTGCTGAATGTCACTTTCTCGGCCCACAAAGTTCCAGAGGAAGTAGCGCCAGAACATGTGCCCAAACTGATAGCGGAACATGAAGGCCAGGTTCTGACCCATGGTCGGCTTCTTATCCTCGCGGATATCCACCCACTTTTTGTACTGGTATATGTGCTCGGGCTGGGAGCTGTAGATGCGCGGCAGCAGCATTTTGTCGGCATCATCATACTCATACTCAATGCGGGCCGGGCCCTTCACGTATTTGTCGCCTTTACGCACGTAGCGGGCAGCGCCTTCTTTGGAGCCGGTGGGGCGGGCGTTGAACTGCGGGCCGTAGAGCAGGGGCCGGTCGCCGTACTGCTCCCGCTTCAGGTAGCTCACGAAGGACAGGACATCCTCCGGGTTATTCTCGTTGATGGTTGGCTGATAGCTGCTCCGGATGGGCACAATCAGATACGAAGAGTAGCCGATCAGAATAAATATCAGGCTGAGAATTGCCGTATTCAGGGCCCGGTTGCCGGTGCGGAAAGAGTGCCGGAACACCAGATAAATAAGCCCGCCAAACAGCAGCAGGAAGATGATGATACCCCAGTTGAAAGGCAGGCCGATGCTGTTCACAAAGAACACCTCGAAGTTACCTGCCAGCGAAGGCAGCCCGGGGATAATACCCACCAGAATAATTCCGACAATAACACTGCTGATAGCCAGCGTTAGCACAGCGCCCCAGAACGTGGGCTGCTGGGTTTTGCGGTAGTAGTAAATCAGGCCCAGGGCCGGAATGGTGAGCAGGTTCAGCAAGTGCACCCCAATGGAAAGCCCAATGGCGTAGGCAATCAGAATCAGCCATTTATCCGCATCGGGGCCGTCGGCGCGGTTTTCCCACTTCAGCATGGCCCATACCACAAAGGCGGTACCCAGCGCCGACATGGCGTATACCTCGGCCTCCACGGCATTAAACCAGAACGAATCGGAGAAGGCAAAGGCCAGGGAGCCTACCAGGCCGCTGCCCAGAATCTGCAGGGCCTCGCCACGGGTGGGCTCTACGGTGCGGTGGCGGTGCGGGTGCCCGGCCTGGTGCAGCACAATGCGCTTGGCCAGCATGGTAATAATCCAGAACAGGAACAGCACGGTAAAGGAGCTGCTTAGCGCCGACAGCATATTCACCAGAATCGGCACCTTGGTTACGTCGCCGAAGGAGAGCAGTGACATAATGCGGCCCAGCAGCAGGAAGGTAGGCGCGCCGGGAGGGTGCGGCACCAGCAGCTTGTAGGAGCAGGCAATAAACTCGCCGCAGTCCCAGAAGCTGGCCGTGGGCTCCAGCGTGAGCAGATAAGTAAGGGTGGCCACGGCAAACACCAGCCAGCCCACCAGATTATTTAAGCTTTTGTAACTACGCATAGAAACCAAATCAGAGAAGGGCCAAAAGTAGAGAATAAATCCGGCCGCACCGCACCTTCCCGTACCGGCCCATAAGGCCACAGATGCAAAAAAAGCAGCCGGGGTTGCCGGCTGCTTTGGAAAGAATTTGCGGGAAGAAATGCGGACTAGTTCTGTAGAATCAGACGCTTGGTACCTACTACCTTATCGTTCAGCACCAGATTGCAGATGTACATTCCTGCGGGCAGGTCCGAAAGATTCAGGGGCAGACCGGCATCCGTCAGCTCGGGCTTGAGCGTAATGGCGCGCACCTCGCGGCCAATAATGTTGGAAATACGCAGCTTATAGTCGGCTCCTGGCTTCTGGTTAACCGTGAGCATTATCATGCCCCGGGACGGGTTGGGATACAGCGTAAGGACCGGCGCGGTCAGCTTAGCACCGATGACGGGGGTAGCCGCATTTACGGTAATGGTGCCAAACATACCGTTGCCAGGGCTGCCATGGGCAGTGCAATGATACCCATACACCCCAGCCGTAGCAAGCGTGCGAGAAGCGGTGGGGGTAGCGGAGGCCATAGTAAAGGCCGCAAAGGCGTTATTATCCGATACCACCGGGTGGACACCCGATTCCCACTCAAATTTTACCTCGTCGCCGGGGTTAATGGTGAGAAACTGCGGATCAAATGCGAAGTTCCTGACCTTAACGGTATGGCTGGCTGCCACTGACACCAGCTGCGCCAGTAACAAGGAAGCGGCAATACAAAACTTAGTAAAGGTTTTCATGGCTTAGCGGGACAAAGGATGAAAGAACAAACTCACGGCTCTGCCCCTTGTCCTGGAGAGAGCCACTATAGCCTATGACAAGCACCGTGCCTGACTTTACAGACCGGTTTCTTCCTACCAGATACCATTGATCTGGCAACCGTTGCACCAAGGCCACAGCTTTTATTTACTGCTGCCACCTTTTATTAAGGTAATCGAATATTTAAGCAAAAGGGTTGCCTTCTACAGGAAAAAATAATTGGCTATAAACAGAACTTAATTTCCTGCATGCCAAAGCTTTGCAGTTGCCCATTTATTTCCAACACCAGCCGGCCTGTTTCCTCGATTCCCACTATCTGCCCGGTTAGCCGCCGGCCCTCTACTTCAAAATAATGCCATTCCTGAAAGCGGTACAGCACCTGTAGATAGGCGTAGCGCAGGGCCTTGGCCTGGCCGGCGCGCAGCTGCAGATACCGGCGCTCCAGGCATTCCAGCAGGCGCTCCGCCAGCGTGGGCAGCACGTAGTGCCGCCCCGTGAGGCGGGCCAGGGAAGTAGCCGTGGGCATGCCAAATTCCAGTTGGTTAATATTTATCCCTATTCCCACGATGCTGGATTGAATTCCTGCGCTGCTAAGTGTGTTCTCAATGAGAATGCCGCCCAGCTTCTGGTCGTGATAATACACATCGTTGGGCCACTTCAGGCGCAGGGCCGGATCGGGCCCTAGCACCATGGAAACCCAGTCCAGCACAGCCAGCGCCACGGCCATGCTTAGCTGAAACTGGAGCGAGGCGGCCAGAAACGTAGGCCGCCATACCACCGACAAGGTTAAATTCTCGCCGGGGGCGGCTTCCCAACTATTGCCTCGTTGTCCGCGGCCGGCGGTCTGTTTGTCTGTTATGACGGTACAGCCTTCCGTGGCGCGGCTTTTGAGAAGTAATTGCTGTGCCTCCGTGTTCGTGGAGGCACATTCGGCCAGCCAAATCACTTGCTGGCCCGTGAAGAGGGTTTTGGGGGATAGTGCCTCCACCTGATTTTCGCTACTTTGTACGTTCAAACCTAATAATACCACATGAAAAGTACCCTGATTCGGCAGGATTCGGACAGATTGGCAGAAGTAGTAGTACGCGGCATGCAGGAAAAGAAAGCAGCCGATATCGTGGTACTCGACCTGAAAGAACTTAAAAATGCGGTGGCCGATTACTTTGTGATTTGCTCCGCTTCCTCAGATACGCAGCTTGATGCCATTGCCCGCTCGGTAGAAGAAGAAGTTGAAAAGCTCACCGGCCAAAGCCCCTGGCAAACGGAAGGCCGCATGCAGCGCGAATGGGTGCTACTGGACTACGTAGACGTGGTAGTGCACATTTTCCTGCGCGACCGGCGCCAGTTCTACGCGCTGGAAGAGCTTTGGGGCGATGCCAACATTAAATATGTTGAGGAGGCTGCCTCCGCCGTTTAAAGTAAAAAGCCGCGGGCTGCGTCTCTGCAACAAACCCGCTGGTGGTGGGTTTAGCCTTTGATTTTTGTTTTAGCCTTTTTGCTTATCCATGTCTGATAAGACTCCTTTAAAAAAGAAAAAGCCATTGCTGCCTACTCCGCCCCCGCGGCCGGGTATGCAGCTATGGGTACTGGCCGGTTTGGTGGTGTTCATCTTCGGGCTGCTGTATTTCAACCGGAGCAATTCGGCTATTGAAACCACGCAGCAGAAGTTTGAGCAGATGCTGCTGGCCGGTGATGTAAGCCGCCTCACCCTGGTCAATGACCGGGCTGTGGAGGTAACCCTCAAACCAACTGCTGTCCGCAAGCCGGAATATCAGGCTGAGTTGCAGCGTCGTGGTATGCTGGCTATTGATGCCGGCCCGCAGTACACCTTCCGGGTTATTGATGGCAAGTCTTTCAAGGAAGACTACGACAAGCTGCGCGCTACCATTCCGCGGGAGCAGCAGGTGGGCCTGGAAGTAGATACCCGCCAGGGCTATGGTGAGTTTATCACCAGTTGGGGCTTCATGATTATTTTGATTGTGGCCTTCTGGTTCCTGATGCGCCGGATGGGCGGCGGGGCCGGACCAGGCGGTCAGATCTTCAACATTGGCAAAAGCCGCGCTGCCCTCTTTGAAGGCGGTGACAAGGTAAAAATTACGTTTAAGGACGTAGCCGGTCTGGAAGAAGCCAAAGAGGAAGTAGAAGAAATTGTGGAGTTCCTCCGCAACCCTTCTAAATTCACGGTTCTCGGCGGCAAAATCCCGAAAGGCGCTTTGCTGGTAGGCCCTCCCGGCACTGGTAAAACCCTCATGGCCAAAGCCGTAGCCGGTGAGGCCGACGTCCCCTTCTTCTCCCTGTCGGGCTCCGACTTTGTGGAGATGTTTGTAGGTGTAGGTGCAGCCCGGGTGCGTGACTTGTTTAAGCAGGCCAAAGCCAAAGCGCCTTGTATCATCTTCATTGATGAGATTGACGCCATTGGCCGCAGTCGCTCCCGGGGAAATATGCCCGGTGGCAACGACGAACGGGAAAACACCCTGAACTCGTTGCTGGTGGAAATGGATGGTTTCGGTACCGACTCCGGGGTGATTATCCTGGCCGCTACCAACCGCCCCGATACTCTGGACTCTGCCCTGCTCCGTCCCGGCCGTTTCGACCGTCAGATCAGCATCGACAAGCCCGACATCAACGGCCGCACGCAGATTTTCACCGTGCACCTGAAGCCCTTGACCTTGGGCCCTGATGTGGATGCGCGCAAGCTCGCCGCCCAGACCCCCGGGTTTGCCGGCGCCGAAATTGCCAACGTCTGCAACGAAGCTGCCCTCATTGCCGCCCGCCGCGACAAGAAGATGGTGACCATGCAGGACTTCACCGATGCCGTTGACCGCGTAATCGGGGGCCTCGAGAAGAAAAATAAAATTATCAGCCCCGGTGAGAAGCGCATTGTGGCTTACCACGAGGCCGGCCACGCCGTTGCCGGCTGGTTCTTGGAGCACGCCGACCCATTGGTGAAGGTGAGCATTGTACCCCGCGGCGTGGCCGCGCTGGGCTACGCGCAGTACCTCCCCCGCGAGCAGTTCCTCTACAACACCGAGCAGCTAACCGACGAAATGTGCATGGCCTTAGGTGGCCGCGCCGCCGAGGAGCTGGTATTTGGCAAAATCTCGACGGGTGCCCTCTCCGATCTGGAGCGGATTACCAAGATGGCCTACAGCATTGTAACCATGTATGGCATGAACGCCAAGCTGGGCAATGTTTCCTTCTATGACTCCAAGGGGCAGAATGAGTATGGCTTCTCGAAACCGTATTCCGAAGCTACCTCCCAGATGATTGACGAGGAAGTACGCACCATCATCGAGAATGCCTACATCCGCACCAAGGAGCTGCTTACGGAGCGCCGGCACGAGCTGGAAATCATAGCCAAGGAGCTGCTGGAGAAAGAAGTGCTGCTGCAGGATGATCTGGAGCGTCTGGTGGGCAAGCGCCCCTACGACACCCAGACCAGCTATCAGGCCCACATGGCCGGCACCGACCGCTCCGAGACGCTGAGTGAGGTAAAAGAAGAGCACACCGTAGCCCTGGGCAATGATTTGCCTGAGAACCACCTGCCTGGGGTAGATGATAATACTACCGGCTCCAATGGGTCGGCGGAAGTACCGAGCGGCACTACTGTTTCGCCGGTTTAGTTCTTCTGAATTAATGCAAAAAAGCCAGCCCGACGGGCTGGCTTTTTTTGTGTGCATGGCTTCGAAAGAGCAGTAAATCACCCTACTCCAGACCCTTAATATTGATGTATTGCTTCTGGTTGCGGCGCCCTGCCCGCACAATACTCCGCTCAAATTCCTTGGGACTGTTCAGGGTCTCGTAAAACTCATCCAGAAACCTGACGGCAAACGCTTTTTCATCGTTGCTAAGGTATTCACAGGAGAGGTAAACGTTATTGAAGGCGGGCCGACGGGCGTTAAAAAGGGCCCGGGTTTCCTGGTATATCTCTTCCGGGAAGCTGTACCCCCGGAAGAGGCGCTGCCGCACCGAGCTAATGCCGAGCTGCTCCGGCGGCACGGCGTAGGGCGCCATCACCAGGCCGGTATAATCAAAATCGTAGGGCACGGGAATGGGTGGGGTATGCCGGTCTGGTGCCAGCAGGCGGATATTGTGCCGGTAAGGCACCGACCAGTCCGTATTACCGACCATATACTGAAAGAAAGCCAGCCTGGCCATGGCCCGCTGGTGGGTGTATTCCATGCCAATGGCGAGGCGATTAGGCACCACGGTGGCATGGTTGCGCTGGGCCATGGCCTTGACTTCCTCCAGCAAAAACGCCTGGTGCACGGAGCCGCGCCGCTTGCCATTGGCATCCTGATAAGTCACCCGACACAGCCGCACGCGGAAGCTCATATCCGTCAGCATATTGTAGAGCTTATACACCAGATATTCGCGCAGTACATAATTATCCTGCAGACAATGGGTGGTCAGTTTCAGCTCCTCCACCTGGCCAAAGGGCGTGGCCTGTGTACCGCTGCGCGGAAATCGGATAAGCAGGGGCGGAAAGTCACAAACCGTAGGGTCTTTGCGCCGGTGCCCCCGCGGCCGTACCTGCACCACCAGCGTTTGGGTAGCTCCGGCGGCATCCTGATATAGAATCGTGGCCGGATAAAAACGGGGTTTATCACCTCTATCCTTCAACAGAGCATCTAAAGGCAGCACCAGCGTAAACGGCAGCTCCTTCTCATTGGTGAAAAGCGGATTTTCACTGGTAATTCCCTGAGTTTTCAGGCCGCTGGCATTCGTATTTCCCAGGTTGACCTGCGCCAACCCTGGCTGCGGCCTAAGCAGTAAACTAAGAATGATCAGTAGGAAGCAGAGCACCCGTACCATCACAATTGGAGGCAGGTTTTTCCGGCTTCATAGCCGGTTTACTCAGAAAGTAACCTGCCGCAGGGCAGCAAAAAATTACTCCGCCTTCCCAGGGCGCGAGGCTGGAACAACCTGACTCTTAAACAGGCTTTGGATTATTTTCCCCTCTCCTTGCGGAAAAGGAAAGCCCAGCAAATAAGCCACGGTAGGCGGAATATCTACCAGGGTGTGTTGCTCGGCTATGGTTCGGCCGACTTTAAAATCAGGCCCCAGACCCAGCAGACTAATGTGGCGGCAGCCTTCGCAGTTGTCGCCATGGTCTACAAAGCCCGTGCTGATGCCGTTGAGGTGGCGGCCATGGTCACTGGTGATGAGCAGGGTAGTGTTGTTTTTGTAGGCCTTGGTCCTGCGCAGGAAATCGTACAGCTGCATCACGTACAAGTCGTCCCGTGAAATTCCGCGCAGATAATTGGCCCAGTTGCCGGCATGGGCATAGCCATCGGGCTCCATAAAATTGATGAGCACCAGATTGGGCTTGTACTGAGTGAGAATGCGCTTTACGGCTACCAGGGTCAGGGAATCGGAGCGGTAGCCGCTACCGGGGCCGCTCACACCACAATCCATAGAGGGCATAAACTGGTCTTTCCACTCTGGGTTCAGGGTATTACCCAGAATGTGCAGCTTGTCTTTACTGGTGATAAGCCAAGCCGAAGTAGCGGGTTTGCCGGTGGCTTTGCGCCAGTATTGAAAGATAGAGGGCTGCTGCGGCAACTCCTCGCCATAGTTATCAATGGGTTGGTTGATGCCCGTGGTGATGGCCACGTGCCCGGAGTTGGTGTAGGTAAAGGCGTTATTGTAGAAGTTAGGCAGAAATACGCCCCGGGGCTTCAGGCGCGTGGCCATATTGGGAATCATGCTGGTGCTATCCCAGGTTTCTGAGTACCGGGGGCCATCAATGACTACAATAATAACGTTGCGGGTTTTGAGCTTCTTTTTGGCCGCTCCCGGGGGCACCGGCGCAAAAGAAAACAGCAGCAAAAGCAAAAAGCCGAGGGCATAGTTCAGCCAACCGGTGCCAGAAGAAAGGCGGCCCCGCCGCCCGAAGGTTGCTGGAAAGGGCATGATGCTAAGCTGAATATAAAGCAATTCTTGCTTTCGATAGTCTACGTTAGCAAATTGACCATGGACGATAAATTCCTAACTATCAATCTATAAAATCATAACCTACACCTCCCTCTTTACCAACGAGGTGGTGCATGGCCCTACTCTGTTACCTTTGCGCTATGTCTCAGACCTCCCGCGACATTATGCTGCGCCGTATTCGCGAGTCATTGGCCAAGCCGGCTCCCCTGCCGGCCGCGCCTGACTTCACGGCGCCCCTGCACCCCACTACCAACGAAGACCTGGCTGTGGCTTTTGCCCAAAGCTTCCGGCGGGTGGGCGGCGCGTTTTATTACTGCGAGTCCGTGGAGCATTTCTACGACCAGCTCTTCCTCTATAAAAAGGAGAAGGGCCTGGAGAATTTGTACGTGTGGGAGCCGGAGCTGAAAAAGCTGCTCCACGCCGGTGGCCTGGTGTTTAACGGAGACGAAGCCGACTTCCTGCAGAAAGCCGATGCCGCCCTCACTACCTGCGAAGCCTTGGTGGCCCGCACCGGCAGCGTGCTGGTGAGCGGCGCTACCAGCAGCGGCCGGCGCCTGAGCATTTACCCCGAGCAGCACCTGGTTTTTGCCCGCACATCGCAGGTAGTAACTGATATTGGCGATGCCCTGCAGGGGATGCGCGCCCGCTACGGCGCCGACAAGCTGCCTTCTATGTTTTCCCTGACCACCGGCCCCAGCCGCACGGCCGATATTGAAAAAACCTTGGTTCTCGGGGCGCACGGCCCCCGCGCCATTGCCCTGTTTTTACTGGATGACGCCCCCGAACCGACTGCCTGACCTGGCGCTGCCGCCCGGCCGCAAGGTGTACTTTGCTTCCGATTTTCACCTGGGTGCCCCCGATGCCGCCCGCTCCCTGGAGCGGGAACGGCGCATTGTGCGCTGGCTGGATATGGCCGCCCAGGACGCCGCCGCCATTTACCTGCTGGGCGACATTTTCGACTTCTGGTTTGAGTATAAGCACGCCATACCGCGCGGCTTTATCCGGCTGCAGGGCAAGCTGGCCGAGCTGACGGACGCCGGCCTGCCCGTTACGTTCTTCACCGGCAACCACGATATGTGGATGTTTGACTACTTCACCAAGGAGCTGAACATTCCCATTCTTCGCCACCCCGTCAGCCAGCGTATTGGCGGGCAGGAGTTTCACATCGGGCATGGGGATGGCCTGGGGCCGAAGGACCACACTTACAAAATGCTGAAGCGGGTATTTTCCTCGCCGGTAGCCCAGTGGCTGTTTGCGCGCCTGCACCCCAACCTGGGTATTGGGATGGCCAACCGCTGGAGCCGCCACAGCCGCGTGCAAAACGCGGAAGCCGATGAGAAGTATTTCGGCGACGAAGAGTGGCTGCTGGTGTACTGCCGGGAGCTGGAGCAGCGCTACCACCACGATTATTACGTATTTGGCCACCGGCACTTGCCCTTGGATGTGCCCGTTACGCCCCAGAGCCGCTACGTGAACCTGGGCGAATGGGTCAATTATTGCTCCTACGCGGTATATGATGGCAATGAACTGGCGCTGCAGCATTTTGAGCAGGCATAGCATCCGGCGCACGGCGGGCAAAACCTCCTGGCTGCTGTTGTTTTCATGCTTGCTTCTGAATGCCGGCTATGCCCAAACCGGCGTACCGGCCGCGGCTTCCGTTTCGCCACCCTCCAAAACGGCGCCAGTAGTCAGTAAACCCCTTCCAACCACTCCCGATAGTCTGGGCTGGACGCTGGTGCGCACCATTCCGCTGGCCGCCCCCGCCCATGCTTCCCTGGACCGGCGCGGCACGCTCTACGTGGCCGATGGCCAGAACAACATTCATCAGTACTCGGCTGATGGGCAGCCGCTCAATACCTACTCCCCTGCCCTACCCGGCCACATTGCGCAGCTGGAAGCCTGGAACCTAACCAAGATTCTGGCTTTCTACGACGACCAGCAGCAGATACTCCTCCTCGACCGTTTCCTGGCCCCCATCACCCAGGTACGCCTCACCGATTACATCGATGGCCAGATCCGCACCGCCACGCTGGCCCCCGACAATAAAATCTGGCTGCTGAATGAGAGTGACCTTACCCTGCGGCAGTTTGACCCCACGCCGCAGCGACTGGTAGCTGCTACCCCGCTGGACGTGCTGCTGGGCCGCACCAAACCCGATTTCCGGTTTATGCGTCACTATCAGAACAACCTCTATCTGATAGATTACAGCAGCGGCATCTACGTGTTCGACAACCTGGGCACATACCGCAAAAAGCTGCCCTTTCCCGGCCTCAGCTACGTTGGATTCCGCGGCGACGAGCTGTACTATGTAGCCAACGGGGCACTGCATTTCTTCCAGCTTTACACCTTAGCCGAGCGAATAATACCCCTGCCCGCCGCCGTGGCCAGATCCACCACGCAAGTACTGTTCGGGGAGCAATATATTTACCTGCTGCTGCCCAACAGTGTGCAGGTGTATCGACTGTAGGGTAGGTTTCTCTTCCCGCATCACATCAGCAAAAGGCATGGACAAAATTTTGTCCATGCCTTTTTAATTTACTCTTTATCAAATACTTACATACTATTATCGCCTTCAAGTCCGCAAACCATCTCAACTATAGCCCGTTATTCAATAACTGCCTCTGAAAATACCTGCTCAGCTCGGGTAAGCGGTTGTCCTATTTCTCTACCTAATCACTATTCGTATGAAAGCACTCGTGTTCCATGGGATGAAAGACGTCCGCGTCGATAACGTGCCCGACCCCCAGATCGAAGAATCACGCGACGCCATCATCCGCGTAACCAGTACCGCCATCTGCGGCTCTGACCTGCACCTGTATAACGGCGGGCTCCCGCAGCCCGTGCCCATGGTGCTGGGACACGAGTTTATGGGCATAGTAGAGGAAGTAGGCAAAGGCGTTACCAACCTCAAGCGCGGCGACCGGGTGGTAGTGCCCTTTCCCGTAGCCTGTGGCACCTGCTTTTTCTGCAACCATCAGCTGCCCGGCCACTGCGAAAACTCCAACCCCGAGCATTATGGCCCGGAAGGCGGCGTGCTCACCCAGAAAGGGGGCGGCATGTTTGGCTACACCGATTTGTACGGCGGCTACAACGGCGGCCAGGCCGAGTATGTGCGGGTACCTTATGCTGATTTTGGCCCCCGCATTATTCCGGATTCCCTCACCGATGAGCAAGCCCTGTTCCTGACCGATATTTTCCCCACCGGCTATTCCGGCATTGATTGGGGCGAGGTGAAAGGCGGCGAGTTTGTGGCCATCTTCGGCTCGGGCCCGGTGGGTATTATGGCTGCTAAATCGGCGTGGCTGCGGGGCGCCGCCCGGGTGGTGATTGTGGATACGCAGAAGTACCGCCTGGACAAATCCCGGCAAACTGCCAACTGCGAAACCATTCTGTGGGAGTCGCAGAAACAGGTGCTTGAAGAAATTCGCAACATGAGCGAAGGCCGCGGCGCCGATGTGTGCGTGGAGGCCGTGGGCTTTGAGCCCGACCGGGACCTGCTGGACCGCGCCAAGGCCGTCGTCAACTTTGAGAAAGGCTCAATTAAAGTGCTGGAAACCTGCATGAGCGCTGTGCACCGCGGCGGTATCGTCTCGGTGCTGGGTGTGTATCCTGCATACTATGATAATTTCCCCGTCGGCCAGTTCTTTGATAAAGGCATTGTGCTACGGGGCGGGCAGGCACCCGTGCACAAGCACATCGATAAGCTGCTGCAGTATGTGGTAGATGGCCGTGTGAAGCTGGATGACATCATCACCCACCGCCTGCCCTTGACCCAGGCGGCCCACGGCTACGACATCTTCCGCAATAAAAAAGACAACTGCGTGAAAGTGGTGCTCAAACCCTAATCCCACTTTTGCCTCGTTTACTTCCTCAGGAAAGACCTGCCGGCTCCGGCAGGCCTTTCTTTTTGCTTGTATGGCAAGCTGTTCTCCAGTTCCAACCGGCCCGGCCGCACAAACGCCACATTTGGCTACATTTGAGATTCGTGCTCTGGTCTGAATGTCTGCTGTTTTTTGCCCGTTAACGTTCCCTTTTCATGCGTCCATCTTTCCTCCGCTCCGCAGTATCCTGTTGGTTTTTGATGCTGCTCTGGAGTGGAACAAGTCGGGCGCAAAGCACGGCGGCTAGTCCGCCGCAAAAGCTGCAGGCCCGGCAGAAACTGGCACCCGCCCTGCGCACGCCTGCCTCTGCCTACTACCAGGAGTGGCGCGTAAGCGTGCGGGAGCCGCAGCAATTCCGCAGCTGGCTCCGGCAGCATTTGCCCCAGGCCCGCCTTCTGCCTTTAGGAACCACCGGGCGCCTGTTTCAAATTTCAAATCTGAAGACTGATCAGCTAACCGAGCTGGCTGCCAGCCCATGGGTGGAATTTGTGGATGTATCCAACCGGCGCGCCCGCGAGGAGCGCCTCATCCCCTCTTCCGATCTGACCTTGAATACCCTGGCCGCCGTTTGGCATCAGTTTCCGGAGCTGACGGGCGCCGGCCTCACGGCTTCCATCAAGGAAGAGGCTTTTGATACCACCGACCTCGACCTGCGGGGAAGGTCCCTGCCGTTTTCGCTGACCGGGCGCTTTGTCTCGCGCCATGCTACGGATATGGCCACCCTGATAGCCGGCGCCGGCAATACCGGCCCCCAGGGGCGCGGCGCGGCGCGGGCCGCCCGGCTTACTTCTTCTGATTTCGCCAATCTGCTCCCCGATGACCTCTCCGGCCTGCAGTCGGATAAAGTATCGGTGCAAAACCATTCCTACGGCGTGGGCGTGGAGAATTATTACGGGGTAGAGGCCAAAGCCTATGATGAGCAAACGGTGCAGGAGCCTACGCTACTACACGTTTTCTCCTCCGGCAACAGCGGCGAGCAAGCCCCAACGGATGGCCCCTATGTCGGGCTGGCCGGCGTAGCCAACCTCACCGGCCAGTTCAAGCAATCCAAGAACACCCTGAGCGTGGGGGCCACCAACGGCATCAGTGAGCTGACGCCGCGCAGCTCCCGCGGCCCCGCCTACGATGGCCGCCTGAAGCCGGAGCTGGTGGCCTATGGCGCCGGGGGCACTTCCGATGCCGCCGCCCTGGTATCGGGGGCGGCGCTGCTGGTGCAGCAGGCCTACCGCGAGACATATGCGGGGGAGCTGCCTGCGTCGGCGCTGGTAAAGGCTGTGCTTTTGAATGCTGCTGATGATGTAGATGCCGCCGGGCCCGATTTCCGGACCGGCTACGGCCAACTGGATGCCTTAGGCGCCGTGCAAACGGTGCAGCAGAAACGCCTGTTTAGCGGCACGGCCAGCCAGGCAGCTACCAGCACCTACACCCTGAGCGTACCAACCGGCACGGCCCAGCTTAAATGCACGCTGGCTTGGCTGGATCCGGCCGCGGCGGCCAACGCCCCCCAGGCCCTTCTCAACGACCTGGACCTGGAGCTGCAGGAAATCACCACGGGCCGCAAATGGAAGCCCTGGGTGCTCAGCTCCGCCCCCCGCCTCGATTCCCTCACCAAAGCCGCCCGCCGCGCCTCCGACCACCTGAATAACGCCGAGCAGATTACCCTCTCAGCCCCCCCTCCCGGGCAGTACCAAGTGCTGGTGCGTGGGTACGCCGTAACGGCCGGCCCTCAGCCATTTTATGTGGCCTATGAACTGGCCCCGGCGTTTCAGTGGACCTGGCCGGTGCAGGGCAGCCAGGTAGAAGCCGGGCAGCCCGCCTACGTTCGGTGGCAATGGCTGGGCGCCGCCACCCCAGCCACGCTGCAATACCGCTTCGAAGGCGCTACCACTTGGAATACCGTGGCTACCGACATCAACCTGCAGCAGCGCAGCTACGCCTGGACCCCACCCGATACCGCCGCGCAGGTTTATCTGCAGCTCCAGGCTGGCAGCCTCACCCTGCCAACCGAGCAGTTTTTGATAAGCCCGGAGGTGAAGGCCCGCACCGTATACTATTGCGCCCCGGATGCGCTGCTGGCCTGGCCCGCGCTGCCGGGCGTAACCGACTACCAGCTCTATACCCTGCAGGGCGCTTACCTCCAGCCGTTGCGCGTTATTTCCGATACGACGCTAATGGTTTCTGATGCTGACAGCCCCAGCCCTTACTATGCCGTGGCGCCCCTGGTACAGGGAAAACCGGGCCTGCACAGCCAGTTGCTTAACTATCAGCAAGGCACCAGCTGCTATTTCATATCGTTTCTGCCCAGCCAGCTGGTAACCTCGCAGCCCATCGATTTTGAAGTGTTGCTGGCCAGCACCTACCAGCTGGTATCGGCTACGCTGGAGCGGCAGGATGCCTCCGGGCGCTATGTTGCCCTGCAAACCATTTCGCCGGTTACCCAGACCCAGCTGCACTTCACTGATGCCTCCCCCACCCCGGGCAGCAGCCTGTACCGGGTGCGGCTGATTACCAGCACCGGCCAGACCATTGACAGCCGCCCCGAACGGGTGTTCTCGCTTGCCACTGATGACCTGGCCGTATTCCCTAACCCGGTGCAAGCGGGCCAGGTACTGCAGATAGCTACCGCCGATGCGGCTGCCCTGCAGTGGTGGCTTTATGATGGTATTGGCAAGCTCCAACAGGAAAACACAGCGGATGGAGTCATTAACGAGCTTACTACCTACAATCTGAAACCCGGCCATTATGTACTGCGCGTACGAGCCGAAAACGGCCGGCAGTGGACGCGGCATGTAACCATCTATTAACGGCAAAACTGCCCCGGCCATCATGACCGGAGCGGTTTTGCCGTTAGATAAACTAGATCTGACTGGCGGTTTAGTACAGATAACCAAGCGCCGTTTTATCGTTTTTGTTGAAGGGCCGGTTCTGGCCGCTGCCAATACAGGCCAGCATCCAGGAGTCACGGTCAGGGCCGCTAGGCGTGCCCGGAATTAGGATAGCGCCCACCGAACTGGCACCTTCATTGGAATAGGCGCCGCCGCAGCTGTAGCTGCGGTCCATGAAGTCGGTGTGGCGGAAGCCGATGCAGTGGCCCATTTCGTGCGCCAGAATGGTGCCCAGGTAGTTGGTACCGGGGTTAGCGCCCAGGTAATTGGAGTTCACTTTTACCTGGCTGTAGGGCTGGCCCGTGGAGGTAGGAAATCCCGCCGATGCCAGATAGCTGCCGTTACCTCGCACAATGGAAATATTAGCGCCCGATGCCACCCGGGAGAATTTGAGCGTCATGTTCTCCGCATTATACCGGCGGATGGCCTCATCCAGCGCCGCGCCGTACGAGGCGGGCAGCATGCTGGAAACGCTTACGGTGATGTTTCGCGGCGCGGTTACCAGGTTGGTAGTGCGGTATTGTTCTACGTCACCTATGCGTAGCAGCTTACCGTTGCTGTAAGCACCGGCCAAGTCGCGGTCCGTCAGGCGAATGTCGCCTTCCACAATGTAGGTATCCCCGTCGCGCTGCACGTTGTGGGTGCTAAAGCCCAGAGCCTGAATTTTGGCCAGTGCTTCGGGCGAAACCTGGTCTTTGGCGACTTCGGTTTTCTCAGAGCAGGAAGTAAGCAGAAGCGCAGCCAAAGCCAGCGCGCTGAGAGTGGAGGAAAAAGCAGTTGTTTTCATAAGTATGCGTGGGGTTTGGGGTGATGGAAATGATTGTTAATTCAATCTATTTATCATTATATTAAATAAAATCAAAATACAATTATCAATTCTTATAAAACAACTCATCGGGTTTCGTCCCGCTGCTTTCAGAGAAACTGCCTTAAGTACAGGCACAAAAAAATACCCTGACCAAATGGGCCAGGGTATTTTCAACTAACTCTGCTTACGCAGCCAAACGGCAGTTTAGTAGAGGTAGTTAAGAGCAGTTACGTCATTGGCATTGAAGTAACGGTTCTGGCCGCTGCCAATGCAGGCCAGCATCCAGGAGTTTGGATCAGCAGCTGAAGGCGTGCCGGGAATCAGGATAGCGCCCACGGTGCTGGCGCCTTCGTTCGAAACCGAGCCACCGCAGCTGTAGCTACGATCCATATAGTCCGTGTGGCGGAAACCGATGCAGTGACCTACTTCGTGAGCAATGATAGTAGCCGCGTAGTTGATTTGGGCCGTGGTGGATACCGTGCCGATAGCGCGGGTGTTTACCTTTACCGAGTTGTAAGGCTGACCATCGGCGGTTGGGAAACCAGCCGAAGCCAGGTAGCTACCGCTAGCCGTGTTTAGCACGATGCTGCCACCGGAAGCTACGCGCGAGAAAGTCAGGCTCAGGCCCTGTGCGTTGTAGCGACGGGCTACTTCGTCAAGAACGGCACCATACGAAGCCGGCATTTTAGACGACAGAGAGAGAGTGATGGCGCGGGGAGCAGATACCAGGTTTGTGGTGCGATACTGCTCAGCTTCACCTACCCGCATCAGTTTACCGTTGCTATAAGCACCGGCCAAGTCGCGGTCTGTCAGGCGGATATCACCTTCTACCACATAAGCATCACCATCACGCTGGATGTTCTGGGTGCTGAAGCCCATGGACTGGATTTTGGCAATAGCCTCAGGCGAAACCTGATCTTTAGCCACTTCGGTTTTCTCGGAGCACGAAGCAAATACAACGGTAGCCAGCGCCAGAGCGCCTACTTTAGCGGAGAGGGAAGAAAACTTCATCAAAATGGATGGGGGTGAAGGTGAAAAATGTAAAAGAGTCCCAAAATGTATGATTTTAGTATAGTAGAACAAAATTAATCCCATTCATTTTTGCCATAATGACAAAATCTTGTTCATAATATTGTAAACTTGATATTCCTTAAACCAAGCACCCGGCTTCTCATGCTTGGTCGCCTGCCTCCGGAAAAACACGGACTAGAGGTTCTGCCTGCTGATTTCGGCAGGTAAGCCACCCTTTCCGAAATGCTTATCTTTGTTGAAACCGATTTCGTGCGGCTTCTAGCCGCCTCACTATATATATTCTCAAGCCGTGGCTTGTTCATCTTGTTCTTCCGGTGGGGGCTGCTCCACCACTGCTGCCGGCTGCGGCTCCAAAGGGAGTTGCAGCACCGGCGGTTGTAACCGCCTCAACGTATTCGACTGGCTGCAGGACCTGGACCTGCCTGCTGACTTTAAGGGTTTCGATATCGTAGAAATCCGCTTTAAAGGTGGCCGGAAAGAGTTCTTCCGCAATGCCGAGCATTTGCCCCTGGTTACCGGCGACGCCGTAGTGGTAGAAGCCGCCGGCAACGGCTGGCACCTGGGCCATGTCTCCTTAAAAGGGGAACTGGTGCGCCTGCAAATGCGCAAAAAGAAAGTACCGCTCGATTCTAAGGATATCCGCCCCATTCTGCGGGTAGCCACGCCGCAGGATGTGGAGCGCTGGGAAGCCGTGCGCGACCTGGAAACCGGCACTATGTTCCGGGCCCGTTCCGTGGTAGATGAACTGCGTCTGAAAATGAAGCTCTCCGACGTGGAGTACCAGGCGGACCGCTCGCGCGCTACCTTCTTCTATTCGGCCGAAGACCGGGTAGATTTCCGGGACCTGATTAAGCGCCTGGCCGAAGAGTTTCGGGTGCGGGTAGAAATGCGGCAGATTTCGCTGCGCCACGAGGCCGGCCGCCTGGGCGGTATTGGCTCCTGCGGGCGCGAGCTGTGCTGCTCTACCTGGCTCACGGAGTTTAAAAGCGTGAGCACCACCGCCGCCCGCTACCAGAACCTGAGCCTGAACCCGGCCAAGCTTTCCGGGCAGTGCGGCCGCCTTAAGTGCTGCCTCAATTATGAGCTGGATACTTACCTGCAGGCTCTGAAGGATATTCCGCAGGTGCAGCGGGCCCTGCAAACGGAAAAAGGCGAGGCCTTCCTGCAGAAGACAGACATCTTTAAAAAGAAGATGTGGTTTGCTTTCCGGGGCGATAATAACTGGGTGATGCTGCCCACCGAGCGGGTGCGCGAAATTCAGGACATGAACAAGCGCGGCGAAAAGCCGGAGTCGCTGCTGCCCCCGGTAACGGAGGAAGAGCGCCAGCCCGAAGTGTCGGCCATTGTGGAGGGTAACCTAGACCGCCTTGACGACAAGATAAAGGCCAACAAGCGCACCAAGCGCAAAAAGAAAAAGTCGGAAACTTCGCCAGACGTGGCCGCCTCTGCGGGCCGCCAGGAACGCTCCGAGCGTTCTGAGCGCCCGGAACGCCCCGAACGCCAGGCAAGGTCTGAGCGCCCGGAACGGGCAGAGCAGGCGCCGGAAGCTTCAGGCACCTCAGCGCCGGCTTCTTCCCGCAGTGATGGCCGCCCCCGGGGAGCCGCTGCTAAGCCCGCCAACCGTCGGCACCGCCCACCACGCCCCTCGGGCGAGGCTGGCGAGAGCCGCCAGGCCCGCCCCGAAGGCGGTACACCGCCCGCTGCCGGCGGTGCTGAAAACCGCACCGAGCGCCAGGGCCGTAATGGCCGGCGCGGCGGGGGCCGCCGTCAGGGCGGTGGTCAGGATGCTACAACGCCACCTGCTGTATGAACATAAAAACCTCTGCCCTGGTGGTGGCCGGCTTTCTGCTGCTAGGCCTCACCGCCTGCGACCCGAATCAGGTATTCGAAAAAAACATTGATCTGAAGGATACGACCGGCCAGCCCTATGTATGGGTGGTGCAGGAAAAGCCTACGTTTGAGTTCACCATCACCGACACCACGCAGCGGTATGATGTGTACTTCAACGTCCGCAATGCTTCCTCCTACGGCTATTATAATCTGTACATGAAGCACACGCTTACGGCGCCCAACGGGCAGGTACTGTCTACGCTGCTGCACCAGATGCTGCTGATGGACCCGAAAACCGGCGAGCCGCGTGGCAAAGGCGCCGGGGATATTTTCGACCATGAGTTTCTGGCGCTGCCGGCACAGCGGTTCCGTCAGGTCGGCACCTATAAGATTACACTGGAGCAGTACATGCGCCAGGATGCCCTGCCGGGCATTATGTCGGTGGGGGTGCGCGTAGCTAAAAAGGCTGCCACGGAGTAAGCGCTTTCCCGTTTTCCTGCCTGAGCTGTCGGCCAATAAAAAGCCCCTTTCCTTTTCAGGAGAGGGGCTTTTTATTGGACAAAAAAATTCCCGCTCCCTGAAAGACAGGGAACGGGAACAGGCAATAGGCGTAGCAGAAATCAGGAGCTAGATGCGCTCTACTTTCACGGCATTCAGGCCCTTCTTGCCATCAATGACATCAAAGGAAACCCGGTCGTTTTCCCGGATTTCATGCACCAGACCGGTCTGGTGAACAAAAATTTCCTGCGAATTCTCATCCTGAATGATGAATCCAAACCCTTTGGACTCATTAAAGAATTTGACTTTGCCCGTTTTCATAATGGCGTTGGTTGTAGGTAAATTAGGCGGTAAAGCTACTGTTTATTATGAGTTAAGTTCAAGTCTAGCGATAATAATACTGTTCAGCATGCCGTTATCGAAAGCAATATTATCTACAAACTCCTATATAGTCAAGCTTTTATCCCAAGAAGTTATACAGTTTTTAGGTGGGGATAGTTGAACTAGGGCTTTTCAGGAGCGTATAGGTAAAGTATTATAATTTCTTTTTCCCACCCTAAAAACTAGCTTTATGAACAACGACCCTAAAAATCAGAATAGCAGTTCTCCTTCCTCCGGTTCTCCCGCGAAAAGCAATACTGGTATTGGTGGTACTGGCATGAGCAGTGGTATGAGTGTGGGTACTTCTCCCGGAAATAATACTTCCATTGGCTCTTCCTCCTCTATGGGCACCGGCTCCACCCCCGGTAGTATGGGAAGCACCAGCGGCAGTATGCAATCTGGTAGCAATGCTAATAAAGCATCGGGCTCATCCGCTATGAGTGCTGGTGGTACTGATAAAACGAAGACCGGTAGCCAAGCAGGTAAATCAGCTACGGCTAAAACCACGGATACCAAGCGTAGTACCAGCAGTAGCAGCAAGCCCACGGGCTCGGCCAGCACTTCCAGTACTTCGCGTACCGGATCTTCCACTGCCAAAAAACCAACTTCTTCCTCTTCCCGCTCAAAAGGCTCGCAGGAAATGATGGGCAACCAGCAGGAGAATCAGAACATGGGCAACTACGGTGGTAACTTTGGCAACAGCATGGAAGGCAGCTACCAGGACCGTGACCGGAACGAGAATATGCAAAGTGGCGTTGGCCGGGGCGAGTTTGGCAGCCACGGCTACGGCAGCACGCAAGGGGGCTATGGCAACCAGTACCGTGAAAATGACCGCAACATCGGCGACAACCGTGGCGGCTATTACGGCAGCAACCAGCCTGCCGGCGGCTACAGCCAGCACTCCGGTTCCTATCAGGATTATGATGGCCGGGGCAACATGAACCAAGGCAACATGCAGGGTGGCTACGGCCAGCGCGACAGCTACGGGTACCAGGAACGCGGCTATCAGCAGGACTACAACCGCCAGGGCAGCTATGGCAACCGCATGCCAGAGGACCAGCAGCGCTGGGACGGGGGCAGCAGCAGTCACCTGAACGATAATGGCTCGCGCCAGGGCCGCGACCGGGGCTACAGCGAGGACTATGGCCGCTCTTCCATGAACAGTGGTATGAGCAGCAGTATGAACCGCGGCAGCAACTGGATGAGCGACCAGGACCGCAATAGCCAGGGCATGAACCATGGCTACGACCAGGGCCGCAGCAGCTTTGGCAACCAGTACCGCAATCAGAACGAGGAGTATCGTCCTTCCCAGGGCGGTGGTCACCGCATGAGTGAGTGGGACTCGCAGCAGCAGCACCAGAACCGGACTGAGTACGGCAGCCGTGACCGGAATGAGCGCAACTACCGCGGCTATTCTGACCGGCCCAGCGACCAGTACGAGTCCCGGAGCGGCTACAGCAACCCCAACTATGGCGGCAGCTCCCGCGAGGGCTTCGGCTCCCGGGGTGGCTCCTACAACGATGAATATTCCTCCGGTAACCGCGACATGCGCGGGGGCTCCCCTTCCCGCGGCGACTACGACAGCTACAGCCAGAGCCGCAACTACGGCCCGGAGCGCCGCGGGCAGTATCGCAGCCAGCACGAGGATGAAAGCGACTATGGCTCGGCCCCGCGCCGCAACCGTGGCCGCGATGAGGAAGACCGCTAAGCGGTAGTTACCGTTCAGCAAAAAAGGCTCTTTACAGGTTGTAAGGAGCCTTTTTGTTTGACTTCGATTTACATTATGCGGGGGAGAACTGCGGGTGGAAGTCCTGCGCAAACTGCTGAAACGTGTGTGGTGCGCGCCCCGTCAGGTCCTGAATGGTGTTAGTGATGGCAGCCGCGTAGCCGGCCTTGCCAATGCTATGCAGCTCCAGCATGGCGTCCGTCATCCACTCGGGCGTTTGGGCGCCCAGCATAGCCTGGCGGGCGGCTGCCTCCGGCACATCAACATACTGTACCGGCCGGCCCGTGGCCTGGCTAATGGCTTGTGCCACATCGGTAACGCTCAGGGCCTGTGGGCCGGTGAGGGTATAGGCTTTGCCGTAGTGTGGCTCCTCCTCCTCGGCTGTGAGTATGGAGGCGGCTACGGCCGCAATATCGCGCACATCTACATAGCTGATTTTTCCTTCACCCAGCGGCAGATAGATGCGGCCTTCCTGCCGGATGGAGTCGCCGTAATACACCAGGAAGTTTTGCATGAAGCTATTGGGGCGCAGCAGCGTGTACGCCAAGCCGCTCTGCTCAATATACTGCTCCGCGGCCCGGTGCCAGCGCCCCAGCAGAATGCCCGGCTCCTGCTCAGCCCCCAGCACCGATACGCGCAGAATGTAGCGCACGCCGGCCTCGCGGGCCGCATCTACCAGCTGTTTGGCTTCCTGCACCTGCTGCTCATCAAACGGGGTAATCAACACTACTTTATCCACGCCGGTAAGAGCCACAGCCAGGGTTTGCGGATTAGCAAAGTCCATCTCCACCAGCTGCACGGCGGGGTTAAGCTTTTTTAGCCGGTCGCCTTTGATAAGGGAGTGTACCCCGGCGCGTACGGTAACCCCGCAGTTAGACAGGGCCTTCACAACTTCGGAGCCCACGGTGCCGGTAGCCCCGGTAACCAGAATGGTGTGTGACATGATAAAGCTTTGCTAGTGATGAACAGAGGGGTTGGGTAACAGCTTAACAGCTGAGCAGGCAGTTGGAATGTGCCCGGCCAGAGACTGGGCTAAGGCATAGCCACATCGGTGCGGCGCTTGACGTGGTAGAGCCGGCCTTTCTCATTGCTGATGACAAAATCCTGGTTGTTGAGGTAAACCAGTCCTTCGGCCTGCCCGGTTTTTTCTACCGGCAGGCAATACTTCTTACCCTGAAAAAGCCGGCGGCCCGGCTGTCCCTCAAACAGGTACACGTTGCCATAGCCCAGCAGCGCTACCTGCCGGCCATCGGGGCTGATATCGGCGGCGGTAATCCAGCTGCTGATGCGGATGCTGTCGGCCAGCGTAGCCACGTAATTGCCGGGGCGGGCAGGCAGCACGTATTCCTTCACCCATTTCCCCTCGCCGCGGTTTTTGGTGAATAGGTAGAGGGAGTCGTTGTGGTAGAAAAAGGCCTCGCAGTCAAAGTTGCGGGCAGGCTTTTTCGGAGGAAACAGCTTTTGATCAGGATACCTAAAGGCAATGGTATCCACCTTCTTGAAGTCGGCAGTATTTAGGCGGTAAATGCGCAGGTCGCGGCGCTTGTTGCCGTTGTTGCCGAAATCACCAATAAATAAATAGCCGCGCTTGCGGTCTTGAGCCAGGTCTTCCCAGTCTATGTTGTTGGCATCGGGGATGCGCTGGCGCTGGAGCAGGTCGCCCTGGGCGGTTACTTTATAAAGGATGGAGGTATTGCCGCCGTCGCCGTGCGTCCATAAGTCGCCGTTGTCATTGACGAGGGCCAGGCCGGAGCTTTCCACTACATCATCCCGCTGCATCAGGCCGGCCTTTTTTACCTCATAGGCCGCCGTCACTTTCTCAAACTTGCCATGTCCGGTATCGGAGCTGCAGCCGCACACCAGCGCGTGCAGAAAAAAGGCAAGCGGAGCCAGTCGGTCGCGCAGATAAAAGAAGAGCATAAACGGGGTATTAGTCTCACCAAACAGGAGCCCGGCGTCGCGCCAGACTCTCCTCGCAAAACCATACGCAGTTAGCCGAATTTTGTCACGTTTTCTACCGGCAAAACCCCTAATCAGTTTTTACCCCGGTAGCCCTCTTGGCCGTCGGCATCATCCCACTTACCTCCTCCTGTGTGTTGATGCGCTGACTACCAACGCTTCACAGCAGCATATCGCAGTTTTAAAACCAACTCTGACCGGCTGGATAGTAGCGCTGGGTTTCCTCAAAAGCGCAGATAAGGGCGCAGCTTTTCCAGCGTAGCCGCATCCATAATCCGGATGGGCCGCAAATCATCGGGCTGATGAAAAGGGCCATGCTGCTCCCGATAGGAAATGAGCACGCGGCCCAGCCGCAGGCCCACGTAAGGGTGGTCGCGCAGCTCCGCTAAAGTTGCCTGGTTAATATTTAAAGAGGCTGGCATGTAGCCTTCTTTCACAAACGTGTACTTGCGCAGGCTGTCTACCAGGTCCGGGGCCAGGTTATATATCTCCCCTACCTGTTCTTCCCGAACAAAGCCGCCCAGCCGCTCGCGGTAGCCTACTACCCGCGCCGCCAGCCGCCGGCCCACTCCCCGGATTTGCTGGAGCTGGGTTGTATCTGCCGCGTTCAAATCGAAATGCGCCAGATGAAGGGGTTTGCGGGGGTAGCGGGCGGCCGTGGGCAAGCCGGCTATAGCACCGCCCGGCTGATCTTTCCACGCCGGATAATTGGCGTGAGCCGCCCAGGCAGTTTTAGTTCGGGGCGGTTCCTGGTCCGGGAGCTGGATATAGGGCGCCAGCCGCGCATACACTGCCGGCTCCAGCCCATAGGCTTTCTGAATCTGGGATTTGGCTTTAAAGCCGCCCACCGCATCCCGGTAGCGCACCAAACGCGTGGCCACGAAGCCCGGCACGCCGCGGGCTTCCCAGTCCGGCGCGGTGAGCGTGTTGGGGTTAAAGGGCGTCAGCTCCACTTGCGCTACTGTAGGGCGCGCGTACCGGGGCCGCTGGGGCCACGTTTTCCGGAATCGGGGCTGCCGGTTGGCAGTCAGCTCGGCGGCTACCCGGTCCAGTTCCTGCTTATCAGTGGTGGCATTGTACTCCGGCAGAGCGGGCTGCAGCAAATAGGGCAGCACCAGCCAGAAAACCATCAGCGCCAGCAGGAACAGAAAGCCATTAGTTTCACCACGTGAAAAGCCGAAATACCGACGGATAGCCCGCACCAGGGCTGCAGGGCGCTTAGTAGCCACAACACAACAATAATAACGTTAACAATAAATGACTGCCGGGCGGTGTGAACCCTCAGCAGCAATAGGGAAATAGCGCGGGAAATATAAAGAACGAAGGAGGTAAATCAAGGGTTTCCCACTGCCATTACCAGTTAACGAAAGGTAATTTAAGCCGTTTGTTGAGCCAGCAGTGCAATACCTTCCTCAAAGGTGTGCGGCCGGTAGCCCAGCTCCTGCCGGGCTTTGGTAATGATAAAGCCTGTGCGCAGCGGCCGGCGGGCCGGCTGGGAAAACATGCTGGCATCTACCTTTTGGATGAGCGACTTATCCAGCTGGAAATAGTCGGCTACGCGGAGGGCCATTTGGTAGGGCGTCAGGAGCTCGTCGCTGCTGATGTGGAAGATGCCGGTAGCATTATGCCTGGCGGCCAGCCAGCAGCCCTGCGCCAGATCTTCGGCCAGCGTGGGGGTGCGAAACTGGTCGTTGACTACCTGAATGGTTTTGCCGGCCCGGAGCGAGTCGCGCACCCAAAGCACGATGTTGGTGCGGCCGTAGTCGTGGGCGGTGCCATACACCAGCACCGTGCGCAGAATAGCCCACGGTCCGGGGCTGGCCTGCACCAGCTTTTCCGCCGCCAGCTTGCTTTCGCCATAAAAATTGACGGGCGCCGGCACTGCTTCTTCGGTCAGAGGGCCTTCTTCCCCGCTGAAAATAAAGTCGGTGCTCACGTGCAGCAAATGAATGCTCAGCTGCGCGCAGGCTGCTACCAAGTATTCTACCGCCGTTACGTTTTGCTGCCAGCAGGCTTCATGGTTCAGCTCGCACTCATCCACGTTGGTCATGGCGGCCGTGTGAATCAGATGTGTGGGATGCTCCTCGGTCAGGATCTGCTGCACCTGCTCCTGGCTGGTTACGTCCAGCGGCACAAACCGCACCTCAGGATAGAGCGAGGCCAGCTTATTGGCGCCGCGCGAGGTAGCTATGAGCTCAACCCCGGGCTGCTGCCGGAGCAGGGCTACTAGTTTCTGCCCCAGCAGGCCATTAGAGCCCGTAATAAGTATGCGCATACCGCTAGCTGTGCTCGTGTTTATTGGTACTGATAGCCGTAGAGCTCGGTAATTTTCTTCTTCTTGAGCTTCTCCACTTTCACCGTCATTTTGATGTCGGTCAGGGGCCGGTCACGCTCATCTTTGGGCTGCTGCGCAATTTTATCAATGACGTCGAGGCCGCTGATTACCTGGCCGTACACGGTGTAATTGCCATCGAGGTGGGGCGTGCCGTTGTGGTTCTGCACAATGTAGAACTGCGAGGCGCTGCTGGCTTTGGTGGGGTTGGCAAAGTCGCCCTGGCGGGCGGCGGCTACCGCGCCGTATTTGTGGTGCAGCTCGGGACGGATTTCGGCGGGAATGGTTTTCTCGCCGGCCGGGCCCATGCCGTCGTTGCTGGGGTCACTGTCCTTCGTGTTCGGGTCGCCGCCCTGAATCATGAATTGCGGAATGATGCGGTGGAAGGTAGTGCCATCGTAAAAGCCGCTTTTGGCCAGCTTGAGGAAATTGGCTTTGTGGCCGGGCGTCACGTCAAACAATAATAACCGGATGTCTCCCTGCGAGGTGCTGATGGTCACCAGCTCATCTTTTTTACTGGATTTAGGTCGCTTGGCCGCCTGCACGGCCGATACCATCATCAAAAGAAACAACCCTATCAGCAGGGCCCGGCGAGAAACAGTATTCATATATAAGTGAGTAAAAGAGGTACAATTGCCCAAAGCCTACGGGGCTGGCCATGATGCGGTTCCGGCCGCCGAATGCATCAAACGGCAAACACCAGCCCCGGGAAGTTGCCGCGCTACAACAAGTGGGAAGTAACCAGCGGCATCAACATGGAGTAAAGGGCTGAAATTCGGCGGCAAGATATCAGCTTTCCCTTCCGGACGCACCCCTATCCTGCCTATCTCTTCCACTTCTCTTTTATGGACCACGTCCTACCCGCCCCTACCGCAGTGCGCAACACTTCCTGGTTTCCGAAGCTGCTGCTGGCTATTTACCTGATTGAATTCACGCTGCTGGGCATAAACCCCGCTGAGCGCGGCACCTGGTGGGCCGAGAATCTGCCCATTTTTCTGATTGTGGTAGCGCTGGTGGTCCTATACCTGCGCGGCGTGCAGTTCTCTAATCTGGCGTATGCGCTGATGAGCGTGCTCCTCTTTATGCACACGGTAGGCGGGCACTACACCTTCGAAAAGGTGCCTTTCGATTGGTTTAACAACACCTTTGGTTTCAAGCGGAATATGTTTGATAGAGTCGCCCACGTCTCGGTCGGCTTCTTCGCCTACGCCCTCATTGAGTACACCGACCAGCGTAACCTCATCCGCAGCCGCGTTATCAGCTACCTGTTTCCGCTTTGCGTCATCGGCACCGTAGCCATGGCCTACGAGGTAATTGAGTGGATTTACGCTGTAGTAGCGGGCGGCAGCGCCGGCGCTGCCTTTCTGGGCAGCCAGGGCGACATCTGGGACGCGCAGAAAGACATGCTGGCCGATACCAGCGGAGCTATTGTGGCGCTGCTACTGTACGCGCTGCTGGGCAGAAACAAAAAAGGGTAAAGCCGCCTGGCCTTACCCCTTCCTTTCTTATTGACTTTTACTGCCGCTCCTGCCGGATAGCGGCCAGAATTTCCTGGCCGCCGCGACTCAGCACGCTTTCTGCCACGCGCACGCCTAGGTCTTCGGCGTGCTGGGCATTAGCGGTGGTCAGCTTTTCATCAATGTAATGCTCGCCATTGAGGCTGATAAGGCCGCCGTGCAGTTGCAGCACGCCCTCCAGCCCAAACGTAGCCAAAGCAAACGACGGAATGCTGCAGCCGCCTTCCATGGTGCGCAGGAAAGCGCGCTCGGCCAGCAGGCAAATGTGCGTGGCCTGGTGGTCGAGCGCGACTTTGAGCTGTGCTTTTAAATCAGCATCCAAGCTGCGGGCACACTCAATGGCTACGCTGCCCTGGCCGGTAGCCGGCACAAACTGGGTTTCGGGCAGCACGTGCCGAATCAGGCCATCGTACTCCATGCGGTGCACGCCGGCATAAGCCAGCACCAGAGCGTGGTATTGACCTTCTTCCAGCTTGCGCAACCGGGTTTGCAGGTTGCCGCGCGACTCTGCCGTAGTAGCGTTAGGATAAAAGCGCTGCAGCATGGCCTTGCGGCGCGTGCTGCTGGTGCCCAGAATCAGGTCGGGGCGGTGAATATCGAAAGTGGTATCAAAGCTCACCACTACGTCATTCACCCGCTCCCGGCGCATAAAGGCCAGCAACTCCAGGTCATCGGGGATGGAGCTTTGCACGTCTTTGGCGCTGTGCACGGCAATATCTACGTGGCCCGTGCGCAGGCCTTCCTCCAGCTCCTCGGTGAACACACCCTTCGCCCCAATCTTATCCAGGGAGCGGTCCAGCACTATGTCGCCTTTGGTGGTGATGATGACAATTTCGGTGGCGAGGCCGGCTTTCTGCAGCTCGTCGGCTACGTGGTTGGCCTGCCACAGCGCCAGCTTACTGCCACGGGTACCTATACGGATGGGCTTCATCAATTACTTACTAACAGGTGGGCAAACCAGCGGCGGCCGCAGTTGGGTGGGGAAGCAGCCGCTGTATTTTCTAATAATTATGCTTGCTATGAAAAACGGAATCCGATTTTCATTTTCTTGCGCCCGGCAAAGGTACAACACCACTATTCTTGGCCTTGGCTATAGCTATTTTAGCAGCTGCTATAGCTATTTACCAAGCTGTATTTTTGTGCCTCAGGAGCCTTAGGATGCGGTTTTCAGCAGCTCTCCTACCCGCAAAGAGGTATCCAGGAACACCATTTTGGGGTTGGCGTTGCGCTCAATGTGGTAGTGCGCATCATTCAGCTCGCGTGTGAGTAGGTCGGCGTTGCGGGGCGTTACAAAGCGGCTGAAGCCTTTCATGAACTGCTCTTCCTTGGCGGGCAGGTGGGGCACCAGCTTTGTGTCAATACCAAAGAGCAGCACCTTGCGCAGCACCACCAGGGCGTAGTGCAGAAACTCCTTCTGGTTCTCGCGGCCCAGCTTCTGGAACTCGTCGCTCTTGGTCAGCATGTCATTTACTTTGTAGCTGAAGCACATGCGCATCCAGGCCACAAAAAACTCGAAGTAGTCGTGGTCGGTGGCGGCTTCGCGCAGGGCCAGTGCCATACCGGGACGGCCTTCGGCCAGCTGGGCAATCTGCCGGGCTTTCACCTCGGGCACCTGGTGTACATCACGCAGCCAGGTCGTCAGCTCATCTTCTGACAGGGCACGTACTACCACGGGCTGCACGCGGCTGATGATGGTGGGCAGCAGCTGCTCCGGCGCGTGGCTGACCAGCAGGAATACCGTGGCGGGTGGCGGCTCTTCCAGCAGCTTGAGCACGGCATTGGCCGCGGCCGGGTGCATGAGCTCCGGCAGCCAGATAATCACAATTTTAAACTTAGCCTCGAAGGCTTTCAGCGACACCAGCTTGAGCAGCTGCAGGCTTTCTTCCTTGGAAATGCTGCCCTGCTTGTTTTCAGCCCCAATGTGCTGCATCCAGTCGTTGAGGCCCTGGTAGGGATTCTCCAGCACAAAGGCGCGCCAGTCGGCGGCAAACTTGCTGCTGACGGCATCCTTGGCCACCGTTTTGGTAGTGGTGACGGGCAGAATAAAGTTGAGGTCGGGGTGGATCAGCTTGTCGATTTTCTGACAGCTGGGGCACCGGCCGCAGGAATCTTCGGGCTGCTGGTTTTCGCAGTTCAGGTAGGTAGCGTAAGCCAGTGCCAAGGCCATTGCCGCCGAGCCTTCCGCCCCGCGAAACAGCTGGGCGTGCGCCACGTGCTGGCGCTGCACACTCTGCAGCAGCAGTTGCTTGACGCCTTGCTGACCAGGAATTTCGGAAAAACGCATGTTGATTTAGTTGCCCGTAATGAGTAGCCCGTTGTTGCTCGACTGTGCCTACAGTTCCACGTTGGTTTGCGGCTCGGCAGGTAGTACTGCCCGCTCCCATACCCGGTCTTTGGCCGTGGCAGCGTACACTTCCAACATAATACCCTGCTCAACGGCATCGTAGGGCAGCTGTCGGCGCGCCATTACGCGCTCAGCTACTTCCGCCACTTTGGGCAGCTTAAAGGTTTCGAAGCCAGCCGGCCCGCCCCAGCTGAAGCTGGGAATGAAGGTGCGCGGGAAGCCCGCCCCGAAGATGTTGGCCGCCACGCCCACCACCGTGCCGGTGTTGAACATGGTGTTGATGCCGCACTTGCTGTGGTCGCCCATCATCAGGCCGCAGAACTGCTGCCCGGTGTTCACGAAGCGGCCCACGGCATGGCTCCAGATTTTTACCGGGGCGTAGTTGTTCTTGAGGTTGGAGGTATTGGTATCGGCGCCCAGGTTGCACCACTCGCCAATCACGGAGTTGCCGAGGTAGCCGTCGTGGCCTTTGTTGGAGTAGCCCAGCAGGATGCTGTTGCCCACTTCGCCGCCCACTTTGCAGTGCGGGCCCACGGTATTGTCGCCGCGCATTTTGGCGCCGGGGTTGATGTGGGAGCCTTCGCAGAGCGCCATGGGGCCGCTGATGATGGCGCCTTCATGCACCTGCGAGTTTTTGCCCAGGTAAATGGGGCCATTTTCCGCGTTCAGAATGGCGGCTCTGATCTTCACACCTTCCTCAATAAAGATGTTTTCGGCGCCGTACACAATGGTATGCGCATCGCCCACGGGCTGCGACTCGCGGCCTTCGGTGAGTAGAGCGAAGTCGCGGCGGATTTCGCTGCCATTGCGCAGGAACAGGTGCCAGGGGTGGCGCAGCACCGTTACGGGCTCCAGCACATTCACCACGTTAGGAAAGCCCTTTTCGTAGAGCTCGGCCAGGGAAGTGCTGTTTTCCACGCAGGCGGCCACCAGCGTATCATCGCACATGAGGGCCTGCCCGGGCTGCAGGTTTTGCACCTGCTTTGCCAGCACATCATCGGGGCACACGGCGCCGTTAATGAGCAGGGCCTGGCCGTCGGTAACGGGTGCGGCGGGAAACTTTGCCTGCAGGTAGGCTTCGGTGAGGTAATAGATTTCTTCCAGCTTCAGGCGATGCTGCCACTTTTCAGCTACGGTGAGAATGCCGCAGCGCAGCGCCGCCACCGGGCGCGTGAAGGTGAAGGGCAGCAGGTGCGGCCGAATGGCAGGGTCGTCGAAGAAAAGAACAGTCATAATAGTAGCTGATAGCGGGTAGATGAGTTTCCGCCTGAGTAGCCCTCCGGGAAATGGCGGCCGCCGCAAAATTGGCAAATAAAAAACTCCCTTCCGTGCAGGAAGGGAGTTTCTCCAATTTTCTCAACAAAACAACTGTCTCAGGCCCGGGGCCGGCGACGGTTGGTTTCGTTAGGCTTTCTTCTGGTAGCGGTTGCGGAACTTCTCTACGCGGCCAGCGGTGTCGATAAACACGTTTTTGCCGGTGTAGAAGGGGTGCGAGGCCGAGCTAACTTCCACCTTGATGACGGGGTACGTCTTGCCATCTTCCATCGTGATGGTCTCGTTCGAGCTCATCGTCGAACGGGTGATGAATTTGAAGTCGCTCGACGTGTCCTGAAACACCACTTCGCGATACTGGGGGTGGATGTCTTTTTTCATGATGGGGATACCCGTTAAAACCTTGTCTGCCTGCCGATTTTGCGGAAGGGAGTGCAAAGGTACAGCCTAATGGCGGATTTCAAAACCAAACCCTTGCTTTTTACGGTTTTTGCGCAGGTTTAAGCCATTCGGTGGCTGAAAGAGGCTTTTTATAACGCCCTTCATTCACCCAAACGCTCTATTTATGCCTTCTAGAGCAGGCGTTTTCAGCTAGTATTCGGCCTAAACCCACCCAAATGCGCCGGCCGGCGGCCTTCTGAAACACCCTACTTCCACTACCTTCGTGCTGACTTATCTGCTGCTGATGCCTCGGCCAGCGGAGCAGTTTCTGCTTTCTTCAGCCTTTATTTTCTTTTGCCATGCGCCTTTGCTTTGCCTCCAACAATGCTCATAAGCTGGATGAAATCCGGCCCTTGCTGCCTGCGGGCGTAGAACTGCTCAGCCTGGCTGATATCGGCTGTGCGGAGGAGTTGCCCGAGACCCAGGAAACGCTGGAAGGCAATGCCCGGCAGAAGGCCGAGTACGTTTGGGAGCACTACGGCGTGGCCTGCTTTGCCGATGATACCGGCCTGGAAGTAGAAGCCCTGAACGGTGCTCCCGGCGTATACTCAGCCCGCTATGCCGGCCCCCAGCGCAACGCGGCCGATAATGTGGCCCTGCTGCTGCAGGAACTGCAGGACCAGCCCAACCGCCGGGCCCAGTTCCGCACGGTGGTGGCCCTGGTGCTGCCCGATGGCCGCCGGCCCGTATTTGAAGGGGCTGTAGAAGGCCAGATTGCGGAAGAGCTGCACGGCGAAGGCGGTTTTGGCTACGACCCGGTGTTCCGGCCGGAGCAGCACCAGCACACCTTCGCGGAGATGCCGCTGGCCGAGAAAAATACCATGAGCCACCGGGCCCGGGCCGTAGAAAAGCTGGTTACATTCCTTCAGCAAGAATTATAAACCACTGACCTACAAGACCGAAAAGACTGCGCGTGGAGGTAATCTTTCGGGAGGCTGCCGGGGCTAAGCGGCAAAATGCCTACTTTTGCAGGGTTGGCCCTGCCGGTACGGGCCTCCAACCCACCCCATGCAACATCCTTATATTGTCGGTATCACGGGCGGTAGCGCCTCCGGCAAAACCACCTTTCTGCGTCGCCTGCTGGCGGCTTTTCCTAAAGAGGAAATCTGCCTTATTTCGCAGGACAACTACTACCACCCGCGCGAAACGCAGACGGTAGACAGCAACGGCGTCACCAACTTCGACCTGCCTTCCTCCATCGACTCGGCGGCCTACGCGGCCGATGTGCTGCAGATCAGCAAGGGGCTGGAAGTACGGCGCCCGGAGTACACTTTCAACAATCCCGGTGCCGAGCCCAAAGAGCTGGTGTTTAAGCCGGCCCCTATTGTGGTGGTAGAAGGCATTTTCGTGTTCTACTTTGAGGAAGTGGCCAAGCTGCTGGATCTGAAAGTATACATCGACGCCGAGGAGCACGTGAAAGTGCTGCGCCGCATTGTGCGCGACCGGGACGAGCGGGGCTATGATCTGGAAGACGTGCTCTACCGCTACACCCACCACGTGGCCCCCACCTACGAGAAGTACATCAAACCCTTCAAACAGGACGCCGACATCATCATTCCTAATAATCGCCACTTTGATAAGGGCCTGGACGTGCTGGTTTCGTTTCTGAAAACCAAAGTCGCCCAGGATGCCAAATCGGCCTAAGGCCTGGCTCTCCTAAGTTCTTAAAGCCGAGCTGCTCCATCCGGGCGGCTCGGCTTTTTTACGCCCGGCCGGGGCTGCAGCTTACCCAGATTTGGCCGCTGGCAAGCAGGAATTGCAGGCTAGTTTTCCCTGCGGCTTTCGTCAAGCGGCTGATTTGGCTATATTTGCACTCCTGATTTTCTGATGACTCTGACTATCACCACGTTTGCTCCGCGTCTGCGCCTGATGCTGCTCTTCTTCACCCTGCTCTGGGTGCTGGGGCTCAACCATCAGGCGGTAGCTATGCTCCGCCTGCCGGAGCCGCTGGCGGCGCGTGCTGCCCGCGTAGGCGCTACGCCGCGGGCGGCGGTGGTGAAACAGAAAGTAAGCTTTGAAGCCACGGCTCCGCTGGGCACCTGGCTGGCTCCGGCCACCGACGCCTGGCTGCCGGTTGTGCGGCCCCTGGTGGGCTGGCCCCTGGCAGCGGCCTTGTTGCTGCCTGCTCCTGCACGTGCTCCGGCGGTTAGCAGCACGTTCTGCACCCGGCTGCTGGGCACGTCGGTTTCGCCGCACGCGCCCTAGCGGCCCTGGCTTCCGCTGCTGTGTCTGGCAGCCTGCTGTTGCGGTAGCGCGTGGCGGGTTGAGCCCAGCACTCCCCTCGTTTTTTAGACTACTTTTTCTTCTTGGTTAATGCGTAATAAAGGACTCATTATCACGCTCACGGTTATCGTATCCGTGCTGTGTGCCTATTTTTTGATGCTAACGTTTGTATCGCGCAACGTGCAGCAGAAAGCCGTAAATTATGCCACCCGCAACGGGAGCGTAGATCAGCAGCGGCGCCAGCACTATCTGGACTCCGTTTGGCGGGCGCCGGTATTCGGCCCCCTCACCTACCGGGATGTGCGCGAGAAGGAACTGGGCCTCGGCCTTGACCTGAAAGGCGGCATGCACGTTACGCTGGAAGTATCGCCGGTGGAGATTGTACGCGCTATGGCGGGCAACTCCAAGGACCCCAAGTTCAACCAGGCTATTCAGCGTGCCCAGCAGCTGCAGAAGGCCAGCCCTACCACGCCCTTCACGGCTCTGTTTGCGCAGAGCTTCCGCGAAGTGGCTCCCGGCGACCGGCTGGCCCGCATTTTCGCTAACACTACCAACAAGAGCCGGGGTATCGACTTCAACTCCTCCGATGAAAAGGTAATTGCCGCCATCGATAAGGAAGAAGAAGAAGCCATTGACCGCTCCTTCAACATCCTGCGCACCCGCGTAGACAAGTTCGGCGTAAACCAGCCCACCATTCAGCGGGTGAAAGGTACCGGCCGCATTCAGATTGAATTGCCCGGCGTAGATAACCCCGAGCGTATCCGCAAGCTGCTCCAGGGCCAGGCTAAGCTGGAGTTCTGGGAAGTATGGCGCACCGATGAATTCGCCCCTTATTTCAACCAGTTGAACGAAGTACTGACCGCGCAGGAAGCGGCCGGCAAAACCTCTGCTACTACCTCTACCGCTGCTACCGTAACGGACAGCACCTCGGCTAAAGCCGCCGCCGGCGACTCTACCTCACTGGCCAGCCAGCTGGCCAAGAAGAAAGACACGAAAGCTACTGCTGACACCGCTGCCGCGCAGCAGAGCAGCCAGCTGGCGCGTTTGTTCACCATGCCCGGTGCCCTGGGCTCTAACGTGCGCGACACCGCCCGCGTGAATGCCCTGATGCGCAGCCCCGAAGTACGCGCCGTATTGCCCGCTAACCTCACCTTCCTGTGGGATGTGAAGCCCAGCGTAATCGACGGTCAGGAATACCTGCAGCTGTATGCTATCCGCAAAACCCGCGAGGCGACGGCCCCGCTGGGTGGCGACGTGGTATCGGATGCCCGCCAGGACTACGACCAGGGCGGCCGCCCCGAGGTTTCGATGCAGATGAACCCCTCGGGTGCCAAGAAGTGGCAGCGTCTCACGGCCAGCAATATTGGTCGTCAGGTAGCCATTGTGCTCGATGACAACGTGTACTCCGCCCCGGTGGTGCAGTCGGAAATTGCCGGTGGCAACTCCAGCATTTCGGGCAACTTCACCATTGAAGAAGCCCAGGATTTGGCCAACGTACTGAAGGCCGGTAAACTGCCCGCTCCTACCCGCATCGTGGAAGAAGCCGTAGTAGGTCCGTCGTTGGGTCAGGAGGCTATCAACCAGGGTCTGTTCTCCTCGCTGGCTGGTCTGGCTATCATCATGATTTTCATGGCCGCTTACTATGGTCGTGCGGGTCTGGTGGCTGATGCCGCGCTGCTCTTCAACGGCTTCCTGATTATGGGTGTGCTGGCGCAGTTTGGTACTGCCCTTACCCTGCCCGGTATTGCCGGTCTGGTGCTCACCTTCGGTATGTCGGTTGATGCCAACGTACTGATCTTCGAGCGTATTCGGGAAGAGCTGAACCACGGTCTGCACCTGAAGGACGCTATTAACAAAGGCTACGCCCGCGCTTTCACGGCCATCTTCGACTCCAACGTGACGACGATGCTGATTGCCGTGATTCTGGGCTTCTTCGGTACAGGTCCGGTACAAAGCTTCGCGGTAACGCTGGGCATTGGCGTACTCACCTCGTTCCTGTCGGCCGTATTCGTGTCGCGTCTGATCATTGAGTATCTGACCAAAGGCAAAGACACCAGCAAGATTCAGTTCACCACGTTCCTGTCGCGGAACCTGTTCCAGAACCTGAATTTTGACATTGTGGGCAAGCGCAAGTACGCTTATACCTTCTCCACGGTGTTCATTGTTATCGGCTTTGTGCTGATGTACTTCCAGGGTGGTCCTAACCTGGGCGTTGACTTCCGCGGTGGCCGTTCGTACATCGTTGACTTCAACAAAGCGGAAGTTGCTTCAGACGTTCGTATTGCCCTGGAGAAAGACTTCCAGGGTGCCGGTACTGAGGTAAAAACCTTCGGCTCGCCCAACCGTCTGCGCATCACCACCGGCTACCTGGCCGATGACGAAAGCGTAGGAGCGGACAAGAAAGTAGAGCAAGCTCTGCTGAATGGCCTGAAGAAATACGGCGCCGACCAGCCCCAGATCAAGAGCACTTCCAAAGTAGGCGCTACCATTGCCGACGACATCAAGAAGACCTCGATTCTGAGCCTGGGCCTCACGCTGCTGGGTATCTTCGTGTACGTGCTGTTCCGCTTTGAGAAGTGGCAGTACTCCATGGCGGCCGTAGTGGCACTGTTCCACGATGCCCTGCTGGTAATTGCGGCCTTCCCCATTGCCCGCCTGTTTGGTCTGAACTATGAGATGGACCAGATTTTCGTGGCGGCCGTGCTGACGGTTATCGGTTTCTCCATGAACGATACGGTGGTTATCTACGACCGTATCCGGGAGTATCTGCACGAGAACAAGCACCTCACGTTTGCCCAGGTGGTAAACCCGGCGCTGAACAGCACCTTCTCCCGTACCATGATTACCTTCACTACGGTATTCCTGGTGGTGTTGGTACTGTACATCTTCGGCGGTGAAACGCTGCGCTCCTTCTCCTTCGCCATGATTGTGGGGGTAATTTTCGGCACGTACTCGTCGCTGTTCATTGCCACGCCTATTATCCTGGACACCTACGGCCGCAAAGAGGCCCGCGAGCGGGGTGTGGAGCACACCACGGAAATTGCCGATGCCGGCGGTGCCCCCAAACTGTCGACGACGGTTCAATAGTCTATCTGACTTCCTTTTTGAAAAGCCCGGCCCTATGGCCGGGCTTTTCTGCTTTTAGGCCAGCTCCACCGCAGGTATTGCTCTGATTTTCTGATAACTTATAGAAGGCAGGCAACCATCGGCCCGCTTTCTGCGAGCTACCTAAAAAGAGCTTTTCCAGTGACTGCGCAACCTCCTATGCAACCGGAACAGCTGCCTGCCCTACTGGCGGGCTGCCGCCGTATGGAGCGCACCAGTCAGCGGCAGCTCTACACCCGGTACTACAGCTATGCCCTGAGCATCTGCCTGCGCTATGCCCATGATCGGGAGGCAGCCATGGAAGTGGTGAATGATGGGTTTATGAAGCTATTCCGCGACATCGGGCGCTTCGACCCGGGCCGCTACGAGTTGCAAAGCTCATTTCATGGCTGGCTGAAGAGCATCATGATTCACACGGCCATTGATTATTACCGGGCCCAGGTGAAGCACCAGCAGCAGCTGGCCCTGGAAGAAGAAGCCTACATCCGCCCGGATGCCGCCCCTACCCCACTGGACAATCTGGCCTACGAAGACCTGACCGCGCTGATTCAGCAGCTCACGCCCGCCTACCGCACAGTATTCAATTTATATGTATTGGATGGTTTCACCCACGAGGAAATAGCCCGCCAGCTGGGCATTTCGGTAGGCGCCTCCAAATCAAACCTCTCCAAAGCCCGGGGTCATCTACGGGCGTTTTTGCAACGCACCCACCACTATGCCCACGCCCAATCTATCGGATGAAGAGCTGGACGCTCTGTTCCGGCGCACCACGGCGGCTTACCCCCCGGCGGACGCTTCGGAGGGCTGGCACCACATGGAGCCGCGGCTCAACGGGCTGATGCGCTACCAGCGGGCAATTCGGCAGGTGGTGCGCTGGTTTGTAGCGGAGGTGGGCCTGATTGCCGTACTTTTATCAGGCTGGTTTATGTACGCTCCGCACCTATCGGCGCCTCCGGCCCGGTCGGCGGCGCCGGCTGTTGGCAGGCTGCGGCAACCATTAGCTTCTGCATCCCGCTTTCCGCAAGCTTCGCCGCACGTATCCCGGTCTTCCACCCAAGAAAAATCAACCTCCCCTACGACCAAAGCCCAGCCGCAACTTGCCCTGAAATCCACTGCACAACTCCCCCAAACGGTAGTGGCAGCACCTCGGGCAAAAGCAGCGCCACACAACCTTTCTGCTCCGGCTAAAGGATTTTTAATGCTGGAGGCTGCACCCAGAAAACGGGCTAAGCTCGGGCAGGTATCTACAGAAAAATCAAACACGGCCCCTTCCATTGCAGCCAGCCGCACGCTACTCTCCTCCGGCCGGCACCGGTCTTCTTCCGGCTCATCAGCTATTGATGCGTCAGAGGTTCCGGTTGCTGGTTCTGCAGTTACCGTTCCCCCAGCTACGCCAGATCCACCTACTACAGACTCAACTGCTGCGCCTGCCCCGCCCGCGGTAGCGGCTACAACGCCTGAGGATACCACCAGCCACTCAAAAAGTCCACGCCGCAAGCCTGTTTACCGCCTGGGCCTGGCGTTGCAATATGCGCCGGAGGTAAGCGCCGTGCGCATGTCGGAGATAGAAAAAACCGGCCGGGACGTGGGCGTGCAGCTGGAATACTTCTTTACCCCTCGCCTCAGCCTGAACACCGGCCTGCTGCACGCCGTGAAGCGCTACGAAACCCGCGGCTCCGACTACCACGTGACCTACGGCAAAGTGCCCCTGGACCGGGTTTATGCGGTATGTGGCATGCTGGATATTCCCCTGAACCTCCGCTACGCGCTGCTTTACCGGCCCACCTATCAGGTATTTGCCAGCGCGGGCCTCTCGTCACTGCTCATGCGCGACGAGCAATATGAGCTTTGGTATACCTATGCGAACCAGCCGGTGCGCCGCACCAGGCAGGTAGTAAATGGTAGCAACCATCCACTAAGTGTGTTGAATCTCTCTGCCGGGTATGAGCGGCAGGTGCAGGCGCGCTGGGGCGTGCGTGCGGAGCCGTTTGTAAAGGTTCCGCTGGGCGGTGTGGGCTATGGCAAGGTGAAGCTGAGCAGCGCCGGGGTATTCTTCTCGGTACAGTACCGGCTGCTGCCGTCGGCATTACAGATGAATTAAGATAAGATATCCAACCCGCAGTAATCTGTTATTCTATGCTACTCCGACTGTTTTTGCTGGCCGGGGCCCTCAGCCTGGTCAGCGGTTGCGCCTATGATAATGCCGAAGAGCTGTTCCCGGCGCCGGCCTGTGATACTTCCGCCGTTACCTACCAGGGCACCATTGCGCCTATCCTGCAAGCCAACTGCCTTTCCTGCCATAACAGTACTACCGCCGAGGGCAGTATTGTGCTGGAAGAGGCGCACGAAGTACAGCATCTGGCCGAGCAGGGTACCCTGCTGGGCGTAGTAACGCACGCCCCGGGCTTCCCAGCCATGCCCAAAGATGCCCCCCAGCTAAGCGCCTGCGACATAGCCGCCATTCGGGCCTGGATAGAAGCAGGTGCTCCTGATAACTAGCTTCTCACTTCTTTTTCCTGCAGCTATGAGACTTCTCAGAATCTTTTTTCTCTCGTTTCTGCTACCCCTGGCTGCCTTAGGGCAGGGCCGATACATGACGCACAGCGGGGGCATCAGCTTTTACTCCTCCGCGCCCCTGGAAGATATTGAGGCAAAAACCCAGCAGGCCGGCGGCATCATCGACCTCGGCACCGGCCAGCTGGCTTTCTCCGTTTCCATGAAATCCTTTGTATTCCCCAACGGACTGATGCAGGAGCACTTCAATGAGAACTATGTGGAATCGGACCGCTACCCGAAATCCACCTTTGTGGGCAAGCTTTTGGGCTTTAACGCGGCCACCATGCAAACCAGCGGCCCGCAACAAGTACAGGCCGAAGGCGACCTGACCATTCATGGCGTAACGCATCAGGTACGGGTACCCGGCACGCTGGAGCTGCGCGACAATGGCCTGCAGCTCCACGCAAAATTCAGCGTGGCGCCCGCCGATTACAATATAAAAATCCCCCGGCTGGTGCGCGAGCATATTGCCAAGTCGGTGGCCGTAACCGTGAATATGCTTTGTCCGCCTGCTTCTCAACCTTAAGCTATGCTGCTATGCGCTACCGGTATCTGCTTTCCCTTCTGGTTCTCCTATCAGGCTTTCTTCCCCTACGCAGCTCGGCGCAGGACACCAGCAACGACCTGCTCCGGCAGCTCAACCAGCAAGTGCCCGCCGATAGCGTCGCGCCGGTAGCCGCTACGTTTAAAGGTACGCGCGTCATCAACGGGCAATCCGTAGAAACGCCCAGGGCACAGGTACTGCTGTTTCTGATTTCGCACCGCTTTGGGCCGCTGAACAGTGGCGCCTACAACTTCTTTGGGCTAGATCAGGCTACCATCCGGCTGGGGCTAGAGTATGGTTTCACCGACCGGCTGGCCCTAGGTATCGGGCGCAGCTCCCTAGAAAAGACCTTCGATGGCTTTGCGAAATATCGGCTGCTGCGGCAGCAAACCGGCAGCCGCCTCATGCCCGTCTCGGTAACGCTGCTGGGAACTACGGCTCTCACCAGCTTACGCTACAGCGGGCCGGAGCGGCCTTTCCGCACGCGCTTAGCCTATACCGGGCAGGCCCTGGTAGCCCGCAAATTATCCGAAGGGCTTTCCTTGCAGCTGATGCCCACCTTCATTCACCGCAACCTAGTGAACACCCCGCACGACCAGAACGACGTGTGGGCGCTGGGCGCGGCCGGGCGCCAGAAGCTAACCCAACGCGTAGCTTTCACGGCCGAATACTACTATGTTTTGCCCGGCGCAACAGCCGATGATTTCCGCAATTCCCTGGCCCTGGGCTTTGACATTGAAACCGGTGGCCACGTATTTCAGCTGCACGTAACCAATGCCCAGGCCATGATTGAGCCGCTGTTCATCCCCCGCACAGCCGGTGACTTCTTCGATGGCGACATTTTCTTCGGGTTCAATATTTCCCGTGCGTTTGCCTTTGGTGGTGAGAACCCCCGCCGTTGGTAACCCGGCATAGAAAAAGCCCGGCCGGATAGGCTGGGCTTTTTCTATAAAGAGCTATAAGGCTGAAGCAGCTTCAGCGGTGCGCTTAGTGGGCGGTAATGCCTTCAGCAACTACTTCCGTTACTTCCGGTACCATGCGCTTCAGCAGGTTTTCAATGCCTGATTTCAGCGTAACGGTGGCGGAGGGGCAGCCGGAGCAGGAACCCTGCAGGTTTACGGTTACCACGCCATCTTTATAGCTGCGGAAGGTGATGTTGCCACCATCCTGCTCCACGGCGGGGCGCACGTAGTTTTCCAGCAGGTCGATGATTTTCTGGCTGGTTTGCTGGTCCTGCTCGGAGGAGTCGCCGGCGGCGGCCGTTTGGGCCGCTTTGTGCTCAGCAGTAGGGTCTACGGTGAAGATGGGGCCACCGGCTTCCACGTACGATTTCAGGAAAGTGCGCAGCTCGGGAATCAGCTGCGTCCACTGGTGCTCAGAGGTTTTGGTGATGGTTACGAAGTTCTGCGCAATGAACACGCGGCCTACATAATCAAAGTTAAAAAGCTCCTGGGCCAGCGGCGAATTGGTAGCGGCTTCTACGTTAGGATAGTCTACGCTCACACCTTCGCTTACCAGCGTGGCGTTGAGCACAAACTTCATGGACTCAGGGTTGGGCGAGGCTTCGGCGTAGATGGAAACCGGCGCGGTAGGGGAAGTAGTATTCATAAGAAATGGAATGCTTAGGAATCAGCGTAAACTGGAGGATCCGGTAGTACAACAAGGAACCAGCAGCAGAAGTTACAAAGGTACGCAGCAAGAGCTTATACCCGGTTAGCGCGGGCCCGCAACAGCATATCGGCCAGCACCAGGTTGGTCATGGCATCTACGATAGGTACGGCGCGCGGCAGCACGCAGGGGTCGTGGCGGCCCCGGCCGGCCAGGGTAATTTCCTCGCCCTGGTCGTTAATAGTGGCCTGAGGCTGCAGAATGGTGGCTACGGGCTTAAACGCTACCCGAAAATAAATTTCCTGCCCGTTGCTGATGCCGCCCTGAATGCCGCCGCTGTGGTTGGTGCGGGTGCGCACCGCGCCCTGTTCATCGGTGTAAAACTGGTCGTTGTGCTCAGAGCCGAACAGCAGCGTGCCGGCAAAACCGGAGCCGTATTCAAAGGCCTTCACGGCATTAATGCTCAGCATGGCTTTGCCTAGCTCGGCGTGCAGCTTATCAAACACCGGCTCGCCCAGTCCGGCAGGTACGCCGTGCACTACGCCAGTTACCACGCCACCCACGGTGTCGTGCCGGTCGCGGGTCTGGCGGATCAGCTCGGCCATGCGCTCGGCCGTTTCCGGGTGCGGGCAGCGCGCGGGGTTGGTATCAATCAGCCCCAGATCCAGCTGCTCATGCCCCACGGGCACCTGCACGGCGCCTACCTGGGACACGTAGCTTTGGGCCACGATGCCGTGCTGGCGCAGCAGAGCGGCGGCAATGGCTCCGGCAGCTACGCGGGCGGCCGTTTCGCGGGCAGAGCTGCGCCCGCCCCCACGGTAGTCGCGGCGGCCGTATTTCTGGTCGTAGGTATAGTCGGCGTGCGAGGGGCGGTAGGCGTGCTCGATGTGGGAGTAGTCGTGGCTGGCCTGGTCCTGGTTGCGGATGAGCAGGCTGATGGGCGTGCCGGTGGTATAGCCGCCAAACAAGCCGGACAGCACTTCTACCTGGTCGGCTTCTTTGCGGGGCGTGGTCAGGTCGCTCTGGCCGGGGCGGCGGCGGTCCAGGGCCGCCTGAATTTCTTCCGTGCTAACGGCCAGTCCCGCCGGGCAGCCATCCAGGATAACGCCAATGCCGGGCCCATGCGATTCGCCGAAGGTGGTAATGCGAAACAGGCGTCCGTATGAATTGCTCATGGGAAATCAGGCCAGGTCTATACTGAGGTCAAATAAAAAGGCGCCACGCAGGTTTAACTGCCGGTGCTGAAAGCGGCTGCAAGCTAGCCCCGCGGGCCGGCATTCCCGCGCCACCAGCCTACCACTGCCAGCAGAAACAGCGCTACCAGCAACAGGTTAGCGTAGCGGCGCACAAAGTCGGGGGTGTGCAGGGGCCGCAGCGTGTTATTATAGTCAAACAGGCGCGGCTCATAATAGGGGTCGGTGGTGCGGGCGCTGAGGGTGCGCAGCATGCGGGGCGCCCCTTTCACTACCACGCGCAGCTCGGGGCGCAGCGTAACATAGCTGGCCGCCACCGGGTCAAAGGTCAGAATAGAAAACAGGCTATCCAGCGGTACGGGGCCGGGCTGGCGTGATATGAGACGGTAGCGGAAGGTTTTGCGTCCGCCCACACGCCCCCCGGACCGGGTGGTTTCCTGCTGCACCTCGGGGCCATATATTTCCAGCCCGGGGCGGGGTGCCGGCACCGGGGCCTGCATAGCCGTCAGGTTACCCTCGCCTTCTACCCGCAGGGTGTAGGTAAAGGCCTGGCCCGTCATGAAATTGGTTCTGTCGATGGACTCCAGCAGGCGGTAGGAACCTACCACGGCTTCGTCGCGGCGGGGGTGCAGCGGCAGGGGCTTCACGGCCACGGTGCGCGGCAGCGAGAAAAACGTTTTAAGGCCTTCCATCCGGTTATCCAGGCCGGGCTCCGGCTTTTTGGCCACTTTATACTTCACCATTTGCAGGGCCACAGCGGGCAGCTGCAGGGCACGGGTGGTCAGAGGGTAATACTCGGCTTCGTAGAGGCGGTAGCGCAGATAGGGCTTTCCACCTACTACGGTGGCTTCGGGCAGCACTTCCTGCTCATCAAAAGGCTCTTCCCACACCGTGGGCTGGCGTAGCTGGCGCAGAATACCGGGCAGCTGCCCGGCAAAATTGTAGAAGTTGAGCAGGCCCTGGTCGGCGGGGGTCAGGTAGAAGTAGAGGGCCACGTGCACGCCTTCGCCCACATACACGCTGCCTTTATCGGGGGCTACGGCCAGGAAGGCATTGTCGCGCGGCTCCACAAAATCCTGGAGCTTGGGCTTGCCAAAAAGCTGATCCAGCAGGCCGATGCCGGGAGCCACGCCGCCGGGCGGCGGCACGGGGGCAGCCTGCTGCGGTAGCACTTTCAGCGTAGCCCCCCCCGAGCGAACCGCCTGACCATTAATGGTGAGGGAAAATGGCTTCAGCACAAACTCCCCCTCTTTAAAAGCCGCGTAGCGCTGGGTAATGGTCAGCTCCGTGGTGGTTTGGCCATTGACGATGCGCGTGGTGGTGGTGCTGGACTTGCCGCTTTTCTTGAAACCTTCGATATCCGGGAAAGCAGAATACCGCTCCAAGGGTGCCCCGGTCAGCTTAAAGCTGATGGTGAAGTACTCATTGATGGGAAAGGCGGCCGGGCCCAGCACTATGGCAGCGGTGCCGGTGGGCATGGCTGGAGCAGCGGGGGTAGGTTGCGCCGGTGCGGGGGCCGTGGTGGGCGACGTAGTAGGCTGCGCCCCCACCACCAGCGGCAGCAGCAAGGCAAAAATTAAGCATAACCAACGAAACCCGGATATCATACCACGCCAGCAAAGCAGAACGTCAAAGCTACATAAAAGCTTGCGGAACGCTTTCCTATACTCTCTATCAGCATTTTACAGAAGAATTGCAAGCAAATATTAGATTATACCACAGCTAATGTGTACAAAATTCAGGCTTCAGGGAATCCACTTTGCTGAAGAGGTCGTAAGTGATGTCAGATTCAGGATTTCTCGGGTTTAGCACTGAAAAACAGGCTTCTAGCGTGTGCTGACTTTGTATTGCCTGAAGTTTCCTATTCATCATCCAATTATCCAACACTCATGTCAAAAGTACTCCATTCCGGTGAGGAGGAAGCAGGTTTTGCCGCTCCCCTGACCGCCCCGATTCAACGCCGCTCCTTCATGATGTACAGTGGTGCCGCCGTTGGTATTGCAGCGCTGGCTTTATCGGGCTGTGATGATGATGAAGATAACAACATGACCCCAGCCGACGGCACGGTTGACCTGGGCACTGGTGATATCGGCGTATTAAACTATGCATATGCCCTGGAGCAGCTGGAAGCCGCTTTCTACGCTCAGGTAATTGCCAGCCCTTACGACGGCATCAGTGCCGACGAAAGCAAGTACATGACGGCTATTGCCAAGCATGAAGCCATTCACCGCGACTTTTTCAAAGCGGCGCTCGGCAGCAAAGCCATTAAGGGCCTGACCCCCGATTTCAGCAAGATTGATTTCAAGAGCCGCACTTCCGTACTCACCTACGCCAAGACCTTCGAGGACCTGGGCGTAGCAGCCTACAACGGCGCCGGCAAGCTCATTAAGGATACCACTTACCTGCTGCTAGCCGGTAAAATCGTGTCGGTGGAAGCCCGCCACGCGGCTTATATCCGTGACCTGATTAATAATGGCGACTTCGCTTCAGATGATATCGTGGATCCTGCTACGGGTCTCGATAAAGCAATGGAAGTAGCTGATGTGCTGAAGGCTGCCCAGCCCTTCATCAAAGAAACCATCAGCGGAAGCAACGTAGGTAAATAACTCACCCCCTGAAGAACGAATCCCATGAATCTTTTTCATATCCTATCTGAACTGGAGAAAGTAGAGCCTGAAACGATGGCGAAGCTGAACTCGCGCCGCGACATCTTCTCCTCCCTGGCCTCTATGGGCAAGAAAGCGGCCCTGGCTGCTGCCCCTATTGCCATTGGCTCCGCCTTCAACAAGGCCATGGCCGGCACCAAAGACGTATTTGACGTTTTCAACTACGCCCTGCTGCTGGAATACCTGGAAGAAGACTTCTATGCCCAGGCCCTGAACAAAGCAGGTCTGATTCCTGCCGGTGCTCCTACCTCCGCTATTCAGCTGATCAAGAAGCACGAAACCGCCCACGTAGCCCTGCTGAAAGGCGCGCTGGGAGCTAAGGCAAATCCCCGCCCCAAAGGCTTTGACTTCGGTCCTGCTTTCGACAACTACGCCAACTTCTTGGCCTATGCCCAGTCTCTGGAAGACACCGGCGTACGAGCGTACAAAGGCAAAGCCGGCGAGATTAAAGATGCCGGTAACCCCAACAACTACCTCACGGTGGCTTTACAGATTCACTCCGTAGAAGCCCGCCATGCCTCGCACATCCGCGCTATGCGCCGTGCTAATGGCGTAATGCAGGCCAACTGGATTACCAACGCCGAAGCTAACGGCGCCGTGGCTGCTGTATATGGTCCCGGCAAGCCAGCTACTACCTTCCCCTCCGAAGCCAACGTAATGCAGGGCGGCGTAGACCTCACCACCCTGGGCTACACCAAAGAGCAGGTGAGCGAAGCCTTTGATGAAGGCCTGGATCAGGAAACGGTAGTAAGCATTGCCGGACCCTTCATTCAGTCATAAGACTGCTATCATTATCCTATCTTCGTGTTATAGAAAAGGCTGCTCTCTTGGGCAGCCTTTTTTGTGTAGTAGGCTCTTTGCAACGTTACCGGGCCGGCACGACTCCTGTGGTTGGGCGTCCCGGTTTATCGGGTTACCTTTGTTTTATCCGGCCTCGTGTGGTGGCTGGCATTTGCTGGCGGGTATTTAATGCCAATGTCTGATTCTGGAGCTTCTACTTTGCTGACGCGCGCAATGCAGCGCCGTTCTTTCTTTCAGGTGGCCGGTGCGGCTGCCGCAACTTCCGCTTTGCTGCTGGCGGGCTGTAAAGACAATAACGTAACGCCCACCGAGCCCAGGCTTTCGCTAGAAAGTGGGGAGAAAGGCGTGTTTACCTATGCTTACATTCTGGAGCAGTTGGAGGCCGCCTTCTATCAGAAGGTGGTAGCCGCACCGCCGACCGATTTCAGCACCGAGGAAAAAGCCATTTTCCAGCAGCTGTACGAGCACGAAGTGCTGCACCGGGAATACCTGGCGCAGGTGCTCACCTCCCTGGGCAACGCACCGCCAGCCAACCTGGAATTTACGTTTGCTGCCTTCACGCTGACTACCCGCGTCGGCGTGCTGGAAGCCGCGCAACAGCTGGAAGATCTGGGCGTAGCCGCCTACAACGGGGCCGCCAAGCTTATTAACACACCGATTTTCCTCACCGCCCTGGCTAAAATATCCTCCGTGGAAGCCCGGCACGCCGCCCTGGTGCGCGACTTGCGTCAGCCCGGCTCGTTTGCCGGCTCCGATGTGGTAGCGGCTTCCGGTGCTCTAGCCGGCCTCGACGACAGCAAAACGCCTCTGGAGGTGCTGGTAGAGGTAAACAAGTTCTCCGTCATTCAGATTTCGGGCGCGGCGCTGCCCACGGCTTAATTCTCGCGGCTTTTCTCTTCGTATCACATGAATATTCTTCAACTTCTGGCCGAGCTGGCCGAGGCGAATCCCGCAGTATACGAGCAGGCCAGTCAGCGCCGCGCTATTCTGGGCCGGCTGGGCGCTATGGGCGCGAAAGTGGCCGCCGCCAGCCTCCCGCTGGCCGCCGGCAGCCTGCTGTTTGCTACGCCCGCGCATGCCCGCAACACGCCCCTGGATGTGCTGCAGTTTGCCCTGGTGCTGGAACACCTGGAAAACGACTTCTACCGCACCGCCCTGGGCCTGCTGGCAAAGCCCGACGGTAGCAAAGTACCGGCCGGCTTTATCCCGGCCGATGTGCGCGCCGATTTTGTGACCATTCAGCAGCACGAGCAGCAGCACGTCGATTTCCTGACCACGGCCATTACCAACTCCGGTGGCGTGGCGGAAACCAAGCCCGCCTTCGATTACACCGGCAGCCACAATGGCTCCCAGGCGGCGCTGTTCCCCGATGTGTTCACCAACCTGGATACCTTTTTGGCAGTAGCGCAATTTCTGGAAGATGCCGGCGTGCGCGCCTACAAAGGCCAGATAACCACGCTGCAGAGTGATAACGGCATTCTGGAAGCCGGTGTGCGCATTCATTCCGTAGAAGCGCGCCACGCCGCGCACATCCGTACGCTGCGCCGCCAGCGCCAGTCAGCCGGTGCCGCCGATGCTATCCGCAGCTGGGTGGGCTCCGGCGCCAGCGGCAGCCCCCTGCCTGGCAAAACCGACCTGGCTTACGTGGGCGAAGACCTGCTGACCCAGCCTCTTTCAACCGTCAGCAACGTCACTTTCTCGGAGCTGACTACCCTGGCCCCAGTATTTGGTACCGATAGTGCCCGCCTGCAGCGGGCCGTGCAGGAAGCCTTTGATGAGCCCATCACCACGGAGCAGGCCAGTGCCGTAGTAGCCCTGTTTACCTACTAGCTTTCTAAGCTCGACACTAGAAGAAAAAGGAATGGTGCAAACCATTCCTTTTTTATTTCACAATGAATTATACTTGCACACTTCAGGTTTTAAGTTGTATATTTCTCCAAATAACCCCACTATTGATCCTCGGTCGCAGACTTTTTTAGCTGGCTGCGTATACTCGCCTACTTACCTTATTTTCTAGCTCCGCACTATTCTAAAAGCACTTTCCATGCTGGAGTACGCCAAAACAATCCTGACCAAAGTTAGCTTCGATAAAATCCTTTTTGAGAAAGAGCTTCGCAAGGCCCTGCGCATGTTAGGGGCCGAGGAGCTGCACCAGCTAAAGACCTGGTGCTACCAGAAATTTGCTCGTATCTATCAGAATATTCTGAACCGCGTGTTCGCACAGTTCAGCCCCGCAATTTAGCCTGTTAGCCGGCTGCTTCGGCCGCGTTGTTTTCCTCCCCTGTCACAAACCGAATATTGCGGGTAAGCCCCGCATAGCCCGTCCGTTTCACCGCCGACTGCCGGAATAGCTCCGAGAATAACTCGTGCGTTATTTCCTGCCAGTCGGTGGCGCGGAGGTCTTTCAGGCCGGGGTGCGGGTTGAACTGGGGTTCCTGGTGCGGTTTGGCAAAGCGGTTCCAGGGGCACACGTCCTGGCAGATGTCGCAGCCAAAAACCCAGTTGCCAAACTTGCCTTCCACTTCCCGCGGTATCTGGTCCTTCAGCTCAATGGTGAAGTAACTGATGCATTTGCTGCCATCTACCACGTAGGGCTCTGTAATAGCTTGGGTGGGGCAGGCATCCACGCACTTGGTGCAGGTGCCGCAATAGTCCTTGATGGGGCCGTCGTAGTCCAGCTCTACATCCACAATGAGCTCGGCAATGAAGTAGAAGGAGCCGATGCCGGGCGTAATGAGGTTGGAGTTTTTGCCTACCCAGCCCAGCCCGCTCTTCTTGGCCCATACTTTATCCATCACCGGGGCCGAGTCGACGAACACGCGGCCACCTATCTCCCCTATTTCCTGCTGCATATCCTGGAGCAGCGTCTTCAGCTTGTCTTTAATGACGAAGTGATAGTCGCGGCCGTAGGCGTATTTGCTGATTTTGAGGGTATCGTCGGGCTGCTGGTCTTCCTCGGGGGGGTAGTAGTTCAGGAGCAGGGAAATCACGGATTTGGCACCGTCTACCAGCAGGCGCGGGTCCAGGCGCTTATCGAAGTGGTTGGCCATGTAGCCCATCTGCCCGTTCATCTGGCGGTTCAGCCAGTTTTCGAGGCGCGGGGCTTCTTCTTCCAGGAACTCCGCTTTGGAGATGCCGCAGTACATAAAGCCCAGCTCCGCCGCCCGGCGTTTAATGAAAGCAGTATAGTGGGCAGTGGGTAGCATGGCGTTGGAAGTAGCGAACTGCAAAAATACGGCATTCTGCTCCCTTCCCGCTGCCTGCTTTAGTCGGGTACTCGGGCCAGCGGTAACCGAAAGCCGAAAACCGGCAGGTTTCCTTGCATGAAATCCAACTCTTCGGCCCTTTGAAAGCCTAAACCTTCATACATCTTCCAGGCAATCTGCATGGCCTTGGTGCTGTGAATAATCAGCTGGCGGCGGCGCTGCTCGCTGGCTTTTCGGATGCAGGCTTCGGTCAGCAGTTTGCCAATGCCCCGGCCCCGGGCTGCCGGAGCAACAGCCAGCAGCCGGAAGCCGGCGGCATCCGGCTGTTGGGTAGCAATGCCACCCGAGCCATAGTGCTGCATATCACCAAAAAACAGTACCGTTCCTGCTATCTGGTTATCCGCAGTAACAGCTACCAGCAGTTCGGCGCCGGGTTTGTGGGTCAGCTCGCCAATGGAGGCCAGCAGGTTATAATATGCCGGCTGTTCCGCTGGCGTTGGAAAGCCCTCCAGCTGCGCGTACACCTCCACCAGCAACTGCCCAATCTCCACAAACTCATCGGGGCTGGCGTTCCGGATGGTATAGTCTGGCTGGTTCATGGTTTGCCGGGTAGACTGACCGGGCGCTTTTCCGCCGTGGCAGCCAGCACCAACAATACCATTATTAGCAGGAAACTATACTCGCTACCGCCGGTGCCATGCTCGCCCACAAACCAGCCCAGCGAAGCATGAATGAGCACAATACCGATCAGCAGCATCACCATAAACCCCGCTGACAATGCCCGCACGAAATAGCCCAGCGCCAGCAGCATACTGCCGGCTAATTCAAATGCCGTAATCCCCCACACCATCGGGTGGCCGTACACCAGCCCTTTGGTATTCAGAAAGTCGCCGAATTGGCCCATGGTACCCGTACTCACGCGAACGGCAGCATGCGCAAAGAATATAAACGCCGTAGCCACGCGCAGCAGCATCAACGTTTGGGGTAAAGTCAGAAACGGGAAGAGCCGCATGGCATGGAGGTTGGTAGCAGCAGCGAATATAGACGGATATATAGCTACCCGGCTATGCGGCGGCCTACCAGTTGCTGGCTTTTTCCTGCCACTTTTCTACGTCAATCCCCTTTATGAGCAGCCATAGCGAGAAGGTTAACTCGGCAATGAAGGGCGGCGTCATAAGGAAGGGGAATAGCTGGGAGGCAAATGACAGGTCCAGAATCAGCGCAATGCTGTTGATTAAGTAACACGCGCCGGCTACCTGCATCAGAATACCGATGAGCCGGGGAAGGAAGCCGGACCGGCGAATCAGATACCCATTGAGCAGGCAGGTAAATCCGAAAAATATCAGCCCGACGCCGAAGCCGTAATCATGGGTTTTGATGGCCACGTAAGCCAGCGCCTGCAGTTGCTGGGCGCTGAACGCCTTCAGATACACCCCATTGCCCAGGAGAAATAATGGGACCAGCAGGGTGATTTTATTGGCGACCAGCACGGCCGTCTGAATCAGATTGAACAGCAGCGCCATTAAGGCCAGCGTTTTATTTACGGTTCTGAACAACCGGTAAAACACCAACATCACGAGGATATCACACAGGTGCATCAGCAGGTCGCCGGCAATGCCGGTGCGCCATAATCCCTCAGAGGCCATCAGGTTGCGGGCCGTAGCCGCTGCATCGCCGGATACAATGATTTTACCCCGGATAAACAGCTCCCCGCATAGCCCGGCAATGATGATAAGCAGATAGGCAGCGCCGGCTAATCGGACATAGAGTTGGGGAGAGGTTTCTGTTGGGTAATCAGCCGTTTTCAGTTTCATTGGATTCTATAAAACACCAGGAAGTAATATTCAGTCCAATCTATGTATTATTTCCTTAGTGCCTATACTGCCCACGGTATAACCGGCTACTTCCTGATATACAGGATGCTTACCTTATTTAGAACTCCAGTAAAATGTTGATTTGGGTATAACAGCATCAATCAGGTGAACCAGCAATTTCCGGTTTGCCGATACCTGCTGTCTAACTTTTTTGAGTTGGCGCTTTTCGCCTGAGCTTACGCCATTGCGCACGGCCTTTTTCAGATGCCGAGTAGCTATCTGATAGTCGTGCCATTTTCCTAACAGAACGCGCAAATCATTCTTCTTTCGATTTAACTGGACATTATCTGAAAAGCCCGCACCTTCCTGCAGATACGCAAACTGCTGCAACTTCTTCCGCAAGAAATGGAATTCAGAATTTTTTCGTCTATTCTTCCTAACAACATGCCTTATATTTTTTTGCCTTTTTCTGGCGTAATTAGCCCATTTTTTACTGTTAATTTTCGTGGCATATACAATTATTTTACGCAAGCTTTTTTTAAGCCCTTTAATTAATTTATTATTTATCATCTCAAAATAAGACTCCTTTTCCTTACCTATCTTTTCTTGCAGGCTGCTCCGATAATCCGTAAGCAGATCAGCCCGGATGTATTGCCGGAGCATGGCTTTCTCTACCTGCAGCTCCCTCACCTTTCCGGCCTGCCGAAACACAACTTGATAAGGCTTGAATATTTTTTTCGGGTGGAAGCCCTTGGCGTAGTAGTGAATCAGGCCTAAATGTGCCTGTAGCTTCTTAATTTCTACCCGCAGTTGATGAAACGTGGCTTTGCGGGCAGCATCCGGAGGCTGCTTTACCAGGTACCGAATGGCCTTTCCCCGTTTTTTCAGGTATCTGACAATGGCTTTCATATAGTCCCGCTATTTACTGACCGGCGGCCGGCCCGCGTCCGCCTTCATTCATACGAAGCGGAATTAATCGGAGTCTATAAACTCAAGCATCACTTTGAATAACCCGGATGAGCCAGGCAGTGTGCTGATGCCAGGTGACAGTAAGCTATGCTTGAAATCTGCCCCAATATTATTTTATATAAAAAGACTTAATTACTCGCCCATAAAATTTTCAACTCCAGACATATTTTCAATAATAATATACAAACAGAAAGCGGCGGAAAGACCACACAAGGTGGTGCTTTCCGCCGCTTTCTGCACAAGCGTAATTTAACTTTAGCTAAATAGCTCGCCCGTGGCCGTATTGCCGCGCAGATGCTGCGGCATGGTGCGGCCCAGGTGCTGATAGGCGGCTTCGGTGGCTTCGCGGCCGCGGGGCGTGCGCTTGATGTAGCCTTCCTGAATAAGGAAGGGCTCGTACACTTCCTCAATGGTTTCGGCTTCGTCGCCGCAGGCGGTGGCAATAGTGCTCAGGCCTACGGGGCCACCCTTGAACTTGTCGATGATGGTGAGAAGGATGCGCTTGTCCATGTCGTCGAGGCCGCGGGCGTCTACGTCCAGCGCGCCGAGGGCGAAGTGGGCAATGGCCTGCGTGATGGTGCCGTCGCCTTTCATCTGGGCAAAGTCGCGGGTGCGGCGCAGCAGGTTGTTGGCAATACGCGGGGTACCGCGCGAGCGGCGCGCAATTTCGTAGGCCGCATCCTCATGAATGGGCGTGTTCAGGATTTCGGCCGAGCGCTGCACAATGCTAGTAAGCAGCTTGGCATCGTAGTACTCCAAACGGGAGTTGATGCCAAAACGCGCCCGCAGCGGCGAGGTTAGCAGACCGGAACGGGTGGTAGCCCCGATGAGCGTGAACGGCGACAACGAAATCTGCACGGAGCGCGCATTCGGGCCCGAATCGAGCATGATGTCGATGCGGTAGTCCTCCATGGCCGAGTACAGGTACTCTTCCACCACAGGGTTCAGGCGGTGAATTTCGTCGATGAACAGCACGTCGTGCGGCTCCAGGTTGGTGAGCAGGCCGGCCAGGTCGGAGGGCTTGTCCAGTACCGGGCCACTGGTCATTTTGATGCCGGAGCCCAGCTCGTTGGAGATGATGTGCGAGAGGGTGGTTTTGCCCAGACCGGGAGGCCCGTGCAGCAGCACGTGGTCGAGGGCCTCGCCGCGCTGCTTGGCCGCGCCCACGAATACCTTCAGGTTTTCCACCACCTTATCCTGGCCCGCGAAGTCAGCGAAACTTAAGGGCCGCAGGGCTTTATCAATGTCTTTTTCGGTGGCGTCCATATTGTCGGCGCCGCCGGTCAGATAAGATTCACGCATATGCAAAAAGAGCGGAAAGTTGAGTGGCAAGATAACACCTGAGGGCCGGGAAACGTCCCCGGTTTTAGCAATTTTTTTAGCAATGAATCAGTAGAAAACCGCTGTATTACCAATTTAATTAGCAATTAGTGGAAATAACCATCTTACAAAGCTACAGACCGTCATGTCGAGCGAAGTCGAGATATCTCGCGTGCTGATGTTGTTGGAAAATGAACGTCATGCTGAGCGCAGCCGAAGCATCTCTACCGCTTCGTTATCTAGGTATACCACACTAGCGAGATGTCTCGACTCCGCTCGACATGACGGTCTTGTTTTGGCCGGAATATTTGACAGTTCACGCAGCTTTAAAAAGGCTTTAGAGAGGCGCAATACCGTACTTTTGCAGGCAATTATCTTACCTCATGTCTGATTTCACTCCCACGGGCGCTTCGCTCCAGCAGCTACCTCCTCACGCTTTTTCGCAGCTTTCCCCCGCGCTTTCCTTGCTCGGTATGGCCTGCACGCAGCTGTTCGCTACCGAAGCCTCTCCCCTACCCGCAGCCGTGAGCAGCCTTACCCGGCTGGATGCGGCGGCCGTAGCGCAGCTGAATGCTATTCAATCTACTGAGGCGCTGCAGGAGCTATTGAATACCCGCCCGTTGCGGCTATATGACTTTGTGCTGGTAGGCCGCGCCGCCCTGCACAGCCCGCTGGCCGCGCCGGTCCGCCAGTTCCTGCGCCAGCAGATGCAGGTAGAAGGTGAGCCGCTTGCGGTGCTCTGGGACTATTGCCTGGGGCTGACGGCGGCGCTGGAAAACGCCCTGGAGCAGCTTATTGCCGGCCCCAGCGGCGCGGCCGCCCTGGCCCCGCTGCGCCACCGCCAGCAGCAATTGCAGCACTTGTTTGATGCGCACAGCCGTAGCCTCATACCGCCTGCGCCCGCTATTGTGACGCTGGGGTTTGATGAGGCCCGGCTGCAGATGCTGCGCCTGGCCTTGCTGCTGGTACAGAGCCTGCCGCAGACCGACACCGAGCATCCGTTTCTGCAGGCCGTAGCGGCCCTGCCTAATCTGCAGCCCGCGGCGGTGGAAGCTATGATGGCGCGCCTGGGCGGCATTACGGCCACTGAGCGCCTGCCGCTTTCTATGCCTGAGCTAACGCTGCTATACCAGGCCATGCATGTGTGCGGTCTGGTGTTTGTATCCGATGTGATGAGCAGCCTGGGGCTGGAAGGCGCTATGCCCATGGCCGAGGCGGACGCTACCACGGGTACCTCGCCCGGCAGCAGCCGACAGGCCGTGGGCGCGCTGGTAGCCAGCTTCACGCAATGGGTGCAGCGCGAGTTCGGGGAGGAACCGGCCATTCAGCAGGCCCGCCAAGAAATTTTTGGCTTAACGGAATTGCTGTAACGGATTCTACCGGTTCAGCAGCACTTCAATTTCCAGGTGCAGCCAGTCGTCTTCCCAGGCTTTGTGCGTGAGGCGGGCGCTGAGGTTGAAACCGGCATCGAGCAGGCGGGCAATGGTTTCGTTGCGGCCTTCGGGCAGGTAGCCCAGCCAGAACGGGGGTGTATCGGTAGTAAGCACGCGCACGGCCCAGTCATCGTAGGCACTGTCGGGCTCCCGCTGCAGGGTAAGAGCCTGGCCGGGTTGCAGCTTGGGTTCATAGGCCGGCAGGCCTTCGCGGTGGGTGGTGCCGGCAATCAGGCATTCAAGCAAGACAAGCGGAGAAGCTGCGGCCATAAAGCAAATGGAACAACGAATGAAGGCGTAATAATAACACGCCGGCCGGTAAAACTACCCATATGCCCCACTCCCCTAAACCGTAGTATCCCGCATCAGTCTGATATTTTTACCCCCGATGTATAGCAAAACCGAAGTAACGCAACTGCGCCAGGCCTTCTGGACCACGTTTGGGCAGTATATGCAGCCAGTGCCATCGGCTGAAGGCCTGCCTGCCAACTGGATAAGTTATAAAACCGGCCTTAAGCACGTGTACTTCCGCCTGCAGGCCGATGGCAAGCGCGCCAGCATCGGTATTGAGCTGACGCACCCGGACGCGGACATGCGCGAGCTGTTTTTTGAGCAGTTTCAAGCGTTAAAAGCAATGCTGGAAGAGACCCTGGGCGAAACCTGGCAATGGGAGCCCGATACGCAGGATGCCAACGGCCAGGCCATCGGCCGCATTTATCAGGAGCTGGCCCCCGTAAATCTCTTCAACCGCGACGACTGGCCCAGCCTGATTTCGTTTTTCAAACCGCGCTTGATAGCGCTGGATGAGTTCTGGAGCACAGCGCAGTATGCCTTTGACGAGCTGCGGTAAGGCTGGGAATTATTCCTTTTATTGGCCGGATGAAAAAGCTACTATCTATTCTCGCATTAGTATGTGTAGCCATCGGCTGCTGGGCTTTCTATCCAAAAACCAGTGCTGAATCCGGTTACATGATGCTGTTATTAGACTCTTCCAATCAGCTGACGATTATTTATCCAAACGGACAAGAAGAACGGCAGACGATAAAACTGAAGTTCAAAGGCCCCTCGCCACAAGTCCAAGTGCTGATAAAGTTGAATGAGCTACGCAGCCAAGGCTGGACAGTGGCGCAGATGCATATTTCGGAATACAGTACACCTGATCCTAGCTTCCCTAAAAGCCCGGATCATACTCGGTCTGAAACCTATTTGTTGGAAAAGCGCTAACCCAGTATCTCTTAAAGATTATTAGTCTTCGGGGCTATATCAACTTTAGCGCGTTTTGTATCTTCTGAGCAGCACATCATAAAACAGGGAAGCCGCTTCATAATGAAGCGGCTTCCCTGTTTTATGACACTGGATTATTTACTTAAACGCCTGAAGGCCGGTGATATCGGCACCGGTAATCAGCAGGTGGATATCGTGGGTGCCTTCGTAGGTCACTACCGATTCCAGGTTCATCATGTGGCGCATAATGGGGTACTCGCCGGTAATGCCCATGCCGCCGTGAATCTGGCGGGCTTCGCGGGCAATTTCCAGGGCAATTTCCACGGAGTTGCGCTTGGCCATCGAAATCTGGGCCGAGGTGGCTTTGCCTTCGTTTTTGAGCACACCTAAGCGCCACACCATCAGCTGGGCTTTGGTGATTTCCGTGAGCATTTCGGCCAGCTTTTTCTGCTGCAGCTGGAAGCCGCCAATAGGCTTGCCGAACTGGATGCGCTCCATGGAATACTTCAGCGCCGACTCGTAGCAGTCAATAGCCGCACCGATAGCGCCCCAGGCAATACCGAAGCGGGCGGAGTCGAGGCAGCCCAGCGGGCCTTTCAGGCCGTCGATGTTGGGCAGCAGGTTTTCCTTGGGCACTTTCACGTCCTGGAACACCAGCTCGCCGGTGCAGGAAGCGCGCAGGCTCCATTTGTTGTGAATTTCGGGGGTGGTGAAGCCTTCCATGCCGCGCTCCACAATCAGGCCTTTGATGCGGCCATTCTCGTCCTTGGCCCACACCACGGCCACCTGGCACTCGGGAGAGTTGGAAATCCAGAGCTTGGCGCCGTTCAGCAAGTAATAATCACCCATATCCTTGATATTGGTGGTCATGCCGCCGGGGTTGGAGCCGTGGTCGGGCTCCGTGAGGCCGAAGCAGCCCAGCCACTCGCCGGAGGCCAGCTTAGGCAGGTATTTCTTGCGCTGCTCCTCAGAGCCATAGGCGTAGATGGGGTACATCACCAGGGAGCCCTGTACCGAGGCGGTGGAGCGCATGCCGGAGTCGCCGCGCTCAATTTCCTGCATAATCAGGCCGTAGCTGATGTAGTCCAGGCCGCCGCCGCCGTACTCGGCGGGAATAGTGGGGCCGAAAGCGCCGGCCTCGCCAAACTTGCGCACAATTTCCGAGGGGAAATGCGCGTCCTGGGCCCATTTCTCAATGTTGGGCGAAATTTCCTTCTTCACGAAGTCGCGGATGCTCTGGCGGATGAGCTTGTGCTCCTCGGTCAGCAGGCCGTCGAGGTCGAAATAATCGGTGAAGCCGGCGGCATTGGTAGAGCCGTGATGATTCGAGGCTTTGGCCTTGGGGGAAAGAACGTCAGCTTGCGAAGACATAGTGCGGGTTTGGGTGGGGATGAATAGCCCAAAGATAGGGATTCTGGGATGGTGAACAGGCACCTGGCCGCCTTGGTTTCGGCAGAAAGCCACCCGCTTGCCCAGGCAAAACCGACTGGATTTCCCGGTTCCCGTATGTACTCCAGCGAATTTCTTGGTAAACTTCCTCCCTAAATAATTCTATCCACTCTTTTCCTCCCCATGAGCCACCCTAAAAAGCTGAGCGAGCTGGAAGCCACGGCCATCTGCGGCAACGATATTTCCTCCTCCTGCCTGTACGTGTCGGCGCTGGCCATTGCGTATGCCGGCCAGTATGCCTTTGTGGCTTTGCTCCTGGTGGGGGCCGTGCTGTTTCTGTTCCGCAAAATTTATGGCGAGGTAGTAGGCGCGCTGCCCCTGAACGGCGGCGCCTACAACGTGCTGCTGAACACCACCAGCAAGCGCAACGCCGCCCTGGCTGCCTGCCTCACCATTCTATCGTACATGGCTACGGCCGTGATTTCGGCCAGCGAGGCCATGCACTACCTGCACACGCTCTGGCACGCCCTGCCGGTTATTCCGGCCACCATGGGCCTGCTGGGGCTGTTCCTAGTGCTTACTCTGCTGGGCATGTCAGAGTCAGCGAAGGTGGCCGTCATTATCTTTCTCACGCACATCGGCACGCTTATACTGCTGGTGGCCGCCGGCGTGTGGTACCTGTTCACGCACGACCTGGACACCCTCTCACTAAACTTCCACACTCCCCTGAAAGGCAGCCTGACCACGGCTTTGTTCTTTGGCTTTAGCGCCGCCATGCTGGGCATTTCCGGTTTCGAAAGCTCCGCCAACTTTGTGGAGGAGCAGGCACCCGGGGTGTTTGCCAAAACGCTGCGGAATATGTGGATTGTGGTGAGCTTTTTTAACCCCGTTATTGCCTTTCTGGCCATTGCTGCCCTGCCGCTCACCTCGGTAGACACCCATACGGAAACCCTGCTCTCGCACCTGGGTGATACCACCGGGGGCCGCTGGCTGGGCATTCTGATTTCCGTTGATGCCGTGGCCGTGCTGAGCGGGGCCGTGCTTACTTCTTTTGTAGGCGTAAGTGGCCTGATGAAGCGAATGACGCTGGACCGGATTCTGCCGCAGTTTTTCCTCAAGGAAAACCGCCGCAACAGCAACTATGTCATTCTCATCACCTTCTTCCTGCTCTGCATTTCAGTACTGCTGATTACCAACGGCGAGCTGGGGCCGCTGGCCGGGGTCTACACCATTTCTTTCCTGTCGGTAATGGCCTTTTTTGCGCTGGGCAACTTCCTGCTGAAGAGCAAGCGGCCCCAGTTGCCCCGGCCCGTATACGCCAGCATTCCAACGGTATTGCTGGCGCTGGTGGGCGTTATTATTGCGCTCTACGGCAACATCAAAATCCACCCCGATTACCTGGTGGTGTTCCTGCAGTATTTTATTCCCACCATGGCGCTGGTGTATATCATGCTCAACCGCATTGCCATTCTGAATCTGGTACTGGCCGCCGCAAAATCCTTAGCTGAGCATTCCCCCCGCGTATCGCGCCTGGCCCGCCTGTCTATCCGCCGCATGCTGCGGGATTTGAACGAGCAGGAATTTGTGTTTTTCACGAAGGGTGATAATGTGGAAAATCTAAATAAAGTACTGGCCTACGTGCAGGAAAACGAGTTTACGCACCGCCTGAAAATCGTAACCCTGCTGCAGGAAGGCGAAAAGGTATCCCCCGAGCTGCTCACTGATATCCGCGTACTTGACCGGGCCTACGGCGACCTGGATATTGATTTTGTAGCCCGCCCCGGCCACTTCGGCCCCGACCTGATTGAAGCTTTGTCCCAGGAGTGGAAAATCCCCAAAAACTTCATGTTCATCGGCTCCCCCGGCGACCGGTTCCCCTATCATATTTCCGAGCTGGGCGGCGTGCGGCTGATTATCTGAATCACGGATTCGTCGGATTTTGTGGACGGCTTTGTATTTATAGACACAGTTGTTTTTAAATGAAAAAGCCTCGCAGGTTGCGAGGCTTTTTTTTGGACTGACTTGAATTGGCAGAGAGTGTAGAAACCTACCGAGTGTGGTTAAAACTTCACCCCAACTGAGGCCAGAAAATTGCGGGTAGCCTGGGGGAAATACCAGTTGAAGGTTTGCTGCTCGCCGGTAGTATCGGGGTACCCGTAGGTATAGCCATTGGCCACATAATTGCGGTTGAGCACGTTATTTACCAGCACACCCAGTTCAATTTCCTTTACTACCACCGGCCGAATGGTGTAGCGCAGGCGTAAATCCATTACTTGGTAGGGCTTAATGCGGCGGTCCTCGCTGGTAGAGTTATCCAAGTATTGGCGGCTCACGGTTTTGTAGAGTAATGCCACGCGCAGGCCTTTTAGCGGCTGCCCCTCCAGCGTGTGCGCTGAAATGGTGGAAGGGGAGTAAGAAACAGTGGTTGTCCGGGCCTGATCGGCCACCACAGGCTCGTAATTGGCGTTGTAGGTCACGTCGCGGTAGTTCAGGATGCGGTTCCGGCTCAGGGTGAGGGTGCTGCTGAGGCTGATTTTATCCTGGGCCGAGACAAAGCCCGTCAGCTCCAGGCCGGTGCGGTAGCTGCGAGCTACGTTGGTCCGCAGTGCAGTGCCTACATCATTTAGTTGGCCGGTAGCTACCAGTTGGTTGCGGTAGCGCATGTAGAAGTAGTTGGCCTCGAAGCGCACAGCCGTATTGGTACCTAACAGGCTCAGAGCGGGTTGGGAGAAGCGGTAGCCGGCTTCATAATCATGGAGGCGCTCGGCTTTGGCTGTCTGGTCGCCGGCGGGGCGGTCTGTGAAGTCGGCGCGGACTGGTTCCCGCTGCCCTACGGCGTAGCTGGCATACAGCTGCTGGCCGGTGCCTACGGCAAAGGTGGCCCCTGCTTTCGGGTTGAAAAAGGTGTAGCTGGCCCGGGTCGTTACGTTGTTCTGGTCGTCTTCTATCCCATCAATCTGATACTTAATGTGGCGCACCTGCACATCACCATATACGCCCAGGCGGGGCAGCACCTGCCAGGTAGCGCGGGCGTAGGCGTTGTAATCGGTTTTGGTGGCGTCGTTGAAGTAGTAGCGGTGGCGCATGCTGCCATTGGAGGTGTACTGCGCCCAGATGACCTCGCCGTAATGGTCGTTGAGGAAGCGGTTCCAGGCTCCGCCCACGGTGGCCTGCAGCTTATCATTCGCCTGGGGCTGGTAGTTGAGGGCAAAGGTGCCGCCGTAGAAATAGTTATCCAGCCACTTGCGGTCAATCAGGTTGGTCCGCTTGATGGTAGTGTCGCCAAGCACGACATTGGCCAGACCGTAGTTGGCCAACTTCCGGTTGGCGCGGTAGCTTTCGTAGTAGCCAAAACCGCGCGTGAGGTGTAGCGCCGCGCCCAGGTTCCAGTCCTGACCTAGGCCCTGCGAAAGGTGGAGCTGGTAGTGGTTCTGCTGGTAGTTATCGGTCTGGTTGTCGTAGGTGTAGTAGCTGTAGCGGCGGCCTTCCTGCAGCACCCGCGCCGCATCCACCTCCGACAACTCCCCATTATCAATGAATTGCTGTAGTAGTTGCCGGTTGCCGGTTATAGCGGGCTCGGGCACGCCGTTCCAGGCCTGGTAGGTCTTCTCCCGCCCTGAGAAGGTGATGAACTTGAGCAGCGTGTTTTTCTGCTGATACCCCGCCGACAGATAGTACGACTTCAGATCTGACGACGCCCGGTTCATGTACCCATCGGAGGCAATGCGCGAGAGGCGCCCATCCATGGTAAAATGCCCGTTGAGCAGGCCCGTGCCGAAGGACACATTGTTTTTCCAGGTGTTGAAGGAACCGTAGGTATTCTGAGTTTCGCCGTAGGCCTCTGGGCGCATTTCCAGGGTAGAAATATTGATACTGGCCCCAAAAGCAGCGCCGCCGTTCTGGCTGGTACCTACGCCCCGCTGCACCTGAATGCTGTTGATAGAGGAAGCCAGATCCGGCAGGTTCACCAGAAACGAGCCGTGGGACTCCGGGTCATTCAGAGGCACCCCGTTGATGGTCATGTTGATGCCCGTGTTGCTGGTTCCCCGAATGCGGATATCCGTGTACCCCACACCCGCGCCGGCATCAGAATTTACTATTACCGAGGGCGTCTGATCCAGCAGATACGGTAAATCCTGCCCAAAATTGCGCTGGGCAACTTCCTGCTTGCTCACGTTGGTGTAGGCTGTAGCGGTGCGCTCGTTGGCGCGGGAAGCCGTTACCAGGGCCTCGCCGGTGAGTACGCCACCGGGCTGCAGCGCCGGGCTTACCCGCTGCTCCCGGGGCTGGCCCTGCACGCGTTGCTCCAGGGCCGTGTAGCCCAGAAAGCTAATGCGCAGCACATGCGCCCCGGGGGGCACTGCAGGCATCAAAAAAGCACCCGTGGCATCGGTAGTTCCTACCACGGTACCATCCAGCAAAATGGTGGCGCCGGGTAAGGCACTGCCCGTGCGGGCATCCGTTACCTGGCCGGACACGGGGCCTTGCGCCCATGCCGTACCGGATAGCGCCAGAAGCGCCAGGCCAGTCATCAGAAAATTTTTCAAGGATGAAAAAAAAGAAAGAGTGGAACGGACCTGGTGCCAGGGGTCGGCACCAAAAGGTTTTTCGCTCGCGGATCGTTTGTTCCCTTCGCCGGCATTACCCGGGCAGGTTCAATGGGTATGATCTCAGCCCCGCTGCCACTCCCGGCATGGGGCACCCCTAAACTGTGGGGCAAAACTAGAGCGCCCGGCGCCGAGTTCCAAACCGACGGGCTATAAAGCACTACTCCTCTTTACTTTTGCCTGAAAATCAAGTAACTTAAGGTAAGAACAAGGAGCCATAACAAAATACGGGCAAGCGAGAACCAGCACCTACGCGTGTTCGTTAGCGTAGTAAAAGCTCTGGTCTTTCTGTGCGTTACACCTAAGTCTCCCCGCCATGATCAGCCTTGTCTATACGCTCGTGGTACTCGGTATTCTGGCTTACTTTATGGTGATGCCACGCCGCCGGTTTCAGCGCCCTCCCTTCCCCGATAACGACGACGACGGAGGCGAACCACTGGACGATGGTTTACCGGATCTGGACCTCCCGCCCGGCATTACCCGCCCCATCAATGATTGGGAACCCGACTACAACCGCCGGCCCCGCACGCCGGTGCGCCCCAACCAACCCATGATTATCTGACGGCAGCGCCGGACGCACGTCGGTTTTCCTGACTTCTTGCTACAGCCTTACCGGCTGCCCGGAACATCATACGGCTCTTAGGAGCCGTTTTTCATTTCTACTGACTCCGGGAAACTCTCCCTAATCCGGAAAAAAATCACCGGCCTTTCGGGCCGTGGCCCAGGACATAAATATCAGCAGCAGTTAGCGGGCTGATGTACACTGCCGCTAGTCCAGCTTTATTCAACCGTGATGCTGTAAGACGTCACGAACTCCTGGCCGGGACCGAGCGTGAGAATACCTTCCTTATCGGCCAGCTCGCCGGTGTCTCCTACGGAGCTGGCAATGCCGTGCCAGGGCTCTATGCACACAAAGGGCGCGCCGGTCTGCTTGGTCCACAGGCCCAGATACGGAAATCCATCAAAGCGCAAACGCACGGCCCGCTCGGAGTGGCGGCTGCGCAGGGCCAGGTGCGTGAAATCGAAATGCTTTAGCACCACGGCATCCTGCTCAAACAGCGGGTAGCTTAGGGGCAGCTTCTGTTGCTGGTCTAGCAGCGGCTCCGTTTCTCCATTCAGCAAGCCACCTTCCAACAGGTGCCGCTCCAGGGTAACAGGGTGGTCGAACTCAAAATAGTAGTCTTCAAACTTCTCATCAGGGAGCAGCGGGCAGCGGAACGCGGGGTGGGCACCAATGCTGAAAAGCAGCTCGCCGCGGCCGGGGTTGTGCACTTCCCAGCCAATGGTGAGCATGGGGCCAGCCAGCCGGTAGCTGATGATGAGTCGGAAATCGAAAGGGTAGCGGGCCAGGGTGGCTTCGTTGGGGCGCAGCTCCAGCACTAGTTCGGCGGCGGTTTGGCGCATCAGGGTAAACTCCTGGTCGCGGGCAAAGCCGTGCTGGGGCAGCTGATACGTTTGGCCCTGGTAGGTATAGGTATCCTGCGGGAGGCGGCCCACAATGGGGAACAGCACCGGCGCGTGGCGCGCCCAAATGGCGGCATCGGCGGGCCAGATGTATTCCAGGTTATCGAGGTCTTTGCGGATAAAGCTGCTGAGCTCGGCGCCGTGGGCCTGCACGGTTACGCGGCTCAGCTCGTTTTCAAGAATATGCATCGTTAGACTTTAGCTATGGAATACGCTGCCTGGGGTGCCGGGGCGGCGAGGAGTTCATCTACCAGAAAGCAGGCCTGCTCCAGGCGCTGGGCGGGTGTGCCGCTGATATCAGCAAACGGGGAAATGCTTTCCTGCAGCTCACGGCGGTACATCTGGTGGAAGTGCTGGCGCAGGTTAGGGTGCTCCCGCAACGGGTCGGGCTCCCAGGGCAGGTCTACGTTCAGGAGCAGCACCAGGTCGTAGCGGTGCCGCTGCAGCTCCTGCAGAATCCACTCCGGGCAGTAGCCAAAAGCATGTTCGCTCCAGATTTTAATCACCAGCAGGTCCGTGTCGCAGAACACCACGCGCGAGGCCTGGGCCGCGGCCTCTTCTTCGGCGGCCAGCTGGCCCCGGGCAATTTGCTCCAGGTCCGCCAGCGTATACTGAGGCCCATTTTTTTCCAGGTAGGCGCGGGCATACTCGGGGGCCCAGGTGGTGCGGTAGTGGGCAGCCAACTGCTGGCTGAGGGTGGTTTTGCCCGTAGATTCGGGGCCAGTAAGGGAAACGCGAATCATGCGGACAAGGTAAGTTCGGCGACCGGGCGGCGCAGCATCAGCTGCCGCCATTCCCAGTAACCGTAAGCGGCCAGAAACAGATAAACCAGGTATAGTCCGCTGGTGAGGTACAGGTCTTTGTGCCAGTACATGGCCACGTAGGCCGCATCTACGAGCACCCAGAGTATCCAGTTCTCTATTTTTTTGCGGGTGAGCTGCACCTGCGCTATCAGGCTGATGGCCGTGGTGGTGCTGTCCCAATAAGGAATGGCGGCATTGGTATACTGCTGAAACAGAAAGCCCGCGCCCACCGCATACGCCAACCCCACGGCACTTAAAGCCAGCCACAGGCGGCTGTTGGTACGGGTTACGGGCAGCTCCCGGTGCTGAGGGCCGCCGTGCAGCCACTCATACCAGCCGTACACGCTGAGGGTAATAAAAACCACCTGCAGCCCTACATCGGAATACAGGCGGGCCTGCAGGAAAACCACCACGTACAGCAGGCAGCTGACAATGGCTACCGGGAAATTCCAGATGGAATTGCGGGCCGCCAGCCAGACGCAGGCAATGCCCGTGAGTACTCCCGCCACTTCAATCGGGCTACTGGCCAGCACCGCCGACCACACTTCAGCAACAGTCACAAATCAGGCGAAAAAACCGGTAAACACACATGAACGAACCGAAGGTAGAAAGTCCGGGGTTAATTTTGCGGATCAGGGTGAGTAGTCATCCTGCCGGATAACTGCTTTTTATGCTCCCCGAACTCACTCCCGAAGCTCTCCAGACCCGCCTGCAGGAAGGTCCCGCCGCGCAGCTCGTAGATGTCCGTCAGCCGGAAGAATACGACTTTTGCCGCATCGAAGGCAGCCTACTGATTCCCTTAGGCGACCTGCCCGGCCGCGTGGCAGAGCTGGCTACCGACAAGCCGGTGGTGCTCATTTGCCATCACGGCGTGCGTTCCATGCAGGCGCTGGCCTACCTGCAGCACCGCCACGGCCTGACCAACCTGCTGAATCTGCGCGGCGGTATTCACGCCTGGAGCCTGCGCGTAGACCCTTCCGTGCCGGTATACTAACCTTCTTTTCTGCCCCGCGTGCAACTGCCTGATTTACCCATTCGCGTTGCTCTTCCCGAGCTGCTGGCCGCCCTGCAGGAGCAACCGTGCGTGGTGCTGCAGGCCCCGCCCGGCGCCGGCAAAACCACGATTGTGCCGTTGGCTTTATTAAATGCCGACTGGATGCCGCCCACCGGCCGCATCATTGTGCTGGCGCCCCGCCGCCTGGCGGCCCGGGCAGCGGCCACGCGCATGGCCCAGCTGCTGGGCGAGCCGGTAGGCCAGACCGTAGGCTACCGCATGCGCCTGGAAAGCAAAATATCGGCCCGCACCCGCATCGAAGTCGTAACGGAAGTGATTCTGACGCGCCAGCTGCAGGACGACCCCGCCCTGGAAGGCGTAGCAGCATTGCTGTTTGACGAGTTTCATGAGCGCAACCTGCAGGCCGACCTTGGCCTGGCCCTAGCCCTGGATGCTCAGGCCGTACTGCGGCCAGATCTGCGAATTCTGGTGATGAGCGCCACCCTGGATGCCGAGCGTTTGGGCCGGTGGCTGAGCGCACCCGTGGTCAGCAGTTTGGGGCGCATGTTCCCCGTCGAAACCAACTACCTGTCGCCGGCCCGAGCGGCAGCGGCCAGCCGCCGCCCGCATGAGCTGCTGCAGGATTTGGCGCCCGTCATCATCCGCGAAGCCCTGGCCCACCACCCCACCGGCGACGTGCTGGTATTTCTGCCCGGCCTAGCTGACCAGCGCCGCGTGGCGGAGCGCTTGACGCCCACCCTGGCTGCTACCATTGATATCCATCTGCTGCACGGCGAGCTGCCCATGGAACAGCAGGATGCCGCCCTGCGCCCCGCTCCCGCCGGCCGGCGCAAGATTGTACTGGCCACCAGCATTGCCGAAACCAGCCTCACCATTGAGGGCGTCACCATTGTGGTAGATTGCGGCTTTGCGCGCGTACCGCAGTTTGAGCCCCGCACGGGCCTTACCACGCTGGCCACCGTGCCCGTAAGCCAGGCCGCTGCCGACCAGCGCCGGGGCCGGGCCGGGCGCCTGGGTCCTGGTACCTGCTACCGCCTCTGGACCGTCGCCGACCAGCAGCACCGCCCCCATCACCTGCCCCCCGAAATCCTGACGGCCGACCTCAGCAGCCTGGCCCTGGAACTGGCCCTTTGGGGCACCCGCGACGCTGGAACTCTGCGCTGGCTGGATGCCCCACCTGCCCCGGCCCTGACACAGGCCCGCGAGCTTTTGTTACGCCTGCAGGCCGTTACTACCGATGCGTTGCCCACTCCACACGGCCGGGCCCTGGCCGGGTTGGGGCTGGCTCCTCGCTTGGCGCATTTAGTCGTGCGCGGCAAAGAAGTGGGCCACGGGGCTACCGCCTGCGCCCTAGCCGCCCTGCTCACGGAGCGCGACATTCTGCGCCCCGCCGATGGCTCCTTTGGCCCCCCGGACCTGCGCCTGCGCCTGGAAGCTCTGGCCAGCGGCCGCGCCCCCCTACCCGGCCTGCACCCCGATGCGGCCGCCCTGCGCCGCGTGCGGGAAGCAGCAGCCATGCTCCGGTCCCGCATCGGGGTAAGCTCATCCGCCCTGGAGCCCGATGTAGCCGGTTTGCTGGCGGGCCTGGCGTACCCGGACCGGCTGGCCCAGCGCGAAACACCCGAGCGGGTACGGCTGGTTACCGGCCAGCGGGCCGCCTTGCCGGATGAGTATTTCAGCAAAACCGACCTGTTCTTCGCCGTTGCGCACCTGGATGGCACCGCCACCAACCCCAGAGCCGGACTGGCGGCTCCGTTAGACAAAGCCGAGCTGGAGCAATACTTCGCCGACCAGATTACCACCACCGAGGAAGTGCGCTGGGATGAGGCCACCGGCCGCGTTACCGCGCGCCGGCTGCGGCAGCTGGGGGCCCTGCGCCTGAGTGAAAGCAGCCTGACCAACCCCGCCCCCGAAGTAATTCAGCAGGTGGTGTTGGAGGCTTTGCAGGCAGCCGGCATTAGCCGTTTGCCCTGGTCGGAAGCCGCTACGCAGCTGCGTGAGCGGCTGGCTTTCCTGCATCACCATAGCCCTACGGAGTGGCCCGATGTTTCGGATGAGGCACTGCTGGCGGCCCTGCCGGAATGGCTGGGGTTGTTTTTGGACAATGTGCGCTCCTGGGCCGAAATTCAACGCATCGATTTAGGCGAAGCCCTCTTGAACTGGCTGCCGGAAGGCTGGGCTCAGCGCCAGGCCCTGGACCGGCTGGCGCCCTCGCACCTGGAAGTACCCACCGGCACGCGCATTCGGCTGGACTATGCGGAGCCAGCCGCGCCGATACTGGCGGTGCGCCTGCAGGAAGTGTTTGGCCTGCTGGATACGCCCACCGTGTATAATGGGCAGGTGCCGCTCACGCTGCATCTGCTCTCACCCGGCTACCGCCCGGCCCAGGTTACCCGCGACCTGCGCAGCTTCTGGGCTGCCGGCTATTTTGAGGTGCGCAAGGATTTGCGGGGCCGCTATCCCAAGCATTATTGGCCTGATAACCCCCTGGAAGCGCCCCCTACCCGCGGCACCAAAAAGCAGAACGGTCTGTAAAATTTCTTGTGGGCATTTTTTCGGCGAAATTCCGGGCAGCAGTTATCTACTGGATAAAATCAGCAGCAAAATCAGCTTCTGACCTTTCAGAGCGGCTTTTTACGGCTTTTCGGCAGCGGTTGAAAGTAGCTTCCCTTCACAAACCCAAGGCCCCGATAACGCGCAACCCAACTTTTCGTCGTAATTTTATCCGGCAATAAGAATCACCTAATACTTCTTGTTGCCATGGCTGACTACGCTGCCAAAATTGCCTTCGAGGCGCTTACTTACGACGACGTCCTGCTGCTACCTGCCTATTCGGAGGTATTGCCCCGCGACGCCGACACCAGCACGCAGCTGACCCGCAACATCCGGTTGAACCTCCCCTTCGTTTCGGCGGCCATGGATACCGTGACCGAAGCCGAAATGGCCATTGCTATGGCCCAGGAAGGCGGCATTGGCGTCATCCACAAAAACATGAGCATCCGGGCCCAGGCCGAGCTGGTGCGCCGTGTGAAACGCTCGGAAAGCGGCATGATCCTGGATCCGTTTACGCTGGCGGAAAATGCCACCCTGGGGGACGCCCGCAAGCTGATGCGCGACAATAAGATTGGCGGCATTCCGATTGTGGACGGTCAGCACCGCCTGAAAGGCATTCTGACCAACCGCGACCTGCGCTTTGAGAAAGACATGACCCGCGCCGTATCGGAGGTGATGACCCGGGAGAAGCTGGTAACGGCCATGGCGGGCACCGAGCTGGCCCGCGCCGAGGACATCCTGCAGGAATCGAAAGTTGAAAAACTGCCGGTGGTGGATACCGAAGGCCGCCTGGTGGGCCTGATTACTTATAAGGACATCCGGAAGCGCCGCCGCTCGCCCAACGCCTGTAAAGATGAGTTTGGCCGCCTGCGCGTAGGCGCCGCGGTAGGCGTAACGCCTGATTTACTGGAACGTGTAAAGGCCCTAGTAGAAGCCGGCGTAGATGTGGTAAGTGTGGATACCGCCCACGGCCACAGCAAAGGCGTGCTGGATGCCGTGCGCAACATCAAGCACCACTACCCCACCCTGGAAGTTATAGCCGGCAACGTAGCCACCGCCGAAGGAGCCCGCGCCCTAGCCGATGCCGGCGCTGACGCCGTGAAAGTGGGCGTAGGCCCCGGCTCTATCTGCACTACCCGCATTATTGCTGGTATTGGCGTACCCCAACTCTCGGCGGTGATGGAAGCTGCCCGCGGCTTGGAAGGTACCGGCGTGCCGCTGATTGCGGATGGGGGCGTGAAATTCTCCGGTGACGTGGTGAAAGCCCTGGCCGGTGGCGCAGCCTCTATTATGATTGGCTCCCTGCTGGCCGGCACCGAGGAAGCGCCCGGCGAGGTCATCATCTACGAAAGCCGCAAGTTCAAAAGCTACCGGGGCATGGGTTCTGTGGAAGCCATGGAAGAGGGCTCGAAAGACCGGTATTTCCAGGATGCCGAAGATGACATCAAGAAGCTGGTGCCGGAAGGCATTGTGGGCCGCGTGCCATACAAAGGTGGCGCCGGCGAGGTACTGTACCAACTGGCCGGAGGTTTGCGGGCCGGTATGGGCTATTGCGGAGCCGCTACCATAGAAAAATTGCAGGAGGCCCGCATGGTGCGCATCACCGGGGCCGGCCTGCGGGAGTCGCATCCCCACGATGTGCAGATTACCAGTGAGTCGCCTAACTACAGTAGCCGCTAGGCCCTTGCAGGTGTTTAGATAAACCACAACAGGCAGCCAGATTGGCTGCCTGTTGTGGTTTATAGCCAGCTGAATTTTTCCCGCACTATATATTTTAGCCCCCATACTTCGGCGTAGTGGACGAAAGGGCTGTATATTGCCCTTCCTGCGCCGGACCCTTTGCCTGGCGCCGGAAGGTTTTACCGTGTTTACGGTAATTTGTCTTTGCTTTTTCACTCCACGCTTACCTCCGCTTCGGCGTATTTCTGTTCTCTGTTCATGCTCCAAAAGCAGCCATTGAAGTCCTTGGCGTTGCCACTGGCATTAGTAAGCTGGGTTGCTTTGCTGCTCACCACGCTGCTGCGGGCTAATCCCACGCTGCTGGCCATAGAATTGCCGGCCTGGCTCACACTACTGGCCCAGGGTGTTTTTGTGGGCAGTGTTTTTGTGTACCAGCGCTACCAGCCCGACCCTCTGCGGGGAACGGATTTTGTGGGGGTGCTGCGGCGCCTGCTCAAGGGCCCGGGTTTGTTGGCCATCATTTGCGTGGGTCTGCACTTACTGGAGCGGCTGCTACAACTGCAGCTGGGCATAGCCGACCGCACCCTGTTTGCCATCATCTACACCCTGAACTTGGGGCTGTTTGTGCTGTTTCTGGCCCACACCTGCTACACGTGGCGGTCGTTGGTGCTGTTTCGGGCTTCGCCTACCGTCCATAGTCAGTGGGCCTTGTTTGAGGTGCTGCTGGGCAGCACCCTACTGCTCCGGCTGGTAAATGTGCAGCTGCCGCTGTTGGCCGCCGGCATTATTCTGGGCGCTTTGGGCGTGTTTGGGGCATATCTCAGCAGCCACCAGCGGTGGGTGGCTTACCTCAACCGCCGCCAGAAGTGGGAGGTTATTCTGCTGCAACTGGGCATACTGCTGGCGCTGGGCGTCTTCACCATCTATTTCCTGCGCATCCGCCAGGATCCGCAATTGGTAGCGCCCCACCCCCAGCATGCCTTCTTGTTGCTGACGGTATTCTTCGCCGCGTTTTATGCCCTGATGGGGTTGCTCGTTACGCTCTTTAACCTGCCCACAGCTGGCATATTTGAGCAGAAGCGCGAGGAAATTATGAGCATGCAGCGCCTGACGCAGCAAATCCAGCGCGGGCAGTCGGAACTCGAGATTTACAGCTCCCTGTTTGATGCCGCCCGCCAGACGGTGAATGCCGAAGCTGCCTGGCTGCGCATAGATAGTCTGGAAGGGGAACCCTACAGCCGCCTGGAGCTGATTACGGAGGCGCAAGGCCAGGCAGTGGAAAACCTGCTGAAGGATTATAACATCAGCGGCATAGAATACCTCAACAACGACTTACCCGGCAGCAGTGGCTTCCGGGCCCTTGACCTCCCGTTTGGCTCCCTACTGGTGCTGCCCCTGCGTTCCTCCAAACATGCCTACGGCGACTTATACCTGCTGCGCCAGACCCGCCAGGGCTTTGACCGGGAAAGCCTGAGCGTGCTCCAGACGTATGCCAGCCAGACCATTCTCAGCATTGAAAACCTGCGCCTGCTGCAGGATTCCATTCAGAATGAGCGCTACAAAGAGGAGCTGAAAATTGCCAGTTCCGTGCAGGAAAGCCTCATTCCCAAAACACTTCCTACTGATAACTGGTTTGAAATCAGTTCCCATGCTTTAGCGGCCAAGGAAGTAGGCGGTGATTTTTATGACTTCCTGCACCTGCCCGGCAAGGGCTTGGCTATTCTGATCGGGGACGTATCGGGTAAGGGGATTACGGCGGCTTTCCACATGGCGCAGATGAAAGGCATCTTTCATGCGCTGATGCAGGAAAATCCGCTGGCCAAAGACGAGAAGGAGCGGTTTCCGCTGCCCAGCAAGTTTATGGCCATGGCCAACCGGGCTCTGGTGCATTGCCTGGAGCGCTCCTCCTTCATCACGGCCACGCTCTACATTGTGGAGTATGAAAGCGGAGGCTTTGTGTTTGCGCGCGCCGGCCACTGCCACACGCTGTATTACCACTCTTTGAAAGAGGAAGTGGCCTTTTTCCGCTCGGCCGGCCTGGGGCTGGGCATCATCCGCAACGACACGTACGATAAGTACATCAAAAACCAGTTCTACGATTACAACCCCGGTGACGTGATGGTGATTTACACCGACGGCATTGTGGAGGCCCGTAACGCCGAGCAGGAAGAATATGGCGAGGAGCGCCTGCGCCAGATGCTGGAAAAGACCTATTATCTGCAGGCTGACGAAATCAAAGAAGCCATTCTGGAGGATTTAGGCGAATTCAGCTACGGCCAGCCTATTCACGACGACCAGACCCTGCTGGTAATCAAATTCAAAACGGCCCAACCAGCCACTCACCCCTAACGTACAGAAGTGTTATGAAAATAACTCAACAGACTTCGGAAAATACCCTCACGCTTACCCTGGACGGAGAACTGGATGCCAGCTCATCTGTTCTGCTGGATACGGAGCTCTCCCAGCCTGACATTCTCAATAACAAAAAGGTGCTGATTGACTGTCAGCGGCTGAATTACATTTCTTCGGCCGGCCTGGGCGTATTTATCTCGCATCTGCAGCGTTTTCAGGATGCCGGCGTGAAACTGGCTTTCTTTAACATGCAGGAGAAGGTGCACAACGTATTCGAAATTCTGGGGCTGGATAGTCTGATGACTATTGTACCATCGGAAGCCGAGGCAGTTGCCTTATAATTCTTACCTGCTAACAACGCCTCTGAAATGAAGAACGCAATCCGAATCAGTTGCAACCGAAGCAATCTGAAAGTGGTGCGCGACTTCGTGTCCGGGTACTTAGTGGACTACGGCCAGAATGCCGTGCAGGTAAACCAGATTATTCTGGCCATAGACGAGGTAGTAGCCAACCTGATTATTCATGCCAACGCCGAAGATGCCAATCAGTACCTGGACATCCGGCTGGACATGCACAACAAAACCTTCACCATTGAGCTGCGCGACCAGGGCATTTCATACTCGCCCACCACTTATCTGGAGCCAGACCTGCTGGAGCATATCCGCACCGGCAAGAAAGGCGGGGTGGGCATGACGCTGGTCAACCGCATCATGGATCGGGTGGAGTTTACCCACAGCGGCAACTATAATATCTGCCGCCTGTACAAGACGCTGGCCTGAACCTACGGCTCTGAGGCTGTGTTGAGCACCCTGTTCCCCGCAGGGTGCTTTTTTATGGGCTGGACGGGCAGAAAAAAATCCGTAAAATTGCGGTAGTCAGCTTCTCCGGAGTGTTACCCCGCCGCCGACTTTCCTTGCCTTCTATCCTACTGTATGCGCAGACGCATTCTTTTGACCGGGGCAGTTGCCGCGGTACTGCTGGCCGGTTGCCAGACGTCCAAGACTCCTTCTTCCGCCAAACAGCCTGTTCTGGAAACCCTGGGCACGCATGAAGTGCCCGCTTCGGAATTTGCCTACGTGTACCGCAAAAACAACAGCGGTACGCCTGAGGCCGGTACCAAGGCCAGCGTAGCCGAGTATCTGGACCTCTATACCAACTTCAAGCTGAAGGTGCTGGAAGCCGAAAGCCGCGGCCTGGACACCACCCAGGCCTTTCAGCGCGAGCTGGACGGCTACAAGCAGCAGCTGGCCCAGCCCTACCTCACCGAGAAAAGCGTAACCGACCAACTGGTGCGCGAAGCCTACGACCGGCTGAGCAAGGAAATCAGTGCGGCGCATATTCTGGTGCGCATTGCCCCGGATGCCGACCCCAAAGACACGCTGGTAGCCTACCAGAAAGCCCTGGCCCTGCGCCAGCGCGTGACAGGCGGTGAAGATTTTTCGAAAGTAGCAGCCGAGACGTCGGAAGACCCTTCGGCGAAGGAAAACGGCGGCCGCCTGGGCTACTTTACGGCCCTGCAAATGGTGTATCCGTTTGAAACCGCGGCGTATAAAACGCCCGTGGGCCAGGTGTCGCAGCCGGTGCGCACGCGCTACGGCTACCATATTATTAAAGTAACCGATTCGCGGCCGGCGCAGGGCGAAGTTAAAGTAGCCCACCTCATGATTCGGGCCACGCCCGGCATGCCGGCTGCCGACTCTGTAACGGCTAAAAAGAAGATTGATGCCCTGTACAGCCGTTTGAAGCGCGGCGAGAACTGGGAGAAGCTGGTAAGTCAGTTCTCTGAGGATGGCGGCTCCGCCACCAATGGCGGCGAGTTGCCTCCCTTTGGTACCGGCCGCATGATTCCCAGCTTTGAAGAAGCCGCTTTCAAGCTGCAGAAGCCCGGAGATTTGTCGGCGCCGGTGCAAACGCCCTACGGCTGGCACATCATCAAGCTCATCGGCAAGCAAACGCTGCCCAGCTTCACGGATATGGAGCCCATGCTGAAAAGCAAAGTGGCCAAAGACTCCCGCTCAGAGCTGAACCGCGAAGCTTTCCTCAAGCGCATCCGCACCGAAAATCAGTTTACGGAAAATAAAGCCGCCGTAGACTACGCCTTCAGCAAGGCCGATACCTCCCTCACCAACGGCCATTTCAAATACACCGCCCCGGCAACTGGCGCCAAGCCGGCCAAAGGCAAAGTGAACGATGAAACACCGCTATTCACCATCAAAGGCAAGCCGTACGCTACCAAGGATTTCCTGATGTACGTGCAGCAGAACCAGCGCGCCCGCCCCGGCGCCGATGCCCGCCACACCATGCAGCTGCTCTACGATGAGTATGTAAACCAGAGCCTGACCGACTTTGAGAAGGCTAACCTGGAGCAGAAATATGAAGACTACCGCATGCTGGTGCGTGAGTACCGCGACGGTATTCTCCTTTTCCAGCTGATGGATGAGAAAGTATGGTCGAAGGCCGTGGAAGACACCGCCGGCCTGCAGAAGTTCTTCAACGACCACCAGGCCAGCTACCAGTGGGAGCCCCGCGTGCAGGCCACGGTTATCAGCGCCGCCTCGCCGCAGCTGCTCAGCCGTGCCCAGCAGCTGCTGGCGGCCGGCAAATACCCCGTAAAGCGCGGCCTGCCCACCAGCGCAGCCTTTAAAACCGGCACTACTACCCTTACCAAAGCCGGCCAGGACGCCCTGGACCGCCTGGCCATCAGCCTGAATAACGACACCGCTATTACCGTGCGCGTAGTAGGCCAGATCAAGCGCGGTGAAGCTGCCAACCTGGCCCAGCGCCGTGCTACCCGCGTGGTAGATTACCTGAAGAGCAAGCAGGTAGGCGCCCAGCAGCTGAGTGTAGCCGTGGCCCCGCGCCCCGTAGCCAGCAGCGTGCAGTTCGATATTAGCACCACCATTCTGAGCGGTCTGGAAGAAGCTTTGAACGAACAGAACCCGCTGGCCGTGAAAGCCGAGCAGCGCGGCTACCCCAAAGGCGACAGCAAAGTGGTGGACAGCCTGCCGCAAAAGCCCGGTACCTACAATGCCCAGCTGGATGGCCGCTACTATTTTGTGCGCATTGAGCAGGTGCTGCCCGCCGGCCCCAAAACCCTGGCCGAAGCCCGCGGCCAGGCCACGGCCGATTACCAGAACTTCCTCGAAAAACAGTGGATTGCCGAACTGCGAGCCAAGTACCCGGTTACGATAAACCAAGCCGAGGTAGACAAGCTGGTTACGAAGTAAACCCGTACCTTTCGTAAAGCCCCGGCCATTCCAAAGCCGGGGCTTTTTCTTGGGCGCACGTGCAACGCCCGGCGCTTCTCCTGACTCCTTGCAGAGGCTTCGGGGCCTGTTTTGCCGGAGAAAGGAATTATCCTGAAATTTACGGGCGGCTTGGGACGTTCTCCTTGCCAAACAGCCTCCGGCGCAACCTTGACCCGGCAGGCTTTTATCAGCATCTCATGATTGATTTTTTTGGTTCGTCGGCCCGTGTGGTCCTTTTGGTGGCCGGTTTATTGGCGGGCACCACTGCCACTAGCTACGCGCAGCTGGGTGTTTCCCGCAACGCCGCCCCCCGCCAGGTGATTGATGGCATTATTGTGAAGGTGGACAACCAGATTGTGCTGCGCTCTGACCTAGAGAATATTTACCTGCAGGAACAGGCGCAGGCCAACGGCAAGCCACTTTCGCCCAACATCAAATGCGAGATTCTGCAGAGCATTGTGCTGAATAAGCTGATGCTGGCTAAGGCCGAGACGGACTCCGTAGTGGTAGAAGACAGCCGCGTGCGCGACGAGCTGGACCGCCGCATGAACTACTTCGTGCAGCAGATTGGCTCGGAAAAGAAGCTGGAGGAGTACTACAACAAGCCCATCCGCGTGCTGAAAGAAGAGCTGCGCGCCCAGGTAAAGGAGCAGCTGGTTACCCAGGAAATGCAGAAGATTATTGCGGGCAAAGTAACCGTGACGCCCCGCGAGGTGCGCCAGTATTTTGAGCGCACGCCCAAAGACAGCCTGCCTTACTACTCCACGGAGGTAGAAATCGGGCAGATTGTGAAGCTGGCCAAAACCAACACCAAGGCCAAGCAGGAAACCATTACCAAGCTCAACGACATCCGGGCCCGCATTGTGGCCGGTGAGGATTTTGCCACGCTGGCCAAGCAATATTCCGAAGACCCGGGCTCCGGCAAGGAAGGCGGCTACCTGGGCTTTTTCAAGCGTAAGGAATTGGTGCCCGAATATGAGGCCGCCGCCCTGCGCCTGGAGCCCGGTCAGATTTCGCCGGTAGTAGAGTCGCAGTTTGGCTTTCACATTATTCAGCTGATTGAGCGGAAGGGGGACAGCTTCTCCACCCGCCACATTCTGCTGAAGCCCAGCACCGGCACGGCCGACGTGAACGAAGCCGCCGACGCCCTGAACAAAGTGCGCGCCCGCATCCTGGGGGACAGCATTACGTTTGCCAAAGCCGCCAAAGATGTTTCCGACGACAAACTTTCCGGCGCCAACGGCGGCCTGCTGCAGAATCAGCAGACCGGCACCACGTACCTGCCCCTGGATAAGCTGGACCCTGCTATCTTCTTTACCATTGATACCATGAAGGTGGGCAGCATTACCAAGCCCCTACCCTACCGCACCGACGACGGCAAGGACGCCATGCGCATCATCTGGCTGAAGTCGAACACCCCGCCTCACCAGGCCAACCTCAACGACGACTACCAGAAAATAGCCCAGGCTGCTCTCACCGAGAAGAAAAACAAGGCCCTGGACGACTGGTTCCTCAAAAACCGGGGCAACGTGTTTATTGAAGTTGATCCGGAATACGCCGGCTGCAAGCTGCTGCAACCCCTCAATTAAGGATTGATTGGGCAGTGTCTGCGGCGGCTATGTCAGCCGTATAAGCCCACCAGCCACTGCCACCCTTTATCAATCAACAACTAAGAATCTATCTATGCCATTCGCCTCCGATAAAGAAGCCGCCGATGCGCTGGCCCAGTCCTATCAAACGCTGCGTCAGGAAATCGGCAAAGTCATTATCGGGCAGGATGAGGTGGTGCGGCTGGTGCTCACGGCCGTGTTTTCGCAGGGCCACTGCCTGCTGGTAGGCGTACCGGGCCTGGCCAAAACGCTGCTCATCCAAACCATTGCCGACTCGCTGGATTTGTCGTTCAACCGCATCCAGTTCACGCCGGACTTGATGCCTTCTGACATTGTGGGCTCCGAAACGCTCACGCAGCAGCGGGATTTTCAGTTTGTGAAAGGGCCGATTTTCGCCAACATCGTACTGGCCGACGAAATCAACCGCACGCCGCCCAAAACCCAGGCCGCGCTGCTGGAAAGCATGCAGGAGTACGCCGTAACCGTGGCCGGGCAGCGCTACCCGCTCAGCCGCCCGTTCTTTGTGCTGGCCACCCAGAACCCCATTGAGCAGGAAGGCACCTACCCCCTGCCCGAAGCCCAGCTGGACCGTTTCATGTTCAACATTCAGCTGGACTACCCCAGCTATGAGGCGGAGCTGCAGATTGTAAAAAACACCACTTCCGACCACAAGCCTACTGTACGGAAAGTGCTGCACGCCGACGAGATTCAGGCGTTTCAGCACTTGGTGCGCCGCGTGCCCGTAGCCGATAACGTGGTGGAATACGCCGTAAGCCTGGTCCACCGCACCCGCCCGAACACCGAACGGGGTGCAGCCCGCGCCACCCAGCTTCTGGAGTGGGGTGCCGGCCCCCGGGCCTCGCAGCACCTCATTGTAGGTGCCAAGTGCAACGCCCTGCTCAACGGCAAATATTCCCCCGACATTGAAGACGTAAAAGCGGTAGCCCTGCCCATTCTGCGCCACCGCCTGGTACGCAACTTCAAAGCCGAAGCCGAAGGCATTTCGGTGGAGCAAATCGTAAAAGAAATCCTTTAAGGAACCGCTGAACTCACTGCTCCTCCCGGAGCCCTTCAGCTTTATACAGAAGTACACTACCATGGAAGTCCCCGCTTACTACCAGCAGTTTGAGCGCAACATTGATATCATCCTGGATGCCATTCGGGCCGGGCTGGACCTGCGCACCACGGCGCTGGGCACCTCACTGCCCTTAGAAATTTATGTGCTCTGCGAAGTTCTCAACCAGGGCGGTGCCCATTTCACGCTGACCACGGATGGCCTGTCCCGCGTGGAGGAGTTTCAGCGCCAGTACATGCAGCATGAGTCGGAGACGGAAGCCGAGATGAAGCGCATTCTGGAGGATAAAAAGTCGTTTATGCGTACCCCGGAAGGCCGCGTTCTGACCAAGGAAATGCTGATTCGCCGCCTGGAGTTCTTCAATGAAGCGGCCCGGCAGGTGAACGTAATGCGCACGCAAAGCGCCCTGGGCAGCCCCACGCAATACAAAGTACCCGGCACAGAAGTTGCCCGGTAGGAATCAGCTGAAAACAAAAAAGGCCGCTCTTTCCAGAGCGGCCTTTTTTGTTTTGCCAGCCGGCGTGGGCCGGTGCTGGCTTATCTGCTTCCGATTACTGCGCTACCATAGTACCGGCATCCTGCGGGCGGATTTTGGTGTGACCTTCCTTAGCGTGCTGCACGTCTAAGTGGCCAGCGGGCTCCTGTTTCAGGTTGCTGGGCACATCGTCGCCGTGGGGGCCTTTGGAAACGGTGGTGCCGCCATCTACAAAGTACAGGGAGCCGGTTACGTAGCTGGCTTCATCAGAGGCCAGAAACAGGTACACGTTGGCCACTTCCTCGGTAGTGCCGCGGCGGCCCATGGGTGTACCGGAAATCAGACCTTTCTCCATTTTAGACGTCATAGGGCCGGTTTCCTTGTGCGTCCAGGCCGTATCGATGGGGCCGGGGCAGACGCAGTTGGCACGCACGCCCTGGGGCGCCTGCTCTACGGCTACGCCTTTCATAAAGGAGTGAATAAAGCCTTTGGTGCCGCCATACGGCGTGTTGTTGGCCAGGCCCATCTGGCCCGACTCCGAACCCGCTGAAACAATGTTGCCGCGCGTTTTCTGCAGCTCCGGCAGGGCGGCGCGGCTCATCATGAAGGCGGAGTAGATGTTGTTTTTGATCATATACTCAAACGCCTCCACCGGATATTCATCCAGGGTAGCCGTGGCAGGAAACACACCGGCATTGTTGATCAGGATATCCAAACGACCATACTCGCGCACGGCCAGCTGCACGCAGGCCTCAGCGGTAGCCAGCAGGGAAATGTCACCGGTAAAGGCAACGGCCCGGCCACCAGTCTGTAGTATTTCTTCTACTACTTCGCGCACAGGGTCTTCGGCGAAGCCGGCCACCACCACGGCGGCACCTTCTTTTGCAAAGCGCTTGGCCACGGCCTCGCCAATACCGGAGCCACCGCCGGTTACAATAGCCACTTTATTTTCCAGTCGTCTGATCATCTTAAAAGGCGTTGGTTGTGGATAATTCAGCCAAAAGCTGCTAACAATACACCCGGCCACCCGCCACCATAGCGCGCCACCGGGCGTACTGACTTAACGACCATGGCCAGGAGGAGTTACCAGATGCCCAAACTTTACTCCGGTCATCGGCTTTATAGGCAGTAACCGTCGTATAAGCTGGCGTATTACGTTTTATGCCTTCCTCCTGCCCGCCTCTTCCAGCCCCTGAAATGTTGCCGCTCAATACAGCGCGGCTGGAGTTGCGGCCCTACCGGCCCAGCGACGCCCTACCCTTCTTTCAGCTTTTGGATGAAAACCGCCAGCGCCTGCAGCCTGCTTTTCCCTCCCGGGTAGCGGCGGTACAAACGCTGGCCGATGCCCAACAGGTGCTGGATGCCTTCATGGATGACTGGCGCAGCGGGCAGCTCTATGTATTTGGTATGTGGGAGCAGGCCACCGCCCGCTACATCGGCGACATCAGCCTGAAGCCCAATTGGGCGGCCAAGGTCACGGCGGAAATCAGCTATTACCTGGATGCCGGCGCGGAAGGCAAAGGCTACGCCCGCGAAGCCGTGCGTGGCACCCTGGCCTTTGGTTTTAATACCGTGCGCGCCGACCGGCTCCTGATCCGGTGCCGCGCCAATAACCCCCGCAGCTGCGCCGTGGCTGAGTCGGTGGGCTTTCAGCTACTGCCCCCGCGCCACCGTGCCTGGACCATGCGGCCCCTGCGCACCGATGTTATTCAGTACTTCCTCTTCAAGCGCGAGGACATGCCGGCTTCCCTGGCTTAGTCGGGCTGCAGCGTAGTCAGCAGGAAGCTCTGGTTGAAATTGAGATACAGGGCGAAGGAAAAATCGAAGAGGCCGTTGTTCAGATCATACAGCGGCTCGAAGCGCGTGGTGAGCGTGAGGTGCCCGGGCAGTTGGTAGTCGCGCAGCACGCGCAGAATCAAGAGCTGGCGCCGGCGCTCCACGTAATCCTGATCTACGGGCGAGGAGGATATAGACTGATACAGGCGGCCCCCCAGCGGGGAGATGTAGCCGTTGCCCTGCCAGTACGCCACTTGCAGGTTGGAAAGCCGCGTATCAGCCCCGGCATTCAGATACAGGCCGGTGCCATCCTGAAAAGCCAAGGCGCGGGTAAAGGAATAGTCGTTGAAATACGTGACGTACCCATCAAAGTGCACCGCGCTTACCAGATTGGAAGGCAGTGCGCGCCGCACTCGCAGGCCGGTGGCCACGTTGAAGAGCGTTTGCAGCGGTTTCTCAATGGTATCGAGCTGGCCGCCGTGGTGCGTGGCCGTGAACTGGAAAGGCAGCTTGACCAGCCAGCCCGTGGAGTCGCCCAGAATCTGGCGCTCGGCCGTGAGGCCACCGGCTACTTCCTCCTGAAAATCACTGAAGCGGTACTGCTGGCGCTGCCAGTTTACCCAGGCATCCACGGTGCTGCGGGGCGTTTGCAGCTGGTACTGGATGCCTTCCTCCAGCCGGTCGGTCATCACCCGCTCAAAGTCGAACAAGGGCTCAATGTAGCCGTGGTGCAAGTTGCCTTCCAGGTTGCCGAAAACCAGGCTGTGCGGGCCGTGGCGGTACTTGAGGGTGAACAGCGGCCGGATCTGCTTGAAACGCGGGGTGCCGTAGTCCTTCCACAAAAACACGCCCGCCTCTAAGCGTAGGTTTCCCGTTGGGAAATACACCAGGCGCGGGGCCAGGTGGGCACCAAAGTAGGTGCGGCCCGGGTCTATCTTGTTGAAATACTCGTTGTCCTTGTTAAAGAGGAAGCCCTGCACATCCAACCGCAGCTGCCGCTCGTATTGCGGCCCAAGGGGTAGCGGGTGCAAAAAAGCCCGGTTATCCAGCTGGGCCCAGGCCGGGTTGACACCGCTCAACCAGCCTAGCGCTATCAGGATCAGCGGGTAACGCAGCAGGCGCTTTCCTAAAAAATTTAGCACAGAAAAAACATCCTAAAACCAACGAATTTTTTTAGCATTGCGGGGACAAAATATAGCTCGGCTGCGTTATCATGAGCCGGCCCGAAACGGCCTTGCTGTCCGGTACTCAAAAGCCGGCTGCCCGGTTGTGCAGGCCGCCCAAAACGCCTACATTCACCAAACCTAAGCATTTCTACTTAACCCCTCCCTAATGGCTGCAACCTCTGATAAAGCCGAGAAAACCGCTTCAAACCCTCTTACCGAGAAAATGAAAGCCCTCCAGCTTACAATGGACAAGCTGGACAAGGCCTACGGCAAGGGCACCGTCATGAAACTGAGCGACAACAAGGTCGTCGATATTCCGGCTATCAGCACTGGCTCGCTTGGTCTGGACATTGCTCTGGGTATCGGCGGATTGCCTCGCGGCCGTGTCGTTGAGATTTACGGCCCGGAATCCTCGGGCAAAACCACGCTGACGCTGCACTGCATTGCCGAAGCACAGAAAAAAGGTGGCCTGGCGGCTTTCATCGACGCCGAGCACGCCTTCGATAAGTCGTATGCCGAGAAGCTGGGCATCGATACCACCAATCTGCTTATTGCCCAGCCCGACAATGGCGAGCAAGCCCTGGAAATTGCTGATCAGCTGATTTCCTCCGGCGCCATTGATATCATCGTTATTGACTCCGTAGCTGCCCTGGTGCCGAAAGGCGAACTGGAAGGCGACATGGGTGACTCGAAAGTGGGTCTGCATGCGCGTCTGATGTCGCAGGCCCTGCGGAAGCTCACCGGTACCATCAACAAAACCGGCTGCTGCTGCATTTTCATCAACCAGCTGCGGGAGAAAATCGGGGTAATGTTCGGCTCGCCCGAAACTACCACCGGTGGTAACGCCCTGAAGTTCTACGCCTCGGTTCGCTTGGATATTCGCCGCATTGGCCAGATCAAGGAAGACAAGGACAACGTAACCGGTAACCGCACCAAGGTGAAGGTGGTGAAGAACAAAGTAGCACCGCCCTTTAAAGTGGTGGAGTTTGACATCATCTACGGCGAAGGCATCTCCAAAGTGGGTGAAATTCTGGACCTGGGCGTTGATATGGGCATTATTGCCAAGTCGGGCTCCTGGTTCTCGTACAACGGCGACCGGCTGGGCCAGGGCCGTGAGGGGGTAAAAACCATCCTGCACGATAACCCTGAGCTGGCGGACAAGATTGAAGCGCAAATCCGCGCTATGGTGAAAGGGGAACCCGAAGCTGCCCTGGCCGCTATTCCGGAAGACCGCACTGTAGATGCACACGGCGAAGGCGCTGACGAAGAATAAGCCCGTTCGCTGCGAAAGACAAAGCCCCTCCAACTATTGGAGGGGCTTTTTTGTTGTACTATGGTTTTCCCGATACACTTTCCGTAAATTGCTAGGGTTGGTTCTGCTCTTTTTGCACTTCAGCAATATCTAACTCATTCCAGTTTGCTCCTGCCAACTCCTTTCAGGCTTTTTCGTTCGTACGGAACAAATGGACTGAGGCAAGTACTTTGTGGGTTGCTTATATTTGCTGGCACCGCATTTGAATAGGGCCAGCCATTTCGCTTCAACTGACGCATCATATGTTTCGCCGCTGGTTTATACTTTCTACTCTTTCTGCGCTGGCTACTGTGGGACTGCTGGCTGCCCGGCCGGAGGCTACCGTACGCACGGTACCCAACTCCAGCTTTACCAAAGGAGAATCCCTCCACTACAAAGTGCACTACGGCCTGATTAATGCGGCCGAAGCCACCATCGTCCTCTCCGACGACCTGCACCGCGTGAACGAGCGGCCCTGCTACAAGGCCACCGTTACCGGCCGCACCACCGGCTCCTTCGACTTTTTCCTGCGCATCCGCGACACGTGGCGCTCTTACATCGACACCACCAGTATTTTGCCCCAGAAGTTCTTCCGCAATATTGAGGAGGGTAACTACCGCAAAAAGGAAACCATCGATTTCGACCATGAGCGCGACATGGCCAAGGTAGAAAGCCGCAAAAAGGACAAAGACGCCCCTAAGCGCGGTACCTACAAGGTGCCGGACAACATTCAGGATGTGGTCAGCGGGTTTTATTTCCTGCGCACCGTCAATTTTGACCAGCGCCGCATTGGCGAGGTAATTCCCGTGAAAGGCTTCTTCGACGACCAGGTGTTTGACATGGACGTGGTGTACAGAGGCCGCGAGACGGTGGAAACCAAAGCTGGCAGCATCCGGGCTATTAAGCTGATACCCAAAATGCCGAAGAATAAGCTCTTTAGCGGTGAAAACGCCATAACCGTGTATCTCTCTGACGACCGGAACAAGATTCCGGTCCTTATCCAGGCCGAAATGTTTGTCGGGTCCGTGAAAGTGGACATGTACAAGTACCAGGGGCTGAAAAACCGGCTGAATGTGGTAGCCAAAAACTGACCTCCAACGAAAGCGGCCCATTCGGGCCGCTTTTTTTATACCTGCCGCGGGTTTGTTCACGAAAAGGTAACACGTAGTAAGCCCCAGCCCGGTATACTTTTGTCCTCGCGCATTCTTTTCCGCTCTAACCCTCCCCTGCTGTGCATACGCCCGCTCAACCCAATGCCTACAAAATTCTGGTGGTAGATGATGATCCGGATATTGTAGAGCTGCTGGAATACAACCTGCGCAAGGAAGGCTATGAGGTAGCCAGTGCTCCGGATGGCCGCAAAGCCCTGGAAATAGCCCCCCAGTTCGGCCCCGATATCATCCTGCTGGATGTAATGATGCCCCACCTGGACGGCATTGCGGCCTGCCGGCAGCTGCGCAGCATGCCCAAATTTAAAGACACCTACATCATCTTTCTGACGGCCCGCGCCGAGGAATTTTCGGAAGTAGCGGCCTTTGAGGCGGGGGCCGATGATTTCATTGCCAAGCCCATTAAGCCCCGGGCCCTGCTCAGCCGCTTGGCTGCATTTGTGCGCCGCGATAAAGACCCGCAGCATCAGTCGGAAACCATTGAACTAAACGGCCTCACCATTGACCGCACCGGCTTTGCCGTGTACCAGAACGGTAAAAAAATCAGCCTCCCTAAAAAAGAGTTTGAACTGCTGGCCTTCCTGGCGGCCTCGCCCCACAAGGTGTTTAACCGCGACGAACTGTTGCAGAATATCTGGGGCAACGACGTGTTTGTGCTGGCCCGCACCGTGGATGTGCACGTGCGCAAAGTGCGCGAGAAAATAGGCGACCACCATATCCAGACCATTAAAGGCGTCGGCTACAAATTCAATATAGACCAATAGCCGCCGCGCTACTCTTCTGGCCTCATGCGCAATGGCCCGCCTGGCTATGACGCTTTATTTTTAGCCCCACCAGATACCCGATTTTTTTAGCTGATTGGCTGAAGGAGGTTTCTGGCGGCTTTTGTTGCAGGCAATTTTTCCCATGGACCTCTCATCACGCTCTATTGCCATTATCATTGCCCTGCTGGTGGGGGGAGTGCTCACGGCCTTTGCCTGGATAGCGCCCACTTTACCGTTCCGCGAGGCATTTCTGGGGGCCGGCGTCACGGTGGCGGCCTGTTTCCTGCTGGTGTATCTGAGCTTTGAAGCGCTGATTTTCCAGGAAATCAACAACATCTACGCCGGCCTGGAGCACATTAAGCGCAAAGAATTCCGCCGCCTTTCCAACAAGTTTCTGTTCCGGCCGGAGCCGCTGAAGCGCATGCGGGACGAAATTCTGCAGATGGCCGAGCGAAAGCAGCGCGAAATTGATGAGTTGCGCCGTCTGCAGGAGCTCCGCCGGGAGTTTCTGGCCGATGTATCGCACGAGCTGAAAACTCCCATTTTTGCGGCCCAGGGCTTTGTGCACACCGTGCTGGAAGAAGGTGCGGAGATGGACGAATTCATCCGGGACAAGTTTCTGCGCAAAGCGGCCAACAGCCTAGATGCACTGGATGCGCTGGTACATGACCTGGTGACTATTTCGCAGCTGGAAAAAGGCGTAATCCGGATGCGCCGCAAGGTGTTTGATGTAGTGGAGCTGGTACAGGAGCTGTTTGAGTTGCTGGAGCAGAAAGCCGCCGAGCGCCATGTGCACTTAGAGCTGTTTCCGCCCACTACTCCACCCGGCGGCCTGCGCGTGCTGGCCGACCGTAACCGCATCCGGCAGGTGCTCATCAACCTCATTGATAATGCCATTAAGCACGGCCGGGAGGGCGGGCACGTGGTAGTAAGCCTGCACGAAAGCGGCAAAAACGTGCGGCTGGAAGTACGCGACGACGGCGCCGGAATTCCCAAAGAGCACCAGCACCGCATTTTTGAGCGCTTCTACCGCATTGATAAAAGCCGCTCCCGCGACTCGGGCGGCTCCGGACTGGGGCTGGCTATCAGCAAGCATATTGTGGAGGCGCATAAGTCCAGCATTAGGGTGCACAGCGAGGTAGGCCAGGGCACGGCGCTGGAGTTTAAGCTGCCCAAGCCGCGGAAAGCGGCAGCCCTTCAAAAGGAAGAGTAGGGAAGCCCGTTGGCCGGCACGGTAGGGCTTCGCGAACATTGCCGTACCTTTGTGGCCTGTTATGAAGCTACCGAATTTCAAGGATCTGATTTTGTTTGAGGACGAGGACTTCGTCATCATCAATAAACCCCCGTTTTTAGCCACGCTGGATGAGCGGTTTGGCGGCGCTCCCAACATCCTGCGCCTGGCGCGCGAGGTGTACGAAGATGTGCAGGCCTGCCACCGCCTCGACAAGGAAACCAGCGGCGCGCTGGCCCTGGCCAAAAACCCCGAAGCCTACCGCCACTTGGCTATGCAATTTGAAAACCGCGAGGTCAAGAAAGTGTACCACGCCGTGGCCTGGGGCGTGCACCAGTACGATGGCCTGCGCGTAGACCGCAGTATTGAAACCACTACCAAAGGCAAGGCAAGGCTGGCCTTTAAGGGTAAGCCTGCCGTCACGCTGATCCGCACCTTAGAAACGTTTGCCCGCCACACTCTGCTGGAGTGCCAACCCGTAACAGGCCGTATGCACCAGATCCGGCTGCACCTGATGTACCTGCAGGCGCCTATTGTAGGCGACAAGGTGTACGGCGGCGACGACTTCTTTCTTTCCTCCCTCAAGAAGAAATTCAACATGAAGGAAGGCGAGGAAGAGCAGCCGTTCATCAAGCGCTTCGCCCTGCACGCCGCCAACCTCACCTTTGCCCGCCTGAATGGGGAAAGTATTACGGTAGAGGCGCCCTATCCCAAGGATTTCCGCGTGCTGGTGGATACGATGCGGCAGTACGCTTAAAACGTATAGATGGCAACCAGGAAAGCAGAGTATGCTTTCCGAATGTAAACTAAAACCCAAACTCCGTGGGTTTCAGGGACAATAATTAGCCAGCAGCTTGCATTTTGCCTGAAAGGCGGTAACTTTGTGTCCGTTTTTGCCGGACCGTGTTCGGTTTCCTTCTCATTTCCAAACGCTTACCCCCTTCCCCAATGGATCATCTGAGCTTCAAGACGGTATCCGTCAACAAAGCCAACGCCGATAAGGCCTGGGTTGTGGTTGATGCCAGTGTTGCGCCGCTGGGCCGTCTGGCCAGCCAGATTGCCAACATGCTGCGTGGCAAGCACAAGCCATCGTTCACGCCCAACTCCGACTGCGGCGACAACGTCATCGTTATCAACGCCGACAAGCTGCGCGTGACTGGTAAAAAGATGACCGACAAAATCTACATTTCGCACTCGGGCTACCCCGGCGGTCAGAAGCGCATTAACCTGCGTGACAAGAAAGCCAAGAACTCCGCTAGTGTGATTGAGCACGCCGTGAAGGGCATGCTGCAGGGCAACCGCCTGGGCCGCGAGCAATTCCGTAACCTGTTCGTGTATGCCGGTGCTGAACACCCACACGAAGCCCAGCAGCCGAAAGCTGTTGAACTGACGAACCTCTAAGCCGTAACAGGCTTCACTGTTTTCTCTAACCTTTCTATTAATGGAAATCTCCAACACCTCTGGTAGAAGAAAAACCTCGGTGGCTCGCATTTACATGCAAGCCGGGCAAGGGAATATCACTATCAATGGCCGGGAAATGAAAGCCTATTTTGGCAATGAACTCCTGGAAAACATCGTGAACCAGCCTTTCGCTACCCTCGAGCAACTCGGGCAGTATGACGTGAAGGTGAACGTGCGCGGTGGTGGCATCTCGGCTCAGGCTGAAGCCATCCGTCTGGCCATCTCGAAAGCCCTTGTAGGCGACAACGCTGAGGTTCGTCCCGCGCTGAAGAAAGAAGGCTTCCTGACCCGTGACCCGCGCATGGTGGAACGTAAGAAATTCGGCAAGCGCAAAGCGCGTCGTTCGTTCCAGTTCTCGAAACGCTAATCTTCCAGAGGAACCCCTATCATGGCTCAGACCACCACATATAAAGAACTGCTGGACGCCGGTGCCCACTTTGGTCACCTTACGCGCAAGTGGGACCCGAAAATGGCGCCGTACATCTTCATGGAGAAGAACGGCATCCATATCATTGACCTGAACAAAACGCTGGTTTCGCTGGAGCAGGCGTCCAATGCTATCCGCAACATCGCCAAGAGCGGTCGAAAAGTATTGTTCGTAGCCACCAAGAAGCAGGCGCAGGAAATTGTAACCGAAGAGGCCAAGCGCCTGAAAATGCCATTCGTTACCGACCGGTGGTTGGGTGGTATGCTCACCAACTTCGCTACGGTTCGCAAGTCCCTGAAGAAAATGAGCACCATTGACAAGATGGTGAAGGAAAACACGGCTTATGCCGCTCTCGCTAAGCGTGAGCGTCTGATGCTCTCGCGTGAGCGGGAGAAGCTTGAGCGTGTACTGGGCGGCATTGCCGACCTGAGCCGCCTGCCCGCTGCCCTGTTCGTAATTGACGTGAAGCGCGAGCACATTGCCGTGAAAGAAGCTCAGAAATTGGGCATTCCGGTATTCGCTATCTGCGACACGAACTCGAACCCCGAGCTGGTAAACTTCCCCATCCCGGCCAACGATGACGCTTCCAAGTCTATCCAGCTCATCGTGAGCGTAATGGGTAAGGCCATGGAAGAAGGTCTGTCGGAGCGCAAGGTGGACAAAGAGGAAGCCGACAAGAAGCAGTCGGAAGACGAAGGCATCAAAGAAAAACAGACCGCCGAAGAATAGGCTTCTGTAGATAATTGAGAAGAGGGGAACATGCGAAGCACTTGGCTCCGGTGTTCCCTTTTTCTTTAACTCCGGAGGCCCTGCCGGCTTTGTAGGTGGCAGCCCTCCAACCCCGGATTTACTAATCTCACCCTCATACAACTCACAACAATGGCCGCAATTACTGCCGCAGACGTGAACAAGCTCCGCACCATGACTGGCGCGGGCATGATGGATTGCAAAAAAGCCCTGACCGAAGCCGATGGCGACTTCGAAGCAGCTCGTGACATTCTGCGCAAGCAGGGTCAGAAAATTGCTGACAAGCGTGCTGAAAACGCAACGTCGGAAGGCTTTGTAGCCGTAAGCGTAAGCGAAGATGGCACCAACGGCAAGCTGGTTGCTCTGGCCTGCGAAACCGAATCGGTAGCGAAAGTGGCTAACTTCCGTGAGCTGGTTCAGCGCATTCTGGACGCCGCCGTACGTACCAACGCTACTTCGAAAGAAGAGCTGCTGGCTACCAAGGAAGAAGATGGCCTGACCATTCAGGAGCACATCACCGACTTGATGGGCAAAATCGGCGAGAAGCTGGACCTGACCTACGCTACCCTCACAGCTGAGAAAGTGGCTTCTTACATCCACTCCGACAGCAAGAAAGGCGTACTCGTGGGCCTGAAGAACGTAGGTGGTGCTGACACTGCCGCTGTAGGCCGCGACGTAGCTATGCAGATTGTAGCCATGAAGCCCGTAGCCGTTGACAAAGACGGTGTGGACTCGGCTATTGCAGAGCGCGAAATTGAAATCGGCAAAGAGCAGGCGCGTGCTGAAGGCAAGCCCGAGGCAATGCTGGAGAAAATTGCTCAGGGCAAACTGAACAAGTTCTTCAAAGAGAATACCCTCCTGAACCAGGAGTTCGTGAAAGACAACTCGATGACCATTGCTCAGCTGCTCGACAAAACGTCGAAAGGCATGACGGTATCGGACTTCAAGCGCGTGGCTATTGGTGCCTAAGCTTTTAGTTTAGCATAGAAAAGGCCCCGCTGGCATATGCCGGCGGGGCCTTTTTTGTTGTGCGAAGCTCCGGCTTCGCGCACGAGCAGAGTGAGTTCCAACAGGCTGTTATAAGCGGCGCGATACTGCATATTCGCTTCGCTCATACGCGAAGCCGGAGCTTCGCGCTACTATCGCTACTGTTGTTTCTGATAGGCGCGCACCCGCGCTGCCGCGTTTTGCCGCAGGTTCAGGTAGAACAGGCTGTAGTCGGCAATGTGGAAGGAATGGCGCAGCTCCGGGCGTCCGGGCAGCAGGAAGCGGGGGTAGCCGGCAGGCTTGGGAGTGTGTACCCACACAATACCATCGTGCACCTTGGCATCTACTACCTGAGGATCTGTTTTATCAAAATCGAAGCGCACACCGCCTTTGTTTAGGGTAGCGGGGGCCGTTAGCGTGTCCAGTGTCCAGGTAAGCGGGTTTATGGCGGTAGCTCCCTTAAACGGCTCGTATTCATAGCCCCACTCTACTGTGTTCCAGCTGATGTAGCAGCCGGTTTGGGTGGAGTCTGCGCAGGGCTTTAGGACCTGATATTCATCCTGCTTCACCTTATAGCCTACCAGATAGGCGGCCACCAGTCGCTTTCGGAGCTGTGGGTTATTATCGAAAAACTCGTGCAGCAGCCGCGTGGCGTGAAACGTGCCCTGGCTATGGCTGGCAATAATAATGGGCCGGCCCTGGTTGTAATGCGCGAGATAATACTGAAAAGCAGCCTTTACATCGGTATACGCCAGGTTTAGTGCCTGCTCCCCATTGGTATCCTGCGTATCGAAAAACGAAAACAAGGTGGCCTGCCGGTAGCGCGGCGCGTAAATGCGGCCGGCGGCGTTGAAGGCGCTGGCCTGCTTCCGGATGGTGCTGTTATCGGTGAACCGGTTCAGCAGCAAATCATTCAAATTTGCATTCCAGGAACCGCGGCGGAAATACGTGGTGGGGTGCACGAAAAATACATCGGCCGTGGCTTGGGCCTGCTCGTCGTGCAGGCCGCTGTGGGGGGGCACGGCATCGGCGGAGTCGCGGCGCTCGGGCAGGGCAGCCCAGTTGGCGGGCAGGGCATAATCGGGCAAAGCCGGCGGCGTGTAGGCCGCAAAGCTTTTTCCGGGCTGAATTACTTTAATGCACCCGGCGCTGGCAAGCAGCAACAGCGCAGCGGCCACCCAGGCAGACTTAACAGGCAAAAGCAAGCGCATAGCAAAGCGGGAAATCGGAACCAGACGTTAATCGGTGAAGGAGTTTTCCAGCAGCCGTTCCTGGCGCAGGTAGACTATTTTCAGGTTGCGGTCGAAGCGCACGCGCACCTGGGCAATGGTTTGCTGGTGCTGCTGGCGCGACACGCGGAAGGCCCGGCTTTTCTCGCGGTAGGTAACCACGCGGGAGCCGTCGTTGGTTTCGGGGCCTATCTGCAAAGTACCAGGCTCGATGATGGTTTCAGCTTCCTGAAACTCCGGAAAGTGGGATTTAGCCAGCTCGGCCTCAATGGCGGCGGGCGTGGTATTCTGCTGGGTGTAGAACCGCTCTACCTGCCCGGCAAAGTGCTGCGAGGCATTAAACGGGGCCGCTTTCAAATCCTCGTAGTAAGAGAGCAGTGCATTCTGCACCTGGGTACGCAAATCGGCATCTACGGCAGCCGTCGGGGCCGGTGAGGCCGCTGGCGCGGGCTGCGTGGCCGGCGTTGTAACTGAATCGGTGGTGGCGGTAGCGGCGGGCGACGGAGTAGCAGGTACTACCCGCACGGTTTCGGGCGCGGCCGCCGGGGGAAGCTCAATCTGCTCGGCCTGGGGGCCTTCTTCCGGGCGCACGGCTACAGAATCAGAGGCGCTTTGGGAAATGCTGGTCAGGTGCTCTGATTCCCGGGAGCCCATGGCCAGATACAGCACCAGGCCCAGAAGCGCCACAATGCCTCCGATAATCAGCACCAAAGTCAGCGGATTGCGCGGGGGCGTGGTGTCCGGAGCATTATCCTCCGGCAGCTCCGTAGAAGATTCGTAGGAATTCTCAGCCGTGGGCGACGCCCCGGGCCGGCCGGCAATAATGGGGTGGTTAAAATTCTCGGCCGGCGTAGCGGGGGCCTGCGGCTGCAGGGGTGCTACCGGGGCGGGCTCTTCGCCCAGTACAAAAGGGCGCAGCAACGGGTCCTCAATAGGGGCCGGAATGCTGGTTTCCGTGGGCTCATTCACCGGAGCAGCGGGTACGGCGGCAGTACCTTCGCTAAACAGCAGCTTGCGCTTCAGGGTATCAAACTCCTGCTGGGTGATGGTACCGGCGTCGAGCCACTCTTTGAGCTGGCGGAGGGTATCGAGCGGGGAAGGATCTTGGGACATGGCACAAAGGGTACCGGGCTGCGCCGTTACGGGCGCGCCGGTTTGCGGGGGCTTTATTTACGGTCGAGGGCGGAGAGGCGGTCCTTGCGGCGCTGCAGCTGCAGCTTGCGCAGCTCCAGCTGACGGGCGTTATCCAGCAGCTTCACGGAGTCCTGGCGCACCTTCAGCACGTTCTCCATATTCTGTTTTTTGAGGGCCTCGATGCGCTCCAGGTTGCTGGCCGTATTGGCCTTCGCATTCTTTATGTCCCGGTTGAGCTGGTCTTTCTCCTTTTCCGAATCCTTGAGCTGCTTTTCTGCCTGATCTACCTGGTCTTTATAGGCCTTGAGGCGCGCGGCTACAGCAAACGACTGCACCATATTGCGCAGGGCGGCATACTCGGAAGGAGTTTTATCCGGGTTTAAAAAGGCGTCAGGCCCGATAGAAGCAAAAACGGATAGCTCCGATGTGCTGTCAGAAGGCGAGTTAACCGTGGCAAACAGGTCCATCAGCTTGCCCGAAACGCTGGAAATAGGCGTTTGGCGGGCTTCCAGCACATCTTTCTTGCCTACGCCCATCACGCCGCTGCCTTTCAGCTTGATGTTGTACGTGTCCTTCAGCCAGGACTGCCAGAAGTCGCGCGTCCATTGGGCGGTGCCGTCTACCTGCACTTTCACGGCATCCCGCTCGCGCTTTTCAAAGCTGGTGGTGCCGGGACGCACTTCGTAGAGCTGGGCGGTGGCGGGCAGGGCGCTCAGGCCGGCCAGCACCAGCAGCGCGGCGAACAGAAAGCGAAAAAATGGATTCATAAGAAAAGTCGATGGATGTAAAACCTGATTTCAGCCACGCGGCTATATCACAGACCGTGCCGGTCGAAGGAGGCCTGCAGGTCGGCGCGCATGAGGGCAAAGCGCCGAACGGCGGCTTGCAGAAACTCTTCATCGAGCAGGGCAAAAACGTCCTCCTCTCCGGTAATGTCCAGCTCACTTACCTTGTAGGTTTGCTCCAGGTCGCCTTTTTCCAGCTTGATAAGATATTTACCATTCCAGGAGAACAAGGTGATTTTAGCCTCTGAATTAGGAATATCTGCAACGTGACGCATGCGTATGGAAGGTAAGTGAATTGACAGGCGAAGATAGCCAGCCGGCAGCGAGAAAAGCCGGGTAATCTGGAAACAGCCCCTAATAACTGACGTATACGGGCTATACCTTATGGTTTCACCTTTTAGTTTAAAGTTATGCCCAGAGGAGATAAATCAGCCTACACCGATAAGCAGAAGCGGCAGGCTGAACACATAGAGGAAGGGTACGAAAAGCGCGGCGTTTCGGAAGAAGAAGCCGAGAAGCGCGCCTGGGCCACCGTAAACAAACACGATGGTGGCGGGAAGAAAAGTGGCTCCGGCCGCAAATCTTCCTGATTAATACTGAACATCCATTTGCACAAAAAAGGCCGGCTTGGTATCAAGCCGGCCCTTTTTTATGATCAGAAGGGTAAGCCTTAGCTACACCACCGTGTGCAGAATAACCCAGAGCGAAGCGGCCGAAACCACGCCCCACAGCAGAATGCCCTGCACAAAGGGGCGCACACCCACGGAGCGCAGCACTGCCAGAGAAAGCCCGGCCCCAATCAGAAACAATGTAACGGTGAGGCCCAGCTTGGCCAGCTTTACAATGGCAGGAGTAAACGGCTGCAGCGCCGGCACCAGGGTATTGAGCAGCATGGCGCCCACAAACCCTAGAATAAACCACGGCAGCTTTACTTTGGCCTCTTTGGTTTTGAAGAAGAAAGCGGTGCCCAGGGCCACGGGAATAATCCAGAGGGCACGGGCCAGCTTAACGGTGGTGGCAATCTGCAGGGCCTGGTCGCCGTAGTGGCTGGCGGCGCCTACCACGGAGCTGGTATCGTGAATGGCAATGGCGGCCCAGAGGCCAAACTGGTTCTGGCTCATCTGCAGGGCATGGCCCACCGCCGGAAACAGAAACAAGGCTACCGAGTTCAGAATAAACACCGTGCCCAGCGCCACCGACATCTGCCCTTCCTCAGCCTGAATGACCGGCCCCACAGCCGCAATGGCACTGCCCCCGCAAATAGCAGTGCCACTGGAAATGAGATGGGAAATTTTACGGTCGATACCCAGCCAGCGGCCTACCAGAAACCCCAGGGTGAGCGTGCCCAGAATAGAAACTACGGTGAACAGCAGCCCCTCGCGCCCGGCCTGCAGGGCCGTCTGGGCATTCATCCCAAACCCCAGCCCTACTACCGACCATTGCAGCAGCTTGCTGGTGTAACGCCGGCTTTGCGCCGGAAAAGGGTTGCCAATGACCAGTGCTACCACCAGCCCCAGCGCCAGGGCCAGCGGCGGTGAGCCCCACGGCGACAGGCAAATGAGCAGAGCAATACCAAAAATCAGAATGCGCGGCGTAACGGCCAGCCCCCTTATCTCCCAGCGGTGCGCCAGAAGCGCAGCCCAGCGGTCAGCAGTAAAAACAGGTTTACTACCGGAAGAGGATAACGGGTGGGCACTTTTCATAAACCGGGGCACAGCAAATAGTACCCCAAACTTACGCGCCGCCCCCCCTATCGATAATCAAAAAAGATTATCAGCAATAACCTGACGTTATACCTCTTCCAGCAGCTCACGCCGGGCATACGCCAGGAAGCGCTCCGCCTGCGCCGATAAAGGCTGCCCCTGCACCCAGGCAGCTTCAAACTGCCGGGCCAGGCGCAGCTCCGGTATGGGCACAATTTCCAGGCGGCCTACCTGCACATCCCGCGTCACAGCCCGCTGCGACACAAACCCCAGGCAGGCCGGCGCTGCTTCCAGGTAGGACTTGATGCCTTCCGTATTATCGAGGTAGAGCGCCACGTGGAGCTGGTCCAGCCGGATCTGCTGGGTGCGCAGGGCAAATTCCAGCACCTCCAGGGTGCCGGAGCCCCGCTCCCGCAACACCAGCGGGTGCTGCAGGGCTTCGGCCAAGGTCATGGCCACGGGCGGGGTACCCGTACTCCGTCGCACGGCTACCAGTTCATCCTGCAGCAGGAGCTCATAGTGCAGGTCGCGGTTTTTGCTGCGGCCTTCCACAAAAGCCAGGTCCAGGTGGCCGTGCAGGAGGGCTTCGGCAATCTGCTCGGAGTTGGCATTGAGCATGGTGAGCTCAATATGCGGGTAGCGGGCCTGAAAAGCGGGCAGAATGGGAGGCAGCACGTACTGGGCCAGCGTGGTGCTGGCGCCCAGGCGCAAGCGCCCCGCGGCTTCGTGGTGCAGGGCGTAGAGCTGGTCGGTGAGCTGATGGTGGAGGGCTTCCACGGTATCGGCGTGGGTGAGCAGCAGGTGGCCGGCGGCGGTGAGGGCTACGCGGTTGCCGCGGCGCTCAAACAGGCGCTGCCCGTAGCTGCGCTCCAGCTCCCGCACGTGCTTGGTAACGGCGGGCTGGCTGATGAACAGCTCCTGCGCGGCCTTGGTAAAGCTCAGGTGCCGGGCCACGGTCTGAAAAACACGAAGACGGAAATCGGGCATGCGCTACAGGTTAAAGCAGGCCGCCGGAGCGGGCCGGCAAGCTACGGCATTGGGCACAGTTTGCGGCATGGTGGCTACCTTGCGCGCAAAATCCCATTCTTTTTTCTGATGAAAAAATCCTTTCTCGCGGCGCTGCTCTGCCTTCCCTTGGCAGCCGCAGCCCAATCAGGCGTACTCACGCCGGAGCTTCTCTGGAAGATGGGCCGGCTGGGCGAAATGCAGGTGTCGCCGGACGGACGACAGGTGGCTTTCACCGTTACGCGCTACAACCTGGCCGATAACAAAGGCAACGCCGACATTTTTGTGATGCCGGCCACCGGCGGGGCCATGAAGCAGCTCACCAACACGCCCGGCAGTGAAGGCAACCTGAACTGGCGCCCCGATGGCAAAAAACTTACCTACATCAGCGCCGAAGGCGGCTCCGACCAGCTCTATGAAATGAACCCCGATGGGTCCGGCCTGCAGAAGCTGAGCGCCTTTCCGGAAGAAGGCATTGCCAACCTGAAGTACGCCCCTACCGGCAAGTTTATCTTCTACACCCAGGAAGTAAAAACCGGCAAAGAGGTGAAAGACTGGTACCCCGACCTGCTAAAGGCCGATGCCCGCATCATCGACGACCTCAACTACCGCCACTGGAACGCCTGGGACGACTATAAAGTCAACCACGTGTTCTTCCAGCCTATGGGAGATGATGGCAAGCCCACCGGCTACGGGAAAGATGTGATGCCCGGGGAAAAATTTGACGCGCCCCTGCAGCCCTTTGGCGGCGCAGAGCAGATTGCCTTTTCCCCCGATGGCTACCAGCTGGCCTACACCTCGCGCAAGCTCACGGGCAAGGCCGAGGCCGAAAGCACCAACTCCGATATTTACCTCTACGACGTGCGCTCGGGCAAGACGCGCAACCTGAGCGAGGGCCTGGGCGGCTACGATACCGAACCCAGCTTCTCGCCCGATGGCAGCAAAGTAGCCTGGCTGAGCATGGCCACGCCCGGCTTTGAGTCAGACCGCAACGGCATTGTGGTGCTGGACCTTAAATCCGGCAAGCGGGAGGATATCACCAAAGGCTCGGAGCAGGCCGCGGGCAACGTGCGCTGGAGCCAGGATGGCAAAACCATTTACTTCGTAAGCGTGCTGGCCGGCACGGAGCAGATTTTCTCGATTCCCGGCAAAGGCGGCAAAATTAAGCAGCTCACCAAGGGCCCGCAGAACTACAATAGCTTTGAGCTGGCGAGTAAGGACGCAGCCATCGTCAACAAAACCACCATCAGCAGCCCCGCCGAGCTGGTGCGCATCGACCTGAAAAATGGCCGCGAAACTGCCCTCACCCACCTGAACCAGCCAGAGCTGGCCGGCGTGAAAATGGGCAAGGTGGAAGACCGCCGCGTAACCACCACCGACGGCAAGCAGATGCAGGTGTACGTTATCTACCCGCCTGACTTCGACCCCAACAAAAAATACCCTACCCTGCTGTACTGCCAGGGCGGCCCGCAAAGCCCCATTACGCAAAGCTGGAGCTACCGCTGGAACTTCCAGCTGATGGCTGCCCACGGCTACATTGTGGTGGCCCCCAACCGCCGCGGCCTGCCAGGCTTTGGCACGGAGTGGAACAACAGCATTTCCACCGATTGGGGTGGGCAGCCCATCAAAGATTACCTCTCGGCTATTGATGCCGTAAGCCAGGAGCCGTTTGTAGATAAGGACCGGCGCGGCTGTGTGGGCGCTTCTTACGGCGGCTACTCCGTGTATTTCCTGGCGGGCCACCATCAGGGGCGCTTCAAGACGTTTATTGCCCACGCCGGCCTCTATAACCTGGAAAGCTGGTACCCCACCACGGAGGAAATGTTCTTCGCCAATCACGATTTGGGCGGGCCCCCATGGCAGGAACCGCAGCCCCGTACCTACCAGGAGTTCAACCCCCAGATGTTTGCCCGCAACTGGGATACGCCCATCCTGGTCATTCATGGCGGCAAGGACTTCCGGGTGCCCGAGAGCCAGGGCATGGAAGCCTTTGGGACGGCGCAGCTGCGGGGGATTCCCAGCCGCTTCCTGTATTTCCCCAACGAAGGCCACTGGATTCAGAAGCCCCAGAACGCAGTGCTCTGGAACCGGGTGTTCTTTGACTGGCTGGGCCGCACGCTGCAGCCCGGCGCAGCGCCGGTTACCGGCCATTAAGCGGGCTAAGCCAGCATAAAATACAAACGCCCGACTACCTCACCGTAGCCGGGCGTTTTACTGTTCAGAAAAGCAGCCTGTAACTAGCTGCTTGCAGGCAGCGCTACTTTCTGGCTCAGGTTAATATCAGGCAATGCGCCGTGTAGAATGCTCTTGCTGACAGAACAGCTCGGCATCCAGTAAGTTATTGACAATGGGGGGACGTAGCGCGGGCACCAAGCTATCCAGCTCCTGCTGCACGGGAGAACTTACGTGGCAGAGCACCAGGTTCATGCCGTGCTTATGCAACTTATGATAGTAAAAAGTCAGCAGTTCGGCGGCGTTGGGGGGGAGGTGGTCCAGGTGACTGCAATCAACCCACACGCTCGATTTTCCACTACGGGCTGCCCGGCGCAGGGCCCAATCCAGAGCATTGGCATCCTGTTGGGTTTCCGGCACATCATTGGCCAGAATCAGCAAGTAGCTTTCGGGTAATATCTCTCGGTAAACTTCCATAAGAATAAAGTAGCTAAGCGTTTCGGTGGGTAGGTGGGGGCAGAGCGGTGCGAAAAACAACTAATTGACTTCATTTTACTCCAGTAGCAGCCCCGCCCGCCGTGCACAAATGATGAGCTGAGCTTTATTCCTACTGTATCCTTAACACGTAGCAGCTACTTGCTTTTACGCATTCTATAAAAATCTGGTATACGGCAACTTAACCGGATATCAGTGACGGTTAGTTTCTCCCGTTCAGGTACTAATAGAAAATTTAAATATTTAATGCTTCTAATGTTTTCTATTAGGCTCTGCAGGCAGAAACAATCCTATTTCGGATTTTTAAAGACTCGTTAAAATTTCAATAAACGTTACCCCCTATTGATCAGAGGGTCTGTAAGATAGCGCTATTTTTGATTTACCAGAACAGAGGCCATATTTTTTTTCTGAGCCGGGTAAACCCGGACAGTACAGCCATTTTTCATAGCTGATTTCCTAATACAAAACGTCGTTGTGGGGCTCTATGCGAGGCGGCAGGTGAGTTTCGCCCAGCATCTCGCGCAGGTCTATTTCAATGGAGCGGCACAGTGCCGTCATGGGCACGTCGTTTACCTGGTTATCGAAGGGGTTTTCGCTGGTGTGCCCCACAATTTCAATGGTGTTGAACACCCATGATACCAGCACGGAGAAAGGCACCGTCAGCCAGATATGGTCGGGGCCCATCTGGGCAAACTCGCCAATGAGGCCCAGCGGCAGCAAGGCCGCAAACAACCACACAAACACATAGCTAAAGAAGGCATACTGGCGCGGGAAAGGCGTGTTCTTGATTCGCTCGCACCCGCCCTGCAGATTGTAGAGCTCTTCCAGGCTGCGCATCATGCCTACGTGCTGAAAATCGTTGAGCAGGCCGCGCTCTTCGCGCAGCAGGCGCAGGTCGGCGGCCTGCTGGCGCACCAGGTGGGCGGCGGGGTTCATGTAATGCCGCATGCGCTCCGCTTCCGTCACTTCCAGAAAGGGCGCCACCTCAATATCCCATTGCTCGGGCTGGCGGCGCAGCTGAATGCGCAGGGCGTTGCACCAGGCTATCTGGCGGTACACCAACCGGCGGTGGCGCTCCGATAGCTCCTCCGCCGAGGCCGCGGGCGCCTCCACATCCGGGGCATCTACGCGGGAGGTAATGTATTCCAGCACCTGCACGGCCCAGGTACGGCTGGTATTCACCACGCCGCCCCAGAGCTTACGGCCCTCCCAGAAACGCTCGTAGGAGCCGTTGTTTTTAAAGCCCAGGTAGAACGATACGGCAATACCCAGCGTGGCTACCGGCTGCCAGGGAATGGAGAGGGAGTGAAAATTAAATGGCCCGTATACCACGCATACCAGCAGGGCATATACGGTGAAAATGAACACATTTTGTCGGGCTACCCGCCAGATAAGAGACCAGCGAATATTATTACGAACGTACATAGAGAAGACGGGCTTTTGCCGTCATCTACGTAGCCTGCACACCGCAGGGCCACACCGGGGCCGGCAAATATTACCCCGTTTACATATTTGGTTCAGGATTACCACTTTCCCGGAAGAACAGAGCCCTGCATGCACACCCAACAAGTCAGCCGGCAACTTGGTTAGCCAACAGCTTAATTCCCTGCCTCGTCGTCTTCCACGGCAATGCCCATCAAGCGCATCAGCTGGCTGGCGTTGAAGGAGCGGCATACACCGGGTGTGAGGCGGTAGTCAAAATGAATCTGCTGGCCGCTGAAGGTGCTGTTGAAGCTATAGTTGGTAACGAAGCCGGGCAACTCCTCGGCCAGCTCGCCCAGCTCCAGGTCGTGAGTGCTGACCAGGCCGCTGGCGGGGCGGCGGTGCAGCTGATGGATGAGGGCGCGGGCCCCGCGGTGCCGGTCACGGGAGTTGGTGCCTTTCAGAATTTCATCCAGCAGATAGAAAACCGGCTGCCCGGTGGCCGTGAGCTCCAGCAGCAGACGCAGGCGCTTCAGCTCGGCATAGAAAGAAGATGTGCTTTCGGCCAGATTATCCTGGGTTCGCATAGCCGTGTACACCTGCGCCGGGCTTACGCGCAGCCGGCGGGCACACACTGCGGCGCCAGCCAAGGCCAGCACCATGTTCAGGCCCACCGTGCGCAGAAAAGTGGTTTTACCCGACATATTGGAGCCCGTAACCACGCCCGTGCTGCCCGGCCCCACGGTGCTGAAATCATTGGTGATACGCTCCGTGGTAAAGATGAGCGGATGCCCCAGGCCCTCGGCGGTGAACTCCAAAGGCGAAGAGCTCAGCTCCGGCACGGTATAGGTGGGGTTGGCAAACTGAAAAGCCGCCAAGCTCACCAGGGCTTCGGTTTCGGCTACTACTTCCAGTATAGCATCCAGGCGGTGGCCGCCGAGGCGGTGCTTCCAGCCTTCCAACCGCCACATCCAGAAGAAGTCCCAGAAGAGCAGGTTATTGGCAAAAAACGCCGCCAGCGTGCTTTGGCGCATCGAGAAATAATCCACCATCACAGCCAGCCGGCCAATTAGGCGGGAAGCCGGGGCGCCATCGGAGGCGGCAAACAAGGTGCGGTGCAGCTCCAGGAGGCGCGGGGCCTGCACCGGCCGGGCTTCCAGCAGGGCCAGCTGGTCGCGGTAGGCGCGCAGCACATCGTACATGCTCTCACTGTGGTCGAAGTAGGCGTCGCGGGCGGCCTGGTAGTGGTGGTTAATGGCGCCCATCAGCAGCAGAAACGGCGCCACTACCCATAAAGAGTAACCGCTGAGCCAGAGCCCTACGCTGCCCAGGGCCAGGGGCGGCAACACAAAAAGCAGGGCCTTCAGCCAGGCTTTATCAGCGAAGAAATCGGGGGCTCGCAGCCACTCCGTGAAGCGGCGCGGGTCTTCGGCCTGCTTGGGGAAGTGCCGGGCACGGGCCTGCCACTCGTGCTGCCAGGCTGCATCGGGCGCCAACTCGGCTACGGCTTCCTGGCGGGCCAGCAGCTTAGCCGGGGTACCGGCGGTTTGCAGCCAGGCTGCCAGGTGGTCCTGCCCCAGGCGGGAGGTAGCACGGCTCAGCAGCTGAAACACCGAGTGCGACCCGAAGACGTCCAGGTCGGCGGTGTAAGGATGTTGGGCGTCCATGTATGGCAAGCCCGAATCAAAGCCGCTGAGGCGGCCGGCCAGGCGGTCCAGCTCTTCCTGGTTTATCTGCCGGAGCAGGCGGAAATGGTCGCGCTGGTAGCCTAGGCGGCTATGCCAGCGCATCACCAATACAAATACCAGATAAGCGGCTGCCAGCACGCCAAAACCGAGGGCGTACTGCTGGCGGCTTAAAAGCAGATACACTGCCAGCGCACCGCCCAAAAATACGGCTACCCGCAGCCAGGCCACCGCCTGGTGCCGGGCCGCAAAATGCTGCTCCTGCGCGGTGTGGGCCGGCAGGTTGTCGGTGAAGATATCGGTAGGTGAGATGGTAATCGGGCGAAAGGAAGAAGCGGCAGCCACAGCGGAACAGGTTTCAGGAACCGCGAAGGTACGCTCTCCGGCGCTGCCGTCCGGCCCAGTTAGGCCGGATTGGCGCCCTTCTGGTCCCAGCCGGGCGGCAGGTCCCGGTGCGCCCCGTCGCAGTATGGCTTGTTTTTCGATTGGCCGCAGCGGCACAGGGCGGTGCGCGGGTGACTGTGCTCCTGGCCATCGGGGGTGTGCACCACCACCGGGCCGCTGATGAGCAAGGGGCCGCCCGCGCTTACCTCTACCCGAATACCGGTGGTGGGCATGGCTTCGGCGCCGGTGGCTTTCTGGTCGTCGGGGGCAGCGGCCGGGGCTTCCTGGTTCAGGAAGTAGCTGAGCGCCCCGGAAGGGCATTGCTCTATCTGCCGCATAATTTCCGGGCTGGCGGCGGCGGTGGGGTCTATCCAGGGGCGGCGCTCAAAATCAAACACCTCCGGCAGGCCCAGCACGCAGTGCCGCGAATGAATGCACAGCGCGGGCTGCCATACTACCGTTACGGTACCGTTGGAGTAGTGCTTAACAATGGGTTTGTGGTGGGAGCCGGGCGTATCCATGGCATTTTCAGCTGACAAAACTCTCTCTACTTAACCACCGCAATGCATTTGAGTTCAATGGCAATGGGCGTGGGCAGGCAGTTGATTTCGACGGTGGTGCGGCAGGGCTGGCTGGAGGCGAAATACTCGGCGTAGAGGCGGTTGTAGGTTGCAAAGTCGTCCTTCATATTGGTCAGGAACACCGTCACGTCAATTAAATCCTCCCAGCGGGCCCCGGCCTCTTCCAGAATATAGCGAACATTCTGAAAAACGGCGTGGCACTGACCTTCAAAATCATAGCTGCGGATGCTGCCATCGGGATTCAGCTCTACCCCGGGCACGTTTTTATGGCCGCGCTGGCGGGGGCCTACGCCGGAAAGAAACAATAAATTGCCGGCCCGGCGGGCGTGCGGATACAGGCCCACGGGCTCGGGGGCGCGGCTGGAGTTGTGCGCGCTGGAAGTTTCATCGGCTTTCATAAGGTCAAATCTATCGAAATTCGACTCTTTGCATATATCCTGAACCCACAGGCCGGCTTGCACCGTTGAGGGTGCGGTGCCGGTACTACCGGGTTTGCCTTAACCTTACTTGTTCTTATGATGCGCTTTTTTTCCCGTTTGGTGCTGTTGCTCAGCTTGGTGGCCATTGGCCTTTCTCCCGCTCACGCTCAGAAAAAACTTAAATACCCCAAGCCGGAGAAAGACAAGGTGTATGATGCCGTGGAAAAGCCCGCCCTGCCGGAAGGCGGCCTGGAGGCTTTCGGGCAATATCTGGCCGACCACCAGAACTATCCTACCGCCGCGCTGCAGCGCGGCGTGCAAGGCACCGTTACGGTTTCCTTCGTCATTGAAAAATCCGGCGACCTGACCGAAGTGGCCCCTATCCAGCCCGGCGACCCTGACCTGGACGCCGAGGCTGTGCGCACCGTGAAAGCCGGCCCTAAGTGGACGCCCGCCATGCACAAAGGCGCCAAAGTGCGGCAGCGCATGAGCATTCCCATTACCTTCCAGATTCCGGCCGATGCTGGCAGCGCCGCCGCCACTACTGCCCCGGCACCGGCCGCTACCGCCGCACCGGCAGCCGCCCAGGCTACCGTACCTGCTGAAAAGAGCACGCCCACCGTTATTGCCCCCGACCAGCCTGCCCGCCCCGTTGGTGGCACGGAAGCCTTTTTTGCTTGGATTCAGCAAAATCAGAAATACCCCGCGCTGGCCAAGCAACGCAAGATTGAAGGCCGGGTCATTATGGAGTTTATCGTGCAGAAAGACGGTTCCCTAACCGATATCAAGCCCGTAAAGCGCCTTGGCGCCGGCCTCGACGAAGAAGCCATTCGCCTGCTGAAAGCGGCACCCAAATGGGCGCCCGCCAGCTATAAAGGCCAACCCATAAAGCAAAAGATGGTGTTGCCGGTTGTATTCCAGCTATAGCCCTCGTTGAATTTTTATGCCTGATTTGATGCTTGCCCCGCTTCCTTTACTGAGCGCCCCTCCTGTACAGCCCATTGCGCCCGAGCCCGTAGTAGGCCCGCTGGCCATGTGGCCGCATCAGGCCCGTTTCCGGCAGGGCGCCCAGCAAAGTGCCCAGAGCGTGTTTGATGCATTGGATGAGGAACTGAACCCCACGGTGCTCCTGCTGGGCATTCCGGCCACCACCACGGCCGGCGCTGATCCTAACGTTAGCCTGGAACCCTTGGATGCCTTCCCCGACCGGGAGCGGTTTCTGGGGGTGCGGCAGCGGGGCCTGACGTTGCAGCAGGAAGAACCCTGGCCGTTCCGGGGCTACGAGGTGGTATCGGAGTGGTATGAGCAGTGGCGGCAGGAAGGCGTATCGCTGCGCCGTGCCGTGCAGGAAGTGTTTGATGCCGACCCCGCCAGCCACAAGCGCATCAGCTACGTGGGCATGCCCGTGCTGGTGCACAACCACTTTGTGCTGACGGTGCTGCAGCTGAATGCCAAAGTGGTGAAGCGCTATGCCGCGCTGCAGCCTGAGCGGTACTACACCGATGGTCGTCCGCTGGCTACCTCCCTGATCCAGGCCGTTATTATCCGCTTTCATGAAGAGTGCTGGAAGGCGCTGAACGAGCCCGAAGCCGGCCTGAGCCTGTTCATGCGCCCGCGCGATACCGACGAGCTGATCCGGGCCGCCGGCCGCCTGTTTATGGATACCCCGGCCCAGGATCTGGGCCTGGACCCCACCCTGGCCAAGCTGTTTGCTACCTGCACTACTATTTCCTCTCTGCGCTATGAAGGGGCCGAGGGCGTGGGCAAGCTCCTGCTGGCCCGCCGCCGCCACCCCAACCTGGAGGAGGTATTTGCCCTCACCTGCCCCACCCCGCTCACCGACTACCGGGCCGTGCGCAAGCTTCTGGAAATGGCCACGGCCGATGTCAGTCTGCTGGCCGACGGGGAAAACGTGTATGCCCTGGGCCGGTTAGTGGGTCACTACGACCCTGCCCGCGAAGACCTGTTCGTTATCAACTTCGTGAAACACTACATCTGGGAGTTTCAGCACGATGGGCAGGTGCTGATGCGCGCCAACTACGGCACGCCCAGCCTGCCGCGCACGCGCCTCAACCGCACCCATTTCCGCCGGGAGCTGCGCCACACCTTTGGCCTCACCGACTCCGGTAAAATAGAGCGCCTCTGGGAGGTGATGATGGAAGCCAGCCGGCAAAAGCACGGCACTCTGCTGGTTATCACCACGGAGGCCCTGGCCGAAGCCGACCGCCTGAAGCTGCAGTGCACGCTCATTGAGCCCGTTCCGCTCACTCCGCTCATCACCCGCCTCATCACCGCCATCGACGGGGCCGTGCTCCTCGACCCCGATGGCTACTGCTACTCCATTGGCGTTATTCTGGATGGCAAAGCTACCGGCCGCGGCACCAGCACCCGGGGCGCCCGCTACAACTCCGCCATTCGCTACGTAGAAAGCAGCCCGTATGCTTGCCTGGCAGTGGTGGTGAGCGAAGATGGTTTGGTAGATGTGATTACCAAAGAGAACCTGGGAGAATAGCCCGGCTTACTTCCTCGCTGGCTCCTCCCAAACCTGCATTTCAATTGCCTGTCAATTTTTGATGGGCTATTGCACAGACTATAAATGAATTAAAGCGGAGTGTTACCCGTTGCTAAGAACAGTTACCTTTGTAGCAGCTGTTTCTTAAGCTGCTTCCCGTTGGCCGCCCGCATTTTTTGGGGCTGTACAATCCGGGAAGGAAAGCCTACAGAGCATACAACGCCGGTGACTCTGCCCGCTACGAAAAGTATTATATGCTCTTTTTGCAAGCACCGTCGTATACCTTATTCTTAACCCGCAGCATTATTCTATTACCTGGTTGCTAGCCATCATCTGATTTTTAATCCTATCCGGTCTTTATCCGGCTGCCTTGCGGTAGTCCCAGAATTCGTCTTTTTCATTCTTTTTCTTTTATCCATGTTCGGCATCCTCAAAACTGCAGCCCCCTCTGTGTATCAAAATCTTTCCGCTGCGCAGTTTGGTGCCGGCATGCGCCAGACAGGTGCCTTACTAATCGATGTGCGGCGCCCCGATGAGTTTGCCCAGGGTCACCTGCCGGCTGCACTGAACATGGACGTTTCTGACCCTGATTTCGCCCAGCGTATTGCCACCCTGGATACCAAGCGTCCGGCCTACGTGTATTGCCGCAGCGGCGCCCGCTCCGCCAAAGCAGCCAAGGAACTAGGTCTTGCCGGCTTTACTCATGTATTTAATCTGGCCGGCGGCATGCTGGAGTGGCCAAGCAAGCTTGGGCGCTCCACGTTGCGCAAATAGTCCCGTATTCTTACCCCGGTATCTTAGTTGCTTCCGGGCATAGAACCCGAAACGCCAAGGCCCCACCTGAGTACTCAGGTGGGGCCTTGGCGTTTCGGATAAAAACTGTTTGATCAGGATTCTTAAGCCTCTTCCGGCACCCGGTATACCACGGCATTAATGTTCATACCAGCCCCTACGGAGGCAAATACCAGCGTATCGCCGGGCTGTATAGTCTGGTTTTCCAGCTCGCCTTTCAGCATGAGGTCCAGCAGGGTGGGCAGGGTAGCCACGGAGGAGTTGCCCAGCCAGGAAACCGTCATGGGCATTACCCCGGCCGGCGGCTCCTGAATGTTGTACAAGGCGTAGAGGCGCTTCAGAATGGCATCATCCATCTTACCATTGGCCTGATGAATTAGCACTTTACTGACAGCCTCAATCGGTACACCGGCCTTTTCCAGGCAGGCTTTAATGGCTTGGGGCACGGTTTTCAGGGCGTATTCGTAGAGCTTGCGCCCGTCCATTTTCAGGAATAAATCCTGGGCGGTATACTCCGGGTTGTAGGATGTGCCCATGCGCAGCAGGTGCGCAAACTGGTCGGTATCGGAGCGGGTGCCGTGTTTGAGGATGCCCACCGGCGTCTCGCTTTCCCGGGCTTCCAGCAGCACGGCGCCGGCGCCATCGGCGTAGAGCATGCTGTCCCGGTCGTGGGGGTCCGATACCCGGGAGAGAACCTCCGCCCCTATCACCAGCACCTTTTTAGCATCGCCGGAGCGCAGAAAGTAATCGGCCTGAATTACGCCCTGCAGCCAGCCCGGGCAGCCAAACGGCAGGTCGTAAGCTACGGTATAGGGGTTTTTGATGCCGAGTTTTGCCTTAATGCGGGCGGCCAGGCTGGGCACCATATCCGTGCGCTTATTGGTGGCTGATACGTTGCCGAAGTTGTGCGCTACAATGATGTAGTCCAGCTCTTCCTGATCGATAGTAGAAGAGGCCAGCGCGGCCTGCGCAGCAAAGAAGCCAATATCGGAGGTGCACAGGTCATCGGTAACGTAGCGCCGCTCCCGGATTTCGGTAATCTGCTCAAACTTCTCGGCTATTTCCTGGCCGGGTTTATCCAGCCGGTTGCCGCCGGCATCAAAAAACGCCGTAGACACAAAATGCTCGTTGGTAATAACGCGGGTGGGCAGGTAACTGCCCGTGGCCGTAACGACCGAATACAATCTATTACTCATGGCGCGTGCTGTGCGGGATGATTCAGGTAAGGAGCAGTCTGCTGCCAGTGTAAATGCGCGGAAGTGCCGAGAGGAAACTACTTGATGATAATGCCGAAGAAGGCGTGCGGCCACTCTTCTGACGGAACCGCAAGGTCGGGAAAAGCCGCTGCACTACTGCTGAGCTTCGTCCCGATTTTTTTTCGCCCGGAACGACCACGTGATGCGGAACGTGGCTACCACGTCGCCCTGCAAATCAAGGCCGGTGCTGGTGCAGACCACCGTGCGGCCTTCGCCGGTAGCGCGGCTTTCGGCAATGGCCTCCTCTATTTCATGGCCATTGGTGCTGGTGAAGGCAATCAGTCCCACCGCTTTCTTGGTGAAATCAGCCTCCATGCCCACTACCAGCATCGACACCGGTACGCCCGCGCCCTGAATGTGCATCATGGCCAGCACGCCGCCGGCCATTTCGGCGGCCATGCTCAGGCAGGCAAAGTAGATGCTGCGGAAGGGATTTTTGGTGAGGTACTTGAACGGCACCGTGACGGTAGCGTGCTCCGGCGTGATGCTGGCCACGCGCAGCCCGGCCAGATAGGCCATGGGCAGGCTGCGCAGCATAAACAGGCGCAGCTTCACGGGGTTGGAAATGGTTTGGCGAAATGCCGCGGCCTTGTCCATCGAAGACGGGTTGGAGAGTGGAGGCTATGGGTCGCGGGTGGGAGCGAAAAAAGCAGAACTAGGGGCAGAAAAGGCTCCGTAGAATGGAGGTGGCAGAGCCTATCCGTCGGCAAGATAACAACATCAGCCTGAACAATACGCTGCAAGCCGAGCAACTCCCCCGAAAAAGGGATTTAACTGGCAGTAAGCACCTTTAGTCGCCGCACCTGTTTATTTTTTCTCCAGCACCAGCACTACTTTATTGAAGTTGGCGGCCGCGTTGATGATGTTGCGGTAAGCCTCAAAGTCCTTTTTGGGCCAGCGAATCTGGTTGTAGACTTCATCAATGGTGATGGTGACCAGCTGGCCTTTCTGCTCGGAGCCGGAGCGGAAATAATACACGGGCGTCTTGGCATCGGGGCCGGCCTGCACGTTCAGGTTCAGGTCCTGGGCGTTGCGCACCTGGTAGCCGGCGGGCAGCTCAAACTTAATAACGCGGTGGTAGCTGCGGTTGAAGTCGTTTTCCACGTCAAACTGCCGCTCCGTGGTCTGGTACAGCTCCGACTGCGGCCCAATCAGCTCCCCGATATGGAACAGGTAGCGTGGCCCGGCCCGGTCCAGTAGCGCCACGGATTCTACCGTGGCATCCACAATAAAGGGCTTGGTCAGCGGGCTCAGGCCCGGTTCGCCATTGATAACCTTCAGGCTCTTGATGGTGGCATCCTTCACATTGGACTTCACCAGCTCCTGCATGGCCTCGGTGCGCTTGTCTTCCGGAATAAAGGAGTAGAAGGGCTGAATGGCCTGGGCATTGTAGCCGCCAAAGGTCTGGCGCATGTCCACGGTGGCTTTGTCCATTTCCGGGGAGAAGCGCACGGTAATATCAAGGTCGTTGGGGCTTTGTGCGGCCGTAAGGGTGGGAATATCGCGCACTTTGCCGGTACCCCGCTCGGTTTTGCCTTCCTTCACGGTGCGCACGAACAGGCCTTTGTTGGCCGTCCACTCGGCGGGCACCATGCCGTAGCGGTAGTCGGGCCGGGTGGGCGCCATAAACTGCTTGGTGCCGGGAAAGTAAATCAGGCTGTGGTCGAGGTAATTCCAGGTATCGAAGGTTTCGTCGAAAGGCGCTTCCTCGCGGCCGGTGGTAAATACGAGCTCATGCTCCAGGCCCAGGCGCCGGAATACCACGGCAAAGAGCTTGGTGAAGGCGCTTTCCGGGGCGTTGCGCGTGGCAATTACCTTCGTCAGGTCGCCCTCGGCAGCCGGGTCCAGGTTGAAATTGCTTTTGATGTACTGCTCCACAGCCTGGATTTTGGCTTCGGGCCTGGCGCTGGCCGCTACTTTCAGCTGCTTCAGGAGCTTATCCACCGCTTTCCCTTCGTCCTTGGTAAGGGAGTAGATATTGCTGTGCAGATACTGGCTGGCATCGTCCCAGGTAAACAGGCGCTCCTCGCCGCGGGCCTGGTTGTAAGCCAGCTTGTACTCGATGCGCATCTGCTCGGCCTGCACGTTGGCAAAAGCCTCTTCGCGTACCGGAGCCACTTTGTCCAGCTGCAGCCGGATCAGGTGCTTGCCCTCCACCAGGGTATCGGGGGCGGGCTTGGGGCCGTGGTACACGCGGGTATCAAACACCAGCGTTTCCGGCGAAATCAGCTCAAACGTGACGTTGCGGGCCGGGATATCGGATTGCAGATAATCGCGCCCGTAGAAGTTGAAAGGGCGGGTGCGGGTGTAGAGGTACTCAATCTCGCTGCCTTTCTGCACGCCTTCCAGGGCAAAAATCTTGAAGCGCCGCTCATCGTCCTGCAGCTCCTTGATGCTGCTCTGGTCTACCTCCACTATCTCGCCCCGGGGGCTGATGGTGCGTGCCTTCAGGGAAAGCAGCTGGCCCCCGTCCTGAATCGGAATGTAGATTTTGTTGAACTGCTCAATGGCATCGGCGGAGTTTACCCGGATAATACGGTGGTCGGTGGTATACAGCTCCAGCTTCTCGTGGCTGGCATCGGAGGCATACTCGTGGGCGATGAGCTGGCGCAGAATAACGGCAGGCAGCTGGGCATCGGCGGCGGAAATGGGCAGCCGGCCGCGGCGCGCCTCCCAGTTATAGTTGGCATAGCGCAGAGTAGAAGGCACGGCCGTAGCCACCGACTGCGCGAGCACCGCCGCGGTGCTGGTTAGCAATAACAGCAGCACAGCAAGCAGCCGCATCCGGAAAATAGAAGGCATATAACGGAGGTAAGGAGGCGCTACAGGCAGCACACCCGCAGCATAAGGGCGGAATATCAGGCTTTTTTTCGCTTTAGGATGACCACGTCCCGGTAGGCGGCCGTCAGCTTATCCACCACAGCATTCCACTGGGCAAACTGCGTGGGCTGCAGCAGCAGGTAGTTAATGTAGACTTCCTTATCCTGCACAATTTTATTGCCGGCGCGCTCGTAGCGGATGGTGAAGCCCAGCACGGGGTCCTGCACGGCGGCATTGGCGGGCAGGTATTCCACCTCGTAGCCGGCCGGAATTTCCAGCTCGGTGCGGGAGTGCGTGGTGTGGTTGAACTCGTTGTAGCGGGGCAGACGGCGCTTGGCCGGGTCTATCCGGTCGTTGGCGTAGGGCTGCTCCAGGTTCAGGTTCACGTAGATTTCACCGTCCAGCTTCTGCACGTAGTCCTGCACGTGGTATTCATAATCGATGGCCAGGGGTTTGTCGCGCTCTTCGCGGTTACGAATGGTGTAGCGGTCTACGAAAAACTTGTTGTTGCCGCGCTCCAGCAGCTTTTTCAGGTACCTGGGCTCGTTGGTTTCATCCAGCCCATCCAAAGCATAGGACTGCATAATCTTGGGGTAGCCGCTCATGGTCAGCTGCCCTTTGCCGCGCAGCCCTGTTCCGTCCAGCGTCAGCGTCGAAACATCGGCAATGCTGTTCTGCTCCTTCGGAATAACCGGCACGCTGACCACTTTGGAGGTTTTCCCATCAATAGACAGCAGTGCTTCCTTGCCCTGAATCATGGAAGAAGGCATTCCAAACGGCGTGTGCTGGCTGGTAGCATCCAGGAAAACGTACTGCCCGGGCCTGGCCTCGTAGGTGGTAATCATATGGTTATCCACGCCGGGCGTGGCCACGTCGGAGTAGCGGTAGGGCAGGTCGCGGGTGCCAATCCAGGTGAGGTAGGATTTGATGCCCGCCAGCTGCAGCATGTCGTGCGTGAGGTTGGCCATGTCCTTGCAGTCGCCGTAGCGACGGCCATACACCAGGCCGGCATCGTGGGGAATAAACCCGCGCAGGCCGTTTTCGAAGGCTATGTAGCGCACGTTATCCTGCACCCAGTAGAAAATGCGGCGTACCCGCTCCTCCTCGGTTTTGGCGCCCACTACCAGGGAATCCACGGTGTGCTTGAGGGCGGGGTTGTTCTTCCGGTCGATGCGGGTGATGAAGCTGGAGTAGAGCGAGAACAGCTCGGGCACGCCGGAGAGCAGTTTGCGCTGCTGCCCGGCCACCGGTGCCTCCTCAATGTAATACATCAGGTGGGGGCGGTAATAGCTGCTTTCCGGGCCGTTGTCGTCGCGCGGGGGCGTGGGCAGGTTGTCGGCGGCCCAGCGGTAAACTACCGTGTTTCCTTTCTGCTGCTTACTGAACTGCACCTTTACCTGGTCGGTATTGAAGAGCTTGCCTTCCACTTTCACCCCGGCGGGGGCCGTAATGGTCAGCTCAGCGTGGCGCACGGGCACGTAGGAGCTAAAGAAGAAAGGCTGCAGAAAGCGCGAATCGGGGTGGCGCACGGTGTAGTCCGTTACGGTACGCGCCCCGGGCGTCAACACCGGGAAGCTGAAGGTAGTCACGCGGGTATCGTCGTAGAAAATACCGGGCTGGGTTTCAAACTTCGATTTAAAGTCCGTCACCTTCACGGCCCGGTAGTCGCGGCCGTTGGGCACCAGGGTGCGGGCCTCCACTTTCTGCAGGCGGTTGAACAGGGAGCTGTACACCCGGTCATCAGCATACATGGAAGTCTGGGCGTCCAGGTGCAGCATATCATAATGGTGGCGGGCCAGCACCTGCACCGAGTCGCCCACAATTTCCACGGTCAGGTCCTGGCGATAGTCCAGGTACACGGCTTTTTCGCCGGGGTACTGCTGCAGGGCCTGCGCCAGAAGCTGCGAGGGTTGCTGGGCCCGGGCCGTGAAGCTGAAAGCACTTAGCAGCCCAACCAGCAGATATCGATAATGAAAAGTATGCATGATGCTTTCTACACTAGAGTATTGGCTGGGCTAAATGCGAAACAGCAGCCTGCTCGCCCCTACCCCGTTCCCACGATAATAACGCCGGCCACCGCGAAGTTCATCCGCCCGGCCGCTTTTATTTTTTAGGTGAAGCGCGCTTTTTCCCGTCCGGCTTTACCGGGTATACCACTAGTTCCTGGTAAGTAGATACCGGGTCGGTTTCACGCCGGAAATCAACATCATCCAGCACGCCCAGCACCAGCTCGGCGGTGGTGTAAATGCGGTTACCATCCAGCAGGTGCCCGCCCACGGTGCGGCCCGTAGAATCGGCAAACGCCAAGTGCAGGTGGCTGCCGTTTACCGACAGCGTGCCCACCAACGACACTATCTCAAAATGCCCCTGGTACACTGTAGGCCCCGATTGGTTGGCCAGGCGCAGCGTAGCCGTAGTGAGGCTGCCCACGCAGGTAAGCACCGTGGCGGCCTTCAGGTGGTGCTGCGCTACAAACGCCAGCAACTGCTGGCGCAAATCATCGCCCGGGCGCAGGCGCAGGGCATAGGTACGCATAGCAGAAGGCTGGGCCACAGGAACCGACATAGAAGCAGAAGAAGGAGTTGTTTGAGCCCGGGCAGCCTGCCCACTCATCAGCAGTAGTATCAAGATAAAAACAACCCGCATAGAAACTGAAAAACGCATACCGTTCAAAGGTAATCAGGTGGCCTGCACGGCGGGTTTAGGAGCAACAAAAAAGCCGGCTATACCGGCTTTTTTATTTCAACAAAGTAGGCTGATCTATTTGTTGAAGCTCACGTTGGTGTACTTGGTCTTGATGTTCACGTTGCCCGTAGGCCGCAGCGACGACCGGCCGAACTGGCCCTGCATGTCACTGGAAGCGGAGCTGCTTTCTTCTGAGCGCACCGTTACCAAGCGCTTGTCTACCAGCAGCTTGCCATTCTGGGTGTTTACATCAAAGTTGAAGCCGGTACCATCGGGGAAGTTGAGCAGGATGGTGCTGTAGCCGCCGTCCAGGTTAATCTGGCGGAAGTTGGGGCTGGTGTTGCGCACCTCAAAGGTGGGGCAGTGCTGCACCGTCATGTCCAGCCGCTCGCTCACCTTATCAATGCTGAACTTGCTGAAGCCGGAGGTGCCTTCCAGGTTTTTCACGGTGCCCAGCGCTACGTCGCCGTACTTGCTGTGAATGGTCAGGTTCTGCACCGTGCCAATGTCAATATCCGAGTAATTGTTGCGCAGCTCCACATCCATGCCGCCTACCAGCCGTAGCTTGGCATAGCTGGCATCAACCACCGCTTTGCGGGCATATTCTACAGACGCCGAGCCGTTCTTTACCCGTACCACATTGTCCTCGCCTTCCAGCCGGCCGGTGCGCAGTGTACCGTATTCCACGGCCAGCACGCTGGGGCCGCTCAGGTCGCCGGTAATGCTCACGTCGCCGAAGGTATTCATCACCTTCAGGGCTTGGTTTTTGGGCAGCCACACGGTGTAGTTTACCTCATACAGCCGATGCTTGCTCCAGCACTCCCGGGGCATAGTGCCGAAGGAAGTAGTGGCGCTGATACCGCCGTTGGCTTCGGGGTCGTTGTTTTTCAACGAAACCTGAATCATTTCCAGCAGCTGCTGGGCTTTCTCCTCCGATTCGGCCCGCGTGGTAATGTCAACATCGGTGCGCACTTCCTTGCGCGACCATACATTGATCTGCACCCGGCCATAGCGGGTGTTCAGCACGTAAGGCCGCGTAATGGGCGCCACAAAGGTGCGGCTCAGCTTGCGGTTTTTCTCTACTACCGGGCCAACGGACTCCGTCTGCTGCGGCCCCTGCCCCGAGGTTTGCTCAGTCTGATCCGGGCAGCCTATTTCCGGGGGCGTAGGCTGGAGGCCCGCCGAGCCAGGCTCAGAAGGTTGTGTGAAATAAACGGTGGAGGACTTCGTCACAAGCTTACCAACTACCATCTGCCCCTTTCCGGGGGCAGCCAGCATCAGCAGGCCGGCCAGCGCGAGGGCACTGGGCCAGTGGCGAGTCCAGGTGGAAGCGGCGTTCATCGGTTGTCAGCGTAAAGAGTAGGTGCGTCGTGGTAATCGTTCATCTGCTCACGCATGCGCAGCTGCTGGTTGAGAATATCCAGCCGAATCTGCAGGTTCCGGTTCATGGCATCCAGCACCATGTTGGGGTCCGGGTTACGGGTCAGCTCTACTTTCAGCTCGTGGTAGGTGGAGTCCAGGCTGGCCAGCTCGCGGTGCCAGTCGGCGGGGGAGCCGGCCTTGGTCTGCTTTTCCAGCTGCACCAGCTCACTTTGCCGCTCTATAATCTGGGCGGCGTAGTAAGACTCCATCCGCTGTACTACCCGCGCAATATCCTGGCGCGGAGAATCTACGGCGGCCGTGGTCATGGCTACGGGGTTGCGACCCGTGTACAGGTGCAGGGCTTCCTGCTCAGATCCTTGCTGGGTGAGCTGATCTTTCATGGCCCATTGCCCCAGCACCGCCTTCTTCCAGGGAATAGAGGCGGCGGAAGTGCCAAAGCGGGAGCTATAGCCCACGCCGGCCAGCAGCAATAGCACCAGCACTGCGGCCATACCATAGCGGCCCGAGCCTTTATACCAGGCCATGGGTACTATAGGCGCCGGCTCTTCGGTAGCCGGGATAAGACGTAAAGTTGGTTGCTCTACCGTGCCCGCAGGTGCATCAAGGTCTGCTTCGATGCTGTCCCACAGGTCCGGGCGGGGCTCAAAGGCGTCGAAGTCCGCGCGGTGGCGGTCGACGAATTCTTCAAGTCCGGTGGGTTTCTTATTCATACAGGTGGTTATACGCACAGTTCGTCCCTTCGCCGAGTAAGTCCGGATTCATGATCCGGAGAGCGGGTGCCTCGGCAAAACGGCAGCGGGCTCTTTTACATTCCGTGGTTGCGGGCCAGCTCCAGCAGTTTTTTGCGGGCGCGGCTGTATTGCGACTTGGAAGTAGATTCAGTGATATTAAGAATGGAGGCAATTTCGGCGTGGTCGTATCCCTCCAGCAGGTACAACGACAACACCACGCGGTAGCCATCCGGCAGCTCCTGCACGCACCGGCGTACAACGTCGGCCCGCCAGGTGGTTTCTTCCAGCTCCGCGCTGGTTTCCGCGTAATCAATGCTTATTCCGTCATGCTGCTCTCCCAGCGGCACCAGTTGCAGGCGGCGGTTGCGCAGGCAATTGATGGATTTGTTGATGACGATGCGCTTCAGCCAGCTGCCAAAGGACGAATCTCCCTTGTAGCTGTGCAGCTCGCGGAAAGCACTCAAAAATGCTTCCTGCAGCACATCCTCCGCCTCCGCGTAGTTGCCCGTAATGCGCAAAGACGCATTAAACATGGCGCGGGAGTACCGTTTATAGATTTCGGCCTGGGCACGACGGTCGCCCAGCCGGCACCGCTCTACGAGCGGGGCATTGATGTCGGTATACGCTACTGCTTCCATGCGCTACGCGGGTTGGCAAAAGGTAAAAAATCGGTAACCGGTAAATATCCGACTTTCTAAGCTAAGCTACTAGCTCTGACGGGTAAGCATGGGAAAGACAATCTGAAAGAGAAGAGGTTGCACCATAGCGCCAACTTGGTTTTTAGCTTTCCGAGGGGTCGGCCATTATCTTCGTTTTCATTACATACAGGCTTATCAGATTTTCTATTCTCTCATGTCGATTAAACCCTCGCTACTGCTACTTATCCCCTTTATTTTACTTTCCAGCTGCAACAAAATAGATTTTGGGCCTGATGAAGGCTATGTAGGTCGTGATAATTATAATTACCCAACTGGCGCAAAGGATAACACCGACTGGACCTCCGATACAGATTGGGACAAGAAGGAAAGAGAGCTTTTCAAGGATTTAAAGCTGGACTTGAATGCAACTCAGCGGGGTGGAATCAGCCAGGTTTACTTCTTTCCCAACCCCGTAAAAGTGAACGGACAAGGGATTTTAACTTTTCGCAATAATGCCCCTGTTCAGCTTTCAGCGGTGGTAGTGGATGATAAGCATAAAGTATTAGATCAATTTTCTGCGACTGTATCATCTTCCAATATCAGCTTCCACAGACTTTATTCATCGGAGAAGTTTAACGCTGGAATGTACCGTATGTATTATGTGATGTACGACATAGACGGCACCCTTTACTACAAAGGCCACGGAGATATTAAAATCGTCGAATAGCAAAACAGCCCATCCGGAAGGTCCGAATGGGCTGTTTTGCTATCTGGATCAGATCAGTTTACACATCAAATGTAATACCCTGCGCCAGCGGCATCTGGGTGGAATAGTTGATGGTGTTGGTCTGGCGGCGCATGTACACGCGCCAGGCATCGGAGCCGGACTCCCGGCCGCCGCCGGTTTCTTTTTCGCCCCCGAAAGCCCCGCCAATTTCAGCCCCGGAGGTACCGATGTTCACGTTGGCTAGGCCGCAGTCGGAGCCGGCGTGTGAGAGGAAGGTTTCGGTTTCGCGCATGTTCAGCGAGAAAATGCTGGAAGACAGGCCCTGCTTCACGCCGTTCTGCAACTCAATGGCGGCTTCCACGCTGCCGCTGTACTTGATGAGGTACAGGATAGGCGCGAAGGTTTCTTCCTGCACCGTGTGGTAGTGGTTTTCGGCTTCCACAATGGCCGGCGTTACGTACGTGCCGCTGGCATAAGCCTCGCCTTTCAGCACTTCGCCACCAAATAGCAGCTTGCCGCCTTCGGCCTGTACTTCCTGTAAAGCTTTGGTGAACATATGTACCGCCTGCTCATCAATGAGCGGACCAACCAGCGTGCCTTCCTTCAGCGGGTTGCCGATGGGCAGCTTGGGGTATATTTTCAGCAGACGGGCTTTCACATCCTCAAACACCGACTCGTGGATGATGAGGCGGCGCGTGGTAGTGCAGCGCTGGCCGGCCGTGCCTACCGCGCCAAATACCACGGCGCGCATGGCCATGTCCAGGTCGGCGTGCTGGGTGAGGATAATGGCGTTGTTGCCGCCCAGCTCCAGCAGCGCGCGGCCCAGGCGGCCACCCACAACTTCTCCTACTTTCTTACCCATGCGGGTAGAGCCCGTAGCCGACACCAGCGGAATGCGCGTATCGGTGGCCATTTTAGCGCCAATTTCCGCATCACCAATGATGAGGTTGAAGATGCCTTCGGGCAGGTTGTTTTCGCGCAGCACGTCCTGAATAATGTGCTGCACGGCTACGGCGGCCAGCGGAGTTTTCTCTGAGGGCTTCCAGATGTTTACATCACCACATACGGCGGCCAGCATGGCGTTCCAGCTCCACACAGCCACCGGGAAGTTGAAGGCCGAAATAGTAGCCACAATGCCCAAGGGGTGATACTGCTCGTACATGCGGTGCGCCGGGCGCTCCGAGTGCATGGTAAAGCCATAAAGCTGGCGCGAGAGGCCCACGGCAAAGTCGCAGATGTCAATCATCTCCTGCACTTCACCCAGGCCTTCCTGCATGATTTTGCCCATTTCGTAGCTTACCAGCTTGCCCAGGGGCTCCTTGAACTCGCGCAGCTTGTTGCCAATCTGGCGCACAATCTCGCCGCGCTTAGGGGCGGGCATGGTGCGCCAGGTGAGGAAAGCTGCCTGGGCCGTGCGCACTACCTGCTCATAGTCCTCGGCCGTGGCCATGGCTACGGTGGCAATTACTTTGCCGTCGGCGGGGGAGGTAATGGTGCGGGTGTTGCTGTTATCAGCGCCGCCCCAGATCAGGCCGGTGCTGTAAGCGGGGTTTTTGGCCTGCACGCCTAGCTCGCGCAGCACAGTACGGATGCCGTGCGGGTCGGCGTGGGCGGGTGCGTCGCCGGTAGCAACGGCCTCTTCAAAAGCTTGTTTCATGGGTATAGGTGGGTGAGTTGGGTTTTGCGGTTGGGGAGTTGCTATTCCTGCTGGCCGGTAGCAGCCAGGGGCAGCAGCGGTATTTTAGTCAGTTCCTCTGTCACAAAGCTAACAAAAAAGCCTCCGCCAGAGTGGCGGAGGCTTTGGAATTCAGCCGGTCAGAAGCAGGTTATTCTGCCTGTCCGATAGGATAGTAAGCTTTGCGGCCGTCGGGGTAGATACCTTCTACCAGCGCGCCCTGGTTGTTTTTGGCTTCTTCCAGATAGCGCTTCACGTCCTGAGGCTTGGCTACTTTGTTTTTATCGATGCGGGTGATGATGAAGCCGTCACCAATGCCTGTCTCTTTAAAGTTGCTGCCGCGCACGCCGGAGATTTTAGCGCCGCCTTCCAGGTCCAGCTTATTCATTTCCTGGCGGGTGAGTGGCGCAAATTTGGCGCCCTCATACTCAATAGAAGACGCTATTTCTTCGCGAATGACATCGGTAGTGCCCGTGGCATTGCGCAACGTGGCGCCGGCATTGCGCTCCTTGCCTTCCCGCAGGTAGGCAATCTTAATCTTGTCGCCGGGGCGGAAGCGGGCTACCTGCTCCTGCAGCTGCGAGGACGTATTGACCTTCACGCCGTTGATTTCAGTGATGATGTCGCCCTCTTTCAGGCCGGCATCAGCAGCAGCGCTGTTCTTGCTCAGGCCCACCACATATACGCCGTTCAGCGAAGCCAGCTTCTTTTCGGAGGCCAGCGTGGCATCTACTTCGCGGATGTTGACGCCGAGCAGGGCGCGCTGTACTACTTTGTATTTCAGAAGGTCATCTACCACCTTGCTCACAATGGAGCTGGGTACGGCAAACGAGTAGCCCTCAAAGGAGCCGGTGCGCGAGGCAATGGCGGAGTTAATACCAATCAGGTCGCCTTTCAGGTTGACCAGGGCACCACCCGAGTTTCCGGGGTTTACCACGGCATCGGTCTGCAGGAAGGCTTCTACCCCCATGCGGTCTTCGCGCTGCAGAATGTTGATGTTGCGGCCCTTGGCCGAGATAATACCCGCCGTAACGGTAGAGTTCAGGTTGAAGGGGTTGCCCACAGCCAGTACCCACTCCCCTACCTTCACGTCGTCGGAGGAGCCATAGCGAACGAAGGGCAGGTTATCGGCCTGCACTTTCAGCACGGCCAAGTCAGTGGTGGGGTCAGCGCCTACCAGTTCGGCCTTGTACTTGCGCTTATCGTCCAGTACTACCTCAATCTTATCAGCCTTATCAATCACGTGGTTGTTGGTCACGATGTAGCCGTTGGCGGCAATGATAACGCCGGAGCCAGAGCCAATCTGCGGGCCCGACTGGGGCCGCTGACCCTGATTGAAATCGTCGCCGAAGAACTGGCGCAGGAACGGGTCCATCCGCACGGCGTCGTTCTGCGTCATTTTGGGCGCATACTCTGTCATTACGTGCACTACCGCAGGCGTTACGGCGGAGGCAGCGGCTACGAAGTTGAGGCCCTCGGGCACTTCGTAGGTGCTGCTGCGCAGCTCACTGGTGTAGCGTACGTTAGGGTCGGCAGCTATGGCCTGGGGCGATACCTGGCGCTCCGGCTCCAATAGCTTATACCCACCCACGGCCACTGATCCGCCAAGAACGGCGGAAGCCATGAGGCCGAGCATCATTTGTTTGGCTTGCATGGATTATTATAAAGATGTGGTTGAAAAAGAAGTCTGACTAAGTTAACCGTTTCGGCGGAAAGCTAAAGAACCATACCGCTCAAACGCAAGAGGTGAATCGGGTAGTATACGGTTGCACGTGTATAACCACGGCCGGAAGAAAAAAGGCACCAATCCGGTGCCTTTTTTTAAAACCGGTGCTTACCGTACTTCAATCTGGTGTTTGGTTACCTTCTTACTATCAAAGGGAAGCATAACCCGCAGCAGACCATCTGCCAGCTGGGCATCAATACCGGTTACATCTACCGTTTCGGGCAGGCGGAACATGCGGGAGAAGGTGCCGAAGCCGGTTTCAACGCGGCGGAATTTCGGCCCATTTTCTTCCGATACCGGTATTTTCCGCTCGCCACTGATGACGAGGCGGCCTTCCTGAAAATCAATTTTAACGTCTTCTTTCGCTACGCCGGGCAAGGCCAGGTGCAGCTCAAAACCCTGCTCTGATTCCAGGATATCGGCCTGGGGCACGAAGCTGGTAGCGGGTTTATCCTGTGGTTGCAGCCCTTCGCGCAGCAACTCATTCAATACCGTGTTGAAAGCGCGGGGCGAACGGCGGGTAGGAAGCGTGTTATACAAAAGCGTGGCCATGGTATGGTACAAGAATGTTGAGGTTGAACAGTAATCAATAATTGATTCTGACCTCTATTCCATAAATTCTGTACCAGCACCACTTTGACCAGTTTTCCAAGTCATTTTGTCTTGTTTATAATTCCTATTTCTTCCTATGCAGAATATCACTTTAAAAAATCGCCCAAAAACGACTTAAAACGCATGTAGGCCAATTTTACACCACTGACTAAATGTCATTAAAAAATTAAGTATCTGTCTACTTAGTGCTGCGTCGGCAGCTGTTTGCGCGGTGTCAGCAGCGTTTTGGATAAGAATGTAAAACGCGCTTCCAACCCCAGCATCGGCGTTACGAAGTTGCGGCGGCCACCAGGAATGGGGTTGCCCTCAGAATCGGTTTGGGAGAGCACAAATTGATAGGAAGTTAGGTAGCCAAACCACGGGGTGAAATCGAAGTGGTCCGAGAGTCGCACGCCCATTTCAGCCCGCAGCAGGCCGAAATCAATGACTCGCTCTCTAGGTTGGGTTTGCTCGTCGCGCTGCAGGCGCAGGTACGTGGCCAGCTCGTACGACAAGCGCGGGCGCAGCATAATAGTGCTGCCCAGCGGCAGTTGCCGCTCCACATCCAGCCGCAGACGCGTCAGCCCGCGGGTCTGGTCCGGCGTGTTGGCAAAGCGGTATTCCGCCCCCACGCGTTGCCCGAAGGTGAAGGCGCCAATAGTGCTCTGGTGCCGCAGCAGAATTTCCGGCGCAAACTCATTGCTGCCTTCCAAATGGCTGTACCGGGCTGTGCCGCCCAGGCTCCATTGCTCATTCAGCCAGGTTTCGTAGCCGGCCTTCAGCTGCTTGCGGTAAAAGCCGCCGGGGTTATTAATGTCCGTGTTCGTGGTGCGCAAGCCGCCCGCACTCAGAAATGCGTAGCCCAAGTTTGTAAATGCGTATTCGGCCTGCAGCTCGGGCCACAGCTCCAGATCATACCCCACGCGGCGGCTTTGCGCCTGGGCGGTACCGGCGCACAGGCCAACCAGCAATACCAAGAAAAGCTTACGCATGGGCCGTTTCGGCCGTGGCCGCGTCAGTATCAGTAGTAGTAAAAGCCGCCAGTTCACGCAACGTCAGCCAGGCCATCAAGCCGGGGCCCACTTCCAGGGCTTTGGGGTCGACGTCGAAAGTGGGGGTATGCACGGAGGAGGCAAAGCGGCCATCGGCGGCGCGGGTACCTAGGCGGTAGAAACAGGCATCAGCGGCCTGCGAGAAATAGGCGAAGTCCTCGGCGGCCATCCACTGGTCCAGCTCAATTACGTTTTCTGCGCCCAGATATTCTTCCGCTGCGGCGCGCACGCGGGCCGTGAGCTGAGGCTCGTTTTCCAGGTAGGGGTAGCCGTGCCGGATTTCCAGCTCGCAGGTGGCACCCATAGACTCGGCCAGACCTTCGCAGAGCTTGCGCAGGTGCTGGTGGGCTTCCTGGCGCCACTCCTCATTCAGGGTGCGGAAAGTACCTTCCATGTACACCTCGTTGGGAATAACATTGGTTGCCCCGTTGGCAATAACCTTCCCAAAGGACAGCACCGAAGGCAGCTTGGGATTGGCCCGACGACTCACAATCTGCTGGGCCGCCACAATGATATGGGCGGCCACCAGCACGGGGTCCAGGTTTTGCTCGGGCATGGCGCCGTGGCCGCCTTTGCCACGCACGGTCAGGTACAGCTCATCGGTACTAGCCATATAGCGGCCCGCCCGGATACCAATTTGGCCGGCCGGCAGCATGGGAAATACGTGCTGACCCAGTACGCTGGCGGGTTTGGGGTTTTCCAGCACGCCTTCCTTGATCATAAGGGAGGCACCACCGGGCAGCTTTTCCTCGCCGGGCTGAAAAATCAGCTTTACGGTGCCTTCAAACTCGTCGCGCAGCTGCGTGAGGATATAGGCAACTCCTAACAAAGAGGAAGTGTGCACATCGTGGCCGCAGGCGTGCATCACGCCGGGGTTGGTGGATTTGTACGCTACTTCATTCTGCTCCTGAATGGGCAGCGCGTCCATGTCGCCGCGCAGGGCCACTACCCGGCTGCCGGGGTTGCGGCCTTCAATAAGCGCTACCACGCCGGTTTTGGCCAGGGGCTGGGGGTTGAGGCCCATCTGGCGCAGCTGCTCGGTAACGAAAGCGGCGGTAGAAAACTCCTCAAAGGAAAGCTCCGGGTGGGCGTGTAAGTGCTGGCGCCAGCCAACGGTGGTGGCGGCCGACTCAGCGGCCAGGGCTTTAAGACGGGAAATCAGATGCTGCATAGGGGGCAAGATACGGTAGAGATATCCAGGAATAATAGGCCAGCGCTTACTCAAACAACACGCTCAGGTGCGGGCGCACGGTAAGCAGGAGCGGCCGGCCCGGGGTATTGGGACTGAAAGCAGCTTCCAGCTGCTCATCAGTGGAAAGCATGCGGTTTATCAACAGGCAATCGGCCAGCTCCAGGTATTCGCCGCGCTTATCGTTGTTGTAGCGTATGCGACCCCGCACGGCCACCGTCATATCCAGTAAAACGGTCTGCGTAGTGGCTTGCAGCAGGAGTACATCTACGAAGCCATGCTGCGGCCACAAAGACACGCGCAGCTGCAGGTCGTGCTGCTGCACGCGGTAATGAAGGCTACCGCCTGCGCCTTCCGTTGGCACGTCTTCCAGAGCCTGCAAAACCTCCAGCTCATCCCACTGCAATTCCCGCAGAAAGGCCATACCGTGGGGCTAAAGGGTGCTTTTGTTCAGGACTACCTGCGTAGACTGCAGCTCAGCCTTGGGCGCGTAGGGCTTAATGCGCAGCAGGGCCTGCTCGGCATCCAGCCGGTTCAGGTAGTCGCCTACCCAGAGGCGGAACACCGGCTGCTTGAAGGTGAGGTAGTCGGTTTCTTCGGGGTAGCGGCTGATAACGGCGCGACGGATGGCCATGGCCTGGTCACGCTCCAGCCCTACGTAGGCCAGAATGCGGTAGCCTTGGGCATATTTCACGTTCTGATTGGTGTAGGCCTGGTCGCGCAGGCGCTGTTCTACTTGGGCATTTACCTGGTTTACCGGCGTTACGTTGGGGCGCACAGCTGCGGGGGCCGGCGTGGCCGGGGTTTTGGGCAGAGTGAACACCGGCCGGAAGCGGCTCAGGTCCTCAGCAGCTTCTAGGGGGGCGTTGCGCCGGGCCGTGGAGTCAGACGAGGAAGCGCCGGGGGCGGTGGCGGCGCAGGCACCCAGGTTAAGTAGAGCGGCGAGCAGCAGCACGTTACGAAGTAGCAGGTGTTTCATCGGGTTGCAGCAAAGCCACACTATTGGAAGAACCGAGCCGGTCGGCGCCGGCAGCCACGAGGGCCAGGGCCGCCGTGCGCGTGCGAATTCCGCCCGCGGCTTTAATACGAATCCGGGCCGGCAAATGGCGGCGCATCAATACAATATCAGCTACGGAAGCCCCGCGGCTGGCAAAACCGGTGGACGTTTTCACAAAGTCAACGCCCGCTTCCGCGCACAATTGGCAGGCAGTAATGATTTCCTCCTCGCTTAGCAGCGCGGTTTCAATAATCACTTTCAGCAGGGCATTTTTAAACCGGCACAGCTCCGTGAGCTGGCCCAGCTCCTCCTCCACTTCTTCCAGCTGCCCCGATTTAAAGGCGGCAATGTTCATCACCACGTCAATTTCGCGGGCACCGTCGGTCAGGGCCTGGTGGGCTTCAAAGAACTTCACCTTGGCAATCTGATACCCCAGCGGAAAGCCCACTACGGTGCAAACGGGCACGCCGGTACCGTACAGCTCCTCCACCGCATACCGCACAAAGGCGGGTGGCACGCATACGGAGGCAAAACGGTGTTGCGCGGCTTCGGCGCACAATTGCGCAATCTGGGCCTGCGTGGCATCGGGGCGCAGAAGCGTATGGTCGATGCGGGCAGCTAACTCAGCGGGGGAAGGTGTACGCATAGGGCAGAGAAACGAAATGGCGGGCAAACAGCAGTGGCAGGTAAAAATTTACCTGCCACTGTTTTATTACGCAGTTAGGGCGCCAAAAGCTTAGTCGATGAGGACGGCGCGGTTGTTCACCACGTCATCTTCCACGCTCTTGTATTTCACGTCGCGCACAATGCGGCCGTCCATATACTGCACGCTTACTTTATCGTTGCGGTTGGCAATTTTCTGGCTGCGGGCGGGCTGCTGCTTTTCCAGTACCTGAGTCATGGCACCATCCTGCTCCAGATCTTCCGGGCCGGCACCCAGTGAGGTAGTGGATACCTCTTTCTGGGCTTTCAGCTTGGGCTTGGGGGCAGGCTGAGGCAGTTCGTCCTCCACGTAGAACTCCGGCTCGGCGGCTTCGCCCTGCTGGGAAGGAATGTCGGCCCGGAACAGGAACTGTACCGTGTCCTCGTTCACTTTGCCAATCATGCGCTTAAACAGCTCAAACGACTCGAACTTGTAGATCAGCAGCGGGTCTTTCTGCTCGTACACGGCGTTCTGTACCACCTGCTTCAGGTCGTCCATGGAGCGCAGGTGCTGCGTCCAGGCCGTGTCAATCACCGACAGCGTTACCACCTTCTCCATGCCGCGAATCAGCTCCTGGCCTTTGTTGGCCTGGGCCCGGCGCAGGTTTACCACCGACTGAATCTGCTTGCGGCCATCGGTGAAGGGAACGGCAATGTTCTCGTAGGGGGCGTTCTGCGAAATCAGGTCGTTGATGAGCGGCAGGGCATGCTCGCCAATCACGCGGCTCTTGTCATCGTAGTAACCCAAGGCCTCATCATACAGCTTCTGGGTGAGCTGGGCCGCGGGCAGGCTGGTCAGGTCCTGGGCGGTGAGGTGCGTGTCATAGCTGAACAGGCGAATAACCGCCAACTTGAAGTCCTCGAAGTCGTTGGTGACTTTGTGGGCGGCCACGATGTTTTCGCACACATCGTAAATCATGTTCCACACGTCCAGCTCCAAACGCTCGCCAAACAGGGCGTTGCGGCGGCGCTTGTATACCACCTCGCGCTGGGCGTTCATCACGTCATCATACTCCAGCAGGCGCTTCCGGATGCCGAAGTTGTTTTCTTCGACTTTCTTCTGGGCGCGCTCAATAGAGCTGGTAATCATGGAGTGCTGAATCACTTCGCCTTCTTCCAGACCCATGCGGTCCATGAGTTTGGCAATGCGTTCCGAGCCGAACAGACGCATCAGGTTGTCTTCCAGCGAAACGAAGAACTGGGAAGAACCCGGGTCGCCCTGACGGCCGGCCCGACCCCGCAGCTGGCGGTCTACGCGGCGTGACTCGTGGCGCTCGGTACCAATAATGGCCAAACCACCCGATTCTTTCGCGGTGCCGCGCAGCTTAATATCGGTACCCCGACCAGCCATGTTGGTGGCGATGGTCACGGTGCCGGGATGACCGGCGCCGGCTACAATCTCAGCTTCGCGCTGGTTCTGCTTGGCGTTCAGTACCTGGTGCGGGATGTTGCGCAGCTTCAGCATGCGGCTCACCAGCTCGGAAATTTCTACCGAGGTGGTACCTACCAGCACGGGGCGGCCGGCTTTCACCAGGGTCTGAATTTCCTCGGCTACGGCGTTGTACTTCTCGCGCACAGTCTTGTATACCTTGTCGTGCTCATCCTTGCGGGAAATGCCGCGGTTGGTGGGCACTACCACCACATCCAGCTTATAGATTTCCCAGAACTCGCCGGCTTCGGTTTCGGCCGTACCCGTCATGCCGCCCAGCTTGTGGTACATGCGGAAGTAGTTCTGCAGCGTTACGGTGGCGTAGGTTTGCGTGGCGTCTTCGATGCGCACGTTTTCCTTGGCTTCAATGGCCTGGTGCAGACCATCGGAGTAGCGTCGGCCTTCCATCACGCGGCCTGTCTGCTCATCCACAATCTTCACCTTGCCGTCGTCGGACAGGATATACTGGTCGTCGCGCTCAAACAGGGTGTAGGCTTTCAGCAGCTGGCTTACGGTGTGTACCCGCTCGCTCTTCTCCTGATAGTCGTTGATCAGCTGCTCCTTCTGGTGCAGCTTATCGTCGTCGCTGATGATTTTGCTGTTTTCAATGGCCGCAATTTCCATCCCGATGTCGGGCATGATGAACAGGTGCGGATCTTCGCCCTGGGCCGTAATCAGGTCGATGCCGCGCTCTGTCAGCTCAATCTGGTTGTTCTTCTCATCAATAGTGAAGAACAGGGGCTTGTCGGCCTCGGGCATCTGCCGCGAGTTGTCCTGCATGTAGTGGTTTTCCACTTTCTGCAGCACCACGCGCATACCAGACTCCGAGAGGAATTTGATAAGCGGCTTGCTCTTGGGCAGGCCGCGGTAAGCGCGGAACAGCATCAGGCCACCTTCGCCTTCCTTCACGCCGTCGTTGCCTTCTTTAATGAGCTTGCGAGCCTCTACCAGGTACTGCTGCACCAGCTTTTTCTGCTCGTTTACCAGCTGCTCAATGCGGGGCTTCAGGATCAGGAACTCGTGCACATCACCACGGGGCACGGGGCCGGAGATGATAAGCGGGGTCCGGGCATCGTCAATCAAAACGGAGTCCACTTCGTCCACCATGGCGTAGTGGTGCTTGCGCTGCACCAGCTCGCCGGTTTCGCGGGCCATGTTGTCGCGCAGGTAGTCGAAGCCGAATTCGTTGTTGGTGCCGTAGGTGATGTCGGCGGCGTAGGCCGCACGACGGGCATCAGTGTTAGGCTGGTGCTTATCGATGCAGTCCACGGTGATGCCGTGGAACTCGAACAGCGGCGCATTCCATTCGGAGTCACGCTTGGCCAGGTAGTCGTTCACCGTAACCAGGTGCACGCCACGGCGGGCCAGCGCGTTGAGGAACGCGGGCAAGGTAGATACCAGCGTTTTACCTTCACCGGTGGCCATTTCGGCAATTTTACCCTGGTGCAGTACCACGCCGCCAATCAGCTGCACGTCGTAATGCACCATGTCCCAGGTGATTTCGGCACCGCCGGCAATCCACTTGTTGCTCCAGATAGCCTGGTCACCCTGAATGGTTACGTTGGCTTTGCGACGGGAAATTTCCCGGTCGAAATCCGTAGCAGTAACCACCAGCTGGCCATTTTCCTTGTAGCGGCGGGCGGTTTCCTTTACGGTGGCAAAGGCCGCCGGCAATACTTCCAGCAGTACTACTTCCAGATCCTTGTTCCGCTGCTTTTCCAGCGCATCAATCTGGTCGAAGATTTTTTCTTTCTCGATGATGTCCAAGTTGGGCTCATCGGCAATGCGCTGATGCAGGCCGCCAATCTGGTCGTCGATGCCTTTGAGACGCTCGTCAATCCGGGCGCGTACCTCAGCAGAGTGCTGGCGCAGCTGGTCGTCGGTGAGCGGTGCCAGTTTGGCATATTCGGCATTGATGAGTGCCACATACGGCAGAATCTCTTTCAAATCCCGCTCGGACTTGGTCCCGAACACTTTGGCAACTGCCTTCCCTAAAAAATCAAACATGCTGGTAGATATTGACTGAAAACGCCGGGGCGTACCTCAAATTTACGGCGTTTTTCGGGAAAAACCCGTCATACGCATTGCTGCCCTTAAAACAAGAAACCTCTCTACCACAAAGAGTGTGCGAGGTCTTCTATTAAGGTCGGAGTGGCAGTAGCCTGCTATTTCACGACTCATTCTACGCTGTGGAAGCGTACCGACACTAAAACCAGGCAGCATAACGGGTATAGAAACGGAATATTCTTTAGTAAATACTTACCTGGAGCACGGTAGGCAGATATTGGCCTTACTGGACAGCAGAAGACCAAAATAGGCTCTTATCATTCTAATGCTACGCGTTTTAACTGCGTAGAACCTGATATTACTCCGTGCTGATAACGCAAAAAAGACGGCTGGTATAGCCGTCTTTTTCGTTGCTGTTGGCAGAGTCGCTGCCGCTATTCCTTGGCCGGATCCCGGGAAAGAATTTTCTCCATAATGGAAGCCGAGCCCGTGATAGGCGGCGTGGTAGCTGCTTTTTCGGTAGGCTTATCGGTAGTAAGCTTCTTGTAGAGCGTGAGAGCCTGGGCTACTACCTGGTCCATGTTGTAGTACTTGTAAGTGGCCAGGCGGCCTACGAAGTGCACGTTGGGCGTTTCGTCGGCCAGCTTTTTGTACTTGTTGTACAGTTCGGCGTTTTCGAGGCGCGGAATGGGGTAGTAAGGGTCCCCTTCCGCTTTGGGGTACTCATACACCACGCTGGTCTTGGGGTGCTGCTGGCCGGTCAGGGCCTTAAACTCCGTAATGCGGGTGTAGAGGTGCTCGTTGGGGTAGTTCACCACCGGCGCGGCCAGGAACTTCTCGGTGTTCAGCGTTTCGTGCTTGAACTCCAGGGAGCGGTAGGGCAGCTTGCCGAACTTGAAATCGAAATACTCATCTACCGGGCCGGTGAAGATGATTTCCCTGAAGGGAATAAAGTCGATTACATCGTGGTAATCGGTATTCAGCATGATGCTGATATTGGGGTGGTCCAGCATGCGCTCAAACATGCGGGTGTAGCCGTGCAGCGGCATAGCCTGGTACGTGTCGGTGAAGTACCGGTCGTCGCGGTTGGTGCGGGTGGGCACACGGCTCGTCACGGACTTATCCAGCTCCGAGGGGTCCATGCCCCACTGCTTGCGGGTATAGTTGCGGAAGAACTTCTCGTATAGCTCGCGGCCTACTTTGCTTACCACCACATCTTCCGACGTTTTGATAACCGGAATGCTTTCCGCCAGCGACTCCAGAAACTGCTCTACCTCAAAGCTGTTCAGCGAGAGGCCGTAAAGCTTGTTGATGGTGTCCAGGTTGATGGGCATTGGCACCATCTGTCCGTCGACGGAAGCCAATACGCGGTGCTCGTAAGGGCGCCAGTCGGTGAAGTTGGAAAGGTATTCGAATACGTCCTTCGAGTTGGTGTGAAAAATGTGCGGGCCGTATTTATGGACCAGAATGCCATCTTCGTTGTAGTGGTCGTAAGCGTTGCCGCCAATATGGTTACGCTTATCTATTATCAGTACTTTCTTGTTAGACCTGGTGGCCAGCCGCTCGGCTAGCACGCTACCGGCAAACCCGGCTCCGACGATGAGGTAATCGAACATATATAGGGGTCTTGGGATGAAGGGTAGAACAGGTAGGTAAAGGGTTATACGGTAATCAGGCTGTCCGGGTAGTCAGGCGCTGCTTCATTACGTCTACCATTTGCTGCCAGGTAAGGTCCCAGCTAATGGTTTCCAGGTACTCATCGGTACGCTGGCGCCAGTCTTCATCGGAAGTTTGTTCCAGAGCCCGCTCAATAGCTTTTCCAAAATCCTCCGCATTAGAGGCAATGTGCACGAGGCCTAAGTCGCCGTAAGGGCGCACCACGTCGCGGATAGGAGTGCTAACTACTGGCTTACCGGCCGCCAGGTACTCGGGAGTTTTAGTGGGCGATATGAATTTAGTGCTTTCATTATCAGCGAATAAAAGCGTAGCTACATCCCAACCCCGTAAATAGCTGGGCAGTTCCTTATAGTCTTTGCCACCCAGGTAATGAATGTTCTGGTGGCGGGGCAGCAAAGCCGGATCAATCTTTACTACAGGCCCAATAATCACGAATTGCCACTGCGGATACGCTGCTGCCAATTGGCCCAGCAACTCTATATCCAGGCGCTCATCTACTACGCCAAAAAACCCAACGCGCGGCGACGGAATACCTGCCTGGTCGGCGGGTTCTGCCATGTGCTGGCGGGCCTGCCCAAAGTGGTCTTTGTCGATGCTGCTGGGGAACGGGTGCACATCGTGGTGCTGCAGGCTCTTGGATTCGTAGAGCGTGTGGCCGCCCGTAAACACCAGGTCTGCTTTTTTGAAAAGCTCCTGCTCCCGCTCGCGCAGCACGGGCGGCGCAAACTTGAAGGCCGCCAGTTCATCCATGCAGTCATACACGGTAAGGGCGGCTTCCAAATGCCGGGATTTGGCCAGCGCCATGGGCGTGTAGTACCATGCAACGTTGCCGGTAATATTGTTCTCCTGAAAAAACTGCGTGAGCAGCGCGGCCTGTACTTCATCGGCGGCAGCTTCATCGGCCCGCAAGCGCTGCGGCAGGTGTGCCACTACTACTTTCACGCCGTGCTGCCGCTCTTTAATTTCCAGGTGCGGCTCAATCAGGTCGTCGGCGTGATAGAAGGGTTCCTCTACATAAAACACCCGGCCCTGCTGGGCAAAGCGGGAAAGCAAATGCTGCGGGCGCTGCCACACAAAATCCCAGTGCAGGTGCGCAAAGCAAACTAAATCGGGAAGGGTAGTGGTAGCGGTAGTGGAAGACTGCTCAGTAGTTTGGGGGTCGGTTGAGGTTGGCTGAGAAGCACGCGCGGCTGCGCCTGCCGCAGTAGTGGAGGGCATAGAGGAAGAACTAGAGATGAATAGCGATACACAACGATGCCCCGGCTACACCTGGCAGCATCTAGTGCGTAATACGGCGAGCCGCTTCAAAAAGATATTTTCCTATTTACCCGGCCAGAATACACTGCCACTCTACGGCATCCTGCCACCCCTGTGCCGTGCGCAGCCACTGCTGCCGCACGCCTACCTGGCGAAAACCAGCGGCCTGAAAAAGCGCCTGACTGGCCGTATTAGATATTTCCACGGTGCAATACAGCTGATGCAGGCGCAGCGTTTGCTCTGCATAACTCAGACTCAGCTGTAGTGCGGCGGCGGCATAGCCCCGCCGGCGTTCCGTAGCCAGCACCGTAATGCCCAGACCCGCGCGCTGGTGCAGCGGATTAAAATCAAACAGATCCAGCGTACCCACCGGCCGGCCATCGGGCTGGGCACAAATCACCAGCCGCAGCTGCTTCACCTCATGAAAATCGGCGGCGGCGTGCTCCAGGTACTGGCGCAGCACGTGCCGCGACACCGGTGCCAGCGTATCCGATACTCCCCACAAGGCCGCATCATTTTCCAGGTTGTAGAGAAAGTCGAGGTCGTCGGCTTCCAGCGCACGCAGGAAAATCAGTTCGTTCCGGAGCATGGGTTTATATCAGGCGGAAATTCAGTGAACAAGTAATAAAACCAGCAATAAAATACGCTGTCATCCTGAGCTTGCGAAGGACCTTATCCCGCTAGAACGAGTCGTTATTATGATGTTCGTTCACATGTGATAAGGTCCTTCGCAAGCTCAGGATGACAGAAGTTTTGTGCTTCCTATGGTGTGTATTGATACACGCTACACCTCAATGGAACCCTCAAATACGCGGGTGGCGGGTCCGCTGAGGAACACGTGGGTGAAGGAGCCATCCGGGTGCGCATCAAAGGTTACGCGCAGGTCGCCGCCAATGGTGCGCAGGTGCACGGGGCTGGCTGCCCCGCGCCGGGAGGCGGCCAGAGCTACGGCCGTTACCCCGGTGCCGCAGGAGAAGGTTTCGTCTTCTACGCCGCGCTCATAGGTACGCACCTGCCAGGGCTGGGCCGGGTCAGAAGGAGCTTCCACAAAATTGACGTTGGTGCCCCGCTCCCGGAACCGCTCGTTGTAGCGAATGGCGCGGCCTTCAGCAAATACATTCAGTTCCGCCAGCGTACTGGGCGGCAGAAAGCGCACGAGGTGCGGCGAGCCGGTATCCAGAAAAATGCCGTCTTCTTCTACTTCCTGCTGCCCTAGCACATCCTGCATGCGCAGGTGTACGGTGCCGTCGGCCTCTATGCGGCCTTCGTGCTGGCCATCGGCGGCCAGAAAAATGGTGGTATTCTCTATCACCCCCAGAAACTGCGCAAAAGCTACCGTGCACCGGCCGCCGTTGCCGCACATAGAGCCCACGTAGCCATCGGCATTGAAATACACCATCTCGAAATCATAGTCGAAATGCTTGCGCAGCAGAATCAGGCCGTCGGCACCAATACCGAGGCGCCGGTCGCAGAGGCGGCGTACCAGGGTATGGTTAGCCGCGTCAAACTTTCGGGCCCGGTCGTCAATCATTACAAAATCATTGCCGGTGCCTTGGTATTTATGGAATTGCAGCTTCATAATAGAGGTGAGGTAGGGATAAGCAGAGTAGATAACCAAGGTGTGGGCCTGATAGCAACGTCTCCGCTTTTCGGCTGCAAAGCTACCGCGAATAAGCCGTTTCCGGCCGTGGTAAATACCGGGCCGCGCCAGCCGCCGGAGACACAGTAAGATACAGGTTAGCCACTGATAATTACGTAGTGCGAAACCCCTTTTCTCCGCTGCCATGGGTCGCGCTTCTGCCGCCATTTAACCAGCAATGCCCTACCTTTGGCCGCCCGCCCAAGGGCGGTTTCGCTTGTACCCTATGTATTCTTTCCTGACCACCGGCAACTGGCCTGATTACGAGCTGATCGACTCGGGCAACTTTGAAAAGCTCGAACGATTTGGGCAACATATCCTGGCCCGGCCCGAGCCCCAGGCCATCTGGGACCCGAAGCTGTCGGCGGCAGAGTGGAACCGGGCCAACGCCACCTTCACCCGCGAAAAAGGCAGCCAGGAGCGCGGCCAATGGAAAATAAAGCCCGGCACGCCCGAGCAGTGGGTTATCAACTACGATCAGGAAGGCCTGAAACTGCGGTTCCGGTTGGGGCTGTCGTCGTTTAAGCACGTGGGGCTGTTTCCAGAGCAGGACCCTAACTGGCAGTTTATCTACCAGCAAACCAAGCTGCGGAAAGCGGCCGTGCCGCGCGTGCTGAATTTGTTTGCCTACACCGGCGCCGCCACGCTGGCCGCCCGCGCCGCCGGCGCCGATGTAACCCACTTAGACTCCGTGAAGCAGGTAAACTTCTGGGCCCGCGACAACATGGAAGCCTCCAACCTGGATGGGGTGCGCTGGCTGGTAGAGGATGCCATGAAATACGTGCGGCGCGAAGTAAAGCGCGGCAGCAAATACCAGGGCCTGATTCTGGACCCACCCGCCTACGGCCGGGGGCCTAACGGCGAAAAGTGGCAGCTGGAAGATGAGTTGAACGAAATGCTCAAGCTCTGCAAAGAGCTGCTGGACCCCACCGACCATTTCTTCCTCATCAACCTCTACTCGCTCGGGTTTTCAGCCCTGATTCTGGATAACCTCGTAACCGACATCTTCCCTCCTACTACCGGCCCGCGCGAAATCGGCGAAATCTATCTACACGACCAGGCGGCGCGCAAGCTGCCCCTGGGCACGTTCTGCCGCTTTGCCAGCCCTGCCTAGCAGCGGTTCTTTTTGTGTGATTTTGGCGTAGCAGTAACGTATTGCGTCCTGGTGTTTTCTTGTTAGCGGCCCGTATTCAACTTTCTGATGACCACTCTTACCAAACACCGCCGCCTGGCCCTGATTGATATGGGCACCAACACGTTCCACCTGCTGATTGTGGAGCTGCCGGAACCGCGCCACCTGGAGCCGGTGGTGCTGATGCGCACCAAAGTGGGCGTAAAGTTGGGCGAAGGCGGTATCAGCAACGGTGAAATTGCCCCCGCGGCGTATACCCGCGCTCTGCACACGCTGGCCGCTTTTCAGGAAGAGATTGAGCTGCATCAGGTAACGGAAGTGCGCGCCACCGCCACCAGCGCCGTGCGCGTAGCCCGCAACGGCGCCGACCTAGTTGAAGACATCTTCGACCAAACCGGAATTAAGGTGGATATCATTGCCGGCGACCGGGAGGCGGAGCTGATTGCCAAAGGTATTCGGCAGGCCGTGCCGCTGGGAGATGCGCCGCACCTGCTCATGGATATTGGCGGCGGCTCGGTAGAGTTCATCATTGCCGATGCGCACCGCACCTTCTGGAAGCAAAGCTTTGAAATTGGCGCTCAGCGCCTGCTTGATAAGTTTTTCACCCACGACCCGCTTTCCGAGGCCGACATCAAGGCCGAGCAAAATTACCTGGCCGAAGTACTGGCACCACTTACATCTGCCATCCATCAGTACCAGCCCGTAGGCTTGGTAGGCGCCAGCGGCACCTTTGATACGCTCTGCGACCTGCAGGCTGCCCGCACCGGCCATCCCGAGCTGGTGGGCAAAGCCGAGCCAGCCACCTTCATTTCCTACGAAAGCTTCAAAACCAGCTACCACCAGCTGCTCACCCTCAATCACGCCGGCCGCTTGGCCCTGCCCGGCATGACGCCCCTGCGCGCCGACATGATTGTGGTAGCCTGCGTGCTGATTGATTCGGTGCTGAACGCCTACAACTTCCGCTCCATCACGGCCTCCGCTTACGCCCTGAAAGAAGGTTTGCTGAGCGAGATGCTGGCTCAGTAACGATTTATCACCACCTCTTTCTCGCAGAGGCTTCTATCTCTTACCTGCGAACTATAGACCGTCATGTCGAGCGCAGTCGAGACATCTCGCGTGCTGATGTTGTGGTAGTAACTAAACGAAGCGGTATAGATGCTTCGACAAGCTCAGCATGACAGTTACTGTGGTAACGACCCTACGCGAGATGTTTCGACTTCGCTCGACATGACGGACGACTTTTGAACAGCATGAAATTCTGAATACCCCTTCCCAATGACTTCCAACTTCTCCTACAACCACCTCTTCGCTTTCACCGAGTCTGTCTTCCAAAGCATGGGCTGTTCGGAGGATGATGCTACGCTGGCCACGGAAACGCTGCTTTCCGCTGATTTGCGCGGCATCGATTCCCACGGCGTGGCCCGCCTGATTGGGTATGTGCGCCTGTGGGAAGCCGGCCGTATCAATGCCACGCCGCGGGTGGGTGTGACGTACGAAACGCCCAGCACTGCCGTGGTAGATGGGGATGGTGGTTTGGGGTTGGTAGTAGGCCCCAAGGCTATGCAGGTAGCCATTGAGAAAGCACAGCTGGCCGGCACGGGCTGGGTATCGGTGCGCAATTCCAACCACTTTGGTATTGCGGGCTACCATGCCATGAAAGCGCTACCGCACGACATGATTGGCATAGCCATGACCAACGCCTCGCCGCTGGTGGCCCCCACCAACTCCCTGGACCGGCTGCTGGGCACCAACCCCATAGCCGTAGCCATTCCCGCCGGCGACCAGCCCGATTTTGTAGCTGATTTCGCTACCACCACTGCGGCCAATGGCAAGCTGGAAATCCTGCAGCGCAAGAATCAGCCTGCCCCGGCCGGTTGGATTCAGGATAAAGACGGCAACACTTCCCTCAACCCCAATGAGCTGAAAGACGGCGGTGCCCTGCAGCCCCTGGGCGGTGAAACCGGCTCCCACAAAGGCTACTGCCTGGGCAGCGTGGTGGATATCTTCTCCGCCGTGCTTTCCGGCGCTAACTATGGCCCCTGGGTGCCGCCCTTCGTGGCTTTCCTGCAGCCCCCTGCCGACCCGGTAGGCCAAGGCATCGGGCATTTCTTTGGGGCGATGCGCGTAGATGCTTTCCGCCCCGCCGCCGAATTCAAGACGCACATGGATAACTGGATTTCCACCTTCCGCAACGCCCGCGCCGTACCCGGCCAGCAGGTGCTCATCCCCGGCGACCCGGAGCGCGAAACCGCAGCGCACCGCCTGCTGGAAGGTATTCCGTTGCTGATGCCGGTGGTACAGGACCTGGAAACGGTCGGCAAGAAATTTGGCCTTTCGCTGTAAAGTTTAAAAACACAAAAAGCCCGCTTGCAGCAATGCAAGCGGGCTTTTTTTATTGGAGGTGAGGGCGGCTTAGATCAGCGCGCCATCCTTGAAGAAAGTATCCATTGCTACGTCCTTGTTGAGGTAGCGGGAGTTGAAGGAGGTATCGGAGCCGTTCAGGTACAGGCAGGTGCCGCCATTCACAGTATCAATAATCTGAGAGTACTGATCCATGGGCAGCGCCGGGCAACCCAGGCTGCGGCCCAAGCGGCCGAACTGCTTAATGAAGTCTTCGCTTACATAGTCGGCGCCGTGCATGACAACAGAGCGCATCATGGCGTTATCGTTGTAGCCTTCGTCTACGCCCTGCAGCTTAAGGGAGCGGCCGTGCTTGCCGTAATACTCGCTCTGAGTTACATAAAAGCCCAGGCTACTCATGTTAGACTCATTCTCGTTGGAGAAGGAAGTCGCCACGTTTTCGCCGGAGTTGTGGCCGTGGGCCACCAGCGTGTTAAACAGAATCTGCTTCTGGGCCAGGTCCAGCACCCAGAGGCGCTTTTCCGTGGAAGGCTTCTCAAAGTCGATGACCGTAAGCAGTTGCTTGTCTTCGCTCAGCTTCCCTTCGCCTTTCAGGTTGAGGTAGCCCGTCAGGGCCTTCTCAAACACCTCGTAGCGCAGGCCGGTGGCCTCCACGCCCAGTTGTTGGTACAACTGGCGGGTGGTATGGGCAAAAGCGCTGGTCCGCAACTCGGCGGCAGTGGGCAAGCGGTGTTCAGCAGCAGTGGCACGGGCCTGGGTAGAGCCCATGGGGGTAGCCAGCGGAGTGGCCATAAATAGCGAAGCTACGAATGGCAGGATACGACGTGCGGCCCGACGCGCCCGGCGCTTCAGACGGTTCCGGCGAATAACACTTGGCTTTTCCATATCAGGTATTCAGGTTGGATCGGAGTTCTGGGCTTCCGCTGTAAACAGAAGCTCTGCCGACTATACGTAAAAAACGACTGATGGGTCAGTTATAATAACAGTATGTAGTGGGCTGAACATATATAGCGGGCTTATAATTCATATCAGAACTACTCAAATTGTGAATATCCAAATTTTATATAGTCCCTCCCAGCTGTATGATAATAGTATTTCACTAATTTAAGACCCCTTTTCGGCCACCCCCGATCTGGGAATAATCTCTCTTTTCCACTCCCCAATTCCCACTGCTTATGCACACGCGTACTCCTTTCGGGAGGGCTGTTGCCCTCCTGTGTCTTCTCGGCTGCCTAATGCTCGGTGCCAACCGACCGGCGCAGGCCCAGAAAATCGTCCTTCAGGGCTTCTGGTGGGACTATTGGAACAGCAATTACCCCAACGGCTGGGCTAACTACATTGCCCAGCTGGCTCCCCGCCTGAAAGCCATGGGCATTGATGCCGTGTGGCTGCCGCCATCCGTTAAAAATGGTAATCAGGGCAATGGCTACTCCCCTTTCGATAACTACGATTTGGGCGATAAGTACCAAAAAGGCTTTGTAGGTACGCGCCTGGGCACCAAAGATGAGCTGCTACGTGCCGTAGCTATTCTGCACGCCAACGGTATTGAAGTGGTGCAGGACATTGTCCTGAACCACGTAGATGGTGCCGGCTCGCAATCCGGCGCCGGTGGCCAGGACCCCGCCGCCTGGGAAGACTATACCACCAGCAAGTACAAGAACTTCCGGTACGTGAGCTATACCAAGCCGGCCTCGGCCGAAGATGCAGCCAACTACCTGGCCCGTAACGGACGCTTCTCCAAAAACTGGCAGAACTTCAACCCCAACCCCGGCAACAACTCTACCTCCGGCGACTGGAATGCCGTGTATTTTGGCCCCGATGTGAGCTACTACAATGGCTCGTATGGTCAGAGCTCCAACGCTACCTACAACCCCGCCCAGGGCGCCGACTACATGCGCAACAACACCCGTGACTGGTTGGTGTGGTATAAAAAGCAGGTAGGATTTGATGGCGTGCGGCTGGATGCCGTGAAGCACTTCCCCGACTTTGCCATGGAGGACTTCCTTTATAACATGCAAAGCAACGCGGGCTGGGCCAATGGCGGCGCTACCATGTTTGCCGTAGGCGAATGGGTGGGCTCCTCCGCCCAGATGGACGGCTGGGTAGCCAACGTGCAGAACCGCGCCGGCACCTTCGATTTCTCCCTGCGCAATGGCATTTACAACATTGTAAGCCAGGGCGGCAATTTTGATCTGGGCAGCCTGCCCGGCTACCAGCAGGGCACGCGCGTGGTAAACATCGGGGGCACGTACGTGCACCGCACGGTGCCTTTCGTGAACAACCACGACACCTTCCGCCCTACCACCGACACCAACGGCAACTACACCGGCTGGAACACCGGCTCGGAGCTAGCGCCGCACATTGATCCTTCCGATGGACGGCTTTCCGCGGCCTATGCCGCCGCGCTGGCTTTGGATGGCTCGCCCCAGGTTTTCTTTGAGGACCTGTTCAACGTGGGCACTACCAGCAAGCGCTTCGTACACCAGCCCACCAGCACCACCGACCTGCCTACCCGCTCCGACCTGGAAAACCTGATCTGGTGCCACCAGAACCTGCATTTCAAAGACGGCGCTTACAAAGTGCGCGGCCAGGCTGCCGACCACCTCGTAATCGAGCGCAGCACCAAGGCCATTATCGGCATCAACGATAACTGGAGCACCTGGCAGAACACTACCGTGAGCTGTGACTTTGCCCCGGGCACTGTTTTGAAAGACTACTCCGGCGCGAATGGTACGGCCACGGTTACCGTGAGCGGCTCGCAGACGGTAGCTATCAATACGCCGCCCTGCAACGGCACGGCCAGCGGTGGCCGCCGTGGTTACTCGGTGTGGGCGCCTACCGGCATCACCACCAACTACACCAAAGCGGCGCTGACTACCACGCAGGAATGGGAGTTGGCCGATGATCTGGGTGATTCGCATGCTTCCTCGCTGAAGCAGGGTGGTCAGCTGCCCGCTGCCTCTACGGCGCTGCGCACTGCCGGCCGTATTTACTCGGCAGCCAGCAAAGCCATTACTTATACCCTGTACCCCACCGATGCTACCCGCAGCCTGACCATTGCGCTGTACAACAGCGCCGGCACGCTGGTAAGCAGCAAAACCGGTACGGGCACCCTCACCGGTACCTACACCCCCGGCACCGCAGGCTGGATTACGCTGAAGGCACAGAATGCCAGCACCGCTAATCCCGCCCAACGCGCCTTCGTGAAAGCCACGTACACGGCCCCCACGGCCGTGGTAGGCTCCATGACGGCCCGCGGCACTAACCCCACCGACGAGCAGGGAACCAAGCCGGATCTGACCACCGGCCTCTCAGTGTACCCTAACCCCACTTCGGCCGGGCATATTGAGTTTACGGTGCAAACCCCGGCAGAGCGTACAGTTACCGTGCGGCTCTATGACCTGACCGGACGCCTGGTGCATACGCAGTCTGAGCAACTTTACGCCGGCTCTAATGAGCTGCGCCTGAAAGTGACGACCCTGCCAGCCGGCGTATATCAGCTTTCCGTTCCGGAGCTGAACCGCAGCAGCAAAGTGCTGGTGCGGTAATCTTATCGGATTTCAGAGTACATAAAAGCCTCTTCCTGATATGGGAAGAGGCTTTTTTTGTATCGACAAGGCCATCTTGTCTTTATTCACGGCGACAAATTTTCAACCGTTGTGCTTTGTGGCTCTTAGGGCGCTGGGCAACTACGCCTACCAGTATGCTGCGCCGGGCAGGCAGATTGCAAATCCGGCTGCGCTCTTTCCAATGGCACCGAAGTCCGCCGCTATTTCTTCGTTACTTTTGTGCCCCCGAAGCGGTTTATCAGTTATCTGTTTTTCACCCCCGTTTCGCTTGTGCCCTGTGGGGCGCGCCGCACCTTATGGCTAAAGTCGCAATCAACCTCTCAACCGGGAGTCTGCAGCAGGAAGAAATTATCGTTGGCATTGATCTGGGCACTACCAACTCGCTGGTAGCCTACATTCATCCGGAAACCCGCCAGCCGGTGGCCATTAATGATATGGGCCGGGGCACCATTGTACCCTCGGTGGTACACTTTCCCCAAGGCGGCGAAACGCCCATTGTAGGCACCGAAGCCAAGGAATATCTGCTCACCGATCCGCAGAATAGCATTTACTCGGTGAAGCGCCTGCTGGGCAAGTCCTACCGTGACCTGGGCGAGCACGCCGAGGACTTGGGCTATAAGGTGATTGATGACAACTCCGAAGGCCTGGTGAAAATCCGGGTCGGCGACCAGTTTTACTCGCCTATTGAGCTTTCGGCCGAGATTCTGAAGGAGCTGCGGGCCCGTGCCGAGCATGCGTTGAAAACGCCCGTGAATAAGGCCGTTATCACCGTGCCGGCTTATTTCAATGATTCTCAGCGCCAGGCCACCCGCGACGCCGGCCGTCTGGCCGGGCTGGAAGTACTGCGCATTGTGAATGAGCCCACGGCCGCGGCCCTGGCCTACGGCATCGGCCTCTCGCCCGACGAAGAGAAAACCGTCGCTGTGTATGACCTGGGCGGCGGCACTTTCGACGTCAGCATTCTGCGCATTCAGCAGGGCATTTTTGAAGTTCTCAGCACCAACGGCGACACCTACCTGGGCGGCGACGACCTGGACCGCGTCATCATCAATCACTGGACGGCCCAACACAACCTGAGCGCTACCCTGGCCAACAACGTTCCGCTGCAGCAGGAGCTACGCCTGCTGGCAGAATCTGCCAAGCGCTACCTGAGCAAGGACGATGATTTCGGCGGCAACTTCACTGAAAATCTGGTATTGCGCCTTACCCGCCAGGAATTTGAGGGTTTGATTCGCCCCTTGGTAGAGCGCACCATCGTTTCCTGCCGCCAGGCCCTCGCCGATGCGAAACTAACCCCCAAAGACCTCGATGCTGTACTGCTGGTAGGTGGCTCCACGCGGGTGCCGCTAGTCTACAATTCGGTTTCCGAGTTCTTCCAGCAGCCCGCCAACAACTCCCTGAATCCCGATGAAGTGGTGGCCCTGGGCGCTGCCATTCAGGCGGATATCCTGGCCGGCAACCGCCGCGACGTGCTTCTGCTGGACGTAACGCCGCTGACCCTGGGCATTGAAACCCTGGGCGGCCTGATGGACCCCATCATTCCCCGCAACTCCAAGATTCCGACCAAAGCCGGCCGACAGTATACCACCAGCGTGGACGGGCAGATAAACCTGAAAATCTCGGTGTATCAGGGCGAGCGGGACCTGGTAAAGGAAAACCGCAAGCTGGCCGAGTTTGACCTGCGCGGTATTCCGGCCATGCCCGCTGGCCTGCCTAAAGTAGATGTAAACTTTATTCTGAACGCCGATGGCATTCTGAAAGTAGAAGCCATTGAGCTGCGCTCCAATACCCGCCAGGCCGTAGAAATCAAGCCCCAGTATGGCCTCACCGATGAGCAGGTGGAGCAGATGCTGATGGACTCCCTCACCCACGCCCGTGAGGATGTAGCGGCCCGCATGGTAATCGAAGCCCGCACCGTGGCCGAGCAGATGCTGTATCAGGTGGAGCGCTTCGTGGAAAAGAACTCGCTGCATCTCACCGAAGATGAAATTACCGAGACGGCCGCCGCCACCGAGCGCCTTCGCGAAGCCCTGGCCACCAATACCAAGGACACTATTCTGAAAGCCGTAGACGAGTTGGAAGAACTGACGCGCCCCTTCGCGGAGCGGGTGATGAACATCTCCATCAAGCAGGCCATGGCCGGGAAGAAGATTGAGTAGTTAAGGATGCACAAATAGCTTAACCAACTCTAACCTACCTGTCCTCCTGAGCAAAGCGAAGGGCCTTCTCCCACATTAGCGAGTCGTTTGTACGATCATCGTTGATGCGGGAGAAGGTCCTTCGCTTTGCTCAGGAGGACAAACTTTTCTACCATTACTTTCAGGTCCCCTATTAACTGTTAATTATGAATGCCCAGCTCACTCGTCTTTGCCGCCTGGCGCAGCAACCATCCCGGCGCATAGTAGGGTTGATGTCGGGCACTTCTTTGGATGGGCTGGATGTGGCGCTGTGCCGATTTACGGGCCATGGGCCAGCTACCCAGGTAGTGGTAGAGCAGTTTGCCACGGTGCCTTACTCCACGGATACCCGACAGCGCATTCAGCAGGTTTTTGCCCGGCAGCAGGTAGATCTTCAGCACCTCACCCTGCTGCACGCCTGGCTGGGCACCCTGCACGGCGAGTTGGTGCTGGAATGCCTGCAGCGCTGGCAGGTACTACCCAACGAGGTTGACCTGATTGCCAGCCATGGCCAGACGGTTTTTCACGCGCCGCGCCACCAGCATAAGCTACCCGACTGGCCCAACGCCACCCTGCAGCTCGGCGACGCCGACCACCTGGCCGTGCGCACCGGTATCCTGACCATAAGTGATTTTCGGCAAAAGCACGTGGCCGCCGGCGGCGAAGGCGCCCCGCTGGCCGTTTATGGCGACTATCTGCTATTCACCCAGCCCGGCGAAGACCGGCTCCTGCTCAACCTGGGCGGCATTGCCAACTTCACCTATTTACCCGGCTCTTTAGATGCCACCGCCGTATTCAGCACTGATACCGGCCCGGCCAACACCCTGCTAGATGCGGTGGTGCGCCAACATTACCCCGGCCGCAGCTATGATGCGCATGGTGCCCTGGCCGCTAAGGGAACCGTCCAGGAACAGCTGCTGACCGAGCTGCTGCTGCATCCCTTTTTCCAGGCAGATCTGCCCAAAACCACCGGCCCCGAGCTGTTTGGTCTTTCATACCTGCAGACCGCACAGGAGCGCAGCCATACGCTGCACCTTGCTCCTACCGATATACTGGCTACGCTTGTTGCGCTGAGCGCAGAAGGCATTTCCCGCGCCGTGCGGCAGCAACTAGGACCGCAGCCCGCCTTACCCATTTATATAAGCGGCGGCGGACTGCATAACCCGGTGCTTTTAGCCGCGCTGCAGGCCCGGCTGCGGCTCTGCCGGTTGGGCTCCACCGCTGAGCTGGGCATTCAGCCCGATGCTAAGGAAGCGGTGTTGTTTGCTACCCTGGCCAACGAAACGCTGGCCGGCGAGCCGCGCACCATTGGTGCCGGGCCCCAGGCAGTGCCGGCGGTTTCGCTCGGCAAAATCTCGCTGCCCGGTTAGTGCCCCGTAGCAGCCGGGCTGCGCGGCTGATTTATCGGAATCAAACCAAAAAACAGCACCCGGGTAGCGGCAGAATCCCGGAACGATACATCCAACTGCACATGCGGGGTGGCCGCAAGCGTATCGGCTTTAAAGGTGAAGGCATAAAAGCGGCGCACATCCTCGCCCTCACCTACCCGTAGGCCAAACTTGTACAGCTCAAATGCCGGTTGGTAGCGTTGCCCGGCATGGTGCAGGGATTGAGCCGCAGCCTGAAACTGCTGGCGCGACACCGCCTGCGTTACCTCCGGGGCCAGCAAGCCATAGGCGCTGGCGTAATCAGCCCGCAGCACAGCCAGCAGAAACTGACGCGCCACCTGCATCTGAGAAGGCGGGCCGGCCACTGCCACAGTGGGCCCCAGCACCAGACCAGTTAGCAGCATCATCAAAAACAAAAACCGGGGAAGTTGCATAACGAGTGGGAAGACTTGCGTAGCGGTAACGCCAAAGCGGGCGCAAAGGCTCACACAGCACTGAAATAAATCGGCGGCACACCGGTGGGCGTGTGCCTACCAGAGTGCCGCCGACGCGGATTGGATAACCGAAACGTTAGTCTACCACTACGCGGCGTACCACGTGCAGCTGTTCGCCAGTAATGTGGAGCATGTAAACTCCCTGCGCCAGCTGACGGGCATCGAACTCCGCCTTGACCCCGCCGCCGGGGCGACGAACCACCTGCTGCGCTACCCGCTGACCCAGACTGTTATACAGCGTAAGCGTAGCCGCACTTTTGGTCGTACTTACGCCATCCATATGCACTGAGATGGGCGCTGCATGGGTGGGGTTAGGGTACACGTTAATGGTGAGGCCGGCTGTCTGCTCGTGATACGCAGTGGCTACCGTAACGGTGAGGGGCAGGCTGTACAGGTTGTTGGCCCGGCTGGTTTCCGACAGAACTGTCTCGGCATCCAGCATCAGCAACACATAATAGCTACCGGCTTTGGTAGTGGCTGGAACGGCGGCGGTAATTTGCTGCAAGCGCGTCAGGCCATTGGTCAGCGAGGCCCCGGTGGCAGTACCCAGCTTTACGTCAGCGGCATCCAGCTTATTATCGGCGGACAGATACAGCGTAACCGGAACGCTGGTAGCCACGGCTGTTCCCAAGTTGGTAACGGTAGCACCGGCAGTAATGCTCTTGCCGGCTACGATGCTGGCGGGGGAAACACTACCCGAGGCTGCTACAAAGGCCAGGTCCGGCTTGGTAACCGTAGCGGAGTTGACGGTCAGTGCTACCGAAGCCACGTTGTCGGTTTCACTGCTTTCATTCACAGCCGACGAAGGATCGGCCACGAACAGCACGTAGTAACTGCCGGCTGTGGTGCTGGCCGGAATGGTGAGGGTGGCCGTGCGCGTAGCGGTGCCGGAAGCAGCCAGCGAAGCACCGGTTACGGTTTGCAGCAACACATCACTGCTCTCCCAAGTAGCATTAGCCGACAAATAATACCCTAGCGTGCTGGAAGCGGCCGAGGAAGAACCATCATTTTTCACCACCACGCTGCTGGTGAGAGTTCCGCCACTCAGCACGGAACCTGCCTGCAGGGTAGCAGAGGCCAGCGTGAGGTTGGGCTCGGCATCCCCTACTTTCAGGGTAATTACCGCTACGTTGTTGTTTTCGTTGGATTCTGACTCCTGCTTATCCGGGTCGGCCACGCACAAAACGTAATAGGTGCCGTAGCTGGTACCGGCCGGGATAGACAAGGTACCGCCGCGGGTAGCGCTGCTGCCGGCGTTCAATGTACCCCCGCTTACGGTGGCCAGGGGTACGTCGCTCACGCTGAAGGTCTGGTCTGTGGACAGGTAGTAGCCTACATTACTATAGGTAGCGTTGCCCTGTCCCGAGTTGGTGATAGAGGCAGATGCCGTGAGGGTAGAGCCCGGTGTGGTGCTGCTGGTTTGCAGCGAAACACCGGAAACCGTCAGGTCAGCGGGCAGAATGCAGGTAGCTTTGGCCTGGAAGCCGCTGCTGCTGTAATAGTCACTGCGGAATACCAGGGTAAGGGCACCTTCGCTGTTGGTGGCCTGTACCGTGTTAGGCGAAGTATTGTAGTAGTAATAGGTAGCCAGCAGTGGAGAATTGGTGCTTGTCCCGTCATAGACGTAGAGGTAGGCGTAGGAGTTCAGCGAGAGTTGCGAGAACGTCAGCTGAAGCTTGGCCCCGGTAGTGCCTGGCTTAATAACGAGGGTGCCGTTTGAGTTAGCAGCATAATCGTCTGTTCCACCGTTATCGTAGATGTCTGCATTGCAGGTAGTCAGCGTGTTGGTACCGGAAGCGGGCACAATTACTCCCTTGAACGGTGCTGTAACCGTAATCTGGGTTATAGCGAAGGTATTGTTCTGCTCATTGGTTTCACTTACCTGGTTGGAAGCATCGGCTACAATCAGCACATAATAAGCACCCGGCGTAGTGGCCGTTGGCACCGTAGCACTGGTATTGCGGTAAGAGGATGCATATCCGGCCAGGGCACCTCCGGTGGAGGTGACCAGCAGAACATCATTACTATCGAACGTGCTGTTGCTGGACAGGTATACCTGCGCGTTGCTGGTAGATGCACTGGTGTTGCCTTGGTTGGCCACGTAAAATCCGGCAGTAAAGTTGCTGCCGGCTGCCACACTGTAGCGCGACAAACCAGCATCCGATATGTACAGATCCACGGTGGGCTGTACCACGGTGATTCTGGTATAGGTTACGTTGTTCTGCTCATTGGACTCTGTAATGCTATTCTTATTATCGGCTACCATCAGGATGAAATAGCTTCCCACCGTAGTGCTCGTGGGCACTGTAACGGTAGAAGATACCGAGCCATAATTATAGTAGCTGCTGGTGCCGGTAATGCTGGGTAACGTGGTATTGCTGAGCAGGACGTCCGTGCCATCATACGTGGCGTTCTTCGACAGGTAAAAGCCCACGCTGGTGGCTGCCGAGGTAATATTGCCGTAGTTATATACATAACCGTACAGGTCCACTTTCCCGCCGGTAACTACCGAATAAGAAGAAACACTAACCGAGTAGGGCTGCAGATCCACATAAGGGTCCTCTACCGCTACTGCCACGGCTGATACGTTGTTCTGCTCGTTGGACTCGGCTACCGTGTTCTGGTAATCCGCCACAAACAACACGTAATAGGAACCTGCTTTGGTGCCGGAGGGAATGGTAAGGGTGGTATTCCGGTTGTCATACTGCTGAGCGGCCAGTTGGCCACCCGTCGAAGAAGCCAGTAATACGTCCTGCCCATCCAGCTTGCTGTCGGAAGACAAGTAGAATGCTGCGTTGGAGCTGCTGGCGGTGCTATTTCCCTGATTGTAGATATAGCTGGAGGCCGATATCTGGTTACCCGGGCTGGTTTTGTTTGTTCCCAGGCCGGCCTGCAGCATGGTCAAATCAATGGTGGGTGCTTCCACCGTCAGGGTCAGCGCCGAGAGGTTGTTCTGCTCGTTGGTCTCTGTTATCTGGTTTTGATAATCGGCTACTACCAGCACGTAATAGCTGCCGGGCGTGGTGCCGGCTGGGATAGTAGGGTAAGGGGAGAAATAGGCGTAGTCGCCGTAGTTAATGGTGCCCAGGTTAGAATTGGTCAGGAGCTTATCACTGCCATCCAACGCCGCATCTTTCGACAGGTAAAAGCCTACCGTTACCGATTTGACCGTGGCATTGCCCTGGTTGGCTACGTAGCCATTCACATAAAAAGAATTGCCTGCCATAACGGAGGAAGGCGACAGCGAAGCGGAGTTTACAGTAAGATCTACCGTAGGCGGCACCACACTGAAGGACAGGCTCACCACGTTGTTTTGCTCATCACTCTCTACTACCCCATTCTGGTTATCGGCCACAAACAGCAGGTAATACGTGCCGCTGCCGGTATTCTGTGGGATGGTCAGGTACTGGTTGCGGTAGCTGGAGCCTTTGGACGCCAGGTAGCCACCCGTAGAGGTAGCCAGCAACACATCAGAGCCATCGAGCGTGTTGTTCGTAGACAGGTAGTAGCCCACATTGCTGGAGCTGGCCGTAGTGCCGCCCAGGTTATAGATGGAGGAGGTCACGTACATGGTGTTGCCCGCCACAATGGAAAGCGGCTGGGCAGAGGCACCCTGAATGGCCAAGTCAGAAAGCGGAACCGAGGTAACGCAGCTAATAGTAGCCGCGAAGCCCTGGTAGTAGCCATAATTGTAGTAGCTCGAGGTGAATTTTACGGTAAGTGCCCCCGTACTATTGGTAGCATACACGGTACCTGTGCTGGAACCGTTGGTGAATTCCGCAATAAGCGGGGCCGCCGTGGAGGTACCGTCGTAAATAGAGATTTGCTCGTAATACAGCTGAACAGTAGTGAAATCCAGCTTGATCTTATTACCACTCACCCCTGGGTTAATCGTCAAAACCCCGTTCGAATTGTTGCTGGGGCTATTAGAAGGCCCGCCGTCATCATAGAGCGTACCCTCACAGGCCGTAATAGAACTGGTACCAGAAACCGGCATGGAGTAGGTCTGGGCCTGAGCGCCCTGGCTCATAAGCACACCTGCCATCAACAACCAGCAAAACATAATCCACCAGCCATACTGCCGACGGGCACTAGAGTACTTGTGCTTCATAGAGAAAATTTGGGAGGGTAACCGGGTAGTAGTGACGTAGGAATATATCTGTCCGGACCGAGGGCTGGCCGTCAGCTCGCCGGAGACACATGCAAAGTGAAATGGGGTTATTCCTCTTCCTGAGGTACCAGAATAAAAACGTCTTCGCCGGGGCGCTTCATAATGTATTTCTCACGGGCGAATTTCTCCAGCAGCTCAGGGCTGCTTAATAGCTCGGCGCGGTCTTTTTTAACTTTATTAATCTCCTTGAGATAGTACTCTTTATCCGTCTGCAGCTCGTGCCACTTCTGATACATTTCATACTGCTTCAGCAGGTCGTTGGCATCAAATACCACCATCCATACCAGAAAGGCCAGGCCCGTCAGGAAATAGAAACTACGAAGGAAATGCGGGACCCGGTTCAGGATATCTAGCAGACGCATAGCCCCAAAGATACAGAAAGCCGCCCCACAGTTGCAGGGCGGCTTACTATTTTTTCAAGAATTTGGTACAATACCCGACTACATCTTTTTGCCGGGGAAGTTGGCCGTTTCGCCCAGTTCCTCTTCAATACGGAGCAGTTGATTGTACTTGGCCATCCGGTCGGAGCGCGAAGCCGAGCCGGTTTTAATCTGGCCGGTGTTCAGCGCCACGGCCAGGTCGGCAATGGTGTTGTCCTCCGTCTCGCCCGAGCGGTGGCTCATGATGCTCTTATAGCCGTTGCGACGGCCCAGGTTAATAGCATCAATGGTTTCGGTGAGCGTACCAATCTGGTTTACTTTGATGAGGATGGCGTTGGCAATCTGCTCATCAATACCGCGCTGCAGGCGGTTTACGTTGGTCACGAACAGGTCGTCGCCCACCAGCTGCGTGGTAGCGCCAATGCTGTTGGTAAGGGCCTTCCAGCCGCTCCAGTCGTCCTCGTCCATACCATCTTCAATGCTGATGATGGGGTACTTCTTGGTCCAGTCTGTCCAGTAGCTCACCATTTCCGAAGAGGTCAGCTTGTCGCCGGTGCTCTTCTTGAAGTGATAGTGGCCATCAGAATAGAACTCCGAGGCAGCCGCATCCATAGCAATCATCACATCGTCGCCGGGCTTGTAGCCAGCCGTTTCAATGGCCTGCAATACAATCTTAATAGCATCTTCGTTTGATTTGATGTTGGGAGCAAACCCGCCTTCATCACCCACATTGGTGCTGAAGCCCTGCTTTTTGAGCACGTTCTTCAGGTGGTGGAAGATTTCGGTACCCCAACGCAATGCTTCCGAGAAGGAAGAAGCACCTACGGGCATAATCATGAACTCCTGAAAGTCGATGCTGTTATCGGCGTGCGAGCCGCCGTTCAGGATGTTCATCATAGGCACGGGCAGCGTGTTGGCATTTACGCCCCCCACGTAGCGGTACAGCGGCATGCCGGCATCCTGGGCAGCGGCGCGGGCCACGGCCAGAGACACCCCCAGAATGGCATTGGCGCCCAGGTTGCCCTTGTTGGGCGTGCCATCCAGCTCCAGCATAATCTTGTCCAGCAGGCCTTGCTCATAGATGGAGAAGCCAATCAGCTCTTCCGCAATTTTGCTGTTCACGTTATCCACCGCCTGCAGCACGCCTTTGCCCATGTACTTCGACTTATCGTCGTCGCGCAACTCCACGGCTTCGTGCTTGCCTGTGCTGGCACCCGAGGGTACTGCGGCGCGGCCTACCGTGCCGGTTTCCGTGGTCACGTCTACTTCTACAGTCGGGTTGCCGCGCGAATCAAAGATCTGGCGGGCATGGATGGCGGTGATAATGCTCATAGGAAAAGTTAAGTTGATGATGGTAACGGCCGACTACCCAAAGCACGTAGCCGGTAGGCAATGCAGCCGCTTTGCACCGGCAAGGTACTCAATTGAAGGTTTTAGCCCAGCAGTTTACGCAGCAGTTGCAAAGTCAGCATCAGAAAAAGCAAACAGAAAATCAGAAGCCAGGGACTGTCACTTTCTCCTAGCGTTATGAATTAGAGATTCGGATTAAGCTATTTTCTACCATAGAGTTTCCTGAAAGAGGCTTGAAAACATTAACAGAAAAGGGCCGCACCTCACGGCACGGCCCTTTTCTATATAAGCTTAAGCTTGGACTAGGAAGCAGCTTCTTCAGTAGCAGGAGCTTCACCTTCAGCCTTGGGAGCTTCTTCAGTAGCAGCTTCCTCAGCAGCAGCCTTCTTGGCAGCTGGCTTCTTCTCAGCTACTACCTCGGCAGATGATTCACCTTCGCCAGTAGTTGCTTTCTTCTTGCTGCGTGAACGACGAGTGGTCGTTTTAGCTTCGCCAGCCGATTTAGCTTCCAGCAGAATTTCGTTGTAGTCAACCAGCTCAATGATGCACATCTCGGCGTTGTCACCCAGACGCGTGTCGCTCAGCTTAATGATACGGGTGTATCCACCGGGACGCTGACCAATTTTGGCCGCTACTTCACCGAACAGCTCTTTCAGCGTCTCTTTGCTTTGCAGTACCGAGAACACCAGACGACGCGAGTGCGTGGTATCGTTCTTGGCCTTTGTCAGCAGGGGCTCCACAAACTTGCGCAGGGCTTTCGCCTTGGCTACCGTAGTGGTAATACGCTTGTGCATGATCAGTGACGAAGCCATGTTCGAAAGCATGGCATTGCGGTGCGAGGCCGTGCGGCCGAGGTGGTTGATGGTTTTACCGTGACGCATAAAAAGAAGGAAATGTAAGCTTGCGAACGACGACCACGGCGGAGAGCATGTCTTGTTTTAGACTACTCCCTCATTAGAACCGCCGCCCCTGGGGCTTACTGGTTAAGAAAAATGAGAGTGGGTACTATAAAAAAATGTGCCGATGCATTTCGTGGGCTGTGCCTCAAGCACAATTCCACAGTGAAACACATCAGCACATTATTTTCTATTCTTCGTCGAGCTTGTACTTGCCCAGATCCATCCCGAAGGTCAGACCCTTTTCCTCTACTAGGTTTTCAAGCTCTGTCAGTGACTTCTTACCGAAGTTGCGGAACTTCATCATGTCAGCCATGTCCAGCTGCACCAGGTCACCGAGGGTTTTGATATCGGCAGCCTTGAGGCAGTTGTAAGCACGCACCGACAGGTCCATGTCAGCCAGCGGGGTCTTTAGAACCTTGCGCATGTGCAGGGTTTCTTCATCCACTGTCTCCTCTTCTTCAGCCTTAGCCGTTTCAAAGGTCATGGTGCTGTCGGAGAACAGCATGAAGTGTTGAATCAGAATGTTGGCAGCACCTTTCAGTGCATCCTCCGGGTGAATGGAGCCATCCGTCTGAATTTCGATGAGCAGCTTCTCGTAGTCGGTCTTCTGCTCAACGCGGGTGTTCTCAATGCTATACTTCACGTTTTTGATAGGCGTGAAGATGGCATCAATGGCAATCTGTCCGAAAACCTGATCAGCAGGCTTGTTTTCCTCTGCAGGAACGTAGCCGCGGCCTTTCTGAATCGTGAACTCAAACTCCAGCTCTTTGCTGGGGTCTACGTTGCAGATCACCAGCTCCGGGTTCAGGACCTGGAAGCCCGTGGTGAAGTTGTTTATTTCGCCGGCCGTGAAAACTTCATTGCCTTTGATACGAACAGTGATTTTGTCTTCGATGGCATCGCTCACCTTCTTGAAGCGGACCTGCTTCAGGTTGAGAATGATTTCGGACATATCCTCAATCACGCCCTCGATGGTCATGAACTCGTGCAGTACGCTGGACGTGCGAACCGACGTGATGGCATAGCCCTCCAGCGACGACAGCAGGATGCGGCGCAAAGCGTTGCCGATCGTGACGCCGTAGCCTTTCTCCAGCGGTTTGAATTCAAACGTTCCGTAGAAGTCGTCGGACTTTTCCATCACGACTTTCTCCGGCATTTGAAAAGCTAAGATTGACATAAATGGGGCTTTAAAATTACAACAAGGAATAAATCGAAGAAAGGGCCCGGCCGGAGCCGGGTCCCTGATTACTTCGAGTAAAGCTCGACGATGAGCTGCTCCGTGATTTTCTCCGGAATCAGTTCGCGCGAGGGGGCATTCAGGAATTTGCCCACCATTTCCTTGCCGTCCCACTCCAGCCAGGAGTACTGACGAGCGTTACGCACGCTCAGGCTGGTAGTGATGGCTTCCAACGACTTCGATTTCTCACGCACACCCACCACGTCGCCCGCACGGAGCTTATAGGAAGCGATGTTAACAACTTCACCATTTACGGTGATATGCTTGTGCAGAACCAGCTGACGGGCAGCACGGCGCGTAGGAGCTACACCCAGACGGTATACCGTGTTGTCGAGGCGCGACTCCAGCAAAGCCAACAGGTTGTTACCTGTGATGCCGGGCAGAGCAGCTGCCTTGTGGAAAAGGTTTTCAAATTGCTTTTCCAGTACACCGTACATGTACTTTACTTTCTGCTTCTCCATCAGCTGAACTGCATATTCGGACTGCTTCTTACGGCGGCCACGACCATGCTGGCCGGGAGGATAATTCTTTTTGTTGAGTGCCTTGCTTGGGCCGAAGATCGGCTCTGCGAAGCGACGAGCAATCTTGGTTTTAGGACCGGTATAACGTGCCATTTCGGGGATGTTGAGTTTTGAAGGGGTTGAACCACGCGTGTCGGGCTCCTCAGACGCGCCTTGCAGGGGTGAAAGGCAGCATCGGAAACCCGACACAGGGGGCAAGCCGCAAGGCTTACCAGTTCAATATATCAGACGCGACGACGCTTAGGCGGACGGCAGCCGTTGTGGGGCAGCGGCGTTACGTCGCGGATGGTAGTTACCTCAATGCCCACGTTCTGGATGGTACGGATAGCCGACTCACGGCCGGAACCGGGACCTTTCACGAACACTTCAGCCTTGCGCATGCCCAGATCATGGGCTACTTTGCCGGCATCCGTAGCTGCCATCTGAGCAGCGTAGGGAGTGTTCTTCTTCGAACCGCGGAAACCCATCTTACCAGCCGAAGCCCAGGAAATCACCTGGCCGTTCATGTTGGTGATGGAAATGATGATGTTGTTGAAGGAGGCCTTGATGTGAACCTGACCTACCTGTTCAACCTGGACAATGCGCTTTTTGGCTTTGTCTTTTCTTTTTTGTGCCATTTGGTTATCGCAAAAAACGCGGAAGGTGTTGACTCCGGTACCGTCCGCCGGCCCGGAGTCGATTTCCGCTATACCTTATTTAGTTGCCTTTTTCTTACCAGCAACAGTCTTGCGCTTGCCCTTACGGGTACGCGAGTTGTTCTTGGTGCGCTGTCCGCGAACGGGCAAGCCTTTGCGGTGACGCAGACCACGGTAGCAACCGATGTCCATCAGACGCTTGATGTTCAGCTGCACTTCTGAGCGCAGAACACCTTCCGTCTTGAACTCGGCAGCAATGATGCTACGAATTTCACCAGCTTCAGCTTCCGTCCAGTCTTTCACCTTCTTGCTCAGGTCGATACCGGCCTTCGTAAGAATTTGCTGAGCGGAGGCACGACCAATGCCGAAAATGTAGGTCAGCGCGATTTCGCCGCGCTTGTTGTCTGGGATGTCTACCCCTGCAATACGAGCCATGTGCTTTTCTTAAAAAAGTCTGGTGCTGTTAACCCTGACGCTGTTTGTAGCGGGGGTTCTTTTTGTTGATAACGTAGAGTTTGCCTTTCCGGCGGATGATTTTGCAATCAACGCTACGCTTCTTGACGGACGCTTTAACTTTCATGTCGTCGGGTTATTTGTAACGGTACACAATTCGGCCCTTCGACAGATCGTAGGGCGACATTTCCAGCTTCACCTTATCTCCTGGCAGGATTTTGATGTAGTGCATTCGCATCTTACCCGAAATATGGGCAATCAGTTGGTGACCATTTTCCAGTTCCACGCGGAACATGGCATTGGAAAGGGCTTCCAGAATCACTCCGTCCTGTTCAATGGAGGTTTGTTTGGCCATAAGGCTACTGTAAGGCTTTTTCTATGTATTCGAAGGAGGTCAGGATTTCTGCTTTGTCCTTTCTTACTACAATGGTATGTTCAAAATGCGCCGAGGGCTTCTGGTCTTTGGTGCGGATAGTCCAGCCATCCTTCTCCTGAACCACTTGCTTGGTACCGAGGTTCACCATAGGCTCAATGGCAATGACCAGTCCCGTCTGCAGCTTCAACCCGGAACCACGTTTACCGTAGTTGGGTACTTCAGGCGACTCATGGAGCTTCTTGCCAATACCGTGACCGACCAGTTCGCGAACCACTCCATAACCTTGCTTTTCAACATGGTTCTGAATGGCATAGCTCACATCGCCCATCCGGTTGCCTGCCACTGCCTGCTCGATGCCGAGATACAGTGACTTTTTGGTTTCATCCAGCAACTTCAGCACCTCCGGTGCCACCTCCCCGACTGGGTAGGTGTATGCGCTATCGGAATGATAGCCGTTTAACAGTACTCCGCAGTCTACCGAAATAACATCTCCGCTTTTCAGCGTGAAGTCGCCCGGGAAACCATGCACCACCACAGAGTTGGGTGATATGCAGAGGCTGAAGGGAAAATCGTTATAACCTTTGAAAGAAGGCTGCCCGCCATGGTCCCGGATGAATTCCTCAGCACGAGCATCAAGCTCGCGGGTGGTAACTCCTTCCTTGATCATGCCCGCAACTTCTCCGTGGGCCTGAGCCAGCACTTTCGCGCTGGCACGGATAAGCTCAATTTCTTCTTCGGTCTTGTAGAAGATCATGACCAAATTAGGAAGCCATGGCAATGTCCTGCGTACGGCCGCGAACTTTGCCCGATTTCATCATGCCATCGTAGTGGCGCATCAGCAGGTAGCTTTCTACCTGATTCAGCGTATCTAATACCACCCCTACCATAATGATGAGGGAAGTACCACCGTAGAAAGCCGAGAACGGGCGCGTTACACCGAGCAGCAGTGCGAATGCCGGGAAGATGGCAATTAGTGCCAAGGCTAAAGCACCGGGCAACGTGATGCGCGTCAGAATCTCATCAATGTGCTCAGAAGTATCATTACCTGGCTTTACACCCGGAACAAAACCACCGCTACGCTTCAGGTCATCCGCAATCTGATTGGGGTTGACACTGATGGCCGTATAGAAATACGTGAACAACAGAATCAATACACCGAATACCAGATTGTACTGCCAGGAGGTATAGTCAGAGAACTTCACGCCGATATAGCTTGCCATATCACTATCATTCTGCCATACCGAAGCCACAATGGCCGGTACAAACATCAATGACTGCGCAAAGATGATGGGCATAACGCCGGCAGCATTCACCTTCATGGGAATAAACTGACGCTGTGCATTTAACTGGGTAGTGCCACCAATTTGCTTGGCATACTGCACCGGAATCCGGCGAACAGCCTGCGTGAGCACAATCACCAGCATAACTACGAAGAACAGAACCACCAGCTCCAACAAGAAGATCAGGGCGCCGTTGATGCCTTTGGCAGCAGCTTCACCAATAATAGCTCCTGGGAAGCGCGATACAATCCCGATCATAATGATCATGGAAATACCGTTGCCTATTCCTTTATCCGTGATTTTTTCACCCAGCCACATGCAGAAGAGCGTGCCGGCTGTGATGATAATCATCGTAGATACCGTAAACAGTACCCCCGGATTCATAATAGCATCAGCGTTAATGGTGGCAATGAAGCCAACCGATTGAGCCAATACTATTGGAATTGTGAGGATACGCGTATACTGGTTGATTTTCTTACGTCCCGACTCTCCTTCTTTCTGGAGCTTCTGGAAGTAAGGCACGGCAATCGTGAGCAGCTGCAACACGATGGAAGCCGAGATATACGGCATGATGCCCAGAGCGAAGATCGAGGCGTGGCTAAAAGCACCGCCGAGCAACGTATCCAGAATACCGAACAGTCCTTCTGCGCCTTGCTTCAACCGGTTCGGATCCACACCGGGCAGCACCACGTAAGAACCCAGCCGATAAATGGCAATGAAAAAAAGCGTATTGAGAATCCGCGTACGCAGATCCTCAATAGCAAAGATGTTCTTAATCGTGGTGATGAACTTGTTCATTGCCAACTAGACTTACAGAGTCACGGCTTTACCACCCGCTTTCTCAATGGCTTCAATAGCCGACTTCGAGAAGGCGTGGGCATGTACTTCCAGCGCTTTGGTGATTTCACCGCGACCCAGGATTTTCACTTTGGCACTTTTCGACACCAGACCGGCACTCACAAAGAATGCATTGTCCAGCGTAGTAACAGCACCATTTTCGGTCAAAGTAGCCAGCACATCAAGGTTGATGCCTTTATACTCAACACGGTTGATGTTCTTGAAGCCGAACTTCGGGATGCGACGCTGCAGAGGCATCTGACCACCTTCGAAACCGGACTTTTTAGAGTAGCCCGAACGGGATTTGGCACCTTTGTGACCGCGCGTTGAGGTGCCGCCACGGCCGGAACCCGTACCACGACCTACACGCTTTTCATTGCGGGTAGCGCCTGCGGCGGGTTGGAGATTGCTGAGATTCATGGTCGGGATATTCCTAGAGTTCGGTTACTTCTATCAGGTGTTTCACGGTCTTAACCATGCCTGCAACTTGGGGAGTGTTTTCCACTTCCTTGGTGCTGCCGATTTTACCGAGGCCAAGGGCCTGCACCGTGCGTTTCTGCCGCTCGGGGCGGTCGATAACGCTTTTTACGAGTTTGATATGGATCTGCGCCATCTGCTTAGCCGTTAAAAACTTTAGAGAGGCTGATGCCACGAGCCTGTGCAATCTGCAATGGGTCGCGCATTTTCAGCAGAGCATCAAAAGTAGCTTTTACTACGTTGTGGGGGTTAGACGAGCCTTTCGACTTAGCCAGTACGTCTTTGATACCAGCGCTTTCGAACACCGCGCGCATAGCACCACCGGCAATCACACCCGTACCAGCAGCAGCTGGCTGAACCAGCACAAAACCACCGGAGTACTTACCTTCCATAACGTGAGGAACCGTGTGCTTGTACAGAGGTACTTTCACCAGGTTCTTCTTCGCGTCGTCAATGCCTTTGGCAATGGCGTCGGTTACTTCGTTGGCTTTGCCGAGGCCGAAACCTACAGTGCCGTTACCGTCACCAACTACCACAATGGCCGAGAAGCTGAAGCGACGACCACCTTTTACTACTTTGGCTACGCGGTTGATAGCAACCACTTTTTCTTTCAGGTCGGAATCGCCAGTGCGCGACTGCTCCGCGTTACGGTCGTTGCCGCGACGGTCATTGCCACCACCACGACGGTCATTGCCACCGCCACGGTTATCGGCGCTACCACCACGAGGGCCGTTGTTAAATTCTGCCATGATGATTTAGAAATTGAGGCCGCCTTCGCGGGCTCCTTCTGCCAATGATTTTACGCGGCCGTGGTAGAGATAACCGGAACGGTCAAATACCACTTTCGAAATTCCTTTTCCTGTAGCACGGGCAGCAAGTTCTTTGCCGACTGCGGCAGCGAGGGCGACTCCGTTGCCCCCTTCCACCGAAACGTGCTTCGAGGAAGCAGACGCCAGCGTTGTTCCTGTGGTGTCGTCAATAATCTGGGCATAGATGCCCGTATTGCTGCGAAACACCGACAGACGCGGGCGCTCGGACGTGCCAGCCACCTTAGTGCGGATGATGCGCTGGATCCGTTTTCTTCTAGTTGCTTTATCGAAAGCCATGGTGTGATGTTATTTCGAAGCCGTTTTACCAGCCTTACGACGAATTTGCTCACCCACGAAGCGCACGCCTTTGCCTTTGTAGGGCTCAACTTTGCGCAACGAGCGAATCTTTGCGGCCACCTGACCCAGCAGTTGCTTATCAATGCTGGTTAAGGTAACGATAGGGTTTTTACCTTTCTCGGTGAGGGCCGTTGCAGTAACTTCTTTTGGCAGGGCCAGGAAGATGTTGTGCGAATAACCCAGTGACAGCTCCAGGGTAGTACCAGCCATAGTAGCTTTATAACCTACACCTACCAGCTCCAGCTTCACTTCCAAGCCCTGACCAACACCGCTAACGGCATTGTTCAGCAGTGAACGGTACAGACCGTGCATTGCTTTGTGGCGCTTCTGTTCAGTTGGGCGGGTCACTACCAGCTGCCCGTCTTCGGTAGCTACGGTAATGTCGCGGTCAACCGGAACGATGAGGGTACCTTTCGGGCCCTTCACGGTAACCGTGTTTTCGTTGCTCACTTCAATCTGCACGTTGTCGGGCAGGCTGATGGGCAGTTTACCAATGCGTGACATAGTCTCGTTTTCCTTTCAGATTAGTAGACGTAGCACAGCACTTCGCCGCCCACGTTCTCGGCTTTCGCCTCTTTTTCTGTCATCACACCTTTCGACGTCGACAGAATCGCAATACCCAGACCGCTGAGTACACGCGGCAGGTTTTCTACGTGAGCGTACTTACGCAGACCAGGGGAGCTTACCCGCTCCAGCTTGGTGATTGCGGGCTGCTTGGTGGTGGGGTTGTACTTCAGCGCAATCTTGATTGTGCCTTGTACCGCTGCATCATCAAAACGGTAGCTCTGAATGTACCCTTTATGGTAGAGTACCTTCGTGATTTCCTTTTTGATCTTGCTGGCCGGAATCTCCACTACCCGGTGGTTTGCCTTGATGGCATTGCGAACCCGGGTCAGGTAGTCGGCAATTGGATCTGTATTCATTGGGATGTCGAATTGAAGCGCCCTTTTTTAGGGAGCCGCAAAGATATGAAAATTTCGTCGCCACGGAAAGCGGCGACGAAATTTTCGGTTAAGACTTCTTGACTCGGCTTTCGGGGCTCGGTCAATGGTTTCTCTCGGCAACCTGCCAAGTCAGACGATGCTGTGTAAAAGCTACACAGGCATCCTCTTGTAATTTACCAGCTAGACTTCGTTACGCCGGGGATTTTACCCGCCAAAGCCATTTCGCGGAAGCGCACCCGGCTGATGCCGAACTTACGCATATAACCACGAGGACGGCCGTCAATTTTGTCGCGGTTGTGCAGGCGCACAGGCGACGCATTGCGTGGCAGTTTGTCCAGGCCTTCGAAGTCACCAGCGGCTTTCAGAGCCTTGCGCTTCTCAGCATAACGGGCAACGGTAGCAATACGCTTCCGCTCCCGTGCTTTCATCGATTCCTTAGCCATTGTTTTGTTTCTTGGCGTTAGCGAACGGCATTCCGAAAGCTTTCAGCAGCTCGTAGCTCTGCTCATCGTTTTCGGCCGTCGTTACGAAGGTAATATCCATACCCGAAATCGACTTGATCTTATCGATCGAAATTTCTGGGAAGATGATTTGCTCCTTGATGCCCAGGGTATAGTTACCGCGGCCATCGAAGCCTTTATCGTTGATGCCTTTGAAGTCACGCACGCGGGGCAGAGCCACCGTGAGCAGACGGTCCATGAATTCATACATCTGCTCGCCGCGCAGGGTAACGCGGGCGCCGATAGGCATGCCTTCACGGAGTTTGAAGTTCGACACCGAGCGCTTGGCAATGGTAGGAACAGCTTTCTGACCAGCAATGGTCGTCAGCTCATCCACACCATTATCAACCAGTTTCTTATCGGCAACAGCTGCGCCGATACCGCGGTTGATGCAGATCTTGGTGATGCGTGGTACCTGCATGATGCTCTTGAACTGGAATTGTTCTTGGAGCGCGGGTACTACTTCTTTGAGATAAATATCTTTGAGTCGAGCCATTGTCGTAGTACCGGATTAGGCGTTTTTCGAGTCAATTGCTTTCACGTTACTCACGTGAATGCCAGCTTCGATCTTGGTGATGCCGCCCTGGGGGTTCTTCGCACTGGGTTTGTTGTGCTTGGTAACCAGGTTGAGGCCTTCCACGATAACACGCTGCGTTGAGCGGTTCACCGACTTAATTACGCCGGTTTTGCCTTTCTCGTCGCCGGCAATTACCTGTACGGTATCACCGGTTTTCACGTGTAGTTTCGCGGGCGCTGCTTTCGTTTTCGTTGCCATTGCTTAGAGAACTTCAGGAGCCAGCGAAACGATCTTCATGAACTGCTTTTCGCGGAGTTCACGGGCCACTGGGCCGAAGATGCGGGTACCGCGGGGCTCGTCGTTATTGTTGAGCAGAACAGCAGCGTTATCGTCGAAGCGGATATAAGAACCGTCTTTACGACGGATTTCCTTCTTCGTGCGCACTACTACTGCCTTGGATACAGTGCCTTTTTTAGCATTGCCAGACGGAATAGCGGATTTGATCGAAACCACGATCTTATCGCCTACGCTAGCGTACTTCTTACCCGTGCCGCCAAGGACACGGATGCAGAGCACTTCTTTGGCGCCGCTGTTATCAGCGACGGTCAGACGGGATTCTTGCTGGATCATCTTACTTAGCGCGCTCTAGAATTTCTACCAGTCTCCACCGCTTGCTCTTGCTCAACGGACGGGTCGACATAATGCGAACCGTATCGCCTTCGCCGCATTCGTTGTTCTCGTCGTGGGCCATGAATTTGGTCGACTTGGTAACGAACTTGCCGTAGATGGGGTGTTTCATTTTGCTTTCCACCACAACCGTGATGGACTTGTCCATCTTGGAGGAGGAAACGCGCCCGATGATTTCTTTACGCAGGTTGCGCTCGGGTGCGCTGGTCGTTGCCTGCTGTGCTTCGTTGCTTGCCATCGTTATTTAGCAGTTTGGGTTGCCTGCTCGTTCTCGCGACGGTTGAGCTCGGTTTGCAGACGGGCTACGTTCTTGCGGCTATGCTTCAGGCGAACCGGATTTTCCAGAGGCGAAATAGCGTGCGCGAAGCGCAGCGTCTGGCCATTGGTTTGTTCGGTCTTGATTTGCGCTTTCAGGTCTTCCAGTGAAAGGGCGCGGATATCGGCGTTCTTCATCTTACTTGCTTTCTTCGTAGTCGCGACGAACAACAAATTGAGTCTTAACCGGCAGCTTCTGCGCGGCGAGACGCAGCGACTCCTGTGCTACTTCCAGCGAAACACCGTCCGACTCGAACATGATGGTGCCAGGCTTTACTACGGCTACCCAATACTCGGGCGAGCCTTTGCCTTTACCCATACGTACCTCTGCAGGCTTCTTGGTAATTGGCTTGTCAGGGAAAATGCGGATCCACACTTGACCTTCGCGTTTCATGGCACGGGTCATGGCGATACGGGCAGCCTCAATCTGGCGAGCCGTAATCCATGCCTGTTCCAGGGATTTAATAGCGAAGGAACCGAAGTCTATGGAGCTGCCGCGGTAGGCTAGGCCATGCACGCGACCCTTTTGCATCTTGCGATACTTGGTCCTTTTCGGCTGTAACATGATTTATCTTGAATTGAAATTCGAAAGAAGGGAAAAGGACTAGCGACGCGGAGCGCCACCACCACCACGGTTCTGGCCGCCTTGGCCACCAGGGCCGCCGGCACCAGGACCACCGCCACGGCGCTGTCCACCACCGGCCTGACCACCACGGTTGTCACCGCCACGGTCATTACGGTCGCGGCGCGGGCCACGGTCACCACCACGGTCACCACGCTCACCGCGTGGGCCACGCTCGCCACGGCCTTCGCCGCCGGCTGGGCTGGTGGGCTGCTGGTTTGGCGAGAGGTCGGGCTTGCCGAACACTTCACCACGCATGATCCACACCTTGATACCGATTTTGCCATACACGGTCTGAGCTTCTGACAGCGCATAATCGATGTCAGCACGCAGCGTGTGCAGCGGGGTACGGCCTTCTTTGTATTGCTCGGAGCGGGCAATTTCAGCACCACCTAGACGACCACCGCACTGAATCTTGATGCCTTCGGCACCAACGCGCATTGCAGCCTGGATAGACATCTTCATCGCACGACGGAACGAGATACGAGCCTGCAGTTGCTGAGCAATGCTCTCACCTACCAGCTTGGCGTCGAGTTCCGGACGCTTAATTTCGAAGATGTTGATCTGAACGTCTTTGCCGGTAATCTGCTTCAGTTCGTCCTTGATCTTATCAACCTCTGCACCGCCTTTACCAATTACCACACCCGGACGAGCCGTGTTGATGGTGATGGTAACACGCTTCAGAGTACGCTCAATCACGATGCGGCTAATGCCACCTTTCGGGATACGAGCCATGATGTATTTGCGGATCTTTTCGTCCTCAACCAGCTTGTCGGCAAAGTCCTTACCGCCGTACCAGTTCGAGTCCCACCCTTTAATGACGCCCAAACGGAAGCCAACCGGATTTACTTTCTGTCCCATAGTGCTTATGCGGTGGCTTCTGCCTTGGTTTCAGTGGTTTTTTTCGAGGAGCTACGACGCGTAGTCTTGGCTTTGCCTTCCGTTGCAGTAGCAGTGGCAGGCTTTTTCTCAGCAGCCTTCTCAGCAGCTGCTTTGCTGCCCAGGGGTTCTACTTTCGTGTCAATGATCAGCGTCACGTGGTTGCTGCGCTTGCGGATGCGGTGACCACGACCCTGAGGGGCGGGGCGCAGACGCTTCAGCTGGCGACCTTCATCCACGAAGATTTCCTTGATGTAGAGGTTAGCATCCTCGATGCGCTCATCCTCGTTCTTCTGCTGCCAGTTGGCCAGAGCCGATAGGAGCAGTTTCTCGATTCTTTCAGCGCCCGAGTTAGCCTCGAACTTCAGCAAGCCCAGGGCGCGCGTCACTTTCTGACCGCGGACCATGTTGGCTACCATGCGCATCTTGCGAGGCGAGGTAGGCACATTACGGAGTTTAGCAGTAGCTTCCATATTAGCGCTTGCCTTTATCTTTCTTGGCGATATGACCACGGAAGTTACGGGTTGGGGCAAACTCACCGAGTTTGTGACCTACCATGTTTTCCGTGACATACACCGGGATGAACTTATTGCCGTTGTGAACGGCGAAGGTGTGGCCAACGAAGTCCGGAGAAATCATCGAGCGGCGAGACCAGGTCTTCACCACCGACTTTTTGCCGGTTTCTTCCATTGCCGAAACTTTCTTCTCGAGCCGGAAGTCAATGTACGGCCCTTTTTTTAGCGAACGTGCCATTGCTTACTTCTTGCCTTTACGGTTAACGATGAGCTGCTCAGAGTACTTGTTCTTGTTACGCGTCTTCTGACCCTTAGAGAAGATGCCGTTACGGCTGCGTGGGTGACCACCCGACGACTTGCCTTCGCCACCACCCATTGGGTGATCCACGGGGTTCATAGCAACCCCACGAACACGCGGACGACGACCCAACCAACGGTTACGACCGGCTTTGCCGAGACGTACGTTCATGTGGTCACCATTCGAAACGGTACCAACGGTAGCCATGCAGGTTACCAGTACCATGCGCATCTCGCCGGAAGGCAATTTCAGCGTGGCATACTTGTCTTCGCGGGCAACCAGCTGAGCGTAGGTTCCGGCCGAGCGAGCCATAGCAGCACCACTACCGGGCATTAGCTCGATGTTGTGTACGATGGTACCCAGTGGAATTTCGCGCAGGGGAAGGGCATTGCCTACCTCTGGCGCTACGCCGGTGCCGGAAACTACCACCGCATCAACCTGCAGACCAGCGGGCGCAATGATATAGCGCTTTTCGCCGTCGGCGTAGTTGAGCAGGGCAATACGCGCCGTGCGGTTAGGATCGTACTCAATCGTCTTCACCGTGGCTGGAACACCAGCTTTATCACGCTTGAAGTCGATTACACGATACTTCTGTTTGTGACCACCGCCGATATAGCGGTTCGTCATTTTACCCGCTCCATTGCGGCCACCGGATTTTTTCAGGGGTGCCAACAGCGACTTCTCCGGCGTCGACGTGGTTATCTCGTCGAAGGCCGGGGCGATGCGGAAGCGCTGACCCGGTGATGTTGGTCTTAGTTTTTTGAGTGCCATTACTCTAGCTTAGAAAATGCTCTTTGCGGAAAAGCTGGGCTTAGATGCCGTTGTAGAAGTCGATAACGTCGCCTTCTTTCACGGTTACTACGGCCTTCTTGCCGTGTGGACGACGACCAGTTACCTGACCTGTCTTCGTGGACTTGGACTTGATCTTACCGTTGGTGCGGATCGTGCTGATGCCGGTTACCGTTACACCGTAGATTTTCTCAATATCCTTTTTGATCTGAACCTTATTGGCAGTGCGCTCCACTTCGAAAACGTACTGACCTTTTTCGTTCAGGCCCGTGGCCTTCTCGGTCACGATGGGTTTTTTCAGTGTGCTCATTATTCTGCGGAGGTATAGAGTTGTTCCAACGACTTCAGGCCAGCCTCCGACAGCAGCAGCGTGTCAGTGTTCAGCAGGTCGTGCGTGTTCAGCGCTACGGGCGTTGCTACGGTCACTTTCTGAATGTTGCGAGCCGACAGCACCACGTTCTTGTCTACTTCACCGGTTACCAAGAGGGTCTTTTTGCCGTTGTTCAGCTTCAGATCGTTCAGGATGTTCAGGAAGTCTTTGGTTTTGGGAGCATCGAGTACGATGTTCTCTACCAGCGCTACTTTACCATCTTTCGCCAAGCTCGAGAGAGCCGACAGACGGGCAAGACGCTTGGTCTTTTTGTTGAGCTTGAAGCCGTAGTCACGGGGCTCAGGACCGAATACACGACCACCACCGATGAATACCGGCGACTTCATGCTGCCGGCGCGGGCACCGCCCGTACCTTTTTGTTTCTTGAGCTTCTTCGTGGTGCCTTGCACCTCGTTGCGCTGCTTCGACTTGTGCGTGCCCTGGCGCTGATTTGCCAGGTACTGCTTCACGTCGAGATACATCACGTGCTCATTCGGCTCGAGGCCGAAGATAGCGTCGGACAGGGTAACCTTGCGGCCAGTGTCTTCGCCTTTGATGTTATATACTGACAGTTCCATCTCGCGTTATTTTTCCAGGACCACGTAAGAGTTCTTGGCACCGGGAATCGAACCGCTTACTACGATTAGGTTCTTGTCGGCTACCACGCGCATCACCTTCAGGTTTTGCACTTTCACACGGTCACCGCCCATCCGGCCAGCCATGCGCATTCCTTTGAATACGCGGGAAGGCCAGGAGCAAGCACCGATAGAACCTGGGTGACGCAGACGGTTATGCTGACCGTGGGTTTGACCACCCACACCCGCAAAGTTGTAGCGCTTTACTACACCCTGGAAACCTTTACCTTTTGAAGTACCTACTACGTCTACAAACTCGCCTTCCTCGAAGAGGGTAGCGTCGATGGTAGCGCCAGCGGCATAGGTAGACTCCGCAGCAAGGCGGAATTCAACCAGCTTTCTTTTAGGAGTGGTACCGGCTTTGGCGAAGTGGCCAGCCAGTGCTTTGGTAGTGTTTTTGGCTTTTTTCTCGCCATAACCTACCTGAACGGCCGTGTAGCCGTCCTTTTCGATTGTCTTAACCTGCGTCACTACGCACGGACCCGCTTCAATGAGCGTGCAGGGAATATTCTTCCCGTCCGGAGTGAAGAGGCTTGTCATACCGATTTTTTTACCGATGATGCCAGGCATTCTATTGGGGTTTATAAAAAAGACACAGCGAAAACACCCGAGCGGCGTTTTCGGAAAGGGAGTGCAAAGCTAGGTAATTGTTACGTAATAATCCAACCCCATTCTGAAATATTTTCAGAACTACCTAGTTAGCCATTTCAACCAGTAATTTTTAGGGCACCTCTCTACCCGTATCTGCTTGGCTATTGTTCGCGAAGCTGCATTGAGCATACTTGCCTTAGACCGGACGCCAACTGGTATCAGATTCGGCGGACTTTTCCTGTCCATTTAAAGCCAGCAGCAGGAAAATTAAAGTGAAATTTAGCCCTACCTGCAGCTCCAGTGGGTATTCTACCAGAAAGGATAATGTCACAATCAGATAGTGACTAAGCAGCAGAGGTGCTTGCCGGGGCCATACCCGGATGCCCGGGAGATAGAAAAACACAGTGAAAAGCAGAATGCCAATTCCCCCAAAGGCCACCAGGTTAAATAGAAACTGGTTGTGCGGCAAAATATAGGCCCGGGGATTAATCTGTGGGAAGCTGGCCTGGTATTCCTGCGCTATGGCCTGCTCCATATTGGCGCGCCCCACTCCTACCCACGGATGCTCCTGCACAATTTGCAGCGCTACTTTATAGGAATATATCCTGCCTACCAGTGAGTAGTTATTCGCAGACCCGCTCTGCTCTACCCGGCCTACATCCTCCTGCGTATTCAGAAACTTATTGTGGAAGGTGGGCAGCACGGTATAGCTCAGCAAGGGCAGCACCAACATGCTAACCAACCCCAGCATGGCCAGCTTGTACTTTCGTTCCCACAGTACCAAGACTACTACCGCTACGCTTGCGAGTACATATAGTGTGAGCAACCCACTGCGTACCGCCAGTATATGTTGATAGACAATCAGGAATACTATAGCTGTGCCCAACCACTTACGCCAATTTTGCGGCACCCCGTCCTTCCAGAGCAGCATACTCCCAATGGCAATGGCATAAGTAACCATTAAGCTGAACCGGATATGATCCGGCACGGTGGGCATAATCTGCGACTGCAGATACATTTTGTGGATCTGGGCTGTATGCAGCAAATAGTTGCCAGTACTTCCCAGAGCCGACAACGTGACCAGCCCGATAAAAAACAGATAAAGACCACGCAGATAGCGCCCGGGCAATCCGCCCAGCAGCCAGAAAGCAAACGGCAACACTAAGAACGGTGACTGCAGCAGAATCCCCCTGGTAAACTCGTCCCAGTTACCTTCTTGGGTCTGAATGCCCCAAAGCGCATGAATAGCGAATATGCCCATCAGGCTCCAGTACGCCGGGGTAAATCGACTACGCGGAATGCCTCCCTGCACGTAAGCATAAGCAATACTGTTGGCAACCAACCCCAAGATACCCAGGCTGGGCAGCACCCGAACGATATTGCCGGTAAAGAGCCCAAGTATAATGCAGCCGCACCAGAAAACGGCCAGCAGCTGTAAGCGGTGTACAAGGGTCCCGGAAACTTTCACTGAATTCATACGGGGGACAGATACCGCCATGGATAATACGCAGCGCGGAGGTTCTCCTACTTTATAGCGAAGGTGGTTTCGCCCTCTAAAGTTGGCAGGATTAAACGAAAACACCCCGCCGGTTTCGAAAAACCAACGGGGTGTTGTTATTAACTAGACCAGGAAATCAGTCCTCAGACTTTGATTTCAACGTCTACGCCGCTAGGCAACTCCAGCTTCATCAGTGCATCTACGGTCTTCGACGAAGTCGAGTAGATGTCAACGAGACGCTTGTAGGTGCACAGCTGGAACTGCTCGCGCGACTTCTTGTTCACGTGGGGCGAACGAAGAACGGTGAACTTCTCCTTGTTAGTGGGCAGTGGAATTGGGCCGCTTACGATAGCGCCCGTAGCCTTCACCGCCTTCACGATCTTCTCCGACGATTTGTCCACCAGGTTGTGGTCGTAGGATTTCAGTTTGATGCGAATTTTCTGGTTCATGTCTGTAATCTGAAAGCGGATTAGCGGATGGCGTTACCTTTTTGCTTGGCAATGATAGCTTCAGCAAGGTTGTTCGGCACTTGGTCGTAGTGCGAGAAGGTCAGCGAAGCCGAAGCACGACCCGACGAGATGGTACGCAGCGTAGTTACGTAACCGAACAGCTCCGACAACGGAACGTCAGCCTTGATAACGTTAGCACCACCTTTGGTGTCCATACCTTTCATGATACCACGACGACGGTTCAGGTCACCCGTTACCGAGCCGGTGTATTCATCAGGAGAAACTACTTCTACCGCCATGATAGGCTCAAGCAGTTTCGGACCAGCTTGCTTGCCAGCTTCACGGAAACCACCACGGGCAGCCAGTTCGAACGACAGGGCGTCCGAGTCAACATCGTGGTAAGAACCGTAGTACAGACGTACACGCATGCCTTCAATGGGGAAGCCAGCCAACGGACCGTTCTTCATAGCTTCTTCGAAGCCTTTCTGAACTGGGGCGATGAATTCGCGGGGGATAACACCACCCGAGATGTCGTTTACGAACTCCAGACCGGGTTTCTCCGGATCGGTCAGTTTCGGACCGAGTTCGAATACGATGTCACCGAATTTACCACGACCACCCGTCTGCTTCTTATAAGTTTCGCGATGCTCAACCGTTTTGGTGAGAATCTCCTTATAAGCTACCATAGGAGCACCCTGGTTGATTTCCACCTTGAACTCCCGACGCATACGGTCGATGATGATTTCCAGGTGAAGCTCGCCCATGCCTTTCAGTACGGTCTGGCCCGTCTCGGGGTCAGTCTGTACAACCAGCGTAGGATCTTCTTCCACGAGTTTGGCAATAGCCATACCCATCTTATCAACGTCGGCCTGAGTTTTAGGCTCGATGGCGTAACCGATAACGGGCTCAGGGAAGCTCATCGATTCCAGTACTACGCGCGACTTCTCGTCGGTCAGCGTATCACCGGTTTTGATGTCTTTAAAACCAACACCAGCAGCAATATCACCGGCCTGGATTTTATCGATAGGGTTCTGCTTGTTGGAGTGCATCTGCATCAGACGCGAGATACGCTCCTTCTTGTTCGTGCGGTTGTTGTGCACGTACGAACCAGCATCCAGCACACCGCTGTAGCAACGGAAGAAGCACAGACGACCTACGAAGGGGTCAGTAGCAATCTTGAACGCCAGAGCAGTGAAAGGCTCGCTGTTGTCGGGGTGACGCTCGATTTCCTCGCCGGTATCGGGGTTTTTACCGATAATGGGGGGCATATCCAGCGGCGAAGGCAGGTAGGCCATTACGCCATCCAGCATCGACTGTACACCTTTGTTTTTGAAAGCTGAACCGCACATTACGGGCGAGAACTTCATGTCGATAACCGCCTGGCGGATAACGACCATCATTTCCTCACGCGTGATGGAATCGGGGTTGTCGAAGAATTTCTCCAGCAGGGCGTCGTCATACTCGGCAACGCTTTCTACCAGCTTCTGACGCCACTCGGCTACGGTCTCCACCAGATCCTCGGGAACCGGGATTTCGTGGTACGACTTGCCCTGGGTAGCATCATCCCATACGATGGCCTTACCCGTCAGCAGATCGACAACACCTTTGAAGGTATCTTCGGCACCAATCGGGATTTGCAGCGGCACAGGGTTAGCACCTAGCTTGTCCTTAATCTCGGCCACAGCCTTGAAGAAGTCAGCACCGGCACGGTCCATCTTGTTGACGAAGCAGATGCGGGGCACTTTGTACTTGTCAGCCTGACGCCAAACCGTTTCCGACTGTGGCTCAACACCCGATACAGCGCAGAACAGAGCAACGGCACCGTCCAGTACGCGCAGCGAGCGTTCTACTTCTACCGTGAAGTCAACGTGGCCGGGGGTGTCAATCAGGTTAATCTTATACTGCTTGGTCTCGGGCGTAGGGTCGCCGTTGGCATCAGTAGGGTAGTTCCAGAACGTGGTGGTGGCAGCTGAAGTGATGGTGATACCCCGCTCCTGCTCCTGCTCCATCCAGTCCATCGTGGCAGCACCTTCGTGCACTTCCCCGATTTTGTGGGTTTTACCGGTATAGTAGAGAATGCGCTCCGACGTGGTAGTTTTACCAGCATCGATGTGCGCCATAATCCCGATATTCCGGAGATACTGCAGATCTTTATTAACAGCCATGGTTTTTATGAGGTCTTAGGAATTAGGGCCTCAGGCCTTAGTAACGCATTTAAAACACTACTAAGCCCTAAGACCCTAAACCCTAATAACTGTTTAGAAACGGAAGTGCGAGAAGGCCTTGTTGGCTTCTGCCATCCGGTGCGTGTCGTCCTTTTTCTTCACGGCAGCACCTTCACCCTTAGCAGCGGCAATGATTTCGCCGGCCAGCTTGTCCTTCATGGTTTTCTCACCACGACGACGGGCATATTGAATCAGCCACTTCGAACCTACGGCGATACGACGGTCAGCACGAACTTCGATCGGCACCTGGAAGGTAGCACCACCTACGCGGCGGCTCTTCACTTCTACAGTGGGCATAACGTTGTTCAGGGCTTTGCGCCACATTTCCAGGCCGCTCTCCTTGGTGCGCTGCTCAACTAGCTCGCAGGCATCATAGAAAATGGTGTAGGCCAGGTTTTTCTTCCCGTCATACATCATGTAGTTAACGAAGCGGGTTACCAGCGTCTCCTTGTATTTGGGGTCGGGCAGGAGGATACGCTTTTTCGGTTTTGACTTTCTCATGGGTTCAGATGTGAGTAGCGGTAGCCAAGAGTGGGATAAGAACCATATGCTATCCAGCACTTCGGACTACCACACTCGTCTCAATTACTTTTTCTTACCGGGTGCTGGTTTGCCGCCTTTGCCTGTTGCTACGGGCTGGCCTGGCTTCGGACGCTTAGCGCCGTACTTCGAACGACGCTGCAGACGGCCGTTTACACCGGCGGTGTCCAGAGCACCACGAATGATGTGATAACGCACACCGGGAAGGTCTTTCACGCGGCCGCCACGAATCAGCACGATGCTGTGCTCCTGCAGGTTGTGGCCTTCACCAGGGATGTAGGCGTTAACTTCTTTGCCGTTGGTGAGGCGCACACGGGCTACTTTACGCATAGCCGAGTTCGGCTTCTTAGGCGTGGTGGTGTACACACGGGTGCAAACGCCACGGCGCTGCGGGCACGAATCAAGTGCCGGCGACTTCGACTTAGTCGTCAGCTTCTCGCGGCCTTTTCGTACTAATTGGTTAATGGTAGGCATCTACGGAATGGTTTGTCCAGGGGGGTTCGCTCCCAAAAAATTAGGCTTGCAAAGGTATAGACTTGCTTTCGAAATAGCAAACAGGTTGAATTAGTTAATTTTATAAGATGAAGCAGGAAGAAAGCGGACCATCTGCGGCTTCACCATTACTTATTTAGAGGGCTGCTTATAAGTCGAAGTGGGGTAATTGCCAGCGGCGGCCCGTTGCTTTCCGGATAGCCCGCCGCCACCCAGGCAAGCTGCTGTACGCCTGCTCCGACTTGTGCAACCAGGGGATATTCAACTGGGTGGCCCGCTGGTACAGCTCCTCATAGCTCTGCCCGGCATAGCGCTCAAACAGCTCCGTCAGCACCGGCCTTATAGCCTTCAGGTTCCAGTAGTGCAGCAGGCAACCGGCGGCTTCCTGTACCGGCTGTCCCTCCACGGCAAACCGCATACTGAAGGCCAGCTGCTCCATCATATGCTTGTTGTAGGCGGCATACAGCTGCTCGGCCAGCTGCATCACTTCCGGGAGCAAGCCGGCATCCTCGCTTCGGAAGCCTAGCACGCCGGAGTTAAACAAGCGGGTGGTGGGCTCAATACGGAGCGTATGTCCCGCTATCCGGGTCTGGAAGTTTTTCAGATGCCGATACACTTTACGGCTCAGCCCATTGCCCATGGCCAGCGTGCCCTCATCCAGATGCATATAGCGTACTCCCTGAGTAATAGCTTCGAAGATAGGGGCCGGGTCCTTTAGCCAGATGGTATCCGTATCCAGAAACAGCAGGTTGCCGGGGAAGTGGGTTGCGGCATGTTCCAGCACCCCAATCTTCAGCAGATATACTTTATTGACACTGCCTTTCCACTGCTGCCACTGCTCCTCAGCTATTACCGGATAAAGGATATCAGTTGGACTGCCCAGTACTTTCTGAAAGCTGGTCGCATCATCCGTATAGATAATAATGGTAGGACGTGGCTTTGCTGTGGTGTGACGTGCCACCTGATAGTAGGACAGAATGCTGTACAGCGCCTCGCTCCTGATTCCGGCAGAACCATACGAAAGGTAAATAAAGTAATTCGGCCGCTGACCTGACGATGGAGAATGTTGCATGGAAAAGCCGATAGTAAGGAAAAGCCGACGCTCCTCCCCTGGGAAGCGCGTCGGCTTTTATGCTTGATTACAAATCAGGATTTACGCCTCGCCCATGGCGCCCCCGAAGTTCATGGGGTAGCTGGGCATATCTGGCTGCTGCTTGATGGGGCCAAAGGTCTGCTCAAACCGGTCGATGTTATCAGAGAGTGCGGCCAGCAGCCGCTTGGCGTGCTCGGGGGTGATGACGATGCGGGCTTTTACTTTGGCTTTGGGCAGGCCCGGCATCAGGCGGATAAAGTCAATAACGAACTCGCTGCTGCTGTGCGCAATCATGGCCAGGTTAGCATATTCGCCTTCGGCAATTTCCTCCGACAGCTCAATGTTAATGGCGTTGGGGTCGTGGGGGGTATTAGCGTCTTGGGGGGCTGGTTCATAGCAGAAGGGATAGGCCGCAGCAGGTGCATTCTGCCCGGCAGGTTAAAACTACCAAAAAAGAAAAAGCCGACCAGATTTCTCTGGCCGGCTTCTCCTACTTATTTACTCCAGAAGAACTACTCCTGTACCGATTCGCGACGTGAGGCGCGGGCCGGACGTTTCGCAGGAACCACTTCTTCCGCGGCTTTCGACGCTTGCAGCGCCTCCAGCTCTTCTTTCGACCCTACAATCTGACGCGTGTATTCGCGCAGACCGGTACCGGCCGGGATGAGGTGACCTACGATTACGTTTTCCTTCAGGCCCAGCAGTTCGTCGGCCTTGCCACGGATGGCGGCTTCCGACAGCACCTTGGTCGTTTCCTGGAAGGAAGCGGCCGAGATGAACGACTGAGTACCCAAAGAGGCCTGCGTGATACCCTGCAGCGTGGGGCGTGATACGGAAGGCTGTGCATCCCGTACTTCCACCACCGCGAGGTCCCGACGCTTCAGGCTCGAGTTTTCGTCGCGCAGACGACGAGCCGTTACAATCTGACCAGGCTTCAGGTTCGTCGAGTCGCCGGCATTCGTTACCACCTTCATGTCGATGATGGTATCGTTTTCTTCCATGAACACGATTTTGTCGATAACCTGGTGCTCCAGGAAAGTTGTATCACCAGCATCGAGGATAACCACTTTCTGCATCATCTGGCGAACTACCACCTCAATGTGCTTATCGTTGATTTTCACACCCTGCAAGCGGTATACTTCCTGAATCTCGTTCACGAGGTACTCCTGCACCGCACCCGGACCCTGAATGCTCAGGATGTCGGACGGCGTAATAGCACCATCGGAAAGCGGCATACCGGCCCGGATGAAGTCGTTGTCCTGCACCAGAATGTGCTTGGACAGCGGCACCATGTACTTCTTCTTCACGCCGTCTTTCGACTCCACAAAGATTTCACGGTTACCACGCTTCACGGTACCATAGGTTACCACACCGTCAATCTCGGCCACAACAGCCGGGTTTGAAGGGTTACGGGCTTCGAAGAGCTCCGTAACACGGGGCAGACCACCGGTAATGTCGCGGGTTTTGCCCACGGCACGCGGAATCTTGGCCAGAATCTGACCAGCCTTGATTTTCTCGCCGTTCTCCACGTTCAAGTGCGAACCTACCGGGATGTTATAGCCCTTCGATCCTTCCATGTCACCCTTCTTACCGGGGCGCACGATGATAGAGGGGTTCTGATCCTTGGCTTTTGATTCGATAATCACTTTCTCACGGTGACCGGTCTGTTCGTCCGACTCCTCGCGGTAGGTGATGCCTTCGGTGATGGCGTCGTACTGAATGACACCATCAAACTCGGCCAGAATAACGGCGTTGTAAGGGTCCCAGTTGTTCAGTTCAGCACCTTTCTCTACCTCCTGGCCTTCTTCTACCAGCAGGAACGAGCCGTAAGGCACGTGGTTTGAGATAAACACCTTGCCGGTGCCTTTCTCCACGATACGAACCTCGCCCGAGCGACCCATCACCACTTTCACCGGCTCGCCATCAGGGCCAGCGGTTTCCACGGTGCGGATATCTTCGAACTCTACCACCCCGGCGAACTTGGCGCGGATGCTGGCTTCTACTGCAATGTTGGATGCTGTACCACCTACGTGGAAGGTACGCAGCGTGAGCTGGGTACCAGGTTCCCCGATAGACTGAGCAGCAATAACACCAACCGCTTCGCCTTTCTGCACCATGCGGCCCGACGACAGGTTACGACCGTAGCAACGGGCGCAGATACCACGCTTCGACTCGCAGGTCAGTACTGAACGGATTTCCACCGATTCAATGCTGGTGTTGTCGATGCGACGCGTGATTTCCTCGGTGATTTCGTCGCCGGCAGTCAGGATAATCTCGTCCGTCAGCGGGTCGATGATATCGTGCACGGCCACGCGGCCCAGGATACGTTCTGCCAGTGGCTCTACCACGTCCTCGTTATCCTTCAGAGCGAAGGTCTCGATGCCGCGCAGCGTACCACAGTCATTTTCGTTTACAATTACGTCCTGCGATACGTCTACCAGACGACGCGTCAGGTAGCCGGCGTCAGCCGTTTTCAAAGCGGTATCAGCCAGACCCTTACGGGCACCGTGGGTCGAAATAAAGTACTCGATTACGTCCAGACCTTCTTTGAAGTTAGACAGAATCGGGTTTTCAATAATCTCACCTACCGAGCCCTGCAGCGACTTCTGCGGCTTAGCCATCAGACCCCGCATACCGCCGAGCTGACGAATCTGCTCACGCGAACCACGGGCACCGGAGTGCATCATCATGTAAATCGAGTTGAAGCCCTGGTTCTCCTTTTCGAGGCGACCCATGAGGGTTTCAGTGATTTGGTTGTTGATACGCGTCCAGATGTCGATAACCTGGTTGTAACGCTCGTTATCTGTAATCAGACCCATCTGGTAGTTCTGCGTTACCGCCAGAACATCCGCCTGCGCCTGCGCAATCAGAGCATCTTTCTCTTTCGGAATCTGGATGTCGCCCAGACCCATCGACAGACCACCTTTGTAAGCCGACTGGAAGCCCAGCGTCTTGATGTCGTCGAGGAACTGCGCCGTGCGGGCCATGCCCGTACGCTTGAACACCAGCGAAATGATTTGCTGCAGCTTTTTCTTGGTCAGCAGCTCATCTACGAAACCTACCTCGGTGGGTACGAGCTGGTTGAACAGCACGCGGCCGGCTACGGTCTCGATGATCTTGGTAACCAGGTTATCCTGCTCGTCCCGAACCAGCGTACGAACCTTGATATAGGCGTGCTTCGACAGAACACCTTCGTTGATGGCAATAACTACCTCCTCATCGGAGTAGAAAGTCATGCCTTCACCGTCGATTTTCTCTTCGGGCGTAGTGCGCTTGCCTTTGGTCACGTAGTACAAGCCCAGAACCATGTCCTGCGACGGTACCGCAATAGGCGCGCCGTTGGCAGGGTTCAGGATGTTGTGCGAGGCCAGCATGAGCATGGAGGCTTCCAGGATAGCAGCCGGTCCCAGGGGAACGTGCACAGCCATCTGGTCACCGTCAAAGTCAGCGTTGAAAGCCGTACACACCAGGGGGTGAAGCTGAATAGCTTTACCCTCGATGAGGCGGGGCTGGAATGCCTGGATACCCAAGCGGTGCAGCGTAGGAGCCCGGTTGAGGAGCACTGGGTGGCCTTTCAGCACATTTTCCAGAATATCCCACACCACGGCGTCCTTGCGGTCAACGATTTTCTTCGCTGATTTCACCGTCTTCACGATACCGCGCTCGATGAGCTTACGGATAATGAACGGCTTGAACAGCTCGGCGGCCATGTTCTTGGGCAGACCGCACTCGTGCAGCTTCAGCTCCGGGCCAACCACAATAACCGAACGGCCAGAGTAGTCAACACGCTTACCGAGCAGGTTCTGACGGAAGCGGCCCTGCTTGCCTTTCAGCATATCAGACAGCGACTTCAGCGCCCGGTTACCTTCAGCACGCACGGCATTCACCTTACGTGAGTTGTCGAACAAGGAGTCAACAGCTTCCTGCAGCATGCGCTTTTCGTTCCGCAGAATCACTTCAGGAGCCTTGATTTCGATCAGGCGCTTGAGGCGGTTGTTACGGATGATTACGCGGCGGTACAGGTCGTTCAGGTCGGAAGTAGCAAAACGGCCACCATCCAACGGCACGAGAGGGCGCAATTCCGGGGGAATAACGGGCACCATGCGGATAACCATCCACTCGGGCTTGTTTTCCACGCGGGTGGCGGCATCACGGAACGCTTCTACTACCCGCAGACGCTTCAGAGCCTCAGCCTTACGCTGCTGCGAAGTTTCGTGGGCAGCTGAGTCACGCAGGGAGTACGACAGCTCGTCGAGGTTAATGCGCTCCAGCAGGAGGTACAACGCATCAGCACCCATGCGGGCGATGAATTTGTTGGGGTCCTCGTTCGGCAGCATCTGATTCTCGCGGGGGAGCTTGTCGATGATGTCGAGGTACTCGTCTTCGGTGAGGAAGTCAAGCTGCTGCACGCCTTCTTCGGCCAGTACGCCCGCCTGTACTACTACATACCGCTCGTAATAGATAATCTGATCCAGCTTCTTGGTGGGCAGGCCCAGCAGGTAGCCGATTTTATTGGGCAGGGACTTAAAGTACCAGATATGCGCCACGGGCACCACCAGTTCGATGTGGCCCATCCGCTCCCGACGTACTTTTTTCTCGGTCACCTCTACGCCGCAACGGTCGCAGATAATGCCTTTGTAGCGGATGCGCTTGTATTTACCGCAGTGGCATTCCCAGTCCTTTACGGGACCGAAAATCCGCTCGCAGAACAAGCCACCCATCTCGGGCTTGTACGTCCGGTAGTTGATCGTCTCGGGCTTTACTACTTCACCGTTCGACCGCTCCAGAATGGATTCGGGCGAGGCCAGCGAGATAGTGACTTTCGAGAAGTCCTGTACCAGTTTTTTGTTTTTTGCAAACGCCATGTGTGGAAGCTATTAGCTGTTGGCTTTGTGTGCTGTTAGAACGGCTCCGCCCTCTTAAGAGCAGCGTGAGTAATTCTAACAGTTCGACTTTGGCAAAAGTGCTCTGCAGATCGGATAGGTACGCCGTGCAGTAGGTTCTACCAAGTCTGGATGATAAACAGCTCGTCTTTGGGCAAACACGAACCACTTTGCGGCCAACTGCTCCCGGAGGTTGATGCCGTTCTGACCATATCTCGGAACGACGCCGGCAGCAGATGTTATCGGTTTCCCGAACCGCGTATTACTTGAAAGAGGGAGCTGCCAGCATCGAAACACCAGCAGCTCCCTTTTCAAAACTTAGTCAAGCGTGATTTCCAGGGCCAGACCACGCAGCTCATGAATGAGTACGTTGAATGACTCGGGGATATTTGGCTTGGGCAGTACGTCGCCTTTCACAATAGCCTCGTACGCTTTGGCACGGCCTACCACGTCATCCGACTTCACCGTCAGGATTTCTTGGAGAACGTTAGAAGCGCCGAAAGCCTCCAGTGCCCATACTTCCATCTCGCCGAAGCGCTGGCCACCGAATTGTGCCTTACCACCCAGCGGCTGCTGGGTAATAAGCGAGTACGGGCCGATGGAACGGGCGTGCATCTTGTCATCAACAAGGTGACCCAGCTTCAGCATATAAATAACACCCACGGTTACCGGCTGGTCGAAACGCTGACCAGTCAGACCATCGTGCAGGTAAGCACGGCCCCAGTCGGGCAGGCCCGCCTCGGTCAGTTCATGCGCCACTTCGTCCTCGGTTGCACCGTCGAAAATCGGGGTAGCATAGGTGCGGCCCATTTTCAGACCGGCCCAGCCGAGTACCGTTTCGTAAATCTGACCGATGTTCATCCGGCTTGGTACACCCAGGGGGTTCAGCACGATGTCCATTGGGGTGCCGTCGGGCAGGAAGGGCATGTCCTCATCGCGCACGATGCGGGCTACTACCCCCTTGTTACCGTGACGACCAGCCATTTTATCACCCACCTTCAGCTTACGCTTCTTGGCGATGTATACTTTGGCCAGCTGCACAATACCGGCGGGCAGCTCATCACCTACTTCCAAAGTAAACCGGTCGCGCTTAAAGCGGGCCGTGATGGTGTTGCGACGCTTAGCATAGTTTTTCACCAGCATCGTCAGCATACCGTTCACGCGCTCATCAGCCGTCCAGTTCTCCAGGATCAGGTCTTTGAACATGTTCACCTCTTCCGGCACGGCGTAGTTGCTCTCGTCCTTGTAGGGGTTCTTCTCGGGGAACAACGCTTCCGTGATGTTCTTCTTACCGAATTTCACACCCTTGCTCAGGATTTCGTCGCCAAACTTGTGCTTTACGCCCTGGGAGGTTTTGCCTTCCAGCAGCTGCACCAGCTTCTCTACCATCACGGCTTTCACCGCGCGCAGTTCCTTGGCGTACGAGTCCTTCAGCTCTTCCACTTCCTTCTTCGACTTGGCCCGGAGGTTTTTGTCTTTCTTAGGACGGGAGAACAGCTTGGTTCCGATAACCACACCCTGCAGGGAGGGCGGCGCCTTAAGCGAGGCATCCTTCACATCACCGGCTTTGTCACCGAAGATGGCGCGGAGCAGCTTCTCTTCCGGCGTCGGGTCGGTTTCGCCCTTCGGCGTAATCTTACCGATCAGGATGTCGCCTTCCTTCACCTCAGCGCCCAAACGGATGATACCGTTGTCGTCGAGGTTGCGCACGGCTTCTTCGCTCACGTTCGGGATTTCCGAGGTCAGCTCTTCTTCGCCACGCTTGGTTTCGCGCACTTCCAGCTCAAACTCCTCAATGTGAATCGAGGTAAAGATGTCGTCGCGGACAACCCGCTCCGAAATAACGATGGCATCCTCGAAGTTGTAACCCTGCCATGGCATGAATGCCACCTGCATGTTACGACCCAGAGCCAGCTCACCTTTGTTAGTGCCGTAGCCTTCGCACAGAACCTGGCCCTTCATCACCCGCTCACCGTTCTTCACGAGCGGCGTCAGGTTGATGCAGGTATCCTGGTTGGTACGACGGAACTTGATCAGGTCGTAGGAAATCTTCTCGGCGTCGAAGCTTACGAGGATATCGTCTTCCGTCAGGTCGTATTTTACTACGATGCGGTTAGCGTCCACGTAATCAATTACACCGTTGCCTTCCGCTACTACCAGCGTACGGGAGTCAGTAGCTACGCGGCCTTCCAGACCGGTGCCCACAATGGGAGCCTCGGCTTTCAGCAGCGGTACTGCCTGGCGTTGCATGTTCGAACCCATCAGGGCACGGTTGGCGTCATCGTGCTCCAGGAACGGAATCAGTGAAGCAGCTACCGATACAATCTGGTTCGGGGCCACGTCCATGTAGGTGTACTCACCGGGCTCAACCACGGGGAAGTCACCTTCGAAACGGCCTTTCACCAGGTCGCTGATGAATCTACCCTCATCCGTGAGGCGGGCGTTAGCCTGCGCAATGTGGTGGGTATCTTCTTCCTCAGCGGTGAGGTACTTCACGTTCTCCGTCATATCCACCTTGCCGCTCTCAACCGTGCGGTAAGGCGTCTCGATGAAGCCCATGGCATTCACGCGGGCGTGCACGCACAGCGACGAAATCAGACCAATGTTTGGTCCTTCCGGCGTTTCAATGGTGCAAAGACGGCCGTAGTGTGTGTAGTGAACGTCACGTACTTCGAAACCAGCCCGCTCACGCGACAGACCTCCCGGCCCCAGTGCCGATACGCGACGCTTGTGCGTCACCTCGGCCAGCGGGTTAGTTTGGTCCATGAACTGCGACAACTGGTTGGTGCCGAAGAACGAGTTGATAACCGAAGACAGCGTCCGGGCATTGATCAGGTCAACCGGCTTGAAGTCCTCGTTGTCGCGCACGTTCATGCGCTCCTTGATGGTACGCGCCATACGGGCCAGACCTACGCCAAACTGAGCGTAGAGCTGCTCCCCTACCGTGCGGACACGACGGTTGCTCAAGTGGTCAATGTCATCGACAATGGCCTTGGAGTTGATCAGACCAATCAGGTACTTCACGATGAGGACAATGTCCTCGTTGGTCAGCACGCGGGCTTCCCAGTTCGTGTCGATACCCAGCTTCTTATTGATGCGGTAGCGGCCTACGTCACCAAGGTCGTAGCGCTTATCCGAGAAGAACAGCTTTTGGATGATATCACGCGCAGTTTCTTCGTCGGGAGCTTCCGTGTTACGGAGCTGACGGTAGATCTGCTCTACAGCTTCCTTCTCCGAGTTGGAGTTGTCTTTCTGCAGCGTGTTATAGATGATGGCGAAGTCAGCAATGTTGACATTCTCGCGGTGCAGGATAACCGATTTGGCTCCGGCATTCAGGATGGTGTCAATATCGTCCTCCTCAATGGTCGAGTCGCGCTCCAGCAGCACTTCGTTCCGGTCGATAGATACCACTTCTCCGGTATCCTCGTCCACGAAGTCCTCCGTCCAGGTGCGCAGCACCCGGGCAGCCAGCTTCCGGCCTACGGCCTTCTTGAGCGTTTTCTTATCAGCCTTCACCTCTTCCGACAGCCCGAACAGGTCCAGAATGTCTTTGTCGGTGCCGTAGCCGATAGCGCGAAGCAGCGTGGTAACCGGGAATTTCTTCTTCCGGTCGATGTACGCATACATCACATTGTTCACGTCCGTGGCAAATTCAATCCACGAGCCTTTGAACGGAATAATACGGGCCGAATACAGCTTCGTGCCGTTGGTGTGCTTGCTCTGGGCAAAGAACACGCCGGGCGAACGGTGCAGCTGCGATACGATAACCCGCTCGGCGCCGTTAATAACGAAGGAGCCTTTCTCGGTCATGTAGGGGATATTCCCCAGGAACACTTCCTGCTCAATGGTTTCGAAGTCCTCGTTGTCCGTGTCATTGCAGACCAGACGCAGCTTAGCCTTCAGGGGCACCGAGTACGTCAGGCCGCGGTCGATGCACTCATCCACCGAATACTTGGGCGGATCTACGTGGTAGTCGATGAACGTCAGGACAAAGTTCTCGCGGGAGTCCGAAATCGGAAAGTTCTCCGCGAATACCTTGAACAGCCCTTCATCGGTGCGGTTCTCAGCAGCCGTCTCCAACTGGAAGAAATCCATGAACGAGCGAACCTGCACGTCCAGGAAATCCGGGTACTCAATAACCTTTTTAATCTTGGCGAAATTGATCCGCTCGTCAGCGGCCTGCAGCCTTTCCAGCGCAGCCTTTGCTTTCGGTGTAGCCAATGTATGTGGGGTTAGGAAATGGACACAGAGAGGATGCAATCAAAAACCCTACTGCCGTCCTGTGCGTTTAGGCACAAAAAGCCGCAAAGCGGCGCGTCTGAGGACATTAGTAATGTTTGTTGCCTACAAACAGGAAAAGACCTGGCTTAGTTGCCAGGCCTATCCTTATTTGTAGAGAGAAAATGCGGGCCGCAGAGTTATTTAACTTCTACTTCGGCACCAGCTTCTTCCAGTTGCTTCTTCAGGGCTTCGGCTTCGTCCTTGGTAACGCCTTCTTTCATAGCCTTGGGAGCTCCGTCAACCAGTTCTTTGGCTTCTTTCAGGCCCAGGCCGGTCAGGTCTTTCACCAGTTTCACGACAGCCAGTTTGCTTGCGCCAGCCGACTTCAGGATTACGTCGAACGACGTCTTCTCCTCAGGAGCTTCAGCAGCAGCAGCGCCACCGCCAGCCATCATTACCGGAGCAGCAGCAGCAGGCTCAATGCCATACTCGTCTTTCAGGATAGTAGCCAGTTCGTTTACTTCTTTCACCGTCAGGCTAACGAGCTGCTCAGCGAATGCTTTCAAATCTGCCATTTCTGTAGATTGTTAAAAAAGGGGGGTTGTTGAACGTTTTGGAATTCTAATGTGAAAAAGATGAGCAGCGGTTAGCCTGCAACCTCTTCTTTTTCGGAAAGCGTCTTGAGGATGCCAGCCAGTTTGTTGCCGCCGCTCGACAGAGCAGAAATAACGTTCTTGGCGGGCGACTGCAGCAGACCGATGATATCACCGATAAGCTCGTTTTTGCCTTTGATCGTGCTGAGGCTCTCCAGCTGGTCAGCACCTACGTACACGTCGCTGTCGATGTAAGCACCTTTCAGGGCTGGCTTCGGCAGTACGTTTTTACCGTAGTTCTGCGACTTGTAGAAGTCTTTCAGCAGTTTGGCCGGGGCATTGCCCGACTCTTTCGAGAACAGAACACCCGACTGGCCTTTCAGCGCAGCGTCCATCTCCGAAGTATCGCCACCCAGGGTGTCGAGAGCCTTGCGGATCAGCGTGTTCTTGTACACTTTGAACTCCATGCCGCGGTTGAAGCACAGGCGACGGAATTCGTTGATTTTCGCCACGGTCATCGACGAAGCGTCGGTGATGTAGAACGCGTTGTGCGATTGAAACTTCTCGCTCAACTCGTCGACGAGGGCTTGTTTTTCTTCCCGGGTCATATCGTCGTGTTGGTTATACCTTAAGCGGAAGTTACTTGCGTGTCAACCGGCACTGCGGGCGACATCGTGCTCGAGAGCGTGATGCTCTTGATGTACGTGCCTTTTGCCGACGAAGGCTTCAGACGGTTCAGGGTCTGAATTACTTCGATGGCGTTTTCAGCCAGCTTCTGCGAATCGAACGATACCTTACCGATGCTGGTGTGGATGATACCGGTTTTGTCAACTTTGAAGTCGATTTTACCAGCTTTCACTTCCTGTACAGCCTTGGCAACGTCGGTCGTTACGGTACCTGACTTCGGGTTAGGCATCAGGCCACGAGGGCCCAGTACCCGGCCCAGACGACCAACTTTGGCCATCACAGCAGGCATCGTGATAATCACGTCAATATCTGTCCAGCCTTTCTCGATTTTCGAGATATAGTCGTCCAGACCTACATAGTCGGCACCAGCAGCCGTAGCTTCGGCTTCTTTGTCCGGAGTTACGAGAGCTAGAACACGGACCGTTTTGCCGGTACCATGGGGCAGAGTGGCTACGCCACGTACCATCTGGTCAGCTTTACGGGGGTCAACACCCAGACGAACGTCGATATCAACCGAAGCGTCGAACTTGGTGTAAGTAATGTCCTTCACCACGGTAGCGGCCTCAATGAGGTTACGCACTTGGGTCAGGTCATGCTTGGCAAGGGCTTCCTTGCGCTTTTTGCTCAGTTTTGCCATCTGATTCTTCTCCGTTAAGATTATTCAGCGAAAGGAGAATCTCCCTTGATGGTGATACCCATGCTGCGGGCGGTGCCAGCTACCAGTTTCATGGCCGATTCGATTTTGAAAGCATTCAAATCGGGCATTTTCACTTCGGCAATCTGACGAACTTGGTCCCACGTTACCGAACCCACTTTGTTACGGTTTGGCTCTTTCGAACCGCTCTGGAGCTTGGCAGCTTCCATCAGCATAACCGGCGCCGGTGGGGTCTTCACCACAAAGTCAAACGACTTGTCGGTGTACATGGTAATGAGAACAGGACAAACTTGGCCGGCCTTATCCTGGGTGCGAGCATTGAACTGCTTGCAGAACTCCATGATGTTAAGGCCTTTGCTACCAAGTGCAGGTCCAACCGGCGGCGCGGGGTTCGCGGCGCCTCCCTTTATCTGAAGCTTCAGATAACCTCTAATTTCCTTGGCCATTTGGATTGAAAGGCTTCGGACGATGTGACGTAACTCACACAGTCCTCAGATGATGTAATGCTCCTGGTGGAAGCACCGCCGGTCCGGAGCGGACAACCGACGACGTACTATTAAGCTATTAAGACTCTTTCTCGACCTGAGTGTAGCTGAGCTCCATGGGAGTGCTACGGCCGAATATTTTCACAATTACGTTGAGCTTCTTCCGCTCTTCAAACACTTCGGAAACCGTACCGGAGAAGCCGCTGAAGGCTCCATCTACTACTTTCACCAGTTCGTTTACCACGAACGGAGTTTCCAACTGGGCTGTCTGCTCTTCCGCTTCGTCTACCACTCCGAGGATGCGGTTAACTTCGGAAATGTGCAGCGGCACTGGTTTGGTATTCTGATTGGCTGCTTTACCTTCCTTATCACTGAGGAAACCAATGACACCAGGTGTGCTGGTGATAATGTGGTCTACTTCGCCATGGGAAAGGTCAGCGTGGATGATGATGTAGCCGGGGTACAGGTTCCGCTCACGCACGCGCTTTTTGCCGTTGCGCATTTCGAATACCTTCTCAACCGGAATCAATACCTGCGGCACCAAATCCGAAAGGCCATGACGACCAATCTCGGTTTCGAGATACGTCTTGGCCTTTTTCTCTTGTCCGCTTACCGAGCGGACAACGTACCATTTCAACTCACCCATCGATTCTTGTGCTTAACGGAACGAGTTGTAAAAAGCCTCCAGTCCCGTTTTGAAGATGATGTCCATCAAGCCCACAACTGCCGCAAACACGAGCGAGCCGATGAGTACCAGACCGGAACTCTTCTGCAGCTCTTCGAAAGACGGCCACGTTACTTTGTAGCGCATCTCTTCGGTAGTCTCGCGGAAATACTTTGTCAGCTTGCTCATAATCCGTGAACGGGCTTTGGCGATAATAACTGGGCCAGTAACTGGCTAAATGGCACGGGCGGAGAGATTCGAACTCCCATCAAAGGTTTTGGAGACCTCTATTCTACCCTTGAACTACGCCCGTGTAAGCGCTCCAAACGGCTATTAAGCCGGATTGGGACTGCAAATGTACTGAACGGATAGCACAAAACAAATCCGCCCCCGAAAAATCGAGGGCGGATTGTGTTATGCTAGCAGAAACTAGTCGAGGATTTCGGTCACCTGACCGGCACCTACCGTACGGCCACCTTCGCGGATAGCGAAACGCAGGCCTTTCTCCATTGCTACGGCGCTGATCAGCTCCACCTGAATGGTGATGTTGTCGCCGGGCATTACCATCTCAACACCTTCGGGCAGGGTGATGATACCCGTTACGTCGGTGGTGCGCAGGTAGAACTGCGGACGGTAGTTGTTGAAGAATGGGGTGTGACGGCCACCTTCCTCTTTCGAGAGAACGTAAACCTCAGCCTTGAATTTTTTGTGGGGAGTTACCGAGCCGGGCTTGCAAATAACCATACCACGACGGATATCGTCCTTTTCAATACCGCGGAGCAGCAGACCTACGTTGTCACCAGCTTCGCCACGGTCCAGGATTTTGCGGAACATTTCCACACCCGTAACCGTCGACTTCAGGCCTTGCTTGGCACCCATACCGAGGATGTCAACCTGCTCACCCGAGTTGATAACACCACGCTCGATACGGCCGGTAGCAACCGTTCCACGACCCGTGATAGAGAATACATCCTCTACTGGCATCAGGAAGGGCAGGTCGGTCAGACGAGTTGGAATTGGAATGTAGCTGTCAACAGCGTCCATCAGCTCCTCAATCTTGGGAACCCAGTTGGCGTCGCCGTTCAGGCCACCCAGAGCAGAACCCTGGATAACAGGAATGTTGTCACCGTCGAAGTCATAGAACGACAGCAGCTCACGGATTTCCATTTCCACCAGCTCGAGGAGCTCGGGGTCATCCACCATGTCTACTTTGTTCATGAATACCACCAGCTGAGGTACACCTACCTGGCGAGCCAGCAGGATGTGCTCACGCGTCTGGGGCATTGGGCCGTCAGTAGCAGCAACTACGAGGATAGCGCCGTCCATCTGGGCAGCACCCGTTACCATGTTCTTCACATAGTCAGCGTGACCAGGGCAGTCAACGTGAGCATAGTGACGGTTAACGGTAGAGTATTCTACGTGCGAAGTGTTAATCGTGATACCGCGCTCTTTTTCTTCGGGAGCGTTGTCGATTGACGAGAAGTCACGCTTTGCGGCCAAACCTTTGTTCGCCAGTACCATCGTGATAGCAGCGGTCAGGGTAGTTTTGCCGTGGTCGACGTGCCCGATCGTACCGATGTTCACGTGCGGTTTGGAACGATCAAAATTTTCTTTAGCCATTGTAAAGAGATTAAGAGGAATTTTGTGGTGAAGGAGGGGAAAACGCGACTTGACTATACTGCAAGAAAGCGATACGCAGCTCCGCTTAGTGGGGACTGCACGTCGCTTTACTTTTCTCGCAGGTCCAAACGGTGCAGACGCGCTGCCCCGGTGGTACTCGTATTCAGAGCCATTTATGGGATTTGAACCCATGACCTCTTCCTTACCAAGGAAGTGCTCTACCACTGAGCTAAAACGGCTGATGTAAGGGCAAATTTACAACGAAGAATGCACAATGGCGGGCCACTGCTTTTCTTCATCATCAATCTGGTATTGACAATGAGCGGGAGACGAGGTTCGAACCCGCGACCTGCAGCTTGGAAGGCTGCCGCTCTACCAACTGAGCTACTCCCGCAGAGAAGAAATGAATGGATGGCCCGCTGCCAGGCAATTGCTTGCTTGTTGCAATACCATCCATTCACTCAACTACGTGGGGAGAGAAGGATTCGAACCTTCGAAAGCTTACGCTAACAGAGTTACAGTCTGTCCCATTTGGCCGCTCTGGAACCTCCCCGGGTGTTGTTTTTCTCAGCCGACTGCAGAGAAGCATTACTTTAATAACCTTCTCCGGAAGTGGGTGGGTTGCTAAAGGAGTTGCAAAATTAACGGGTTTCTGATGCAAGTCAAGCGCTAGCCTCAAATCAGCTTAATATTTTTTCTTCCTTACGGGCCGAATAAGCAGTAGGTATTTACCTCTCAGGGGGTTGAAAACACAACCGGCACCGGAATATTTTCTCAGTGCCGGTTGTATTTCGCCACTCTGGCCTCTTAAAGGAGATTATACATTCCCTTCAAGCCTTCATCTTTTTCTTTGGCGCGAATATCCTGCAGAACAGATTTCAGCTCCGGGCTGCGTTCAGAAACGGCGACCAGGCCTTTATAAGCACCGAGGCGCACATAAGGGGAAGGATTATTGCGGGCGAGGACTTCCAGCTTTTTCAGGCCCTTCTCGCGCTCAATGGGCGGCATGCGCTGCATGAACAAGCCAAAATTAGGCAGGAAGGTGTACAGGTCAGTATCCCCCAGCGTCTCTACATAGCGCAGGTACCAGTCGTACTGATCTACTTTGCCATTGAGGACGTAGTACCCGCCCAAGGCGTTTATAACACTGTGGTTCGGGGTTTCCTGTAGCCTGGCTATGCGTTCAGCCGTTTTTGCTGTGGGCGCTTTCGTCAGAGCATTGATAGCGGCCGTCACTACTACATAGGAACTGTCATTAAGGCCGGCTTCGTAGACGGAGCCAAAGTCTTCATTGGGGAAGGAGGCCAGCGTCGCCAAGGCAGCAGCGCGCACCTCGCTGCGCTTGTCGGTGGCAGCGGCCCGCTGAATCTCCTTGCGGATAGCACCGCCTTCCGGCCCTTTGTACTTGCGGAAGGCGCTGAGCGCTGCCGTGCGCACGGCCCAGAAGTCATCGTTAAGAGCTGTCCGCAGCATTCCGGATACTACCAAGTCGCCTACTTTAGAGCGCAGCTCCTGAATGGCCTCGTATTTTTGCAGGTAGTTGCGGGCGTGGTAGAACTGATAAAGCAGCTCGTCCTGGCTTCGCTCCTCCTCTATTTTAGCCAGGAGCTGGGCCTGATCATCAAACTTTACCAGGCTGGGGCGCTGCGTAACCGGCAGCACAAACGTCTGGTCGGCTTTGGTAATGGTTAGCTGGTGTTCCGTAGGCTGGTTGTTTACCCAGGTGGTAACCGTAACGGGCAAGCGGAAGATGGGCGTAAACGTGGAATCCTGCTGCTGCTGCACATGCAGGGTAACCTGGCTGTTGTTATAGCTATGCGTCACGCGCAACTCGGGGTGGCCGCGCTGCATAAACCACTGGTTAAAAAACCAGCGCAGATCTTCCCCGGTCACGTCTTCGAAGGCCAGCCGCAGCTCATCAATCTCTACGGCGGAGAGCTTGTTGCGCGTCAGATACAGGTTCAGCGCCGCGAAGAAGGCATCATCGCCTACGTACTTGCGCAGCATGTGCAGCACCCTTCCGCCTTTTTGGTAGGAGTGGCGGTCCAGCATATCCTCCCGGTTAGCGTAGTTATATCGAATCAGGGGTACGCGCTTATCCTCCGCCTCCTGAAAGTATAGCTCGGAAGCCGTTTGCTGCACTAGGGAGGCAGCATCGGCGCCGTACTTATATTCGGCCCACAGATACTCTGAGTAATCGGCAAACGACTCGTTCAGGGGCAAATTAGACCACGATTCGCAGGTGACGTAGTTGCCAAACCAGTGGTGAAACAGCTCGTGGGCAATAACCCAATCCGAGTTTTTATCCAGCAGTTCCCGGCGCGTAGCCTGAATGCCGTCGCCGTGAATGGTGGCGGAGGTGTTCTCCATGGCCCCCGACACATAGTCGCGCACGGCCACCTGGGCATATTTCTCCCAGGGATACTCTACACCCAGCTTCTTGGAGAAGAACTCCAGCATCTCGGGGGTATTACCGAACACGGCCTTGGCCGTTTGCTGGAATTTGGGCTCCACATAATAATCCACGGCTTTTCCGCGCCAGGATTCACTGACCACGGCAAAGTCGCCCACAGCCATCATGGTGAGATAGGGCGCGGCCGGCAGGCTTTGCTTCCACACATCGGTGCGGGTGCCGTCGGAATTCTTCTTGGAGGAAATCAGCAGGCCATTCGACAGCGTCTTGTATTTCGACTCCACCGTCATGGCAATTTCCTGCGTCATGCGCTGGTTGGGCTTGTCGACGGTAGGAAACCAGGCCGAGTTGTTCTCCGTCTCGCCTTGGGTCCAGATCTGGCGGGGCTTGTTTTTCTCAGCCCCCACCGGGTTGATAAAGAACAGACCCTTGTTGCTGGTAATGGCGTCACTCCCACCCGCTGTCAGCTCATTAGGCTTGGCTATGTAGTTCACCCGCACCTGATAGGCCTCGGTGCGGCTGTAAGCCCGGTCCAGGTTCACGGTGAGCTTGCGCTTATCGTAGCTATAGGTAAGGGCTTTCTCCTTTTCCTTGCCGTTGGCCACCGATATCAGGCGGATGCTGCGGATGTCAAAACCCTTGGCATCCAGCACCAGCTGGCTTTGCGGATAGAAGTGGGGCCGCACCGAGAGCGTGGCCGTACCAATGAGCTGTTGCTTGGCCCAGTCGAACCGGACATCCAGCCGCGTGTGCAGCACATCCGTCAGAATAGTAGCCGTAGGGTGCTCGGGCGTGGTATTGGGCAGCCACGAGGGTACCACGATGCTGGGGGAAGCCGCATTGGAGGAGTAAGGATCAGCAGTTGCTTGGGGCTTCTTCCGGGCAGACTTCGCCGGAGAGCTTTTATCAGGCTTAACGCTCTGAGCAGGTGCAAACAGAGGCAACGCCAGCACCAGACTTAGGGCACCGATAAACGGGTATTTCATGCAAGTGGCAATAGGGTATTGTGGCTCAATTTCCGAAATAAGTTTGAGATTTGGCCTATCTTTAAGCCCTTTTCCGCCCAACGTAACTTTGATAGAATGCTCCAGGTAAACACCGGATCCAGCCAGGTTTGGGAAGTTGAATATCAACCCGACGCCATTACCGTGAATGGTGAACCGTTTACCTGGGACCTGGCTCCGCTGGGCAATGGGCGTTACCACATCCTGCACGAGGGACGCTCTTTTTCCGCCGAGGTTGTCAGCGTAGAGCGCGCCACCAAAACTATTCAGCTGAAGGTGGACGGGCGTATCATGGATATTAACGCCAAGGACCGCTTCGACCTGCTGCTGGAAAAACTGGGGATGAGCGATGTGGCCGCCCATAAAATTAACGAGCTGAAGGCCCCTATGCCCGGCTTGATCGTAGATATCCGCGTGGCCCCGGGCCAAACCGTGCAAAAGGGTGACCCGCTGCTGGTGCTGGAAGCTATGAAAATGGAGAACATCCTGAAGTCGCCGGGCGATGGGGTGGTAAGCGCCATTAAAGTTACCCTGCGTGACAATGTGACCAAAGGACAGGTGCTGATTCAATTCAGCTAGCCGGTCAACGTCTTAGTCAGGCTTTCGCTTCGATATATCCCACTCACGCTAAATTTTCGCGTTTTGAAGTACAAACGAATTCTGCTCAAGCTCAGTGGCGAGGCCCTCATGGGCACGCAACAGTATGGCATTGATGCCGAGCGCCTGATGCAGTACGCTCAGGAAATCAAGACGGCGGCCGAAACCGGCACCCAGATAGCTGTGGTAATTGGTGGCGGCAACATCTTCCGGGGTGTGCAGGCCGAGGCCTTTGGCCTGGACCGGGTGCAGGGCGACTACATGGGCATGCTGGCCACGGTTATCAACTCCATGGCCCTGCAGAGCGCCCTGGAAAAGCTGAACGTGAGTACCCGGCTGCTTTCCGGCGTTACCATTCAGCGGGTGTGCGAGCCTTACATCCGCCGCCGCGCGCTGCGCCACCTGGAAAAAGGCCGCGTGGTCATCTTTGGGGCCGGCATCGGTTCCCCTTACTTCACTACCGACTCGGCGGCTTCCCTGCGGGCCATTGAGATGGATGCGGATGTAGTACTGAAGGGCACCCGCGTAGATGGTATTTATACCGCCGATCCGGAAAAAGTCCCTACCGCCACCCGCTATCCGCAGATTACCTTTGATGAGGTGATGGAAAAGAACCTGAATGTGATGGACATGACGGCCTTTACCTTGTGTAAAGAGAATAACCTGCCCATTATTGTATTCGATATGAACAAAGCCGGCAACCTGCAGCGCCTGATTGATGGCGAAACCGTAGGCACGCTGGTCACCATGAATGGCACCAAGCCGGAGGCCGAAGCTGCCGACAAGCAGAGCAGCCTGCAGGCAGCCGTAGAAACTTCACCCACCACAACGGAGCAAGCCTGAATCAATTAAAAATTAAGGAAGCAGTACCTGAACTTGCGTACTGTTGCGGGGCTAACCCCGCATTTCCTTCCTGGTTTTTAATTCTCAATTTCTAATTCACCTTAACAAATGGACGAAGAAATCCAGTTTTACCTGAGCGACGCGGAAGAATCGATGGGCAAAGCCCTGCAGCACACGGGCGTTGAGCTAGGCCGCATTCGGGCCGGCAAAGCCAGCCCTTCTATGCTTGATGGTCTGCGCGTAGATTACTACGGTACTCCTACCCCCTGAGCCAGGTAGCCAACATTGCCACGCCGGATGCCCGCACGCTTTTCATTAAGCCCTGGGAAAAGAACATGGTGGGCGAAATCGTGAAGGCCATCAAGAACAGTGACCTGGGCCTGAACCCCCAGTCGGATGCGGAAGGCGTGCGCCTGAACATTCCGGCTATGACGGAGGAGCGCCGCCGCGAACTGGTGAAGCAGGTAAAAAGCGAGTCGGAAGGCGGTAAAGTGCGCATTCGGGCCATCCGCAAGGATGTGAACGAAGCGTTGCGCAAGCTGCTGAAAGAGGGTGCTTCCGAAGACTCCATCAAGGACGCCGAAGCCAAAGTGCAGAAGTTCACCGACACCTACATTGTAAAGGTGGATGAATTGATCAGCAAGAAGGAAGCAGAAATCATGACGATTTAAGTGCTGCTGACACATTCATAAAAAAGCCCCGGTGAAGATGATTCACCGGGGCTTTTTTTATGTTCTTTAACTTATACAGGGCGCATTAAGCGCGCCAATAGCCTTCTGCCTCAATTCGTTTTTCTACCGCTGCCGGCACCAGGTAACGGATGGATTTGCCGGCCCGGACACAGTCCCGGATAAAGGTGGCGGAAATATCCAATAATGGGGCATCTACCACGCGCACGCCTGGGTGGGTGCTGACCTCGGAAGCATCTACCCCAGGGCGGGGATACACATACACTTCGTGCTCGGCCAGGATACGGTCGGCATCTTTCCAGCGCGGCAGGCCGGGCAGGTTGTCTTCGCCCATCAGCAGCACAAAGCGGTGGTCGGGGTACTGCCGGTGCAGGGCGTCCAGCGTGACAATGGTGTAGTTGGGCAGGTCCATCCCGAATTCCACGTCCAGTGCCTTCAGCCGGTCATTATCGGCAATGGCGGCCTGTACCAACTCAAAGCGCACCTTCTCGGGAAGCAGATCCTGCCCTACTTTGAAAGGGCTTTGCGGCGAGACAACCAGCCACACCGCATCCAGATCGGTGTGGGTGGCCATGAAGTGGGCCAGAATGAGGTGGCCGGTGTGCAGGGGATTGAACGAGCCGAAGAGCAACCCCACTTTGGGGGTACTCACAGAATGGCAGGTTCAGCGGTAATAAAATCGCGCACCAGCTTTTCCGCTTGCGCAGTAGCCTCATCCAGGTCGTCGTTCACTACTACTACATCAAACCGGTCTTCGAAGGTAAGCTCGAAGTTGGCTTTATAGAGGCGGGAAGAGATGCTGGCGGCAGAATCGGTAGCACGGGCCCGCAGGCGGTGCTCCAGAATTTCCAGGGAGGGTGGTTTGACAAAAATGGCCAAGGCCCGATCTTTGTAGAATTCCTTGATGCTGAGGCCGCCTTTCACGTCCACATCCAGCACGGCGTGTTTGCCGCTTTCCCAGATGCGTTCAATTTCGGACTTCAGCGTGCCGTAGAAAGCACCTTCGTATACTTCTTCCCATTCCACAAAAGCATCCTGCCGGATTTTCTCCTGGAACTCTTGGACGGAAATGAAGTAGTAGTCCTTCCCATTGGCTTCGCTGCGGCCGCGACGGTCGCGCGTGCACGCTGAAATCGAGAAGCTTAGCTCCGGAATACGCTCCAGCATCCGGTGCACAATAGTGGTCTTGCCAGCGCCGGAAGGCGCCGAAAAGGCGATGATTTTACCCTGCATCGGGCAAAATTAGGCCATTTCTGCTTGCAAGCGCTGAAGAATTGTTTGCGACAGTACCGCCGGGGCGCCTTTACGGCCTACATGCTGAGACAGGAAGTCGACGAAAATGCGCTGTTTATCAATGGTATCGAAGCAGGGCGAGCAATCTTCGGCATGGTTAACAAAGTATTCTTCGTCTTCCATAGTAGGGGACTGGCCTTCAATAATCTGGTCGAGAATTGTATTCACACGCTCACAGTCGGCGCCGGACTCAGGAGTAGCGGCAGCCGGTTGGTTGGTTTTTGTAGATGTAGTTTCCATACTAATGCGGCTGGAGTGTTAATCGTGGTCTGCGTCTGAATCGGTGGTATCGTTATCGTCGGCCTCATCATCGGTGCCGTAGCCCATAGATTTGGCGTATTTCTCAAGCTTATCCTTCAGAAAGTTCCGGGCCCGGTGCAGGCGGGAACGAACCGTACCAATAGGGATATCCAGCACTTTGGCCATTTCCTCATATGTGAACCCTTCCAGGTCGCAGAGGATGATAACGGTGCGAAAATCCACCGGCAGCGAGTTTAATGCGCGGGCCACTTCGTCGCCGATGAGGTCGCGCACGGCTTGCTGCCGCATATCGGACGAAGTACTTCCCACGTCGCCCTCAGCCTCCACGTCTTCCGAATTGTAGTACCCTTCAATTTCGCTGTAGTCGACCTTGGCGGGTTGTTTACTCTTCTTGCGGAAGTCGTTGATGAATGAGTTTTTCAAGATGCGGAACAGCCACGCTTTGGCGTTGGTTCCCGGCTCAAAATATTCAAAAAACCTATATGCCTTCAAATAAGTCTCCTGCACGAGGTCGTTGGCATCGTCCTCGTCCAGGGTCAGGCGGTAGGCAAAATTGTACAGGGAATCGATAACCGGCATTAATTCCGCTTGGAAGCGGCGGTCTTTCTCTTCCTTACTCAGCTTAGAAACCCGTTCGGGAGAATCGCTCATGGGCGCAGAAAATTACGGATGCCACCGCTGCCTTATGGGCACCCGGTGGCTTAAATGTAGCTATTATACCGTACCACTCCCAGGGGTGTTACACACCCGGGCAGCAGTTTGTCGTTCGGTGGACACTACGAGAAAACCATAGAGAAAGACGAATAGATTAAATCCAATTTGCAATTCCAACAGGGAATCCGTCAACATAGCAATGGCTAACAACCAGATACAGTGTACCACATACGGATTTCGGCGCTGGGCAGGTTGTGCCAAAGGGCCCAGCAAAACCAGCAGCCACAAGCCCAGCTGCACCAGCCCGCCCCCTACTAAATAGTGCAGGTACTGATTATGCACCATGACCCAGTTGGCCGGCTTAAGGCCAAAGCTTTGCCAGGCATATTGCTGCATCATAGCGGCCCGCACATCAGCAGGGGCCACGCCCAGTAAGGGGTGGGTCTGAAAGACAATATTAGCCGTGTGCCAGGCGGCCAGGCGTTTGGAAAGAGAGTAGTTGTTGATATCGTGCCCCAAAGCAAACTGCTCCAGATCAAAGTGCGTGGCTTCCAGCCGTTGCTGCGCTGACTCCAGCGTTTGCAGAGCTAGCCAGGGCAGCAGCACAAGCATAGCAATCAATAGCAAGCCCAGCCGCCATTGCCGCCGCACTGCTACTACCAGCACCACATCCAACAGCAGCGTAGCGTAGAATACCAGCAGGCCGGTTCGATACGCCAGCACATGCAACACTACCAAAGCCGCTATGCTGGCCGCCCGCAGCAACCAGCGCAGCACCGGCGCCGCCAGCTGCTCCCGGGCCAGTAGCATCCCAATATACACCGCCAGGGCCAGCATAATGCTGAAATGGATGTGAAATACCCCCGTAACAGACGGCATATTCTGCCCCAGTCCGAAAGCATCATTGGCCTGGGAGGCATTCATCAGGTACTCGGCCAGAGTAGCCAGGCCCAGCCCGGCTACGCCCAGCACAAACAGGCTGCCCACCCCCAGGCGTTGGCGGGCGGTGAGCGGAACTGCTACGGCAAAAACCAACGGTACGCCCAGGAGTGGCAACTGGCGGAAAAGCTCATGCCGCCATACCGCCCACTCAGCGGTATACAGGCCGCTTACCACCAGGAAAAGGTACAGTAGCGCCGGAAACCAGACGGTGTGCAACCGCAGCCACCCGGCCAACTGTCGGCGCAGATTGGGCTGCGCCGCAACGGCTAGTACACCTACCACGGGGCTCAATGCAATCAGGGCCCGGGCCATCAGCAGCCCTACCACGCCGGCCACGCACGCCAGCAGCAACAGGTACTGCGACAGGCGCCCACTCTGGTAAAGCTGCCGAAAGGAAGGGAGAGGTAAAAAAGCCATGGGAGCCGCAAAGAACGCAGGAGGCTCGTCAGAAACCAGCCGGGGGCAAAGATTTCCAGGCCGCAATCCGGTTCAGCACCTCAACAGGCTCAATAGCTGCCAGGCAAGAGCACGCGGCCGGCGCCTGCCGGCACTGCTGACAATCAGGCTTATCAAATACCAGGTATTCTGCATGCGGGCCCAAGGGGGCCCAGCGGCCGGGATGCATGGGACGGATAGGTGGATACAGCCCCAAGGCCTGCCGCCCCAGCGCCGCCGCCATATGCAACGGCCCGGTACTATTGGCCACCAGGCCATCAGCCGTGCCAATGAAAGCCAGTAGTTGGGGCAAGGTTAGCTGCCCGGTCATATCACCCGCCAGGAAGGGGGCGTGCTCCGTCAGCCAGGGGCGTAGCTCCTCCCCTTCGGCCGCCGTGCCAGTGATGAAGACGCGGTGCCCGGCCTGGTGCAGCATGCGCGCTAATGCCCCAAAGTTTACCAACCCCCATTCCCGGGCACTACCCCGGCTGCGCGGATGCAGAATAACGTTGAGCTGCCCGGCCTGGCGCTGGGCCAGCAGGTTCTGCCATTGATGCGCCAACGGCTCGGCAGGTGCCAGCCGCACCAGCTCGCCCACGGCTGCCAGCGGCGTAAGCCCGGTATAGCCCAGGGGCCGAAGCAGCTCCAGATTCAGTTGTGCCTCATGTAAGGGCGAATGGCGACGGCTCAGGGCTACCCGGTGGGTACAGGTAAGCCAGTGAAACCACCGGTTACGCGTGCCAATGCGCATCGGAATAAGGGCCTGCCGACCCAAGGACGCCAGGTGCTTATCGGGGAAGATGTGCAGCAACGCATCGGCCTGCTGTTGCTGCAACGCCAGCACCTGCGCCGGCCGCGTGAGCTTGCGCAGCTCATCCACGTTTATAAAATCATCTATCCAGGGACAGGCAGCGGCAATAGCCTGGGTGTAAGTGCGACCCAGCAGCACCACGCGGCAGTCCGGGAACAGCTTCTTAAGCTGCCCACATACGGGAAGCGTGAGCACCACATCGCCAATAGCATCAGTACGGCTGACCAGGAAAGTCTTCATACAGTAGTGGTGGGCCGCCGGGTGCGTAGCTTGGCAAACTTGAGGAAAACACCCCAGGCAGAAATGGTGGCGATGCTGAGACCGGCAAAACCATCGAGCATACCCAGCCGCAGAAAGTAGCCGTGCACGAACTTCCAGATGGGTTTCAGCAGCAGGTGAAACAGCGTAACATCGCGCTTGCCGCGCAGCCACAGCTCCTCGGCGGCAATGCTGGTAAAGCGGTTGAGTTGGGCTACGTGCTGCTCTACGGAATCATAAGAGTAGTGCAGCAAGTCACCGTTCAGAGCTTCTACCAGCTGGCCGGGCTGGGTTTCGTAGCGCTCGTGCAGGAGCAAGCCTTCCCATTGGCCCAGGCGCCGGTCGTAGAGACGCAGCTTGCGGTCGGGGTACCAGCCGCCGTGGCGCACCCAGCTGCCGCAGTAGTTGGTGAGCCGGGCCAGCGTGTAGCCGGCTCCCTGCCAGTTGTTTTTAGCTTGGCGGATGCTCTGGCGCAGCTCCTCGGTCAGGACTTCGTCGGCATCCAGTTGCAATACTTGGTCATATTGAGCCTGGACAGTGGCGAAGTTCTTTTGCTGCACATAGCCCTCGAAAGTGTGTTGAATGATGCGGGCGCCATGCTGTTGGCTGATTTCCACGGTGCGGTCGGTGGAGAAGCTGTCGACTACGATTACCTCGTCGGCTACATCACCCAGCGCTTCGAGGCAGCGGGAAATGTTGCGTTCTTCATTGAAGGTGATGATGACGACGGAGAGGGGAACGGCGGGCATAGTGGCGGCAAATATCCGAGGAAATAAGCCATATCTTTCCTAGCCCTCCTGATGCAACGAAAGTTTCTTTTCCTTTATCCTATGAATGAATTAACTAACTCAAGCTGTCTACATACGCCTTTCAAATAGTATACATGAAATCATATATACAACTGCTTTTGCTAGCCACCTTATCGTTACTCGGTTGCCGCAAGACTGATGTGGAGCCTACCTGTTCCGGATCATGCACCATTATTAAAGGGCGCTATGTGACTGATGACGGCGCAAAAGGAATTGCGGGTATGCCAGTAGAAGTTCAGTGGAAAAATCAGCCAAGCACTTATAACATTATCATTCGTCGCAAAGCCGCGACGAAGACAGATGCGAATGGCTACTATAAGTTGCGTTTCTTCATCAAGGACGATGAATTACAGAATGGTTATTTCAGACTGGTACATACGCTTCATTCCAAAGCATATGTAAACGACCACTCTATTGGAGGAGCGCAGTTTGATGGCTTAACCCGTGACACCACTATTATCAATGATTGGTTACTGCCTCGCAAAGCGTTTATTAAGCTAGAAGTGAGTAATCCGACGCAAGCCGCTAGCCCGTACTATGCTTATACGTCCTTTAATTTTAACATTGGCGCCATTCCTAATCCGTACCCCGAGTCGTGGTATAAGATCGTAATGCCTTGGCGCGGTGCTTTTACAACTACAGTTGAAGTAGCGGCAAATCAGCCGATAGATATAGAAACCCTCAAGGAGAAAAACAGCATTAGTACTCGCACCCACGACACTATTCGCTTAGCGCCAGAAGAGGTCTATACACTTAAAGAAAGCTATTAGACATACAGCGCCAGTCCATAGGTATTAAAAAACAAACCCCGCCCGGCGCAGTGCCGGGCGGGGTTTGTTTTGCATTAGCCGAACGACCTAGTAGCGGTACAGATCCGACTTGAACGGGCCTTGTACGTCTACGCCGATATAAGCAGCCTGCTTGGGCTTCAGCTCTTCCAGCTCCACGCCAATTTTGGCGAGATGCAGGCGGGCTACCTTCTCATCGAGGTGCTTGGGCAGGGTGTACACTTTGTTTTCGTAGGCAGCCGTGTTGGTCCACAGCTCCAGCTGGGCCAGCGTCTGGTTGGTGAAGGAGTTCGACATCACGAACGAAGGGTGGCCGGTGGCGCAACCCAGATTCACCAAACGACCTTCTGCCAGAATGATTACCTCTTTGCCATCAATGGTGTAGAGGTCAACTTGGGGCTTCACGGTGTCTTTGGTGTGACCGTAGTTGCCGTTCAGCCAAGCCATATCAATCTCATCATCGAAGTGGCCGATGTTGCAGACAATGGCTTTGTCCTTCAGGGCGCGGAAGTGCTCCTCGGTGATGATGTCGCAGTTGCCGGTAGCGGTTACCACGATATCCGCCTGCGGAATAGCTTCAGCCATTTTCTTCACGGCATAACCGTCCATAGCGGCCTGCAGGGCGCAGATGGGGTCAATTTCCGTTACGATAACGCGGGCACCGGCACCACGCAGCGAGGCGGCGGTACCTTTTCCTACGTCGCCGTAACCGGCTACTACGGCCACTTTACCGGCCATCATTACATCGGTAGCGCGACGGATAGCGTCTACGGCCGACTCTTTGCAGCCGTATTTGTTGTCGAACTTCGACTTGGTAACCGAGTCGTTTACGTTGATGGCGGGCATGGGGAGGGTACCGGCTTTCACGCGGTCCAGAAGGCGCAGCACGCCCGTGGTGGTTTCTTCCGACAAACCTTTGATGCCAGCGGCCAGCTCGGGGAACTGGTTCAGCACCATGTTGGTCAGGTCGCCGCCATCGTCCAGAATCATGTTCAGGGGCTCACGCTCTTCGCCAAACCACAGGGTCTGCTCAATGCACCAGTTAAACTCTTCTTCGTTCATGCCCTTCCAGGCATACACCGGAATGCCAGCGGCGGCAATAGCGGCAGCGGCGTGGTCCTGAGTGGAGAAAATATTGCACGACGACCACGTTACGTCAGCACCCAGCGCAATCAGCGTCTCGATGAGCACGGCGGTTTGAATCGTCATGTGCAGGCAGCCGGCAATGCGGGCACCTTTCAGCGGCTGGCTGGCGCCATACTCCTCGCGCAGGGCCATCAGGCCGGGCATCTCTGCCTCCGCCAACCGGATTTCTTTGCGGCCCCACTCGGCCAGCGACATGTCTTTTACTTTGTAGGGAACGTAAGTCGTCTCAACCATGATGCAGAAAATGTTTGCGAATCAACCGCAAAGGTAGCCAAAAAGTTGCGCCTTAGATATAATAACAAAGCCCGACCAACCTGGCCGGGCTTTGTTATTGCAGGGGCAAACGCCCTGGTTACTTGTTCTGAATGACGTCCAGCGTAAGCGCTTCATCGGCGGGTACGGCCGGCGAGTTGCGGCCCCGCAGGACTACAGTGTAGCTCTTGCCGTCGCTAAAGGACACGTTGGACTTGGTAGCCAGCGTAACACCCAACGAATTGCGGGCTTCCAGCGAATAGGTTTTGGCCTCAATGGGTGAGAAGGCAACCGCAGTGCCGTAGGCTACATTGGTAAAGAAAGGAGTAGACCCAACGGCCGTGAGGGTAATGGCACCGGCATCAAACCCCGTGTTCACAAAACGGATGTTGGCTTTACCGGCTGCGGGGGTAGTCAGATCATCGGTGGTGACCAGGGAACCCAGAGTAGAGGCAGTGGGGTTATAGATGAATACCGAGTAGCTCTTGTCTTTCTCAAAAGACTGCGAGAAGCCGGGCAGAACGTCGGCCTGTGACGTGCTGTTCTTCACTTTAATGGTAGCGCTACCGATGTCTACGGTCTTGTAACCAGTGTTTTTGCCATAGTCTACGTCTACCAGCTTCTTGTCATTTACCACGAAATCAAACTTGACCTTATTGTAGGGGGCCACGTGGATTAGCTGAGCCTGACCGGTACCGGGCACTACAGGTGCTACGGTGTCTTCATCATCATTGCTGCAGCTGGTTAGTACCGAGGCCAGGGCAAGGGAGGAAAACAGAAATGGACGGAGGAAATGCGGGAAGGTCGTTTTCATGTTGGGATAAATCAGGGTAAAAAAATGATTTGCGGACAGAACGTAAGACCGAGACGTTTTGTTGAGTCGGGAAATGAAATTTTTTTAATCCGGAGTTAGCAATTTATTGTTGCGCAGACCGTTAGATTTGCATTATGCTCTTAACACGCCTTGGCCTGCACCGGCCTGCACACCTGCTATTTGTTCTTCTTTTTGTGCTGTTTGCTGCCCCGCTACGGGCGCAACAGGCGCCTGCCGTTATCCGGCTCAGTCCGGAAGACCAGGACCGGGGCTTTAACGGCCCCCAGAAGAACTTTTATTTTGCCACGGGGGACGACCAGAAGTTTCAGAACGCTGGTTTCTTCGGTCAAAAATTGCGCCCTTATGTAGCCGATAATCCGGAGGCGCTGAAAAACCTCAACCATTACCGTCGGCAGAAATGGCTGTATCTGGGCGAGCGGCTGGTGTTTTTAGGCTCCCTGAGCTTGTATAGCCAGCAAGTGCTGGCCAAGGATGAGAAGCAGTACTTCAGCCAAGCCCAGCGCGGTGCCATTGGCGTGGCAGCTTTCAGCCTGCTGGCCAATGTGCTGATTAGCCGCAACACCAACGAGCATTTCCGCCGCACGGTGGAAGCCTATAACGCCGGACAACCGGCGGCCCGCACGGGCGCTTTGCAACGTCTCGCCCCCAGTGGCGTAGGCATTACGGCGGTGGGTACGCACCCGCAGTTGGCCTTGCGCTGGTCGGTGCGCTAGTTTAGGCGCGCTGTATTTTATACGCCCCTCTTTCAAAAGGGCCCGTCCTGCATAAGGATGGGCTTTTTTCTGTATGTTAGCCCTGATTTATGGAATTTCCGCTGCCTGAAGCGGCGCGTCAATACGTAGCCGATAACCTGCACGAAGACCCCGCCAAGCTGGCTTTACAGGCCCGCCGCTATCCGGGCTTGCCGGTACCGGAGCTGGTACGGCAAATTCAGGCCCGCCAGAAAGCGCGCACCAAGCTCCCCGCCTGGGCCGCCAATCCTGATCTGATCTTTCCCCCCGCCCTCTCAGTAGAGCAGGCTTCCTCTGACCGCACGGCCGCTTTCAAAGCCAGCCTGGTGAGCGGCGCTACGCTCCTGGCCGACCTGACCGGTGGCTTTGGCGTAGACAGCAGCTATTTTGCCACCCAGGTACAGGAGGTTCATTACGTGGAGCGCAACCCCGAGCTGGTAGCGGTAGTGCAGTATAACCTGCTGCAGCTGGGCATTCATAATGTGGTGTGCCACGCTACCGATGCCGTTCAGTTTCTAAGAAACACGGACCAGCACTTCGACTGGCTCTACCTGGACCCGGCTCGCCGCGACACCGCCGCCCGCAAAATTTACCGACTGCAGGACTGTGAGCCCGATATTCTGCGCATTATGCCCCTGCTGCTGCACAAAGCCGACCGGGTGCTGCTCAAAACCTCGCCTATGCTGGATATTGAGCAGGCCCTGGAGGAGTTGGCGCACGTGCGGCGGCTCTGGGTGGTGGCCGTGGATAATGAGTGTAAGGAGGTATTATATGAGCTGGGCCAGGAACCTGCCGTTGACCCGGAGCGCTTCACTATTAACATGAAGCGGGATGGCACCCAGCAGGAATTCCGCCTTAACCGGGCCCGGGAAGCCCGCGCCATTCCGCGCTACGCCGAGCCCCAGCAGTACCTGTACGAGCCCAACTGCGCCATTCTGAAGGCCGGTGGTTTCCGGAGCATCGGTACGGCTTTTGAGCTGCTGAAGCTGCACCAGCACAGCCACCTGTATACCTCGGATACGCTTCGGGCCGACTTTCCCGGCCGCATTTTCCGCATTCGGGCCACCGAGCGCTACGACCGGGATGCCCTGCGTGCCCACCTGGGCCCGGAAGTACGTGCCCACGTCACCACCCGCAACTTCCCCGACTCGGTAGCCGACTTCCGCCACCGCACCGGTATCCGGGAAGGCGGCGAGCTATACCTGTTTGCCACCACCGATTTGCGCGGCCGTTTGATGGTGCTGGTGTGTGAGAAGCTGTAAACTATAAAACTCCAAGCGCCTGTCATCCTGAGCTGCGCGAAGGACCTTCTCCCGGCGGAACGATAATCGTCGGAACGACTCGTGCTGACGTGAAAAGGTCCTTCGCGCAGCTCAGGATGACAGTTTCTTTATAGTGCTTGACCGTTTGCAATTTCCTATTTCGCCGGGCTGGTCCAGGGGCTGCCTTGCAGGCGAAAGCGCCAGGGCAGCACCGCATCTTCGCCGGCATAGTCAATGCCAACCCGCGGGGAGGCAATTAGCTGATTAGGCTGAATTACGTCTCCCTGGTCTTCCAGCCAGATATCCGGCCCGGCTAAATCAGTACCGTAATGTTTGGTGCCGATGCCCAACGCCTGCGTGAGCAGGCCGGGCCCTCCGGTCAGGTTGCGGGCCGGCTGGCTCAGGCCCCGGCGGAGCATCATCTCCTCTACCCCCACCAGCGGCTCCAGGCCCCGGATCAGGACGGCATCGGCTTTGCCGGCTTCATTGGTAATTACGTTAAACAGGGTGTATCGGCCATAAATCAGGTAGGCATAGGCTACGCCGCCGGGCTCATACATAATGCGGGTACGGGCGGTGTAGCGGCCTAGGTGGGAATGGCAGGCTTGGTCGTTGATGTGGGCGTAGGCTTCGGTTTCCACGATACGGCCGCCGGTCAGCACGCCATCAAAACGGGTGAAAAGATGCTTACCAATCAGCTCACGGGCTATTTGCACCACATCGGGGCGCTGGTAGAAGGAAGCGGGAAGTTTCATTATTCAGAATTGCACTTAATCAGAAAACAGCAATACGTAATTGGGGCAGCTGGTTGCCCAGACTTACCAGTTGCTGGAGAAATGCTTTACCTTTGCCCCTGTAGAGGTGGCCAGACCCCAATTGCGGGGCGAGGCTGAAAAGGGAATCCGGTTAAAATCCGGAGCTGTCCCCGCAACTGTACGCTTCACACAACCAGGCACGCCAATCCCCCGGCCACTGTTTCGCAGAAGGTTTCCCTACCAGGAAAACCGGAGAGATGGGAAGGCGGCGTGCCCGAAGCAAGCCAGGAGACCTGCCCCTACGCATCCCAAGTTCAGCGCCTGCGGAGGAAGGGCGGAGAATGAATGCAGTGGCTGCCTGTAAAGGGCAGTCGGTTACCCTGTTTTCGGCCTCGGCTTCGTGGCACGCTGCTTCCGGCAGCTACCCCCAGAAGTTCTGAACTGAATTTTCAGCTTTGAAAATTTGGTTCATCGAATGCGTACCGGTGCTTTTCGCTTTTTCCTGCTTTTGCTGGCTGTTTGGGTGCTCCCCGGGCTGGCCGCGCATGCCCAGCAGCCAGTGGCCGCGGCTCCCCCGGATACGGCCATGCTGCTGCCCACCGTACGCATAGAAGTCACCCGCCCGGAGCGGTTTGCCGTGGGCAGCCGCCTGCAGGTGCTGGACTCCGCCGCCCTCGCCCCTTACCGGGGCCAGACCCTGGCCGATGCGCTGGGAGCCCAAACGAGTATCTACCTTAAAAACTACGGTCCCGGGCAGCTGGCCTCCATTGCCATGCGCGGCACCTCGGCGCGGCACACGGCCGTGCTGTGGAATGGCCTGAATATTACCTTACCCACTTTAGGCGAAGCTGATTTTGCTCTGCTGCCTACCACTGGCGCAACCCGCGTAACGGTGCAGCATGGCCCGACCGGCGCTACCTACGGCACCGGGGCGGTGGGCGGAGCGGTGCTGCTGACCAGCCCCGTGCGCTGGGGCGCCGGCCTGCAGGCCAGCGCCCAGTTAACCTACGGCAGCTACGAACTCTGGGGCCCCAGTCTGGAGGGCAGCTTCAGCAACCAGAAAGTAGCCGTCAGGGTGGCGGCTTCGGCCCGCACGGCCCGCAATAATTTTCCCTACCCTTCACCAGAGCTGCAGGGCCTGGTATCCCGCCGCCAGCAGAATGCGGACGTGGCGCAGTGGAGCATGAGCCAGGATGTAACAGTGCGCACCGGCCAGCGCGGTGAGGTAATGCTGGCGGCCTGGCTGACTGATGCCAACCGGGGCATTCAGCCCGCCATAGGAGCCGTGAATAACCATGCCCGCGAGCGGGACCAGAGTCGCCGTGTTCTGGCGGGCTACCGCCACGTGGCCGCCCGCCACGAATCGGTGGTGCGGGTGGCTTGGTTTGAGGATGTACTGAACTATCAGGCGACGGGCATACAGAGCAACTCGCGGGTGCGCACTACGCAGGCGCAGGGGCAGCACACCTTCAACTTTGCCCCCCACGCCAGTGTGCAGGTAGGCGCCGAAGCGCAGCACTTTGCGGCCGAGGTAGATGGCTATGCCCGGCCGGTAGAAGAAAACCGCTTTAGTGGTTTTGCCCTGATCCGCTATGACCCGCAGCCTTGGCTTCGGCTGACCGCCAACCTGCGGCAGGCCGTGCTGCCCGGCCGCAAAGCCCCGCTGGCGCCCACGGTTGGCGCGGAGTGGCAGGCCGGCACGTGGGCCCAACAGCAGCTGGTGGTAAAAGCCTCGGCCTCCCGCAGCTACCGGGCACCCACCCTGAATGAGCGGTACTGGCGGCCGGGCGGCAACCCGGCTCTCTTGCCGGAACAGGGAGTTGGTTACGAAGGTGGCCTGCAGCATAATTGGCAGCTGACACCCCAGCTGGATCTGAAATCAGAAGCCACCCTGTACCGGCAGGTAGTAGACAACTGGGTGCAATGGCTGCCTACCGCTGATGCGGGCTACTATTCCCCGCGCAACCTGCGCACCGTACGGGCCTGGGGCCAGGAAACCAGCACCCAGCTTTCCTGGAAGACTCTGCACTACCAGCTACAGTTGCAGGCCGCCTATGCCTACACCCAATCGGAGAAAGTGCGGGGCTACGCCGATGACGCGGACCCCACCTACCGCCAGTTGCCTTATGTACCCCGCCATACGGTAGCCTTCACTACCAACCAGTTGTGGCGGGCCTGGCAGTTAGGCACTAACACCACCTTCACCGGCTTTCGGTACACGGATGCCGGCACCCGGGAATTCCTGCCCTCCTACCTGCTGGCCAATGCCACGTTGGGCTACACCATCAAGGCCCATAAAACCTGGGCTCTTACGGTCCTGGCCCAGGGCTATAACCTCACCAATGCTACTTACCGCAGCTATGCCGCGCAGGCCATGCCACTCCGCAACGGGCAGCTGAGTTTGCGGGTGGCCTGGCGCTAACATCTTTCCCTTACTTTCTTATTCTATGTACACCTCTCCCCGCTTCCCTCCTTTCATTACCCGCTCGGCGCTGGCTCTCCTGAGCATGATGATCGTAACCGCCTGCGACCCGGACACGGATACGCCCGACCCTACATCGACGGCCGACGTCTTTATTGTGAACGAAGGCGGCTTTAACAAAGGCAATGCCGGCATCAGCAGCTTCAGCACCGCTACCGGGCAGATGCTGGATGTAAACCGGTTTCAAACGGCCAATAGCCGGCCCCTGGGGGATGTGGCGCAGTCGATGACGGTGGCGGGCGCCCGGGGCTATATTGTGGTGAACAACAGCAACAAGCTGGAAGTAGTCTCTCTGCCGGACCTGAAGGAAGTAGCGACTATCACGGGCCTGTTGCTGCCCCGGTATTTTATGGCGGCTTCGGCTGATAAAGGCTACGTAACGGAGTGGGTGGACTTTGGGGTGCCGGGCCGCGTGGCCGTCATCGACCTGAAAACCAATACCATTGTAAAAACCATTCCCACGGGTATTACCCCGGAGGCAATGCTGGTGGTGGGCAACAAGCTGTACGTAGCCAACAACGGCGAAAACACGCTGACCATCATCAACACCCTGACCGATGCGGTAGAAACTACCCTGCCCGTGGGCGACGCCCCCACCAGCCTGGTGCAGGACCGGGCCGGCCGGATATGGGTGCTCAACAGCGGTATGGTAGCCTACAACCCTGACTACACCGAAGACTATGAGCATACCACACCCGGCTCTTTGGTGGATTTCGCCCCCCAGAACCCGACCGCGCAGACGCGCCGCCCCTTTGCCTCTAACCAGGTACGCCCCCAAAAGCTGCTGATTGATTTCAGTGGCACTACCCTGTACTTCAGCAACGGCTCGGCGGTGTTCCGCATGAATACCACGGATGCGGCCTTGCCCACTACCCCCATCATTCGCCGCCGGTTTTATGGGCTGGGCCTAGACCCACGCGACAATACAGTATATGGAGCACTGGAGAATTTCAGTGGGCCCACCAAGTTTATCCGCTACCAAAGCACCGGCACGCCCATTGATTCCTTTGCGGTGGGCGTAGGTGCTAACAGCTTCGTGTTTTACCGGCCCTAGAGGCTGATTAAGACTGATAACCAAAGCGCCCTTCCATTTGCTATGGAAGGGCGCTTTGGTTGTGGGGTGTTGCGGAGTTAGTCAGCAATACCGTCGTTGTTGCGGTCTTTGGCCTTACCGGCGCGGTCATATATTTCTTCACCCGTGAGGCGGCGGGTGGTATCCTGAGTGTTGCCGGTGGTAGAAGGGCCGGAGGAAGTGGGGTTTACCTCGGTGGGGTCGTGGCTTTTATCTACGCCGCGTTCTACGTTGGTGTCGCCGGATTTATTGCCGGTACCGCAGGCTACCATTATGAAGGCAAACAGGAACGCACCAGCAGTTGTGCGCAAATAAGGGAGAGAGAAAGTCATAGGGCGAAATCGTGAAGCAGGTTGTGAAACAAGCAAGTATAGTGCTTCCTACGGCTGCCTGTTGGCGGGGTTTACGTGGCGGCCGTTGCTACCGGAAATCGAATTTTATCACAAGCAGTATTCTGCGATTCATGCCCGTGTTTTTAGTCGTTGCTGGCCCGTTGCGCGTACACAGGTAAAACCCGACTTTGGCAAATTTGGTATATTTGTTTCATGCCGAAGCACCGCTCCTCTCTTTCCAAGTTCCGCCCTGCTTCCCCCCTGCTGCGACACGCGGCGCTGGTAGCTGGTATAAGTCTTTTCTTAGCCATACTACTGGTAGCGTATGTTTTTGGCTTTCATAATGAGTTCTTGTTCAGGACTTCTGCTGCTTTTTTCGTACTTTTCTGTCTCCTGGCCGTAACGTTCCTCGTTGTTGTGCCATTCGTGAATTGGGCTGCCAGCAACTGGTTTGGTGCTGGCTGGCAGGAAACCCCAATTGCACCTACACGCCGTAGCCGCCCTACTGTTTCCGCTGCCCCGCGGAAACAAACACCCAGCCGTTCGCGGTTGGCTCCTTAAATCATTAACGCCCAACTTACCTTCTACACTGTGAAAACAACCCGCTTGCACATCAAGAATATGGTTTGCCCACGTTGCGTTAGTGCCGTGCGCCACCTCCTGGAGCAGGCTGGCTACCGGCCGGCTCAGGTAACACTCGGAGAAGCAGTTTTGGCGAAAGACACGCCTGCCGACCCCAAAGAAGTAGCGCCGCTGCTTCGCGAAGCAGGCTTCGATGTATTAATGGATCGGGCGGAGCAGCTCACGGAACAAATTAAAACGGCTCTGGCCGAATACTTGGAGCATTTGCGCACGGCGCGCATGCCGCTTACCACCTCCGCTTTCCTCACAGACCGGTTTGCCGCCACGTATTCTCACCTGAGCAAGGTGTTTTCGCGCACGGCTAATCTCACCATTGAGAAGTATCTGATTCGCATGAAGATTGAGCAGGTGAAGGAGCTGCTCAGCTATGGCGAGCTGACCCTGGGCGAAATTGCCGAGCAAATGCGCTACAGCAGCGGCCAGCATCTGAGCAACCAGTTCCGCCAGGTAACCGGCCGCTCCGTAAGCGAATTCCGCCGCGACCTGATGCCCAAGCGCATGTCTCTGGACAAAATAGCCTAACGGCGCCCGCAAGCCACAGTATCGTACCAACTTCGCCGGAATTCTGTATAACCGGCGCACTTCATTCAGGGTATTAGAGGTAATCCTCTGATACCCTGATTTTTTATGTATTACTCTGTTCATTTCGCCCTGGCCCTGCTGCTCCTGCTTAGCACCATGCCCGGCTATGCTCAGCATAAGCAGCACCAGATAAAGCAGCCGGCTGCCACTGATACCACCCGGCGCCCCGCTGCGCCTATGGACCATAGCCAGCACCACATGCCCGGCATGGCCCCCGCCGATACTGCCCGGCCCGCAGCCCCCATGAACCACGCTGGTCACAACATGGATATGATGCCGGGCATGAACCATGGCACCATGGATATGGGCACCATGCCGCACGCCTACTCCCGCCAGCTGCCCATGAACCGGAACGGCTCCGGTACCGCCTGGAACCCCGACCAAACGCCCATGTATATGTGGATGAGCCACCACGGCAAATGGATGGTAATGAACCACGGCGCTATTTACCTGCGCTACACCAACCAAAACATTGGGCGCAACGGGGCACAGCGCGGCGGCCTCACCTTTGATGCGCCCAACTGGTTTATGACCATGGCCCAGCGGGAAGTGGGCGCGAAAGGCCTCCTGAACCTGACGGCCATGTTTTCTCTGGACCCACTCACGGAAGGCGGCAACGGCTACCCCCTGCTGTTCCAGAGCGGTGAGGCGTACCAGGGCCGGCCGCTGGTAGACCGCCAGCACCCCCACGATTTATTCTCATCCCTGAGCATTGGCTACACCCACTCCTTTTCCGAAGATATAGACCTGACCGCTTATGTGGGCTACCCCGGCGAGCCGGCCATTGGCCCGGTAGCATTTATGCACCGCATCTCGGCCATGCCCAACGCCGATGCCTCCCTGGGCCACCACTGGCAGGATGCGACGCACATCACCTTTGGCGTAGCCACGCTGGGCCTGCGCTACAAGCAGTTCAAGCTGGAAGGCTCCAACTTCACCGGCCGGGAGCCCGACGAACACCGCTATAATTTCGACAAACCCCGCGCCGACTCCTGGGCCGGCCGCCTGAACTGGAACCCCACCAGCAACCTGGCCCTGCAGGTTAGCCGCGCTTTTCTCAGACAGCCGGAAGTGTTGCACCCCAACGAGGACGTGAAGCGCACTACGGCTTCCATCATTCAGAGCAACCAATGGAGCGACGGGCGCTACCTGGCCTCAGCGCTGGTATGGGGCATGAACCAGAATATTTCCGACGAGCATTCCCACACCTCCCATTCTGTGCTGGCTGAAACCAATCTTCAATTAGGCAAGCCCGCCGTATATGGGCGCTATGAGTTTGTGCAGAAGTCGGCGGAAGAATTGCAGACGGAAACGGTAATCCTCCTACCGAATGATAATCCCGCGGAAGGGCCTTTCAACATTCACGCTCTCACCTTAGGGACTACTTACCGCGTAGCGCAGGTAGCCAACACCGACCTCACGCTGGGGGCGCAGGGAACCGTCTACCGGCCGGAGGAAATTATTCGGCCTTTATATGGCAAAACGCCCGTTTCAGCGCAGGTGTATCTGCGCCTGAACCCTTCACTGATGAAGATGAGCAAGATGTAGCCGCTTCTGCTTACTCCGGATTGTGGTCGTAGCAGTAATCGGAATGATACATGGCGGCGGAACCGCAATCCTGATGGGAGCAGTTGCGGCGCGTGGGGCGGAACTGTGGGTAGGGCCGGCTGGCATCGGTGGGCCGCTCGCGCAGGCGGGCCAGATGGGCACGGGTGCGCTGCTCCCGGATGCGGCTGGCCAGCTCGCGCGGGCTGTCCTCGCCAAAAATCAGGCGCGAAGACTGGGAGCGGTATTGATGAACAAAGGCCAGCGCCTCGGCTATTTCTTCGGCCTCGGGCGTATGGCCGTAGGCAAAATGGATTTGCACCTTGCGGCAAAACTCCTGCACATAGGCGGCCTGCCGGGGCCAGGAGCCGCGGGCCAGGTACATACCAATACGTTGCAGGGCGCCGGCGCTCATACAGGAGAAAATCAAGTCAGGGGGTAGAGTGAGGAAATCAGTGTTTCGCCCGGATAGCCAAACAGCCATTGTATCTTTGCGGTTCGTTTTGCTTTCGTGTTGCCGTGTCTACTTCGCCCCATATTCTGCTGATTACGCCGCCGCTTACGCAGCTGAACACGCCCTACCCGGCTACGGCCTACATAAAAGGCTTTTTGGGCGGGCGCGGCTATACCGTTACGCAGGCAGATCTGGGGCTGGAGCTGGTGCTAAAGCTGTTTTCGAAGGAAGGCCTTACGCGGGTATTTGCGGCAATTGAAGGCGGCGCTTACCAGTTGAGCGACAACGCCCGCCGCATGCTGCGCCTGAAGCAAAGCTATCTGAACACTGTTGAGCCGGTTATCCGCTTCCTGCAAAACAAGGACAACACCCTGGCGTCGCGCATCTGCCACTCCCGGTTTCTGCCCGAAGCCAGCCGCTTTGATAACGTGGCGGATCTGGAAACGGCCTTCGGCACCATGGGCCTCAGCGACCAGGCCCGCCACCTGGCCACGCTCTACCTGGAAGACCTGGCTGATCTGATTAAAGAAACCGTGGGTCCACAATTCGGCTTTTCGCGCTACGCTGAGAAGCTGGCTATGTCGGCTACCACGTTTGATGCCCTGCACGAAGCCCTGCAAGCCGCACCCAACCTGCTGGACCAAATGCTGCTGGAGCTGGCAGACGCGCTGATGGCCAACGTGCAGCCGGACGTAGTGGGCTTTTCCGTCCCCTTCCCTGGCAACCTGTATGGCGCACTGCGGCTGGCGGGCCGTATCAAACAAATCAGCCCCGCCACCAAAACCCTGATGGGCGGCGGCTACCCCAACACCGAGCTGCGCACCATTCAGGAGCCCCGCTTTTTCGACTACATCGATTTCCTGACTCTGGACGATGGCGAAGGCCCTTGGCTGCGGCTGCTGGACTATGTGCAGGGCAACCTTCCGCAGGCCGAGCTGCAGCGCACCTTCCTGCGCAACGAAGCCGGGGCAGTAGAGTACCTCAACTACCCGCACCCCGATATACCGCACGCCGAGGTAGGCACGCCGGACTACTCGGATCTGCCTCTGACTGAGTATCTCTCCGTGATTGAGGTGCTGAACCCCATGCACCGGCTGTGGAGTGACGGGCGCTGGAACAAGCTGACCGTGGCCCATGGCTGCTACTGGAAGCGGTGCTCTTTCTGTGATGTAACGCTGGACTATATCTCGCGCTACGAAACCGCACCCAGCACCCTGCTGGTTGACCGCATTGAGCAGATTATAGCCCAAACGGGACAAACCGGCTTTCACTTTGTAGACGAGGCCGCCCCGCCCCTGGCCCTGCGCGACCTGGCTATTGAGCTGCTCAAGCGGCGCGTTACCATTACCTGGTGGGGCAATATTCGCTTCGAGAAAACCTTCACACCCGACCTGTGCCGCCTGCTGGCGGCCTCCGGCTGCATTGCCGTAAGCGGCGGGCTGGAAGTAGCTTCTGACCGCCTGCTGGCTCTCATGGAAAAAGGCGTCACCATTGCCCAGGTAGCCCGCGTGACGGATGGCTTTACCCAGGCCGGTATTATGGTGCACGCCTACCTCATGTATGGCTTCCCCACCGAAACCGCCCAGGAAACCGTCGACAGCCTGGAAGTAGTGCGCCAGCTGTTTGCCGCGGGCATTGTGCAGAGTGGCTACTGGCACCGTTTTTCCATGACGGCGCACTCGCCCGTGGGTAAGAACCCGGCCAGGTACCAGGTAGCGCCCATCGGCCCCGAGCCCGGCCCCTTTGCCTGGAACGATCTTTGGCACGAAGACCCCACCGGCACCGACCACGAAGCCTTCGGGCCCGGCCTGGCTAAGGCCCTGTATAACTACCTGCACGGCGTGGCCCTGCAGGAGCCGCTCAGCTTCTGGTTCGATTTCAAAACGCCCCGCACCACCGTACCGCGCCACCTGATTCAGCAGGCGCTGCAGGAGCCCGGCAAGCCGGACGTTGCCCGGCCCAACAACCGCCTTTTTTGGCTGGGCAACACCCCGGAGCTACGCTATGAGCCGGGCAAGAAAGGCCAACAGGCCGTACTGACCTTTTTTGAGCAGGCCGAGGACTTCGAAGTGAAAGTACCCGCCGCACTGGGCCCCTGGCTGCAGGCACTGCTCACCGGCCTGGCCACAGATTACGACACGAAAGTGCTGTTGAAAGATGCCGCGCAGAGCTTCCCCGCCGTGGGCGGCCAGAAGTGGGAGCAGTTTCTGCTGAGCGCCGGCTGGTTGATGCTGCGTGAAAAAGGGCTACTGGTGTTGTAGCCTTTACCCTTACTTGATAAGCTGCTGCTGGAGCCACTGCTCCACGTCCTGCACGTAGCCGGGGGCAAAGTGAGGCCAGCTCCACAAGCCGGCCGTATTGGTGCTGCCGGGCAGCAGAAAATACGCATTAGCCCGGGGGTATACCTGCACGGCGTTGCCGCGCCCGTAGCCAATGGCATTCCGCAGGCGGCGCGCGCTCTGCCGGGCATCCACGGCCGGGTCGGCGCCGGCATACAGGCCCAGGGCGGGAATCCGCTGGCGGGTCAGGGCTTTGTAGGGCTGGGCTTCCGCGGCACTGGCCAGCGGTATGGCTTCCAGAATAACAGCCGCCGGGCGTTGCCGGGCAATGGTTTTGATTATCTGCGCCGCGGCGGTGCCCCGCACCCACAGGGCTACCCGGGCAGTATCAATGCGGGGCGTGGTGCGTAGCGTGGCAAAGGCGGCTTCTACCCATTGACGGGCACTGGAATCGGTGGGTTCTATTTTAGAGGCGGCCGGTGCCAGCAACAACGAAGCCACGCCTTTGCGGGCCAGCCAGGCAGCGCGGGCCGGACCACCGGCGGTGGTGGCAGAATCAGGGAGCACCACCATAACCGGGTGCCGGGACACCGTGTCTTCGGGCAAATACAACGTGGCTACCTGGCGCTGGCTGCCGGCTATCAGGCGCACGGCCTGCTCCTGGTACTGGCGGGGCTCGGCGGGGCCGCGGCGCACCCACACAAACTCGGCCCGCAGGCTATCCAGCAGAAATGCCCCGCGCAGGAAGTCGCCCTCCCGAATAGCGTTTACAGTAACATGGCCCGGGAAACCACCCTGCTGTTCAAACTGCAGCTGCGGCTCGGCATAATGCACCTCATTCAGCGGCACTTCCATACCGGGTACGGCCGGGAACGACAGCTCGGCCTGTAGCCGGCCGGGCGCTACCTCCCGCAAATCCAGCGCAGCCCGCAGTTCAGTACCCTGAATGGTAACCGGCCCCTCAAAGTGGCCGGTGGGCAGCGGCAACACCGGCTTGCCCGATTTTCCGGAGCAGGCCGCCAGCAGCAGACAGCTAACCACCAATGCCCGGCTTTGGACAGCCCAGGACATCAAACGAGGGAAAGAAACAAAGCCGTTTACGGGCACGAGGAGAAGAAAAAGGGAAACAATACGGCAAATGTACGGCTTGCACGCTAGTCAGCGCTGTTACAGGCCCTTGCGCAGAATCAGGTCGTTCTGGATGTCAGTTCCTACCTGAAACGGATGCTCGCCAATGACTTTAAAACCAAAGCGGCGGTAGAATTCAATGGCCCGCTCGTTTTTCTCCCAAACGCCCAGCACCACGCTCCGGCAGTTTTGCATGCGGGCTTCTTCAATAGCGCGGCGCATCAGGGCGGCGCCCAGACCAGTGCCAATCCAGTCTTCGCGCACGTACAGGCGCTCTACTTCCAGGCGGTCGGCCGGGGATTTGCCTTCGGCGATACCCAGCTCGGAGCCGATGCGCAGCTTGGCGTAGCCTACGGGAACCTGTTGCATGTGGGCCAGCAGGAATACCACCGCTGGATCCTGCAGCTCGGCCATTTGCTGCTCCGGGCCGAAGTTGGCCTCCAGGTAAGCCGTCATATCCTCGGGCTTGTTATCGGCCGCAAAGGTTTCTTCAAAGGTTTGGCGACCTAGCTCGGCCAGCTGAGCCGCTACGGCTGCCGTGCGCTTGGCCACTACAATTTGCAGGGGTGAAGACATAAGAAAAAAACGCGCCGGAGCGCGGAAGAAATCAGGAAATGGAATGGTCGCCGGGCTCGTCGGAAATGCGCGCATCACGGCGCATGCGGCGCCCATACCGGATGATGATGATGAAAGCGGCGAAGGTAGCGAGGGTGAGAAGCCAATCCTGCATGGGTACCAGCTGGTCAGGCTGATCGGGCAAAAAACCCGCGCCCGAAATCATGCCACTCAGGTACAGCTGCGTCACGGTTCGCACCAGCATGAGGGCCGCGCCAATACCGCCCAGAATGATTAACAGTAACCCGAATTGGCGCCGGCCGGCAGGAGAAGCCATAGCAGAAGGATTTTGGTGCAAGAAACAGCTTTTGTGGCAGAACAGCCTGCTACCCCCGTTCTACTACGAAAATCCAGAAATTCAGGCTGGAACCACGCGCCCCTTACCAAACGCCCCGCAGCCGAGTTGCAAATTGATTTCACCTGTGTACTTTTGTCTTACCACCTACTTTGCGAGAGTAGCTCAGTTGGTAGAGCATCAGCTTCCCAAGCTGAGGGTCGCGAGTTCGAGCCTCGTTTCTCGCTCATTCCGGAAAACGCCCCTTATCTGAGTCAGATAAGGGGCGTTTCTCTTTGCGGGCTGGCCGATGCGGCAGGTAAAGTGGTGGTTTTGGCAGCAGAAAAAAAACCTGCGTGAAACGAAGTATACCGCAATTTTGGTCCCGCGCGTGTAAATAAGGTATGCTTATACTATGCCTCCGGAGGCTACCTGCAAGTATTATTTAGGGAAGTACACGGTAAAAATAGAGCCTTCGCCTACCTGGCTGAGCACCTCCACGCGGCCGCCGGCATTTTCCACCATCTTCTTCACCATATACAGCCCTACGCCGGAGCCTTCTACGTGCGTGTGGAAGCGCTGAAACATCTGGAAAGGCTGCCGCTCGCGGTCCAGTTCAATGCCCAGACCGTTGTCCTGCACTTCCAGAACCATGTATTTTTCCAGCGGGTAGCACCGCAGGCTCACCAGCGGGTCGCGCGCCGGGTTGTGATACTTCAGGGCATTGCTGACGAGGTTGAAGACCACGGAGCGAAGGTTTTTGGCCGAGAAGGCAATAGAGGGGCAGTCCTGCACCTCTACCTGCAGGCGGGCGCCTACTTCCTGAATCAGGGGGGCCAGATCCAGGAGCACGTCTTCCACTACCTCCGCCAGCTGCACCTGGGTAGGTGCCTGTTCATGCTCCTTCTGCAGGCGGGATACATCGGTGAGGTGCTCAATGGTGCGCGTAAAGCGGTTCACGGAATCATGCATCAGCTCCAGGATGTAGCTTACTTCCCGGGTTCGGGTGGGCTCCTTTAGCTCATCCTGCAGGGTTTGCAGCAAGCCTTCGATATTGGTGATAGGCGCTTTTAAATCGTGGGAGGCGGTATAGATGAAGTTGTCCAGGTCTACGTTGGTGCGCGTGAGCTGCTGGTTGAGGTTATCCAGCTCGGTATTGGCAGCCAGCAGCTGCTGGCGGGCAGTTACCTGCTCACTTACTTCCGTAGCAACGGCGGCAACGCTGGTAATAGCGCCATCCGCATCGCGCAGCGGCTGGTACACAAAGTTCAGGTATACGGTTTCCAGCTGCCCCTTTCGCTCCAGCAGGGTGGTTACTTCCTGCGCAATGAAAGGCTCCCCGGTAGCCACTACCTGGTCCAGCAATTCCTTATAGCCCTGGTCGCGCACTTCTGGCAGGGCCTCAAAAATGGGCCGCCCTATTACCTGTTCCGGGGTACGCCCCCAGATAGCCGTTACGCGGGGGTTGGCTACCTCAACCAGATACTCCGGCCCCTGGAAAATGGCGACGGCCACTGGTGCCTGCTCAAACAAGGCTTGCAGCTGCGCCTGCTGGGCGGCGCGTTGCTGGCGGGCCAGCACCTGCTCCGTTACATCAAACGCGAAAATGGAAACCCCCACCGTAACGCCTTTTTCCTGGTAGGCCTGATAGGTAAAGGTGTAGAACGTCTCGGGCAGCATATTGCCCTCCGGGTCGCGGGCCTGTAGCGGCAATTCGGTACCAAAGAAGGGCTCCCCGGTAGTGTATACCTGGTCCATGAGAGCCAGGAAGCCATAGCCTACGGTTTCGGGCAGGGCCTCGGCCAAAGGAAGGCCCAACAGCTGGCGGCCTGGAAAAAGGGCCTGGTAGCCGGGGTTTACGTAGTCGAAACGGTGCTCGGGGCCGTGCAGAATGGCTACGCTGGCGGGCGTTTGCTCAAACACCTGGAACATGATTTCGCGCAGCCGCTCTATCTGCTGCGCGGCTTCCAGCGCCTCGGCCTGGAGCTGCTCGGCGCGCTGCCGGCTCTGCTCCTGCTGGGTTACTTCAAAACCAAATACCAGCACGCCATCAATCTGGCCGCTAGCATTGTAGCGGGCCTGCTGAATAAAGCTGAAGTAGCGATCTTCCAGCAACCCCGTGTCTGCCCGCACTAAAGGAATCTGAATGCCGGACTCTTCGTGCGTGATGCCCGTGTCATAAACCCGGCGGAACGTGTGATATACCGGGTGGTCCTTTAGCTCGGGCAGAGCTTCCAGCAGCGGCTTGCCTAGCAGCGGCCGGCCCGGAAACAGCTGCTGATAGCCGGGGTTGACCAGCTCATACACCAGCTCCGGCCCATCGAGAATGCAAACAGCCGCCGGAGCCTGCATAAACAGGCGCTCCAGGCGCTCCTTTTGCCGCTCACCTTCGGCCTGGGCCAGCAACAGCAGACTTGTGCGCTCCTCCACCCGCGTTTCCAGCTCCCGGTTAAGCAGCTGCAGCTGCAGCTGGGTACTGAGCAGATCTATATTATTGGTCAGGAACTCCTCATTGGTAGCCTGCAGCTCTTCGTTGGTAGCGGCCAGCTCCTCGTTGGCTATGGCCAGGTCGGCGTTCAGGCGCTGTATCTGCTGGTGCGTGCGCACCTGCTCCGTTACCTCTACTCCTACCACCACTACTCCCGTTACCGAGCCGTGCTGATTGTGCAGGGGTTGGTACACAAAATCATAATAGGTTTCATCCAAGCGCCCGTTTCGCCAGATAAAAATCTTCTGCTCCTTTCCTGCATAAGGGTTTCCGGTATGCATTACCTCCTGCAGGATCTGCTCAAACCCTTGCCCCTGCAACTCTGGCAAGGCTTTCATTAAGGGCACTCCCAGCATCTGCTCTTCGGTGCGGCCCCATACGTTACAAGCCAGGGGGTTAATCGTCATAATTCTGAACTCAGGGCCTTGCAGGTAGCTGAAAGCCACCGGTGCCTGCTGCAGAATGGTGCGCAGCTGCTCGCGCTGCTCTTCCAACTCCAGGCGGGCTGCCTTTTCCCGGGTTTGGCTCGCACGCAGGGCCTGCTCTACGGGGCTACGGTCGTGGTCCGAAGTATCAGTGAAGCTCACCACCAGCCGGGCACCTTTGCGTTGGGCGGCCAGCCGGAAATAGCCATCTAGGCCATCTGTCTGGTAGTTTACCTCGTAGTGGCCGGCCTCGCCGGTTTCAAATACCTGGCGGTAAAAGTTGAGCACGCCGTTGTGCAGCGTGGCAGGAAAGAGGGTGCTTAAAGTGCCGTCCGGCTGCTCCGGCAGTTTCAACATGTGCTGACCGGCCGGATTAAGGTACTCCAGTTCAAAGTCGGTTAGCTCCCCTTGCGGCCCATAAAGCGGGCGCAGCAGATTAATGGCCGTCAGGGAAACTTCCAGTACCGTTTGAAGCAGGTCGTTGGGCAAAGAATTTGTTTCAGGCAAGGTGATAGAGATATCGGGCATAAATAGAAACGGAGGCTAGCAGCAGGGCTAGCCTCTGTAAGATAAGACAGCGGCGGAAAGTTCGCGCGGCAGCAGATGAGCTTACTACCCGGCCGGATACAGCACGCGGCGCCGGGCACAGCCGGCCGACGCGCCTGCTCAGGGCCTTTCCGCTACCGAATCCAGATCAGCAGGCAAGGGCATATCCTCCAGCACCGGCAGGGTGAGCGAGATGGTGGTACCCTGGCCCAGGCGGGAGTGAATGTTGAATGTGCCCCCCAGCAGCGCCACGCGGGTACGAATGCCGGCCAGCCCGATGCCGTGCCCCGCCCGGGGCGTACTGGTATCAAAGCCCACCCCATCATCCTCCACGCTCACATACACATAGTTATCCTCACGGGCCACTGAAACGAAGGCTTCGCGGGCCTGGGCATGTTTCATAACGTTGTTGAGCAGCTCCTGTACTATGCGGTAAATGGCGGTTTGCAGGGGCCGGGGCAGGGACTCGTCCAGCCCGCTCAGGTTCAGATCTACCGGCAGACTACGCGGAATCAGCTTCACCAGCTCCTGCAGCGCTACCTTCAACCCAAAGTCTTCCAGCACGCCGGGCGTCAGCTCGTAGGAGATGGTGCGCGTGGCCCGGATGGCCTCGCCCAGCAGCTTATGCGCCGCCTGCTTCTGGGCCGACTCCGGCAGGGTATCCAGGTTCAGCTTGGTGGCATACAGCAGCTGGCCCACGCCATTGTGCAGGCTCTCGGCAATGCGGCGCCGCTCCTCTTCCTGGGTGTTGAGAATGGCGGAAAGCACTATCTGCTGCTGGCGCAGCTTTAGCTGGGTGGTTTCTGCCATCAGGCTGTTGCGCTCGGTTACGTCGCGGGCCAGCACGAGCACGCCCATGTTCTGGGGCAGGGGCCGCATATGCAGGTCAAAGGCCTCGTGGGGTGAGCAACCGGCCCAGTTCAGCAGCTGGCCGGCTTCGCCGGCCAGGGCGGCGTGCAGCAACGACTGAAAGCCGGGGTTGGTGGCCAGCTCCGGCAGCAGCTCCGGCAGCAGACGGCCCAGGGCCTCCGCCTCGGCCACGCCGGTTAGCCGGGCCGCCCGCTGGTTCCAGGCCGTTATGCGCAGGTCGGCATCAAGCGCCATAATCACATCCACGCTGTTATCGAGCAGGCTTTTGGTGAACTCCTGCTCCCGCCGGATTTCCTGCTTCATCCGCTCAGATTCCGTCACATCAATGGCAAACAGAATGCCCTGCTGCCGCTGGGCCTCAAAGAAGCCGTAGTTCTGAAAATACACCGGCTCGCCCTGGTACTCCGCAGACCCCAAAAACGCAAATGGTTCGCCGGCCAGCAGTTGCCGCACCGGCTCCGTCAGCACCGGGAATTCTTCAAACACGCTTTTGCCTACCATCTCATTATCCCGCAAACCCAGGCGCTGCAGGCCGGCCCCCACCAGCTCCAAGTAGTGGCCTTCCGGCGAAAGGCGGCCTAATATTACCGGCATATTGGCCAGAATATGCTCCAGCAGGCGGTTTTTGTAGCGCAGTTCCTCGGCGGCTTCCTTGCGGGAGGTGATGTCCCGCACCAGCCCCAGCAGGCGCCCATGCGAGTGGTCTTCATCGGTAAACACGCGGCCCACCATGGCTACGTAGCTTACCGTTCCGTCGGGCTGAATGATGCGGTACTCGGTATCCAGGGCCAGCTGGCCATGGCGCAGCTTTCGGATATTGTCCAGTAGCTGCGGCCGGTCCTCGGGATGAATGCGGCTCAGGGCTACGCTGGAGGGCACAGGATTAGCCTCAAAGTCATGGCCGAATATTTCCTGCGCCCGGGCATCCCAGTACAGCTGGTCATCGGTCAGGTTCCAGTCGGTGATGCCCATGGCCGTGGCCGTGAGGGCCTCCTGCAGCCGGGCCTCATTTTCGCGCAGCCGGTGAGCGGCCTGCTTTTCCTCCGTGATATCGCGCCAGGTGGCATGCACCAGGGTGCGGCCGTTGTCCGGAATGGCCGTAAGCAGAATATCGCCCCAGAATTCTTCCGCACCCTGGCGGTAGCGGCACCACTCAAAGCGGCAGTAGCCCCGGCGCAGGGCCTGCTCCCACAGCTCATCGGCCCACACTGAAGACAGCCGGCCATTGGGCTGGTATTTGGGCGAGAAGGCCGAGGCATGCTGGCCCAGCAATTGTTTTTTATCGGTGAGGCCCAGCAGCTGCAGCGTGGCGGGGTTGCAGTCCACAAACCGGTTATCGCGCAGCAGGAGCATGCCGTCGTGGCTTTGCTCAAACAGGGTGCGGAAGCGCCGCTCGCTCAGCTCCAGCGCCCGGGTGGCTTGGTGCTGCTCGGTTACATCAATCAGGGCCAGGAGGCAGTGCCGCTCGCCCAGGGCATTGGTAGCCGCAATGCCTTCCAGACGCACAAACAGGGCGGTGCCATCTTCGCGGCGCATTTCCATGGTGGTGGTCTGGCGGAAATCAGAGGCCAGCACCTGCTCCACGAACCGGCTAAAATCCAGCCGGCAATCCAGAGCCACAAACAAGGCCAGCCGGCGGCCCTGCAGCTGCTGGCGCATAGTGCCCAGCTGCTGCGCGGCCCGCAGGTTCAGCCGCAGAATGGTGCTATCGGCGGCCAGGGTGCAGTAGCCTACCGGGGCAAAATCATAGAGGTCTACGTACTGTGCGCGGGAGCTTTGAGCTTCGGCCTGGGCCAGCAGGAGTTCTTCATACTGCATTTCCAGCTCTATCTGGTGCACCTGCAGCTCCTGCACCAGACGCTGTACCTCGGGCGCGGTATCGGGAGCCAAGCTTTGGGTGGCCAGCTGTCGGCGCTCGGCACGCAGCCGCAACTCCCGCAGGGCAGCCTGGGTGTCGAGGGGTGCGGGGGAAGAAGAGCCGGGTGCTTCCATAGCGGTGCTGGACTTATTCTATTTTTATGTAAACACTGGTTATCGATATCAATAAAGCGCCGGGTCAAGGCGGCCGACTCGCAAGCTCATAAGCGGCTATTCAAACCTGACGCCCAGCAGGATACGGTCGGTGGGGTGGCCCTCGCTGCGGATGCGGCGCCCATACACCAGCACGCGGCGGGGCGGCTCCTCCCGGGTGGGGGAAGGCAGCGCAAGCGGCAGGTCGTCGAAACCGGCGCTGTCGCCACGGAGCAGGCTCGTCAGGTTATCGCGCAGGATGGGCTGCCGCCAGGCGCCGTGGTTAAGCTCGGTCAGGGGCTGGCCTTTGGCGGGCTCTTCGCCGAAGGCCTCCGTAAAGGCCTGACTTACAGTCAGCACACGCAGCTCGTGGTCCAGCACCAGCATGGGCTCGCGCACGGTTTCTACAATGCTCTCGGCATAGCGGCGGCTGCTTTGCAGCTCTTCTTCCAGCCGCTTCAGGCCGGAGATGTCCGTAAAAGTAATGACGGCCCCGCTGATGTAATTATCCAGCGTACGGTAGGGCAAAATTCGCATGGCATACCATTCGTTGGTGGTGGTCTGAATAATCGATTCGGTGCTCACCAGGCGGTCCAGCACCTGATTGATGTCCTGGATGAGGCTGGCATAGCGCAGGTTGTTGGCAAAGTGTGTGATGGGCCGGCCCACATCAGCTGGCTGCAGATGCATAATACGGCCCACAGAAGGCGTAAAACGCCTGATGATCATATCATTATCCAGGAATATAGTGGCTATTTCGGTAGCATCCAACAGGTTTTTCATGTCGTTGGCTGCTTGGCTCAGCTCTTCCGTCTTGCTCAGATACTGCATGTTCAGCGTCATGAGTTCCTCGTTCAGGCTCTGCATTTCCTCCTTGTTGGTCATTGCCTCCTCGTTGGTGCTTTGCAGCTCCTCATTGGCCGACTGCAGCTCCTCATTGGTACTCTTGAGCTCCTCCAGGCTGCTTTCCATTTCCTCAATGGTGGTCTGGAGGCGGTGTTTGGTATATTGCAGCTCTTTTTCCAGAGAGGCCACCACGGTGTCGCGGCTTAGGTCGGTGCCGGGGGCGGCTTTGCCGGTGCGCACCCGGCGCGGGGTGGGCTGGTCTTCAAAAGCCACCAGCATGAGGCCGGCCAGGGCATCGGGCTCTGTGAGGTAGGTTACGCTGATGCGCAGCAGCTGGTAGCCGGCATCGGTTTTCACCTTTACATTCTCGGCCACCACACTTTCCTTGGCGGCGTTGGCCTTGTGCACCACGGCACTGATTTCGTAGTTGAGTTCTTCGCGGGCCATTTCGAAGATATTCAGCCCCCCCAGCCCGGGCGCGGGCTCCAGGTAGCGGCCCGTGCGGCCATTTACATACAGGATTTCGCCCTTGGCATTAATGAGCACGGCCGGCGGCGTGAAGGCCTGCAGCATTACTTTCTGCACCAGGGAAGCAAAAGGCCCGTCTTTGCGGGGAGCGGAAGAAGTCATACTAGTGGCCGCCACCGGCGCCGACGGCTGCTGACGGGAAAGTGCGAAAGGGAAATTGACCAGGCGGGTAACGGAGGAGGAAGCATCGTTGCGGCGGAAAATCTTCCATTTGATGTCCAGGGGCTTAAACAGCTCATGAAAGCCCGTCATGTTTTCGCTGGGCCCCAGAAACAGCAGGCCGCCCGGGTTCAGGGCGTAGTGGAAAACGGGCAGCAGGTTGCGCTGCAGCTCCGCCGACAGATAGATGAGCAGGTTGCGGCAGCACAGCAGGTCCAGCCGGGTAAATGGCGCATCCTTATTGATATCGTGGAGGGCAAAGATGACGGCATCACGCACCTCTTTCCGAATCAGAAAGCCGGTTTCCTGCTTCACGAAAAAGCGCTCCAGCCGTTCCGGGGTTACATCGGCCACAATAGAGTCCGGGTACAGGCCGGCGCGGGCAAAGTCAATGCCTTGGGCGTTGATATCGGTGGCAAAAATCTGAATTTTGAGGTAGTGCCCGGGCTCCACTTGGTCCAGACACTCCTGCAGCAGCATGGCCAGCGAGTAGGCTTCCTCGCCGGTAGAGCAGCCCGGCGCCCACACCCGAAAAACACTGTTGATGGGCTTCTGGCGCAGCATGGGAATCAACTGCGTTTTCAGCGACTCATACGCCTCATGGTCCCGGAAAAACTTGGTGACGCCAATCAGCAGCTCCTTAAACAGGGCATCTACCTCCTGGGGGTTTTCCTGCAGGTAGCGCACGTAGTGCGTAAACTCCTTGATCTGGTGCGAGTTCATGCGACGCTCAATGCGCCGGAAAACGGTATTGCGCTTGTAAAAGCTGAAGTCGTGCCCGGTCTGAGCCCGGATGAGCAGGAAGATCTTTTGCAGGGCATGCGCCGGGCGGGAAACCGACTCAGGCCTTTCCCGGCGCGGCCGATCCATCACGGGCTTGTGCAGATATTCCAGGAGCTTATCCGGCAGCTGATCGGCCGGCAGGATGTAGTCCACAAACTCGGTGGCAATGGCGGAGCGGGGCATGGAGTCGTACTCGGCCGTTTCGGGGCTTTGCACCATCACCATCCCAAAGTTTTCCATTACCATCTTCAGCCCCAGCGTACCATCAGAGCCCATGCCGGAGAAAATGATGCACACGGCCCGCTCGCGGGCATCTTTAGCCAGGCTCTGGTAAAAGAAATCGATGGGCAGGCGCTTGCCCCGGGGCTGCGTGGGCGCAAACAGCAGCAGCGTACCGTGCATAATGCTCATGTCCCGGTCCGGCGGAATCACATATACATGGTTGGGCCGCACCTTCATGCCATCGGCGGCTTCCAGCACGGGCATGGCGGTAAAGCGCTGCATTACCTGGGGCAGCTCGCCACTGGGGTTAGGCGCTAGGTGCATCACCACCACAAAAGCAATACCGCTGTCGGGGGGCATGTGCTGAAAAAACTGCTCAAATGCCCCCAGGGAGCCCGCCGAGCCGCCCATGCCTACAATAGGAAACGTCTCGCTGTTATCTTCCTGGGCCTGTACCCGGCGCAGCTGTGCCTGCGACACCTGGGCATCAATGGGTAGCGGCGAGGCAGAAACTGGTTCAGCAGAATTTCTCTCTTCGGGAGAAGCAGGGGTGGCAGAAGGCATAGCAGCAGGCAGCGGGCTACCGCTAACGGGGTAGCCCTTCTATTCAAAAGTACGCATAAACCCCATTTTTGTCCGACAGAGATGGAGGCAGGGTTTTTAAGCGGCCAACCCTCGTTAACCCGAATCAGGCGGGCCGCGTAGGGTTAAAGACGGTACCCCATATTGTTGGGGCTGCTTTTGAAACGATTTATCTGCCTATCCCGTGGAAGACCCTGCTTATATCATTGTCATTGGTGCTTCGGCGGGGGGCATGCCGGCTCTTACGCGCTTAGTCAGTAACCTGCCCGGCACGCTGCCCGCCGCCGTGTTGGTGGTGCAGCACTTTTCCCCTGAGTCTTCCGGCCAGCTTATGGTAGAGCGGCTGGCCAGCCACACCCCGCTGCGGTGTGTGCTGCCCACGCATGGGCAGGCGCTAGAAGCCAGCACGCTGTACCTGGCCCCACCCGACCGGCACCTGCTGGTGCGGGACGGAAAACTGCTGGTGACCAAAGGCCCGCGGGAAAATAATTACCGGCCCGCCGCCGATGCCCTGTTCCGCTCGGCCGCGGCCCAGTACGGGGCGGCCGTTATTGGCGTTATCCTCACCGGCATGCTGCATGATGGCACCGCCGGCCTGGAGCAGATTAAGCGCGCCGGCGGGCAGGCCGTGGTGCAGGACCCCCAGGAGGCCGAGTTTTCCAGTATGCCGGAAAGCGCCCTCAGCAACGTAGCCATTGATTACGTGGTGCCCCTTTCCGAGATGGGCCACTTACTGACGCGCCTGGTGCACATACCGACCAGCGCCCCTACCGTTATTCCGCATGACATTAAAATGGAGGCCGCTATTGCGGAGCGTATTGTGGGAGATACTGAAGCTATTGCCCGCCTGGGCACCCCCGTGCCCCTTACCTGCCCCGATTGCGGGGGCTCTTTATGGAAGGTTGATCAGGGCAATGTGCTGCGCTTCCGGTGCCATACGGGCCACGCCTTTGCCGCCGAAGCCCTGCTGGAAAGCAGCCAGCAAGGCCTGGAAGAAACCCTGTGGGTGGCCATGCGCATGATGGAGGAGCGCAAAAACCTGCTCATGAGCATGGCCGGCCGGAGCCAGGGCGAACTGAGCCTGCGCCAGGAAGAACGCATCAAGGAGATAAAGCTGCATATCAACCGGCTGCGGGAGTTTCTGCTCTCGGGCCAAGAGCTTAACCCGGCCCCGGCCTCTGAGCAGGCTAGTTAAGTGAGCGGACTTAAGAGCATTAATAAGCCAGAACCGCCAGTCCTGGCAACAGGCGCAGCGGGTAGCAACTCCAACGCTGGCTTCCGGGTATACAAGCATACCCGACCCTACCAGCACAGGCTATAGCCCGCCCTGCCGGAGGCCGCATCCTGTCTGATTTTTCTTTCCGGTGCCTGATGGAAGAGCTAAATGAGCTATTAGGCTTACACGTACATGCTGATGATATCACGGCGCTGCAAATGTCTATACGCGCGGTGGTTATCTTTTTTGTAGCATTGGCACAGCTCCGGCTGGCCGGCACGCGCGCTTTTAGCAGTGGTAGCGCTTTTGATATGGTACTGAAGATTATTCTGGGGGCCGTGCTTGCCCGGGCTATTGTGGCCGCCTCTCCGTTCTGGCCCACCATAATAGCAGCTACGGTATTCGTGGTGCTGCACCGGCTGCTGGCCATTGCCGCCTACTATTCTGATTTTGTAGGGCTCATCATAAAAGGGAAAGCGCGGGTGCTGGTCGAAAACGGGGAGTTGAAAACCCACAACCTGCGCCGCACCAACATCACCCGAAACGACCTGATGGAAGGCCTGCGCGACAGTGGCGGCCTGGAAGAATCAGAGCACGTGCGCAAAGTAGTATTGGAGCGCAACGGCCACATCAGCGTGATTAAGCAGCACGATAAACCACCTAAGCCGAATCCGGAGTCTTAACAAAAACGCCCATAACCACTTTTTATTAGCGGCCATGGGCGGTTCGTATTAGAACGGAGGCTGGGTTAATCCCGCTTCATCTTCAGCATCTGCTTTAAGGCGGCCAGCTCGTCGCGGTACTTGGCGGCCTGCAGGAAGTCCAGCTCTTTGGCGGCGGCTTCCATCTGCTTTTCGGTTTGCTTGATGAGCTTTTCCAGGTCCACTTTCGTCATCATAGCCACCACGGGCTCAGCCGCCAATGACATTGCGCTTTCCTCGCTCGGCCCTACGTAGGCTTTGGGCTCAATTACGCGGTAGTCTGACAACGACGTCTGCCCCATAATGGCCTCCCGCGACTTTTTCACGGTTTGCGGGGTAATGCCGTGCTTCTCGTTGTAGGCCATTTGGGTGGCGCGGCGGCGGTTGGTTTCATCCATAGCCCGCTGCATAGAGCCCGTAATCCGGTCGGCGTACATAATCACCTTGCCCCGGTCGTTTCGGGCGGCGCGACCCATGGTCTGGATCAGGCTGCGCTGGTCGCGCAGGAAGCCTTCCTTATCGGCATCCAGAATAGCTACCAGGCTTACTTCGGGTAGGTCAAGGCCTTCGCGCAGCAGGTTTACGCCAATGAGCACATCAATTTCTCCTAAGCGCAGCTGGCGCAGGATTTCTACCCGGTCCAGACTCTTCACATCGGAGTGCACGTAGCTGGATTTGATGCCCAGCCGCTCCATATATTTCTGCAGCTCTTCGGCCATGCGCTTGGTGAGCGTGGTTACCAGCACCCGGTCGCCCATTTTCACCCGCTCGTCTACTTCGTCCAGCAGGTCGTCAATCTGGTTCACGGAGGGGCGCACGTCAATAACAGGGTCCAGCAGGCCAGTGGGCCGAATAATCTGCTCCACTACCACGCCGTTGGCCTGGGTTAGCTCATAGTCGGAAGGCGTAGCCGAAACGTAGACTGCCTGCTGAAACATGCTCTCAAACTCGTTGAAAGTAAGCGGGCGGTTGTCCATGGCCGAGGGAAGGCGGAAGCCGTAGTCCACCAGGGCCACCTTGCGGCTCCGGTCGCCGCCCCACATGGCCCGGATCTGGGGCATAGTCACGTGGCTTTCATCCACTACCAGCAGGTAATCCTTGGGGAAATAGTCGAGCAGGCAGAACGGGCGTGAGCCGGGCTCCCGGCCATCGAAATAGCGCGAGTAGTTCTCAATGCCCGAGCAATAGCCCAGCTCCCGAATCATTTCCAGGTCGAACTCGGTGCGCTCCAAAATGCGCTTGGCCTCAGAATCACGCCCTTCCTTCTCGAAGTAGGCGTGCTGCTGCATCATGTCAAACTGAATTTCCTTGATGGCCTGATTGAGTGTGTCTTTCCCGGTCACGAACAGGTTGGCCGGGTACAGGGTCACGTCCTTCTCATCGGAAAGCTTCTTGCCGCTCTGCGGGTCTATCTTCTGAATGCTTTCGATTTCATCCCCGAAGAAGAAAATCCGGTAGGCATAGTCCGCGTAGGCCGGGAATACGTCCACGGTATCTCCTTTCACGCGGAAGGAGCCGCGCGTGAAGTCGGCCTCCGTGCGGGAGTACAGAATCTGCACAAACTGGTAGAGCAGGTTGTTGCGCGAGTAGCGCAAACCCGGCGCCAGATAGATGACGTTTTTGGCAAACTCCTCGGGGTTGCCGATGCCATAGATGCACGATACCGAGGCAATAACAATGATGTCGCGCCGCCCGCTCAGCAGCGAGGAGGTGCAGTGCAGCCGCAGCTTTTCAATTTCCTGGTTAATAGCCAGGTCTTTCTCGATGAAGACATCGGTGCTGGCAATGTATGCTTCGGGCTGGTAGTAGTCGTAGTAGCTGATGTAATACTCGACGGCATTGTTGGGGAAAAATGTCTTGAACTCGCCGTAGAGCTGCGCGGCCAGGGTTTTGTTGTGGCAGAGCACCAGGGCCGGCTTGCCGGTTTGGGCAATAACGTTGGCCATGGTAAACGTTTTGCCGGTGCCCGTGGCCCCCAGCAGCACCTGTACATGCTCGCCATTGTTAATGCCCTGCACCAGCTGGGCAATGGCCTGTGGCTGGTCGCCGGTGGGTTCAAACTCCGAGGTAAGCTGATATTTCATCCGATGGAAAAAGGTAGCCTAGAATAACTCTGAAACAGGGCGGTGGGTTTCCACGAACGTACTAAATCCGTGGCGTTAAGCTAAACCCATTGGCAAAACAAAGAGCCACCTACTGCACTATTTGCTGCCTGGGGGCTAAGCAGCGGGTTAGGGCCGCCGGATTTCTTTTTAGCAAAATTGGGGCAAGAATTTAATAAGGCATTAAAACCTCCTACTCCCCCGGGAAACAGGTTCGGAAACGAATTCCTGAGTGGTTGTGAAAGTTCCTGTTGATCCAAAAGCCTTTTTACATTATTCTCAGGGTTAAAGCACTATTCTCAGACTAAATGCAGCCGGCAACCCTGTACCTTTAGTCATCTAACCCGCTACTCCCTACTCTTCTATTATAACATGCCTGGTTTATCCCGTTGTGTCAGTTTCTGGTTTGCCTTATTGCTTATTCTTACAACTGGAACGCCCCTTCAGGCTCAGTTTCACTCGCTTCTTGTTCAAACCGATGGCAGCCTCTGGGCCTGGGGCAACAATGCATATGGCCAGCTCGGCAACGGCACCACCACTGACCAGGCCACACCTGTTCGCATTGATTCCGGCACTAAATGGAAGAGTGCCGAAGCCGGGCAGTACTATACACTCGCCATTCGCCAGGACGGCACCCTGTGGGCCTGGGGCAAAAATAGCGCCGGGCAATTAGGTGACGGCACCACTACCAACCGCACCACCCCCGTGCAGATTGCTGCCGGCACCAAATGGATAAGCGTGAGTGCCGGTACCGGCCATACCCTGGCCATTCGGCAGGATGGCACCCTGTGGGCATGGGGCGACAACTGGTACGGCGCCCTGGGCGACGGCACCACCACCCCCCGCCCGGCTCCCGTTCAGCTGTTGCCCGGTACCACCTGGCAATGCGTGAGTGCGGGCGACTATCATTCAGCCGCCATCCGGGCCGATGGTTCGGTGTGGACCTGGGGCAACAATACCGCCGGTGCCTTGGGCGACGGTTCCACCACGCAACGTAGAACGCCCACCAAAGTAGCCTCCAATATGGCTTTCGTAAGCGCCGGCATGGGCTACGTCGCAGCCATCGACAAAGCCGGCACGCTGTGGAACTGGGGAGAGCAAAGCCCACTGAAAACCACTTCCCCGAACCTGTCGCCGACCGAGTTCCGGCCGTACAACTTTCCGGCGGGCACCAAATGGAAGAGTGTGAGTGCCGGCGCCCAGCACTGCCTCATGATCAAGACCGACGGCACGCTGTGGAGCACCGGCTATAACAGCTTCGGCAACCTCGGTATCGGCTCGCGCGACAACGTCGTTCCCAATGAAGTAGTAGCTGGCACAAGTTGGCAGACCATCACGGCCGCCAGCTACCACAACTTGGCTGTGCGGCAGGACGGCTCCGTCTGGACCTGGGGCTATAACTACGCCGGGGCTTTGGGCACAGCTACTATCAAGACTGTAGCCCTGCCCTTGCCCCTCGCTGTGGCGCCCGAGGTAGCCTGGAAAAGCTATAGTGGCAGCGGCGCGTTTTCGGCGGCCATCGATACCGAGGGCAACTTATGGAGCTGGGGCGCTTCGCAGCCTTTTGGCCCCAACTTCGGCAAATGGTACGTAGCCCCAACCAAGCTGGAAAGCACGCAGCAATGGGATAAAGTAGTAACGGGCAAAAACTACCTGCTAAGCATCCGGCACGACGGTAGCCTGTGGGCCTGGGGCACCGTCCCCGGCCGCTACGCCCGGGACTCCTACGATAGCAAAACTGACACCTACGTCGCTGTGCCAGTAGTAGCCGGCACCACTTGGCGCACCGTAGCCGCGGGCCCGATTTGTGCGTGGGGCATTCAGCAGGACAGCACCCTCTGGGGCTGGGGCGGCAGCAGCGGAACTACCTACACCAAGCCTGTTGTGGGGGATGGCACCAACCAGTCGCGGTCGGAGCCGGTGCAGCTGGTTGCGGGCTCCCGCTGGCTGCAGATCAGCGCCAGCCTCATAGATTACTTTGAGCCTTATCAAACCGGCTACTACGCGGCCGCTATTCGCCAGGACAGTACCCTTTGGATGTGGGGCTATAATGCCAAAGGCCAGTTGGGCATGGGCGACCAGGGCACGCGGCTGGCGCCGGAGCAGGTGCAGCCGGGCACCAAATGGCAATCAGTCAGCACCGGCGGAAATCATACCGTGGCCATTGCCCAGAATGGCACCCTCTGGACCTGGGGCAGCAATGAGTACGGCAAGCTGGGCAACGGCACCACCACCGATTCGTGGAAACCCATTCAGATAGCGGCCAGCCGGACCTGGAAAGTCGCAAGTGCAGGAGCGAACTTTACAGTAGCCATTGACGAAGATGGAAAACTATGGGCCTGGGGCTATAATGCAGAAGGAGCCCTTGGCAATGGCTCTACCATCAACTCTACCATTCCCCAAGCGGTGGCTTCTGACGCCACATGGCAAAGCGTGCAGGCAGGTATGAACCACGCCATGGCCACGCGCCAAGACGGTAAGCTATGGACCTGGGGAGCAAATAATTATGGACAAGCCGGCCAAACGTACTATAGCGGGGTGCCCGTGCGCATTGGTACTCTGGGCCTGCCATTGGCGGTGCGGGAAAATTCAGCAACTGGCAGCAATACACTGCAGCTAACGGCCTGGCCGCTGCCTTTCGGTAGTGCCGGCGTGCAGGTACAACTGCATTCAATACAGCCGGGGGCCGCTACCGTCAGCCTGCTGGATGCAGCCGGGCGGTTGCTCTGGCAGTGCCCCACCTACGTGCGGGCCACTGCTACCACCCTACTCCTGCCGGAAGCGGGCGCCCTATCAGCCGGCATGTATTTCTTACGGGTGCAGCAAGGCCAGCAGCAGGCTACGATGCGTTTAATTCACGAATAGGGCCCTACCTAATGGTAGAGCACCATTTTCTCGCTGCTACGAGCCAGCCATTAGCTGACCTTTTCAAGGAGCATCAGAAAGTGTAAAAGGTATTTTCCGGGCAACAGAAAACCCCGCCTTCACCTGAAAGCGGGGGTTTCTATAGGGTGGGCTGAGGATTGGGCGCTTTGCCGGCAGGCTTAATGCCCATTTTAGTGCGCTGCTACCACCGGCTTGCCCAGGCCAAACTCTACGCTTGCCTCCAGACCTACCGAGTAGGGCCGGTTCTGATGCCAGTAGGATTGCGAAGGCTCGGCGTTCAGCGTGTTCAGTCCGGCTTCGGCGGCCGGGCCCAGGGCTACCAGCCAGGAAGCACCCGCCGGGCGGTACTGCATACCCGCTCCACCCCGCAAAGAGGCCAGCACATGCCGGTATGGCGAATCAGTAGAGCTTAGCTTGTATTCTTTCCGGCCAATCAGGTTGGTATCATCCGGCGACAGACGACTGCTGAACAGCAGGTTAACTGCCGCGCCCATGCGGGCATACAACGACCAGCCCATTTTATCCGAAGCACCATACTGCAGCGAAACCGGCAGGCCAGCCGTGCGGTAGCGGTAATGTGTAGGCTGCGGTGCAGGCAGCGCCGTCAGGTCGGTAGCCATCTGGGTCCGGATGCGGTTGGCCTGCTGGTAATCACTGGTAAAGGTAGCCTGCATATCCGGTGCTACAGCCGCATAAGAGGTCTGAGAAGAAGCCCGGTACTCGGCAGCCTCCACCCCTGCCGCGGCGCTCCAGCGGCCACCAAGCCGCTTGCGGGCCATGAAAGCCACGCGCTGCCCCAGTCCGGCCTGTAAATTCTGGCGATACTCAGAGGCAGCATCCTCATAGGTCTGGGCATTGGCCCGGGCCGCAGCGGAAGCTTTCTGAAGAGTTGGGGCACTAATTGACCCGCGAGAGAAATTTACGTTGGGGTTGAAGGAGGACAGATTATGGCCGCCGCCAAAGCTCCAGCCGCCCTTTTGCGCTAATTTCTTCTCATCCTTTTCGGCCAGCTCATCGGCCCAGGCTAAAGCACTGGAGGCATAGGCTGGCTCCAAAGAAGCGGGCAGCGCTGCCAAGGCATTGCTGAGCGCCGCAGCACGGGGAGCCAGGGCAGCTACCTGCTCAGAAGCCGTTGCATCCGTAGCAGTAGTAACGGCAGGCGTGGTGGCTACGGATGGGGCCGCGGCCGGGGTAGCTACTGCCGCTACGGTGTAGGCCGCAGCATTCCGGCTGAAGTCAGCCAGCGCGGTGCCAGCACTAGGAGCCGCGCTGTAGGCCGGAGAAAGGCTCCGCTGGCCGGCAGCCGTTTCCTGGCTGCTCTGGGTAGCGCTGTTAGCAGCATAGCCCAGGAAGGAATTGCGGCCCTGGCCATTAGCCTCCGTCTCGGGAGAAGCGGTGGTTTCTGAGGCAGTATTGGCAGCCTGGGTATTGGCCGGCAGCACGCGGTTACTACCCGCCGTAACAGCAGCAGTAGCCGTACGATTAGGCGCTACATCACCCGTTACAGCTTGTTTAGCCGCAGCGCCGGCGGCGCCGTTCATGGTCAGGTGCTGCCCGCAGCAGTTACCGCGGCAGTGGCTTGGCGGGAAGGAGCCGCCGCATCGGCCGTTGCCGATTGGCTGGCGCTATTGGCAGCAGGCGCCTGGGCGGCCAGTTGTGGTTTGCTGCTTTGATTATTAGTGGCATTCTGAGCCTCCGGCAGGCCGGCAGCCAGCTCGCCTTCGTGGGTGCTGTTGAGGTGTATGGTAAACCAGCCACCCATGCCCAGCATAAATAATACGCAGGCTGCGGCTACCCAGCGGTGTACCCGGAGCCGCTCGCGGAAGGTTTCATTCTGCTGTACTACCAGCTCATGGTCAAGCTGCTCCCACAGGCTGGCCCGGGGCTGCATTTCCGCTTCCTCAAATTTTTGGCGAAACAGGTACTCCAGGTCGCCCTTTTGTGGGGAGGTGGGCTTATCGGCTGAAGGTTCCATTGGTCCGGTGAGCGTCGAGGCGCTCTAGTTTGTTTTTCAAAATAACCCGTGCCCGGGCGTACTGTGATTTGCTGGTGCCTTCGGAAATGCCCATCAGCTCCCCAATTTCTTTGTGGCTATAGCCTTCAATAGCAAATAGGTTGAACACCATCCGGTAGCGAGGGGCCAGCTCCTGAATCAGGGTCAGCAGCTCCTCAAAGCCATAGTTGGCCAGGGTAAACTCTTCATCGGCCAGGTCCTGGGGGTATTCGCCTTCGCTGACCGCTACCAAGTGCGCATTGCGCCGGTGCTGGCGCAGGGCAGCATTCACCATGATACGACGAATCCAGAATTCCAGGGGGCACTCCCGCCGAAATTTGGTCAGGTTTTTAAACACCGTCAGAAAGCCCTCCTGCAGTACGTCTTCGGCCTCAAACGTGGTTTGGGCATAGCGCATGCAAACGGCCATCATCCTGGCAGAGTACCGGTCGTAAAGCTGCTTTTGTGCCAGGCGGCTACCAGCCAGACAAGCATCAAGCAGTTCAGACTCGCTCAGGGTGTGGGGTGAGGAGAGAGGACGCACAGGGGCAGTGGCAGGGCGAAAAGTCGGCTCGGAAATGGCCACCGGCGCAAGCAGGTTGTCCAGAACCGACCCGCCGAAGGTAGGTAATAGCGCGCTCATGCTACAAACCAACCTGCACGGCTGCCTCCCTTCTTTTGGTAGATAGAAGGTATCAAGCCACTAAAATTGCTCCGGGTGCTAGTCTGGGGCATACGCTTGGGCTACTGGAAAAAGTGAATAAAAGGGAGTTGGCTCCCGCCCTGTATTCTGAAGAGTACAGCCCGTTAGCCAAGCGTTGCATGCTGGTTGCACAATTATATTCACAATGTATTATCTCCTTTATTATCAGCTATATATTTATAAAATTCGAGATAAAAATCAAGTATATTAGAATAGTTGAATTAAATCTATTGGCGGAGTTTCCCGGCCGTGCCGGTTGGTTTATGGGCAAACTGATGTCTTGATATAATCTAGCTAGGCACGGGTGCACGGCTCTGCAGTTTTGGGCCATTTTCGCCTTTCAGTAACCGGTCTGTCAATTTAGGCTGATTTCCGGTTGAGTAAGGCAGCCGCGCCAGGAAAACGAGGTACCTATCCCCTGCTTTTCGGGAAAACATTCCGGCCCAATAGCTAGGAAATCGGGCACGAAATGGTACATTCCCTCTTCAGAACCTGCACACCTCCTGCAACACAGCCGCCCGGTTCCGGGGGGCTGTTCTTTTTGGTGGCTGGCCCTTCCCGGCCGGGTTGCTGCTTCATGTAGAAAGAGTGGCCGATTGCCGGGAGATAAGTGGCCCTTAGGAAGATAAAGTCGGCGGGATAGTAGATGACTGGTGGCCGGCGCGGTAACTTTGCAGGCTGAAAAAAAACTCCTCCTCTGGTAAGAAAGTAGCACAAAATAAAAGCGGCGGAATGCAACCCACCGCCGGGTTTTAACATCTGTGCTGGAGTTGTTGAGATTATCCGGGAGATTCACGCGAGGACTTGCTCTAACTGCGCTTACACCTAACATGCTATGAAACACCTTTCCGCGTTGCTGCTGGTCGGCACTACGTTCATTACGCACATGGCCGCGGCTCAAGGCACAGCCCCGGCAGCACCCGGAGCAGCGCGCCCGGCGGGCGCCGCCCCAGCCCTTACGCTGGCCCCGGCCGCCAAAGGCACCGGCCGCATCAGCGGCACCGTGCTGGATGCTACCACCCGGCAGCCCGTTGAGTTTGCCACCATTACGGTACTGCCGCCCGTAGGCGAGCAGCCCCTGGATGGCACCGTAGCCGACGAAAAAGGCCGCTTCACGCTGAAAGGACTGGCGGCCGGTTCCTACCGCTTGTCCATCAGCTTTATTGGCTATGGCAGCCAGGTACAGGCTATTTCCCTGCAGGAGGGCAAGATGAGCCTCGACCTAGGCACCGTGGCCCTCACTTCGCAGGCCAAGCAGCTCAATGAAGTAACCGTAACGGGTGAGCGGCCGGTAGTAGAAAGCAAGCCTGACCGCCTAGTGTATAACGCGGCCCAGGACAACACCAACAAAGGCGGCACCGCCGCCGACGTGCTGCGCAAAGCCCCCATGGTGAGCGTAGACCCCGATGGCAACCTGCAGCTGCGCGGCTCCGGCAACGTGCGCGTGCTCATCAACGGCAAGCCCTCCTCCGTGATGGCCGGCGACATAGCCGAAGCCCTGAAACAGCTGCCCGCCGACCAGATTAAAAACGTGGAGGTGATTACCTCTCCTTCGGCCAAGTACGATGCCGAAGGCTCCGCCGGTATCATCAACATTGTACTGAAGGAAAACAACCTGCAGGGCATTAACGGCAACGTAGGCCTGGCCGTGGGCACCCGGAACTCCAACGGTAACCTGGCTCTGAACGCACGCAAAGGCAAGCTTGGGTTGTCGTCATCGGCCAATGGCTGGATGCACTACTCTCCTGGCGTGCAGGAGGTGGACCGCGAAGACCGGGACGTGGTAAGCGCCGACGGCATTACCACCACGGGCCGGCTGCTGCAGCGCAATGAAGGCCGCGCCCAGGGTGGCGGCGGCAACGCCCGCATCGGGCTGGAATACGAGCCGGCTACCAACCACAGCTTCAGCCTGTCGCTGAACGGCAACATGTTTCAGCACCGCAACAACGCGGATATCTACAACACCTACACCCTGGATGCCGGCGAGCCGGATAACAGCAACCCACTGTTCGGCAACTACACCCGCGACTTTGATCAGAAGTTCCAGATCCGGAGCTATGACCTGACCGGCACGTATACCCGCACCTTTGGGCCCAGCAGCCGACGCGAGTGGTCGGTACTGGCACAGCACAACCGCAACAACAACAACCGCTACTACAATGTAGACCAGTTTCCGCTGGACTACGCGGGCACCACGCCCACGTTTGAGGAGTACAGCCCCAACATTGCCAGTAACCAGGAAAACACCCTGCAAACCGACTATGTGCATCCCATCGGCGAAAAGCAGACGGTGGAGTTCGGGGGCAAGCTGATTCAGCGGCGGGTAGAAAGTGACTTCCGCGTAAGCCGCACTGATTTAAATACTGGCGAGTTTGCCGAGGTGCCCAGCCTCACCAACAAGTACACCTATGATCAGGATGTGATGGCCGGCTACGCTACCTATGCCACCAGCCTGGGCAAGAAATACAACGTGCGCCTAGGCGCCCGCGTGGAACGCACCGACCTGGAAGGTGATTTTGAGAACCAGGACAGCCCGTTCAGCCTCACGTTTACCAACCTGCTCCCCAACGTGGCCCTTACGCGCAACCTCAAGCAGCAAGGCTCCACCATCCGCCTGAGCTACTCGCGCCGCATTCAGCGCCCCAGCATTTTTTACCTGAACCCCTACCGCAACGAAACTGACCCGCGCAACATCTCGGAGGGCAACCCAGAGCTGGACGCCGAATTCACCGACAACTACGAGGTGAACTGGAATACCTTCGTGAAGGGCTCGGTCATCAACATATCAGCCTACTCCCGGCAGACCAACAACGCCATTGAGCGCATTTACCGCACCGATAATCAGGGTCGGGTGGTTTCCACCTTCGGCAACGTAGCCCGCAACCAGACTTACGGTACTAACCTGTTCGGCTCCGTGAAACCGCTGCCTAAATGGGACATCAGTGGCAACGTGAGCCTGTTTTACGTGTACCTGAACAGCAAGGCGCTGAACACCAGCAACTCAGGCTTCGTTTACTCGGCCAATATCAACTCCGGCTACAAGTTTGAGAAGGGCTTCAGCCTGCAGTTCTTCGGCATGCTAAACTCGCCGCGTATTCAGCTGCAAGGCAAAACTCGCCCTGGCAGATGTACTCCATTGGCCTGCGTAAGGAAATGCTGAAAGGCAAGGCCGATCTGACGCTGAATGCTGATAACCCCTTCTCGCGCTACGTCAAGCTGGAAAACGACTTCGACAACGGCCGTTCCCGCTCCACCAACACCACCTACGTGTACAACCGTGGCGTGCGGGCCGCCTTCAGCTACCGTTTCGGTAAGCTGGAGAACAAGCCCAAGCGCCCCGCCCGCAGCATCCGCAACGACGACCAGAAGCAGGGTGAAGGCGGCGGCGGCCAGCAATAGTATCGTCAGGCTTTAAACAGCTTACCATACCTGTTTACTATATCTGTTTTACTATATCTGTTAAATAAAAAGCTGTCATCCTGAGCAAAGCGAAGGACCTTATCATGTGAGAACGACCATCGTAACAACGACTCGTTCTTCGGTGATAAGGTCCTTCGCTTTGCTCAGGATGACAGTTCTGTTTAATACTGCTTCTACTTTAAGTAGCCGCTTATTTATTCCAGATAGCCCAGGCGGCTTCGGCCTGCAGGCAGAGCATTTCGAAGCCGTTTTTGGTGTGGGCACCCATTTCGCGGCCTTTCTGCATAAAGAGGGTTTCGCCGGGGTTGTAGATCAGGTCGTAGAGGTAGTGGCGCTCCGTGAGGTGCTCGTAGGGTATGGTGGGGCACTCGGCCACATTGGGGTAGGTGCCCAGGGGCGTGGTGTTGATGATAAGCGTATGCGCCTCCAGCAAAGAAGGAGAAAGGTCGGCGTAGGTGAGGCCGGCGGCCAGGGAGTTGCGCGAGACCAGCCAGCACCGGATGCCCAGGTCGCGCAGGGCGGTTTCTACGGCTTTGGCCGCGCCGCCCGTGCCCAGAATCAGCGCGCCGGCATCGTCGCCGCGCGCCGGGTAAAAGCGCCTCACCGATTCCTGGAACCCTATATAGTCGGTGTTGTGGCCAATGCGGCGGCCATCCGGCGCAAACTCAATTACGTTTACCGCCCCAATGCGCGCCGCAATCGGCGACATTTCATCCAGGTACGTCCACACCTGCTCTTTGTAGGGAATGGTGACGTTGAGGCCCTTCAGCTCCGGATGCTGCGCCAAAAGCGTGGGCAGCTCCGTAATAGAATACAGCTCAAACAGCTCGTACCGATGGTCGCTCAAACCCAGGTTATCAAACTTCTGGGTGAAGTACGTCTGCGAAAAAGAATGCTCCAAAGAGCGACCAATCAATCCAAATTCCCTCATAGGCAGTGCTTTTCTAGCTAAGCACATCCAAAGCAACAAAAAAACCGCCCGGTACCTATGAGGGCCGGGCGGTTTCTTTAGTAAATACTATTTTTTCTAGGCGCTGGTAGGGCGCGCCGCAAACTTGCTTTTGAGAAACTGGAACAGCGGCGGCAGAATAGACAGCAGAATAATGCCGTAAATCACCAGCGTGAAGTTGTCGCGCACCACCGGGATGTTGCCAAACAAATAGCCGGCCATGGTGAGGGAAACCACCCACAGCAGCGCGCCGCCAATGCTGTAGCTGATGAAGTAGCTGTACTTCATGGTGCCTACGCCGGCCACAAAGGGAGCAAACGTGCGCACAATAGGGACAAAGCGGGCCATAATGATGGTTTTGCCACCATGCTTGGCATAGAAGGCCTGGGTCTGGTCCAAGTATTTGCGGTTGAGCAGCTTGTAGTTTTCGCGGAACACGCGCGGCCCCAGGTAGTCGCCAATAAAGTAGTTGAGGTTATCCCCCAGAAAAGCGGCTACAAACAGCAGGGGCATCAGATACCACACGTTAAGCAGGGTTTCCGGCGAGCCGGCGGCCACGGGCTGCGCGGCCAGCGTGCCGGCCACAAACAGCAGCGAATCACCGGGCAGGAATGGAAAAACGACCACCCCGGTTTCTGTGAAGATGATGAGAAACAGAATCAGGTACGTCAGCGTCCCGTATTGCAGCACCACATCCACGAGGGTTTTATCGAGGTGCAGAACCAGGTCAAAAAAGTGCTTAATAATCTCCATAAGGCGCAAACGACTGAAAAAGCGGCGGAATATTTCTACAAAGAAAACAGGCTGCCGCTAAAGTCCCGGAAAAGTATTTCCCGCCGGGTTAGCGGCACCTTTAGGCTGGCTTCTGGACCAGCACCAGCAGGTTCAGCTTTTCCACCTTCGGAAACAGCCTGACGGTACCGCCCAAAACCTGCACTGCCTCCTGCAGTTGCTGCAGCGCGCCGGCCGGCACTGCGCCTTGCAGGGTATTCAGCAATACCTGGCCGCCGGGGCGCAACAGCCGAAATACGTTCTGCCAGAATGCCGGCGCAAACACGCCTTCCTGAATGGTGCTGTCCACAAACAGATCCACCAGCACCAGATCAAAGGGCGGGTGTGAGTCGTGCACGTAGGCAAAGGCATCGGCGCACACAATCTGCAGGCGCGGGCCGGGTTCAATGCCAAATTCCTGCGCCGCCAGCTCTATCACCAGCGGATCAAAATCGACGGCGGTAATGTGGTTTTGGTAGTCGAAATCCTCCCGCAGCGTTTGGATAACGGAGCCGCCGCCCAGCCCCAGCAGCAGAATACGCCGGCAGCCAGCCAGCGAAATCTGCTGCAAGCCAAAGCGCAGCACTCGCTGCAAAGAGCCGTAGGAATAGTTGGCCGTGCGCGAGTCCAGCACCTTGCGCCCCCGGTACAGGGAGACTTCCAACTCCCCATTATAAGTGGAGGGCACCTTGCGCGTGAACGGGTACAGATAGCTCAATGCCTTTTTCATAGACTGCAAGGTAATGGGAATGCAAAAAGTAGCGCGAAGCTCCGGCTTCGCGTACGAGCGAAGCGAGTAGCAGACGTCTGCGGGTGTTAGAACTCGCGTTGCTCTTACGCGAAGCTGGAGCTTCGCGCTACTGCTATTTCTTCCCGAGCAGAAACTCCAGCGGAATAGCCAGGCGCTGCTGCCAGGAGGCTTCGTTGTGGGAGGCTCCTTCAAAGCGGCGGGTTTGCCAGTGGCGGGCATCGTAGCCTTGGGCGCGCAGGACGGAATCTATGCGCTGCTGGTGGGGCTCATACCAGCTATCCAGCGTGGCGGTGCCATAATCGAAATACAGGCGGGGCTTGTGGCGGCGCGGCAGCTTCTGCGCCATATACCGCACCATAGCATCGGTAAAGTCCGGAGTATTCGTTTTCAGACTCAGGGGCCAGTGCGTGGAAACGCAGCCTGCTCCACCAAACACCTTGGGGTATTCCAGCGCGGCATACAGCGAGATGAGCCCGCCCATGCTGGAACCCATGATGAAGGTGTGCTTACGGTCGGGCCGGGTCTGGTAATGCTGGTCGATGTAGGGCTTCAGCTCTTCCACGATGAACTTCAGGTAAGCATCCGCCAATGACTCAGACTGCCGCTCCTGCTTAATGGCCTCCTGCCGCTCCGCTGGCATCATATTAAACGGCTTTTCGGGTGCGTACTCGGCAAACCGTTTGGGCGAGTTCCAGATGCCCACCACGATGCAGGCCGGCACTTTTTTATCCCGCTGCAGCTGCGTGAGCACACTATCTACTTCCCAGGCCACGCCGCCGTAGGAGGTTTTGGGGCTGAACAGGTTCTGGCCATCGTGCATGTACAGCACCGGGTATTTTTTGCCGGGCGCATATCCCTCGGGCAGCCACACATCCACGTTGCGCGGCTGCACAAACTTCGAGGGGAAATCCGGCAGGTGCTCTACGCGGCCCGTAGCCTGCGCCATAGCCGCCCCTGAGAAAAGCATCAGCCAGAAAGAGAGTAACAAGCGAAAAAGCATAGCAATTTGAAATCAAATGGGCAAGAAAAAACCCGCTTCCGGCCAGGGAAGCGGGTTTTTGATAGTCTGACTTAGCCTCGTGGCATGGAGGTACCGGGCTTGCCGGGAGCCTTCACTTCAGGCTTGAACATCTCGGCTACATTATCCATATCCAGGAAGTGCGTGAAAGTATCGCCGCGCAGACCCAGCCGAATGGTTTCCAGCGAGATAATCTCATTGGGGGCAATGTTGCCCAGGTTTACGTTGGCGCCCAGCATCTTGATAAACCATACCTGCTGTGCTTTCTGGGGCGCTTCCCAGATGATTTTCTCGAAGGGAATCTGGGTCAGAATCTCTTCTACCAAGCCCGAGCGAACCTCGCCGGTGCTGCGGAACAGACCTACGTTGCCGGCTTCGCGAGCTTCACCAATTACCTTTTCGGCGCCGGCTTCCAGCTCGGTACGCATCTGCTGAATCCACTTGTAGGGAGGAATGATCTTTTCAGCATCCTTGGAACCTACTTCCGACAGCACGCGCACATCTTTCGACAAAGTCTGAATGAACTTCAGCTTTTGCTCGTGGTCCAGGTCAATGGAGCCGTCGGATACCTCGCAATATTCCATGCCCATGGTATCGAGCAGGCGGCGGTAGTCATCAAACTGATTGCGGATGATGAAGGCCTCGAACAGCGTACCGCCGAAGTACACCGGAATGCCGGCTTCTTTGTACACTTCCAGCTTGCGCTTGAGGTTAGGCGTTACGTACGAGGTAGCCCAGCCCAGCTTAACAATATCGGTGTAGGAGGCGCCTACTTCCAGAAAGTCCTCTACTTCGCGCACGCTCAGGCCTTTGTCCATTACCATGGTAAAGCCTTGTTCGCGGGGTTTGGCGGTGCGCTCAGGAATTTGGTTCAGGTCGTAGTTCATCAGAAGGAAATAAGCACTTAGGCGTGAAAAGGTGTGAAAGGCCGGCTGGCAATACAGGGGCCGCTACCCGGAAATAGTAAATCCGATCCGCAAAAGTACTGTTCAGATTTTATATCGGCCGAAAAGATAGAAGCCCGGGAAGCCGGCGCATGCCAAACCTCCCGGGCTCTCTGTCTTATGCGGCTGGTTACTTGCGGTACTGATCAATCAGCCGGGCCAGGGCGCGCTGCGACTCCAGCTCGGGGAAATAATCAAACAGCAGTCGGTGCTTATCGAAATCCAGCACCAAGGCGTTTTCCAGGCACTCGTAAGCCTCGCGGTAGCGCCCGGCAGCCAGCAGGTAGGCGCACAGGCGGTAGTGCAGCTCAGCCTCGGCCGGCTGAATTTCCACGGCATTGCGCATCAGGTCAATGGCGCCGTCGTAGTTGCCCTGCTCGTAGAGTATGATGCTCCAGTTCAGCCAGGCGTCTTTGTTGTCGGGGGCTACCAGGGTGGCTTTTTCATAGCACTCAATGGCACTAACGATGTTGCCCACCTGGTACTCGGCCGTGGCAAGCGCCAGCCAGTACTCCACACTTTCCTCGTACAGGTTTACCGCCCGCCGGAAGAAGTGAATGGCCTCGAAGTTGCGGTCCTGAGCGCTCAGCACTATGCCGATTCCAAACCACGCCTCGTCCATAGTCTCATCCATATCAATGGACTTCTGGTAATAGCGGCGTGCCTGGTCCCACTCGGCCAGCTTTTCGTGGCACTCGCCAATGTTGCACAGTGCTTCCGCGGTGGGCTTGTCTTTCTCGTAGCTCAGCTGAAACTCGTCGATGGCCTTGCGGTAATGCTCCTGGTTCACGTAGGTGCTGGCCAGGTAGCCATGCGCATCATAGAACTTGCCATCAATCAGGATAGCATACTCGAAAGCGGCAATGGCATCATCGTACCGGCCCAGGCGGAAGTAGGCCTGCCCCAGGTTGTACCAGGCTAAAGCGGAGTATGGGTCATCATCGGTGAAGCGGCGGAAAAACTCCAGGTTGGTTTCCAGCCGTTCTGATACTTCCAGGCAGTACAGCAGCTCCTGCACGGCCACCTCGTTATCCAGGTTCAGGCGCAGGCTTTGCTTGTAGTACTTGGCCGCACTCTTGAACTTCAGCCAGCTTTGGTAAGCCAGGCCCAGGTTGAAGTGAATATCGTCGCGGTCGGGGGCGCGCTCCAGCGCACTCAGGAAGTACGCCACAGCCTCCGAGAAATCCCCTTTCTGCGTGGCAATGATACCGCGCGTCACGGCCACGTCCGGGTTGTCCGGGTCGAGCAGGGCAACGTCTTCAATCTGCGCGGCCGCCTCCACATACTCGCCTTTCATGGCCAGCACCTGGGAACGGTCGATGAGCAGCTCCGTGCTGAAGGGGTATTGGGCAATGGCTGCCTCACACGCCCGCAGGGCCTTATCGTACTGGGTATGGGTGGTATAATGGTCGATGATGTTCTCAAAATCGCCCAGATCAAAAAACACCGGCTCATTGTTGGTCAACATGCGCTCAAAGCGGCGCACGGTATCCAGCACTTCATCCCGGTCCTCAAAATTTTCGTTCATTCTCATGCTACTACTATCGGCAGGGAGCCGCCAAAACGGCAGCATTTGCGGTCAGATTCTCTTCTGTTCATGGGAAAAGAGAATGGGTATACTAAGATACAACAACCGCACCGGAGGCGTGCACGTTCCGTTGTAATTCAGTACAGCACCAGGCAATTGTTTCGGCTACCGGCCGGAAGGCAAGTCCGGTTGCCAGCTGCACTTTGGTGGCCTGATATTGCAGGGCGCGGCGGCCAGCGCGGGCGGTGTCTTTGGTGATGAGCGGCCGCGCTCCGGTCAGCAAGGAGCGGACATGCTCTACCCGCCAGATGGCTTCGGCAGCCCAGTCCGGCACGGCCGTTGTAGGGGGCTTTTTTCCAAAGCATTGAGCGGCCTGCGTCAGAAAATCATGCAGTGGCAGGGCCGCCGCACTCAGCACATACCGTTCCCCCCGTACCGCCAGATCCAGCGTGAGGCGCAGCATGGCGGCTACCACGTCGCGCACATCCACCACGTTAAGGTTGCCGGGTGTGTAAAACAGATGTTCGTTGTAGGCATACTGAAACAGCCGGGTACTGCTCCGGTTCCAGTCGGCGGGGCCCAGTACTACGGAGGGATTCACAATGACCGCCGACAGCCCTTCGGATACCCCGCGCCATACTTCCAGCTCGCCCAGGTATTTTGATGCCGCGTACGCCGAATGACTGGCTCCTAAGTCCCACTTAGCCTCTTCCGTGACAACAAACGGGCTGCCGCTAACTACCGCCGACGGCGGAGAAGCCGCCTCACCTAAAGCGGCCACCGAGGATACATGGCATAAGCGAATTCCGGGTTGCATCAGACAGGCATCCACCAGTACCGCGGTACCTTCCATGTTTACTTGCAGCAGGGCTGCTTCATCCTGCGGTGCGTAGGAGACCAAGCCGGCACAGTGGAATACGTGGGTTACACCCTGCAACGCCTGCTGAATAGCCAACGAATCGCGCAGGTCACCCTCCACCCATTCCACCTGATCAGCCATCGGAATGGCCGGAATCTGATTACGATAGAGGGCCCGCACCGGCAGGCCACGCGCTACCAGCGCCGGAATCAGGAAACTGCCAATAAGCCCACTGCCACCCGTAACGAAGACCATCTTACAGGTGTTTGTTGAGCAACGGCAGCGCCAGCGCTTTCTGCAGATACTCCGCCATCAGGACTTTTGTACGGAGTGTTTCCGTATGCTTCCGATGGTGCGCATCGGTACCCAGCATATCCACCATACCCGCATCAATGAGTTTCTCTGCCACGTGCCGGGCGCCCGGCGAATAGTATCCTGACAAAGAGTTCAGATTCACCTGCAGCAGCACGCCCGACTCCCGAATCCTGATCAGTTCCTCAAAACGCCCATAGAGGTAGGTATACCGTTCCGGATGGGCCATAACGGGTTGGTAGCCGGCTGCTTTGAGGTTGAAAATGGTTTCCTGCAGGTTGAAGGGCTCGTTGATATACGACGTTTCGAAAAGCAGATACTTCTGGCTGCCGCCAAAACTTAGCAGCGGCTCGGCGGCTTCCAACTTGCGGCCAAACCATTCATCCAGATAGTACTCGGCGGCGCATTCCAGTTCCAAGCCGGTAATACCGGCATCCTGAGCGGCTTGTTGCAAATTGCTGAGGGCAGCACGGACTCCTTCCGGGGTGTTCTTGTAGAAGTCGCCCATGATATGGGGGGTCATCACCAGCTTGCGGTAGCCCAGCGCCTGCATCTCGCGCAGAAGGTCCACGGCATGTTCCAGAGTTTCTGCTCCATCATCCAGCCCCGGTAACACATGGGAGTGCATATCGACTTCCAACGCTCCTAAAGAGGCAGCCTCCACCGCTGCGGCCCGGCTGCCAAACAATTTACTCAGGAACGATGCCATACTCCGAAGTTATGCAAAGCGCTGCCGCAACCGCCGCCATAAGCTGAGCTTAGGCTGCACCTCTTCATAGTAGCCCTGCCCATAGCCCTGTCCATAGCCATAGCCGTAGCCGTAGCCATAACCATACATACCAGAAGCCCGGGCATCATTCAGAATGGTCGCCATTCGGGTAAAACCATTCGTCCGAATCAGCTTATTGATATTTTTCAGGAATACCTTTTTTGAGTAGTCCGCCCGCACAATGTAAATCGGCAAGTCCGCTTTGCGCATAATCAGGATACCATCCGTGACCAAACCTACTGGCGGCGTGTCAATCATAATGACATCATACTGCTGATGCAGGTTGGCTAGTAGCTCATCAAACTTGGGACTCAGAATCAGTTCAGAAGGATTTGGCGGGGTAGGCCCGGCTGAGATGAAATCGAGCGTGGGAATAGAAGTGTGCTGAATACATTCTTCCCAACTATGCCGCTCGATCAGTATAGTACTGATGCCTTTGATGTTTTCAGCCCCAAAAGCCAGGTTGACTTTTGGCTTACGCATGTCCAGATCCAGAATGACCACCCGCTGCTCAGACAGTGCAATGATGCCGCCCAGGTTTACCGCCACAAACGTCTTGCCTTCTCCGCTGACCGTGGAGGTAATGGAAATCAGGCGTTTCTTCTTCGAAGACGCCATAAACTCCAGATTGGTCCGAATTGAGCGAATGGACTCAGAAATGGCTGACTTGGGATTTTTATCTACAATCAGCTTCGATACTGCCAGTTTCTCTTTGTCGTAGGTTGGAATAATACCTAATACCGGGGCAATACAATTATTCTCCAGTTCCCGGCTGCTGGTAACAGTATTGTGCATGAAATAGCGCACTGCCACCAAACTCAACCCTAGTATGATGCCACCCGCCAGGCCAATGGCATATACGATCATCCGTACAGGAGAAATAGGCTCTACGGGAGCAGATGCCGGAGAGAGAATCTGGAAGTCCGGAGTAGTACCCGCCTTCGCAATGCTGAACTCCACTTTCTTATCCATCAGCATCAGATAAGACTTTTCAAAGAGCTCAAAAGGACGACGAAGACGAGCTAATTCGGTCTCGCGCTGAGGAAGTACCTGCAATTGGGCGCTGTATTGGCCACGCTGCTGATTTAAAGTAGCGAGTTGCTCCCGTACAACCTGCATGCTTTGCTGTAATGCATCCTGCACATTTCGTTTGGCATACTCCACCGCTGCCTTCCGTTGCTGAACCGCTTCCGTAGCTTCCGTACTGGAACGGAGCACGCGCCGTAAATCCTGTTGAGCCAGGTTCAGTTCCGTTATCTGCTGAGTAAGAATGGGGTCCTCTAAAGTTACCAGACCAGGGACACTCTGTTCTACACTGACATTCTCATCCCTTGTAATACGTTCCCGTTGTATTAAGCGAGCTACACCATTTAATAGATCAAGGCGCTTTTGTAGCTCTATTCTCTCTTTTTCCTGCTCGGCTAACTTTTCTGTAAGAGTGCCTACGTCCGCCTTTACATCATATGTCTTATTCGCTTTAACAAACCGTTGCAAAGCTAATTCCGCCCGCTGCAGACTATCCCGGGTTATGTCAAGTTGCTCATCTAGGTACTGCAGCGTTTGCTGCTGGCCTTGTGAGTTTTTAGCCAATTTTTCTACCAAGTATACTGTATCAATCCGATTAACAATATCCTTCGCTTTGAGCGGGTTATGATCAGCAAAAGAAATACCAATAGTATTTGCTTCTGGATTAATAATTTCAACCGTCAGATTTTGATCTATATACTGATTAATAGCCCCATTGTCTTTTACCACAAAGTGATAATCCTTGCCAATAACATCAGAAGAAAACTGAGGGGTCAGATTAAGCTGTAAATTGATACCAGGTTGTATAATTGCTGAGCCTACTACTTTTTCTTCTTTAATCTCATTTCCTCTCAGTGCATAAGAAAGTATAAATTTGTCTTTATTAAGAAATTGAATATTAAACTGGATTCCATAATAACCTGGATCCTTAATAGCATATTCAATATGAAAAGGAGAAGCTTTATATAGCTCACTTTCTAATACTGTTCCCTGAGCATAATAATTCACGTCAAGTTCTAGCGAGTCTCGTAACTGCCGATAAATAAGATTAGATTTAATTAACTCTACTTCGCCAGATAGGTTATTCATAGATAAGGGTCCTTCTGGACCTGCCAGCCCTCCCCCTAGTCCTAAGGTACCAGCCTCCTGTTTCTCATCAATTTTCAAAATTGATGACGATTTATAAACCGGCTTAGTATAGCGCAGATAGGTCCATGAGGTAAGTAACCCCAAAAGAATAAACAGCAACATCCATGGCAGACTTTTGCGAACTACCATGACTAAGGTAGATAGATCAAGCCCACTGCCCTCGGTTTCTGATTCAGGCTCAGGTGTATTCATCGCCGGTTGATTACCCAGACTATTACGAATCAGGTCTTCCAGTTCAGCGTTTTCGTTTTTTGCCATTCAATTTTAGAGGTAAAAAGAGAATTATTTTTAGCTATAATAATCGGTTGCTATATAATATAATAGGTTATTTACTGAGGTTATTTATTAGAAACACAGTCGTAATTACTGACGTTAAAACAGATAATACTGGGGTTATATCAGCTAAAGCTTCTGTGAAAGGCTTACGCACTGGCTCTATATATATAACATCATTGGGATGTATCTGCAAATCAGCATGCCGCATTCCTTCAATTGTTGAAAGGTCAACAACTTGCACTTGTGGATTTCTTAAGTCTCCACGTATAAGACGAATATTGAAAGCCTTTCCTAGACGACGATTATTTTGATTTCCGCCCCCCCCTCCCTGCATATTCGATGCATCAATTCCTCCAATAGCAGATAACACCTCCAAGAGGTTCATATTCTCATTATACAATGGCACAATACGACCACCTGGGGCACCTAACACAAATACCCGACTATTCGTTACCCGGGTGGCCACGAATGATTCCTTGTAAAAAGTATTATAACGAAGCTGCAGAATGCTGTCCGCTTGAACTAAGGTATAGCCACTTACTTTAACAAAGTCCACCATGGGCAGCTTAACACGCCCATCTGCCTGAACCAAAAACTCTGCTTCACCAGCCGGCTTGCTGCCTACATCGCCACCACGTGTTATAGAAAGATTACCAGCTCCCTGGGTATTATTATTATTTGCATTACCGGCTGTATTGCCTGCTCCGCTCTGGATAGACTGGTTGCCAGGAACCCCAAAGCGAAGCTCTCCATTAGGATCAAGGAGCCGCTCACCTCGGTTGGTATACACCCGAACCTGCAAGTAGTCATTCGGCCGAATAATATAGTTGCGGCCTAGCTTTCCTAAGGCATCCCGAAGTTTGGTTGTATCGACCACGGCAGTGCTGCCCTCGGTCCGAAACATGATATTCTGCTTGTAAAGCCTGGAGGAAGCGCAGGAGCTGAGCAAGGCACCCTGAACTAGTAGAAACCAAACTAGCGGGCGAAGAGAAGTGATGCGCATGAAGGCTGGGTTAGCCAATGAGGTAAACAAAATTTATGCAGCAAAATCAGCTACTGATTAGCCAATTTCTCCTAAAAAACCTTCAAAGTTACCGAAATTGCGCCCCCTTTCAAAATCAGCCGTTTGCCGCTGATTAGCGGAGGCGAGCATAGCTGCTGTAAAAAAGCTACTTTCGCAAACCCAAAACCGGCCTTTTCCGGTTATCCCCTTAATTCCCACCCAAACAATTGACTACATGGAACTGGTAGCTACTGAAAACCAGACAATGATTGCCCAGATGGTGCGCGACTTTGGTGCCACACACATCAAGCCGAACATGATGAAGTGGGACGAAAGCCAGGAATTCCCGGTGGAAGTGTTTCACAAACTGGGTGAGCTAGGTCTGATGGGCGTACTGGTACCGCAGGAATACGGCGGATCCGGCTTTGGCTACACCGAGTACGTAACCGCCATTGCGGAGTTATCAAAAATTGATGGCAGCATTGGTTTATCCATGGCCGCGCATAACTCGCTGTGCACGGGCCACATTCTGCAGCATGCTTCCGAAGAGCAGAAACGGAAGTACCTACCCAAGCTGGCTTCCGGCGAATGGATTGGTGCCTGGGGCCTCACGGAGCCCAACACAGGTTCTGACGCCGGCAACATGCGCACCGTAGCCATCGAAGATGGAGACCATTACGTGCTGAACGGCGCCAAAAACTTTATTACCCACGGCAAAAGCGGCAATGTAGCCGTAGTCATTGCCCGGACGGGAGAAGTAGGCGACTCTCACGCCATGACGGCTTTCATTATTGAGCGGGGCACACCCGGCTTTGCAGCTGGCCGCAAGGAAGACAAGCTGGGCATGCGTGCCTCCGAAACTACCGAGCTCATCTTCACAGATTGCCGCGTCCCGAAGGAAAACGTTATTGGTAAAGTAGGCGACGGCTTCGTGCAGTCGCTGAAAGTATTGGACGGTGGCCGTATCAGCATTGCGGCCCTGAGCCTAGGTATTGCCCAGGGCGCCTATGAGGCCGCTCTGCAGTACTCCAAGGAGCGCTACCAGTTCAATCAGCCTATTTCCAGCTTCCAGGGTATTTCCTTTAAGCTGGCCGATATGGCTACCGAAATTGAAGCTGCCTCGCTGCTGACGTATCGCGCCGCCGATATGAAGGACCGGGGCCTGAACGTAAACCGTGAGTCGGCTATGGCAAAGCTGTATGCGTCTGAGGTATCGGTGCGCGTAGCTAATGAGGGCGTGCAGATCTTTGGTGGTTATGGCTATACCAAAGACTATCCGGCCGAAAAATACTATCGCGACGCCAAGCTGTGCACCATTGGTGAGGGCACTTCGGAGATTCAGAAACTCGTTATTGCCCGCACGCTCTTAAAGTAGAAACCTTGATTGGGCCAGGTTTTGCTGGATTTCACTGATTGGCACAGCCCTAGCGCAACGCACTGCTCAGGAAATTCTGTGGAATCATTTCAAATCATTGAAATCTCTGCTTATCTTTGCCCCCCTCAATCCAGGAATAGTTTTCAATCTCACTGAATATATGATCATCGTCCAAATCAAGGAGAACGAGTCGGTTGACCGTGCACTTAAGCGTTTTAAGAAGAAGTTTGAGCGCACCGGCGTGCTGAAAGAGCTGCGTCGCCGCACGTTCTTCCAGAAGCCTTCTATCACGAAGCGCAAGCAGAAGATTAAGGCTGCCTATAAGCAGACGATGTACGGCAACGAGGCAGCCAGCTAACTGCCCACGTTGAACGGAACATAAAAACCGTCTGATTTGCTCTCCGGGGCGAATCAGACGGTTTTTTCGCGTTCGTACTTTTCGAAATAATTCCATACATTGGTTGTCCGGCCCCTTTGGCTGGCAGTAGCCTGGCGTATGGAATTATTTTTTGACTATTTACGGTTCGAGCGACGCTTCAGTCCCCATACGCTGGTATCCTACCAAACGGACCTGCGGCAGTTTGCCGAGTACCTGCACACTATCTATGAGCTGGAAAAGCCAGCGCAGGCGGATCATACCCTGATCCGCTCGTGGATTGTGACCTTAATGGAGCAGCAGCGTGACCCGCGCACGGTAAACCGCAAAATTGCCTGCCTGCGCTCCTACTATAAGTTTTTACTGCGCACGGGAGTCATCAGCAAAAACCCGATGCTGCGCATCACCTCGCCCAAAGTGGGCAAGAAGCTCCCCGATTTCCTTCCGGAAGACTCGCTGAATGGCCTGCTCAATTCCTTTGCGTTTCCGGACACCTTTGTAGGTGTGCGCGACCAGCTGGTACTGGAGCTGCTCTACGGCACGGGCATCCGCCTGTCGGAGCTCCTCGGTATCCGGCACGATGACGTCAGCCTGCCGGCTCATACGGTGCGCGTAACCGGCAAAGGCAATAAGCAGCGCGTGGTTCCGCTCAACCCTACGCTCCTACAAGTACTGGAGCGCTATATAGCGTTAAAGCAACACGAATTTGGCAGCGGCGACAACGCCCGCGGCGTCCTGCTCGTTACCAATAAGCAAGAACCGCTCTATGAAAAGTTCGTGTATCGTACGGTAAAGCACTATTTGGGGCAGATTACTACGGCTTCCTCGCAGCAGCACCCGCACGTGCTGCGGCATTCCTTTGCTACGCATCTGCTGGGGAAAGGAGCCGACCTAAATGCTATTAAAGAGTTGCTGGGCCACGCCAATCTGGCGGCCACGCAGGTATACACCCACTTGTCTATTGATAAGCTGAAAGCGGTTTTTGAAAAGGCCCATCCAAAGGCCTGAGTTGTTTCCTTTTTTCTTACTCCCAAACCCCACAATCGATGAAAGTACAGACGCAATCGGTGCACTTTAACGCCGACCAGAAACTGCTCGATTTCATCCAGAAGCGCCTCGACAAGCTCGAAACCTTCTACGACCGTGTGACCGAAGGCGAAGTTATTCTGCGCCTGAATAACAAGGATGGTATTTCTAATAAGACCGTCGAAATCAAGGTTCACGTGCCGGGCACTACATTATTTGCCCAGGAAGATGCGGGTACGTTTGAAGCAGCCGCTGATGCTGCCGCTGATAGCCTGAAACGGCAGATTACCCGGTACAAGGACAAAATGGTGAGCCACTAGCCCACCCTTGCCATTTGGCCATAAAAAAAGCCCCGCCTGATAGCTCAGGCGGGGCTTTTCATTTGCTGAAGGACGGAGCTGATTACAGCCCGAACTCGGCTTTGATTTTATCCACGTAATCGAGCTTTTCCCAGGTAAAGGTTTCAAACGTCTTCACCTCACCATTGCTCATGGTTACCTGCTTGGTGCCGGGGCGGCGGCCCAAATGGCCATAAGCGGCGGTATCGCCAAAGATGGGGTTCTGCAGCCCAAAGCGCTGCACAATAGCGTAGGGGCGCATATCGAACAGCTTGTTCACCTTCTCGGCAATTTCACCATCGGTGAGGGGCTGGCCGTTGGCGCCTTTCACTTTGGTGGTGCCGTAAGTGGTAACATAAATCCCCACGGGCTGGGCTACCCCAATGGCGTAGGCCACCTGCACCAGTACCTGGTCGGCTACGCCGGCCGCCACCAGGTTTTTGGCAATGTGGCGGGTAGCGTAGGCCGCGGAGCGGTCTACTTTAGAAGAATCTTTGCCGGAGAAAGCCCCGCCGCCGTGGGCACCTTTGCCGCCGTAGGTATCCACAATAATTTTGCGACCGGTCAGACCGGTGTCGCCGTGCGGGCCACCAATAACGAACTTGCCGGTGGGGTTGATGTGGTAGGTAATCTGGTCGGTGAAGAGGCGCTGCACTTCCGCGCCGAGGCCGGCCTTTACGCGGGGAATGAGGATGTGGCGGATATCCTCCGATATCTGCTGCAGCATTTTCTCCTCCGAGGCATCAAACTCATCGTGCTGAGTGCTGACCACAATGGTTTCAATGGCCTCCGGGGTATTGTCGTCGGCGTAGCGGATGGTTACCTGCGACTTAGCATCGGGGCGCAGGTAGGTCATTTCCTGACCGGCTTTACGGATGCGGGCCAGCTCTTCCAGCAAGCGGTGCGAGAGGTCCAGGGCCAAGGGCATGTAGTTGGCCGTTTCGTTGGTGGCGTACCCGAACATCATGCCCTGGTCGCCGGCGCCCTGCTCTTCGTCTTTGGCGCGCTCTACCCCCTGGTTAATGTCCGGCGACTGCTCGTGCAGGCGGTTCATCACCTCGCAGGTGTCGGCGTTAAACAGGTATTCCGGCTTGTTGTAGCCAATGCGGCGGATTACTTCGCGGGCAATGGGCTCGGCGTCTACGTGCGCTTTGGATTTGATTTCGCCGGCTACCAGCACAAAATCCGTGGTAACGAGGGTTTCGCAGGCAACCTTGGACGCAGGGTCCTGACGCAAATACTCGTCAAGAATAGCATCGGAAATCTGGTCGGCTACTTTATCGGGATGACCTTCCGAAACGGACTCGGAAGTAAACAGGTACGACATCAGCTTATTAGATAGAAGTGCGCGAGAGGCCGGTAGCCCCTGCCCTGCCCAAAGCACTGCTGGGCGGGCCGCAAAGCTACGAGTTTTATGCAAGGCGGGAAGCATGTACAAACAGGGGAAACAACTGAGCTGCCATATTCCCTGCTTCTGACGGCCAGAGGCGGTTGTTTGCCGGTTATCATCTTACCTGATTATCCGTGTATCTTCCTGCCCTCATTCATTTCGCCTTCTTTATCACTTCTTTTCAAATGCTTCGGTACCGCTATTATTTAGCTTCTATCACCTTATTAGCCTTCGGCTTTTCGTTGCCCGGAGCCCGGGCCCAAACCTTTCAGCCGGGATATTTTGTACGGGCCGCGGGTGATACCGTGCGGGGAGAGCTGGAAAACGCCTACTGGCAAGATGCCCCCACCACTATCCGGTTCCGGCCCCAGGGACAAACAGATCTGCAAATTCTGCCTACCCACTCCTTGCCCGCATTTGGGCTAAGTGGGGTACGCCACTGGCGCACCCAATACCTGACGTATGACGCCGCCGCTGAAAGCAACCCCTCCTACCTGCAGACGGATGCACCGCGCACGCGCTTTGTAACCGATACGCTGGTAACCGAGGTGCTGGTACAAGGCCCTATCACCATTCTGGCGGCGTTCCGGGGCACTACCCCGCACTATTTTCTGCTGCGCGATGGGCAGAACCCACTGGAGCTGGTAGACCGCCGCTATCAGTACACCGGGCCGGACGGGCGCCACTACCTCAGCCGGGTAAACGATTACCGGGAGCAGCTCCGCGCCTTCCTGCCCACCTGCCCGGAGGTAGCCCCCCGCATCAGCAAATTGCCCTACGACGAGAAAGCCCTTATCCGGTTGGTGCAGCAATACAATACCACCTGCCTGGGCCAGCCAATGGTCGCTACGCCAACCACCGGGAACAAACCCAAAGGCCAGAACCGCGTGCGGCTGGATTGGGGCGTGCAGGCCGGCGCTGCGTACACCAACTCCACTGCCAAGGATGGCAAATTAGCCGACAACCTGTATGTATCAATAAACGGGCAGAAGCAGTATGAGGTGCTTCCATTAGAAAAGCGGTATCTGTCTAATGCCAACCTGGAGCAAGGCCTGCGCCCTATCGTGGGTCTCTATGCAGATGTTCTGTTTCCAGGTCGGCGCTTGGCCTTACACACCGAAGGCAGCTTCCGGAAAATGCGCGACTACCAGCAGGAGTTTGCTACTGGCCAGACGGGCTACCCAAGCAAGACCTATCGGCTGAGTGGCTCACAAACGAATCTTCAAATAGGCGTTCGGATGCTGCGGCCCCTGCCAACCGGGCAGTTTCTGGCGGGGCTGGGCCTGGCCATGAGCTTTAACGCCTTGAAGGAAAACGAAAGTGCCTACCCGGGCGCCACCAACCTCACGTACAACGGCACGCCCTTGCAGAGAAGCGTGCAGCTGGACTACCCGCATGAGCAGGTGGGCCTGTATGCGGAAGCCGGCTACCGGTGGCAGCGCCTGACCGCCACACTAAGCTGGCGATACCAGGAAGGCCTGTTGGATGACCGAACGGCTATTGAGTCGGTGGTGGTTGAAAAAACGACGAATGCACTCAACTTATACCGCACTAGAGAGTACAGCCTGCGCAGCCACCAAGCAGTCCTTAACCTTGCCTTCCGGCTGAATAAAAACACCGATTAAAAAGCCTGGTATAGACGAAAAAGCAAACACCCCGGCACCAGTTGGTGCCGGGGTGTTTTTGTAAGTAGGTCAATGAGTTTAGCGGCTGGTCTGGCCGGTGGTAGATGAGGCACCCACGGGCTTCAGATTCGTTTCAAACAGCTTTAGAATGCGTTTGTATTCATCCGTCCAGGAGCTGGGCTCTACAAAGCCGTGGTCTTCCATGGGGTATACAGCCAGTTCCCAGTTTTCCTTTTTCAGCTCGATGAGGCGTTGGGAAAGGCGCACAATATCTTGGAAGTGCACGTTGGTATCTACCATGCCGTGGCACATGAGCAGAGCGCCTTTCAGGCCAGCAGCATAGTAAATGGGCGAAGAGCGGACGTAGGCCAGGCTGTCGGAGTAGGGCTCATTCAGGATGTTATCCGTGTAGGCGTGGTTGTAGTGGGCCCAGTCGGTAACGGAGCGCAGGGCGGCCCCGGCTTTGAACACCTCGGGCTGGGTGAACATGGCCATCAGAGTAATGAAGCCCCCGTAGCTGCCGCCATAAATACCTATGCGCTGGGGGCTGACGCCGTATTTCTCCGCCAGCAGCTTGGCACCGTCTACTTGGTCCGTTAGGTCTTTGCCGCCCATATAGCGGTAAATGCCGGTGCGCACGTCGCGGCCGTAACCGGCGGAGCCCCGGTAGTCAATATCCAGCACGGTGTAGCCCTGGTCGGCCAGCAGGTTATGGAACATGTACTCCCGGAAATACTGGCTCCACCATTTATGAGCATTCTGGAGGTAGCCGGCCCCGTGCACAAAGACCACCGCCGGCCCATGGGCCTGCGGCGAAGCCGGTCGGTACAGCCGGGCATACACCTGCGCCCCATCCCGGGTGGGAATGGTAATGACCTCGGGGTCGCGCCAGGCGTAGCTTTCAAACTCTGGGGTGGTGGAGTGCGTGAGCTGGTGCATGGTGGCACCGGGTTTATTGGGCATTATATAGAGCTCCCAGGGCTTATTGGTGTAGCTGTAGCGCACGGCCAGGGTTTTCTCATCGGGCGAAAGGAAAATTTCGCTGGCCCCGGGGCGCGTGGTGAGCTGGGTAAGCGGGCCGCCCTGCACGGGCATGCGGTAGGCCTGCTGCTCGCCGGGCGCGGTTTTGTTGGCCGTGAGGTACCAGGTTTTCTTGTCGCGGCTCAGGCGGGCATTCTGGATTTCGAATTTCCCGCTGGTCAAAGCCTTTTTCCGGCCGCTGGCTACATCCACCGTGTAGAGGTGAGAATAGCCGGTTTCTTCGCTCTGAAACCAGATATGCTGATTATCCGGCAGCCAGCCTACGGCCCCGGCCTCGTAGCCAATGCCCGGGCCATTTATCCAGGCATCATCATGCTGACGGTCCAGCAGCTTGATTTTCTGGGTGGGCGCGTCCAGGGCTACAATCCAGCGGTCCTTGTTATCGGTGGAGCGAATGACCAGAAAGGCGTGCCGGCCATTCTCCGACCAGAAGGGCCCGTAGGGAATCACGCGGCGCAGCTCGGTGGCCGGTTTGTCTTTCTTGGTTTTGCTGGAATCGGCGGGTTGCGGGGCTTTGGCGGCCAGCTGGTATTCCTTGCGATAAGCGGGCTGCTCGTCCAGACCCTGCAGGTCGTGGTACCCTAATACAAAGGTGGTGTCGCGCCCAATGTCGTACAGGCCCAGCTCGTAGGCAGTTTGGGCCGAGCCCACTTTGGTGCGGGTTGATAAATCCTCGGTGAAGCCGGAGGTGGTTACGAAACTGGGCACCACCGCTACTTTGCTGCTGGCCGGTTCCTGGGCCAGGGTATAGGTCACAAAGCGGCCATCGGGGCTGAGCTGCAGGTTCTCTACGGTTTTGGTGCCGAGGTAAATGGCTTTGGGGCGCAGGCGGGCCAGGGCCTTCTGCTGCCGCTCGCGGGCTTTGGCGTCCTGTTCCCGTTGCTGCAGCACCTCAAACAAGGCCAGCTGCTGGGCTTTCAGAAATTTCTCCGATTTATCGGTAGGCTGGGCGCCGGGCGGCTTGTTCCCGCGGCGGAAGTCGGTGCGCTGGGTGGTTTCGCCGGTGGCGGGGTCCCAGGTAACCAGGTTGCCGTTGCGGGTGTAGCTCACCAGCCGGCCCTGCAGAGCAAAGCGCGGCTCCGATTCCCGCTCGGCCGTATTGGTAACACGGCGGCTTTGCATTGATTTCAGCTCCAGCAGGTAGATGTCTCCCTCCTTCTCATACACTTTGCGGGTGTAGTTTGAGTTATATAAGCCATTGGCTGCCGGCAGCTCGCGCTGCTCCCGCAAGCTTACTTTTTGGGGCGTGCCACCGCCGGGGGCTAATGAGTAGAGAGAATCGCGGCGGGCTTTTTCCGGGTTCCAGTTGAAATAAATGCGGCGGCCATTCTCACCCCAATACACATTACTAGGCGAGCTACCCAACCACTGGGCCGGGTCGCGCATGATCTTATCAACAGTAAGCGGGGCCAGCGGAGCCGTAGCTGGCGCGGCCGCCGATTGAGCTACTGCCCCGGAAACCGGAACCAGCCACAGTAGCTGCACGAAATAGAGAAAGCGCATGAGTAAAGAGAAAGAGGAATAAGAACTCGCGGAATAAGCGGCCAACAAGGACGGCACCGGAAGGTAGCGTGTTGCAGCCATTCCGAAATAGCAGGAGCAACTGCGAATGGGGAGCCTACAATCTACCCTGCTCCCACTTGGCTAGCTCCGCCTGCAGATTATGCCGGGCCGCAACTTCCAGCTGCTGATGAAAAAGAGCGGTGCGGTACAACGGTGCACTGGCCAGCAGCTTTTCCAGCACCTTCCGGCGGCCCGGGCGGTACAGCAAATCAGGCACCAGGCGGTATTCCTGGCGTACCTGCCGGGCATACTGCCAATAGTCTGCCTCCGGGGCGCCCAGAATCTGCAGGTCAGCGTCGAGGAAGAAATGCAGGTCGGTATCGTTGGGAGGCTGGGGCTGGCTATGGTCTTTGGTGCGCTCAATCAGAAACCCTACCCTTGCCTGCCGCTCCGCCGATAAGGAGGTATTCTCCAGGAAGTCCTTAGCCAGCTGAGCACTCCGGGCCTCATTATCGGAGCGCAGCGGGTTATACACGGCATCATGAAACCAGATAGCCAGCTCCACTACCGTGGCATCGTGCACCATATCCCGGTGCTCGTCCAGGGTTTTCAGCAGCCGACGAATGTGCTCGAGGGAATGATAATGCCTTTCCGGTGCTGCGTAAGCCCTTACAAGCTGGCGGTAAGCAGCTTCGCGAAAGGCTTCATCAGGAAGCAGCGAGCTGGTAAGCTGATGCCAGCGGGCTTCCAGGGAAGTAGGAGTCATAGTAGAAGGCAAAGCACTGCTATTGAGTTGCTCAGTTAGCGGTTTCGACCCCGTACGGATTATGCTGCCTGATTTCCAGAAACCGGTCTGGGGCGGCCAGTGGGGCAAAGCCAAACTGCGTGTACAGCCCGTGCGCGTCCAAAGTGGCTAGTATCCGGCGGCGCAGGCCCTGCAGCTCCGGGTGCGCCCACACTACTTCCATCAGCCATTTGGAAAGCCCCTGCTCCCGGAATTCCGGCAGCACGAAAACATCACACAGCCAGGCAAAGGTGGCGTAGTCGGTGATGATGCGGGCAAACCCGGCCAGCCGGCCATCAGAGGCATACAGGCCAAAGTTGAGGGAGTTGGCTATGGCCCGCTCCACGGTAGCGTATGGAATGCCCTTGGCCCAGTAAGAATCCTCGCTCAGGTAGCGGTGAATGGCTTTTACATCCAGCTGCGAGGCGGCGGTGCTGATGGTAAAGCCGGATGGAAGTTGGGCCTGGTGAGGAGTCACGCGGGAGGGGTAAAAATTAAAAAGTAAGAGGCGGATGCTTTTCATCGAAGTCCGTGGCATCCTGATAGGCTTTCACCAGGGCCAGCAGGCGGGCCTCGCCGTAGAGCGGCGCACAGAACGTAATGCTGGTCGGCAGTCCATTGCCATTAAAGCCATTAGGCACGGCCACGGCCGGGTGCCCGGTGAGATTGGTGAGAATGAGGTTGGCGCCCGCAAACGAAGGAGCTAGGTAGGCATCCAGCCCCACCAGGCGCTTGTCCATTTCTTCAATGAGGAGGGTGCGCACGCGCTGGGCCTGCAGGTACTCCACGGCCGGAATAAACCGCGACGAGCGGAAAATACTGGGCCAGGCATCGCGGCTTTGCTGCACCATCAGGCGGTCCTGGCCGGAGCGCGTGAGCTCATCAAACGCCGCCGCCGACTCCGCCGTGAGCCCGAACGTGAGGTCTACGGCGGGCAAATCCGGCAGCTCCAAGGGCACCAGCTCTACACCCAGCTGGCGCAGCACCGTAAGCGTGGCCTGGTCGTGGGCCTGGTTGGAGTAGAGCTGGGCAAAATCGGTCTTCAGATAACCAACGCGCAGCTTTTTCACGCTGCTCTCAAAAGCATACTGAAAGCCGGCTGGGGCCAGCAAGGTAGCCGGGTCGCGCGGGTCAGGCCCGGTGAGGGCGCCCAGCACGGTGGCGCAATCTTCGGCTGAGCGGGCAATGGGACCGGGCTTGTCCATGGTCCAGCTCAGGGCCATGGCGCCGTAGCGGCTGATGCGCCCAAACGAAGGGCGCAGCCCCGTAACCCCGCAGGCGGTGCTGGGGCTTATAATAGAACCCAGGGTTTCGGTGCCAATGGCAAACGGCACCAGCCCGGCCGATACAGCGGCGGCCGAGCCGGCCGAGGAGCCGCTGGAACCTCTGGTGATATCCCAGGGGGTGCGGGTTTTGCCCCCGTACCATACGTCGCCCATGGCCAGCTCGCCCAGGGTGAATTTGGCTACCAGCACCGCGCCCGCCTCCTGCAGCCGGGTAACCACGGCCGCATCCTCATTCAGCAGCTGTTCTTTATAAGGCACCGAGCCCCAGGTAGTGCGGTAGGTTTTGGTGCTGAACAAGTCCTTAATGCCGTAAGGCACGCCGTGCAGCGGGCCCCGGTAGCGCCCGCGCCTTATTTCGGCATCGGCGGCGCGGGCCTGCTGCAGGGCCAGCTCATCGGTGAACGTGGTAACGCAGAATAGCTGTTGGTTGTAGCGCTTGAGGCGAGCCAGGAAGAAAGTGGTTAGCGCTTCGGAAGTGATTTGGCGGGTGCGGAGCAGCTCACCCAACTGGCGCACGGAGTAATAGGCCAGCTCGTCGCGGTTGGCGGGGAGCACCACTTTGCCCATTTTCAGCAGCCGGCGGAAGTCCGTGGGCGGGGCCGAGGGAGTGGTGCGCAGGCGTAAAGGCCGGGGGTCGAAGCCGACGGCCGGGATGACGCCATTGGGCAGCTCTACCTGACGCAGGGCCAGATAGTTGTTCCGATAGTCCACCAGGTCGCGGCAGGCCGAGTCCAGCTGCGCATCCGGGAAGTTCAGCCCCATCAGCTGCTGGGCAGCCCGCACCATGGGTACGGTAATATCCGGCAACTCAGAGGGGCGCGGCAGCATGGCGCCGGCTACTAAACCAATAACGCCCATGAGCAAGGCGGGCAACAGCTTCTTCATCAGCGTGAATATACTGACAAGCAAGCACCCCGCGCGCAAAGTATTACGAATTGGCCGGGGTGCTTCCTTGCCTGAAAGTGTTAACTTACTACTTAACCAAGTGCTATTTATTCATCTTTTCTTATATCCCGATGAAAAGCTTCGTTCTCCTTGGTTGGCTGTGGCTGGTGGCGGGGGTGGCCGTAGCCCAGCCTACCACCGTGCCAGTGGGCAACACCACGGTTACAGTAACATCGTTGGCCACCAAACTGGATACTCCCTGGGAGCTGCTTTGGGGGCCCGATAACTTTCTCTGGATGACGGAGCGCCCTGGCCGCATCAGCCACATCAACCCGGCTACGGGGCAGGTATTGCCACTCTTAACCGTGCCCGATGTAGCCGAGGAAGGCGAAGGAGGCTTACTGGGCATGGCCCTGCACCCGGACTTTGCCACCTCGCCCTACGTGTATGTGGTGTACACTTACACGGCCGGCAGTCAGCTGCGGGAAAAGCTGGTGCGCTACACGTATTCCGGCGGCTCGCTTGGCTCGCCGGTCATTCTACTTTCCGACATACCAGCCGCCCGCATTCATAGCGGCTCCCGCCTGCTGTTCCTGCCCGACGGCACTTTGCTGATGTCGACGGGGGATGCCGCCAACCAAAGCAACCCGCAGGACGCCGCCAGCCTGAACGGCAAGATTCTGCGGCTGGCCGCGGACGGCAGCATACCCGCCAGCAACCCGCAGCCCAGCAAGTACCTCTACACCCTGGGCCACCGCAACCCGCAGGGCCTGGCACTGGGGCCTAACGGCCGCATCTACAGCTCGGAACACGGCCCCGATTCCAATGATGAGATTAACCTGATAGAAGCGGGCCGCAACTACGGCTGGCCTACAGTGAAGGGATTTTGTGACGAGCCCGCGGAAAAAGCCTTTTGCACCGAGAAAAACGTGAAAGAGCCCCTGTTTGCCTGGACGCCCACGCTGGCCGTATCGGGGCTGGCTTATTATAACCACCCGGCTATTCCGGAGTGGCGCAACTCTTTGCTGCTGAATAGCCTGAAAGCCGGCCAGCTGCTTCAGCTGCCTTTGCAGACCGATGGTACCAGCCTGAAAAGCGCGCCGGTCCTGATTCTCAACCGGCAGTTTGGGCGCCTGCGGGCTATTTGCGTGGCGCCGGATGGCCGCGTGTTTCTGGGCACCAGCAACCGGGACGGCTCCGGCGCGGGCAATGCGAATGACGACCAGATTCTGATGCTGCAAAACAAGGCATACGCGCCTACTGCCACTGTTGCGGCCACGGCGCCCCTGGTGGTTACCGTGTGGCCTAACCCTGCTACCAATCAGATAAAGTTGCAGTTGTCGGCTCCCTTGCCGGTGGTAGCGGGAGTTACGGTACACGATGCGCTAGGGCGGCAAGTGGGTCAGGCTACGCTGGCAGCTGGCCAGGCGCATGCGGTGCTACCATTACGCAACCTACGAGCTGGTTGGTACACGCTGCGGATACAAGGGCCGCAGCAGGAATCTGTGGTGCGATTCACTATTAAATAGCCCGCTGCGTGGGGTGCTTATCTTCCGCTGCTTCTCCTGTACTTTTGGTCTTCTGACTTTTGGGATTCAGGGCAATTACGAATCATCAGCGGCTATATGGGTAAAGCGTTACACGCATCAGGTAAATTATGGCTGCTTCTGATTCTGGTCCTGCTCCCTCAGGCCCTGCGCGCCTCGCACGCCCAGGGCGGACAGCTCACCTATGAGGCCCTCGGCAACCATGAGTACCGCATTACGTGCCGCTTTTTCCGGGACTGCTCCGGCGAGAAGCTACCGGATGAAGTCCGGCTGGACTACCGTGCCAGCGGCACCGGCTGCGTGGACCTGGACCCACTGAGCGGCTATCTGATGATACCCCGGATTGGCGCAGTTACGCTGGGCGACCCCTATTGCACAGCCCTGGGCAGCCAGCCTCCCTGCGGCCCCCGCAAGGCCACCAACTACCAAACGGCGCAGTACCAGACTACCCTTACCCTCCCCCCCAATGAGGAGTGGCGCTTGTTTGTAACCATTGCTTCCCGGCCGGAAGTAGCTAACCTGCCCGGCGACTTCACAGATGTGGAGCCGCTGCACTTTGAAGCTATTCTGCGGACGCTGGTAGGAACTGAGGAGTTGCAGAATACCTCCCCTCAGTTTCTGGAGCAGGATATTCCGGTGCCTTTTGTGTGCTGGCGCCAGCCCACCACGCTCACCTTCTCGGCTACTGAGCCCGACGGCGACTCCCTGGTGTATGATCTGGCCGACCCCATGAATGGCTGCAGCGAGACGCTGGGCTGGGGCACGTATCCTGGAAGCATCGACGATACCAACCCGCAGTGCCGGGTAATTGACCCCGGAGGAAAGTTTTCGGCCCGCTTCCCCATTCCCTCCTTCAAGCCTGGTACCTGCGCCGGCGGCAATACCCTGGCTGTTCCCGACTTCCGCATCAACGATTTTAACCGGAGCGTTACCTTCCGGCCCGCGCTGTTTACCACTGGGACCGAAACGGCCGAGCAGGCGCAGAATAAGTACGTGATGGTGGTGCAGATTAAAGAATACCGCTATCTGCAGAAGCAGTGGATGCTTATTGGCTCCGTGCGGCGCGACATGCTGGTGATTGTGATGGACTGCCAGGAAAACCGGGTGCCCAACCCGCCACTGGTTACCGCTCCCCCGGCCGCGGATGTCCGCATCTTCAACACCGATTCTACCCTGATAGAGGTGCCGGCCGGCCGCCTGACCACGGCGCGCATTGATTTTACCGACCCCAACCCCACCGACCAGCTTACGGTAACTATGCCTGAGCTGGCCCCCGCCTCCCCCACCATCCTGAACCCCGTGCTGCTGCCCCCGGCCGTGGGCAGCCTGATGCTTTCTGATAACAATACCAGCCACCCCATTGGGCAGCTCCGGCTGCAGCCCGATGCTAATTATATCGGCCAGACGTTCCGGATTCCGTTGCGCATCGAGGACAACGCCTGCCCGACCAAGGCCGTGCAGAACCGGGTGGTAGTGGTGCGCGTGGTGCCCGCTGTAGTGCCTAAGCCTTTCGGCCTGTACAACATCTTCACGCCCAACGGCGACGCGAAGAATGACGTGTTCATCTTCGACAGCCTGCCCGACGACTGCCAACTGCAGATTTTCAACCGCTGGGGCCGTTTAGTGCGGCAGTACCGCCGCTACCAGAACAACTGGAACGGTGACGGGCAGCCGAGCGGGCTCTACTATTACATTCTGACGCCGCCTACCGGCCCGGCTACCAAAGGCTGGGTGCAGTTGATCAGGTAAGCGCCTAAGCCCGGAAAGAGCTAGCTGGCCTCCTGCTCCAGGCGGTGCCGCTCATTTTTCACCACGTTGGAAATCACCCAGGGAATTTCCCGGTCGAAGGCATGCTGGCGCACGGGGCAGTCGGGCATGCGGCAATGGGAGCAGGCGGCAAAGGTGCAGGGGTCGGGGTGCACAAACATTTCCACTTCCACATCAAAGCGGCTGCGCACCACCTGCTCAATGTTATGCAGCTCGGTGTGGGTTTCTTCCAGGCTGAAGTAGTAGGGCAGCGTGAAGTGGCAGTCGATGTGCAGGTTGGAGCCGTAGCGCAGCACCCGGAGGTTGTGTACATCTATCCAGGCGGGCTGCCGGTGCGCGCTGAGCTCGGAAATAACCTGCTCCACCGTCGTCACATCCGACTCATCCATCAGGCCCGATACCGAGCGGCGCACCATGCGGTAGCCGTTCACCACAATGATGACGCCCAGGATCAGGGCCGCAATGGAGTCGAAAAGGACATTATCAGTGAGCACTACCAGCAGCAGGGCTACCACCGAAACCAGGGTACTCACGGAGTCAAGGTACAGATGCTGCCCATCGCCAATTAAGGCCACCGAATGGTGCTTCTTTCCGGCCCGAATCAGCAAGAAGCCCACGCCCAGGTTCACCACGGCCGTGAAGCTCAGTAGCGCCATGCCCCAGTCGGGTCGGGCCAGGGTGTGCGGGTGCATCAGGCTCTGAATGGCCGAATGGAAAATGTAGAAGCCGGCCGATAAAATCAGCGCCCCTTCAAAGCCAATAGACAGATATTCAATCTTGCCGTGGCCGTAGGGGTGGTTTTCGTCTTTGGGCAGACTGGCCAGGTAGATGCTATAAAGCGCAAAGCCACTGGTAGCCACATTTATGATGGACTCCAGCGCATCGGTCAGTACGGCCTGCGAGCGGGTCAGGAAGTAGGCGTAGAACTTCACCCCCACCAGCACCAGGCTCACCACCAGGGAGAGAAGACCAAACCGCAATTTAACCGACGACAACATAGAGCAGGAAAAGAGAGATGCAGCACAAAAGTCCGGAAAGAAACCCGGGCCCTAAAACATTTTGCTGAAATCAGAGTATTTACACCGGCTTAAAAATATTTTTAGATAGACCTAAAAAAGCCGTTCTTTGTGGAAACTTGTTCCTCTGCTAAAATGCCCGTGACTACTCTTCCACCCGCTCCGCCTCAGGATGCGCCCCCGGCCGGGTGGCGAAGGGCCCGGCGTGTGCCTTCCCTGGTGGAGGTATTTGCCACCATTAAAGTGCCGCCGGCCAGCGCCTCGTTCTGGCGCAAGCTCCTGGCTTTCTGGGGCCCGGGCCTCATGGTGGCCGTGGGCTACATGGACCCCGGCAACTGGGCTACGGACCTGGCCGGCGGCTCCCGTTACGGCTATACGCTGCTTTCCGTTATTCTGATTTCGAACCTGTTTGCCATGCTGCTTCAGCACCTGGCAGCCAAGCTCGGCATTGTAACCGGCCGCGACCTGGCCCAGGCCTGCCGAGACCATTACTCCAAACCCGTGGCCATGGTGCTGTGGGTGTTCTGCGAAATTGCCATTGCCGCCTGCGACCTGGCCGAGGTCATCGGTTCCGCTATTGCCCTGAATCTGCTGTTTGGCCTGCCCCTGGCCTGGGGCGTGGTGCTGACTATACTGGATGTGCTGGTGGTACTGATGCTGCAAAGCCGCGGGTTCCGGGTGCTGGAAAGCATTATCGGGGGCCTGATTGTGCTGATCTTCGGCTGCTTCGTCTACGAAATCATTGTTTCCCACCCCGACTACTTTGCCCTGATACAGGGCCTGGTGCCCCGGCCGGAAATTGTGACCAACCCGCAAATGCTGTACGTGGCCATTGGTATTCTGGGCGCTACCGTAATGCCGCACAACCTGTACCTGCACTCCAGCATTGTGCAGACGCGGGCCATTGAGCAGACCGACGAAGGCAAGCGCATGGCCATCAAGTTTTCTACCATTGACTCCACGCTGGCGCTGTTTCTGGCCTTTTTCGTGAATGCCGCTATCCTGATTATGGCGGCCGCGGCCTTTCACAGTTCGGGCCGGCAGAACGTAGCCGATATCAACGAAGCCCACAAGCTGCTGGCGCCGGTATTGGGCGCCGGGGCCGCCAGCATTGTGTTTGCGGTAGCCCTGCTGGCCTCGGGCCAGAACTCTACCCTAACGGGTACCCTGGCCGGCCAGATTGTAATGGAAGGCTTCCTGGATCTGCGGTTGAAACCCTGGATGCGCCGCCTCATTACCCGCAGCATTGCGGTGGTGCCGGCCCTGGTAGTTACGCTGATGTACGGGGAGAAAGGTACCGGCGAGCTGCTGGTCCTTAGCCAGGTTATTCTCTCCTTCCAGCTCAGCTTTGCCGTTATTCCGCTGGTGCTGTTCACGGGCAGCAAGGCCAAAATGGGCATTTTCGTTAACCGCCCCATGGTGCAAATCACGGCCTGGATTGTCTCCGGCATTATTGTGCTGCTGAACGTGTATCTGCTGGTTCAAACATTCTGGGGCTAGCCTACTGAGCGCAACGACCTGCAAAGGCGTTGCGCTTTTTTGCGGCAATACTTTTAGACAAGTCTAAAAATAATTTTAAACGCAGCTTAAAAAGCCATGAATAAACCATCTACTCTGCGTTTGATCCTGGCGCTGACTTTTAGCCTTCTGCTCGGCTTCTCCTTTGAGGCTGCTGCTCAAACCGGCACAGTACAGGGCCGTGTAACCGCTGCCGGCCGGCCGCTGGAGCTGGTGAGTGTGGCGTTGGTGGGCACTAGTACAGGCACCAACACTAACCGCGCCGGCGAGTATGCGCTACGGGCGGCGCCGGGGACTTATGAGTTGGTGTTTTCCTTTCTGGGCTATACTACCCGAAAAGTGACGACCACCATCCGGCCTGACCAGGTAACCACAGTGAACATCGTGCTGCAGACTACAGCCACCAGCTTGCAGGAAGTAGTGGTAACGGGCGTTTCGCGGGCCACCGAACTCCGGAAAAGCCCGGTGCCCGTGGCCGTTCTGAACCGTCGTGAAATCAATCTGAATAACAACGGCAACATAATTGACGCGGCCGTGAAAGGGGTGCCGGGTCTGAATGCCGTAACCACGGGGCCCAATATCTCCAAGCCTTTTATCCGTGGGTTGGGTTACAACCGGGTGCTGACGCTCTACAATGGTCTGCGGCAGGAAGGCCAGCAGTGGGGCGATGAGCACGGCATCGAAATTGACCAGTATGATATTGACCGGATTGAAGTAGTGAAGGGGCCGGCCAGCCTGATTTATGGCTCCGACGCTGTAGCCGGTGTGATAAACATGCTCCCGCGCCTGCCCAACGGCCGGGCGGGCAAGCTGCAGGGGGAGGCCCTCACCGAGTATCAGACGAATAACAACCTCATAGGCACCTCTCTGGGGCTAAACTACAACCAGCGCGGCTGGCAGTTTGCCACGCGGGGCTCCTACCGGCTGGCGCAGGCGTACCGCAACGCCCTGGATGGCCGCGTGTATGGCACTGCCTACCGGGAGCTGAACCTGACCACTATGGCTGGCCTGGAAAAAGCCTGGGGCTCCTCCCACCTCTACGCCACACTCTACAACAACCTTCAGGAAATCCCCGACGGCAGCCGCGATTCGCTGACGCGCCGCTTTACCCGGCAGATTTTCGACGGAAGTCAGGACAACATCAAAAACCGCCCGGTAGTCCCTTCCAATGAGCTGGCTACCTACCGCATCAACCCGCTGCACCAGCATATTCAGCACTACCGGCTACTCAACCGCACCCGCGTACGGGTAGGCACCGGTGAGATAAATGCGCTGGTAGGCGTGCAGCAAAACCTGCGCCGTGAGTACAACCACCCCACTGCCCCGCAACAGGCCGGTTTGTCTGTTGCCCTCACCACGTATAATTACGACGTGCGCTACGCGGCTCCCGCCTGGCAGGAAATAGAAGCCACCCTGGGGCTGAACGGCATGTATCAGGACAATACCAACCGGGATGCCACGGACTTCCCGATTCCGGATTATACCCTCTTTGACGTGGGCGGCTATGTATTTCTGAAACGAAGCTTCGGCAAGCTGGACCTTTCCAGCGGGCTGCGTTATGATACCCGCACGCTGCAATGGCCAGACTTCTTCGTGGAAACCAACCCCGCCACCGGCTTTGCCCGCAAGGGCAGCGCCACAACTGCGGGCGGCCTGCCTCCCCAATTTGCAGCTTTCCGCACCCGCTACCGGGGCCTTTCGGCCAGTGTGGGGGCGTTGTATAATCTATCAGATAAGCTCCTGCTGCGCGCCAATGTGGCGCGGGGCTACCGGGCACCCAATATCACGGAAGTGGGGTCCAACGGACTCGACCCCGGAGCCCACATTGTATATCTGGGCAACCGCAGCTTTCGGCCGGAGTTCAGCCTGCAGGAAGACATCGGCTTGAGCGCCTACCTGCGCGATGCTGAGGTAAGTGTGAGCGTGTTCAACAACCATATTGAGAACTATATCTACCAGGCCCGCCTGAACGGACCCGACGGCCAGCCGGTCGTTATTGTGCCGGGTAACGTTACCTACCAGTACCAGCAGGGCCGGGCGCAGTTATATGGGGCAGAAGCTACGGTAAACCTGCATCCGCAGGGTGTGCCGGGCCTGGAACTCAATAATAGCCTGTCCTATGTAACAGGCCTCAACAAAGAGCCCGCACTACTGGAAGCCAACGGCGCGGCGGCCAAGTACCTGCCGTTTATTCCGCCGCTGCGTACCCGCTCTGAAGTGCGCTTTACCAGTGCGCAGGCGGTAGGGGCACTTACGCAGTGCTATGTGAGGGCTGTATTGGATTATAATGCCGCGCAAAGCCGCTTCTATGCCCTGGACAATACCGAAACCCGCACAGCTGGTTATGCCCTGCTGGGCCTGGGCGCAGGCACCACCCTCACCGCCGGACCGCAGCAGCGCGAGTGGTGCCAGCTGTTCGTGCAGCTCGACAATGTGTTCAATACTAGTTATCAGTCACACCTGAATCGGTTAAAGTACTTTGAGTACTACACAGCCTCGCCCAACGGCCGTAGCGGAATTTATAATATGGGCCGCAACCTGAGTGTGAAGGTTACAGTGCCTTTTTAGGATGATGAGACGATTGTTAATCTTGCCAGGTATAGCTGTTGAATAGCCTACACGCAAAAGGAGCAGGGCTGGGTAGCCCTGCTCCTTTTGCGTGTAGGGCGCAGGAAGTTTAGTTACAGACGAGCGCCTACTACCACGGTGCGCTTATACTCGCGCTTCGTGCCACCCTTGGGCTGCAGCAGCTGAATGTGCAGCAGGTAATACCCCACGGAGGCTTTGCGGCCCTGATCCGTGAGGCCATCCCACTGTACAAAGCCCTTGGTAGCCAGGGTTTCATTGCGCACCAAGCGGCGCACCAACCGGCCCTGGGCGTCATAGATAGTTACGCTGGCCAGGTTGCCGGGCTCATTGAGGGCGTAGTTGAGCGTGGTGAAGTCCTGTTGGCCGTCGCCATCGGGGGTGAAGATTTCCGGCTCCAGGGTGAAGATCTTGCTGCCGTTGGGGTCTTCCTGAAACTGCGAGTTGCGGCGCCCGGGCGTGGCATACCCCACGCTGCCAGCGGCAGAATGGAAGTTAGCAGCTGTGCTGGGCCCTTCCGGCCGGATACGCTCCAACGATACCCCGTTTACATCAGAAAGCACCGCCAGATGCTGCTTGGCGCTGAATGCTACCTGGTCCAGCACCAGGCCCTGCGCGGTTTTCACTACCACCTGGCCGGCATCATCGGGGAAAGACGGCAGGCTCGACATTGTCAGGAAAGCAGCCGGGTCGTTGGTGGGATATTGTGCCCGCACTATGTCGGGGCGGGTGGTGAGCACCAGCAGCTGGCCGGGGGCTACCACGTAGGTATCGGCGCTGATGGTTTCGGTATCTACACTTCCATCGGCCTTGATATTGCCCAGCTGTGCGCCCTGCAGGTCCAGGTACTTGCCCGAACGGTTCAGCAGCTCCACAAAATCAACACCGCCGGTGCGGGGGTTAAACAGGATTTCGTTGACCACTATATCACCTGCCTCCGCTACCGAGGGCAAAGCAAAAGTGGCGGAGGTAGCCGGGCCGGCGGCATTACCCACGCAGTCGGTGGCGTTTTGCACCTGTACCGTTACCTTTTGGCTGGGCTGCAGCGCCGTGGCCAGCTCCAGATCAACCGTCTGAAAACCGGGCGAAGCCACTACTGCCCGGGTTACCGCTGGCCCACCGGGCAGGGTGTACAGTACCGGATTGGCGGCGGCCACGCTGTCAAGCTTTTCAGCGAAGTAGAGCCGTACGGTGGTGGCATTAATGGCCACCGCTTTCTGCAGGACCGGAGCAATATGGTCGCCGTTGGTCGCCTGCACGGAGTTGGCTTTGCCGGGGGTGCCGCCGCTGGCATCGGTGCTGGCCGTCCAGTTTTCTATGCCGGCGCAGGGGTTGGTAGTATCTACCATTTCCAGCGCCCAACCGCCCTCTTTCTTCACGGCATCTTTGTACCAGGTATCCGAATAGCTGACCGAGAACAGGGTTTTGCCGTCGCGGGCGCGCAGTACCAACTCGTCGCCGCTGTTGTTGAGGCTGGGGAAATTGCTCAGGGCAAATACTTTTCCGGCGCTGGCAAACAAGCTCCCGCGGGTGCTGCTGCACACCACGGCATACTCGCCGGGCTGCAGGGAAGCGCCGGCCGGAAATACGGCCGCCGTGCTGCTACCCAGCTTCAGCAACCGCAACCCGGCCAGGCTGATGACTTGGGTGGTGGGGTTGAAAATCTCCAGATACTCCGAGGCCGGCAAACCAACCACGGGCGATTCATCGGCCAGAATTTCGGTAATGAGCACCTGATTTACACCGGGCTGCACGGCAAAGCCACTGTTTACGAAGTCTACCTGCGCGGGTGTGGTCAGGGTATTGCCAAACAGGTCGGCTACCTGCTGCACGGTCAGGGTGTTGGCTCCCAGCGGCAGGTCGGCAGCCAGGGTCAGGTGCACCAGGGTGTTATCAGAGGCGTCGCGCCGGGCGGCGCTTATGGCGGGTGTGCTATTTTTTAGTTGGTAGTTGGATGCCAGTTGGGCTTCGATTACGGCTTCGGAGAACTGCACATCCAGTTGCCGCGCTGCCGTGGGCGTGACGGTCAGCGGCTGGGGAGCCTGCTGGTCGCTGACGCGAAAATCATCGAAGTAAAAACTGCGGCTGTTGGCCGAGGAATACGTGAGGGCAATGCCCAGGTAGTTGCTGGCGTGGTAGGTAGCATCGGTGGCCGTGCCTTCGGTGGTGTAGCTCTGGCCAGTACCGGTCAGGTCGGTTTCCAGGGTCCAGGTATCATCGGCGGCGCGGGTTACCCGCACGCGCACCAGATTATTGGTACTGGAGTTCAGAGATTGGTCCCGACCGTTTATGACGTAGGCGGCGCTGGTGGAGGCATCTTTGCGGAACAGGCTTACCTCATCGGGGGTGCCGCCCAGGCGCACAAAATAGCCGTGGTTGCTGGCAGCCCGCAGGTCGCTCTGGTCGGAGAGTAGCCACACATCGGCCAGGTTGCCGCTGCTGGTGGCCAGCTTTAGGTTGGCGTAGAATTCCCAGGTGGTGCCCGAGGCCGCTACGCTGGGCGTAACCAGCTGCAGGCTGGTGCCCGTGACGGCGGGGCCGTTGCTTTGCAGCTGCAGTGCGGTGTTTACTTCAAAGCTGGCGGCGTCTCCCGTCCAGGCAGGATTTTCGATGAAATTTCCGTCGGCGAAGGAGTCACTTAGCTGAGCCTGGGCTGGCAAGGCCGCTCCAATCAGGAAAAGAAGTAGGCAAGAAAGCAGCGGAATATGCGCAAAACGGGGCGCCAACGCGCAGGAAACGTGGTTCACGAGGGAAACAAACAAAAAAGAAAGGGGGACCTGGCCGGGCACAGGCCGGATCATACATCTAAGTAACCGGCTTTTCCCGACATTTGCCATGCTTTGGGCTTGCCCGAAGCTTCATTTTTTTGCTGCACGATTTTATGAAAGTCGCAATTGTAGGAGCCACCGGCCTGGTTGGGGGCGAAATGCTGAAAGTGCTGGCCGAGCGCCAGTTTCCCGTTACCGAGCTACTGCCCGTAGCTTCGGAAAAATCGGTGGGTCAGGAAATAGAATTTCAGGGCCGAAAATTCAAAGTAGTGAGCATGGACGACGCCATTGCGGCCCGTCCGGACGTAGCCATTTTCTCGGCGGGCGGCTCCGTATCCAAAGAGCAGGCCCCGCGTTTTGCGGAAGTGGGCACCGTGGTGATTGACAACTCCTCAGCCTGGCGCATGGACCCTACCAAAAAGCTGGTGGTGCCCGAAATCAACGCCAAAGACCTGACTTCCGCTGATAAAATCATTGCCAACCCTAACTGTTCCACCATTCAGATGGTGCTGGCCCTGCATACCCTGCACGATGCCTACCGCATCAAGCGCATTGTGGTAAGCACCTACCAGAGCGTTACGGGCACGGGCAAGAAAGCCGTAGACCAACTCATGGCAGAGCGCGCCGGCACGCCCGATGCCGCGCCCCGTGCCTACCCGCATACCATTGACCTGAACGTGCTGCCTCACATTGATGTGTTTGAGGAAAACGGTTACACCAAGGAGGAAATGAAGATGGTGAAGGAGACCAAGAAAATCATGGGCGACGACTCCATTCAGGTAACCGCTACCACCGTGCGCATTCCCGTAGTAGGCGGCCACTCCGAGGCCATTAACGTGGAGTTTGAAAAGGAATTCGAGCTGGCTGATGTCTATAAAATCCTTGCCCAAACTGAAGGTGTGGAAGTGGTGGACGACCCAGCGCAGAACCGCTACCCCATGCCCAAAGATGCCCACGGCAAAGATGCCGTGCTGGTAGGCCGCATCCGCCGCGACGAGTCTCAGCCCCGCACCCTGAACATGTGGGTGGTGGCCGATAACCTGCGCAAAGGCGCGGCGACTAACGCCGTACAGATTGCAGAGAAAATGCTGGAAATGGGACTGCTGAAGTAAGTTCTTCCTTTTAAAATCCATTTATAAAAGAGCCCTTGACGTACCATACGTCAAGGGCTCTTTTAATAAAAGTCAGATAGCCGCCAGGTGGCTCTTTAATGATCGGGGCTGGTTACTTTCCAAACACCCCACCCGCGAAGTTCATTACTGCCCGGCAGGTAACTTCCGGCTCTTCAAAATAGCCCAGGTGGCCTACATTGCTCAGGAGCAGGGCATGGCTTTGCGCGGGCAGGGCCAGTTGTGGCAAAATGCTTTCCACTGATACGGCCACATCCTCTTTTCCCACAACGAACAGCACCGGGAACCGGGCATTGCGCAGCACCTGCGTACGGTCCGGCCGGTCGCGCATGGCTTGCAGGGCGCCCAGCACGGTATCCTGCGGGGTAGCTTTGCCGATATCCTCCAGAAACTCGCGGCGCTCCAGCAGCCGCTCCCGGTTCACGGGCGCAAACAGAGGCCGGATAAACGACTCCATGAACTTCTCCACCCCATTGCGGCGCACGAAATCCATGTTCTTGTCGCGGTTGGCTTTCTTCTCTTCCGTATCGGGCAGGGCGGTGGAGTGGAATAGCACCATACCGGCTACCATCTCGGGGTAGCGCTCGGCAAATGCCAGCGCCACATAGCCGCCCATGCTATGGCACACCAGCAGGGCCTTCTCCACGCTTTTCTGCCGTAGCTGTTCCGCCACGTAGCGCGCCTGGGCTTCCATGGAGTAGTCCCGGATATCGTGCACGTTGGTGCCGTGCCCCAGCAGGTTTAGCGTGAGCAAACGGTACTCGTCCGGAAAGCCGCGGGTAAAATCCGTCCAGACCTCCCGTGATTCGCCGAAGCCGTGGAGGAAGAGTAGCGTGGGGTGAGCGTCGGACATGGCGGGAGTTGGAGTAGAGAGATAAGAAATCAAAAGTAGGAAATCTGGGGAGACCTTAATTCCTCTCTTCAGCAAACAAAAAAGCCAGGACCTGGTGGGTCCTGGCTTTTACTATGGTCAGATAAGCGGTGGATTAGCGGCGGCTCATCTTCACTACTTTCTGCTGATTACCCTGGCGGATAGTCAGGTAGTACACACCGGTTGGCCAGCTGGCGGCCTGTGGCAGTTTCAGCTCCTGCTCGCCGGCAGCGCCGTAGTTCACTGTTTTTTGCAGCAAGCGCTGGCCCAATACGTCATGCACCGTCAGGTACACTGCGCCCGCACCCAGGGTGTTGAACTGCACCGTTACCGTATTTTCATACGGGTTAGGGTATACGCCAGCCTGGAAGGTTTGCGCTGCCGCCGGAACCTGCACTGAACGAATGACTGAGGTGTTGGACTTCTTGTCCAGATCAACCTGCCGCAAGCGGTAAAACACGGTACCTACGGTAGCCTGGGTGAGGCTCATATCGTCAAACTTGTAGTCTGTGCGGGTACTGGCCGTACCGGCACCGGCTACCTGGCCAACCACCTTAAAGGTACGGCCGCCATCCACGCTGCGCTCTATATCAAAGTAGGCGCTGTTCCGCTCAGAAGCCGTAGCCCAGTTCAGGGTGGGGTGTTTACCCGTCCAGGCAGCCGTGAAGCTGATAAGCTCTACCGGCAGGGGCTTCGATACGGTTACCGTTACCTGTTGCGTATTGAGGCAGCCGGAAGCACTGGTCCCTGTTACGGTGTAGGTAGTTGTAGCGCTGGGGCTAGCGTTTACAGTAGCTCCCGTCGTAACGTCCAACCCATCTGCTGGCGACCAAGAGTAGGAAACAGCACCACTGGCCGTGAGAGGAGTAGAAGAGCCTTGGGTAATGGTAGGTGATGCAGGTGTCACTGCAACCGTCGGCAGCGGATTCACCGTGACATCAAAGGCCTGAGCACCGGTATCGACGCAACCAAAGCTGCTGGTGCCTATTACCCGATAGGTAGTATTCTGCGTTGGCGAATCAGACAGCGAGGCAGATGTTTCGCCAGTGATAACCGTAAATCCGCCTGACGTACCTATCCGTTTCGACCACTGGTAGCTAGAAACATTGCTTCCGGCTGTGGTTAATGAAATAGAAGAATTAAGGCAGACAACACCATTAGCAGGGTTTGATGTGATGGAGCTAATGGTTGGCAGGGGGTTCACCGTAACATCAACGGTACGCTCGGTTGATACGCAGCTGGCGCTGCTGGTGGCGACCACCCCATAGGTGTAAGCCGTTGGGCTGCTCACTGCCGGAGCCGGCGTGCTATACGTGTTGGTCGTGGTCGTGGCCAGCGTGGTCACCGCCCCCGCCCCAAGGCGACGCGTCCAGGTATAGCTGGTGGCGTTGCTGGCTGTGGCTGCCAGGTTCACGTTGAGGCCCGAGCACACGGGGCTGTTGCCCGTTAAGGCCGACACCACCGGGGTTGGATTGACCGTCACGGTCACCGTGGCCGTATTCGTGCAGCTCGTGGCTGAGTTGGTGGCCGTTACCGTGTAAGTGGTCGTTGCCGCCGGGTTAACAGAGATAGAAGCTCCTGTCTGGCCTGTGGACCAGCTATAAGTAATCGTGCCTGTGCTAGTGGTCGAAGCCGTCAGCGTCGAGGAGCTGCCTGCGCAGATAGTGGCCGGAGCAGCCGAGGCCGATACTGTCGGCAACGGATTAACCGTCACTGTCACCGTAGCTGTGTTAGTGCAGCCATTGTTGGTGCCCGTGACGGTGTAGGTGGTCGTCACAGATGGGTTTGCCGTAACAGTGGCGCCTGTCGTCGCACTCAGGCCCGTGGCCGGCGACCAGGTGTACGAAGTAGCACCACTGGCCGTCAGGCTAGTCGACCCGCCAGCGCAATAAGCCGGCGCGGCCGGAGTCACCGACACCGTCGGCAATGGGTTCACATTAATGGTGAGTGTGCGTGGACTAGTTTGAGAACAACCGAAGCTGCTAATACCTACTACCTCATATGTTGTACTTTCAGTTGGTGTAGTTATTAGTGAAGCGGACGTTTCTCCAGTCAACGTGGTGTATGTAGTTGACCCTGCTGGTCTGCTACGCCACCGATAACTGGAAACATTAGTACCTGTTGTAGTGAGTGTGATTTGAGTGCCTATGCAAATGGGCGAAGCAGGGTTAGACGTAATAGCCGTAATAGTCGGCAGTGGGTTGACTGTTACGGCCACAGTACGTTCAACCGAGGCGCAGCCGGCGCTACTTGTCGCGAATACGGCATAGGTATACACCGTCGAGTTGGTTACTGCCGGGGCTTGCGTGCTCAGCGTGTTGGTTGTAGTCGTCCCTAGTGCAGTGGTAACCCCGTTCAGGGTACGGCTCCAGGTATAGCTGGCGGCATTGGTAGCCGTTGCTACCAGGTTCACGCTATTGCCCGCGCACACGGGGTTGTTGCTCGTTAAGGCAGACACCACTGGCGTCGGATTGACCGTGACGGTGACCGTCTGGGTACTTGTGCAGCCACTAGCGTTGGTGCCCGTGACCGTGTAAGTGTAAGTACCCGCCGTGCTGGAAGTGAACACCGGGTTGGCAATGTTGGCTGCGCTCAGGTTGGTGGCCGGCAACCAGCTGTACGAAGTAGCGCCGCTGGCCGTCAGCTGCACCGGGGTGCCGGCGCAGGTAGCGGGGGCAGCCGGGGTAATGGTCACTACCGGCAGGGCATTGACCGTGACAGTCACCGTGGCCGTATTCACGCAGCCATTGGCGTTGGTGCCCGTGACGGTGTAGGTATAAGTGCCCGCTGTGCTGGAGTTAAAGACCGGGTTGGCAATGCTCGCATTGCTCAGGTTCGTGGCCGGCAACCAGCTGTAGGTAGTCGCCCCGCTGGCTGTCAGCTGGCTGTTCACCCCGGCGCACACGGCCGTCGGCGAAGCCGTGGCCGTCACCGTTGGCAAGGGATTCACGGTTATTACCGAACTCAGGGTTTGTGTTCCGCAGCTGGTAACAATGTCAACTTTATAAGTAGTAGTTGTAGTAGGGCTGGGTGTATAAGTAGCGGAAGTGGAAAGTACCTGGCTTGAGGTCGAAGTGTACCAGGCATAAGTAGCACCCGTAATGTTGGAAGTAGCCGTTAGTGTGGTAGGCGTACCGGCACAAACAGTAGCAGCCGTAGGAGAAACCGAGTTAGTAGCGGAGGCAACTTTAGTAACTGTTGCAGTAGCAGAGGTAGCCGAGCACACCGCAACACCAGCTGCGGTTCTACCTGTTGCCGTTACCTGGTAAAACAGGTCAGGGGCGGGGCTACCAGCAACAAAGCTATAAGTAGGGCCTGTAGCACCAGAGATATTGGTGAACGTACCATTGGCAGTACTGGAGCTTAACCACTGGTATGTGGCATTGGCATTATTGGAGCCAGCAGTCAGGGTAACCGCGCCATTATTACATACGATAGTGGTGCTGGGCGTAATAGTGGCGGTAATAGGCGCAATGGCTACGCTTAGGTTTTGGGTTAACGTAGTGCTGCAATCAGCAGTAGTTGCATCTACACGGTAGGTAGTGGCGGTAGTTAAGTTGCCGGTAGTAAACGTAGAAGAGATACCGGGCCCCGTTGTCTGCACGAGTGTTCCCGCCGAATTATACCACCTGAAAGTGGCGGCGCTTCCGGAATAGGTAGCCGTAAAGGTTGCTGCTGCCCCGGAGCAAACTGTGTTGGTGATAGGCGTAACCGTGAGGCTATTTACCGGAACGGTAATTTCCTGGCTGCTGTTGCCGCACGTGCTGTTGGTGAAAGCTGTTACCGTAAAAGTGGTAGTGGCAGTCAGGGTGCGGGTAATAGTTGTTCCCGTTTCGCTTTGTAAAACGCCACCGATATACCAAGCATAAACGCCCGACTGAGAACCAGTAGCGATTAACGTAACGGGCCCTCCGGAGCATAAACTGGCTACGCTTGACGTAACCCCCAGAGATGGCTGCAGCGTAACATCACCGTAGTTATCGGTTGTGCCACCGCTACAAGATTGTGCTTGTGACCGGATCCGGTACCGTGTATTAGTAGTGGGAGTAACTGTAAAAGCTATTTGCGCATCGGCAGCTCTTACACCACTGGTAATGAGGACCTCTGTGGTACCATCCAACCGGTATAGGGATAACTTTGCATCAGAAGTAGAAGATACATAAAGGATGGTAGAGGTACCTACGTTCGAACAAACGGGTATCGGGGCGCCTGACGAACCATTATTGATGGTGACAGTTGGTGCCGAGGTTCCGTCCGGATTATAGTAATTTACCTTAATCTGGTTAGAACATGATGCCGCTAAAGCATCAGAAGTGGAAAAGAAGTAGAAGAGCAGCAGGAAAGAGCCCAGTAATTTGTACAATGTCCTCATATACAGGAAGCAACAGGGTTTAGAATAGCATCTTTACGAACGTCCAAAGTTACTACGAAACGCTGATATCCATATTAATATATTATCATTCATTTATTCTGTATTATTAATACTAAATATGTGGACATGGAATTATTATATATTTTTATTATTTATCAAATAAATATTATAATTATAATCATTTAAATTAACCCCTTCAGCGAATAATACTTTACTATGAATGTCGGAAACTGTAGTGAATATTTCCCTGTCTATGGTTTTGAGCATGTTTGAAGATTTGGGGGAGGGATAATTCTATTCTTTTCTGTCTTGGGTAAAAATTTTTTTTACCCAAGACAGAAAAGAATAGAATTATCCTGTTTTTTCTACCCGGCCACATCACCTATAAGGGTTATTCTTTGGGGACCATAGTGCTAAGGCTCACTTAGAAAATAGCAAAAGACCAGGCCCATAACGGATCTGGTCTTAACTAGGCCTAAAGAAAACGACCAACAAAAAGACCAGGACGTTTCCGTACCTGGTCTTTTTGTTGGTCGTAAGATTGACCTACCGCCTACTTACGGCTCAGTTTCAATACTTGCTGCTGAGCACCCTGACGGATGGTGAGGTAGTATACACCACCACGCAGAGTAGCTGCTTCTGGCAAGCCTACTTTCTGCATACCCATACCCGGCGCCGTTACTGTGCGCGTCAGCAGTTTCTTGCCCAATACATCGTACACAGTGAAGACAATAGGACCAGCGCCTAGGGATTCCACTTCTACTGCCACATTCTTCTCAAACGGGTTAGGGAAGGCTGAAGCTTTGAAGTTGGCTTTGCCCGTACGGACCTGCAGCGTTGCTACGCTGGAATAGGCAAATGTGCCATCGGTGTTAACCTGGCGCAGACGGTAGTACACCGTACCCGTAGCGAAGGAAGGCAGACCGGCATCCGTAAAGCTATACTCATTACGGGTAGTGGTGCTGCCGGCACCGGCGCGCTGGCCGATGGTAGTGAAGGTTAGCCCGTCCAGGCTGCGCTCTACTACGAAGGAGGCGCTGCTTTTCTCGGAGGCCGTGGCCCAGTTCAGCTGTGGGGCTTTTCCTGCCCAAGCGGCATTGAAACTCGCAAACTCTACGGGGAGGACTTGTGGCACAGTAAGCGTCAGGCTGGCCGGGCCGCAGTTAGTACCTGTTCTGCTAACAGAATACTGCGTGGTCACCAGCGGATTTACATCCAGCGTGTTGCCTGCCGTGCTGGCCAGCGGAGTAGTGGTGCCATTGATGGTTTGCGTCCATACATAGCTACCGCTGGTACCGCCTTGTGCAGTCAGGGTTACCGTTTGACCGGAAGTTACTACACGGTCGACATCGGATGAGGCAATGGAAACCGGAGTCGTAATCTGGATTACCTGCGTTATAGCATTATTACCACAGGTAGGCACATTAGCAGTGACGGAGTAAGTAGTGGACGTAGTAGGGGTCACCGGCAAAACACCCGTGTCATTACTGCCAATAATTGCTCCCGTATTATCCCGAAAAGTATAAGTGGAACCAGCCGGGGCTCCCGAAGCCGTGAGCTGGACCGCAGTGCCGGGGCAAACTGTCCCAGTAACAGGCGCCCCATTTGCACTCGCCGCGAGTGAGAGAGAAGGCTGCAGACTTACTCGCACATAGATGAATTTGTTATTACTACATCCAATGGTGTGAACGAAGGTATAATCCGTAGTAGAAGAAGAACTCACATTCAGCGTTATAGGTGCGCTAGCATCTGAAGCAGTAGTCACAGTAGCAATAGGAGTCGCACCTATGGGAAGCCCAGCACTTTGCCCTTTACCTTCAAACAGAAGCCCAGTATAAACTCTCGTGGTACCTCCACCAGTATTGGTACCTTCGATTATAGTAATGGTAGCATTACCTGTGCCATCCGGGCAGTATGTAATAGGAGCATCATTACTGCCATTATTATAAGCAGTTGGGGTGCCTCCTGGATATGTAAGTGAAAATTGCCCTGAACACTGTGCAAGTACATTACCTGCTGTTCCGGTAACTAACAGCACAATTAGTGCAAAAAAGCGGTACAATGTTTTCATAGTAGAGAAGGTTTGGAGATGCATTCAACTTAGTTTATTTCAATATGCAAAATTACCTTATTAATATAAGAGTATGCTATAATGTTTTATATCTGCTTATTAAGAGAGTATAAGCAGGTATAAGAATAGTTATGAAATATATTATCTGTTGGCACCAAGAGAAATTATCCTATTACAAAGCCCTCACTGTTCACCATAATTAATGTCAGCACAACTCAAACTTTACCTTGTTAGGTTAAGTGTGAGTGTTTTTGAACAAGCCACCCACACACACAAAGGCCTGGTCATTTCCGACCTGGCCTTTGTGTGTTAACCATTAAAAGTAAGGCGAGTTACTACTTCCGGCTAAGCTTGAGCACCTGCTGTTGCGTGCCTTGGCGCACCGTCAGGTAGTAGATACCGGCCCGCAGCGAAGCGGCCTCCGGCAGGCTGATTTCCTGCAGACCTGCACCTGAAGCCGTAACTGTGCGTGTCAGCATCTGCTTGCCCAGCGCGTCATGCACCGTGCAGGTGATGGCCTCGGCACCTAAAGCTTCCACCTCCACGGTAACAACCCGGGCAGAGGGGTTTGGGTAAACACTGGCTTTGAAGTTGATCCGGCTGGTAGCCACCTGCAGGGTTTTGATAGCTGAATAGCTGAAAGTACCATCGGTATTCACCTGCCGCAGACGGTAGTATACCGTGCCGGCCATAGAGGTCGACAGGCTCACATCTGAGAACTGGTACTCAGTGCGGGTGGTGGTATTGCCGGCACCGGCGCGTTGGCCAATGGCGGCAAAAGTTAAACCGTCCATGCTGCGCTCGACAACAAACGAGGCACTGCTTTTCTCGGAGGCCGTAGCCCAGTTCAGTTGCGGGGCTTTACCGACCCAGATGGCCGTGAAGCTGGCAAACTCTACCGGAAGAATCACACCATTCACAGTGATGATAATTGAGGCAGATGTAGGGCAGTTGCCTGCGGCTGTATTACCACTCACCGTATACTGAGTTGAGGTTTTGGGGTAAACCGTTACCTGGGAGCCAGAAGATGTGATGACAGTACCATCACTAGCCGTCCAGCTATACGCACCAGCAGTACCACCGCCAGCTGTCAGGATAACCGGGGTAAGTGGAGCTACATTATTATCCGGGTCGTCCGAAGTTAAAGTCAGGTTGTTGGTATCTACTGCTATTCGCTGCACTACATCTGCACCACCGCAATTATCCGTCTTGGTAGTGATAGAATAGATAGTTGAAGTGGTAGGATTCACATTAAAAACACCCGTCTGATTCTGATCCAGCAGCGTGCCGCTGGAATTACGCAGGTAATATATTTCTCCTGCGGTGGCACCTATGGCAGTCAGGCTTACCGTTGATCCGGGGCAAACCGCGCCAGTAACCGGCAGGCCATTCTGCGTAGCAGTAATAGAGAGCGTGGGAGCCAGTGTTAGAGTAAAAATATTGGTCTTAGGATTGTTACAGTTGATGTCGCTCCGTAGCGTGTAGGTAGTATTGGCAGAGTTGATAGGCAGACCAAACGTATAAGTTGCATCAATTGGCACATACTGCTTGTTTACTCTCACGGTATCGGTGCCAGCACCTTTGTAGAGTATAAAAATGGTATTCGTTATCGGGGTAACAACAACCTGAGAAGAGGTGGATACCAGAGAAGGACAGTAGTAACTGGTAATGTCGCCAGAGCCATTATTTACGGAAACTGTTTCCACGCCATTTACAGCAGTAGCTGAGTTAGACGGGAAAGAAATGGTAAACTGGCCGGAACAGTTATTCCCACCTGGAGTGCCGCCACCACCTGGAGTGCCACCGCCCCCGTTGTTACCACTATTTCCTTGAGAATAACCTATGCTCACTGAGCCAAGCAAGAGCAGTAGAAAGGTCAAAAACGCGTATATATTTTTCATATTGCAGGTTTTACAAAGAGGGCGGAAACTGAATTTCCTGCAATACGCGAGCTTCCCCCTAATGACTGTGCAACAGAGTAAAATAACTTATTTACCTCATTTACAGCAATATATATTAGATTTATATATATAAATATTATTCAATGCTCCACAAAAAGTTCAATGAATTGCGACAAATTTTCAAGCCTATTTCGACGACTACTTTCATCAGGTCAGGGATGATAATACCATCCCTTTAAAATTGTAATCGTCACTTTCAGGACAGTCAACAAACGCTTATGACCTGGATGCCAAATAGAAATGTCACTTCATCCAGGTTGACGTAAAAAGAAAAAGCCGAAGCAGCTGGCGCTGCTTCGGCTTTGAAAAACTATTACTGGCAAATATTACAGCAAAACCGTGGTTCTGGGTACGGCTGCTACCACTTTCCCGCTCATCTCGCGTAGCGCAGCAGCAATACCATCGGCATCGAAACCACACTCTTTGTACAGCTCGTCCTGAGTACCGTGCTCTACAATGCGGTCCGGGATGCCGAGGCGCTTCACGGGCAGACTGTAGCCGTGGTCGGCCATAAACTCCAGCACGGCCGCACCGAAGCCGCCTTGCAGGCAGCCATCTTCTACGGTTACAATGGCTTTGTACTGGCGCAGGATGTTGTGCAGCATTTCCTCATCCAGCGGCTTGCAGAAGCGCATATCGTAGTGCCCGGGGTTGAGGCCCTCGGCAAGCAGCTGCTGGGTGGCTTTCACGGCATAGTTGCCAATGTGGCCAATGCTGAGCACTGCTACCCCTTCGCCCTCGCGCACTACGCGGCCGGTACCAATGGTGAGCTTTTTGAGCGGCTTGCGCCATTCCGGCATCACGCCTTCGCCGCGTGGGTAGCGGATGCTGAACGGACCGGCATTTTCGGGCAGGGAGGCCGTGTACATCAGGTTGCGCAGCTCTTCCTCATTCATGGGGGCCGAAACTACCATGTTGGGGATGCAGCGCATGTAGGCCAGGTCGTAGCAGCCGTGGTGCGTGGGGCCGTCGGCGCCGGCAAAACCGGCGCGGTCCAGGCAGAAAACCACGTGCAGATTCTGCAGGGCGACATCATGCACCACTTGGTCGTAGGCGCGCTGCATGAAGGAGGAGTAGATATTGCAGAAAGGCACCAGGCCCTGCGTGGCCAGACCAGCGGAAAAGACCACGGCATGCTGCTCGGCAATGCCCACGTCAAATGCGCGGTCGGGCATAGCCTCCATCATGATGTTCAGCGACGAGCCCGAAGGCATAGCCGGCGTCACACCCATGATTTTATCGTTCTTCTCGGCCAGCTCTACCAACGTGTGCCCAAACACGTCCTGATACTTAGGTGGCTGCGGCGTAGAGTAGGTTTTCTTGTGAATCTCGCCCGTAACCTTATCAAACAGGCCGGGAGCATGCCACAGCGTCTGGTCCTTCTCGGCCAGCGCATAGCCCTTGCCCTTCACCGTAACGCAGTGCAGCAGCTTGGGACCGGGAATGCTCTTCAGATCGTGCAGGATGGTGGCCAGATGCTGGACATCGTGGCCATCTACGGGGCCGAAGTAGCGAAAATTGAGGGCTTCGAACAGGTTTCCCTGTTTCAGCAAGGTGGCCTTCATGGCCTGCTCCACGCGCTTGGCAATCTGCTGGGGGTTGGGACCAAACTTGGAGAGCTTGCCCAGCACGTTCCACAGCTCATCGCGCACCTTGTTGTAGGTGCGGGAAGTGGTAATGTCGGTGAGGTATTCTTTGAGCGCGCCCACGTTGGGGTCGATGCTCATGCAGTTATCGTTGAGGATAACCAGCAGGTTGGATTTCTCCACGCCGGCGTGGTTCAGGGCTTCGAAGGCCATACCGGCCGTCATGGCCCCGTCGCCAATTACGGCAATGTGCTGCCGGTCGAATTCGCCTTTATAGTCTGAGGCTACCGCCATACCCAGGGCCGCGCCAATGCTGGTAGAGCTGTGGCCTACGCCAAAGGCATCGTACTCACTTTCGCTGCGTTTCGGAAACCCCGACATGCCGTGGTAGCGGCGGTTGGTAGGGAATTTCTCGCGGCGCCCTGTCAGGATTTTGTGCCCGTATGCCTGGTGGCCTACGTCCCACACCAACTGGTCGTAAGGCGTGTTGAAGACGTAGTGCAGGGCTACTGTGAGCTCCACTACACCCAGGGAGGCGCCAAAATGGCCGCCGTAGATGGAAACGGAATCAATGATGAACTGCCGCAGTTCCTGGCTTAGCTGAACCAACTGGTCCGGGCTGAGCTTTTTCAGGTCGTCAGGCGAGTCAATAGCTGCCAACAGGGCACCGGGTTCAACAATCATCTTGGGTCAGAACAAATAACAGGAACTAACAGGGCAACAGATAACCTTGCAAAAAGGTTAAGGGCAGCTACCATATAGCATCCCCATAGTGGGCAAAGGTACGAGTTTTCCGGGGCAGCGGTTTATCCCACTCGTACAGGTTTTCCGCTTCGTATCTTCCCTACGCAGCTCTGGCCGAATATTGGCTACTTTTGCCTATCCCCACACCGCTTGCTTATGCCCGTAACCCAGGACTCCGAGGAACAGCAACTGCTCGATAAGCTACGGCCGTCGCGCATTGTGCTGCCCGTGCTTATTGGCCTGGGAGTGGTGGGCTTTATGTTCTGGCGCAGCTACAAGCCCGGCGACCTGGCCCCGCTGGGCAACGCCAGCCCCATGTGGCTGCTCATTTCCCTGCTGGTGCTGGTAGCCCGCGACGCCGGCTACGTTTATCGGATCCGGGAAATATCGGAGCGGGTGCTCAGCTGGCGCGCCTCCCTGGATATTATTATGATCTGGGAGTTTGCGTCCTGCATTCTGCCCTCAGCCGTGGGTGGCACTTCGGTAGCGCCCATTCTGCTGCATAAGGAAGGCATTACGCTGGGCAAATCGGTGGCGTATGTGATGGTGACGGCCCTGCTCGACAACCTGTATTATGTGGTGATGGTGCCCTTGGTGGTCTGGTTGGCGCACGAGGGGCTGTACCCGGCCGAGTCGCTGCAAAGCGGGTTCATGACCACACTCAAAATAGCTTTTGGGCTGAGCTACGTCATGGTTTCGGTGTATTCCGGGCTGATGCTGTACGCTATTTTTATCAACCCGATGTCGGTGAAGCGGCTGCTGGTGCGCCTGTTTTCCCTGCGCGGCCTGCGGCGCTGGCGGGCTAAGGCCTACCAGCACGGCAATGAGGTAGTGTGGGCCTCGGCCCAGCTGCGCGGCAACGGCGCGGGCTACTGGCTGCGGGCGGCCCTCAGTACGGCCTTTGTCTGGACGGCGCGCTACCTCGTTATTGGCTGCCTGATTGCGGCTTTCGTGAACGTATCAGCGCAGGAATTCACCATGATGTTTGCCCGCAACATCACCTACAAAGTGATTCTGCTGGTAGCTATTACGCCGGGCGGGGCGGGCATTGCGGAAGGTGCTTTTCCCACGTTTTTCGGCAAGTTTATCGGTACGGCTACCATGACCAGCTTTATGGTGCTGCTCTACCGCATTGTAACCTATTACCTATATCTGGTGCTGGGCGCGGTGTTCCTGCCGCGCTGGGTGGCGCGGGTGTACGGCCGTCGCACGGCCCAGAAGCTGATGCATTCGTAGTCAGGCTGCCCTATCCAATCAACACAAAAAAGCCTTTCTACCAGTGGCAGAAAGGCTTTTTTGTGTTTTTCAGACTTCGATTTTCAACCGGAGCTTAGTCGGCCTCCAGCATCATTTGCGAGCCATCGGGGGCGCGCAGGGTAATTTCATCTTTGGTGAGATTTACGACATCAAAAGACAAAGTGTTGCTGCTGCCGGTAGGCGTGAGCGTAATTTTTTTAGCGGTCTGATCAAACGTGTACGTGCCCTGCATGGTCTGGGAGGGCGACGTCATGTTGAAGTTGCCGTTGGCAAAGAAGCGCAGCTCGGTTTTCTTGTCGGCGCTGGTTTGGTCTACTTTGTCGCCGGTGGCGGTGGTTTCCTTATCGGTCTTCCAGACTTTGCTGTCGGTACCGTAGAGCATATTGGTTTCGCCTACTTTATTTTCCTGGTTACAGGAGGTAGCAAACAGGGCCACCAGCACCAGCAGGCTGGCCAGATAGCGAAACGGGAAGGGCATCAGTTTCATAGGGAATGGAGGTGAAGTTGGGAGAAACTTGCAAGGTGAACTACCCGCTGGGTGCGCTATGCTTTTCCGGCGGATAGCCACTTCTTACGACAGGCTTTCCAAAGGGTTGGGATAAGTCTATTGACTCCCGGAATAACAACCAAATTGGTTCCACCGCGTAAGATTAGCGTTACATGCCTATGGCTATCAGGCCGATGCAGTACCTCCACTCCTCTCCTACTCCTAAATAACCACTCCCATGGGACTCTTCGATTTTCTGAATAAAGGCGAGCAGAAACCTGTTCAGCCAGCCAATAAGCCCGCCACTGGCAACACCGATTTCTTCGGCAACGCCAACCAGCCAGCGGCTACTACTCAGGGCGATACCTACACCGTAGTATCGGGTGATTCGCTCTCCAAAATTGCCAAACACCACTACGGCGACGCCAGCAAGTGGCACCAGATTTACGACGCCAACAAAGCCACTATCGGCTCTAACCCCGACCATATTGAAGTAGGTCAGGTACTGACTTTACCAAAAATTTAGTCTCCGACGCTACTTCCTCCAAACGCCGCTCTGCTCCGCAGGGCGGCGTTTTTTTGTGCATTCAGCTGCGTATAGCTTGTTTCATTTTAAGCCAAAGCGGTTAAAAAAAATGCGCTTAAAATTTTGAGTTCTGAATCTGGCGCTTACATTTGCCCTCACCAACCCGGTACTCCCCCGCTCGCGGCGGGGCAGTTTTCATAGGATTTATACAGAAGTGGCGAGAGAACAGGCTCCGTGACCCACTGGCAACCTTCGACCGCGCGAAAGGTGCCAATTCCTGCCCAGACCAGCTGTTGCTGGCGGGAGATATAAGTTGAGTGCCATGGAAAACACCCTCGCTTTCGCCTTATCGTATCCGTTTGCTCCGGCCGCCTCGTTGCGTCCCGGCACCTCAACGGATGTCTGTGTTTCCGCCTTCGCCGCTGCGCGAATGCGAATGCGCTGCTGTTGCAGCGCGTGTTGTTGCTGTTGCTAGCCGCTTAAATCCGGCTCCCTCCAGCACCCCTCCTCTCTTTTCCTGTTTAGCCCTGATTGGTAATGCCCCTTGGCATTCCATGAGGCAAACTGCATCCTAACCGCCGCAATCCGCTTGCTTTAGCCGGTTTCAGGAGGGTTTCCGCTACGCTTCGTCGTGGCCATTTTGCGCCCCCTGGCGCCTTCCCCAGTCAAAAAATTCTTCTTTAAATACAGACCCATTATGTCTACTCAGAACCTGCATTTCGAGACACTCCAACTCCACGCCGGCCAGCAGCCTGACCCCGTAACCGGTTCCCGCGCCGTCCCAATTTATCAGACCAGCAGCTACGTATTCAAAAACGCAGAGCATGGCGCTAACCTGTTTGCCCTCAAGGAATTCGGCAACATCTACACCCGGTTGATGAACCCGACCACTGACGTGTTTGAGCAGCGTATTGCGGCGCTGGAAGGTGGAGTAGCCGCGCTGGCCGTGTCCTCGGGGCTGGCCGCGCAGTTCATTGCACTCAACAACATTCTGCAGGCCGGCGACAACTTTGTTTCCTCCTCCTTTCTCTATGGGGGCACCTACAATCAGTTTAAAGTAGCCTTCAAGCGCCTGGGCATAGAGGCCCGGTTTGCCGATGGCGACAAGCCCGAGAGCTTTGAGGCCCTGATTGACGACAACACCAAGGCCCTGTACCTGGAAACCATTGGCAACCCCAGCTTCAGCGTGCCTGATTTTGAGCGCATTACTGCCATTGCCAACAAGTATGACCTGCCGCTGATTGTAGACAACACGTTTGGTGCGGGCGGCTACCTGTTCCGCCCCCTGGAGCATGGCGCGCACATTGTGGTAGAATCGGCTACCAAGTGGATTGGCGGGCACGGCACCAGCATTGGCGGCGTGATTGTGGATGGCGGCAAGTATGACTTCGGCAATGGCAAGTTTCCACAGTTTACGGAACCATCAGAAGGCTACCATGGCCTCATATTCAATGATGTGTTCGGCAAAAACGGCCCGTTCGGCAACATTGCCTTCATCATTCGGGCACGGGTAGAAGGCCTGCGGGACTTCGGCCCTTCGCAGAGTCCGTTCAACTCCTTCCTGCTGTTGCAGGGGCTGGAAACCCTGAGTTTGCGTCTGGAGCGCACCGTGGAAAACACGCAACGCATTGCTACCTGGCTGGAGCAGCACCCCCAGGTAGAGAAGGTAAACTACCCCGGCCTGAAAAGCAGCCCCTACTACGCCTTGGCGCAGAAATATCTGACCAAAGGAGCCGGGGGCGTGCTCACCTTTAGCATCCGCGGCTCCAAGGATACGGCTACCCGTTTTATTGACAACCTGAAGCTGGTGAGTCACCTGGCCAACGTAGGCGACGCCAAAACGCTCATCATTCAGCCTTCCGCTACCACGCACCAGCAGCTTTCCGAGCAGGAGCAACTGGCGGCCGGGGTACTGCCCACGCTGCTGCGCCTGTCCGTGGGCATTGAGCACTTTGAAGACATTCGTGCCGACCTGGCCCAGGCTTTTGAAGCCGTTCGGGAAGATGTGCCGCAGTCCAAGGAAACCAGCACTACCCTGCTGGAGCCCAAGGCCGAGCACGCGCAGCCGCTGGAGGTTTAATATCAGTTGCCAGTTGTGAGTTATCGGTTACCCGTTCGTTCAAAAGAATCCTGGCAACCGGCAACTCACAACTGGCAACTGGCAACTCAACATATGGGTTGGGCTCCGCCGGCACTTAAGAGTCTATTGGGTGGGACTAGGACTCGCCGACATTTGGGCCCAACCCTTTCTATCACGGCGCTGCCCAGGCGGGCAGCGCCGATTAGGAATTTCCTTCCGGATATATCATGCCTGAAGACTTCATATTTACGCTCCCCCAGCCTTTGCCGCTGGAAGGTGGTGGGCTGCTGCCCGGCGCCCAGGTGGCCTACCGCACCTACGGCACCCTGAATGAAGCCCGCGACAACGTCGTCTGGGTATGCCACGCCCTCACGGCTAATGCCGAGGTGCTGGACTGGTGGCCGGGGCTGTTCGGGGATAATTGCTACTTCGACCCCGCCGACTGGTTTATCGTGTGTGCCAACGTGCTGGGCTCCTGCTACGGCTCTACGGGTCCGCTCACTGTGCACCCCCAAACCACCCGGCCCTGGTACCAGGAGTTTCCCCTGCTTACCGTCCGTGACCTGGTGGCGGCCCATGAGCAGTTGCGCCAGCATCTGGGTTTAACCCAGGTTCATACTCTCATTGGCGGTTCTCTGGGCGGACAGCAGGCGCTGGAGTGGGCCGTGCAGCAGCCCGGGGTGTTTGCGCACCTGGTAGTGCTGGCCACCAATGCCCGGCACTCTCCCTGGGGCATTGCGTTTAATGAGGCCCAGCGGCTGGCTATTCTGGCCGATGAAACCTACCACCAGTCCTCCCCAACCGGGGGGCAGCGCGGCCTGAAGGCGGCCCGGGCTATGGCGCTGCTCAGCTACCGCAGCTACGATGCCTACCACCAAACGCAGGCCGAGCCGGCCGATGACACGCTGGAGGATTTTCGGGCCAGTGCTTATCAGCAATACCAGGGCAACAAGCTGGTAGCCCGCTTCAATGCCTATACCTACGTGGTGCTTTCCAAAGCCATGGACTCGCACCACCTGGGGCGCGGCCGGGAAAGTATTGAAACGGCTCTGAGCGGCATTAAAGCCCGCACGCTCATCATCGGCATCAGCTCCGATGTGCTCTTTCCGCCAACGGAGCAGCGCCTGCTGGCGCGCCATATCCCGGGAGCCATGTATGCAGAAATAGAGTCCCGCTTCGGCCACGACGGATTCCTGATTGAAACCGACCAAATCACGCATTTTCTCGAACGATTTCATGCCCAGACCTTCGCACACTAGCCTGCCGGACACCGTTCACTCGCCCCTGCGCATTGGCCTCATGGGCTTTGGCTGCGTAGGCCAGGGCCTGTATGATATTCTGCAGCAGCTGCCGGAGTTTGGGGCGGAAGTACGGCGCATTGCGGTAAAGAACCCCGCCAAAACCCGCCCCCTGCCCGCTCACCGGTTTGAATACCACGCCGATGCCCTGCTGGATGACCCGGAGCTGGACGTATTAATAGAGGTAATTGATGACGCCGCCGAAGCTTTCCGGCTGGTGAAGGCCGCCCTGCAGCAGGGCCGCCGCGTGATAACCGCCAATAAGGCCATGCTGGCCCGCCACCTGCCCGAACTGGTGCAGCTACAGGAGCAGTTTGGCGGCACACTGCTGTATGAAGCCAGCGTGTGCGGCAGCATTCCCATTTTGCGCACGCTGGATGCCCATTTCGGCAGTGAGCCCCTGCGCTCGGTCAGCGGCATTCTGAATGGCTCCTCCAACTATGTGCTCACGCGCATGACCCAGGAAGGCACGGATTACGCCGCCGCCCTGGCTGAAGCCCAGCTGCTGGGCTTCGCCGAAACCGACCCCACCCTGGACATGGCGGCTTTCGACCCGCGTTCCAAAGCCGTTATTCTGGCGGCCCACGCCTACGGCTTACTTCTGCAGCCGGAACAGGTGCTGCACCTGGGCATTGAAGCCATTACGCCCACCGATATTGCCTACGCGCAGGCTCAGGGCCATAAAATAAAAGTAGTAGCCACCCTGGAGCAGCTGCCCGATGGCCGCGTAACGGCGCTGGTAGCGCCCACCTTTGTGGCGGCAGATTCCCCCTTGTATACCGTAGAGCATGAGTTCAATGGGGTATCCGTAGAGGCGGCGTTTGCCGGTACGCAGTTTCTGCGGGGCCGCGGGGCCGGCGGGCACCCCACTGGCTCCGCCGTTCTATCGGACTTGGCCGCCTTGCAACGCCAACAGGCCTATGGCTATACCAAGCTCCGGCAGACAGCGCCGGCCTTCACCAACAATCTGGCGGTGGAAATTTATCTGCGCACACCGAAAGAAAACGTGCTCGAAGCCCTGACGTTGACGGATGTTTCGGTGGAAGGGAGCGGGCCGGAGGGGTATTTTGCCGTAGGCTACACTACGCTGGCCACGCTACTGGAGCAACGGGAAAACTTGCGGCAAGCCGGAGCATTGGTAGTGCGCACCGGGCCAATCCGTATCACGGAGGTAGCGCAGCAGGTGGCAGAATCTGCGCTGGCGCAATAACGAGCAGGCCAAGGGCCAAGGGTAAGGCCGGCACTTAATTAAGTCAGGGAATGTGTATATTCCAGTATGGAATCGAGCCGGGTTTTTCATCCTTGAAAAACCAAATGGCTCAGGCATTTACCTGGGCCGAAAAGGTGTTCTTGGTTCTTACCGCTTTGCCCTATGCTTGCCGCTCTGCTTCTGCCCTTTTTCAGCCTGGTAGCGGGCTGGTGCGCCCAGCCCACCCCGGCCGCACTGCGCGATAAAACCGTGCGCAACGACTTTGAAACGTTGGTGGAAGCGGAGCGCACCTTTGCCGCCTATGGTCAGGAGCATTCCGTGCAAAACGCCTTCGGCAAATACCTCGGCAATGCGTTTCTGCTGCATAAAGGCCAGTTTATGCGGGGCCGCGACATTTATGGCCAGGCACCAGAGGAGCCCGGGCGCTTAATCTGGCGCCCCGTGTTTGCCGATATTGCCGCCTCCGGTGACCTGGGCGTGACCACCGGCCCCTGGGATTTTCGGCCGAATACCCTGGCCGATGCGCCTACGCGGTTCGGCAACTTTGCCACCATCTGGCGCAAGACGGATTCCGGCAGCTGGGAGGCCGTGTACGATGGCGGCATAAGCCACGCGGCCCCTGCCAAACCAGCCGCCGAGCAGCTCCGGCCCGTCCGATATGCCCTCAAGCAGGAATCGGCACCGGCAGACACGGCCAGGCGCCGGGCTGAATTGGCGCAGGTAGAAGCGGATTTTGCCAGCCGGGCCAAAAAGTGCCTGCGCCAGGCGTATCAGCCAGTGCTGGGGCCCACGCAGGAGTTGCGCCTGCTGCGCGAAGGGGAGCAGCCGTTTCTGAATACGGCCGCCTGGGCACTAGCTAAAACCTCTACCCAAGCGCTGCTGCTGCAGCCGGTAAAAACGGAGGTATCGGCGGCGGGCGACTGGGGCTATTCCATCGGCTATATCGGGCAGCTGCCCGAGCGGGGCCAGTTTCTGCACGTATGGCGCCGCACCGATGGCCAATGGAAGCTAACCATGGAAGTGCTTAGCTTACGCGTCATCTGAGGTAGCCTCGCCGCCTGAAAATAGAATGGAGCAGCCCTGGCCTTTGCCGGGGCTTTTTTGCTGATGCCAGCTGCCTGCGCTCCGGCTTTTGTTGCGTAGGTTTGCCCAGTTCATCTTACTGCGCTATGCCCACCGCTCCTGACCCGCTTCGCCCCCAAGACCGGGTGGCCATTGTATGTACGGCCCGTAAAGCCTCTCACGAAGAGCTGGCCGCCGCCGTGGCTACGCTTACCGGTTGGGGCCTGGAAGTAGTACTGGGCGAAAGCACGAATATTGCCCACCATCAGTTTGGCGGCGACGATGAAGTGCGGCGGCGCGACTTTCAGCACCAGTTGGACGACCCCGGCATCCGGGCTATTCTGATTGCGCGCGGCGGCTACGGCACCCCGCGTATCATTGACCAGCTGGACTTTTCCCGCTTTGCAGAGAACCCGAAATGGGTAGCCGGCTTCTCGGATATCACCACGCTTAACTGTCACCTGCTGCGCCTGGGGCACCAGAGTATTCATGGCGTGATGCCGTTGCTCTTTCACCAGCCCGGCGGCGAGGAAGCACTGGAAAGCCTGCGGCGGGCGTTGTTTGGCGCACCAATAATCTATACCGTGGCGCCACAGTCGCTTAACCGTTTCGGCACGGCCGAGGGCGAGTTGATAGGCGGCAACCTCAGCCTGCTGCAAAACCTGACCGGTACTGCCTCCGACTGCCCTACCGATGGCCGGATTCTGTTTCTGGAAGACACCGACGAGTATCTCTATTCCATAGACCGGATGCTGGTGCACCTGGACCGCACCGGCAAGCTCTGCCATCTGGCCGGGCTGCTGGTAGGCCACTTCAGCAACCCCCAGGATAACCTCGTGCCCTTTGGCCAAACTCCCTACGAAATCATTGATACCTACGCCCGCCGGTATAATTTCCCGGTGGCCTACGGCTTCCCCGTTGGCCATGAGCCCGAGAACATGGCTCTGATTTGTGGCCGGCAAGCCAGGATGACGGTGAATGAGAGTGGGGCGCGGGTGGAGTATATGGAGGCGCCATAACGGCTATGCGTATGGCCTCAGCAATTCATAAAGGCCTTCTTTTTCAAAGAGTAGTTTACCAATTCTTAGGCTTGACCACCCCGGTAGCAGACGGTAGGTAAAACGTGGAACCTGCTCTTCCAACAAACATTCTATAGAATAAGCATGAATACTTGGCTGTATTGTTAGCCGGCTTTCCAGTTGTAGTAAGTGAGTGGAAACCATAAAATAGGAACCCTGAGAGCTGGCCAGTCCTTCAATCGTTGCTTGGGTAATATCCAATGCGTCATCCACATTAGTGCCCCGAAAAAGCTCATCAAAGACGGCAAACGTTCGGCCTGGCCGTTGTGCTGCCTGTACTACTGCTTTCAGGTTCTGTATTTCCGCCATAAAGTGGCTATACCCATTTTTCAGACTATCGGTCAGGTTGATGGCTACCACTATAGAATGAAAAAAGGGTAATTGGCAGGCTGCCGCCGGCACTCCTACTCCTACATGGGCCAAATACACACACAAGCCTATAGCTTTGAGTAAGGTAGACTTGCCGGCCATATTAGGTCCGGTCAGAATTAGTACCGAATCAGTTGGCTTCAGAACCAGGGTATTCTTGACAGGTAGCGCCAAGATGGGATGATAGAACTGCTCCAGGGTCAATCCGTTATCCTGAAAGATGGGAAAAACAAAGCCGTAACGGAGCATCCCTTTCGCTAAGGACCAGTATGCTTCAAACACATAGAATGCCTGCCAGAATGCGCTTACTTCCTCGGGGCTAACGGCTTGTAGTTGCCGGGCAAAGCGTACCATTTGGGCAACTGAAAAAGAGTCCTGCTGAATAGCCAGGGCAGTAATTGGCAGAATAAAGCGGTGCAGAAACCGGACCAGCTTCTCTAGTATCGGCCGAAAGCTAGCGGGAAACCCTGATACAGTAAGTTGCAGCACATATTGCTGCTGCAGCCGGTGTAGAAAGGAAATAGTCTGAACGTAACGGGCCCGGCTTGTATAGCGCTCCTTCTCCGAAAACAACAGCTTAACACTGAGCCTGAACCTGTTATCTTCTAATCTAACCCGACCATTGCTAACATCCAGCAGAAAAGCCCGCACTTCCTGAAAATGAATTTTCTGATAAGAGAAATCAGCAAGCACTGACCAGTTGTCCAAAAAGGCTTTAATAACTGCTTGCTTCTCCTGAATCAACTCGACTGAAGACGGTAATTCACTCAACAACTTGCTTAAAGCATCCTCAGCATCGGCATTTTGGGTATAGTTGAATAAAGGCAGTATTTCAGCTTCCAGATGTAAGTCCTGAATATGTATCATTTGCTTATAGTCAGTTGCTGCTTCACTTCGCTAATGTACATTCCGGGCTTCGACTCCCTTCAAGAAGCCTAAAACCGTCTGATTAAACAACGGACCATTTTCCTGCGGGGCGTAGTGCGAGAGTGCCGGCAGAATAACCAGCTGGCTGTGCGGAATATTCTCAGCAATAAGCCGGGTGTGCGCATCCTTGATAACATCCTTCTCCCCGGCCAGCACCAGAACCGGCGCCGTTATGGCATGTAGCTCGGCGGGTTTCATGTTGGGGTAGTTCAGCAGCAGGGTACTGAGGCGGTAGCCTTTGTGCCACTGCTTTTTGAAAGGACCAAGCACAGTCAAAATCCGCTTGGTCTGGCGCACCTGCTTCAGTAGCTTGGCATCTACGGCAGTGGTGTCGGCGTAGAGGTTGGCGCCCATGGTTACCAGGCTTTTTACCTGGGTTGGATAGCGCAGGGCCATACTCAGGCCCGTGTTGCCGCCGTCGCTCCAGCCCACAATGTGGGCGGCGGGCATCTGCAGGTGCTCCAATAGTGCGTGCATGTCATCGGCAAACAAATCGTAGCTGAGCCGGCCCTTGGTGGCGGCCGACTTGCCCTGGTCGCGGGTATCAACGGCAATAACCTGGTATTCCTGGGCCAGTGCCCCTATTTGCTGGCGGAAGCTGCTGATGGATTCTCCATTACCGTGCAACAGCAGCAGGGGCTCGCCCTGGCCGTAGGTTTCGTAGTAGAGCTTCACGCCATTTACTACCGCATAGTGTCCTGCCGCTTTGTTGCGGCCATAGGGCACAATATGCTGCCCCGCGGTAGCCAGGTAGTGGTTGCCACTGGAATCCGTGGCAATTTCCTGAGTAAAGCCCGTCACCTGCTGAAACTGACGCCAGCTTCGCTTATCCGCCAGCAGAGGGCCGGCACTTTCAAAATCCGCGTTCAGCAGGGGGCATTTCTCCCACCGCCCGGGCTTAGTTTCGACTTCCAGCAGAAAGTCATCGAAGCCGAAACGGCCGTTCATATAGTAGCCCAGCACTACCTGCAGCGTGTCGGCCTGCTTACTTAGCTTGCCCTGCACGCTATAGGTGCGCCAGTGCGCATTCTTAATATTTTTGGGAAGGCGGGCGGAGCTAAGCCACTTGGTTTTAGAGTCCAGCACGGAAGCCGCAATCCAGGCATCCGCTCCGTCGGAGGCGGCAGTATCTACCTGCATTCGGGCCGATAGCCGGTAAGGTCGGCCGGCATACGCCTTCACGTTCACGCGTTGGAACAAGCCATCGGCCACGGCTAGTTTAGGGGTTGTTTGGGCGTGGGCGGCAGCGCTCAGCAGCAGGGCCAGCAAAGTCAGAAGTTTTTTCATCCGTGAGGAAGAGCCCGAAACCAGGCTGCAGGTGGCAAGGGCAGAAAAAAACTCCGGCCATTCTACTGGCCGGAGTTTTTTCTGATTTTCAATTAGCAGTAACTACTCGCCGTAAATCACCTGCAGTACCGTCTGGCCCACGGCCTTAAGCGTGCGCCGGTCTACAATGCTCATGTTATCCTGCGTGGTGTGGTGATAGGCGGGGAAAACATCTTCCCCGAAAGGCAGCGTGTCAATGATATCGATGGTGCGCACCCCGGCCTTGTTTGTATACACGTGGTCATCAGTAAGGGCGGGCCCATCCCGAAAGATAAAGAAGTCTGAAAAGCCAATTCTGGCGGCCATATTCCACACTTTTTCCACCACATCGGCGGCCATCTGGCGCGACTCGCCTTCGCGGCTAAACTTGGCGTTCTTCGCCCCTACCATATCCAGCAGAATGCCATAGCTGGGCTTGTAGCCAGCTGGCAGCATGTGCTCGGCCCAGTACTGGGAGCCCAGGCACCAGCTGTCTGCATCTGGCAGTTGGTTGCGCAGCTCGCTTTGCGTCGATTCGTCGTAGCCGTAGTCTTCGGCGTCAAACAAAATAAAGTCGATGCCGACGTTGGGGCGGAGGCTATCGGGCTGGGCGGCCAGCACGCGGGCCATTTCCAGGGCTATGCCCACGCCGCTGGCACCATCTACGGCACCATCCAAGGGGGCATTTTTCCTGGTCTTGTCTTTATCGGCGAAGGGGCGGGTGTCCCAGTGCGTGAAAATGGCAATACGGCGCGCTGCCTGCGGCTGATACTGCGCTACAATGTTGCGCGAGCGAAGCATTTTGCCATCAAAAGCCATGGCCTCAAACGGCTGTTCCTTTACTGAAAGGCCCAGGCTTTTAAACGTGCGCACTATCCAGTCGCCGGTTTTTACGTGGGCCGTGGAGTTGGGCACGCGGGGCCCAAACGCCACCTGCCGGGCCGTGTAGGCATACGCCGAGTCGGCGTTGAAGGCAGGCGCTTTCGGCAGCGGCACTTCCTCCTTAGTGGCGGTGGTTTCGGTGGTGGTTTTCTTCTCTGTACAGCCTGCGGCCAGCAGCAAAGCGGCCAGCGCAAGGGAGGTAATATGAGAGAGGCGGAAGTTCATAGAGTTATAGAAGGACGTTGTGCCGAAGCAAAGCGACTGGCATGCGGAGGTTGCAACGGATAGTATTTCTCAAGCCCACTGCCGGCCGGAGCCGCGGGGTTTATTCTTCGCTGTAAGCCCAGTCGATGCCGGATTTGGTGTCTTTTACCACTATGCCCTGCTCTTTCAGCGCGGCCCGAATAACATCCACTTTGGCGTAGTCTTTGGCTGCTTTGGCTTCCTGATAAAAGCTCAGCGTAAGGCCCAGCAGATCTTCGGCATTGGCCCGCGGCTCGTCCTGCAGGCCCAGCACCTCCTGCACCAGCGTGCGGAAAGCGCTGGTGGCTTCCGTTAAAGCGGCTTCGCTCACCTGGCTTAGCGTAGCCAGGTTGGCCGCGTAGCCATTAAACTTGCGCAGCAGGTTAAACAGGGAAGCAATGCAGCGGGCCGTGTTCAGGTCGTCGTTCAGGCCCGTGAAGCAGTCCTGCGTGAGTTTGCGCAGCTCGGCATCGGCCGCAGTGGTATCAGCAGCGCGCTCGGTGCCCTCGGGCAACACCAGCTTATCCAGCACGCGCAGGCCGTTCATGAGCTTGCGGTAGCCTTTGCGGGCGGCCTGCATGGCATCATCCGAAATATCAATGGGGCTGCGGTAATGCGCCTGCAGCAGGAAGAACCGCGCCACCATGGGCGAGTATGCCTGCGACAGAGTAGCATTGGTGCCCTCAAACAGCTCGGAAATGGTAATGAAGTTGCCAAGCGACTTGCTCATTTTGGCTCCATTCACCGTAATCATGTTGTGGTGCACCCAAACGCGGGCCTCATCGGTGTGGCTGTGGCTGCCCTGGCTCTGCGCAATTTCGCACTCGTGGTGCGGAAACATCAGGTCCAGGCCACCGCCGTGGATGTCCGACATCTGCCCCAGATACTTGCGGCTCATGGCCGAGCACTCCAGGTGCCAGCCGGGGAAGCCCTGGCCCCAGGGCGAGGGCCACTGCATGAGGTGGCGGGCATCGGCCTTTTTCCAGAGGGCAAAATCCAACGGGCTGCGCTTTTCTTCCTGCCCCGCCAAATTGTCGCGCGAGCCGGCCAGCAGCTCATCTACTACCCGGTTGGAAAGCTTGCCATATCCGCGGCCGGCGGCATTATAAGCGGGTACATCAAAGTACACCGAGCCATTCACCTCATAAGCAAAATTGTTGCTGATGATTTCCTGAATCAGCTCAATCTGCTCGGTGATGTGGCCGCTGGCGCGGGGTTGAATATCGGGCGGCAAGCAGCCTAGTACCTCTACGTGGCGCTGGTAGAGGTTGGCAAACTGCTCTGCCACCTGCATGGGCTCCAGCTGCCGGGCGCGGGCCATTTTGCTGATTTTGTCCTCCCCTTCGTCGGCGTCGCTTTCCAGGTGGCCTACATCCGTGATGTTGCGCACGTAGCGCACCGTGTAGCCGAGGTAGCGCAGATAGCGCGTGAGCACATCGAACACCACCGGGCCGCGGGCGTTGCCCACGTGGGCTTCGCTATATACGGTGGGGCCGCACAGGTACACCCCTACAAAGGGTGCGTGCAGGGGTTCAAAGGATTCCTTCTTGCGGGTGAGGGTGTTGTAGAGGGAGAGCGGGTGGTGCATCCGGCAAAGATATCATTGGCAATGAAGAATGAGGAATGATGCGGGCAGGCACCTTCTTATCTCAGTCTTTCGTCTTGGTTTTCAACCGATACGTGCCGGTGAGGGGAAAGTGGTCAGAATACGGAATTTCGTAGTGCACGCCAAAGTCGTCAATGGCCCATTGCGGGCCGGCAAACTGCTGGTCGATGCGCAGGAAAGGCAGGCGGCCGTTGTAGGTGGCCCCTATCCCGTTACCGATGGTGGCATGGGCATTCTGCAGGTGGTCGGCCAGCTGGTCGTAGGTATAGCTGTAGGGTAGGTCGTTTAAATCAGCGCAAAAAAGAATGGGGTAGCGGCACTGGGCCATGTGCTGCACCAGCTCATCTACCTGCCGGCTGCGCGCTACCAGCCCGCGCTTAAACCGGCGCAGCAGCCCCACGCCTTTCGCTTTCAGCCCGTCCTTACTGGAATAACTGTCCACGATGTCACGCTCATCCATGCTCATGCTTTGCAGGTGGGCGTTATACACCCGGATGGTATCGCCACCGGGCAGGCGCAGATCAGCAAACATGGCGTGATTCTGCGTGAGCTTACCAAAGTTGATAGTGCCCCGGTTTACAATAGGAAAGCGCGAGAAGATAGCCAGCCCGAACTCCGCCCCAATGGCATTCCGCAGCGTAACGGACACAAAGGGCGTGCGGTGCGCATCAGGCCCAATGCGCTGTACTGACTGAAACACGTCTTTATTTGCCCGGGTTGTGTGCGGTTCGTTATAGAATTCCTGCAGGCAGATTACGTCCGCCGGTTGCTCGGCCAGCCATTTAATTAAGTGGCGGGAAGACGAAAAATTCTTGTCCCGCAGCTGCGCATACACATTAAAAATGCGCACGTTGGCACTCAGCAGCTGTACTTGTTGGCCGGCGGCCTTCTCGCCCGTAGGCACCAGATACAACGGATGCAGAGCAAAGCCCCGCTGCACATGGGGCCACATCAGCACCAGCAGCAGAATGGGCAGCAAAGCCACCCGCCAGTTGCGCAGCAGCCAGTACACAGCCAGCACGCCCGTGAGTAGGAGCGCTACCGGTAAAGAAAGCCCCAGAAAGGCGGCGGGCCAGAACTGATGCGCCGGCACCTGCAGCGCCGCAATGGCTACCAACACCCATCCCAACACCAGCAGGGTGCATTTAAAAGCAAAGGAACGTCGCACAGTTACAAAGAAAGACGCCGGCAAATTACGACATCCTGCTTGTTTAGCTGCGGATGGCATTAATCCGTGCCTACTTTAGACTATATTTCAGGGTCATATTTTCGCTTGTTATCTTAATTATGAATCGAAGGGCCTGCTATTGCCTGTTTCTGGGCATTATTTCATTGTTGATAGGCAAAGGGCAGTCTGGCTACGCTGCTGCTCCCACTACGCGCAGCTTAGAGTTTGTGGAAAACCGCGGGCAGTGGCCGGAGCCCGTACGCTTTGCCGCTGATATTCCGGGCGGGCGCCTGTTCCTCCGGCCCACCGGCTTTACCTACACGCTGTACTCACTCGAAGACTTAAGTGCGCACAACCACCACGACGGCCGCAGCAAAACCACCACCATTCCCCCGGAGCGGCTCCGCGGCCACGCCTATACCGTCTCGTTTGTAGGCGGGCGGGCGGCGGCTCAGATCAGCTCCCGGGAGCCCACGGAGGGCACACGCAATTATTTTCTTGGGCAGGATTCCCACCATTGGGCCCGGAACGTGCGCGGCTTCCGCCAGCTGCGCTATGAAAAAGTATACCCTAATACCGATGTACAGCTCTATGAAAACATAGGCGGGCAGCTGGAATACGATTTTCTGGTGGCGCCGGGCGGCAAGCCCGATGCCATTCGGCTGCGCTACGAAGGGCAGGAAAGCCTCACGCTGCAGGAAGGCGTGCTGGTAGTGCGCACCTCCGTGGGCCAGGTAACGGAAACTGCTCCCCGGGCCTGGCAGGATATTAATGGCCGCCGCGTGCCCGTGGCCTGCGCCTTTGTGCTGCGCGGCAAGGAAGTATCGTTCCGGCTGCCCCAGGGCTATCAGCGGAAATACCCGCTCGTTATTGACCCCACGGTTATCTTTTCCTCCTTCACCGGCGCTACCGATGATAACTGGGGCAATACGGCAACTTATGATGAGGAAGGCCACCTGTATTCCGGCGGCACGGCGTTTGGGCCGGGCTATCCGGTTTCGCCGGGGGCATTCGATGTAAGCTTCAATCAGGTGATTGATGTTGCCATCATTAAATATAATACCACCGTCAACGGGCCGGCTGCCCGCCTGTATGCCACGTTTCTGGGCGGCAGCGGCGTAGAAACACCCCATAGTCTGGTTGTCAACTCCAAGGGCGAGCTGCTGATTCTGGGTACTACCTCTTCCCCTGACTTTCCGACCAGCACTACCGCTTTCGACCGGAAGTTTAACGGTGGCGCACCAATCGTGCCTCTCAGCGGCTCTAACTATACGAATGGTGCCGATTTGTTTATCAGCACCTTATCTACTGATGGCAGCCAACTGGTCGCCTCCACTTTTCTGGGCGGCACCGGCAACGACGGTTTGAATACCGATCAATCAGGGGATGATTATCTATCCCGAAACTACGGAGACGCCTTCCGGGGTGATATTACGGTGGATGCCGCCGATAACGTATACCTCACCACCAACACCATCAGTACCGATTTTCCGGTGCGCAATGGCTTGGGCCGCACCTACGGTGGGGGCGCCAGCGACGCCGTGGTGGCCAAGCTCCCCGCCGACCTGAGCACCCTACTGTGGTCAAGCTACCTGGGCGGGCGTGGGGCCGATGCGGCCTACTCCATTCAGCTGGCCACCGATGGCTCCGTTTACCTGGCCGGCGGTACCAACAGCACCGACTTTCCTACCACCACCGGCTCCTACCAGCCCGGGAAGGCCGGCAATGCCGATGGGTTTGTGGCGCACATCAGTGCTAATGGCACGCGCCTGGAACAGGCCTCTTACCTGGGCACCGCGCAGTATGACCAGGCTTATTTTCTGCAGCTGGATGAGCTGGACAATGTGTATCTGTTGGGGCAAACGTTCGGCACCTATCCCGTAACATCCGGTCTGTACGACAACAATAAGCGCCGCGGCGGACAGTTTATTCAGAAGATGGATCCGAAGCTGGCCACACGCGTGTACTCCGTCGTTTTCGGCAGCGGCCGCAATGGGGTGGATGTATCGTTGACGGCTTTCCTGGTAGATGCCTGTGAGCGGATTTATGCCTGCGGCTGGGGCGGCCGGGTCAACCAGGCCTATACCGGCGGCTCTACCGATGGCCTGCCGGTAACATCCAATGCCATCCAGACCACCACGGATGGCTCCGATTTCTACCTGATTCAGTTTGGAGCCGGCGCGCAAAGCGTAGAGTATGCTACTTTCTTCGGCGAAAATGGGGGGCGCGGTGAGCATGTAGACGGCGGCACCAGCCGCTTTGATAAACGCGGCGTGGTGTACCAGGCCGTATGCGGCGGCTGTGGTGGCACCTCCGGCTTTCCGGTGCCGCCCGGCGCCAACACGTATTCTACCCGCAACAACAGCCGCAACTGCAATAACGCGGCGTTTAAAATTGACTTCGGGCTGCGGTTTGCCCAGGCGGGTCCCGCCAGAATAGTGTGCGCCGATGATGCGGCCTTTGTGCTGGGCGGCAGCCCGGCTGGTGGTACCTGGACGGGCCCCGGCGTAACTCTACAAGCTAACGGTAGCTACCTCTTCACGCCCGCCGCTGCTTTGGTAGGGGAGCAAAAACTCACGTACTCCGTAGCTTCCACAGGAGTCTGCGTGACCACTAGCGTCTTGAGCCTTACCGTGAATCCGGTACAGACCGTTGACTTTCCGCTGGCGCCCATGCTCTGCACCAACCAAGCGGCCATCACGCTTACAGCCACGCCGGCCGGGGGCACTTTTTCGGGTAAGGGCGTTACCGGCAATCAGTTTAACCCTGTAGCTGCGGGGCCGGGCACGCACACCATTACATATACCCTGCCGCCCGGTCAGTGCGGGCAGGCAACCCGCACTGTGATGATACAGGCCCCGCCCGTGGTAGAGGCCGGCCGGGATACCGCCCTGTGCAGCTTTCAGAACTTACCTTATCAGCTGCTGGGGGCTAGCCCGGCCGGCGGTATCTGGAGTGGTACTGGCGTTACACCCGAAGGAATGTTTACGCCCCCGGCTGCCGCTGATACGGCGCAGCTCATTCGCCTCACCTATACTTATCAGATAGAAAACGGCTGCAGCCAGTTTGATGTCCGCCGGGTGGTAATGGCCCCACTGAACACGCAGTCGGAGCCTTTACCCCTGCCCGAATGCCCGGCTTACCCCGGCAAAACTGGCCTGGCCCCGCTAACAGTTCACTTCGTTTCGCCTTCCCGCTACGCCAGCAGCTACGACTGGGACTTTGGGGATGGCAGCCCGCATAGCACCGAGGCTAATCCCACCCACGTTTATACCACGCCGGGTTCTTACTCCGTCAGCTCCAGCGCTTATTACACCGCCAACTGTCAGGTAGAAACCCGCTTTCTGACCGTGGAGGTAGGCGAAGCCAATGTGCCCAACATCTTCACCCCCAACAACGACAAGCGCAACGACACCTTTGTGCAGCACTTCACCTGCCTGCCGGTTTCCCTCAAAATATTCTCCCGCTGGGGCAATGAGGTGTACAGCACCCCCGACTACCATAATGACTGGACCGGCGACAAGCTCGCCGATGGCGTCTATTATTTCCTGCTGCGCGATACCGACGGCAAGCAGTACAAAGGGTGGCTGGAGGTGCGCCGCTAAGCGCCTATCCCAGAACGGGTATTGCATTTAGGTAGAATATATCCTATCTTTGCACCTGCAAACTACAAGTTAAGAGGAGGGGACGTGCAGTCCCCTCTTTCTTTTATCCCCCAGGTTCAGCCGTATGAGATTTGACCGTGAACGAATTGCCGAAATGCTACAGGACAGCCTGCCTGGCACAGAGCTGTTCGTGGTCGGCCTGACTATTTCAGATGCTATCCGCCCCAAAGTGACGGTTATTCTGGACGGAGAGCAGGGATTGGGCATTGATGAATGCGCGAAAGTCAGCCGCCGGCTGGCCCACCGCATTGATGAAGCCTACGGAGAAGAAGCCAGCTACACGCTGGAAGTCACCTCCCCCGGCGCCGACCAACCCCTCCTCGACCCACGCCAGTACACCCGCCACGTTGGCCGCGACCTGAATCTGAAGCTGGCCGACGGCACCGAAAAAACCGGTACGCTGGAAGCCATTGAAGCCGAAGGCATTCAGCTGGCCGAAGTCATTAAAGAGAAAACCAAAAAGAAAGTATTGCCCGCCGTTTCCATTCCGTTCACGGATATAAAGGAAGCCCGGGTCGTCATTTCTTTTAAATAACTTACTAGCGAATGGCCCCCGGTCATTTGCTTTTTCGTTCTGCTCACCTTTCATCTGTCTCGTCTGCTGGCTAATTTCCCAACGTAAGCCAACGGCCCGCAGCGCACAGTCAAAAGCTCAAAAAATATGAACAGCCACGTTCTGATCGAATCTTTCGCCGAGTTCGCCCGGTCTAAGAACATCGACCGTCCCACGATGATGAGCATCCTGGAAGACGTGTTCCGGACGATGATTCGCAAAAAGTACACGACTGATGAGAACTTCGACGTCATCATCAACGTGGACAAGGGCGACCTTGAAATCTGGCGCAACCGCGAAATTGTGGACGATAACTCAGAGGATATCTGGGATTTCGACAAGATTCCGCTGGCGGAGGCCCAGAAGATTGAGGCCGACTTTGAAGTAGGCGAACAGGTTGCGGAAGAAGTTAAGCTGGAAGATTTCGGCCGTCGTGCCGTGCTCATGGCCCGCCAAACGCTGATTCAGCGCGTGAAGGACCTGGAGCGGGATAACCTCTACCAGACCTATAAGGACCAGGTAGGCGAAATCATTGCCGGTGAAGTATACCAGGTGTGGAGCCGCGAGGCCCTGATCCTGGACAAGGACGAAAACGAGTTGGTACTGCCCAAATCAGAGCAGATTCCCAAGGACCGGTACCGTAAGGGCGACACTGTGCGCGCTGTAGTACACCGGGTGGAAATCATCAACGGCACGCCCAAAATCATCCTCTCCCGCGCGGCGCCAGCCTTCCTGGAGCGGTTGTTTGAGCAGGAAGTACCCGAAATCTATGATGGCCTCATCACCATCAAGAACATTGTGCGCGAGCCAGGCGAGCGAGCCAAAGTAGCCGTAGAAAGCTACGATGACCGTATCGACCCGGTGGGTGCCTGCGTAGGCATGAAAGGCTCCCGTATCCACGCCGTGGTGCGTGAGCTGGAGAACGAGAACATCGATGTCATCAACTACACCGATAACCTCGAGCTCTACATTCAGCGTGCATTGTCGCCGGCTAAAATCGGCTCAATGAAAATAAACGAACAAACCGGTCGTGTTTCGGTGTTCCTGAAACCTGACCAGGTATCACTGGCCATTGGCCGTGGTGGTGCCAACATCAAGCTGGCCTCGCGGCTGGTGGGCATGGAAATCGACGTATTCCGGGAAGCCGGCGACTACGAAGAGGACATTGCCCTTGATGAATTCCAGGATGAAATTGAAGACTGGGTAATTGCCGAGCTGAAAAAAATCGGCCTCGACACGGGCCGGGCCGTATTGGCTGTCAGCAAGGAAGACCTGGTTCGTCGGACGGAACTGGAGGAAGAAACGGTGGAAGAAGTCTTCCGCGTGATTCGCCAGGAATTTGAAGACGAAGAAGAACAAGAAGAACCCAAGACCGGCGACGCGCAATGAGTGCGTGGCGGCCGGTACGGCAAAGGCGTTAAATCGGGCCCCGCGGCTGGATTTAACGCCGCTCGGCAAGATTTAATATAGTACCTTTGCAACTGAATAAGAGTATCGTTCGCGAGCATAGAATGGCGGAAGCAGCAACCAAGAGGCTGAATCAGGCGGCCAAAGACCTGAACGTTGGATTGTCCACGATTGTGGATTTTTTAGCGGAAAAAGGCATTCAGATCGACAATAAACCGACGACTAAGTTGACGGCGGAGCAGGTTATCCTGCTCAACAAAGCCTTCGAGTCATCGGCTCAGGATAAGATCGAGGCAGCCAAGCTCAGCCAGGCCAAGCGCCAGAGTGAGCTGGAGGCACACCCGCGTCCGGAGCCCGCAGCTCCGAAAGCGGAGGTGGTGCCCCCGGCTCCCGCAGCCAAGCCTGCTGAAGAGCCCAAGCCAGCGGCGCCGGTTACCCCGGCCCCCGCTCCGGCTCCGGTAGCAGCTGCCCCGGCACTCGCCCCGGCCCCCGCTATTAAAGAGGAAGCTCCTAAAGTACCCGGCCTGAAGGTGATGGGGAAAATTGAGCTGGATGCAAAAGGCCGCCCGGTTCCGCTCAAGCCTGCTCCGGCAGCAGCGGTGCCTGCCCCGGCACCTGCACCTGCTTCAGTACCCGCTCCTGCTCCAAAAGCAGAAGAAAAGCCAGTGCCAGCACCCAAAGCTGAGCCCGCTCCGGCCCCCGTGGCCGCTGCGCCGGTAACGCCGCCTGCTCCCAAAGTAGAACCAGCCCCCGCTCCCGTAGCGCCTGCCCCAAAGCCTGCTCCTGCTCCGGTAGTTCAGGCACCGGCAGCGCCTGCTGCTCCGGCCCCGGAAGTTCCGGCTGCCGCAGCGCCGGCGCCTGAAGCAGGCACGCCTACCCCGGAAGAACCCGCCGGCACCATTGTAGCCAAAGCCGACCAGCTGAAAGGCCTGACGGTTCTGGGTAAGATTGAGCTGCCTACGGATTCCTCCCGTCGGGGTGGCCGCGGTGCCCGCCCGGTTGCTTCTTCCGATGTTCGGAAAAGCGGCCTGGCTCCTGATAATAAGAAGAAGCGTCAGCGTATTCCTACCCCCGGCACCGGCCAGCCCGGCCAGGGTGGTGGGCAAGGTGCCGCCCAGGGTGGTGCCCAGCAGGGCAACCGTCCGGGTCCCGGCCAAGGCCGTCCGGATCAGAACAGCCGCCCGGTGCAGCGTTCCATGCATGCTGGCCAGCGTCCTGGCCAGGGTGGTGGTGCCCAGCGCCCGGTTACGCCCGCTACTCCGGAGCAGAACGACAAGCAGATTCAGGAGCAGATCAAAGCCACGCTGGCGAAGCTCAGCGGCGGCCGTGGTGGCAACCAGACTAACCGCGCTAAGTACCGCCGCGACAAGCGGGCCGGTGCAGCGGAGGATCGGGAAGCTATGCGCCAGCAAAACGAGCTGGATGCCAAGATCCTGAAGGTAACCGAGTTTATCTCGGCCAACGACCTGGCTTCGTTCATGAACGTTTCCGTGAACGAGGTGATTAAGGTCTGCCTCACCATGGGTATGTTCGTATCCATCAACCAGCGCCTTGACGCGGAAGCTATTACGGTTATTGCCGATGAGTTCGGCTATGACGTAGAGTTCCTGTCGGCGGAGGAAGAGGAAACCGACCTCGGTATCGAAGACAACGAAGAAGACCTGCAGCCGCGGGCTCCTATCGTAACCATCATGGGTCACGTTGACCACGGTAAAACGTCGTTGCTTGACTATATCCGGAGTGCCAGCGTAGCCAAAGGCGAAGCCGGTGGTATTACCCAGCACATTGGTGCCTACGATGTAATGACGGCTTCCGGCAAGCGGGTTACCTTCCTGGATACTCCGGGTCACGAAGCGTTTACCGCTATGCGTGCCCGTGGTGCCAAGGTGACGGACATTGCCATCATTGTGGTAGCCGCCGATGACTCGGTGATGCCTCAGACGAAGGAAGCCATCAACCACGCGCAGGCAGCCGGAGTACCCATCGTTATTGCGCTCAATAAGATTGATAAGCCTGGTGCCAACCCCGATAAGGTCCGTGAGGAGTTGTCGGCCATCAACGTCCTGGTAGAAGAATGGGGTGGTAAGTACCAGTCGCAGGAAGTATCGGCCAAAACCGGCCTGGGTATTGAAGACCTGCTGGAAAAGGTATTGCTGGAAGCCGAGATTCTCGAACTGAAAGCAAACCCCGACCGCAACGCCGTTGGTACGGTTATCGAAGCCTCGCTGGACAAAGGCCGTGGCTACGTAACCACCATTCTGGTGCAAACCGGTACCATGAACGTGGGCGATATTGTGCTGGCTGGTCCGCACTACGGCCGCGTAAAGGCCATGACCGACCACCGCGGCAAGAAGATGAAGTCAGCTGGCCCGGCTACTCCGGTACAGGTGCTTGGTCTGACCGGCGCTCCACAGGCCGGCGACAAGATTCAGGTGATGGAGACGGAGCGCGAAGCCCGCGAACTGGCTACGCAGCGTCAGCAGCTCTCGCGTGAGCAGAGCCTGCGCACCAAGAAGCACATTACTCTGGATGAAATTGGTCGTCGTCTGGCAATCGGTTCGTTCAAAGAGCTTAACGTTATTGTGAAAGGTGACGTGGACGGCTCGGTGGAAGCACTGGCCGACTCCCTGCTGAAGCTGAGCACGCCGGAAGTGGCCGTAAACATCCTCAACAAGGGTGTGGGCGCCATTTCGGAAGGCGACGTTCTGCTGGCTTCTGCCTCCGACGCCATCATCATTGGCTTCCAGGTTCGTCCTTCGCAGAGTGCCCGCAAGCTGGCTGAGCAGGAACAGATCGATATTCGTCTGTACTCTATCATCTACAATGCCATCAATGAGGTGAAGGATGCCATGGAAGGCATGCTGGCTCCAACGGTGAAAGAAGTAGTGGTGGCCAACGCCGAAGTTCGTCAGGTGTTCAACATTACCAAGGTGGGCACCATTGCCGGCTGTATGGTAACGGACGGTAGCTTCACCCGCAAAACCAGAGTCCGCGTGGTACGCAATGGTATTGTGGTGTACGCCGGCGAAGTACAGGACCTCAAGCGCTACAAAGACGATGTGTCGGAAGTACGTCAGGGTTACGAATGCGGTATTTCGGTTAAGGGCTTCAATGACCTGCGCGAAGGCGACAACATTGAGGGCTTCGAAGAGCAGGAAGTAAAACGGACGCTGTAAGCGCTTCACTAGTCACGAATACGCAACGCCCCGGTCTGCAAAGGCCGGGGCGTTGTGCGTTTATACCATCCGGCCAGTCATCTTTAAGCCAACCCGGTCGGTTTGGAACGGTAAATTTTCAGTTTCGCATTGCCGGGGTCTCACATCATTGGGTAACCTCCTCCGGCAGTTTATTCCGGCTGGAAAAGGATAAGCGTGGTTCCAAGGAGAATGGCCATGTATGGTTTAGGGGATAAAAGTGCTGGGCATCTATAAGCTCAGTTCTGATAACTATATAAGTAAGCACATATCTATTATAAGCCTTACAAGCAGGTAAAGCAGGTTTTCACTACTTGGTTGTATTCTAACACGGGCATTGTACTTCCTCAGGAGCATGGCTTCTTCTTTTCCGCTGGCATGCTCCGGAAGTTCCTGCTTCCAGAAGTCTTATCCACCATTTGACGGTACCTGAAGGGGGCACTCTACTGTGCGGTGTAATAAGCTGGTCACATCATCATGCGATTGACCCTAGTGGCTGCATGGCCTAGTTTTGCATCATGCCTTGAAGGAATTGCATCCTCTTGCACATAACTACCCCCCTTTAACTTACACCAACCTAATTACTACCTGCTATGAAAACGCTGGCTACCTCTTTATGCTTTGGCGCGCTGCTGCTGAGCGGCGCTGCTGAAGCCCAAACCAAACCTACTCCTCGCCCCGCTGGCAAAGCCGGCAACGCTACGACCCGGGTTACCACGGCGCGGCCTGCGGCAAAGCAAGCCGCCCCGCTGAAAGCGGCACCCGTGGCGCAGGTTGCCCCGGCGTCTCCTGCGCCCGAAGCCAAGACTGTGGTAGCCGTGGCGCCCAAAGCGGCAACCGCTAATGCGGGGTTTGGCAAGGGCTCCATGGCGGTTAACCTGGGTATTGGCCTGGGGCTGGGTTATGGCTACCTGGGCAACGCCAACTTACCGGCGCTCAACCTGTCGGTGGAACGGGGCATTATCGACAACATTGGGCCCGGCACCATTTCCGTGGGTGGCCTGGTGGGCTACAAAGCCTACCGCTACAACTACCCCGGCACCGATTACAAGGCTACCTGGACGGACATCTACGTGGCAGCCCGGGGCCTGTACCACTACAATCTCACGGAGAACCCCAAGGTAGATACCTACGCCGGCATCAGCCTGGGTCTGCGCCTGGAAAGCTGGAAGGACACTTACTATGGCGATGATTACAACAGCAGCTACGGCGGCGCTTATGCTCACTCCGGCATTTTCGTGGGGGGCCGCTACTACTTCTCTGATAAAGTAGGCGCCTTTGCGGAGGCAGGCTATGATATGTCTTACCTGAAACTGGGCCTGACGGCCAAATTCTAACCTAATATCTAACTCATTCTTTTTACTACCCTCCTCTACCCTTTCTTACCTATGAAAACCAACCTGAAACTTGTTGCTGCTGCTCTGTTGCTTGCTGTTACGGCCTGTGATAAGGATAAAGACTCCTCCCCCAATCCGGCGGCTTCGGAAAACCACCTGATAGACAAGAACTGGCAGATATCGGCCATGACGGTTAGCCCCGCTATGGAAACCGAGGCGGGGCCTCTCTCCGACCTGTATGCCTGGCTGCCTCCCTGCTCCAAGGATGACTTTTTGCGGTTTGAGAAGAACGGCACTTTTAAGGGCGACGAAGGCGCCAGCAAGTGCGAGGAAGAAGATCCGCAGACTACCAGCAACGGCACCTGGACCCTGACGGATAGCAATAAGAAGCTGACGATGGTGGAAGACGGCGAGACGCAGACCTTCACGGTAGTCAACCTCAGCAAAGAAGAACTGAAGCTCAGCCTGCAGGAAACCGAAGACGGAGTAACCTACACGCTGCTCACCACCTTCCGCAAGCAATAAGGAATGCAAAGAGCCCCGCCGTTTTGGTTAACCGCGGGGCTCTTTGATTTGCTTCTTTCTCTATTCTATAACGTTTATCAGGCTATTTCTTCCGATGAAAACCTTACAAAAACTCCGCTGGGCGCTGTTACTTGCTTTTTTCTTACCCCTGGGTGCACAGGCCCAACTTGGGCTGCTGTGGCGGGTGGAGGACAAACTGGCCGACAAAGCCGCGCAGAAAATTGTGAATAAGCTAGATAAGAAAGCCGAGGCGGCCATAGAGCGCCAGGTGGCCGAAGCCAGCACAGGGTACTACAGCACCTTGCTGGCCGATGGCAAAATCATTTGCCACGGCATTCAGTTTGAGCCCGGCACGGCTACCATTACGGCGGAGTCTCAGCCCGTCATTAATGCCCTGGTGAATGTGCTGGCCGATAACCCTGACCTGCGCATTCGCATTGAGGGGCATACGGCGCTGGAAGGCGACGCCGCCACGAACCTGAAGCTCTCCCAGCGCCAGGCTGAGACCGTACGAGTGGCCCTGGTGCGGGGTGGCGTAGATGCTGCGCGCCTCACCACCAAAGGCCTCGGCGAAACGCATCCGCTGGACCCCGATACCGCCAATGGGCTGGACAGCCTGAACCAGCGCCTGGAACTGGTCAGGCTCTAACCAAATAACCCATAATAACGCACCGGCAGAGGTCAACAGCCTTCTGAAGGTGCAACAACAGACTGACGCTGAACTTAGTACCTTCGCTTTACATCAGGGCCACACCCCTGATGCAGCCGGCCGGGCACCCTGGCGGCACCCTTAAATGAAAGATTAAATCCCGGCTTCTTCTTTGGTAGCACCGGAGGCGAACGGTGGCTCTGGTATTACCGAAGAAGCAAAAAGCCCCGGAACACTGTTCCGGGGCTTTTTTTATGGTTGTTTACTTGGAGTAAATAAATCCTCGCTTGCTTTTGCGCACCAACGGCTTGCCCGGAGGATCAATGCCGGGAGCGGCGCGCGTCATGCCGCGCTTCTGCATGGCGCCACCCCGCTTGTCGCGGAAGCGCTTCACCACAAAGCCACCGGAGCCGCGCTCAAATGCCCGTGAGCCGCTGCCGTAGCTGGAGTTTCCGCCGCCCCGTGCTTCCAGCACTTCAATCTGCTGGTCGCGCTTTACTTCGTTGGGGTTCATGCTCATGCGGCGCTGCATGCGCGCAATATCCGAAGCGGAAGCTTTCTTCTTCCGCGGCGTCGTCGGCTTTTTAGGGCTTTCAAATACGGGGCCGGCCGGACCAGTGGGGGCCGTTTGCGCCAAAGCTGCCGTAGAAACCAGCGTACCCGCCAGCAATAGGCCGGCTATTATATACTTCTTCATATCCATCAAGAGCCAAGATACCTGTAGCCAACGCTAAAGCACATGCCGTGCCACACTTTAGGGGTTATGGGGGCGAAACGGCTGGTTAGCTAAGGTAGTTCATTTTCTAAAATTTGTAAGTAAGCCCTATGCCTAAGGTTTCCTTGAACTGAATGCGCTTGCCCCGGGTATCGGGCCGGTCAGTGTGGCGGATGGGCACCAGAATGTCGTCGTCGTACACCAACGTAGCGGCTACGTTGGCACTTAAGAACTTATTGACCTTGAAATCGAGCAGGTTTTCCCAGTTTACATCGACATTCTGAGGATTGTGAAAGTAGTTGCTGAACAGTTCCAGCCGGGACTGATAGGTGACGTTTTCCACTATAGGCTGCCGCAGCCGCGCATTCAGATAGGCACCCATTTCCTCGCGCAGCCGCTCGCCGGTGCCGGCAATGGGCAGGCCATCAGGGCCACGGCGCGCGGCCCGCACGCCAAAAGCACCGGCATCGGCCAGCCCCTGGTCGCTTACAATGGTGAACTTGCCCGTGGCGGGCGAGAGAAACAGTGAAAAACGCTCCGTGGGCTTATACTCAATACCCAGCGAGGCCAGGATAAATGCCGGCGCAAAAAACCGGGAAAGCAGGGAATCCGGCTTTTCGATATCGGTGGTGGGGGTGAGTTGGGTTTTTAGGTTGAGCTGGGCGGCATAGGAAAGCACGTTGGTAAACTGCCGGCCGTAGCGGCTATTCAACTCCAGCCGGTCGTCGTTTTTGCGCAGGCGCGATTTGCCGGGCTTCAGCAGGCCATACACCAGGTCAGCGGCGGCATCGAAACTGTGAATTCCCTGCTTATAATGCGTATAGGCATTCCCAATAGCCAGCAGAGAGAGGGAGCTTTGTCCGCCGGCGGCCCAGTTGCTTAAGCTCACCTGGCTAAAATTGAGAGTGCCGGCCCCACCACGGTGCCAGCCCTGCATGGTATCTACCTCCGCCGATACTTTATAGGCCTCGGCCGGTACCGGGGCCCGGTTGGGCACTTGTGCCAAAGTAGTGACTGGCCGCAGCATGAGCAGCAGAACTAGTGCGCAGGAAGTAAGAGCGGAAAGTAAAAGCTGTTTCATAAGAGTGAAGTGGTGAAGAAGCAGAAAGGCCAGCTCTTGCTCACTACCGGAGAAAAAGCTGGCCTGGAAGCCTGAAACGAAAGTTTGGTTACACGCGGCTACGCAGCGAGTCCCGAATTTCCATCAGCAATACCTGGTCTTTGGTGGGCAGCGGGTCCGTAACCACTACCTCAGCCGGCTTCTTAAAGCGGTTAGCCAGCTTTACCAGCCAGAAAATGGCGAAGGCAATGATGATGAAGTAGAAAATGGCATTGATGAGGTTGCCATAGTTGAGGGTAGCGGCCCCGGCCGTTTTGGCGGCTTCTATGGTGGGGTACGATTTGCCATCCAGCGAAACAAACCAGTTCTTAAAATCGACTCCGCCGGTTATAAGGCCCAGAATAGGCATCAGGATATCATCGGTCAGGGAACCTACAATTTTGCCAAAGGAGGCCCCAATGATAACGCCGACGGCCAGGTCAAGCACATTCCCTTTGGAGATGAACTCCTTGAATTCGGATACAAAACCCATAAGCGGTGCTGGTAAGTTGGTGGAGAGTGAAAGTATAGATGGGTAAATATAGCATTACCGTTATTATATCCTACTACAGCAGTATTTTCATAATAAGGAAGTTACCCTGTCTATTAGGCGGCCTTACCGGCTAGTCTCAGCTAAATGGCCGCTTAGAATACCGCCCGCCGCACAGGGCTTTTGCGTTATCTTTGCCGCCGTTCCAACCCTACCTACGCCCTATGCCTTCTTTCGACAACCTGCTGTATGAGCTGGACCCCGCCTCCGGGATTCTGACAATTACTATCAACCGGCCCACCAAGCTGAATGCCCTGAATGCCGCCACTATTACCGACATTAAAGCGGCCATGCAGCGGGCCCAGGACGATGCGCAGGTGCGCGGTATTATCCTGACGGGCAGCGGCGACAAGGCCTTTGTGGCTGGCGCCGATATTGCTGAGCTGGCCCAGATGACGGAAATTACCGGCCGCCGCGTGGCCGAGTACGGTCAGGACGCCTTCTGCTCCATTGAGGAAAGCACCAAGCCCGTTATTGCGGCCGTAAATGGCTTTGCGCTGGGCGGTGGCTGCGAGTTGGCTATGGCCTGCCACCTGCGGGTGGCCTCGGAAAACGCGCGCTTTGGTCAGCCCGAGGTGAACCTGGGCCTGGTGCCCGGCTACGGCGGCACCCAGCGCCTGGCCCAGTTGGTTGGCAAAGGCAAAGCCCTGGAACTCCTCATGACGGCTGACCTGGTGAATGCTGAGGAAGCCCTGCAGCTGGGCCTGGTAAACCACGTAGTAACCCGCACCGAGCTGCTCGACTTCTGCCGGCAGCTACTAGGCCGCATTCTGACCAAAGCTCCACTGGCCGTCAGCCTGATCATCGACTGCGTGAATGCGGGCTACGACCCGGAGCGCCACGGCTACCAGACGGAGGCCAATGCCTTCAGCCGCTGCTGCGCATCCGAGGATTTCCATGAGGGCACGCAGGCTTTCCTGGAGAAGCGCCCGGCTGCTTTCACCGGCCGCTAAGCAGCCCATATTTGAGTTGCGTGCCGGCGGGCGCTCCACTCACCATTTCACATCTTCACTGATTCACCGTTGAGTGTAGCGAAAAAACTGGCTGGGCAAACGGCCGTGTATGGGATAAGCAGCATTGTAGGGCGGGTACTGTCCTACCTGCTGGTGCCCATTTATACCAGCCGGTTTGCGGCCGCCGAATACGGTATTGTAACGGCGCTGTATGCCTATGTCTCGTTTCTGAACGTGGTGTTTACCTACGGGATGGAAACGGCCTACTTCCGCTTTGCTAACCGCCCCGACACCGACCGGAAAGCCCTGTACAGCCAGGTACTCAGCCTGCTTTTGACCAGCAGCCTGGTGATGAGCGGCCTGCTGGCGCTGCTGGCCACGCCACTCATGAACCTGATGCACCTGCCACCCGGCCATGAACGCTACGCCGTCTGGATTGCGCTGATTCTGGGGCTGGATGCCATGGCCGCTATCCCGTTTGCGCGCCTGCGCCTGGAAAACAAGGCCCGTAAGTTTGCTACCATCCGGCTGGTCAATATCCTGCTCACGGTAGGCCTCAACCTGTTTTTTCTGGTGCTGTGCCCCGATGTGCTGGCCGGCAAATACCTCCCGGGCCTGCACCCTGTTCTTGCCCCGCTCTACGACCCCAGCATTGGCGTGGGCTACGTGTTCCTGTCTAACCTGGCGGCCAGCGCCCTCACGCTGCTGCTGCTGTGGCGCGAGCTGACGGACTTCCGCTTCCGGCTGGACCTACCCGCGCTCAAACCCATGCTGCGCTACGCCTATCCGCTCATGCTGATGGGGCTGGCGGGCATGGTAAACGAAACCCTGGACCGGATTCTGCTGGGCTCCTGGCTGCCCCAGGGCTTCTACCCGGGCAAGTCTAACCTGGCGGCGGTGGGCATTTACGGAGCCTGCTACAAGCTCAGCATCTTTATGTCCCTGGTGATTCAGGCCTTCCGCTACGCGGCCGAGCCGTTCTTCTTTTCGCAAAGCACCAACAAGAATTCCCCGGCCACTTTTGCGCTTATTCTGAAGTGGTTTACCATCTGCTGCGCCTTGATTTTCGTGCTCATCAGCGTGAACATTGAGGACTTCTCGCTGCTTTTCCTGCGCCGGCCGGAGTACCGCGAGGGTATTGTGGTAGTGCCGGTATTGCTGCTGGCCAACCTTTTTCTGGGCATGTACTACAACCTTTCGGTGTGGTTTAAGCTCACGGATAAAACGTATTTCGGGACGTACATTGGTTTTGGCGGCGCTTTGCTTACCATTGCCCTCAACTTCCTGCTGATTCCGCTGCTGGGCTATATGGGTAGCGCCCTCACCACGCTGGCCTGTTATTTCTCCATGGCAGCTATCTGCTGGTGGCTGGGCAACCGGCATTTCCCGGTGCCCTACCCTATGTTCCGCCTGGGTCTTTGGCTGGCGCTGGCCATTGGGCTGGTAGCCGTTTCCTGGTACACCCCGGTAGCCGATTACTGGCTGCGCCACTTGTTCCACCTGGTTTTGTGCGCCGCTTTTGCCGGCCTGGTATACCTGGTGGAAATCCGGGGACGGCGGGCCACCCTGGTTTCGTAGCTTTGTTTAGTGCCTGGGCACAACTTCTCCGCGTTCTTCCCGTTTCCGATGCAGATTCCCATCATCAACCGCTCACACCACCCCTTGCCTGCTTACCAAACGGCCCACGCCGCCGGCCTCGACCTGCGCGCCAACCTGACGGAAAGCATAACGCTGAAACCTCTGCAACGTGCCCTCATTTCCACGGGTCTTTTCCTGGAAATTCCGGTGGGCTACGAGGCCCAGATCCGGCCCCGCAGCGGGCTGGCCTACAAGCACGGCATCGGCATTGTAAATAGCCCCGGCACCATTGATGCCGACTACCGGGGCGAGCTGAAGGTGCTGCTGGTTAACCTTTCCGACCAGGAGTTTGTGGTGGAAGATGGGGAACGAATTGCGCAGCTTATCGTAGCCCGGCACGAAACCATTGTGTGGGAGCCGGTAGAAGAGCTGAGCGAAACCGGCCGGGGTGCCGGCGGCTACGGCAGCACCGGAGTCCGCTAACCCTGGTTTCTTATAGTTGATTTAACCGCTTACTACTACATACCAAAACTGACCCTCTGATATGAGAATCATCGTCCCGATGGCCGGCATGGGCAAACGCATGCGCCCCCATACGCTCACTGTTCCCAAGCCCCTGATTCCGATTGCCGGCAAGCCCATTGTGCAGCGCCTGGTAGAGGACATTGCCAAAGTGTGCGGCGAGCAGGTAGAAGAAGTGGCCTTCATTGTGGGTCGATTCGGGACGGAAGTAGAGAAAAGCCTCGTGCAGATTGCCGAGTCAGTGGGCGCTAAAGGCTCCATCTACTATCAGGACGAGCCCCTGGGCACGGCCCACGCTATTCTCTGCGCCAAAGAATCTCTGACCGGCCCGGTGGTAGTGGCTTTCGCGGATACGCTGTTCAAAGCGGATTTCACGCTGGACTCCTCCGTGCCCGGCACCATCTGGGTGCAGCGCGTAGACGACCCCAAGCCGTTTGGCGTGGTGAAGCTGGACGAACAGGGCCACATCACGGATTTCGTGGAGAAGCCCCAGGAGTTTGTTTCCGATCTGGCCATCATCGGCATTTACTACTTCCAGGACGGCGACTATCTGCGCGAAGAGTTGCAGTACCTGCTCGATAACGACATCAAGGACAAAGGCGAGTACCAGCTCACCAATGCCCTGGAGAACATGAAAAATAAAGGCACCGTGTTTGTGCCCGGCCGCGTAACCGAGTGGCTGGACTGCGGCAATAAGGATGCTACCGTGTACACCAACCAGCGCTACCTGGAATACCTGCAGGAGCGCGGCGAAAACCTGGTAGCTGCCTCGGCCCAGCTGACCAACAGCGTGCTGATTCCGCCGGTTTATATCGGCGAAAACGTCATCATCAACAATTCGGTGGTGGGTCCGCACGTTTCCATCGGCAGCCACACCGCCGTGCGCGACTCCGTGCTGTCCAACACCATCGTGCAGCAGTCGGCTACGGTGCTGCACGCCAACGTAACCAACTCCATGATTGGCAACCACGCCACGGTAACGGGCAAGCCCGATGACCTGAGCCTGGGCGACTACAACGTGGTGCGCGTATAAATAAAAGGCACTTTTCGGCCGCGGCGTTGTTCTGGAATTGCCAGTGGCACGCCGCGGCCGATTATCTTGTTTGCTCCCCGTTTTCCGTTTATGCCTCGTTCTTCCGCTTTTTTTGTTCTGCTACTCCTGACGTTGGTGCTGGGGGCTGGGCCGATTATGGCACAGCAGCCCGCAGCCAAAACGGAGAAACCGGCCAAGCGCCAGAAGCTCACGCGCAAGGAACGGCGCGAGCTAAAGCACCGCGCGGCCGTGGAGCAGGCCCGCCAGCAGGTGCACGAGTTGACGGAAAAAGAGCGGGAGCTAAGCGAGTCTTACTTTGTGGAGGGCGTGAAGTATGCCCTGCTGGAGGACTACACCAAGTCTCTGGAACGGCTGCTGGCCGCCTACCGCATCAACCCCAACAATGCCGCCATCAACTACAAGATTGCGGAAACCAACCTGCTGACCGGCAACCTGAAGGATGCCACCAACTTTGCCACCGCAGCCCTGAAGCTGGACGCGAAGAACCCCTACTATTATTTACTGCTGGCGCAGATCTACGCCTCCCAGAAGCAGTTTGATGAGGCTGCCCAGGTGTACACCACCCTGATCAGGGACGTGCCCGATTCAGGAAACTACCTGTTTAACCTAGCCGACCTGTACCTGGCGCAGAACAAGCTGCCCGAAGCCCTGGCCACTCTGGAGCAGGCCGAAAAGCAATTTGGTCCCCTGGATGAGGTATCGTTCAAGAAGCAGCAGATTTACCTGCGCCAAAACAACCTCGACAAAGCCCTGCAGGAAGGCGAGGCCCTGATTACGGCCAACCCCAACGAAGTGCGCTACGTGCTGGCCCAGGCCGAAATGTATGCCGCCAACAGCCGCCTGCCCGATGCTATCCGGGTAGCAAACCAGGCCCTTGCCCAGGACCCCGACAACCCCCAGGCGCACATGATTCTGGCCGACGTGTACCGGCAGCAGAATAACCCTACGGAGTCACAAGTCCATTTAAAGCAGGCGTTCAGCAGCCCGGGGCTGGATATTGACCAGAAAGTCCGGATTCTGGTGGACTATATTAAGCAGCTACCCAACCCCGCGCTGGAAAAGCCCGCCCTGGAGCTGGCCGACATTACCATGCGCGCCCACCCCAAGGAAGCCAAGGCATTTGCCGTGGCCGGGGATATTCAGTCTATTACGGAGCACAAGAAAGAGGCCCGCGCCTCCTACCTCAAAGCCCTAAAACTGGACAACTCCAAGTTTCAGATCTGGCAGCAGGTAGTTTTGATTGACGCCGAGCTGAATCAGAAGGATTCGCTGCTGGTGCATTCCAACCGTGCCCTGGAGCTGTTCCCCAATCAGGCGGTGTTCTGGTTTTATAACGGCACAGCGCATCTGATGAACAAAAGCGCCCCCAAGGGCGTGAAGGCGCTGGAGTACGGCAAGAAGCTGGCCGCCGACAACCCCGAGCTGCAGGCGCAGTTTGATATTCAGCTGGGCGACGCCTACCACGAGCTGAAGGACTATGCCAAGTCAGATGCGGCCTATGATGCCGCGCTGGTATTTGACGCCAACAATGCTCAGGCGCTGAATAACTATAGCTACTTCCTGTCGTTGCGCGGCGAGAAGCTGGAAAAGGCCAAGGAAATGTCGGGCAAGCTGGTGAAACAGTTTCCGGACAATGGTACTTACCTGGACACCTATGCCTGGGTGCTGTATAAAATGAAAGACTATGCCGGTGCCCGGCAGTACCTGGAGAAGGCGCTGAAGTCCTCCAAAGACGGCACCGTAACGGAACATTACGGCGACGTTCTGTTCCAACTTGGCGATATTGCCGGCGCATATACGCAATGGCAGCAAGCCAAGCGCCTGGGCGGGGCCTCCAAACTCCTCGACCGGAAGCTCAAAGACCGTAAATTGTATGAATAGACGCTTCGCGCCCCTGGTGCTTGCGCTGGTGCTGATAATGCTGGGTGCCTGCACCCGTAAAGCCATACCCACCCGCCCGGCAGCCACGGAAGTGCCCAAAGTGGTTGACTTAGTACGCGCTGATAATCTGGATTTCAAGTTTCTCTCCGCCAAGGGGAAAGCTCAGATTGAAACCAATGGCGAGAAAATGCCCAATGCTAACCTGTCGCTACGCATGCGGAAAGACAGCATCATCTGGCTATCCGTATCGGTGGTAGGCGTAGAAGTATTGCGCGCCCACCTCACGCCTGATTCCGTGCAGATTCTGGATAAGCTGCATCGGGAGTACTATGCAGGCAACTTCGATTATCTGCGGCAGCGCTTTAATCTGCCCGTCACCTTCCAGCAGATTCAGGCCTTGGTAGTGGGCAACTACGTGCCTTCCTCCGATGAAAATACGCCTCCCACGGTAAGCACCGAAGGCCCCTTGCAGAAAGTGCAGTACCAGCAGGCCTCGCTGTTTGTGGAGCAGCTGATAGAGCAAACCCGGCAGCGGGTGCAGAAGCTGGCCGTGAAGGACCAGAACAGCAAGACCAACTTCACGGTAGACTATTCTGACTTTAAGCCGCTGCTGCCCCAGCCGCAGCAGTTTGCCAATGCGCTGCTGGTGATGATTCAGCCGCCCAACGGGCCGGCATCCACCGCCTCCATCAACTTCCGTAATATCGACGTGGATAAGGAGCGTCTTTCGTTCCCGTTCTCGGTGCCCTCAGATTATGTGCGGAAAAAGTAAGGCGCGCTTTGCCTTTTTGCTGATGCTGGTGATGCTGGCCTTCTCCGGCATGTCCCAGACGCGGCGCACCAGCCGCACCGGGCGTACCAAAGCCCAGCTGGAGCGGGAAAAGCGCAACGCCCTGCGCGAGATTCGCGAAACCAGCCGTATTCTGCAGCAAACCCAGCAGCGCAAAGAAGCCACCATTGGCCAGCTGAATGCGCTGAAGGAGAAAATTGCGGGTCAGCAGAACGTCATCAACAATATTTCCAGCGAGCTGAAGTATCTGGACTCCGATGTGCGCCAGACGGAAAACCAGGTGCAGCAGACCCAGCAAACCCTGCAGCAGCTGAAGGAAGAGTATTCGCGGCTGATTTATGCCTCGGCCAAAACGGCCAACAGCTACAACCGCATCATGTTCCTGTTTGCCTCGGAGTCGTTCAACCAGATGCTGCGGCGCCTCCAGTATGTGCGCCAGTACTCAGAGGTACGCAAGGCCCAGGCCGCCCAGATTACCAATACCCAGGAAAAACTGAGCCGGCAGCTTACCGGGCTGCATGCCAAGCGTCAGGAGAAATCGAGCCTGCTCTCTAGCCAGCTCACCGAGAACCGCAACCTGCTGACCATTAAAACCCAGCAGGACCAGGTGGTTACACAGCTCAGCCGCCAGGAAGAAATCCTGCGCCAGAAGCTGGCCACCCGGCAGAAAGCCGTCAGCCGCCTGGATAACCTGATTGCCCAGCGCGTGCGGGAGGAAATTGCCCGTGCGGCCCGCGCAGCCGCCGCCAAAGCTGCCCAGCGGGCCGCCACGGCCAGCCGCGGCAACGCGCCGGTGCGTAGCCCTGGCAGCACGGCCCGCAATGCCCCAGCCGAGGCGGAAGTAGAGCGTACGGACCGCGTAACGCTGACCCCCGAAACGGCAGTGCTTTCTTCTTCTTTTGCGGATAACCGGGGCCGCCTGCTGTGGCCTGTTGGCCGCGGCTTTATTGCCCAGCGCTTTGGCAAGCACCCGCACCCCGTGTTAAAGCACGTGGTAGTGGAAAACCGGGGCGTCGATATTCAAACCAACTCCGGTGAAACCGTGCGCTCGGTGTTCGAGGGCAAAGTGCTGACGGTGGCCAGCATTGCGGGCATGAACAACATTGTCATGATTCAGCACGGGGAGTACTTCACGGTATATGCCAAGCTGCGCAGCGTGAGCGTGAGCGAGGGGCAGCACGTAGAGGCGCGGCAGGCCATTGGCACTGTATACACAGACTCGGAGGGAACCAGTGAGGTACAATTCCAAGTATGGCGCAATAGTGCCAACCTGAATCCGGAAAACTGGCTGGGCCGCAAATAAGGCATCTGTAAACCGACCGGAAATAGCACAAAAAAAACACCGTACAGCGCACGGTGCCTTTCTGAGCTATGAAAACAAACTTAGCTATCAGTCTATTCTCCACTGCTGGCGGCAGCGAGTAGCAGAGAATGCCCCCGATAACAGGCGAAAGATAGGAAAATTCCGTCGTTTATAACAGCGGTTTTTCGTTGAATCTGTATTTTTTCTCGGTGTATTCCCTTATTTTACGATAAAGGACATTTCATAGTTTTGGGATTAATCAAATAAGATTTAGGCGTCCCATAAGACCCGCCCGGTAAGACTGGCCAATGGGTATCTCCAGGGCTCCTTTTGAGCCGTCTATCATTACCGCATCGGCTTCGATAGAGTTAATTTTATCCAACTGTACTATATACTTACGATGCACCCGGACGAAGGTGCGCGCCGGCAGCTTCGACTCGATATCCTTCATGGTGGTATAAATCGTCAGGCGCTCGGTGGTAGTGTGAATGTTCACGTAGTCTCCCAGCGCTTCGATGTAGTTGATGTCGGTGATTTTTACGCGCAGTAGCTTCTGCTCGTGCTTCACGAAAATCTCATTGCGGCTGCCCATGTACAGGGCCTGTGCCGAGTCGTTGGCCATTTTCAACAGCCCTTCCAGCTTCTGCTTTTCCTGCTCCAGCAACAGCTGGGTGCGCCGCAGCTCCAGATGCATAGACACTTCTTTAGCCAGAATTACGAGGGCCTCCCGTTGCTGCGTGGTCAGCTCATGGGGCTCGGTATGCAGAGTGCATAGGGTGCCCAAGGGAAAACCCTCCGGGGTAAGCAACGGGGCCCCGGCATAGAACCGAATGCTGGGTTCATCCGTCACCAGGGGGTTATCCTGAAATAAGGGGTCTTCCGTGGCATTCTTTACTTCGTACACGTCCTTTTCCGTGAACATGGCGTGCTGGCAGAAGGCCATATTGCGCGGCGTCTGTTGCTTGGCTTCCAGCCCCAGATTCGACTTAAACCACTGCCGCTCCGCATCAACCAGCGAAACCAGGGAAATGGGCGTTCCGCAGATCAGGGCAGCCAGCCGGGTTAAGGCGTCCAGAGAAGGCTCGGGCGGTGTATCCAGCACCTGGTAGCTATGCAGCGCCTCTAGCCGCGCTTCTTCATTAACTACCTTCATGGTAGGGGCCGCTAGAGAATCAGTTTCTGCAGTGGTGACTTTATACGGTATCATATCAGGATGTTCTACTATCCCACTGTTTGGAGCGGGCGCTTAACAAAAGTACTGGGTCAATGTTGGATTTCAATTGCTGAAAATCCGCAGGGGCTGGTTTAATTGGCGAATATCTACGTAGTTACCACCCGGTTCAGATTGCCAAAATGTGCTCCGGAAGCAGAGCTTCCCAATCTGCATTTAGAAATTATAGGGTACCTTTGCCAATCCTGTAGCTGCACCAAGTGCGTATACAAGATTTCAACTTCAAAACCGGCCCCCAAGGGCCTTGTGCCATGACATTCGCCACACTTCTTCTGGGTATCGGTAACTTCGGAGGCACCGAGCTTCTGCTTATCGGCCTCGCTATTATTCTGCTATTTGGTGCTAAGCGTATTCCGGAATTGTTCCGGGGCATGGGCCAGGGCATCCGCGAGTTTAAGGATGCTTCAAAGGAGGAAAAGCCCGAGTACCGGGATGGTCCTTCCAACCCCAACAATCCTACGCAACCACGTCAGTAACTTTCTGTCATGAATACTCCATTTCTTCTTTTTCTGGGTGACCTGGGTGGTGGTGAGCTAATGCTGATCATGGTGGTTATCCTGATTTTCTTTGGCGCCAACAAAATACCCGAGCTGGCGCGGGGACTGGGCAAAGGCATTCGGGAGTTCAAGGATGCTTCGCGGGAAATCCGCAGCGAGATTGAAAACTCCGGTCAGCCGCAGCAGCCCCAGCAGCCTTACCAGCAGCAGTTCAACCAGCAATACGCCGCTCCGCAGCAGCCGGTGACCCCTCCAGTGGCCCCCACCCACGTAGCGCCTCCCATGGATGGGGGCATTACCCCGCTTACTCCCGAAGAGCAGCACCGCTTAGATCAACCGACCAACTGATTCTCTGACTTTGAGACGCTTTAACTCCCTCACGGAAGTTCGCCACGAGCTGACGGCAGGCACTATGACCTGTCGTCAGCTCGTGGAGTATTATCTGGATAATATTCAGCAGAAAAGCCACCTGAATGCTTTTCTGGAAGTATTCGCTGATGAAGCCCGTGCCCAGGCCGATGCCGTGGACGCCAAGCTGGCCGCCGGCACGGCGGGCCGCCTGGCCGGTATGGTCATTGGTCTGAAGGACGTGCTGGCCTACAAGGACCACGCCCTGCAGAGCAGCAGCCACATTCTGGACGGCTTCAAATCCCTGTACACAGCCACGGCCGTGCAGCGCCTCATCGACGAAGATGTTATCATCATCGGCCGCCAGAACTGCGACGAGTTTGCCATGGGTGCCTCCAACGAGACGTCTTACTTTGGCCCCGTGCGCAATGAGGTAGACCCCGAGCGGGTATCCGGTGGTTCATCGGGCGGCTCGGCTGTGGCCGTGCAGGCTGATCTGTGCCTGGCTTCGCTGGGTACGGATACGGGCGGCTCGGTGCGTCAGCCGGCTGCTTTCTGCGGTGTCATTGGCTTCAAGCCTACGTATTCGCGCATCTCGCGCTACGGGCTTTCCGCTTATGCTTCCTCTTTTGATCAGGTGGGTACCCTCACCCGCTCGGTGGAAGATGCGGCGCTGCTTCTGGAGCTGATGGCCGGCCCCGATAATTTCGACAGCACCGGCAGCCAGCGCGAAGTGCCGGCTTACAGCCAGCTGCTGGAGCCCGCCCCGCATTACCGCATTGCCTACATTCGAGATTGTATGGAGCGCCCGGGCCTGAACCCGGAAATTAAAGCGGCCACGGAAGATGCCCTGGAGCAGCTGCGCAGCCAGGGCCACGTGGTAGAAGCGGTAGAATTCCCCTACCTCGACTACATCGTACCCACCTATTACATCCTGACCACCGCCGAAGCCAGCTCTAACCTGAGCCGCTACGACGGAGTGAAGTTCGGCTACCGCGCCCCCGACGCTACCGATCTGGAGTCGCTCTACAAGAAAACCCGCTCCCAGGGCTTCGGCCCCGAGGTGCAGCGGCGCATTCTGCTGGGCACCTTCGTGCTTTCGGCCAGCTACTACGACGCTTACTATACCAAAGCGCAGCGCGTGCGACGCCTCATCAAGGAAACAACCGATGAGCTGCTGCGTCAGTACGACTTCCTGGTGCTGCCCACTACGCCTACTACCGCTTTCCGCATTGGGGAGAATAAAAAAGATACTTTAGCAATGTATCTTGCTGATATATTTACTGTTCAGGCTTCCTTGGCAGGCGTTCCGGCTGTTTCTGTTCCCTTTGGTCAGGACGCTGCCGGGCTGCCTATTGGCCTGCAGATTCTGAGCGGCTCCTTCCGCGAAGAACATCTGCTTGCCTTTTCCAAGTCCGTCACGGAAACCTTAACCCCGGCCGCTACTTGATGAGTACATCGTTCCGCACTTCCGCCCTGCTTCTTTTCCTGGCCACCGTGGCTCGCCCTACCCTGGGGCAAACCCTGCCCGAACTGAAACCGGACGCGCCCAGTGCGGACGATACGCTGCGTGCCCAGCAACAGCTGCTGCGCGCTGACTCTTTGGTAGCCGAGCCGGCGTTTTCGCCGGACTCGGCCATGCTGGTTTGGCGCCAGACTCCGCCGGCCGTGCGGGACCTGGTAGCCGACCGGATTGCCTGCTACGAGTCCGACATGCCGCTGGTGTTCAACAACACGGTAATGGCCTTCGTGAATTACTTCACGGTGCGCAACCGTACGTACACCCAGCGCATATTGGAGCGCCAGAATCTGTATTTCCCGCTGTTTGAGAAGTATCTGGCCAAGTACCATTTGCCGCAGGATCTGAAATACCTGGCCGTGGTAGAATCGGCGCTGCTGCCCCAGGCCCGCTCCCATGCCGGAGCCGTGGGCTTGTGGCAGTTTATGGGCCCCACCGCCGGCGACCTGCGCCTACGCCGCGACGAGTTTGTGGATGAGCGCATGAATCCGGAGAAATCGACGGAGGCGGCCTGCAAGTATCTACGGGATTTGTACCGCTACTTCGGCGACTGGGAGCTGGTGCTGGCGGCGTATAACTACGGCAGCGGCAACATCAACAAGGCTATCCGGCGGGCCGGTGGGCAGCGTAGCTTCTGGGCTATTTATAACTACCTGCCGAAGGAAACGCGCAATTACGTACCCACTTTCACGGCTACGCTCTACACGCTTAACTACGCCAAGGAGCACGGCCTGCACTCCGAGACGCTGAACTACCGCTACCCGGAGCCAACCGATACGCTGCTGATTTCCGGCCGCTCGCTGGATCTGTATAAGCTGGCGAAGTCGATGGGGCTGGACTCCACTACGATTCTCAGCTACAACCCGGAGCTGCGCAAGTACTACATCCCCGAGTCCTTCCGGAACTACCCGCTGCAGGTACCCAGCTGCGTGCGCACCGAGCTGGTAGCCCAGGACCGCAACACGCTGCTGGACTACTGTAAAGTAACGCTGCCCCCACCAGCGCCCATCATCCCGCTTAACCCGCTGCTGAATGGGGTTGATTCAAGCCGCACGGCTGTGGCCGCCAGCGAACCGACAGCCCCAGCAGAGAAACCCCGATACCGGCGGGCGCGCCACACGGTGCGCCGCGGAGAAACCGTGGCCAGCGTAGCAGGCCGATACGATGTAGACCCCAGCCAGATCCGGCGGTGGAACAAGCTGCGCAAAGGACAAAAGCTGGTAGCCAGGCAGCAGGTTTTCGTATATGTACCCGTGGCTGATGAAAAAGTCGAAACGGTTGCCGCGGTAAAGTCTAAGCGGACCGTACCAGCCAGGCTGGCTACCGTAGCGGCGCCAAAAAGCATGGCCGATACGGCAATAGCGGTAGCCAAGGTTACGCCTTCTGCGCCAGTGGCAGCAGAAGAGCAAATCCAGGCCAGGACGCCGGAAGTAACCCTGCCAACCCGGAAAGCTGCTGAGAAGCCTTCACCACGCCCGGCACGCACGGTAGCGGCTATTACTATAGAGAAAACCAATACGGAGCCATCCGTAGCCCGCCCCACCACCAGCACCGATGATGACAGCCTGCCGGCGGAATATGTAGTGCGCCCCGGCGACTATCTGACCAAAGTAGCCCGCGAGCAGGGATTAACCGTAGCCCAGCTTACCACCTGGAACCGGCTGGAATCAAGTCAGGTGGTGCCCGGGCAGAAGCTGGTGTTGCACGCACCGGGCCCGGACGAAGCCGTAGCCGAGGCCCATCCCAAAGCCAAGGAGCAGCGCACTGCAACAGCAGGCCCCAAAAAGGCCGCCCGCTCTACCCCCATGCCGGCCCGCGTGCACCTGGTACAGCCTGGCGACACCTTATATAACATCTCGCGCCGCTACCAGGGCGTTACCGTGGAACAGTTGCGTAAGCTCAACCACCTGACTTCGGATGAAGTGAAGCCCGGCCAGAAGCTGATTGTGCAGGGCTAAATTTCTTTTTCTTGGAATAATTAGGGGAGGGCCACGCAAAAAGCCCTCCCCTAATTATTTATAAGTTGCCGGGCAAAAAAGAAGTACGCTATGGAACCTTTTATAGCGAAAGGGCACGGTGCTTGTCAATAAGCCTGCTTCACTTATTCCTACTTTATTTATGCAACTACTTCGACGCCTTACTTTCCTGGCAGCTCTCACGCTAAGTACGATGGGCTGCGGCTCTAAAGAAGATGAGCCACAACCGGCCCCGGTTCCGGCGGCCGAGTTTGCCTTATACCGTAGCATTTATTATCCGGCTACTGCAGAAACAACAGGGATACGCTATGCCCCCATCGAAATCAAAACCAGCGGCGCCTTGAGTGAGCAGGAACTTACCCTGCATTTTTCCGGCAGCGCCGGCCCGGATGCCATTACCTTTACCCTCCCGGGCCAGCAGCTTACCAGTGGACTGACAGGTACTTATACTCTTCAATCATTGCCGAACCCGGCTGAAGGTGTAGCAGATGTATGGTACGTATTTACGCGGGCAGAAGCACCGGGCAGCACCCAAGGCAGCATCTACGGCAGCCATATGCACCAGCTGTCAGGCTATCTGAAGATTACCGCCTTTGACCGCCAGCGCCGTCTGATTAGTGGGGAGTATGAGGTGACTATGGATAACATTTCTGACCCCTATGACAGCAACTGGGGCCCCAGCCCGATAAGACGTTGCAACCTGGAAATAGGAGGCAGTTTTAAGAACATGCCACTCAAGTAAATAAGGCTTCTTTTCCTTCTGTTTTATCCGCCCCGGCCCTCCCTGGTCCGGGGCGGTTTCGTTTACGCTGCATGCCGCGCAAACTTTGATTCCGGCCAAATTCGCCCCAACTTGCTTCTTGCCTCACACCCGAGGAACCACCCTACCATTGCACGCATGCTGAAAATAAATAAACAGGAAGCGCTGGATTATCACTCCCGCACGCCCGCCGGCAAGATTGAAGTTGTTCCCACCAAGCCCGTCAGTACCCAGCTGGATCTGGCGCTGGCCTACTCTCCGGGAGTTGCCGAGCCCTGCAAGGAAATTGCCGCCGATAAGGACGCCGTTTATAAGTACACCGCCAAGGGCAACCTGGTCGCCGTTATCAGCAACGGAACGGCCGTGCTGGGCCTAGGCAACATCGGCCCCGAAGCCAGCAAGCCCGTGATGGAAGGCAAAGGCGTACTGTTCAAGAAGTTTGCCGGCATCGACTGCTTTGATATTGAAATTGATGCCACCGACCCCGACGAGTTCATCCGGATTGTAAAGGCCCTGGAGCCCACCTTCGGCGGCATCAACCTGGAAGACATTAAGGCCCCGGAGTGCTTCCGTATTGAAACGGAGCTGCGGGAGAAGATGAACATTCCGCTGATGCACGACGACCAGCACGGCACCGCCATCATTTCCTCGGCGGCGCTGCTCAACGGTCTGGAAGTGGTTGGCAAGCGCATTGACGAAATTAAGCTGGTCGTAAGCGGCGCCGGTGCAGCGGCCATTTCCTGCCTGCGCCTGTATCTGGCGCTGGGCCTGAAGCTGGAAAACGTAGTGGTTTTTGATAAGGATGGGGTGATAAACTCCAGCCGCACCGACCTCGACCCGCTGCAGTTCCAGTTTGCCACCCAGCGCCCCATTACCAAACTGGCCGAGGCCATGGAAGGCGCCGACGTATTCCTGGGCCTGTCCGCCGCCAATGTGCTGCCTGCCGAGCTGCTCCTACTGATGGCCGACAACCCCATTGTGTTTGCGCTGGCCAACCCCGACCCGGAAATCCCCTATGAGCTGGCCATGGCCACCCGCCCGGACATTATCATGGCTACCGGCCGCTCCGACCACCCCAACCAGGTAAACAACGTGCTGGGCTTCCCCTACATTTTCCGGGGGGCTTTGGATGTGCGCGCTACGGAAATCAATGAGGCCATGAAGTTGGCGGCGGTGAAAGCGCTGTCGGAGCTGGCGAAGGAAGCGGTGCCGGATATGGTAAACCGCGCCTACGGCGACAACACGCTGGCGTTTGGCCGCACTTATCTCATTCCCAAGCCGCTGGACCCCCGTCTGATTACCACCGTGAGCCCGGCCGTAGCCAAAGCCGCTATGGACAGCGGCGTGGCCCGCATTCAGATTGATGATTTTTTGGCGTATGAAGACGAGCTGCGCAGCCGCCTGGGCGTAAACCAGAAGCTGATGAACCGCATCACGCAGGCCGCCCGCAGCAACCCCAAGCGCGTGGTTTTTGCCGATGGCGACAGCTATAAAACCCTCAAAGCCGCCCAGATCCTCAGCGAAGAAGGCATTGCCAAGCCCATTCTGCTGGGCAACCGCAACAAAATTGCGCGCTTGGCCGCCGAAAACAGCCTAGACCTGGAAGGCTGCGAAATTATTGACATTCTGCAGCAGGACGCCAAGCGCGAAGAGTATGCCAACCTGCTCTACCAGAAGCGCCAGCGCCGGGGCATTACGCTCTACGAAGGCCGCCGCCTGCTACGGGAGCGGAACTACTACGGCTCTATGATGCTGGAAACTGGTGAGGCCGATGCCTTTATTACCGGTCTGAGCAAGGACTACGGCAAGTCCATTGTACCTTCTCTGCAGGTGATTGGAGTGGAAGCCGGCGTGAAGCGCGTGGCGTCTATGTACATCATTCAGCACAAGAAAGGCCCGTTCTTCTTCGCTGATACCACCGTGAACATCGACCCCACGGCCGAGGAGATGGTGGACATTATTGGCCTCACGGCCCGCGCCGTGCGCTTCTTTGATGCCGAGCCGCGCGTGGCCGTTATCAGCTACTCCAACTTCGGATCCAACCCCGGCGATCTGCCCGACAAGGCCCGCAAAGCCACCGAGCTGGCCAAAAAACGCTACCCGGAGCTCATTATTGATGGCGAGATGCAGGCCAACACGGCCCTGAACCCGGAACTACTGCGCGAGCAGTATCCCTTCTCCGAGCTGGCCAACAAAGGCGGCGCCAACACCCTCATTTTTCCGAACGTTATCAGCGGCAACATTGCCTATAAGGTCATCCAGGAAATTGGCGGGGCCGAGGTAATCGGGCCGGTGCTGATGGGCATGCGCAAGCCGGTGCACATTCTGCAGTTGGGCGCCTCGGTACGGGAAATTGTGAACATGGCCGCTATTGCGGTAGTAGACGCTCAGGAACCGCAGCGGGGACTGTAGGCTCTAAACTTATGGCCGTAGCGCAACGCTTTTCGGAGGGTTGCGTTACGGCCATTTTATTTCCCAATAGTGCAGTTTACAGGATAGAAAACCGGCTTTCTGGTGTTAGTTTCTTACCTTCTGGGCTCGTAGCCCGCTCCTCCTTCCTTTCCGCTTTTACTTTTCAACTGCATGATTGCCTACCTCGACGGTAAACTAGCTTATAAAGATCCTACCCTAGCCATTATCGACCTCAACGGCCTGGGATATGAAGTAAAAATCTCTCTGGCCACTTATTCCAAGTTGCCGGCCGAGGGCGAAAAAGCGAAACTCTATACCTATCAGCATATTAAGGAAGACGCGCAGGCGCTGTACGGGTTCCTCGACCCCAACGAAAAGTCGCTGTTTATGCAGCTGATTTCTGTGTCGGGCATTGGGCCGGGCACGGGCATTGTCATGGTATCTTCCATGTCGGTGGGGGAAATCCGGCAGGCCATTGTGCAGGAAGATGTGCGCTCTATCCAGAGTATTAAAGGCGTGGGGCCCAAAACGGCCCAGCGCGTGGTGCTGGAGCTGAAAGACAAATTCCGCAAGGAGGAGCTTTTGGCAAAAGCCGGCTATGATACGGTGCCTTTGGCGCGCCAGCACAATACCAACCGCTCGGAGGCGTTAGCAGCTTTGGTTACCCTGGGCTTTGCCCGGACGGCTGCCGAGAAACAATTAGACCAGATACAGCATCGCCATGGTAATGATCTGAGCGTGGAAGAATTAATTAAATTTGCCCTTAAGTCCCATTAGGAATCCCCCTGTCCCTGCTGACAATTGAATACCGGTAAGCACTCCTTTACCGCCGTATCCGTCGTTTTTGCGTCACTACTGGCTTGGTGGTCGCAGGCTGAGGCCACCGGAGCCGGCGCTTTTGCATTTCAGGACCTATGGTCAGCAGGCCGGTTGATGCTGGCTGTGGATACGCCGCGCACGGTATTGCCGGCCGATACCAGCCGCTACCGGCCCAGCCGCCGCCCCAAAGTGGCCCCGGCCGACCGGGTGGGCAACCGCCTGAGCCCGCAGCGCCGCGAGTCGCCGCTGCTGCTGGATCTGCCTTCCAACGTGAACCTGAACGTGACCGTGGACGACAGCCTGCAGGGCGTGGACCTGTCGGAAACCGTGGGGGACAGCATCAACTACCGCGACCCCACGCGGATGACGTTTGAGGAGTATTCCCGCTGGCAGGAACAGCAAACCATCCGCAACTACTTCCGCAATAAGGCGGCGGGTGGCGTAGCTGGCGAGGCCAACACGCCGGCTGTAGCCCAGCGCCTGATTCCTAAAATCTACCTGGGCCCGGCCGCCGACCGTATTTTTGGCGGCAGCTTCGTGGATATCCGCCCCAATGGCTCGGTTACCGTGCGCGCGGGCGCCAAGTTCAACCGCAACCGCAACCCCACGCTCACCCTGCGCCAGCAGAAAACCGGCGACTTCAACTTTGAGCAGCAAATGAACCTGAACCTCGCCGGCCAGATTGGTGAGAAGCTGCGGGTAACGCTCAACTACGATACGAAGGCGGCTTTCGACTTCGAGAACAACATGAAGCTCGATTTCACGGGCTTCGATACAGACATTATCCGCAAGATTGAGCTGGGCAACGTGAGCTTGCCGCTCAATAACTCGCTTATTCAGGGCGGGCAGAATTTGTTTGGGGTGAAAACCCAGCTGCAGTTTGGCAAGCTGGCCGTAACGGCCGTGGCCGCCACCCTGCGCGGCCAGGCTGATGAGGTGCGCGTGCAGAACGGCGGCCAGAGCCGCCCCTTCGAGATTAAAGCCAGCCAGTACGAGCGGGACCGGCACTTCTTCCTGTCGCAGTTTTTCCGCGACCGGTACGATGCTTCCCTGCGCAACCTGCCCACCATTCAGTCGGGCATAGAAATCCGGCGGCTGGAGGTGTACGTGACCAACGACAACCGCGCTACGGATAATCTGCGCAACGTGGTCAGCCTCATGGACCTGGGTGAACCCCGCGTGATATACCGCAATGAGCTGTTCAGCAAGCAGCAGCCCCCGCGTACTCCGGCTGCCAATGATGCCAACAAGGAGTTTCAAACGGTGATAGCCGGGGGCCAGAGCGCCCGCAGCAACCTCACCACCGATACCTTTCTGAATTCGCTGGGGTTGTCTAAATCCGTGGACTATGAGCACGTGCGGGCCCGCCGGCTCGACCCCCGCGAGTACACCTTTAACGCGCAGCTGGGCTACCTCTCCCTGAATACCTCGCTGCTGCCGGAGCAGGTTTTGGCCGTTTCCTACGAGTATACCTACAATGGCCGCGTATATCAGGTAGGCGAAACCGTAAACGAGTACGGCCCCGATGTGCAGCAGGACGAGGTGGTGTTCCTGAAAATGCTGAAGAGCACCAACCCGGCGCTGCAGTTTCCCACCTGGGATTTGATGATGAAAAACATCTACTCCCTCAATGCCAATCAGCTAAACCGGGACAACTTCCGCCTCGATATTATCTATAAGGATGATGCGTCGGGCATTGACCTGATTTCGCTGAAGGAAGGCGAGAAGGTGAAAAACATTCCGTTGGTGCAGGTTTTCAACCTCGACAACGTAAACGCCAACAACGACCGGCCAGCCGACGGCAACTTCGACTTCCTGACCGGCATTACCGTGGACCCCGAGCAAGGTCGCATCATCTTTCCGGAAGTAGAGCCCTTTGGTTCTTACCTGAAGAGCAAGTTTGACACCGTAACCGAGAAAGGCCTGGTAGACAAATACGTGTACCAGGAGCTCTACGAGCAGACCCAGAGCGACGCGCAGCAACGGCAGGAGAAGGACAAATTCTACCTGCAGGGCCGCTACCAGGCTACTTCTACCGATGAAATCAGCCTGCCCGGCATCCGGGTAGCAGAGGGCTCGGTGCGGGTGTACTCCGGCAGCACGCTGCTGCAGGAAGGCACCGATTATCAGGTATTTTATGATCAGGCCAAGGTTAAAATTCTGAATCCGGCCTATCTGAATGCGGCCAACGAACTGCGCGTAGCATTTGAGAAAGATGCCCTGGTGCAGGTGCAGCCCCGCCGCCTGCTGGGCGCCCGGTTTGATTATCGCCTCACTGAGGACATCAATTTTGGCGGCACCGTGCTGCACCTGGTAGAAAATCAGGCTCCGGGCATCAACCGCGTCAACATCGGCGACGAGCCCGGCAATAACACCATGTACGGGCTGGACGTGAACATGCGGCGCGAATCACGGGTGCTGACCAAGTACCTGGACATGCTGCCGCTGATTGAAACCAAAGCGCCTTCGTCGGTCGCCTTTAGCGGGGAGTTTGCGCAGCTGGTGCCGGGCAAAACCAAGCTGGGCCGCGGCGAGAATGGGGTTTCCTATGTCGATGACTTTGAAGGGGCGCGCACGCCCTACACGCTCAGCGGCATCAGCTCCATCACCTCCTGGCGGCTGGCGGCCACGCCCCTGCCACTGCTGCAAGGCACTGGTTTGGCATCGGCCTACAATCGGGCCAAGCTGGCCTGGTACACCATTGATCAATCGTACTACAACAACGGCTCCAGCAAGCCCAACAACATCCGGGCCGCCGACCTGCTGAACCACTACACCCGCGGCATTGCGCGCACGGAGATTTTCCCTAACCGCGACAACGGCACTCTGGGCAACGGCTACGAGTACCCCCTGGACCTGGCGTATTTCCCCACCGAGCGCGGCCCCTATAACTACAACCCGGCCGTGGGCGCCGATGGTAAAACGCTGCCCGCGCCGGATAAAAACTACGCCGGCATCAGCCGCGAAATCACCTTTGATACGGACTTCGACAACGCCAACGTAGAGTACCTGGAGTTCTGGCTGATGGACCCTTTCATCAAAGGCAAGAACGGCCTGATTGACGATAGTGAGCACCCGGCTGTGAACAACACCACCGGCGGCGAGCTGTACCTGAATCTGGGCGCTGTGTCGGAGGATGTGCTGAAGGACCAGAGCCGCTACGAGTTTGAGAATGGCCTTTCCGATGATGAAGCCAACCCCGAGCGGGATACGGAGCGCACGGAGTGGGGCCGCGTGAGCACCCAGCAGTTTCTGACCGATGCCTTTTCTACGGCCCCCGGCGGCCGCAACCGCCAGGATATCGGGCTGGATGGCCTCAATGATACAGAGGAAAAAACCTTCTTCCAGGGCGTGTATAGCACTTTGGAAGACCCCTCGGCCGATGACTTCCGCCACCACCTGAACGACTACTACAATTCCGGCGGCCGCGACATTAAGATTCTGGGCCGCTACAAGGAGTACAACGGCATGGAGGCCAACTCGCCGGAGAACAGCCAGCAAAGCTCCACGCCCCTGCCCGATAAGGAAGACCTGAACCGCGACAACGTCATTTCCGACACGGAGCGCTACTACGAATACAAGATTTCCCTAAAGCCCGGCCAGCTGCGCGTGGGCGAGAACTTCATTGTAGACAAAGTCTCGAAAAACGTAAACGGCGACGCCATAACGTGGTACCAGTTCCGGGTGCCGGTGCGGCAGCCTACGGCCGTGCGCGGCACCCCCGATGGGCAGCCCTTCGGCTTTAAGTCCATCCGGTTTATGCGGCTGTATCTCACGCAGTGGCAGCAGCCTGCCGTGCTGCGCTTTGTGCAGATGCAGTTTGTGGCCAACCAGTGGCGCCGCTTCCTGGGCACCGTGGCCGAGCCCGGCAAGCCTAACGTGAATACGGATGCCGACGTCGATGCCTTTGCCATATCGACGGTGAGTCTGGAAGAGAATGGCAGCTCCAGCACCAATGCGGTAACGGATGCCATTCCCTACGTGCTGCCGCCCGGCATCCGCCGCGACCGGGAGTATGGCTCCAGCACCGTAAACCGGCAGCAGAACGAGCAAAGCCTGCGCCTGTGCGTGGAAGGCCTGCGCGAAGGCTACGGCAAGGCCGCCTACAAGAATGTGAGCATTAACATGCTGCGCTATAAGCGGCTGCGCATGTTCCTGCACGCCGAAAGCGAAACCGGCACCCGCAACGACCAGGTCCGCGCCATTGTGCGCATTGGCACCGACTATACCCAGAACTACTATGAGTACTCGCTGCCGCTGAAAATTACGCCCCAGGGCAGCATCAACGAGACAGAAATCTGGGACCCAGCCAACAACATTGATATTGCCTTTCAGGAGTTTGTAGATGCCAAAATGGAGCGCTACAAGACGGTGGGCGGCGCCAACCTGCAGGTGCCTTATGTAAAACAGCTGGCCGATGGCCGCACCATTACCATCGTGGGCAACCCTGATTTCTCGGAGGTGCAGGGCGTGCTGATTGGCGTGTTCAACCCCACCAATGACGGCGCCGAGCAGTCGGTGTGTATATGGGCTGATGAGCTGCGCGTGGATGACTTTGACCGCACCGCCGGCTGGGCCGCTACCGCCCGCTTCAATACCCAGCTGGCTGATCTGGCCAACGTAACAGCTACCGGCAGCTACCTTACGGTGGGCTTTGGCGGCCTGCAAGACAAGGTGCAGCAACGCTCCCTGGACGATGTAGCCCGCGGCGACCTGAACGCCACCGTAGCGGCCGAAAAGCTGCTGCCCAGTAAGCTGGGCCTGCGCATTCCGGTGCTGGTGCAGGCCGGCACGGAGTCCCGCTCTCCCCGCTACGACCCGCTGGACCCCGATGTGGAGCTAAAACAGTCGCTGGAGAAGTTTGAAACCAGCAGTGAGCGGGATACCTACCGCAAGGAAGTAACCGACCAGACGCGCAGCCGCAGCATTAGCGTGCTGAACCTGCGCAAGGAGCGCGTGAACCCGGAGAAGAAAGTACGCCCGTATGATATCGAGAACTTCGCGCTGAGCTACTCCCTGAATGAGCAGCTGCACACCGACATTCGCACGGACCGGGACTTCACCAAAACCTTCAATGCCGCGCTGGCCTACACCTACCAGACCACGCCCAAAAGCTACACGCCGCTGGCAGGTGTCAAGGCCCTGGAGTCGCCGTACCTGAAAATGCTGCAGGAGTTGAACTTCACGCCCCTGCCCAGCCGCTTTGCCTTCCGCGCCGACCTGGACCGCCGCTACAACGAGCGGTTCCTGCAGCGCACCACGCTGCCGGGCCAGGTGCCCTCGGCCGAGGGTATTCCGGGCGTATTCCAGAAAAGCTTCTTCTTCAACCGGATTTATGATCTGAAGTGGGACCTGACCAAGAGCCTGGCCCTGGACTATACGGCCGCCAACCGCGGTACCATTGATGAAGGCCCCGGCCGCACCATCGGCGACGATGACATCTCCCGCCGCAACCGTACCCAACTGTGGAAAAACCTGAAGCGCGGGGGCCGCACCACCAATTTCAACCAGACCATAGCGCTTACCTACCGCCTGCCGCTGGACAAGTTTCCGCTGACGGACTGGCTGAGCGCCGACACGCGCTACGCCGCAAATTACTCTTGGCAGGCCGCGTCTACCGCCCTCACAGCACCAAAGGACCCCACCAACCCAGATAGCGAAACCGAGCCGCTCAATTTGGGCAATACCATTCAGAATAATGCCGAGCTCAGCGCCAATGGCCGTATTGACCTGGTGAAGCTCTACAACAAAGTGCGCTTTCTTAACATCATCAACAATGCCCCGCCCCCCCCGCGCCGCCCTACGGCGGAAGAAGCCAAGCGCAACCCGCAGGCACCGGTAGCCCAGGCCCCCGCCGACACCACTGCCGGGCCCGAGCTGCGCGTGCTGAAAGGCGTGCTTCGCTCCCTGATGACGGCGCGGAGCCTCAATTTCACTTACACCCGCACGGCGGGCACGCTGCTGCCGGGCTACATGCCTAAAACCCGCTTTCTGGGTATGAACAGTGATTTTGATGCCCCGGGCCTGCCCTTTATCCTGGGGCGTCAGTATGAGTTGAATGACCTATACAACCGGGCGCAGAGCAATGGCTGGTACACCGAGCGCAGCGACTACTTGAACACGCCGCTCAGCTCCCTAGAAACCACTAACCTGAACCTGCGCACCGCGCTGGAGCCCTTCCGCGACTTCAACATTCAGCTGGATGCTACCCGCCTGACGGTGCGCAACCGGGAGGAGTTCTACCGTTGGAAGATAGACTCCCTCACCCTGGAGCCTTACCGCGACGGCAATGGCAACTTCCAGCTGGCCAATAAGCTGCCATCGGGCACGGGTTCGTTCAGCACTTCTTTCATTTCCATTCAAACCCTGTTTGGTGACCAGAGCCGGGGCGGCACCGAGTCGAAAGCCTTTGACCGGTACGTGGCCAACCGGCAGATCATTCGTGACCAGCTGGCCAAGGCCAACACCAACCCGGGCAACTACGGCTTTAACTCGCAGGATGTATTGATTCCGGCTTTCCTGGATGCCTACCGCGGCCGTTCTTCCGATGGATACAAGCCCAAGAAGTTTGACCCGTTTGCCATGCTGCCGCTTCCTAACTGGCGCATTGATTATAATGGACTGGGCGAACTGCCCTTTATGCAACGCTTCTTCCGCTCGGTTTCTATTACGCATGCCTACGCCTCTACCTATAATATAGGCAGCTACTCTACCTCAGCGCAGTACAACAATGAGCCGGAGGGCCTGGCCTCGAAAACCAATACCAACGGGGACTTTATTCCCTACTTCGTGTTGGGGCAGGTCAGTATTCTGGAGCGGATGTCGCCACTGCTGGGCCTCAACTTCCAGACTCTGGAAAAAGTGACCGGCCGCGTAGAATACCGCACCGAGCGCAACCTCTCCCTGAACACCACCAACGCCGAGGTAACGGAAGTGCACACCGAGGAAATGGTAATTGGCTTTGGCTACGTAACCAACCAGCTGAAGCTCCCTTTCCGCATCGGCGGCGAGCAGCGGATTCTGCGCAATGAGCTGACGGCCCGCCTGGACCTGTCTATCCGGGACAACAGCACCATTCAGCGCCGGATCAATAATGTCTCGGACACCGACCCGGGCCAGCCCAACAGCACCACCACCAATGGCGGCCGCCAGGTGCAGCTGCGCCCCACCATCGACTACGTGCTAAACCAACGGCTGAATCTGCAGTTTTACTTTACGCGCCTCATTTCGGAGCCGCGGGGTAACTCCGGCTACCGCAATGCAGCCACCGAAGGCGGCCTGCAGCTGCGCTACAGCCTCTCGGAGTAAGGATTTTGAAAACCAGCCGCCCGGTTCTTTGTATAGCAAGGAGCCAGCGGCGTATTTCAGATTCCCAGGGCCCATGTCCGGCCGCATATTCTGCGCCGGGGCTGGCGTTGCAAGCATTATATCTTACTTTTGAACACAGGCTGAATTAGCCTAACACCATCCGTTTCCCTTTCCCCAGCACTATGAACTTGCCCGCTAACCTGCAGTACACCAAAGAGCACGAGTGGATTCGCGTAGAAGGTGACGTTGCCTACATTGGCATCACCGACCACGCCCAGAGAGAGCTCGGCGACATTGTGTATGTTGATATCGACACCCTTGACAAAGAGGTAGCCCAGAACGACGTATTCGGCACGGTAGAGGCCGTGAAGACGGTATCAGACCTGTTCAGCCCTATTTCCGGCACCGTGCTGGAAATCAACGACAAGCTGGACGGCAGCCCGGAGCTGGTAAACTCTGACCCTTACGGCGACGGCTGGATGATTAAAATGTCGATAGGCAACCAGGCTGAGCTGGCAGGTCTGCTCTCGGCTGAGACCTATGGCGAGCTGATCGGCGCATAAACTTTCTGCTGATGTATCCGGCCCCGCCCACGTCCCGCCACCGCGCCTATGTCGCGCTGCCCGCGACGTGGGCGGTGGTCATTCTGGTCCTGACCCTCACGCCCCGGGACCACATGCCGCATGAGCCCCAATGGCAGCTGTTTTCCTTCTACACGGCAGCGCACGCCTTCGTGTTCTGGGTGCTGGCTATCCTTTGCTATTTCTCGGCCCAGCGGCAAACGCAATACCCCTGGCTGCGCGCGCATGCGGTTAGCGTGCTGTTTGTAGCCTGTACACTGTTCGGCTCCTTCATCGAGCTGACCCAGATGGTGATGGACCTGGGCCGCTATGCGGAGTGGACCGATGTTTTAAGTGATGCGCTGGGCACGCTGGCCGGCCTCCTGATGGCCAGACTGGCCCTGCGGCGTTTTGCCTGATGGCCCTTTCTGATTTTACCCGTTAGCGTATGCCTGCTATATGCAAGCTAGCCCGACAGCGCCTGCATTGGCTGGGCCTGAGCGTGTGCCTACTCACGCTAGCCCCGGAAGCTGCCCATAGCCAGGACATGCGCGAGGTACGCCGCACCGTGCGTTACCTCACCTCCCGGCACCTGCACGGGCGCGGCTACACGCACCACGGAGACCAGCGCGCAGCGGCTTTCCTGGCCCGCCAATTTAAAAGCCTGGGCTTAGTTCCTTTTAAGTCCGCGGCCGCCTATACGCAGCCCTTCCCGCTTACCGTGAACACCTTTCCGGGCCGGCTGGCAGTTACCGTTGACGGCCACAAGCTGCAGCCCGGGCAGGACTTTATCCTGGCACCGGAATCTGCCGGTGGGCGCTTCACTGCTTCCGTTGTTTATTTCGATTCGCTGGCCTTAGGCCAGGAAGGGGCCCGGCAGCAGTTTCTGGCGCAGCCGTTGCAGGCGGTAGCATTAGTCCTTACTCAGCCCGACTACCAACGTATTCAGGCCCAGCCCTTGCTAGCGCAAAAGCTAGGCGAGGCCCGCGCCCTGGTAATTCTCGTTCCCGGTAAGCTCACCGCTTCTCTCGCCCCTCGGCAAGTGGCGCAGCCCAAATTGCTGGTAGCCGCCCCTGCCTGGCCGCATGCCGCTAGGCAAATCACCTTGGTGCTGGATGCCTGCCTGCAGGAGAACTACCGCACCCAGAACGTGCTGGGCTACATTCCCGGCACTGCCCGCCTCGATTCTTTACTGGTAGTAACCGCGCACTACGACCACCTGGGCGAGTTGGGCCGTCACCACTTTTTCCCGGGCGCCAATGATAATGCCAGCGGTACCAGCATGCTGCTCCAGCTGGCCCGGCACCTGAGCCAGCCTTCCCACCGGCTGCGCTATACCGTAGTGTTTATTGGTTTCAGCGGGGAGGAAGCGGGCCTGCTGGGCTCGCGCTATTTCACGGCTCACCCGCTGTTCCCGTTAGATAAAGTCCGGTTTCTGCTGAACCTGGATTTAGTGGGCACCGGCGATACCGGCGCCACGGTAGTGAACGGCACGCTGCATCCAAAGGAATACCAACTACTGCAACAGCTTAACACCGGTCCGGCGAGCGTAGGGCCACTGAGCGCCCGCGGCAGAGCAGCCAACTCCGACCATTTTCCATTTTCCGAAGCGGGGGTACCGGCCTTTTTTCTCTATACACGGGGTGGCATCGCCGCTTATCATGATGTAGACGACAGAGCGGAAACCCTGCCCCTTACGCGCTATAATGAGCTATTCCAGCTGCTAAGCCAATTCCTTACGCACTTAGCGCACTAAGAAACCCGTTCAGACTTATACAAAAAGCGACTACCCCGGAATAGCCCGACCTAAGGTCAGCGTATTCCGGGGTAGTCGCTTTTTAACGGGTAGAGCGGGAAGCGGGAAAGCTTAGCCGTTTGACTTGAGGGAGTTCATGATTTGCTTGGCCACCATTTCCCACTCGGGCTTCTGACGGTCGGCGCAGGTGAAGGTGCACATGAGCAGTTTGCCTTCCACGTCGGTGAAGAAAATTAGGTTGTATACCTCGTGGCCCAACTCAGGCTTCATCAGCTCGAGGTAGCCAACGTGGCGGCCGCTCACTTCCTTCATGCCTTTTCCAAACCACTTGGCGTCCGGAAACTGCTTGGAGTAGGTCTTGATGAAGTTGTCCGTATACATTTGGATCATATCCTGATCCGCCGTGTTATCGGTGTAGGTGAAAGAGATGCTGGCCTCCTTGCTGTTGGTGTAGATAACGCTGGGACGGCTCTGAGCTTTGGCATAGATGAAATCCATCTGCTGCTCGCTCATCACCTCAAAACCTTTGGGGATAAGAATCTCAACCCGCTCACTCAGAACGCGCTTCTTGATAAGTTCAACTTCTGCGGCAGGACGGGCAGCCATGAGCACAAGCATCAGGCTGAATACTGGGAAGAGTAGAGCTTTTTTCATAGTCGTAGGCAGAAAAAAGATGGAATCAATCTTTGAAAAGGGCCGCCGCAGTAGAATAATCCAACTGTTCGGATAACACAATTTACTTACAATATCCGGAGTCGCAAGTATTTCAAAAAAAATATTTTAGCGACGCCGACACCGGTCCCTTCCAACTTTGGTGAAAACCACCGATGAAGGAGATACTCAGCGTTTTGTACGGGCAAATATAAGAACGTTTTAAATAGCTAAGCCTAAAATTGTTCAATTTTTCATTAAAAATTAATATCCCAATATTTATCGGTTTAATTCTATTAACCTGCCTCATCTACGAAAAATGAAGCTCAATTGGATTTAGAGGATGTTGTTGATCTGTTCTTTTATTTTCTCCAGCTCCTCCTTCATTTCCACCACTAAATGCTGAATTACAGGGTCATTTGCCTTGGAACCGATGGTATTTATTTCCCTTCCGATTTCCTGTGAGATAAACGCCAGCTTTTTGCCCGTGGGCTCAGGCAGGAACACAGTTTCGTTAAAATAATGCAAATGGCTGACCAACCGGACCTTCTCCTCAGCAATGTCCAGCTTCTCTATATAGTAAAGTAATTCCTGCTCAAAGCGGTTGGCATTAAACTGCTCGGCGGTGCTTAAATCGGCCAGGTGGGCCCGCAGCTTTTCCCGGATGGTTTCTACCCGCACCGGGTCGTGGCGGTCCACATCGGCCAACAGAATACGGATCCGGTCAATGTAGCTCAGGATTTCGGTGGTCAGCGTCTGGCCTTCATCCTGCCGGAACTGGTTAAGCTTATCCAGCGCTTCCTGCACTACGGGCTGCAACTCCTCCCACGACAGGGCTTCAGTTTCATCGGGGCGGGCGGCTTCAGTGGGGCTTTGGACAATGCCGGGCATCTTCAGCGCCAGGGCAAACAGGTCGGTTTTGGGCGCGCCTACCAGCTCCGCCGCGCGGGACAACTCCTCGTAAGCGGCCACCAGGGCTTCCTGGTTGAGGGCAAACTGCACGGATGCCGTGGTACGGGGACGGCTGAAGTCGATACTCAGGTTGATTTTGCCGCGACCCAGCGCTCGGGTGACCATGTTGCGGATTTCCAGCTCCTTATCATTGAGAAAGCGCGGCAGGCGCAGGCTCAGGTCCAGGCCTTTCGAGTTCAGGGATTTGGCTTCGACAACGAGAGAATACTGGTCGGTTTCGCGCGTGGCGGTACCGTAGCCGGTCATGGATTGGAGCATGGGGCAAACACAACAAAAGGGTGAGTGCCCTAAAAGTACAGCATCGGCAAACAACCCGCACTAGGGCGGTGCCTTTCAGCCTCAACCGGCCACCATAAAAAAAGCCGGAGCCTAAGCTCCGGCTTTTCGCCAAACTGCCCCGGGGGTCAGCTATTAGTAGTCGGTGCTTTCGGGGGTGAAGTTGGTCCAGCCCTGCACCCAGTTTTCGGTGCCGAAGGCGCCTTTGTAGGTCACTTTATCGAAGAAGCTATCAGCAGCCTTTCCTTCGAAGGCGGCGCCGGTGAGCAGCGGGGAGCTAGCCTCGGGCAGGAAGTTGGGCGCCAACAGGTTGAACGTGGCCGGGTTGAGGCCCAGCGTGCTCAGCTCCGCCCCCAGAACGGTGGTATTGCCTTTCTGGGTTTCCTTGAACCAGGTAGTCAGCTGATCCAGCGTGAAGGCATCGGTATTGTTCTTGGGCACCAGCGCCGTAGCGGTATTGGCCAGCACTACCCCGCTTAGGGTGATACCGCCCGACTGGGCATTGGCCCAGGTAGGGCCGCCATCGAAGCGCAGACCTTCCGGATAACCCACCACGACGGTGTTGAAGATGCTGGTAGACGTGTTCCGGCGCAGGTGCATGCCCGACTGGTACGCGCCGCTGCCCGACTGCTGGGCGTTGGAAGGCGTACCTGCCGTTACGAAGGCGCTGACGTTGCTGAACACCGGTGCCGTGAGGGGCATGCCTTCGTTTGCGCCAATGGTGCCATCGGGCTTGGTGCCGGGGTTGAAGTTATCCGACTCAAAGGCGTTGGAGCCCGACTGGTCCGCAATCTGCGGATCGCGCAGGGAAACGGCGTACTGCACCTTGCCGGTGTAACCAAAGTCGGTATCAAAATCATCGTCCCAGCCCCGGTAGGCCACCAGGTGCTTGGCGTTTACGTTGCCGCCAAACCACTCGTAGGAGTCGTCGCCGGAGTAGGAAATCTGAATGTAGTCGAGCTTAGTGCCCGCGCCCACACCGTACATGGTCAGGCCGTTGATTTCGCTGTTGGCGGCGGCAGAAAGGGGCACGCCGGCAAACTCGATGCGCACATACTGCAGGCTGCCGGAGTTATCAGCGGCATCAGAGCCCCCGAACTCGCCCCGGATACCACCTTCCAGCTTGGTAGAAGATGGCTGGTTCATGGGGGCCCGGCCCACCAGCACCACGCCGCCCCAGTCGCCGTACTTGCGGCTGCCTTTGGCCTGGGCCGAGGTGAACACAATGGGCTTGGCTGCCGTGCCATTGGCAATCAGCTTGGCGCCGCGCTCAATAATCAGGGAGCCTTTCGTGTCTTTGTCGCCGAAGATGACCGTGCCCGGCTGAATTTCCAGGGTCACGCCTTCGGTCACGTACACAAAGCCTTTCAGCAGGTACTTTTCCGTGGCCAGCAGCGTGCGGCTGGTTTTGATTTCGCCTTCCAGCACCACGCGTCCCTGGGGGTCGCGGGGGCCGTTGTCTACTACTACCGGAATCGGGTCCGGATTGTCTTCTTTGCAGCTCACCGCTGCCACCGTCATCATAGCTACCAACAGTGCTTTACTCAGCTTTTTCATAGAAAGAATTATGGGAGTTGGGTACTGTATGAAGCGCGGAATTAGAACTTGAACGTGAGGCCCAGCGTGGAATTAGCACCGCGGCGGAAGGAGCGCACGGCAGGGTCACTCTTATCGATGCGAGCGTTGGTATTGAGGTCCTGCACCAGCTTCACGGGCTGGTTAAGCACGTCCTGCACGGCGGCGCGCAGCTCCAGCTTCTCGCTCAGGCGCTTGGTCAGCACCAGGTCGATGACGTTGCGCGGAGCTTCGTACACCGTGGGGTTGAGGCGGTTGCCCACCGCAAAAATGCGCGGGCCCACTACGTTGTAGAGCAGGTTGACCTGCGTGCCGGTTTCCACGTTATCGTAGTAAGCGCCCAGGTTAATGAGGTAAGGCGACTGGTTTTGCAGGGGACGCTTCTGGTCCTGAATGTCGGCCACGTTTTCGCGGCTTACTTCCCCGCCCAGGTCGGCGGCCAGTACGGTTTCGCCCAGGTCTACGCGGCTGAAGATGTAGGACGCGTTACCAACCAGCGAGATGCGGCGCAAAAAGCTGGAGTTGGTCAGCTCCGACAGTGACTTGCGCACTTCCAGCTCCACGCCGTAGTTCTGCGCTGATTTGGAGTTAACGAAGGTGTTGCTCAGGCCGGAAGGCGTGTACAGCAGGAACGACTCAATGGGGTTGCGGAACTGCTTGTAGAAAGCGCCCAGCGAAATCATTTCGCCGGAGGCCGGGTAGTATTCCCAGCGCGCATCCAGGTTATGGATGTTGGCAGTTTTGAGCGTGTAGTTGCCCACCACGTTCGAGTTCAGGTTGAAATCATAGAAGCTGAACGGCGCCAGCTCCCGGAACTCCGGCCGGTTGATGGTGGAGGCGTAGGCCGCCCGCACCAGGGCCTTGTCGGAAATGGTGTAGGTCATGTTCAGGGAGGGCAGCGGGCTGAGCACGCTGGTACCGCCCTGGGTGGGGGTACCGTCCAAGCGACGGCTGTTCACTTTGATGTCGTTGTACTCGGCGCGCAGACCTACCGTACCCGTAAAGCGGGAGCCTACCGGCACCATCAGGCTGGCATAGCCGGCCACCAGCGTGTTGCTGGCATCGTAGCGGCCGTTGGGCTCAGTGCCTTCCTCATACGTGAACTTACCTTCGGTGCCCGTTACGTTTTCCGGGGCAAATACCTGGTCCAGGGGCAGGTAACGCACGCCGCTGGTGTTGCCCACGCCCTGATAGCCGAAGAAGCGGGAAGCAAAATCCCGGTCTTTACGCTCGGCATACACACCGGCCTTCAGCTTCATGCCGCGCTCTTCTCCCGATACAGACGAAGAATCTTTCTGGCCCAGCTGGTGCGTCAGGTTGGCGGCTACTGTTTCCACGCGCTCCGTCAGCTCCGAGAAGAAGCGGCCGGCATCGGTGGGGTTAGGGTCGGAGGGCAGAGCCACGCCAAACTCGGCGGGTACGCCTTCAGAACCAGGTGTTACGTGGGGGCGGATGTAGCGCACCCGGCGCCAGTCGGGCTCGGTGCGGCGAATGATGGAGAAGCCGCTCTGCCAGTCGATATTGGTTTTGTCGTTGGCCAGCTCGTGCTTGCCCAGCAGCTGCCCGGAGTACAGGCTGCGGCTCTCGTAGCGCTGCGAGTAAGCCCGCACGTCGCTATCGGAGGAAGTAATATCCTGGCCTTCGCGGGTAACGCTTTCCGAGAAACCCATCTGATTGAACAGGTTCTTGAACTCGAAGGAGTTGCGTGGGTTCACGCGCAGCCAGAAGTTCTGTACCAGGCCCAAGCGCACGTTGGTGCTGTAGGTGCGGTCGTTGTACTGCTGGCCCACTTTCTGACCTTCATAGAAGGACAGGTCGATGTCGGAATACTGGTTGTAGCTGCCGTAGTTCAGGCTGGTCATGGTGCCGGCCTCCTTCTCGCCCAGCGAGAAGCGGCGGCCCATGTTGAAGCCCAGGCGGAAATCGGGCAGGGCCTTTTTGGATTGCAGACCCCAGCGGTTCGGCATCTGGTTGGCGTAGGTAGCAGCGCGCTCAGCTGTGAAAGGCGGCACGTGCAGCTGCACCGGATAGTTGCCGGGCAGGTCGCGCTTACCGTCATCGAAACCCAGGAAATCGAGCTTGCCGCCCTGGGCCTGCTGCACCTGCTCTAAAGTGGTTTTGTTGCGGAAGCCGCCGCCAATGCTCAGGTTGGTGAAGTTTTCCTGCGGGGCACGCTTGGTGTACAGCTTAATCACGCCACCGGCAAACTCGCCGGGCAGCTCGGCCGAGCCGGATTTGTAAATCATCATCCGGTCGATGGCGCTGCTCGGAATCATATCGAAGGAGAAAGCGCGGCTGTCTACTTCGGTGCTGGGGGTCAGAATGTCGTTCAGCAGCACGGAGTTGTAGCGCTGCGTGAGGCCACGCACCAGCACAAAGCGGTTATCCTGGATAGAAACGCCGGGCACGCGGCGGGCAATCTGGGCCGCGTCACGGTCCTGCGACTTCACTATCTGCTCAGAAGAAACGCCCACTGCTACCAGCTGGGCGTTCTTTACTTCCGTAATAACGGCTACTTCCGTATTGGTAATGCGCTGGCCGGTCACCACTACATCGGCCAGCTGGTGAGCTGATTCCGAGAGGCTGGTATTCACCAACAGCGCCTTGCCACCTTCCACCGTCAGGTTAGGAATGGTCTTGGTTTGATAGGAGATGTAGGAGATGACGAGCGTTTGAGTGCCGGCCGGCACTTTCGCCAGCGTGAAGTGGCCATCCAGGTCAGTAGAAGCGCCGATGGTCGTGCCCTGCACGCCCACGCTGGCCCCAATGATGGCCTCCTTTGTTTTTTCGTCTTTCACGACCCCGGTAATAGTACCAGTCTGAGCCGCGGCTTCCAGGCTGCTGAAGCTGAACAGCAACAGTGCCAGGGTGATGATTCGGGTTAGAGGTGTGGCCATGTTAGTTATTTATGCCACAAAGGTCCTCTTCTAGTATTACATCAATCGGACCTAATCATTACCAAATCATTACCTAACTGCGCCGGGAGCATAAGCGGAAGCGCCCGCCTAAATCCGTAGCTTGCGGGCCGTGAGCAAACCGCGCGTACTGATGCTGCCCAAGTGGTACCCCAACCGCTACGACGACCAGGATGGGGACTTCGTGGCCCGGCACATCCAGGCCATTGCGCAGGCAGACGCGGCCCTGCAAACGGCCGTAATATTTGCCGCCGTAGCCCGTGCTCCTATACCTAAGCTCATAGAACTGGAAGCAGACCTAAGCAGCATTACGCCTACCTGGCGCTATTACTACCGTTCCCGTCTTACCGGCCTGCCCTGGCTGGATAAGCCCTTGAAACTACTGCTGTGGCTGGTGTGTATGGCCCGTGGTTTGCGGGCCGTCCGCCAACATTGGGGAGGCAAGCCCCCGAATCTGGTGCACGCCCATATTCTGTTTCGGACGGGTATGCTGGCGCTGTGGCTGAAGTGGCGGCATGGCATACCTTATCTGATTACAGAAAACTGGACGATTTTTCAGCCGGCAAATGCCTGGCGGCTGGGGTGGTTGCGGCGTCAGCTGGCCGGGCTACTGGTCAGGCAGGCGGCGGCGTACACGCCTGTTTCGGATGATCTGCGGCAGGCGCTGGCCCGCTTCGGCGGCATCAACCCGCACACCGTTATCATCCCCAATGTGGTAGATACAGCGCTATTTCACCCGCCTGCTACGCCCGGACAGCGGCACGGTCTGCTGCATGTGGCCGCTTTTAATGAGCCAGCCAAAAACCTGAGCGGCACCTTACGCACCGTAGCCCGGCTTCGCACGACCCATCCGGCCCTGAAGCTGCACCTGCGTATAGTGGGCTATGGTGCCGCGGAGGCCCAGATGCACCAGTTGGCCGGCTCGTTGGGCTTGCTGGCCGATAGCACGGTGGAGTTCCTGGGCAAGCTCCCACCCGCTCAGGTAGCGGATGAAATGCGGCGGGCACAGGCCCTGGTACTGTTTTCCAATTACGAGAATTTACCTTGCGTACTAATTGAGGCCCAGGCTAGTGGCTTACCGGCCGTAGCCACCAGGGTGAATGGCGTGCCGGAGCTGCTGCCGGATGATGGCTCCCGCGGCCTTCTGGTACCACCCAGGGATGAACAGGCCCTAGCCCAGGCGCTGCTGACGGTACTTCAGGCTCCACCCGGCCGCTTTGACCCGGCCACACTCCGCGCCGAGGCGGTAACTCGCTTCAGCTACCCGGCTGTAGGTGCCGCTTTTTTAAAAGTATATCAGCAAATAGTCGCCTACCAATAGCCCCATTTAAGTTTATATGCTGCGCCGCATTCTGCACAACTTTGCTACCCGTCTGCTGACTGCCCTGCTCAGCTTTGGGGTGGTGTGGCTGACGGCGCGGTATCTGGGGGCGGCCGGACGCGGGCACATCAGCCTGTTTATGACGGACTGTGCGGCGCTGCTACTCTTTATTGGGCTGCTGGGCGGCTCTTCACTGATTTATCTGGCGCCGCGCCGCAACATCTGGCATCTGCTCCTGCCGGCATACTGCTGGGCCTTGCTGGTGTGCGCGGCGGGCTCCGCGGTGGTGGCCTTGCTGCGGTCAGTGCCCCCGGCCTATTTACTGCATTTATGGGCGCTTTCGTTACTGCAGGCTTTTCTTTCCGTTAATACGCTACTGCTGCTGGGCCGCCGGCGTAATACGCCCTATAACCTGCTGAGCATACTGCCGGTACTGCTGTTAGCCGGCACGCTGCTGCTGAACTTTGCGTTGTTTCGGCAGCGGGAAGTGTCGGTCTATTTTCAGGTTTGTTACCTGGCGTATGGGCTGCCCTTGCTGCTCAGCTTTGGCTGGCTGGCGCGCTTGCCCAGGCCGCCGGTCGCAGGCGCCCCCATCCGCGGCACCATGCGGGAACTGGCGCGGCATAGTCGCGAAGCCCACCTCTCCAACATTCTTACCTTCATCAACTACCGCCTCAGCTACTATTTTGTAGCCCACTTCGCCGATGCCCGTGCCGTTGGTATCCTCTCCGTAGGAGTAGCCCTGGCCGAGGCTATCTGGATGATTCCGCGCAGCACCGCGCTTATGCAGTATGTGGAACTGGTGCAGGCCGATGACAAACAGGCCCAGGTTGGCCGGGGCCTTCGCCTCACCCGCCTGACCCTTTTCCTGACTGTGGCTGCCGTGGTGGTGCTGTGTGCTTTGCCGCCGCAGCTTCTTTCTCTGGTGTTCGGGCAGGAGTTTACCAGTGCCCGCCCAGTAATTCTGCTGCTGGCCCCGGGGGTTGTGGCCATTGCCCTCAGTCAGATTTGCAGCACCTACTTTACGGCTGTTACCCGCTACCGCGTCAATAATCTGGCTACGCTGCTGGGCGTGGCAGTTACGCTGGTGGGCTGTGTAGCGGTAGTACCGGTCTGGGGAATCAGAGGAGCCGCGCTGGTGATGACCGTTTCCTACAGCTGCTCGGCACTGTATCTGGTGCGTGCTTTTTTGCGGGCCACCGGTATCCGCCTGCTGGATTTATTACCGGTGCGCGAAGATGCCACCTACGCGTGGCAGCTGCTCCGTCGTCCGGCCCAACCGGCTGTGGCTACCGCTGAAGACGCGGCTTAGCTGATGGGCACCTTGCGCAGAATGGCTTCAATCAGATCCGCCGTGCGGATACCGTCGGCCTCGGCTTCGTAGTTAAGCAAAATGCGGTGGTTCAACACATCGGAAGCCACTTCCTTGATGTCTTCCGGTAGCACGTAGTCGCGCTGGTCGAGGAAGGCCACGGCTTTGGCGGCGCGGTGCAGGGCAATGCTGGCCCGCGGGCTCACGCCAAACTGCACATACTGGGCAAACTCGGCCAGGTCATACTCGGCGGGTTTGCGCGTGGCAAACACCAGCTCAATGATGTACTTCTCCAGGGTTTCGGAAATCTGCACCTGGTTGATGAGGCTGCGGATGGCGAAGATGTCCTCTTTGTGCAGCACCGGGTTCACCTCGCCCACATAAGAAAGGTTGGCCATGCGGCGCATCACCTCCAGCTCATCGGCCTTCTTCAGATAGTCGACATACACCTTCATCATGAAGCGGTCTACCTGGGCCTCGGGCAGCGGGTAGGTTCCCTCCTGCTCCACCGGGTTCTGCGTGGCCAGCACCAGAAACGGCAGATCCAGCTGGTAAGTGGTTTCCCCGATGGTGACCTGCTTTTCCTGCATGGCTTCCAGCAGGGCACTCTGCACCTTGGCCGGCGAGCGGTTAATTTCATCGGCCAGCACCAGGTTGGCGAAAATCGGCCCTTTCTTCACTTCAAAAACCGACTGGCTCTGATTATAAATCATGGTGCCCACCAAATCAGAAGGCAATAGGTCCGGGGTGAACTGCACGCGCTGAAACGGCAGGTGCAAAACCTTAGAAAGAGTGCTAATTGTGAGGGTTTTGGCCAGACCCGGCACACCTTCCAGCAGAATATGTCCGCCGGTAAACAAGCCAATCAGCAGACGATTGACCATATACTGCTGCCCCACCACCACCTTGCCTACTTCCGTAAATACCTGGCGGATTTTGTCGCGGTAGTCATCCATGCAGTTGCAATATAAAGCAGATAGAAAAGTAAAAGAGAGGCAACCACCCTGGCTGAACAGTAGCTGTATCAACCGGTTTTCTCAAAAATAGAGATTCAGCCAGATTTGCGGTGGTTTTTTCCTCTGGCTATGCGGCGGGCTGCAAACCAGCCTTGGAGCCTGCCTACTCACCGTAATAAATCATACACTCAACAAAAAGGCCCCAAGCATTGCGCTTGAGGCCTTTTTCGTACCAGAGACGGGAATCGAACCCGTACGCTCGTGAAAGCAAGGGATTTTAAGTCCCTCGTGTCTACCAGTTCCACCACTCCGGCAGCCGTGCAGCAAACATGCACAAAAATAAAAAAGGACGCTGCGCGGGCAACGTCCTTTTTTTGAGCGGGAGACGAGGTTCGAACTCGCGACCTCGACCTTGGCAAGGTCGCGCTCTACCAACTGAGCTACTCTCGCTTGAGGTTTGCCACCGTAGTGGCGTTTGGTGTGACAAAGGTACTATGAGTTTCCCTTTTGTCAAGCCTTTGGGCTTAAAATTTCTCTTTTTGCCCGTGAAAAAAGTGCTTCTGGCTCATTGTCAGACACTTTTTTTCTTAACACCTCTAAATTGGGACTGCAAAATCACCCAACTCACACCCTGAAAAATGAGCGCCCGGCACTAGCGTCCGGAAATCAGCCTGCGCTGAGCCCCGCTGTTATTTGCCGCCCAGCACCAGCTTCAACTCATTTATTTTTAACAAAGCTTCAATCGGGGTTAGGGTATTCACGTCCAGGTGCTGCAGCAGCTCCCGCACGCGCTCCAGGGCCGGATCAGCGGGCTCAAACATGCTGAGCTGCAGGCTGGGACGCGGCGCAGTGGCTACGGCCGCGGCGGGTTGCGCCACCGGCCCCCGAACTGCTTCTTTGCCATTGCTGGCTGGCCGCTCATCCAGGCCGGCCAGCACGTCATCGAACTCCGTGGGGCCATCTTCCAGACTGGTGCTGGTGCGCTCCTGCTCCAGGTGGTGCATAATTTCGTTGGCGCGCAGCACCACGGCGGTGGGCATGCCGGCCATGCGGGCCACATGGATACCGAAGGAGTGTTCGGAACCTCCCTCCTGCAGCTTGCGCAGGAACAGAATACGCCCATCGGCCTCCTTCACGGCCACGTTGTAGTTGCGCACCCGCGGGCAGTCGTCGGCCAGCTGGTTGAGCTCGTGGTAGTGGGTGGCGAACAGGGTTTTGGCCCGCGCTTTGGGGTTGTTGTGCAGGTGCTCCACAATGGCCCAGGCAATGCTGATGCCATCATAGGTGCTGGTGCCGCGCCCAATTTCGTCCATCAGCACCAGGCTGCGGTCGGAGAGGTTGTTGAGGATGCTGGCGGTTTCCGTCATCTCCACCATGAAGGTGCTTTCGCCCTTGGAGAGGTTGTCGGAAGCGCCTACGCGGGTGAAGATTTTGTCGATAACGCCAATGGTAGCGGCCTCGGCGGGTACGAAGGAGCCGATTTGCGCCAGCAGCACAATAAGTGCCGTTTGGCGCAGCAGGGCCGATTTACCGGCCATATTGGGGCCGGTAATCACCACAATCTGCTGGTCTTCCTGATCCAGGCAGATGTCGTTGGGAATGTAGGCCTCGCCGGGCGGCAGTTGGCGCTCAATAACCGGGTGGCGCCCCTGGCGAATATCCAGTACCGTCGACTCATTCACCTCCGGCTTCACGTAGCGGTGCTGCCGGGCCGTGGTAGCGAAGGAAGCCAGGCAATCGAGCACGCCAATGGCGCGGGCGTTTTGCTGAATCTGGGGCACAAACTCCCCGGCTGTGAGTACCAGCTCGTTGTAGAGCTGCTGCTCGATGACGAACAGGCGGTCCTCGGCGTGCAGGATTTTCTCCTCGTAGGTTTTGAGCTCCTCCGTGATGTAGCGCTCGGCATTTACCAGGGTTTGCTTCCGAATCCAGGTGGTGGGCACCTTGTCTTTGTGGGCATTGGTGACTTCCAGATAGTAACCGAACACTTTGTTATAGGCCACTTTCAGGGAGCTGATGCCGGTGTTGCGCTGCTCGCGCTGTTGCAATTGCAGCAGGTAGTCCTTGCCCGAAAACGCAATGCTGCGCAGCTCGTCCAGCTCGGCGTGCACGCCATCCAGAATCACGTTGCCCTGGTTGGTGAGCACCGCGGCATCGGGCCGGATTTTGGTGTTGATTTCTTCCCGCAACGAGGCGCAGGGGTTCAGCTGATCGGCCAGCTTCTGCAGGGCTTTCAGGCCGGAACCGGCCAGCAAGGCCCGGATGGGCTCCATGGCTTCCAGGGCGCGGGCCAGCTGCAGCAGCTCACGCGGGTTGATGCGGCGCACAGCTACTTTGGAAATCAGGCGCTCCAGGTCGTTTATCTGGCGCAGCTGCTGGTTCAACTCGCCCAGCAGCTCACTGTTCTGCAGCAGGCCATCCACGGTATCAAGGCGGCGCTGAATCTGCACGGGCTCTTTCAGGGGTAGCACCACCCACTTGCGCAGCAGGCGCGCGCCCATGGGCGTTACGGTCTGGTCCAGAATGTCAATCAGGGGCACGCCGCCGGGGTGCTGGGGATACACCAGCTCCAGGTTGCGAACGGTGAAGCGGTCTAGCCACACATACTTATCTTCTTCCAGGCGGCCGATGCTGCTGATGTGGGCTACATCGTCGTGCTTGGTTTCGGCGAGGTAGTGCAGGATGCAGCCGGCGGCCGTAATGCCCTCGCGCAGGCCGTCAATCCCAAAGCCCTTGAGAGAGGTGGTGTTGAAGTGGCGGGTGAGGATATCGTGGGTATAATCGAAGCCAAATACCCATTCATCGAGGGCGTAGTGGCAGAAATCGGGGCCGTAGTGGTGCTCGAAGTCGTGGCGGCTTTTCTTGCAGAAGAGCACCTCGGCGGGGCTGAAATTCTGCAGCAGCTTGCCGATATAGTTATGGTCGCCCTGGGCTACCAGAAACTCGCCGGTACTGATATCCAGAAAGCTGATGCCGCACTCCTGCTTGCCAAAATGCACGGCGCAGAGGTAGTTGTTGCTCTTGCGCTCCAGCACGTTGTCGTTGAACGACACGCCCGGCGTGACCAGTTCCGTAATGCCGCGCTTCACCAGCCCTTTGGCCTGCTTAGGGTCTTCCAGCTGGTCGCAGATGGCTACGCGCTGCCCGGCACGCACCAGGCGCGGCAGGTAGTTATCGAGGGAGTGATGGGGGAAACCGGCCAGCGGGGTTTCGGAGGAAGTGCCCGCGCCGCGCTTGGTAAGCGTGATTTCCAGAATGCGCGCCGCCGTAACGGCATCCTCGCCGAAAGTCTCATAGAAGTCGCCGACGCGGAACAGCAGCAGCGCGCCGGGGTGCTGCTGCTTAAGCTGATAGTACTGCTTCATCAACGGCGTATCAATCACGGGCGCGGGGCCAAGCGTGCCGTGGGTGCGGATGGGCTTTTTATCGGAAGCAGCTACTTTGGATTTCACGGAAGCGGAACTACAGAAAGAGGTAAAAAATGCCATTGGTCATGCAGAGCGTCAGCGAAGCATCTCGCTAGCGCCGTTTGTTTAGCATGGCAACATCAGCATGCGAGATGCTTCGCTGACGCTCTGCATGACGGGCTAATTAAGGCAATAAGCGAACAGCCAGCCGGGCCTTCCTACCTTTGCGCTATGCGCAAACTTTCCATGGAAGAGCTGAACCGGCTGACGGTGGCAGACTTCAAAAATACGCAAAAATTCCCCCTCACTTTAGTACTTGATAACGTGCGCAGCCTGCATAATGTGGGGGCAGCCTTCCGCACGGCCGATGCCTTTGCTATTGAGAAAATGTGGCTCTGCGGCATTACGGGCCGCCCGCCCCAGCGCGAAATTACCAAAACGGCGCTGGGCAGCACGGAGTCGGTGGTGTGGGAATACGCGGCTTCCACGCTGGAAGTAGTGCGGCAGCTGCAGGCCGCGGGCTACGTGGTGGTGGCCGTGGAGCAGACTACCGGCAGCCTGCTACTGCCCGCCTTTGAGCTGGAGCCCGGCCGGCCCTACGCGCTGGTGATGGGCAACGAGGTATTTGGGGTGGATGATGAGGTGCTGGCCCAGTGTGATGCCGCCGTGGAAATTCCGCAGTTCGGCACCAAGCACTCACTCAACGTCTCGGTGGCGGCCGGGGTAGTGCTCTGGGATTTTCTCACCAAGATGGGCTTTCAGGCGCCGGTTCGCTAACCAGCAGCCGGCTAAGAAAGCAAAAGGCCCTTCGCTCTGAGCGAAGGGCCTTTTGCTTTCTTAGATGTGAACCAGCAAGGCTACTGCTGAATCATCAGCCGCTGCGTCTGCCGGTTGCTATCAGTACCGATGGTGACATAATAGATACCCGCCGCCAGATTATGCAGACTAATGGGTTCTTCCACGCGCCCCTGCACGGCGGTTACCGTCATGTGGCGTACGGCTTTGCCCAGCTGGTTATACACCACCAAGGGCGCACTGGTCACGGACTTGTCCAGCTGCGTGCTGACGGTAAACTGGCCGCTGCTGGGGTTGGGGAATACGCTCAGGCCGCTGGCCGCTGCAATAGGCAGGGGGCGCGGCGTCTGGATGTAGAGGTTATCTACGGCCCAGCCCCAACCGTGGGCGCCGGCGTCGGCAAACAGGCGGAAGCGCAGCTTCACCACTTCTCCGGCCGAGAATTTATCGCGCAGGTTGAGTTTGCGCTCCTTATATAGGGCGGGCGTACCGGTGCCGGTAGAGTTGTTGCCACTGGTGCCTTTATTCCATTCCGCCAGCCAGACGGCATTGGCGCGGGCATCGTAGCCATCGGCCAGGGGCGTCCAGGTCTGGCCGTTGTCGGTGCTACCTTCCACTACCACGTAATCGAAGAACTCGGGGGTACCGAAGGCGGCGCCGGTTTCGCCGGGCTCTACCAATACTATCTCATCAAAGGTGACGGTAGCGGCAGCGGCATCCGCGGCCACCGTAATGGGCACCAGCAGCTGATAGATAAAGTTGCTTTCCTGGTTGGGCCCGGTTCCATCAGCGTATGGGTGCTCCGTATTCATAGCGCCATTGCTGAAGCCGGTGGGCTTACCAATGGAGAAGCCGTTGCCAACAAAGTCAGTGGTAGCAGTGGCGTTAAAATCGTTGATGTACTTGGCCTGGGCCGGCTTGAAGTCCACTACGGGCACCGTGTGGAAGCCGGTGGCAGGGCTATAAGCCAAGTTTTTGGCCTGGGAGGCATCCTGCGCCACAATACGGTAGGTAATAACGTCGCCGGCATTAATGGCGCCGCTGGCGGTGGTGAGGCTGCCTTTATACAGGCCATCGGCCTGGCGGGTCAGCTCCACATCGGGGCGGGCCTGGCCGTTTACTTTGAACTCGGCATACACCCGCGCCACCCCAATATTGTCGGTTACTTCCGCTACCAGTTGGTAGGGCAGCTGGGAGGTAAACAGGAAGGCCGGCGGCTGGTGGCCTACCACGGGGGCTTCGGCATCGGGGCCAATGACAAACTCGTAGCGCGGCTGCTCCGGCTTGCCGGGCGTGCCCGCGCCGGGGGCCGTGTACGTGCGCTTGGTTTCGTTGTCGGAGGCCTTCAGGAAGTAGCTGATTTTAGCCCCGGCCGCCGGCTTGGGAATGCTGCCGGCATACTCGTTGGCGCGGCCGGTGGGCTGCAGCGTGATGGTGGCATCGGCCCCGCCATTGGCGGCATACACCAGCTGGACGGAGCCCGGAGTTACGGTGCCATCTGATTCAATAACGGCCGTTACGGGGTAGCTCTTCAGGGTTTCTGCGTCGGACAGGGGCGTGTGCCGGATGGCCGTGTTAAACCAGCCCATGTCGTTGAACATAGCCAGCACCAGCGGCCCTGGCTGATGGTTGGATTCCCCATCCGCAATTTGCGGCGACATCAACGAGTTTTCAGTGCCCGCCTTATACACCGTCTCATCCAGGTGAGAAACGCTGGAGCCGCCGCTAAACGTAGCCGGCGCATATAGCTTGGGCCGCACGTTTTTGTTGGCCTCCAGGGCCAATGGGCTGTTGAAATGCAGGCCGGCACTGGTGAGCTGGGTACCCAGCTGCGTGGATGGATTGGTGAAGGTTGTTTCGTTGGTCAGGCGCTGGCCACTGGTGTTTTCAATAAACGAATCATACACCGAGGGCAGGCCGCTGAAGCCGTAGCTGCCTTTTTTCTGGTCATCCTTGTCCATGCTATCCACAAAGCCCAGGCCGTGGCCCAACTCGTGCAGCACCACGGTAACCAGGTCGTACTGGTCGGGCGGAGTTTTGCCGTCCAGCCCGTAATACCAGTCAAATTTGCTGTTGAAGCTGGCGGCAACATCCGGCTCCGAGGCGCCATTCAGATCCTGGCCATTGATTTTCTCCGCCAGCGCTACCGGAAACCAGGCATTGGTTCTAGGCGTGCCGCTGAAGTTACGGTAGTAAGCAGTAGAACCGGCCGAGCCCAGCGTACCAGCCGCCAGCTCTTTCCAGGTAGCATCAATGTGAATCTCTACCGGACTCTGCAGCAAGGCTTCCCAGATATCCACGGCATACTGAAATGCCTTCTGGGCCTCCGGCGTGAAGTTGTGGTAGGTTACGGTGATGGAAGCCGTGCCGGTGGGGCGGGCTTTTCCGGCCCGGATCTGAAGAAATTTTTCCGGGGGCGCTACCCGCGTCAGCCCCGTTTGGGTGGTAGCAAAGCATACTGTACTGTGCCCCGGTGCCCGCTGTAGCTTATTGGATTGGCCCGATACCGTCTGGCCCGATGCGCACAGACCTAGCAGTAGAAGTAAGTGTCTTTTCATGGAGAAGAAAGGGATTTTTCGCAACTGACTGCTACTCGATATAGTGCAATAATACTGCTATGGAACTGCCCCTGCATGCTCCCGGTTCGGGACACAGGCAGCTTCAGAATAGTTGCGTTCAGGAAAAATACTACCATTTCCTGAGTCCGCATAAAAAGTAGCCCGCAAAACGGATTTTCAGGTATCCGGGTACCCTGCTATCAGCCGGCAAAAAGGAAACTCTCGGGAGGGGCAAAATAATTCCACAGCCCTCGCCAATCAAAAGGCTTTCCTTTCAGTTTGTTATCTTTCTAAACTCTTTTACTAAAATCCGTTTCCCGTGCGTACAACTTCTACCCTGCTGTGCAGGCTGTTGGTGGTGGGGCTGCTGCTGGCGCTTCCTCAACTGGCTACTGCCCAATCTTTTTCCGCTGACTATGCTCGGCAGTACCTGGCCAGCCACCGCGCGCAGCTGGGCCTGACGGAAGCCGATGTAGCGGCCCCGGTCGTAACAGATACCTATACCGATGCCCACAACGGGGTTTCGCACGTGTATCTGCGCCAGCAGTACCAGGGTCTTGAAGTGCTGGGCACCGAGATGGGCCTGCACTTTGATGGCAAAGGAGGGCTGCTCACGCAAACGGGAAATTTTGTCCCGGATTTGGCCAGCAAAGCCCCCGCTCCAACGGCCACGGTATCCGCTCCGGCGGCTACGGCGGCGGCGGCGCAGGTATTGCACCTCACGCCTACCGCGCAGCAATCTTCTCCGGCGCAAAGCCGCTCCACCCGCCTTACGCTGTATGATGCGGCCCTTTCCACGGAGGAAATTCCCACCCAGCTGGCCTATGCCGCGCAGCCTGATGGCAGCGTGAAGCTGGTATGGCAGCTGGTGCTGCACCCACCCAAAACCACCCACCAGTGGAGCCTTCAGGTAGATGCCACTACCGGGAAAGTACTAAAGCGCCGGGACCGGAATCCGCAGGAGAAGCTGGCGCCGCCCACTTCCCCCACGGTGGCTATTCCTACCCTACCCGCCAGCCGGGCAGCGGCCCGCCCCTCGGGCACCGATGCTACCTACAATGTATTTGCCGTTCCGGTGGAGGCCCCGGGCTTTGGGCCCCGCAGTCTGGCGCGCAACCCCGCCGACACGAAAGCCTCGCCCTATGGCTGGCATGATAATAACGGCGTAACCGGCCCGGAGTACACCACTACCCGCGGCAACAATACCTCCACCTATATCCCCAGCAGCGCTACCTCTGCCATTTACTTTGCGGATGGGGGCTCTGGTCTCAACTTTGATTTTACCTATGACGCCCAGAAGTCGGCCGTTACCAACAAGAATGCCGCGCTGACTCAGCTGTTCTACCTGAACAACATCATGCACGACATCTCCTTTCAGTATGGCTTTACGGAGGCTGGCGGCAATTTTCAGACAAAAAACTACACCGGCCAGGGCCTAGGCGCCGACCCGGTCAGGGCGGTGGCCCAGGACCCCGATGGCGTCTACAATGCCTATTTCTCGGCGGCAGCGGATGGCAAGAGCTCGGCTATGCACATGTTCCTGTGGCCCGGTGTTACCACTTTCAAAGTAACCAGCCCGTCAGCCATTGCCGGGCAGTACCCGGTGATAGTAGGCGATATTGGGCCGGCTTTGCCCGCCGGCACGCCACTTACCGGCAAACTTGTTTTGGTAAATGATGGAAGTGCCGCTCCCACGCTGGGCTGCAACGCCCCCCTGAAAAATGCGGCCGCGCTGAAAGGCAATATTGCCGTGATTGACCGAGGCTCCTGCACTTTTGTAGAAAAAGTAGAAGCGGCCCAGAGTGCCGGCGCCATTGCTGCCTTGGTCATCAATAACCAGCCTGATACGCTGATTACCATGAGCGGAGACTATAAGCTCAGCATTCCAAGTGTATTTATGCGCCTGGCCGACGGCAACCTCCTCAAGGAGCGCCTGAAGGCCGGCGAAACAGTAACCATCAGCATGGACACGCCGATAGGAAGGGATGGGGCATTTGATAATGCTGTGGTAGCGCACGAGTACACCCACGGTATTTCCATTCGCCTCACGGGTGGGCCGGCCACAGTAGAGTGTCTGAACAACCAGGAGCAGATGGGCGAAGGCTGGAGCGACTTTTTCGCGCTGTGGCTGACCACTAAACCCGGCGATACGGGCACCACGCCCCGCAGCATTGGCACCTACGTTATGGGGCAGGCCACCAGCGGTGTGGGCATCCGGGGCAAGCTCTACAGCACCGATATGGCCGTGAACAACTACACCTACGCCATTATTGGCACCCCTCCCTTCGACGAGGAGCACGCCATTGGGGAAGTGTGGGCCTCTGTACTCTGGGATCTGAACTGGGAGATGATTAAGCAATACGGCTACAGCACCGACCTGTACCGGGGCACCGGCGGCAACAACAAAACCATGCAGCTGGTGATGGATGGCCTGAAGCTGCAGAAATGCAGCCCCGGCTTCCTGGACGGCCGCGACGCCATTCTGGCCGCTGATAAAGCTTACTTTAAAAGTGCTAACCAGGCCCTGATCTGGCGGGTATTTGCCCGCCGGGGTATGGGCAGTGATGCCGTGCAGGGCAACAGTGACAACCTGAAGGATAACAAAGCCGGCTATGCTATGCCGGCCGTGCTGGCCACTACCAAAGAGCTGGCCGCTTCCTCCGTAGAGCTGTACCCCAACCCGGCGCAGAATCTGCTCACGCTCCGCACGTTTGGGCTGGGCAATGCCCCCGTGCAGGTAGCCCTCTATTCCGTGCTGGGCACGGAGGTGCTGCGCGAGTCGTTTACTGCGGCGCAGGCACAGCGGGGCAGCCAGCTGGCGTTGGGCAACCTGGCCAATGGCGTATATATGGTGCGCATCTCTACCCCCGATGGGGCGCTTACCCGCAAAGTGGTAGTGCAGCACTAAAAGAAAATGGTTAAAAGAGGAAAAAGCGGCCCACCAGCGGGGCCGCTTTTTTGTTTTCTAACCGCCTGCACTTTCTGATACCCCGCATTATGCCCACTACTGATTCCACCACTGCCCGGGATGCCGCCTTACTGGCCCTGCGCCCCGCTATTGACGGGTTGCCAGCGTATGAAACGCCCCAGACCGTGGGCGACTTTCTCCATCATACGCTCCGCCCCCTGCTCAAGCTGCAGAATACGCCCCTGCTGCTCACCTTCACAGACTATGTGCAGGACCACCACATACCCCTCGCCCAGCGCAGCGCCACCGAGCAGCAGCGCCTGCTAACCGACTTGCTGGCGCGCAACGTGAAGCTGCGCTATACCCTGGTAGGGCTTATAGCGGCGCTGTTTACCAAGGAGGAAATGGCTTTCTACCGGCAGCACCGCGCCGAGCTGAACAGGCGGCTGATTGAAATGGCCACCCACCGCCTGCTCGACCAGCTGCCCGCCCTCAACCCCTCAGCCATTGGCTAAAAGAAAAGGCCGCTCCTGTATGGGAGCGGCCTTTTCTCTGGGCTGTTTTGCCAGCGGCTACGTCCGGCGTAGCAGCCCCGGGCAGCTTAGTCGTACTGCGAGTCGCGCAGGTGCACGGGCTCCGTTTTCTTGCGCAGGCGCATATTCAGTATTTCTACCAACAGGGAGAAGAACATGGCGAAGTAGATGTATCCTTTCTCAATTTCCTTGTGGAAGCTTTCCATCACCAGCATCACCCCAATCATAATCAGGAAAGACAGAGCCAGCATTTTGATGGTGGGGTTGCGGTTCACGAAATCGGCCACCATGCCCGAGAAAATCATCATCACTGCCATAGACAGGATAACGGCCAGAATCATAATCAGCACGTTGTCTACCAGGCCTACGGCCGTCAGAATGGAGTCAAAGGAGAAGACAATATCAATCAGGATGATTTGGATGATGACGCTGCCCATGGATGCGGCGACTTTGCCGGTAGTGGCCTGCTCTTCCTCGCCCTGCAGCTTGGTATGAATCTCGGTGGTGCTTTTCCCAATCAGGAATAAACCGCCGCCCAGCAGAATAAGGTCGCGTCCCGAGACGCCCCAACCGCCTTCCATCCACGGCAACGGCAGGTTAAACAAGGGGTCTTTCAGGCTCACAATCCAGGAAATACTCAGTAGCAGGCCAATTCGGAACAGCAGGGCCAGCATCAGGCCAATAGTACGCCCGCGGGCATGCTGCTCCCGCGGCAGCCGGTTGACGATGATGGAAATGAAGATGATGTTATCAATACCCAGCACAATTTCCATGAACGTGAGCGTGAGCAGGCTCACCCAGGTATTGGCACTGGAGAAAACGGAGAAGTCGAAATTCATTGGGTATGCTTAATGAATTAGAAAGGAGGTGCCAGGCCCGGGGCTACGCCCGCGGCTGCATCATGCCGCACTTATAAGCGGGCTTAGCTCTTCATGTTTACAAACTGCAGGGGCTGGCCGATATCGGTGCGGCGCAGCAGGGAAATAACGGCCTGCAGGTCGTCAATCTTCTTGGCCGATACGCGCACCTGGTCGTCCTGCATCTGGGCTTCCACTTTCAGCTTGGCGTCTTTGATGGCTTTGATGATTTTGCGGCCGGCATCCTTATCTACCCCGGCCCGCACCTTTATGGTTTTCTTCACCAGGGCCCCGCTGGGCAGCTCATCGGCCGTGAAGTCCAGGGCTGTGCCGTCGATGCCCTGCTTCACGATGCGCGTGAGCAGGATATCTTCCAGGGCTTTGATGCGCATGGAGTTTTCGGAGCTGAGCTGGATGGTGTTGTTCTTTTTATCGAGTTCCATGCCGCCTTTGGTGTCGCGCAGGTCGTAGCGGGTCTGCAGTTCTTTTTTGGCCGTATTCACCGCATTTTCGAGGGTTTGCGGATCTACTTTGCTCACGATATCGAAGGAAGCCATAGCGCAGAATGCATCAGGTGGGAGAAAACGCTGCCCGAGAACCGGGAGCGAAGGGGGCCAAAGGTAGGAGTTTGGCGGAATGCTACCTTTACCGGGGGTCAAAATTCGGCGTTTCCGGCCCCCGCCCTGCCAGTACGAATTCTGTCCCTTCTGCGGTTATGTTACCACCCGTTCGCACGCCCCACTCGCCCTCCGACCGGGCCGCTTATTACCAGCTTCGCTACGAAGTGCTGCGCCAGCCCTGGCAGCAGCCCCCCGGCTCTGAGCACGCCGAGGATGACGCCCTCCCAGACACCTTTCATGCCCTGGTAACCGCCCCGGATGGCACTGCCCTGGGCGTTGGGCGCGTGCACACGGCCGCACCCGGGCAGGCGCAGGTGCGCTTTATGGCCGTGCACCCCAGCGCACAGGGCCAGGGCGTGGGGCGGGCGGTGCTGGAGTATCTGGAAGCCGAAGCCCGGCGCCGTGGGCTGACTGAATGCGTGCTACACGCCCGCGAGCAGGCCGTGCCGTTTTATCAGCGGCTGGGCTATGAGGTGGTAGCGCCTTCGCACACGCTGTTTGGCAGCATTCCGCACTTTCTGATGCGCAAGCGGCTTTAGAACCGCTCCCGCCCGCGCACCAAGTCCCAGTACAGGCGGAAGTCGCCGCGCAGGGAAAACCATGGGTGCTGGAAGGTGGCAGGCCGGTTGTGCTCCACAAAAAAGTGACCTATCCAGGCAAATCCATAAGCGGCCACTACGCCATACAGCACCAGCATGGGCCGTTGCAGCACTATGCCCAGCATAAGGCAGAGCAGAAACAAGCTGGTGCCGATGAAATGCAGGATACGGGTCCCGCGCTGCTGGTGCTCGCGCAGGTAGCGCGGGTAGAACTCCGCAAAAGTCAGGGGCCGGGCCGTCATAGAAAGCAGGGATTTACGTAAAGAAGCCTAACTTTTCCCTGAAATCACAGCCTGCCCTGCGCAATGGACCAATTACCTGATGTAGCCACTCTGGTGGCTATTTACAACCAAATGAACCAATACGGCCGCATAAACGGCATGGTGCTGCACGTAGCCTCGCCCGGGGAAGTGAAGTACACCATGACAGTGCGCGCCGAGCACCTCAGCTCGCCGGGCACCTGCCACGGCGGGGTGCTGGCCGGCCTCATGGACTCGGTGCTGGGAGCAGCGGCCCTGTCGGAGGCCTTCACCGCGGGTGAGCTGGTATCTACGGTGGAGTTCAAGATGAACTACCTGCACCCGGTGCGCCTGCATGATACGCTGGTGGCCACGGCCAAAGTAGACCACGCCGGCAAAACCCTGCTGGTAGCTACCGGCGACATTTACTGCGCCACCCGCGAGCTAGTGGTAGCCAAGGGCATGGGCACCTTCAACCGCTACCCCGCCGACAAGCGCGACTTCCGCAAGCTGCTGTTCCCCTCCGCCGACGACGAGCAGGAATAAAGCGCAAACCGCCGGACCGTTCCCGTAAAGGAACCGCCCGGCGGTTTATAGCAGTGCCGGCTTACCGGCCCTGGCTACTTAGTAGCGCGAAGAAGCCGACTCGTGCTCTTCTTCCTCCTGGGGAGAATCGTCGTCTTCGTTTTCATTCATAATAGGGGGCTGCACTTTGCGCACGTTGCGGGCACAGTCCTCGTCGCGGTGGTTGCGGCCAACGGTAAATTCCACCCAGTCGCCTTCCTGCAGGTCGTTGAAGTCGCCTTCGGCCATATCAGCGTAGCTGAAGAACAGGTTGTTGGGGGGCATTACCACAAAGCCAAACCCGTTTTTCAGGTTCTTGATGGTGCTTACGCCAATGGAGCCTACCGGACCGGCGGCCGTAGGGCCGGCGGGGCGCAGCGGCTTGGGAGCAGCGGTATAAGCCGCGGGCTCCGGCTGGTTCACGAACAGGTCCTCAATCAGCGGGTCGTTCTTGCTCAGGCGCTCATCAATTACCTCGTGCATGGCTACGGGGTAGGTAGCATGGTCGAGGAGCTGCTGGGAGGCGCGGGTTACGCGGTTTTCACCTTTGTAGTCCGTGTATTTAAAGTCCCAGTTGAGCAGCATTACGCGGGTTCCCACGGTGTTGAGCTTCTTCACCAGGGGCAGGTAGTCGCTGTCGCCGGCAATCAGCACAATCACGTCAAAGCTTTTGTGCAGGGCCATTTCCAGGGCCTCCAGGCTCAGCCACACATCAATGCCCTTTTCCTGCAGACGGCCGTCGCGGGTTTTCAGGGGCATGTAGTGGGTGGTGATGCCCAGGTTCATCAGGATATCGTCGAGCAGACGGTCATGAAATAACCGGTCTTTTTCGCGGGCTTCCGTGGCGCTTAAGCGGCCGCGGAAGAAGTGAGCGTCGGTAATCTGGCACAAGCGGACATCGGTGTCTTCGTCTTCAGCTGCCTGATGGCGGATAAATTCGTGCAGTCCTTCCAGGCTAATGCGGGCCTTACGCTCATGCTGAAAGTAGTAGTAATCACTGATCTTAAGGAAATAATTGCCGTCATAAAAGACACCGATCCGGATCAGCGGGCTATTCATCTGATTCATAAATTCTACTCGTTTTGGGAATGTGCAGGGGGGTGTGTCAGGACACGTAACAGGTCAGGTAGGCCTTAAGGAGGAGAGGCCGTGTCAAAGGTACGAAGTATGCATAAAATACATAATATAAATTTAATATGCTAACTGATTGATTTCAAGCCTATATACCACAAAGTAGTTCCATAAATAATCATATTTATGAATACTTCCGAAGGCGCCAATTTACGGTGAAAAACAAGGTTTGCCAAAGCATCTATTCTAACTCTATGCAGCAAAGTGCAACTTTACTGTCGAGCTTACCAGGGCTGAATCTAAAAGCCAACCAAGCCTTTTAAGTACAAAACAGGCAGGCCATTTACCTGCAAAATCCGGGTATATTGAGCTAACAACACCAAATGAATTAGAATTTCATTCTGCTCACTATCAGCAACAACACCACCGCACCATATACGCCGCAAACTGCTACTTCCAGCAAATTTCCCATAGCCGAGCCGGTGCGGATGAGCGGCAATTTAACAGCCAGATCGGTAATGGGCATAAAATACTTCACGCCGGACTTGGTCAGCGTATCGGCCAGCAGGTGGGAAAGGTAGCCGCCGCCGGCAAACAGGGCTACGCCATGCCAGCCAAGGGTTTGGTTGGCCAGGTGCCCGATATAGGTCCAGAGAGCCGCGGCCCAGATGGTATGCGTCCAGGTGCGGTGGCTGGTGAAAGGGGCCACAGACACAAAGGTGCCCAGCATGCTCAGCCAGAGCATACCGGTATACAGCCCCGCCACCACTGTGCACAGGCCCGTGAACAGGAGCGCCAGCTTGCGCGCCGAGCCGCCCTGCATGGCCGCTCCTACCATACCAAAAGCCAGCGCGGTAGTAAAGCCCATGCGCCGGTCGACGGCCAGCAGCATGTAGTGCGTGTAGGCAGCTATGCCAATGCCCGCCAGCACAAACGCCCAGCGCACGTAATTCTGGGCAAAGCCCAGGCGCTTGCTCAGGCGGGAGCTGGGGTGGTCCAGGTCGGGGGCCAGGGCTGAGAAGCCTGCCAGGGCAATGCCGGCCGGCGAAAAGGGAATACCCGGCACCAGGCCGGCCACGGCTACGCCGGTAATAAGGCCAATGGCCAGGTGAGAAGAGCCGCGCACGCAGAAAAATACCTTTGAACGAAAGAACGAAGGTACGCGGCTATCGGCTAGGAACCAGAAGCTGAAGCAGGGAGCGGGCAGGCCGCGCCCTGGGCAGCGGCTTCCCGGGTATAAGGCCGTGGCGCCTGCACGGCAGCCAGGCAGCGCTGCCGGTAGATGGCCAGCCAGGCATGTTTAGCCTGTTGCCAACGCTCCCAGGCGTCGATATCAAATTCGGGGTCCGGGGCGGGGTTGCGGGTGGGGTCCATACGGCAACGGTGGGATGGGTGGGGGAGCAGAGGACTAAGATATATACTTTTCGCTATAGATCATTACCAAGCTCAACAATAAAAGCCTTAATAGCACATCCGGGAAACTTTCAGACCTTGGCGGCGGTATTGCTACCGCCCCCAGCCCGACCGGATTCTCATTCGGCCGGGCTTCTCCCGTTGTTTTGCCTCCTAGCCGATATCCGTTTTGCAGGTCTCCGATTTCCTCAAGCTCTATACCCTGGACCCCACTGTGCTGACCATTGGGGCCCGCCTGAACCCGGCTACGCGCCACAGTATGCGCCCCGAGGCCAACGCCCCGGCCGCCCCCGTGCGCCTACACCTACGCGGCCTGGTAGGCAGCCAGGATGCCGTGCTGGCCGCCGCCCTGCACCAGGACTTTCCCGACCAGCACCACCTCTTTATTCTGCACGACCGGGAAGAGGCCGCCTACTTCCTGGCCGACCTGCAGCACCTGGTGCCCGATGAGGAGCCTTTGTTGTTCCCCAGCTCCTACAAGCGCCCCTACGCCTTCGATGAGACGGAAAACGCCAACGTGCTGATGCGGGCCGAGGTGCTGAACAAACTCAACTCCCACCGCGGCCCCAAAACCACCGCCGAGCAGGCCGCCGAAGATGCCGACGACGCCCTGCCGGATGGCGACGCCACGGCCCGGAGCAGGAAAATCAGCGTGAAGGATACGGCCGGCGCGCTGATTGTGACGTACCCCGAGGCGCTGTTTGAGAAGGTTATCAACAAGAAGAGCTTAGTTGCCAACACTTTTATTGTGAAGGTGGGCGACAAGCTGGACGTGAACTTCATCAGCGACATGCTGGCGGAGTATGACTTTGAGCGTTCCGACTTTGTGTATGAGGCGGGGCAGTTTGCGGTGCGCGGCGGTATCGTGGATATCTTCTCGTACGCCAACGAATTGCCCTACCGCATTGAATTGTTTGGCGACGAGGTGGAGACCATCCGCACGTTTGACCCCGAGAGCCAGCTGTCGGTGGAGAAGCGGCAGCAGGTGAGCATTATTCCCAACGTGCAGACCAAGCTGCTGCAGGAAACGCGGGAGGCTTTTCTGGACTTCATTCCGAAGAACACCGCCATCTGGGCCAAGGACGTGCGCCAGACCCTGGACGTGGTGGAGGAATCCTTCGAGCGCGCCGAGCTGGGCTTTAAGGAGATGCTGGAAGGCGCCGGCGGCGTGCAGATTGTAAGCAAGCCGGAGGATTTGTTCGAGACGGGCAAATCATTCAAGAAGCTGCTGGAGAACTTCCCCATCGTGGAGTTCGGCAAGCGCTTCCACTTCAAGGGCGGCGAGGATTTCCAGTTCAGCGCCAAGCCTCAGCCTTCGTTCAACAAGGACTTCAACCGGCTGGTGAAAAACCTGCACGAGAACCAGGAGAAGGGCTACGTCAATATTATCGGGGCGGAATCGGTAAGGCAGGCGGACCGGCTGCGCACCATCTTTGATGAGCTGGACAACAACGTGCAGTTTCAGCACCTGCTGCTGGGCCTGCGCGAAGGCTTTATTGATGACATGTTGAAGCTGGTAGTGTACACCGACCACCAGCTGTTCGAGCGCTTCTACCGGGCGCAGGAAGGCCGCAAGTTCTCCAAGAAAAAGGCCCTTACGCTAAAGGAGCTGCGCACCCTAGTGCCCGGCGACTACGTGGTGCACCAGGATTACGGCATTGCCCGTTTTGCGGGCCTCACGCAGGTAGAAATAAACGACCGGCTGCAGGAAGCCATCCGGCTGGTGTACCGCGACGACGACGTGCTGACCGTGAGCATACACGCCCTGCACAAAATTGCCAAGTACTCCGGCGCCGAGGGCACCCCGCCCACCATGAGCAAGCTGGGCTCGCCGGAGTGGGAAAACAAGAAGAAGTCGGTTAAGAAGAAGGTGAAGGACATTGCGGCCGAGCTGATTCGGCTGTACGCCAAGCGCAAAACCGCGCCCGGCCACGCCTTCGCTCACGACTCTTTTATGCAGGCCGAGCTGGAATCGTCGTTCATTTACGAGGACACACCCGACCAGGGCAAGGCCACTGAGGACGTGAAGCGCGACATGGAGCAGCCCCACCCCATGGACCGCCTGGTGTGCGGCGACGTGGGCTTCGGCAAAACGGAAGTAGCCATTCGGGCGGCCTTCAAATCCGTGGCCGATGGCAAGCAGGTGGCCGTGCTGGTGCCCACCACCATTCTGGCCATGCAGCACTACAAAACCTTCCGGGAGCGGCTGGCGGCCCTGCCCGTAACGGTGGAGTACGTGAACCGCTTCAAGAGCACCAAGCAGATTAAGGAAACGCTGGGCCGCGTAGCCGAGGGCAAAACCGATATCCTTATCGGCACGCACCGCCTCACCAACAAAGACATCAAGTTCAAAGACCTGGGCCTGCTCATCATCGACGAAGAGCAAAAGTTCGGGGTGAAAACCAAGGACAAGCTGAAGGAGCTGAAGGTGAACGTAGATACGCTCACCCTCTCGGCCACGCCCATTCCGCGCACCCTGCACTTCTCCCTCATGGGCGCCCGCGACCTGAGCGTAATTGCCACGCCGCCCCCGAACCGCCAGCCCGTGCAAACGGAGCTGCACGTATTCGATGAGCTGCTGATTCGCGACGCCGTGGCGCGCGAAATCAAGCGGGGCGGGCAGGTGTTTTTTGTGCACAACCGCGTGAAGGACATTGAGGAGCTGGCCAACATGGTGCTGCGCCTGGTGCCCGATGCCCGCGTGACCTACATCCACGGGCAGATGGAGGGCGACCTGCTGGAAAAGCGCATGATGAAGTTTGTGGACGGCGAGTATGATGTGCTGGTGAGCACCAACCTGATTGAGTCGGGGCTGGATATTCCCAACGCCAACACCATCATCATCAACCGCGCCCACCTCTTTGGGTTGAGCGACCTGCACCAGATGCGGGGCCGCGTGGGCCGCTCCAACAAGAAGGCTTACTGCTACCTGCTCACGCCCCCGGTGGCGGGCCTTCCTTCCGATGCTCGCAAGCGCCTGAGCACCCTGGAAGAATTCTCCGACCTCGGCGACGGCTTCAAGGTAGCCATGCGCGACCTGGACATCCGGGGTGCGGGCAACCTACTGGGCGGCGAGCAGTCAGGCTTTATTAATGATCTGGGCTTTGAGACCTACCACCAGATTCTGGACGAGGCGGTGCAGGAGCTAAAGGAAACCGAGTTCCGCGACCTGTTCCTCGGCGACCCTACCCAGCGCCTGCAGGAAGCCGCCGCCACCAAAGGCCCCAAGGAGTGCAACATTGAAACCGACCTGCAAATCCTGATTCCCGACCACTACGTGAGCAACGTCTCGGAGCGCCTGCAGCTGTATAGCAAGCTGGACCGCGTGAAAGGCCCCGAGGAGCTGCGCAAGCTGGTGGCCGGCATTGTGGACCGCTTCGGGCCGCTACCCCAGGAAGTGGAGCAGCTGGCCGACATTGTGCGCCTGCGCTGGCAGGCCTGCCAGGTGGGCTTTGAGAAGCTCACGCTGAAGAAGAACCTCATGAAAGGCTTTATCCCGGCCACCAACAACGAGGCCTTCTTTCAGGGCGACGTCTTCGGCAACGTGCTCAGCTACGTGCAAACCCACCCCCGCTCGGCCAGCATGAAAGAGCGCAAAGAGCAGCTGATTATCTCCTTCGAGGAAGTAAAAAGCGTGCAGGCCGCCAAGCGGATACTGAGTGAGTTGGGGAGTGAGGAGAAGGTGGGAGTGTAATAGTAAATGAGCTAAGAATGTAAAGAAGAAAGCCTCTTGTATTTTGTACTAGAGGCTTTCTTCTTTACACAAATATATTTCAGGCGCGGGCCACCTAGGCAAGAAAGCTCCACACTCCTTCATAACATGGTAAGCAGTTACAGCTTCATTACACTGAATTAGCTCATCATGTGTAAGCTGTTTTATTAAACCCAAAGAACCAGTACAATTAGCTACACCTAATAAAGCATTAGCACATTTACGAGCAGCTGCGTCATCAGAAACCAAAGCAAACCCATTTTCCCTGCAAGCTAAAATAGATTCGCATTCCCCATCATCAATTGAAAATTGATTAGCTAAGTCAATAAAGTCCTCTATACCAGGCTCGAAGTCAAGTAAGTTTAATGCTCCTGCAGCTATCATATTTGCCACCTCTCCTTTACAAGAAGTACATTCTTTATGATACACTAAAGGTGTCACATAAAATTTATGTGGCAGCCTAGTACAGACATCTAACAAACCACCATTAGCAAGATTAACCAATGAACAGTTATCAATAATATAGTTCATCTTGAAATCTGCTATGAATTTCAAACAAATGCTCTAATTTAATACCTAAAACAGCTGCTAGCTTAGAAGATGAAATTTCCCCTTTATCTACAGCTATAAAAGTACTTTTTAAAACATTCACAGAAGCACTATTTGGAAATATTGGAATCTTATTTCTAATTAAATCAACTTCACTACCTCTATTTTCAGGACTTCTAAATTCCTTTAAAAGTTTTTCATAATACGATTTAGCACTTCCAACAGGAAGAAGACGCAGCTGTTCACATCTCATCGCAGCGGCCTCAAAACTAACACCAAATACATGAGAAGCGTTTATTATATCAATATCACCAATATGATCTAACGGAATTTGGTGCTCTTTCTTGAAATCAATAATAGCCCTTGCAAATACTGGCTCGGGCATAAGGAGATTCGTAGAAAAATCATTAGCTAATTTTTCCAAAATATTATGGTGCTTTTTCCTAAAAACATCAACCCCGTTATAATCAATAAAAAGCGAGCTTTGATGATGTTGTAATATTAAATGACCCAACTCATGAGCCAGAGTAAACAACATTCTAGGCGCAAACCTAGGTGAAATTATTATGTAGGCAAAGCCATCTATATATGCTGAAGCTCCATCAACACCTATATCTTTAACAATAATAAATATATTTAATTTCTCAGCAATAAGTAGCGCCAAGTCTAATAATGGACGTCCATGATCATCATCAAGCAAACTATATCGAACTAATCTACTTACAAAAGCAGTATCCTTGGTTAGCTCATTTTCCCAATTTTCCGGAATAAGACTAGGAGACGCATATTTTTTAAGCAAAGAATGTAGACTTGCTACAATATAAGTAACTTTTTGATCCGCAGTAAATTGATTTAAGTTTTCAGCTGTTGATCTAAATCTAAAGTCCAGTTTATCCTCATTACTTGAGACAAACTGGGTTATAGACATTTTATACTTTGAGGCTAATATGCTTATTTCCGAGAATGAAAAACTTCTAATATTGTTTAACACAGACAATACAGCTTCCTCCTCGATTCCCATTTTTTGGGAAAACGCAGGCACTTGCTCCCGATGAGCTTGCAGGAAACTTATTAACTGAGGAAGCATTTTTATGAAGCTTGCTTAATTGACCTAAGCCATTCTAATATACCTTTCACCTGACTTTCATCTAATTTTCTCCATCTTCCTAACACATCAAATACATTATCCCCATCACTTTTAAATGTCCTCTTTAAAAAATCTAAAGTTTCAACTCTAGCCAATTCTATTTGATCTGGTTTATTAATATACAAAGGATTTTTACCAACCACGTAGTTATCCAACCGCTTTTCAAAATTAGTATGATAATCTCCTTGAACTTGACTACCATCTCTGTTAACTATAATATTACCTCTAAAGCTTCCATCTTCTGCTTTTGACAAGGCTTTATCAGGGAAATAATCAAGTGCTGCTAAGGCATTTAATTTATTTTCAACTTCAAAACCTCCTATTATATATTGCTTAACATTGGGAACTCTACCACTTATTGTGAAAATATAGTCACCTTTTGACACCAAACGTCTTATGTTTGGCATACAGGCTCCAAGAGTAGGGATTCCCTCGAATATAGGGTCAGTCATGACAAAGCCCCTTCCTGGATCTGCGCCTCTATATAAAGAGTAGATATAACCTTTCATTTATTTTTATTTTTTACCGTTCCAAAATTCAAAGTTATTGAGAGCAGCTTGAAGCATTCCATCATAATGGAGACTAGTTGCAATAAAAGCATCCCGAACGCTGGCTTTGATTAAATCAATACCATGAATTGCAACACCCTCATCTATTACTTCAAATGCCCTTTCAGCGTGGTCCAAGTCTAGACTAGTATGTATTCTATACGTCTCTGCTTCCACAGGTGAGAATCCGTAATTATTTATATAACTTTCATAGATACGCCCACATAATTGGCTATAGTAGTATTCAACTACACCTGCACCTATGATGTGACAAGCTGGCCCACGGTCTGCTATATCCTTGTACAATGCAATAGCAGCAATGTTACCTGGGGTATTTTCTATGTGATTAAGTTCCTCTCGTTTTCTTCCATCTGCTAAACACAGGTTGATGATTAAATCAAGATGAGTTGGTGTACCATCTTGATCAGTACACTCTTCGATATACGTTGGCTCAATAGCTTCTAATAGCCGTTTATTTGTTCTTCTACACTCAATTACAGCTGCTTTTCTAAGAGCCCTTCCAGATCTTGTCCGTAAAAAGTGTTGCTCTTCGGCGAGAATAACTTGCTCTTTGGATATGGTCCCCCGTATTATAGCTTGCCAGAGCGGGTGATCATGAAAAGGAAATAAGTCATACAACTTGAGTAGTCCCTGTACTTGTTGACTGTATTTGCTGGTATCAATGGCAGCTATCATTTAGTGTTTGTATTAAAAAATAAACTATTTATTGGTTAAATAAGCTTTATACCGCCCCTAAAGTATAGAATTTTGTTACAAAACTTGATTCACTCCCAATTATAATAATTTTTATATGGCTCATCAGGTCCTCATTGTAAGGTGACCCTATGATATATGGTGAGTTTATACCCCATCTGGCGCGAGCTTGTAGTTCGTGCCCAGCCATGAGAATGAGGTTGTACCTCATCTGCCGCAACGCGGCAAACCAGCACAATGCCGACTAACCTTTCAAGGGAGGCGCAGCCTCCCATCAACGAAAGCACGAGCTACAAGCTCGCGCCAGTGAGTAGCAAAAGTCTCCGCCCTATTCCTCCCCTTCCTGCTCCACCGTCAGCACCTCGGCTACTTCTTCCAGGCGCTTGCCAATGAGGTCCAGCAGCTCGGTGGGCACGGGCACCTGGCCGTCGCTGCGGGCTTTGAGGTAGCGCACCACGGCCATTTGGTTGTGCAGCACTTCTTCGGCTTCCTCGCGCAGCCGGTCCCAGCCGTGGGTATTTTGGGTGGTGTGCAGCTGGCGGCGCGCTTCCAGGGCCAGCATCACCAGGTCGGCGAGTTGGGCGAGGAGCTGCTGCTCGGGGCCGGTGAGCTGGCGCGGCTCATACCCGGCCAGGCACACGGTACCAATGGGGATGCCCAGTGCGGTACGCACGGGCACGCCGGCATAAAACCGCACGTTGCGCTCCTGGCTGGTAGCGGTGCCCGGCCCGGGCTCGGTGGCTAAGTCCTCAAACACCAGCACCGGCTCCTCGGCCGCTATGGCTTTGGTGCAGAGGGTTTGCTCAAGGGCCAGAAGCTCCTGCGCGGGCATGCCCACACTGGCTTTGTGCCACACGTTCTTCTCGTGAATGAAGGCAATGCGGGCCACGGGCACGCTAAAAATGTAGGCGGCCAGCTCTACCAGGTCGTCAAACAGCTTTTCCTGGGCAGAATACAGGATATCATATGATTCCAGCACCGCCAGGCGGTTACGTTCTTCGGTGGTCATAAGCGCAGGGCAGTGGGTGATGAGGTAACCTACGCACCTCTGCCCAAACAGGGTGCGGAAGTGGCGGCGGAAAAGGCCGCCACTGGGTGGGGCGGGCCATGGTTTTAGCCAGGGAGGCAGGGCAACTCAACAGAGGCCCCCCGTCGGAAAGTGCCTTTTGGGCGCTATCTGCCCGGTACGCTCAGGAATTCGAAGGGCATCTGCACTTCGGCGGCCACGGGCCGGCCGGCTACCGAAGCGGGCAGCCAACCCGCCGAAACCACCTGCGCTACGCGCATCACCTCTTCATCTATCCCAGAACCCACCGACTGCACTACCCGGTAGTTGCTGGTTTTGCCATCGGCCTCCAGCGTGAAGGCCACTATGGCTGTACCACTCACCCTATTTCGCACCGCCTGCACGGGGTAGCTAATGGTTTGGCTCATGAGCCTAGCCAGAGCAGAGAAGCCCCCGATGTAGACGGGGTTCAGCTCCAGTGCGGCACCACCGGCCAGGGGGCGGAAGGTAATGTTCGTTTTGTCGGGGTCATTCATCACCAGCTGCCGCCGGGTGTAGTCGTACTGCTGCTCCAGCTTGCCATCGTAGGTATAGAACTCCCACACGCCCACCTGCTCGTCGTTGCGGTAGCGGCCTTTGGCCTGCACCTTGATATCCCGCCCGTAATAATACTGGTGCCAGATGCTATCCTTGCGGCCCTGGTTGTAGAAACCCGCCACGCTGGGGTTCTATGCTCTCAGGTGGAACCACTTGTACTCCCCATGCCGGATTGTGCGGTCTTCTTTCAACACGGAGTACTCTTCGCGGTACTGGGGAATTTCGGGAAACTGATGGTATTTCACCACTTTCCTGGTGTCCTGGGCCTGGCTGAGCAGGGGCAGCACGGTAAGGGCCAGCAACCAGGCCCCGGATAGAATGCGCATACTTTGTAATGATGGGATAAGGTGTTCTAAAGCGTATTGATCCGCCAGGCTTCCGGCCGGAATTCGGCCGTCAGGCAGAGCGGTAGCGAAGCATCTAGCGGGCTGATGTTGGAGGGGAAGGCCAGTGATAAAAGGAGCGGGTTATAAAAGAAAGTACAAGTCATGCAGAGGCGTAGCCGAAGCATCTCGCGTGCTGATGTTGTTGGGAAAAAGAACGTCATAAAAAGAACGGGGCATGCTGAGCGCAGTCGAAGCATCTCTACTGCTTCGTTGCCAAGGTATACCACACTACCAAGATGCTTCGACAAGCTCAGCATGACGGTTACTTTGGCAACGACCCCACGCGAGATGCTTCGGCTGCGCCTCGGCATGACGTTCTTTTGGCTCTGTATGGCATATCTATTTGCTGATCTTGTCACACGTTGCCTGGTAAAGAATATCGAAAGGTAATAGCCTATTGGCAATCTGCGGCCGGCACGCGGCAGAAACGGTGGTAAGAAGGAATAGGTGGGCGGCTGGCCCCGTATAAGGAAGCCAACTTACCCTGCTCCTGGCTATGTCTGCTCCTGCTCCCGCTCCTGCCCACATCCGGCCGGCCACGCCCGCCGATGAACCTTTTATCCGGGAAGTGCTGCCCCGCCTGCTGGCGTTTGGCCCGCCGGCCTGGCGCGACGAGGCTCAGCTGAAGGCGCGGGATATAGCCGTGCTGCTGGAAACCCTGCACCACCCCGCCCCGCACAGCGGCGTGTTCCTGGCCGAGCAGCAGGGCCAGCCCGTGGGCGTGCTGCACCTCACCACCTCCACCGATTTCTACCAGCAAACCCAGGCCCACATCACCGACCTGGCCGTGACTACCGCCGCCGAAGGCCAGGGCGTGGGCCGCGCCCTGCTGGCGTTTGCCGAAACCTGGGCGCTGGAGCGCGGCTACCACTGGCTTACCCTCAGCGTATTTGCCCAGAACAGCCGAGCCCGCGCCGTGTATGAGCGCGCCGGTTTCGGGCCGGATATGATGAGCTACGTGAAGGTGCTGCTGCCGCCCGCTTAGGCGGCCCCGTCATTCTTTGGCAAGATGATGGCGAAGGCCCCCATTTCACTCACATCATTATGTGAAACACCCTGAATAACAGCACGCTTATATTTGCCAACACGCTTACCTGCCCTGTTGCCGATGAGAGTTCTGCTGTTTTTCTGCTGCCTGCTGCCCCTGCTGGCCGGGGCCCAACACCGCGTAGCGTATCAGGTGCACTACGCCCCGCATATGAGCACGGAGGGCCTGCGGGTGCAGGTGAGTGTGCGCACGCCTAAGGCCACCGATTCCACCTACTTCCACTTCGCCAATGAGGTGTGGGGTGAAAAGGATTTGCTGCGCTGCCTGAGCGGCTTTGCGGGCGAAGGCGCCGACTACCGCTTCCGGATAGTGCCCGACAGCAACCGCATAGTAGTGTACCACCCCCGCACCCGCGACGTGCGCTTTTCCTACCGCGTGAAGCAGGACGCGCAGGAGTATACCCGCGACCAGGTAAACCGCCCCCGCGTAACGGATACCTACTTCCATGTGCTGGGCGAAAGTCTGTTTACGGTGCCCGATGCCCTGGCCGCCTCCCCCACCCCGCCCAACATCACGGCTACCATCCGGTGGGTGGGCTTCCCCCAGGGCTACGTGCTGCACAACACCTTTGCCTCGGGCGCCACCGTGCGAACCTTCCGGGGCAAGCTCTGGACGGAGTTCTACCGCTCACTCTATGTGGGCGGCGACTACCGCCTACACCAGCTCAGCTACCAGAACCGCCCCGTGTACGTGGCCATGCGCGGGCAGTGGCAAAACTACGAGGAGGCCCGCGTGCTCAGCACCATTCAGCAGGCCCTCACCGCCCAGCGCGACTTCTGGCATGATGCCGGCCCCACCCGCTACACCGTGTTCATGAGCCCCACCGTAACGGCCACCGACAGCACCTGGCGGGGGCAGAGCATTCGGGGCGAGGGCCTGTACCAGGGCTTCAAACTGCAGTCTACCAACAACCCCTTCAATAACTGGGACCTGCTGCGCTACATGTTCCACCATGAGATGCTGCACGACTGGATTGGCGGCCAGATAACCGCCGCCCATCAGGAACTGAACGCCTGGTTTACGGAAGGCTTCACCGACTATTACGCCTACAAAAACCGCCTCCGCTCCGGCGAGCTGACCATGGAGCAGTGGGTGCAGACCTTCAACGCCGACGTGATTCAGCGGCTCTACAAAAACCCGGAGCGCAACCAGCCTAACTACCTCATCAAAGACAACTACTGGAAGAACCCCAGCTTCGGGAAGCTCCCTTACCGCCGCGGCGCCCTCTTTGCCTTCTGGCTCGATAACCTGATTCTGAAACGCTCCGGCTACACCCGCTCCCTCGATGATTTGATGCGCGAGCTGCGCCAGGCCTGTCTTCCACCCGACCAGAAATTCACCGACGAGCGTTTCCTGGCCCTGGCCCAAACCTACCTGCAGGAAGACATCAGCTACGAGTTCCAGAAGTACATCCTAACCGGCGCCGACCTGCCCCTCACGAAGCAGGATTTAATCGAAGGCTTCGACGTGGACACCTCCCAGCCAGTGCCCGTGCTGAAAGCTACCGGAGACGGCGCGGCTTTGCGGGAGCGGTATCTGAACCCGAAGCCGGTGGGGAAGGCGGTAGCGCGGGAGTAACCGAGTTGTGGTGGTTGCTCACTTGGGCATTATTGGTCATGCAGAGCGACAGCGAAGTATCTCGCGTGGGGTTGTTGCCAAAGTAACCGTCATGCTGAGCTTGTCGAAGCATCTCGCGTGCTGACGCTGTTGGAAATAAGAACGTCATGTCGAGTGAAGTCGAGACATCTCGCGTGCTGATGTTGCCAAGGTATACCACACTAGCGAGATGCTTCGACAAGCTCAGCATGACAGTTACTTTGGCAACAACCCCACATGAGAGGCTTCGCTGTCGCTCTGCCTGACGGACATAGTTGTGCGGGCCGTGACGGGGTTTTATGGGGGCGGGCTTTCTGGGATTTTCCTGTCACTTCTTCCCCTGCTTCCACGTTTTATCAGGCAGGCTAGGCCAGCTACCCGTTATGGTCCCACCGGTTGAGCGCCTCATTTTACTGCATCATGAAGCTATTCCTTCTCCTGTTGCTGGTAGTGCTGGCCGGGGCTATGCCGGAGCCAGCGGGCAAAGTGAGTCCTACGGCCATTGTGGGCTTCTGGCAGCCCGCTAATAAGCTGGGCGTGCTGCGGATTTATGAGGAGAACGGTCTGTTTTATGGGGTAGTGGTGGGGCCCATCTCGCCTCAGTACCTCGACGCGCAAAACCCGGACGCCACCCTACGCACCCGAGACCTGCTGGGCACCATTATTCTAAAAAGCTTCCGCTTCGATGGCAAAAACGCCTGGCGCGGCGGCACCGTCTACGACCCCGAAAACGGCAAAACCTACAAGTGCATTCTGCGGCTGCGCAATGCCAACACGCTGGTGGTGCGCGGCTACATTGGTATTTCCCTAGTGGGCCGCACCGTTATCTGGACGCGCTTACCCTGAGCCGGCGCGCCCGGCTACTTCGCCACGCCTTCCAGAATACTGAACGGCGACCTGGTGGGAATAATCCGCGTCAGGTCCAGGCCCGCCTGATCAAACAGCCGGCGGTATTCCGGCTCGGTCCGCTCGCAGCCGGGCAAGTACAGGAGCATCTGCAAATCCAGGAACTTGCCCACGGAGGGCGCATTGCCTTCGGGCACCACAATTTCCACTACCAGCACTTTGCCGTTGGCGGGCATGGCCTGGCGGCAGTTCTGCAGAATGGCCACGCATTGCGCATCGTTCCAGTCATGAATGATATGCTTCATGATGTAGGCGTCGCCGCCGGAGGGCACGCTCTGGAAAAAGTCGCCGCTCTGTCGCTCGCAGCGGTCGGCTACGCCGTGGGCTTCCAGCAGGGTTTGGGCGGCTTCTGCCACGGCGGGCACATCGTAGAGCACGCCGCGCAGCTGGGGGTATTTCTTGAGGATAGAAGCCAGCAGAATGCCGTGGCCGCCACCCACATCTACCAGCCGCGCGAAGGGAGAAAAGTCGTAGGCCTCTACCACGGCGGCGCTGGCGTGGGCGCTGTTGCTGGTCATGGCATCATTAAACACCTTCCCGGCCTGGTCATTGGACCAGAAGTAATCGAAGGAAGTCATGCCGTGTACTTCATCGAAGGCTGGTTTGCCGGTCCGGACGCTGTAGGGCAGTTGGGCCCAGGTTTGAAACTGCCAGTCGGTGGTTATCATGGTGGCAAAGGCCCGCAGGCTGCCGGGGTCGTTGGTCAGCAGCGGCTGCGCCAGGGGCGTGAGGGCAAAGCGCTGGTTTTCGTCTTCGGAGAACACGCCCACGCTGGCGCAGGCCCGTAGCACGCGGTACAGGGAGCGGGCGTGGGAGTTGGTTTGCCGGGCCAGTTCTTCCGCGCTTTGGGCACCATCCTGCAGTAAATCGGCAATGCCCAGCTCGGCGGCCACGCCAATGGCCCGGGAGGCGGCAAAGCCAAACAGCATTTGCATGAGTTGGGCGGGTGGCGGTAGCTGCTGTTCCATAAGGGCCGGTGATTTTAGAATTGAGAGGCTACAAATTATCAATATTTTACCAATAAATATATTTATTTCAATTTACAATGGCATTTCTTCCGGGTGCAACTTATGGCTGGCAGGATAGTACTATAGCAGAATAAAAAGGGCCTTTTTATATTTGCGGCCATTTTTTGCTTTTTATGCGCCACCGAGTACTTCATCACTTTGAGTTCCTGACCCTGGAATATGACGCTCTGGAGGAGTATATCCATGCGGTGTGGCAGGGGGAGCAAACGGATGAGAGCATTCGGCGGGGCTACGAACAAATTCTGTACTTCCTGAACCAGGAGCGCTGCTCCCGCCTGCTCGATAACCACGAGGCTATTCAGGGCATTTGGGTGAGCCAGGCCAGCTGGTTTGCCAACGAGTGGTACCCCACGGCAGTGGCGGCCGGCATGCAGCGGTTTGTGGTGGTGTACGCCCGGGACTACTTCAGCCGGCGCTCCACGCAGGAAGCCCTGATCCAGATTCCCGGTGGCCTGGCCGTGGGCTATAGTGATGTAGAGGCCGCCCGGCACGCTCTGCTAGCCGTGTAGTGCTGCTGGCTCACCCTCAGCGTGTTTACCCAGAACAGCCGCATCCGTGCCGTGTACGAACGGGCTGGTTCCGGGCCGGATATGATGAGCTACGTGAAGTTGCTGCCGTTAACCTGGTGCTACTTGCACCGGCCGGCCATGCGCTGCGTAGAAGGACTGGCAGCAGCATACCGCCAGCTGCTTTATCCGGATTTCCTTTCGCATGCACCTGTTTCTTCTTTTGTGGTTCCTGGCATTTGGCGGAGCCGAAAGCACACCGACTGCCAAGGCCATTGTGGGCCGCTGGCAGCCGGCCGATAAGCGCGGCACACTGGAAATTTACGAGCACCAGGGGCGCTTCTACGGCAAAGTAGCAGGCCCCACCAAACCCCGCCGCCTCGATACCCACAACCCCGACCCCAAGCTGCGCACCCGCCCAATACTGGGCGTAGTCATCCTGCAAAACTTCCGCTACGATGGCCAGGGCAGCTGGAAAGACGGCACCATCTACGACCCCAATAGCGGCAACACCTACTCCTGCATTCTGAAGCTGCGCAATGCCAACACGCTGGTGGTGCGCGGCTACCTCGGCATTTCCCTGCTGGGCCGCACCGTGGTCTGGACGCGGGCGCACTGAGCCGGGAAGCTGTCGGGGTGCGCTTGTCCGCCTCAAGAGTTTTTTGCTGACAGATGACAACCTTTTCGGGGGTAGTGGGACTCTTCTGCCTGTACATCAGACACTCTTACTCTATGCGCTTCGCTCTTTCTGTATTTTGCCTGCTGAGTTTGCTGGCCTCCTGCCAGCGGTTAGAAAAGAATGCCGAGCCGGCTCCCCGCCTGGAGAACAACCGCTGGATGCTGGTGCAGGTAGAGGAAACGCCAGTGCCTACACCAAGCTATTCATTGTCGGCCCGCTCCTACTTGGAGTTTGCCTCTGCTGATCATAAAACCAGTGGCCTGGCCCCATGCAATACTTATGGGGGCACCTATACGCTGGGCAGCACGCAGGGCACCCTAACCATCAGCGGGCAGATGTCGACGAGAGGCACCTGCCCGGCCCAGGCGCTGGAGTATCGCTACCTGAGTGGCCTGACCCAAACCGTGCGCTATGAAATAACCGGCGACGAGTTGCGCCTGTACGGGCCTGATAACTCGCTGCAGCCCAAGCTGACTTTTAATCTGGCGCGCTAAGGCGCAAAGATCTGGGCGCCATTATTACCGCTTTCCCTTGTATGTTCCGAGCTATACACCTTGGCCTGCTAAGCCTGCTGGCCACCGGCTGCTTCGCCCAAACCACCATCAACCAGGGCCTGAAAAGGGGCTAAATACCATAGAGGCGGAAGGCCAGAACCGATGACCCTGGCCGAAGCGCAGGCCATTGAGAAGGCCATTGAGAAGGCTGCCCAGGCTCATCCGTAAGAAGTTACTCTTATTAGAGCAGCGTAATAGAAAAGCCCCGGCGCATGCCGGGGCTTTTCTATTGCTTTTCACCCAAAAAAACCTCAGGTGAAAATATGCTCCCGCTCGGCGGGCTTAATATTCTGGTTTACCCGGAACAGATTCTGCGGGTCGTACTGAGCCTTGACTTTGGCCAGCCGGGGGTAGTTGGCGCCGTACGTGTCCCGGATTCGCTCATCCCCTTCTTCCATCATAAAATTAACGTAGGCGCCGCCCGCCGCGTAGGGGTGCAGGGCATCCCAGTAGGCCCGGGCCCAGGCCATAATCTTTTCATCGTTGCGCGGGTCGGGGTCTACGCCCACAATCACCATAGACCAGGTAGTATCCCGGAAGTTCCAGGCCGTATCGTGGCGGCCTACGCGGGCGGCCGCGCCATTGATGGGGTACAGGTGCATGCTGGAGTGCATGGTAGGCAGCAGGTTGCCAAAGCGCACGTGCTCGGCAATGGCCTCCTCCGGCAGCTCGTCCACGAAATCGGCCTTCCAGTACCAGCGCAGGCCGGGCGGGTAAAGGCCATCGAACATACTTTGCAGCGCCGGCATGGGCAGCGTGCCCACCATATCCAGGGCCGGAGTTTTGAATTTACGGGCCGGTTGCAGGGCCGCCTCCGCCCCAGAGGGCGGGCCGGTGTAGCACCACACAATGCCGCACATCTTCTTCAGGTGCAGGTGCTCGGGGAAGGGCGCGGCGGGCGGCACCGTGAGGAAGGCAAAAAAACCGTTGATGGTTTCCGGGGCCGTTTTAATGAACTGGCCGTACCAGCGCAGTACCTCGGGGGCATCTTCCATAGGCCAGAGCATGGGCCCGGCCACCACGTTATCCGCGGGGTGCACTCGGAACAGGAAGGATGTTACTACCCCAAAATTGCCACCGCCGCCGCGCAGGGCCCAGAATAAATCGGGGTTGTGCTCCGCGGAGGCCTTCACCAGGTGGCCATTGGCCAGCACCACATCGGCTTCCAGCAGGCTGTCGATGGTGAGGCCGTACTGGCGGGTGAGGTAGCCCAGCCCGCCGCCCAGCGTGAGGCCGGCCACCCCGGTAGTGGAAATTATGCCCCCGGGCAGGGCCAGCCCAAAAGCGTGCGTGGCGTGGTCTACGTCGCCGAGGGTGCAGCCGCCCTCTACCAGCACGGTGCGCGCTTCGGGGTCTACATGAATGCCGCGCATCAGGCTCAGGTCGATGACCATCCCATCATTGCACATACCCAGACCCGCCCCGCTGTGTCCGCCGCCCCGGATGGCCAGCAGCATGCCTTCTTCGCGGGCATAGTTCACGGCCGAAATAACGTCGGCTACATCGGCGCAGCGTACCAGCATGGCCGGGTGCTTGTCAATCATGCCGTTGTAGATGTGGCAGGCCGCGGCGTAGCCCGCATCCTGGGGCTGCAGAATCTCTCCTCGCATGCTGATAGGGGGCAGCACGCGGTTTTTTTCCATTAACATATACCAGAGCAATAACCAGAGTAAACAGGCCGGAGCGGCCAGCATAACAGGACTGCCAGACGGCAGGCGGCAGGGAGCACCGGCAGAAATAAATACCGGACCAATGTTTATATATCAATTTACTAATAAATATTATAATAAACACAAGCCAACACTTACTGCAGCTTAGGGCGTGATGGCCGGATAATGGAGCAGGGGGCTTGAATAATTTCCGGAATATTAGTTGATTCCGGGAGCGTTAAAAAGCATATTCTCTCCGGCTTTGCTGCGTATGCGCATTCCACAGACAGCGGGCCCACTGGCCCGGGGCTGGTACTACTGCCGCAAGTAAATTACCGCCCTTCTGCGCCTTACCTAAACGCCCTGCTTGCGCGGGGGTGGGGCGGCTTTCACTCTCCGGTTCGGGTGTTTTCCGGGTTGCCGGATAGCCTGCTGCCTTAGGGCGAGAGACCTTTGAAAGCCGCCCTCTGGCCTTACTCGGGAGGTAAAAAAACAGCATTTGAGCTTCAGGTTGCCCCAATCTTTGGGTATCTTCCGTAGCACTCCAGCGGCATTGCGGTTATGGATGTTACTACCTCCCCTGCGCCTGTTGATACCGTGCGCCCTCTCATCAGCTGGCGGGCGCGCATCATCCGGCTGGTACTAGCCCTGGGCGGCGGGGCCTCGGCCTTCTGGTGGGCCCCACCCGATTTTCCCCTCAATACCCAGCTGATGCTGGCCTGGGACGGATTTATTGTGAGCATTCTGCTGCTGACCTGGTACACCATGGCTCAGGCCAATACTGCCTACATCCGGCAGGCCGCCTCGCTGATACACCCTGACCGCACCCGCTTTGTGATGCTGTTTATTACGCTGTTGGGCTCCACGGCCAGCCTGGCGGCTGTACTGCTGCTGCTGCGCGGGCTGGAGGCTATGGACTATGAGGAACGGGTGGAGCATATTCTGGTTTCAGTGGTGGCCGTGCTTACTTCCTGGCTGCTGCTGCACACGCTTTTTACCCTGCGCTACGCCCATATCTATTTCAGCAAAAGCCTGTGGCCGCCCCATGTGCAGATGGGTGGGCTGGAGTTCTCCGGCGAGCCCCCCACTACCTACTGGGACTTTGCCTATTTCGCCTTCGTTATCGGCATGACGGCCCAAACCTCGGATACGGGCGTGAGCACGCTGCGCATGCGCCAGCTGGTGCTCTATCATAGCCTGCTTTCCTTTGGCTTCAACACGGCCGTGCTGGCCCTGAGCATCAATATTCTCTCCGGGTTGCTGTAGGCGGAAAAGGCCGCATAAAAAAGGCCGCCTCCTTACGGGGCGGCCTTTTTTATGCGGCAGGAGCGCGACGGATTTAGCAGGTGCCGCTTTCCAGGTCGCAAGCCGCGCCTTCGGCACCGGCCAGCTGCACGGGCTGCGGGCGGGCTTCTTCCCACACTTTCTGCAGCACTTCCTCAAACAGCTCGGCGGGTTGCGCGCCAGATACTGCATACTTGTCGTCGAAGACGAAGTAGGGCACACCGCGCACCCCCAGCTGGCGGGCCTGGTACTCATCGTGGCGCACTTCCTCAGTGAAGTTATCGGACTGCAGCAGTTGCTCTACCTCGGCAGCGGGCAGCTGCAGCTCGGCTGCCAGGCGCGTGAGCGTGGCGGTGTCATTGATATCGAGACCCTCTTCCAAATAGGCTTTAAACAGGCGCTCTTCGGCGGCATCCTGCTTACCGTGCTGGCTGGCCAGGTGAATCAGGCGGTGGGCCCGCAGGGAGTTAGTGGGCACCAACCGGTCGAAGTCGAAAGCCAGCCCTTCGGCGGCGGCCATCTGCGTCATGTTGGCGCTCATTTCCCGGGCCCAGCTTTCGCTCTTGCCGTACTTGGCGGCCAGCAGCGTGTACTGGTTTACGCCGGGCGTGGGGTTAGCTGCAGGGTCCAGCTCAAAGCTGCGCCATTTCACTTCTATCAGGTCGCGCTGTGGGAAGCGGGCCATGGCTGTTTCCAGGCGCCGCTTGCCAATGTAGCAGAACGGGCAGAGGATATCAGACCAGATTTCAACGGTTATCTTTTTCATCAGGTAGAGTCGGATTAGGATGCTGTATAAGCCGGATACGGTCTAAAAGGTTTCCTAGGGCGGCAGAGGTACTAACGGGCCAAAATTATGCGTATTCTTACGCTGTAACCCAACCCCTGCCTTTTCTCCTGTTTGCTGATGAAACGCTTTCTTTTGCCGCTGCTGAGCGTGGCGCTGCTCTCTGCCTGCAACCAAACCACCCAGCCCGCCGAGCAACCCACCACCGCGACTCCGGCCCAAACCACCAACGCCGACACCACCGCAGCCGATGCCACGGCCACCGCTCCCGCTGGACAAGCCCCGGCCGCGCCGGCTGCTACCCCGGCAGCGCCCGCCGTAGAAGACGTACGCCTGTCTCTGCGCTTTAAGCCCGTAGCGGGTGCGCAGCCGGCTCGCACCCAAGCCTTCCTCAAGCTGCAGGGCAAGGAAACCAAGGAAGTAGACCTGGGCTCGTTTCCCGGCAAGCCCGATGTGATAGACGCGGCCAAAGCCAAGCGCGCCGGCTACCCGGCCGGCTGGATAACCGGTTTCCGCAGCTATGATGGCGCTTCCGGTACTGGCGCCGATGTGGCCATTCTGCCCGGCACCGACGCCACCCACCTGCGCATTATGCAGCGCCGCATAGACGAAGCCGCCACGGAGACTTTCACCTTTCAGGTGGCCCGTGAGCTGAGCCTGGCCGGCCCCAGCAACCTGAGCGCCGCTAAGTAGCCACCCCATGCCCGGCTTTGCCTGCTCGTTTACGGCCCTGCTGGAGCCCGGCGGCCCCAGCTTTATGCCTACCCAGATTGTGG